>NZ_CABFVU010000001.1 GCF_902150045.1 Chitinophaga polysaccharea
TTCAAGACAAATCGAGCATTCTAAGAGTTCCATTAATCGATTATTATCTTCCGGTCGGCTACCGGGACATTTTGTTTCAGAAAGATTCAAATGGGATTATCTTGGGAGCTATTCAAGAAATACGGCCGGGTAAAGCATATCTGGCTGCAAAAAGTAGGAATGGAGATGAAGACATGAGGCAATTTGTGACCAATGAGGATTTTACCGGTGACATAATTATTTTTGATCCATTTGACAACGTTCCTCTTAGGGGCAGACGTTTTAAAGATGGCCTTGTGACTGGTGACCTGAAATACAAATCACGGGCTTTGATGGTGGATGATCCCATAGATCCGCCGAAACCAAAGAAAAAACCAACAGGCCTTGATGACGATGGTCCAGCCTTTGAAATTGGCCTTCCTGCAGTGGAAATAACCGCACCCCGACCTGGCACTCCGAGCACCCCTGGTACTAATATTCCTTTTCCTTCAGAGCCGGTACTGCCTAAGCCTGGAGGGCCGGTAACTCCTAATAATCCAATTCCTATTGGCGGAGGGGGCAGGGGAACTGGTGCTGGTAATAGCCTCAACCTAATTACCAATGATACTAAAGACCCTTGTATTTCTCAGTCAATTGAAACTGCACTTAATTCTAAGCTAACTAACAATATAACAACTATATTTAATACTTTTTTTAGCGGATCGAATGAGTATAATGTAACATTTAATGAGGACACATTTGGTAACACAATTTTTGCTAAAACAACAGCATTAAATCAAACTAATTTTGAAATTACTTTAAATATTGATTTACTTAAAGGAGCAGCAAAGGAGTTAATAGTTGCAACTATACTTCATGAAATGATACACGGAATATTTGATGCACGAAGTCTTGGGGATGCCTCTCCAACACGGCTCAAATGGGATGAAGCATTTCAACACCAGATGATGGCCGCTGGATATATAAATGTTATGAGTGCTGCATTGACTGAAATTTTCCCCTCTTTACCAAAAGAGGATGCAGACGCCTTATCTTGGGAGGGTGTCCAGAAAACATTTACGTGGAAGGCTTTAGTGCAATCTGATCCTACAAAAGCAAATGATATTGCATTAAAAGGAGACCAATATGAAAAGGGAAATAAGAAAGGGACCAGATGCCCCTAAATACTTTATCAGATGGTGAAATACACCTTTATAAATTTTATTGGCAAAAACTACAAAAAATATAATAATGGTAAGATCAATAATAACATTAATAATTACACTTTTCATCAGCGGCTCTGTATACTTACAACAAGCCCCTGAAGATAAAAACGCTAACAAGGAACTTTATAAAGTCCTAAGCAATAACATCCGCTATCCTAGAGTACTTGTTGAAAAAAACCAATCTTCATTTTTCACGCTCAAAATTAAGTTTGGTGGAGATAAAAAAATTAAAGACATCACAGCCTCCAAATATGCACCTAAAGAAGTAATAAAAGATGGAACAAATCCAGAAAATTATAAGACTGTTAATTGGGAGGCTATCCTAAAAGAAAAACCGAAAGAAGGAGATATTTTAATTATTCCAATATCCATTTATAGTAGTTCAGAACAGAATACTATTTTTTATGAATACACACTTGAAGATGCTTTCAACTACAACGGGAATATGCAAAATCCGATAAAATGTATGATTTTGCAGCCTGTTGTACTGAAGCATGGTCCGGTTATACACTAAGTAATTATTCGCAACGAAAGTAAAAAACTGTTTTTATTTGAAATAGTCACGACTTAATCTGACAGTAAGGGATTAACTTTAAGTAACCACACTTATTAATTAATCCCCCTAAAACTGTCAGAAATGAAAAGTAATGACAAGTTAATCAAAACCAAATTAGGATTGCTCAAGTTAGCAGAAAATTTGGGTAATGTGTCCCAGGCTTGCAAAGTAATGGGTTACAGCAGGGATAGCTTTTACAGGATTAAGGAATTATACGATACTGGAGGAGAAACAGCTTTGCAGGAGATTAGTAGATCCAAGCCGATACTTAAAAATCGGGTTGAGGACGTATGTTTCAGTGGCAAGAACGGCAAAGAGGAATTAACTAATTGTTTGTATAAATAACCTTCAGGGCTTTGCTGATGCGATAGAAAGTATTTTCCTTCTTGCAACCTAATACAGCACAACTGTACATATGTCGAGAATAGGAACAGGTTCTAATTCTATTTCTTATAGGCAATAGTCTCAAATGAAAGAAATGGCGAGCGTGTTTGGACTTTCCATGGCATTTCATTTTTTAGCGTTTTAAAATCATACAGCACTTTTCTGGCACACAGGGACACTTAAAAAATGAATCCACTGGTATGAAATGGTATCATTTGATATCAATCGAAAACAATCATAAATAATTGATATACAAATGTTTAAATCCATTTCAGGAACCGAAAATAAGGTATCTTCAGTTCCCAACCTAGTTCACCACTTAGTTCCTAAACGAGTTGACATGAGTTGATATAAAATGTACTACGCATTTTTTTCGTCTGCGTCGATTTGCAAGATCTGCAGAGAAAAAAAATAATAATGCCTAAAACATTCATGATATCAGAATGCTTACTGGTTAAGTGTTTGCGGGGAACCGTACTAATTAAAACTGACCTTAAATGAATTGACTAACATGATTTGGAGAGATACAATTTTCACGCTGTTATGACTTGAAATACTTTGAAACGATTATCAGTATTTCAAATCCCGATGAAAGTCACCGACTGTAGCGGCTTTGCGGCGAAAAAGCGCCAAAATTGCCACTCAGTTCCTGCTGAAAAACAGCACTTGTTTTTAAACAAAAAAGCATGAAATTCAATGCTTTGAACTTCATGCTTTGATACTGTTTGGTCGGGATGACTGGATTCGAACCAGCGGCCTCTTCGTCCCGAACGAAGCGCGCTACCGGGCTGCGCTACATCCCGTCGGAGCGGCTAAATTATAAATCTTTTTGTTTCCTGCAAATTTTCCTGCAAAAAATTTCCTTTTGCAATGCGTTTCCACTGTCGGGGGATCTGCAAACAACTTACCGGCTATCTTTTATTTTACTGGTCTTTCAGCTTTACGGCAAACTGATCTCCGCTGCCACAACTGCCCTGTTGGCCGGAAGCCTCACCGGTTTCTAAGGGTTTTCACTGGTAAAAAAATAAGGGTTTTCACTAATTGCCCTGCATGCCATTATACCCTTTCTTGGCTGAAACTTTCTGAACGAAGTACAACCTCCCAAAAATGGAAAACAAACTATTTGCATTTTTTCAACTTTGCTTCATCCTCTGTATCCACAACCAGGCAGGATGATGTGAGCCGCAATGGCAGGGATATTAGCCGTGACGGCACAAAATACCCGGAGGCAATGGATAAAAGCGGTGGTGGCTATGATACGGAGATCTTTACGCTCTTAAACTCAAAGCCGGAAAATGCAGACGGACCAAATAATACTTTTTGAATGCCCGCCGCATAATCCTTCATTTCCCCACCAGCAACATTTACCGGGGATTTCCACGGTATTCTTATTCCTGGGAGAACATATATTTACATTATCTTTTTAATCAAAAGATCCCGGATACCTGAACTATAAAGTATATTTATTTTATCACGATCACATGTCTGTTCCCTCACAGCTCATTTGCGCAACAGGATACAATTCTTACGCTTGCTCAAAGGGTCCTGCTCATTAAAGAACGGCTATTTATAAATATAATTCCATAATAGATGCAAACTCTGCCAATGTGAGCTTAATATCCCATATTTTAATGATTGATTTTTTTTTTAGTAATATCGTAGCCTGTTTCATTTAAAATTGCCTTTTCAGGTCAAAGAAGCAAGGATACTATGTCGTCAATTGTGAAAGTGATTTTTTCTGTTTTATTAATGATCAGCAGCTTCCGGGGGGAAGCCCAATCCCTCCTGGACACGGTTAAAAAAGATCAAAAGGTTGTCTATCTTTTTAGTGGTATAGGGGCAGATTCTACCATATTCATGAACCTGAAATTACCGGGTTACCACAAAGTTTACATCAACTGGATCCCGGCGTTGCCGGATGAATCATTAACAGCATATGCCGGCAGGATAAAAAGCCAGATTACAGCGGAAGATCCATATTTAATCGGGCTTTCTTTTGGAGGCATAATGGCTGTGGAAGTATCTAAAATGGTAAGATTCAAAAAAATGGTGCTGATCTCCTCTGTTAGAACAAGGGATGAATTAAATAAAAGACAGTTTTTCTTCATGAAACTAGGCTTATACCGCATCATTCCCCGGGCATTAATAAATCGCGCTAATTTTCTTACCTACAGCTATTTTGGCGCCCATTCCCTGAATGATAAGAAAGCACTGAGGAAATTATTGAAGGATACGGATGTTTCTTTTTTCCGCTGGGCGCTGAAAAGTATTTGTTACTGGAAAAACAAAGAAATACCTGAAAGAACTATCCAGATACACGGAACAGCCGACAGGGTAATAACCAGCCGGCTGGTGCATCCTGACTACCGTATTAAAGGCGGGGGACATCTTATGGTTTTTAATAAGGCTGATACAATTAGTAAGATCATCACGAATTACTTTCGTGAGTAATACGCAGACCCTGCTCCGCACTGTCATGGTTCAATATCATAGTATTTGCACACCTGGCGATAATCGCTATAGCTTACCCCTGATGCGCTCCTGGCTATAACGCCACCGGGAACGATGACATAACGGAACCTGAAAGAATTCAGGTCAAAATTACTGACCACATTAAAACCACCTACGTAATACTGGGGGTACATCTTTATATCGCCACTGTTGGAGGCATAGGGTACAAGCAATACCGCAGAGCCGAAATCAACGTATACCAATATAATCCCCTTATCCAGGACCTCCCTTGTAATAGCCGGCACTGGCCATTGTGCCACCTTTCCCGTAAAGGACCTCCAGGTGGAATAAATTACATTGGCCGTACCTGCAGGACCCTGCTTCCCGGTATCTCCTTTATCGCCTTTGGGGCCCTGTGCTCCCTGTGGGCCTTCGGGGCCGGTTTTTGAGCAGGCAAGACATAATATGAGCAAACCTGCCGTTAACAGCATTTTTGTTTTCATGATGATATGTTTGAAGGTTTGAAAAACGTGTTACTGCAAAGAATTGTTTTTGGGGAAACATGGAAAAGCTCCGTTTAGCCATTGACGGGATTCATTGAGCAATTGGAGAAGAGGCATGGCAACAGGCTCAAACCGTATATCAAATATGCTATACTATCTGGCGGACCGCTGCCAGGCTTTAGAGAAGCGTGCAGATACCCTGAGGATCATAAAATACCCTACAAGACAATTTCCCTTCCACGTTACTGATATCACTAACCACCGGAATAGCAGATAAAAATGTTATCTTAACAGGAAATCAATTACAGCAATGAGATCATTGATTGTTTTCCTCCTGATACTAACACAACAGAAAATCTCTGCACAGCAGAATGTATACACCTTTAACAATGGCGTATTATTTACCGAAGCTGAAGTAAAAGCATCTTTTGATGCTGTAAAAAAAACGATCCCTCCATCCCTTTCATTAACAGCGGTCATCTATCACAAAACGTTTGAAAAAGACACTGTGGTCAATTATATTACGTTTGCCGCAGATAAAAAAGTATCCGGTGAACAATCACCTGGATTTAAAATGCTATACAAACAGGATTCCCTCTTTTTGCTGCTGAATAAAAAACTTCCCGATTTCAACCTGGAGGAACTTGACGGGAATAAAATCTCTTCCGCCCGGTTGCTGGGAAAGCCTACGCTCATTAACTTCTGGGCAATCTATTGCGGGCCGTGTATTGCGGAAATGCCCCAGTTAAGTATGCTTAAAGAAAAGTATAAAGACAAAATGAATTTTGTAGCTATTACAGAAAACAGCGCAGCAGACGATAACCTGACAGATTTCCTAAAAGACAAAAAATTCAACTTCCAGATTTTGGAAAATGGAGAGATGTATAAGAAGGAGATAAAAATAAGAGCGCTGCCAACAAACCTGTTCCTTGATAAAAATGGTATACTAAGATTCATACAAGGCAACTATCCTTTGAACGGTAGCTCAGTCCCCCTTGATGTAAATGATAAAGAAAATTACTTTACCCGGATCATTGAGGATCTTATTAAACGTGAAAACTAGCTATGTGGATAAAACCAGCAACACTATTATCAGCAAAAGACCTCCCGGAAGGAAACGGTTATTACATTATCGCCGGCTTGGGCGTATGCTATAATTCCTATCCGATAAAAAAAGCGGACCCTGAAACATTTTTTTACCAGCTCGATTTTGCAAAGGATAAAAACGCCTGTTACCGATCACTGATAAATAAAAAAGAATCTTCCCTTTTATATGATTGATCCAAATATTGTTGAAAAGTGGCTTAAAGGATGGGCTTTATCACGCGGCTTACCACTGCCGGTCAAAAGTGGCAGCGGGTTCAGGGTAGAGGTAGGATGGCCCGGGCAAAAGGCCCGTTATGTTTTCCCCAACTTCACTAATGAATTTACCGACCTGGCCAATACCATTATAGAGCCCTGGGTGTTTCTTAAAGTATGCGCCCCTCCCGATGCGATTAAAAATATACTCCCCTCTGCATGGGTTCTTCAACCTCCCGGCTTTATGATGACCTGCTTTACACCTATGTCACCGTGTAAAAGAGGATTAGCTGATGAGTATAAATTAGAAGTAAAGAACGAAGTTCCTGTTTCCATAGCAAAGGTGCTTACTATTAATGGGGATATAGCTGCTATTGGGCGTTTGGTCTTTGTAGATGATTTTGTTATCTATGACCGTATAGAAACGGATGCACTGCATCGCCGTAAAGGGTTGGCGACAATTATCATGAAAACACTTGAAAACATTGCGGTTTCCCGGAAAAAAACAAATGGCGTGCTGGTAGCAACCGAAGCCGGCAAAGCCTTATATGAATCACTTGGCTGGACATTATATGCTCCCTACACCTCCGTGGTAATTACATAGCCGCGGTATGCTGGCTCTTACAAATAGTCAAAAATGTCTACCTTCCCTTAAAGAACTGTTTATGTTAGACCGACACATAGGCGAAAGGGGAAAAACTTATCGCCAAAGCTACGGTTATAAAGGGAGGAGCTACTCTTACTGTTGCACAAACCGATCTTTTCACCGTTAATGACAGTAAAGAAACACAGGTAGCCACATCATTGATCACCCCCATGAAAGCAAGCAGATAAGCCATGGAAATACTTACCATACAACCTTTCCTCGACTACTTTGATAAAGTACGGGAACGTACTCTCCGGCTCATTAAAGTGGTTCCTCCCAGCCAGCTGGACCGGTCCTATTTGCCGGGGAAATTCAGTATCGGCGATCAGATCAGGCATATTGCCACTATTGAAAGGTATATGTTCGCCGAAACCATTGCCGGCAGGAAAAGCGCCTACCAGGGCTGTGGCAAAGAACTGGCAGATGGTTATGATAATGTGCTCTCCTTTTTCAACGAATTGCACCAGCAATCACTTGATATATTCCGCCGGTTAAGCGATGAAGACCTGCAGCGGAAATGCACTACTCCAGGCAATATTGAGATGCGGATATGGAAATGGATGCGATTCATGGTGGAACATGAGATCCACCACCGGGGGGAGCTTTATATTTACCTGAACCTGCTGGGCGTGAAAACACCACCGATGTACGGGTTAACATCCGAGCAAGTAGCGCAGAACAGCATTCCCAATATATAGACGGTGGATGAAGCACTGGCTTACTCCCCAAACTTTCCACACCAGTTAAGCACCCGCATAGCTCTTAGGGTATTCCACCGGCTGGGCCGGCCGTCGCCCTCTTCGAGGGTAAAATGTACCCTGCCCGGATGTGTGTTTTCCAGCAGCCATGTACCATCAGGCTGCCGTTTGGACCGGAGCAGACCAACCGCTTCGGCCATGCGCGGATCCGGCGCGTCTCCTGCCAACCGGAAGTATTCGAGGGCGCGCAGCACATCGTAGTGCCAGCGTACAGGAAACGAGAATTGCAGCCAGGCAGGATCTACGATTTCACCGGTGCTTTTGCGGCGGAATAGTTTCCGTTCAAGCAGATATTCTTCTCCTCTGCGCCGGGCTGCAATAGACGCTGTAGAGCCTCCGGTTGCACGCTCATGCGCCAGCAATCCTTCGAGGACGTTAATAGTTGTTGCAAACGAAGAACGGCAGGAACCTATTTCCACATCGCAATTCCATCCTCCGTCTTCCAGCTGTTCTTCCATTAACCGGGCAACAATATCATCTACCTGCTGACCAAAGTAAACGCCTAACGCAACAGTTCTCCCGTTAATACACGGCTCTACCTCCCCGCTGAAGAACGGTTGCCCGGCATGCTCCCAGCAACAGTGGTCCCTGATCAACCCGATGCCCCGGCGCATGCGCTCTGTATCTGGATCGATCCCGAAACCCCATAGCAGCTGAAGTGTAGGTAATGTTGAGATCCAGGGCTGCCCCCGCTCTCCGGGAACCGTTTGAAGGCTACTGGCAGGGAAACAGGCGCCTCCTGCCCACTGCCCATCTTCATCCTGCAAGGCCAGCAATCTCGCGCCCCAGCCTTCCATAGCTATCCGCTCACGTTCAGCGGTGTAAACTTCAGCCGGCGCATCCATTAGGTCGCGCAATACCTGCCAGCGGATGGCGGGATCAGCATCGAGCAGCCAGTTCAATACATCCATTTAAACGGTATTTTCAAATAGTATGTTATGTAAGTAAAATCAGACATCCACCTCTGGCAACCATCATCCTTTCTCAAATAAAAAACCGACGGACTTTCCATTGCCCGAAATAGTTACCTTCATCTTTCTATCTTCCTTTTCATACACAATTTTTTTTGGGAAATCATGATCATCATTTTCACAGGTAAACCCATTATTGCCTATGGAAGTAATCTTAAACCAGGTAGGTTCCTTATTCCCCTGAACATCCGCTACATAGTAGATAGCATCCTCTTTCACTACCAGCTCGAGTTTCTCCCAAAAAACCGTATCCTTCCCCTGTAGTGTTATGCCTATGCCTTTCATGGGAGAGGGGGTAATGCTCTCCCATTTCTCATGCCCCGAACGGCCTGGTTTCGTGTTCATCTTTTTCCATGAGCCTTCCAGCCAGTTTAGTTTTGGAAAGTCCGTTGCCCCCTGGCCGGATACGGCCGTTGTAAAGATGGTTAGCACACATGATAAGAGCGCACGTTTCATGTGATCAAAAGATTAGTTATCTAAAATAACATATATTCTTCTGCACAACAAAAAACCTATGCGCTTACCCGTTTCCTGAATTTCTTTTTTAGCAGATGTCCTTTCCACATCCAAAGTCCGCTTAATATCACTACCGGCAGGAATACCCAGCGCACGGCATTTGCGGCGGGAGGATTGGACGCTACCGGCCCATAAATATATCCCAGTATGGGAATGCTGAGTATAATGTGTAACCAGCGGATTATTTTACGCTCTGTAGCTGCTTTCATAAAAAACGTTTGTTACACAAAACTACCTCCTGTCCCGTCGTCATTTACGGGAAATAGACATGCAGGGAAAATGTGCCGACAAAACTTAATTATGATGGAAATGCAAATGCTTTAACCAATCCGTCATCAGCGTTACATAGCCTGGAGCAAAGATCTCTTTGGGATTATCTTTATACCGTTCCCTTCTCTCTATCGTTTCAGCCCGTTTCCCGGTCTTATTAAATGTGAGTGTATGATCGGCATCAGGAATGATCTTTATCAAAGCATCGGAGTTGCCAATACGTTTCATTGCTTTCCGGTATGTTGCGGCGCCCTTTTGAGGAGGCACTACCAGGTCATTTTTCCCCCAGATGGCTAATACAGGGCAGTTAAGACTATCCAGTTCAGGGGGACTGTCTTTTTTAAAAACGATACTTAAATAGGCATACACCATTTCACCACCACCAATAACATTATCCGCCCATTTAGCGCCTTCGTTCTCCTTTTGCAAAGCTGAAAAATGTTCATAGGGCTCATCTTTGCTTATCATCATCCTGAGTTTCCTGTTATAGGAAAGGGCTTTTTTTATATCAGACCGGGGAAATCCTTCCGCCTGCATTTCCGATCGCACCCTGTATAATTCCTGCCGGAAGGCTGTAGTTACCGGCGAAGAAACGGTTATTACAAAAGCGGGCTTCATCTTTTCACTTACCAGGGGAATAACCCAACCTGCCTGGCTGATTCCCCAAAAACCTATTTCGGAACTGTCTGTTATATCAAGTGTTTTTAGTTTGTTTACTGCACTCATTACCTCACCGGCTCTGTTTTCTACAGATAATTCATACCATTTCCCCTTGGATTCGCCCACTCCCGGCCTATTCCAGGAGTAACAGGCAAAGCCGGCTTTAGTAAATTCTTCCCATATATACCTGTAGTTATCTGATGAACTATAATCTTCAGGACCAGAGCCATGCACAAAAACAACAACCGGCAATTTACCTTTATAGACAACAGGAGTAATTAGCTTTCCAAAGATTTCATTTCCGTTGCTGCTGAAATTTATGTTTTGTTCCTGATAGCTCCTGTCCTGGGCACAAAGGGAGGTTAAGGGCATGCAAAGCAAAACCGCTATTATTAACAATGAAATTATCTTATTAAAGGGCATTGTATTTTATTTAAAGATTATTTATGCTTGTATATACTATCAGACCAGGATATGCAAGGTTGAATATATGTAATTGACTTCACTTATTTATAAATCAGGAAGGGGGCTAACAGGATGGAACTAACGGCAGATCATGGTATTGGTTCAGGCAGCAGACCTGACCGGAATTGTCAGTAAAATGCAGGGGTTCGTTTAGCGGTTATTATAACCGGTATTATTCATAACTGCTAAATATTATGCCCTTTGGGAAGAATCATGAGCTTGGGGATGTTTACATGTGCCGGCTGCGACATGATAAACTTTACCACCTCCACAATATCTGCGGTGGACAAGGGATGACTGATATTCATGCTTTCCTTTGGATGCACTTTCCAGTTCTTATGCAGTTCCGTCATTACCAGCCCCGGTTCTATACAGCTGATCTTTATACCGGAATCTGACAGCTCCATCCTGAGCGCTTCCGACAATGCCTCCATGGCGAACTTTGTTGCGGCATATGCACCGGCAGTGGCCCTTACTTTGGTGCCCAGTACGCCGGACAGGTTAACGATATGCCCGGAGTTCTGTTGCCTGAATTTCTTCAGCATTGCATAAGTAAGACGGAACGTTGATTCTATATTCAAACGAAGCATAGCCGTCATCCTGTCTATATCCATATCTTCTACGGTACCCACTTCGATGCTGCCGGCGCAATTGAACAGGTAATCGCACCTGCCATATTTGTTCCAGATATGTGATATCACTGAGTCCTGGAATTCCGGCGAATTAAGATCTCCCGGGAGCACATCTACATTGGGGGATATTAATTCTTCAAGACGATCGTTTCTGCGGGCAGTTACAATCAGCTGGTTATTCTTCTCCTTTTTCAGCGCAGTGGCTATAGCATGCCCTATACCGCTGCTGGCGCCGGTGATGAGGCATATTTGTTGATTTGTGTTCATCAGGAAATACTTGAGTATTTGAAAAAAGGTAAAATAGAAATTTTTTTAAAAGAAAACTATATCTCAGGATCCCCTGCCTTTGACGCCAGGGTAATACCCAAAAAACTTCACTCCTTTTTTTATGCCCTGGCAGATGAGTTTTTACCTAAGAAAATAGTACCTTAATCTTTCAACTTAATATCATTGTTATGCCCTTTCTCCGCTCCTTATCCATAAATACGTCTCACTCGCATCCATTCCCGTTTAACGTGCCGGCGGTGAGGCATGGGAAGAACATAACCATAGACAACAGAATTACGATCTTTACCGGCGACAACGGCACCGGGAAATCCACACTGCTGGAAAGTATTGCTATGCGCATGAATACACCGCTGATAGGCGATCATATCGGGAAAAGGGAGGATTTCAACGCCGCCAGGCTACTGCAGCCCTACCTGCAGCTGGAACAGGTAAGGAAACCTCTCAATGGATTCTTCTTCCGGGCGGAAGATTTCGGCGACTATATCTACAAACTGAAACAGGAAAAGAACCGCAACAACGCCTTCCTGGACGATATGCGGGAAGAAGTAGCAGCTGCCGTACTTGATAAAATGTCTGAAAGCATGCACACCCTGCTGCACATGATGCGGAACGATTACGGGGAAAACCTGCTGGCCCTTTCTCACGGGGAAGCCTATCTGAAAATAATACAAACAAAAATAAATGACAACGGCATCTACCTGCTGGATGAACCGGAAGCTGCATTATCGCCCCTGAAACAGCTATCCCTGATATCCTTTATCCTGGAAGCCATGAAAAGCAAAAACTCCCAGTTTATCGTGGCTACACATTCCCCGATCATCATGGGTGTGCCGGGAGCCATGCTCTATGAAATAAGCGAAGATGAGATACGGCAAACTGCTTATGAAGACACGGAGCATTACCGTATTACCCATTCGTTTCTCAGCAATCCGGCGGCTTATCTGCGGTACCTGTAAAATAATATGAAGTAAATATGAATTATAAAGCCATCCCCTCCCGATCATAATAAATCTTATAAATACAGGTAGTGAAACAGGACGACTTCCTGTTCCACTACCTGTTGTATCTACTTACCGTGTGGTATAACCACCATTGGCGAAAATAGTTTGCCCGGTAATCCACCAGCCGTCTGTTACCAGGAACAGTACCAGGGGAGCAATGTCTTTGATATCTGTAAGCCCTCCCAATGCAGAAGCGGATTTATGATAAGCCACTGCATCTTCACTTTCCTGTCCGTAGAAGAATGGGGTATCCATCGGGCCCGGGGCCACGGCTGATACCGATATACCACGACTGCCAAACTCTTTGGATGCCGCCCGGGTAAAATCTTCCACCGGTGCTTTCATTCCTGCATAAGTGGAGTAATAACCTGTAAATGCCGCCAGCAGGGAAGTAACAATGGTACAGATCTTACCATTATCGTTCAGTTTTTTACCTGCTTCCTGGATGAAGAAATAAGCTACTTTGGAGTTGATGACGGCCATGCTGTCGTATTCAGCTTCACTGGTAGATATGTATTCCTTCTTCAGCACTTTACCAACGGTATTGACAGCGATGTCTATTCCGCCAAACCTGGAAATGGCTTCATCAAAGAATTTAGTGATATTCTTCACATTTGTCAGATCGGCCTGGAACAGGAAGGCTTCAGCGCCGAGGGCCTGTACATCGGACAGGGTTTTCTCCGCATCGGTCCTGGTGCTTTCACTGTTGTAGTGAATAGCCAGCTTTGCGCCCTGTTCTGCAAACTTACGGCTTAATAAACCACCCAGGTTCTTCGCTCCGCCTGCGATCAAAACTACTTTCCCTTTTAAATCATTTCTTGCCATAATGAAGATATTTATTGTTTTTAATTTATATGAAGGTCAACATACCTGGTAGTTTTATCATGGTGAACTTTTCGGAAGTTTTTTAACGGGGCGATTATTTTTCCGCCATTGATCAGGCGTTGATTTTACATACTTACGGAAGAATTTTGAAAAATTGGATGGATCATAGGTGAGCGTGATCGCTATATGAGCCACAGAGAAGTCTGTTTCCTGCAAAAGTTGTTTTGCCTTTTCAATAATCTTCTGATCGTAAAAGTGACAGGGATGAGCGCCCATTGTTTGCCTGATGGTATCTGTCAAGTGGTTGTGTGAAATGTATAACTTCGCCGCAATTTCATTCAGCTCCATCATTTCATTCACCCTTCCTGCTACCAGGTCTTCAATGTGCTTATCTAAAAACACAAAGTACTGGCTGGTGATCTCTTCACTCCTTTTTACCCGTTTAATTTTATTGTAAGTCATCCTACCTTTTTACAAATATATGGATTGAAGTTTATATATACATCAGCCAATTGATCATTTCATATTATCTCCCAAAAAAAATTTTGTGTAGTTAAATAACTACACATATATTTGTAGTCAAATAGCTACACGATGAACTTAAGACGAGACGTGTTTCAAGCCATAGCTGACCCTACAAGAAGGGCCATACTCCTGTTGGTAGCCTCCCAGTCAATGACGGCAGGCGCCATAGCTGCGAACTTTGATACGGCAAGGCCAACCGTATCAAAACACCTGCAAATACTTACTGAATGCGAGCTGCTTAAACAGAAACAGAACGGAAGGGAAATTCATTACCACCTAAATCCTAAAAAAATGAAAGAAATAGCAGACTTCATTGAACCATTCCGCAAAATGTGGGACGACCGGTTCAATAAACTGGAATCCATCATGAGAAAATATAAAAACAAATAACATGGAACAAAAAACAAAAATTCATGCAGAGGATGGCAAGCAGGAATTAGTGATAACAAGAGAATTTGACCTGCCATTGGAACTACTTTTCAAAGCCTATGAGGAGCCCGAAATTGTGGAACAATGGATGGGGACCAAAGTACTGAAGCTGGAAAACAAAAAGCATGGCGGCTGGCAGTATCAAACATCAAATGAGCAGGGCCAGGTGCTGTTTGAGGCGCATGGAGTTATACATGAGTTTGTTCCTAACCGGAAAATCACGCGGACATTTGAAATGGTCAATGCCCCTTTTGATGTTCAGCTTGAGTTCCTGGAGTTTGAAAAAGTTACAGACGATACCAGCAGGCTGAAAATGCAGATCATATACAGATCAATTGAGCTCAGGGATCAGCAGCTGAAACTGCCTTTTGCCTTTGGTATAAACATGGCGCATAACAAATTACAGGACATCGTAAGCAAACTAAAATAACACCTTATGACAAAGAGAAATAAAATTATCTATTGGATAGCTACGCTCTGGCTGGCACTGGGAATGGCCTCTACCGGCATAGTACAGCTGCTCAAAATAAAACAAGAGCAGGATTTTACCGCCAACCTGGGCTATCCTGATTATTTTTTAACTATATTAGGTACATGGAAACTCCTGGGTGTAATAGCTATACTTATCCCAAGATCTCCGTTACTTAAAGAGTGGGCGTATGCAGGCTTTTTCTTTGCCATGTCCGGTGCAGCATTTTCACATATCCTGTCGGGTACCACAAAGGAAATTTTTCCCTGCCTGTTATTGCTGGCACTGACAATAACATCCTGGTACTTCCGGCCGGCCGAAAGGAAACTCATTCCGGTTAATCAATAAAAATTAATACCATGAATCCCAAGGTTGATTTTTACTTTGAGAAAGAAAAATGGCAGAAAGAACAGCAGCAGCTAAGGAAGATAGCGCTCGGCTGTGGCCTCACCGAAGAATTGAAATGGGGTTGCCCCTGCTATACTTTCGATGGAAATAACATCGTGCTGATACATGCCTTTAAAGAATACTGTGCATTCCTGTTTTTCAAAGGCGCATTGTTACATGATGCCGATAACCTTCTTATACAGCAAACCGAAAATGTGCAGTCGGCCCGCCAGATCCGGTTCACCAATGTAAAGGAAATCACAAAGCTGGCGCCCACATTAAAGGCTTACATCTATGAAGCTATCGAAGTGGAAAAAGCCGGTCTGAAAGTGAAATTCAAAAAGCCATCCCAATTTGCTGTTGCGGAAGAGTTTCAAACAAGACTGGATAAGATGCCGGCCCTGAGAAAAGCTTTTGAAGCGCTTACGCCAGGCAGGCAAAGGGCCTATCTCCTCCATTTTTCCAGTCCCAAGCAATCCAAAACACGGGAGTCGAGAGTTGAGAAATACCTGCAGCAGATCCTGGATGGAAAGGGATTGGATGATTAATACACCTGTTGCATTTCACTTCAGTGAACCAGGGAATGGTTGTCCGGGAACCTTTCCTTATCAGCAGGCTTTTGAAATACTGCCCCAGTTACTGTTAGCCCAACTTCTTCTCACCATCGGTACATTCCAGTTTTTACATACCAGGGCAGGAGCAATTTTTACCGGCGTCATACCCTTGCCGGAACGGCATATTGTTGCCTGTTATTTTACTGGCCGGTTTTTAATTTTTGCAACAATGTTGCTAATATAAATATTTATTTGCAACTTCGTTGCATTATGAAAGCATACCGCTCACATTACAGCACCCTTATTGAAAAGGAACTGCGCACAATGTACCGGGAAAAAACTGTACTGTTCTCCTTTGTTATTATATGGGGGGCCCTTTTAACGGCGGGGTTATTTACATTGCTGCAATACCGGCAGGAACAGCAACGCCGGCAGGACGCCAATACCATGTTTGTAAGGCAATGGGAACAGCAGGAACGGAATCCGCACGCTGCGGCGCATTTTGGCACCTATATATTTAAACCGCTAAACCTGGCCGGCGCATTTGATCCGGGGCTTGATGAGTATAGTGGCACTACCTATCGTATTGAAGCCCATGTACAGCATGAAGTGGATCACAGCCAGGCGCAGGGCAGCGATGCCTCCGCACGGTTTGGACCTTTCAGTATATCGCTGGTGCTGCAGCTCATGGTTCCTCTCCTGGTAATGGTTACAGCCGCCGTTTCGGTTACCGCGGAAAAAGAAGCCGGAACGTTAAAGATGCTCCTCGTACAGGGCCGGTACAGCACCGCCATTATCTGGAGTAAGGTGTGGGCGCACTACCTGCTTTTCGCGGGCATGCTCCTGCCCTTTTTCGGATTGTATTTTACCGGCGCAGCTATTGCTGCCGGCAGAAACGACCTGTGGAGCCGCAGCGCTGTTATCGTAGGAGCGTACCTGTTATACTACCTGCTCATTGTGGTAATAGCAGTATCCATATCCGCGTTGAGCAGCAGTTCCCGTTCAGCCACTATGAATGTGCTTCTTTGCTGGCTATGCTTCAGCATCATCCTTCCCAAAGTAGCCGCCAGCCAGGCGAATAAAGCTTTCCCTGTAATGCCCAGGGCAGTATTTGAAGACCAGGTAAAACAAGGCTACCTGAAAGGTTTGAACGGGCACGATCCTTATTATGAAAGAAGTGAGCGTTATCTTAAACAGATCTTACAGCAATATCATGCAAACAGTCTCAGCCAGTTACCCGTGGATGCCGACGGCATCATCATGCAATACCACGAAGATTACAGGCAACAGGTATTCCATCACTATTACAGCAAAGTAGCGCAGAGTTTTTCCCGGCAGCAGTCTTTTCTCAGCCGGGCCGGTATGCTGGATCCATTTATAGGATTGAAACGGATATCCATGTCGATGTCCGGCACGGATTATTATGCCCATCAGGCATTTTACCAGCAGGCACAGCTCTACCGGGATTATTTTATCCGTACGCTGAATATGGAGCTGGCGGCTCATCCCGGCAAGAGCTATGGCAGTTATAAAGCCGGCCCGGAGTTTTTCAGGCAGATAAAAAAGTTCAGCCATACGCTTCCTCCTGTTCAAGCGGCGGTGCTGCAGCAACGCCTGGGCTTTGTTTCACTCTGTACATGGATACTGCTGGCTTTCTTTTGTCTTCATCTTATTTCAAAACGCGGGTTGTTTCATTAACATGTTTTTACTACGTACCCTTTTCAGGTTTGAATACCTGCAACTACGACGGCAACCTCCCCTGCTGCTTTTACTGCTCTTTTATGTGATGATGGGCATATACAGCCTGTATACCGGGCATGCCATCATAGGGCGGCAGTTAAGCGGGTTAGACAGTCTCACGCAAACACAGGCCACACATTTAGCAGAGGCGCATCAACGGTTTCATGGCGATACCTCTACACCGCGCGGGAAACAGCTGGTGGCACAGGCGGGCGTTCCGCAGGTTGTGGAATTCCGCCATCCGCCGTATGCCATGAACCCGCCTCACCGGCTGGCAGTACTGGCAGTGGGGCAACGGGACCTGCTGCCGTACTTTGACCTTGTAAATTCCAAACGCGATGTACTTACACCACCCAACGCAGAATTTGTGAATGCCGAGAAACTGGCGGCCGGTAATTTTGACCTGGCCTACGTGATCGTTTACCTGTTCCCGTTATTGATCATCGTATGGAGCCACAACTGCCTCTCACAGGAAAAAGAAAACCAGGTCGATAAACTGTTGGCCATACAAGGTGCCTCTCTTACACGCATCATCTGTTACAAACTCCTTTTCCGCTTCCTGGTGCTGATGCTGATAGCATCCGGCCTGAGCATTCCCGGGTTTATGATGTACCATTCCGGCAGCAGGATCACGGCCGGTGATGCCTGGTTATGGCTATACCTGGTTTTTATCTACCTGCTGTTCTGGTTTACCCTCTGCGGACTGATCATCCGGTTTAACCGGTCGTCGCGCTGGAATATGCTGTGCGCGCTGGGTGCATGGCTGTTGTTTATGATGGTGTTGCCCGCCCTTACCAACAGCTACACCACGTTGCGGGCGCCTGTTCCACTGCTTTCTTCACTGGCATCCAGTCAGCGGGAATGCAAAGAAGAAACCTGGGAACTACCGGTGCAGGTACTGCTGGACAGCTTCTATCTGCATCATCCTGAATATACACGAACAGTTACGGATACAGCGGAGTATGGCAACCGGCGCTTCATAGCCTATGCCGACCTGCTGGGAAGAAGAACAGACAGGATACTGCTCAGCTATCAGCAACAGCAATCACAGCACCGCCAACTGCAGGAAAAGCTGTTGTGGTTAAATCCTGTAACCCAGGCACAGCACCTGTTATACACCGATGCTGCCTCAGGGCTCGATAGCTATGCCAGTTACCAGCTTCAGGTAAATCGCTTTCAACATACCTGGGTAGCGTTTATGAACAGCTACCTGTTATATGATAAAAAACTGCAGGAAAAAGACCTTGACCGTTTGCCTGTTTTCCATTATCAGGAAACACCCGGCAAGACGCAACAACTATTGCTGCGCAGCCTCTCCATTTGGCTGGCTATTCTGCTGATACTCGGGATTACCATCATCCTGCCAGACAACAATTAACTGTAACATATTTAACATGAAGAGATCTATCTGTTTTATCCTGCTTATGCTATGGTATTCTTCCGCCCTGCTGGCCCAGCAAAAAGACAGCAGCATGCGATACCGGGAGCTGCAAAGAATAGAAGTATTATCACAACGCAACGGGAATATTAAAAAAGACAGTATTGCCAATGCCTTAAAACTGGATCAGCCGCTTATGGAGATCCCTCAAAACATCATTGGTATTACCTCCACCCTGTTGCAGCAGCAGGGCGCCCTTGAGCTGAAAGACGTAGCCAGAAATGCCAGCGGTATTTACTTTGGATATAACAGTACCCCGTTTGACCGCTCGGCATCTATCCAGATCCGGGGCTTCAATGCCTATTCTATCATTAACGGCATGCCCCGGCATTTTAATTACGGTGCAGTGCTCGACGACCAGGCCCTGTTTGAAAGCATTGATGTGGTAAAGGGAGCGGCAGGATTTATCAACGCTGTAGGAGAAGCCAGCGGCACTATCAATATCAACACCAAAACGCCCGGAAGCAAGCTTCTGAACGCAGAACTGACAGGCGGCAGCTTCGGGCTGGCCCGTGTCGCGGTAGACGCCGGAAGCGCAGTGAAGGAAAAAGGATTTTCCTACCGCTTCAATGCCGTATACCAGCACCAGGATTCTTATCTCTCCATGCTCAATACCAGTAAATATGTGGTAGCTCCCGTTGTACAATACAACTTCAGCCCTAAAACATACCTGCTGGCTGAATATGACTTCATACGGGGAGAATCGCGTAACGGGTCGGGCATTACCAAGCTCCGTTCTGGTGCAGACGCCCTGCATGATCCCATAAGCCTTAACTATAGCGCGGCCAAAGGGCTTCCGCTTACCTATTATCAAACACAAACCATACGGATGTTGTTTGCCCACCAGTTCAACGACCGGTGGAAACTAACCTCTCAATCACAATATACACTCGCGCCATACAATACCTGGAGTATGCTTTCGTCAGAAACCTATACCGGTGTTAGTTTTAACGAACAGGGACAAACCGCCCGGTTATCTTCCCGCTCCGCCATCGGCGGCAAAACGTTCGCCACACAACTTTTTATAAACGGGAAATTCCATACCGGCAGCATTACGCACCAGCTCATCATAGGCGGTGATTTCACCAGCAGCAGGGATAGCCTTTCCAACGAATTCGGCAGGTATACCTTTCCTTTTTACCAGAAAAATATCAACTATACGGTGAACCCTGATTCCGTGCGCCAAATGGGAGCATCCAGAACTATTCTGCACAACAATCTCTCCTATGAATCTGCCTATGTATACGATATTATTAAGTTCAGTCCACACTGGATATTAACAGCAGGTGTACGGCATACCTGGTATAACAATACGGTTACTCAAAAAGTGTCGGCCACCAGGCCGCCCAAGATCACTAAGTTTTCCCAGAACGCATTTTCCCCGCGGGCGGCACTTACCTATCTTATCAACCCGGCTACGTCAGTTTACTTCTTGTACGACCAGTCTTTCGTGCCGCAAAGCGGACTGAAAGCCAGTACAGCACTGGATCCCGAAACGAACAAGCCTGTGGGCATACCAGTGGATCCGCAAAGAAATAATGACCTGGAACTGGGTATAAAAAAACAATGGTTCAGCGGGCGGCTGCTTACTACTGTAAACGGTTTCCATACCGTTAAGAAAAATGTACTGATGCCGGATGTCCAGAATGCCGCTCTCGGATTTAAAAAACAGATCGGGGAATATACCAGCGACGGGGTAGAACTGGATATACTGGGTTACATCACCCCACGCTTATCTATCTCTGCGAATTATACTTTTGTAAACGCAAGGATCACTAAAGACACGCTGGGATCAGCCCTGATTGGTAATAAACTGCCTGGTACCCCGCAGCAGATCATCAATACCTGGGTACAATACAGCATCCAGTTAAAGGCCAGCAGGGTCATCGCTTTCAGTGCCGGGCAAACCTCGCAGATCAAACGGTCTACCTACGCAAAAGATGTATACCTGCCCAACTACACAAAACTGGATGCCGGTATCAGCTTTACAACGCCAAAATATTACGTAAGACTTATTGCAGATAACCTGACCAATAAACGTTATGTGGCTTCCGGTGATATCGGGAACGGCTACCCGATTCCGGACACCGACAATTACTTCTTTATAGAAGGGGAGCCTGTTAATTTCAGGATCACGGCAGGCATCAGATTATAGCCGCCGGCATGGCATTTACTGTTATCTTTACAGTAATACACTACGAAATGAGTTACCAGGTAATTCCGCCTCCGGCATCACTCAGAAATTATGTGCGTTACTTCTGGGTATTGGAAAACCCAACTACCAGCGTATCGCAAAAGTCCTTTACAGTAATGAGCAATGGGCTACCCGGGCTTATTTTCCAGAAAAACCCTGCACTGTTCACAGGTTTTGAGGGAGAACGGCTGCCACAGTTATTTGTATTCGGACAAGCGAGAAAGTATGGACAACTGCAGGGTGGCGGCAACTTTCGCACCGTTGGCGTCACCTTTGAGCCAACGGCGCTTAAGCCGGTATTTGGAATAAATGCAAATGAGCTTACTGATCAGAGCGCCTGCATCAGTCATCTTACAAAAACATCCCTGTGCGAACAGCTGCTCCATTGTAGCTCCGTACAGCAACAGGTTGCCTGTCTTTCTGAATTCCTGCTCACACAAACGCAACGTTACAACCACTACAACCCCAAACTGGTGTATGCTACAGCAGCCCTGCAACAAGGTAAAAGACTGTCCGATGTTTTACGCCAGCTGAATTTATCGGAGCGTTCCCTGGAACGCCTGTTCCTCGTTCATATTGGCATTACTCCCATTTTATATGCCCGCATCTGCCGTTTCCAGGCATCGTTATCGCTTTTACGGCAAAACAGCTTCCGCCCGCTCACAGACATAGCCTATTCGCTGGGCTACTTCGACCAATCGCATTTTATCCGGGATTTTAAATTATTTTCAGGCGTAAGCCCGCGCATCTACCAGCGTAAAGCCATTGAAAGAATGCCGGGCTTCCCGGAATGGGATCTGAAAAAATGAGTGTCGGTTTTTTACAATTTCTCCCAGACGGTGATGGCTAATTTTGTGGTATTACTGAATTTAAAATTGTAGAGAGATGAAAAACGCGATTAACTGGTTTGAGATTTATACATCGGACTTTAACAGGGCAAAGAAATTTTACACCACCGTATTTCAATGTGAACTGACGGATCTGGAGGTAAACAGCGACAGGCATCCGGAAATGCAGTATGCTGTTTTTCCCGCAGCTGAAAACGGGGCCGGCGCCAACGGCGCCCTGGTGCACATGAGCCAGGTAAAGCCCGGCAACGGAGGCACGCTTGTATACTTCGCCTCAGAAGAAATTAACGCGGAGCTAAGCCGGGTGGAAGCCGCCGGCGGTAAAACAATATGACCCAAGATAAAAAAGCAGTACCCGACAATACCGCAGTACGCACGGCGCTTTGGAGAGCCTTGCATGTTCAGACAGATGCAATGCCGCATATTATTGAAGACGAAATAGGTTTGAAGCTGGTAGTCCCGGATGCAGACTGGCAACAACGCCCGGATATGCACCCGGATTTTACAAAACGCCTCCGTGCTTCTATGGTGGCCCGTGCCCGGTTTATTGAGGATATGGTCCAGGAAGAATATAAACTGGGTACCCGGCAATATGTGATCCTGGGCGCAGGGCTTGATACCTTTGCCCAGCGGCAGCCACAGATCGCCTCGCAGCTGCAGGTATTTGAAATTGATCAACCCGGTACACAAACGTGGAAGCAGCAACGGTTAATAGAACTGGGCTTCGGCATTCCGGAGTGGCTCCATTTTGTTTCAGTGGATTTTGAGATTTCTTCCTGGTGGGAGCAATTGATCAAAGCAGGGTTTGATACCGGGAAGCCTGCCGTGGTGGCCTGTACAGGCGTTACGCTGTATCTTACCAGGGAGGCGATCTTTGCCACCCTGCGGCAAATGGCTGCACTTGCTCCCGGTTCAAAACTTGCTATGACATTCTATTTACCGTTAGATCTTATGGAAGAAGAAGACAGGCCGCTGCAACTGATAGCTGAAAAAGGCGCCCGTGCAGCCGGTACTCCTTTTATCAGCTTTTTTTCCCCGGAAGAAATGCAGGCGCTGGCCCAGGAAGCCGGGTTTGAAGAAGTGGAAATTGTATCTTCCGGCAATATCGCCAGGCGCTACTTTGCGGGGAGAACAGACGGGCTTAGTCCTGCAAGCGGGGAGGAATTTTTAGTGGCGCGTACCGTCTGACGGGGTGATCACCGGATGTGCCTTACCTCGCATTCAGTATCTTTTCCAGCTGCTCCTTAAAATTTCTCCCGATAGGGATCTGCTGGCCATTCAGTACAATGCGGTTCCTTTCAAGACGCACTATTTTCTGAACAGATACAATGAATGATTTGTGTACCCGCACAAAACGGTTTTGAGGGAAGATGTTCAGCATCGCTTTAATAGAGCCCTTCAGCAAAATCTTTCCTCCCTGCGTATAAATGATCGCATAATCTTTCAGGCCCTGTATATGTGTTACCTCGTTAAACTCCAGTTTAACCCGTTGTACACCGCTTTTTACAAAAATAAAATCAGGGTTGCCTTCCACGGGAATATCCTCAATATTGGAATGCTGTGCTTTCAATGCGAGGAACTCCCTGATCTTCGCTATAGCCTGGCTGAAACGATTAAAAGAAACAGGCTTCAGCAGGAAATCTATCACCCCCAGCTCATAGCCTTCAAAAGCATAGTTGCGGTAGGCTGTGGTAAACACAGTCAGCGGAGGATTAGTCAGTGCCTTCAGGAATTCAATGCCTGTCATTTCCGGCATTTCAATGTCCAGCAACAATACATCAGCGGGATGCTTTTCCAGGTAACGTAAAGCCGCTCCCGCATTCCCGAACATAACAACAGAATCTACTCCATCCATTCTTTTCAGGTGGCCATCCAATACTTCAAGGGCAAGCGGCTCATCATCTACAATAACAAATTTCAACATGGCAGGCAGTTTACAGTTCAATTACCAGTTTAGCCAGGAAGGACTTTTCCCGGTCTTCAAATTCAAGCTGATACCTGGATGGATAAAGCAGTTCCAGTCTTTTCCGTAAATTATCGAGCCCTATTCCTCCTTTGCTCTTACGGGTTGTAACAGCTGGTTTGGAGTTTTCTATAATTACCGTAAGTGTCGTTTTATGCAATTGGATATCCACTTTCAGCCAGCTGTTTTCAATTTGCCTGCTAAGTCCGTGCTTAAATGCATTCTCCAGCAAAGGCAATAATAACAAGGGGGCAATTTCCTCTCCGTTTAATTCAGCATGTATATTCAAAACAATAGCAGATCCGGCATTAAACCTGAGCCGCTCCAGTTCAATATAATTATTCAGGTAAGTGATTTCTTTCTCCAGCAAAACCTTTGCATCTGTGCTATCGTACAACATGTATTCCATCATATCAGACAGTTTCAGCACTATATCCGGCGCCAGCGCCGACTGTTTAAGCGTTAGTGCATACAGGTTGTTCAATGCATTGAACAGGAAATGGGGATTTACCTGTGCGCGTAGAAAATTAACTTCGGCATTCAGTTTTTCTACCGTGATCTTCTGGATCATAAGCTGCTGCCCATACCAGTCCATACTTAATTTGAGGGCCAGCATCAAACCGATATACCATAAAGTACTGAAGAAGTTGTATGATAATGATTCCACCAGGTTACTGTTGCGCATAGGCCCCACCACATAACCATACAGGTAATAATCGAACAGGCTTTGTGCTGCCAGGTATCCCAGCACAGAAATAACAACCGCGGTAAAATACGCCAGGTAGCGTTTCTTCAGGAGGTACCGGGGTAAAAAGTAATGCAGGTTAAGGTAAGCGATCACTATGAGCAAGGCAATTCTCACAGTAACACAGGCTACAAAATAAGGCATATTGGCTTTATATATCAGATACCTTTTCTCATATATAAAGAACCCCGTGATCAGCACCCAGTAAGCGCCATGCAGCAGGGCATGCCTTAAGGAAACACTGCGTTTTGAAAACGGCAGCTGCAGCGGTTTATCCAGGAACTCCATTTTCATATCATTCATCATAAAAGAAAATAAAAGTGCTTATCCCGCAAAATTATATCGACCAACAGCAGAAATAGTAGAGGAAGATAACAATAAAAAAGGAGGATGTTCATTCATCGATTATTTTGTTTGCTGCTCTACTAATTTTCTCCTTCGTTTTCTTTTCTGCTAATATTGTTACCAGGGATCCGACAAGTATTTTTCACTTAAACTTTTTACTATGAAACGTACAACATTTAACCGGGCATTCATCACCATATGTATGCTTACAGCGTTATGCTTCACAGCATTTAGCTTCACTCCAAAAGTAGGATTGGATAGCTATGAGATCTATCTTAACAACAAACTTATCCTAAAACAATCGGTCAACCAGCCTTTGAATTTAAGAGTACTGCAACTAAGCCAGGCAAGCTCCGGCGATCAGCTGCATATCATTTATAAGCACTGCGCTTTACAGGGAGCGGGCACTAACCGGAGCATCACCCTGAAAGATGAGAACGGGAATGCCTTGAAAAAATGGTCGTTTGCCAATGCCACCGGCTCTGATCTTAGTATGGTAATACCGGTAAAAGAGCTGCTGCAACTGGAAAAAATGAACGCAGCGCATCATCTCAGTCTTCATTACACGGCACGGGAACTTTATAAGGCAGAAGAAACACTTGCCTTTCTTCACTCCCGTTAACCGGTATTCGTGTGGAAGAAATAAAAAAGGGCCAGGTACAATATACCAGGCCCTTTTCTAAAATACAGTCAGCAACTTATTTCTTTGTTGCTTTCAGGCTGAAGCCAATTTCAACATCCTTACTGATCATCCAGTTCTCAGGGCTACCTTCAGTTTTGTAGTTGATACCCCAGGAAGATCTGTCGATCACGAATTTTGCATTTGCAGTAACATCGTTTTCGCCAACAGTGATCTGTGCAGGGAAAGTGATGTTCAGGGTGCTGTCTTTCAGTGTAAGGTTACCACTGATCAGATTGGTGGCACCAGCCAGCAGGCTTTTCTGCTTGGTGCTGTCGAAAGGCGCTACAGATGTAATTACAAATTTGGCTTGTGGGTGTTTGGCCACATCAAAGAAATCAGGGCTTTTCAGGTGCCCTTCCAGGTCGGCCGGTTTTTTATCAGGCTCAGTAACAGAAGCCGGATCCACCGCCAGGCTGCCCAGGTTTACATTAAAGCTACCGCCGGTAACTGCTCCGTTTTCAACGTTCAGGCTGCCATCAGTTACTTTGATGCTACCAAAGCGTGGTGCAAATCCACCTTTGTGGGTAGCGCGCCATTGAACAGTTGTAGTTGCGGTGTCAATTACATAAGCTGCGCCGGTGGCTACAGCCGCTTCTTTCTTTTCTTCGGTCTTCGCCTGGTCGGTCGAAGCGCCACCACATGCTGCAAGCGTGAGCAGCAGGGCAAAAGCAGGAACTGATTGCTTCATAAATTTAAATATAGTTTATGTGTAACTGGCCGAAATTACTTAATAAGGTTTAATCATCGTGCAATACATCGAAAAATGTCAATATTATAACAATTCGTTCATGTATGCATTTACCCGATGGCTGTTTTTACAGCATAATCACCGAGTCGATCTTCGACACCTCCTTGTAATAGGCAATCACCTCTTCCCCGTCCTGCACAAACACCTGCACCGTAAATGATTTATACTTACCGCCGGAAGAACTGGTTTCACTGATACTGGCGTTGGCATTGGCAAACATCGCCTTCAGATCTGCTATCTTGTCCTTATCCGCCTTGATAATAAACTTAAAAGTATATTCAGTGGGAAATACCACGGATTGCTGTAACAATGAACGAAAATTTTCATATGGATCTCCGTTTAAGCCGGCACTTACATTTTCACCTGTAGACATATTAATACTATTTATCCTGAATCAACCTGCAAAATAATCCCTTTTTTTTAACATCCAGGCAATATAACCGCAAAAGGGCCACCGGTACTATGCAGGTTGGTTTGCCTGCTTACTGTTAATCCACGCCTCTACGGTTGTTACCTCTGCCTGTTGGGGGAAAATCTTCTCCATCAGGAAAGTATGTACTTCCGGATCACGGTCCAGGCAGGCATCAGAAAGCACAGTAAGCTGGAAATCCTTATCAGCCGCCTCCCGCAGGGTTGAAAGGACCACACCGCTGGTAACCACGCCCGACAATACCAGGTGATGAATGTTCATGCCCCGCAGCAATACCTCCAGGTCGCTGCCTGTGAACGCACTGTACCGGCGCTTTACAACCACTGCCTCATTTTCTGCAGGGGCCAGCTGCGGCTCAATTTTCATCCACTGTTCCATATCCTGTTCCCGCAGGAATGCCGCCCTGGCACTAAAGGTTTTATTACGCGAACTGATTTCCGGCACACCTTTACGAAAACCTACTACCACGTAAATAACCGGCACCCCATTGTTCCGCGCACCACTGATCGCTTTTGCGGTTCTTTCTATTAAAGGGCCACCCTGTGGCAATCCCTTCAGCATCTGCTCCTGCATATCCATCACCAGGAGCGCTGTGTTTGTGCGTTGCTCTTCCATCGTTTTATATTTATTATTTCCCCGATAATTAATTCCGGTTGTTTGATAACTGCCGTTTCATAAACCACCAGCACCCTCATAAAATATCCTAAAATCAATGTGTGATTGCGTTACTCCCTTTCTCTCAAAATCATTTTGCTGCTAACATCACTTAGTCAGAACGAAAAAAAACACGACATTGTTGTGAAACTTAACGGGGATCAATTGGTGACGGCTCTATCCGTTTTAGATACAGTTTACATCAGCATCCGCACATGATAAGTTTTAAACAGTAAATCATCTCCCCCTGCAATTTTTTTTCTTCCCCGAATATTCTAATTTACATCCGCCATTTTAAAAAATCTGTTATGTTAAAATTTTGTCTGCCACTTCTGGCATTTGTAATTGTTAGTGCCCGTATCCAAGCCCAAACCGTTTTTTCCAGTGATCCCGACAGCTCCGTTTTTCTTACGAAAGACATTGATAATTTCTGGAAGGCTTTTGACCTTTTTAAAAAGGATACTACTGTCAATCCCTTTGGCAGTGGCTATATAGATATCGGCAGCGCGGGTGTGAAAGGATTCATCCCCGGCAGGATCACGAGCGCCAGCCATCTGTTCGGAGTGGTCAAAAAGCGCCAGGCCGAATATGAAAAAGTACGGGCCACCACCCTGCTGATGAAGGAAAAGGAAAAGCAATGCAGGAGCGCATTCTATGCGTTAAAATACTGGTATCCGGAGGCTAAATACCCGCCTGTCTATTTCGTAATCGGCGCCTGGAATTCCGGGGGTACATTTAATGAAGATGGACTATTTATCGGCGCCGAAAAACAAGCCGACATCAACAACGTTCCATTCATCGTAGCCCATGAGCTGATCCATTTCCAACAGAAGAACTGGCTGGAACACCCTACCTTATTGGAACAAAGTATTGTGGAAGGCAGCGCCGACTTCCTGGGAGAGCTGATATCCGGCGCAAATATCAACCAGCTTGTAGTTGATTACGGGAATAAAAATGAAGACAGGCTATGCAGGGAATTCATAGTAAGAATGGACAGTACCGAGCTCAAAGACTGGTTATATGATGTTTCCAGGAAAGATGACCGGCCCCGCGATCTCGGTTATTGGATGGGCTATAAAATTACACAGCAATATTTCATGAAGGCCGCAGATAAAAAACAGGCGGTAAAAGAAATTCTTGATATAAAGGATTATAAGACATTCCTCGCCAAAAGCGGCTACCTGGAAAAATATATGTAATAAGGATCCGGGCCGCGCCTGCGGCCCGGGCTGCAAACATACCTGAAATCAGCTACCAATATACGTTTCCGCACCTCAAAGTCTACTATTACAAGTAGCAAAAAAGGGAGTAAATAAGACTAACTTAAATAACCTAAATTCTTCAACCATGTCTACCTCTACTCCCCTCGCCTGGCTTGCCGGCGCTATGCTGCTTTTTTCCTGTAATAAAGATCATACATCGCCCGGTGGCACTGAACCCAAAAGCGGCGCAGAAACCGCATTCCCCGTTACATTTGATGCGGGTGGTTTTACACAGCAACTGGATAGCTTTGGAAGAAAAGCGGATGCAACGTTGTTTGCAAAAGACTCGTTGGATGGTCATGTAAAATACCTCTATTACAAAGTATACGGCACAGGTGCGCAGGCAGACCTGCGGCACGTGATCGTACAACAGGTGGGAACTCCTTCTTTTGGTATTATCAGGGATACATTACCACCAGGCAACTATAAATTCACATTGCTGGCCACCGGGGATGAATACCGCCCCAACATTACCAATGCGGGTTTCAAATATCCCGGCAGCGATGCTTTCAGTACCCACTTTGAGATGGTCGTTAACGGACCGGCCAACGCCAAAGTATCGCTGGACAGGATTGTAGCGCGATTGCAATTCATTATCCAGGATCCCCTGCCCGCGGATGCCGCATGGATGGATATACGGTTTGGAGGTATCCCGAGAGTATTCAATTTCCCCACAGGGCAAGTGAGCAACCCTGCTAACGGAGACGCCTATTCGAACTACACCGGATACAAGTTCCAGATACCAACATACAACCAGGGCAAACCGGGCTTTAAAACACAGGCTTATTTTCCTTTACAAGGCAGCTACACGGTTCCGTCTATTACTGTCATGTGCTGGGGTGCTAATGGCAACCTGCTGGCCAGCAAAGTGATCAATGATGTAAAGTTTGAAACCAATAAACGCACTGTATTGAAAGGCAATCTTTTCCCACCTGCTTCCAGCGGAATTGAAGTGGACCTTAACGACACCAAGTGGAAACCAGACAGTATAGCTGTATTCTATTGAATACAGCTATGCCCTTGCAGGTTAGTTAAAAGATTGCCTGAATTCCAATGGCGACTGGTTGGTTTTCGTTTTAAACAACCGGCTGAGCGACTGCGGATGTTCAAAACCCAGCTCGTAAGCGATTTCAGCAACCGATAATCCGGAAGTAGATAATTTCTCTTTCGCTTTTTCGATAAGTTTGTTATGAATGTGCTGCTGCGTACTTTGCCCCGTATAGGAACGCAGCATATCGCTTAAGTAACTTGCGGATATATTCAATTGCTCCGAAAGGTACTGTACAGTTGGAATTCCCTGCAATGACGGTTTCCCGGTATTGAAATAATCTTCCAGCACTTCTTCCATTTTTTGCAACACACTGCTGTTTGCAGCTTTTCTTGTGATAAACTGGCGCTTATAAAAACGGTTGCTGTAATTCAACAGCAATTCGATCTGCGAAATAATCACATCCTGGCTGAAATCATCTATCCGGCTGTTTAATTCCTCATCCATAATGGAGAAAATTGCCATAATAGTTGCCTTTTCCTTTTCCGACAAATACAATGCTTCATTGGCGGCGTATGAAAAGAAACCATATTCCTTTATTTTCTTTGCCAGAGGATAAGATAAAAAGAAATCAGGGTGTATAAGCAGTATATAACCTGAATGCGCCGAGCTGTCAGGAGATTCAAATAGTTGGTTCGGTGCGGTGAATACTAATCCTCCTTCGCCAAAGTCGTAGTAGTTTTGCCCATATCTGGCTTTCCCGCAAACCTGCATCTTATAGGCAATCTTATAAAAATTGAGCACAATTGAAGGAGGAAATTCACTGGCGTCAAACTTCATATTTCTGATGTCAATAAAACTTATCAAAGGGTGTAAGGGCATTTGCAGCCCAAACACCCGGTGAAAGTCGGATAATGATTCAAATTTATAAAGTGTATTCTCTTCCCTTTTCATAATGTAAATTTACAAAATAGATCTGTCATGTTTTACCAGGGTGTTTCACCGGTTTCGGGGTTATGCTTCTCACTGATGAATTTTCCGGTAGGGCCGTCGCTATCGATCATTGCGTATTTGGCAATGCGGCCCCACCTTCCTGTACAGTACCCGTTCCCCGGTAATTATTAAAGTCAGTGGCAAAAAAACCGGGACACACGGCATTCACTTTAAATGGCGTATCGCGCAATTCGTAGGCCAGGTTGATGGTATACATATTAAGCGCCGCTTTGGAGGAGTTGTAGAGCACTGCCTTGTGACTATAATATTTCCAGGTAGGATCACAGTGCAGGGTGAGCGAGCATCACAGCCACCCGGCCATTCTCCATACTACGGTTAACTATGTAAACGTAATATCCCTCTTGCAGTAACCGGCGGCAGTTTCAAAACCAATACCTTTATTAGCTCCTGTAACTAATGCTCTTTTCATTTGTGTTGGTTTTTACTGATGATAGATGAGCGCAAATTCTTTTGCAAAATCCACCAGTTTCACTTTACCCATAACAGGCCTGTTTTGGTAGTAATCATCGTATAGGCTGCCGCTTCCCTGTGCGGCCTGCATTTCCACCAACCCTTTCGCAATCCATTCATTCATCCCTGCCGCCAGCATATGATCCAGCATCTGTTCCCCTGGGATAACCAGCCATTTCAGATCCGGCTTTCCAATAGCCTCTCCTATAATTTTAGCCACTTCGTTGGGGGATACTTCTTCGCTTGCCAGATAGTGGATGGTTCTTCCGCTAAAGGGCTTTTCCATTTCTGCTGCAACAGCAGCTGCAATATCCAGGGGCGAAACCCAGGGCTCTTTCTGATCACCGCCATAACTTTGTATAATGGCTCCCTGATTTCTGATGGTTTCCATATACCTGAATATATTGGTGTAAAAGCTAACCGGCCTCATGAACTTTATGGCAACATCACCAGGTAATTGTTTAAGGATATTTTCCACGGTATTGTGAAGAAAAAGACTGCCGGTCCCCTTGTTGGTGTGGGCGCCAATACTGCTCAGATGTACAATGCGTTTTACCCCTGATTGCTCCACAGCCTGTTTGTAATTATTCCCGATGCTATTGAACGCCCCTATAAAATCTGCATCCTTATCGAATATACTGGCCATGCCTTCCCACGACTCCATCAGGTAAACAATATCTGCTCCCTTAAAGGTGGCCGCTAAAAAATCTGCGTCCTGCATAGTGCCTATGGCGGCTTTGGCACCGATGGCTTCAATTTCTTTTTTCCTTTCTTCTTTCCTGCTGATAACGGTTACGGTGTGTCCTTTCTGTACCAGCTCCTGTGTTAAAGGCTTTCCTATGTTCCCTAAAGAACCTGTAATAACGATATTCATTTTATTCCTGCTTTTGTTATTGCAAAGGTGAGCAAAGGGCAGAAAGCGGGTGTAACCTGATCGGGGAATTACTTAACCTAAATGAGTATATCAGCTGCCGGGGTAACAAAAAGGCGCCGCCTACAGATACAGTAATGGAAAATCCCATATGCCGCGCGGGCATATGGGATTCATCTTTTTAATGTCAGGATACCCTGTTACGTCCTACATAAATATTCTTTGCATTATAATAGGTATCTCCTGAGGGGCCATTGCTGCCACTGGCTCCTTCCATTTGCAGGTTAATGATAATATACATGGGCTTGCCCACAAAATTAGCCGTGTGCATGCCTTTCCATACACCATCTATATAATAATGAATATTCACATCGGTAGCGCTCACTTTGGTGATCCACGCGCGGTAAGTGTGCCAGCTGCCGGGAGATGAAACATTGGTTAAAATACTGGATACATCCTGCCAGGTCCTGAAAGTATTCTGCCAGTTGGTACTGTTTCCCTTAAATTCCAGTATATCACTTTCCGGCGGCCAGCTGTTCACACCGGTAAGCCAGAATGCAGGCCAGGAACCGGCTACAGAAGGCGCCTGGAAATCGCCCTCTACCTCCCAGTCGGGGAACTGGTCGTTTACCAGTACCTGCGCCTTGGCATGTACTGCCCCACTGTGGTAATGAATAGGCAAATAAGGATCACTGCTGCTGTTCCCTTCATTCCAGTTGATACGTGCCGCCTTAAGCGTAAGAACACCTGCATTCAGATAAATATGGTTGTGATCTGAGGTGCTCCCGTACATACGTGCGGTACCGTTATGATCGGAACCCCACGGATACAGGTAGTTCCAGGCTGCTTCAAACGCGGAATAGCTGGCAAACGAACTGTTATCAATCACCGTTTCCCAGGTAACGGTTGCTGCAACCGCAGATTTCTTTTCCTGTGTGATGGGCTGAAGATCTGCGGTAGCAGATTGTTTACTGCAGGAAAGGGCCGCTGCGCAGGTGAGCGCCAATAGGATTTTCATACTTGTGTTCATAAATGGAATTTTTATAGTGAAAAATAAAATGCGTTTATCTCACCCTCCTATTTCCCATCTACTCCTATATTCTGATATGCCGGTAAAGGGTTCCCATACAGGTCTGTGGCAATGCTATCCGGTAACGCAATGCCTTTCTGCAAAGCCGGCGAGCCCTGTTGCAACCGGAATGCTTTCAGCGCTTCCATTCCTTGCATACCGGGCAACGGCGTGGCATGGAACTGCGGATCTTTTGTAACTGCGGCCTTATCTGCCGGGCGATTAAGATGCGTACCGAAATAAAGGTTATTGCTGTAAAAATTACGTTTGCTTTGATTCATCACATAATCTGCAGTGCTTTTTGTGTAGAAGATATTGTTGGCAAAATAAGTACTGTCGGCGTAGCCAAACCAGTTACCCATTTCCACCAGTGTGCTATCCATTTTAATATCTCTTTCCGGCAGGTAAATAACATTATTATAAATGCGGGTATTCACTACGGGACCGGTTATATGAAAAACCGGTGCAAAACCGGCATGCTTGCCGGTGGTACGTAAACCATCATTCACGCTTACGTTATACCGCACAATGGTGCCTTTGTTGCTGCAGCTCTGCGGGGCGTGGGCGCTGCCATCGTCGCATACCAGCAAAAAGCCGCCATCGTTATCATGACTGTAATTATACTGGATCACGGTATTGTTGCAGTTCCAGTCGGAATCGAAACCCTGACCATCCCAGGGGGCTTTATGATCGCTTACCTCGTTGTATTGAATAAGCGCATTATCACAGCTCCAGGGCCATATCCCCGCGGCAGATTCGCTGTCGGGCAACAGGCGCGGGCAATCGCGCATGGTGTTATGCTCTACCAGCACACCGTTGCAGCCGGTAGGCACAATGCCATCGCCGGGCACTCCTTCTATCAGGTTGCCACGGATCACTACATGTTCATTGGGGAACCAGTCGGCCCTGGACCAGTTGCCGTTCACCAGGATGCCATTCCGCTGGCAACGCCTGATGGTACAATCTTCTACCAGGATACTGTCGAACCGGGAACGGGTTTGCCGGCCGCTATTGCTGAAAATAATACCTGCGCCGCCACCGTCTTTTTTTACAAGGCTTCCATTCACATCATGCACATCGAGCTGCTTCAGGTAAATAGCAGAGGCAGTACCATAGTTGGTTAACTGCACCAGCACGCCTGAGCGATGAGCTCTGGCATCCGAGCCATAATTGGAGATATCCAGGTTGCGGATCTCCCAGCCTTCTGCGTTCTGTAAATACAGCGCCGCAGGCATAACACCGTTGCCTTGTATGCGGGGCTTGTATCCTTCTCCATATTGATCAATGGTGATCAGCTGCTGTGCATGACCACTTCCCCGGGGCTTCAGTTGCCCCTCATAAATACGGCCTGAGCGAAAACGGATCTGATCACCCGGTTCAAAAACCTGTGCGTTCACCCGTTGTAAACTGCGCCAGGGCTGTTGTTCCGACAACCCGTTATTGGCGTCTTCTCATACTTAAACGTAGTGGCGTTGGTACGGGTTATTTTTACGCCATATACGGGCGAATTAAATAATGCCACACCCAGTTCCCAGCGGCGCACATCCCAATAGCGGTGCTCTTCAAATGCCAGCTCTACTCTCCTTTCATTGCGTATTTTAGTACGCAATGTGGCGGTATTCCACTGACCTGCCTGCAATAAAGGCATTTTCACTGAAGCGCGGTCCCGCACTTTATTCACCGCCTGTATAGCAGTTAAGCCAAAGCCCTGCGGATCCTGGTCGGGACCATAGGCTTCGTTCATAGCTTCTGCATAGTTGAGATATATTTCACCCAGGCGGAATAATATCCAGGTATGCACACTGGTTTTATTCAGCAATAGATCCAGGTTTTCATCTACATATTTCTTGAGGTAATAGCCTGTTTTGGTGGCGCGGTCTACCCCCGCTCCATCGCGGCCACCGGTGAAGGCTTTCACCGCGCGGCCTTTCCATTGTGAGTTATTGAGGATCACGGTCATGGCTAAACGTGGATCGCGGTTATCATACGGATGCTGCGCATGATCAGGGTTATTCCAGTTAAAGGCACTGCCATCCGTCATCTCATAGGCATCTACGAGGTTTTGCGTGGGTGTGGTACCACTGCTTCCGCCATCATAGCCAATAGGATAATTGGCGCGTTCAAAACCATTATTGGCTGCATAGCGGTGGGCAAAAATGATCTCCTTGCTGGTAGTGCTGCGGAACAATCCACGGTAGTTACTTTCCAGCTGGTATACATTCAGGTCGATCACTTCTTTGGCCGCTTTTGCCGCTGCTACCCACCGTTCTTTCACATGTCCCTTATTATTCAGATCACTTGCATAATAAAGCAGCATCCGGCTTTTCAGTGCCAGCGCAGCTCCTTTGGTGGCTCTGCCCAAATCGTTATCGGCTACTGTTGCGCCGAGGTGCGCTGCTGCAGAATCGCATTCTGAAACAATGAACTGTACACATTCATCGTAGGAGCTCCGCGAAAGGTTAAGGCTGTCGGATAAGCCCAGTGTTTTGGTAATAAGCGGCACGCCTCCATAGCGGGTAACCAGGTCAAAATAAAAGTAGGCGCGCAGGAAGCGGTTCTCATAACGCCAGCGCTCCAGGTCGGCCGTCATATTGCGGTAGGTTTGCTGCGCGGTAGCATCCGGGTTGAGCTTATACATATTGAGGTCCACGTTACCGGATTGTTCCAGGTAAAGATTGGTACGGCGTATAGCCGCATACGTGGCATTCCAGTTGTCGTCCGGGTTGATGTAGGGATTCCAGCTGCCGTTATTATAACGTTGAATGGCGCTGCCTTCCCAGGTGAACTCCGCATCGTCTGTGGCCGCGTCCAGCATGGCATTGTCAAGCCGGTTAAAGCCATCAGGCAGGTAAGCGTAGGTGCCTATAAGGAAATCACGGGTACGGGCATACGATGAAAATACTTCATCTTTGGTAAGCTCTGTACTGATCTGCCTGTCCAGGAAGTCTTTCTTACAGGAAGCTGAGATGATGGTAACTACTCCTGTAAAAAATAACCAAAACTTATATTTCATAAAATTGAAATTTTTTGTTGAGATGATGATCATAATTGCACACGTATACCAGCGTCCACAGAGCGCATAGCAGGATATCCGCTTAATGTTTCAGGATCTGCAAAATGAATATGATCCAATGAAAATACGTTCACGGGAATTGGGCGCTTTCAGTTGCTGCCGGGAAACTTTAAAGCTGTAGCCATCGAAACGGCTTAACCCGTCGTACGTGCCGAACCACATAAAACCGTAACGGTCTTTATGGATACAGGTAACGGAATTATTAGACAGCCCCCGCTCAATGCCAAGATGACTGATAGGCTGCTGTTGTGCCCTTGCATCAATGCATACAGCCAGCAACAACAGGAATAGGTATATAATGCTAGTACGTGGATAAGTATAGATCACTTCTTCGTGCTTTGAAGAGCATCTTTTATAAGATGCCTTCAACCAAGATAATAATTAAATGTTAATATGACAACAATAAGTCATCTTCAGGCTGACTAAACTTTAATATATATCTTCCTCCTGTCCATTATATATCCTATCAGCCATATTATCAACATATAAATAACAGCGAAGAGCAGAGAGGCATTTTTGGGAGATAACCAACTGGTAAAACCTTCCCTGTAAATCACTCCTTTCACGGATGATCCATCAACGCGTATAATGCCCGCCAATACAATCAGCATGGCCGCAATGATGTATATGAACAGGGGATTTTTGCCGAATACTTCAAAAAAATACGCCCACTTGCGAAGCCATTCTATCTCTACAATAGTGATCAGTACTGCCAGCACCAACAATACAATCCCCGTGGCATACAACACATAGGAACTGGTCCACAATGGTTTATTAATAGGGAAAAACAGGCCCCATAACAACCCTGCTCCTGCCATCAATGCTCCAGCCAGTAACAGCTTCATGATACCGCTACGATGTTTTCCATGCCGCTGCACAAAACCACCTGTGAGGTATCCGGCGATCACATTCACTACTGCAGGGAAAGTGCTCAGCAATCCCAGCGGATCAAACGGGAACCCGTAATGCCTATAGATGTTTCGGGGAGATAAATAAAGCCTGTCTAACCGGCCTACCGCATTGCCTTCCATACTATAACGGTCGGGCGGCGTACCAAAATAATATAACACCAGCCAGTACAACAGCAGTATGAATACACTGCTTGTAATGAGTGCGCGTTTATTCATGTATCGGATCATAAACGCTGCGATACAGTAACAAACGGCAATACGTTGCAATACGCCCCATAGCCTGGCATCAGCCAGGCTTCTCCATACATAATGTCCTTCCTCAAACTGTACAAAAGGGAAAACGCCCAGCAATATGCCGATAATAAAAATGATGAATGTGCGCCTGAGTACCTTGCCTGCAAATGCAGTATAGGAAAGGCTGTTCAACTTTCCAACACTGAAGCTGAGGGCATTCCCTGCCACGAAAAGAAAAGAGGGGAACACCAGGTCTGTAACGGTACAACCGTTCCAGTCGGAATGTTTCAAAGGCGCATAAATGGCGCTCCAGTTACCCGGTGTATTCACTATTATCATAAAAGCAATGGTCATTCCCCTGAGTACATCCAATGCCAGGTATCTTTCCGGTACAGCCTTCATATTTAACTAAGATAAAGGGGTAAATTTAAACTCATGTATAATAATTTCCACCGCATTGCAGTACATTATTAGTTAGAGAAAACAGATCTCCGCAAAATCTTCCTGGCGATGAAAATCAGGCATAGCGGCCTTTACATCGTTCCAGGTCAGAAAATGAGGAGCAGGCATCTCATCTCCGCATTTGTAAAAATTACCTTTCACTTTCATCGCTTTGAGCCTGGCAATGTGATGATAACTGAACACGGCTACAGGTATCACTACAGTTAATTCCCACATAAACGACCTCCTGCCATTCGCTACCGCTGAAGTAATGTGGGTGGCCGTTGCAATAAGATCTGTAGCGGTAACAGGCAGTGGCGCCCTGTTATCACGGCTTGATCCAAAACCTGCCTTACACCAGCCGATACAATTAAACTCCAGGTTATAATAGTTCCCGTTATCATCACAGGCAACAAAAAATTCCACACAGCTGTCTTTATGAATATCCCCGTTGGTAGAAGCGGCTGCCAGCAGGTGGCTTTCCTTCACATAATATTTCAGCAAAATAGCATCTTCACTATGCGCCATGGAAAATGCAGCCCTCACCGTGTGTTCGTACTGCGGCCAGGGGTTACAGCTGATGGGCACCGGCGGCAACCCGTCGAGCAGCACGCTGACAGCGGCTGGCGCGGGCTTGCCATCCAATGGAATAAAGGGCACCTCCAGTTTTCGCATCATCCTTTTTTTTGAATGCTTAACTGATCACTGCTCTGCGCATCCAGGAAAAGCGTTGCCCCACTGTGATTCCGCAGAATAGTAGAAGGATGCTGTGGCTGTATGTTTTGGTGAATAGTATCATATACTGCCATTGCTTTCCTTACGCCGGGCACTACACAAAAAATATGCGGCGCCTGCAGCAAAGAAGGGATCGTTAATGTAACTGCATGTGTGGGCACTGCTGCCAGCGTGGCAAAACAACCATCATTCACCTGCTGCTGCCGGCATACTTCATCCAGCTCAACTATTTTCACCGGCAGCGGATCATTAAAATCCGCCACGGGTGGATCGTTGAAAGCCAGGTGACCGTTCTCCCCTATCCCCATGCACACTATATCTGCAGGATGGGCTTGTAACAGGCAGCCGTACTTTACACAGGCCGCTTCGGTACCGCTTCCATCTATATAATTTACAGTACGGAAAGGCAGGAGATCGAAGATCCGTTGCTTCAGAAAATTACCAAATCCCTGTGGCGCATCAGCCGGCAGGCCAATATATTCATCCATATGAAAAGCATGCACGCGGCTCCACTCAATGCCGGTTTCCTTCACCAGTGCTTCCAACATCTCGTCCTGGGAAGGCGCTGCCGCAAAAATGATACTGACTGCTTCTTTCTGCTCCAGCAAACGCCGGAGTGTGGCCGATATCATTGCTGCGGCGGCATTACCCATTGCCCTCCGTTCAGGATAAATTTTCACTGTTAACTGCCCTGCTTTAAATTCCTTTATCATGTTTGTTTTATTTAATGAGATGACCGGAAAGATTTTCTTCCGTCATGTGCACGATGTTACCGTTTACAATAGTAACATCGATGTGTATGTTGTTGCCGAGGATGACCACATCGGCGTCTTTCCCTTTTACCAGTGTTCCTTTCCTGTTTTGTATGCCCAGGATAGTGGCTGGTGTTTCACTCATCATCCTTACAGCATCCCGGAGGGGTACCTCCGCCAGTTCTATCATGTTGCGAACCAGGCGGTCCGCGGTAGCCACACTACCCGCAAAAGCGCTGCGGTCCGGCAGTTTGGCCACACCATCTTCCACCATTACCTCCAGCCCGTTTCTATAGCTGCCCAATACGGAGGGTCCTTCGGGCATAGCGGCGGCGCGCATGGCATCTGTAATCAGTGCCGTACGTTCAGGCCCTTTGATCTTATACACCAGCTTCAGCAAAGGCGGGGGCAAATGAATACCGTCGGCAATGATCTCTACCGTCATGCCTTCCAGGAGATAGGCGCTTTCAATGACGCCGGCATACCGGAATGCATTGCGCCGGGAAACACCCGACATACAGGAATAAAAATGCGTGGCATGTGTAAACCCTGCTTCATATCCTTTTACTACTTCATCATAAACGGCATCTGTATGCGCCAGCGCAGCCAGGATATTCCTGCCGGTCAAATACCTCCCGAATGCCAGCGCGCCAGGTAATTCCGGCGCAGCGCTCCATCTTTTAATGGCGTTGGAACGGGAAAGTATTTCCGTATATTCTTCCGGGTCAGGATCACGGATATAACGTGGATCCTGGGCGCCTTTCTGTTGCATGGAAAAGTAGGGGCCTTCAATATGGAGCCCTGCAAAGGCGGCGCCACGATGGTTTTGCTTATCGGCCTGCTCATAGATACGGAGCGTATCCAGCAGATCCTGCTTGTCGCAACTCAGGGTGGTAGGCATCATGGCGGTGGTGCCATACCGGGCATGAGTGGCGGCAATCTGCAAAAATGCCTCCAGCGTGTTGTCCATAAAATCATGACCGCCCCCTCCATGCACATGCATATCAATAAACCCGGGTGCAATATATTTTCCACGGGCATCCATTTCTATCGCGCCGGGTACATCAATGTTCCTGTCGCTTACTTCTTCAATTATACCATCCGCAATAATCACGCAGCCATCTTTAATGGTGCGCTGTGGTGTAAGCACTGTACCGTTATATATCTTCAGGTATTTCATTTTTCAATCCCGGTTTTATGTTTCCAGCTCCTCATACCATAGGCATAAAAAGCATAAAAGATCAGGTAAGCATAACAAGGCAGCAATACCAGGTAAGCAGCCCGCAGGCCATATTTATCGGCCCAATAGCCATACAGCAACGGCAGGATGGCATTGCCGCACAGCCCCATCACCAGCAGTGATGCGCCTGTTTTTATAAACCGCCCAAGGCCATCAAGCGCCAGCGGCCATATACCCGCCCATATCATGGAATTGGCGAACCCGAGCAATACAATACACCAAACAGATACATCTGTACGGTGTCCTAACAAGTTCACTTCACCATGGATAAGCGGGATCATACAGCTGAATAAAAGTCCCAGTAAGGTACAGATACGGAGCGCGGTGAGCTGCGACAAAAACCTTGGGATCAATAATATGCCCAGTATATACCCCGTAATGGTGGCCGATAGCGTATACGACGGAAATGTTTTCGCTTCCAGGAAAGGCATGCCCATACCGGATGCATAATTGATTATACTATCTACCGCTATCACCTGCGATCCCACGTGAAAAAAAATAGCTACCGCCCCCAATACCAGGTGAGGGAAATCCAATACACTCTTCCTGTTCGTATGCAATGCACCGGATACGGTATCTTGTTTATCGGTATCTATTTCCGGTAAAGGAGAAAACCTGATCATCAACCCCAGCAAAAACAAAACAGCTGTTACCACTGCATAAGGCGTTACCACCCGCTGGATCAGCTGATCCAGCACCACAGCTTTTTCCGGGTAGGGCATCCCGTCCAGCTCCTTAAAAAGCGTTTGATCACCAGGACGGATAACAGCTACTGCAAATAAAAGCGGCGCCAGTATACCGGCGGCTTTATTACATATGCCCATAATGCTGAACCGTTGCGCTGCCCGCTCTCTATCGCCAAGTATGGTAATGTAGGGATTGGCGGCGGTTTGCAGGATAGCCAGACCAAGTCCTGTTGTGAAAAGGCCGGCCAGGAAAAGCGGGTATGCCCTCATCATACCGGCAGGCACAAATAACAAGGTACCGGAGGCCATTATCCAGAAACCGGTCATCATCCCTTTCCGGAACCCGGTTCTCTTCAGCAGGTAAGCGGCGGGTAGCGACATTACCAGGTAAGCAATGTAAAATGCAAAAGCTACCAGGTACGATTGAAAATTATTCAGCTCACAACCAATCTTAAAGTAAGGGATCAGGATAGCATTGATCCAGGTCACCATCCCGAAAATAAAAAACATCAACCCGATGATCACAATCGGGACGGTATCGTTTCTCTTCTTCACCAGCACTGCGGGCATATTCATTTGTGTCATTTGTTAGCTTCCAGCTTATTTTTTAACAGGTTCCATCTTTCATTACGCAAGGTATTCTCCGTGTTGATCTCCGAGGGATATAACACATCTTTGTTCATCTGCGCGAAACGCTCATTCAACTGTTCCGGTTGCAGGTTGTTCAACTGTTGCAGTAAAGCAGGCGCTTTGTCGCGCGTATAATTCACGTCATTCATCTTAGCTTCTACAATCAAACAGGACAGGTAAAAGATCCTGATATCATTCATTAACCCGAAATGCGCAAAGCCGGACCGGTTTTTAACCGGTTTAAGGGAACGTAGCACTGCAGCGGTTTCCCTGGCACTGTCCAGCAAAGCAGTGAGGGATACTCCCTGCTTCACTACCATCCCCTGCGATACTTCATAAGGCGCTTTCTTCAGTGCATTCCAGAATGTCATAGCCTGCGCGTCGTTAAAGCCATACATCCGGCGGCAATAACCGGTAATGAACTGCGATGCATCCAACGGTGCGGTGGTACGCAAACTTTCAAAATAAGCGGCTATGAGCATATCAAAACCAGTGATAGGATACACCCTGCGGATAGCATACAGATCGGTAATATCAGTAGCCGTTTCAAATACAGGGGAATACAGGCCGGAGGTAGACCAGGAAGTCATGATCATTCCGCGATAACCCAGGGCCCGCGCCTGTGGAATGAAGTCATGGATATTTTTGAAATGCTTCTCCCAGTCGGCCAGGAAATAATTATCCGGTCCGCTCCTGAGAGCCGGCGAGCCCCATATTTCAAACCCGCTGTGCATCAGTTTTTCATGATCACCAAAACGGTGAAGGTCCCAGCCGTAATTCCAATCGATGAAAACGGTTTGCTTAGGTAATCCCTGCAATGCATCCGGGTATTTCAGCGCAATATCCGCCCATACTACCGGTACTTTACCCAGGCTTACCACCAGCTCGCAAAGCATTTTTATATAGTCGCCATACAAACGCCCTTTACCCACCTTTTCCACCTTTTGTTTAGAGGCTTCCGAATGACCAAGCAAGTAAGTTTCGTCACCGCCAATATGGATGTAGCGGGAGGTATGTGTGGAGATAAGATCTTTATACAGATCCCTGAAAAGTGCTTTGCATTCTTCTTCTTTAACAGGATTTACCTGTGAATAATCTTTCTGGTCTTCCCTCAGCTCCCGGTAACGCCAGTGGCGGAGGATATACTCCACATGGCCAAAGCTTTGCTGAAGGGGAATTACATCTATCCCTAATCCATTGCAGTACTTTACAAAATCCACAACTTCTTCACGCGTATAGGCATAACGGTTAGAAATAACAGCATGTTGCTGATAAGGATAGGAAGCTTCCCATTCCATCACCAGGGTGTTTATGCCATGTTCGCTTAACTGCCGTGCAAATGCTTTCAGTGCCGGCATCTTCATGACCTGTATGCGCAGGTCGAGATGAAAGCCTTTCACACGAAAAGTATCGGCCTGCCCTGCTGCTGAAAAATACATGGCCAATAATAACACCGCTGTTAATAACCGTTTTGCTTTCATAGTGCTATTTATTTTTCTCAACTGTTTCATGAATTACATTCAGCAAAGAATGAGTGCCGCTGCTATCGCCCAGCAAATGCCAGATCATTACGCCACCGCCTCTTTGCAGCGCCAGCGCCGTTTTATCACGTATAGTGGGCATGCCGTTATAATAAAGCGTGCCGCCGTTGCCGGGAAACTGTATCTCATCCTGCTTTTCCGCCCCCGGGAAACGGGCGATAATATCCTTGTAGGACATAGACCTGAAAATTCTATTGGTATCCGGCAGCGGCCCGAAGCCATAACCGTAAAACGGCAGGCCAAGCACCAGTTCTTCCTTCGGTACTTTCCTTTCATGGCTCCAGTAATCCAGGTGATCCACAGCATACGACATCGGCGCATGTTGGGCAGGATCGGTTAACCGCCAGGGCCCTGTTTTATCATACGCCATCATGTTGATGAAATCAAATTGCTGCAGGGCTTTATCAGAGATCCTGTTACGGGTGTAATAGGCCAGGGCGGCGGTAAGCAGCTTACGCCGGCTCTGTAGCGGCGTTTTCAACGCCACCACAAAGTTCTCATAGTTACTGTCTATATCATCTCCCTCAATATCCACATCTATACCATCCAGCTGGTAACGGTCTACAAATGCAATGAAGCGGTCCACCACTGCCGGCCTCCACCCGTCCGACAACAGCCGGGCATAGTAAACATGCCGGCTGCCACCACCACAGGACATCAGTACTTTCACTTTCCTGGCATGCGCTATGCTTACTACGGTATCCAGTGCCGGAAATGCCCGGAAGTATCCGGAAGTATCCGGGTTGATAAATGCTATGTTTAAATGAGTCACCTTTCCCAGGTCCAATTTCCGCAGGTCTGATACAATATCGCCACTGGCGCGTATATAGCCCACTACTTTGAACTGTGCCTTTACATGGGTAGTAAAGATGAGGGTAATAAGAAAGATAGAGATGCGCTGCAGTATACTCATTTTAATAAATTGAAGATGGTAGCGGTTAAAGAATTAGCGCCTTTTACATCATAATCGCCCGTCCAGACATATGCGCCGAGGAAACCGTTCTGCTTTAAGTAGCCTGCCTTCTGTGTAACCAGCGGCAACCCGTTGAAATATACGCCTTTTGAAATATCCGCGTATTCTTTATCGGCTGCGGTGGGTACTGCCGCCAGGATGTCCTTGTAAGGGATATAGTTATAGGATGTCCAGCCCAGGTTGTTCCCGTTGGCATCCAGCTGGTTATATCTCAGTCCGAAGGCAGGTATACCGATCACCAGCTTTGAGGCAGGATACTTTGTTTTCCAGAGCTCTGCACCAGTTACAAAGTAATTATATCCTGAAGGCTGCCCCGGTACTTTTCCCGGGCCTACATGCTGCCCGTCTTCAAATGCATGCACATTCAGCCAGGTGGCGGCGGAGAGATCGGGATAACGGCTGTAATACTGGTTAACAGGCACTGTTACGGAAATGATAGCGTTTGCGCCAAGCGCTGCGCGTAGTTCGTTCAGCAACAGGCCGGTAGCAGCAATATTATCATTGATGATGGCAGATGAAGCGTTGATGTCTGTCATCATGATGTCTACGCCATCCATTTTCTTTGCAGCAATATAACTGGCAATGAACTTCACCAACGCCGCTCTTTTGGTGGCATCGGTGATCACTGCGCCGAAGTTGTTGCTCTGGCTCACGCTCCATCCGTCGCCGGACAGGGCGCCGCTGATACTCAGCAATACCGGTATGCCATTCAGGTGGGCCCTGCCGGTAAGCTCTTCTGCCTTGCGGTACGGTTCTCCCTTTGATACATCCACCACGCCGGCAGCATTAATGGTGGCCACCTTATAGGCCAGGTGTGTGATAGTGCTCCAGTCGATATACTTATAACCAGCAGTATCATTCAGGTAGGCCAGTACTACGCTGGCAGCGTCTTTCTTCTTATAGGTATCAGGTATTACAAACACATCGCGATACCTGGCGGTAGTGAATCCCCCGTAAGATACTTCCAGCCGGATACGGAATGCGCCGCCTTCAGCGGCTTTGAACAGGAAACTGTCGGCAGTGGATACTTCTGCATCATTTACTTTCCAGGAGATTTTTGTTTTGCCTCCCGGGGAATATTGCAAACCGGTGAATGGCAATGTTTCCCCGATTGACATCACCCGTACGCTATCCGGGTTTTCCGGGAAAACCGACGCATCATTGAATACGCGGGGTGTAAACGGCCTGCCTTCTGCCTGTGTATCTGCCTCGTCTTTTTTACATGCGGCAAAGAAGCAGCATCCTGTTAAAAACGCCAGCAATAAATAAGTTGATCCTTTCATCAGTGAATATTTTTATACCTGTTTTTGGATATTTATTCTTTATCCCACCATACTCTTTTCAACCAGTCGTCTTCTCCTATGCGGTCAATAGCCGCCTGCACGTTTACTTTGTTCTGCTCTTTTTCAGATAGCGGATACTGGAACCTTCTTGGTATGGTAGTGGAAGTAGATTCATTGTTGGGTGTAGGCAGCAACTGGGGATATCCTGTTCTGCGCCAGTTGGCAAACAACTCCGGCCCGTTCAGCATTAATGCAATCCATAACTGGTTATTGATCTGCTTTAATTCAGTACCCGCCTGCAGGGGATTATTGGTTAAGAAATCCGCTATTTCTGCATCGGGGATCACCGGTCCGCCAGGGTAAAGGCTCAGCTGTTTCATGGCTGCTTCTACCCCTTTATTGTAATGAGTGGCAGCATCCGCGCCCAGTGTGAGCCCCAGGCGCACGGAAGCATCTGCCAGTAACAGCTCCACTTCTGCATAGGTCAGGTGCAGGAAGGGAGCGTTGTTACGGATAAAACAATTGTTGATCTCACATTTAAGATCACCGTTCACTGCGCTATAATTGGTGCCATTGGCAAGTTTAATGGTAACAGGGCCTACCCAGTCTTCATACACATACTTCCCCGGTTTGGAGCCTACCAGCCCTATCACACTGGCCTTCACCTGCGCTGTAATATCTTCCCTTTCAAAAGGCTTCAGCGGTATGTTCTGTTTATAACAACGGGGAATATAATTCAGTCGCGGGTCGTTGGTACTCTTCAACTGATCCAGGAAAGTGCTTACTATTTTCGGCATGGCGCTTTGCTGGTTAATAGCTACTGATACGGAGTTACCACGCAGATCGGAATAATTATTCTGTATGTCCATATGTTTGGTGATACAGTTATCTGAACTGCTGTTCATTACACCGCCTGCAGCATTGAAGGCATCCTGTATTTCCTTCTTTGCTTTTTCCGCGTCGCGTTTTACCAGGCGAAGCGCCAGCCGTATACGAAGCGAGTTGGCGAACTTCTTCCAGGCGTTGATGTCTCCCTTATAAAAAATTTCGTTAGGTACTTTATCTTTCGCGGGATCCAGCTGTGCAGAAGCCGTTTTCAGCTCTTCGAGAAAATTATTATAGATGTCCTGCTGCAGATCATACACCGGGCGCTTTACCTGTGTATAAAACGCGCTGCCGGCCTGCGAGTAGGGAATATCCCCATAAAGATCCGTGAGCCTGGCAAAGGTGTATACTTTCACGATCCTGCAGATGGCATTGAGATTGGTTTGCCCGGCCACGCCATTGGTACGTTCCACGGCGTCCACTATGTTCACCACATCATTCTGATAACTGTTTTCCCACATCACCCACAGGCGCGTAATGTCTTTGATATACATACCACCCACACGCGCATAATAAGCGGCGCCCAACTGCTGCATCATCGGCATCAGTACTATACTATTGGTCCGTTCCTGTGTGGACAGGTCACCTGAAAACCAGAGCTGCGTAAATATCAGCTGGTTCTCGGGATTTATTTTACTGGACTTTGTAGGATCGGTGTTCAGGTCGCCGAACTTGCTGCAGGCCGATAACAGCAGCAGCAGCGCTGGTATAATATATCTCATTGGATGATTGTTGTTGATTTTCATGTCTGTCATGTTTTGATCATTTAGAACTTAACATTCAGATTAATTCCCCAGCCCCGCCTCGATGGCAGCGATCCATATTCCAGCCCCTGCCCGTTGCCGTTATTATAATTGGAATCGGGATCTACATTGGGAATGTCTTTATAGATGATAAACGGGTTCCTTGCCACAAAGCTTACAGAAGCATCTTTAAGCCCTGTTCTCTTGTTGAAGGTGCCCGGCAGGCGGTACGACAAAGTGATTTCCCTCACCTTCACATAAGTAGCTTTATAAATGAAGGGTACGGCAATACCATTGCCATCGGAATAAAAATTACTCCAGTAAACAGAAGGATCCACTGCTCTCGTATTTTTGGTATACACGGGTTTTCCATCTGTACCGGTACCGGTTTGTACCACGCCTTCAGGCACATATCCCCTTACTTTTCCCATAGCCTGCCATTCGCCGAGCGATTTCTTTGCGGCCAGGCGCTCCTGCTCGGATTGTATCCACTCTTCCCGTCCGGGAAGGGTTTTCACACTACTGCCCCGCACTACGGAAAACAGGTCGGTCATGGAAAAAATATCCGCGCCATACTTTACATCAAAAGCAGCGTTGAGACTGAAGTTCTTATAGTTCAGCCGGCTCACCACTCCGCCGGTCCAGTCGAACACGCCTTTTCCCAATACTCTTCTATCGGTTGTGGGCATGGGGTTCAGGGAAGTGGGGTTCAGGATCACATTTCCATCAGGATCCCGCTGGTAATCATACCCCAGGATAGCGCCATACTTCTGACCCGGCATAGCTGCTACCAGCAGACCAAGCCATCTTGCTTCAGATAAAGTAATAAAAGGCACATCATCTGCCAGCGATTCCACCTTATTGATATTCCGTGCAAAGTTCAGGGTAAGATCCCAGGAAAAGTTCTTTCCGGATACAGGAGTGCCGGATAACAACAACTCTATCCCTTTGTTGGTGATCATACCTGCATTGATGATCTGTTTCGGATAACCGGAAGAGAGCGGAGCGGGAACAATATTGATCTGGTCTCTCGAATGGGAAGTATAATAAGTAGCGTCAAAATTCAACCTGCCGTTGAAAAATTTCAGGTTGGTACCTGCTTCAAATGAACGGGTCCTGGTAGGCCGCAGGTTTATATTAGGCAGTATTTTAGTGGCCAGGTTAGCCGGTTGCACGCCGTTGAATGCCAGCGGGTATAAACTGTAATATACATCCAGCATATAAGGATCGGTATCGTTTCCTACTTCTGCCCATGAAGCCCTTATTTTTCCGAACGACAATACATCGCTCTTCATCTTAAACGCATCTGTAAAAATGAAACTGGAAGATACTGACGGGTACGTATATACGTTATTATTCTCAGGTAACGTGGAAGATGCATCCCTTCTAACCGTAGCATCCAGGTACAGATAGTTTTTATAGGCAAATGTAAACAATCCATATGCTGACCTTATTTCCCTGCGCTGGTTATTCTCTTCCAGGCTTTTATCCTGGTAGCTGTTGATGCTGATAACATCGGTCACCGTCATATTGGAATAGGTGGCATTGGTTCCCTTTCTTACCCGCTTGTTCAAACTGGCGCCCAGCCTGGCAGAGAAGTTGAGATCAGGCGTGATCTTTTTTGTAATGGTAGCCATGAAATCAGCCTGGGTAGTGGAATATTTTTGGTTCGTAACATTCATCATGCCTGAAAGCGCCAGCGGCGTGGTGCGTGGGCTGTACTTCCGGTAATCCAGGAAGGTGATATCTGTAGAAGCCCTTGCCAGTAAACTCAGCCACTTATTAACTGTATAGGTAGCGTTAAAAGCGCCAGTGAGCCTGTCTTTCAGCGTAACGTTCGACATTTCATACAGTACCCAGTAAGGATTGAGGCGGTATGGGCCACCGCCCCATTCCACGTACTCGCCTTGTTTGCTTTTATAGGTATCGGAAAAAACGGACTGATCGATGTTGTTGGCGAGGCCGTTAAAATTTTGTCCCACATTGGTTGGCGCATCTCCCAGTCCCGCCCTGTTGTTCACTTTTTCATTCAGGTAGGTGGCCCTTACATCCACATCCAGTTTGTTGCCGAATTTGGAGCGCCCGCTGAAGGTAAAGTTATTGCGGCGGATATCACTGTTCGGCAGGATGTCTTTATACCGCAGGTCTGATACCGAGAAGCGGAAGTTGGATCTGTCTGTGGCATTGGTTAGCGACAGCGTATTATTCAGTGAAGATCCGGTTCTGAAGAAGCTACCGAAATTATTTTTGGCGAGGGCATAGGGCCTGGTTACGCCATCGAACCCGATCACACTGAGACCGGGATCCAGCCGTGGGCCGAAGTTGGTGAACATGGTGCTCTGCGCCTGCGATTGATCCAGTGGCAGTTGCCCCGAGCGGCCTTGCCCGTAGAGGTACTGGTTGCCATCTACTTTGGTGAGCTGGTTCTCAATAGTAGCGGTGCTGTTAAGCTCTACGCCCAGCTCTTTTGAGCGGGCACCTTTCTTTGTGGTGATCAGTATAACGCCATTAGCCGCGCTGCTGCCATATAACGCGGCAGCAGAGGGTCCTTTCAGTACGCTGATCTTATCAATATCATCCGGGTTGATGGCAGAAATGGCATCTCCCATATCCACGCCTTCAGCAAATTTTGTATCGCCTACCTGGCCGTAGTTGGAGTTATCCATAGGGATACCGTCTATCACATACAGGGGCTGGTTATTGCCTGTAATGCTGGTATTGCCGCGGATGATCACCCTGGAAGAGCCCGACGGCCCGCCGGCGGTGCTGTTGATGATAAGGCCCGGCACTTTTCCCGCGAGGGAGTTGATCACATTGGTTTCTTTTGCTTTATTGATATCCTCTCCTTTTACTTCAGAAAATGCGTATCCCAGCTCACGCTCTTCTCTTCGTATACCCAATGCCGTTACCACTACATCTTTCAGTGTTTCGGAGCGCGATAATAGCTTTACATTTACCTGCCGCTGCGCTCTTGTAAGGAAACCAAAGCGCTCATAACCTATCATCTGGATAATGATACTGTCGCCGCCGGCGGCCTTAATCATATAAGCGCCATCATTGCCGGAGATGGCTGTTTCCTTACTGTTTTTATTATAGATGCTTGCGCCGGGGACGATAGCGCCTTTTTCATCTGTGATGACACCCCTTACAACTCCCGGAGCCTGTGCTGCAGCGTAATGCCGGGAGGCTGCCAACATCGTTATACATAGGTACAGATGTTTAAACTTGACAATTGCATTCATGGTGGTAGTGATTTTGGTTCCTAATTCGATAAGTACACAGCAGTGATCAATAAATACCCGTTGGCTGCTCTTTATCCGGAATAAAGCGCAGCGCATTTTGGTTGACTAAATACCAAACGATGAAAAAATACAGGCTGTTAAAACGACAGATGAAAAACACCGTTAACGTACACGAAAAAAAGGTAAAAAAGAGGAATCGCCCCCAAAAGCACAATTCCATTCAGTTAACGAAAGTGACGGGGAATTACAAAACCATCATCTTCGTTAACGTACACGAATATAGAAATAAAATCCAGAAAATGCTATCTGTCGTAAAATATTTTTTTTTGGAAGATGTAAAAACGGGTCAGTTACGGTAGTTAAGATAATTCTCTTTTGTGATGATATCGATAGGCATATACTGCTGCCGCTCAATAACAGCGGCATGTGTAAGATGATCATATAATGCCATGATGCCTTTGTGCCCCTGCTCCTGCGGTTTCTGGCAGATGAGAAAATCGATCACGGATCTTTTCAGGTAGTCGATGTTTTCCGCCAGGAAATCGTAGCCTATCAGCCTGATATGTGTAAGCCCGGCTTCTTCCAGGTAGCGGCCTACGGTGGCCACCCTTGAATTGGTAACAAAAATCACATCGGCGGGCGTTTTGGCCAATGCCTTGTGCAGCTTGCTTTTCACGGACTTATAATCGGTTTGGCGTATATCGGTTTTCCTGATCTGTATATCTGCAGGATGTGCTTTGTAATAAGCCCTGAAGCCTTCTTCTTTTCTCAACAGGTGGTGATGCAGATCCATTTCCCTGGAGATATTCACAATCAGTACCTGCTGCCCTTCCCTTACGAGATAACTGATAAGATGCGCCGCCAGGTAGCCGCTCTGGTATAGATCGGGGCCAATATAACTCAGGCCGGTTTCGGTTTCAAGATCTGAATTAATGAATACAAAGGGAATTTTCTTCGCCTTACATTTTTTGGTGAAGTTCAGGGATTCTTCTTCAAACATTGGCGCCAGCAGGATACCCTGGTAATCTTTCTTTAAAATTTCAGCAGCACGGGCGGTAAAAGTTGTTTTATCATTCTGATCAAAAAAATAGATGTCTACGGTTACTCCAAAATCCCTTATCGCTGCTGCGGCCTGCCTTACACCATTCAGCGGCGCATTCCAGTATCCCGTTTCGCCGGATGCTGCCGGGATCAGCACGGCCAGGTGCAGGAGCCTTTTGGATGCCAGCCGTCTTGCCATAATATTAGGCTGGTAATCCAGGTCCTTAATAATTTCCAGTATCTTCTCCCTTGTTTTATCTGCCACACCGGTACGGTTATTCAATACCCTGTCTACGGTGCCAATAGAAACATTCGCCCTTCTGGCAATTTCTTTCACGCCCACCAATGCGGCTTCTTTTATATCTTTCATTAACTGGTTGATTGAGCATTCAATTATTCCCGTTTACAACAGCGGATTATTTGTTTTCCACGTAAAGCCTGTTATTCCGGTACAGCGGATTCCACATAAAAGCCGGCAACATCGGTTTCCGTGTAAAGCCTGTTACGGCAACAACATTTCATATACTTTCATGTAAAGCCTGTTATACATCAAACTATGTATCCCGGCGTTAAACCTGCCGCGCTACCAAAAGTACTAATTTAATCCTGTTTTCATTCATCCCCTGGTGCGACGTTATGCTGTTGCCAGCATATACCCGGCGTTGTTCCTATACAGTAAATGGCCGGATATTTTTTACGCCACTACTTGGATATACGGAAATAAACGTTATTTTTGTGTACGTACACGAATTTAAGGTAAAAAACAGATCCATCCCAAATCACTTCTGTAATCATTGCTGGATCATACTGATACATAGCCACACACCGCCCACTTCCCGGCGGCATAACGGCAACGGTTATATTGGCGTGTTTTTGGGTTAAAGGACCTACCTTAGGCAAATTTGTTTTATTTTAAATAACTATTTGATATCCATATATTTAAGAATCCGGAAGGGGCATAACAGGCCCGGAAAAAAGTGTACATAATTCAATGGGTATCAATCAATTGCCGATCAAGTCCACCTCTACTTCACATTAACACCCCGTTGCCAGCACGTTTACAGTATGTCCTAAGTATCACTGCAGCCATGTATAAGTACTGCTAAAGCAAGTATAAATCCATCAATTTACCGGGCAGGCGCAGGAGCGCTACTGTGCTGCTCCCTGATGCCCTGCAAAGTAAAACCAAAGGGAAATCTTACGCCGGCAATGTTGCACGATCAGCTATTCATACACTCCCTATTATTCACTGCTCATTTAAACCAAAAAAACATGAAACAAAAACTAGTATTATCAGTCCTCTTTGTATTACTTGTTTCCGGCTGTACCAAGATCCGGGATATGTTTTATATCAACAAACCCGGGCAAACGCATACCCTGCAATTGCAGCCGGCCGGTTTTAAGATAGTAGCCTATCTTCCAAAATATACTTCCACCCTCGCAGATCATATCAATGCATTTGATTTCTCAAAGGTGACCCATCTGAATATTGCTTTCTTCAACCCGGATGTAAACGGTAACTTCCCCGCATCTCAGGGCACCGGGTTGGATACCATTGTATCCAAGGCGCATCTCAACAACGTTAAAGTGCTTTTATCGCTCGGCGGCGGATCCAATCAAAGCCAGTACGCCAACCTGCTTACAGCGCCTAACAGGGCAGCCTTTATCACCAAAGTAGTGAACCTCGTTTCACTATACAACGTGGATGGTATTGATGTGGACCTGGAAGGAGACAACATCGATGAAAACTATGAAGCATTCATCACCGGACTGTCGGCACAGCTTAAACCCAACGGGAAACTACTGACCGCTGCGGTGGCCTGGTGGACGCGCGACCGGGTAACAGATTCCTGCCTCGCAGCGTTCGACTTCATCAACGTAATGGCTTATGATAAAGCCGGCGATGAACATTCGCCTTACAGCTATGCAAAACAACATGTTGATTACTGGAAAGGACAAAGAGGCATGGCGGCAGATAAAATAGTGGTGGGCGTTCCATTCTATGGCCTGTACACGCTTTCGGGCAACCTGCAATCCATCAGATACAGCGAACTGGTAACGCAATATCCCGGCGCGGAAAATAAGGATACAGTACGCCGCGCAGATGGTATCGTGATCAACTACAATGGTATTCCCACCATCCAGAATAAAACGGCCTACGCACAACAGGAAGCCGGCGGTATTATGTTCTGGCAGGTATTGCAGGATGCCAGCGGGTCATTGTCGCTGTTAAATGCTATCCACAATAAAATAAACAGCAATACCGGCTGGGAAAATCCATACATCACCTGGCGATTCGACCTGAGCGCGGCCGCTGCAGCTACGTATAGCGATTCCACTGCTATGAAATCATCCATCTCCATAAAAGGCGCCCCGGGATTTTTACCTGCACCTCCCTATGGCTACGGACGGGTATTCCTGCCTGCTAACTGCGGCGGCTATTATCAGCTTCAGCCGGGCACTAATCCTCCCGGCCTGAAAACAGCCGCCAGCTCTACCAACACGCCAGCCAAATTTTCCTGGTACAATATCGATGAAGCCAAAACAGTGGCAGCACTCACCTTCAATCTTCAGCTGAATGCCGCATTAACCAACGGACAGCTCATTATTCCCTTTGGTTACAGCACCACCGGCAGCAGCACCTTTAACAACACCAACCAGCTTACTTCTGTAAATACACCCGGCGTTTTCGGCGCTATCCGCCTGGATTTTTACGGAGGCAACTTTGCTACATTGTCGTACCGCAATGCCACATACGGTTATACCACCATCAACAACACCGTATTCAATAAAACCGGGAGCTATAAAATTGAACTGTATTGCAACAACAACAGTTCAGGCAGGAACTACCTGAAAAACGGCAGCACTTATGCTTTGCCACAACAAACCTATCACTTATGGGTAAACGATGTATTAATACAGGGCGCAGCCGGCTTAACCAACTTCCCCGCTACGGGCGAGCTTGCAGCGCTTAATATCATCAACAGCTTTTCTTTCAACGCATCCGGTAATACCGGTACGCCGGGCACCACGCCGCCTACCAGCGCCAATTCTTTACTGGCTACGCTGTCTGCAATTGCTATCAGTTTTGATCTGCAAAACTAAATACGTTATAATTATATGCCCGGTGATATAAAATCGCCGGGCATTTTTTTGCCCCACATTTTCTTACACGATAAGTTCCACCCACGCCTCCCTTTCCCTCTTCTTCTCCACCAGCCGGCATTTCATCCAAAATGATCCTTCCCTGCATGAATTTTCCTTCAGAATATTTTATTTTCCAACAGTCACATTAATGAATCACAATATGAAACGACTGTTCCTCTTATTATTCCCTGTAATATTATTATTTTCCTGTAGTAAAAAAGACCAGCTTCCATTAATAGAAACCATTACCAAAGGAGATAAATGGGGCATCAGGATCGGGAGCTCTTATGCGGATGTTTATAACCGGCTCCAGCAGCTGAATAATGAAAAAGATCTTTCATCATTAGCAATAGTATACCGCCAGCCTTTTTCCTCTCCGCAGCAGGTGCAATACCTGCTCCCTTATTACGATGCTGTTACACTGATGGACACCACTGTTGTGATAGACCGTGCGTTGATCCAGTTCTCCGGCGATAAAGTGGCGCATATCAGTGCCGGCGGAGCACTCCCGGAAGAGATGGATCAATGGCCTGCAGCCCTTCCTTCAGAAACAGCCATTCTTAAAAACGACCTGGTAAACAACATCTACACAAAACTGCTCGCCATTTACAAGATCCCTGCCTACAGTCAACTGAAAATCATTTTACCGGATAAGCCATTGAATAAACCTTTTGATCCGGATATGGAAAAATATGCGGAATGGGGATTTTCTATTACAACTGATGTTAAACCAGGTATAAAAGGTAATTCTATTGTGAGATTGTATTTTAAAGATGGTAAACTGAACAAGATCCTTCACCAATACAACGAAAACGAGGTTTACAATTAATTTCCGAAACCTACCTGGGCGTTTACTTTAAAAAACAATGCGGCGAAACCATACAGCAATTCATAAGCGGTTACAAAATCAGGCTGATTGAATGGCGGTTAAAATTCAGTGATCTGCGGATCAATGAACTGGCTGATGAATTCGGATTTGCCGATGGAAGCCACCTGAACAAGTTTTTTAAAAAACAAAAGGGAATTAGCCTAACAGCATACCGGCAGGCTTTATCAGCCTCCTGATCCAAGAACCATCACATGTTTTTTTTAAAATAAAACGCAACCTTTTTATCAAAAATTGTAACTTCGTTGCAATTTTGAACACGAAACAAAAATACCGCTTTCAGATATTCTCCAGGATCGGAGCGGTATTCCTATTGCTTATTTTCCTGAGCACCCCGCTGATAGAGGCTTTCCATCATCATCATTGTAATAATGGAAGAACGGAACAGCAATATGCGGACAACGGGAATTATCAATTTAATACGTTTCACATAGCATGTAAGTTATGCGACCTGGTGAAGCATCAGTCGCACGACTTCCTACCCACGCAATGGCCTCAGCCGGTTTTCATTTCACCGGTAAAAAAAGCCGCTGCTCCGCTTTTCCGCGTACAGGCCTATTCCAGCTACCTGCTGGCCTGCGCTAATAAAGGGCCTCCTGTTTCCTGCTGATTTTTTTTGTTGGATGTACCTGCTGTAGCTGCATCCTCATGCCGATTTTATGCGCTCTCCGTCCGGAAGGCGTACCACTGCTTATATTCTTTTTCTATGCTTCAGGCAATATCCTTATCAAAACATTACCAGTCGCATGTGGCGCTGGACAATCTCAACCTGGAAGTTAAACCAGGGGAAATTTACTGCCTGCTGGGCCAGAACGGCGCGGGCAAAACCACTACCATCAACCTGTTCCTGGGCTTTACGGCCCCTACATCGGGAAAGGTAATGATCCATCAACAGGAAGTGCGCCCCGGCGAAGGCGACACCCGCAGGTACCTGGCCTATATCCCGGAAGTGGTGATGCTGTATGGTAGTCTTACTGCCGTTGAAAACCTCGACTACTTCAGCCGGCTGGCAGGTTTTAAATACGACAAATCCCGGCTGGCGCAATTCCTCTCCGGCTGCGGCTTACAAGCCGAAGCCCATGATAAGCGCCTCTCCGGTTTCAGTAAAGGGATGCGGCAAAAAGTAGGCATCGCCATAGCGCTGGCTAAAAATGCAGATGTGATCCTCATGGATGAGCCCACCAGCGGACTGGATCCCAAAGCCACCGACGAATTCACCGGCCTGGTCCGGGAACTGGGGCAACAGGGCAAATCCGTACTGATGGCCACGCATGATATATTCAATGCCGTGAATGTGGGCACACATATCGGTATCATGCGCAAAGGCCAGCTGGTGCACACTTTAAACGCAGGCGATATCAATGCCCGCGATCTGCAGGAATTATACCTGGAAACCATTTAGCCAACTAACTCATGAAGCTTTTTTATTCTTTTCCAATTGCCGGAAATATTTTCCTGGCCGCAGCCCTTATGCTCTTTTCATTACATGCAGGGGCGCAGACAAAGGTGAGTGGGGCTGTAACAAACACGCAACAGCAACCCGTAAGTAATGCCGTTATTACCATGAAAAGTGGCGCCAACCGGTTGAATACAGTCACCGATTCTTCCGGCAGGTTCCAGCTCATCCTGCCGTATCCCGGCGATTATACCATGCATGTAAGCGCTGCGGGCTTAAATACCTTTACTAAAAACTATCAGTTGCAGGCTTCCTCGGAACTGCCGCCTGTAGTGCTTTCCATGGCCAGTACAGCGTTGCAGACCGTGGAGATCATTGGTACCAACGCACAGAAATATTACGGCGATTATTCCTTTTCCGCCACAAAGATCGCGGCTCCCAACAAAGATATTCCACAGGCCATTTCCTCTGTATCAAAAGAGCTGATTGCCGACCGGCAGGCATTCACACTGGCCGATGCGGTAAAAAATGTAACCGCCGTTTCGCAAAGCAGTTACTATAACCAGTTCTCTATACGTGGCATCAGCCAGAATGAAGAAGGCGCTATCATTAACGGCATGCGTACCCGGCAATATTTTTTCAACCAGCCGCTCACTAATAACCTGGAACGTATTGAGGTGATCAAAGGACCTGCCAGCGCTACATTCTCCAGTGTAGACCCCGGGGGCAGCATCAATATGGTGACCAAAAAACCGCTCCGGGAAAGCAGGAAGGAAATAAGCATTTCCACCGGCAGTTTCAGCACCATCCGCGCAGCGCTGGATTTCACGGGACCGCTGAACCAGGAAAAAACATTGCTGTACCGGCTCAATGTGGGGTATGAAAACAGTAAAAGCTTCCGCGACCTGCAATATAAAAGAGCCTATCTCATATCACCGTCGTTCTCCTATGTGCCCAATCAAAGTACCAGTCTTAACGTGGAGTTAGTGATGAACAACAGCAACTCCAGGCTGGACCGCGGACAAGCTATATTCGGCGCCGTAGCCGGACAAACAGACCTGAACAGCACACCCATTACTTTTAATATGGGCGGCAGCAATGATCATTTCAATACACAGGACCTCATGCTCATGATCAACGGCTCCCACGCTTTCAGCTCCAAAGTGGCGCTGAATGTTGCCTATATGAAGCAAACATGGAATGAGGACCTGATGGAGCACCGCACTACCAATGCTTTTGCAGTGGATGAAAACAATGCCCCCATTCCAACGCTGGCTGGCATGCGCGCAGTACAACGGCAGCAGAAATGGAATACCGATAACCTCAGCGCCTACTTCAGCATCAATACAAATACCGGCGCGCTGCATCACAAAATTGTAGCGGGATACGATCGCATTACCACGCAAAAGTACAGGGGCGGCGGAGAAAACGCTGCACAGGGATACCGGTTGAAAGACGGCACCATTGCCAGCCGGTATGATCCTGCAAAGAAAGATCTCTATCTCTTTAAAACCATTAACGGCATTAATGCACCAATGCCGAATGTAGATCACTTTAACCTGGCCAATCCCAGCTATACCATCCGTAATCTGAGTGATTATATTTTTAACAAGACAGAAATCCCACCGGCTTACTACCTGGTAAACGGCGTGTACGTGCAGGACCAGGTGAACTACCAGCGGCTTACCCTCACGCTGGGCCTGCGCCAGGAATGGTACGAGGATATCGGCAACTATAAACTTCCCGCAGAAAAAAAGATCTCGCAGCAAAAATTGCTGCCCAGGATAGGGCTTACCTATGCCATCTCCCCTGCCATAAACCTGTACGGTACTTATCTCCGTGGCTATCAGCCCCAGGGCAATACCTCAACACTGGTAATAGTGCCGCCACCGGCAGGCACCAACTATAAACCACTGGAAAGCGATCTGAAAGAGATCGGGGCAAAATCGACCTGGCTGAACAATCTTCTGATGGTGAACATCGCCCTCTTTGAAATCAACCAGAAGAACCTGCTCATGAACGCCAACGATCCTGAAGATGTAAACCGCCTCGTGGAACGCGGCGCCCAGCGTAGCCGCGGCGCAGAACTGGAAGCATCCGGCTTCATTATGTCCAACTGGCAGTTTAACGCAGGATACAGTTTTGTTGATGCCGTGATCATAGATGACGCCGACCCAAAACTAAAAGGTACACGCGTACAAAACACGCCCAAACACAGCGGCAGCCTGTGGACCCGTTACGACCTGAACCAGCACCGGCTGCTGAAAGGCATTGGCTTCGGCGCAGGCGTCCAGTACAGCGGCAACAAACTGCCCTGGTATATCCGTGACTTTACACTGCCGGCATACACCCTACTGGATGCCGCTGTATACTATAGCCCGGCTAAAACAAGGATACAGCTGGCTGTAAACATGAATAATATCCTGAACAAAACTTACTGGATAGGCGCGCAGAATTACCTGCGCTTGTTTCCCGGTTCCCCGAGAAGCGTAATGTTCAACGCCACGTATAAATTTTAACAGGAAAAACCAATTGCATGAGAACAATATTGCTGATTGCCGCCAGCACCTGGAAAGCAGCCTTCAGGAACAAAGCTACTACCGCGCTGACGCTGATCCTCGGACTGGCACTGTGCATGGCCACTTATACGGGGTGGCAGAACTTCAACATCCAGAACGGACAACGGCTGAAGTACAAACAGATCGTGCGCCAGCAATGGCTGGCCAAGCCGGATAAGCATCCGCACCGCATGGCGCATTACGGCTATCTTGCTTTCCGTGACAAGCATGAACTGAGCTTCTTTGATTTTGGCATTGAAAGCTTTGCCGGCGTATCCATTTTCCTGGAGGCGCACAAGCAAAACACCGTTAATTTCAGTGAAGCCGGTTTCTCCAATGGCATGCTTCGTTTCGGAGAAATGAGCGTGGCCATGGTGCTGCAACTGCTGGTGCCATTGCTGATCTTTTTCCTTGGCTATAACAGCATTTCCGCAGAGCGGGAAAGCGGCACATTAAAAATACTGCTTTGCCAGGGTGTGAGCTGGAGAACATTGTTACTGGGAAAGACAACAGGCATTGTGGCCGTTAGCTTCACGCTGTTCATCCCGGTGATCCTGCTCACCATTTTCCTCTGGGCCATGCTCAGCCACTGGCAGGTAACCAACGATGCCGCTATCCGTCTTGCTTTACTTATACTTGCTTATGCAGTATACTTCATCATTTGCGCCGGCATTGCCGTAGTGGTTTCTGCCCTGCACAAAACTTCAAGGGCCGCGCTTACCACCCTGCTGGCATGCTGGGTGTTCTTTACTATCGTGATGCCCAGGATTACACAGGCAATCGGCGTTAAAGCATATCCATCGCCGTCAAAAATCGAATTCGCCGCCGCTATTGAGTCGGACCTTCACCAGCAGGGCGACAGCCACAATCCCGATGATCCTCACTATGCAAAGTTCAGGGAGAATGTGTTAAAGCAATACAATGTAACCGATGTAAAGCAACTGCCATTTAATTATGGGGGCTATGTAATGGCAGAAGGAGAAAGGATCTCTGCCGCCATTTACAACCGGCATCAGAAAGCGTTGATGCACACCTTTGAACAGCAAAACAGCTTTGGGGTGGCCGCCGGCTACCTGAACCCCTTCCTGGCCATTAAACATCTATCCATGGCGCTCACCGCCTCGGATTTTAATACCTATGCCGACTTCCAGGACCAGGCGGAAGCCTATCGCTACGGACTTGCACAGCGCATGAACAAACTGCAGAAAGAAAAGATCAGCAACATTCCCCCGGGAGAAAAAGATAAACCTTTAACGATCAGTCGCAACCATTGGGCGGAGCAGGCCGACTTCAAATATGTATTTAAACCGGTGGAACAGGTGATTTCCCATCATACCAGTACCATCCTCTCTCTGCTTTGCTGGTTACTGGTACTGCTGGGCGGGATGCTGCTATCATCAAAATGGGTTAAAACTTTATAACAGTATATATGAATCAACGGATATATCAACTGGAAAGTAAGATCTTTTTCAGGAATAAAACAGTGATCACAGGGTTATTGATCCTGCTGGTGAGCGGGCTTACCGGGTTATATTTTGGAAAGGATTTTATAGAGAGACAAAAAGAAGTGGTTGCCAAAGCGGAAAAACTGCAAACCGAAAACACCGGCAGGAATATTAAATACTTTGGTAAAGAACTGGGATTAACATTGTATCACAACAAATTCCAGATGGCCAATATGCCACGCAACTGGGCGGCATTCTCCAACGGGCAGCGCGACATCAATCCATATCTTATCGGGGTAACCACACTGGGGCTGGAAGGACAATTATACGACACCGACCTTAATAACCCTTCTACACTGCTGCTGGGTAATATGGACCTGGCCTTTGTGTTTATTTTCATATTCCCGCTGGTCATTATTGCATTCAGTTATAACCTGCTTTCAGGAGAGCAGGAATCCGGCGTATGGGGATTGCTCCGTTCACAATCCACCGTTCCGTTAAAAGTAATATGGCGGAAGTTCCTGGTAAGAATGACGGCCGTATACCTGGCAGTACTGGTACTGATGGCCATAGCAGCCGTATACCTGCAACTCGCTGCCGACGGGCGATTGCTGGCTGTGATCGTAGTATTGGGCCTGTACCTGTTGTTCTGGTTCGCGCTCTCCTTCTGGATCATCTCAATGGGAAAATCTTCCAGCTTTAATGCAGTGAGCCTTATTTCCTTTTGGGTAGCACTCAATATCCTTGCTCCTGCTATGGTAAATGTTTGGCTTACCCGGCAATACCCCGTTCCGGAAGCCCTGGAAACAGTGGTTATGCAAAGAGAAGGCTATCATGAAAAATGGGATATGGATAAAAGTGTTGCCCTCAACTCGTTTTACAAACATTATCCACAGTTTAAAAAATATCCCTTTCCCCAGGAACAGGCATTCAGCTGGTACTGGTATTTTGCCATGCAGCAAAACGGCGATGACCAAGCTGCTACAGGCGCACAGGCTATGAACCGGAAGTTGCAGCAAAGAAGCCGGTTTACAGACATGGCTGCGTTTATCCTGCCTGGTATTCAAACACAGCTGGCGCTTAATGGCATAGCAGGATCCGATCTGCAGCAGCACCTGCAATTCCAGCAGGCGCTCAGGCATTATCATGAGCAGCTGCGTTTATATTTCTACCCGTCCATTTTCCGGGAGCAGCCTGTTGAAAGTATCGACTGGAGCCAGTTTAAACTAAAGCGCTATTACGGGGATAACAACGGCAAAATATGGCCATGCATTATTTCACTGGTTGGCTTTACGGGGTTACTTTCCTTTTTGTCTTTATATAATTTCAGAAAGAAGATCTATTCATGAAAAGCCTGTTTACCTGTCTCCTGTTTTTCGTTTGCAGCGTCACAAACCTGCCGGCGCAAAGCATTATGGTGAGCGGTAAAGTTACAGATGAGCAAAATGCGCCTGTTCCATTTGCTTCCATTGGGCTGATACATTTAACCGGCAGGCATGTGGTAGCACAGGCGCAAAGCGACAGCACCGGCATGTTTTCCCTTTCTGCGACGCCAGGTAAATACCTGCTCAAAATAACGTGTATTGGTTACCGTGAGTTGCTGAAAGAACTTTCTTTAACACCATCTACGGTAAGTATCGGGCAGCTGGTATTAACAGCCAGCAGTACAAAGCTGGGAGAAATAAGGGTGGCCGGCAGGAAGCCGGTGCTGCAGCAAAGTGGAGGCAAGCTTATTGTAAACCTGTCACAAAGCGCCGCCACTCCCGGCGTATCGGTTCTTGACATGCTGAAAAGGCTGCCCGGTATCAGTGCTGATCAGAACGGGCAGCTCCTGATGCGTGGCTCTTCCGGCATCAATGTGATCATCGACGGTAAACCTACCTATCTCTCCAAAGACCAGCTGGCAAATATGTTATCAGGAATGCCGGCAGATGACATCGCCCGGGTGGAGATCATGTCCACCTCTACATCAGACATGGATGCTAACGGCAACGCAGGTACGATAAGCATCACTACTAAAAAACAAAAGTCGGCCGGTTATGCGTTTGATGTAGCCAGCGGCATTGGTAAAAGCAATAAGAATACTTTCTTTACCAATAATATCAGCGGCAACTATAATACCGGCAGGATGAATATATACGGCTCACTGGATATCAGCTCCAAACACCGGTATTCACTCAACGAAGCCAGCAGCTACACCACCTATAACAACGAAAAGCTGCGGTACGACAGGGCTTCAGACCGACCTGTTAAAACAGTTTTCTATACTTATAAACTGGGAACCGACTGGAACATCAGTAAAAAAAGTACGCTTGAATTTTCTTTTGATGGCTACCTCGACAACTGGAAACTGAACAGTGAAAGTAATGCAGTGCTCAGCGATATGAATGGCAGGCCCCGGTACAGGTCGCAGTCTTTTATTCAAGCCAAAGAGCCTTACTACTACAATACTTTACACAGCAGGTACAGCTACCAGGCAGACAGCACCGGGAAAAGTATTTCGGTTGACGCAGATTATATCCGCTACAGCAATAACTCCGACGGAGAAGTAAGTACCCGTTTTACGGATATCATTCACGAAGATCTTCTAAACAGCAATCGTTTTAAATTCAGTCAGCCGATATATATTGATATCTTTTCCACCAGGATAGATGCCGCGCTTCCGTTGAAGCCTGTCACATTAAAGACCGGTTTTAAATTTACCACAGCCCGGGTAAATAATCCCATCCGTTACTGGAATTATACCGGTGCTGTTTTTGAGCCGGACGATACACAAACCGGTTCCTTCCGGTACAACGAGCAACTGCTTTCCGCGTATGTTAGCGGGCAAAAAAAATGGCAGCATACCAGCCTCGACCTGGGATTACGGCTGGAACATACCGTGGCGGGGCAAAACAGCAGGGAGCTGGATACTGCCTGGAATTATGCCAGCCTGTTTCCCACGCTTTCACTTACCCGGCAGCTGGGCTCCAAACACCAGCTGGAGCTTTCCGTTGCCCGGCGGATCAACCGCCCATCGTATACAGATCTGAACCCTACCAAATGGTTCTATGATGCCGGTTATTACACCAGCGGAACACCGGGTTTAAAACCCGCGTTCAGCTGGAATACCATGCTGGCCTATACCCTGTTAGGCAAATATGTTTTGCAGCTGGGTTATTCGCACACAAAGGAGGTGATCCTGAAAGAGCTGGTACAGCAGAACGATGGGCTTATCATTAGCCGCGACAACAATTTCCCGTACAGTAAACGCTGGGATCTCGGCCTGGTATTACCGGTAAGTATATACCGGTCATGGGAGATAACAGGCATGTTTAACGGCGCTTATAAGGAGCTTCCCATACCGGTTTCCGGTGGCTCAAGGATCCATAAGCGCTTCTCGGGTAATATCATCCTGAACCAGCAACTCACGCTTCCACGGGAAGTAACGATGGAGTTGTCGGCCCGATACAACACAGGAGAGCCGGAAGGATATATGAGATCGTTTGAAAGCTTTTCCTTCGACGGCGGCATCAGCAAAAAATTCCTCGCCAAACGTTTTACCGCCACCCTTACTTTTACCGATCTCTTTTTCAGCGACCGGGTGAAATCAGTGGCTGTAACGGATCTTATTTACTACCACTTAAAAAACACAAGGGACAGCAGGCGGGTATTCCTCCTGTTAAAGTATCATTTTGGCGGCGCACTAAAAAAAACAGCAGAGCATCATTCTGATGAAAAGGGACGGTTATGATTGCCGGCGGCCATAGTTTCTTCCTATACACAAATTTAAAATCACACAAATAAAATCAAACTAATCATCTTAATCAACGTAATCCTGCTTCAGGGCAATCGCCCTTCGCTTAAATCAACGTTTCTTCCCTTTAGGTATCACCAGGCCATTCGCCGGGTTTGCCACAAAAACACCATTTGCTTTTTTATCGGTCGTTTCGGTCAGTTCGGCATCATAGGTAATTTTCCCTTTTTTGATTTCATAGAATTTTGAAGAGATGTAATACATGGAGTCCGGAGAAGGATATGTTTCAGTAAGATCAGCGCCGCCAAATTCGAGATTGCCGTCATGGTCCCAGTCCTTCACATCTGAGCTTATTGCAGTAAGCAGGGAATCGGCCAGGGAATGGTCTATATTGAATACATACAGTTTATTCTTTTTCGGAGCCCCGTTCACTTCCAGGAAAAGAAAAACGGATCTGCCGTTTTCCACCAGGCGGTTACGTTTACTTTTATAATTGATAATGTCTTCATGAAGCACAAAAGCTTTATTACCATTTACGAAAATGGTTCCTTTGTACACGGTGATCAGCTGTTGCTGGCTGCTGGTAAAGTGTAGTTCATTAGCGGGTTTCTGGGCCATGGCCGGCAGAGCGATAAACAGGAACAGGCATAGTTTGAGCAGAGAACGCATGGGCGGTTTTTTATGGGAAATTAGTGATAATTTTTTAGTGCAAAAATATTCTCCTTTAAAATCTTACCTTCAGCTATACAACCAGGCAAATGATTGAAATAAAAAACCTTGACCCAGCCAAGCTTCCCGCCAGCCCCCAACGCATCATGAAATATGTGCTGGTATATTGTGCTGCCGGGAAACTGGATGTACAGGTAGATCATACTCCTTTTGTGCTCCATCCCGGCGATGTGATCACCATTACCTCCGGCCAGATCCATCATATAGTACCGGGATCTGAAGCCAGGGGATACATACTTGAATTTACACTGGATTTTTTCTGTAAAGATGATAACGATATAGAGCTGATCTTTCACAACGGGCTTTTTTGTCACTTCGCCATGAACGAGGTAATTCCTGTGGATAAGGATATCATAGAGGAGCAATTGGCGCTGATCAGGAATGAATTAACGGAGCAGCCTTACCAATACCTTATATCCGTGCATAGCCGTGTGGCATTAATACTGGTATCCATCAACCGGTCAAAGGTGAAACGCGGTGATGAGATCTGGAAACCGGAAGCATTGTTCCTGAAATTCCTGGAGGCCGTGAGAAATAATTTTGAGCATAATTACAGCCTTGCACAATTCGCCGCATTGCTGGGCACTACGGAAGCAAAGCTCAATGAGCAGGCAAAGCTCCATGCGGGGAAAACCGCCCAGAACGTGATCTACGGCCTTGTTACCGCTGAGGCAAAGCGGCTGCTTACCTATGGCGATCTTACAGTAAAAGAGGTGGCTTATAAGCTCGGCTTCAACGACCCCTTCTATTTTTCCAACTTCTTCAAAAAACAAACAGGGATCTCCCCAAAACTATATAAAGAACAAGGCTCTCTGTAAATATTACATGTTTTTTGCAGGATTGTCTATTCTCCGGGCCTGTTATAAAACCCATCTTTGTATAAATAAATACAAAGTTATGAATACAGATATCAATCACTACATCACCAGGAGCAACCAGGCTGAATGGCAGCCCCTCGTGGAAAAAAACATCCACTATAAAGGCATATTTGTAAAATCGCTCCGGTATGATGAAGCCTCCGGGCGCTCCAAAACCATCCTGCTCAAATTTGAGCCCGGCGCCCATTATCCTTATCATAACCATCCCGGGGGCGAAGAAATCTTTGTGCTGAGCGGCGACGCCGTACTGGAACATGCCACCCTGCGGGAGGGCGACTACCTCTACACGCCGCCCGGGTTCCGGCATTCTGTTACCAGCCAAACGGGATGTGTGCTATTTTTTGTTATCCCGGAAGAAGTGGAGATCCTGGCGGGTGAAGCATAAATACTTCGCCCGTTCTACCTGAACAGTTTCTCATCAATCCGCTGCTTCTGGCGCAAATGATGCCTCATATGCATCTCTGCAAACTGAAGCCATTCCAGCAAATTAAAAAAATGCAATCCCGGATGCTCGGTCTTCCCATCGGCCTGTGGATGGTCCACCGAATACAGTGCATTCACCTCCTCCTTTATATCTGTGAGGCCTTGTAATAGCTCTTCCTTATCCTTTGGCTGTCTTGAATCCGGGTCATTGGAAGGATTCTCCATCAAGGCATCAGGAAACGCATTATTGGCGAATATCGCTTTGGCATCCTCATGCATTTCCTTTTCGCTGTTGGCATTGCTGAGCAGCAGGCAAGTATGCATTTGTTCCACAAACCAGGCGGTGTCTTCTATAATGTGCAGGTATACCTGTCCCAGCGACCAGGAATTTTCACCGGGTTTACGGCGCAGCATATCCAACGTATAGTCATTGAGGTGATTGATCCATATGTCAATGGTTTTATTGAATTGCTCCAGTAAAACAGCTGCTTTATTTGTTTCCATTTTTACAGAGATGGTCTGGTCTAAGTTATCACTAATCTTCCATTTTGTTCTTCAATTTTCCCAGCAGGGCATATGCGCCCTTTACAACGATCTTTGTTTTCAGCCAGTTGACATTGTCCGGCATCAGCGCTACATTACCATTCTCCCGGTCGCCGGCTGTTACCTGCACCAGGTGAAAGCTGTTTTCATCGGTGGTGGTAAATACATATTCCTTCCCGTTATAACGCACCAGCGCGTCTTCCGGTACAATGGCCGCAGGCTTATTATCCAGCTCAAACACAGCATTCAGGAACATGCCCGGCAACAGGTGCAGCATCTGTTTCTCAAAATGACAATGTAGCACGCCACTGCGGTTCTCGTCCACATTACGGGTTACCAGTATGGTTTCCACATCGTACCATTCGTCGGGTTTATCTACCAGGCTTACCTTACCATGCATCCCTTTATGAAAGGAATTGATATTCTTTTCAAATACGGTGATCGCAGCATGGATATCGTCGGGGTTCACCAGTTCAAACAATACATCGGCCGGATTCACATACTTACCGATGTTCACATTCACCTTGCTCACATAACCATTGATAGGCGCATAAATGGGCACAACACCAGAGATAGTACCGGGGCTGAGCTTATCAGGGTTAATATGAATGATACGCAGTTTTGCAGCCAGGGATTGTATCAGTACCTCCTGCGTGTTGTATTCACTGAGCGATAACTGGTAACTCTTTTTACTGGTGGCATCTGCCTCGCTCAGCTCTTTTTGCCGCTGCATATCCGTTGCCAGGTATTGCATCCTGGCCTTTGCCGTAAGGTAATCCTGCTGCAGCTGTACATAAGCCGGGTCTTCCATCACTGCAATCACCTGGCCTTTTGACACCGGTGAGCCCGGCAGCAGCGATGTGCTTTTCAGGTAGCCTCCCAGGGGGAAGCTCACGGAGATCAGGCTTTGAGGAGGCACATCCACCGAGCCGCTGGCACGCACAGTAGCATGGGTGGTACCTTCCCGGGCAGTAGCTGTTGCAATACCGGCATTTTTCTTTTGCAGGCTGTCGAGCCTCACTATATTCTGCCCGGTTGCCTCCGTCCCCGTCTTCTGCTCTCCCGGCGTTTCTGCTTTCGGTTTGCAGGACATTCCTGCCACCATTACTAAACTATATATCAATAACCTTTTCATGTCACTAATTTTGATTGGATGACAATAAATATTCAAGTTCAATTTTGCGCAGGTTCAGTTCCTTTACTGCGTCAAGGTATTCACTCTGCAGGGCAACAGCATTATTTATCAGCGTACCCCACTCTATATAACCAATTTCTCCGTTCTTATAGGTAAGGTTAGCAGTCCTTATCATAACATCTGCCTGCGGCAACGCGCTGCTGGTGTAGTAGTCGACCGCCTGCTGGTACTTCAGGTATTCGCTGTGGTTTTGCTGCAGCTGCGCCCATAGCTTTGTGGCCGCTACTTCCAGCGACAGCGCCGCAATATCTTCCATACGGGCAGCCGCCTTTACTTTGGCATGCTGCGCCCTGGCAAAAATAGGTATACCTACGCCTACCTGCACCGTAGAAAAGCGGGAGCCGGGTCCATAATAATGATCCACCTGCTGCTTGTCCATCTGCCAGCCGATAAGCGACTGATTGGAATAACCCAGGTTCCAGTCGGGCAGCAGCTTTGCTTTTTCAAGACGGGTATTCCCCGCCGCAATGCGCTCCTGCTGCTGGTAAAGCTGCAATACAGGATGCTGTGCCAGCAAGGTGGTATCATAGAGCATCACATTAGCGCCCAGTGTATCCGTAGCCGTTATAACACCGCGCTCATTCAATAATGCAGCCAGTTGAACACCGGCTACCTTCTCATCGGCATTGGTCATCCGGAGCAGCATTTTCAGCTGGTTGGCCTGGTTTTCCAGTGCTGTTTTTTCCAGCAGGTTGGTTTCTCCCTTTTCAAAACGCAGGGCGGCTACCTTCGTGTACCGCGAATAGGTGCTGTCCATTTTTTCCAGTAGTAAGCGCCTGCTGTTGAGATACTGTAACTGCAGGTAGGCCTGTTTCACCAGGCGGATGATCTCCGCTTTCTGTAAAGTAGTTTGCCATTTTGCCGCCAGCCATTCCTGTTCAAAAACGTTCTTTTGTTTTTTGTACAGGGCGGGAAGGGAAAATCCCTGGGAGATGGTAAACTTATTATCAAAGGAAGTGCTGTTGATATTCCCCAGCTCACCTGTAACTGTAGTCCTGGCAGGATCTACAGATGAATGCCGCAATGCTTCATAGTAAGATTCCTGCAAACGGCCCAGCGCAATCTGCCGGTTCTGTTCCGTTGCTATATGAAGCGCCTGCTGCAGGGAAAGCGGTTTGGCTTCCTGCGCCCTGAGCAGACCGGGACAGGCCAGCAGCAATAATAATACCGTTAACGGTTTTATTGTTGGCCGTTTCCAGCCCTTTTCCGCCAGGTAATACAGGCAGGGCAGCACCAACAGGGTAAGCATGGTAGCAGTAATAAGCCCGCCTATCACTACGGTGGCCAGCGGCCGCTGCACTTCTGCTCCGGCGCCCTGGCTCAGCGCCATGGGCAGGAAGCCCAGCGAGGCTACAGTGGCGGTCATCAGCACGGGCCGGAGGCGGTCATGCGTGGCCCTTAAAATGATCTGCATTGTATCTGTCATACCGTCTTTTTTCAATTGATTCATTTCTCCTATTAACACAATCCCGTTTAATACGGCTACGCCGAAGAGCGCAATAAAACCTACACCGGCAGAAATACTGAAAGGCATTCCTCTCAGCCAGATCGCCAATACTCCTCCTATAGCGGATAAGGGAATAGCGGAGAAGATAAGCACACAGTACTTCAGGTTGTGGAAAGCAAAAAACAACAACAGGAAAATCAGGAGCAGGGCCACCGGCAAAGCGATGCCCAGGCGCCGGGTAGCATGTTGCAGGTTCTCGTACTGCCCTCCGTAAGTGATGTAATAACCGGAAGGGAACTTCACACGGCTGCCTACTTTATGCTGCAGCTCCTGCACAATGCTCTGAACATCCCTTCCCCTTACGTTAAACCCTACCGTGATACGTCTCCGGGCATCTTCCCGCTGGATCTGGTAAGGTCCATCCTGCAGCTCAATGGTGGCCAGCATATGAAGGGGCACCTGTTGCCCGCCCGGAAGCCCTATCTGCAGGTTGGAAATTTCATTGATGTCGCGGCGTTGCCGTTCATCCATACGGATCACGAGATCATACCGCTTATCCGCTTCAAACACCAGTCCGGCTACGGCGCCTGCATAGGCAGCCTGCAGCGTGTTGTTGATATCATTGATGGAAGCCCCGGAACGGGCAATCGCTTCGCGGTTATAGGTAACCACCAGTTGCGGTATACCGGTTACCGTCTCGGTGTAAAGGTCCGTAGCGCCGTTAATGGATTGGATTACTTTACCCAGCTTATCGGCGTAGGCCGACAAGGTATCCAGGTCGTCGCCAAAGATCTTGCACACCACATCCTGTCTTGCGCCTGTCATCAGCTCATTGAACCGCATCTGCACGGGAAACTGGAAGCCGGTGGCAATACCCGGTACCTCCTCCAGTGCGGCGCTCATTTTGCCGGCCAGCTCCGGGAAGGACGATGCGCTGGTCCATTCTTTTTTAGGCTTCAGTATCACCATCATATCGGCAGCTTCCATGGGCATAGGATCCGTGGGAATTTCACCGGAGCCTATTTTGGTCACCACTTTCTCTACCTCCGGGAATTTATCCAGCAGAACCCTGGCAGATTGCTGCGTAGTGCTGATGGTAGTTGTTAAAGAAGAACCTGTAAGCAACCGGGTGTCTACTGCAAAATCCCCTTCCTCCAGCTGGGGGATAAATTCACCGCCCAGCGACATCAGCGCGGGGATGGCAGCGGCAAATAGTACAAAAGCCATTGCTACCACCATGCGGGGCGTGCGCAAAGCTTTCTTCAGCAAAGGATCATAAAACCGCTGTACGGAGCGCATCATCTTATCAGCGAAGCTGTCTTTATGACTTAACTTTTTATTCAGCACCAAGGCGCCCATCATCGGCACATAAGTAAGTGATAAGATAAACGCACCGATGATAGCGAAAGATACCGTTTGTGCCATGGGCCGGAACATCTTTCCTTCGATGCCCTGCAGGGAAAGGATAGGGAGATAAACGATCAGGATGATGATCTGGCCGAAAGCCGCGCTGTTCATCATCGTTTTCGCAGAGGCCTCTACTTCGCTGTCCATTTGTTCCTGTGTCATCACGGCTGTTCCCCTCAAGGCAGCGCCTTTGGTAAGCTTATGCATCACCGCTTCAATAATGATCACCGCCCCATCTACCAGCAGGCCAAAATCCAGGGCGCCGAGGCTCATCAGGTTGCCGCTCACGCCAAACAGGTTCATCATGATAATGGCAAATAACATGGCCAGCGGGATCACGGAAGCTACTATCAGGCCTGCCCTGATATTACCCATAAATATCACCAGCACAAATACCACTATCAGCGCACCTTCCAGCAGGTTGCGCTCTACAGTGGAAATAGCATTATCTACCATTTTGGTACGGTCCAGGAAAGGATCGATCATCACACCTTCCGGCAATGTTTTTTCTATTTCCTTCACCCTGTTTTTAATCCCTTTTATTACGGCGGCGCTGTTCTCTCCTTTCAGCATCATCACCACTGCTCCGGCTACTTCGCCCTCATCATTATATACCGTGGCCCCGTACCTCACGGCATGCCCCTGCTTTACGGTGGCTACATCCCTTACCAGCAGCGGCACGCCGCCGCTTACCTGTTTCACCACGATGTTGCTGATGTCTGTCATATTTTTGGCCAGCCCTTCACTACGGATAAAAACCACGTTAGGGCCTTTCTCAATATAGGCGCCGCCGGTGTTCTGGTTATTGTCCTGCAGGCATTTAAATACATCCGTTACCGTTAGACCGAAGCTTCTCAGTTTATCAGGGTCAATGGCTACTTCATATTGTTTTACCATACCGCCAAAGCTGCTCACATCGGCTACGCCTTCCACGCTCAGCAGCTGTCGCCTTACAATCCAGTCCTGTATATCGCGCAGGGCAGTGAGATCGTATTTACCTTCGTAACCCGGCCTGGGCTTCACTACGTACTGGAATATTTCACCCAGGCCGGTGGTAACAGGCCCCAGCTGCGGATCTCCCATTCCCGGCGGGATCTGTGGCCGCACCTGGCCCAGTCGTTCACTGATCTGCTGCCGGGCCCAGTATACATCTGTATGATCGTTGAACACAATGGTAACAAGGCTAAGCCCGAAGCGTGAAAAGCTCCGCTGCTCAATAATTCCGGGCACATTACGGGTGGCCTGTTCTATGGGTACGGTAATGAACCGCTCCACATCGGGCGCACCAAGACCAGGCGCTGAAGTGATCACCAGCACCTGGTTGTTGGTGATGTCAGGAACCGCATCAACAGGCAGCTGTGTTAGGGAGTAACTGCCCCAACCGATCAACGCCAGTACAAAGAGGAGAATGATCAGTTTGTTCCTGACGGAAAAATGAATGATCTTATTTAACATGATTATCTGTTGGGCTACATGAATACAACAGCGCAACTGCCCACAGGGATAGCCTGCGCCGTACGGTGAACGGCAGCAGCAACCATGCGCAGCATTACTGTGATTCAGAAATAAAAATATGTACGCGGATTTTGTCTTTTTCAGCTGAAAAGACAACATTCACTCTTATACGCGGGGAGGCTGGAAAATGCTGTGTAAAGGAAGATAGGGAGGTATTTCGTCATTCATTATTTCCCGCATTACAGGCGCCTCGGCGGGCACTTTAAACGATAGTTGCGGTAAAACAGGTAATATGCTGGGAGGTGTAAGCGTAAAAAAATACAGGCAGGTCTTAAACGGCAGCTCCATGTCCTGCTGATAATCTGCATCGTAGGGCTGTGGATCTATATAATGCATTTTAAAGAATGAGAAAATGGTAGTGCCGGGGCTTTCCCCTTTGTGCTTGATATAATGCTCCACCAGCAGCGGCAGTTTTAACACCTGCCCTGCTTCGGTAGTGCCCAGCAGGTAGAGGGCCATTAGAAATATAGCTACTGCTTTTCTCACGCGGTAAAGTTATAAAAAAAAGCGAGAACCGGTCATCTTCCATTTTCTTTATGCCGGTTATTCAGCAATGATCACCTTTACCCATGTTCTGTAAGCGTTTTAACGGTTATTGAAGCCGACCGCTCCATTGAAGCAGCCAATGCCATCTAGCCGCTGCTGCAGCTAACAGCACCAGGAAGAAATTCTTCAGTAAAAAGGATATAAAATGTAAAGCGTCTTACAGCATCTTTACTGTAAGACGCTTTTTATACGGCATCCACTCATGGGGTCTTCATTCGTTTTAAAACAATCGCTTTCCTGCGCTTCCAACCGGTGATCACCGGGTCCTCGCTGGTCATTTTACCTTTGGCGTCTATCTGCCCCAGGCTTTTTGCCAGCGCCTGGCTTAACTTCGCGGCCTTCCGGTGCGCTTTCATCCAGGAGGCCCGGGTTTGATGCGCATGATCTTCCAGCGACTTTATCCCTTTGTTGATAATCTCCAGTTCTTTTTTATACGCCTTTTGTTTACGGTAAATGATCATTAACCGGTTGTAAGCAGCAATGGTAAGCGGATCGTTGGAAAGTGCCTCGTTATACTTTGCAATGGCGCCTGTAAAATCATCCTCCGACTCCAGTTGCCTGGCCTGCTCCAGTAGGCTTTTATGTGAAACCTTCTCTGCCATGAACCGATTTCATTAATGACCTTGCAGGTAGTTGATAATATCCTGTCGCATAGGACCAGCGTTTTTAATGGCGTCTTTAATTTCCTGGTGGGTTTTAGCCGAAAACTGCTGATGCAGGTATTCTACCTCAGACGGATCCTGACTGTCTACACGGATATCATCCTGTTTTCCAACATTTTTTTTATCATCTGCCATAACAATGAAATTTAAGTGAAAGATGAAATTGTTCTATCTCCCAGTGTCACAAATTACATGCCCTGCCGGATGATAGTCGTGATGCTGTAATTGCAGCGGGGCCATGTACAGTATTGGAGAAACAGCGCCTCAAAATGTAGCGCCTGTACATCGCTGTCGGGCAGAAAGGCAAGCCAAAGGGTGGTATTGCTAAACGGATTATTATTTGATAGGCATTGATATACTAACCCGTATCTTATGTTTTATCTGAAAGCGATCGCGGCAGGCATATCCGGAACTCTGCTGATGACAGGGGCCTTATATCTTCTTACAGCAATTACAGGAAAAAATTACAAGGTGGTTGGCGTACTTGCGACCATGGTTACCAATCATACCAGGGCTGGTGGCGGGCTCACACATAAACCGGCTGATCTTGTTACCGGTATTGTGCTGCATTATCTCATCGGGGTATTTTTCGCGTTTATCTATTTTTACCTGTGGAAAGCAGGTGTAGGAGATCTGACCATTCGTTATACTATTATACTTGGTTTATTAACCGGCATTTTTGCCATGGGGTGGTGGCTGGCATTTATCCGGCTTCATCCAAATCCTCCGGCAGTTCCGGTGGTGTCGTACGTAACAGCTGTGGGCCTGAGCCATGTTTTATTCAGCCTGGGAGTGATGATTATTTATCGTTTATAAAAAAACAGCGCTGTATGGAATACTACAGCGCTGTTTTTTTTATTAGTTCCAGACGCCGGTAGCGGCTGTTTTCCGGGCATATTCGGAAAAATCCCGTGGAGCGCGGCCTAATGCACGTTGCACTCCATCGCTGAGATGGGCATTACGGCCATCCAGCACTTCAGTAAACAGGTAGGTAACCAGCCAGATGAAATCGTCGGGGATATTATATTCAACGAGCATGGCCTTATAAGCGTCTGTTGAAATGGCTTCATACCGGATAGGCTTGCCTGCCGCTTTGGCTATTTCCTTTACAGCTGCTTCAAAGGTCATCAACCGGGGGCCGGTGAGCTCGTACAGCTCACCGTTATGGCGGTCGTCTGTAAGTGCTGCCACCGCTACATCCGCAATATCATCCACGTCAATAAAAGGCTCTGCCACGTTTCCGGCAGAAAGGGCCACATGGCCGGCCTGCAGCGGCTCCAGCAGGTATCCTTCACTGAAGTTCTGGCTGAACCAGGCGCACCGCACTACCGTCCAGCTGATACCGCTGTTCATAATGATCTGCTCGCATGCCTGCGCTTCTTTTTCTCCCCGGCCAGACAGCAATACTATTTTCTGTACACCACTGCCCACAGCCGCATCAATAAAGGCACGGATAGTTTCCGTTGCCCCGGGTATGGCCAGATCGGGGTGATAGCTGAGATACACGGCGTGTACACCTTGCAGGGCCGGTTTCCAGGTAGACTGGTCTTCCCAGGCAAAAGAAGGATCAGCAGAACGTGACCCTATACGAACAGGCCAGCCCATTTCTGTAAGTTGCGCGGCTACCCTGCTGCCGGTTTTACCGGTGCCGCCTAATACGAGTACTGTCTGTTTTGTGGTATTTGCTGTTGTCATGATCTTTTTTTCTCAAAACTACTATGCCGGGCTCCGGGAAAATAGAACAAAACCGACACCGGGTATTTTTTCCCCGTGCCGGCAGCAAATAAATATGGGCACTGATAATAACCCTCACTGCTGACGCAGCAACCATTACCTGTTATTAGCATTCATCAACCGCTCAAGTTCTTTGCCGGTAATAGCCAGCACGGTACCATGCCGTATTCCTTCCGGCATGGATAACTGATCCGACACATCCGTCCATGTTTTCATATCGGTGGATTCTACGGCGCCATAACGGTGTTGGGTATACTTATCAAAATACACGATCCATTTACCGGCGGTATGCAGTGCGGTGGGTCCTTCCGCCCAGTATTGGCCCGTGATGGGCGGGGAAGGTTTACCATAGCCACCGGTCAGAGTATTACTTACGGCAATACGGATATTTTTCTGCGGGGGCATTTTTGTTTCGTCTTTCAGGAACATTATAAACCGGCCTTTATCCGGAACTATACTGGCGTCGATAACATTGAAGCCCTGGTCGTATAACAATTTTGCGGGGCTGAAGTGCTGAAAATCTTTCGTGGTGACGTAATACAGCCGGTGATTATAATTACCATCGCCGGTAGTGTCGCCGGCGGTAAACCGGCCTGGAATAGTGGTGGCCCAATAGATCATATATTCCCTGCGACGGGCATCATAAGTGATTTCCGGCGCCCAGCAGTTCAGTGCCCCGGGTTCATGCGCCATTACGGGAATTTCCTTTTGGGCGGACCAGTGCAGTAGATCGGGCGATGAGGCATAGCCTATTCCTTTCTCCTTCCAGCTAACCGTCCATACCATATGAAAAAGGCCATCTGCCCCGCGGATGATGCAAGGGTCCCTCATCAGCTTGTCTCCCCCGGCGGTAGGGGTGAGCAGGGAATGGTCGTTGTTCAGCGCCTGCCATTTATAACCGTCCCGGCTATACGCCAGGTGCAGGCCATCCTGCCCGTTATCTTTAAAATAAGCAAATAAATAAACCGCATCCTGCGCGGTTGCACTGGACAGGAGTGCTGATAAAAAAACAAAAACGAGTATTTTCTTCATAAAGGACGAATATCCTTAAATATACGGCCAGGGAGCATTTTTTTAAGGAGAGCATATATTATTTCTGTCAACTTCCTATATTTACCCTCAATTTATCCAACCGCTGCTATCCCAACTGCTCATGAAAAAAACTATTACCCGCGGAAACATGTTCCGTCAGCTAAAGGCGGACCTCGGAGGTAAGGATTCTTACCGCGGAGTTACGCTTACCTATACATGGCTGGCAAACCAGTTTGGTCACTTTTCACTCGGATTTATTCCCGCTTTCATTGTATACCTGGTACTGAAGAATCATATGGATGAAGCCCGCGCCGCACTTACTGCAGCCTGGAGCATCAGCGCACTGTGGCTGGTTTTTGAGGCCATTAACTTCCTGTGGCCACTGACCATCGGGAAAAAAGGGGGTGTAAAATCATATGTATTCCAGCCGGCATGGGGCAATGTGGCTTTTGATACCGTTACAGATCTGCTGTTCTTCTGGCTCGGTGCATTTTTCTGCTCCCTGCTTTGCAAAGATACCACAATTGCCAGGGTGGTGGTAGTGGTAACCGGTGTGCTGCTGCTGTATCCTACCTATTACTGGTATCTTACTAAAATGTACCTGCAAACGCCGGGCTATCCATTCCAGTTCCGGCTTAGCCAGTGGAGCACCGAACAAATTGCCCCGGAAGATATAAACCTGATCAGGCGGTTCCTCGACAGTAATACACAGGGCATGCACCTGTTCCTGTTTGGCCCCAAGAACAGCGGCAAAACCAGCCTGAGTGTGGCTATTGCCACGGAGCTGTCTATCCGCCACTACTCCGCCGTTTATACTTCCGCCATGAAGCTGTACTGCATGTTTTATGAACAGGACGACGACACCACGGCGGATGTGCTGTGGACCTGGAGAAAGGCATCGATCCTGGTAATAGATGATATTAACCCCGGCGATCCTGTTAAGGAAGACCTGATTACTTCAGAGAGGTTCCTCAGTTTCGTGGATGGCTCATCCACCAACGATATTAACAGGACCGCACTGAAAGACACCAACGTAATATGGGTGCTGGGCAATGATGATGAGGACCGGAAACTATCTGCCACCTGGCAGAATATGCTGCACAGTATAGGAGTAGAAAGGGAAAAAATGCTTTTCCTTAACCTGGAAAAATATGCGCCGAAGAAAAAACCGGCTAAGGCAGAATATGGTTTGCAAATGCAAAGCTGATCAGATGGGTCAGGCTTTTTACATTGAAACGCTTATACATCGGTAAGATCCTTTTTTCAATGGCAGACTGTGATACGCCAAACCTTGCCGCAATTTCCTTAAAAGAATAGCCTTCAGCCACCAGGGAAAGAGCGTCTTTCTCTTTCTCAGAAATGGCATAATAGCGGAACAGCTGCTTATTCAGCTCTTCTTCGAACTCGGATTTCTCCGGTCCGTATGCCGCATAACGCATTACATTGCCGAATTTGATACTCTCATTTTTCTGGGAGTGGCCTATAATACTGGTCACCTTTCCCTGCTCGGTTGTAAATACGCCTACTTTGGAAATGAGGGGCACAGGGGTACCATTCTTATGGATCTTTTTCAGTTCTATGGTAAAGCTGTATGGTTCGTCCCCTATATATTTGTTATGAAGGAACATCAGGGCCTTGTCGTTCAGTTCATTGGAGAAAGGAGCATATTCAGGCGCGGTAATATTTACAATGGTGAGCATGCTGATCTCATTGTCTGCATAACCCAGCAGGTCTTCCCAGCCGTCGGCATACAGCATCCTGTTCTCCTTAAAAGAATATATATAGATGGCTTCATCCGCAAACCGGCGGATCGTATTTTTATAATGTAATGCTTCCGGGCTGGTAAGATCAGCCGGTACATCTGTAATAAATGCTTTCGAATAGCTTCCAAACGCCAACTTATCAGGATGCATCTTTTTGATGGTAAAAATAATAAAGAATAGCTTAACCTGCGAATTTTCGCAGTTGATTCCCCTTCTTCTGCGTTATACTTTTGTGCCTGTAATACAATCCTTTATGGATTAACAGGAATAACAGCTAATGGCCTTTTATCCGGAGATCCCGTCAAATGCAGATCTGGCAACGATCTGTATGACAGGTGGGATCCCAGTAACACCCCAATGTTAAATTTAAAAGTGTGTCTTAACGCCGTTGTTTCATAACCCGGCCCCATTCAATAAATACAATGTTCCCCAAAACCGGTGCAGTAATACAGAACTGCACCGGTTTTTCTTTTATTTACCGGCTTCCTTTTCCGCACGGAAAGAGCCATTCGGCTGCATGGAAATTAATGCCACCACCTTGTCTTTATCATCCTTTATAAACTTCACCCTGAAGTCTTTCAGTTCCAAGATCCGGAAAGTGGTGTTGTCTGTAGCTTCCAGCGTATACACCGGCTGGCCCGGTACTTCCATTATCAGCGCTTTGACATCCGAAAGTCTGATCGTTACCGGCACAGACCCTATCTTATAAATACCCTTAAACTGCTCCAGCGAGGCAGGAGGCAACACTACCGGCCGGGAAACACGCTCAAATATAACCGGGTCGCCGTCATAATTAAAACTTAACCGGTCAATCTCCCCGCTGTTATTCATCAGGAACTGTATCCGCATATTCGACTTATACTTTACATCGATCACGGTATCCGCAGCGTCGAAGGGAGAGAAGATGTTATAGTCCTCATGGTTCAGGTACCAGGTTATTTCAGGGAATGTGGCAAACAGGGAATCTTTCTTAACAGAAATATTAAAATCCCCGTAGGCATTATTCTTAAACACTCCCGCAAATGCTGTTAACGGATGTGTAGCCGGGTGCGGACTGAAAGTGGAATCTGTAAAGGGCTTTGGTCCCTCCTCCCCTTTATGTTGCTTTTCCTTTGGCTTCGCCTCTTCGGCAACACCCAGCAACCGGTCGGTGATCAGGTTGGTGACCTTCGTCGGTATAGCGGAATTATTCTGGTTGCTCAGCACCACGATACCGAAACTGTCTGTTGGATAAAAGGTAGTTAGCGCAGTAAATCCGTCTATATTCCCGCCATGCTCTACCCGGTAGTGCCCCCGGTAGGAAAACAACATCCAGCCAAGACCATAATCGGCAAACTGTACATACGGGTTTTTCTTGTCTGGCAGCCCTCCGGGGATGACCATCTGGGGAGAAATTGCTTCTTTCAGGTAGTCTGCAGGAATGATTTCTTTCCCGTTATATTTTCCTCCATTGATCCAGGTGATGAGCCATTTAGACATATCTGTTACCGTGCTGTTGATAGCGCCGGCAGGCCCCATGGCAACAATGGCGTGATACTTCTTTTCTTTGATCTCGTTTTTATCGGTTAGCTCGTACCCCCGCGACGCTTCTTCCGCAGCCGCCAGGGAAACAGCGCCAATGGACGATTCGCTCATACCCAGCGGTTGAAAGAAGCGGTTGGTGATGTTCTGTTCCCACGACTGCCCGGTTAACTTTTCCGCCACCATGCCCTGTACCATAAACATAAAGTTATTGTATTGCCAGCGGGCCCGTAGCGGCGCATTGGGCTTCATAAAATGTATCCGTTTCAGCAGCGAGTCCCTTGAATCGGTTTCAAAAAGATACCAGGACAGGTCGTAACGGGAGAAGCCTGTCCGGTGGCACATCATATCACGCAGGGTTACCTGGGTGTTAAGATAAGGATCTGAAAAATCCAGCGCCGGCAGGTAAATGGTAGCCGGCTTATCAAAATCTACCTTTCCTTCCTTGCGTAACCCGCCCAGCAAGGCACTGGTAAAAGCCTTGGTACAGGAGCCGATAGCAAACCGGGTATGTGCTGTAATGGGTAATTTACGGGCTACATCCCGGTAGCCGAAGCCCTTTGAAAATATCACCTGGTCTTTTTCCACCACTGCCACCGCAAAGCCAGCCCCATTTGCTTCCTGCAAAATACCGGCTAACGCCGCATCTATCTTTTCGAGTCTGTTATTTTTAACGGGAGTTTGGGCAGTAGCCGCTGCCGCCATAGTTAAACAACACAGGCTGGAGATCCACCTGTTTATTATAGGTACCATCATCGGGTTAATGTATTACTGTATAAGATTACAGTAAATAACCGGATTAAGCAAACCCTCCTCCAGGCCATCTTAAAGTGTTGTTATTTTCGCATGTAACCGGATACAGTAATGGTACGTGAATCCGTCATGCAGGCATAAAAGTCGGGGTTACGGGCCGCTGCTGGATTACGTTACCGCGCTTACAAAAGATAAAAACGTAAGCCCCGCCACTTTTAACCGTATGGCGGAATATTACTCCAACCGGCAGATCTGTGAAATCGTTTGGTTGGTGGCCAGCGAACATCTTTACAATATCACCAACATCGGTTTGAATATTCACTCCGATATGCTGTGCGATATCAGTAAAAGAAAATCCTGAAGGAGGAATACGCGGGGGAGTTATTTCTCCCGCCATGCGCCTAATCGCCGGACAATGACTATTTTTACGGCCTATGAGTAATTATGCCATTAAAACAGTGCTTGTACTCGGCGCTAATTCTGATGTAGCCAAAGAAGCAATATTACTATACCTGGAGAAGGGCTACCATGTTATTGCTGCATCCCGCAGCACGGAAGAAATTGCGGCGTTTATGAAAGCCCGGAATGCCGCTGCACATCAGCTATCCATCTGTTACTTTGATGCCACTGCATTCAGCGATCATCCGGCATTTTATGCAGCACTACCCTCCAAACCGCATATCGTGGTATACGCAGCAGGCTTCCAGGTAACCAATGAACAGGCACTGGCAAACTGGGATGGCAGTTACCGGATGATAAATGTGCTTTATGCCGGCGCTGTATCCATCCTTAATATCATTGCCACTGATACAGCCAACACGCACCTGGAACGCATCATTGGCCTGTCGTCGCTTTCCGGTGTACGCGGCCGCAAAAGCAATTTTGTGTACGGGAGCACCAAATCGGCATTTACCCAATACCTGGCAGGGTTACGCCAGTATCTCTTCTCCCGGAAAATTATTGTAAATGTAATTATAGCAGGATATATCCGGAGCAAAATGACTGCAGGACTGGATCTCCCGGAATACCTGTTAATGGAGCCGGCCTTTATTGCCCGTAAAATAGTGAATGCCGGCAGCAGTTTTGCAATAGTGCCCGGGAGCAAATGGAAGATCATTTATTTTATACTGAAGTATCTGCCGGAAAAACTGGTGGCGAAGCTGCCCTGAACCAGCCGGTATCTACACACCGGTTTCTTCATCTATTTTACCATCTGTAAGATGAATAGTATGATCTGACCTCCTGGCAATATCTTCATCATGGGTAACCATTAATATCGTTTGCCCTTTTTCTGACGATAATTTTTTAAAGAGATCAAACACCACTGCAGAATTATACGGACTTTACGGAAGATGAATTCCTTCCTTTACCGGACCTGGAGCTATTGGCAGGCAACAAACAGCTTATTGAACTCAATAACCTCCTTCCTATACTTTCCGCTGTGATGACAAAGTTTGCCGTTAACGAAAATAACGGGGGGATTAACTTTGAACAGGAACTGCTGGTAGATATGGTCATTGATTACGTTAAGTATGATCTTTACTGGAATAATTTTTCACAGATAGATGCTCCCTACAGCAATCTCACAGGGTTTATGAACCGGTTAGACGAGCTCACAAGAAACTTTATTACACATCCCTACATCGCTAATGTAAAAGGGAATTCCTACCAGGAGCGGCTGATCCAGGCTGTTAGCCAGCTTATTGCCACCAACCAGACAAAGGAAGCCATTAAACTGCTGACAAGAGCGGACAGCATTTCTACAATAGCACAACAATTAAACTTACCGACCAGCCAGGTGTTCCGGAACTTTGATACGTACAATGATATTTATAATAAGATGAAGCCCACGCAACAGGCAGGCGATTTTCCGGCCGGAGATCATTATTCTTCCACCTTATAGCCCCTCACCTGGCCCAGCAACTCCATTGATCTGATAATAGGATCCCATTCCCGGCCGCCGAAAATCAGCCGGAACCATTTCTTATCCCTGTTTTCATAGCGGATATTAAAAAACAACCAGACAGCAAGGCTGGTAAATGCCACTGTTACCAATAGCTGGATCAGTACCAGTAGTGTACCGGCCTGTAGGAGCCCGGCCTCACTCAGGTAAAAGGTTGTCCACACAGGTAGTTGCAGGAAAAGCAACCTCGCTACCCAAAGTGTGGATGATTTCAACCGCGACAGCTTCTCCTGCACAGCCAGCACCGGCCCATCTATATCTACCTGCTGCACCAGGATCAGCTGGTAGATGTAAATGCCTATCGCCAGTTTCGTCAGTAATACCTGGATACCAGCCGACACCAGGAAAAATGGGCTGGCACTATGTAATAAACGAACAATCAGCATGTCTACAAAGGCCACCCAGCATAATCCGATAAAGATGGCAAAAATTTTTACAGGCTTCATAGACACCATAAATCGCTGCACTTTGATCCGGGTAATATCCGTTGCTAATTCCCGGTTAAGCAGGAGGGTTTCCTCCAATTTCTGATCATAAGACTTCCAGAGATGAATCAATTCTTTGTCTTCCATTTTGCTACTTTTTGACGGACGAAAATTTCTGTTTTAAGCCCCCTTTGATCCTTGCAATTTTAGTAGCTACATTTGTTTCAGACAACCCCATAATGTTCCCGATCTCCCGGTAACTTTTCTCTTCGAGGTACAGCAACATCACTGCCTTGTCCAGCTCCCTGAGCTCTGCAATAAAGCGTTGTAACAAGCTAATGTCCTCCGAAGTGTCATCTTTTACATTAGTGTCTACCAATTGCAGGATTTCTTCCGATAAGGGATTAGAAACCTGCTTGCGACGGGTTCTTTTACGGTGAAATGAAATAGCAACATTTAGTGCAATACGATAAATCCAGGTAGAATACTTTGCCTCGCCGGTATAGCTGTTAAATGACCGCCACAACTGAACAATGATTTCCTGGACAAGATCTTTCCTGTCCTCCGCCTCCTGGCAGTAGGAATGGGCTATCTTATAGATAATGCCTTTATTTGCCTGTAGAACAGCAAGAAATAGATCAGTTGGATTCATTCTTTGAATGCTATTTCTTAATTATTCGCATCAATGGTTAAAAAATCACAGGTGCTGAGATTTTTTTTGGGGGACAAGGGGATCCCCGGAGCCATATCATAAATATAGCTTTTTCGCCATTAACGCCGAATCTCCTACATTTGCCGGAATCATCTTTAAAAAAAATGACCCGATCATTCAGAAAGGGCGCTATCGGCGCACTGCTCGATGAATACGAAAAAGCGCTCTCAGCACTGAAAGAAGTGATTAAAACAATACCCGATCACGCACTCACTGTTATCATCGATCCTGATACGGCCGATGACAACTGCCGTTCTGTTCAAACTATTCTGTCGCATGTGGTCAGCTCAGGATTTGGTTACGCTACCAGTATTCACAACCTCCACGGCCATCAGTTGGCAAGACCTGCCAAAGTATTTCACCTGAGCATTGGCGAATACATGGAAGACCTGGACCAGGTATTCATCTTCACAGAAAAAGTATTCAGCGCATTTAAAGATAATGAGCTGGAACAAACGGATGATGCGCTTAAAATAAAAGCAGGCTGGGGCCAGGTATACGACATAGAACAAATGGCGGAACACGCCATTGTGCATATACTCCGGCACAGGAGGCAAATTGAAAGAATTAAACTACAGCAGCTCGCGGATGCATTAAACCGGTGATTTCATCCCCTGCCGGCGGATCATCCGCATTTACCCGGGGAATTGATTACACGCGCCCATTTATCTTAAAATACAATTCCTACTATAAACAAACTTGCGTTCACCGACTTATCGCCGAATACAACACCCTGGTCTTCTTCCGATACCCTGTCGGGATAGCGGTACTTGTATCCGCGGTAAATATAAGAAGCAAACACGCCTATCCTGCTAAAGTGCCAGGCGACACCGGCTCCCACGCCATAAAAGTATTTGCCTGATTCATTGAAAGTAACTGATTCCTGCCCGCTTCCCGATGGCACCTCTGCCGTGCGGCTTACATTATAACCGTTCCGTCCGAATTGCCCTGCAACATACGGATCTATATGTCCGAAGCGATGTTTGATCTTCACATCCGCAAATACAGGGATCAATGTATGACCGTTATAGGAAGTGAGCTCTACACCGGGACCCACACTGATGTTGTGATGCAGTAAATCCACATTGGCGGTTGCCCCGCCTCCGCCACTGCCATCGTGGATCATTCCATAAGCATATCCATATAACAATTTCTCGCGCTGCGCGAAAGTAAAAAGCGGTAAGCAGAGTAAAAAGAGCAGTATATTTTTCATGATCATACGATATTCTGTTCTCTTTTAACAACCAGCCGAATGAGCGCAGCTTTTTTTGCGCCAGCTCTACGTTGGGAAGGTATCCTTCGGTAGCGAATATACGAAGTTGCTCCTTATCCGGCAATAGGCTTAAAAACTCGCCACCACCGGTATCCAGGTCAAGAAGGGTGCAGCCCGGTTTCAGGTAACGGCAAATCATTATAAAATAGTTCCAGGGTAAAGGACTTTCCATCATCCTACCGGTATTGGTGAGATACTAAAATCCCACCCCGTTGCTTTTTCTTCCTGCATACATCTTTTTTTAAAGTTACATAACTATGTGATGCCGCAAAAAAGATACCTGATCACAATGAAAAGGGATGCTCTCCGTTTATTATATTTACCGGGCAGACCCATAAATATCTTTCAAAAAAAATACTACTATGACCTATATTCAACGCAGGCATTTTCTGAGAGCAGCCTCCCTCAGTGCGTTGGCAGGCGCCCTTCCATGGGCATCAAAAGCTGCACCACGGCGCAACAATGTGAATCCCGAAAAAGACAGCGAAAGGGTTTATTTTATCAACGACGGTATCTTCTACAAACCGGTGGATTATATTGAACAACTTCAACTTATCCAGCAACAACACGCTATCACAAGAGATTTTTACGGCAGCGATGGTACCATGAAAGAGCTGCTGGACAAATGCTGCGAAATAACCGGCAAAGAAGCCGCTATATATATGCCTTCCGGCACTCTGGCCAACCAGCTGGCATTACAGGTGCTTTCCGGTGATCATCCCAAAGTGATAGTACAGGAAAGCAGCCACGTTTACCGCGATGAAGCCGATGCAGCGCAAACCATCTTTAACAAGCGGCTGATCCCATTGGGAAAAGACAAAGCTGCATTCACATTGGAAGAGCTGAAGCAGGCCATCAGCTGGCATAAAGCAGAAGAAGCATTTGAAGCACCCATCGGCGCGTTATCTATAGAAACGCCGGTAAGAAGATGCTCCAATAGTTTTTTTCCTTTGGAAGATATCAACACTATTACCGCCTATTGCCGGGAACTGGGCATTAAGACCCACCTGGATGGAGCGCGGTTGCATATTTCCGCTGCATTTACCGGTACTAAAGTAATCGACTATACGAAAACATTTGACACTAAAATGCCACACCTGCTGAAAGTGCATGGAGGCGGTATTTTTACAAACTGGGGGAATGCTGCTATGGCACTACACCACTTACAGGATATTGACAAAGTGTTAGAGGAATCTATCCGGAAATCCAATGCACTCTTTAAAGAACTGAACAAGATCATCGGGATAAAAATAAGCCCGAAGGAAAGAGGCACCAATATTTTTGACCTGTACTTTGATCAACAGATCGACACCATAAAAACCGCAAAATGGCTGCGGGAAGAGAAAGGGATCATTGTGGGCCAGCCACAGTCGTACGGCGCTTCGCGTATGACCGTCAACCCCACTATCCTGAGAAAGGATAATGCCGCTATTACAGACGCCTTTTCAAAAGCGCTGCGCAGCCATAGCTGAGGTTATCTTTTTAATGGCATCACTGCCGCAACGCCGCTGGGATCGCTGTATAACATGCCGAAGTTTGCGCTGGAAGGTTTTACAGCGGGATTATACTATGAATTGAAACCACTCAATGTTGAATTGCGGCTCATCGAACAGGGCGGTACGACCTCGCTACCCGCAACAACAAGCAATTCCGCACGGTTATCAGCAATACGGGCAACCAGCTGATGGTGCTGGGAAATTCAGCTCCTATAGAAGCATACCAGGAACAAATGTCGCAGCAATTTCAATAAGTCAGCAAATCCAGCTTTTGCCGGATAGTTCGTTTATCCGTTTCCGTTTTAGCGAGTAATAATGCTTTCTGAAGATGGGCAACGGCAAGGGTACTGTTGATGCCGGTATACAATTCACCGAGGAGCACAAAATAATAATGGTTATCCGTTAGCTGCAGCTTCTCCGCTTCTGCTATGGCGGCTTCCTTTCCATTGGCTTTTGACAATGCATACGTTCTGTTCAGCGCGGCCACCGGCGAATAGCTGATCTGCAGCAAACGGTTATACAGTTGCAGGATACTTTCCCACTTTTCCGGTGTGTCCTGCTTTTGTGTATTCCAATAGGCAATGGTAGCTTCCAGGTGGTAACGGGATAGTTTCTTTTCGCCGCCCGAAGCTTCATGCAGGAACCACGCCCCCCTGGCGATCAGCGTTTCATTCCACAACGATTCATCCTGGTCCTGGTAAAGGATAATTTCACCGTTCTCATTCCTGCGGGCTTCAAAGCGGGAAGCATGAAAACACATCAGTGCAAGCAATGCCTTTACCTCCGGCGTATTGGTGGCCGCATTTCCGATCAGCAGGTAAGTAAGCCGCATAGCCTCCAGGCATAAGTCTTCCCGTAGCACAGCATCCTGGCTTTCCGAATAATATCCTTCATTAAAAAGCAGGTACAGGGTGGTAAGCACGCTGTCCAGCCGTTTGGGGATCTCTGTTTCCGGTGGAAATGTGATCTCCACTTTTTCCTCCCGCAACTTCTCCTTCGCCCGGAACAGGCGCTTATTGATAATTTCCTTATTAGTTAAAAAAGCATTGGCAATTTCTGTGATCCCAAAACCGCAGAGTATGCGAAGTGCAAGCCCTATCTGCGCTTCTTCAGAAATACAGGGATGGCAAATGGCAAAGATCATCTGCAACTGGCTGTCGGTGATATTCTCTTCCGATAAATCAATCTCCGGCACTTCTATTCCGGATGTCCTGTTTCTTAGCTGGACAGCAATTTTTTCTGCAAACAACTTATTACGCTGAAAATAATTCTTCGCTTTGTTTTTGGCCACGAGATACAACCAGGCTGTTGGATTTTCAGGAACGCCTTTATAGGGCCATATTTCCATGGCCGACAGGAAGGTTTCCGCGGCAATATCTTCCGCTACTTCCATGTGCGCTATACCAAAAGCCTTGCAAAGCACAGCTATGATTTTCCGGAACTCTGTCCGGAACAGGTGCGGTATTAAGCCAGGTTGTTCCATAAAAAAAACATGAGGGGTATCAAAAGTAATCTGATGGTACTGAGGGTTATTTTCCTGCTACCTGAAATACCAGGGAGAAATTACTTTTGATATCCCCTCCGTATAATTTTTAATGACGCTCCACCTTCCTTACTTCCACGGTATTGCCGTCGCCCTGTAATACGGGGCTTCCTTTTGCAAACTCCACCGCTTCTTCTATGGATGCAGCTTTCACAATAATGTACCCGCCGATAGTTTCTTTAATTTCACCGAAAGGCCCGTTGGTCACTACGTTGTTGTGATGCACCACCCTGCTGTCGGCAAAAGGCAGACCGTTCCCTTCCACAAATTTGTTTTGCGCGGCAATCCCGCCGATCCAATCCATTGTTTGTTTCATCCAAACCTGGATTTGTTCCGGGGAGGCTACTTTATTGCCATCCTCGTGTCTGAAAATCAACATGAATTCTTCCATCTTTTTAAGTTTTAAGTGTGATAATATACCTTATAACAAATGGAATGGCAGCAATTGGACATGCCTGCCCAAATATAATTAACAGAAGTGGAATATGGCTCATGCTGCTTTCGTGAGGAATACTATAGCCCGTTATTGGCTGGGCTTCCTAAGCGATAAACGCGGAAACCATCATCGAACACAGCTCCAGTCTCTGTTCTAATGGCTTTGGCGGCCCTGTGGATCCGCTCCTTCCCTATTTCACAAATATTTTTATAGCCTGCATGATAAGCTTCACTGTCTTCATCCGTAGGTTGGGGCTCCTGAACCAGGATAAATTTCCGCTGTTTCCCGGTGAGCGCTGCTACTGAATACACTGCATGTGCTGTAGTGGCGGACCCTGAAAAGAAATCCAGTATTATATCATCTTCATCTGTAGCAAGGGCAATTAATTCAGCGATCAGGGATACCGGTTTTGAATACTCAAATATTTTCTCCCCGAACAATTTGCTCATATCTTTTTTTGCGTTATCGTTTGAGAAACGGTTATCAATAAGATCAAGGCTGGAGAAGGATTTTGTCCTTTCTTTCATTTCCACGGAATACCGGTCGCCCGCACGGGAAATGGTAGCTTTCTCGTATGTTTTGGTATAGATCCGGTAACCGTTCCTTGATCGCTTCAGCACTACAAAACCGTTCTTTCTTCCAAATTCATATAGCTCTTTACTCCATCTCCAGCAGAAATCACTTTTAGGATTTCGTTGCTGTCTTTTGAGCATTTCCTCACGGGTGACATTTCCGGGGCGCAATACCTGCCCTTCTATTTCAATTTCATAATCCATGGAAGGAGAATACTGAATGGAGCTGTAATCCAGGGTCTGGCTTAATTTATACCGGCCTCTTTCTGCTTCATACTCATCCGAATGAACATACCCTGCAGCATCAAAACGGGAAGTGTTAAAACGGGTGGAGGGCGACCTGCGGTAGCACAACACATAATCATTATTCCTGGCGATCATGCTGGTTGATTTACCGGCTTTTTTTGTGATGCGTGGCAGGCAACTTACAAAGTTCATCTCCCCGAAAATTTCATCACAGATCCTCCTTAAATTGGGTAGTTCGCGGTCGTCAATAGAAATAAAGATGATACCGTCTTCCCGCAATAATGTACCGGCCAGCTTCAGGCGGGGGTACATCATAGACAGCCAGCTGGCATGATACCTGCCACTGGCTTCGGGATCCGGCATTGCTTCATCCTGCTCACTGAGCATATGATAGCTGGCGCTGCTTTGCCTGAAATTATCGTGGTATACAAATTTCCGCCCGGTATTATAAGGAGGGTCGATATAAATCATTTTGATGCTGCCGGTATATTGCTGATGCAGCAGTTTCAGCACTTCAAGATTATCTCCTTCAATATAGATATTCTCCGTTCCATCAAAATTCACCCCATCTGTTTTCACCGCATGCAACACCTGTGTGGCCGGCAAGCCGGCAATGGCCATAGCTGCGCGTTTCCCCGGCCATTCCAGGCTGTATCTTTCCTTTGGGCCTTCCTGTTGCAGCAGCCAGTCGGCTTTCTGCAACACCATATTATAGGTATTCCATACCGCTTCGCCTACTTTGGTTGTGCCTGCCATATCCGGGTTGATCCTAAATCCCAGTTGCGTGTAACAGGCCACGGCATTGTGGTTCCATTCGAATACGTTCAGATCAACCGCCGTATGCTCCGTTGTGCTGAATAAACGGTTCACCATTTCCTTTACCACCTGCTTGCCCAAGCCCTTGTTGCGCATGCTTTTTTCCCCGATCAGGATACGCGACAGGCGGGGCATCTCTTTTTCGAAATTCAGTTCACAGTGCCCGATCACCTGTCCTGTTTCCAGCAGGCGGATCTTAAAAGGCTGCTTCTTTGTTTGCTGCAGGTATGCGGTCAGCTGCTCATGGGTTAGCGGGTAAGTAAACAACGGACCTGCAAACTGGACCAGTGCTTCTTCATTGTCGACCCACGAGATAAAACGATCAAAATCCGCGGCAGTAAATCTTTCCAGCTGTATCATACCCTTAAAAGTAGACCATTGCCACTAAAATTACAAATGCCAGGCGGGGTAGCATCCGTCTTCCATCCCCCACTTTCCTTTTATAAAAAATAAGGAAGAAGTACTTCCCTCAAAAAAAAATTCCCTCAAAAACTTGCAAACTTAAACGTTTAAGCATATTTTTAAAAGATGAAGAAAGTCTCGCTGAAAGATATCGCTACCGAAGCAGGTGTATCCACTGCGCTGGTATCTTATGTGCTGACCAACAAGGATAAGAAAGCCCGTGTGGGGGAAGGCATGGCAAAAAAGATCCGCGAAATTGCGCGGAAGCTGAATTACCAGCCCAATCACATTGCCCGCAGCCTGAAAAGCGGCAGGTCGTTCACTATTGGCCTGATCGTGGCGGATATTTCCAATCCTTTCTTTGCCAATATTGCACGTACCATTGAAGACGAAGCCAAAAAAAATAATTACAACGTGATCTTTGGCAGTTCGGATGAAAACGTGGATAAGTCGCAGGACCTGATCAATGTGCTGGTAAACCGCCAGGTCGATGGCCTGATCATCACACCTACTGAAGGATCTGAGCAGCAGCTGCAGCAACTGAAGGAACAGAAGATCCCGTTTGTGCTGATCGACCGGTTCTTTCCCGGCATTGCAGCCAGCTATATTGCGGTCAACAACCGGGAATCCGCAGCTGGCGCCGTATCGCATCTTATTAAGGCCGGCAGGAAACGGATTGGCATGGTGGCGTATAAAACCACCCTGCATCATATCAGCGAGCGGATTGGCGGTTACCAGGATGCATTACAACAACATAAAATAAAGGCCGGCAACAGTTGGCTGAAGAAAGCAAGATACTCGCATCTGAAAGAAGATATACAGCTGGCTATTGACCAGCTGCTGAAAGGAAAACAGCCGGCAGATGCCATTTTTTTTGCCACCAACAGCCTGGCCATAGAGGGACTGAAATATATTAACACACTTGGCATACGCATACCGGATGAACTGGCAGTGATCACATTTGACGAAGGAGAAGCGCTGGACCTGTTTTATGCGCCTGTAACATTTGTAAGGCAGCCGATCCTTGAAATAGGAAAAGCAGCAGTACGTGTGTTGCTGGAGCAGATTGCAGATGATACTTCCGCCACTACGGCCATTAGTATTGATACCACGCTGGTAGTAAGGAAATCCTGCGGAAGCCGGTGATCTTTAAAACACGTATGAAAATGATCCTTTAAAATATATCATTTTGCTTAAACGATAAAGCAATATTCAGCAAAACCCGTAAACCTAATCATTTAATATTCACGTATGATGAAAAAACTATTGCGCCTTTCTTTGTTTGCGCTCTTCACATGGACCACTGCCAGCGCCCAGCAACCCTTTAACGGCCTGGAAATGAACATGGGAAATCTGTACCGTTTATCTGATGCAAAAACCCGTTCTATCAGCCCGGAAAACTTTACCGGCGAACCTGGTAAAGGCGGCATGGCCACCCTGGAACAGGGCAATGCCCGCGGCGCCGCCAGGGAACTGGGACAGGGATGGAAAGTAAATCCCTATATTCATATTGAACCGGGAAAAACCGTTACCCTCGCTGAAATAACCGGGCCTGGCGCCATCCAGCATATATGGATGACTCCCACCGGCAACTGGCGCTATTCCATTATCCGTTTTTACTGGGACGATGAAACCACTCCATCCGTAGAAGTGCCGGTAGGCGATTTCTTTGGCATGGGCTGGGGCGAATATGCACCGCTCAACTCACTGGCGGTATGCGTAAACCCGGGCAGCGCCTTTAACTGCTACTGGGCTATGCCTTTCCGGAAGAAATGCCGCATCACCATGGAAAATATCAATACAGAAAGAATGACGCTGTACTACCAGGTAGATTATACACTTACCAACGTACCGGAAGATGCGGGCTACTTCCATGCACAGTTCCGCCGCAACAATCCTGTGAAAGACGCCAGCTTTACCATGATCGACGGCGTAAAAGGAAAAGGCCAGTACGTGGGCACCTACATTGCCTGGGGCGTTAACAACAACGGCTGGTGGGGCGAAGGAGAAATAAAATTCTTTATGGATGGCGATAAACAATATCCTACCATTTGCGGCACCGGTACAGAAGATTATTTCTGCGGCTCCTATAACTTCGATAACAAAGGGCGGTACCAGGAATTCTGCACGCCGTACTCAGGGCTGGCGCAGGTAATACGCCCCGATGGCCTGTACAAATCACAGCAACGGTTTGGCTTATACCGCTGGCATATCATGGACCCCATACGTTTTGAAAAAGAACTGAAGATCACTATACAGGACCTGGGCTGGCGAAGCGGCGGGCGTTATCTTCCGCAACAGTCTGATATCAGCAGCGTAGTATACTGGTACCAGCGCGAACCACATGCCCCATTCCCCAAACTGCCGGCTATGAACGACCTGGAAGTAAACTAATCATAATAATATGAACAGAACATCATTGACAGGATTGCAGATGATAGGCAATAATTTCTCCGGTGAAGGCGACCATACCTTCCGGGCATTCGCGCCCCTGCAGCAGCAATGGCTGCCGCAGGAATTCAGGGAAGCTACTACCGGCGAAATTGATTCGGCTTTACACCTGGCCGCACAGGCTTTTAACGTTTATAAAAAAACAACTCCACAACAAAGAGCCGCTTTCCTGCATGCTATTGCAGAAGAAATAATTTCCCTGGGAGATGAATTGATCAACACCGCCTCCGCGGAAAGCGGGCTCCCATTGCCGAGGTTACAGGGAGAAAGAGACCGCACCACCGGGCAGCTCCGGCTATTCGCGGCCACTATCACGGAAGGCTCCTGGGTAAATGCGCGGATCACCACGCCCACGCCAGACCTGCGGCAAATGCAGATTCCCATAGGCGTTACCGGTATTTTTGGTGCAAGTAATTTTCCGCTGGCATTTTCCGTAGCCGGCGGAGATACTGCCGCTGCACTGGCCGCCGGCTGCACTGTTGTATTTAAAGCCCATCCGGCGCATCCGCATACTTCCCACTTAACTGCCACGGCTATACGTAAAGCTGTTTTACACACCGGTATGCCCGATGGAGTGTTCTCGCTGGTACACGGCATCTCCCATGAAACGGGGCAGTACCTGGCCGCGCATCCGCTGGTATCAGCCATTGCCTTTACCGGCTCCTTTAAAGGTGGTAAGGCACTATATGAAACGGCTACACGAAGACCAGTTCCTATTCCCGTTTATGCAGAAATGGGCAGTGTAAACCCCGTATTCTTTCTTCCGGGTATTTTACGGGAGAAGGGACCGGCGCTGGCTACCCAGTTCCTTCAGTCGGTTACCCTGGGCACCGGGCAGTTCTGTACCAACCCCGGGTTATTCATTACCACGGCAGGCAACCCCACCGATGCTTTTATAGATGCACTCCGGCAGGGTATCAGCACATTGCCCAACGGCTACATGCTCACCCCCGGTATACTGGAAGCCTATCATAATGGCATTGCCGCATTACGTGCGCAGGGCGTGCAAATACTCGGAGAAGCAGGCACTGCGCCACAACAAGCCACCCCAAGTTTATTACAGGTAACAGCTGCACAGGCCCTGGAAAACCCAGCTCTCTGCCATGAGGTATTTGGCCCTTCTTCCCTGCACATTCATGCGGGCAGCATAGAAGAAATATATACCGTGGCACAGCGCCTTGAAGGGCAGCTCACCGCCACTATCCATGGCACAGAAGAGGAACTGAAAGAACACGCTGCCTTGATTGATATACTCCGGGAAAAAGCCGGCAGGATCATCATCAATGGTTTTCCTACAGGCGTAGCCGTTAGTCATGCGATGGTACATGGAGGCCCCTGGCCAGCTACAACCCCGGCGGCCGGCACCTCAGTAGGTACTGCCGCCATTTACCGCTTCTGCCGCCCCGTATGTTACCAGGACTTCCCCTCCTATCTGCTTCCACCGGAATTACAGGATGAAAATCCCATGAAGATATGGCGGCAGGTGAATGGCGATATTTCAAAAAATCCCCTCTAAATATTACATATGGACCTGGGTTTAAAAGATAAGATCATCATCGTAACCGGCGGCGCTAAAGGCATTGGCGCCGCCATCAGCGCCGTACTGGCACAGGAAGGCGCCATTCCCGTTATTGTTGGCAGAAGCGAAGCAGATAACCTCCGGCACCTGGAACACATACAGCAGGCCGGTGGCAAAGGCGCACAGGTGACAGCCGAACTTACCGATCCGCAGGCATGTGGAAAAGCCGTGGCCACCATAGCAGCGGAATTCGGGCGTATAGACGGACTTGTGAACAATGCCGGTATCAATGATGGCGTTGGACTGGAGAAAGGTAGCTACGAGGCATTTATACAATCGCTGCATCGTAACCTGGTACATTATTACCTGGTAGCGCATCATGCGCTTCCCTATCTTAAAACATCCAAAGGACCTATTGTAAATATTACCTCCAAAACCGCGGAAACGGGGCAGGGTAATACTTCCGCCTATGCGGCAGCCAATGGCGGCCGCAATGCGCTTACCAGGGAATGGGCGGTGGAACTGCTCCCTTTCAGCATCCGTGTAAATGCTATTGTGGTAGCGGAATCATGGACGCCTTTATACGAAAGCTGGATCAACACCTTCCCCGATAAGGAAGCGAAACTGGCCAGCATCCTGGAACGCATTCCACTTGAGAAACGCATGACCACCCCGGAAGAAATTGCCCAGATGACCGCCTTCCTCCTGTCGGCGAAATCAAGCCATACCACCGGGCAACTTATTCACGTGGATGGCGGCTATGTACATCTGGACAGAGCCCTGGTGTAAACTCATTTTATTTAAACAATAATGAAACAAAGCATCTTACAGATCCATCCGGGAGATAACGTTTGGGTAGCGCTGCAAAATATTGCCGCCGGTACCGCGGTGACCAATGGGCAACAAACGGTAACGGCTATACGTGATATTGCCGCCAAACATAAAATAGCGGTACGCCTTATTCCGAAAGATAAACCCGTGATTATGTACGGCGTACTGGTAGGACTGGCCAATGAAGATATTCCCGCCGGGGAACTTATCACCACCGGCAATATACGCCATGCTTCCGGGCAGTTCAGCGTGAGCGGGGAACGGCATGCTGAATGGACGCCACCGGATATATCTCCCTGGAAAAACCGCACCTTCATGGGCTATCATCGCAAAGACGGGCGGGTAGGCACCGGTAACTACTGGGTCATTATTCCCCTGGTGTTCTGCGAAAACCGTAACGTACAACTGCTGCATGAAATGCTGGTAAAGGAACTGGGCTACCGGGCACCTTCACCGTATGAAGCCATGCTGCAACAACTGCTGCAGGATTTCCGGCAGGGCAATACATCTCACAATCCCACCGCTGCACTTACACTCCCTACCCGCACCTTTCCAAATATTGACGGCATCAAACTGCTCACACATACCATGGGCTGCGGCGGCACAAAAGATGATGCCCGCACTCTCTGCGGCCTGCTGGCAGGTTATATTACACACCCCAACGTGGCCGGCGCAACGGTGCTAAGCCTGGGATGCCAGAATGCACAGATCAGTATCCTCAGAGAAGAAATTGAAAAGAGATCACCTGGGTTCGACAGAACAGTGATTTACCTGGAACAGCAACAGGAAGGTTCAGAAAAAACACTGATGACCAAAGCGCTTCAGCAAACATTTGAAGGACTAACCTTTGCTAACCAATGGCAACGGCAACCGGCTCCCCTCAGCAAACTATGTATTGGTATGGAATGCGGCGGTTCCGATGGCTTCTCCGGTATATCCGCTAATCCTGCTGTTGGCAAAGTGGCCGATATACTGGTGGCGCTGGGCGGCTCCGTAATACTATCAGAATTCCCCGAACTGTGCGGTGTGGAACAGGAACTGAGCGACCGCTGCGTGACTACGGATATGGCTGCACGATATGTACAGCTGATGCGCGATTATGCCAGCAGGGCGGAAGCAGTGGGATCGGGTTTCGACTCCAATCCTTCCGCCGGTAATATCCGCGACGGCCTGATCACCGACGCTATCAAATCGGCCGGGGCAGCCAAAAAAGGCGGCTCCTCTCCTGTAACAGATGTAATAGACTATCCCGGATGGGTACAGCGCCCGGGCCTTGCCCTGCTGTGCACACCAGGCAGCGATGTGGAGTCCACTACCGCAGAAGTAGGTGCCGGCGCTAACCTGGTATTGTTTACTACCGGTCTTGGTACGCCTACCGGCAACCCCGTCACACCAGTCCTTAAACTATCTACCAACACTACCCTTGCCCGAAAAATGCATGATATCATTGACCTGGATACCGGTACCATTATAAGCGGGGAGGAAACCATACAGGAAGTGACCAACCGCATCATGGAGCTGGTGATAGCTACCGCCAGCGGCCACTATCAGACCAAAGCACAGGTACTGGGGCAGGACGACTTCATTCCCTGGAAAAGAGGAGTATCACTATAGTTTGTTTTTATCACGCTAAAAAATGCCATCGTTATGAAAAATATCCTTCTCTCCGGTTGTATTGCTGCAGGACTTTTTGCCTGTAACGGTGCCAGACCAACGAAAGAACAAAAAGATATGAAGCCTGAAAATTTTGGTGAAGATGTAGCCTTCTTACAACAGCACCTTAAGAATGTAGTAGTATTAAAAAATAGCAGCGACAGTGGCCGGGTAGTAGTGACCGGCGATTACCAGGCCCGCGTTATGACCAGCACCACCGGTGGTGATAAAGGGAAAAGCTTTGGCTGGATCAACTATAATCTCGTGGCATCACAGCAATATGCGCCGCATATTAATGCTTTCGGCGGTGAAGAACGTTTCTGGCTGGGGCCTGAAGGCGGACAATACGCCCTCTTCTTTCCACCGGGAAAACCTTTTGATTTTGCCAACTGGCAAACACCCGGCCTCATTGATACTGCGCATTATACGGTTACCGCCCAGTCAGAAAACAGCATTAGCTACCAGCAGCAGGGCAGCATTCAAAATTATAAAGGCAGTACTTTTCAATTACAGATCAACAGGACCATCCGGCTGCTGAACAATACTGATATCGTTTCAGGTATTGGTTTCCCATTACCCGAAGGGATCCGCAGCGTAGCCTATGAAACAGATAATACCATCACTAATAAAGGCGATAGCGCCTGGCAGGAAGAAAACGGGTTGCTCAGCATATGGCTGCTCGGCATGTTTAAACCTTCCGATCAAACCGCTATTGTAGCACCTTTCAGATCAGGCCCGGACGCTACCAAACATATCACGGATGATTACTTCGGAAAGATCCCTCCGCAAAACTTACAGTTGAAAGACAGCCTTCTATTGTTCCGCGCCGACGGTAAATCGCGTGGTAAGCTGGGCCTCTCCCCGCTTGTAGCCAAAATAGGCGCCGGTAGTATTGATCTTGAAAACAATACGCTCACCGTTTTACTTTATGAGGTGGTGCCACAGGGACGCTATGTAAATTCCAAATGGGAGCTGCAGAAAGAACCCTTCAAAGGTGATGCGGTGAATTGCTACAACGACGGCCCGCTGGCCGATGGCACACAAATGGGACCATTCTACGAAGTAGAATCCTCTTCTGATGCACGGGCATTGAAAGCAGGAGAATCGCTCCGTTACCGGCAAACCACCCTGCATTTTGAAGGCGACCGTAAAGCCTTGCAAGCCCTGGCTATGCAGCTTTGGCAGCTGCCGCTGGAAGACGTACAACATTTTCTCACCAACAAATAAACTCTTATGAATATCATCCGTATTTATAAAACCACTACTACTTTGCTTATTGCCTCCCAGGGAAAATATTACACTGTTATTGCCGGGTGGAACGATTTTGTGAACAGGGAAGGATTATATCAACACGTGCTGGAAGATCTCAAAGGACTGGAGCCTATTGAAACACCGGCAGCAGAAAAAATTCTCGCCACCTCTCTGTTGCCTCCCATCGGTTCGCAGGAAGTATGGGCCGCCGGAGTTACTTATTACCGGAGCCGCACCGCACGCATGGAAGAGTCTGAAGTTTCCGGCGGCGCTACTTTTTATGACAAAGTATATGTAGCCGAACGCCCGGAGCTGTTCTTCAAAGCTACGCCGCATCGTGTATCCGGTCATGGGCAAACAGTGTATATCCGGGCAGATTCGTCCTGGGATGTACCGGAGCCGGAGCTTACATTGTTCATCAGCAGCAAAGGCACCATTGAAGGTTATACTGTAGGCAACGACATGAGCTCCCGCAGTATAGAAGGAGAAAATCCATTGTATCTGCCGCAGGCAAAAGTATACGAGAAATGCGCCGGGCTTGGCCCCTGCCTGATGGTACTTGATGTGCCGATTCCGGCAGATACCATTATACGCATGGCTATTTACAGGAACAATGAAGAACAGTATTCCGACAGTGTGCCCATCAGCCAGATGAAACGGAGTCACCAGGAACTGGTGGATTTCCTGTATCGCGGCTGTGCTTTTCCTGAGGGTTGTTTCCTGATGACCGGTACCTGCCTGGTACCCGACAACAGCTTCACATTAAAGGACAACGACCGGGTAGAGATCAGCATAGATCATATAGGCCAGCTAACCAATAACATACAGACCTATCGTCTGTAATAAAAAAAAGTCTTTATGAATTCCACTGTAGCCGTTAAACCGGAAGTACCTGCATCATCAGCTGCCCGGCAGCTGAAAACCGCTTCCATACTAATTATCAGCCTGTTCTTTTTATGGGCGCTCACCGGCAACCTGATACCTGTGCTCATACCGCATCTGCGCAAGGCCTGCCAGCTGAACGATTTCCAGTCGGCCTTCATTGACGCTGCCTACTGGATCAGTTATTTCTTCTTTGCATTACCGGCTGCCTGGGTAATGCGCAAATGGAGTTATAAAACCGGTATCATTACGGGGTTGCTTGTTGCGGCAGCCGGCGCTATGCTATTCTTCCCTGCGGCAGAGTTACGTTCCTTCGGGCTTTTTCTTTTTGCATTGTTTCTTGTAGCTGCCGGGATGACCTTCCTGGAAACTGCTGCCAATCCGTATATCACCATTATGGGAGCGCCGGAAACAGCGGTACAACGGCTCAACTTTGCACAGGCATTCAACGGCCTGGGCGCCTTTGTGGCAGCGTTTTTCCTAAGCAAGGTAATCCTTTCCGGCAAAGAGTTAACGGCAGCAGAAAGCAATAGTATGTTGCCCGAAGCGCTGAATCAATACCTGCTCACAGAAGCCCGTTCCGTGCAGGTACCTTATCTTGTAATTGCAGGTGTATTACTGCTTACCGCGTTGCTTTTCAGGATAGTTTCATTCCCAAAAATACAGGAAGAGCACAACAACGGGCAGATGATCAACCTTCGTGTATTCAGGCATGTTCATTTCCGCTGGGGAGTGATAGCGCAATTTGCATATGTAGGCGCACAGGTATGCATCTCCAGTTTCTTTATCCGTTATGCCGGTTACAGCGGTCATATGAAGGAGAAGGAAGCTACCACTTACCTGGGCCTGCTGCTGCTTTGCTTTATGACCGGGCGCTATGCGGGTACATGGTTCATGCGGAAAATAGCGCCAAAGCAACTGTTGTTCCTCTATAGCGTGGCTTGTGTATTACTATTATGTTATAGTGTAGCCGTTGGCGGTAGAACGGGTGTTTATTGTTTGCTGGGAGTGGAGTTCTTTATGTCCATCATGTTCCCGACCATATTTTCCCTGGCGATCCATGACCTGGGTAATGAAACAAAATCAGGATCAGCTTTTCTTGTAATGTCTATAGTAGGCGGAGCATTGATACCGCTCGCACTGGGAGCAGTGAGCTTTTACAGCAATGTACAGCTCGCATATGTCGTACCCCTTGTTTGTTTTGCCGTAGTAGGTTACTATGCGTTGAAACGTGCTGCACCTGTTACTCCACGAGCAGTTCAGTAACAGGTTTGCGGGTAAGACCAAAATATATTTTCTGCCCGGCGTTATATCTTTCCCGTAATTCAAAATTTTCGAAAGATGGACCGCCGGGTATATTAATATACGCATTAGGATCAGCACTTCCACCACTCCAGTACTTTGCCCGTCCGTTTACCCTTACCTGCAGCGAGCTGTCGGCATCGCGGGCTTCTTTCCTCCAATACTGGGTAAGCGTATAAAAAGGACGGTACCTCCATCCCCAGCGTGCAGCATGTTGTTCATCTTCCGGCCATGCAGCCAGTTCCCTTAACGATTCATCGGGTTGGGCCATCACCAGGTAATCGCCGCTCTTATTGCGCAGCATCTGCTGCAACGGGTATGGCGCTTTTTCTGTAAAGCCGGTGCCTTCATAGCCGGCATATAACGTTTTCGCATATACGGTTTTATCTTTGAGGTACAGCTTTCTCAGCCGCGCATAGTTTCCCATAGTGGCTGTAATGCCGCAACGCTCCATTGGCCTGCCTCCCGGCAGATGAAACGTTTCTATGCATAATTCATCCGGCCGGTTGCTACTGATGCTTAAACGGAGATAAGGCCGGGCGCCATTTTCAAATGCCTCCATGAAAACATACAGGCTCAGCGTAGTGTATTCAGGGTGTTGCGGATCAGGATGGGAAAGCACTCCTCGCGTGCCGGCGGTGGCGGAAAAGCGCCCGGGCTCACTGGTTTCACCGGTCCACATCAGCTTGCCCCATTTGCCGTCGACCCGCGAAGGTGATATTTCACTGAACTCCATTTTACCATTCACTACCGGTTCTATCGCAATATAGTTGAGATGATAAATGATGCCTTTCCATTCATAGCCTATGCGGAGCAATCCCCTGGGGCCGCCGTCATTGCCGGGCCGCGCGCCTTCAATGGCAGCCGGCCACAGGCCAACAACAATACCATTGCGGATACCCCACACCGGCGGATCAGCAGCATGGTTGGGCCTGACCCATTGAGGATCTGCCTGGGGCTGCTGCGCGGCAGCAGTGCTAACGGTAACGATTATACTAAAAATAACGCGGCAGTAAAAGTTCATCTTTTTTTATTTAAACAGCAGCCCGTTGCAACGATATCTTTTTCCCTGCCACCATCGCGTGTTCCGCAGGAATAGTACCATACACTACTGCAAGGGAAGGAGTCCCATTCTTCCAGCTCACAATACCAAAGCCTTTATCTGTAGCCAGGAAGCTGCTGAAATCACCGATCTTTGAATCGATATGAATTACCTTATCTACTGCATCATACCGCACGCCGGTAAGCCCTTGCAGCAATCCATAGCTCGACATGGCACGGGCGTACCAGTGCCCGCATTCATATTCGTTAAACGGGTTCCGCACTGTGCCATCATATCGCCGACGGCAGGTACGCACAATATCCAGCCCTTTTTCCACTTCCCCCTGGAACATCAAATGGGAAGCTACCTGGTACTCAATACCGGTCCATACTTCGTTGCTGTATACAAAGGGAAGCGACAGCATGCCTCCTTTGGGCCAGGAACAAAGCAGCAGTCCCCCTTCATGTCCTAATGCGTAGGTGGAGCGTTGCGGGTTTTCATGTTGCTGCAGGTCCTTTTTCAGGTTGTATTTATGCACAGCCAGCAAGTGGCTTTTTGTTTTCGCAGTGTCTACGGGTTCAGGCAAGCCGCACACCCGTGCAATCCAGGAGCCCAGTACGCCATCAGAAAGGCAGCCCGCGCCATACTGGTATTTAGGCCCCTCCTTTTTCAGCAACGCCAGCGCTTCCGGTGAGTATTGAGTGCTGAACGACTGTGCCTTCACGGGGTCGGGCGCCTGCAAGCCGGTCCATTTTATTTGCTGGATAAAGTATTCACCGTTGTACAATTCCGTTTCGATGTATTGCTTTCCCTTTCTATACAGCGTTTTGTATGCGCTTACATCTTCACCGAGCGAAGTGCCCATTTCCATAAATGCAGTTAGCGCACCCAGGTAAAAACTGGTACACATGCCTGTAGGGCCCCAGAACTCAATATCATAGGTATTATGATGCGGTTCTTCCACAATGCCTTTTCTTTTCGGGTCCCAGGTTCGGATACAGTAATCCATGCTCACTTTCACCAGCGGGAACATTTCCTTTAACCAATCGTTATCTCCACTGATGCGCCAGTCGCGGTACATTTTCATGATACCACCCAATTGCCCGTCGGCAGCTGAATGAAAATTATGCACCAGCGGCGATATGGGAATATTAGCCCTGAAGCCCTGGTGCCCTTCTGTATTCTGGTTCTCATGAAACTCTGTATACCGTAAGCTCCTTTCCAGTGCAGGGAACAGGTGAGGTACCGCCTGTGCATAGTTCCATACGTGGGTACAGGTACCATGACAGCTGCCCCAGTTGTCGCCCGAGCCTTCCCAGCACCAGAAGCGGCCATCATATTGCCGCATCACGGTAGCTGATTTCAGTATAGTAAGATTCGCAGCCACTGCTTCCAGCACTTCCGGTGGCAGGGTGCTTTTATAAAAGGTATTGGTAAAGAGAGATGTTTTCCGTTGCAGTTCATCATAGTGCGCCAACCAGTAGGCCGCTGCTTCCGAAACGTCTTTAAACCGGCTGCTGTACCAGGGCTTGTAATATTTACCTGTAGCCGGAACGGCGCCGCCAGGGCTGTCGCCGATATGCAACTTTGAGTCGGGCACATACCAGGTCATCATCAAACGGATCACTTTCTTTTCCCCTGGCTGTAAACGGAAAGGCACGTACAACGATCCACCCGGCGCATCTTTTTCCACCGGTGCTGTGCTGCGGGTTTCCCCTGCTTTTACTGTATTCCATACCATGGTTAATGGATCGAACCAGGCGCCGCGGAACCAGCAATGATCCACTATAGTAGAAGGCTCGGCTGTAAAGATGGCAAATTGCCCTTTTTTCTCCGGCGCATCCGGTAAGGCTTCCTGCGACAAAACAAATCCCTGGGGCATAGCAGTTACGGCATTCCCCTTGTCTCCCTGCTTCATAAAGTTGCGGGCATGATAAGAGAAGATATATTCTTCCGGCTTATTCCCGGTATTGACAAACTGGTATTCCAGGCCGCCAAAGGGCATACTGGCGTGGTCTTCATCGCCCGGTGTGAAAGGGCTCCAGCCTTTTATAGCCACCTGCAGCGGCAGTGTATTATCACGGAGACGGATATCCGCAAACGGGAAACGTGCATGAAAGGTGGATTCGTTGAACCGCGGCAGGCCCCAGGTAGCGCCACCGGTGCCGCCCAGCCCTGCATCCCGTTGCCCGAATTTTTTCCAGTTGGGCACGCTTCCTTCCAGCACCCTGGCTCCGTTCGGAACACCTTTAATACTGATGGCAGCAAACATTGCGGGCTCATAGAACATTTCGGGGTTATGGTGTACCGACATATGCGAGATGGCGCCTGTTCCCTCCAGGCAAAACATACCTGCGCCTATCCCCCCAACGGGGAAGGCTATACGGTTATTATATTTACCGGTATAGGATTCATTAAACCGACGATCACCGGCAGCCTTTTTTTCTTCCGGTGCAGGTGCAGCTTTCTCTTCTTCTTTTGCAGCGAGCGCTATAGCAGGCACTGTGGTAGCTCCCAGGCAGGCAACAGCCATGTTTTTCAGGAAAAAACGCCTGTTATTACTTTTTTTCATGTGGTTTTCAAATTTAAAACAGCCGGCAACACTGTATGGTGCCGCATTTCATGATAAAATCAACTATAGGTCTGTCGGTTAAGCATTTCGTTTTTCGTTGTTCTTCCGTGGATCAGTTCCATCTGCTTACACGTTTAAGCAAATTTGTAAGAATGAAACTAAAATATTTTATGATAGCATCCTAGTGTTTGAGGAAATTTTATTTTTTGGAAGAAGAATGATTGGGATTATATACTTAATAATAAAAAAAACGGGGATGAATACTCATCCCCGTGATTCATCTACAACCAAAACAGTCTCAGTAAGTAAACCCGGGCATCTCAGCCCGAGATTCTGTTAGAACCGTGCGTAACAGTCTCCCGTTACACGGCTCCGGTTATCAAATCGTTGGTTTCGATCCTAAGAGTGCCCAGTGGGCAAAGAGCGTGGGCTGTCGGACGGATATTCCGTGCAACCACCGTATCGCTTTCATTTCACTGGCTCTCAGGTGCTTGTATTTTCGTCTTGCCCGGCGCGCAAGTTTTACATTGACTATGTGCATATAATTCACAAGTGTTGCTTTGTAAAATTTACTGTAGTAATTAATCCAGCCGGTTAATACCGGATTGATCTCTGCCGCTACTTCCTGCAATGTATTCGTCGTTCGTTTCAGCACTTCCCATTTACCCATCTTCTCATTCATCGAGCGCATCGACCCAATGCTTACTGCCGGTAGCCAGTTGGTAAACCAAACTCCACGTTGACTATTTCGTGCCAATCGTGGTTTGAAGGTGTAGCCAGGGAAGTCGAAAGACATTTTCGTTACTCCTTGTTGCCTCCTGTTGCTATCCTTGCAGTAGACCACCTGGGTTTTCTCTGGATGCAGTTCTAACCCACATGTTTTCAGTCGATCACTTAACGATGCTTTCAGGTTTACCGCTTCTACCATACTTCCACAATGAATGATAGCATCGTCTGCGTATCTTTCAAAAGGACAGTGCGGGTAGCACTTTTCCAGCCACTTGTCCATACTATAATGCAGTTATAAATTTGCCAGTACAGGACCAATAACTGAACCCTGGGGAACTCCTTTAGTTCTTTCCTCTATCCTTCCGTCTGATTGCTGCAACGGTGCTTTCAACCATCTTTCAATGTACAGCAGCATCCAGCGAATCTTACAATGTAGTCTGACAGCCTTCATCAACAAGTCGTGCGGAATGTTGTCAAAGTAACCTTTGATATCAACATCTACTACCCAACTCTGATTCCAGCACCGCTCTCTTGCACGCGACAACGCTTGTAGTGCCGACCTTCCAGGCCGGTAACCATAAGAATCATCATGAAAGATCTGCTCTAACCCCGGTTCTAATAAGCCTCTTACTACTGTCTGGGCAATTCGGTCCGATATCGTGGGTATACCCAGAGGTCTTAGTCCACCTCCTTTCTTCGGTATCTCTTTCAGTTTCACCGGTGGGGGCATGTAGCTTCCTGAACTCATTCGGTTCCATAATTTGTACAGATGATCTCTGTATCCTATATGGAACGATTCCAGATTGATTCCGTCTACTCCACCTGCTCCCTTGTTCGATCTTACCTGATAATAGGCTAAACTCACCAATCGGCGACTTATACTAAACGATTTTGTTTTGCTCATTTCAGTACCTCCTGAGCTCCAGCTCAGTTTTCTTCCATGAAAAAAAAACTTGATAACAGCCTCCCTTCGCTCCATTCCCATTACAGGAACTTCTTTACTACTACGAAGGCTTCTGCCCCTGTGCAGGCCATCGATACTTTCTATCTTGCTGTCCTTGCAGCTTGATATTTTCTCTTAACATGCCCGCGACAGGTTCTCCTGTTCCCGGTAAACGCCTGTGTTAAGATCACGCTGTCTATACGCCGGATGCCACAGCAACAGTAATCAGGTAACTTTGCTGCTTGTCCCAATGACGGTACTGGACATTGGTTTTGACATCTTCTTACCCTTTCGACGCCTCTATCGACAGTTCACAGTGTTCGTCTTCTTAACACACACCTGACATATTTAATATGCCTTTTCCTTTCATGCTCACTACCACAACTCTTAATTGCAGCAGCTGAAGGTGGTTTGAGGGCTGCTCCTGAAAACCGCCCCCGATGGGCCTGCCATCATCATTTACCCAGCATTGAATATCTATGATCAAAGAACTAATTTGATAACAGCATTCATTCAGGACACTCAATACCCGGGATTCTGCGTTAAATTATTATTCTTTTGTATCTCCGTTCTGGGTATTGGGAAAAGGGTACGGTTAATATTATTGGTAGCGGCATGCGACAGCCACGATTTTTTTGTGAATGCGCCAAACCTGATCATATCAGTGCGGCGGTGCCCTTCCTGGTCAAACTCCCAGCCCAGCTCATCCAGGAACCGGCCGTAAAGCAGATCTTCACCGCCTTCATTACTGAACTTGTTATTTACGGCATCCTTCATACCATATTGATAGGTACTGCCACCTCTCAGCTGTGCACCGGTTACAACTGCCCTGGAGGGGTTAGTAACAAAATCACGTTGACGGACCTGTGTTACTATGGCGGCGGCCTCATCGGCTTTACCTAACCGGAGCAGGCTCTCTGCTTTCATCATCAGCACTTCGGCATAACGGAACAAAGGATAATCGTTGCTCAGCCGGTTTGTGGAGCCCATCTTTATTTCAAATTTTCCAAGGCGGAAACCATGTACCGATTCTCCTTTCTCCAACCCTGGCAATTCATTTACAAAACTCAGCGGCTTACCGGCAAAATCACCCTGCGCCACGTATAACATCTGGCCTGCAGCTGTATACTGCTGCCCTTTGATCCAGTTGTTCTGATACCGTGCATCAGCAGGATCATAGGTGCTGATGAACTGGGGAATAGCGCAGATACCTCCCCAGGGAGTATTCTTTAAATTGTAGGTGGCCTGGTTCTCCTGCTGCAATGTTTGCATGTGCAGGTCAAACGCATTCCAGTTATTGGTATAGTCTTCATCCATTGGTATAGCCAGTACTATTTCCTTTGAGCCCTGGTTCTCTGTTAAAAACACATTCTTCTGTGCAGGTTCCAGGATATACCCCGCCCCGGAATTCATTACACTGTCGCAGGCACTGATGCATTTTTCCCATTGCGGCGTGCCGGTGTATACGCCTGCATTGAGATACATCTTTGCCAGCAGGGTAAAAGCCGCCCACTTGTTGAACTTACCGTAGGTAGCCTCAGTATTCTCTTTGCTGAGCAAAGGAATATTGTCGGTAAGATCTTTCACAATAAAATCATACACCTCTTTGCGCGTATTCTGTTCAGGCAAAAATCCGGTTGGCAGATCAAACTTTGTTACAATAGGTACATTTCCGTAGAAGTCGCACAGGATGGCATAATACGATGCACGGAGCACTTTCAGCTCTGCCAGGGTAGCGTCCTTCTCATCAGTGATAGGGATCAGGCCGGATTCAATCTGGTAAATGATCCTGTTGCAGTTAGTGATTCCTGCATAGGTTCTCGACCAGGTTTGGTTCACCACGTCATCATCGGTAGTCCAGGTATGCCTGTGCAAACGCTGGTATACGCCGTCATCAAACCATCCCCATGGGCGTTTTGGAATCACCAGCTGATCACTGGTTACTTCCTGTGCGCGCCAGAGACCATTCCAGTCCAGCAATATGAACCGCCATTGCGAATATCCTGCGCCTACGAGCGCCGCTATATCATCCTTTGTAGGATTGAATTTAGTGGAGATGATAGTAGTGTATGGCGTATCTTTTAACTTGGTACAGGCCGATAGTAAAATGATGGCCATCAGTACGTTTATTCTGCGAAGCTTTTTCATACGTGTTTTTTTTGGGAGATTAGAAATTCAGGTTCACACCAACGGTAAACGAACGGGTCGACGGATACTTATCGCGGTCATCTATACCCGGATTCAGCCCCAGCCTGTTCACTTCAGGATCCAGGCCTTTATACTTCGTGATAATGAAAGTATTCAGCGAGGAAACATAGAAACGCGCCCCTTTGAGATATTTATTTTTTGTTTGGGGAAGAGAATAACCTAAAGTGATATTATCAATCTTCCAGAAATCTCCGTTCTCCACATAATAACTGTTCAGCTCAAGTGCATTTACGTTCAATACTTTTTTTCCGAAAACAGGATCATAAGCCGATTTCAGGATATTATAATTCTGGATGGCAGGGTTCTCCATATACATCCGTTGTGAATTGAGGATCTGGTATCCAAAAGCCCCGCGCATAGTAACACTCAGGTCGAAACGTTTGTAGGAAAAGTTATTGTTCCATCCGGCATAATATTTCGGCAAACCATTACCAATTACTTTTTTATCTTCAAAAGCATGGGCAAAATTATCATAGTTCACAGGTTTACCATCTCTTCCTTCGTATATCCATTTCCCGTTATCATCAATATCAATCACCTTATATCCGTAGAAATCACCAATACCTTTACCGATGGTAACGATGCTGGTAAATGTTTGTATAGGAATGCCCGCGGCACCGGTAGTGAAGTAAGGCGTAGTGGTTTGGTACAATTCGTTTGAAAGGCTGACTAATTTATTACTGTTAGTAGAGAAATTGACGCTGGAGCTCCAGGTAAAATCCCTGGCTTTTACCGGCACAAAATTCAGCATCACTTCCACGCCTTTGTTTTCCATTTTACCTACGTTGGCCTTGGTTCGGCGGTAAAGGTTCGGCGGACTTGGCACTTCGTATTCATACAGCAATCCCCTGATCTGCCGGTTGTATACATCCACATTACCGCTAATGCGGCCTCTCAGCAAGCTGAAATCCAGCCCGATGTTTGCCTCTGCTTTCTCTTCCCAGCGGATAAACGGGTTGGCATTGGTAGCCGGTATCAGGATGCGGGACCATTTACCATTGGTATATACATAATCGCCATAGCCGATCAATGGCTGGCTCAGGAACCCATCCTGCGGCGGATTACCGGTGATACCGTATCCAACACGCAACTTCAGGTCATCAAACAGGCCTTGCTGTTTCATGAAATTTTCGTTGGAGATCCTCCATCCGCCGGATACTGCCCAGAAATTACCCCATGGGTTTTTGGCCCCATACAACTGGCTGGCTCCCTCTCTTCTCAAACTGGCCAGCAACAGGTAACGATCCTTGTAGTTATAATTCAGCCTTGTGAAAAAACTGACGAGGTTTGTTTCTGTTTTATAACTGCTGATATTGGCCAGCTTGTTCTTGATCCCTTCTCCCAAACCAATATTGTTATACCCGAAAACATCTGTTGGAAAATCCTGGTTATCGGAATAAGATCCGGAAGATTCATTCTCCTGGTAGCCGTATCCGCCCAGTAAAGTAAAATGGTGCTCGTTGAACGACCTGGTATACTCTGCTGTCCACTCGGTCAGGCGGTCTATAGACAGATCAGAGGCTACAGAGGCAAAACCATTCACACCGCTTTTAATATTGGAGATATGCTTCTTGGATTCCGCGTATCCTTTATTGGAGTTAAAACGTGCATAAGAGAATAAGGCCGACAATTTCAGATTATTAATAGGTCTGTAAGTAAGGGTAGCATTCATACGGGAATTTACATTCTTCGCCTCACCATCGCTTTCATACAGCAATGCCATTGGGTTCTCATAATCGAAGTTGCCGGTTTGCTCATAGAAATCGCCATTTTCGTTACGCACCGGTTCAGTAGGATTCCTGATCACAGTTTGACGGTAGATCCATCCGTTAAAACTATTATCGCCATTGTTGTTACGGGTATAGTTATTGGTCTGGTTCAGGATACCTACATTCAGTTTCAGTTTATCGTTGAACATGCTATGATTCACATCGATCCTGCCGGAGAAGGTATTGTTATCACTTTTCCTGAAGATACCCTGTAACGCGCGGTAGTTGGCAGATGCCAGATAGTTGGTAGTTGCATTGCCGCCACGGATGGTAAGGTTATGTACCTGTGTGAACGGTGTGCGGGTAGCTTCCTTCAGCCAGTCGGTGGCGCCGCCTGCATCCCAGGAGGCCAGTCTGGTGCCGGCCTTGATCTGGTCGCGGTAATCCTGCGCAGTAAGCATATCCAGTTTTTTAGAGATGACCTGCGTAGTAGCATAACCACTGTAATCAACGGAGTTGGAATAGGTGCCTTTGGCTCTTTTTGTAGTGATGATGATAACGCCATTGGAACCTCTCACACCATAAATGGCAGCGGAGGAGCCATCTTTCAGCACATCCATGGATTCAATATCTTCCGGGGCTACTGTTTTCAGGTCGCCGGGAATACCATCAATAATAACGAGCGGGTTGGCATTGGCGCCGAATAAAGTGGTGTTGCCACGCAGCAATATCTGGGAGCCATCGGTGGGGTTGCCGCTGGGTGTGGCAATAGTTAAACCGGCCACTTTTCCCTGTAGTAACTGACCGGCGTCCAGTACCGGTCCTTTTACAAAGTTCTCCGATTTTACGGTAGCTACCGCACTGGTTACATCGCCCCTGCGCTGGGTGCCATAACCAATTACCACGGCTTCGCTCAAACTCGCGATGGAAGCCTTCATCACTACATCTACCGATTTTCTGCCGTTTACCGGCATTTCTACCTCCTGGAAACCCAGGTAGGAGAATACAAGTACAGCATCCGGGGCAACAGTGATATGGTATTTACCATCCACATTGGTGGTTGTTCCTGTTTGCCCGTTCTTAATTTTCACGCTCACCCCGGGCAATGGTGCATTCTCTCCATCAGTTACTTTTCCCTGAACAGTTACTTCCTGTACAGGTGCAGCGGTCACCTCGATGATATCCTGCGCCGGGGCCTCTTTCTCCACGATAATGATCAGGTTATCCTTCTGCAGGTAACCGAGCTTTGTATGTTTCAGTACCTTGTCCAAAACAACAGACAACGGCTGCCCGTTTGCCGATACTGATAGCCGGCTGTATTCCGCTACGAGCTTGTCATTATAAACAAATGAAAGACCGCTTTTCTTTTCCATCTCCGCCAGGATATTCTGCAGGGAACGGTTTTCCAGCTGCACACTTATTCTGATGCTACTGGCTGTTTGCCCTGTTAACGCGCCTGCAAACAATAGTTGTGAACACAGGGAGATAAGGAGGAATATGCTGCAGCCGGCGCGCATCGTTTTCCGGATGGCATAGAGATGACACCAAGTGAATCGCTTCATACAAGTTAGAGTTTTGGTTAAGTAAAAGTTGGATTTAGAATTGTACTACTTTATTACGTACAGTCCAGTTAAGTTTGTTGGCTTTAGCGATGGCGAAAAGGATTTTTTCCAATGAATCGGTGGAACTGAAATTTGCTGTAAAACGTATCCCCTTCGTAGCTTCATCTTTAAAAATAATTTTAACATCATAAATATTCTCCAGCATAATGGCCACGTGCTGCAGTGTTTCGTTCCTGAACACGAGCTTACCGGTTGTCCACCCGGCGATAGCTGCTGCATTCACCATTTTCTTCTGCCGGGCTCCGTTGCTGCGTTGAATCACTGCCTGTTCATCCGGTGTAAGCAGCATTGGTAGCTCCTGCCCGGATGTTCCTACAGCTACTTTTCCACGTATAACCGTTATCGTTACTTCATCCAATGCTTTATATGCCTGTACATTAAAAGCAGTACCCAGTACTTCTGTTTGTATACCGGCGCTTGTTACAGTAAAGGGATGAGCAGGATCATTTGTTACATCAAAACAGGCCTCTCCTTCCTGGAGTGTTATGGTCCTGTTCTCCTTAAAATTCTCCGGGTATCGGATCACTGATCCTGCGTTAAGTATTACCCCGGATCCATCCGGGAGCAACAGTTTCAGCTGTTTCCCCCTGGCTGCGGACATGGTGATATACCCTACGGTGTTTGTACTATGAAAATGCAGGTATGCCCATGTACCCAACGATATAATAAATATAACGGAAGCGGCTACACGCAATATTAACGGGAGATTAAAAAAATTTTGTCTTTTGATCCGCCGGTCAATACGATCTTTCAACCGGCGCATCACCATCTCCCTGTCTACCCCCAGATCCTTTCCGCTGCCTTCTTCCGAAAGACGGTCGAACCACTGTTCCATCCACTCCTTTTGTTCCGGTGTACATTCCCCCTTCAGGTAACGTTCCAGCAGCGTGTTAAATTCTGTTTCATTCATAACGGCTGTTTTTCTTTGTATTGGAACACGTGGTTATATAGAAGTGTATAAAAAGAAGGGATGGTAGTAGATGCTGGCAGTATTTTTTTGAATTTTATACATTCAGCTTCAGGTGAAGATATTTGAGGGCATTGCTGATCTGTTTCTTTACTGTTTTATCGGAGATATTCAGTTTATGTGCAATTTCTTTATGGGAGAGATCTTCTGTTCTGCTCAGGAGAAATACCTGCTTCATTTTCAGGGGCAGTTTATCTATTTCACGGTTTACCAACAGGGATAATTCGTTGGCTGCCAGCTGCTGTTCAAAAAGATCATCGGCGTCTGTAAAAAGCAGGCTCCATGACTTGCGGAAATGGTTCCTCTTTATTTCCTGGCGGATATACCGGAAGCCCCCATACCTTACGCAGGAATGGAGATAGGAGTACAGGGAGTCTACATTCTCCAGGTTGCGGCGGCGTTTCCAGAGCGACACAAATATTTCCTGCAGTATATCTTCCGCCTCTGCGGTATCCCTGATCGCCTTTACCAGATAAAAGTACAGCCGCTCCCAGTAACGCATGTATATCACATCGAAAGCTTCCCCGTTATCTTCTTTCAGCAAATCTAAAAGGATATCGTCTGCATATTGTTGAAGATGCACACCATTCATAAGTGGAAAATTAACATAAACGTGAAACCTGTCTTTACTTACGGCTTGTCCTTTCTTCCTGGAACCAAGCAATTATTAATTGTCTAATATACAATTAATACTTATTGGCACATTATTTTTTTTCAGGAATTTTTAAAAATTTATGGAAGATAGAATGTGAAGCCTGCACTGCATAGGCGCTTACAGGAGAATTGTCATTTTTTTGATATAAATGTCGTTTTTACACTAAAAAAGAAAATGTATTAAAAATAAATGAAGGTTTGGGATCCGGTTAAACAGCTGCAGCCTGCACCAGGTATCCAAATAAAAAGAGGGTGTATCGTACTTTTGATACACCCCCTGGGGTAAAACAAATGTCAGCGGAAATGCCGGAATTGGGGAATTGTTGCCAGGTAAACTTCTTATGGCTTTAAAACCGGTATATCACAGGGAGTGCCAACGTAGCCCCCTTGTAAGCATTCCCCCGGCACCAGGTTTATTTAAACCACTCCATATAGTCTTTTATAAAACCGGTTGCCGTGCGTGCCGGTTTTTGCAGCAGCCGCGATACATCAGGGCTGATATATGCGGCATCGCCGTTCCGCTGTATTTCAGTATAAACCATAAGGGTTTGTATGGCCCACTGCGGCATTCCCTTCTTTTCCATTCTTTCCCTGGCCTCCTCCAGCGTAAGCGGCACATAGGTTACTTTATCGCCTATCACCTCTCCTATGATATCAGCCAGCTGCCGGTAATTGAGGGCCTCATCGCCGGTGAGGATATATGTTTTTCCCGCATGTTCCGCCGGGTTCATGAGCACCGTAAAGGCTGTTTCGGCAATATCCCGGAGGTCGATATACGCCCGGCGTCCATCACCGATGGCTTCGTAAATACCGCGCTCCTCTTTTACCCGTTTTGAAAACTCTCCCAGCCAGTTCTGCATAAATCCGGTAGGTTGCAGGATGGTCCAGTTCAGACCGGAAGACGTAAGCAGCGTTTCCACTTCTTTGTGCGACTTCCCGATGGCCGATGCTGCAATATGTTGCGGCGAGCTTTTCCCGGCGGCGGCGGAGGATAACTTTACAAAATGATTTACCCCGGCCGCCTTAGCTGCCTTGATCACATTATGCTGCTCCTCTACAAAACCGGTTCCCATACCGGATACCAGGAAAACTGCCGTACTGTTTTCCATAGTGGCGGCAAGCGTTTCCGGCCGGCTCATGTCGGCAGCCATCCATTTTACAAAAGGCAGGCTTTCCGCCCTGCTGAGATCCCTGGTTACTGCGATAGTGGGTACTTCTGCACGCGATAAATACCCGAGCAATGCTTTGCCTATTTTCCCTGTTGCACCGAATACAGTGCGGTACTGTGTGTTTTCCATTTTAATCATTTAATTTTACTCACCCAAAGTTACCGCCCCGCAATTCCGGCAGATAACGCTTGAGGAACTCTCATCAACGCAAAAAGAAGTATTATGATCCGCAGATGCCAGGTAACCCGTAACGCAGATCAGCCTCCTGTACAGGAAAAACAACTGCATATACAAGACCCTTCCGGCTTTCGCATACAGCTGGAAGAGATCTCTTTTAACGGGTTGGATCTCCGCTGGGGCAGTTATGTGAACCACGAGCCACGGGTGCTTTCTTTCAGGCCGGATAAAAAGGCCATCGTATCGCATTTCAGGATACAGGATGCTGGTGCGGCCAGCACACATACCATCAGGGAAAAACAATTCGTGGTATACCGTGAATCGCCGGAATCACATGAGCTTTACATTCCCCCTACGAACCATAAAACACGCTCTTTTTTTGAACTGATTGTTACCGACGATTTCTTTGATCATATTTTCACTGAGGAAAGCCGGTTTTTGGAACGTTTCCGGCAATATCACACCTTTAACATCCCTTCACAGGAATTTACCGCGCAAATGTTACCGGCCATGCACCATATCATCAACGATATGCAACATGCCCCATACAGCGGTGCGCTGAAGGCCACTTACCTGGAAACCAAAGCCACGGAGCTGTTCCTTATGCAGGTACTGCAACTGGATCAGCCATTGCCTGCCGCAACAGGCCTGTCGGCTGCCGATATAGAAAGGCTTCACAGTATCAAACATTACATCGATGCGCACTATGAACAGCCGCTTTCCATAATAGAGCTGGCCCGTACAGCCGGCATTAACCAGATGAAGCTGAAAAACGGCTTTAAAGCCCTGTTCAACAACACGGTGTTCGGCTATATTTCCGGGCTGAGGATGCAGGAAGCCAAACGGTTACTGCTGGAAGAAAAAATGTATGTAAACGAGGTGGCCGACAGGATGGGCTATAAATATCCGCACCACTTTACCGCAGCCTTCCGGAAAAAATTCGGCCTGCTTCCGAAAGACCTCAGAAACTAAGCTGCCCGCTGTAAATACAACGGGCAGCCGGAAAAAATATCACGAAATCATCTCCGGAAATCAGTAAGTAAACCCGGGCATCTCAGCCCGAGATTCTGTTAGAACCGTGCGTAACAGTCTCCCGTTACACGGCTCCGGTTATCAAATCGTTGGTTTCGATCCTAAGAGTGCCCAGTGGGCAAAGAGCGTGGGCTGTCGGACGGATATTCCGTGCAACCACCGTATCGCTTTCATTTCACTGGCTCTCAGGTGCTTGTATTTTCGTCTTGCCCGGCGCGCAAGTTTTACATTGACTATGTGCATATAATTCACAAGTGTTGCTTTGTAAAATTTACTGTAGTAATTAATCCAGCCGGTTAATACCGGATTGATCTCTGCCGCTACTTCCTGCAATGTATTCGTCGTTCGTTTCAGCACTTCCCATTTACCCATCTTCTCATTCATCGAGCGCATCGACCCAATGCTTACTGCCGGTAGCCAGTTGGTAAACCAAACTCCACGTTGACTATTTCGCGCCAATCATGGTTTGAAGGTGTAGCCAGGGAAGTCGAAAGACATTTTCGTTACTCCTTGTTGCCTCCTGTTGCTATCCTTGCAGTAGACCTCCTGGGTTTTCTCTGGATGCAGTTCTAACCCACATGTTTTCAGTCGATCACTTAACGATGCTTTCAGGTTTACCGCTTCTACCATACTTCCACAATGAATTGCAGCTTGATATTTTCTCTTAACATGCCCGCGACAGGTTCTCCTGTTCCCGGTAAACGCCTGTGTTAAGATCACGCTGTCTATACGCCGGATGCCACAGCAACAGTAATCAGGTAACTTTGCTGCTTGTCCCAATGACGGTACTGGACATTGGTTTTGACATCTTCTTACCCTTTCGACGCCTCTATCGACAGTTCACAGTGTTCGTCTTCTTAACACACACCTGACATATTTAATATGCCTTTTCCTTTCATGCTCACTACCACAACTCTTAATTGCAGCAGCTGAAGGTGGTTTGAGGGCTGCTCCTGAAAACCGCCCCCGATGGGCCTGCCATCATCATTTACCCAGCATTGAATATCTATGATCAAAGAACTAATTTGATAACAGCATTCATTCAGGACACTCAATACCCCGGATTTTGTACTATCAACGGATCTGTTTGTGTTTCTATATAAGGGATTGGCCACAGGTAATCCCTTGTGGCATTAAACGTGCGCACTTCTATTACCCGCATATCTGCCCTGTTGGGTACTGCACTGTAATCAGCAATACCGTTGGCATCTATCTTCGGGGCGGCAGCCAGCAGCCCCCTGGGCACACGCCCGTATAACGGGCCTTTCATTACTTTATCAGCAATTTTCCACCGGCGGATATCAAACATCCGGAACCCTTCCATGGCCAGTTCATACAGCCGCTCCTTCCTTACTGCAGAGCGTAAGGCCGCCTGGGTGCTTCCAGGCGGGATCACCGGCATATTTACGCCAGGCCTGCCCCTCACCGCATTGATGGCCTGGTATACCGTGCCATCCAGCTCATTGGCCTCTATCTTCGCTTCTGCATAAATAAGCAGGATCTCTGCATACCGCGCCAGGATGATGCTCAGGGTCGACTGCCGCGTGTTGTCTTTATCTTTCAGATCCACATACTTACGCCAGCAATAACCGCTGAAAGATGCATAGGCATTGGTGGCATCCTGGTTGGCAATCCGGGTAGCCGGCGTAGTATTGTAATTCCAGCACATGAGACTGTCCTTATGCGTTTCAAACTGGTAATTAAAAAATACAGATCCCGGCAGCGCAATGGTGTAGCCCAGCCGCGGATCACGGTTGGCAAAAGGTTGCTGCGGGTTGAACAACGGCGACTGATCGATGGTGAGGCCATCGGTACATTCGTAGCTGTCGACCAGCGACTGTGTCGGGATCTTATTCGAAGCGCCGCCGGCATTCCTGCACAGCAGCGGGTATGGCCCGGCCCAGTTGATAACCGGCAGCTGGTATTGCAGGGCCATGATCACTTCAGGTGAATTTTTTCCGTCGTAGCTGAATAACCGGGGATAGCTGTCGTCCAGCCTGTACACGTTCAGATCCATCACTGCTTTGGCTGCATCCGCGGCAACTTTCCACTGTTCATTATACAGCGCAGCCCTTGCTTTTATGGTGAGTGCGGCGCCTTTGGTGGCACGACCGTAATCAGTAGCGGTATAGCTAACCGGCAACGAGGCGGCTGCACTATCCAGCTCATCGAATACAAATTTAAGCACGGCTGCTTTTTCGCTTCGGGGTACCTGTGAATTTTCCAGTGTAAGCGTATGCGTTACCAATGGCACGCCACCAAACATCGCCAACAACTGCTGGTACATAAATGCACGTACAAAACGGGTTTCCCCCATGCTGCGCCTGTACAGCACCGGGTCGGTTACCGGCCGTACCTTCTCTGCATTGTCCAGTATATAGTTGCATCGTCCTATCACTTTATAGTATGCAGTCCATATGCCTTGTGTAAATGTATTGTTGGCATCGTGGTTTCCCATGCCTATTTTCTGCAGGTCGCTGTTATTCCGTTCGTAGCCGATATCGCTGGCAGCATCAAACAGCAGCACCGGTGGAAAACCATCCAGTTGTGACGGATCAGCGTCTTTGTCATTTGGTTTATTCAACCCTTTATACAGGCCGTTTACTGCTACCAGCAATTCGTCCTGGTTATTAAAAAAAGCGTCATCGGAAGGACCATTTAAAGGATCTTTATCGAGATATGATTTGTTACAGGCAAATGTACCTGTAAGGGCTACAGCCACGATCACCCAACAAGTGAAATACTTTCTCATGATTGCTGTTTTTAGAAATTTACATTAACGCCAAAACTGTACACCTTTACAATGGCATAGCTATCGGCCACGCCCACAGCAGTTTCCACATCGTATCCTTTCCAGAATTTACTGGCGGTAAACAGGTTGGAGCCGTTTACAAACACCCGCAGGCTGTTGAGCCGTACTGCCTTTACCAGGTGGGCTGGCAGGGTATACCCCATCTGCAGGTTCTTCAGGCGCAGGTAGGCCGCGCTCTTCATCCAGAAGCTGGAGATCTGCTGGTTGTTGGTACCGCCAAATACCAGCCTGGGAAATGCGGCATCCTTGTGTTCCGGTGTCCAGTAATCCTTGAAGCGTTCCTGTGCCGTACCGCCAACGGAGCTTACATAGAACGGCATGATACCGGCGCCATAGATCAGGCCGTCTACCTTCCCTACTCCCTGCAGGAAAGCGCCTATATCGAAGCCTTTCCACGATGCGTTCAGGTTAACGCCATAGGTATAGCGGGGCACTGTGTTACCGAGGATCACTTTATCGCTTTCATTGATAATGCCGTCGCCGTTCTGGTCTTTGTATTTGATATCACCTGGTGCAATAGTACCAAACTGTGTAGCATGTTTGGCCACTTCATCATCGCTCTGAAAAAATCCTTCTGCCTGCAGGCCGAAAATTGAGTTCACCGGGTATCCTTCCCTGCTCACCGTTACGGCCGACTGGTTAATACCGTGCATGTCCACTACTTTATTTATCACATCAGAAACGTTAACGCCGATGTTATATTTAAAATCGCGTATTTTCCCGTCGTAATTAAGGCCCAGCTCCCAGCCTTTGTTACTTACCTTACCCGCGTTCTGGTAAGGTGCCTTTAATCCTGTTATCAACGGAATATTGAGCAGCAGCAGGATATCTTTTGTTTTGCTTACATAATAATCTGCTGTTATGGAGAGATGGGAAAACAGGGTTACATCAAATCCTACATCACTCATCTCGGTACTTTCCCAGGTGATATTCTTATTCGCCAGTGCATCCAGCATGGCCGTATTTACAATTTGCCCGCCTATCACATAAGGACTCAGGTTCACTACCGTAGCCGAAGGATAGGTGCCAATGTTCTGGTTCCCCAGCCGGCCCCATGATGCACGCAGCTTCAGTTCATTCACCGCCGGTTTCAGCGACGCCATAAACGGTTCTTCCGAAATACGCCATCCCGCGGAAGCGGATGGGAACACGCCCCATTTGCGGCCCTCTGCAAAACGGGAGGATCCGTCGTAACGGGTATTTATCTCCAGCAAATATTTTTCCTTATAGTTATAATTGATCCTGCCGAAAAAAGAGCGCAGCGACCATTCCTCGCCGGTGCCGCTGTTGTTCATATTAATAGCAGATCCGGCATTCAGCACAGGATAATCGGGCAGAATATAGTTATCCCTGTATGCAGAAAATGAGTCGCGGCGATAGCTGTTCTGCTCAGCGCCTGCCAGTATCTTCAGATCATGCACGCCAATTTTCTTCTGAAAGGTGAGCGTACCACGCAGGTTATTATAAAACTCCCGCTGGCTGGAAACATCCAGGGTACTTACCTGTGGCTGTTTATAGCTGGGGGTGCCATCCGGGTGATAGGTTTGCAGCACTTTGTTAAACTTGTTCCTGTAGGTTTGCACATATTTAGGTGCAATGTTAATGGAAGCGGTAAGCCATTCTACCGGTTGATAATTCAGGGAGGTATTAATGCTGCCCCAGGGCGCGCTTACCCGGTTCAAACCGCCGATCTTTGCGGCTGCAGCAGGATTGGCTCCTACCCATCCTTCGCCGGTGGTGCCATTGGAATTTACCGCGAGCTGGTTAGGGGAAATATTGTTCATGTAGGCAAACACCACATCGGCGCCCAGTGCAGGCTCCGTGGTAACAGGACTGATATACTGCAGATCGAACTGCATGTTTAACTTCTTCGAAAAAACAACATCGGTATTACTGCGTATGGTAAGGCGTTTAAACTCTGTATGGTCAATCACTCCTTTCTGATCGAAATACCCCAGCGATACCAGCATCTTTACTTTGTCTGTACCACCGTTTACTGTTAAGAAATGGCTTTGCTGAAAACCGGAGCCTGTGAGCACCGCTTTCTGCCAGTCGGTATTGGGCAGCGAATCGGAGCTGCCGTTGCCCTGGCGACGGTACTTCTCCAGTAATTCATCCGAATATAAAGGCGAGCGGCCGGAATTTTTATAGGCTTCGTTGGCGAGCAGCATATAATCCAGCGCATTGGTAAGCGCCGGCAGGTTGGTAGGTTTTTGCCAGCCCACATAATTGTTATAGTTAACTGATAGCTTATTGCTTTTACCTCTTTTGGTGGTCACGAGTATTACGCCATTTGCAGCGCGTGAACCATAGATAGAGGCTGATGCCGCATCTTTAAGCACGGTAACCGAGGCGATCACATTGGGATCAATATTATTAATAGAACCTTCCACTCCATCTATAAGCACCAGCGGGTCGGGATTCTTCAGGGTGCCCCAGCCGCGGATACGCACTGTTCCACCATCTCCCCCCGGCTTACCGTTGCCCTGCGTAATGGTAACGCCGGGCATGGTGCCCTGGAGCCCTGCAGTGGTTTGGCCCACCGGCCTGGCGGCCAGCACTTCACCTGACACCGTAGCTACAGCGCCGGTCAGGTTTACTTTCTTCTGTGTACTGTATCCTACTACCACCACTTCCACCAATGATTTGGGGGTAACGGACAAAGGTATACGAAAAAAAATTTCGCCTTTTACCGGTTGCTGTTTAGTAAGATAGCCGATACTGGAAAAGGAGAGCACATCATCGTCTGTAACGCCAGGCAGGGAAAATTTCCCGTTCTCATCCGTGAGCACTCCTTTTGCCGTGCCTTTTATACCCACCGTTACACCGGGTAAACCTGTGCCGGCACTATCGGTAACAATACCGCTAATGGTTTTGGCCGGTGATCCGTTGGCGGGTGGTGGCAGCTTTGTGCCGGGCGCCGGGCTCTTTTTGATAACCACGGTGCCATACTTGATCAGGTAAGTCAGGGGCAGATCTTTCAGGCAGATCTTCAATGCTTCTTCCAGTGATTTGTTGGTGATATTCACGCTCAGTGGCGGTGTATCTGCCAGCAGCTTTTCATCGCATATAAACTGGTAACCGGTTTGTTTGCTGATGAGATCAAATACTTTGTCGAGCGGCATTTTGTTAACAGAGAGCTTCACGGTTTGTGCGCCGGCGTTAAGGGATGCAGCCAGCAGCAGCCAGGTGATGAGCCCCATCACCATCCATGTTCGTTGTGTAGCCGGCATACGGCTCCTCCTCCCGTGGGAGTGGGCAATAGTGAACAATTCCATACTACCTTTTGGTTGAGATTTAATAAATGATAAGTGGAGTAATGTCCTGGTTTAGTTTATAGTGACGGGCATTACGGTGATACGGTTTCCATTGATGGTGAAATGCACCCTTCCTGTTTGTTCCATTAATTCCAGCAGTTGCTCAATGTTTTCTTTGCGGGTCATACTGCCATACATCCTGATACCTGAAACATCGCCTTTGTATTCGATCTCCACATCATACCAGCGTGCAATCTGCCGCATGATCACCGGGATCTCGGCTTTGCGGAACCTGAACTGTCCTTCTTTCCAGGCCATCACTTCTTCCATTTCCGGATGGGTAATTAAAAAACGGTCTTCTTTCCCTGCTATACTCGCCTGCTGGCCGGGTTTCATCATAACCGAAGCAGCACCCTGTGTTACACGGACAGCGCCTTCCAGCAAGGTGGTTTTTATGCTGGCTTCATCGGCATAAGCCATTACATTAAACTGAGTGCCCAGCACTTTCACTTCAATGCCGGATGTTTGCACAATAAATGGCTTTTCCGCATGCTGTGCAATTTCAAAATATGCTTCGCCGGTGAGCATTACCGTTCTGCTGTTGCCGGTAAATGCAACGGGAAATTTCAGTGAAGAAGCAGCATTCATCCAAACCTGGCTGCCATCGGGTAATACCACCTGGTATTGCCCGCCTTTGGGTGTGCGGATGGTATTATACTCAGGAGCGGCGTTGCTGTTACCGTTGACAGCGTGATAAGCCAGCCGGCCACTGTCGAGTTTTATGATCTTTGTACTGCCCTGCTGGCCTACAGTGCCTGCGCCAGCTTCATCCAGCACAATAGTACTGCCATCTGCAAGGATCAGCTCTGCTTTATGACCACCCGGTTTTATCTCCGTACTTTTCTTCAGCACTAACGTTTTTGGCTGTACGTAATAATAGCGCCAGGTATAAACGCCCGCCAGGATACAAGCCAGCACTGCGGCCGCGGCCATTGTTCTATAAAAGGTGCGCAGATTTTTCCTGGAGAGATGGCGGAGGTTATCTTCTTCCGGCATCGCTTGCTGCGCAGTAATATCCGTTTCTCCAGGATCATCTCTCCGTACCAATGCCTGCCGTAATGCAGCAGTTGCCATCACTTTATCGAACTGCTGCTGTAAATCAGGGTCCGGAGGAGTGGTGTACCTGTTTTCCGCAAGTATGCCTGCAATCATTTCTTCCAGTGCCGGCCCGGTATGTTCCGTTTGCATCAATACCTGCAGGCGCCTGCTTTCCCCAGGGGTGAGCCGGTTGCCGAGATATTTCTCCAATAAATCTTTTAACTCATCATGTAACATAAAACCGGGTGCAAAAACAACACTCTCATGAAGGGTTGTAATAATAAAGACGAAAAAAGAATGAACGGGAATCCTTTATTACCGGAAAATTGTTATACTTCGTTTACCCGGTAACGTTATACTCATGTAACATGCTCCGCTCTTCTGCCCATATATTTCCGGATGGCTGCAATAGACCTTGCAATGTAATTTTTGGAAGTTACCCGGGAGATATTCATCTGCCGGGCAATTTCATCGTGCGACATGCCCTGGAAACGGCTCAGGCGGAAAGCCAGCTGCAGCTGGGTGGGCAACTGGTTAATAGCTGCATGCAGCTGGCCTTCTACATCTTTCAGCTCCAGTTTATCCTGTGCGGATGGAAGGTCGGATGCCATGGATACATGCTGCCCTTCTTCCTGTACAGTAGGTAATACCCTTTTCCTGAACTCATCCAGGATGAGATTCTTTGCGGTGGTATACAGGAAAGCATCGAAACGCTGTACTCCCTGCAACCGCTCCCGGTTCATCCATATTTTGATAAAGATCTCCTGTGTCAGGTCTTCTGCAAGCACAGGCGACCTAACAAACTGCAGGGCATTGGCGTACATCCGGCTCCAGTAATGGTTAAATAACCGCTGGAAGGCAGGCTGATCCCCTGCTGCCACACGCAGTAACAGCTCTTTTTCATTATGTGGACTATCTTTCGGCAAGGAAGGTCATGGAATTTATTACAAAATAATCATTTCGCGGAATTACCAGTATTTATAAAGACGGTAAAAAAAATAGCCCGAATCCTTCCTGCTTCTCTTTTTTACTTAAATATTCACCTGGGCACAAATAATACCGCATCTGCCGCCACAATCCCCTCTGTTTTGTGATTACCTATTTCCACATAGGCGCCGGTACCGGCCTTCAGCTGGTAGGTGCCCAGGCTTACCCATTCTCCCGATGTTTGCCCCTCTACTTTTATACTGGCTGCTGTAATTTCTACTTCTTTCACTGTGCTGCCATCAAACACCTTTACATGCGCATTGCCATCCAAACCGGGCAGGCGGGGCACATAGGTAAATACTTCATACTTACCGGCCCGCTCAATGGCCGGTGAAAAGCGCGCTGATTTGGGTACCGCCCCTTTGCTGTCGTCCGTGAGCATAGTAGGGCCATAACAGCCATGCACCATTTTTTTCCAGTCCCCTTTCACCGTTACATGCTGGGCATCGTTGTCGTCCACCAGTATTTCGGCAGGACTGTTATCTGCCAGCGGATTAGTGCGCAGCATAGTCTGCACTTTCTGTACATCTGCTTCCTGTACGGGAACACGCTGATCGATGGATACCACTGCTGCTGTGGCAGCGGACTGCGCCAGCACCATAAACACCGGCTCCATACGGATAGAGCCATAGGCAATATGCGAGGCCGATAAACAAACCGGTACCAGCACATTTTTTGCGTCTTCCGGCTTTGGGATAATAGACCTGTAAGATACCGGGTATGGCCCGAAGCCCCCTTTCTGCACATCTCCCTCATTTTTCACCATCCCATTTACCACTATGCGCTGGCAGTTATGGGAGTCCATTGTATAAGCGGCCATCCCCACGGCATCATTTACTTTTTCCCGGCCTTCGCAATTGGCCTGGGTCATCACGTAAGCGCCTATCATACGTCTTGCTTCACGTATATACAGCTGCGGCGACCAGTGCCCATTGTCGGTGTACTCATCTTTCGGGTATCCCCATTGCAACATTTCCTTACGGAGATGGGCGGGTATCCGTTCATCATGCCCTATAAAATATAGCAGCCCTTTAGTATAAAGCTCGTGCTCACGTACGATCTCTTTCCGGGTAGCGGGATCTGCTTCCGGGTAGTTGTAGTTCGTCCCGATCATATCAGTGGAAAAAGCCCCGTAATTGTTGATGTCCGTTTTCCCGTTGGGCATGAGGTCTATCTTGAGATTGGGTTTCAGCGCTTCCGGTTTGGTGGCGTTCAGGAGACGGATCAGGAGCTCATAGCGCGACGGATCATAGTCTTCCGGTTTGGTAATAGGAATACGGTTTTCCGGGCGGTTGCTCAGGCATATCCTGAAATTATACGCCTGTACCTTTTTATCGCCGGAGCCTTGCGCTGCCAGCGTTTCGCTGCTGATACCCCATAACAGTCCGCTTTCAGGCTTGCCTGGTATTTTGTACGGGTCCACCCCATCGGGGAACTGGTGTTTATCGAGGAGCTGCACGCCGTTATAGGTTTCCTGGTACTGCGCGTTGGCTTCCCGGCCTATTGTATAGGAGATACCGGCTTTTGCCATCAGGTCGCCTTCATAGGAGCAATCTATAAACATTTTGGCTTTCACCACCTGGGCAGCGGGGCCGTCTACTGTTATTTCCGTAACATACCCGTTTTGTTTTACTGCCTTGCTGATAGTATACCCATAAAGTACCTCTACGCCGGCAGCTTTGATATACTGCTGGAAGATAGCCTCCGCAACGTGAGGCTCAAAGATCCACTGTTCCAGTTTCCCGTAATGGGCGCCGATCCGGCGGTAAAAATCGCGCGATAACCCGGTGATGGCATATTTGTTACCAATATCGGTATAGCCCAATCCACCGGATGTAAGGCCTCCCAGGTGTTTTTCCGGTGATACCAGCAATACTGTTTTGTGTAACTGTTTTGCCGTATAAGCTGCTATTACCCCCGCAGAGGTGCCGCCGTATACGCAGATATCCACCTCCCTGGGAGGAGCCATAAATCCGTAACTGCCAAGCGGAAGGAGATAAGCTGTACATAAAACGAGGATAGAAAAGAGTTTGATTTTCATACGTGAATAAATAACCGCCCTTTGGAAGACCGCTATATGTATAAAGACGGAAAAAAATGTAACAGGAATGCGTCTGCATGAAAAAAAATTATGACAGCCGCTTAGTATCTTTGTGATCTTCTACAAGATAAACACCTGCATATGACAGCTACGACAATACTGCTCGACGGAAAAGCATTATCCAAACAAATGGAAGCGGAATTAAAGACCAGGGTGCAGCGCATCATTGAAAAAACGGGGGTAGTGCCGGTACTGGCCACCATCCTTGTAGGCGATGATCCCTCCTCTGAAGTATATGTGAAAATGAAAGGCAATGCGTGTGAGCGGGTGGGGATGACTTCCGTAAAAGCACATCTGCCCAAAGAAACCACTACAGCAGAGCTAGTGGACACCATCCGGCAACTGAATACCGATCCCCGGATCTGCGGCATTCTTTTACAACACCCCGTTCCCCACCAGATTGATGAAAGGGCTTGTTTTGATAAAATAGATATTGATAAAGATGTAGATGGAGTCACCTGCCTGGGATTTGGCCGGATGTCGATGAGCGAGCCAGCCTATGGCAGCGCCACTCCTGCAGGCATTATGAAGCTGCTGAAGCATTACCAGCTGCCCCTTGCCGGCAAACATGCAGTGGTAGTGGGCCGGAGCCCCATCCTGGGTAAGCCGGTAGCCATGATGCTGCTGAATGAAAATGCTACCGTTACCATTTGCCACTCCCGCACTAATAATTTACCGGAGCTGATCAGGCAGGCCGACATTATAGTGGGCGCTGTAGGGAAGCCTGAATTTATAAAAGCGGAATGGATAAAAGACAACGCTATTGTAGTAGATGCCGGCTATCACAAAGGGGGCATCGGTGATATAGAACTTACCCCGCTGGTGAACCGGGTAGCCGCTTACACCCCCGTACCGGGTGGCGTTGGCCCAATGACCATTGCAACGCTGATTGCACAAACAGTGGAATCTGCCGAAAAAAAAATGTTGTCCTGATATAAAAACGGCTGCGGGCAACTAATACCCCCAGCCGTTTTTGTCCCCTTTTGCCCGCCTGATTGTCGTATTCTCCCCCGCTTTGTACGGATATATCCACTTAAGTTTGTGGAAAAGGAAATCTATGAGACAAGAACTGCTCCGCGAGGTAACTACCACCGGTGATACCCTTCAACAGCTACTCAATTCTTTTAGCGAGGAACAACTGAATACCGCGCCCTTTGAAGGCAGCTGGACAGCAGCGCAGGTGGCATCACATATCTGCAAAGCCGGCGATTGCGAAGTATTGTATGGCAGTACTGCGCCTTCCAACCGTCAACCGGATGAAAAGATACCCGCTGTGAAATCCGTCTTCCTGAACTTCGATACTAAAATGAGCTCACCAGAATTTATACGGCCTGACGAGGGGCATCTTCCCAAAGAATCGGTACTGAAGGATACTGCTGCCATCTGGGAAAAACTGACCACTGCCGCCAATACGGTAAATCTTACTGAAGAATGTACCAGCTTTGAAGTGCCTGGTTTCGGGCCGTTTACACGTCTGGAATGGATCCAGTTTATTAACATCCATACGCAAAGGCATATACACCAGTTGCAACGTATATACAATACCGTTGTAAAGGCTTAAAGCAGCTTATTTAATATTCACGCCAATGCCGATTTGTGCCTGCCGGGTTTTCCATTGGTAGCGGTCATCGATATCGTTCACATTCGTAAGGCCCAGTACATAACGGGCATAAACGTGCAGTATATCGAAGGTGAGTGTAGCGCCGGCAGCCACGCCAAAGTCGCTGCGCTTGAAAGCGTTACGGTCGTAGGTCAGGAGATTTTCATTATCGTAGAACAGGAAGCTGTATTGCGGGCCTGCGTTAACAGTAATCAATTTATTTACATTATAACGTAACAGCAGTGGTAAGGTAATATAGCTGAGCTTTATGGTTTTATTCGCGTTGTCGTTACTGGTATGGATATATTTTGCACTGAAATCGTCGCCGCGTTTTGGGGCTACCTGTGAAAACAGGAGCTCCGGCTGCAGGCCCCATTTCTTTGAAAAATCATATTCGGCATATACACCTAATCTTCCGCCCAGCGTATAATTTGATTTAATGCCCGCCCCATCCAGTTTAAACATGTTCAGATCCGCCTTGATGCCATAATGCAGTTCCTGCGCGCCGGCAGTACCCGCAAGGCAAACCAGCAACAATACTGTCAATAGTCGTTTTTTCATAGCTGATGATTTTGACTATAAAGAAACGAATTGATCAGATGCGAATTGCTGCAGGCAGACCACTAATAGATGATCCTGCTGTTTTTCACTATCACGCCGGATATTTTCTCGGCAGATCCCCCCGGGTCATGACAGGTTAAGGTCTACTTTCTTCCCGGTTTTAACTGCCTGGTAGATGGCATCAATAATTTTAAGGTCTTTTACCGCTTCTTCTCCATCTACCGCAACTACCGGTTGTTTTCCTTCCAGGATGATCCCGGCCATTTCTTCCATCTGCACAGTCTGATGGGTAACATGGGGCTGGGTAAGCTCTCCTTTATTGGTACGCCCGCGGATAGGGCCATAGCCTGTGGATGGTTGCATTTCTGCAAATCCTTTTTCACCGTTGAGATAAAAGCGGTCCAGGTAGTTCATGTTATAGGTGGACAGGCAAGAGGCAACTGCCCCGCCAGGGAAGCCCAACTGAAACTGGATGGTTTCATCCACCCCTTCTTTAAACTTCACGGGGTCGGTTCTTGTTTCCTGGGCCGTTACCCATATGGGCTCTTCTCCAATCATATACCGGGAGCCGTTAATAGCATAAATGCCGATATCCATTAAAGAGCCGCCGCCGGCCAGTTCTTTGTTGAGCCGCCATTGGGTGGGATCGCCAATACGGAAACCGCATTGCCCCTGGAAGAACATGATTTTTCCGAAATCGCCGTTCTTACGCATACGGATCACTTCCAGTGTTTTGGGCTCAAAATGCATGCGATAGCCCACCAGTAATTTTACATTGGCTTTTTTGCAGGCGGCTATCATTTCCTGGCCCTGCCTGGCATTCAATGCCATGGGCTTTTCGCAGATCACGTGTTTGCCTGCGGCTGCTATACGGATCGCCTCGTCGTGATGCAGGGCATTTGGTGTGGTAATGTATACCGCATCAATATCTTTATTATCTTTTATTCGGTCGAAGTTTTCGTAGTTGTAGCAGTTTTTTTCGGGGATAGAGAACCGGCTCTGCCAGTCCTTTATTTTAGATGGCGTACCACTGATCACGCCTACCAGTTTTGCTTTTACGCAGGCCTGCATAGCCTCTGCCACGCGGGTACCGTAACTGCCTAATCCCATGATAGCTACCCGTAGTACCGGGCCATCATAGTTTCCAAAGTCCTTGGCCCAGCCGGCAAGTGGCATCAGGGGCAGCACCATAGCGGAGGCGGCAATTTTTTGTATGAAGTTGCGACGAGTGTTCATGACGGGAGATTTGGGTTTCATTTGATACCTTAATAATACAAAAATTATTAGTAGGATGCGGAGAAAAGTAAATGCATATCATAAATACCTATTCATTAATTTACCGCGAATTGTGCTATCATCACCGCAGGTTGATCATTGATGATGCACACATACTGTTATTCCTTTGCATTATTCAAATCTGTCAAAATGAGAATAGTAGCTATAGAAGAACATGTATCATTCCCGGAGATGACCCGTCATCTTCCTGCAGATATATCAGATAAACAAACGCCGTCCGCTGCCGCCACTCAAATGATGCCTAAACTGGCTGATATTTCAGGCGAACGTTTAAACGCGATGGACGGGTCCGGAATATCCATGCAGGTATTATCGGTTGAAAATACGGATGTAAACCTGTTAAACAGCACCAATGCCCCCGCATTTGCTGCAAGGTATAATGATCTGCTGGCGGAAAAAATCAAAGATTATCCCAACAGGTTCACTGCATTTGCACATCTTCCCATGACAGCACCGTTGGCTGCGGCTGATGAGCTTGAGCGCACGGTGATGTCTTACGGTTTTCGCGGGGCAATGATCAGGGGACTTACCAACGGCGAATTCCTGGATGCTCCTAAATTTACACCGGTTTTTGAAAGAGCCGAAAAATTGAGGGTTCCCATTTATATTCATCCCGGCGTTCCTCCTAAAACAGTGATGGATGCTTATTACAGCAACGTTGGCGGCCATACAGGCCCTTTTGATGCCATTGCCTGCTGGGGATGGGGCTGGCATTCAGAAACCGCGATCCATGTGTTACGGCTGCTGGCGGCAGGTGTCTTTGACAGGTACCCTGGGTTAAAAATAATCATCGGTCATATGGGCGAAATGTTACCCATGATGTGGGCACGATCAGACAGGGCCTTTCAACCCGGCAATGGCGGATATAATCAACGGACATTAATCGATACTTTCCGGCAGCAACTATATATTACTACCAGTGGCTTTTTTACACAGCCCCCACTCCGGATTGCGCTGGACACTATTGGAATAGACAATATTATATTTTCCGTCGATTATCCTTTCAGCAATAACCAGATGGGTATTGATTTTTTGAATGAGATCCAGCTTCCCCCGGAACAGGCGGAGAAGATTGCACATGGGAATGCGGATAAATTACTTGGGCTGCAGGTATCATAAACTTAAAGCATGAACAGTATTCCGGTACATAAATTACAGGACAGAACCCACCGGGCCTTTTTACTCAAACCTTTCACAGGGAAAGAATCAGATCATAAACAATCTGAATACCTTGGAGCGCACCGGGATGATCATTACATATTCTATATATTGCTGGAAGGCGCTGGCTCAACGGTAGTGGACTTTGAGGAAAAAATCGTTCGTGCGAACCAGTTATATTATATTCTGCCTGAACAGATCCACTACCGGATTAAAACAGGTAAAGCAAAAGGATGGTTCATCGCTACAGATCCTTCATTAATAGACCCTGCCTGTCGCAATGCTTTCGAAAACTGGCTGGGTTTCCAGAAGCCTGTTACTTTATCGCGTAGCGATACGCATGATTATGACCAGCTCCTTAACATCATTTATCGTAAAATGACTTCCGGCAATGTAAATTTAACAGTGCTGTATTCGTTGATTCGCTCATTCCTTGAAATGGCGGCAGATACCATCCGGGGCGCAGAAGACACTGATACAAAAGGTTCAAGACACGCGGAAATATCTCTTAAATTCAAAAAACTATTAAACGAAAATATAAGAAAATACAAAGGTCCTTCCGATTATGCCCGTATGCTTCATATTTCAGAATCATATCTTAATGAATCCTTAAAGAAAATAACCGGTTCTCCCGTTTCATTCTGGATAAAATACAAAGTCATTATCGAGGCCAAACGGCTGTTATACTTCAGCAACCTGAACGTAAAGCAGATAGCTGATGATCTGGGCTTTGAGAACTATTCTTATTTTTCCCGGTTGTTTTGTAAGGAAACGGGGATGACGGCGCTTACATTCCGTAAAAAGTTCAAGGATTCAAACAGCCAGCTTTAAGATGGGGCAACAAACAAAAAAGCCGCTCCCGGTAACCCCGGAAGCGGCCAATATATCTTACAAAAAAATCAATTCTTCACATCATACAGGATCACAAACTCCACTCTCCTGTTCTTTGCCCTTCCCTCTTCCGTACTATTGGAGGCAATAGGATCACGGTCTGAAAGGCCCCAGGTAAACATACGGTCGTTACTCACTTCAAAACTATTCAGCAATTGTTTTGCGCCTGTTGCACGGCGCTCGGATAAATCACGATTGTACTCAGCTGCCCCTGTGTTATCGGTATGACCGGTAATGAGGATCTTTGTCTTATTATACCTGTTGAGTACATCTGCAAAATGCCTGAAGGTAGGCTTTGCACTCTCGTTCACCTGGTCGGAGGAAGAGGAAAACAATACGTTGTTGGGGAAGATAACTTTCAGGCTGTCTTTAATAATGCTTACTTCCGCATCGTTCAGGGTGTTCTTTAGCTCTTCATACTGCTTTGTCATATAAGCATGCTGGCTGCTGGTTTTCCGGGAAGATGCGCAGGAAGCCATTAAAACAATGGTCACTATTGCCACCAGGCAATAACGGGAGGTCAATAACATTTTTTTCATATCCGCTGTATTAAGATGCAAAGGTATGTAAAATAGCTATTATCAAGCTGTTGCATAAATAATCTCTGATATTTACAAAAACATATATGCGTTAATGTTATAACGCTCCTGCCCGGTTGACTAAAAAGCGATAGCAGCATTGCGTTTATAATTTTATCTTGGAGAGATATGAATACGATTCCTTTGATACAAAGCATATCCGGGCTGCTGGCCGGCATTGCCCTCATCATATTGCTCACGGCGCGTTTCAGGGTACATGCTTTTTTTGCATTGCTGCTGGCCAGTATACTTACCGGCATTATTTTACAGTTGCCCGTAACAGATATCCTTGGCAGTATTAAAAGCGGTATGGGTAATATTATAGGCTCACTCGGACTGCTCATCATCCTTGGCACCACGCTGGGGCTCATCCTGGAACATACCGGCAGTACCACTGTGCTGGCTAATTATGTACTGCGCCGTACCGGTACCGGCCGCTCTGCGCTGGCGATGAATATCATCGGTTACCTGGTAGGCATGCCCATATTCTGCGACTCGGGATTTATTGTGTTAAGCGGGTTAAACAAAGCGCTGGCCAAACGTTCCGGCATCTCCATGATCGTGATGGCATCATCACTGGCTACAGGGCTGTATGCCGTGCATTGCCTGATGCCGCCGCACCCCGGCATTACCGCCGCCACAGGTACGCTGCATGCAGAAACTGGCAGGGTGATGCTGTACGGCTTGCTCATTGCCATTCCTGCATCAGCCGCAGGGTATTGCTGGTCTGTGTTTGCAGGGCGACGGGTAGCCGTTAACGTTAGCGGCACTGAGGAAGCGGCAGCCGAAATACAGCAAGGCCCTTCTGTGCTTATGTCGGTATTACCTATAGCCGTACCCGTTATACTGATTGCTATCCGTTCCCTGAGCGGACTGGAAATACCACATCCCAATCCTGTATTCAGGACTATTTCTATCCTGGGCATCCCCGAAGTGGCGATAGGTACGGGCATCCTGCTGGCATTAACCCAGCTGAAAAGCAATATGAGCACCATATTGCAGGAAGGCGCTGAAAAAGCGGCGGGCATACTGGTGATCATTGGCGGTGGCGGCGCTTTTGGCGCCATCCTGGCTAAAGCGGATATTGGCAGCCACATTGCGCAGAACCATTCTGTTGCCGCGTTGGGATTACTGCTGCCCTTCCTGGTTACGGCACTGCTGAAAACTGCGCAGGGTTCATCTACTGTAGCAGTGATTGCCGCTGCCGCCATTTTACAACCACTGCTGCCTGTTATGGGCTTTGACTCCGCCAATGGCCGGATCCTCTGCGTATTGGCTATGGGCGCAGGATCTATGATGATTTCACATACCAACGATGCTTATTTCTGGGTGATCTCTAAATTTTCGGGGCTGGAAATAAAAGATATGCTGCGGGTATACAGTACAGGTACAGTGGTAATGGGACTGGTATCCGTAGGGTTGGTGTATTTATTGTCGATGGTGCTGGAGGTGTAGCCATGGCTACACCGCAGTTTTTTTTCATCTCCCTCCTTCCAGCGCCTGCTTCAGGTCTGCTACAATATCCACCACGCTCTCCAATCCCACGCTCATCCTGATCAATCCATCAGAGATCCCCGCTTTCTCCCGGTCTTCTTTTTTCATGCCGGAATGCGTCATGGAAGCAGGATGAGATACCAGCGTATCCAACGTACCAAGTGATACGGCACGCAGGCACATCTGCAACCGGTCAATGAAATGTACAGCCGCATCAAAGCCTTCTTTCAGTTCAAAACTCATTACCGCGCCGGGATAACGCATTTGATTGGCAGACAGGGTATAGTCGGGGTGAGAAGGCAGCCCGTTATAATTCACTTTTGCCACTGCGGGATGTGCATGCAGGAATTCAGCTACCGTTTGCGCGTTGCTGCAATGCTGCTTCATGCGCAGCTCCAGCGTTTTAACGCCCTGGATCAGCAGGAAAGTATCAAATGGGTTGGCGCAACCACCCAGCAACTTCGCAGTCCTGTTCACCTTTGTTTGCATAAAGGCAATATCTTTTCCGATGAGCACACCGCCGATAGCGGTACCATGACCATTCAGGAACTTTGTAGTGGAATGAAAAACAAAATCAGCGCCGTACCGGAACGGTTGCTGCAGATAGGGTGTGGCAAAGGTATTGTCCACACTTACTTTCACGCCATGCCTTCCGGCTATTTCACAGATAGCAGCGATATCCACACAGCGCATGGATGGGTTGGCAGGCGATTCTATATGGATCATTTTTATGGAAGGGTCCTGCTGAAGCAGGAATGCGACGGCAATTGTATCGTGAAGATCAGCTATCAACGCCTTTACACCGAATTGCGGCAGGAAGTCGAACAGAAATTCGTGGGTACCGCCGTAAAGCGAATAATGCGTTACAATGGTATCCCCTGCTGCTACGTTGGAAAGGAACATGCTGGTCATAGCCGCCTGCCCGCTGGCATGCAGTATTGCCTTCAGCTGTAAAGGCTGGCCGTTGGCAGCGGTGATGCCGAAGGCTTCGAGAGAAGCGATCAGCTCTTCAGCCACCGATACGGTTGGATTACCAAAGCGGGAATAAATATAGCCGGAAGCCGTACCTTTAAAGCGGTCCATGCCCTGCTGCGCATTCTCGAATGTAAAGGTGGAGGTAGCGAAAACCGGCACCAGGTGGGCATTTTCGGCCATATTAGACTGGGCTGCATGTATAGCTGCCGAAGCCATTTCTGTAAAAACGGGGTGATTGCTCATGCTGTAAATTTATAGTTTCCCCGGAACAAAAAACAGGCACAAACAAGAAAGCCCTTGCAGGAAATCCTTAAATAGTATAATATTGGCAATAGCTATCATTTTTTGCCACAAAATCCGGATCACGCTGTGAATTTATCTGAGGACAGGATACTTTTTTCCAGAATTGCCAGTGGAGATGAAGCAGCTTTCCGTTTATTATACCACCGTTACAATGCAGTACTGGCGGGATCTGTAAAGAAGCTGCTGAAATCAGGGACGGTTGCGGAAGAAGTATTACAGGAGGTATTCCTGAAAGTATGGATGATGCGTCATACCCTGGAAAGTATTGAAAATCCCGGGGGATGGATGTATACCCTGGCCGCCAACTACTCCTTGTCCGCACTCAGGAAACAAGCCAGGGAAAAACACCGGCAGGACAACATTGCCGACGATATGCCGGGTGATGCCGATGTGCCGGAAGGCATTTATGCAAAAGAATTGCAGGCGTTGATCAAACATGCCATCGAACAACTACCTGCCTCCCGCAGGGAAGTGTTTATTTTGAATACCCAGGAAGGCAAATCACGCAAAGAAATAGCCGATGCACTGGATATCTCCGAAAATACGGTAAAGAACCAGCTGGTAACCGCCCGAAGATTTATCCGGGAGTACCTGGAAAAACGTACCGGTACACGACTTCCTATCCTCTTGATCATACTTCTGTCGAAGTTTTTTTAATTTTTTTTTAAGAGACATAGTACGACAGATAAATTTCTGCGTCTATCAGCAAAAGAAGGGTGCACAGTGGAAGCAAAAGAATACTACAGGTTTTTATTAGAGCGCTACTACAACGGGTCTGCCACCGCGGCGGAAGCCGAAGAGTTGTTTGCAGCCCTGCGTACCGGCACCGATGAGGCAGAGTGGACAGCCATGATCAGCGAGCTGCATGCAGCCGCTACGGCCGACCCGGCCTATGATCCCACAGTATATGAAAAGCAGGTGAATAGTATCCTGCAACAGGAGCATATCCCGGTAAAAAGTATGCGCCGCATGGTAATCCGGTATGCTGCCGCAGCAGCCATCACGTTATTTATAGGCACCGCAGGGTATTTTGCGTGGAAGGGGCAATCCCGTAAAATGCCTGTTACCATCGTTTCTGCAAACGATGTGAAGCCAGGCAGGAACGGTGCGGTACTTACCCTGGCCGATGGCAGCCAAGTAGTGCTGGACAGCCTGGGCAATGGCATTGTAACCACCCAGCAGGGCACACGCGTAACGCTCAACAACGGCCAGCTTAGCTACGACGCAGCTAGCTCCGGTACAGTAAGCCAGAATACCATGACCACACCACGCGGCCGGAAATTCAGGCTGCGCCTCCCCGACGGCACAGGCGTTTGGCTCAATGCAGCCAGTGCTATCAGCTACCCTACTGCCTTTACCGGTAACAACCGCACTGTAACTTTAACAGGTGAAGCCTACTTTGAAGTAGCTCCCAACAAGAACCAGCCATTCATCGTACAACTCAGTAAAGGAGCCAGCGTTCAGGTACTGGGCACTCAGTTCAATATCCATGCATACCCCGACGAAAACAATATCAGTACTACCCTGCTGGGTGGTGCAGTGAAAGTAAATATAAACCGGCAAAGCAGTTTGCTGAAACCCGGGCAACAACTGGATATCAATAAAAAATCCGGCGTTATCACACTCAACAACCAGGTGGATACGCTGTCCATCATTGCATGGAAAAATGATATCCTGAGTTTCCAGGATAAAAATCTGACCGCTGTTATCAACATGATTGCGCGCTGGTACGACATAGAAGTAGTATATGAAACTACTCCGCCTGATATCACATTCGTAGGAGAAACAGGCAGCGATGTAAATCTTTCAAGCGTGCTGAACTTCCTCCGGGAATCCGGCATACACTTCCGCCTGGAAAACAAGACCTTAATTATAGAAAAATAAACCGCTAATTAATTATCAATATAGAAAAAAGTTATAGAAAAACAGTGAACCAGAATACCAGCAATCAGCCAATGAAGTTAGCTGGCAATAAAAAACCGGAGGTGATTGGACCCGCCCCCGGTAAACGATTACAGCTATGCAAAACAGTTGAGTAATTCCGTACATCTATCATTTTACAAGCCAAATCACTACAAAGCTATGCAAAAAAATGCTCTTTGTAACTGGTTCCCCTATGCGCAGAAATCCGCGAAAGCGCATACCAGGAACTGGTTCCCAACCAAAATGCTGTTAGTTATGAAACTGACGTTTTTATTGCTTACCACCGCTTTTCTAAATGTGACTGCCACCGGGTATGCACAACTGATCACCTGGTCGGGGAAAAATGTGCGCGTGGAAAAAATATTCTCCGTTATCCGTATACAATCCGGCTACAATGTAGTAGCCAGCAAAGATGTGCTGGAGAAAGCAAATCCGGTAACCATGAAAGTAGAAAACGTTTCTGTCCGGGAATTCCTGGACCTTATGCTGAAAGACCAGCCGCTGAAATATGTCATAGAAAATAAATCCATCTTCATCTCACCAAAACCGGCAACCGTTAAGGAAAACAACAGCCTTTCCGCCCCGGATACCGATGTAAAGGGCAAAGTAACCGACGAAGCAGGCAATCCTTTACCCGGTGTTTCCGTAAGGGTAAAAGGAAGCGCCCAGGGTGTAAGCACCGCCTCCGATGGGAGCTACTCACTTCATATTACCAAAGAAGGCCCTGTAGTGTTGCAGTTCTCCTACCTGGGCATGACCCCGCAGGAAATCAGCATAACCGGCAGCGGCACCTTCAATATAATACTGAAAGCTTCCATAGAACAGCAAACCGAAGTAGTGGTAGTAGGCTATGGCACCCAGAAGCGAAGCGACGTTACCGGCTCGGTTGCTTCCGTGCCCAAAGAACGGCTGAAAAATCTGCCCGTAACCAATGTTTTGCAATCGATTCAGGGAACCACGGCCGGTGTTAATATTGTAAGCAACAGCAGCAAGCCGGGCAGCTCCCCGGCCTTCTATCTCCGCGGCCTGAAATCCATCAACGCCAGCAATGCCCCGCTCATTGTACTGGACGGAATCCCTTTCAGCGGCAGCTACAATGATATTAATCCAAACGACATCGAGTCTGTCGATATCCTGAAAGACGTATCGGCATCAGCTATCTATGGCGCCAGGGGCGCTAATGGCGTGATCATGATCACTACCCGGAAAGGTAAAACAGGTAAACCCCTGATTTCCTACAACGGCTATGCCGGCCCGGAATACCAGAGCAATACCGTAAAACAAATGAACGGGGAACAATACCGTACAAAAAACCACTGGTATAATATACAGGCAGGACGCCCCGATGCACCGGATCTTCCATACCTTACGGAACAAACGAACTTTGCCAACGGGATGCCGGAAACCGACTGGCTCAAAGAGATCGCCCAGCAGGGTTATATACATAGTCATGAACTGAGCATTTCCGGGGGAACGGATCATGTGAAATACTATATCTCCGGAACATACCTTAAAGAACAGGGAAACCTGAAAGGCTTCCAGTACAACCGTTCCAGCATCAGGGCCAACCTGGATGCAAACGTAACCTCCTGGCTGAAAACAGGCGTTAACCTGTTCCTCGTAAACAACAACCAGGACGGCGGTAAAGTAACGCTGTTCGATGCCAATGCCCTCAGCCCTTATGGCTCTCTATACAATGCAGCCGGCGATTATGAAGTTTATCCCATCGCTCCCCAAACCTTGTACATGAGCCCGCTGATCAACCTGTACAACCCGGGACTCAACCGCAGCAAAAATATTACGGCCGCCGGCTATGCGGAAATAGCTCCCGGTTTCGTAAAAGGGCTTAAATACAGGATGAACGCTTCCTACGCATTCCGTCCATCCCGTACAGGCGACTACTCCGGCCGCAAAATGGGCGATCTTAAAGGAAGCGCCGACGTTACCAATTCGGAAAACAAACAGTGGATCGTGGAAAACCTGCTTACTTATTCCCTTACCCGGAACAAGCACTCGCTGGACTTTACCGGTCTTTACAGCGCGCAAAAGGAAGAACAATTCTTTTCCGAACTGGAAGCCAATACTTTTATCAACGACAACCTGGACTTCAATAACATGAAAGCCGCGCAGGTGCAGAAAACCACTACCAGCTACGGCGCCACCACATTGTTGTCGCAGATGTTCCGTATTAATTACAACTACGACAGCCGCTACCTGCTCACCGCCACCGTACGCCGCGACGGCTACTCAGGGTTTGGAGCAAATAATAAATACGCGGTATTCCCCTCTGTTGCCGCCGGATGGAATATCCACAATGAGAAGTTCATGTCGGGTATTCCTGTGATCAACCAGCTGAAGCTGCGCGCCTCCTATGGCAAATCGGGCAACCAGGCCGTGGGCGCTTACCGTACCCTCTCCAGGCTCAGCACCGTTAACTATATTTACGACGGCGTTACCTCCATCGGTGTGATCCCCGACACACTTGGCAACAGCCGCCTGAAATGGGAAACCACCGCGGGCTTAAACATAGGCATCGACTTCGCCCTCTGGAACAGCCGCCTCAGTGGCAGCATAGAAGGATATACCACCCGCACATCAGACCTCCTGTTAAGCAGGAAAATCCCTTCCATCAACGGGTATACCTCCGTTTACGACAACATCGGCGAAACCGCCAATAAAGGCCTGGAACTAATGTTGAACAGCCGCAATATCCAATCAGGTAACTTCGCATGGAATACCGGTTTCAACATCTCCTTTAATAAAAATAAAGTAGTAGCGCTCTATGGCGACAACAAAGACGATATCGGGAACAACCTGTTCATAGGAAAACCCATGCTGGGCATTTACGATTATACCATGACCGGCATCTGGCAGGAAGGTGAAGATGCCAAAATAGACCCAGGCGCCAAACCCGGGTATATTAAATTTGCGGACATCGATAACAGTGGTAAGATAGATGCAGCAGACCGCTCCTATCTCGGCACACAATTACCGAAATATATTGCAGGCCTGACCAACACTTTTACCTATAAAAATTTTGTCCTGAATATTTTTATACAGGATGTTCACGGTTCGCTCCGTCCTAATAATATCCTGGATAACCGCGACCAGGCAGGCATCATCAACTTACCCGCGGAAATCCCCTACTGGACCTCCGAAAATAAGATCAACACCAATCCGGCACTGTTCTATACAAATCCTAAAGGTTATAAATATGCGCAGGATGCTTCTTTTATCCGTATAAAAGATATAACGCTCAGCTATAACTTCGATAAAACTGCTTTACAACGGTACAAGATCTCCAATCTTACTGTATACCTGAGCGGAAGGAACCTGGCCACGTTTACCAAATGGCAGGGATATGACCCCGAAACATCCCCTTCGTCCATTACCTCCAGTACCACACGCCTGAACAACGGGCAGGGCGCAGGGCAACAGAGCTCCGACTTCTATCCGCTGAATACCACCGTGATCATGGGCGTAAATATCAGTTTATAATTTAAAAGAGATAACAATGAAACACGCAAAATATATATACAGATTTGTGCTGGCAGGTATGTCGCTCATGGCGGCATCATCCTGTAGTAAAAGCTTCCTGGATGAGGAACTGAAATCCAGCTATGCACCGGATAACACACTGGTAGACCAGCTGGGCTTTGAAGCCGCCAGTACCGGTATGCTCAGCATCATGCGCAACGATTACGGCAACACGCAGGGACTGCTGGCCACCTTTTACGTAGGCACCGACATGGCCATTACCGGTCAGCCCAACACTGTGCAGGCGCCCTATGAAAATTACCAGAACCTCAATTCCCAAACCGGTTCCTTAAGCACCATCTGGAACTGGGGGTATAAGCTGATCAACAGCGCCAATACGATCATCGCAGCAACAGATAATCCGAAGGTACAGCTCACTGATGAGCAAAGGAAGTTATACAAAGCAGAGGCCTGTTTTTTCCGCGCTTATGCTTACAATCATCTATCTATACTTTTTGGAGATGTACCACTGATCATTGCCCCGGTGAGCGTACCACGCACCGATTACACACGTGCGAAAGAAGCCGATGTGGTGAGCCAGATAATCGCCGACCTTACCTTTGCAGAAGCGAACCTGCCCGATCCTTCCAAAGTGATCAAACAGGGAAGGATCAACAAATTTGCAGCATCGCAGCTGCTGGCAGAAGCATTACTGCGCGCCAACAGGCCTGCCGAAGCTGAAGCCGCAGCCAAAAGGATCATCGACAGTAAATTCTTTTCCCTGATCACCGCCCGCTATGGCGCAAAGGCCACCCAACCCGGCGATCCATTTGCAGATATGTTCACCTATGGCAACATGCGCCGCAGCCAGGGCAACACGGAAGCCATCTGGGTGATTGAACAGAACTATAATGTAACCGGCGGCGGATCGGATTTTGATCAGCGCAGGCGGGAATGGGGCCCTTTCTATGTAAATGTGGCCGGCATGAAAATATGCGATTCATTAGGCGGCCGCGGTATAGGCCGGATCAGGCCCACCAACTGGTGGACCTATGAGCTGTACGACAAAGATGATATGCGCAATTCCCCGTACAATATCCGCCGCAACTACTACTACAACGATCCGGCTTCCCCTAAATACGGCCAGCCGGTAATTGTTACCGGGTTTGATACCATACAGAATATTTATGCACATACCACCAAATGGTATGAGTTCCAGCCGCAGGACCTGCAAGGTGCACAGTCGTACAAAGACCGTATCCAGATGCGCCTCGGTGAAACTTATCTCCTGCTTGCCGAAGCGCAGCTCCAACAGGGCCGCACCGGCGATGCCGCCGCCAGCATTAACGTGATCCGCCGCCGCGCCCATGCCAAAGAAGTACTGGCAGGCGATGTAACCCTTGACTATCTTCTCGATGAAAGGGCCCGTGAGCTCACCGCGGAAGAACTTCGCAGGCTCACGCTGGTAAGAACCAAAACACTGGTGGCCCGCGTAAGGAAATATAATCCAAAAGTAGCGCCGACCATCAGCGATTTTAATATTCACCTGCCCATCCCTCAATCTGAAATTGATGTGAATAAGGATGCAGTGCTGACACAGAATACAGGCTACACGAAATAATCCGGCAGATGAATAAATTTTATATCATAGCTTTCCTGAACGTACTCCTGTTTCTACAGGGGTACGCACAGGAAGGACGACAGATAATTCCATTCAATGATGGATGGATCTTCAGGAAAGGACCACTGGTAGCGGATGTCCACCAGGCAGACACTGCATGGACAAATGTTACTATTCCACATACCTGGAACAACAAAGACATGCAGGAAGGAAAAAACTTCTATGCAGGAGAAGCCTGCTATCAAAAAACCTTTCACATAACCGCTAACCTGAATGGAAAAAGACTGTTCCTCCGCTTCGATGGCGTAGGCTCCATAGCACAGCTATATGTGAACAACCGCTTCATTGGCGAGCACAAAGGCTCATATGCCGCCTTCTGTTTTGAAATAACACATTCCGTAAAGTACGGTGAAGAAAATACTATTGTGGTGAAAGCCAATAACAAGGCGCGGGAAGATGTATTACCCATCAACAATTTCCTGTTTGGTATTTTCGGGGGAATTTACCGGCCGGTAAATTTGCTGATCACCAACGATATTAACATTACCACCACCGATTATGCCTCTCCCGGTATCTACATTACACAGGATCATGTGAGCAATGAGAAAGCAATGGTGGGCATTACTACAAAAATTGAAAATAAACAGGCACACCATACTAACGTACAGGTACAAACGGTGATCCGCAACAGGCAGGGAAAACGTGTATCCATTACCGTTAAAGAAGTGAATCTGAGCCCACAGGGTATCAATATCATCCACCAGGAATTACCGGTAACCGGCCCGCACCTGTGGAACGGCTTGAAGGATCCGTATCTCTATTCCCTTACCACTTCCCTGATCAGCAATGGGCGCATTATCGATGCGGTAACACAGCCGCTGGGATTACGGCGTTTTGAAATAGTGGCTGGTAAAGGCTTTTTCCTTAACGGGCAACCATATGCAATGCACGGCGTTACCCGTCACCAGGAATGGCAGGACTGCGGTAACGCGCTTACCAACGCGCAGCATAAGGCCGATCTGGACCTGATCCGCGAAATAGGCGCCACTACTATCAGGTTTGCGCACTACCAGCAATCCGGGTATCTGTATTCGCTGTGCGACAGTATCGGTTTCGTTGTCTGGGCGGAGATTCCCTTTGTGAATAACTTCTCCGGTAAGGAAAGCGAAAATGCGCGGCAGCAACTCACTGAACTGATCCGTCAAAACTTCAACCACCCTTCCATTTATGTATGGGGCATGCACAATGAAGTATATTCCCAAACACCGGACGAACATGTAGCAGTGCTCACGCGGCAGTTGAACGATCTGGCCAAAACTGAAGATCCCCGCAGGTATACGGTTGCTGTAAGTGGCTACGGCGAAATGAACCGCCCTGCCAACCTTGCCACCGATATACAAGGTATGAACCGATACTTTGGCTGGTATGAAGGCAGCATCGGCGATATTGAAAAGTGGGTATCCGGCCTGGAGAAAAACTACCCCGATTATAAACTGATGCTCACAGAATATGGCGCAGATGGCAACATCAATCAGCATACCGATAGCATCAGTACCAGCTTTGACCCCGTGAACGGCCAGTTTTTCCCGGAAACCTATCAAACTGCCACACATGTACAACAATGGGCTGTGATAGAAAAGCATCCATACATTGCAGCATCCTATCTCTGGAATATGTTTGAATTTGCAGTACCCATGTGGAACCGCGGCGGTGTGAATGCACGTAACCTGAAAGGGCTCATCACCTACGACCGTAAACAAAAAAAAGACGCCTTCTACTGGTACAAGGCTAACTGGAACCCCGAGCCCATGATCTATATTGCTGACCGGCGGAATAAAACACGCCAACCCCAACGGGTACACGCAGAAGTGTTCAGCAACCTGGAAAAAGTGACGCTTACATTGAACAACAGCGCTCCCATTTCCGGACATAAAGGCGTCAATAACAAAGACTTTATTTTTGATGATCTTCAACTGAAGCCAGGCATAAATATCCTGACCGCTTCAGGTACATCTAACGGCAAAGTATATACTGACACCATTACCTGGACCCATTAAAAACGAAACAATGAAAAGATACTGTATAGCTGCCGCTCTGCTGATCGCCCAATTATATAGCAGCGCCCAGGAGAAAGACACTATTGCACTGCAGCACGGCGCGCACCGCAGCGGCAACAGGACCGATGCCGCTATGGCCCGGTGGCGTTCCCTCCGGCTTGGCCAGTTCATCCACTGGGGATTATATGCCATCCCCGGCGGAGAATGGAATGGGAAAACATACAACGGCGCTGCAGAATGGATCCGCTCGTGGAAAGAAATGCCCCACGCCGATTACGATAACCTGTACAAACAGTTTAACCCGGTGAACTATCACCCGGAACAATGGGCACAATATGCAAAAGATATGGGCGCAAAGTATATGATCATCACTACCAAACACCATGATGGATTTTGTCTCTGGCCCAGTAAATACACCCGTTACACCATTGCTGCGTCACCTTACAAAAAGGATATCATCGGCCCAATGGTGGAGGCATATAATAGGAAAGGCATTGATGTATACCTGTACTTTTCTATCATCGACTGGAATCACCCCGACTGGCGCACCTCACTTAAAACGCCGGCCGACAGCCTCGCTTACGGACGGTTTAAAATATTTGTGAAGAACCAGCTGCGGGAATTACTGACCCAATACCCTACCGTAAAAGGCTTCTGGTTCGACGGCACCTGGGACGACTCCTGGAAAAACGACGGCGCCTTCTCTGATGAGCTTGAACAATACCTGCAACAGCTCCACCCTGGGCTCATCATCGGCAGCCGCCTGCGCGCCGATGAAAAAGGCGCCCGGCATTTTGATTCCAACAATCACCTGATGGGCGACTATGAACAGGGCTGGGAACGTAAACTGCCGGAGAAATATGCAGACATACACGGCAACGACTGGGAAGGTGTAATGACCATCCCCGAAAACCAGTGGGGATACTCTGCAAAATGGACAGGCCACATCAAATCATCGAACGAGCTGATAGAAATGCTGGCCAGGTCCACCTCTCTCGGCGGCAACTTCGTGATCAATTTTGGCCCCAAACCCGATGGCACTTTCCGCAGCGAAGAAACCCAACGCATGCAGGAAACAGGCAACTGGATGAAAGTAAACGGCACTGCCATCTATGAAGGCGGCTACGCAGGTTTTGATAAACAGGACTGGGGATATTATATCCGTAAAGCCGATACAGACAGCGTTTTCATGGTGGTATGCAATGTACCGGTATCCGGCAACCTGCGGGTGAAACTGCCGCTACGCACGGCGCTCCTGAAAGTTTCTCCCCTTGCGCAACCTTCCGCGGAGCTTACGCCTGAACTGATTGGAAAGAATGAATATTTTATACAAGTAGGGAATGCACCGCGCACAGCGCCGTTCGTCATCCTGCTGCAAACCCGTACAGGTACAGAAAGCGGGGGATTTGAGAAAGCGCGGACCTGAGCGGGTTTTGCCTGACCCGGGATTATGATGATTTGGCTGATTTGTTTTTTGGGGATTTTTTGAGAATTTTAAGAAATGGATTTTGGGGGCTGTATCATAACTAACTTAATGGGTGTGAGAATCGCAAATACGAAAATTTTCTCCACCCGGTACCCGAGTAAAATCGGGTAAAAGTTATTTATGATACAGCCTCCTGATTTTTTGAAGGGTATAGTATATATGATGTTATATCGTGGGGATAGTCCCTCCATCAATAATATACTCCGTACCACTTAAATACCCTGCACGCGGCGATACGAGGAAGCCCACAAGTTCAGCTACTTCTTCCGGTTTTGCCGGGCGGCCCATAGGAATACCACCAAGGAATTGCATAAGCTGCTGCAAGGCATCGTTAAAGCTGTTGCCTGCACGATCGGCCATTTCCCGGATCATTTTATCGGCAGCGGAGGTTTGAATAAAGCCTGGAGAAACGGTAAGCACCCTCACTCCTTTTGGCGCCACTTCGTTGGACAGGCCCTTGCTGTAATTGATCAGTGCGGCCTTTGCTGCAGCATAGGGCAGCGTGGAATCGTAGAGCGGCATGGTACCCTGAATGGAAGCGATATGAATAATAACACCGGCGCCTTTGGCCAGCATGTAAGGCAAAAGAAGCCGGTCCAGCCGCACCGGCGCCAGCAGATTGGTTTGTAAAGTGGTTTCCCAGTGATGATCTGTCAACACCGAAAAGCCACCACCGGGGGTTTCAGAACCACCCAGGTTATTCACCAGTATATCTGCTCCCCCGTATTGTTCCCCAACTTCGTTGGCTACCGAAGCAATACCTTCCGCCGTACTGAGATCCGCTCCTATAAAATGAAATGCAGGATCTGTATCTGCCGGTTTTGTTCTGGCAGTGATGATCACCCTGGCCCCGGCCCTGGCCAGCCGTACTGCAATGGCTTTTCCTGCTCCTTTTGTTCCGCCTGTTACCAACGCTGTTTTACCTGATAGTTCGTTGTCAAAACTTAATCTTTCTTCCATCTGTTATTGTTTTCAGCAAAATTCTCTCAATTATCCATGGCGGGCAATAACGGAAAAACGATTCACATAGGGTTAAATTTATCCCTATGGCTTGTTTAAGAACAATAAAGTACTTTTGATCCATGTATGTAAAAAAGCTCCCTGTTACGCTGAATTGCGGTCTTGATCTTGTAGGGGAAGTGCTCTACGGCAAGTGGAAAATACGCCTGTTGTATTTCATCCATAAAGGGCATAAACGCCCCAGCGAACTACAGCGGCAAATACCTGATGCCACCCGCCGTGTGTTAAATATCCAGCTCAATGAAATGGAAAAACATGGACTGGTATCAAAGGTGGTGTTCGCACAGGCGCCGCCGAAAGTAGAATATAGTCTTACAACACTGGGCGCCTCTCTTATACCCGTAATAAAGGTATTGGGAGAATGGGCGGATGAGCATGAAGAAGTGTTGAAAGAAGCGATCCTGCGGGGAAATTAACAGCTTCTGATACCTTCAACCCATTCATTATATGCCGTTAACTTTTTCCTATCTTCGGAAAAAAAAGGTTATGATAGCATTCTTAGGCATGGGCCTCCTGGGGTCAAATTTCGTAAGGGCGTTGATCAGTAAAGGTGAACAAGTACAGGTATGGAACCGTACCGCTTCAAAAGCCGCAGCCCTGGAGGCATACGGCGCTAAGGTATTCCCTGATGCAGCCGCCGCTGTAAAAGGCGCCAGCCGTATTCATCTTACCCTAAAAGATGATCATACGGTAAATGAAGTACTGGCGGTAGCAGCAGCCGGGCTTACACCCGGTGCTGTGATCATTGATCACACCACTACTTCCGCCGATGGCGCAGTGGCCAGAACGAAAGAGTGGAAAGAACGTGGTTTTACCTACCTGCACGCTCCCGTGTTCATGGGGCCTGCAAATGCGCTTGACGGCAGTGGCTATATGCTGGTTTCCGGCGATCAGGCAGTGATCAATACCTGGGAGCCCGCCCTCTCAAAAATGACCGGAAAGGTGATCAATTTTGGCGATATCACCGGTAAGGCAGCAGGCATGAAACTCATTGGGAACAGCTTCCTGGTAGGGCTCACCGCCGGACTGGCAGATACCCTGTCGCTTGCCAAGGCGCTGGAGATCCCGCTGAGCGATGTAAGCTCCCTGTTCAGCTCATGGAACCCGGGTGGTGCATTACCTGCCCGTTTACAACGTATGACTTCCGGCAACTACAGCAACCCTTCCTGGGAGCTGAGCATGGCAAGGAAAGACACCCAGCTGTTTATAGATGCAGCGAATAAAAGCAATGTACCACTCGCCGTATTGCCAGCTATCGCAGCTGAAATGGACCGGTGGATCCAAAAGGGACACGGGAATGAAGACTGGACCGTGATAGGTAAGGACAGCATCTGAATAAAAATTAATGATAAAAAGAAGAGGCTGTATCATAACTAACTTAATGGGCGTGAGAATCGCATATACGAAAATTTTCTCCACCCGGTACCCGAGTAAAATCGGGTAAAAGTTATTTATGATACAGCCTCTTCTTTTTATGATATGTTTATCAGTCCTCCTTCAACACTACCGTATAACCGGCAGGCACATACGTTTCTGCCGTTGGCGATGTGATCACCTGCAGGTTCATACTGCCGGAAGACGGCGGAGTAAGCTTATAATGGATCTCTGCTTCATTTGCTTCCGTGAAAACAATACGGGTTACTTTAAGCGTGTAACCGGAGGTAGGCTGATTTTCTGCCGTGATCACAATACTGTTCACCTTATCATTCACCGGTGTGGAAGCAAAGCTCACCGGCCCTTTGCCGCTGTGTTCTGCCGCAGCGCTTTTATGCGCCTGTATAAACGCGGTTGCATTCTCTACCATTTTTGCAGCTTCCGCTTTGGTAATATAGGCTTTTGGACGATAGTTGCCGTTTTCCAGGGCCACCACTTTAAACTTGATCAGCGTTTGCACCGCATTCATTCCTCCGCTTACGAATGAGCTTTCATCTTTGATATTGATGAACATCATATTCACAGGATACTCGCCTGTGGATTGGATGGCTTCGTACAAGGCGATAGCAAATTGTTCCCGTGTAGCCGGTGATGCGGGATCTACATCGCGCAGCGACTCCACCCCATTAAGTGCCGCAATAATCAGGGAAGGCGCATAAGGGGCTTTATCGTTCGCCTTTTTAAAATAGTCAGTGGCTTTGGGGGCTTTAATAAAACGGACATTGTCGATGTTCAAACCAAGTCCTTTTACAATAAGATCAATGCCATTGCCAAAAGAGATCCGTGGTTTGGGCTTTGGAGCTGTCATTTCCGTACCGGCTTTACCGGTGCTGTGTACATCTCCGGGATGCAGGGTCAGGAAGAATAACGGTAATGCTACTGCCGTATATAGTTTCATAAAACAGGTGTTTAACATACTGCGAAAGTAGGGATTTGTAACAAGATGACGTGAGCGGGTGCGACATTATTCCTCAACTGTGTAATAACAGCGCCTAATAAATGATCCGGAAGGTAAGATTGAGCCGGGGTTGCAGGGGCCTGGCAGATTTAGGGATACGGTGCTCCCAGTGATGCTGCAGATCCCCTTTCATAATCAGTAAGGAGCCATTACCCAACCTGAGGGAATACTTCTGCTGATGATCTTTTTTATTCCTGAAGTCAAAGCTCCTCGCCTGCCCCAGGCTCAGGGAAGCGATACTGGGATGTTGTCCCAGCTCCTTTTCATTATCACTGTGCCAGGCCACCGAATCGTTCCCATCGCGGTAGTAGTTCAGCAACACACTGTTGAAGTTCATGTGGGTAAAGGCTTCCACCTTTTCCCTTAACGCACTCAGCACAGGCGTCCAGGGATGTGGATTGATCTGTTTCTCCGACAGGTGGTAACTTCTTTTTGCATCCCCGAACCAGGCCGTGAGCCGTGGCGTAAGCAGTACCTTGTCCTTGATGGTAAGCGTGGTTTGCTTCCAGGGCGCCGTGGCAATCAGTTCATTCATTAATGCCAGCGCAGGGCCCGCCTCCAGGAAATGAGGATAGTATTCCAGGAGCTTCTCCGGGAAACGCAGGCTTTCGTTGTCATCAAAAAAACTTAACTGCGACATATATACGGCACATAATTTAGTGAGGTTACCTATAGATAAATTTACATCAATTTTATGCCAGAAGGACCTTCGATAGTAATACTGAAAGAAGAAGTGGCCCGCTTTGCCGGGAAAAAGGTGATCAGCGCCTCGGGCAACTCAAAAACAATTGATTTCAGCCGGATAACCGGGAAAAAGGTTACCGGCTTCAAAAGCTGGGGCAAACATTTCCTTATCTGCTTCCCTGGTTTTTCGGTACGCATTCACTTCCTGATGTTTGGCACCTACCGGGTCAATGAGGCCAAAGATATGCCTGCCCGTTTGCATCTGCAGTTCGCCAACGGGGAACTGAACTTCTACACTTCTTCCATAAGGGTCATAGAAGAGCCCCTGGATGAGGTGTACGACTGGAGCGCCGATGTACTGAATGAAAACTGGGATGCTTCAAAAGCAATGGCTAAACTTAAAAAAATCCCGGGCACATTGGTTTGCGATGCCCTGTTGAACCAGGATATTTTTGCCGGTGTAGGAAATATTATTAAGAACGAAGTACTGTTCCGCATACGCGTACACCCGCAAAGCCTGGTGGGAAAGCTGCCGCTGAAAAAGCGGAAAGAACTGGTACATGAAGCCGTACAGTACAGCTACGACTTCCTCGAATGGAAAAAAGCATTTGTACTGAAAAAACACTGGCTCGCACATACGAAAAAGATATGCCCGCGTTGTAACATCCCGCTTATTAAAGCCTACCTCGGGAAAACGAACCGGAGAAGCTTTTTCTGTAATAACTGCCAGATAATTTATGCATAGGCTACTTCACGCCATTCAGCCATTGTAATGCCTTATACACTGCGTTATGCAAAATGGTAAGATGTGTTTCCTCCGGTAACGGCTCAAAGTTAACATACATGCCGGGCTTATCTTTCAGCAGCCCGCCCAGCTGCCGTGCAGGCGCTTCCATTTTCTCTCCTTCCTTTCCTACGGTAACGAATACACTGACATGCACAGCCGGTGAAGCTGCCAATAATTTCCCCGCCTGTTTCAGCAAGGATTCCTGGTCCCACCAAAGGCTGGGACTAACAATCACATAGTTGTTAAACATGGCTGGCTGCTTAAGCACTATTTCAGAAGCCAGCAATCCACCGAGCGATTGCCCTATAAGCGTACTGGTATCGTTGGTATGGAAATGCTGTTGTACATATGGTTTCAGCTCCTTATCCAGGAAGCGGATGAACTTTTCCGAACCACCCGTAGTAGGAAAATCATCTTTATCTTTTTTCACGGTAGTAGGAAAGGTAAAATCATGCTTCCGGTCTGAGTTGGCAATACCCACCAGGATAGCAGGCGGCTGCTGTTTGATCATGGTAAGGAACTGTATAATACCGGCAATATGGATAAAGTCTTCGTTTGCCGATCCATCCAGCAGGTATATCACCGGGTAACGGGTGTTCGCGGCGGCTGTATACCCATCGGGCAGGTATATATTCAAAGTACGGGTTTCATTCAGTATAGAGGAGAAAAACTGTTGTGTTTCGCCTAAAACAAAAGGAGTGGTTTGTGCCGTGGATGTGTTGATCCCTATCGTTACGATTAACAGGATCGCCAATAGAAGCCGCATCTTTTTCTTCCAAACATAAGGAAATATATGATACATTTTAAAGAAAGAATGAGTCAATGAAGATAACTACCGGTAGGAAAATAGTAATATATTGTCTGCTCACTTTGCCTCTTTACAGATCATTTATGAAACATTTTGCAATTGCTTCCACCATATTGCTGGGGCTCACCTTATATGCTACCGCTCAGAAAAAGAAAAATACGGCTGCGTTGCCGCATTGCTATAACAACCGGGCGCCGCTTCATGTCAAACCATATACCATGCTGCCTTTGGGCGCCATTACTCCCCAGGGATGGCTGCGTACTGTGCTGGTACAGCAAAAGAACGGCGCCACCGGCCGGCTGGATAAACTATACCCGCTGGTGATGAACCATCGCAACGGATGGCTGGGCGGCGACGGAGACCAGTGGGAACGCGGTCCTTACTGGATTGACGGATTGCTTCCACTGGCTTACCTGCTGAAAGATGAGGCATTGATCGAGAAAGTAAAGCCATGGGTGGAATGGTCTATTAAAAGCCAGCAACCTGATGGTTATTTCGGTCCGGCAAAAGACTACCCCTACGAAGCGGGCGTACAGCGTGATAACAGCCACGACTGGTGGCCCAAGATGGTAATGCTGAAAGTACTGAAGCAATACTACGATGCCACGGCTGATCCCCGGATCATTAAACTGATGACGAATTACTTCCGCTACCAGCTGAAAGAGCTGCCACAAAAACCGCTGGACCACTGGAGCTTCTGGGCAAAGTACCGTGCAGGCGATAACCTGGCGGTAGTGTACTGGTTGTATAATATTACAGGAGATGCATTCCTGCTGGATCTTGCAGAGCTGATCCACAAACAGACCTTCGACTATACCAATGCATTTATGAACACCAACCTGTTATCAACAACAGGCAGCATACATGGTGTAAACCTGGCGCAGGGAATAAAGGAACCCATGATCTATTTCCAGCAGCATCCGGATTCCATATACCGCATGGCTACCGCCAGGGGATTCGATAACCTCCGCACATTTAACGGGATGGCAAATGGCCTTTACGGTGGAGATGAAGCCCTGCACGGCAATAATCCCACACAGGGTTCGGAACTGTGTTCGGCAGTAGAAATGATGTTTTCGCTGGAAAGCATCCTGGAAATAAGCGGCGATGTGCGGTACGCTGATCAGCTGGAGAAGATCGCCTTTAATGTGCTGCCTTCGCAGATTACGGAAAACTTTATGGCCCGCCAGTATTTTCAGCAGTCCAACCAGGTAATGGCTACACGGCATATCCGCAATTTTGATGTGAACCACAGCGGTACTGATCTTTGCTACGGGTTGCTGTCCGGCTATCCATGCTGCACCGCCAATATGCACCAGGGGTGGCCTAAGTTTGCGCAGAACCTCTGGTATGCTACAGCAGATAGTGGCGTAGCGGCGCTGCTATATGCCCCCAGTGAAGTGAAAATATATGTAGCAGGGCAAATCCCCGTTACTGTAAAAGAAGTCACCAATTATCCTTTTGAAGAAGCCGTTACCTTTAGTATCAGCGCTCCCCAAAAAGTGAGTTTCCCTTTCCACCTGCGTATCCCGGCCTGGTGTAAGCAGGCCACCATAAAGATCAATGGAAAGGTATGGCAGCAGGCGGCTGGCAACCAGGTAGTGAAAGTGGAAAGAACCTGGCAGCAGGGTGATGTGGTGGAGCTGGCGTTGCCGATGCACATCTACCAGGAACATTGGTATGAAAATTCTTTATCAGTAGAACGCGGTCCGGTAACCTATGCACTGAAAATAGGTGAAGAAGTGACTACTGTAAAGAATGATAAAGACCCTCTGGATTATGGCGACAGCTACCAGGAGGTACGCCCTACTACCCCGTGGAACTATGCATTGATAGCCACTCCGGATGATAAACTGTCAGCACGCTTCCGCGTGGAAAAAAACGGTCATAAGAGCGCCTGGCCGTGGAACCCGGAATATATCCCCATCTCCCTGAAAACAACAGCAAAAAGGATCCCTTCCTGGAAATTATATAATGAAATGACTGGTCCTATTCCCTATAGTATAACCTATGGCATGGAAACCGGCGAAGAGGAAGAGATCACATTGGTGCCTTTTGGGTGTACCAGATTGCGCATTTCCCAGTTCCCTGTAGTGAATGGGCAGTAACAGTGCCCGGAATGGCGGAGAACTAATATGGCACTGGCTTAGGGCATGCCTGGCACATATATAAAAGGTGGACTTGATGTGGATGTCGTCTGTGGTTATTTTGGGCTTCCCTGGTAACCGCAGGCGTCACAAACTGTTGTAATACCTGTTGCTGTGAACCGCTTTAACTGCATGGTGAGGCGCTGCAGCTACTTTTTAAAATTATTTATTTTTCTGCTGCAGCTTTACGGGCAATCCTGTTTTAAGGTTCAGCTCCACTTCCTGTTTAGTTTCTGCTAAAACAAACAGGCTGCGGATCTTATAGATATTATCCAGTTTGGATAGTTTGGTGAGATTAAACAGTTCATACGCTTCCATGTCTGCCACCAGTATTTTGAGCAGGTAATCGAACTGCCCGTTCATTTTATAACATTCCATTACTTCCGGGAATGTATTGATCTTTTGTTCAAACGCCGGAAGCCGGTCCTGCCCATGTTCTTTAAGGGTTACGCTGGTCCATGCCACAAGGTTTTTGCCCAGCTTGTTCTTATTGAGCACAGCGATATAGCGTAAAATATACCCCTCTGCCTCCAAACGTTTCACTCGTTCAAATATAGAAGTAACTGACTTACCTAACCTGGCAGCAATCTCTTTATTGGTGGTCCTGGCGTCTTCCTGCAATATGTCCATTATACACATATCAATCTGGTCAGGTATGAAATTCATGGGTGATTTTTTTTCAAAAATAGCGATACTGCTACTGATTTAATGAAAAAAAGTCGGCAATGCTCCATTTTTTTAGTTTTGTTTTCGCTTTTATCTGTGTTGCCATTATTCCATTGCGGCATCATCTAACTTGCTGCTATAGAAATCTAACCACGTTTGGAAGACGACCAACGGTCCTCCACATTATTATTCATTAAACTCATTTTTACATGAGAGAGAGTATTGTACTGCCGCTTCATGCGGTAGGCATGGATGCCATTGCCTTAGTGGGCGGTAAGTCCGCTTCATTGGGCGAGATGATCGCTAATTTGTCGGAAGCAGGCGTAGCTGTTCCTTCAGGGTTTGCCATTACAACCAGGGCATACTATGATTTTATGAAGCAAAGCGGCCTGGAACAATTTATTGCAGAACAGGTAGCTACGGTAAACTTTAACGACATCATCACCCTGCGCAGGGCGGGTCAGAAAATAAGACAGGCTATCAGCAGCACCCGGTTCCCGCATGAACTGAGCGAAGAGATCATTGCCGCGTATCATGCTTTATCGCAACAATACGGGCAGGAACAAACCGATGTGGCAGTACGGTCATCTGCCACCGCGGAAGACCTTCCCGACGCCTCTTTTGCAGGTCAGCAGGAAACCTTCCTCAACGTAAGAGGACCTGCCGCCCTGATTGATGCCGTAAGAAACTGTTTCGCTTCCCTGTTTACCGACCGCGCTATCAGTTACCGTCAGAACTTCGGATACGACCATTTTAGTATAGGCTTATCAGTATGTGTACAGAAAATGGTGCGCGCCGATCTTGGCGCTTCCGGGGTGGCCTTTTCGCTCGATACCGAATCGGGCTTTAAAGAAGTGGTGGTGATCAATGGCTCTTTTGGCTTGGGAGAAATGGTAGTGCAGGGCGCAGTATCGCCTGATGAATTCATGGTATTTAAACCGTGTATGCAGCAGGGTTATACTCCTATTATCGAAAAAAAACTGGGAGTAAAAGATAAAAAAATGGTGTACGGCGAAAGCAGTGATGAAAGAACAAAGATCATCCCGGTAGAAAAAAAGCAACAGCAGCATTTTTGTTTGAACGATGCGCAGATCATGCAACTGGCCACCTGGGTGCGATGCATAGAAAGTTATTATTCAGAAAAGAAAGGCCGCTGGTGCCCCATGGATGTGGAGTGGGCGGTAGACGGGCTTACCAACGACCTGTTCATTGTACAGGCAAGGCCGGAAACCATTCATTCCCGTAAAGATCATAACAAGGTAACTACCTATGCTATTGAACATAACGGCGCCCCGCCACGGCAGCTACTCAAAGGAATTGCTGTAGGCGATAAAATAGCGGCAGGCAAAGTGAACATCCTTTTTTCCCTTGATAACCGGCTCATTACCGGCAGCGAATTCAAACCGGGCGATGTACTGGTAACCGACATGACGGACCCGGACTGGGAGCCGATCATGAAAATGGCCTCCGCTATTGTGACCAATAAAGGCGGGCGTACCTGTCATGCTGCAATAGTAGCCCGCGAAATGGGCATCCCTGCTATTGTTGGCTGCGGAGATGCTACAGAAAAATTAAACGACGGGCAAAGTATCACTGTTAGCTGCGCCGAAGGCAGCGATGGTATTGTATATGAAGGGATACTCCCGTTCCGGGAAGACCAGCTGGACCTGAGCACGCTGCCTTCCATTCGTACGCCGCTGATGCTGAATGTGGGCTCTCCCGCAATGGCCTTCCAGTTTACGCACCTGCCCAATAAAGGCGTGGGACTTGCCCGCGAAGAGTTTATCATCAACAATTATATCAAAGCGCACCCGCTGGCATTATTGCATCACAAGGAACTGAACGACCCGGAATTGTCAGCGAAAATTGCGCAGCTTATTCAGGGGCATGCCAGTGAAACGGATTATTTCGTAGACAAGCTTGCTTATGGCGTAGGAAAAATTGCTGCGGCTTTTTACCCGGAAAAAGTAATTGTACGCTTCTCCGATTTCAAGAGTAACGAGTACTTCAATTTACTTGGCGGTAAATACTTTGAGCCTACGGAAGAAAACCCGATGATAGGCTGGAGAGGCGCTTCCCGTTATTATTCCCCTCAATACAAACCAGCCTTTGAACTGGAATGTAAAGCGCTTGTGAAAGTAAGGGAAACGATGGGACTGAAAAATGTAGTGGTGATGATCCCTTTCTGCCGCACCGTGGAAGAGCTGCAACTGGTACTGGCAACCATGGAAGAATTCGGGTTGTGCCGCGGGCAGCAGGGGCTGGAAGTATACCTGATGGCCGAACTGCCTTCCAATATTATGATGGCCGAAGAGTTTTCTGCATACATAGACGGATTCTCGATAGGATCCAATGATCTGACACAGCTCACACTTGGTCTCGACAGGGATTCTTCCCTGGTGGCCAATCTTTATAACGAGCGTAATCCTGCGGTGCTGCGGCTGATTGCACACCTGATTAAAGTGGCGAAACAACAAAAAGTAAAAGTGGGAATTTGCGGGCAGGGCCCGTCCGATTTTCCTGATTTTACAAAATTCCTTGTGGAGCAGGGCATAGACAGTATTTCAGTTACACCAGATGCAATCATAAAAACGGTGATGGCGATTCATGAGGCGGAAGATTAGAAAAGCAGCAACCCCTGGAACTGCGCGTAATGCGCGGTTTCAGGGGTTCTTTTTCTTCAGCCCTGTTTATTTCCTTACCACACTGCTATAAATAACTGTGCCATTCCGGATGGTATACGCCACGTCGGAAAAGTGGCGACTGTCTGCATGCGGGTCGGCTTTCAGCAGCACAATATCCGCATCCATTCCCCTGGCTATAATACCGCTGTGCTGTGCCACTCCAAACCTTTTGGCGGGAGCTGTTGTCAGGGAAGCAAGGATCTGATCAAAGCTCATTCCTGCTTCCGCCATGAGCCTGAATTCGTCGGACGTATCATAATCGGTTACATACCCTACATCTGTGCCGAATAAAATTTCACCACCTGCACCCGCATATGCACCCAGTTGCTGCACGGCGGTTGTCATTAACGGGTTCGTTAGGGGCAGTTGCTTTCTTTCCAGTTCCCATTTGTAAAGTTTCAGTGTGGGAATAAGCGCCACTTTGTGCAACAACAGCTGGTCCGTTTCGTTTTTTGTCCAGCTATGATAACCATCCGGCGCCACATGCGCAAGGATATCCACTCCCCCGGCAAGCGCAATATGCATTCCTGTATCGGCAGTAGGGTGCGCAAACACCGGCTTATGAAATTTATGCGCAGTACTGGTGGCAGCCCTTATGATGTTCATAGGCATTGGCACAATGCCGTGTCCATCCGGTGATGCAGACATGATCTTAATTCCATCTGCACCGGCCCTGATCTGCCTGGTAACATGCGCTACCGCCTCATCCGGCGTGTTCATTTCCGGCAGGGAAAGCGGCCGGATATAGAAAGGGTTGCCATGAGGAGGCACAAAGGGAGCGCCTACTGTAAGCATCGCGGGACCGTTTACTTCGCCAGACATTACCCTGGCACGAAGCGCCAGCAGGTTAGGATAGTTCAGCGCAGCCAGGTCAAATACATGTGTAAACCCACGGCTGTTGATCATGCTGTCCATTTGCCTGCTGAGCACAGCCGCCGGCTGTTTATCCGCATGATCCCATTTGGGCTCAATAAAATGCACATGGCAATTCCAGAAACCCGCCATCATCACCAGTCCTTTACAGTCTATTACTTTCATTTGTGCAGGCACTTTTACCTGTTTATCATTGCCTACTGCTGTAATTTTACCGTTCCTGATAATCACCACTCCTGATATAATAGGTAAAGTTTGAGGAGCAGTATAGATGGTAGCCCCTACCAGTGCAAGCTCCTGCTGTGTGGGAAGTTGTGCATAGGCACTACCCGAAAGAAGAGTAAGTAAATAAAGCAAGTATGTTTTCATCAGATAATTATTAGCTTTTTTACTGCGATTTTAATTATTCTGTTTTGCACACCGGTTACAAATGTTATAAAAGTATTCAAATATGTTGCAGAAAGTATGGATCGCTTTATTAAAAAAGGGCGCTCTCAAGCCGGAACACCACTGGTTGGGCACTGTTGGTGAACAGCTTTACAGGCAAATACATGATGCTGGTAAACATAGTTATTAATACAGGAAATATTGTTGGTGAGCTTTGCTGTTTTTAATAATGCAATCATCTTAGTACCTGTAGTACCATTGTATTATCAATACACACAGCCCTGAAAAAAACCATTATTCTTTATAAAAATTCAAACGATAGAAAATACCTGCCTGGAAACCGATCCATAGTTTGTTACTACGGCTCGCATCGGGAGAGAAATTATTGCTGATGGTATAAGGCGGTTTAAAATACTTTATATTGGCCAGTGCCTCGTTTTCTTCCTTGTTCAACGGAGCTGGTTTGTTGTTCCTATAATAGGTTGTTTGCAGGCTGTTCAATGCAGCGCCAACCTGTAACCGCCACTGATTGCCGATTTGCTTCTCTGCTACCAGCGATAATTTATGCAGCTGCGCCTTCACCCTTATGGGGATGTAGCCCAGGGAATCGTAACCGGCAGCTTCTATGCGGCCCGTGGTGGCTTGTGCATGCAAACGCCAGCTGCCTGGTAAACGGATGGATGTACCTACACCATACCGTAACATGGAAAAAGAGAAGTTAGTACTCCAGCAACCAATTACATAAAGGAATGGCAGTCCTGCCTGGATATTGGGATTTACATAAAAAGATTCGTCGGCCACCATACCTGCGGCGGCATATGGCTTAAACGAAAATATGGGTTCTTTGTTTTCTGTGCCACCGGCAACAGGTGTATGCCCACCTGCTGACCGCAGGCGCTCCACTAAAGTTGCTGCGAAAGATCTGCGGGGCGACCGGTAGATGTTTGCAATAGTGTCTTTAACATTCGCGGTAGCGGGGAATGGAATACGAAACCCGGCCGGTTTTACATTAGAGGAATCTACTGTTGCTTCAAACAATCCTGAATACATCGTATCCTGTTTCGTGGCAACTGACATTGATAAAAAAGTTACGGGTAAGGAGGCGGCCTGCCTGGCCGGCAGCATGGAAAGCTGCCTGTTAACAAAACGGAGGGGCTGTATTACCTTAGATGGTTTAACTGCAGCAGACGTTCTTTTAGAAACAAGAAGCGCCGGGTTATCTACAAAAATAATATGGCTTTCCAACGCGCGGTAACCCATACCAGTAGATTCACGAAGATCTCCGAGCAGCCGTGATAAGGGCTGCCGGCCTTTCTTTATATGCACCACGGTAGTGCCGGGGAATTTCCGGGTGTTCACCGAAAACCGGATACCGGCCTGTTTGCTCACCAAATGCAATAATTCATCCAGCTGCATATCCGCAGCTGGAATGCTCACTTCTTTCCGGAGATTTACCTTCGCCGTTTGCGCGGAAACCATGGTAGTGATAAAGGTGAACCACACCATTAAAGAAAATTTCGATAGCAGCCTAGTTACATCCTGCCCCGCTGATATATACCCGGTCATTCTCAAATCTGCATTGTACATTCAACGTAATTGAAATCACCTCAAAAACGTATTGTATTGGTTTATTCTCAAAAGCGCTGCTCATAGTGCAGTTCGCGAGGCGTTCATTTTCAAGTATCACTTTAATGCCGTATGCCTTTTCCAGTTGTGCCATGATCTCTTTCAAGGAAGCATCTTCAAAATTAAAGATCCTCGTGGCGTATCCCGTTTCATTAGGGTTAACGCTGTTACCCATACTGAACCGCTGCGTACTGGTATCATAGATGAGCTGTTGCCCTGTCTTTACCGTAATAGCGGTATCTCCCTTACCCACCTTTACTGCGCCGCTGCTAACCGCTACATTAATAACACCGGCCAGCTGGCGTACATTAAAGGCAGTGCCCAGTACTTCAATACGGAGATCTCCCACGGATACTATAAACGGTTTTAGCGGATCAGAAGTTACATTAAACCAGGCTTCGCCCGTTAATTGTATTTGCCGGGTCTCTTCCGGCGGGTATTTTATGGAAGAATGACTGTTCAATACCACCAGCGAGTGATCGGGCAGGGTATCGCGGTAAATGCCGGTAGTGGTTTGCCGGATAACCACAGGGGAACCCTTATGCCCGGACTGCGATGGCTGTAGCACAAAATAGAGCACAGCGGCACCCAACAGCAGCAGCAATGCAGCCGCAATGCGCCAGGCAGTTACCCGGGGCCGTTGCCTTGTTGCCTGTTCTTTGATCTCCCAGAGCAGCGCCGCTTTATCAGGCAGCTGGTAACGCGGAGTACCGGCTGCATTGTCCCACACCGCGGCTGCTTCATCGTATAACCTGCGGTGGTCCGGGTGCTGCCTGACCCAGTCATCCACCGCCATGGCTTCTTCCGGGGAAGCTTCCCCCGAAAAGTATTTGCCTAGTAACCCGTATGACAGCTCCCCGTTGCTCATTATGGTTGTAATAAAAGTAAAATAAATACTGCGGTCATTGTATCGGACAGGTTTTCCCGGAGGATCTTTAAAGCCTTTCCCACCTGGGCTTCTACGGTTTTTACAGACAATCCCATTTCCCCGGCAATTTCTGCATACTTCTTTCCTTCAAACCTGCTTTTGGTGAAGATCAGCTTACATTGCGGCGGCAGGCTTTCAATGCCTTCCATGATCCGGCGGTAAGCTTCCTTGTCAATAAGCGCATCCCGGAATTCACCAGCAGTATGATTATTGGTTGTTATATACTGCTCTTTTATTTTCTCATGTCTCTTTACATTCAGGCAATAGTGGTAGATAGCGGTATATAAATAGGATTTCACCGACTGCTGCTCATCTATGGCGGTCCTTTTCTCCCAGAGCTTCAGGAAAACCGCCTGCACTGCATCCTTCGCATCATCATTATCTTTCAGTATGGTGAAGGCATAGCGGTGCAAACCTTCAAAATACGTATGAAAGTAGGCTGCTATCTGCCCGTACAGGTCATTTTCCTTACCAATATTTTCGTCCAATACCAAACCGGTTACCGTGATTGTAGTGATAGTTCAGGAATAATACACTTCATCATTCAAATACCCTTACTTCTTCCAAAAATAATTTTTTAATGATTCTCCATAAGGGTAAAAAGACATTGATGTGTATTAATCCAAATATCTGTACCATGACGAAAACCATCAGCAAAAGAAATCTTGCATACCTGGTAGCCGGTGTAGCCATCATTCTTCTTAATACTATTTCATGTAAAAAAGAAAACAATAGCAACGAGCCCGGTCCGGGCCCGGGTGAGCACCCGGTTCCCAATAACCCCTCTGCTCCTAACCTGCCCGGAACGCTCTACGACTACGTGGGCACCCGTAATAACATGCCTCCCTATATGCAGGCATTTATGAACGCCAACCCAACACTGGACAATACTCCCGCAGGTAATCCCATTACCAATGCAGGGGCCACGCTGGGCAGGGTGCTGTTCTACGATAAGTCATTATCACTGAACAATACGAAATCCTGCAGTTCCTGTCACCACCAGGACAAAGCCTTCACTGATGGCGTAGCCCGGTCCGAAGGGTTTGAAGGAAAAGTTACCCGCAGGAACAGCATGCCGGTAGTGAATCTCCGCTTTTTCCGGCTGGCCACCATGTTCTGGGATATGCGGGCCAAAGATCTTGAAACGCAAACCCTGATGCCCATCCAGGACCACATAGAAATGGGAATGCCTTCACTGGCAGCCCTGGAAACAAAGCTAGCCGGCATCAGTTATTATCCTCCCCTGTTTAAAGCCGCTTTTGGCAGCGAGGCTGTTACCTCCGATAAAATAGCCAGGGCACTATCCCAGTTCCTGCGAAGCATTGTTTCCTTCAACTCCAGGTACGACCAGGGAGTAGCTACCCAGTTCAGCAATTTCACCCCTGCTGAGAAAAACGGGCTGCGGTTGCTGCAGGTGGATTTCTGTACCGAATGCCACAGCGATTTGTCCACCTGCCGGCCAGGACAAACTTCTTCCTTCCTTATTGTGGACAACACCGGTCTGAATACGGGGATTGGCTCCAACAACGGGCTGGAAAGCAATTATACCGATAAGGGCATTGGTGAAATTACCAATAAACCTGCCGATCAGGGGACATTTAAAATCCCCAGCCTGCGGAATGTAGCGCTCACTGCCCCGTATATGCATGACGGCCGCTTTGCCACCCTTGAAGATGCCATAGAACATTACTCCACCGGTATCAAACAAAATCCCAATATCGGGATACAATTTTCCGGAATGCAAAACGAGGGATTACTGTTTTCTGCAAAAGACAAGAGCGATATCATCGCGTTCCTTAAAACACTTACGGACCAATCGCTGGTAACAGATCCGAAATATGCGGACCCGTTTAAGTAAAAAACTGGACTACCGGTTTTGTTGAAGGTGGACTACAGGCAGCATCTGATTAAAGGATAAATTTGTATTCTCATCAAAAAACAGCAGATGAAATTCAGTATCCAGTCTATACTAGAAAACGAACAGGTAATTCTTTATCCGCTGCAGGAAGAAGATTTTGAGACGCTGTATGCCGTAGCATCGGACCCCAGAATATGGGAGCAGCATCCTAACCGGGACCGCTGGAAAAAAGATGTTTTCCGTACTTTTTTTGACGGGGCTATACAAAGCAAAGGCGCATTTAAGATCGTAGATAAACAAACGGGGGAAATTGTGGGCAGCACCCGTATGTATGACTACAACGAAACGGAAAACAGTATCCTCATCGGCTATACGTTTTATGCCACACAATATTGGGGAAAAGGCATCAACAAAGCAGTAAAAACGATGATGCTGGATTATCTTTTCCAGTTTGTTTCAAAGGTATATTTTCATATAGGCGCCAGCAATATCCGTTCGCAGATCGCCATTGGCCGTATAGGTGCAGAGAAGGTGGGAGAACAGGAAGTGGCTTATTTTGGAGAAAAGCCGAAACTGAATTTCGTGTATGCGATTGATAAGGAGAAATGGAGCCTGAACCGGCAATAATGATAAGCCAGGTGGTAATGGGAAGGGCCGGGCAAATACCCGGCCCCTGGTGTTATTTGCGGAAATAATGTGCATTCAGCAGCAGCATCGCCAGCAACATCAGCACTACGCCTGCCCACTGCAAACCATTCACCGGTTCCTGTAAAATAAAATGCGAGCATACCACCGCCACCGGTAATTCAGCGGTCATAATCACCGCACTGATACCTGCACCTATCCTGGGAATCCCTTTTGCAAACAGCAGAGGCGGAATTATAGTACCAAAAAGCGAAAGGAACAGCGCCCATTTCAGCAGGCCCGTGTTAAAGTGAGTGCTGGTCACCAGTTGCGGTGCATTCACAAGAAAAATACATAACGTGGAACCCATGATGGTCACCGCGCTTTTCTTTCCTGCATCCAGCGATTTACCTACACGGCTGTTGGCAATAATATACACCGCATATAAGAAGGCGGAGGCGCCTGCATATATCAAACCCTTTACAGGTAACCCTGTGAGGCCATTGCCCGCCAGCCCGCTGCCCATCCAGGTACCTGCCAGGATCATGGCAGTAGTGACAAGCTGTAGTAAAGAGGGTATCTTCTTAAAAAATAAAGCTTCCATCAGCAAGCCTATCCATGTGAACTGCATCAGGATCACGATAGCCACCGATGCCGGTATATAAGCCACCGATACATAATAAACAAAGCTGGTAAGACCAATACACCCGCCTGTAATCAGCAGCCAGGCCCAATCTGCGGGCTTCACAGGATGGCGTTGGCGCCTGGTGATAATATACAGCAGCCATAAAACCACCATGCCTGTAAAAGCTTGCGTAACGGATATTTCCGCGGCAGTATAGCCTTCGCGGTAGGCTAATTTTACAAAAGTAGAGAGGATACCGAAGCTGCACGCGCCGGCAAAAACCATTAATATATACCTGGTCATTATTTTCGTTTGTGTAAAAAAATAAGGGAGAATATGGGGTACACGAAAATAACCAGGCCGGTAAAATAGACTCAGTGTATGTATATAACAAAAACGATCCCTGTAACAGGAATAGCTAAAAGCCGAAGTAACGCCGGTTATTTTGCGTGCAAAACAACAACAGCGGGCGGAGGTGTGCTTAAATAAATATGGTGCATTTGTACCTGATTGTGGCTGGCAAGGTAGAATTTTTTTTTATATCTCCCTAAAAAAATAAGCAGCGCCGGCGGCCGGGCCACCGCCGGTTTCAACTGCGCTGCTGTAATAAAGAATCTTTCCTAACGGTTATACCCGTACGATAACTTTACCTACCGTTCTGCCGGTTTCTACCTGGAGATGCGCCTGCTGTATTTCCTCTAAGGGGAAAGTTTTGGAAACGATGGACCTGAGACGGCCCTGTTCCAGTAAAACAGCGATGCTGCCCATTTCCGCGCCATTGGAAGCCACCAGGATGAAGAAGCCATTGATGCCTTTGGCCTCCGCCTTTACGGTAACGGCTTCCCGCAAACCGGAAGGAATACTGATAATGGTAGCTCCGGGTTTCATTACTTCGAGCGACTGGTCAATCACATCTCCCCCGATAGTGTCCAGCACAAAATCCACATCTGACACATGCTGCACCAGCGGCTGGGTATGATAATCGATATGTTCATCGGCGCCAAGGCCAAGAATGACATCCCGGTTGGCAGCAGAAGAAGTGCCTATTACATATGCGCCAAGATTTTTAGCCAGCTGCACCGCATAATGCCCCACACCACCTGCCGCGGCATGGATCAGCACCCTGTGACCAGGTTTGATGCTGGCATGATCTACCAGCGCCTGCCAGGCAGTAAGGGCCGCCAGGGTGGCTGCCGCTGCCTCCTCATGGGAAATGTTGGCCGGCTTCAGCGCCAGGTGCGCCGCAGGCGCTGCCACATATTCCGCATAAGCGCGGCCGTGACCAGGAAAATTGACCATCCCGAACACTTCATCGTTTTCTTTGAACAACGGCGAGTTGGAAGCTACTACCACGCCTGAAATATCCCATCCCAGGATCAGCGGGTTTTCTTCCTTTAGTATATTGTACCTGCCTTTACCGGCACGGGTTTTAACATCCACCGGATTGATGCTGATGGCTTTGATCTTTACCAGCACCTCTGTTTCCGCCGGTTCCGGCACCGGCAGTTCTGTTAACACCAGGTTATCCACGCTTCCTGCGCCCTTTAAAACAACTGCTTTCATGTTCCGTTATTTATAGACACAAATTTATGTGGTAGTATCTTTATTTAACTGTACATTATTTCTATAATTCTGTACATTTAGCGGATTTCGCCGCGGAGTTTGTCTGAGTCAGACAAACTCCGCTAGGATCTTCACACAGCAGCGGTTTGTACTTTCTTTTTCGCAGCTGGCGCTGTCTTCTTTTTCCTGCCTTTGCCCCACCAGATGATAAACCCCGTAATGGGTAATGTAGCTCCGATCAGGCTGGCGAAAAATGCCATGAACTTGCCAGGCAAACCAAGAACACTGCCCACATGGATATCGTAGTTCATGCGCCGGAGCTTTGATCCGAAATCAGCTTCCGCAAAGTCCTGGTCGTACAGTTTGTTACCTGTGAGCGGCTGCAATGTGTGCTGATCAAATGTATACCGCCGAAGGTTATAATACTGTCCCTTTGCAGGATAAACGATCACCAGGATAGATGAGGTGGCTTTCGCAGTATCCGGGAAGGCCATATAAAAGCCTGCCGATTCAGGATGCTTGCCAATAGCTGTTTTCCAGGCGATATCCATTCTCTGGCCCAGGTTATCGTAATGTTTTTTACCCGCCTGCAGGGAATCGGACTTCAGCTCCGCGAATTCCGGCAGTGTTTTTCCGCCGGAGGTAGCCCAGTACAAACCTTTACTCCACCATTCCAGCCCATATACCATACCGGTAACGGCTATAGCAAAAAGTACCAGCAACGCATAAAAGCCCAGCACGTTGTGCAGGTCGTAGTTAACACGCTTGAAGCTGGCCCCCCATTTTATTTTAAAGCTTTGGTTACGGGTGCTTTTGGTCCACTTCTTTGGCCACCACAATACCATCCCGCTGATAAGCGTAATCACAAAGATCAGGGTGCTGTAGTTAACGATAGGCCGGCCAATCTTAAACGGCAGCCACAGGAAGCGATGCCCGTTGAGTATCCATCTGAAAAAACCGACTTCTCCTTCTTTACGGTTCACTTTCCTGATCACCGCACCGGTGTAAGGATCCAGCTTCAGTGTAGACCCTCCCCTCCTGCCGCCGATATTGGCTTCTACCGCCCTTCCTTCTTTGTACAGCACATATCCCACGGATTTGCCCGGGTATTCCCTGGTGGCTACCTCCATGATCTTTGAGGGAGCAATGAGCGGTTGCGCCTTTACCGCAATATTTGACTCCGGTTCCGTCCAGCCGGTAATCTCTTCGTTAAACACGTAGATGCACCCCGTCACGCAAACGATCACCACAACAATACCGGAAGCAATACCCAGCCACAGGTGCAGCCAGGCAGAGATGCGATAGAACAGCGACCGGGAACCGGGTTTCTTCCCCGTCGCTTTCTTTGAATTTATATTCATATTCCCTGTATAAAAATGATATCAATATTCTACTTTGGTGATAGCCGTAATCTTTCCGCCTTCCACTGTAAGTCCCAATGAAGCCTTAGCTGTTGCTATGTCAATTTTATATATCCAGCTTCCCGTAGTGGTATTCAGGCCTATAAAACCTGTTTTACCATCTTCAGAAAGCGTGTTATTATTATATGCAGCGGAGGTGGATGTAATCTCCGCCGGACCGCCTGTTATCCAGGTAAAGGTTTTTGTGTTTACATTAGCCAGTGCCATTTTCAGGTTCCCTTTCACTGCACCGGGGGTTTCGTACATCATTAACAGGAACACATTATCTCCCAGGTAAGTATGTGTGGAAATATGGTGACCACCGGAAGCTTCCTGTACATTAAAGAAATAGCTTTTATCGAACTCCGTTGTGCCGTTTGGAATTTTCACAATGGCAGACGGCCTGGTGGTAGTTACTACTCCCGAGTTGGTGGCAGCGGCAGAAGAGAAGCCATAGGCATCGCCGTTTTCCGATACTGATAAACCGTTGCTGAAATAGTTGCCCAGGTAACTGGTGCGGTTATCGCGGATCACTTTTTCCAGGTCCAGTTCAGGATAAGAAAATACAGCGACCCAGGTACTGTCCGGGTACGCGGTGCCAAACGCATCATTGCAGCAGCCTTTGATACTCATGTAAGGGGCAAACACTTTGTTGCCTACCTGCGTAGCCCAGGTGAAGTGAGCCCTTTCCCCGTTGGCCGCCAGCTTCACAATGTTGATGCTATCGCGGCCGGCTATCCTTGATTTCAACGCATCAATACGATACATACCGGCCGTTTCATTGGCGCCGCTCCTGGGCACTTTGATCAGCAGCAGCTCATCATTTACCCTGGTGAATACCTGTACGGTTTCTGTCTGGAATTCGGAAGATTTCACCAGTTTGCCAGCGGGACTGAACCGGTAAGTGGTCACTGCACCGGGATTTCCCTGGCCGTAAAGGAGACTGAGAAATCTTCCTTTATGCGTTATATAATAACGGTAAGAACCATCCTGCTCTTTACCATTACCCGCGGTGCTGATAGTGCCCTGGTCCAGCCTGTCTGCCGTAAGAAGAATATCCGCAATACCGGTTGTTCCTATAGGCGTTACCGTTATTACATATTTCGAAAGTCCCTGGAATTCCCCTTCTGTAAAAGTTTCATCCGGCATATCCTCCTTATCGCACGATATTCCCAGCAGTGCCATGCTGCATACGAGGAATAAAAGCTTACTGATTTTTCTCATCACGATGTATTGAAAAGTTGAATGATTGATGATTATTTGCTGATAAAATATCTCAGCTTGGCATAAAACGCGCGGCCTGGTTTCTGTAAAGTAAAGTTGTCGTACAGCCGGTTATCAACCAGGTTCTTACATTCCACCGATACATTGTACCTGCCGTTAGACAGGCTGTACACTAGGTTTACATCCTGGCAGAACTGTCTTGGAATTTCCAGCTTCTCTTCTGCCTGTCCGGGCCAGGAGAGATAGTACGCATGCACGTACAGGAAGTTGTAGCCCAGGGTAAGATTATTTCCTTTCCTGAATACATTTTTAAAGAAGAGGGAAGCATCTGCGTTACCAAAAAGGTATGGCATGTTAGGAATACGGTCGCGGTACAGCGGGCTCCTGTTCTTTTGTCCGTCTTCAAATGCTGTATTATTGCGCAGGTTCTGGTAGGTAAGGTTTACACCGGCGGTAAACAGTTGCCTGAAAGAGTATCTCACTTCTCCGTCCACACCCATATTGGTTACAGCGGCGAGGTTACCATTTGTTTGCTTGGTCTGGTTAGGATTCAGCATGGGGCGGATAAAGTCTTTAGCATCACGGTACAGGAAGTTGGCGTCAAAGCTGAAGCGGTGATCTTCCCGGATATGCGCCTGGTAGTTTACCCCGAAGTTGAAGTTGTTGCTGGTTTCCGGTTTCAGGTCCGTGTTACCTTCCAGGTTGATCATATCTCCGAAAAGCTCTTCTGTTTCCGGCAGGCGGTAGCTTTTCTCGTAAGAGGTTTTCAGTTGGAGTGCCGGTATAATAAAGTAGGTGGTCGCTATCCCATAGCCCAGTTTATTGAACGTTGTTTCCAGGGCCCTGTAAGCTACATCACCCCAGTTACCACTGGGATTGTAGCTTTGGGAGAAGCGGTTCCGCTGTGCGTAGTTCTTTACAAAAACGGAAGTATTCCATTTATCGCTGTAGTCGAATTTATACCCGAGGCCAAGGATATTTTTGCTTACTTTCTTTGGCTGGTCGTATTTTTCATCTACAGGGAACAGCTCATCTTTTCCCTTACGGTTGAAGGTGTTATATACATCATTCAATACAAAGGAATGATGATCATTTATTTTATAGCTGAGGTTAGCGGTACTGATTCCGTTGTTGTTACTGAATTTATACATGGAGCGCTCCCTTTCTGCGCCATTGTTTGGTTCATATTGCTGAAACCAGTTGTAACGCCGGTTCACAGTATCAATATTCTGCTCATGGCCAAAGTTGTAGTTACCCGTTAAGCTGAAGTTCAATCCTTTTACGAACAGGTCTTTCACCTGGTACTTCACACTTGGCATAACGATATCACCCCGGCGGTGCCAGTTTCCGAATACGCTCACCATCCTGGCGCCGGTTTGTATTTCCGCGTAGTTCTGCCCCAGGGTAATTCCGAAGAGCAGTTTATCAGCATATTTTTTCCCCACCACAACTACATTTGCTATGATGGTTTCATTATGATAGGTATCATGAAATCTTCTTACCCATTGATGTGGATAGTACTCACCGGTTTTAAGATCTGCTACGTTTACCCGTACCCGGTAGTTGTTATCAGAATAGTTCTGGAATGCGTTCACCTGTACTGTAAAACCTGATTTGGCGGTATATCCTGCATTCAGTGTAGACCGGTGCGTATTAAAGGAACCAAATGAATAGGATGCATCGAGGTAGCTATGCTGGTTGTTGCTGGTTACAATATTGATAGCGCCGCCCAAAGCATCGGAGCCGAGCCAGATAGGCACTACGCCTTTATATACTTCCACTCTTTCCGCGAGGTTAATGGGAACATTATTCAGCTGGAAAGAAGAGCCGAAGTTATCCATGGGCACACCATCAAGGAAAAATTTCACCTGGCGACCGGTGAAGCCGTTGAGTGAAAAGTTCATACGGGAGCCAAGGCCGCCGTCTTCCCGCACACGGATACCGGAAACGCGGTCCAGTGCATGCGACAAATCGAGCGTAGCGTTATAGAGTTTCTTAGCATCGATGGCGGTTACATTGTAAGCCTGCCTGTTTACTTCCTGGCTGGCAGAGCGCCCGATTACCGATACGGTGTTGATTTCACTGATAGATTGTTCAATGGTGATGTGCAGCAGTTTTTCCTCCCCGGCCTTTACTTCAAAGGATTGCTCTTTTGTTTTAAAGCCTACCGCAGAAACAGTAACAACATGTTTCCCGGGACGTACATTCCGGATGCTGAAGAATCCATCCGTGGTGGAAATAGCATTGGCACTTGTATGATGCAGTTTCACAGAGGCGCCGGGTATAGGGGAACCGGATGCATCTTTTAAATAACCGCTGATCACCGCATTATTCGCCGGCTGAGCGAAGGCAAAAACAGCAAGGGATAATAGGATGCTGGTCAGCAAAAGTTTTCTGATATACATTTTTAAAACAGCTTTATTGAAACTATGTACAGGCAAAGGCATCCCGTATCCCGCAGGGCGTCCCCGCGGAATAGGCCTTGTGTCCTTATTTTCTTTCCATTTGTATGCGCGTGAAAAAGCGAATCCCGTAGCATAGTTACCGGGTATTCAGCATACAGAATACTATAGGTATCTGATCTGTTGCAAAAGTAAGTCTATATTATTCAAAGGGTTTTCGATATCGGGAATTTTTCAGTCGGTTAAATTTTCCGCATTGCGTGGAGTTTGTCTGACTCAGGATTATGATGATTATGATGATTTGTTTGATTTGATCACTTTTGATTTTTTTGATTTCATTTACTTTTATTTTGGTTTTGTTTTTTTGATTTTGATTTGTTCTTTGTTTTTGTTCTTTGTTTTTTGGGAGATGTTATTTGGTAGATGTTATTTGTTGGGTGATGCGCTCAGTGCGGTCTGCAGCTGATCTGCAACAGAAGAGGTATAACCGGGCATGGCGACTATCTCCCGGTTTTTATTGAGAAGGATATAGGTGGGATAACCGGTGATCTGTAATTTATCAAGATAGCCGCCGGTACGGCCGTTGTATAGCATGAGTACTCCCGGCACCTCTGCGGGTTTACCGGGGAATGCTTTCATTTTTTGCAGGTTATCGTCAACGGAGATAGCTACAATGGTTAGCTGTCCTTTACATTTACTGATCCAGTCAGGAAATTGTTTCATTCCTTCTATGCAGCCCCAGCACCAGGTGGCCCAAAAATCAACCAGTATCAATTCTGATGTTATATCTGCAAGTGTTATAGTTTCATTCTTTTCATTTTTTAATGGCAGCATGGGAAATTTATTCCCGATACGGGCCCGGGTATTTTCTGCAATAACATGAAACAACATTTCTCTGGCAGGCCCACTGGCAAGATGATCTGGCATAGTGGCACGGATGCGGCAAGATAACTCATCTTTCTTTTCCGGTTCACGGTTTATTCGGTAAGCCTGTTCACAACCGGCCACCCATGCCAGCTCTTTCAGCTGCGGGGACGTAAAGTAAGCTGCTTCGTGCGTTACCTTGTCCAGTAGATCAGCCCCGTTTCCTTTATACCGCTGATGTGCAAGCAAGATCATTCTTATCTGCATATAATTGCCAAGCAGCTGCATGTAAAATGGATTTTTTACTGCTACAGATGGCGAATTGAAATAAACATTCTCAAATTGATCCATCAAACCGGTAGTATCCGGCAGTTGATGTATGAACAGGAGATAGTATATAGCTGCGTCATAGCGCAATAGCGGGTAGGCGGCACCCGAGGTATCTGCGGTATATTTTGATACAATATTGCGGAAGCGGCTAAAAACAGCATCCGCCGGCAGCGTTAACCGGAAAAGGCCGCTGGTATCGGCAAACAGCGGATACCAGTTTTGCGCGAGGTCCTGTTCCATGTTATGCAGCAGCCGGTTAACCGGCGCACCGGCATTGTCCGTTATGGTAAATATACCGGCGCTGTCACAAATGGTATAGGCGCCGCCGGGCAGTACAAAAAAGGAGAACGACCTGTTCGCAACCATGAGCTTCAGCAGGGAGCCACAGGAATCCGCTATTGTTGCCCGGAAACTGCCTGCGCCATTTGTATGTACCTGCATAATTTCTACCGGCGCATTACTGATATAATCGGCGAAACCATACAGGGTAACAAAACTGTGCGGATTTTCCTTCAGCTGACCATCGATAACAATAGCGCCTTTCCCCGCCAGGGGCATAATAAACAACCAGATCAGCAGCCGCAGTGAACGGAAATTCATGTACGCTATAATTTAAATATGAAAGTAGTGTTTATAACTGGTAAAAAAATGTGCGTTAATTGTTCACATCTTCACACGGTAACTTTAAACTTCTCCTGAAATAAGTATGTTGTTTACAAAGAATTTACACTTGATAATCTGCATTCTTCTACCTTGAATGCGTCAGGCAACAAAACCTGCAATCCTTTTAACACGAAAAACCTGGACTTTATGAAAAACAATTTTACCCCAACCAGGATGAACGACAGTAATGCGGAAGCAGATGATACAAAGGAACGGATGAAAAAGATTGTTAATTCAATGGCCAAAAGTGCCAGCCTGCTGGCATTTGGGCTGGGCTGCCTGTTATATTATATGACCGGCCACAAGATCATTTTATTCCCTGCCCTGCTGGAAAGTGCCCTCTTCCTTTCTATCCTGCTGATCACAAAATATAGCAAACCGGTATATGGGAAACGGTTCATGTTCTTTTTACACAGCATATCCATCTGGTTCTTTGGGATACTGCTGGGACCAGCTTCCCAGGTCTACCTCTTTGCGCCTTTCCTCGCTTTCTGCGTATTCCTGGTATTTGAAAAAACCTGGTCGCAGGTATTGATACTTGCCGCCAGCCTGGTTGCCATGATACTTATTGTCATCAACTACCGCTACCCCGTATTGGCATCACTTCCAATTAATAAGGAAACCGAACTATATTTACACTGGCTGGTGATCGCTTCAGCTACTTTCCTGAACGGGGCAGCACTGTACTATTATGCAAAAGAAAGCAGGTATCAGAACAGGCAGTTGAAAAAGCTGGTATACCAGCTCGACAAAACCAACCAGGCAATGCGTATTTATGTACGTGAAACCACACATGAGATCAGGTCGCCCCTCAATGTGGTGAACAGTATCCTCCAAAATTATATTGAAACGGCGGACCATGGGGAGAAAACCGTCCAGGTAGGTATTGCGCACATGGAAGCAATTCATTTTGCCTGCCAGGATATGCAGCTGGTGGTGAGCAATGCACTGGGTTGGTCAAAAATTGAAGCCGGCAAAGACGAGATCGTAAAGTCTCCGTTCCATTTCAGCGATTGGGTGCTGCATTTATGTGACACCTACGAATATCTCGCCAAAAGAAGATCCGTACATATAAATATCGTCTTGCATGATAACCTGCCTGAGTATATCCTGGCCGACAAATCCAAGCTGCGCACCATCATCGTTAACCTCCTCAGCAACGCCATCAAATTTACGGCCTTCCGCTCCATCATTACAGTAAAGGCCGGTATGAAAAACGGCCTGCTGGTGGTTTCTGTTATGGACCAGGGTATGGGTATTCCTGCGGACCGGAAGGAACATATTTTTGATCCTTATGTTACAGAACCGGGGCAACATACCGAATCAAGCGGGCTTGGGCTGCCCATTGCCCGGCATATGGCCCGTATAATGGGAGGCGACCTTGCAGCCACCGATAACCCGGATGGGGGCAGCATCTTCACTCTCCGGATGCCGGTGGAAATTACCGCGGCCCCACCTTCTGCCCATCATATCCTGGACTTCTCTTTATTAAAAGGACTAAAAGTATTGGTGGTAGACGATGATCCGCTCAACCATCTTGCATTTTCGCTGGCGCTCAAACGCATGGGCATAGAAGCAATACTGGCCGACTCTGGCCCCCAGGGACTTGCCAAAGCCCGGCTGCACCAGCCGGATGCAATACTGATGGATATGATCATGCCATATACCAGCGGCGTGGAAATGCTGTTACAGTTCCGGGCCGACCGGAACCTGCGGCATATCCCGTTCATCCTGGTATCCGGTAACAGTTACAGCGAAGTGAAAGAAGAAGTGACCGCTTCGGGGGCAAATGGTTTCTTAAGCAAACCGGTAAATATTGAACAACTGTACACCATATTAAAAGAGCTGGTGATAATGACAGATGTTAATCCACAGGTTTCAACCGCCAGGTAGCCCTGATCCGATCCACCTGCCGCATTTTTGCAGCTGCTCTGCTGTACTGCTTTCCACCAGGTGTGGCAATCCCGGTGAGCGGTTTCCATATCCGTTAATTTACAGATAAAGATATGTACTAAGCGCTTTGGTTACCTGCTAAAAAACGGGCATAAAAATCCGGTACCGGGCTGTTGCGGATACCTTCAATTGTTTCCTCCACCGGGTAAGCTATTTTGCGGATAACCGGTGTAATATTATTACCCGTAGATGATGGCCAGCTTCAACATTTCATTAGTCATTTTGATACCTGCAACGTTACTATTTAATTCAGGCGCTGCTTCACAGGCATTGCCATTATCTTTTAAAAATACCACGATTCTATGGAATAGTACCATTATTTCCCTGCCATAAACACCGCAAGAACCGGGTTTTCTGTGCAGGCTCCTGCAGTTACTTTTATATCTCCATAAAATATTACCAGATGAATGATATTAAGAAACGGCTGCTACAGCACAACTGGCAGCAGGCAGCAGCAAGCCTCAACGACCATGGCTATACGTTGCTGAAAGGGATGCTCACTAAAGAGGAATGTGATACGCTGATCAGCGCTTACCAGGCAGATGACACCTATCGGAAAACAATAGTAATGGAACGTTACCGCTTCGGGAAAGGGGAATATAAATACTTCCGGTATCCGCTGCCAGAGCTGATTACAGTCATCCGTGAAACGGTATACCCTTTCATTGCACCGGTAGCCAACAAATGGATGGAAGTACTGAATATAACACAGCGGTACCCGGATACACATACCGCGTTAAAGGAATATTGCCACGCCAGCGGGCAAACGAAACCTACTATCCTTATTCTTAAATACGGGGAAGACGGTTTTAATACATTGCACCAGGACCTTTACGGCGATATTTATTTCCCCATGCAACTGGTGGTGTTCCTGAACCAGCCGGGCGAAGATTACAACGGCGGTGAGTTTGTATTAACCGAACAAATTCCGCGGGCGCAGTCAAAGGCCAATGTACTGCAACCCCAACGGGGCGATATGCTGATATTCACTACCAACTTCCGGCCGGTAAAAGGCAGCAGGGGATATTACCGGGTAAACATGAAGCATGGCGTAAGCCCGGTGCACAACGGGAACCGGCATACGCTGGGTATTATTTTCCATGATGCCCTGAGTTGAGTATTACTCTCCCCAGGCCGTAAGCAGCAGGTTCCGCGGGCCGCCGTGATTGCGGTGCTCACAAAGGTAAACTCCCTGCCAGGTACCCACTGCAAGCCGGCCGTTACGGATGGGGATCATCACGGAGCTTCCCAGCAGGGCGGCTTTCAGGTGCGCCGGCATATCATCGGGGCCTTCGTCATCATGGAGGTATTCCGGGTCATTTTCCGGGACTGTTTTATTGAAATACATTTCAAAATCCTTCCGCACAGTGGGATCTGCATTTTCATTCAGCGCAAGCGATGCAGAGGTATGCTGAATAAATACCTGCAGCATACCGGTTTTTATTTCCGAGAGTTGCGGAAAAGCCTGGATGATCTCTGTGGTGATTATATGAAACCCTCTTCTTCTTTGTTGCAGTTGTAATGCCTGCTGGAATATTTTCATGCCATGCAAGTTAAACATTTCATTATTGACCATATGCCACTTTCCAGATGCGGTTGGTTTTATCGTCGGTTACCAGCAAGGTACCGTTCTTCAGTACCAGTAATCCTACCGGGCGTCCCTTTACATCTGCAGTGGTAGAATCTTTTATAAAGCCGGTGAGAAAATCTTCCGGTTTACCGGAGGGTTTTCCATTGGTAAGGGGTACAAACAATACTTTGTAACCTGATATCGGCTTGCGGTTCCAGGAACCATGCTGGGCAATGAATGCGCCATTGCGGTATTTTTCCGGGAATTTATCTCCCGTATAAAATGCCAGGCCCAGGGAAGCCGTATGAGCGCCCAGCTGCACATCAGGCACAATGGTATTGTTTACTTCCGGCGGGGCGGGATCTTCCACCCGTGTATCCTTATGCTGGCCGTAGTAAGTCCAGGGCCAGCCGTAAAAGCCGCCCTCCTTTACATGGGTCAGATAATCTGGCACCAGGTCGTTGCCCAGCTTATCCCTTTCGTTCACTGCTACCCACAATGTGGAAGTACCGGGCGCCCAAGCCATGCCCACGGGGTTTCTCAGCCCGGAAGCATAAATGCGGCGGCCCGAGCCATCAGGATTTATTTCCACGATGGCGGCCCTTGATTGCTCATTCCCGATGCCTTTTTCCGCATGATCGGTGCCTGAACCTATAGCGATGTAAATTTTGGACTGGTCTTTATTGGCAATGATGTTGCGGGTCCAGTGCTGGTTTATTTTGCCGGCAGGCAGGTCGGCAATTTTCTCCGGTGATGCCGTAATAACAGTATCGCCTGTTTTGTAGGGATAACGAAGTAATGCGTTGGTATTGGCCACATAAAAATAGTTGCCTGTCAGCAGCATCCCGAAAGGCTGGTCAAGACCACTGAGGAAAACAGTACGCAGCTCTGGTATACCATCATGATCGGCATCGCGGAGTAGGGTGATACGGTCTGCGCTGTTTTTCATGCTTTTGGATTTGCTGGCGCCAATAATAGCAGCGCCTATCTTTATAAAAAACGGATAGTTGCTGTTAGACTCCGCTACCAGCACATCGCCGTTTGGAAGGACATACATCCACCGGGGGTTCTGAAAACCGTCTGCATACAGTGAAACATGAAAGCCTGCAGGTGCAGCGGGAGTTTCACCCGGTTGCCATCCGCGCACCTGGCTGTAGTTCGCATATGATTTCGTGGCATGCGGCGGTGGCAAATGGCTACTGTCCTGCGCGGGCAGCCAATAAGCGTAGGACAATAATGCAAGTGACAACAAGTACTTTTTCATGAGGTGATGTTTTCAGGGTAATACCTCTACTGTTATCAATATTTGCGCCATGGGATAGCGGGCACAAGAATATGTATTATGAAATTTTTAATTTGAATACCGCCACATTTTTCTTTACCTTCATATTTCCCGCCAAAGAATCAAACGAGTGTGAAGACCTAAATGCTTAAAATTTTAGCCATGACAAGACCACAACAAGTAATGATTATTGATGACGATGCGGATGACCGAAGTTTTTTCCAGGAAGCCATCAATAATATTTCTCCGGTCATTGAAACTCATTTATGTGATAGTGGAATACAGGCGTTAGCTATGTTCCAGGAAAAAAAGATCACAGCACCTGATTACATCTTCCTTGATTTCAATATGCCATTGATGAATGGAAGGGAATGCCTGATAGAATTGAAAAAGATCCTGCAGCATCAGCTTACCAATATTATAATACTGAGCACTTCTGATATGAAGGAGGATATGGAAGATGCTATGCGACTTGGCGCCAAATTATTCCTGACAAAGCCCAGTACTTTCCAGGAACTGTGCACAATGTTGAAAGGGGTGCTGGAGGGGCGATGGCATAGGCTGTTTTCCAGCTCCACAGGCACAGAAAAATAAGGAACTATTTAGCGACTGCTCCTTTATTGTATTTGTTCCTGTATTCGAGCGGCGATAACCCGGTAGTTTTCTTGAAGATTGTTCTAAATGCTTTTGTATCCGAATATCCTACTTCCCACATAATTTCATTGATGTTTTTACGGCTGCTTTCAAAGCTTTTCTTTGCCACTTCTACTTTTACTCTTTGAATATATTCCGATACCGTGTTGCTGGTTGCTTTTTTAAATCTTCTTTCCAGGCTTCTGCGGCCTACCGCAAACATTGATGACAGCTGTTCCACTGTGATCTTTTCCTGCCAGTTCTGTTCAATAAATTCCTGCGCCTGTTTTACCGATTCGTCCTGGTGCTCACGCTGACCTTTAAAGATGGTAAAGGTGGCCTGGTTGGTACGGTCTATCTCAATTTCAAAATATTTGGACGCCAGGATCGCCATATCTCGGTCGGTATATTTTTCTATCAGGTAGATAAGCAGGTTCCAGAAGGAATTAGCGCCACCGCTGGAATAAATACCATTTTCATCTGTAATGATCTTTTCAGATACCAGTTCTATATCGGGAAACATATTCCTGAACTCATTGGCGGCCAGCCAGTGGGTGGAACAACGCTTTCCTTTGAGCAAACCTGTGGACGCCAGTAAAAAGGCGCCTACGCAAAGACTGGCCACTTCCGATCCCTCCCGGTGCTGCTTTACAATCCAGGGGAAGAAATCTTTATTCTGTTCAATTACCGTTTCTCTTTCCCCGTTCACGGCAGGAATGATGATCAGGTCGGCTTTATGCTTTTCCGAGATCAGCACATCCGGCGTTACTTTAAAAAAGCGGTCGTATTCCTGTGCTTCTTTGGAAAGCCCCACCAGTTGTACATTAAACAGTGGATCTTTTCCAACGCTTTCCAGGAAGTCGTTGGCCTTGGTGAAACATACAAAAGGTCCTTCAATACTGCTGAGCGCCACAGCGCCTTTGGGAACGAGAATGGATATTTGCTTCATAGTTCAAATCTAAGATAAAAGTTTGTCGGAATCAACCCTTGTAGTGGTGATGAAGGACACTTTTTTCCGGATAAAAAAAGAAGCCGGCAGCACCGGCTTCTTTTTTATTACTATGCTTCTGCCATCATCCCTGTAGTATTTGTTACAGCGCCTTTGGCCAGTTTTCTTTTTACAATCATACTTACACGGTACACCAGGTAAATACAGGGCAGCGTTAACCCCACAATCACCCATCCAAGTGTATCGTAGTGCTCCAGCGGGCTGAATTTATCCTTCTGTGTTACGATCATGCCACCGATAACAGCGGCTATTCCGCCGGCGATCTGCTGCAGAGAAGAGTTCACGCTCATAAAGGCGCCACGGTCTGCCAGATCGGGGATACCGGTGGTTAACGCGGTGAACGGGATCATACGCCCCATGATACCGGCCATCATCAGCACGTTCAGGCACATGATGACCCAGAGTGGATGAGGCGATAAATGGGTATAAATAATAATGATCACCAGGGCATATATAGAGGCAATGGTGAAGAGGGTGAACCTGTCTTTCTTATCACTTAATTTTCCGAGTACCGGCATAATGAACAGGGAGCCCACACCGGTAACCATGAACAGCAAAGGCAGTTGCTCCTGCGTAACGTGCAGGTTGTTCACCGCAAATGCGCTGCCAAAGGGCATCATCATAAATCCGCCTATCGACATCAGCGCGGTGGTAGTAAAACCTACCCGGTAATCGCCGTTCTTTACGGTATGCCACAGGTGTGTGAAAGCGCTCCTGTCGTGCTGCACCGCCAGGTGTGCAATAACCGGTTGCATCCGCAGAATGATCAGCAGCATCACCACCCCGGCAATGCCTGCTACCAGGAAAAAGGGGGCTTCCCATCCCCAGGCGTTGGCGAGGTATAACCCGATAGGGATACCCAGCACCTGGCTGGCGCCGAATGCCATCTGCACAAAACCCATTACACGCCCGCGTTGCGAGATATCAAAAAGATCGGTGATGATAGCAAGTGAAATAGATCCCATTACACCGCCGAACAAGCCGGTAATGATACGGGCCGCGATCATGGTGTAATAAGTATTGGCAAATCCGCAGCAAAGCGTGCCCGCAATAAAGCCGGTGTAAAAAAATACCAGTAATTTCTTCCGGTCGAACCGATCCGCGAAGCCGGCGGTAAGCAGCCCGGAAATACCGGCGCTGAAGGCATATGCGGATACGATCAGTCCAAACTGGTTGGGCTTTATGCTCATTGATTTCATTAGCATATCGCCCAGCGGCGACATCACCATGAAATCGAGGATCACGGTAAATTGTGTGAGCGCCAACAGGGCAACTATCATTTTCTGGTGACCGGAAAATGCGGGTGATGTTTGTTTCATTTCAGGGAGATTTGAGCTTATGTGTTTGTTAGTCTTCCAGCTCTGCACATTCGTACGCGCTGGCGTTGATTAATGCGATGATGCGGTCCGGCACCGGCTCAGCGGCTACTACCCGGAGCACGCAGTCCACATCTTCCATGTCTACCGTCCATTGGTCAATAAAGGGTTGCTGGTCCAGTACCGGCGCTATTTTGGAACGGGCTTCCGGGGTGGCAATATTTGTTTTGAAAATAAGAACGTGTTGCATAACCAGATATTTTGTGAGCGAGCGTTCATTTACTAAATGAATCAAAAAAAAAACTATTTCATTAATCCTTTTATTACACAGTCGAATGTTTGTTTCATGACTTTCTCTGAGAATTTAAACTTGCGGCCATCAAGGCTTTGTCCTTCGTTATGAAATTTGATCAGTGAATACAAAGGCGCAAAAGCAACGGACCAGTATACTTCCAGCGGCATTTCGTTGATCTCCCCGCGTTTCACTGCATTATGCACGTAGCTGCCCATTGCCTGGCGAAACTCCAGAGTGATCGTTTCCAGCATTTTATCTTTATAGGCAGAATTGCGCAGCTGTTCAAAGAAATTGGCCGATTGGTGGTTATCCAGCGCAAATGCCGCCCTGTTCTTCCATTGTACCCACAACCCTTCCTTAAAACCCATTTCAGGGTCAAAACCTTTGAGGGTGGCCCTTGTCATCTTTAAAGCTTCTTCTATGCTGATACTGGTCAGCAGATCTTCCTTATCCTTATAATAAATATAAATAGTTGCCGGAGACACCCCTGCTGCTTTTGCCAGCCGGTTGATTCCAAAATTCTCCAGTCCATCGTTAGCCACCATTTCGATAGCCGATTCACGGATGGCCTGTATTTTATTTTCGTCTCTGTACCTCATGCGGCACAAAGATAAGTGAGCAATTGCTTATTTTAAAATATTTTTTGAGACAGGTGATTTTTTGGGGAGATGAATAACTGGGATAGATACCGGGGGAGTCATCACCACCATGCAGCCTGCCGGAGAAAGGCCTGTGGCGTTTGACCAGTGAAAGCGCGGAAGTCTTTGATAAAATGGGCCTGGTCGTAATAGCCTGCCTCATAGGCGGCCTCTGTAAGACTTTCCGTTTCCGGGAAATGATCGAGCAGGTGACGTAGCCTTACAATAGCGGAGAACTGTTTAGGGGTAGCGCCAACACTGCGCCTGAAACGTTTTTCAAAGGCATCCTGGCTGATATACAGGCTGGCAGCCAGCGATTTGATCTTTACACTGCCAGCGGCAGTTTTAATCTGCTGTACAGCGTTGCTGATCAGCAGATCCGGTTGCCGGCTGCTAATTGCTGTAATAAGAAATTGCTCCACTATGGCGACACGTTGCAGGTTGTTTTTCGCTTCATGCAGCTTTTCCTCCACTTCTGCAATTTTATGGCGTTGCACCAGTTGATCCAGTGATTCATGGGTACCAAAGAATTCGTGGAGGGGTGTTTTAAAAAAAGCGGGGGCGCCTCCTTCCCTAAATTTCACCAGCACGTTCCCCGTGCCGGGCGCATAATGCAATAAGCGGGAAGTTCTTCTCAACCCGGTGAGTGCGGTTGCGGGCAAACCGGTTTCTTCACCGGGCTCCCCTGCCGCCACTTTACCGCCAAACCTGAAAGACATCATCACAGCGGTATCCGGCATCACGCGGTTCTCCATACCATCTTTGCTTTCAATGACCAGGAAAGCACTGATATAAGGAGAAAGAATTACCGAGGGAAGATAGCTTTCCATATTCATGCAGTAACAAATTATGTGTTTATAAAGATACGGATAATTAGTGTTTAGCCCCCGGCGGACTAAACACTAACCTTTTCATTCAACGCATTACTTTTATCAATGCACCCAGCTGCTCTTCCCCGTAGCCGGCTTTAATACCCCTGTTCATCAGCTGAAGGATAAAGCCCGGCACCTCTCCGGTGATACCCGACTCGGCAGCCTGTTTCACCATTAAGGCAAGAGATACCGCGCAGGTTTTCAGGCTGCTTTCAGGAAGCCCGAAATTACCAGTGCTGATCACCGCGCCCTCATGCCGCACCATTTCCCCGAGTACCGGTGCAATGTTATTGATCATATCACCGAGCGCATTTACATCCAGCTTTTCGGATTCGAAGATCCTGGCCCCCTGCAGGAAACCGGTGATCAGGCCAAACAGGCTGGAAAGAATGGCGAGGTCCCATGCTGCCGCGGCGCCTGCAGCAGCACCCATATACATAAGATGGCCACCCAATACTTTCAGTATAGCTTCTCCCTTTTCATAGGCAGCTATATCGCCGGATAAAAAGATAGGGGTATCCGGTTTTCCTATCTGCCGTGGTGTGGCCAGCAACGCGCCATCCAGGTAATGCGCACCCAGTGCCTGTACCCAGGTTTCCGCAGTTCTTGCATCCTGCGGCGTACCGGTGGTTAATTCCAGCAGCACCCTTCCGCTGATCAAAGCAATGGATCAATGGGGTAAAGAGAAACAGGCCCTGATTGGAAAAAGCATGCACAAAACAGCACTGGCGGATAACTGAAATAAATCCGGTTTAACCGCACAAATGATGAAGCGCCGCATACTGGAGTAACATAATTGTTTTTCCGTCTTTTATCTCCCCGGTACGGATCATTTCCAATGCCCGTGTGAATGGCAGTTCCAGCACTTCGATATTTTCCTGTTCGGCTTCCAGTCCGCCGCCATCATGTATTTTCTGCTCCCTGGAATATGCCGCCACAAAGAAATACAGGATCTCTGTAACAGAGCCGGGCGACATATACGCTTCAAACACTTTTTCCACGGCAGTTACCTGGTAACCGGTTTCCTCCATGGTTTCCCGCCTGATACATTCTTCTGCATTATCTTCATCCAGCAAACCTGCACAACATTCTATCAGCATACCCGTTTCATTGCCATTAATATAAGTAGGCAGGCGAAACTGCCGCGTTAACACCACGGTGCCCTGTTCCCTATTATACAGCAGGATAGTAGCCCCGTTGCCACGGTCGTATGCCTCACGCACCTGCCTCACCGCGATGCCGTTGCTGTCTGCCATTTCATAGGTGATTTTCTTCAGCGTGTACCAGTTATCAGACAGGATGGCTGTTTCAAGAATATTTATCGTCTTCATATTAAATGATCGTTTTTGATCGTTTTTGATTATTTTTGATCAAGTTAATTATTTAAAATGAATTTCCAACTCAGGAAGCAAAAAATACTGGCCCTGCTGGCGTCAAAAGGTGAAGTAGCCACCGGTGAACTGGCCCAGGTATTAGGCATTTCGGAAATCACTATCCGGCGGGATCTGAACCAGTTGTCGGACGACGGGCTGTTGTACCGCACCCACGGCGGTGCTATCCCCGCCAGCAGTCCCGAACAGCCCTACGAATTTGTGAACAAGGCGGCGGCCAACCAGGCAGCGAAAGATAAGATCTGCCGGAAAGCGGCGGCCCAGATCAACGACGGCGATATCATTTTTATGGATTGTGGCAGCACTGTTTTCCGTTTGTGCCAGTTTATCAGGAACAAAAAAATCAAAGTGATCACCAATTCCCTGCCGGTGATATTTGAGTTGCAGCATTCCGCCGTATCCCTCAACATTATTGGTGGTGAATACGATGAAGCGAGGCAGGCAATACACGGTACCATGGCCTTGGAACATATCCGGCGGTACAAGGCAGGCAAGGCGTTTATCGGTGTAGATGGTATTTCAGCACAGGGCCTGTTTGCGCACAGTGAAAAAGAAGCGGCTATTGCCACCGCCCTGGCTACGCAAAGCGGTTATACCTATCTCTTGTGTGATGCGGGGAAAATAGGAAGAACTTCTTACTTTAATTTTGCGGACCTGGACCTGGTGAATGCTATTATTACAGATGCAGACCCGGCGGAGCTGAAGTTTTGCAGGAAGAAGGGAGTGAAGGTGATCGGGGCATAATTATTCCAGCATCCGTTTCAGCTGCTCCCGGTATTCCGGGTTATCCGTCATACCATTATGCCCCTGCCTTTTCAGTGTAATTAACGTATCTCCCGGCTTAAAATACGCTTTCAGCTTTTCGGAAGAGCCGTAGTAAATCACCTCGTCAATGTTACCATGAAATATAGTAACGGGTACGGTAGTACGCTGTATGTTCCGGTAGGTAGGAAAAGTATATTTCAGCAGGAAGGAAGGCAATACAGGGTAATAATACCTGGCCATATCCTTCATGCTGAAATAGGGCGCCTGCAGGATAAGCTGCCGGGGATGGTTGTCGGCGGCAAGCCTTGCTGCCGTACCGGTACCAACAGAATATCCCAGGATAATAATTTTATTTTCAGGGTAAGATGTTCTGGCGCTGTCATAAACAGTTTGTGCATCGGCATAAAACTGTTGCTCGCTATGGATCTTCCCGGTACTTTTTCCATATCCGCGATAATCAAAAATCAACACATCGTAACCCAGCTGCGTATACGCGCCGGCTACTTCTCCCCAGGACCGGAGGGATCCTGCATTGCCATGCAGGTAAAAGACAAGGCCTTTGTTACCGCCGGATTTAAACAGCAATGCATTCAACTCCTCGCCATCTCCCACGGGGATAGTACGCTCTTCAAAGGGCTCCGGGAAATGAAACACATAATCTGCCGGTAATCTTTCAGGAAAAAAAAGCAAACGCTCCTGGATAAAGTAAACAAGGATACAAACAGCTGCATAAAGCAGCAGCAGCACCCCTATTGTTTTCAACACCCATTTTAAGATAACAGCTAACATCTATGTAAGATACAAAGAAGATAGCTGTTTAATGAAAATACTGCTTCAGTATCTGGTCAGTGGTGAGCGCACCGGTGGTATTATTCAGCGAGTCTATTTTTGACACTTCCAGTTTGGCCAGCGGGATGGTGATTGTTTCCAGCATCCGTTTCATTACCGGTAATTTTGATACCGGCAGGGTATCGTAAAGATATTTTTCCATGATAAGATTAGCGATAGGTACGGCGAATGTGGCTGATTATAAACGGACATGGAAGTAATGACGGGCATCTTTTAGAACAGCAAAACTATTTCAAATAAATAGTGCTGTAAAAAAATTATAGATGAACGGCCATTAGAAAGGATAGATCCACGCGTCTTTATTTTCCTATTTTTCTGAAGGTTGCATTCACCCCATCCCAGCTGTATTTTGCAGATGTTTCTTTTACCGCCATCACCGGTTCGCCATTCTTATCTACCTTATCTGTTTCTTCTTCCTCATGTATTTTCAGCACAATGATATCCGGCTGTCCATCTTTCTCCCCGGGAAAAATAAAAGACTCTTCATGGTAATATACCCCTGCGTCGCCTACGTCCATTCTGCCAGGCAATGCTGCAAGACGCCCGTCTTTCATCCAGGCGAAATAATAATAGTTGGTGGGAACACCGCAGGCGGCCCCGCCAAAGCCAAGAGATACGATATGCTGCACATTCGACAAGCCAATACCACCCATTACCTTAGCATAGGCAAAACCGGCAGATTCATCATCGAAAATGCGGAACGAGGTAACAGCGAGTATCTTACCTGCCTGAACAGCTTTCAGCTTCACGATATACTGCGATTGTTTCTGCTGATCGATCAAAGTATCCATACGGCGATCATAGGCGAATATAAACTTCATATCGCCCCGGCGCATAGGTGTAAAAGAGATCAGTCCTTCCCATATATATCCTTCTTTTTCCACCCCGTTTTTACTATACTTTATCTGTACCCAGGGAAGGGTAAGACCTTTAAGGGTAAGCATTTTACCAGGCAGGATATTCACAGCGGTAATATCATCTCCTGCCAGCAGGGTATCAGCGGGTGCTTGTTTGGTATCCGGGCTAACGCGCACCAGGGCAGTATCTGCAAAAATATAACGGCTGTCATCTTTCGCTAGCGACCAGGTATTAAAGATAAATTCCTGGTCCTGGTCCTGTGCAGGAAGAGGGGCTGCAAAACAAGTTAACAAACAGGTGAGCGTGAAAAACAACATCGTTCTCATGAGGTATATTGATTAAACCGCAAAAATAGCGTTTTACCTCATGAAAACGATGTGGTGTAACTAATTTGCCGGCGGGCAGATCTGCATCATGTATACCGCGCTGCTGGCCTCATAGGATTGCAGTGTGCCGGTTACACAAGGCACTTTATAATTACGGTAGGTTAACCCGCGGGTAACATCGCGGTTGCCCCAGGCGGCATTGATATTTTTCTGGATCCAGGGCAGGAACTGTGTTTGCCCGGCATCGTTAATGAGCGTCATTATATACTGACCAAAAATGGCTTTCAGTACGCCCTGCTCATTCCAGTCGCCCTCCGCAGGCAGGATACCATTTACATCGCTCATGGTTTTCTGTGTATAAACAGCCGCCAGATTTGCCTGATCAAGATAAGCAGTGGTGCCTGTTTCCCTGTACAACATCACAGCAGCACCGATAAACGTGCCCTGGTTATAAGTGTAATCAGACCAGCCTTTGTGGCCATTCACATTATTATCGGCCACCCTGCCGGTATTGGGATCATAAAGGTTATTCACGCCCCAGTTGTATACATCTTTTGCTTTCTGGAGATAAGCGGCTTCGCCGGTGATCTTATAAAGCGTCATGGCGGCAATTACCGTGGGGAAGTTGATACATGCGTTTTTACCGCTGTGGTTAAAGTCCCAGAACATGCCGCCTTTTTCCGGATCGAAGGAACCATCCCATACCCTTTTAAAGCCGGAGATAGAAAGATCCAGCCAGGTTTTGTTGCCGGTGAGTTGATGGGCACGTGCGAGTGAAATTACCCACCACATGATATCATCGTAGATGAACCATTCCTTTGTATTGTTCCAGTTATATTTATCGTAGCGGTTATAAGCGCCCTGGTAGATATCATTGATGCGTTGCAGATCAGCCGGATCTTTTGTGCGTTTGTATACATTCATGGCCATGTCCCAGTAAATAGCCTGGGTCCATATGGCGCCTATGCCTTTCTTCTCCGTATTACTGTAATAAAGCTTATCGGCCGTACTGTAGAAGTACTGGTTGAAGCTGGCGTAGGCCGTGGCTGCATCCTGCGTGGTAAAGGATACGGCGGGTTTGGTAACTGGTCCGGGCGGATCTCCCTTTGTACTGCTTTTGGAACAGTTGCTGTGCAGCAGTAGCGCGGCAAAAAGTAAACAGGTTATCTTGTTCATATGATCGGGTTGGCACCGGAAGCCGCCATGGCAACTTCCGGTGGTTCAGGTTTATACTTACCAGCCAGGATTCTGTACCAGCTGTTTATCATTATCCACATCATCTGCCGGCAACGGGAACAGGTAATGCTTTCTTTCAAATACACGGGTTTCAAAAGGCACCACCTGCAGGAAACCGGGCATATCAGCGCCGATGTTCAGGCCATAAATGGGACCGTTCTCTGTTTGTTCTGCTATTTTCCAGCGGCGCACATCAAAGAAACGGTTATTTTCAAAAGCCAGTTCCACGCGGCGTTCCTTGCGGATCGCTTCGCGGATGGCCGCTTGCCCCACCGGGGCTGGCAGCTCCGCTGAGCCGTATTGCGGGATACCTGCCCTTTCCCTGATCAGGTTCACATATTTTAATGCTTCAGGACTGGCAGGATCAGCTTCGTTAATGCATTCCGCATAGCTCAGATAGATCTCCGCCAGGCGGATCAGCATCAGGGTACGACCGCCTACATCCCATTTACCGAGGCCCTGCGCTTTACGCACAATATAACCGGTAGGACTGTAATCATTGTTACCGGTAGCTTTACCGGAGTTGCCGGTATTGTAGATCCGGGTAACAATATTCCCGTAGGATTTATTCAGCCAGGTGCTCCCGTCATAAGTGATGTTCACATAAAAGCGGGGCTCGCGGTTTACCCACTGGTTATAGATGCTGCTGGGCGTAGTTTCATTAGGGCCCGTAAAATCGGAGTATCCTGTTTTTACATACTGTGATAAAGGATCGTCGATGCTCCGGCCATTTTTCATAAAAAAGGCGTCTACCATATTCTGGGTGGCGCCCAGGCCACCGCTTCCCCTCAGGTCGCTGGATGGCGCGCCGCTATGGAAAGGCGTCATTTCATACTGACGCGAGTTCAGTGAATTGGCAGGGCGTGCAAAGATCACTTCCGGGTTCCAATCGGTCAGGAATACATCCCTGCACGAAAGATAAGGATCAAATTCTCCCTTTGCATTATTCTTTTTAAACAGGCTGTAGGTAGATGGAACAAACTGGTCGAGGAAAGACTTGTAGGCGTCGGCAGCCAGTCTCCATTTATTGGCGTCGTACGATTGACTGATAAGCTGTTTGCCATCCGTATTTTTCAGGGCGGCCATATCGGTGTTGCCGTTAAACAACGGGCTGGCGCTGTACATCAGCGTATTGGCACGGAAAGCCAGTGCAATACCTTTGCTGATGCGGCCATAGTCCTGGTCGTTGTTGGGCACCACCGGCAGTTTGGCTGCTGCTGTTTCCAGCTCGGAGATCACATAGGCCACGCATTCATCGAACGAGCTGCGGGGCATCTGCAAACTGGCATCCACTTCTACCGGTTTTTCACCCATCAGTACAACGGGACCGTATATACGCATCAGGTAAAAATAATACATGGCGCGTAATGCACGGGCTTCTGCCTTGTATTGGGTAATAAGATCCGGGGAGAGATCTGTTATTTTATCAGCGTTCTCTATAAATACGCTGGCTGCGCGGATGCCGCGATAAAAATTGGTCCAGTAGTCGCCCACGAAACCGGATTTTGCATCCCAGCTACCGATGTTTACACTATTGGATTGCACAAATCCCCATACATAATCCGCCTCATCGCAGCCGCCGGTCCATAACCCGCGGTTGTTATAATCACCTGGATTACGTTGCCCGAACTCATCTGGCACACGCAGGTACACGTTGTTCAGGAACTTCTGCGCAGTAGCCCAGGTACGGAAGGTTTCTTCAATAGTTAGCCGGTCGTCCGGCACCTGGTCCAGGTATTTTTTGCAGGACGACAACAACACGATACCTGCTAAAAGATATATGAGCTTTTTCATCAGTTATTATTTGATTTTTTAATGACCTGACGGAACCTCGTAATAACATGTCCCTGTGTGGGGAAATTATATATGCGCGGTTTCATGATCAGTGCTTACAGGATTAAAATTTCAGGTTTACGCCCAGCGAAATAGTTCTTACGTTTGGATAGCTGGAGCCATTGTCGGTATTCAGTTCTGGATCCCACAGTTTAAACTTGCTGAAAGTAAGGAGGTTGATGCCCTGCAGGTAAACAGATGAATTCCTTACCCCAATGCGCTGCAACAGGCTGGAGGGCAGGTTGTAGGCTATCTGCGCGGATTTAAGGCGGATAAAGCTCACGTCTTTCACCCACCAGCTGCTTGCCTGTGTATTGTTCACGTTTTCTGCTTCGCCGTATGCCAGGCGTGGATAAAACGCGTCCTGTCTTGGATTTTCAGGCGTCCACCTGTCGGTAGCGATGCTATAGGCATTGCTTTCGCCTCCGCCGCCATTGAACGGAATGATGGCGCTGCCCTGCAGCATACGGTCGGCATCAGAGATACCCTGGAAGAGGAAGCCTATGTTAAATCCCTTGTAAGCGAGATTTAAGCCGAAGCCATATACCATTGCCGGCACATCGCCGCGACCGATCTTTGTTACATCGGAAGAGTTGATCTTACCATCGCCGTTCAGATCCTTGTATTTGATATCGCCCGGCTTCAACTGTGAGCGGGAGCCCGGTACTGCACTTTTATCAATTTCAGCCTGGTCGGTAAACAATCCTTCTGCGATGTAGCCATAACGCGCCAGGATGTTATTGCCGCGGTGCTCCATCCATGGATACAGCTGCGGCGGCCGGTCATCTTCCAATACCTTATCCTGGTTCCAGGTGATATTACCGCGTACAGACAGTTCCACATTTCCTATGCGGGTATTGTACTCCAGGTTGGCATCCAGCCCTTTGTTCTCCACAGCGCCGAGGTTACCGTACTGCTGGTTATCAAGGCCCATAAAATCCACGTTGGAAGCGCGTTGCAGAAAGATGCCGGTACGATGCTCCTTAAACACATCCACATTAACAAGGAGGCGATCGTTCAGCGTGCGTAATTCTATACCCAGGTCCTGTTTGTTGGAAACAGACCATCTTACGTCTGATGCATAACGGCTGATGCTGATGCCTTTCCCTTCATTAAATCCTTTGCCAAACGTATAGCCGCGATCGTTATCGTTTAGTTTGGTGATGTACAGGAAGCGTTCTTCTGCGCTACCAAGACCGGTATTACCGTTGGAGTAACGGAATTTCAGGAAAGAGATGGCATTTTTGAATGGTTCAAAAAAGCGTTCATTGGAAGGCACCCAGGCAAGGCCTATAGCCGGGAAAAAACCGTAGCGGTTTTCAGGTGCAAACAATTCGGAGCCGTTATACCCGAAGTTGAACTCCATGAAGTAGCGGTCATCGTATGAATAGGCTGCTTTACCTGCCAGGCCCAGGTATCTTTCCGGGATGGAGTTGATGAAATCGCCCGCCAGCGTATTGGTTTTATCGCTGGTATAGAACAGGCCCAAACCGGTTACGCGGTGTTTGCCGAAAGCGCGGTCGTAATTGATAGCTGCTTCCGTATAAAACTGCCGGGTGGTCTGTCGGTCGCCGTCATTTTTATCAAACCCGAGGTACTGGTTACCGGTAAATGTTTTCAGCAGGTTGAGCGTACCATCAGGTTTGTAGGGATTGTTCATATCCGGGAACCAGGTATCCTCACGCTTGGAACGGGTGATATAGTTCTGGTTAAACACGTCGAATGCGAACATCGCGGTAGCGGATAGTCCTTCCGTAATGGATTTCAGGTCCTGTGTAGCGCGGATGTTGGAATAGAGCTGGTTCCTGAATTCGTTGCGGTACCCGCGGCGGGTAAGATCCGCATAGGGATTCCTGAAACCGCCGTTGGCAGAGCGTCCCGGAACAAATCCACCCGGGTACATCACTGGGTATACCACCGGAGAAGCATCCATTGCGCTCTGGAAAATATCGTGGGTATTGATACCCGGGTAATTACCATTGGAGAAGTAGCCTTGTAAACCCACATCAAGTTTTGTGGATTTAGTTACTTTCAGGTTTAAGTTGGATGTAAAATTATAGCGATTGTATTTTAAGGAAGAATTGTACTTCTCCAGGTCATCTGTTTTCAGGAAGCCGCTTTCATTGTAATAACCAAGGGATACATAATATTGGGCATTTTCCACACCGCCGCTGGCGTTCAGGTTGGCGCTGCGGGTATGGCCATATTTATTGAACACGGCGTCCATCCAGTTTACATTTGGATACAGGAGCGGGTCTGTATTGTTTTTTGTTTTCTCAATGGTTTCTTCGGAGAACACCGGGTTATGGTTACGGGTGGTGGAAGCTTCGTTAGCCAGGTTCATATAGGTAACGCCATCCAGCATTTCCGGCCTTTTTGTAAAGGAGTTAACGCCTTCGTTATAGTCGAAATAAATTTGCGGCTTACCTACCTTTCCTGTTTTTGTTTTCAGGATAATAACGCCATTGGCGCCACGCACTCCATATACTGCCGTACCGGCGGCATCTTTCAGGATAGTGAAGGATTCTATATCTTCCGGGGAGATGTTGTTGATAGATCTTTCCACGCCATCCACGAGGATGAGCGGGGTAGCTTTGTTACCGCCACCAAAGGTAGAGATACCACGGATCCAGATATCGGCGCTGCCTTTACCGGGTTCGCCGGTGCGCTGTACGCCTATTACCCCTGCAATGCGGCCGGCCAGCATGGAAGAGATATCCGATGCCGGTTGTTTGAACTCCGCCGGGCGGATGGTGGACTGGGCGCCTACCAGGCTTACTTTACGCTGGGTACCGAAGCCCACTACGGCTACTTCGCCAAGCGATTTGCTGGCTACTTTCAATTGTACGTTGATGGTCGTCTGACTGCCGGCTACCACTTCTGCGGTTTCATAACCAATAAAGCTGAAGGCCAATACATCGGTGGCGGCATTCACAATGATCTTGTACCGGCCATTGGCATCCGTGGTGGTCATGGTGCTTACGCCTCTTACTGCAACGCTCACACCGGGGAGGGGATGGCCGTTTTCATCTTTGATCACACCGGATACCACTACTTCCTGGCGGGCGGGAGCTGCTTTGGGAGACGCGAGCTTGCTGATCACTACAATATTATTTACTTCTGCATAGCCCAGGGATTTATGCTGCAGTAATTTTTCCAGTACATAGTCCAGCCTTTCGTTGGAAAAAGAGCAGCCCTCTACTTTGTAGCCGCTGAGCAGCTGCCTGTCGTAGGCAAAGTTAATTTTGGTGTGGCGGTGCAGGTCCCTGATGGCGGATTCCAGGCTGCCGCTTTTCAGGGCGATAGTGACGCTGGTTTCCTGCAGGATTTGCCCCTGGCCGGCGTATACCGGCAGTATGGCAGGGACACAGGTGAGGCTTAAAACGACTGCAAGCATTCGTTTTCTGAAATTTTTTACAATTTTCTTCATACGTGGTTAGGCATTAATTGTTAGCATTAACAAAAGGTTCCATTTACGTGGCATTACGTAGTTGTTTTTTAGCGATTAGCTTTGGTGATACATTGTTTATTATTCGTAAATAACAGTGTGCTGATTGATCGTGCGTACTTTCAGATGGTGGATGGCCGCCAGCACCTGTGCTGCTTTTGCGGGCTCCATATCTGTTGGCAATTCCGTGGTATACCTGGTGTTCCTTACATGTTCCTGTGTGGTGGTGATGGTGATGCCGAAGTTCTTTTCCATGAGCACTACCATATCGTGGAAGTTAACGTCGTTGAAAACGAGCCTGCCTTCCTTCCATCCGGTCAGCTGTTCATCTGCCGGGGAAACTCTTACCTGGCCGTTATCCCTGTTATACACCAGTTCCTGGTTGTGCTCCAGGATGTGCGGAGGCGTTGCCTTTCCAGCCACGCTTACTTTACCGGACACTACTCCAATGCTGAGCGTGTGTACCTCCTTATAGGCGGCGATGTTGAAAGCGGTGCCAAGTACGGTGGTTTGGAGCGGGCCGCTTTCCACGATAAACGGTACATCGGGATTGGAAATAACATCGAAGAAGGCCTCGCCGTCTACCAGTTCTAGTTTTCTTTCTTTGGAGAGGTTAGCGGGTATACGGATAGTGGAACCGGCATTGAGCATTACTACGGAACCATCATTGAGGTGAATGGTTTTTCTTTCACCATTACGGGTAGCGTAGGTGGTCCAGGAGGTAGAAGCGCGGTGGCCCAGCAGGTACCAGCCTGCGCCGGCGCCTGCCAGCAGCAACACTGCCGCTGCAGCCCTTTTCCAGCCACGGGTAAGATAAAACGTTTTAGCGACTTCAATTTGCGGCTGGATATTTCCCCATATTTCGCGTTTTATGTGTTCCTGCTCTGCCTCATCCATTTCGGGTAACGGTGTTGCATCGAACAACTGGTACCATTGTTCTACCAATTGGTTTTCCTGGCCGGAGCCTTTCCCCAGCATATACTTCTTAAAAAGCTGCCTGATTTTACTGACTTCCACAACGCGCGATTTTATTAGTTATCTCAAAAAATAATATCCGGTACTAGTCCGGGTAAAAAAAATTTCTACTCCGGGGAACGGTTGAAATTCCGCAACAGGGGTATAGGGTATAAATAATGGCCGGTTCCATCCAATGGATCATACAGGTATGAGCGTTCCGTAAATATGGATACTGCTATTATGAAGGCATAGTATCCGGGTAACAAAAGGGAAAGAACAGCGTCGCCGGCCGGGTGTGCCGGCACGTTGCTACTGCTGCTGATGCAATTGGGAAAAGAGGTATATCAATACCAACGTCCAGTCGCTGGTAGAAGAGGCTTTCAATGAAGTACGGAGGCGTTTTAAGGCATCTGTCAACTGGTTCTTCACGGTTTGCTCTGAAATATTAAGTGCTTTGGCAATATCGGCAATGGTATAATCATCCTCCCGGCTCAGGCGGAAGATCTGTTGCATCCTGGCCGGCAGCCTGCCGATCTCGGCTTCAATGCGGGCTTTCAGCTCTTTGGTTTCCAGGGTATCCGAGGTAATATAGTCGTTAAAGGTATCGAAGAAATCTGCTTTTTTAATTTCTGCGGCGCTGAAAGCATAATGACTGATCACCCGGTACCTGATAGCGGTGAAAAGGTACCGCCCCAGGTCGCCCTCCTGCCCTACCCGTATATCGTTCCTCCTTTTCCAAAGGGAAATCATTACCTCCTGCACCATGTCTTTCGCCTCATCTTTATCCACACGCTGGCAAGCCTTTAAATAAAGGGCCTGCCAATATTTATCGTAGATAGATTCAAACGCAGCTGTATCATCTTTCTTTATAAGCTGTAACAAATCTCCATCACTCATCATTTTTTGCGCATATTAGAAGTGGGTGAATACCTCATAACCTTTCCCGCCACCGAAAATTAATGATAATTATTTTAGCTTTCCCGCTTTTGTAAAATGCATTTAGCAAAAAGCAGGGCAAACATGCGGAGAGATACGTGCTACTTCTTTCTTTTTTAAAAATTAAGCGGATAGTATAGAAAACCGAAAAAAATCATGACATTACAGCCATATGCCTTATCCTGAGCCCGGCATTTTCGCTGCGAATAGCAGTTGTTTTTGCTTAAATTAGTAACATGTCAACAAACGGAACCACCACATTATCCCAACGGCTGAAACAATTCTCACACTTCCTTATTGGAGACGCCCGGCAGTTCTCCCTGGAAAACCGTATTTTCAATGCCATCTGCGCTATTTCCCTTTTTATCATTATTATTAATATACCATATAATTATATTACCGGTCTTACTGCTACCTCTGTTATTTTTGCCCTGCTAACGCCTGCATTTTCGTTTATTTATTTTTTGTCGAGACACCGGAAGAAGGTAAACGAGAGCGTTATCCTGGCTGCAATCGTGAGCAACGTGATGTTTGCCATTAATTATTTCTACAGCGGAGGGATACAGGGCGCATCGCTGTTATCCTTTACCCTGGCGTTTTTCCTGATCATGCTCATTTCCCCGCGGAAACAATACTACTGGTGGCTGGTGCTGAACCTCGTTATTGTGCTGGGGCTTATTGCCTGGGAATATTATTACCCGGAGTCGGTAAATGAAGTGTATAAAACCAGGAAAGATATTTTTGCGGATATGACTCCCACCTATATCATTTGTGTGGGGGTTATTTTTGTGGGTACCATCTACCTGAAAAATGCCTATAACAATGAAAAACTGAGAGGGGAAGAAAAAACCCGCTCCCTCGAGATAATGAATACAGAAAAGAGTAAGCTGTTTTCACTCATCTCCCACGACCTGCGCAACCCGCTGGCAGCTATACAATCCTACCTGCAGCTGGTACGGGAAGTGGAACTGAACACAGAAGATAAAGCCCAGATAGAAACGGAATTGCTATACGTAGTGAACAGCACACAGGAAATGCTGTATAATATATTAATATGGTCCAAAACGCAAATGGATGGTCTTCATGTGAACCTCACTCCCGTAGATGTAGCCGCCGCTATACATCCTATCCTGAAGATCAACAAAATGGCGGTATCCAAAAAAAGGATCAGCCTTGATATCAATATAGATGCTTCCATCAAAGTGATGGCTGATATCAATATGCTGCAACTGATTGTGCGTAACCTGCTGGGTAATGCGGCCAAGTTCACTCCTGCCGGCGGAACTATTTTTATAAAAACCAGTAAAACGGGCGATAAATGCCTGATTGAAGTAAGGGACAGCGGCCTGGGTATTGACCTTTCCAGTCAGCAGGATATTTTTTCCCTGAAAGTACGCTCCACTTTTGGTACAGATAATGAAAAGGGTATTGGCCTGGGGCTGTATCTCTGTAAGGAGTATACGATAGCGCAACAAGGGCAGATCTGGTTCGAGAATAACAGCGGAGGGGGAAGTTCCTTTTACCTGGAACTCCCCCTCGCCAATTAATTATTCTGCTTTAAGGCTATTTACGGGGTTTGCAGTGGCGGCCCGGATAGCCCGGTAACTCACCGTTAAAAGGGTGATGACAATAGCAATAAACGCGGCTATCACAAACAAGGTCCAGCTGATCTTTACCTGGTAAGCAAAATTCTGCAGCCAGCGGCTCATCATATACCAGGCCAGCGGACTAGCAATCAAAATGGCGGCCAGCACCAGTTTCAGGAAATCTTTCGACAGCATAGCCACAATACCCGGCACAGAAGCGCCCAGTACCTTGCGGATCCCTATTTCCCTTGTGCGTTGTTCCGCTGCATAAGTAATTAACCCAAATAAGCCCAGGGAGGCGATCACTACTGCCAGTATGGCGAACGTAATGAAGATCTTCCCGGTACGTTGCTCCGCAATATACAGGCGGTTGAAATCATCATCGAGGAATGAATACACAAATGGCTGCCCGCTCATACCCGGCTGTGCTTCATAGGCGCTTTTTATTTTCCCGATGAGCCCCTGTATGTCGGCAGTATGAATGCGAAACGCCATTGAGCGCGGGTTTGATTGCAGCCGGAACACGATGGGAGGTATCTTATTCCTCAAACTGCCGGCGTTAAAGTCTTTCACAATGCCAATTACTTTCAATGGCTTGTTTTCTCCACTATAAAGGTATTTCTCTTCCAGGTTACTGAAGCCAAACAAGCGCGCGGCAGTTTCATTAAGCAGTACCGCAAAGGTATCTGAAGGCATATCCGGTGAGAAATTGCGGCCGCTCACCATTTGCATGCCCATGGTTTGAATGTAGTCGGCATCCACGTACCAATCAGGCACGCCTGTTACCTGGCCCGCGCTGTGGGCGGCATCTTTTGAATAGATGTTGGTATTAAGGCTCATATCGGTAGGCAAAGAGGCGGTCATGGTGCCGGATTCCACGCCCGGTATGGCAAGCACTTCTTTCTTAAAGTTGGGGGCATGGATCCAAAGCGAGGAGGTATTGCCCACAATGAGCACCTGCTCCCGGTTGTACCCCAGCTTCTTATTCCGGATATAATTCAGCTGGCTGTTGATCACCAGGGTGCCTACAATAAGCAAAATAGCGGAAGCAAACTGGAACACCACCAGGCTGTTCCGCAGCCAGCTGTTCCTGAAACCGCCATTCAGCTTGCCTTTCAGTACTTTGATTGGCTCAAAGGCAGAAAGGAAAAAAGCGGGATAGCTGCCTGCCAGTAAACCTATCACCCCGGCGGTAAGCAACAGGAAAGGCAACAGCCACAACAGGTAACCGGTTTTCAGCACAATATGCTTACCCGATAACTGGTTGAGATAGGGCAGCAGCAACACAGCCAGGACCAGCGCCAGGACCAGTGCAAAGAAGCTGGTTAATATGGATTCTGTAAGGAACTGGAATATCAAAGATCCGCGCTGGGAGCCAAGCACTTTCCGTACGCCTACTTCTTTTGCACGGCCTGCGGAGCGGGCGGTAGACAGGTTCATAAAATTTACACAGGCGATGAGCAGGATGATCACCGCAACCGCAATAAAGATATATACATACTGGATGTTACCGGAAGGCTCCACTTCATCGGCCAGTGAGGAATACAAATGGATCCTGGTGAGCGGCATTACATTATACCCGAAATGGCCACCCGATCTTTTCAGGTCTGCAAAGTTGCTTCCTGTCATTTTCTGCAACGGCCCTTCCATATACTTTTTGGTAACGGCATCCACATAGCTCTGGAGTTGTGCGCCGGTAGCGCCTTCGCGCATCAGTACATAGGTGGTGTAGTTGTCGGACATCCAGCCGCCGCTTTCCCGGCTTTCCGGCAGTTCGGACATAGCGCGCACAAAATCAAAATGCAGGTGCGACTGCTCCGGCATGTCTTTGATCACACCGCTGATCTGGTAGGTACTAACATTATCTGTTTGCAATGTTTTGCCAACTACATCCGTGCTGTTGAAATATTTCAGGGCCATGCGCTCGGAGATGACCATGGTATGTGGCTGCGTGAGCGCAGTTTTAGGGTCCCCGCTGATCATTTCCAGGCTGAACACATCAAACAGCGTGGAGTCTGCAAAGCTGGCATTGTGCTCTATCAGCGTGGCAGCGCCTTTTTTTACCAGTATATTCCCCTGGTGGATAAACCGCACATAACTTTCTACGTTGGGGTATTCCCGTTGTAATACCGGGGCCAGCTGGCTGGGGGTAAATCTTTCCCTGAAAGCATTGCCATTTACAAAAAAGTCGGCGTCTATACGGTAAACGCGGCCGGCTTTTTTGTTGAACCGGTCGTAGCTCAGTTCATCTGTAACAAATAAAGTGATGAGCAGGCACGTGGTAATGCCTATGGCGAGCCCGAATATAGTGATGGCTGAAAAACCTTTGTTTCTCCAAAGGTTCCTGAGTGCAATGTTGAAGTAATTCTTAAACATAAATACAGGCGCTCTAATTGAATGCCGGAAACAATGTCTAATGATAATCAGCATTTTAGTTTCAATCCCCCTCCAGCTGCTGCCCGGTTTTAATACAGGGAGTGTCCGATAACGGTCATGGCTTTTTCAATGGCAGGGGGCCGTCCATACCGTTACAGGAACATGCCCCCGGAGGCTTCGATTCGCTGGGCAGTGATCCAGCGCGCTTCCTCCGTGCACAGGAATGCCACTATGCCGCCAATATCATCCGGTAAGCCGGTACGTCCCAGCGCAGTATGCGCCGTAATGTAGGATATTGCCTGTGGTGCATGTTCAAAAGTGGCTTTTGTAAAATCCGTTTCAATGATACCCGGGGCTACCACGTTGGCAGTGATACCGCGTGCGCCCACTTCTTTGGCCAGGTACCTGGTAAATACTTCTATGGCGCCTTTCATGGAAGCGTAAGCTGCGTAGCCGGGTGTGGTAAACCTTGCCAGGCCGGTAGACAGGTTAATGATACGCCCATTATCATTAATAAAAGGCAATGCTTTCTGCGTAAGGAAGTATACGCCTTTTAAATGCACATGGTACAGTTCATCGAAATCCTCTTCAGTAGTATGGGGGATCAGGGAGCTTCTGTCGATGCCCGCATTGTTTACCAGGAAATCAAATTTACCCTCGCCTGTATTTTCCCGGAGATGCGCTGCCACTTCTGCCAAAAACCCGTCGAATGCTTTGGTATCGGCGGTATCCAGCTTATACGCGATCGCCTTTTGTCCCAGAGCCTGAATTTCTGCAACTACTTTGTTTGCTTCCTCCTGGTTACTTTTATAAGTGAGGATGATATCATGCCCGCTTTTAGCAAGCTGTAGAGACATATTCCTGCCTAATCCGCGACTGCCACCAGTAACCAGGGCTATTTTGTTTTTTGTTGCCATTTTGTTTTATTTTTTTGATAAGACAAATTTCCGGGATTCTTCCCGGCTGGTTATGGTGACTACTTAAGTATTTAATGGTGGCTGTTTAAGTATTTATTCGTGTAACAGGATCTCCAGCTGTTGTTTTAACTTCTCCTCTACTTCCGGTCCTTCGAAACCAATGTTGCTGAAAATAATATTACCTTCTTTGTTGATAAGATAGGAAGCGGGGATGATATTAAATTTGAACTTATCCCCAATAGCGGGATCAGTGTTATAATACACCGGGAAGGTATACTTTTTGTTCCCGCTCCAGCCCTGTGCATCTGCCAATGTGTTCCGGGCGCCGCTGTTGGCGATCATAAATACGATGTCCGGGTTTTGTTTATACTGATCATATAAATGCTGGAGATAGGGCATTTCCTGCATGCAGGGCACGCACCAGGTGGCCCAGAAATCAATCACCACGATCTTACCTTTGAGAGATGCGGCGGGTACTGGTTTTCCTTTCATGTCCACGAAGGAATTCAGCGGCGGCGCCGGGCGGTTGATCCGTTGTTTCTTTACTTTTTCTATCAGCATTTTTTTCCGGAACTCCTGCAGCTGGCCCAGTTTCGCAACATTGTTGGTTTGCCGGTAATAGGCCTCCGCGTTGTCCAGTGTTTCTTTATCTGCATAGTAATCTACCGCCTGCTCCATATGCTTATCCCCTGCGGCATAGCGGCCCTGTTTCATATCTATCAGGCCAAGCATGGACAACAGATGCCTGCTGGCCTTATTAAATACGGCTTCCCGGGTACTGTCGTCTGCAAAAGGGTAAATGTACCCGGTTTCCGGGAAATGACGGATCACGCCTACGGGGTAGCTGCGCACGCTATCCAACGCCCGTTGGGCATAAGCGCGTGCGCTGTCCAGTGCAAGGCTGTTATCCAGCAATGTTTGCGCAATCTGCTGCCAGGTGGTCGCCCTGTAGGGGTTTTCCTTTTCCGTGGTCATAAAACGGGCATGGTACAATGCTTTGCCGCTGTCTTTTTTTGCGGCGTAATACCGGAACAGCACATCATGTATTTCTGTAAAGGACTCCTTGTTTTCCGGGGTTTCTTTTTTTAGCTCTTCTTCAAAAAAAACGATCTGCCGGGCAGTGTCTTTGCCCCTGGCTATTACGCCTGTCCTGATATCACGGCCCAGTGCAGATTCGGGGTAACGTTCCACTACTACGCGGCGAATAGAGTCCAGCCGGGAGTTTTCGCCAATGATCAGATAGCCCATTGTTACCTTGTTCATATTACCGGCCACCGTAGGCGCGCTGTTGAACTTATTGGCAATCACCTGGTACGCCTGTTCCCGGAGCCGCTCTTTCTCTTTCGCAGCAGCGGCTTTGTTTATTTGATAGGTAAGCAGTCGCAGCTTAGCTTCATAGTTGTCAGGGTAGCGTTTCAGTTCTTCTTTATAGAGCGCGGCCTGTTTATCTGCCAGCAAAGGCGATTTACCCATCTGTGCACTAAGACTGTAAGCCTTGTAAAGCGACATATCCTGCACCGGCACTTTGTTTTTATATACGCCTATTTCGTAGTGCCGGTCTTTTGCCGGTTTATCTACGGCCTCGCCGCTTTCCAGGTAGAAGGTGGCGAAGGTGGTATAGTTGGCCAGCTTAAAGGAGGTAGTCCATTTGTTGCCGGTTCGCTGCATATTCATCCGCCATGCGAGATTATAAAAATTGGAATAGGAAAACACGAGCGTTACCACGCCGGCACCGGGCGGAATACCTGCTCCGGGCGCCGACGGGTCATATGTGATAGTCACGGTTTGCCCCCGTTCCGGAAATTCCGGGCTGATCACTACCCGTTGCTGGGCATATATTTTAGTGGCTGCCATAACAGCCACTAAAAGTATGATAGTTAATTTTTTCATTACCGGTTATTTGTACCCTTCGTTCTGGGTAAGGTTAGCATTGGTTCTGATGGCGTCTGAAGGAATCGGGTACAGTGTATCCGTTGGTTGCCAGTTGGCACCTTTAATGGGGCCCAGCACGGCGTCTGCGCGTTTAGTGCGCTTCAGGTCAAACCAGCGGTGGCCCCATTCTGCGAACAATTCCACCTTGCGTTCCTGCTCCACAGCCAGTAACAGGGCGGGCTGTGTGAGCGATGTGGAAAGGTTGGGCAGGCCTGCACGGTGGCGGATAGCATCCAGGTCGCTGCGGCCGTCGTCCAGTTTACCCTGCTGTATGCGGGCTTCCGCACGGATGAGATATTGTTCCGCCAAACGCATCACCATAGAGTATTCACTGACGCCGCTGGTGCTTGTTCTTATTTTGTATTTGTAAGGGAAATAAACAGTGACGCCGGCAGTGGTTTTGTTGGAAGCGATCCAGTTGGCCAGGCGCAGGTCGTTCGGTTCATATTTTTTGATCAGGTTGGTAGTATCCAGCCTGAACACCGCTGTACCAAACAGGCCGGTAGCGGGGTTAATAGCCGGTGTAGAAGTAAATCCTTCCCAGGTATTGCGGCCTCCGAGCACATTGGTAGGCTGTAACTGCCAGATAGCTTCATTGCTGTTTGCCAGGAATACCTTGTTCAGGTCTGTTACCAGTGAATAATGGTTGTCATTGATCACCAAAGATGCCGTGGTTTCAGCCAGGGCCCAGTTCTGGTTATAAAGATATGCCCTTGCCAGTAAGGCATTAGCCACTGCTTTATCAGGGCGCGTATGCTGCCCTGCAACAGGATAATCATCTCCCATTAATTCCACTGCCGCTTTCAGATCAGCAATAATGGCATTATAGACATCCGCGCGCGGAGCACGGGGTTTCACCCCATTTTCTTTATAATCTGTGCCGGTGATCAGGGGCACATCTCCATACATATTTACTAAATAGAAATAGCAGAAAGCCCGCATGAAGTGCGACTCGCCCAGTAACTGGTTCTTTACGGCCGGTGTTAATGCGGTTGCCGTGGAAAGCCCTTCCACACAGGCGTTCATCTGGTAGATATAACTGTAAAGATCAGCAAACATGCTTTGCACATACTGGCTGCTGGGCAATAACCTGTTCTCTTTAAAAACATCATAGTTGGCAAAGGTGGAATAGTAGGCCATGTCATCCGCCTGCATGGCGGTGAGGTAATTGATCAGCACATTGGCAAACTGGTAATTGAATGAATACATGTTACTGTATAAACCGGTAACCGCGGCAGTAGCCGTTTTATCATCCGTAAACACCAGGCCGGATACCAGCTCATTCTTAGGCAACGGCGTATCCACGTACTTGCTGCAGGAGCTGCTGCCCAGGAGGAGGGCGCCGATTAAAAATATATGAATTCGTTTCATGGTAAATCTTTTTATATTCTTTATAAAGCAAACTGTAAACCGATGGTATATGCTTTTAATGGCGGCATTACCATTCCCTGGGTTTCAGGATCAAGACCTTTATAGTTGGTAAAGGTGAGCAGGTTTTGCGCTAAGGCGTATACGCTCATGTTATTCACTTTCCAGCGTTTGGTATATTTCGACAGGTCATATCTCACTGATATATTTTTCAGGCGGATATAAGAAGCGTCGCCCCAGTTGGCGGTAGACAAGCTGTAGGCCCTGTAGTTAGCTGTTCCTGCAGAAATAGAAGCACCTGGTACATTAACGTTATCCCCTTTGTTCTTCCAGCGGTCCAGTGCGCGGAGATCCTGGTTTGAAAAAGTACCTATACCCTGAACTCCGTAACCATAGCCAATCTGCGGACCTTCCTGTTTTACAAACTGCAACAGGAAATCAAGGCTGAATCCTTTATACGTAAAGCTGTTCTGCAGTCCTCCGTAAAGTGCCGGCATTGTTTTACCAAGTGTTTCATAATCGTCATACTCTACCGGGCTCGTGGTAGTGCCATCGCTGTTGCTGTAGAACTGCGCCAGGCCTGTTTCAGGATCAATACCCTGGAATTTGTATCCTCTTACAATAGTCAGCGATTGCCCTACTACATATAGATCTTTGTAAGCAGATCCTTCAAAACCCGGATATGATTTCAGCTCATTTTTACTGATGGTAAGATTTAACGATGACTTCCAGCTAAAGTTGGGCCGCTGGATATTGGTGGTATTCACTTCAAATTCCCATCCGCTGTTAAGCACTTCCGCAGGAAGGTTGGCAGTAATGGTGGAGAAACCTACCTGTGGTGTCAACTGATCCTCCACCAGTTGATTACCGGAAATATTATGATAGTAGTTGGTATTGAAGAGTATCCTGTCGTTCAGGAATCCCAGTTCCAGCCCGATTTCCTTTTTACGGTTCTCCTCCCATCTGTACAATGGATTGGCCAGGCGTGAAGGCGTTAATCCCGGTACACCCCCGTATGGAAAGGAGCTTGAAGACCAGCTATCGAGATACTGGTAATTGCCTATATTATCATTCCCGGTTAAGCCTATGCTGGCGCGGAGTTTACCAAAGCTAAGAAAACGCACATCTTTCATAAATGCTTCTTTGGTAAAGATCCAGGCAGCTCCTACGGCGCCGAAATTACCGAAGCGGTTACCCGGGCCAAAGCGGGTGGAGCCATCGCGGCGGAAAGTGGCATTCAATATATACTTGCTATCCCAGTTATAATTGATCCTTCCGAAAACAGAAGTATAACGGTAGAAGGAATACATTGATGGATTGGGCGTGATAAGACTGGCGGCCTGTTGATCTTCCAGCAAGGCGTCGCTGGAGAAGCCGGTTGCTTTTACCGATTGTCCCTGGCTGATGGTTTGCTGCCAGGTACCACCTACCATTACGTTCAAGTCGCCCTTGGCGATGGTCCTGTTATAATCTACCTGTGGCTCAATGATGTAAGAGCCAATATCGGAAGTACCGAAATACGACATGCTTCCTGTGGAAGTAAGGGGATTAAAGGTAACATCCGGGTATACCTGCACCTGTTTCATGTTGGTTTTGTTGTATCCCAGGCTGGTTTTCAGGTTTAGCCCCGGCAGGATAGTGTACCTGATCGTACTGTTGGCCACCAGGTTATTGGTATTTATTTCAGACCGGCGCAGCAGGTAAGCCTGTGGATTCTGGAGATCACCGAACCAGTAATATTTACCCGTTGAATCGTATAACGGGTAATTGGGAGACATGTTAAAGAAAGTGGTAAGATCGCTGGCCAGTGAATTATCCTTATTGGCAGAATAATTTACAGACGTAGTGACGTTGAACTTACCATCGGCACTGCTGTGATTTAAATTAAAATGACCTGCACCTCTCTGGTAGCCCAGGCTTCCTGGCATTACCGATGTTTCCTTATGATAGGTACCGCTTAACAGGAACTGCGTTTGCTCATTACCGGCAGACACTGAGCCCTGTGCTTCCGTAGTATGACCGGTACCGCCGATCATGAATTTCTGCCAGTCGGTGGTATGCTGCTGATCCCACAGTGTGAGGTCCGGCGCTGTTTCATCATCGTAGGTTTTGCCGTCATTTTTAAAGGCCTCCTTACGCATGGCAATGTACTCCGGTGTATTCAGCATTTTCACCGTATTCACCACTTTGTTAGCGCCCGTATATACGTTAAAGTTAGCCTGTGTTTTACCCGACTTACCTTTTTTTGTGGTGATGAGTACTACACCATTGGCCCCCCTGGAGCCGTAAATAGCGGTAGCATCAGCATCTTTCAGCACATCAATGCGTTCAATATCTGAAGGATTGATGGCAGCGAGGGGGCTTTGCTGACCGTTGGCAGAAGTGAACTGGTTCAGCGGTTCAGAGTAAAAAGGCACACCATCTATTACATAGAGCGGGTCGTTTTTATGATCCTGGTCAATCGAGCTTTGTCCTCTTATAAGTACTTTAAAGCTGGATCCGGGTAAGCCATTGGAAGAAGAGATCAGCATACCGGCCACCCTGCCCTGCATAGCAGACAGTGGGTCCATTACCGGTTGTGACCCTATACTTTCTGCGCTCAGGCTGGAAACGGAACCGGTGTTATAGCGTTTGCTGGTGGTGCCGTAGCCGATCACCACGGTTTCATCCAGCCTGCTGGCCTGTTGCTTCAGGTACAATTGCAGCGGGCCATAATTACCTATCCGGAAGGTTTGTGATTCATAACCTACGTAAGACACCACCAGTTCATCGCCTGGACCTGCGGCAAGAGAGAAGTGCCCGTTTTCATCCGTGATGGTACCAATGTTGGTGCCTTTCACTTTAACGGTGACGCCTATCAGCAATGTGCCCCCGGCATCTTTCACCACGCCCGTCACCGGTTGCTGGGTAGCTTCCGGTGAGGTGCTGATGTTGCTGCTGCCTGCAGGCAGCGCTTTTTTCTTAATGAAAATGGTTTTGTCTTTGATCGTGTAATCCAGTGGCTGGCCTTTGAATATTTCCGTGAGGAAATCGGTGAGACTGGTGTTTTGTGCCTTGACGGTTACCGGTTTAACGGTGCGCAGCAGGTCCCTGTCGTAAAAGAACAGGTAACCTGTTTGTTTTTTCAAAGCAGTGAACACTTCTTCCATCGGCGCATTTTTTACCGATACAGACACTGTTTGCGCAAAAGCACCCGCAGATACTTTTAACGTTGCCACAATCATGAGAACAATTGTCAATCTCATAGTAAGTGCAATTTTGGTTGGGGAAAGTCCAGGCATAGAAAGGACTTTACCATGATAATTCAATTGCATAGATTTGCATTTGTTAGGATGGATAATCGGTATTCAAGTATGTACAAGCAGAGTGCTACTATCATCCGGACATATTCACCGGGGATAGGTCCAATCATCCCCGGTTTTTTGTCTGTATGGCAGCATTATAAAAACTAAAGTTGGTTGTGCATAAACGTTCTGTTGACAATAGCTAAAAAATAAGCCCGCTGTTACTATGGTTCCACGATAATGCTGCGTCCCTTCAGGCGGAAATGGATACCGGTACTTTCCAGTCCTTCCAATACATCCGCCAGTGGCAGGTTACGTTGAATTTCCCCCTGAAAACGGCGGGCAGGGATATTACCTGCATAAACAATTGTTACATCATACCATCTGGCCAGCTGACGCATCACGGTGGGGATGTCTGCGTCGCGGAAATAAAATTCCTCTTTCTTCCAGGCCAGTATCGCCGCAGTATCTGCCTGCGCTACGATATCAATATTACCAGGGCTTTTTACCAATGCCTGCTGACCGGGTAATAATACCCTGGAACTGTTGCCTGCATTTACTTTTACGGCGCCTTGTATAAGGGTCGTTTTAATGCCTGGTTCATCTGTATAGGCATTGATATTAAAACTGGTGCCTAATACTTCTATGTTGGTTTGGTGACTGATCTTTACATAAAAAGGCGTTTTTGCCACGGCAGCCACTTCAAAATATGCTTCTCCTTTTATTTCCACTTCTCTTTTTTCCTGCCGGAAAGCCGTAGGGAAAGTGATAGCCGAAGCTGCATTCAGCCATACCCTGGTGCCATCCGGTAATGTGAGGCGGAATTGCCCGCCTCTGGGAGTGGCCAGTGTATTCAGGGTGGTTTGCGCGGAATAGTCCTGTGTGTTGTATTGCAACTGGCCTTTGTTCAGATGAATGAGGGCTCCCTGCTGTTTGATCACGGTGTTACCGCTGCTGTCGAGTTGTATTACCGAGCCGTCTGCCAATGTTAAGGTGGCTTTGCTGGATCCGGGCAATACCGGCGTTGTGGTGAGCGCCGCTACCGGGGCAGGCGGGGCGGAAGGGCGGAAAAAATATATGCCTGCTCCCAATAGCAGCAATACAGCCGCGGCGGCGCTCCTCCACCGGTACATACGGCGTACCGGTGTATTATTTTCTGCCGGGAAGTGCTTTGCGCTGAAAGCAGCCCAACCGGCGGCAGTATCAAATTGTTCGTATTGTAACAGCTTTTCGCGGAGGATCTCCGGATCAGTCATCTGTTCAAAAAAAAGACGGTTCTCTGCGGAGGCATCCCGCCACGCGCACAGTTCTTCCTCTTCAGCTGCCGTTAGCACGCCCTGCTGGTAACGGCTTACCAGGTATGCAATCCGCTTTGTTTCACTGTTTTGATCTGCTTCCAAACTCACCTCTTTTACTATAGAAACAACAGGATGTTGTTTTCGATTAAAGAAATCTCAAAAAAAATTTACAGGGATCAATAATAATTGTAATAATATTTGATCAGGGTGATATAAATGCCCAGTAACGGCACGATGTTCTTTTTGATCAGGCTGCTCCTGATCAGCTTGAGCGCCCGTAGTTTCTGCGCTCTTACGGTATTATAGGAAATCTGGAGACTGGTGGCAATCTCTTCATTTTTTCTTCCTTCGAGATAGCTTAGTTTAAAGATCCGCCGGCATTGTGTTGGCAGGCGTTCTATTTCTTCATACAGCTGATGAATAATTTCTGTTTCGGTAAACACCGGGTCGAAGCCGGCCATTTCTGTAGTGGCCTCATCTTCCTGTAAATAAGAAAATTCTTTTTCCTTTACATGGAGCCGTTCACGGCTTTTCAGAAAATTGAGACAGGCATTTTTGGTGGCAATGAAAAGAAAGGCTTTTATACTGGCGGCCGACTGGAAGTCGCCCCGCTTGTTCCACAGCTTTGAAAAGGTTTCCTGCACAAGGTCTTCCGCCTCCTGTGCGTTTGCAACAATGGTAAAGGCAAAATAACATAATGCTTTGTAGTGCTGGTTAAATATGAAGCGGAATGCGGATTGTTCCCCACCAGCGAACTTTTGCAATAAAATATGCTCCTTGTTTGAATACTCCTCTATCATCCCTGGAAACACCCTCCTGGCAATATAAACGATGATTTATCGGTATAAAAATACCGATAAAAGCTGATTAATTATAGATAAAGAGAAAAATACATGAGCTTGTCAGATGCCTGTGAAGCTGTTTAAAGGCCGCATTATTTCCCGGTGATGCGGTATACGCACCGGCGCTGTCCTTCCAATATATGCTCCAGGCGCTCTACTTTTGCATGTTTGCCCAGGATAGTGGAAAACATCTTCTGTTCCGACTGGCAGAACCGGCTGCAGCAGGTAGCCGCCGCCTGGATGGGGCAATGGTTCTCTATGAGCAGATAACTGTTCCCTTCATCCACACAGGAGGCCATGTAACCCTCACGGTTACGGATATCCGCTAATATGCGCACACGGCTTTCCAAAGTGGTAGCGCCCTTCAGCTCTTCCTGGTATTTTTCCAGGACACTTTGAGCCGTTGCATCAAGCACGCTCTGCACCATATCAGGAGGAAGCGTTTTGTTCATGTTGCAAAGCAAACGTAATGCAAGGTCCTGGTGTCGGTCGGGGAAACGGGCATTGCCTGCTTCCGTGAGCGACCAGATCTGTTTAGGTCTGCCCCTGCCCTTCGCCTCCGTGGTGGCTTGTACCAATCCCTCATTTGCCAGCTTGAGCAGCTGAAACCTGGCGCCTTCCATTGTTACCTTCAGTTCCTCCGCCAGTTTACACAAAGGTTGCGGCCCCTGTGCCTTCAGGATCCATACCGCCCGCTCATTATCTGCCAGGTTATTATTCATAATAAACAAAGTGTTTATTTGGTTTATTAAGCAAAGATACTATCTTTGTTCCATAAAGAAAATGATCCTTTGTATTACGTACGCCGGCAACACGGCGGGGTATAATAATGTGTGCACTCATTGCCTGCCTTGCTCCCGCGCAAGTATAACAAGGTGTATGAATATTCATTGCCTGCCCCGCAATATACCCTGTGCATCCGTACATATGCCAGCGCGCAGCGCATATGTATATGGTGTGCACAACCGGTGATACGTATGCATACTGCGCTCCTGCATTTACCGGCCGGCAGGGCCCTCCGGCCGGTAGCAATTTTACAGTGCGAACTATCAGTTACTGCCGGAATGTTATTACCGGTACAGGTAGTTGCATGTCTTACTAAAAACAAAAAAAATGAAAATAGCCATATTAATCGGAAGTATCCGGCAGGGAAGGCAATCACAGAAAATTGCGCACTACCTGCAGAAAAAACTAACAGATAAAGGCCTGGACACCGACCTGGTAGACCTTGCCGAAACACAGCTCCCAATGCTGGAAGAGCGCGTGGGCGTTCATCCGCAACTGCCACAGGTGGTAAAGGACCTGAGTCTTCGCCTGCATGCGGCCGATGCGCTGATATTTGTTACACCTGAATACCATGGTAGCTTTTCGGGTGTACTGAAAAATGCCCTGGATTATTTCAGCAGCGAGTTCTCCAGGAAAGTCATCGGGATTGTTACGGTCAGCGCCGGGAAACTCGGCGGTATCAATGCCGCTACACAACTCCAACAGGTGATACTCAGCGTAGGGGCTTATGCACTACCGGTAAAACTGCTGGTACCGGAAGTATATGGGGCATTTACAGATACACAGGAACTTACCAGCGAACATACCGCCAAATCCGCGGCCCGTTTCCTGGATGAATTCTACTGGCTTGCCAGCGCTGTTTACGAAAAAAAGAAAGCAGCGGTAGCTGTATAGATCAAGTACCGGCGCTGGTTCCAACGGGCAGGAGCCAGCGCTGGTTGCTTTTTTCCTGCGCCGATTCCCTTTCCTCCCCGATAACGCCTGCCACGAAGCGTGAAAAAAATAATATCTTGTTGTGATATTATGCAATATTTGCAGCGCGGATTCGTCTTCATATGGAAATCCCTTTAAAAGCCGCGTCCTGCTAAACACACCAGTTAATAATGAAACAAAAAGAGGGTAGTAAAAAGAAAGAAGCCGGCATTTTCAGTCTCCTGCAACCCTATGCGGGCATGGTTAGTTTGCTGATCCTGTTTACACTGCTGAGCAATGGTCTCAATCTGTGGTTACCCAAAATTATCGGGAACGGGATCGACAGCTATGAGCATGGCACTTTCCAGCTGAATGCGCTGTTGATAAAATTTTTGGTAGCGGTGGTCATTATCCTGCTGTTCACCTATCTGCAGAACATCATACAAACATATGTGTCGGAAAAAGTAGCGCGCAACCTGCGCACTAAAATATCAGACAAGATTTCCAGCCAGAGCTATGCCTGGGTGGAACAGGCCAATCCATCCAGGTTGCTCACCAACCTTATTGCCGATGTGGATTCCATCAAGCTGTTTGTTTCTCAGGCCATCGTTTCACTGGTGTCGTCCCTGTTTATTATTATAGGCGCCAGCGTACTGCTGCTCACCATTAACTGGGAACTGGCGCTGGCAGTGATTGCCACGCTGCCGGTAATAGGGATCACCTTTTTCCTGGTATTACGCAAAGTAAGGTCCCTGTTCATAAAAAGCCGGGAAGTAATGGACTGGCTGAATAAAGTGATCAATGAAAGTATACTTGGCGCAGCCCTGATCCGTGTAATCAATTCCCAACAGCTGGAGTACCAGAAATTCCTGGATGCCAACGGCAAAGCAATGGATTTTGGGTTGTCTATAGTAAAGCTCTTCGCGGGGCTGATCCCTGTGATCACATTTACCGCAGGTATTGCCAACCTCATCATCCTCGCGCTGGGCGGACATTTCGTGATAACCGGCAGCATGAGCCTCGGCGATTATGCAGCGTTCAGCAGTTATCTTGCTTTACTGATCTTCCCGATACTGGTGATCGGCTTTATGAGCAATATTATTGCCCAGGCCACCGCTTCCTATCAAAGGATCAGTAATGTGATCAACATGCCGGACATTATGCCGGCAGGTGATGTTACTACGCCTGTTAAGGGAGATATTGAATTTCAGCAGGTAAACGTTAGCTACGGCCAGAAACCGGTGCTCAAGGATATTTCCTTCTCCATCAAAGCAGGGTCGAAGGTGGCCATTATCGGGCCCACCGCCGCCGGCAAAACACAGCTGCTATACCTGCTTACAGGCTTACTCAAACCTTCTTCCGGCACAGTGCTGGTAGATGGGCGCCCGGTAAGCGATTACAACAGCGAGTCCTTTCATAGTCAGGTGGGCTTTGTATTCCAGGACAGCATCATCTTTAATATCAGCATCCGGGAAAATATAGCGTTCAATGAAACCGTTACCGAAGCGGCCATGGAAAAAGCATTGCGCACGGCTGCCCTGAAAGAATTTACCGAAACCCTTCCTGAAAAACTGGATACCATCGTTTCAGAAAGAGGGGCCAGTCTTTCCGGCGGACAGAAACAACGTATCATGCTGGCCCGCGCATTGGCTATCAACCCGAAGATCCTGCTGCTGGATGATTTCACCGCCCGTGTAGACACCAATACCGAGAAGAAAATCCTTACAAATGTGCAGGCGGAATACCCCGGCATCACATTGCTTTCCGTAACGCAGAAAATTTCTTCGGTGACGCATTACGACCAGATCATCCTGCTCATGCAGGGTGAAATTATTGCCAGCGGCAAACATGAAGAGCTGCTGCATACCAGCCCGGAATACATCCAGATATTTAATTCCCAACAAAGCACCAGCAATTATGAATTACAATCTTAATAAGTTTACGGAGAAAGAGCAGAAGATTTCCAACTACTCCGCATTCAGAAACTTGCTGAAGCTGATTTCGCATGAAAGAAGGAACCTGGCAGTAGCTTTAATGGCTATCCTGGTTAATTCCGTGCTTAACCTGCTGGGACCCTTTTTAATAGGTTATACCATTGATCATTATGTGCAGCATAAGCAATATCACGGCGTACTGGTCTTTTCAGGTATACTGCTGGGGCTGTACCTGGTAGCATTATTCACCAGTTACTTCCAAACAAAGCTGATGGGCGGCGTTGGCCAGCGGACCCTGTTTACCCTCCGGAATGCTATTTTCAGTAAGATACAACAACTGCCGGTAGCCTTTTTTAACCAGAACAAAGCTGGCGACCTTATATCCCGGGTTAATAATGATACAGATAAACTCAACCAGTTCTTTTCACAATCACTGATGCAGTTTGTGGGTAACATTTCCACCATGATCGGTGCAGGCGTTTTCCTGCTCATCATCAATTATAAGGTCGGCATTGCCGCACTGGCGCCGGCTTTACTGATACTCCTCTTCACCAGGATACTGTCGCCCTGGGTAAAAAGGAAAAATGCCGAGAACCTGAAAACGGTAGGTAACATGAGTGCCGAAATACAGGAAAGCCTGAGCAATTTTAAAGTGATAGTAGCATTTAACCGCCGGGATTATTTCAGGCAACGTTTCCATGATGCCAATGAAAAAAACTACCGCAGCGCTATTGGCACCGGGCTTGCCAACAATGTGTTCCTGCCGTTCTACGCCATGTGCGCCAGTATCGCACAATTGCTGGTATTAACCGGAGGCATCTACCTGATCACACAAGGTGAATTTAGTATAGGCTTACTCGTTAGTTACCTGGCATATGCCACTTATTTTTATAATCCGCTGCGGCAACTGGCCACATTATGGGCCAATTTCCAGGTGGCGATGGCCGGCTGGGACAGGATCTCTGAAATACTCGGACTGGAAACGGACCTGGTAACAGTGCCTGCTGCTGCGGCTTCCGGCAATACCACCGCATTGCTGGAATTCAGGAACGTACATTTTGGTTATCCCGAAGGAAGAGAGATCCTGCACAACATCAATCTTTCCCTGGAAAAAGGGAAAACATATGCACTGGTGGGCCCAACCGGTGGCGGTAAAACAACTACCGCTTCGCTGATTGCCCGATTGTACGACCCCACACAGGGCATGGTGCTGCTGGATGGCAGGGATATCCGCAGTTACAGTGCAGAAGACCGTTCTCAGAAAATAGGATTCATCCTGCAGGAGCCTTTCCTGTTTACCGGAACGGTGAAAGAAAATATCCTGTATGGCAATCCTGCTTACAAAGATTTTTCCAACGAACAACTCACAGAGGTGATCAGGGAATCCAATCTTGAAAAGCTGCTGGCTATTTTTGAAAACGGGCTGGAAACGAAGGTCCTTTCGGGGGGCGACAGTGTAAGTCTGGGACAAAAGCAGCTGATAGCCTTTATGCGCGCCGTGCTGCGTAAGCCCGACCTGCTGATCCTGGATGAGGCCACCGCCAACATCGACACGGTGACCGAACAGTTACTCGGAGAAATACTGGAAAAATTACCTGAAAGCACCACGCGGGTGATCATTGCCCACCGTTTGAATACCATTGAAAATGCGGATGAAATATTTTTTGTGAATTCGGGAGAAGTGACACGGGCAGGCTCTTTACAAAATGCGATGGAAAAACTGTTGCACGGCGTAAGGGCAAGCTGATCCCTTGTTTCACCCAACGAACAGAAGTTACCGTGGAGCTGTGAGAGTGCCTTTCATGCGGATGCTGCAATGTTATAACCGTACGGTGCACAAAGTAAGCGGGCGGAAGTCCTGAATTTTTGTTATATTCACCATATGTCAAAATTCAAAGATGTAGTGGTAACACTATCAAAAAAGCATCCGCAAACCGGCGAACCGGTGCAGGCCGGTCATACGTTTGTAATAGGCCTGCTGGGTAAGAAAACTGCCTTTTACGAAATTCAGACGGAGCAGTTAAATAATCTTCATAACGACGATCTGCAAAAAGCATTATTTAACCTGCTTCACCCGCAAACCCCGCATCATTAAACTTCCTGTTTTCTTCAGCAGGCAATTCCTGTGAGTTGCATGGATGACTATCTGGTTCTATCTCCTTGTCTAAAAAATCAAATCAACAAACACTCTTTGCTAAAAAACAAACGATGATAAAACCAAACAGCCCTTCATTTCCTTTATAAAACTTAATCAGCCCTCCCTGTAAAACAAACGATGATCAAACCAAACAGCCCTTCATTTCCCTTATAAAACTTAATCAGCTCTTCCTGTAAAACAAACGATGATCAAACCAAACAAATCAGTGTAATCCTAAACTGAGGCAATCTCCTCCGCTCTAAAAAATTTTGTACTATTTGGTAAAGAATATATCTTTGGATGATAAAAGGGAGAGATATGTCGGGCAGACCAAAAATATTTGATGACCAGGAAGTGCTCAGCAAAGCCGCTGATGTTTTCTGGCGCCAGGGATATGAAGCTACTTCTACGGAAGACCTGCTGGAGGCGATGGGCATAGGCAAAGGCAGCTTTTACCTGGCTTTTAAAGGCGGTAAGAAAGAGCTGTATGAAAGGGCGCTGGCCCTGCGCAGCGACCAGGCAATGGCGCGGTTCAGAAGAGAACTGGATGCAGCAGATGACCCGGTGGAATATATCCGCGAATTTTTTCGCAGGGTTGCACATAGCACCAGGGCGAAACATCAGAATGGCTGTATTTTTGGCAATGCAGTAGCAGAGCTTTCCAATATCGAAAACCCAATGATGAAAAGGGCCGCCACTCACCTGCAGGGGCTGGAAGCGCTTTTTCTTGATGCCCTGCTGAGAGGAAAAAAACAAGGCACATTGCATTCAAAGCTGGAACCGGCAGTGCTGGCCCGTCTTCTTCTCAACAACTGGAACGGGCTGGGCATTACCCGGCGGATTTACCCTGATAATGATGCGCTCTCCGAGCTGATAGAAACACAATTGAAAGTACTTGACTAATAAGGAGCCATTGAAATACCTTTTTCCCCAGGAATGTATTTAAAATCCTTAGCTCGCCAGCATACAGCTAAAAGTATCTTGTTGATCAGGAATATTTAAACCCTTTGCTAATCGGTGCTGTAATTAATATGCCTTCATTAAGAAGGAATACTTAAAACGCTTAGCTAGCCAGGGTTCCAATTAAATACACCTCTATTAGTAAGGAGTACTTAAAACCTTTAGCTAGTCACAGCTACAATTAAATCCGGCTTTATTTTAAGGAATACTTAAAACCAACACACCTTCTAACCAGAGCACAATTAAAAATCTTTACCCGGCAACGAATCATTAACACCTTTCTTTCATTTATTATGTACCAAATAGTACAAAATAATTACTGGGCTTATGCAAAAAATTAACCGTTATACCGCCCTGCTCTTTGCAGTAGCGGGCGGGCTCGCTGTTGCCAATGTATATTATGCACAGCCCCTGCTTAACAGGATGGGAAACGACCTGGATATTCCTTCCCGCTCATTAGGCATTATAATTACCGTTACGCAAACAGGCTATGCCCTCGGGTTGCTGCTGCTGTTGCCACTGGGCGATTTATTCAACCGACGTAAACTGATTGCCGTTCAGCTGCTGCTGGCTGCAGCAGCATTGATCACCGTTGGCTGGGCGCCCGCTAAACTACTTTTCCTTGGTGGCATCGCAGCAGTAGGATTGCTGGCTGTAGTTACGCAAACACTGGTGGCCTATGCCGCTACACTAGCTGCCCCGGAAGAGCGTGGTCGCGTGGTGGGCCTCGTTACAAGCGGCGTGGTGCTAGGTATCCTGCTGGCACGAACGGTATCCGGCGCCCTTGCAGATATAGCCGGGTGGCGGGCGGTATACTTTCTTTCTGCAACTCTTATGTTACTTATCGCCGGCGCCTTATACAGGGCATTACCTGTTAACGACCCGCAAAAAACCAGCGCCACTTATCCCCAACTCCTGGCTTCAGTTTTCCGCCTATTCCTGGAAGAGCCTTTATTACGGGTACGCGCCATTATTGCCTTCTTTATTTTCGCTGCTTTCAGTGTGTTATGGTCATCGCTGGTATTGCCACTTAGCGCACCGCCCTATTCCTTTTCCTCTTCTGTAACAGGTATGTTCGGATTAATTGGCGTGGCAGGCGCATTGGGCGCGGCCCGTGCGGGCAGGCTGGCCGACCGGGGCCATGGCCAGTGGACCACAGGCGCAGCGCTGGCATTACTACTGGTTTCCTGGCTGCCGCTGGGATTTGCGACCCATTCAATGGCCGCGCTTATTGCCGGTATCATCCTGCTGGACCTGGCCATCCAGGCAGTGCATGTTACCAACCAAAGTATGCTTTATAATATCCGGCCCGAATCGAGGAACCGCATGGTAGCGGGGTACATGCTGTTCTATTCCATTGGCAGCGGCTTCGGCAGCATTGCCGCTACCACGGTGTATGCCTATGCCGGGTGGACGGCCGTATGCCTGCTGGGCGGCACACTCAGCGCCACCGGGCTACTTTTCTGGGCCACTACCCTTCCCCGGAAGATACACGCACAAAAAAGCAATACCTTTACTTTACAACACCAAAAATAACCGTCATGCCGCATATACCCATTTACCAGGTAGATGCTTTCACACATGAGCTGTTTGGCGGAAACCCGGCAGCAGTATGTATCCTGGAAGCATGGCTGCCAACAGGGATACTCCAGAAGATCGCAGCGGAAAACTTCCTGCCGGAAACGGCCTTCTTTATTCCCTCCGGCAGGCAGGGGCACTATGAGCTCCGGTGGTTCACGCCGGAAATAGAAATGGACCTCTGCGGGCACGCCACCCTGGCCAGTGCGCATGTGCTGTTCAATCACATGGGATGGGACATGCACCAGATCACATTCCATACACAAAGCGGCCCCCTTGTGGTTTCTAAAAACAACGACCTGCTCACACTTGATTTTCCATCAAGACCAGCAGTGCCTTCTACCCTGCCAACAGAAATCCTTAAAGGAATTGGCGTATATCCTATGGAAGTACTAAAGGCCAGGGATTATATCCTGGTATATCACGACGAGGATATTGTACGCAACCTTCAACCAGACAAAGCCATACTCGACCAGATCAACCTGGACCCGGGCGGCATCATTGTAACTGCCAAAGGAAAACACGTAGACTTTGTATCACGGTTCTTTACCCCGCAAGCCAGCATCTTTGAAGACCCGGTAACCGGTTCGGCCCACTGTTCACTCATCCCATTCTGGAGCCGCCAGCTGGATAAGAAAGAAATGATTGCCCTTCAGGTATCTGCCAGAACAGGAAAGCTCTACTGCGTGGATGCCGGCAACCGTGTACTGATTGGAGGTACCTGCAAAACCTACCTGGAAGGAAATATTTTTGTACCTTAATTTCATGAGATATATACCTATACTGCTGGTATGCCTGCTGACAGCAAATTCCGGCGGTGCGCAATCCCTCCCGCAGATAGACAGCACCATAAAGGCTTTTATGGATCAATATCATGTACCGGGTATGTCAGTTGCAGTAACCTACCACGGCAAACTGGTATATGCCCGCAGCTATGGTTATGCAGATACGGCACAACATATCACTCTAACCCCGCAACACCTCTTCCGCATTGCCAGCGTATCGAAGTGTATAACAGCCACGGCTATATTAAAATTGGCAGAGGCAGGAAAGTTGTCGCTCAACGACCGGGTATTTGGCCCCAACGCCGTGCTCGGCATACGTTATGGAACACCTCCCTACGCAGACAACCTGAAAAAGATCACCATACGGCAGTTACTGGAACATACTTCCGGCGGGTGGACCAACAACAACGCAGATCCGATGTTCAGCCATCCCCGCATGACTGCAGATGAACTGATCTCATGGACCATTGATCATCAGCCGTTGGACAATATTCCCGGAACAGTATACGCTTACTCCAATTTTGGTTATTGCATTCTCGGGCGCATCATTGAAAAAGTATCAGGTATGCCTTATGAAGACTATGTAAAAAAAGCAGTGCTGCGGCCCTGCGGCATTACTGATATGCAAACAGGCGGCAACACACCTGCTCAAAGAAAACCACAGGAAGTAGTGTACTATGGCCAGCATGGGGAACAACCCTATATCTATAACATTTCCCGCATGGATGCCCACGGAGGATGGATAGCCAGCGCCACAGATCTCGCCCGCCTGATGGTGCATATAGACGGATTCCCGGCGCCGGCGGATATACTAAATATAAAATCTATTACCGCTATGACCACCGGTTCTGAAGCCAACCCCGGCTATGCCCTGGGATGGGCTGTAAATCCTTATCATAACTGGTGGCACTCCGGTTCCCTTCCCGGCACTGCCAGCGAAATAATACGCGCACACAAAGGATTCAATTGGGTAATGCTTTGCAATACCCGTACCGATGGCAGCTTCTTCAACGACCTGGACGGGTTACTGTGGAAGGCGGTAAACGACCCCAATACAAAATGGCCGGATAGAGATCTATTTATACATAGGACCGATCATACGGTTATGAAAAATTAATTTACGGAGGGCAACCGGATCTATTTCTCCCTGTTGCGCATATACGATTTTACCTCCCGGCTCTACCAATACAGTATAAGGCAAAGCACCCTGCCATTTGGGATCTACCGCCTCAATCAACTCATACTTATCTTTCCCGGTGAAGAGATAATTCTTCCCGGATGAATATTTCTTCTTTAAAAACTGTAACACTTTATCTTTCTTTTCAGGTTCATCTGCACTGATACTTACAAATTCAAAATCACGCTCACTGAATGTTTTAGCCAGGATAATAAATTCCGGGAACTCTGCCACACACGGCACACACCAGGTAGCCCATATGTTGATAAGCCGCAGGTTGGAGGATGTATTTTTCAGTAGCTCCTTAATGCCGCTTACCGTTACAGTATCCAGGCTTACCGGCTCCTTTGCCCATGCCTGCATCGACTTTTCCACGCTGCCGCTCTTATCTTTCCACTTCACCGAACAACCAAAAACCTTCGTAACGGTCACCGGTACTTCACGTTGCTGTAACAATGCCTCAACTGCATTCCGCGCATCTGTTGACCCCGGCTTCTTTGCAGGATTTTCCATATCATCAATCCTCCCCTGGTAACGCAGCTTCCTGTCTTTATCAAAAATAAAAATATGCGGTGTAGCTATAGGCCCATATGCGCGCGATACTGTTTCACTATCGCCATCATATAAATAAGGAAAATTAAACTGCTTGTCTTTTGCCCGCTGCTTCATGTCATCAAAAGAATCTCCGAGGTCAGTATATCCCAGTTCATCATACCGCAACCCTTCTGCATTATTAGGCATAATGGCCACCAGCTGCATGCCTTTCCCCGCATAGTCGGAAGTAAGCTGCTTTATCCTTTCTTCATACGCCTGTGCAGTAGGACAATGATTACAGGTAAACACCACCGCCAGCACTTTGGCATCTGCAAAAGACGATAGTGTATAATTTTTCCCATCAGTGGCGGGCAGATTAAAATCCGGCGCTGCTACGCCTATAGGCAATTGCCGGGCTTGCAACAATAGCGGCAGCAATACGAAACAGAGCATGCTGCTGATAAGAAAATTCTTCTCCATGTTAAATGGTTTATTTTTTCTTACGACCCACCCAAAGGATGGCATCTTCATACATTTTATTCTGTAACGAGTCCGTGAAAATCTTATCCCCATGCCCCATATTTACATACAGCATATTGTATCTTTTATTGGTCCATACAACCGGGATATCGCCATAGGTCAGCAGATTCTTTTTTCCGAGCGGGTAATTGGCGGTATCTAAAGTTACTAAAACTTCCACATCCTTGTTTAACCGGGGACTGGGTTCCCATTGATACCATTCATTTGCCGGGCTCAGGTAATCGGCCGGCAGGTGTTTGGTAACGGGATGACTGGTAGGATCCACATGCAGCCTGGCAGGGAGTGGAGGCCAGTTGTTATTGATAAATACAGCCCCTCCAAGAAAGTTTACAAACCAGGGCCACTGCGTATATTTATCATTGTACCCTGCTACATGAAAGCCGATCCAGCCGCCGCCATGCTCCATATAATTGGTAAAAGCGGCCCGCTGTGCGGGCGTGGTCGGGAAAAAGTTCAGCCATATCACCACCTGGTATCTGCTCAGAACAGCCGTATTCATATTGTCCCAATTGGTAGTGGTATCAAATTGAAAATGTTTTTCAGCGGCCAGCTGCTTGAAATATATCACTGCATCATTGGCAAAGTCAACATGATCGGGCTCCACCCCGGCATTGAAAAAGGCCAGCACCTTAAATTTTGCGGGCGTAGCGGCAACAGCTGTGGCACCCGCCAGCAACAGCAGGAATAGTAACAATGGTTTTCTTTTCATTTCTTTTGTGTTTGGGTTCAGGGGCAGCATTGGCTATTCGCCGGCTGCCCAGAATATAGCGTTCTCAAATAATTGCGTGTAGGCAGTGTTACCAAGCAAGGCGGGGCCGTGCCCCATGAAAATATAAATATTCCTGGCCTTATAATGTTCATTGGTCCATACAACCGGGTGATCGCCCATTTTCTTATCAGAAGCAGGCACATAAGAACCTTCATCCACACTGGCCAGCACATGTACCTGTGGGCGCGGGCTTTTGTTGTAGGTATACCATTCTTCCTTATTAATTATAAAGGGAGATGTAATATTCCTCATTACAGGATGGTTCTTATCTTCCACGGTCACCGTTCCATCGGCAAAACCGGGGATATAGCCGGTAAAACGGATACCGCCCATAAAGTTGGAGAACCAGTTCCACATAGGGAAGCCGTCGAACTCACCCAGCAGGGTGGCATGATGGAAACCAATCCAGCCACCACGCCCTTCGTTGATGTAATGTTCGAAAGCATCGGCTGCTACCGGCTTCCAGCCATAAGGGGGATAATCAAGCTGGATGAAAAGCCGGAACTGTTTTAAGTATGCTTCATTAATAGCATCGGTATTTGTGATATAGGTAAGACGGATATGTCTTTTTGCGGCCAGGCTATCCAGCCAGGCTTTGGCCGCTTTGGAAAATGCCAGGTGATGCCCACCGTTTTCATACAGCACCAAGGCCTCAAAAGCAGGTTTGCTACGGTTGGGATACAAGGTGGCGTTGATTTCATCCAGCAGGTATTCTTTTTCATCGGAGGCATACTCCCAGAACATCACGCCGCCCATTTTATGGGCGGTTACATAATTGCATTTGTTTTGTACTGACCATTCATCATCATACGTTATAAACTCCCGCGTGGAAGGATTGAACAGGTAAGGCGCTTTGGCGCTTTCGTCGCGGTAGGCATGAAAACCGTTTTTATTTACGAGACTGTCTTTTGTAAACGTATAGCCTTTACCGAAAGACTGAGACAGGATCTTCCCTCCGAGCCCGGTGCCGGTGCTGTCGGCCAGCTGGAAGCGACGTCCGTAAAAAGCAATGCCCATTACCAGTTTTTCCACTGGCACACCAGCGGCCACATAGGCTTTTACTGCCTTATCGCCTGATAATGCACCAGGGTTATCTGCCGGCGTATATATATTTGTGTGATGCCCCGCTTTCTTATCTGAATAAAAATCGTAGGTCATGAGGTTTACATAATCCAGGTATTTGGCCGCCTTCCCCATTTCCGTTGTTTCCAGGAATGCTGCAAAACCGCCAACCGCTGTAGTAAGCAGCTTTTTCTGATGGGTTTCTTTCTCCAGTTTATCCAGCTCCCTGCGCAGTTCCATGAACATAAGCGTAAAATGCTGCTTGTCTTCCGGGCGGTAAACATTGCCTTCCTCACCGGGGCGGCCTGGATACTCCCAATCGATATCCACCCCATCCAGTTTGTAGGTACGGATGATATTCACTACGCTCACTGCAAAGGCCTTGCGCGATGTATCCGTTAATACGGCATCGGAAAAATTTTCGCTCCATGCCCAGCCCCCGATGGAGATAAGGATCTTCAGCTCCGGGTTAATGGCTTTGAGTTCATTGATACGGCGCAGGTTTACCGTATCTGTTTTCTCATTGGTAAGCACCGCGCGGTTATGCTGCACATCCACAAATGCATAATTAATATGCGTGAGCTTACGGGGCGCAATCCTGTCTGTATTCACCAATCCCCTGAACCCGCCTACATAGCCGATGATCACCGGCTTCACCTGCGCTGCGGTATGTTGTTCAGACATCCGTGGCGCAGGGGTAGTAGCGTTAAGTAAAGCCGGGAGTAGTAGCATTAAAAAACTGATACCTCCTTTCTTTGGTGAGTGCAAATACTTCATCATATCTGTTGATTTGAATGTTTCAGATCTTTAATCGTAATTTCTTCTTTTCCAGGAAGCCCACCAGGATGATCAGTACAAAGGCTACTGCAAACGAACGGATAATTCCGCCGGCACCGGCATTAAACCAGTGGGGATAATGAAAATGAGTGAGCGTAAAAACAGCATACAGCAAATACGGCATCAGGTAGCAGGTAAGCGTACTGGTGCCCGCTGGTTTGATGATCCTGAACCAGTGGAATTTGCCTTTCACATCTACCAGGAAAATTAAAAGCTCAAACAGCAGGATGGCAATGCCGCCGCAAATCAATACCCAGGCCGGTGTGGAACCTATCTTGGAAATACCGCCGGTGTATGGTCTTACGAGGAACCCCAGTACAATAGCGCCTATCCCTGATAAAGACAGGTAAGCCCATACAGCGTTTATGCGTTGCTGTTGTAAAAGACGGCTGTATAACGCGGAAATAAATGCACCGCCCATGATCAGGGTTACAGAAGACGCATCACCTATAACAGGTAAGTAGAAAGGCAACCAGCCTCCGTGCGTACCCAGGTTAATAACCAGGAACAGCAACAGCGCTGCTGTTAGCCACATAAATCGTCCCCGGATGAGCAGGTAAACAGTGGCGCTTACCAGGTAAGCCCACCCGATGATGCCAAGGATACCGCCCCACGACTGCTGCATACCATGCGGATGATCCGGATCCCCGCCTTTATAGAGATATGCCATTAACACCAGTAATATAATGCCGCTGCCGGTAAGCGTGTACCGCAACGTTTTTGACAGGGAAACCGGGTAATCCAGCCAGATAAGGAAAAAAGCCAGCGTAATGAGGATCTCCCAAACGGCATAAGGCAGCAAAGCAGCACTGCTGTAACTTTCCAGGTTCACATGAAAAAAACCCATTACAATCAGCGCCAGCGACCTTAATATAATATGAATTTCAATTCTAATAAAGGATTGCTGCTGCTGAATACGGTGACCAATGGCATACGGAATGGAAAGCCCCACAATAAAAAGAAAGGTGGGAAACACGATGTCTGCAAATCCCAGCCCGTCTTCATCACCGCGCACATGTCCTATCCAGGCCGGGATATCATGTACGCCGCTTACATCATTTACAAAGATCATCAGTAACATGGTAATAGCGCGGAAGGCATCAATTGATAGTAATCTGTTGGATTTGGCTGACATAAAATTCGGGTTATGGATACAGGAAGATAAGATAACGGATCGTTGTTCCTGTGAAAACAAATATCCGGATTAATCTACTTAACCCCTACTTTTCCGCCTAAACATTGCCTCTACCAGTATTGAAAATCAATTGATCCCGGCCGGTTAGCACCACTACATTACCACTACAGCGAAAATTTTTCATGGAAAAAACCTATTTTGTTTTTGTCTATGTACAGAGTCCTGATATTCCTTTTACTACTTACCGGCCTTCTTCAGCGTTCCGGGGCGCAGCATACTATCGGTCTCCCCGAAATCATTAATTACAGCAGTAATGATTTTCATACCGGCGCCGGTATTAACTGTATCCGGCAGGGCAATAACGGCATCCTGTATATGGCCGGCAACGATGGCCTGCTTACCTTCAACGGCCGGTACTGGAAACTGCACCGGTTACCCAATAAGGCCGCAGTAAGATCCCTGGCGCTTGACAGCAGCGGCAGGATCTATGCAGGCGGTCATGATGAAATCGGTTACTTTTTCCCCTCCAGCGATGGCAACCTGGTCTATCATTCCCTGAAACACCTGGTTCCCTCCGTTGGTCACCAGTTTGCTGATATCTGGGATATTATTATTTCGGGAGATGTAGTGTATTTCAGAACCGTTGAAAGCATCTTTGAGCTTAAAAAAAACAGGATCACTTTCTTTGATGCACCGGGCGGATGGCTGATGATGGCATGGGCCAACGGGTTGTTATATACTACCGACCGGAGCATGGGACTGCTTATCCTGCAAAACGGGAAATGGGAACCGGCCTGTCATAATATACCCACCACTGGTTTGCGGATCAGCAGCACTACGCCTTACCGCGGCGATACCCTGCTGGTAACCTCTCTTACCAATGGCCTGTTCCTGTTGCACAATAAGATCCTTGCCCCGTATAAAACCGGTATTGATCCTCTCCTCCTCAACGACCGTGTTAACTGCGCCGTGAAAATTGCGGATAATCAATATGCCATCGGCACTACCGGTAACGGCCTGTTTATCATCGACGGCCAGGGCCGTCTTTTCAGGCATTTCTCCCGCAGTGAGGGATTGCAGCATAATAATATCCGCTGCCTCTTCTCTGACAAGGACCATAACCTTTGGCTGGGGCTTGAAAACGGGATCGACCTGGTGAATTACAGCAGCCCCCTGCACCATATCTATCCCGACAGGAACAGCCAGGTATCCGGCAGCGCCATCACTGTTTTTAACCATCAGCTGTATGTAGGTACCTCCAATGGCCTCTTTGCGCTTCCCCTTGATCCACAGGAAAAAGATCTCAGCGCCAACAGCGGCACTTTCACCGAAATAAGAAACACCAGGGGACAGGTATGGAGCCTGCAGGAAGTAAACCAACAACTGCTCATGGGACACCAGGACGGCGCCTTTATGATAAGCAACGGCAGCGCCATCCAGCTGTCCGGCAACCAGGGCATCTGGTCGTTCCTGCCGCTGCAGCCCGATGCGCGCCTTCAGCAACAGGTGCTGGCCGGCGCCTATACAGGGTTGCTGTTGCTGAATTATACCAAAAACCCGCAACCGGAAAATATAGTAAAACTGGATAGTCTTTATGAATCCATGCGCTTCCTGGCCGCCGATCATAACATCATCTGGGGCTCGCACCCATACAGGGGCGTATTCCGGATGGAGTTGTCGGCCGACAAAAAAACCGTAACACGTAAAACCATTTTTACACAAAAAGACGGTTTACCTGCCGGCACCAACAACTTTGTGTACCGGGTGAAGAACCGTATTGCTATAGCCACCGAAAAAGGCGTGTACGAATACAACAACGTCACTGGCAGGATACAGCCATCTGCCTATTTTAAACCTTTTTTTAAAGAGATGCCAGTAAGATATCTCACAGAAGATAAAGAAGGTAACATCTGGTTTGTAAGTAACCAGCTCACCGGCGTAGTGGATTTCAACCATCCCGCCGACAGCAGCTATTTTTCCATCACCTGGTTTCCCGGGCTGCCGGCCCAGGCAGGCACCAGTCCCGGTTATATCTATCCCTATGATAAAGAAAATATCTTTATCTGCTCCGGTAAAGGCGTTTATCATATCAACTACAGGGAATATATGAATGCTGGCACCCACCTGAGCGTATTGCTCAGCAGCGTGACCGCCTTTTCTCCGAAAGACAGCCTGATATTTGGCGGATACATTGTTCCCCCTGCAGGGCAACGTCCGCTGGTACGCCTGCCGGAAAAATGGAACTCGTTTCACTTTGAGTACGCCGCCAATGTATACCCGCAGAAAAACAACATTGAATTCAGCTGCAAGCTCAGTGGACTGGACCGGGAATGGTCCGACTGGTCGCCGCGCACAGAAAAGGACTATACCAATCTTTCTTACGGCACCTATACTTTTTCCGTAAGGGCCCGCAATAATACCGGCAACATCTCCGGAACGGTGAGCTATACTTTTGAAGTATTACCAGCCTGGTATCAAACAGGGTGGGCATATGCAGGCTACCTGCTGGCAGCCGCTGCGCTCCTCCTGTGGTTATTCCGGCAACATAGGAAACGCCTGCAGCACCTGGAAGCTCAGCATGAGGCCGCACAAAAACAACTCCACTACCTCCACCAGCTGGAGCTTTATAAAAATGAGAAAGAGCTTATCACTCTTCAACATGATAAACTGGCATCCGAGGTAAACCTGAAGAATAAAGAGCTGGCCACCATTACTATGCATATGGTGAACCGCGGCAAGCTGGTAGCGCGCATCCGCGAGGAGTTGCTGCTGTTGCTGAAAAAAAACACCTTACCCGGCGCCGCAGGCGATTTCAAACCGGTTATGCGGCTGCTGGAAGACGCGGAGAAAGGCGACAGCGACTGGGAACAATTTGCTGCGCATTTTGATGAAGTACACCATAATTTTCTCAGCATCATCAAAAAGAAATATCCTGCTCTCACATCCACGGATCTGAAGCTGTGCGCCTACCTCAAACTGAATTTAAGCTCCAAGGAAATTGCGCAGCTCATGAATATCTCTGTAAAAGGCGTAGAGATCAGCCGGTACCGGCTCCGCAAAAAATTACAACTGGAAACCACCGTAAATCTCTTTGATTTTCTTTTAAAAGTAACAGAATAGGCCTTTTCCTGAAATTAATAGCGTTAACAGGCTATTAATTACTGCAATTAATGCTTTGTTAACGCTCCTGTTAGTCCTTCCCGCTTTACTTGCACCTTGTTCCGGCACTGATGCCGGGTACACAACTAAGGTGAATGCAAAACCTTTGGAGAATCCGGGCAAGCCGGGTTCTCCTCTTTTTAGCAACCGTTTCCACGTTAATAACAAACAGTATACATATGAAGCGTATTTTAACAGCTTTTCTCTCCCTGCTGAGCATAACCGCCCTGGCACAATTGAAACACAGCAGGGAATCGCAGTACCCTACTTATCATGGCCTGGTGATGGCCGGTTACCAGGGATGGTTCCGGGCCGAAGGCGATGGCTCCGGCGCACGCCGCTTTTCCTATGGCGATGAAACCCGCAGTGGTATAGATATGTGGCCGGATGTGAGCGAGTATGAAAAAACATATGCCACTCCTTTCAGGCTGGCCAACGGGCAGGCTGCACGTTTCTTCAGTTCTTACGATAAAAGCACCGTGGATATCCATTTTAAATGGATGCAGCAATATGGGGTAGACGGCGTATTCATGCAACGTTTTTTTAATAATGCCAAACACCGCGACAGTATCTCTTCCGTTATCCTGAAAAATGCCTTCGCTGCTGCTTCAAAATACAAAAGAGCTATTGCCGTAATGTATGATCTTTCCGGGTTAAGCGCCCATGGGGAAGATTGTTCCGCTATTATTGAAGACTGGAAGTACCTGGTGGATCAGCTGAAGGTAACCAATCAGCCGGGCGCTAAAACTTACCTGCAACAAAATGGTAAACCGGTAGTAGCCATCTGGGGCATTGGTTTTCCCGATCGCCCTTATAACCTCCGCAATATCGGCCTGGAACGGCTCATCGATTTCCTGAAAAATGACCCGGTGTATGGCGGTTGCGCCATTATGCTGGGCGTGCCTACTGCATGGCGCAACCTGAACGCGGATTGTTTGCCGGATCCTTACCTGCATACCATCATCAAACAGGCGGATATAGTGTTGCCGTGGACGGTGCAACGCTACTCCCCGCTGCTGCATAACGATATGGACCGGTTCCGTGATAACCTTATCGATGACCTGGCCTGGTGCCGCGCCAATCATATCGAATATGTGCCTTGTGTATATCCCGGCTTCAGCTGGCATAACTTAAGCCGCTATGAATTCCCGGATGATGTGAAACCCGTAGGCTCTATCCCCCGCCAGGGCGGGCGCTTTTACTGGCAGCAGATTTCCACTGCCTTAACAGCCGGCGCCACCATGTTGTATGTAGCCATGTTTGATGAAGTAAACGAAGCCACAGCCATCTTTAAAGCAAGCGACCAGCCACCGGTGAGCAGCACCACCCCATTTATAAATTTAGACGGGAAACCATCAGATCATTACCTGTGGCTAACCGGGGAAGCCGCAAAGATGCTGCGCAATGAAAAACCACTGACCACGAAAATGCCGGAAAGAAAATAATATTACGAGGTAATAAAAACAACGTCCCGGTAGCCAATGGTTACCGGGACGTTGTTTTTTCATTACTTTTTATCTTACAAAAAAGTATAAAACATACTTGTTGTAATGCCTGCGTTGGCCGGGGCTTTTTTCTTGGTCAGCAGGTAAGCGCCACTGAAATAGGAAACAATGCCCGCAGCCATAAAGATCAACACCATCCATATTAACCTGCGCCGGTTCTCTTTACGCCTCATATTCCTGTCCAGCACCAGCTGCTCCACTTCCAGCCATCTTCTGCCTGGATCCCCGCTGGTATAGTGTTCCGTTAGCCGGCCCTTGCTCATCAGATGCCTGTACATGGCCGCTACTGATTTTGCATTGGGTATATTATCCATCAATGCGCACAATTCCCTTGTATCATCATCTGTCGCTTTCCGCCCGGAAACAGCCGGTTGGGGTATCTTCCTCGGCAGTAGCCTATCTGTCATCATTTTAAAATAACTACTCATAGAATGCCCATATGATAAGGTATGATATCGGTAATGTATTTACGATACACAGGGCCTGTACAGTTTTCATATAACGCAAAAATGATGAAAAACCGGACCGGGGATGTTTCTCCCCAAAATCCTCCTGATACGCATTCCATCATATGGAGGCCTACTCATAGGGCCTTTGAAAGCAGGCCACCGCTGCCATCCGGAGCACCTGTCTCCACTACAGAATTCCTTTAGGAATTATACCTACTTTTAGTGCATGAAAGTGCTGATTATAGAAGATGAGCCTGCGCTCAGGGCCAGCATACAGGATTACCTGGAACGCCAGGGATATATTTGCGAGCTGGCGGCAGATTTCCCGCAGGCCATTGACAAGGTCAATGAATTTGATTACGATTGTATAGTGGCAGATATAGGTCTTCCCAAGGGCAATGGCCTGGATATAGTAAAAGAGTTGAAGTTACTGGAATCCAAAGCGGGCATTATCATTATTTCAGCCAGGGATTCCCTGGAAGATAAGCTCAGCGGGCTTGAGCTCGGAGCGGACGACTACCTCACCAAACCCTTCCACCTGTCGGAGCTCAATGCCCGGGTAAATGCTATTTTACGCCGGAAAAACTTCGACGGCAATACCACGGTCACTTTTCATGAAATCACTATCAAGCCCGCCTCCAAAACGGTGCTGGTGCACAACCAATCCATTACCCTCACTGGAAAAGAATACCAATTGTTACTGTATTTCATTGCCAACCAGCACCGGGTTGTTACCAAATCGGCGCTGGCAGGGCATCTGTGGGGCGATGAATACGACCAGGCCGGCTCTTACGATTTCATTTATACCCACATTAAAAACCTGCGGAAAAAAATGCTGGAAGCCGGTGGGGACGATTATATCAAAACAGTGTATGGAACCGGTTACCGTTTTGGGTAACACTATTAAAAACAGATTGTGTACATGAAACTGCTAACTAAAACAACACTGTATTTTCTGCTGATCATGCTACCTGTTTTTACAGCAGGCGCCTTTTACCTGTATTCAAAATTCAATAAAGAGATAAAACATGAAACAGATGAAGAACTTGTGAACGACAAGCTGCAGTGGATGCGCTATCTCGATACGGCCCGTGTGGATAACCCCATTTTCCGTATCAATACACCGGAATTTATCCTGCGCCCTACGGAAAATGCTGCACAAAGCAAACATCAATTGAAAAGTGTAGACATTTACCAGGAACCGGAAAACACCTACGCTCCTTTCCGGCAGCTTACACAGGTGATCCATGTAAATGATAAAAATTATGAACTGGTACTGCGTAAATCGATCATTGAAAAAGATGACCTGGTAAATAACATCATCCATGTAATGCTGGCAGCATTTGGGGGCCTGCTGTTATTTGTGCTGCTTTCCAACTGGCTCATCAGCAAAAGTGTATGGAAACCGTTTTACCAGTCGCTCGGCAAAATACAAAAGCTGCAGCTGAACAAACTGGAAACCATTGTTTTTGAACGCACCACCACCCATGAATTTAACCAGCTGAATGCTGCTTTGAGCAGCATGACCACCCGCATTCACAGCGATTATACCAGTATGAAGGAATTAACGGAAGATGCGGCCCATGAAATGCAAACGCCCCTCGCCATCGTACAAAGCAAACTGGAATTATTACTACAGGACGATACGCTTTCTGAAACACAACAGAACAGTATCCTTGCCAGCTATGAAGAACTGCAACGCCTGTCGCGCCTCAATCACAACCTCCTGCTGCTGGCTAAAATAGAAAACCAGCAATACCCCGTAACAGCACAACCGGATCTTTGCGCGGTTGTTGAAAAATACCTGCAGCTTTTTGAAGAGCTGATTAAAGAAAAAGAACTGCAGATCCGCAAGGAAATGGCTGCCACATCTCCCTGGCCTTTGCACCCTGCCCTCGCCGATATACTGGTCAGTAACCTGTTGGGGAACGCCATTAAATACAATTATACGCGGGGCAATATTACCATCCGCATTACAACGGATACATTTACCGTTTCAAACACCAGCCAACTGCCTGAAATACCCGGCAACGTGCTATTCCAGCGGTTTAAAAAGCATAACAGCAACTACACTAACTCCAATGGGCTTGGACTGGCTATCATCAAAAAAATGGCCGACTCCTATGGCTTCAGCGTTGACTACGCTTATATGAATGGAGAACACACTTTCCGGGTTACGCGGAGTTTGTCTGATTCAGGATTTTGATGATTTCGCTGATTACGCTGATTGGATTACTTTGGATGAGTCGTCCTAAAAAGTGTCAACCTATTTTAGGACGACTCATCATTTATAAAATCTAAAAAATAAAATCAGCGAAATCAGTTTAATCCTGAGTCAGACAAACTCCGCGCTCACGATCAGATTTGCTCCAGATTCGATGTTTTTATTTGTGCTATGAACAAGCATATAAAATACATGGTACCGGCAATTCTCCTCAGCGCAACCGGCACAATGAATGCACAAAATCGTGTGCCCGTTCCCGTTAAGGATACCATCGGCAGGGTGTCGGATCTGGGGGAAGTAGTTATTTCCTCTACACGGAATAACAGCCGCATTGAAGACCTGCCCATGAAAGTAGAAGTACTGGGAAAAGAAGACATGATAGAAGAAAGCGGCATCAAACCAGGGAATGTAGCCAGCATCCTGGGCGACCTTTCAGTGATCCATATTCAGAACACCTCGGCCGTGAGTGGCAACAACGCCATCCGCATGCAGGGGCTTGATGGGAAATATACCCAGCTGCTGCGCGACGGAGTGCCAGTATACGAAGGGCTCAGCGGTAATTTCGGGGTTCTATCCATCCCGCCGCTGGACCTCAAACAAATAGAAATAATCAAGGGATCTGTTTCCACACTCTACGGTGGTGGCGCAATTGCCGGCATCATCAACTTTATTGCCAAAACACCGGGAGATAAACCGGAACTAACGGTGCTGGTTAATCGTAGTACATTAAAGGAAACCAACGTCAATGCTTACTACGCAGAAAAATACAGAAAAACAGGTCTTACCCTGTTTGCCGGCGTTACTACGCAAAACGCTACCGATGTAAATAAAGACGGGTTCAGCGATGTGCCACGCCTGCGGCAATACCTGCTCCACCCCCGTTTTTTCTGGTACCTGAGCCCACAAACCACCCTCGTGGCAGGATATACCGGTACTGTTGAAAAACGTGAAGGCGGCGACATGCAGGTACTCGACCATGCCCCTACCGATCTACACCGGTATACAGAGATCAACAACAGCGAAAGACATAGTATAGACCTCCAATTTACCCGTAAGCAGCTGGGTGGCGGCTCCCTGTCAGTAAAAGGCGTGGGCAGCTTTTACCACCTGCAGAACAACGTGGAAACCTTTGCCCTGCTGGGCAACCAGGCCAGCACCTACGGAGAGGTTTCCTATCACAAAACAAGCGGCCGGCACAACTGGGTAGCCGGTATTAACAATACCGGCGAAATATACCACCGGGCCAAAGGCGACAGCACCCTGCTGGGCAATTACCAGTACAACACCACCGGCCTTTTTGTACAGGACGGATTCCGGATCACCAACCAGCTGATGGCAGAAGCTGGGCTCCGCACCGACTATCATAATAAATTCGGATGGTACGTTTTACCAAGGCTGGCTTTTGTATATAAACCGGTGGAAGACCTTTCCATCCGTCTCAGCGGAGGTACAGGCTATAAATCCCCGGCTGTTTTCACCGCACAAACGCAAACCCTGGGCTATCGCTACCTGCTGCCCCTCAGCGCTGGTATAAGATCTGAAAAAAGCCAGGGTATCAACTTCGACGGGAATTACCATACCAGTATAGGCCAGGTAGATATGACCCTGAACCAGGCATTCTATTATACCCACATTAAAGACCCCATCCTGCCAGTGCTGCAAACCGGTGGCCAGGGCATGTACCTGTTGCAGAATATGCCTTATGCCGTAAACAGCCTGGGCACCGATACTTATCTCCGCTTTGCCCTTGATCACCTGGAGCTTTACCTGGGATACAACCATACTGTATCGCGGTACAATAATACCGCCCGTACCAATATTGCCTTTGCACCACAGGATAAGTTTGCCAGCACCCTTGCATACGATATCGAGGGTAAATGGCGCTTTGGGATTGAAAACAGCTGGATAGGCCACCAATACGACGATAATAACCTGGCAACTCCCAACTACTGGTTCTGGGCAGCCATGATCTCCCGCCAGTTCGGGGAACACGTTACCCTGGTACTGAACGGGGAAAATCTTTTCGATGCCAGGCAGGGCAAAAACGCCCCCCTGTTTACCGGCACCGTCACACACCCGGAGTTTGCGGCATTGTGGGGGCCTGTAGATGGAAGAATCATGAATATGTCATTGAAAGTTAATTTTTAGTTAAATCTATAAGGAACAGTGTACCTTCGCGGTCTTTAATTTCTATACACCATGAATTCTGTAAAAAACAGGTACGCCGTACTGTTTGGCTTTAGTACCGTACTCCTGATCCTGTCATTCCTCGTTAGAACTGCATTGCTCATATGGGCTTTTCCTCAATCCGGGCTTCATTTGTCTCATTTACCGGCCATATACGGCAAAGGACTTATTTACGACATCGGGGTCGCCTTATTTTTTACCATTGGGTATGCCCTGTATTTATTGCTCCTACCCCAACGGCTGAACAATACCCTGTTTAACCGGCTATTCACCTATACCGGCTTTTTCCTGGCAATGGTGATCCTGGTATTTTCCTTTTTTGCAGAATTTACTTTCTGGGGAGAATATGCAGGTCGCTTCGACTTCATTGCAGTTGATTATCTCATTTACACCTATGAAGTGATCAGCAATATAAACCAGTCGTACCCCCTGCCACTGCTGATAGGCGGCGTGTTATTATTCACCGCGCTCATTACCTGGGTGCTGATCCGCCGGGGTACTTTCCGCAACAGCTTCCAGTCCAACACGCCTTTCCTGAAACGCCTGTTCACCTTCGCTGTACTGATGGGATTAATGCTGCTGCACATCTTCTTTATCAATAATACCTGGGCCGAAAAAAGTAAGAACCGGTACGCACAGGAGCTCTCCAAGGCAGGTGTATATTCTTTTGTATCGGCCTACCTGAATAATGAACTGGCTTACGATAAGTATTACCTGCTGGAAGATGATAACAGCGCTTTCAGCCGGTTACGCACACTTTTGCAATCGCCAGACAGCCATTACCTTGCCAGTGGCAACAGCATTTACAGGAGTATAACAGATACGGCTACACGTATTACGCCCAATGTGATCATGGTAACCATTGAAAGCTTCAGCGCCGATTTTATGGAACGCTTTGGCAACACCGGGCATATTACCCCTGTGCTGGACAGTATTGCCAAAGAAAGCATCCTGTTCACCAACATGTATGCCACCGGCACCCGTACCGTAAGAGGGATGGAAGCATTATCACTGGCCGTTCCGCCTACACCAGGACAAAGCATTGTTCGCCGGAAAAAGAATGAGAACCTCTTTTCTGTAGGCCAGCTTTTTGAAAAGGAAGGATACGAAAGTACTTTCTTTTATGGCGGCGACGGCTACTTTGATAACATGAACAAATACTTTGGCAACAACGGTTATGACATTACCGACCGGCTCCGTCATAAACTGGTGGATGATCATATTACCACTACCCGTACCAACATCCCCGACAGCGCAGTGCAGTTCGAAAATGCCTGGGGCGTGTGCGATGAGGATATTTACAACGCCGCGATCAGAAGCGCCGACCAGAAATATGCCGCCGGCAAACCGTTCTATGATTTTGTGATGACCACCTCCAACCACCGGCCATATACCTATCCTTCCGGCAAAATAGATATTCCCTCCGGCAGTGGCCGCGATGGCGCCGTGAAGTATACCGATTACGCCATCGGGCAGTTCCTGAAAAAGATCCGCACCAAACCCTGGTTTAAAAATACTGTGATCATTTTCGTGGCCGACCACTGCGCCAGCAGCGCCGGTAAAAATGAAATAGAGATCAGCAAATATCATATCCCCTGTATCCTGTACAATGTTCCCGGCATAGCGCCACAGGAAATCAGCGTGATGTGCTCCCAGATAGATATCTATCCCACCCTGCTGGGAATGCTGCACTGGAGCTACAACAGCAAATTTTATGGAGAAAATGTGCTCCTCCCCGGTTACAGGCCACGTGCCATGGTGAGCACCTATCAAAAGCTCGGCTACCTGGAACCAGGAAAACTGCTCATCCTGAGCCCACAGCAGAAAGCGCAGTGCTTCAGCTGGAACATGGAACGCAATGAGCAACGCGCCACTACAATGGACAGCAGTCTTCTCAAAAACAGCATCGCCAACTATCAAACCGCCTATTCACTGTTTAAGAACGGTGGTATGGGGAAATAATACTGTACCGGGAGCGGCCTCCGCTCCCGGTAACAATTCCCTGTTCGTTTTCTCCCGTTAATTCCCTAATTTTATTTCCCCGGTATCAATGTAATTACCCCGGCTTTCATAATCTGGCCTCTTTTTTTGCATTAAATAAAACCAACACGCTCATGCCGGCTACTGCAGCGTTGCGTCAGCAAAAGTTACTGAATATCATTGGCAGTATTCCTGCAGACTATGGATTGCAGGAACATCCCGATCATGCTGTTCAGCAAATGTTAGGACAACTGATGGAACTAACAGTAAGTGCTTACGGTTTTGTGGGAGAGTTAAAGAAAAACAACACGCCGCCGCAACTGCATACTATTACCATTATCAATCATGCGCCCGAACACGGATGGAATTTTACCCCCGCATTGCAGAAGGTAGCCAACAGCGGGATGCCCCTGGTACTTCCCGCAGATGATACCACACCGGCCTTTATCGGGTTGCCGGTGATGCACCAGCAACAGGTAATGGCGGTGATAGGACTGGCCGGCAGCACCGCTTATTCAGATACCGTTGCTTTCCTGCAGCCCCTGTTGCAGGTACTTGGACATTATCACTATCATGCTGCCCGGGAAAAGGAAACACGGCAGCTGCAATCCGCATTCACCCGGCTGAAATCCGAATGGGATTCCCTGATGCTTACCCTGGATGATATCTTATTTGAGATGAATGAGCAAAAGATCTTTACCAGGGTATGGTGCAGTAACGACAGCCTCTTATTCCGGCCCAGGGAAGAAGTGATCGGTAAAACCATCCGTGAAGCACTTGGCGAACATGCCGGCGCATTTGACCGGGTGGCCGACAAACTGCTGCAAACCGGGGAAGACCAGGAGTATGTATATCCTGATATCCGGCAGGGACCGGAAAACTGGTACCAGCTGAAGATGCGGATCATAAAGGATAAACCACCCGCTCCCAGGCGTATCCTGCTGATGATCCGGAATATCTCCGAATTAGAAAAAAAGAATAACAATTATTTACAGGCACAATCGGAACTACGCCGGAGCAACCAGCTGCTGAGCATCTGCCAGCAAATGGGGAAAATGGGCGGATGGGAATTTAATGTAGCTACCGGGGAAACCTACTGGACCCGGGAAGTGTACGAATTAAGAGAGATACCACACGATTTCCCCGTCTCCTTTCATTCCGCTGTTACTTTCTGGCATCCGGACGACCAGCCTGCTTATATTGCTGCAAGGGAGGCAATGATAGCTCATAAAACACCGTACGACCTTGAGCTGCGGCATATTTCTGCCAAAGGAAAACAAACCTGGATGCGCACCATCGGCAGGGCCGTATATAACAATCATGGCCAGCTCACGCATTTCAGGGGCATTATCATGGATATTACGGATAAGAAAGATACCGAGCTGGCGCTCACCGCTGCCCGCGATAGCGCACAGAAAGCCGCACAATCGAGAAGTGATTTTTTATCAGTAATGAGCCACGAAATCCGTACACCGCTCAATGCCATTATCGGTATTGCCGGTATCCTCGGGGAAAATCCTGCTCCGGAACAGGCGGAAGTGGTGCACAACCTTCAGTTTTCCGCACATCATTTGCTGGGCCTCATCAATGATATCCTTGATTTCAGTAAGATGGAATCAGGAAAGATTGAACTTGAAAACATACCATTTGACCTTGGCGCACTGCTCACAGGCATTATACGGAATTACCAGCCCATGGCCGCCGGCAAGGGAATTGACCTGGTAACCCGGCTCGATCGTTTACCTCCTGCATTAAAGGGCGACCCGGTAAGATTATCGCAGATACTCAACAACCTTCTGAACAACGCCATCAAATTTACCGGCGCGGGGTCGGTTATACTGGAAGTCCACCGGATAAATACAGAAGCAGATACCTGTACCCTTTCCTTTGCAATAAAGGATACCGGCGTAGGTATTATTCCGGAAATGCAGGATAAAATATTTGATACGTTTGTACAGGAAGATTCCGCCACCACCCGCCATCATGGCGGAACGGGGCTTGGACTGGCCATTACCAAAAAACTGGTGGCACTTCATAACAGTAATATTATCCTGGAAAGTAAAAAAAACGAAGGCACTACCTTCCGCTTTGATATCAGTTTTGCAATACCGGAAACCAAAAGCGGGGACATACATCCGCAAAACAAACAACGGGTGGGATATTTGAAAAACATGAAATTACTGGTGGTGGAAGACAATGCCATCAATATCCGTATCCTTGAGCTGCAGTTGAAGAGCTCAGGCGCGCAGATTGAAACCGCCAGTAATGGCAGGCTGGCGCTGCAAAAAATGCAGGAACAATCTTTTGACGGGATCATACTGGACCTCCATATGCCGGAGATGAACGGCTATGAAACCATTCCTCATATCCAGCACCTGCAGCCGGATGCCTTTATCATCGTATTAACGGCCGATATTATGCCGGAGGTAACAGAACGGCTAGCTAATCTCCGTGTAAAAGATATGCTGCCCAAACCTTATGCAGCAAAGGATCTGCTGAACATACTCGGGCAGTACAGGAAAACATAATCTCCTTTTATAGTACCTTAGCGGCTGCACCAACAGCCAGCAACTATGCAAACATCTTCTTTGTCGGCCCGTGATCTGGACGTGATCTGGCATCCCTACACACAAATGCAAACAGCTCCTGCACCTATTGGTATTGTGCGTGGCGAAGGCGCGCTGCTTTTCGATGAAAACAATAACAGCTATATAGATGCCACCTCCAGCTGGTGGGTGAATATACACGGTCATGCACACCCGCATATTGCCCGGCAGCTGGCCGCACAGGCCTTACAGCTGGAACACTGCATCTTTGCGGGGTATACCCATCCCCCGGCGGTTAACCTGGCAGAACGGCTATTACAGATCCTTCCCCCCAATCAGCGCCGCGTTTTTTATTCAGACAACGGCTCCACTGCTATAGAAGTGGCGCTCAAAATGGCCATCCAGTACTGGGACAACAAAGGCACCCCTAAACACAAGATACTGGCCTTTCACAACGCCTATCACGGCGATACGTTCGGCGCCATGAGCGTAAGCGGCAGAAGTGTGTTCACCCGCGTTTTTGATGACCGCCTGTTTGATGTTCAGTTCATAGAAGTACCTACTGCGGAAAACATCTCCCGGATTATAAACAACATTACTGCGCTGCAACCGGAAGATATAGCGGCATTTGTTTTTGAACCCCTGCTCCAGGGATCAGGTGGTATGGTGATGTATGATGCTGCCGCTTTTGAACAGTTACTCCGGTTTTGCGCCAGCAAAAATATATTGCTGATTGCGGATGAAGTAATGACGGGCTTTGGCAGAACGGGGAAAAACTTTGCGATGGAATACCTGGAAACGCTGCCGGATATTATTTGTCTTTCCAAAGGGCTCACCGGCGGCACTATGGCCCTGGGGGTAACTACCAGCACCGCGGCAGTATATGAAGCCTTCCTTTCCAGCGATAAGCTGAAAACACTGTTTCATGGCCATTCCTTTACCGCTAACCCCCTGGCCTGCACCGCAGCGCTGGCCAGCCTCGACCTGTTTACCGATCCTGCCTGCATAGCAAACCGGGAACGTATACACGAAAAGCATGCGGCATTCCTGGAAGAGCTGCGCAAATATGCGGTAATAAAAAATTCAAGACTGCTGGGCACCATCCTCGCCTTTGAAATAGTAACTGCTAACGCCGATGGTTACACGAATGCACTGGCAGATGACCTGCACCGGTTTTTCCGGGCTAAAAGAGTGATGCTGCGGCCACTTGGCAATACCCTTTACATATTGCCGCCCTACTGCATTACCAATGAGCAGCTGAACGAAGTATACAACAGTATCCGCGAACTGCTGAGCACTTTATCATAGTCATAAAAAAAGGGCACAGGCCTGATGCCTGTGCCCCTGGTATTTTTTCCGGTGAAATTATTTAACCGGTACAGATACTTTAGTATCGTCCCATTCAAATACCACGGCATTTCCGGGTAGGGTGAAGGTCAGTTTTTCTACCGGGGTAGACAGTGTTTCGCGTTTTACTTTTACGGAAACTACATCCTGTCCTTTATTTTTATCGTAATCATATGCGCCCCACTGGCCCAGTTTACCATTCAGGATAACGGTCCAGGTTTTGGGATCAGGAATAGAGAATAAAGTGTAAGTACCGGCTTTTACAGGTTTACCACCAAATACCACGTCTTTATTAAAAGTAATTTCAGTGGCTTCATCAGCGCCTGTACGCCATACTTTACCAAATGGTTCCAGTTTACCAAAAATTTCGCGGCCTTTTTTGGACGGTTGTCCGTACACTACTTTAATACCGTTGGCTTCTACTGTAACGTGGGGGCTTTTACGAGCCTTCTCCTGAGCAAAAACGAGGCTGGTAAAGGCCAGAAATAAGGTTGCCAAAAAGAAATGTTTCATTTTTTTAGTTTTTTCTGTAAGAAGTTGTTGAGATACGGTAACAATTTAAATCATAAAAACCATCGCGGGCAAAACTATTGTATCAATGGTAAAATAACTCCATATTATTTTCCTTCACAAATACGGCTCAATTTTGTCAAACCATTGCTCATGGCCGGTCCATATACCCTGTCTGCAACAAATCCTCTCAGTTTCCACCAGGGCAGCATGCCCAGTTTAATTTCCATATGCCAGAAAACCGCCGTTGCCTTTCCATCTGCGGTGGGTTTCAGCTCTATTCCCCCGTTTACCGGCCGTACGCTTTTAATATCAAGCAAATAATGCATTCCTTTCGCCGGATCGCTGTCGAGCACCGTTACCTTTCCGCTGTTGAGCTTTCCGTTCCAGCTGTACCAGGCGCCTTTTCCCGATGGCGGATCAGAATACACCAGTGTGGCAGTGGTATCAGGACGGGTCCAGGGGTTCCAGGTATCCCAGGCTTTCAGGTTACTGATATGCGCATACACCGTATCAATAGGCGCCTGTATCACACCGGTACGCTCCACTACTGCGGTAGAGGGAAATGCCAGCGATAGTCCGAAAACCACCATGCCTAAAATGATCACGCCGATCAGTAACAACTTAATAAACCTCATAGAAAAATATATTATCCTTTAAGGAGCCGCTTTATGTTTGCCAGTCCTTTCTCAAAATCTTTCCCAACCCATTTGTCCATCATCAGCCCCATCACTTTGCGGATGGGGTGCTGCCCCATATCGCACACCATCCCCCAGGTGACCAGGGTACCGCCATTTACGGGATCCAGGCGGAAATAGCCTTTGGTAGCGCCCATGCCCATAAAATCGATATGGGTGACTACCTGCTGGTCCGGTTTGGATTCTGTGATGGTCATATGCCCTTTGCCAACGTTCCTGTTACGACTTTCCCAGCTGTAGCCGGCGCCAACACCACTCTCCTTTTCCCCGTAGGTGATTTTAACGGCAGGGTCCTGCTCTTTCCAGGGCGACCATAGCTCCCAGTTGCGTACTACGTTCAGCAGCGGGAAAATATCCCCCGGCGCAGCCGTTATTACCAGCGAACGCTCCACCTTAATGGCGGGAGAAAGGAATAAACTGAAAATGAAAAGCCCCAGCACAAGGACAATAAACGCACCCAGGATAATGAAAAAGGCTTGCATGTGACTGGATTTAGATCCTACAAAGCTAACGAAATCGCCTTATTCCCACTTGAATACTTTCACGGCTACCGCATATACGACAACACCCCATAAAGTAAGGATGGCAAGCTCCCAGCCTACATTCCAAAGATGCAGCCCTTCAAAGGCTACTTTCCTGAGGGCGTCTATCAGGTAGGTGAGCGGCATGATCTTACATATCGGCTGCAACCAGCCAGGGAAGGAATCTATCGGGAAAAAGGTGCCTGCCAGCAGGAACTGCGGCAGGGTAACAATATTGGCCAGTGGCGGAATGGTGCTTTCGTTCTTTGCCAGGCTGCTCACCACGAAACCAAAGCCCATGAATACCAGCAGCCCGAATACAGACAATACCAGCATTTCCAGAAAAGTGGCAAAGCCGTGCACCAGCGTAAAACCAAAAGCGAAGTGCCCCAGGGCAATGATCACCACGGAGCTGATGAGCTGGAAGATCATCCGGCTCAATGCTTCCGCCAGTACAATGTAAGTACGTTTGATCGGCGTGGCAAAGAAACGCTTGAGTACCAGCGTTTGACGCATATTGTAAAACAGGAAGGCGGTACCAAAAACGGCGGCACTCATCAAGGCAAAGCCCAGCTGTCCTGGCAGGATAAAGTCGATGGTCTTGAATTCGCGCCCCGGCACCTCTGTTTGTGTAAAAATGGCTACGGTAGGGCGTTTATAAGTTTCGTCGTCCAGCTTGCCGGCAATACTTTTGAGGATGGATACCAGGGTTATCTTTTTCCCGGCATCAGAGGCGGTAGAAGTCCGGATATTAATGTCGTATGCAGTTACATGGTTGGCCCCTTCCTTTGGCACAATGTTCAGGATAGCCACCAGGCGGCCTTTCTTCAGATCATCTTCCATTTCTGCTGCTGGCTGGTCGGTAACCAGTTTCAGCGTACCGGCATGCGACAACTCCTGGTAATACCTGCTGTTGATATCAGTGCGCCTGTCAATCCCCACTTTAACGGAAACAGTGCTTTTTCCAATAAACCCAAACACCAGGATAAATACCAGCGGGAATCCCAAACTGAACACTACTGCGGAAGGGCTACGAAAAATACCTCTCAGGCTTCCTTTGGTAATGGCCAGCATGGCCCTCAACTGGCTGTACTTCGCTCCATTCATCTGATTCTGCTATTTTAAAAACCGGCGGTAAAACTACAACGTTTTTCCCTTCTTTTAGGAAAAAATGGTTCGCCTTCGGCGAATTACGCGATTACCTAGAAGTTATACTTAAACGGCATTCTCGCCTGGATATCGCCGTGTAGCTGCTGAACATCTTTTATCTGCTGGTATATTTCATAATTGGCGCCCAGTTCCTTCTTCACCATCTCCATGCGCATGTTACCTCCAAAGGTTTTCGCCAGCTTGCTCAGGGGATTTTTTGCTTCGGGGAATTCCCTTAAACGGTATTCCGACAGCTTGGCCAGCTTTGCTGCACATGCCAGCGCTTCGTTGATACCACCGATACGGTCTACCAGGCCCAGTTCCTTTGCCCTTAAGCCACTCCAAACATGCCCCTGTGCAATGCTGTCTATAATAGCTGGGGCCAGTTTACGGCCCGCCACCACGCGGGATTTGAAAGATGCATAGATACTGTCTACACCGCTCTGTATAAAACGCCTCTCTGCATCTGTAAGCGGGCGGCCAATAGAGCCCAGATCTGCATAGGGAGCAGTTTTAACACCGTCGAAGGTAACGCCTGCCTTATTTTTGAAGAAGTCCTGCATATTGAACATCACACCGAATACACCGATAGAACCGGTTAAGGTATTGGGTTCTGCAAAAATACTGTCGGCCATACACGAAATATAATATCCGCCGGATGCAGCATAATCACCCATTGACACTACCACCGGTTTTACTTTCTTCGCCAGGGAGAGTTCGCGCCATATCACTTCAGACGCCAGTGCACTGCCGCCGCCGGAGTTTACACGGAACACGATGGCCTTCACATTTTTATCTTCACGGGCTTTGCGGATTTCGCGGATATAGTCATCGCTTGCAATGGTTTTATCACGCTCTGATTCGCCACTAATAATATCCCCTTCTGCATAGATCAGGGCCAGCCGCGCATCTCCGCTGCCGGAAGAAAGATCCGTGCCGCTGTTATATTTTCCGAGCGTTACCAGGTTGGCTGTTTCGTCCTGTTTGATGCCTGTTTTGCTTTTGAGTTCTGCCGTTACTTCGTCATCATACTTCAAACCGTCTACCAGTTTATATTTCAGCGCATCGCTGGCTTGCTGGATCAGGTTCTCATTGGCATAGCTGTGCAAAGTAGCTGTATCAATGTTGCGTGCGGCACTGATGCCTTCCAGAAAGGTGCCATACAGTTCACCCAGGAACTGGGTGGTCTGGATACGGTTGGCGTCTGTCATTTGTGTTTCACGCAGTGGTTCTGTGGCGTTTTTGAATTTTCCGCAGTAAAAAATTTCCGGTTTGATCTCCAGTTTATCCAGGGTTCCTTTGAGGAACATGATCTGGCTGGCAAAGCCGGTAAAATCCACCCCGCCTTTGGGGTTCAGGTATACTTTATCTGCCGCACTGGCCAGGTAATAGGCATTCTGGTCCATTACTTCACCGTAGGCATACACAAATTTCCTGGACTTCCGGAAACGGAGAAGGGCATTACGCAATTCTTCTGTGCTGGCAAATCCGTTGGGGTTCCCGTTTACTTTCAGGTAGATGCCTTTAATGTTGTCGTCGCCTGCAGCATTCTCTATGAGTCTTACCACCTGGTATAATCCCGGCGTTTCTGCAGATTCATCATTGATCAGGGCTCCCAATGGGTTAACTACTTTCTGTTCGTTGTACGACTGCCCTGTTTCGAGCACGAGTACACTATTGGGGGAAATTGTTACCTTTTCAGGGGTAATAGCCTTACCTATCATTATCAGCAATATAAAGAAGCATATTGCTGTAAATGCTACGAATGCAAGGAATGCGGCCAGGAAAACTTTAAAGAAACGCATACTTTTTGGTTAAAATGAAACTGAGATGGAAAGATACATTTTTTCAAAAATAAGGAATATGGCTACTTTTGAGACTTGAAATATACATGAATACAGCAATATTACTTATAGGTGGCAATTTGGGTGACCGTACCGGGAACCTTCAGAAGGCGGTACAACTGATCGCTCAGACAGCCGGAGAGGTAGTACAAACCTCAGCCTTATACCAGACTGCTCCCTGGGGAGCCGTGGATCAACCGGATTACCTGAACCAGGGGGTTGAGATCCGCACATCATTGGATGCACTAACGTTATTGCATACACTGTTAGAGATAGAAAGAAAGATAGGCCGTATCCGCCAGGAAAAATGGGGGGCCAGGGTAATTGATATCGACCTGATCTTTTTTAATGATAGCATTCATTCCCTGCCGGAGCTGAAAGTACCGCATCCGCGTATGCACCTGCGGCAGTTTGTGCTGGTGCCCCTGATGGAGATAATACCGGACTACATGCACCCGGTGTTACATAAAACAGTACGGGAGCTGGCGGCATCCTGCCCGGATACATTGCCGGCAAACCGTTACCAGGACTAAATTTTAAACCTATCTTCATGCGTTATAAATTCATTACGGTAGAAGGGAATATCGGCGCCGGCAAAACAACGCTGGCCAATATGCTCGCTACCCATTTTTCTGCAAAACTGATACTGGAAGAATTTGCAGATAATCCTTTCCTCCCTCTTTTTTACGAACGCCCGCAGCAGTATGCCTTTCCGCTGGAACTGTTCTTTATGGCAGAGCGGTATAAACAACTGAAGGAAATGCTGCAGTCGCAGGACCTTTTCAGCGATGTGATCATTTCCGATTACCTGTTTATAAAAAGCCTGTTGTTTGCAAAAATTAATTTGCCGGAAGAAGAATACTCTCTTTACCAGAAGCTCTTCGACATTATTAATCCGCAGCTGGTACAACCCGAGTTGCTGATATTCCTGAATGCGCCGGTCACAAAACTGCAGGAGAATATCCGTCACCGTAACCGCTCCTACGAGCAACAGATACCCGACGAATACCTGCTGAATGTGCACGATATGTATATGCAATATATCAAGCAGCATCCTGTACGCACATTGGTGGTAGATACCACTAAAGTGGATTTCCTGCGGCAACCAGCGGATTTCGATCACCTGCTACAGGCGCTTGAAAAGGAATATGAACCGGGAGTTCATTACCTCAGGTTATGACAACCTTCGCGTCAGACAAAATCCGCGCGCGCTGCAATCGCGCTGGCCGCAACGAAGCCGCTGGTCCAGGCGTGCTGAAAATTGAAACCACCCGTGATCCCGTCTACATCCATTACCTCTCCCGCGAAGAAAAGGTTGGGTACCAGCCGGCTTTCCATAGTAGCCGGGTCTATTTCGCTGAGGGCAATGCCCCCGCAGGTAACAAATTCTTCCTTAAAAGTAGTTTTGCCCTTCACCGGGAACTCCATGCCCACCAATAGTTTCATCAAACGGTTCTGATCTTTCGCCGGCACGTCTGCCCATCTCATTTCTTCCCCCACACCCGCCTGTTGAAGCAGGAATTGCCAGAGCCGCTGCGGCAGTCCAAAAGGATTTTTATTGTATATCTTTTGCTTCCCCAGTTCAAAGCGCAGGTCCTGCCACTGCTCCCGCAGGGTATTTTCATTGTAGGAAGGGATCCAGTTTACAATAGCCGTGAAGGTATACTGTAACTGCTGCAATTCCCTGGCTCCCCAGGCCGACAACCGTAATACTGCCGGGCCGCTCATACCCCAGTGGGTGACCAGCAAAGGGCCTTGCTCCTGTAGTTTAGTGCCTGCTACTTTTACCTGTGCAATGGTAGCTACTCCCATCAGGCTGGTAACAGGGTTGCCAGGCATATTGAAGGTAAACAGCGATGGCGCCGGTGGTACAATGCTATGCCCGGTTTGTTCCAGCCAGGCAAATTTTGCCGCCTGCGCATAGCCTCCGGCTGCAATGCATAAATAGTCGGCCGTAAGCTCCGGTCCCTGCTGTAATTGAAGCCGCCAGCGCCCATCGCTGTCCTTTTTAAAGGATGTCACTTCTGTATTAGTGCGTATGGAGAGATGGTACTTATCTGCTTCCCGCAGGAGGCAGTCGATGATCGTCTGCGAATCGTCTGTTACCGGGAACATGCGGCCATCTTCTTCCGCCTTCAGCAATACACCTCTTTCCCTGAACCAGGCAATGGTATCGGGCACAAAGAAGCGGGAAAAGGATTTCTTTACAAAGTTCTGCCCCCGGGGATAGCGTTTAGCCATGTACGTAATATCCGGTGCATTGTGCGTAACATTGCAACGCCCGCCCCCACTTACCTTTACTTTCGATAGCAGCTTTCCCGTTTTTTCCAGCAGCACCACTTCCAGCCCGGGGCTCAGCCGCGCGGCGTTCACTGCACAAAAAAAACCGGCAGCACCGCCACCAGCTATCACTAAACGTTTCTTTCCTGAGCTCATTAAAATCTTGTTAAAACCGTAGGTTGAACACGCAATAATAACAAACCTGCCGTAATCTTACTGATTAATCTTCCAAAGTTTATATTTTTGACATATATTATACCCGCTCAAACTATATTGCATGCAATCGAACCTGAAGAAAAAGCGACAATTTCTGAAATGGATAATACCAGCCGTGATGTTAGGCGGCGTAATGAGTGCACTGGCTATACAAACGCGTCCTACTGACTGGTCCGACCGCATTATAAAGGCATTACAAACATTCGGCAGCCGTTATCCGGCCGAAAAGGTATACCTCCATCTTGATAAGGACTACTATGCAGCCGGTGAAACCATCTGGTTCAAAGCCTACCTCACACTACAGGGAATGCCCGCCACTACGGCTACTAACCTGTATGTAGAGCTGCTGGATAAAAATAATAACATTGTGCAGAAGAAGCTGTTTGCCGTTGGTAACGCCGGTGCACCCGGTAACTTCGATCTGCCGGAAACACAAAAAGCAGGCGTATACCAGCTCCGGGCCTATACCGCCTGGATGCTCAACTTCGATCCTGCCTTCAGCTATACCCGGACCATCGAGATCTTTGACCCTTCAAAGAAAACACAGCCGGAAACAGACAGCGCCACCGCTCCCGACTTTGCAGTACAGTTTTTCCCGGAAGGCGGCAACCTGATCGTAGGCCAGCCAAACGTAGTAGCCTTTAAAGCTATCGATAATAACGGGTACCCTATAGAGATATCAGGCGCCGTAAAAGACGCCAAAGGCGCCAGCACCGCAGTGATCAAAACCGTACATGACGGTATGGGCTCCTTTGAAATCACTCCTGCCAACGCACAGGACATCTTCCAGGCAACGGTAAAAAGCAGCAGGGGCCAAACCAAAACAGTGTCTCTTCCCGCTGCAGTGGCCGCCGGCGCCTCCCTGAAGGTATTCAATAAAGGTAACCGCATATTTTACCAGGCCGTACTCGGCAATGTAACTGATACTTCCATAAATGACCTGGTGATCATTGGCCAGATGGGCAGCCAGCTGGTATACAAAGCCAACCTCGATGCAGGGGAAGGCCGCATCAGCGGATTTATTCCCGCTGATCATCTCCCCTCTGGTATTGTCCAGATCACCCTTTTTGCGAAATCAGGTATGCCGCTCGCAGAGCGACTGGCCTTTGTCCGTAAAAATGACCTGATGCAGATAGATGTACTGGACGCTGATACCCATAAGGAACCGAGAACAAAAAATGCTTTTGAACTGAGACTGCCAGACACTATGCAAACCAATATCTCTGTATCCATCACAGATGCAGACGCAGTGCCGGTAGATAAAAACTCGAACAATATCATTTCCAGCTTCCTGCTTACCTCCGACATCAAAGGATATATCTACAACCCATCCTGGTATTTCCGCAACGATGCCGATTCAACGCTGAAAGCACTGGACCTCGTAATGATGACCAACGGATGGAGACGGTTTAGCTGGGAAAAAATCGTTAACAACGAATTCCCTGAAGTAAGGTTCCCCTACGAACAAGGCCTGCTCATGAAAGGTGTAGCCACCATGCTCAATGGACGCCCTATGCCCACCGGCAAACTGGATATGATCATCCGCCTGCCGATAGACAGCTCCTCCATGTTTGCCTCTACACCTATCAACGATAAAGGACAGTTTGAAATGGCCAACATGATATTCCCGGATACCGCCTACATCTACTACCAGGGCAACGACCTCGTAAAAAAAGGCGTGGATGTGAATGTAAAGTTCGACAATCACTTCTTTGAACGCCCTACCCAAATTAAAATTCCTTTCCCGCTGCGCGTACCACCTGCAGTGGATAACAATGCATTGAAACAATTCCTTGCCAATGCCGCGGAAGGCAATAAGGTGAACCGTTCTATCAACAATAAAACAGTATACCTGCAGGAAGTAAATGTAAATGCGAAAAAAGTGAAGCCGGAAGAAACCACGGAGAAACGTTATACCTCCGGCATGTTCTCCGGCGGCGATGGATACACTTTCGACCTAACAAAAGAAACACCTATTGCGCTCAACGTATTCCAATACCTGCAATCAAAAGTAGCTGGACTGCAAATTACGGGCGACTATAACAATCCAACCCTCTCCTGGCGTGGAGGCGCACCGGGATTATACCTCAATGAAATGCAATCGGACGTGAGTATGCTGAGCACCCTTTCCATCCAGGACATTGCGCTCATTAAAGTATTCCGCCCTCCCTTTATGGGTGGCTTCGGCGGCGCTAACGGCGCCATCGCAGTATACACCAAAAAAGGTGGCGACAACACACCGAAAAATGATCCGAGCGTCCGGGGCTTTAAGCTCTATAAAAAGGCCGGCTACCAGATCGTGAAACAATTCTATTCACCAGACTACTCCGTGAAAAAAGAAGTACACGCATTACCTGATAAACGCCTCACCCTTTACTGGAACCCGAACGTAGTGATAGACACGCTCACGCATACTGCCAGGGTGGAATTCTATAACAACGACTTCACCAAGCGTTTCCGCCTCGTAGCAGAAGGCATCGGCGAAGATGGCAGCGTAGGGCACCTGGAGCAGGAGTTCTAAACACGCGGGTTTTGTCTGACTCAGACAAAATCCGCTACTGTATGAACTGTGGCCTTATAAGGTTATCAAAAGTGAAAATTTCATCCCACTTCTCCTGTGTTACCCACTTCTTTTCTTTTACTGCCAGGTCGTGTACAGACTTGCCTGTTTCCAATGCTTCCCGTGCTATAGCGGAGCATTTCTCATAGCCGATAATAGGGTTGAGCTGGGTAACAATGCCAATGCTGTGCATCACCATATCCCTGGTGCGGTCTGCATTGGCGGTGATACCAACCACGCATTTATCTTTCAGCGCCTTGCAGGCATTGTTCATATAGGTGATAGCTGTGAAAAGAGCAAAAGCGATGGTAGGCTCCATTACATTCAGCTGCAGCTGTCCTGCTTCCGCGGCCATCGTCACCATCAGATCAGCGCCGATTACATAAAAGGCCGTTTGATTCACCACTTCGGGGATCACCGGGTTTACCTTCCCTGGCATGATGGAGGATCCGGGCTGCATAGGCGGCAGGTTAATTTCGTTTAGCCCTGTACGTGGGCCGGAGGAAAGCAGCCTGAGATCATTACATATTTTAGAGATCTTTACGGCAGTACGTTTCAACACACCAGACAATTGTACATATGCGCCGGTATCTACCGTGGCTTCAATAAGATCAGCCGCCAAAACCAGGTCCATCCCGGTGATAGCCGAAAGGTGTTTGGTAACCAGTTCAGAATAACCCCTGGGAGTATTCACACCGGTACCGATAGCGGTAGCGCCCATATTGATTTCAGAGATAAGCCGTTTACTTTCTTCCACCCTCGACAATTCCTCATTGATATTAGTGGCAAAAGCTTTGAACTCATCGCCCATGCTCATGGGCACTGCGTCCTGCAGCTGGGTACGGCCCATTTTCAGTACATCCTTAAACTCTTCGCCTTTCGCATGGAATGCATCTGCCAGGTCGCCCAGGGTGGTTTTATAACCGGTGAGCTTATTGATCAGTGCAATACGGAAGGCGGTAGGGTAAGCATCGTTGGTGGATTGTGAGCAGTTCACATGATTGTTGGGATGGCAGAATTCATACTGTCCTTTTTCTTTGCCCATCATTTCCAGCGCCACATTGGCAATAACTTCATTGGCGTTCATGTTTACAGATGTGCCTGCGCCGCCCTGTATAAGGTCACTGAGGAACTGGTCGTTGAATTCACCGGCAATCACACGATCTGCTGCCTTGATAATGTATTCTGCTATATTTTTATCGAGTACGCCGAGGTCGCGGTTAGCCATGGCTGCGCCTTTTTTAACATAGCCCAGGGCCTGTACAAACATGGGCTCCACCTTCAGGGGAATACCGGTAATGTGAAAGTTTTCTATTGCACGAAGCGTTTGAATGCCGTAGTATACATCATGAGGGATTTCTTTTTCCCCGAGGAAATCGTGCTCAATTCTCTTTGCCATATTTAAAGTAATTTAGGCTGGAAAGTTAAACGCATTTAGAACAACAGTATTATCTTAATTGTTTTGGTTTATTTTAAAGTGCGGCACTTTTGTTACTATTCGTTCGTCATTGGTCATTTATAATTTGTTATTTTCTATGGGGTTTCGTGTTTCACTGTTCTGTTTTCTAATTTTATTTTCAATAAGATGTCATTGTTCTGCACAGCACCTGTCGCCCCACTTCAATGCAGCAGAATATGGTGAATTACTGAAGCTGGCCGAGCGTTCCAGGGATACGCCATGGACCAAAGTAACCAGTACACCACCCCGTGACTGCGAGCTGGTATACCGCTCTGCCGAATCGGGACTGGTAAATCGCTGGGACCTGTGGAAAAGAAAAGATAATGTTGGTATTATCGTGATCCGCGGTACCAATGGCACCGCAGCTTCATGGCTGGAGAATTTCTATGCCGGCATGATACCTGCACAAGGCACCGTAAAGCTGAACGACAGCACCTCAGTGCCCTATAAAGTGGCGGAAGATCCCAGGGCTTATGTACACGCCGGCTGGATGCTGGCAGTAGCTTCCATGGGACCGGAAATGATCCGGAAAATTAATGACTACTACCGGGAAGGAGTACACGAATTTATCATTTTCGGGCATAGCCAGGGTGGTGTTGTTTCTTTCCTAATGCGTTCTTATTTTCAATATGCTACCGGTTTACCTAAGGACATCATTTTTAAAACATATGCCAGTGCAGCGCCCAAACCGGGCAACCTGTATTATGCATACGACTTCGATTACATTTGCCGCGATGGATGGGGATTACGTGTGGTGAATACGCGCGACTGGGTACCGGAAACACCCTTTTCACTGCAAACAACCCGCGACTTCAACACGGTGAGCCCTTTTACCAACATCAAAGGCACATTAAAGAAGCAGAAATGGCCGGTGCGGAGCGCGCTGAGCTATATGTACGGCCGGCTGGACCGCCCCGCCAAAAGGGCTTCCAGGCGTATGCAGCGTATACTGGGCCGCCTGGCCTACAAGCGGGTAAAAAAGCTGCTGCCGGAGTATCAGCGACCGGATTTTGTGACCAGTCACAATTATACGCCGGCAGGCACACCTGTGATATTATACCCGGTGGAAGGCTACGATGAAAAGTTCCCGTTCGATGGAAAAAATATCTTTATCAATCATCTCCCCCAGGCATACCGGTGGGAGCTGGAACAGATCTATCATATAGACGCGCATTAATCGTTGCCGCTTTTTTCACCCGTGAACCAATGTTCCTTATCCCTGAATAATACATTGAAAGTAGTAAGGGAACCATAGATACGGGTAATGTATTGCTGCATGTTCACTTTCTCTTCATCTGTGAGCACCTTATGGCTGTTGATATTTTGTTCCAGCACACGGAGACGGTCGCGCAGCATTACTATTTTATGAAAGAAAGTATCAATAGGCAGTTCCTTTGCTTTCAGAGAAGCATCCCCTGGTTGAAGAATAAGCTGACCGCCTCTCCATCGATCGCCCAGTGGCACCACTTCCGTAATACCTCCCCAAAGGCGCAGTATTTTCAGCAGCGATGTTTCCACATCAGAAGTGGTTTCCACTTCCGGGGTCGCATTTTCGGCAACCAGCACTTCAAATAAAGGATCTGTTTTATCAATCATTTTAATACCATGATCCATAAATGTAACGCGGTATTGGGCATATTTAACTGCCACAATAACCCCTGGACCAAAGTGTGCGTGCTGTACCCGGGAGCCAACACCGAGAGTAAGTTCTTCCATTGCTTCTTTTTATGTAAACATAAAAAATTCTGCGCGGATTTTGTCTGACTCAGGATTTTGATGATTACGCTGATTACGCTGATTTTATTTTTTGGGATTTTATAACTGATTAAAAATGATTTGGGGAGATTTAAGCGAAAGTATCCGCTTAAATCTCCCCAAATCATTTTTAATCCAAAGTAATAAAATCAGCGAAATCATCAAAATCCTGAGTCAGACAAAATCCGCCTACTCCTTTACTTTGTTAAGGAAGTAAGACAACTTAAACAGCAGCTCGTCCTGTAAACCAGCACGCAGTTTGGCTTCCTCGTCTGTAATACCCAAACGGCGGAGGCGCTGATAGTATACATAGGAACCGCCAATAAGCTCCAGGCATTCCTGTATTTTACGTTTTACTTCCGCTTCTTTGGTACGTTTCTCAAATTCTTTCTTGGTAAGGATTTTATCCACAAAGTAGAAGTGATCTTTATCTTCCACCCATTTATTTCCTTCCCTGTGCTGCGGTTTATATACTTCCAGGTAGCAGTTGTCTAGCTTTAATACATCACCGAATTCAGCGCGTATATCTATCACCGTTGGTTTTTCCGCAGCAGGATTAGCCAGGCGTTTCTTAATATGGTTGCTGATCTCAACGCCCAGTTCATCGCTGCTCATAAGGATCTGGTTCAGCTCTGAAAACTCCAGGCTGATAGTGATCCGGGCATATCCCCTGCCGCTTTTTATTTTACCAAACAGGCTGGGAGTGGTTTGTTCATCAAAGATGATATCCTCTACCTGTACTTTGGTAATGGTTTTATAGTTAGGCGTATAACCATCTTCCAGTGGTGTAGCGCGTTTATTCACCAGCCTGGATGGTTCCTGGCGGCGTGTGAACTGGATGAACTCATCAATAAAACGCAGCTCATGTTTTTTCAGTTTTGCATACAGCTCATGAGTGGTATGGTTATGTATCTTACTAAGCAGCATCAGGTCGTTCCAGCTGTCGAAATGCTGCATTTTCTTTAATTCGTCGAGGATATCGCCGGCGGCCATGTTCCTGCGGTAAAACAGCTCACCGATGAGGAATAAGGCATATTCCTGTGCCGGGTAACCCAGTTCAGGCAACACATCGTAAGCGCTGCGCTTCTGTTCGCGGGCGCTTTCCAGTAAGTCAATGTCCGACATAACAGGCGCCAGCAGGTATTTTCGTGCAGCTGTGCGCAACTTCTTACTTACATAATCCAGCAACTGGTCGCTCACATGACCATGATGCACAAAATCATGCAGTATCTGCACAAAGCGCCGGGATGCGGGCAATCCAAATTGTGAAAGAATATCATTTTCCATGTCCAGCACGTCCTCAAAACCAGGCTCCTCCTTTCCAGGCTTTACCCGTTGGTCCATTTGCTGGTAACGCTGATAGTACTCCTGTAACTTCAGTTTAAGCTGATCCATAATGTATATACAATTAAATATTAAATACTTATTTACTAATTTATTGGCAAAGGAATTTTGTTAATTTTTCCCGTCTTGGTTAACTTATCCGGTCTAAAAGGCATTAAACCACCTGAAATCAGGGGTTTCTCTGATGCCATAAAATAACATCCTACTGATTATTAATCACTTATAAAAATGGGAATGGAATGGGAAAGTGCGCAAAGATACATCTTTTCCGGAAGATCCAATAGAGGCGCTTGTTAATATTGCCACCGGTGATTATTAACAAATGAAAAGGATTTTAATACCGGGGAGATAATTCATCTGGAGAATATGATCTATATGTAATCCCTTGAATTTTTTTTATTCAAAGTATTTGGAATTTAAAAATAGTTTCACTTATCTTTGCACTCCCAACGAAGAAATAATACTAAAAAATGGTGGTTGTAGCTCAGTTGGTTAGAGCATCAGATTGTGGTTCTGAGGGTCGAGGGTTCGAAACCCTTCAATCACCCAAAAAGCAAAAAAGGCTTCTGTAAAAAGAGGCCTTTTTTATTTTTAAAAAGTATAAAAAAATTATTGACCAGATAAAAGTTTCACTTATATTTGCACTCCCAAAAACGGGGTAACCGTTGAATATGGTGGTTGTAGCTCAGTTGGTTAGAGCATCAGATTGTGGTTCTGAGGGTCGAGGGTTCGAAACCCTTCAATCACCCGAAAGGGAAAAAGGCTTCTGTAAAAAGAAGCCTTTTTTATTTTCAATCATCTTCATTTCCCTGTTTGTTTTATTCCTTTTTTGATCTCCGAATTTTTACATTTGTGAAAATCAATTCATTCAATGATCTTTTTCCTCCCCCTCATCGCTGCTTTCATCGGTTGGTTCCTTAATAGCCTGGCTGTTACCCTGCTTTTCCGTCCATATAAACCCGTTAAATTCGGCTTTATCACCCTGCAGGGATTGTTTCCAAAAAAACAAACACAACTTGCAAATAGTATCGGGGCAATGGTAGCACAGCAGTTTTCCTTTGAAGACATTAAAAACAAAATGACCGACCCGGAGAAGATCAAAAAAATTATTCCACTGGTAGAAGCGCACCTGGACAGCTTCCTGAGGGAAAGATTACCAAAGGCGATGCCCGTGCTCTCCATGTTCATCGGCGACAGCATTGTAAACCAGATAAAAACACACCTGGTAGCAGAACTCGACACCCTGTTCCCCGTACTGATCAGCCAGTACCTCGATAACGTAGAACAGGACCTCAACCTGGAGAAAATGATCTCAGGAAAAATAGCAGGTATTTCTGCCGCACAACTGGAAACCACTACCCATACCCTGCTCAGCAGGGAACTGAAAAACTTCAAACTCCTCGGCGCTATCAGCGGCCTCCTTACAGGGCTGATCACCATGGCCATCTCCCTGTTTTAATCCACCTGAAAACACTCTGTTAACTACTGTTAAGAAGATAGCTTTGTTAACTACTGTTAAGACCTCTTAGCGCTTATATTTGCGATTTCCTGCGCATAATAATTCCACTCATCACAATCTCAAACCATTCATACCTGCACCCCGATACTTTTGTCCATATCTGAGAAGAAAGTCCGGATAAAAAATGACAAGATGAAAAAATGCTACGCAATTCTTGCTGGTATACTTTTGTGGCAGGCGCATGCTTTTGCACAGGCGCCCGGATCTACAGCTCCCCGGCAGGTACAAGGACAGGGACAACAGGGACGACCCAATATGCCTCAGATTGGCCACTTATATGGCAAACTGGTGGATGCTAAAACAGGGAAGCCGATAGAATATGCTTCCGTTACGTTGTTAAGACAAAAAGATTCTTCACTGGTAACAGGTATGCTTACCAAACCCAATGGCGACTTCAGCCTGGAGAATCTCCCATTCGGCCCCATGATACTACGTGTTAACTTCATGGGCTATACGAACGTACAAAAGAAAGTAAGTATCACACCACAGGCTACGGAACAGGATCTTGGCAATATCAAATTACAGCAGAATGTAAAAACACTGCAAAGCGTGGAGATCACCGGGCAGAAAAGCGCGTTTGCCATGGGTATCGATAAAAAAGTATTTAACGTAGACAGGAACCTGAGCAGCGTAGGCGGAACCGCCCAGGATGTACTGAAAAATGTGCCTTCTGTAAATATAGATCTCGATGGAAACGTTACAGTCCGCAATGCTTCTCCCAACATTTTTGTAGATGGTAAACCCTCTACCCTTACTCTTGATCAGATCCCGGCCGATGCAATAGAAAGCGTTGAACTTGTTACAAACCCCTCTGCAAAATATGATGCGGAAGGAATGTCGGGTATACTGAACATTGTACTGAAGAAAAACCGCAAAGCAGGATTCAACGGCGCCGTGAACGCAGGTATAGGCACCGGCAACAAATACAACGGAGGTGGCAATATCAATATCCGCCAGGGCAAATTCAACGTATTTGCCAATTATAATATCAATGCCAACCGGAACTGGGCAGATGGCACCACCAACCGCAGCAACTACAGCAACGGGCAGAAATCAGATACCAATTACCTTTTCCAGAACAGCAACAGCACCAGCAAACCATTGTTCCAGTTCGGAAGGTTCGGGCTGGATTATATGCTCGATAACAGGAACACTATTTCCATTTCACAAAATATTGTAGCGGGCGATTTTAAAAATAATGAAGACCTCAGAAGCACTTTTGCCGATAAAAATCATACAGTGACCGGTATCAGCGACCGGCTGAACAATAATGATTTCAGCTTCCGCAACTACACCACTGCACTGAGTTTCAAGCATACCTTTGCACAGCCTAATAAAGAATGGACCGCCGACATTAACTATAACACCAGCAAAAATAACCGCAACGGCGACTATCTCACACAGGCGCAAAACGCTGCGGGATTGCCACTCGGCCAGGCATTGCTGCAAAACAATACCACCAACGGCAAAACCACATTCGTTACTTTCCAGACGGATTATACTAATCCCATCGGGAAGAATGGCAAGCTGGAACTAGGCGCCAAAGCCACTTTACGCGATTATACCAGTATGTATAACGTGTACGATAAAGATACCATCAGCGGTGAATTTATCAACAACCCACAACTTTCCAACAATTATAAATACAACGAACAGATCTATGCAGGTTATGCCAACTTCGCCAATACCATCGGCAACTTTGGCTACCAGGCAGGCTTACGTGTGGAACAATATGTATACGCCGGCGAGAATGAGGGCACCAAATACAAGCCTACAAGGCCCGTACCGGGATTCTTTCCCAGTATCTTCCTCTCGGAAAAATTAAAGAACGACGAGGAACTGCAGCTGAACTATTCCCGCCGCGTGAACAGGCCCAACTTCTTCCAGCTGATTCCCTACCGCGATTACAGCGATCCGCAGAATCAACGAGAAGGTAATCCCAACCTGAAACCGGAGTATACCAACAGCTTTGAGCTGTCGTATGTAAAGAACTGGGGGAATAATAACTTCCTGGGTAGCGTTTACTTCAGGAATACCAACGACATGATCTCTACTATCAGTACGCCCATTGGTGCAGATACGCTGCTCACACAGTATATCAATGCCAACAGGAGCAACTCCTACGGAGCTGAGCTTACCATGAAAAACCAGGTGCTGAAAGGGTGGGATCTCACCACTAACGTAAACCTGTATCAAACAGATATGAAGGTTAACGCAAATGGACAAAACTATGATAACAACGGTTTCAGCTGGTTCGCCAAAATAAACTCTGAAACAAAACTACCGGCCAACTTTACCCTGCAGGTAAACGCCACTTACCAGGCGCCCACCATTGCACTTCCTTCTTCAGGTGGCGGAGGAGGCCGCGGAGGCGGTGGCGGCGGGTTTAACCAGATCCCAAGCTCCGCACAGGGCACCATTAAAGGATTCAGCACTGTGGATATAGCCGTAAAAAAAGATTTCCTGAAAAACAAGGCCGCTTCTGTAACACTCAGCTTATCCGATATTTTCAATACCAGGCAGTATGAGCTGAACCAGGCCTCCCCTGAGTTTGCACAGGATTACATCCGCAAACGCGAATCCAGGATCCTTAAACTCAACTTCAGTTACCGCTTCGGAAAATTCGATGCCTCCCTGTTTAAGAAGAAAAAGAGAGACTCCGGAAACGACACGCAAATGGGAGACCCTATGCAAAGTTTCTAAAACATAGTAAAGAAGGTGAATGCAAACCACAGGCCGGTTAGCAGTGCTGCAGCACTCTGCCGGCCATGTTTTTTTAGCTACCACTCATCATATTTCGTGGATGTTTAAACATACTCCTGTTACTTTTACGCTGTTGTTGTATCATTATTAAAGTTGCTAAATCCACGCATGCGAAATTTTTTCTCACTCATGGTCGTGCTGTTCGTTGCGTCATATAACGTTAACGCACAAACGCCAATTCCCACCGCCCTGAAAATAACGGGAAAAGTGGCTGATATCGTTACCGGGAAACCAATTGAATATGCTTCCGTAGTACTGCTGAAACAGGCAGACTCCTCTATGGTTACCGGCGCTTATACTTCGCCTGCAGGCACTTTTTCACTCAATAATATTACACCAGGCATTTATGTGGTGCGCATCACTTTCATGGGATATGAAAAACTGGAAAAAGCAGTACGGGTAACGGAAGGGAAAAATACACTTGCCGGCACACTCCGTTTACAACCAGCAGGAAAAGTGCTGAATGCCGTGGAAATTAAAGCGGAAAAACCGGCCTTTTCCATGCAGATAGACCGACAGGTATTTGACGCCGGAAATATGATCAATGCAGAAGGCGGCACTGGGACCGATATCTTAAAAAATATTCCCAGTGTGGATGTTGACATCGATGATAACATTACACTACGCGGCAAAAGCGTGACGATCTATGTAGATGGCAAGCCCTCTCCTTTCGGGGATGCTAAAACTGCCCTGCAAATGATCCCTGCCGAAAGTATAGACCGGGTAGAAGTGATCAATAATCCCTCCGCAAAATTTGAAGCCAACGGCAGCGGCGGTATTATCAATATCGTACTGAAAAAGGATAAAGCGATCGGCTATAACGTGATGTTCAACGTAGGCGGCGCCACCCGCGGGGAAGGCTTTGGAAGCGCCAATGCCAGCCTGCGTATAAAAAGATTCAACTTCTTTGGCAACTACAACGGCCGCTATGAACAGGTGAACGGCAGCGGGAACAGCTTCCGCCAGAACCTGGTAGCAGACAGCAGCGATACCTGGTTCTTCTCCCAAAAAAGTAAAAATGAAAACAGCAATACCAATAACGGGACCCGTTTCGGATTTGATTTCTTCATGGACGACCACAATACATTCACCCTCTCCCAGGGGCTGAACTTTAACCACAGCGAGAATGAAGACAATATCCTCCTGAACTATATGGATCAGAAAATGGAATCGCTGCGCAACGGGGAACGCACCAATAACAGCTATAACCGCAGCAATAATAAAAATACCAATCTCAGTTACAAACATACTTTCGATAAGCCTAACCAGGAGCTCACCGCCTATATCAGCTACAGCGGCAATAACAGCAGCAGCGGAAGCAGCTACAATACCCAATATCACATCGCTTCAGTAGATACCCTTCCCAATGCAGACCGACAGCTCAATAAAGGAAAAAACGGCAACCGCTTCTGGAACCTGCAGTCGGACTACACCTCACCGCTAGGAAAAAAAGGCAAGCTGGAAGCAGGTGTGAAAGCCACCATGCGGCATATCGACAATGATTACCTGGCTACCCTGTTCAACTGGGATGCAGACGATTACCTGGTAAGCCCAACCCTGTCTAATAAATATAATTACGAGGAAGACATATACGCCGGTTATATAAACTTTGCCAATGCCTTTGGTAACCTCGGCTACCAGGTGGGTGTGCGTGCAGAACAATCTCAGCTCAAAGGATATTCCTTTACCAAAGATACCACGGTGAATAACCGCTTCTTTAACCTGTTCCCAAGCGTATTCCTGAAATACAATATGCCGAAGAACCAGAACCAGAGCCTGGTGTTCAACTACTCCACCCGGATAGACCGACCCAATTTTGATCAGCTGCTGCCGTATATCAACAATTCTGATCCCCAGAATATCCGTACCGGTAACCCTGAGCTACAGCCTGCCCTGTCGCATAAATTTGAGATCAGCTATTCGGTGTATTACCCGAAAACCAATAATTACCTGAGCACCAGTACTTACTTTGCACAAACCAACGATAATATAGACCGCATCAGTACCCTGGATACCATTTCCGGCGTTACCACCACCAAACCCATGAACCTGGCTACCCAGCAGAATATGGGCGGGAATGTTTCCTACAGCTTAAACCTTACCAAATGGTGGAAAGTATGGGCCAACCTGAACGTAGAGTACAGTAAACTGACCAGCATCTCTGTAAATAATGAAAACTTCAGCTACGGCTTAAATGGAAATACGCAATTTCGTTTACCCGGTAAGTTTAGTGTGGAACTGGGAGGGCATTTCCGCTCCCCCCGTATCCAGCCCCAGGGAACTTTCAAGGCTATGAACGGAATAGATCTCGGAATCCGTAAGGAGCTGCTGGAAAGAAAGCTGGTGGTGGCGCTCAATATTTCCGACCTGCTGAACTCACAGCAGTTCAGCTCTCATTATGAAACCAATACCTTTATACAGGATTACGAGCGGAAGCGCGTTACCCGCTTTATCCGCCTGAACATACGTTACCGTTTCGGGAAAATGGATCCAAACCTGTTCAAGAAAAAGAAACCACAGGAAGAAGAAGAAAAACAGGAAGAAGAAAAGCCCAAAGAGGGCACAGGCCGGCTTTGATCAGCATTCGGGGCAGGGGATCATACCCCTGCCTTATTTTTTTCCCGCCAGCATGGGCACAAAAGAGAAGTTATCGAACAGTTCCTGCTCGTTCTCGGTTTCACTGATTTTTGTGATCCGCAGCATACGCTGCACCTCCTGCCCGCCCACAGGAATTACCATCTTCCCTCCTATTTTCAGCTGCTGCAGTAATTTTTCAGGAATATGCGGCGCGGCGGCAGTAACCAGCACTTTATCGAAAGGCGCATAGGTAGACAAGCCCTCATAACCATCTCCATAAAAAAACCGGAGATTGCGATATTGGGCTTTAAAAGGAAAATGCTTTACCTGGTCAAACAGCTTGCGTTGCCGCTCTATTGTAAATACATTGGCTTTCAACTCAGCCAGCACACAGGCCTGGTAGGCGCTGCCGGTGCCTATTTCAAGCACCTTTTCGTAAGGTTTAACCTCCAGGAGCTGCGTTTGATAGGCTACTGTATATGGCTGTGAAATGGTTTGCCCCTCCCCGATAGGGAAGGCCCTGTCGTCGTAGGCTATACTTTCAAAAGCCGTATCAAGGAAAAAATGCCTGGGAATATTGCCAATAGCCGCCAGGACGCTTTCATCTGTAATACCTTTCTGACGGATACTATCAACTAGCTGTTTACGTAATCCTTTTTGTTTATAAGTATCTTCATACCGCCTCATGGCCGCAAAATTAACCAATACAAGGGATTTTCAATGTATTTTGAAATCGGTAATTTCACACATTCATTTTTTTATTTTTACTTTACAATCCATTTTAGCACTTACGGCTCACAAAAAAAAGACCATGGATATAAATATTCAAAGCAAAGTAGACCAATGGCTCAACGGTAATTACGACGCTGAAACCGTTGCCACACTGAAGAAAATGCAGGAGGGAAACCCCGATGAACTCAACGACGCCTTTTACCGTAACCTCGAATTCGGCACCGGTGGCCTCAGGGGCATTATGGGCGTTGGTACCAACCGCATGAATAAATATACTCTTGGAATGGCCACCCAGGGCTTCGCCAATTATCTCAAAAAAACCTTTACCGGCGAAATCAAGGTAGCCATTGCACACGATAGCCGCAATAACGCCCGCTTTTTTGCCGAAACCGTTGCCAATGTTTTCGCTGCCAACGATATCAAAGTGTTTCTTTTTGAAAGCCTGCGCCCTACCCCGGAGCTTTCTTTCACCATCCGCCACCTGAAATGCCAGGGAGGTGTAGTGCTCACCGCCTCTCACAACCCTAAGGAATACAATGGATACAAGGCCTACTGGAACGATGGCGCCCAGCTGGTGCCACCGCACGATAACAACGTGATCCGTGAAGTGGAAAACATCGTTTCCCCGGATGATGTGAAATGGACCGGCGGCGAAGCCAATATCACCCTCATCGGGAAAGAAGTGGACGAAGCCTACCGCAAAGAGCTGCTCAGCCTGTCCATCAACCCGGACATCAACAAACAACAGCACGATCTTAAAATAGTATATACGCCCATTCACGGTACCGGTATCACCCAGGTACCCCAGCTGCTGGAACAATACGGTTTTACCAATGTAAACATTGTACAGGAGCAGGCTACCCCGGATGGTAACTTCCCTACCGTAGTGTATCCTAACCCTGAAGAATCCGAAGCCATGAACCTGGGCCTCAAAAAGGCCAAAGAACTGGATGCGGATATCCTCCTGGGCACCGACCCCGATGCAGATCGTGTAGGCATTGCCGTGAAAGACCTGAAAGGCGAATGGATCCTGCTCAATGGTAACCAGACCGGCGTACTGCTGTTTAACTACATCGTGGAAAACCGTAAAAGCAAAGGCCTCGCCAAAGCAAACGACTATATTGCCAAAACCGTGGTAACATCCGACCTGATCGATGTGTTTGCCGCTAAAAACAATATTACCTGCTATAATGTGCTCACCGGCTTCAAATGGATCGCTGACCTGATCCGCCGCAAAGAGCCAAAGGAAAACTTTATCTGCGGTGGTGAGGAATCTTACGGATATATGATTGGCCAGAATGTGCGCGATAAAGACGCTATTGCTTCTGTAGCCATGATCTGTGAAATGGCCGCCTATGCGCGCAGTCAGGGTAAAACCCTGTTTGAGCAGCTGATCGGCATCTATGTACGTTATGGCTATTACATGGAAAGTTTGATCTCCATTACCAAGAAGGGCATGAGAGGCGCCGAGGAAATTGCCGAAATGATGCGCGGATACCGCGAAAATCCACCGGTTACCATCAACGGCTCACCGGTTGTAACCCTTTACGATTACCAGCTGCAGCAGATCAGGGACATCAAAACCGGCAACATCAAAGCGCTGGACCTCCCTAAATCCAATGTGCTGCAGTTTATATTGGAAGATGGCAGCAAAATATCCGCCCGTCCATCCGGTACTGAACCAAAGATCAAATTTTACTTCAGCGTAAACGCCCCGTTAGCCAACGCAGGTGAATACGACAAGGTGACCGCTGAACTGAATCAGAAGATAAACGGCATTATTCAAGATCTGAAACTGAAATAAGCCACCGTCATCTGGAATGATGATACAACCCGGGAATGTTGAAAGAAGAACTCCGCCCTTTTCAGCATTCCCGGTATTGTTTTGATACCCGAATGAAAAAACCACTGCTTATCCTGATCCTGTTACTGCCTTTCATTGGCAGCATGGCACAAAAAAAAGTGCCTTTTTCCACTATACCCGATACTACCATCACCTCACGCGTATGGATCCTGAGCGGTGCTACTGCAGCCCTTTATGGCGCTGGACTGGCAGCCCTCAATACCGCCTGGTATAAAGGATATCCTAGGGAAGGCTTCCATTTTTTTAATGATATGGGAGAATGGAACCAGGTAGATAAGGCCGGGCATATTTTCAGCGCTTACTTTATTGGTAAATACAGCAGGGAGATGTGGCGCTGGTCGGGGTTACCACGGAAAAAACAGATATGGATCGGTGGCCTGAGCGGGTTTGCCTATCAGTCGGTGGTGGAAGTACTGGACGGTTACTCTTCCGAGTGGGGATTTTCCTGGGGAGATATGGGCGCCAACGCCGTTGGCTCAGCCCTGCTCATCGGCCAGGAACTTGCCTGGAATGAACAACGCATCCAGCTTAAGTTTTCCGCGCATCCCCAGCATTACGACGATCCCGTGCTGCAGCACAAAGCAGATCAGCTGTTTGGCACTACTTTCTGGGAAAGGACCCTGAAGGATTATAACGGGCAAACATACTGGTTATCTGTAAACCTGTATTCTTTCCGGAAAGAAAGCCGCCTCCCCAAATGGCTGAATATTGCGGTGGGATACGGTTCACAGGGAATGCTGGGAGGCCGCGATAACACCTGGACAGATGAACATGGCATCCGCCACGATTACAGCCAGCTTCAGCGTGTGCGGCTGTTCTACCTTTCACCGGATGTGGATTTCACAAAAATACCCACCCGCAAAAAAGGCGTTAAAGTGATATTCCAGGTATTGAATATGCTGAAGTTCCCGGCGCCTGCCTTTGAAATCAATTCAAAAGGGAATGTAAGGCTGCACGCCGTTTATTTCTGATCCCTTATTCAAAATAAGCGGATACGATCTCCTCCCCGTTCATCTCCACCAGCACCATATCCTGTAAAGTAGTGGCCAGTGAATACCCGACAAAATCAACGGATAAAGGGAAGGATTTATGCTTACGGTCTACCAGCACGGCTGTCTGGATCTTTTTAGGCAGGAATTCCAGCAACGGTTTCAACGCATACAGCATGGTACGGCCGGAGTTGGCCACATCATCTACCACTACCACTACTTTATTATTAAAGTCTATTCCCTCGGATACGATCACTTCACCTGGATGCTGCTTATCCAGGCGCAGTTCTATTATATGGATTTTCAGGGGAGATATCTGTTCCAGGATAGCGGCCAGCTTATGGGCTATGATCACGCCACGGTCCCAGATACCGGCTAATATAATATCGGTACCATCGCTGTTGTGCTCATAAATTTCATAAGCGATACGCTCAATTTTCTTTTGAATGATATCCTGTGTTAGAATGATGTTCCTGCTTTCCATGAGTGCAAAAATAAGCAATTAGCATTAGCAGTCAGCACTTCGCAAAAAAATCAAATACCTTGTAGTAACAACTGACAAAAAATAAAAATCAGGCTAATCAGCATAATCATTCTAATCCTGAGTCAGACAAATTCCGCATCGCCGGAGGCGATCCACGCGTTTAGCCAAAAAAGACATAAATTAGGGAGTCAAATCTGAGCTAATGCGAATCGTACAAGAATTATTATTTGTGATCCTATTCGGAACCGCGGTATATCTTTTTGCCCAAAAGGCAAGCCGGATAAGGAAAAACATATTACTGGGGCGTGATAAGGACCTTAGCGATCATCCGGATCTGCGGTGGAAAAATCTCCTGCTGCTGGCTTTTGGCCAGAAAAAGATGTTCCGTAACCCACTGGTAGCTGTACTCCACTTTTTCGTATATGCGGGGTTCCTGATCATTAACATTGAGATCCTGGAAATCATCCTCGACGGTATTCTTGGTACGCATCGTTTATTCGTTCCCGTATTAGACGCCGTTTACCCGGTGCTCATCGGTTTATTTGAAGTGCTCGCCATATTGGTGATTGCCGGTTGCGCCATTTTCCTGGTGCGCAGGAACATATTAAAGCTGAAACGTTTCATGAGCCGGGACCTGAACGGGTGGCCCCGGTCGGACGCCAACTATATCCTGATCACCGAAATAGTGCTGATGCTGCTGTTCCTCACCATGAACACGGCCGACCAGGCCCTGCAGGCAAAAGGCGCCACGCATTATGTGGCAACCGGTAACTTCTGGATATCAGGTATGTTCGCCCCGCTGCTGAGCGGTATGTCTGAAAGTGCACTGGTAGCGCTGGAACGCGGCTGCTGGTGGCTGCACATTATAGGCGTGCTTGCTTTCCTTAACTATCTCCCCTACTCCAAGCACCTGCATATTATCCTCGCCTTCCCGAATGCATACTATGCCAGCCTGGAGCCCAAAGGCGAAATGGAGAATATGCCTGCTGTACAACATGAAGTTCAGCTGATGCTGCAACCGGAACTGGCTGCCAATGCGCCCGCCTCCGATACCATGCCTAAATTCGGCGCCAAAGACGTAACAGACCTTACCTGGAAAAATCTTTTGGATGCATACAGCTGCACGGAATGCGGCCGCTGCACCGCTGCCTGCCCGGCTAATATTACAGGCAAGCTCCTGTCGCCCCGCAAAATAATGATGGATACCCGCGACCGCCTTGAAGAAGTAGGCCGCAACATCAAAGCCAATGGCGGTTCCTTTAAAGATGATGGCAAAGCCCTGCTGCGCGATTATATCCTGGAAGAAGAACTGCGCGCCTGCACCACCTGCAATGCCTGCGTACAGGAATGCCCGGTGAGCATCAACCCGCTTGATATTATCCTCCAGCTGCGCCGCCACCTGGTAATGGAAGAATCCAGCGCACCAGCGGAATGGACGGGCATGTTCAGCAATATTGAAAATAATATGGCTCCCTGGAAGTTCAGTATGGACGACCGGGATAAATGGACCGGGGAATAAAGGATATAAAAAGTAATTCTTACCCACTTTCCATTGTTAGCTGATACCCAATGAAGAGGAAGTTTATGTGATCTTCATACCTCTAAAAATATCTTATTAGGAGCAATGTAACTTACAGCTATGATCACCATATGAAGTTTACACAGTTATCTTAATGCTCCCTTTGATTTTTATCACTGACACCGAGGTTATTCAACCTAACCATCGTGAAAACTTATCGGAATGTTATCTGCGAATTCGCATACTATCGGGTACCATTTTACCTTCCGTTACACCAGAAGTAGTTAAAATCCAAACTGGTGATAACCAATATAAAGAATCCTTTTTGTTTAGCAAATCGCCTTTCCCAAATTCAAACATGCAGGATTAAGGTCGTTTCCATTTGCAAATAATACAGATCCATCGGAGCGTTTGTTTAAATAAATGTATCCCCCGGCAAAGTGCATCTTCCCTAATGTCATCAAATGATCTAATTTGCCTTCTAAATATTAGTGATGACAAATTAGATCATTTGATGACACCAGGGAAGACGGGAAGATGCACTTTGTCGGGGCGATATATATCATTAGTGTCTAGTCGTTGACTCTCATCTATTTTTTTATTCCAAGCACTCTTAATAAACGGGGGCACAAAAATGGTTGAGCTTAAGTTACAACTCGTGTCATTGAAATCATAAATATGTGCAAAGTAATCCGACGTATCAAGACCATTTTCAGGGGCTGCAAATCCAAAATAAACTGCGTCTATTATTGTATAGATGGTAAGTAGCAAGTCATAACTTTTCCGTGGAGGTTGTCCACGCAGGAATGCAGACCATTAACGTTAGCCTGTTTCAATTTTAACAGATTATCTTTAAACTCTTTTGGAGTATTCTCCGATAGCTTAATGGAAGTAACTGTTCCGCTCTGGTTAACTGTTACCAACACGGCAAAAAGAGCTGATTTTCCAGCCATTACAAAAGAGGGGGACATGGGCACTTGCGAAAAAAAGAACCTTGTCAGCGTGTCAATCTGATCATCTAATAACTTATTCTGCGCATGCAATCCAGATGAAATAAACATAAAAAAGATGGAAACCAACACCACAAAATGCCTGGTCTTCATAAATCTAAATTTACTAATTGTTTAACTATTTACAACCAGAAGGTGTTCCCTTTTGTCCGTTTAGTATGCTACAGCAATCTTCAATATATCCAAAGCTGTTCCAGTATAATTCTGGAAATCCTTCATCTGAAGACTTGAGAACTGATACGTTTTAACCAAACCTATCCATCCCAAAGCATTAGCATCCCCGTCGCTCATAGCAGGGAACAGAGCCTTTAACCCTTCCGCTATCTTTTGACGATAGCTCTCAGCCATTGTTTCGTGCTGAAGAATTATTGGTACATTGTTGATAGCGAATACTCCGTGAATGATTTCGTGATAAATGGCAGTAGCAATAACTTCTTTGGATTTGCCTGGCAAACTATCCTGATCTAAATTAAAATTCCCACCATTTCCACCCAACGAGTTAACAGTCTTAGCCACCCAGCTTTTCAGTTGCTTAGAGATCGCTGCATTAAGCATTGCCTGCAAACATGGATTTGAAAGATTATTCTTGATATCTTTTACCGTTACGTCACCAGAAGTAGCGGATGTGGAACTTCCACCACTTCCTCCGCTAGTAGGAATTGGATTATTAGGAGTTACCGGCCCTCCAGGCTTAGGCAGTACCGGCTCTGAAGGAAAAGGAATATTAGTACCAGGGGTGCTCGGAGTGCCAGGTCGGGGTGCGGTTATTTCCACTTCAGGAAGGTCAATTTCAAAGGCTGGACCATCGTCATCCACGCCTGCTGGTTTTTTCTTTGGCTTCGGCGGATCTATGGGATCATCCACCATCAAAGCTCGTGATTTGTATTTCAGGTCGCCAATCACAAGCCCGTCTTTAAAACGTCTGCCCCTAACAGGAACGTTCTCAAATGGATCAAAAATAATTATGTCACCGGTAAAATCCCGTTGGTCACAAATTGCCTCATGCCTTCATCTCCATCCCTGCTTTTTGCAGCCAGATATGCTTTACCCGGCCGTATTTCTTGAATAGCTCCTAAGATAATCCCATTTGAATCTTTCTGAAACAAAATGTCCCGGTAGCCGACCGGAAGATAATAATCGATTAATGGAACTTTTAGAATGCTCGATTTGTCTTGAAATTTAAAAAACTGAGCATTTCCCCAATCCGGAGTTCCAGGATTACAGTGTTGCAGCGTTATCGGCTGAATACCTGATGGCCCGAGTGAAAGCCAGTTCTTCGCCTCTTCAATCGAAATATCGGTTGGCCGATTTTGGGTTAATTCAGAAGTTTCTTTTTGGCAGCCGGACATAGCTAAAAGCAAAAGAACAAGCGCAGCCACGTACGACTTGAGGGGTTGCACAACAATCTTAATCATAATTAAGGTGGGGTGTGTTAATTAAAAAATTACTCTCAAACAATATTTGCATCAAAAACTTGTTTCGACTGATATGGACAAAATGGATCATACAAATTAACACACAAGATAAATTTATTACATTTGAGACTATTGTCTATAGTAAATAGAGTTGGGGGCCAGCGGTGCCTTAAAAATGGATTATGTATACATACTGTGTTTTGACGGAAGCTTTACTCTTAACCAAGGATAGCAAGGATTATTAAGCAATGAAGTTTCTGAAATTGAATTATTGGCAACCGATCCGTTTTCGGTAATGCACAGCATACATTATAAAAAAGAAGCCGTCCCCTTTGTTTATGAGACGGCTTCTTTCTTATTGAACCTTTTTTTAATTCGCTCTTATAATCACATCCTTCGGCATCCCGGGAATCCCATTTACCTGTTTGGTGGTTTCGCCGTTATGCCCTGTACCTACGTTCAGGTAATAAATACTGCCCTGTACTCCTACCAGCAACTGGTTGCCATTCTCCAGCAGTTTCAGCATTGTAATGGTTTTGCCCCCAAAGCCCGAAGCCAGTTCCTTCACATCTTTATTCAACGGATTATACCGGTATACTTTATCTGCCTGTGAAAAATAAAATACCCCAACGGGCGACTCTGCCCACAACGTGGCCGCACTGATCCTATCCGCAATAACGGGCTTCCTTTTTTCCAGCGCATGGAACACAGGGTCCTGGCCAGTCCTGAACTCTACGCCAAACCGCAGCTCCCTGATCTGCCCGGCGCTGTCGCAAAACGCATAACATTCGTTATCTGAAAAACGGCCCAGGTGCAGCATATCCATCTTCAGGTTCTTGGGCGTAAAAGCGGAATCCTTTACGATATAATTTGTATCAAGATAATTCCCCCAATCCATTCTCACCAGCTTTCTTTTTGTTTCTTCAAAGCCCAGGAAATAGCCCCGGTTATCAGGATCGCTGGCGATGATAGTGGGAGCCAGGCTATATGTGCCCGATAATGGTATCCCCATATAACCGTAGTAAGTGGCAAATGGAGCGGTTTCTGTAGCGCCGCGGTATAATTGTTTATTGATAATACCTGCGGGTACACCAAGACTGGTAGGTATAAACGAAGATACCTGCAACGGGCCCGGATCTGAATAAAAGTTCTTTGCCAGTGTTCTTATCTTTTTTAGATTATTCGGATCAATATAAACACCCCCTGTTTTATAGGTAGCCCAGTAACCGGTAATGAGATTACCATAGTTAACATTCTGCATCATGGTAAGCTGCAATGCGCCGGCAGGGAGGGTATCCTGGTTGATGTTCGTATATACGTCGGACTGTACTGTTCCATCTTCCTTAATAAAAGATATTTTGGAAGAAGTAACATCGTCGCTCAGCACAATGGTACCACGGGTAAATGCAGCCGTTCCGTTGATCACGAATTTATAATAGTACTTCATCTCCGTAACGCTATCGTACACGATATACACCGCAGGATAACGCGATGCCCCCAAACCGAATACAATACGCAGTTCCTGGCCGGTGTAATCCTGTGTGCCCATCTGGCCGGGAACGGAGATCTTCCATAATCCCTGGTAATTTTTATTACCGGAGGCCAGCAACACTTTTGGCGATATAATAAAACTATCTCCCACCACAGCGGTATAGGCAGTATCCAGCTGCGTGATCACCGGCTCTGCCAGCGGATGGTAATCGTAATTGCCTTTGTCTTTGTAGCAGGCGGTGAACAATACCAGCATGCCAATGATATATAGAAATGTATGTTTCATATGCGAATGCGATTTTGGTTATTGTGGTACTATCCGGTTACCATGTTCATCATGAAAGTAGTACCTGCCATCAGCGGCACTGTATTCCAGCGGATATTTTTTATTGAGATTACCGGTATTATAGAAATAATAGGTTCCATTGGGCTCCTGTCCTATCGCATAGCCTTTGTCTTTATAATCTGCGGTACGGGCGATGGGATCCATCATAAAGGCGCGGAACTGCCGCAGGTAAAACAGGGTTTTGGGAGTCGATTGCCAGTCGCTGTTATCCAGCTGCAACTCCGTAGTGCCGGAGGTGCGGATAAACAGTTCGTGCTTCACGCGGGAATAAACCCCCAGCTCACTTTCCCATACTACCCACCACAGCGGCTGTTCCAGCCGGTTGGAAAAAGTAACCTTTGCCGTATCATAGGAAGGAAACTCGTTGCCAAAAGAAGAAGAAGCTACTATCTTCAGTTTAAGCACCACTGAAGTATCCAGCAGCAACGGATCGGTTCCGTAAAGAATGAGTGGCAGGTAAGCCTTGCCTGAATCCGCAGGGATCCTATACGCGGTATCCAGTGCCTTGAAATGCAGTCCTGCTACGGCGGTAGAGCCATTGGCCACGATGTTTGCCTTAAACCACCTGTCGTACGGCGTACGCTCCCCGGAAATCCTTACCGGGAGCAAAAGCGTATCTGTTGATATTTCAGGAAAAAGGGCAAAGGAATAAAAGAAGCTATCTACCCTGGTGCTCTTTTTATCATCTGTAAAATCGAAATAAACATTACTATTCTCACGGAACAGCAGCTCGTCCTGCTTTTTGCATGCCATCAGCAGGAGGCAGCTGAACATGCTTATCGCTGTTATCTTTTTCATGTACAAAATTTTATCGGTTACCGTATGCGATTTCATCATCAGGAAGCGGCAGTACAAACACGCCATCTGAGGCTGCCACCGGCTTTCCCCCTAATCCAAGTATGGGTCTGTTTAAGCGTTTGTACATATAGAACAGCTGTCCTTCTCCATACAGTTCCTTGCGGGCTTCTTTCAGCAGTTCCGTATAAAAGCTCTGGGCATCTTCCGGCCCGCTGTATGGCCCGATGCCGCGGTACAGGCGCACTTCATTGAAATAAGCCCATGCTTTGGCAGGATCATTTGCAAAGGTGCATTCTGCCGCGATGTAATAAATTTCGCTCAGGCGTAATGCAGGCCCCATAAGATAATGCAGGTTATCATCTGTGCGTTTGTATTTTTCCAGTTGCAGGTAGGTGACCGAGCTGACCGATTGCTCACTGAACCATTGTTTAAAGCGGAAATCTTCCCCGCCCACTCCGGCTACTTCATAAATATTCTTTCCTTCTGTAGCAGATATAAACAACCCTTGTCCGTTGCCTTTCCTGAACAGATCGTTCATGGCGTCCTTTCGGTTAGGCATATAAAAACCAAATACCAGTTCCTTGTACAGTATCCTGTCTTTTTTTGCATCATTGCCGTTCATGAAATCTTCCTGCCGGGTCCATGGGAACTTTTTTGATGCAATGATTTCAAGCGCATTCTGTAATGCGTTCACCTTGTCGTTCTTATACAGGTACACTCTTGCCAGTTCGCCACATACGGCATAGTAATTTAAACGGTGACGGCGCTGTTGTACAAACATCTCTCCCTGGTCTTCCGTTGTAGAATCCCTGATCATGTAACCTACTTTATAACCCGGGTTAAGGATAGGATCTGTGCCACGCAGTATTGCTTTTGCAGTGGTGAGGTCTTTGATCACGGAATCCAGTAGCGCTGTTACGGTTTGCATAGCTGGGGCATTCTTTGAAAACTCCGTTGCATAGGGCACTCCGTTAGCAGCCGGTTTACTGGCAAATGATGGCGCGAATAACCGCAATGCATCAAAATGACACCAGGCGCGCATAGCCAGGGCTTCTCCTTTGATTAACCCGTAGTTAACATTGGAAAGGATATTTTTTTTCTGATCTACGTTAGAAAGAATCAGGTTGCTGTTGGCAATCACCTCATACAATCTTTGCCAGATCCTGTCTTTCCTGCCTATCAGCTCTTTGTCTTTATAATTATACATAGCTGCCTGCCGGTAGCCGGCATTGTCGGTAACAGGAACGGAGTAGTTCTGTGCCAGTACATCCGGTAATCCGCCCATCAGTTCCTTGCCATAGATATCTTCATTCAAACAAAGACTATAAAGGCCGTTCACGGCGTCTTTGAAGCCGTCTTCCGTTTGAAACAGCTCATCTCCGGATACTTCCGAGATAGGTTTAATGTCCAGCCATTTACTGCAGGAAGTGGCGAATAATAAAATGAGGACTAAATATCTTTTCATATATAATGATTTAGAACCTTGTTTGAAGTGAAAAAGTGAAGCTCCTGGCAAACGGGTAGTCGATACCTCTTTCCGCTTCTACGGTAGACCAGTAGCCGATATCATTCATATTGAGCGACAGGCGCAGGCTCCGCATTTTCAGACGGTTGTAGAAAGTGGCAGGCGCCTCGTACGAGAGATAAAGCGATTTAAATTCCAGCCTGTTTTCCTTTTGCACAAAACGGGAAGAAGCCCTGGTAAGCGATTGGTCGGCAATATCTTTATAGAAGGTAACATCGCCTGGTTGCTTCCACCGGTCGGTTAATACGCGGGCATCCACATTAAACCGGGGGTCGGCATTTTCAACACGGTCCAGTAAGGTCTGGTTATAATAATCGCCGCCGAATTTAGTATAGAAGCTCACTTCCAGCATCCAGTTCTTATACACCATGTTACCGCCGAAAAAGCCTTCCAGCTTTGGTGTTTGATCACCCACCGGTACGGTATTTTTCACGTCATAGATATAGGTTTTGGTGCCGTCGGGATTCAGGAAAATTTCCTTACCGTTCTCCGGGTCAATGCCAAGTGACCTTACTGCGTAGATGGTGTTCATAGACTGCCCTTCTTTATAACGCAGGAGCGACAAGGATTTCAGCTCATCTTTTTCATTCTGTTGCTTGTCGATATCATCGTTGTATGCTTTCAGCGCGTTGGAAATTTTGGTGATTACGTTGGTGTTATGCACCATGTTGGCGTAAAGGTTTACCGACATATCACGGTTACGGTATACGTTGCCGCGGATGTTGAATTCATATCCTTTGTTTACCATTTCCCCCAGGTTTTCCTTATACTGGTAAAAGCCGGTGGAAGGCGCTACGTTGATGTCTGCCAGCAGATCTTTTGTGAGCTTATAATAATAGCGGGGTGCTATATACAGCCGATCGTGGAACAGGCCCAGTTCAGCGCCGAGATCGTAGTTTTGTGTGCGCTGCCATTTCAGGTTGGAGTTACCATATGCTTTAAAATGCGCACCTACGCCGGTGGAGTACCAGTCGCCGGTATAATACTCATACGTAGTATTGGAAAGATAGGCAGGGAAAGATACCTCTCCTGTTAAACCGGTGGTAGCCCTCAGTTTCAGCTGGGATATAATCGTGTTGCGCAAAAACTTTTCATTGTGAAGGTTCCATCCCAGTCCATATGACCAGAAAGGCGCCATACGTGCATCTGCCCCGAATTTTGAAGATCCGTCCACACGCAGGGTGGCGTCCATCAGCAGGCGGTTCTGGTAGGAATAGTTAATGCTTCCGAATGCGCCGGCCAGGCGTTCTTCGTAGGTTTCACCGGTTGGCGCTTTATCTTTTTCATAAGTCCGCGCGAAGGTGATATCTGTAAAGCGGTCGTTGGTAAAGCCCTGTGCTTTAAAGACCTTCAGCGAGCTTTTCGATTCCTGCATATTGAAGCCCAATGATGAGTTAAAGAAATGATCGCCTATTCCTTTGTTATAGTTCAGCACCACGTTACCATTGTACTGGATCTCATCGCGATCGCTGAATGTATAGGTACCGCGATCTTTCAGGTCATCGCCGGTTTTATCGAAGAAGTCGTTGCTATAGGGAGAAATAAACTGATCCCCTGTAGAGCGCCGCTTTGTTAAACTGAAATCGCCACGGAGCCTTAAGGTGCTGGTGATATTATACTCTGCTGAAAATGCGTCTGTAAACTCCAGGTATTCCGATTTATTGAAACTGGCCAGTGTAGCTTCATACATAGGGTTCAATACAGTATTGAGCTTCATGCCGTTGGTCTGGTAATCGGGCACATTCCATCTATCCAGTTCACGCAGCAGTTTGCCTGTGGAATCCGTTTTAGGGAAATAAGGGTTCATGCGGGCATAGGTGGAAAATTCGCGGTAAGGGGATTCGCGCCCATTTACCTGCGAAATGGTGAACTGGTTGCGGAACAGCACTTTGTTATCTTTCAGGCTGTATTGCAGGTTGGTGGCCAGGCTGTAACGATCGCGCCCTGAGCCTTTCATAACACCGGCATTGGTCTGATAACGGCCATCGATGATGTATTTAAGCGCCTGCGATCCTCCTTCCAGGGTTACAGAATGCTTATGTCCAAAATCCGTGGCCAGTGGTTGCGACAGCCAGTAGGTGTTTACCCCCGCCAGCACATTCCTGCGTTTGGCGTAGTATTGCATCTGCAGATCGTCCTGCGATTGCCCCAGCGCATTTTCGTATACGCCTGACAGTTTCTCGTACTCCAGTTTCTGTTCCCCGTTGAGCAGGTGGTAGGCAGTAAGGTCTGGCGTAGTAACGTTCAGTTCATAGCCGTAGGTGAGCGACAACTTCCCTTCTTTCGGCGGGCGTGTGGTGATCACCAGCACGCCATTGGCTGCGCGGGAACCATATACTGCTGTAGCAGCGGCATCTTTCAGCAATGTTACTGCTGCGATCCTGTTGGGATCAAGGTCATATACTGATTGTACAGGCACCGGGTAGCCATCAATCACGAACAATGGCAGGTTGGGCGTACTGTTGATCTGGTTGCGTGTAAGCTCTGTTGTTTTCCCGGTTGGTAACGCCGTGGTGCCTCTTACATTGATATTTGGCAGGGCATTGGGATTAGAGCCGGAGAAGTTGTTCTCCACCAGTTTAAAAGAAGGGTCGAACGACTGGATGCTGGCCAGGATGTTCTGGGGATTAAACCGTTTTAGCTCTTCTCCCGTAATAGTAACTGCCGAGCCGGTAAAGTTATCTTTCTTGATATTCTGGTAACCGTTTACTACCACATCTTTCAGCGACTGCATATCCGTAAGCAGTGTAACGGCAAAGGATGTACGTTTTCCGGCTTTTATCTCCTGCGTTTTAAAACCGATGTAACTGAATACCAGTATGGCATTATCGGGTACATCCCTCAGTTCAAAGCGCCCGTCGGCATTGGTTTGTACGCCAATGCGGGTACCTTTTACCATTACGGTTACACCGGGAATGGGCATACCGTCTTCCTGTGTTACCTGGCCTTTCAGCGGTGGTTGTACAGGCGCTTCCGGCATGCGCGTTACAGCTTCCGTTACTGCCGCAGCGGCCGGTACAGCGGTTGTTTCCTGTTGCCTGGGAGCGGTAGCAGTCTGCCTGGCCGGTTCTTTCCGGAAAACGATATAATTGTTTGCGCCTGCCTCTTCCACTTCCAGGTTTAAGGGCAACAATAAGCGGTGCAGGTAATCCTCCATTTTAACCGCAGCTGTTTTAGGCGCAGGAACAGTTGCTTTCAGGTCCTTAATGGTGTTGCCGGTGTAGTTGATGCGTATCTTGTAGCGGTTTTCCAGTATGGCAAATACTTCCTTCAGGGGAAGTGGCTGTTGCTGGGTAACCGGGTGGGCGGCGGCATACAATTTATCGTGCTGACGATGCAGGGGCGCCGTTGTAGCCGGCAACACACAAAGCTGTAGCAGCAGGGTCATAGCCATGCTTCCGCCAGCACGCCTGGCGTAAAATTCTATCATAGCAATAGATTAGGTTGGTTGAATAATTCTTACCTCGTTTATTATGGCTGATTATAATTCCATTGGTACATAAGTTCCCCCTCCCCATTTGTCGGGCAAGGCATTGTTTATGGCATCATTTAAATACTACTCCTGGTTGATCCTGTAAGTATGGGCGCCCGTTTTTGTAACGGTTACCTGTAACGACCTGGATAATGTTTTGAAAAATACTTCCACATTATCTGTAGGTACTGTTCCTGTAAATGTTTGCCGGCCCAGGCTTTCTTCCTGCAGCTCAATAGTGATGCCCAGGTTGTCCTGCAGGGATTTAATTACCTCCGTAATTGGCGTATCTGTAAACAAAAGCTTTTTACTTTGCCAGGAAGAATAAACTTCCGGGTCTACTTTTTTATTGGTCAGCTCATTGGTGGCGGCTGAATAAGTGATCATATCTCCCGGCTTCATGATAATAGGCGCTACCGTATCACGCCCGTGCGGGCGCAGCGCCAGTTTCACTATACCGTTGTTTAATACCACCTGGGTTTGTACCCTTCTGGTATTTACATTAAAAGCGGTGCCTGTTACCTGCACGTCCATATCGCGTGTATGTACTACAAAGCGCTGATGATTTCGTTTATGCGTTACCGTAAAAAACGCTTCTCCTTCAATCCATACTTCCCGGGCCTCTTCCTCATTCCATTTATCCGCATATCTCACGGAAGAATTTACATTCAGCCGCACTTCCGAGCTATCGGGCAGCAGTATGGTTTTCAGTTCTCCCATGGCAGTGGCCTGGTGTATTTCCCCGCCGGAGAACAGGAAAAAGGCTGCTGCATACAACACGGCGATCCCGGCCAGCACAGCCGCATAAGGCAGCCATCGCCTGCTTTTGATAGTATCCACTACCGGTTGCAGGGCAAAAATACCCCGTTTGCCTGATCGTTCTGTTTTATCGATCGTTTGCTCAATGCGGTTCCAGGTATCTGCTGCTGCGGTTTCGCCGGGTACGCAGTCGGGCGCCCCGATTACCTGCAGCCATTGCCTGGCCTGTGTCACTTCTTCACGCTTATCCGGATTACTGTGCATCCATTCTTCCCAGAAAGCGGCGGCACCGGCATCGTTGTCCAGTACCCAGCTCCGGAAAGAAGGCTCCTGCATAAAATCTGAAATAGTGAATTCCCTGAATCTCATCTTCAATACTTATAATGTAAAGCAAACCGGTGTTAAAATCTTAGCGTTCTGTTGCTACTTTTTTTTCATTTTTTTCCTGGCCTCTTCAATTGTCTGTTCAACACTCATTAAAACGGCCATAATAAAAAGAGGGTGACCAGTTTATCACTATGCTTTTTCAGGAAGCGCAGCGCCTGCGATAACAGTACATAGGTGGCATTTACGCTGAGCGACATCAGCGCGGCGGCTTCCTTTGTATCCAGCCCCTGGAAATAGCGCAGGTGCAATACCTCCTGCTGCCGCCGGGGCAGCTGGTTGATCACCTTTACCAGTTTCTGCTGCTGTTCCTTTTCCGATTCCCTGTCCATGATAATGCGCTCCGGGTTGGTGCTGAAGTCGGCTTTGTCCATCGACTGGTCAAACATCCTGGGCACGTAAAGGGGTTTCAGGCTGCGGAGAATATTTCTTTTAAGACTGGCCAGCAGGTAAAAACGGATAGTATCAGTAATGGATAAACGTTCCCGGCTGAACCACAGCGTTACAAAAAGATCGTGGATGCAATCTTTTACGATGGTTTCATCTGGGTGAACTTTCATGCCATAGTTGAACAGTGCAGGGAAATGCTGTGTATAAATGAAAGACAATGCATGCTTATCGCCTTCCATTACCTTGATCCATAGCTCCTTATCATTCAGGCTGGCGTACAACTCAGTAGATTTAAAATTTGTGCGGTTCTATTTTTTATCTTTATATTCAATTCGTCTTAAAGATATAAACAGTAATATTAGTAAGCAAGTGTCGGAATTTAAAGGATACACCGGAATTTTAGACAGTTGCATGACTTTTAGGCTTTTCATTTGATTGCATGCAATCAAATTTGGTATTAATTTAAAAAAACTAGCATGCATATTAAGACAATGGCAGAATATGCCGCAAACGGAGAAACCCCGGAAGTACTGTTCTGGGTGGGATGTGCAGGGAGTTTTGATCAGCGTGCCCAGAAAATTACCCGGGCATTTGCTACCATCCTTGATAAAGTAGGTATCCGTTTTGCCATTTTAGGAAAAGAAGAAAGCTGCACCGGCGATCCGGCAAGAAGAGCGGGTAACGAGTTTATTTTCCAGATGATGGCACAGAATAATATCCAGTTGCTGAATATGTATGAAGTGAAGAAGATTGTTACTGCCTGCCCTCATTGTTTTAATACACTGAAAAATGAGTATCCTGCATTGGGTGGTAACTATGAAGTTATACATCATACCACCTTCCTCCAGTCGCTCATTGATGAAGGAAAAATAAAGATGCAGGAAGGCGGCACTTTCAAAGGAAAGAAAATCACCTATCACGATTCCTGCTATCTGGGCCGGGCCAACAATATATATGAAGCGCCCCGTAAAGTACTGGAAACACTGGATGCCGACCTGGTGGAAATGAAACGCTGCAGAAGCAAGGGGCTTTGCTGCGGTGCAGGCGGCGCACAAATGTTCAAGGAAGAAGAAAAGGGCAATACCCGTATAAATTTTGAGCGCGGGCATGAAGCCGTAGCTACCGGCGCCACTGTAATAGCCTCCAACTGTCCTTTTTGTATGACCATGCTGACAGACGGTGTGAAAGATGCCGGTAAGGAAGACTCCGTAAAGGTGATGGACATTGCAGAGCTGATAGCCGGGAGCATGAAATGAATACATTTACCTAAATTTGTGCCATGAATACCAGCAACATCTTCCCTGCAGGCTTTTCTCCCGCCTCCAGGGTTTGGATATACCAGAGCAACAGACCATTCAATGAACAGGAGATACTGGAAATTAACGAACAGCTGCACCAGTTCACCAGCCAATGGAACGCACACGGCGCTCCGGTAAAGGGCTGGGGGCAGGTAGTGCTGAACCAGGTGATCGTATTGATGGCAGATGAATCGCAGACCACGGTAAGTGGCTGCAGTACAGATAGTTCCGTTCGTATTATCAAAAGTATAGAGCAACAGTACGGGGTAAATTTGTTTGACCGCCTCCTGCTGGGCTTTATTGTAAAAGATAAAATAGAGCTTCTGCCTATGGCCCAGGTGGCTTATGCCCTGGAAAAAGGCTATATCAATGAAAATACGATCTATCTTAATAATACTGTACTTACCCGGCAGGAACTGGATACCAACTGGTTACAGCCGTTGAAAGACAGCTGGGTGGCGAAAAAGCTAAAGGTTAAAACCGCGTAAAGGACGCATCAGGTCCTCCTTTACTCTGCGCACCGTGCCTGGCCTGTTCGTGTTCTAATCGTAATCTGCTCATATACAAGCCTGTTTCCGGGTCATTGGTATTCATTACAGGGGTACTAAAGATCCGGAAATCTATTTTCTGCCATTCTGTCATTTTGTTATTTTTATTACCTATTTTTGCCTTCCAAAATTTTTGTCAGGATGCTTGATCTGGATACCAAAGTGCATGATGAAAGTCGCCAGGGAGAAGCTTTTGCTCCTGCAACGACTGGCACCCAAACATATACTAAAAAATTCTACATTGAAAGTTATGGATGCGCAATGAATTTCAACGATAGTGAAATTGTTGCTTCCATCCTTGGCGAAGAAGGCTATGGCCCTACCCGCAACGCCGAAGAAGCGAGCCTGATATTGCTGAATACCTGTTCTATCCGCGAGAAAGCAGAACAGACCGTACGTAAACGTCTTACCGAATTCAAAAAAATAAAACAGCAAACCCCGGGTATGCTGGTAGGTGTGTTAGGTTGTATGGCTGAGCGCATCAAAGGCAAACTGCTGGAAGAAGAAAAACTGGTAGACCTGGTGGTGGGACCCGATGCATACCGCAGTTTACCTGCCCTGATCGCAGAAGCAGGTACCGGCCAGAAATCAGTGAATGTGCTGCTGAGCCGGGAAGAAACATACGGGGATATCAGCCCGGTGCGACTGGACAACAACGGGGTTACCTCCTTTGTATCCATTATGCGGGGATGTAATAATATGTGCTCTTTCTGCGTGGTGCCGTTTACCCGGGGCCGTGAGCGCAGCCGCGACGCCTATTCTATTGTCAGGGAAGCAGAAGAGCTTTTTGCCAACGGCTACCGGGAAGTAACGCTCCTGGGGCAGAACGTTGATTCCTATTACTGGACCAGCAACGACGGCAGCGAAACCATCACCTTTGCCATGCTGCTGGAAAAAGTAGCGCTCATCAATCCTTTGCTGCGCGTACGTTTCAGCACATCCCATCCTAAAGATATTACAGATGAGGTACTTTTCACTATGCAGAAGTACGACAACATCTGCAACTATATCCACCTGCCGGTACAAAGCGGCAGCTCACGCATTTTGCAGCTGATGAACCGCACGTATACCCGCGAATGGTATATCAAAAAGGTAAACCGTATCCGTGAACTGCTCCCCGACTGTGGCCTTTCTACCGATGTAATTACGGGTTTCTGCACGGAAACGGAAGAAGACCACCAGGAAACCCTGAGCCTGATGCGTTATGTTGGCTACGACCTGGCCTATATGTACTTCTACTCCGAACGCCCCGGTACACTGGCAGAGCGCCGGTATAAGGATGATGTTCCGGAAGAAGTAAAGAAAAGACGGCTGGCAGAAATAGTGGCATTGCACCGCGATTGCTCACAGGAAAATATGCTCAAAGAAGTTGGCAAAACCTTCAAGGTATTAGTGGAAGGCACTTCCAAACGTTCCGATGAACAGTTGTTCGGGCGGAATGATCAGAATAAGGTAATCGTGTTTCCAAAGGAAAACTTTAAGAAAGGCGATTATGTGATGGTGAAAGTGGAAAGCTGCACATCGGGTACTTTGATAGGGAAAGCTGTACAATAGCAGACAGCATTATTATACTGTCTGTATTTTAAACCATCAAACATATGAATAACCGCTTATGGACATACAGGCTATAAAAAACAGGTTTGGCATTATTGGTAGTAGTCCTGCACTCAATTATGCATTGCAGGTGGCTGTTCAGGTAGCCAATACCGATCTCACAGTACTTATTAACGGGGAAAGCGGTGTTGGTAAAGAGGTTTTTTCACAGATTATCCATGCCCTGAGCGCCCGCAAACATAATCCGTTTATTGCCGTGAACTGCGGCGCTATCCCCGAAGGCACCATCGATTCCGAGCTTTTCGGACATGAAAAGGGATCCTTTACCGGTGCGGTCGACAGCCGCAAGGGGTATTTTGAAACCGTTAACGGCGGCACTATTTTCCTCGATGAAATCGGGGAAATGCCAATGGGAACACAGGCCCGGCTGCTCCGCGTGCTGGAAACCGGCGAATATATCCGCGTAGGTTCCTCCAAAGTACAGAAAACTGATGTGCGCGTAGTAGCGGCCACCAACCGCGATCTGCTGGAGCGCACCCAGCAGGGAAAATTCCGCGAGGATCTTTACTACAGGCTCAACACCGTCCCCATCCGGGTACCGGCGCTCCGCGACCGTAAAGAAGATATCCCGCTGCTGTTCAGAAAATTCTCGGTCGATTTCTCCGAAAAATATAAAACCCCTTCCATACAGCTGGATGAAGAAGCCAGGAACATCCTGGTAAATTATCCCTGGAGAGGTAATATCCGTGAACTGAAAAATATTGCAGAACAGATCTCCGTGCTGTCTTCAGACAAACTGGTAACCGCCAACGACCTGAAACGGTTCCTGCCCGATCAGCCGGAGGTAAACCGCCTGCCGATGCTGGCGGCGCCTCAGCAGACCAGCGATTTCAACAGCGAAAGGGATATCCTCTACAAGCTGTTCTTCGATATGAAGAAAGATGTGACAGAGGTGAAGAAAATGTTCTTCGATATCCTCCAGAACCCCAATATGGCCCATGCAGCAGAATATCATCCGGATAATCATGTGATGCACAACTACCCCGGCGTGGCCGAAATGAATACACCTCCGGGCGCCGGCCTCGGACCAGCTCAACAGCCCATTATCCTGTCGGATAATAAGATTGACCATCACGAAGAAGTAGAAGAAACACTGTCGATTGCCGATAAAGAAAAAGAGCTCATTGTGAAAGCGCTGAAAAAACACAAAGGTAAACGCAAGGATGCCGCGCTGGACCTGGGAATTTCTGAAAGAACGCTTTACCGCAAACTCAAGGAATATAACATCGCTGAATAAACGAATTTTAATATTAGCACCACAATGATCAGCAATATCAAAGCATTTATAGCCATCGGTATGATGGCAATACTGGCAGGTTGCAGCGTAAAATACTCTACCACCGGCGCCAGTATAGACCAGGGAGCCACTACCGTGAACGTTCGCTTTATTGAAAACAGGGCGCCCATCAATAACCCCACCCTGAGCCAGAAGCTGACCATGAAGCTGCGCGACAAGATCACTTCCCAAACCCGTCTTACACAGGTGAACGAAACAGAGCCCCGCGCCGATTATGAGTTCAAGGCAACCATTACCGGATACTCCTTTTCCAATGCGGCAGTGACCAATGTAGATCAGGCAGCCACTTCCAGGCTGAATGTTACCGTAAACGTTACTTTTATTAAACGCATAGGCGATAAAAAAGGCTTTACCCAATCCTTTTCCCGCTCCGCAGAGTTCCCCGCCACCCAATTGCCCAGCAGCGTTGAAAATCGCCTGCTGGACGAAAATATCATCCCGGGTATCACAGATGATATCTTCAACAGGGCTTTTGCAAACTGGTAGTGTGTAATCATTAATTTATTACATTAGCAACCTATGACGGCAAACAGGATTATAGCACATGTGTTTCAACAAACCTCTCTTCAGTTGGTAAACGAAGCGGCAATGGAGCAACTGGTCGCGGATCATCCGTATTTTTCCGCAGCCCGCCTCCTGCTGGCAAGGAAAACTTACCAGCAAACCGGCAACCTCCATCATCCTGCTGTTAAAAAAGCGCTGCTGTATTCCGATCAGCATCACTATGCTTATCAGCTGATCACACAGGAACAGGTGCTGCAGGAAGTGGAAGATCGTATAGCCGCCGTTATCCCGGAAGACACGCTGCCGGAGGAAAACACACTCCAACAGCAGCCGGATGTAAACGGGGAAGAGGAAGAAACATTCCTGCAACCTGCTGAAGATCAGGCTATAATCCCTGAACCGGAAGAAGAAACACTTCCTGAAATTGCTGAAGAACAGACCATAACTTCTGAAGAAGAAGTACAGCCACAGGCATCACCGGAAACAAACACTTTTACATCGGAATTTGAAACAACAGCTTCGGAAAAAGAAAATACAGCATTGGCAGCAGCCCCGACAACTACACCCGGGTACCATACAACAGCACCGGAAACAGCCGCCCCCATTGCGGTGGCTGATTTTGAACCCGGAGACGCCGGTCACACAGTGGAAACACTACCCCCACCGGTAACAGTGCCATCCCCTACCAACGGGCAGGATGCTACAGAAGAGATCAAAGCCGCTGATGGAGAAGAATCATCTACCGGCCCGCTTAGGATATTCCCGCTGGCTACGGCAAAAGAAGAAACAGAACTGGTATTTCAACCTTTATACACTGATGATTACTTTGCTTACAAAAGGCTTAAAAACCCGGAAGAAGCAGATGATTTAAATGAACAGGGCGTGGCAGAAATGAGAAGTTTTACCTCCTGGTTACGGCAAATGAAAGACAACTTTGCCGGCAAAACCAATAAGGATTGGTATCACCAGCAATTACACCGGTTATATGATGAAGATGAAGAACCGGAAGTTTCCGAAACAGTGGAAAAAATGGCAATGGACTCTATTGTTTTCAACAACGACATCGTTTCCGAGACCCTGGCTGAGATCTGGGTACGGCAGCAGCAATATGGCAATGCGATTAAGATATATCAAAAATTAAGTTTGCTTAATCCCGACAAAAACGCTTATTTTGCGCAAAAGATATTAGACTTAAAGTCAAAAACAGATAAAAATAAACAGTAATTTCTATGTTGATAATTTTCGGTATCCTGATCATATTAGCTTGTGTGTTGCTCGGCTTCTTCGTGCTGATCCAGAACCCCAAAGGTGGCGGGCTCTCCGGCAGCTTCGGTGGTGTGGGCAATCAGGTGATCGGGGTGCGTCAGACAACTGACGTATTGGAAAAAGGTACCTGGATACTGGCTACAATTATTGCCATACTGTGCCTGACCTCTCCTTTCTTTATTGGTAAAAGCAGCAAAGTGCAGCAGGTAGCGCCAAGTGCGGTTGAAAGAGCATCCGCCGGCCAGCCAATTACGCCCCAGGCTCCGTCTACTCCATTACCAGGCACTCCTGCTCCGGCACCTGCGCCTGCTCCCGGCAAGTAATTAATTTTATCAGAATAATAATATTTGAAACCTCGCCGTTAAAAGCGAGGTTTTTTTTAATGGCAACCGGCGGAGCACATTGAAAAACCTGGCTGATCACCGCTTTTGCCTCCTTATAACTCCCAACTCTATCTATGGCGAAGAAGAAAAGCAAACAATCCGGCGCTAAATCTGTATGGATAAGACGGATACTGGTCATTGCCGGCTGTTTGGCGGCAGGCGCCCTGGTATATACCTCTTACCGCGTATTTGGGCCCAATACCAAAGCTTTTGGCGACAGCAAATACTTTTATGTGCGCACCAACAGCACTTACTCCGCGGTACTCGACGGACTGGAAGAACAGGGCATCATCCGCAACCGCAACAGCTTTAACTGGGTAGCAGAACGGCTGGACTATCCCAACCGCGTAAAAGCAGGCCGCTATAAAATTACCCGCGGTATGAGCAACTTTGAGATCGCCCGCCTGCTCCGCTCAGGGAAGCAATCACCAGTGGTACTCATTATCAATAAGCTGCGCACCAAAAACGATTTCGTCCGGAAGATCTCCAATAACCTGGAGGCAGATTCCAATGTAATGCGCTCCCTGATGAACGACCCGGTATACCTCCGCCAGTTTGGCCTGGATACCAATACCGTGATGTGCGCTATTATACCCAACACTTTTGAGTTCTACTGGAACACCGGCGCTGAAGCCGTGTTCAAAAAACTGGAAAAAGAAAGGGAAGAATTCTGGACACCGGAGAGAAAAGATAAAGCCGCCAAACTGGGCCTTTCTATGAACGAGGTAACCGTGCTTAGCTCCATCGTGGAAGAAGAAACCAATAAAAACGACGAAAAGCCCATCATTGCCAGCGTGTATCTTAACCGCTACCGCAAAGGCATGCGCCTGCAGGCAGATCCTACAGTGAAATTTGCCCTGCAGGATTTCGGCCTGAAAAGGATCCGGGAAAATCATACCCTTTTCGATTCTCCGTATAACACTTACCGTTATGCCGGGCTCCCACCGGGGCCGATTTGCACGCCCTCCGAAAAAACTTTGAATGCCGTGTTGAATACTCCGGAAACAGATTACCTTTATTTTTGCGCCAGGGCCGATTTCTCCGGCTACCATGCTTTTGCAGCCACCTATGCCGAGCACCTGGTAAACGCAAAAAAATACCAGACAGAACTGAATAAAAGAGGTTTCTAAATAAAACAACAAATTGGCCTTCAGACCCGAAAACATCATCTTTCGTTCAAAACCCTACCGCCGTTTGGTGGAAAGGACTAAAACCCTGATCCTGCCCGGGTTTGAAGGCATCCCGTTATACGACGTATTAAAACACTTCAGCCAGGAAACCAAAAGCCGCGGACTTGGCGACCGGGCAAGGGCCATCTCCTTTAACTTCCTCCTGGCCATTCCGCCGTTCTTTATCTTCCTGTTCACATTAGTGCCATACATTCCCGTGCACAATATAGAGCCTACCCTCTATGACCTGGCCGAGGACCTTACCCCTAACTATAATACTTATATGATTGTACGGGGAATGATCCACGACTTCCTCTACACACACCGCAACGGACTGCTCTCCATCGCATTCGTAATGGGATATTTCTATTCTTCCAACGGCGTAATGGGCATACTCCGGTCATTTGGTAAAATACAGGGCGCCGGGTTCCGGAAAAGAAAATGGTGGCAAAACAGGCTCATTGCCCTGCAGCTCACTGCTATCCTGGTATTGCTGCTGCTTATCACTGTTGCCCTGATCATTGCCCAGGGCGCCACGCTCCGCTGGCTGTTTAACATCATCGGCATCCACAGTACATTACTGAGGAACGTGATCGACATTGCCCGGTGGCTGCTCATCATCATGCTCTTCTATTCCGTTAATGCAGTGCTGTACCGCATTGGCGCCGCCACTACCAAACGCTGGAAGTTCATCACCGCCGGCGCCGCCGTAGCCACTATATGTATGATCCTCGTTACCATCGGGTTCTCCTGGTTTGTCAATAACTTCGGCAACTACAACAAAATCTACGGATCTATCGGCACCATCCTGGTGCTCATGCTCTGGATCTTCTTCAACTCCTTTATCCTCCTTGTAGGCTTTGAACTGAACGCCAGTATCAGAACCGTCAGCGATGCAAAACAGGAAGAAAAAAAACATTCACTCTCTGCATAATCCATATTATCAGCCCCCTCTCCCTGATAAATATTTTTATCTTATTACTATTTATCATAACTTGAACGGCTATTTATCTTGAAAAAAGACAGAAATATACTGTTGCATTTTACTATATTTAGTCAGGACCTGAAAACCATACGCTATGATTAAGGCCACCTTTTATTTATCCTGCTGTACTATTTTATTTTCTTCCTTTCAGCCAACCCGGGAAGTACCACTGGAACCAGGATCTCCCTTACCAAAATCAGAAATAACCTGTACAGATATTTCCGGGAAAGAAATCTCTTTAGGCGCTGCAAAGGGAAATAACGGGCTGCTGGTGATCTTTGGAAGTAATCAATGCCCTTATATGCTGCGTAACCAGGAGCGGCTGCGCAATATCTGCCAGTATGCATCAAAAAACAGCATCGGTGTAATTATGATCAACTCCAATGAAGCCGCACGCACCGGCAATGAATCTTTTGCCGCTATGAAACAGTATGCTGCTGCACAACAATTCAAATGGTATTATGTGGTAGACAGAAATGCAGTACTGGCCAACGCTTTCGACGCCAACCATACCCCGGAATGCTTCCTGTTCGACAAAAACAGCCGGCTCGCCTATAAGGGAGGAATTGATGACAGTCCCGGTAATGCGGCAGCGGTAAAAACGCGTTTATTACAGAACGCCATCAATGAAATGCTGGCGGGCAAACCCGTTAGCGTAAACACTTCTCACAGCATGGGATGCAACATAAAAAGGAATCTTTAAAATTCTTTTTCAGGGAGATGGTATACGGCAGTATCTCATCTCCCTGAAAAATCACCGGCATATTACTGACCTACCAGGAAAACTGCATTACTGAACAACAGTTTGCCGTTTTCCCAGAAACTTCTGAATAAAGGATTATCTGCCAGTATGATGACGGAACCGCTGCCTATTTCCTTTACACCAAACAACAGCCCGTCTTTCAACTGTTGCCGGGTGGATGCGCCTACAAAGCCCGCGAGGTAGCTGTCTTTCTTCAACACGCCTACATTCCAGCCCCCATTCTCAATAAACTCATACAAATGGGCATCCTGCTTCAGCGTATAATAAAATGCAGGATAACCAAATGCCAGCGGGTGAGTAGTATCCAATTGCACTTTATAGATAGCGCCGGGAATAAACTGTTTAATGCTTTCCCGTTCTCTGTTGGCATATGGTTTCAGGGCTTCATACGGACGCGCAGCAGCCGCTTTCTCTTTTGCTTCTTTATCCTTTTCTTCTTCTTTCTTCAGCTTAATGCCCCAGTCGGCCCCGGCCACCTGCACCGCTGCTGATTCCAGTGCAATCAGCTTCCCTCCGTTATTCACCCACTCTTTCAGTTTATCAGTAGCTGCTTTATCTTCAAATATTTTATAATCCCCGTCGGCTAAAATCAGCACATCTGTCTGATCCCAGTTGATATCTTCCACATTTCGTTCATCCACTACCGTTATGGGGAAATCCAGCTGCTGTTCAAAGAAATGCCATATTTCTCCCATACCCAGGGAAGAGATGCCTCTTCCGGCCAGCAGCGTAACTTCCGGCTTACGGATAAAGCGGATCTTATCGGAGCCAAAGTCCATCCCTTTATCTACAAAACCAGTGGTGACTGCATCCAGTGAAATCTTGAAATGATTGGCCTGCATGGTAATAAAACGATCGAACTGGTCGCCTTTTGCAGTGTTTCCCGAACGGGTAATCACAAGCGTTCCCGCCGGGTAATCCTTACCCCCGGCGGTGAAGGGCGTTTCCGTAAATCTTACTTTAATATCATTTTGCAGTAGTGACGATAAGAATTTCACGTCGCGTAAACTGTTCCATTTAGCGAGATAAGCATATGGTTTCTGTGCCGACAAAGGCGTGTTATTACGCGCTGCCGGTGCATCTGTCACCGGTGTTAACGGTTGTTTTACCGCATAGGAAGTTAACCCGTATGCATAAGGCAAAGCCCATGCGGTGATATCATAAGTAACAGAATCAGTTAAGCGGGACACCGGTTCAAACAGCACGCGCAGCATATTGGAATGCGGCTGATAGGCATTGATCACCAGGTCTTCTTTGTCAATCGTAAACGTTTCCGTTTTACCTGTAAAATAATTGAACCCACTGGCGCTGCCGGTACTGGCGCCGAAGCCAACGCTGATATTATTTTTACGCAGCAGCTCCGCCAGCGTATTGAGCTTCTCTGTATTGCCCCCGGCTTTCACCACATACGATTTATACCCACCCTGCGGCGTTTTCTGCGCGGCTTCAAAATACTGTGCATACTCGCTGAGGATCTTTGCCGCCTGCTGTGATGCCACTTCAACGGTAGACATGCTGGTAGCAAAATGATGCGCGATCCGGTCGGTCAGAGTAAGCGTATCACCATCCCTTTTCAGTACGGCTACGCCGGCTCTTCCGCTTCCGCCCTGCTCGTACGTCATACCAATAGCGCCGTTGTACATAGGATAGGTATCACCATAACTGGGATAGAAAAGATCAAAACGTTCCTTGGTAAAATACAGCCAGCCCTGTTCATCAAAATACTTCGCATTATTTTTCCCGATGAGCACCTGCAGCTGCCGCTGCCAGGGAGTAATGGCATCATGAAAAGGTTCCGCCGCAGGCGCAAAATAATAAGGCGCCTCTATTTCCTGCTCATGGAAATCCACGTGCAGCTGCGGCATCCACTCGTTGTATTTTGCCACCCGCTGCTGCGATTCCTTTTGTGTTTGCCAGGCCCAGTCGCGGTTCAGGTCAAAGTAATAATGATTGGCCCTGCCGCCCGGCCAGGGCTCATTATGCTCTCTCGACCAGCGGTTTACATTGGGCGTAACGCTGCGGGTATTGTTATAAAAGCTCACGTATCTTTCACGGCCGTCGGGATTAAGACAGGGATCAATGATCACTACAGTGTTCTTCAGCCATTGCTGCGTTTGTGCGTTCCCGTTATTTACCAGCTCATACAGCGCTTTCATGGAAGCCTCCGTGGAAACCGCCTCATTACCATGTACATTATAGCTTAGCCATACAATTACCGGTTGGTTACCGGCGCTGTTGCCTTTTGCGTTAGACATATCCAGGCTGTGCTGCCGGATCTCCTCCAGCCGGCCGGCATTTTCAGGAGATGCTACAATAGCCATCAGCAGCGGCCTGCCTTCATAGGTGGTCCCATACTGCTCCAGCTTTACATTCTTTGCTGTAGCTGCTACCTGCTTAAAATAATCCACCACCTTGTAATGTGGCGTAAACTGGGTGCCCAGGGGATAGCCGAGAAACTGGTCAGGTGTTGGCACCTGGGCCTCAGCAAAAAGAACGCCCAGCATAACAAAAGCCATTAATAAAAATCTACGCATATAAAGCCTGCAATTGGATACTGTAAGTTAGGAATTGTTTTCCGGTGATAATTTATTAACCCGCTTAAATTATTAAATTTCCCGTAATTCAGCGCATATCGTTAATTTCGATGCCAAAAGACCACCATGCGTTTCCTTATCATGCTGGGAATGACGGTATGCACATTACACACCGCCTGTGCCCAGCAAACAACGGATAAACTACATCCTTACGACTATAGTATTGAGAAAGATATTAAGGTATTACACGGCGCAGTTGTATCTGCACATCCGCTGGCAAGCCGCGTAGGCGCTATTGTACTGCAACAGGGCGGCAATGCTGTAGATGCTGCCATTGCCACCCAGCTGGCGCTGGCCGTGGTATATCCCGGCGCCGGTAATATCGGCGGCGGCGGCTTTCTTGTGGGCCATTTGAAAAACGGGCGCAATATCGCTATCGACTACCGGGAAACCGCGCCGGCAAAGGCACACAGGGATATGTACCTGGACTCTCTCGGTAATCCCATCACCCAGTTAAGCCTGGACGGGCACCTCGCTGCAGGCGTACCGGGCACCGTGGCCGGTTTATTCGCCTCCATGAAATATGCTAAACTGCCTTTTTCCAAACTGATAGATCCCGCCATACGCCTGGCAGAAAAAGGCTTTGTGATCACCGCCTTGGAGGCTGCAGGGCTTAATAGCGCCAGGGCCGATTTCGAGAGACTTAATACCACTAAAACCGTCTTTGTAAGGGAACAACCCTGGAAAGCCGGCGACACCCTGGTGCAGAAAGAACTGGCTCATACGCTCACGCTTATACGAAATAAAGGAGCCGCAGGATTTTACCAGGGAGAAACCGCTGCCAGCATAGTAGCAGAAATGAAACGTGGCAACGGCATCATAACACTGCAGGATCTCAAAAATTATAAATCAAAAGAAAGGACCGCCGTAACCTTTAACTATAAAGGCTATACGATTGTAACCATGCCCCCGCCATCCAGTGGCGGCATTTGCCTGCAACAGCTGATGGGTATGGTGGAAAACTACCCCATCTCTCAATGGGGCTTCCAGTCGCCACAGGCCGTTCAGCTGATGGTGGAAGCAGAAAGACGCGCCTATGCCGACCGGGCCCGGTTTCTCGGCGACCCCGATTTCGTGAAAGTACCTTTCTCCCAGCTCACAAGCAAAAAATACCTCGCTGCCCGCATGCAGGATTTTACACCAGGCAAGGCCGGCTCCAGCGAACAAACAAAAGCAGGGGTACTTCCTGAAAGCGAAGAAACCACCCACCTCAGCATCATAGATGCCGACGGTAATGCCGTAGCGGTAACCACTACCCTCAACGGCCACTTCGGCAGCAGAACAGTAGCAGGTAAAGCGGGCTTCCTGCTGAATAATGAAATGGACGACTTCAGCGCTAAGCCAGGCGTGCCTAATATGTACGGACTGGTAGGCACGGAAGCCAATGCCATTGCTCCTGCCAAACGCATGCTCAGTTCCATGACGCCAACCCTGGTACTGCAAAAAAATGAAGTGCTGTACTCCCTGGGTACACCCGGTGGCTCCACTATCATTACCTCTGTTTTCCAAACGTTGATGAATACACTGGAATTTGGCCTCACGCCATCAGAAGCCATCAACAAACCCAAGTTCCATCACCAGTGGCTGCCCGATGAAATTGCCGTGGAAAACGGGTTCCCCGACAGCACCATCCAGGCGCTGGAAGGAATGGGCTACAAGGTGGTAAAACGCGGCCCCATAGGCCGTACAGAAATTATTAAAAGAGCGCCTGAAAGCCGCTACCTGGAAGCTTCCGGTGATAAGCGCGGCGACGACAGCGCTGCAGGATATTAATCTAAAAAGACTGACATGTCTATTCAATCTATTTATCTGCAAAGCGTGCTAAAACGTTTTGAAATACACCGGGAGCTGGGTTTTAAAACCATACAGCGACTGAACAAAGACCAGCTCAACTGGCAACCGGAGGGAGCGCCCAACAGCATTACCATGATCATTAAACACCTGCATGGTAATATGCTGTCGCGCTGGACTGATTTCCTTACCACAGACGGGGAAAAGCCGGGCCGTAACCGCGACCAGGAATTTGAGGAAGACAACTACAGTTATGAACAGATCCTGCAACTGTGGAATGAGGGCTGGGATTGCATGCTTACCGCCATTCGCGCCCTGCAGGACACGGATCTCGACAGGACCGTATTTATCCGCAATGAACCTCATATTGTAATAGATGCTATCAACCGGCAGCTGGCACATGTGCCCTACCACGTTGGCCAGATTGTATACATCGGGAAAATGATCCTGAAAGATAAATGGGAAAGCCTGTCCATCCCCAAAGGCGGATCGGCAGCTTTCAATAAAGCAAAAACAGGGAACTGATCATTCATGAAAATATGTCACCTATTTGCCGTTATTACGGTATTCCTCCTGTTCGCCGCCTGCCAGGGGAAAAAGAACAATGAGCTGCTGATGAATAAAAAGTGGCGGGTATACGATGTGAAAATTCCACCGGAATCGCCCATCAGCAATACGCAGTACATACAGGCACAGGACCTGAAGAAAGGTTATTACCGGGATGCTTATTACCAGTTCCTGGATAATAATGTATTTGTGGCCACCATTGCCGGCAGGTCCGACACCGGTAAATACTTTATTCTAAGCAACGGCGCCATGATCTCCGTTACTGCAAAAAACGGCGACCGCAAAGTGGAAAACCTCGTTACAGTTACCAGGCTTACGGAAGATTATTTCGATATGCAGGTAACCTCTACCGACTTCCAGTTTATTTTATGTACGAAGAAAGAATAACGGCTATGTTGTATACGGATCATACACCCGGAAGAACAGTTTTACAGGAAGGCCGCAGCTGTCTTTTCTTTTCAGGGTTTGCCTACCTCGGGCTGCACCAGCTGCCTGCCTTCAAACAACTGCTGGCAGAAGGTATTGAAAAGTATGGCACCCTGTTTCCTTCTTCCAGGTCCGGCAACTTACGGTTATCTATATACGAAGAAACAGAACATGCCCTTTGCACACATTTGAAGCAGCAATCAGCAGCCGTTTTTTCTTCCGGCTACCTGGCATCCCAGGCCGCCGTACAATACGCAGTGAGCAACAGGCAGCCACTGTATGCACCGGATGCGCACCCTTCGCTGTGGTACCAGCAGCCGGTGCTGCCGGATATGAGCCGGGAAGAATGGATCATCCATACAATAGAACAGGTGAATGCACACCCGGATCATCATTTTGTGATCATCACTGATACCGTAAATCCGCTTACAGGCGCCATCCATCCTTTCCACTGGCTGCAGGAGCTGCAGCGCAAGGTACTGGTACTGGCAGATGATTCACACGGCATCGGCATATTAGGTCCCGACGGGCAGGGCGCTATTCATTTTTTACCGGAAACCCCGTGTGTAAGATACCTGCTCTCCGCCTCACTGGCAAAGGCCTACAGCGTTGCCGGCGGGATTGTTGCCGGTCATGCTGCAGATATCACGGCAGTGAAAAAACTGCCCGTCTTTTCAGGCAGTACTCCCATGATACCGATGCATGCCCATGCCTGGTTGCATTCAGGAGATCTCGCTGCAAAAATGCGCAGGTCATTACAACAAAACATCGCTTACTTCCTTCATCTTACCGCCAATACCGTGGTGCATAACCCGCATGGCCTCCCCATGTTCATCCTGCCTCCGGACGACGCGCTGGTGCATTACCTGCACGACCGGGACGTTATTATTTCCAGCTTTCCCTATCCGCAGCCACACAGCCCGGTGATTAACAGGGCAGTGGTTTCTGCACTGCACCTGCAGGAAGATATAGCAACACTGCACCAGTTCCTGCAGGAGTTCGGGATCACCAAAGTATAGGCCTAAAAAAACGGGAAGTTGCCCTCCCGTTCTCTTCTGTTTATCGTCACCTGTTAAGGCGTTACTTTTACTGTTTTAGGCATCCTCAGCTCCACCACATAGGTACCGGCTTTCATCAACCGGAAGGCAAACAACGGGTTTACGCTACCTACTTTGGCCGATATATTTTTATCTACCGATACATAAGCAGAAGGAATACGGTAATACATCAGGTAATTCCAGTTGGTACCGCCGCTGGAGTAACGGCTCAGCGGGAACGGCGCAATCTCGAAATTACAGATCATAGCCGTATCTGTATATTCAATCGGATGGAACTTGGTATAGTTTTCAAAAATGGGGCGGTCGCCACGCTTAATGATCTCTCCCTTTTTCGGGTTGAATGGCTTACCATCTTTATCCGTTATTTTCAGGATCACGGAAGCCCCGCTTTCATTGACCCTGGTAATTGTCATTACCGGCGCGCCCATTGGCACAGTAGCAGAACCATCATCCGGGAAGAAATTACAGTTGGCGGTGGTTTCAGTAACCAGTGGCGGATCAACGGTAGTGAGCATACCAATGTTCTTATACACTTTTGAGCCCGCCACATTGGATACCTCCACGTCATACTCATAGGTAACATCCAGCGGTAAGCTATCCGTAGCGCCGTTGAACACAAACTGGCCGCTGGACAGGAATACATATGGCTGCATTTTTTTCAGCTCCCGTTTTTTATTCACCAGCTCAATGGTAGTATCCTTTGCAGGATCTACCGCTGCCGTATATACGTAAACAGGATATTCTTTATAAAATTCATCTGCATGCTTTTTATTATCCGCTCTCCTGATGTCCAGCAGCTTCACGGTCATGGGCTGGGTAGTGCCATCTGCAAGGATAGCGCTTGTTTTCTGGAATGCGTTACCACGTTGTACCTTAATCGGGGTATCCGGTACATACAGGCCATCGCTCAGAAAGCCTTCTTCTATCTTTTTACATCCCGCTATCAGCAGCCCAAGCAGCATGGCGGAGGTGAGCCATTTCTTTCCTTTATATTGATGCAACATAGTTTTCAATTTAATGATGATGACTATTTCCAGTAGAACACATGGTTGTTTTGCAATACATGCAATACGCCTGTTTTTGTAATGATACCGGTGGTTTGCAGGGTATACTGGATATCCCTGTCTTCTTCAGGATAATCATCCGGGCGGGGATCAGGGTCCAGGCCGTTGATCACTTTGGTGAGCGCCATATACTTTACACCGGCAGAAAAAATATCATCATAACCGCCTGCTTTGATCAGCTTGAAAGCAAAGTCCTCATTCACTTTATTTTTATACACCTGCGATTCCAGTGAAAGATCAGCACGTACAATTTTCCCGTTAAAAACGTAAGCCAGCAGGGAGTCGCGCAGTTCAGGCGCCTTCAGGCTGTCGATGGTGTACTTCACGTTCTCATCATTCAACTCCTTTTGCAGCTGCGTGGTCCGCACGCCCAGGAACTGTTTGATCGAGTAATCCGTAGGCGCTACAAAAGTGACATCGCTGTTGATGGTTTCTTTAAGCCCTGCTTTGTCGATCAGCAGGATCAGCGTATCAAAATTTGAATTTGCTTTGAGATAATCGTAAGTAGTAAGATCTGTATGATCATTGGTAGGACTACCGCCCAGGAAATGATCGTCTTTTTTACAGGCGGCAAATAAGAGGGAGATCAGTAAGAAGCCCCAGCCAGCCTTCGCAGTAAATATTTTCAGTTTGTTCATGTCAGTTCATTTAAGTGTCAGGATGCTATTTCACTTTACCGAGCCAGTAATCATTTTGTTTGAGCACACTGTTGTTGAGGAACAACACGCGCCCTACCGGCCATTTCCAGCCACCGGCATCAAAGCGGTCCTGCGGGAAACCTGCCGCTGCATTCACGTCGCCATTCATCAGCATACGTGTACGCACCAGGTCGTACCAGCGCTGGCCTTCTGCATATAGTTCGCGGGAGCGTTCCAGGAATGCTTCCACTTTAATATCGGTTACGTCTTCGGGTAAAATGGGGCTGGCCTGGGAGCGGGCTCTCACACGGTTAATATCCTGTAAGGCGGCGCCTGTATTTCCCTGGTCGGCATAGGCCTCAGCGCGCAGCAGCAGCAGGTCGGCATAACGCATCAGGATGATATTGGCGTCTACAGCAGCATCCGTGAAATTACCCGGATTGCGGTAGTTGATATTTTCCCGGTTGGGGCCTGCAAATTTGCAGATCAGTACATCATATTGCCCCGCTGCGTCGAGGTTGGTAAAGTAATAGTGACGGCGTAAATCGGTGCCATCTTCATCATACAGCAAATTGATCAGGTCAATATTCGGCGCATCTATTTTACTGTCCTTGTTGTTGATAAAAGGCGTTTTCAGGATGTTATAATAAAATCCCTTCTCCACCTGTTGCTCTCCGTTAGCCACCTGCATATTGATTTCAAATATGCCTTCCATTGATTTTCCGTGGAAGATCTTCGGGTACATCTCTGCCGGCAGCAACTGGTACTGACCGCTGTTCTCTACGGAATCAATAGCGGCAATCGCATTGGTTACATCAGATACTACCTGTCCTTTGTTCAGGAAGTTTCTCCACATGTAAGCGTGTGCCAGTAACCCAAAAGCAGCGCCCCTGTTAGCTCTTACGGCTCTTTCAGTGCCGTTCTTATATTCCCAGGGCAAGAGGCTGATGGCCTTTTTAAGATCGGCAATACAGGTATCGAGGATGATCTTTTCATTGCTTCTCGGGATATTTTCCGATGTTACCGGGTTAGGATCATACTTCGTCACCAATGGCACATCGCCCCAGATACGCACCATATAGAAGTAGCTGAAAGCCCGCAGGAAATAGGCTTCTCCCAGGAAGCGGTTACGGGTGCGGGTGGGCTGATCAGTGAACTGTGCATCCGGGATATTGGGAATATTATGCATCATAATATTCGCCTGGGTAATCACTTTGTAGTAGGGCGACCAGTCGTGATACTTCTCCAAATAAGAGCCCAGGAAATCAGCCGTATTCATACCATCTCCACCTTTTACCAGGAACCTTACATCATACTGGTTATAGTCCGAGAACTCATATGCCGGCAATGAACCATACGCAAAATGCGACATGTTCTGATTATAGTCCGTATTGGAAGTTAACGCCCTGCGCAGTAAGGCATAACCGCCTGCCACACCTTGCTCCGCATCCCGCTGGTTAGTCCAGAAAACAGAATTATAGGGAGAATTGATCGGCTCCTGGTCCAGCAGCTTCTTACAGGAAACAAACGGCGACAACAGCAGTCCTGCAGCTATTACCGTGAATATATTTTTCAGACAGTTCATATCTTCTTCTTTTTAAAAATTAAAAACCAACATTTACACCCAGGGTGAACTTACGTGGTATAGGATAACCTCCACCGGTGTAAGTACCTTTTTCGTCCACTGCTTCCGCATCGGGAACACTTGATTTCTGGAACATCTTTACATTGTCTACCACGCCATAGATCTGCAGCTTGCTGAGCTTAGCACGTTCCAGGAACTTGGGACTGAACTGGTAAGCAAGGTTCAGGTATTTGATACGCAGGTAAGAACCATTTTCCACAAAGGCAGATGAAAAAGGAAGGAACTGGTAGTAATAATGCTCGCTGTAAGGGATCACTTCCGCATACTTGCTGTTATCTCCTTCTTTGTGCCAGCTGTCGATAGAAGAAGGATCTATAGCAGCAATATTTGCGTAGTTATTGGTTAGGCCGATAAGCCTGTCGGACATATACTTGTTGTAGATATCACGTTTAAGGGTAAACGTCATGTATACCTGCAGGCTCCAGGGACCATAGGAAAATGCGTTGGTAAAACCGCCGGTGCAGGCGGGGTTAGGATTACCGCTGCGTACTTTATCGTTCCAGTCCCACACATCATAGTCGCCGTTCTGGTCTTCCCAGATAAAGTCGCCCGCCTGCACAGTATGATTACCATTCCAGTAGGTAAGCTTTTCACCGGTGTAAGGGTTAAACGGAATATCTTTTTCGCTGGCGTATACGCCTTTGTTCTTAATCAGGTAAAATTCGTTGATAGCGCGGCCTTTGGTAAGCACGTAGGTCATACTGGTGATGTTATCCGGCACCATCAGGTCGCGGTTACCGTTGGGTAATTTAACGATCTGGTTTTTGATGAAAGATAAGATCAGGGTAGAATTCCACTGGAACTTGCTGGTAGGCGGCGTGATCCGGCCCTGTATGGTAAATTCCACACCAGTGTTGCGCACATCCACCGCATTGGTATTCACTTTATCATACCCGGAAGTAGATGGCAGCAGCAGGTTAAACAGCAGTTTGGAAGTTCCCCTGTTAAACGCGTCGGCGGTAACGTTCAGTCTTCCGCCAAAGAAGCTTGCATCCACACCAATATTGGATTGAATAGCCTGTTCCCAGGTAAGCCCGTCCTGTGCCACACCATCAGAGAAGTTAGGCGTTACGGCATTCACACCGTTGTAGGTGCCGCCGGTAGATCCGCCATAGGTACCCTGGTTGATGCTGTAGTTATTATACTGGAGATAATATTGTTTTGGTAAGCTTCCTGTTACGCCATAGCTGCCGCGGATCTTGAAGTATTCCACCCAGCTTTTGAAAGGCGCCATAAATGGTTCGTCTGAAAGGTTCCAGCCGGCAGATACGGAGGGGAAATAACCCCAGCGGCTGTTACGGCCAAAGCGGGAAGAGGCATCTGCACGGTAGGCAAATGACAGCAGGTATTTCTCTTTATAGTTGTAGTTCACGCGGGAGAAAAAGGACAACATACCGGACGACTGGTAATCAGACCCGGAAACGAGGTTGTCATACACATCCCTGTACATCATATAGCTGAGATTATATCCCTGCACTACTTTCACATTGTCGTTGCTCAATGCGCCGCTGCCAATGCCGGTAAATTCATTCCTGATATTGTTGATGGTATTACCCAGCAGCACATTCAGATGATGATCCTTATTCACCACATCAGTGGAATAGCTCAGGGTGTTATCGAGGTTCAGGTTCTCATAACGCGATTTACCGCTTTGTGCATAAGATAATCCTGCAGTGTTCAGCTCTCCCGGTCTGAAAATATCGCGGGTATTGATGCTGGACTGAACGGAGCCTATTGAGGAGAAGCGCAGCTTTTTTGAAATATCATAGTTCACGGTAAGACTGGCAGTGATATCATCGTTGATGTTCTTATCACGGCCGGATTCCAGGTCGCCGGTGAAGTTTTTGCGGTCAATATCTGAGATATTAAAGAGAGAGGAAAGATACTGGCCGTTTACCAGCGGGATCACATTCTCTCCCGGGAATACGCCACGGCCGCGGGATCTGTCGCCACGGCTCAAACGGAACAGGGAAGAAACATTCAAACGGGACGACATTTTCACGCCCATGGCAGCGGAAATGGTATAGCGTTTAAAGCCGGTTCCGCGAATGGTTCCATCTTCATTATAATAGTTGCCACTGATACGGTAGTTGGTAGTTTCTGATGCGCCGGAAACAGACAGGTCGTAGTTCTGGATGATACCGTTCTGGTAAAAAAGATCCTGCCAGTCGACCGCCCCGCTGAAAGCGGGATTGAGGCTGTCTGTCAGCATCATGGGAATATTATTCACTTTCTGCTGGTCGGAAAGATACTTTTGCAGGTAGTCCATTTTGAACCATCTTTCTTCCGCGCCGCCGTATACCGTTTCAAATTTTGGTTGCTGGGTGAGCCCTGCATAGGTGGAGAAGTTCACCTGCGGCTTGCCTTGTTTACCGCGTTTGGTTTTTACGATCACTACGCCGTTGGCGCCGCGGGAGCCATAAATAGCTGCAGCCGACGCGTCTTTCAGGATGTCGATGGATTCAATATCATTGGGGTTCAGGCCGGCGATATAGTTGGTACCGGTGTTGTCAAATGCTGCGGCGTCATCCAGTGATACGGGGATATCGTCTATCACAAACAGCGGGGAGCTCAAAGTACGGGCGGCGCTGGCATCGCGGCTGATGGAGGTATTTCCCCTTACCACGAAGGAGCCTCTTACTCCCGGTTCGCCTGTAAAATTCTGTACGTTCAAACCGGCGGCACGGCCCTGCAGCAGTTGGTCGAAGCTGGGGGAAGGAAGGTTTTCGATGTCCTTGCCTTTTACGCTGGAAACCGCTGCCGTTACCGTTTTACGCCGTACCTCCTGGTACCCGATCACCACCACATCTTTCAGGCTTTTGGCATCCGGTTTCAGGGAAATAGTGTAAGATGCTTTCCCCGACAACACTAACGTTTGCGTTTCAAAACCTATAAATGAAATAGACAGTTTGTTGGAATTGCCTTTCAAGGTAAGCGTAAATTCGCCGCTGGGACTGGTGGCTGCACCGTTATTGGTACCTACTTCTTTTACAGATACGCCGGGTAAAGGCCCGCCTTTATCATCTGTAACTGTACCTGAAATTTTTCGCTCCTGGGCCCATGCCTGCAGGCATAGGAATCCCATCAGCACTAATAGTAGCAACTTTTTGTGCATAGATTCTGGTTTATTGAATTATTCTGGAATTATCAGACTGGTCTACTGAATGTTTAAGATAATTTGTTCACTGGTGAAATAATCGTTGTTGCTGTGTTACAGGAACGGGTGAATTACAATTGTGTGCTGGTACGTTATAAATTTGATTGAATAAATCCGGTTGCTAAAAATGTTTGTCCACTGAAATGCTACATTGTTATTGCTCACTCGTACTTCATTGTTCTGGGAGGAAATTTAGAAATGTTAAAGTTTTCCTAATAGGGGTACGGGGAATTAGTGACATTAGGATGACGGAAATTTTCACACTATAAAAAATAAACATATCTCCTATTAAATGCTTGAGAATTAGACGATATGAATTTATTTACTGATCTTATAAAGATAAAATAGCATTATTAAATAATAATATAATATTATTTAAAAACAAGGAGCCCGACAATTTCGTGATAAACCTGGCAGTGCATCTTCACATGCCATTGCTCCGGCGAACAGCAAGAGCAAACATGATCACGTACTGGAATAAAAAAGAAAGGGACTCCCTTCCGGGCAGCCCCTGAAACAACCAGGCAAAATTAGCGCGTGGTTAGTCACTCTAATACTTTTATCGTTCCGTTCAGGTGTACAAAACTACCATCTTTGCCGGCGATATTGGTCCACACCTGATGGGTATTATAATTCTGTACATGGGTCACGTTGGTAGTTGTTTTGGGTTCCTGCCAGTACACCATGAACACATTTTTTGCAACTTCTACCGCTGTATACTCCACATCGTCTGTAGCCCCTTTGAAAGCTCCATCCAACCCGATGAAGGACATTTTCCTGTTGTCCCGGAAGGTGAGCTCAAACACATTGCCCTCAAAATTTACAATAACTTTGTGTCCGATTGGAGGATAAGGCGATTTAACCGCCCAGGCCATTTCTCCTGTAAAAACCTTTGCGCCCATTTCCAAAGCGTCTTTGCCAGGCAAACCGGGATATTTCTTTTCCATGAAGGACACAATTCCTGCCGAAGTATGATTTTCTGTAACCGCTTCTTTGTAATTATTAAGATACTGGTACATAAAATCCAATGACTTTGGCGAAAAATCACTGGTCACAAAATGTGACGGGATTACCTTTAGCGGTGTCAGGCTTTTCATCTTGTTTATTTGCCCAATCCAATTATTCAGCGCCTGCATATTCTGCGTGTCAGCCATCCATAGATGACTGCCTTCAGCAACCGAAACTCCGCCCAAAACTGTTTTCAGTGAAGGTATATAAAGAAAGCTATGGGCAGGATCATCCGCAGTTTGTATAATCTCGATCTTATTACCTTCCAAATCGGGAATACTGTTAACTGCAGTAGGAACTATCAGTTCGCCCGGTGCATCGCCTTTCATTTGGGGGGCCCATACCTTTAACTTTTCATCCTTGGATGCTCCAATAAGGTAAGCTGTTTGTGCTGTTGAAATAATCCGGGCATCAGGGAAAGCTTTTTTAATTACATCCAGGCCAAAGTAATAATCAGGGTCGCTGTGTGAAATATAGATGGCTTTCAGATTTTTTTTAGTCGCGGTAATTTCCTGAACCAGTTGCAGCGCAAATTGCTTCTGGAATTGCGCATCTACCAGTATAGCATCTTTATCGCCATAGATGATAGTTGACGTTACCGGAAAAATAGCTTTTGCTCCCGGATTGTACACCTTTAAATGGAGGCCGCTGGCTTGTGCTGATGCACCCAAACTTATTGTAGTAGTCATAGTAAGAAAGAATTTTCGTATTGTTTTCATTGTTTCTAAATTAATTACAACACAAAATTGAAAATTCTGTCTCAGATAAAAATTGAACAAGTTCAATAATCCCGGTTATTTTTTGGAAACCATTTTTTTTCTGATCTTGCTAAGAAATTCATGGCTGATGCCGAGATAAGCTGAAATTTGCAGGTTGTTCAACCGAACTGCCAGATCCGGATATCTTTTAATGAAATCCTGGTATCTGTGATCTGCAGTTTTGCTGAGATTGCGGATCATCCGGCGTTGAAGATTTACATAGGCTTTTTGCGTCATTATCCTGAAAAGCTTTTCTATGGATGGCAATGTTTGGTTAGCAAATTCCTTATCTGATTGAGAAATGACCAAAATTTCGCAGTCCTCGATGGCTTCAATGTATAGCATAGACGGCACATTGTTATGGAAACTATCGATATCAACCAACCACCAGTTTTCCGGGGCAAAATAAAGAATATGCTCTGTGCCTTTCTCATCCAGATGGTATACCTTGAAAAGCCCTTTCTTTACAAATGCCTCATACCGGCTTATGTCTCCTTCGCGTAGAAAAAATTCCTTCTTCTTTAATGTTTTAAGGCAAAACAGATTACAGAATGCCTCCATCTCGGCATCCGGGATTGAAATCTTATCTATAATACTTTGCTTTAATAATGTATACATATACAGATGTAATGGGACTACCAACCAAAATTTAACTGCTCTCCTGCAATTTCCAGATCCTGTAAGAGGCTTGTTAGGGTTAACAAAATCAGCAGGATCTAAAGGCAACAATTTAATTTCCAATTTTCATAATTGGTCATTTGCCGAAAACAATTTAGTTAAACTTCCAATTTGTTCCAAATTCTTCTTTTTTAGCATTGAAAATGGCGGACCCGATATCAATATAGAGGAAATAAGGGCGGAAAAAACTTTTGCATGGAAGGGTAAAAATCCTGCCTTACCGTATCCTTATGGTAGACTGATTCCCGTGAAATTATGAATAACCTAATATCAATAGCCTTGCGCTCATTTATGTATACTTAAAAATTAATATATCAGGGCTATTCCAAACGCTGGTAATAAGTATCACCTCCGTGATAGATTCATTGGGGCCGCAGCAAAAATAACGGCAGGTACCACAATCGCATACTCACTTACACCTATATACGAAATCGTTCATCTGCGCCGTTTACCAGTTAAACCGGAAATATATCTTATTTATCGCCTAAATGGCTTTCACTGCCAACTATTAATTATTTTTGCCGGATAAACTTTGCCGCCTGAAAAAAGTACGGAAAATATTGTCTGTCGTGTTACTGTGTTTGTTAGGCCTTGTCATCCTGATAGGAATACTGGTGAACATCCCCGTGGTGCAGAATTTCCTGGTGCATGAAGTGACCAGCCGTTTATCGCAGCAGCTCAAAACACGCGTGGAAATAGACCGCGTGAGCTTCCGGCTGTTCAACAGCATGCAACTGGAAGGCGCATTGATCGAAGATCAGCATAAAGACACTCTTTTGTACGCAGGCAAGCTACAGGTGCGCATTACAGACTGGTTCTTTTTCCAGGAAAAACCCATCATCAAATTCATAGGGCTTGAAAATGCTGAGTTGAACCTGCTGCGCTCCCGCCAGGACTCAGTATGGAACTATCATTTCCTGGAGGAAGCATTCGGCTCCTCCAAACCGGATACCAGCAGCAAATCTTCCGGCGGCCTTTCCCTTGACCTGAAGAAAATTGATCTTAAAAATATCCGGCTGAACCAGGTGGATGCCTGGGTAGGTGAAGATATGCGAGCATCTGTCAAACGCATTTACCTCGATGCCAAAAACCTGGATCTGCAGAAACACAACATCGACATTCAGGAGCTCACACTTACTGAGCCTAATTTTATTATCAGCAGTTATGCCGCTTCCCCCCTGCGCCGCCGGCGAAAACCAGCCCCGGACCATCCCGTGCCGGATACCGGGCAGCTGCAGCAGCTGCGCTGGAACAATGCCAACTGGAAACTGATCGTAAAGGAGCTCAATATTACAAACGGCATCTTTGGTGTGGATAACCCCGACGACAGCACGAAAATAGAGCCCGGCTATTTTGCCCCGCATCATATCCGGTTCAACGAAATAAATCTCTCCCTTACCAATACCAGCCTGGTAAAAGACAGTGTGATCGGCGACCTTACCCTGCGCACAAAGGAACGCAGCGGCTTTGAAGTAAAAAAGCTGACCAGCCGGTTTAAAATGTCGCCCGTGGAAATGGAATTTTCACAGCTCGACCTGGAAACCAACCGCAGTCACATTGGCGACTACTACACCATGCAGTACAGCGATATCAGTGATATGAGCGATTATATCAATGATGTGTTCATGCAGGCCCGGTTTAAAAACTGTAAGCTGTCGTCAGATGATATTGCTTTTTTTGCACCGCCCCTTTCCACCTGGAAAAAGGAAATTACCCTGAGCGGTAAAGCCAGGGGACCAGTCAGCAACCTGAAAGCATCGGAAATAGACCTCACCGCCGGCGCCACTACCCGTCTTAAAGGAAGCCTTGAAATGCGTGGACTGCCTGATATCTTCGAAACATTCATCGATTTTCATACAGAGGAACTGGTGACTACCGGTAATGATGTGATGCAGATCATGCCAGTGGTGAAAGATATTGTGAATACCGTGCGCATTGACCGCCTTTCGAATATCCGCTTCCAGGGAAGCTATACCGGGTTCATCAACGACTTTGTGGCCTATGGCCAGTTCCAGACCAATCTTGGTAAACTGAACTCCGATCTTAACTTTAAAACCAGCCGGGATATTCCCGTTTACTCCGGGAGCCTGAAAGCCGTGAACTTTGATATCGGCAGTCTCTTTAACAATACCAATCTTTCCACTATCTCCCTGGATGCTAAAGTAGATGGCGCAGGCTTTAACTTTAAAACGCTGAAAGCTACCGTGGATGCTGATGTTCAGGAGATATCCCTGTTTGGTTACAATTATAAGAATATCAAAACCAAGGGAGAAATGAGCCGCAAATTCTTTAACGGTTCCCTCACGGCCAATGATCCCAACCTGGATATGGATTTTGCGGGGACCATTGATTTTAATGCAGCCCTTCCCGAATTCAAATTTAATTCAGAGATCCGCAAAAGCGATTTGAAAGCCCTGCATATCACGGAAGATTCGGTAACCTTACAAGCCAAACTGGAACTGAATTTTGTGGGTAGCAATATCGATAACTTCAATGGTACCGCAAGGATGTACGAGGTATCTGCCTTTAAAGACAACCGCCGCCTTGAATTCGATTCGCTTTATGTATCGTCGCATATGGCCGGTAACGAGAAGCTGCTTGAATTTTCCGGCAGTGAGATCGGCGGCTTTGTAAAAGGGCAATACAACTTCCTCCAGCTGCCTGACGCTTTTAAACTGCTCCTCAACAAATATTATCCCAGCTACTTCAGTGCGCCGCAAACTACCGTTATCAACCAGGATTTCACCTACGCTATTAACTTCGGCGAAGTGGATAAACTGCTGAGTGGGTTTACCAAACAGTTTTCCGGTTTTGACCACGCCACTGTAACCGGCGCCCTCAATACCATGAACGGCGGCAACCTGGCATTGAACATCCAGATACCGGAGGCCGGTTATCAGGGATATCATGTACAGGACCTGCAGATCAGGGGAGATGGCAACTTCAATAAGGTCAATATCAGTACAAGCATTGGCAAGGTACTGTCAGGCAAAAACGTGATCCTCGAAAACCCGTTGATACTGGCCAGTTCAGGGCACGACACCTCCTTTGTGAAAGTAGACCTGGCAGCAGAAGATACTTCTTCCCTGGATGGTTTCTATGCACGTATCATTACCGTGGCCGACGGACTGAAGATCAATTTCCTCAACAGCGCCTTCACCGTGAACGAGCGGCAATGGAATGTTACCCCCGGCAATGAAATATACTGGAGCAAACATTTCCTCACCGTAAAAAACCTGCGGGTAACCAGGAATGATCAAAGCATTACAGTGGAAACCAATGAATATAATCCCGATGAGTCGAAGTTCATTGTTACCCTGAAGAACCTGAACCTGGCTGATGTAATTCCCTCCCAGCTGATAGCTACACGGGTGGAAGGGATCACTGATGGTACTATCAATATTGCAGATCCCACCGCAAACCTCGATATCAATACCGCGCTCAGAACACGGGAGCTGCGTATAGACAATGATTCCATCGGCCTGTTGAATATAGATGGCACCTATCATCACCTCACCGGTAATGCTACATTTAACATTCAATCTGATAATGCCGGGATGGCTTTCCTGGCACAGGGTAAAATAGGGCTATCGGCCACCAACAACGGTATAGACGCCAGTGTTAAATTCAACGGCGCCTCTGTCAGCTTACTGAACAAATACCTCGCAGGCTATGTATCCAATCTTACCGGTGCAGTGACCGGGACCTTAAATGTAGAGGGCACCACGCAGCTGCCTTCCGTTAAGGGCGCGCTTACACTGGATACCGTAGGGGTTACGGTAGACTATCTGGGCACTCATTACCGCATTCCCAAACTGAATGTGAATGTGGACGACAACCTGATTGAATTCGGCAACTTCCTGCTGGTAGATAAATACAATACGAAAGGTACCGCCAGCGGTTATATCAGCCACGATCATTTCGACAAGCTCAATTTTGATTTTGATGTTACCGGCCGCGGTTTCCTGTTCCTGAATACCAGCGCCACCGACAACGACCTGTTCTACGGGGATGTGCTGGCCGATGGTAAAGTATATTTCTCCGGCCCGCTGAATGACATGCAGATGCGTATCCTGGCGCGCCCGATCAAAGGCACCCACTTCTATCTTCCTATGTCCGACAGTAAGGATATCGGGAAGTACGACTACATCACCTTCAAAACCTATGGCACAGAGATCGTTGAGAAGAAGAAGAAAAAAGACAACACCAAACTGACCGTAAAGCTGGATATTGCCGCCAATCCTGATGCGCAGATCGATGTGATCCTGGACGCCACCACCGGCGATATTATTTCCGCCAACGGTACAGGTAACCTGCAGATCACCGTGAATACGGAAGGCGATTTCACTATGTTTGGTAACTACGAGATCAACAACGGGTCCTATAACTTCACTTTCCAGCGGCTCACCAGCTGGAAGTTCGATATAGAAAAGAACAGTACCATTACCTGGAACGGCGATCCTTCAGAGGCCAGGGTAAACATTATGGCCAAATATTCGCTGCCAAAGGTAAGCCTGTACAACCTGGTAGGCCAGGGTACCAATATCAGCACAGACAAGCTGGCTACGCGCACGGAAAAAGTGGATGTGCTGATCAACCTCCGCGGCGCCCTGCTGAAACCCGACATCACTTACTCCATTGAATTGCCCGAGGTAGGCAGCCTGGCGTATGAAAGCGGTGTAGCTGCGCACCTGAAAGAGATCAATAACGACCAGAACAAAGCACTGTTCCAGGTGTGGGGATTACTGTTCTCCAACCAGTTCCTCCCGGATGATGCCACCACTACAGCAGCCGCGAATGTGGGCATTACCGGTAAAAACAGTGTGGGCCAGGCATTGTCGGCACAGGCGCAGGCTATTCTGAACAACATTACCGGCACATTGCTGAAAGGAAGCGGCATTGGAGTGAATGTGAATTACCGTGCCTATAACGTGGGCGGGCCGCAGGATAACTCCTCAGTAGACCGTAACCAGGTGAGCGCAGGTATTACCAGTAACTTATTCAACAACCGTTTCCGTTTATACGCCGGCGGCGATTACGATTGGGGTAAAACGGCTACTTCCGCCAATACCAACCGGTTTGCCGGCGATTTCCGTATTGAATACCTTCTGACGCAGGATGGCCGGTTCCGTATCAATGCTTTCAGTAAAACGGATTATGACGTGTATAACCTCAATAACCGTACGAAATCCGGTGTGGGTATTTCCTATATCAGGGAGTACAACCGCTTCAACGAGCTGTTCAACGACAGGCGGCGCAGGCGTACGCCACTGCTGGATTCCCTTCGCCGGGCAGCCATGCTGAAACAAGAGCAACAGGATTCATTGCGGGCAAAAACAGATTCCACTAATATTGAACAGCCCTGAAACAACAAAGGAGCAACAACTGCTGTTGTTACTCCCTGATGTGGTTTACTTTGCAGGAATATAATCATTCCTTACTTACGCGTTCCCATTAACGGTCACCGGTTTATCCTTTAAGAATGTCGTGCCCTAATTTGTCGCGCTTGGTCCTGAGATAATTCTCATTGTGCGGGTTGGGATGGATTTCGATGGGTACGTTTTCCACCACTTCCAGGCCATAACCGCTTAACCCGGCGCGTTTGCGGGGGTTGTTGGTAATGAGGCGGAGTTTGCAGATACCAAGGTGGCGCAGGATCTGTGCACCTACCCCATAATCGCGTTCATCCATTTTAAAGCCCAGTTCCAGGTTGGCTTCCACGGTGTCCATGCCTTCTTCCTGCAGCTTGTAGGCTTTCAGTTTATTCATCAGGCCAATACCTCTTCCTTCCTGGTTCATATATAATATAAGGCCTTTCCCTTCTTTTTCCACCATTTGCATGGCTGCGTGCAGTTGTTCGCCACAGTCGCAGCGCAGGGAGTGAAGGATATCCCCTGTTACACAGGAGGAATGCACCCTTACCAGTACCGGTTCGTCTTTTTTCCAATCGCCTTTCTTCAACGCCATGTGAATTTCACCTGAGTTGATCTGTTTGAAAGCGATCAGTTCAAAGTTGCCGTATTTGGTAGGCATTTGTACTTTCACACCTTCTTCTATCAGCGTTTCTGTGCTGAGGAGGTAAGCGATCAGGTCTTTTATGGAGATGAGTTTAAGGTCGAATTTGGTGGCGATTTCGCGGAGTTCCGGGAGGCGGGCCATGGAGCCGTCTTCATTCATGATTTCCACGAGTACACCGGCAGGTTCAAATCCTGCGAGGCGGGCCAGGTCTATAGTGGCTTCCGTATGTCCTGAACGGCGTAAAACGCCGCCGGTTTTTGCTTTCAGCGGAAATATATGGCCGGGTTTACCCAAATGTTCCGGTTTGGTATTGGGATCGATGAGTGCCTGAACGGTTTTAGCCCTGTCGTGCGCAGAAATACCAGTGGTGCATCCATGGCCGAGCAGGTCTACAGAAACGGTGAAAGGGGTTTGGTGCAGGGCGGTGTTATCACGAACCATGAGGTCCAGTCCCAGTTCTTCGCAGCGCTCTTCCACCAGCGGTGCGCAGATGAGCCCACGGCCGTGGGTGCTCATAAAGTTGATAATTTCGGGTGTTACATTGCGTGCTGCCGTGATAAAATCACCTTCATTTTCACGGTCCTCGTCATCTACCACGATCACCAGTTTACCGTTTTTTATATCTTCTATTGCTGCTTCTATTGTATCTAACATATAATATTCCCTCCGGGTCAGTAATGTTGAATTGCGCAAAGTTACAACTTATACATGTGAAAAGTTGCTGGCAGAAGCAAGTGCTATACTATAGGAAACCCGTTGCAGGTATGTTAATTATACAGAAGAATTTTAACATATAACAGCGGGTTTACATTTAATAGCGGTTTATACACCTGAAACCCGATAAAGTTCAATGTGGGCGTATATATTTCTCATTATTAATATCTCATATTTGAGAAATCGTAATTATTGAGGAAATTCTTGAATAATCCTTTTACTAATATAGATATAGCTAGATGCCATTTAAATTTTGATATGCCGCTTGAGATATCCACAGTGTACTTAACAATTTGTTAATTCGGCGTTAAAATTTTCCCAGGAAAATTGTTCAACTTTGCGTCTGAATCAACAATTTCTTTGCTTTATGGGGTTTAAAAAACTACTCTTAACAACACTATTACTTTTGTTTGTTTCCATCATCACTTTTGGTCAGGTTACTACCGGTAGTATGACCGGTTACGTAAAAGACGACAAAGGAGAAGGATTGATTGGCGCAACTGTAAAAGCAGTACACCTGCCATCCGGTACCATCTATGGTACTACCACGCAGGATGGCGGCCGTTACAACATTCCTAACATGAGGGTAGGTGGACCGTACACGATTACAGTATCATTTATCAGCTACCAGGAACAAAAGGAGGAGAATGTGAGCCTGCCTTTGGGCCAGACATTCAAAATCGACTTTAAACTGCAGTCCTCTTCTACCGATCTGAAAGAGCTGGTAGTAACAGGTAAGCAAAGCAACACATTTAACAGTTCCCGTACCGGTGCGGCTACTTACATTTCGAGAGAGCAGTTACAGAACCTGCCTTCTCTGAACAGAGGTATCGCAGACTTCACCAAACTGACGCCACAATCAGGTAAAGGACTCACTTTTGCCGGCAGAAACAACCTCTACAACTCCTTTACCGTAGATGGTTCCCTGTTCAGTAATGCCTTTGGTTTATCCGATTTACCAGGTGGCGCTACTAACTCCCAGCCTATCAGCCTGGATGCTATCGATCAGATCCAGGTGAACCTTGCACCATATGATGTAAAGTTGAGCGGTTTTACCGGCGCTAACATCAACGCGGTAACTAAATCCGGTACCAACGAATTCTCCGCTTCCATTTATACCTTCATCAGAAGCAACGACCTTACAGGAGGTAAAGTAAAAGGTACAGATGTTAGTAAAGATCAGTATAATCTTAAGCAATACGGCTTCCGTGTAGGTGGCCCTATCATTAAGAATAAATTATTCTTCTTCGTAAACGGGGAACTGGAGAGACAAATCAATCCGGGAAGCACTTACCGGGCTAACCGCGGAACTAATGGTCCCGGTATCTCCAATGTACTGGCCTCCGATATGGACAAGGTAAAAGACGCACTGGTAAAATTAGGCTATGACCCTGGAGCTTACGAAAACTACGACTTTAACCAGAATAACGAAAAGGTAACGGCACGTATTGACTGGAATATCAATACAAAGAACAAGTTTAACTTCCGGTATTCCTACATGAATGCCTTTAAAGATCTTAATGCCAGTGCCTCGAACTCAAACAGCGGACGTGGCCCAAGCCAAACCAGCTTGCTGTTCCAGAATACCAGCTATCGTCAGTATAATAAGATCAACTCATACGTAGCGGAACTGAACAGCTCCATCTCCAACAAAATGTCTAACAACCTGTCCGTTACCTATAGCAGGTTCCGCGACTACCGTACCACTCCAGGTGGTGCATTTCCATTGATTGACATCGAGGATGGCAATGGCAGGAACTATATCTCTGCCGGTTCAGAACCTTTCAGTGCTGTGAATAAACTGAACCAGGACCTGGTACAATTTGCCAATAACTTCAACCTGTACTCAGGTAAACATACCTGGACATTTGGTATAGCAGGTGAATACTTCAAGTTCAGTAACGCCTTTGCACAATTCTATCTCGGCCAGTTCCGTTACAAAGATATGGCCTCTGCACTGGCTGCACTGGGTGGCGACAAATCTGTGCAACCTACTTTGTACCAATTGTCTTATTCTGCGATCAAAGGAAACGCTGCTCCTGCTGCTGAGCTGAATGCTGCTACTGCTTCCGCTTATGCCCAGGATGAATTCCAGATCAGGGATAACTTCAAACTGACTTACGGCGTAAGGTTTGATGTTCCATTTTATCCAAAAAAACTGGCACACAACCCAACTATTGATTCCGTATCATTCCGTAATGGTGAACATCTGGACGTAAGCGTACTGCCTAAAGCCAAATTGATGATTTCACCCCGTGTTGGTTTCAACTGGGATGTGAAAAATGACCAGACCTTACAGATCCGTGGTGGATCCGGTATTTTTACCGGTCGTATTCCTTATGTATGGGCTGTTAACCAGGCGGGCCAAAATGGACTGTTGTATGGTAATGACAGAATCAGCAACTTCACTACCAATCCACGTCCATTTAATACTGATCCCAAAGCATACATACCAGCTAATCCTGCAGCGCCGAGCAGTGTGTTGATCAACGTAATGTCTCCTGATTTCAAATATCCGCAGATATGGCGTACCAACCTGGCTGTAGACGTTGTTTTACCTGGTAAAATATTAGGTACTTTCGAAGGTATCTATACCAAAGATATCAACGCGGTATTCCACAGAGATGCCAACCTGGTAAACCCAAGCGGTAAATCAGTAGGTCCGGGTGCACGCGATACCTTCCCTTCACCTAACCGTGTAAGCTCAAAAGCTACCAACGCTATTGTATTGGATAATACCTCCAAAGGCTGGTCGTATTCATTATCTGCACAGTTCTCCAAAACATTTGATTTCGGTTTGTCCGCTTCCGCGGCCTACGCCTATCAAAATGCGAAGGATATCACTTCCAGCCCTGGATCACAAGCCGCCAGTGCTTTCAACGGTAACCAAATCGTAAATGATCCCAATAGCCCGGTATTATCTTACACTGGATTTCTGGTACAGCACAGAGTAGTGGCTACCTTATCTTACAAAATCCAGTATGCAAAAGTGTTGGCTACAACAGTATCTGTCATCTATGAAGGTTCTCCCTTCTCTGATGCGTTTAACAATACCCGTATCAGCTATGTATATGCTGGCGACATGAACAAAGATGGTGCTACCACCAACAATGACCTGATCTACGTTCCAAAAAGTAAAGATGAGATCATTCTGATTCCGAGCAGAGTAGCTGCCGGTGCTCCTGCTGATACCCGTACACCTGACCAGATCTGGAATGACCTTGATCAATTTATCTCCAAAGATAAATACCTGAACAGTCGCAGAGGACAGTTCGCAGAAAGAAACGGCGGTCAGTACCCCTGGTGGAATCACTTTGATGTTAAATTCATCCAGGACATCGATTTCGCGAAAATTGCTCCCAAAAGCAAGAGCAAATTGCAGGCGACCCTCGATATCATCAACTTCGGTAATCTGCTTAACAGCAACTGGGGCGTAGCAAAAACAATAAACACCCCTGCTTTCCTGACCTACCGCGATAGCAATGGTCCGGGCGGGCAGGCACGTTACTCATTCAATAACCTCAACAGTCCATTTATTGACTACACTGCTATTCTGTCCAGATGGCAAATGCAGGTTGGTATAAGATATATCTTCAACTAATCAGGTTATAAAAGGGCCATCCAATTAGTGGAAAGCACCGAAAAAGTCCTTTAAAAGGCAATAAGGAAAGGAGTAGAAAATCAGATTTTCTACTCCTTTCTTATTACCCTGTCACTTATCCCCCATTCTATCGCTAAAAATAATACAATCTTCTCCTCTTCATCACCCATATTTATCTAGCTACAGGTATTAAATGAATAAGATATGGCTTATATACGGCGTAAATATGGCTTATATGGGGAGTATCCATACCGTAGCCCGGGAGTATCCATACGATAAGACAACTTAATAAAAACAATATCTGAAAATTTTCCCGATTGCGTAAATCCTCCCACTTCCTTTTGCCTAACTTCGCCCCCCGGAAATAAAAACGGCCAAATTTAAAAAGGCATCACACTACATGTTACACAAAAAATTAAACCTCCTGCTTATTGCCGGCTGCGGAATTACAGCACCACTGATGGCACAGGAAAAAGACCATAAAAAAGATACCCTGGGAACACCACGGGCACTGGGAGAAATCGTTGTATCTGCCAGCCGTAAACCGGTAACACTGGATAACGTTCCTTCTTCAGTAACCGTTATCTCCCGGAAAACCCTGGAAAACGACATGACCGTGAATACGGATGTAACAGACATCCTGGCAAGGGAAGTGCCCGGCCTGGCGCCCGGTACGCAAACCAACAGCAACGTGGGACAGTCCCTCCGTGGCCGCTCTGTGCTGATCATGATCGATGGCGTGCCTCAATCCACACCGCTCCGCAACGGGGAGGTAGACATGCGCTCCATCGACCCTTCCGTACTGGAAAGAGTTGAGGTGCTGAAAGGCGCTACCGCCATTTACGGCAACGGCGCCACCGGCGGGTTGATCAACTACATCACCGTTACACCCAAAGAAGATAAAATACTCTCCGGCAAAACCATGATCAATGCCACCGGTTCGCTCACCAGCATCAAAAACAGCGTGGGCGGGCGTTTGAACCAGGTATTACAGGGGAAATATAAAAAGTTTGATTACGTGGTAAGTGGTGTGGCAGAACAAACCGGCGAATTTAAAGACGCTAAAGGTAAACTGGTAGGCCCCAACTACAGCCTGGGTGAAACAGACAGCTACAACGCTTTTGCAAAAATAGGCTACCAGGTGAACAGCCATCAGCGTATACAGCTGATGTACAATTATTATCGCAGCCAGCAGAACTCCAATTACACCCTGGTGAACGGGGATATCGCCAAAGGCATTCCCGCTTCAGGCGTACTGGGCAAGCCTGCCGGCGTTCCCACCGGCCCAAGGGGCAATCAAACCCTGCACCTGGAATACCAGGTCGATAGCCTCATTGGAGGCACCTCCCTCTCGGCAGATGCCTATTATGAATCAAGGGACGATATCTTTTACGTGTCGTTCGGCCGTTTTGAAGGAGGCGACGGACAATCCCACACCATTGATAAAAAGAAAGGCTTGCGGTTGATGTTCACCTCCCCGCTGTCGAACAAACCAGCATTTAACGGTACGCTTTCCTATGGAGCGGACCTGCTGAACAATGTTACCTCGCAGCCACTGGTAGATGGCAGGATATGGGTGCCGGAAATGAATATGCTGAACTATGCACCTTTTGCCGAAACGCAATGGTCGCTCTGGCAAAACCTCATCCTGAAAGCGGGCGTACGCGCGGAAAAAGTGCGTGTAAGCGTAGACGATTACACCACCCTTCAGCTTACCAATGCCAATGGTACCGTGAGCGCTCCCAGCATTGCTGTAAAAGGAGGCGACCTGGATTATACCGCTACCCTCTTTAATGCAGGGATCCGTTATAACCGTCTCCCGGCCTTTATGCCTTATTTCAGCTTTTCACAGGGTTTTTCTGTATCTGATGTTGGGTTAGCGCTGCGCGATGCAAAAGTGAATGATATTAAAAAGATCAATACAGAAGCAGTGCTCGTAAATAACTATGAGCTGGGCTTTGTGAGTGAGCATAAAAAACTGAGGTTTGAGCTGAGCGGGTTTATCAGTACTTCCAAACTCGGTGCAGACATGATCTTTGATCCCAACACCGACCTGTTCAATGTAAGCAGAACACCGGAACGCATATACGGCTTTGAAGCGTCGGCGCAATACCAGGTACTGCATAACCTCGATATCAGCGCCAGCTACAGCTTCGTGGAAGGTAAAGCCGATACCGCTAAAACAGGCGGCAGCTACAATGTATACCTGAACGGCAGAAGAATTGCGCCGCCGAAAGTAACCGGCAGCATCGCCTATCGTCCGCTTCCCGCACTGGAAGTACGTTTACAGTACATGGGCATAAATGGCAGGAACCGTTTTGAGAAAAACGCCAAGGGCGTTTACAATGGCAACGAAGGAAAAGTATCAGCATATAACCTGGTGAACCTCAATGCCAGCTATAAAGTGGCTCCCCGTACATTGCTCACATTGGGCATCGATAACCTCTTTAATGAAGACTATTTCCCGGCACGCTCCCAGTGGTTTATGCAGCCGGGATTCTATTCAAAAGGAAAAGGCGCCTCATTTAACGTAGGCATTGCCGTTAACTATTAATAAAAGAAAGGTAATTGTAAGAAAAGATCCATAGCAGTTTTCCAGGTGGCCATATCATGACGGCCACCTGGAATCTCCAAAGAAAAAATATCCTTACCCGGTTTATACCCCTTTTTTAACAGCTCCTTTATCAGGTCCCGCGTATCATCTATACTGTCAATCACCCCATTGTTGTTCCTGTCTGCCGTTTCATCTGCCGTGCCACATTCAAAAAAGAACTGTTGCCCGGGGTGATAGCTGCCGGCACGGATCAGCTGGTGCATAATACGGTCGGTATCATCATTGTAATCGGCCCCCAGCGGTTTACTACGCCACCATAGAGAACCGGAAAAAACGCCTGCCAGCCCGAAAATATCCGGGTACCGCCACACAATATCCAACGCTGATAACCCACCCAGGGAAAAGCCGGCAAACGCCCGCTTTACGATCCGCATATCCGGGTACTGCTGTTGCAGGAATGGCAGCAGCTCATCAATAATAAAACGGGTATAGCTTTCCGCCAGTTGTCCCTGACCCGTGTAATCCGGCACACCTGCGGTGCCATAAACAGCGTTCCGGTCGGCATCCGCGTGAATGCCTACTGCCAGCACTGTTGCCGGCAGTTCCGGTAATATGCCGGGAAGATCCTGTCCATCATTTACCAGTAAAAGTATATGTGGAGATGTACCCGTGAAGTAGCTGTCCAGCTGCATTCTCCGTTGCAGGTACACAGAATAGATAACATGTTGATCTGTTTGCACCGCAACAATTTACCAATAAACCAATAATCTTTTTTAAATTTAACTAAACACCTTCCTGTGACCGAAAACTATTTAAAATGGCATTCTCCCAACCTGGGAAAGGAATTTGAGATGTTGGTATTCGGCGATAGCGGATACCCCCTGCTCCTGTTCCCTACCTCCATGGGGCGTTATTATGAAAGCAAGGACTTTGGTCTGATAGAAGCCATGCGATGGTTTATCGAAGAAGGAAGGATTAAAGTGTATTGCCCCGACAGCATCGATGCATTCAGCTGGTACAATAAAAGCATTTCTCCCGGACAAAGAGCGTATAATCATACCTGTTATGACAAGCTGCTCATGGAAGAAATACTGCCACGCATGACAGAGGAAACGGGATACCAGCGGATAGTGGCCGCCGGTTGCAGCTTCGGCGGGTATCATGCTGCCAACTTCGCATTCCGTCACCCCGACCGCGTGTCGTACCTGTTCAGCCTCAGCGGCATCTTTGATATCAGGTTCCGCATGGACGGGCATTACGATGATAATGTATACTATAATAACCCGGCAGATTTTGTGCCGGACAACCAGCATGAAGACCTCTGGCGCATGGGCATCGTGCTGGGCGTGGCCGACCGGGACGTAACCCGGCCACAGAATGAACACCTGTCAGGTATACTGGCCGGCAAAAAAATAGCCCACTGGCTTGATATCCGTCCGCAAACTACGCACGACTGGCCGGTATGGCGGGAAATGTTGCCGCATTATGTTTCACTTATCAAGTAAGTACCATGAAAAAAATAGGGATCCTCTTCGGGCAGGAAAACACTTTTCCACAGGCGTTTGTAGACCGTGTAAATCGTATCAACCCGCCCGGCATCTTCGCTGAATTTGTGACCATCGACAAAGTAATGCAGGGCGCCGACCCGGGCTACGCCGTGATTGTAGACCGTATTTCGCAGGATGTGCCCTTCTACCGGTCTTACCTGAAAAATGCCGCGGCCGCCGGTACCGCCGTTATTAACAACCCCTTCTGGTGGAGCGCCGACGATAAATTCTTCAACAACGCCCTCGCGGAAAAGATTGGCGTAAATGTGCCCCGCACCGTATTGCTGCCTTCCAATAAACTGCCGGATGATACCACGGATAAATCGTTCCGTAATCTTATTTACCCGTTCGACTGGAACAGCATTTTTGAATATGTGAGCTTCCCCGCGTATATGAAACCGTATGCCGGCGGCGGATGGAAACATGTATACCGCGTGGAAGACAAAGATGATTTCTTCCGTAAACACGGTGAAACCGGTCAGCTGGTAATGATGTTGCAGGAAGAGATCGACTTCAGCCAGTATTACCGCTGCTTTTGCATAGGCGGTAAACAAGTGCGGATCATGCCCTATAATCCTAAAAACGCACCGCACCTGCGTTACCAGGCCGATTATGAGCCCAGTGCAGCACTGGCGGAACGGATCACGGAACAGGTACTTACCCTGCATCAATACCTGGGATATGATTTCAATACAGTGGAAATAGCTGTGCGCAGTGAAGTGCCTTACGCTATCGACTTCTGCAACCCTGCCCCGGATGCCGATCTTCACTCCATCGGTGAAGAACATTTTGAATGGGTGGTGGAAACCACGGCCAGGTACGCCATAGAAAGGGCTATTGCACAGAAACCGGGGAAAGACAATCTCACCTGGGGCAAATTTGTGCATCCCGGCCGCGCAAAAGCAAAAGCAGCAGCTACCACGGAGAAAAAGAAACCTGCCGCTCCCAAAGCAAAAAAAACAACACCGGTAAAGGAAAAGAAGAGCAGCGCCGAAAAGGAGAAGAAAACAGCAACCCAAAAAAGCCCGGTGAAAAAACAACAAAAAGAAAAATGAAACCGTTTTACTGCCCTACATTTGCAGACGGCATTCATTTAAAATAAATTGCCGTAATTACCGCTGCATAACCCGCAGCTAAAAGCTAAAGCTAACAACATGTTTAAGGCGTTCACGCTGGGGATCGAGGAAGAGTATATGGTAATGGACCCTGTTACCCGGGAGCTCAGATCACATGAACAAAAAATAGTAGAACAGGCCCATAAGGTGATCAACGACCAGGTAAAAGCGGAGTTTCACCAGGCAGTGGTGGAAGTGGGCACACAGATCTGTGCCGATATCCACGAGGCCCGGAAAGACGTAGCCTTCCTGCGCCGCACCATTGCACAAATAGCCGGCGACCTGGGATTCAGCATCGGCGCCTCCGGTACCCATCCTTTCAGTAAATGGGAAAAACAACTGATCACCGATCATCCCCGCTATTTTGAAATAGTGAATGAAATGCAGGATGCCGCACGCTCCAACCTCATTTTTGGTTTACATGTACATGTTGGAATGGAAAACAGGGAAATGGCTATTCACATCGCCAATTCCGTGCGTTATTTCCTCCCGCATATTTTTGCATTAAGCACTAACTCCCCTTTCTGGGAAGGGCGTAACACCGGATTCAAATCCTTTCGTACAAAAGTTTTCGACAAATTTCCCCGCACAGGCATCCCCGATTATTTTGCCAGCATCGAAGAATACGATAACTATATCAAGCTGCTGGTAAAAACAAACTGCATCGACAATGCCAAGAAAGTATGGTGGGACCTGAGGGTGCATCCTTTTTTTAATACGGTGGAATTCCGCATTTGCGATGTACCGCTCACCCTGGACGATACCATCATGATAGCAGGGCTTTTCCAGGCAGTATGCGCCAAGATCTATAAACTGCGGATGCAGAACCTCAATTTCATTATCTACAACCGCGCACTGATCAATGAAAATAAATGGAGGGCCTCCCGCTATGGAATTGATGGGTACCTGATTGATTTTGGAAAGGAGATGGAAGTCAATGCACGCGCCCTGATTTCCGAGCTGCTCGACTTTATCGACGATGTAGTGGATGACCTGGGCAGCCGCGATATCATTGCCGCTACCACGCAACTACTGGATACCGGCACTGGGGCAGACAAACAATTAGAGATATATGCCGAAACAAACAGCCTTGTTGCCGTAACAGATTTTATCCAGGACCGCTTTCTACAGGGCTGTTAATATCCCATAAAATAAATTTCGCGTAATTTTGCAGCATGCATCCAATAAAAAATAGCTGGAAGGTGGCTGTGCTGGATATGTATGAGGGTGTTCCCAATGAAGGGATGCGCTGTATCCGTGAAATATTGGCGAAATACGCCAGCATGCATGCACTGGACCTGCAGTTTGATGAGTTTGAAGTAAGACAGCAAATACAGGTTCCCGACACTTCCTACGATATATATATTTCCACGGGCGGCCCCGGCAGCCCGGTAGCCAGTGAAGGCAGCGACTGGGAAACGGCCTATTTTTCCCTGGTGGAAAACCTCCTCGAATGGAACCGAGCCCATGAAGTGAAGAAGCCCGTCTTTTTTATCTGTCATTCCTACCAGCTCATGTGCCGTTATTATAAACTGGGCAATGTATGCAAACGGAAATCACCCGCATTCGGCGTATTCCCGGTGCATAAAACCGCCGCTGGCATGCAGGAAAAAATATTCAGCGCGCTGCCTGATCCTTTTTATATTGTGGATAGCCGCGACTGGCAGGTGATAGAGCTGGATTATGAGAATCTGCAGGCAATGGGCGGACATGTAATTGCGCTTGAAAAAGAACGGCCGCACGTGCCGCTGGAACGCGCTACCATGGCCATCCGGTTTAATGAGCACTTTATTGGCACACAGTTCCACCCCGAAGCAGATGCTGCCGGTATGCATATGTACTTATTACAGGAAGAAAAGAAAAAGCAGGTGGTGAACCATCACGGCCTGGAAAAATATAACAGTATGATCCGGCAGCTCACCGATCCGGACAGGATCATGCTTACACACGACCGTTTTATTACCGCGTTCCTGGACTATGCCATTTATGGCCGGTTGTCCGACAGGCTGGCTGCCATTGAACGGCTGGCGCAGGTAACGGCGCATAATGATAATGAGCACTCGTTCTTCTAATTAAAAAATTATGATCCCTGCTGTCAGAAAAGCATATAACCAACAATTCACACCTGCGCAATACCAGGCTTTTTTAGATGGCATTGCCGCAGATACCGGCATGGTACCCGCTTTCAGAATAGCCGAAACCCCGGTGTTTGTGCCTGCTGCCCTTAGCAGTAAACTGGTACAGGCCTGCGAAGAGATTGTGGATGTGCTGCTTCGCCCCGATTTTAAAACCATTACCCGCGATGCCATTCCACCAGCGCTGAAAGTACCGCATGAAAATGAGCACCCGCATTTTATTGTCATCGATTTTGCTGTTTGCAAAACAGATGACGGATCCCTGGCTCCCCAGCTCATTGAATTACAGGGATTCCCTACCATGCTGGCTTTCCAGGAAGTGATGGCCCGTCGTTTTAAAACACATTTCAATATACCGGATACGCTGAGTAATTTTTTCAACGGGCTGGATGAAGCCGCATATTACCAGCTGCTGCGCGATATGATTGTGGGCCCTTATACGCCGGAAGAAGTGATACTGCTGGAAGTAAAGCCGGAAGAGCAGAAAACACGGATCGATTTTCACAGCACGGAAAAAAAACTGGATATTCCCACCGTTTGTTTAACCGCCCTCATACAGGAAGGCAAGCAGCTGTTCTATATGAGAAACGGTGTAAAAACCCGCGTGCAGCGCATTTATAACAGGATCATTTTTGACGACCTGCAACGACAGGCCGAAAGCCTCGGCGCCCATGTAAATCTTTTCCAGGAACTGGATGTGGAATGGATCACGCACCCCAACTGGTTTTACCGGATCAGTAAATACATGATGCCCTTTATTCACAGTGAATATGTGCCTAAAAGCTGGTTCCTGCACCAGTTGCCGGTAGTGCCCGCCGACCTTGAAAATTATGTACTGAAACCGCTCTTTTCCTTTGCAGGCCAGGGAGTACTGATAGATGTGACAGCGGAAGATATTGACCGGATCAAGGATCCGGAGAACTGGATATTGCAACGCAAAGTAAAATATGCACCTGCTATAGAAACACCAACCGGCTCCGCTATCTGCGAAATACGCATGATCTATATCTGGCAGGATGGGGCCGCAAGACCAATGCTGGTGCATAACCTGGCGCGGATCAGCAAAGGTAAAATGATAGGCGTGGGATTCAACAGCCAGGATACCTGGGTAGGCGGCAGCTGTTGCTTTTTTGAATCCGGCGATGCAAAATAAAAAGAGGAAAGCAGTATCACTTTCCTCTTAAAAAGAATTACTCAAATTCCTCAATCAACGGGCCGGTACTGTATTCACTCCGTTTTCCCACTCCTATAGCCAGTTCCTGGTTTTCGCTGTTTTTAACGATCAGGAAAGGCTGGCCATATTTCTGTTTACCGGCAAAAATCACGGCAACATCTATACAGGAATACACGTCTTCATTGCTCAGTGTTATTTCCTTATTATTATCCAGGATATTTTCCGTTTTTCTGTTTTCTTTCCGGAGATGTAATTTTCTTCCTACATACTGTTGTTTCAGCCATTCGTAGTTGCCGTTGATAATCACTGGTGTATTCGGAAGATTGTCTTCCGGCACCTGGTACAGCAACAGCTTCCGGTCTTCATCACGCAATGTAAAGATCAGTGTGGTAACCCCCTCCAGGTTTCTCCGGTCGTAGTCTACAATGCGGAATGTTTTGTTTTCTATTGCTTTATAGGGCGTATAAAAATGGCCGCCTTTGAGCACACTCTTATATGGCACCTCCACTACGGCTTTCATTTTAAGATTATCCAGCAGGGTATCTTCTTTGTTTCGCACAGCACGCTGCGGATTAAGTTTCAGGAAAGTGATCTCTTGTCCTACCAGCGTTAGCTGGGCTATATCCGGTGTAAGATGCTGAAAGGCAATACTGCTGTCGTAAGGAACTAAAACCGGCTTCTTCTGCGTATCCCTGTATTTAATCTGGGCGGAAGCACCGAAGCTTACTGCCATTCCCAAACACAGGGCTAAATGTTTCAATTTCATATCACTAAAATATTGGCAAAGATATATTGTTTCATTGCTGCACCTGACACAGCAATTTGTTAAAAAAGATAACGGAGAGTTTGCAAATACATTGCGTAGTACACTTTTATCTTTGATATAAATATTTACTTTTATGTAAATATGTCAACTTAATACCTATCTTATGTTTAGTAACCTGGCCATAGATGTGGCGCTTGGCCTTATTTTCATTTACCTGCTATACAGTTTGCTGGCCTCCGTTGTACAGGAGCTGATTGCCAGGATCTTCAATTCCAGGGCGCGGTTGTTAACCAAGGGCTTACGCCGGATGCTGGAAGAGGATGATCACAGTACAGACCTGGGCTGGTTTGGAAAGTTTACCTTCTTCAATTGGTTTTATGAGCTGGGATGGAGCGTGGTGTACTTCTTCGAGCCATTCCGGAAAAATCCTTTCCTTAAAAAGTTCTACAGCATGCCTTCCATCCGCAGCCTTGGGGAAAACAGCGCTACTTCGCGGCCGGCCTATATCAGTCCGCAGATCTTTTCCCAAACGATGGTACACCTGTTACGGGGCAGCGTTCCTGAACATAAAGGCAGTGATGCACAGGCCATTAAAGCGGCGCTCACTCACAATTACCTGCACCTGGTACCGGATACGCACGAACACCTGTTGCAGCTGTTTGAAGACGCAGGGCACAATATAGCGGCCTTCCGGGTAAATATGGAAAGCTGGTTCAACGAAACCATGACACGTACCAGCGGCTGGTACCGGAAACAGACCCAAACATGGTTGTTGTGCATCGGTATCAGCATTGCAGCGCTGTTTAACGTGGATTCCATTGCTATAGCCCGGATCCTGATGAAAGACAAAAACGTAAGATCACAGCTGGTACAGCTTGCCGCCAGTCGGGGCCCGGGTTATACCGCTATCACGGATACGCTTATACGTAAAAATGTGCTGCATAAAGACAGCGCCTTTTTCCGGGCAGATACCTCCATCCGCATATTTGTGACCGATACCTCGCTGATTGGTGTATATGCCATGCTACGCAACGATGCCGGCGATGCGGCGAACGTACTGGGCGTCAGCCGGGCCTGCATACCCGATACCAGCGGCGGGCGCCTCACGGTACGCTGTGGTTATACGCATCCTTTCCAGCAAAATGGCTGGCTCGTTTTTGCCGGCTGGTGCATTACCGCGCTCGCCATATCGTTGGGCGCTCCTTTCTGGTTCGACCTGCTGGGTAAGGTCATAAAATTCAGGACCACCACTCCGCCCCCTGCGGATAACACTGCCACCACACAGTAAAGAAGATGTTGTAGATTTGTGTATCTCCTCATCTCTCTAAAAAACAACTATGAAACGCACCAATTATTCCTCCGGGGCGCTTTGGGAAGGGAAAGTAGGCTACTCCCGTGCCGTAAGGGTAGGCAATATCATTGAAGTATCCGGCACCGTAGCATCCGATAATGATAAAGTAGTAGCCGAAGGTGACGCCTATGAACAAACGAAATTTGCCCTGGCAAAAATAGAATCAGCGCTGATCAATGCAGGCGCCACGCTGCATGATGTGGTACGCACCCGTATGTTTGTAACGGATATCTCCAGGTGGGAAGAATATGGAAGGGCGCACGGGGAATTCTTTAAGAGTATTAAACCCGCTACCAGCATGGTAGAGGTGAGTAAACTGATTGATCCCCGTTACCTCGTGGAAATAGAAGCCACTGCTATCGTGGAACAGAAAGCCTAGCGGGAAGATCTTCTGCGCCTGGTTAACAGGGCGCAGAAGTAGTGATAATATTATTTATACAGCTCTGTCCATTTCAGCATACCGCCCACCAGGTTTTTGGTGTTGGTAAAGCCCATGGAATCGAGCAGCATACAAGCCTGCCCGCTGCGGTTACCGCTGCGGCAATACACGATGATCTCTTTATCTTTCCAGTCTTCAATTTCATCTACCTGCATCTGCTGCACAAAGCCCAAAGGAATATGTGTACCACCGATGTTGAATTCTGCACGCTCATGTGGTTCTCTTACGTCTAATATATAAAGTTCTTCACCGCTGTCTATACGTTGTTTCAGTTCTTCTGCCGTAATGTTTTGCATGTTATTAAGTATTTAGAATCAAATTACATCATTTTCAACTATTCCTGCTCAACAGGTTTTACGATAGCGGTACTGTCGGTTACCGGTTTGGTGGCAGATAACCAGAAATCCACGCTTTCACCGGCCCTTACCATATTAAAATCGCCGATTTCGTTTTTACGGGCGGGTACCTGCTTAATGATATAGGCGTTTGCCGTGTCTGTTACGTTGGGGTCAATGATCACCGTACCCTGGTTGAGGTTACTGGCGCTGAGCATTTCCCGGGCTTCGGCAAAGGTGAGCCCTACAAAATTAGGCACCGGGTTTTCCACGCTGCCGGTTCCGCTGCTCAGGATCAGGGTAATATTGCTACCCTCTGCTACTTCCGTGCCTGGCTTCACTTTCCTGCCATTCAGCAGCTGCTGTAATACCGTGTTGGTGGCAAAATCCGGTTTGTAAATAGTATCTCCCACGTTGAGCCGCATGCTTTTCAGCATCATTTCCGCGCTGCGGAAGGTAAGTCCTTCGAGGTCCGGCATTTTCACCATAGGCGCCACAGTTTTATTGACGGTCAGGTAAATGGTTCTGCCAACTTTTACCTGCGCTCCTTTATCAGGTGTTTGCGCATACACGGCCAGGGGAGGAATGGAATCAATATAAATGGAATCCCTTACATCAGCCTCAAAACCGGCTTTCTCCAGCAATGCAATAGCCTCCTTTATATTTTTCCCATGTACATCCGGCACGGTTTGCTGCTGTCCATGTTTGGTGATAAAACCGAGCATAGAGAAAAACAGCAGGGCCAGGGCAAAAAACATTACAATAACCGCCAACAGATTGAATAAAAAAGAGCGTTTGGTAATAAAGTCGAACACGATAATTATATTAAGTGTGATAATCCTTACTTCAGGCTTTCTTCCAAAAGCAGGCCATAAAATTCCTTCAGTGTTTTCCCGGCAGCTCTTACCTGCTGCGGAACCAGGCTGTTCTCAGACTGCCCGGGCATTGTATTTATTTCCAGGAAGTACAGTTTCCCGGTAGCTTCTTCATAGATAAAATCCACGCGTACAATGCCTTTGCAATTCAGTTTATTGTAAATAATGGTGGCGGTTTCCTGTACCTGGCGGGCAATATCGTCTGTTACCGGTGCAGGGGTGATTTCGTTGGACACGCCTGGCGTATATTTCGCTTCGTAGTCGAAAAACTCTTTGCTGCTCACTACTTCTGTGATCGGCAACACCGTAATGGCGCCATTGGCCCGGTACAGCCCCATCGTCAGCTCTCGGCCTTTGATGAACTCCTCTATAAGAATCTGGGAGTCTTCATTAAACGCTTTATCAATAGCCGGCTGCAGCTCCTCCGCAGTTTTCACCTTTGACATGCCGATGCTGCTGCCTCCTTCTGCGGGCTTCACGAACACGGGTAAACGCAGTTGCTGCAGTATTTCTGCCGTATTATATGGCTGCTGGCGGAAAATATGTACTGATCTGGATACATTCACCACCTTCAGTGCATCTACCACTTTATTGCAATAGCTTTTATTAAAGGTGAGCGCGGAAGTGACCATACCGCAGCTGGTAAAAGGAATACCAAGCATTTCGAAGTAGCCCTGCAAGCGGCCGTCTTCTCCCGGTGTACCGTGAATACCGATAAATACGGCATCAAAGGTGATCTTTTCCCCGTTGATGGTCAGGGAGAAATCATTTTTATCCACTTCAGTCACCTGCCCGTCGGCGCCGGTATGGCTCCAGCTGCTTTTTGTGATAATGATCTTGTATACATTATATTCACTGCTGTCCAGATTATTCTCAATAGTTACGGCGCTTTGTACGGATATCACATACTCTCCGGAATATCCACCGGCTACCAGAGCTATATTCTTCTTCATAAGATGTTTTGCTATAAGCGGGTAAAGTTAAAGGTTATTTGTTAATTGTCAAGAGCCGCCACGCAGGCCGGCAGTGGCTGTTCAAATTACATAAAAAAACCGTCCCGGCCAGAGCAGGAACGGTTATTAAGCTTCCTTGAGAATATTTTAGATGTGGAGTTTGGCCTTCTTGTCCATCAGCTCATCTACAGTTTCCTGGTACATTTCGTCAGGAACACAGCAATCTACCGGGCAAACCGCGGCACATTGCGGTTCTTCATGAAATCCCTGGCATTCTGTACATTTGTTGGGCACAATATAGTAGGTATCTACACTGATAGGCGCATTTCGCTGGTCAGCATCCATTACACTACCGTCCATCAATGTATAGGCGCCTTTTACCGTGGTACCGTCGGCTATTGCCCATTCAACACCACCCTCGTATATCGCATTGTTGGGGCATTCCGGTTCGCAGGCGCCACAGTTTATACATTCGTCTGTTATCTTAATTGCCATAGTGTAAACTTTTTGGTTAAGTAGTAAGCCATTAATTTTGTGTGACAAAAATAAAATTTTCCCGGTTTAATTAGGTCATTATTTATACAGTTTCATGAACATAACAGAAAAAGAAGCCGCATTGGTGCGCCTGGGGCAGTATCTGGCGGATAAAAGCCCGGAATTGGAAGCAGTTAAAGAACGCGCATATGTTGCCAACGGCTGGTTTATTCCCTCCTTTATAGACAATGCAATAGATAATATTACCCGCTATTTCCTGTCGCCTGAGCCGTTGCAGCAATGGCTGCAGGACTATCACAAGGTAACAGAAGAACGGGCGCCCAAAACTGTGGGCATCGTTTCCGCGGGAAATATCCCCCTGGTAGGCTTCCACGACTGGCTTTGCGGGTTTGTTAGCGGGCACCGGGTGAAAATGAAACTTTCCGGTAAAGATGAGATCCTGATGAAGCACATCCTGGAAAAGATCAGTGAATGGTACCCGGACCAGGCCAATCAGACGGAAATACACGACATGTTGAAAAATTGCGATGCCTATATTGCCACTGGCAGCAATAACTCTGCCCGGTATTTCCACTATTATTTTGCCAAATACCCTCATATCATCCGGCATAACCGCACCTCGGCCGCTATCCTTACCGGTAAAGAATCAACGGAAGAGCTGCTGGCGCTGGCAGACGATATTATGATGTACTTCGGCCTGGGTTGCAGGAATGTGACCAAGATATATGTACCGCTGAACTACGACTTTACGCCCCTGCTCAAAGCCCTGGAGAAATACAGTTACCTGATTGAGCATCACAAATACAAGAACAATTACGATTACAACCTGGCCCTGCTCCTGCTCAACAGCAGCGCCTATATGACCAACGGCAGTATCCTGCTGCAGGAAAACACCGGCCTCTTTTCCCCGATCAGCGTTTTACACTACAGCTATTATGTAGATATGGCCCAGCTGCAACAGGAACTTTCCGGGGAAGACGCCCTGCAATGCCTGGTAGGACAGCAATTCACGCCCTTCGGTTATGCCCAGCAACCCAACCTCACCGACTACGCTGATGGCGTGGATACACTGAAGTTCCTGCTGGAGCTGTAGTGGCGCCTTCGGCGCCTGCCGCGGAAATTGTCTTGGAACGCTGATTTTGATGATTAGTTTGATTTTACTTTTAATTTTTTGAGTTTTAAGATAGCTAAGGGAGTTATACTCGCTTATATCTCCTTAATTACTTAAAATCCAAAAAATAAAATCAAACTAATCATCAAAATCAGCGTAATCGGTGTTCCAAGACAATTTAAGCGCCGAAGGCGCACTAACAATTTGTCGGAATTACTTGTTATATTGACAGGCAGGCTGCCATGTTTGTCAGTGGGGTATTAAGCCGTGTTTAACGATTGGTATAAAAATGTGTTAAAGTGAATCTCCCCTGTTGCGTTTGATTCATAGTGCGGATTAAATTTGTAGTCAGGGCATGTAAATTGATCATATCCCAGCGTTATCATTAATTATCACGCAAACACACTATAATATGAAATTCAAGCAAATTGTTACGACTGTTTTCCTCAGTGCTGTAACGGCAGCTGCCTCCATATTTGTGTATGGCAAATATTTCCAGCCGAAGCAGCCGATTGTTTTCCAGAACGGTACCGAAATCCCTGTTAACTACGCCCGTTATATGCCGGGCACAGAAGGGAATGCAAATGCTACCCCACCATCCGATTTTACGACCGCGGCAAAGGCAGCTGTGCCCGGTGTAGTACATATCAAAACAAAGATCAACGCCAGGCAGGTAACCAATGGCAATAACCTGCAAAGAAGACGCAGTATCCTGCAGGATCTTTTTGGAGATGATTTTTTTGGAGATGAATTTAACGGCGGCGGAGATGGCCGCAGATATTACATTCCGGGCCAGATGGCTTCCGGTTCGGGCGTACTGATCTCTGCAGACGGGTACATTGTAACCAACAACCACGTAATTGCCGATGCAGATGAGATCAGCGTTTCCCTCAGCAATGAAAACAAAGTATTCAAAGCTAAACTGATAGGTACAGACCCCAGCACAGACCTGGCCGTTATTAAAATTGACGCCAAAGATCTTCCTTACCTGTTGTATGGTAACTCCGATAACGTGGAAATAGGACAATGGGTACTGGCCGTGGGTTATCCGCTTAACCTGGACGCAACTGTAACTGCAGGTATTGTGAGCGCCAAATCCCGCTCTATAGGTATCAACAGGAGCGGCGGCCGGGTGAACAGCGCTATCGAATCCTTTATACAAACCGATGCTGCTGTGAACCAGGGTAACAGTGGCGGCGCGCTGGTGAACACTGCCGGTGAACTGGTAGGTATCAACTCTGCCATTGCCTCTCCCACCGGGTCTTATGCGGGTTACTCCTATGCAATCCCGGTAAACCTCATCAAAAAAGTAGTAAATGATATCCTCAAATACGGTAACGTTCAAAGGGCTTACCTGGGTGTAAGATATGCGCCTTCTTCCCTCATCGCCAATATGAGCGATGAACAGCTGAAAGATGCAGGTATTAAAAGAGATGTAGACGGCGTACAGGTAACCGACGTGTTGCCCAACAGCTCCGCTGCTGCCGCAGGCCTCCGTACTGGTGATGTGATCACCGCAGTGAACGGCGTAAAAATCCCCAGCACTTCCCAGCTGAGCGAACAGGTAGCACGTTACAAACCTGGCGATAAGATCAGCTTAAGCTTCCTTCGCAACGGTAAGGAAATTACCATAAACAACGTGGTAATGAAGAACCTGAAAGGTAACACAGACCTGGTAAAGATCACTGCGCTGGACCGTTTGGGTGCAGATCTCTCTGAGCTCGACAAAGACCAGGCAGCCCGTTTGGGTGTGAATGGCGGTGTGGTGGTAAATGATATCGGCAACGGTATCCTGAAAAAACAAACCTCCATGGCCCCCGGCTTTGTGATCCTGAAAGCAGGCAATACACAGATCACCTCTGTGGATGACCTCAGCAATGCAGTGGAAAAACAAAAGAACCTCAAGCTGATAGGTTTCTATCCTGAAAGAGGCGGAAATATCTATTACTATAATATTGTTACAGGCGCCGGCGCCGAAAACCTTTGATCCCCTTATTAAATAATTGGGTTTAGGTCTTAAAAGAGAAAGTCCCGTTTCCGGTAAGCCGGAGCGGGACTTTTTCCTTTAAGTCGTACATGCGCTGCCTGGAGAAGCGGGTCATGCAATCAGTCATTTTATGAAAACCTGTTAGAAAAGTAGTCTAAGCATACGATAAGTTAGAGGGGCATTCCGTAAACGGGATAATCGGCTTAGCCAACGCATAAAAAAGCCGGTTGAGCGATGTCTCACCGGCTTTAATAATTAAAATAATTTAATAATATTATAAGTTGATCACCCCTTTCAGCTGGGTAAAGAACTCATCTTTTTTGCGGGAAGAGATGGGAATATTCTTCTGATCGCTCATTACTACGGCAGTTCCCAGCCCTTTAATGATCTTCACAATGTGATGAATATTAATGAGGAAAGATTTATGCACCCGGTAAAATCCTTTATCAGACAGCATTTCCTCATATTCCTTCAACGACTTGGAGATCAGGTGGGATACATTATTGATCAGCTGAATTTTGGTATAGCTGTCGAATGCCTCACAATAGATAATATCCTTCAGATCGATCACGTTATACCCGTCATTCACCGGTATAACGATCTTGGAGAAGGCGTTATCATTATTCTTTACATAATCTTTCAGTATGGACGCCAGTTCATTCAGCCGTCCTTTCTTACTCTTCTTCACTTTCTCCAATGCATCTTCCACTTCGCTTACCTTGATTGGTTTCAACAGGTAGTCGAGTGCAGCAAACTTAATTGCCTGCAATGCATATTCCTGGAAAGCGGTGATAAAAATAACCTCAAAGTTCAGCACCGGAAACATTTCCAATAGCTGGAATCCATTGTGTGGCGGCATCTCAATATCAAGAAACAGAACATCAATGGGGTTATTCTTTATCATTTCTGCCGCCTCATTGATATTTTGCGCTTCACCGACAACTGTCACATCTTTGCAGTAGTTCTCGAGTATATTGCGTAAAATATGAATGTTGCGGACTTCATCGTCTACAATGGCAGCTTTTATATTACTCATAACATCTTAACAATGGGAATCAGTATTTCAACTAAGGTACCTTCCTTATTGCCGAAACCAGATTTAAATTTATCAATTATTTCTAACTTTCCAACACTTCCATTAAAAGATTTTATAATCTGCAACCGCTCCTTAATCACGCTAAGTGCAGTAGACTCGTGTTTAATGAGTCTTGAACTTTTAATGTTGTTCGACTTATCCCAACCTATTCCGTCGTCATCTACCGAGCAGTACAGCAGGTCGTCCACCATTTCCAGGCGGATTTCCAGGTAACCGCTTATATTCTTTGGCGCAAGGCCATGTTTAATTGCATTTTCCACTATCGGCTGAATGATCATGGGTGGGATGTAGATAGTATACTCCTTCAAAGCATCCTCCATAATAAAGTGATAGGTAAAGGAATGAGCAAACCGGATCTTTTCCAACTCCAGGTAACGGGTCAGAAAGGCGATTTCCTCTTCCAGTGATATATACGATTTCCTGGAGTTATTGAGCATCTGCCGCATAAGCGTAGCAAAGTCTGCCAGGAAATTCAGTGCCTGTTTCTCTTCTTTTTCCAGTATCAGGTGCTGTACTGAGTTCAGCGAGTTAAAAATAAAATGCGGGTTCATCTGGTTGGTCAGCGCTTTGGCTTCCAGCTCTGCGATGCGCCGGTTATACTCCGTTTTACGTTTTTCCGCCTGTTTGATCCGCCGGACGATATACCGCAAACCTACCAGCACGAGTAATAAGCCGGCCAACAGCAGGATGCCCCTCGCCCACCATTGCTGGTACCACCTGGGCAGGATACTTACGTTTATAATTGCTGGTTTGGACCAGTCGCTTTTGTACTTTTTAGCCCTGAGCATCAGGGTGTAGTTGCCCGGTTGCAGGTCGGGGAACGGGATGATGTTAGACATGGTGGTGACCCATCCGCTGGTGGTATCTCCCGAAAAATTATACTGGTATTCCACCAGCTCCGGCAGGTCAAAGACGATGGTGCCGAATTCCGCTTCAAAAGAGGCTTTACGTTGATAAAGATGCACAAAATTATTGGACGCCAGGAAAGTGCTGTCGCCATACCGGATGTTATTCAGGTAAATCACCGGCGGCACAGTATCCACCGGGATATGATCTGCATTAAAATAACACAACCCGTTGGAAGTGGCAATATACAGTATATCCTTATCAGCGTATACTCCGCGGATGTCGTCGGAGGGCAGGCCATCGCTGGAAGTGATATTACGTGTGATCGTCTGCGTTTTTATGTCGATCACAGACACACCGCGGTTAGTAGCCACATACAACCGGCCAATGCCGTCGTAATAAAGCTGCTGGCAGATATCGCTGGCGAGATCGTTGACGGTAGACAGGTGTTTGATCACCCTGTTGTTCTGCATCACGTAAATTCCCTGGTCGCTGGTACCTATCCACAAGGAGCCATCCAGCCATTTCAGATCCTTGATACCGACCTTTTGCAGGGTATCCACAGCAGCGGGCTGCAGTAGCCGCTCCCTGTCTGTACAAAAGAACAGGCCGCTGTTGGTGCCTACGTAATAAGCAGAGTCGTTGATACTGGCCAGCGAGGTAACCAGCATATCGAGGTCGTTGATAGCATAATTATCGGGCACCACCACCTGGTTCTTTGCAGCGATCCTTATTTTACCACCGGGTGATACATCCACATCTTTCAGCATTTTTACAGCCGTGATGAGAGATGATTTACGGGACAGCGTGTTGAATTTGTACAAACCGTTATCCGTTCCAATCAGCACATTATCGTTGCTATATGGGGTAATGGAAAGCACGCTGTTACGGCCGGAAGTAGTATCCAGCGTATATTGGCGGATATTGTTATGGGCATCTATGGTATTGAGCACACCTGCGTTCTGCCCGATAAGCAGCAGGTTATTCTTTTTGTCTTTGCTGATACTGAAGATAGAATGGGAATAAAGCCCGTTGGTATTATCGAGATAACTGAAATAAAAATTTTTGTAGGGGATATTATATACGCCATCGCCAAAAGTGGTGATCCAGATATTACCGTCCCTGTCTTTCAGCAGCGAGGTAATAAAGTGGTTATCCAGCAGGCGGATCACATTTCTTTCTCCTTTAAAATAGCCTTTGAGAAAATAGAGCGCACGCTGGGTACCGATCCACAGGTTATCGCTATCAATGCATATGTGGCTGATATCATCCCTGATCCCCCATTCTTCTCCATTGAAAAAACGTACAGCATCTTTCCCTTTGTAGGAATACAGGGTGTTCCGGATGATCACGATCGGGCTTTCATTGATGCGGGCCTGGAAATTGGTATCTTCTAACGGGAACGGGGATACGGGATAGATCTGTTGCTGCGGGTTACCGGGATCCGTCAGGCTTTCGAGATGAAAGGAAGCCTGCAGCGGGTGAAAGATGCTGTCATTACGCATCAGGAAGTACAGGTCAGCCCCGGAGGCGCCCAGTTTATCGTAAATTGTTTTTCTGCCGTTGTATTGAACAATCCGGTTGTTGGTATTGAGGAACCAGATGTAGCCGCCTTTGCCTTCAAAAGCGTACTGCATGTAGTGGCTACGGCTGTTGAAGATGAGGGAGGAGTCGTTTTCTTCGCTATGGATCATCGACTTCTGATAAAAGGAAGGCTTTCCGTTGAGGGTGAAAAACCACACTCTTCCTTTGGAGTCGGCGGCGAGTTTCACCACTTCATTATCTGTAAGACCGTCTTTTTTGGCGTAGTTGCGGAACCGTTTACCGTCGAACTTACTAACGCCGGTGGGAGTTGCAAACCATATGAATCCGTCTTTATCCTGCACAGCAGCATAAACAGTAGCGTTGGCCAGCCCGTCCTTCACATTATAGTTACGGATCATCAGGCCCTGGGCCAGGGATGTTGTAACAGTGCAAAGGAAGACCGCCCCCCATAACATTATGAAACGGTTCAAGGGCATCGAATCATTTTAACGGTTTAATTGTGGGAAACACAGTTATTAAGTATTACGGATGGCGGATCATTACGGGAATTTCCATAAAAATCCGTTACCCGTAATACTTAATGTGATACTTCTTTCCTAGTACGCTCTTGCAAACAGCACTCTTTCCCTGGAAGGTTTACCGGTTAGTATGCATGTACCGGCTTCCTGCGGATTATTGAGCGGGATGCAGCGTATTGTCGCTTTTGTGCGTTCTTTGATCTGTTCTTCCGTTTCGGCGGTACCGTCCCAGTGGGCAGATACAAAACCGCCTTTTTCGTCCAGCACTTTTTCAAATTCTTCAAAGGTATCTACACGGGTAATATGACTATCGCGGTAAGCTTTTGCCTTATTGAAAAGATTAAGTTGTATTTCTTCGAGCAACGCGGCGATACGGGCTGGTAAACCATCGAGCGACAGGCTCATTTTCTCCCTGGTATCGCGGCGGGTTACTTCCGCCACATTATTCTCCAGGTCTCTCGCGCCAATGGCTATACGAACCGGAACGCCTTTCATTTCGTACTCCGCAAATTTCCAGCCAGGACGGTTGTTGTCAGAATCATCGTATTTCACGCTGATCCCGGCGTTTCTCAGTTCCTTTACAATAACGTTTACCCTTTCATCCAATCCTGCTTTCTGGTCGGGCCCTTTATAAATAGGTACGATCACCACCTGGATTGGGGCAATTTTTGGCGGCATCACCAGGCCTTCATCATCGCTGTGCACCATGATGAGCGCGCCGATGAGACGGGTAGACACTCCCCAGGAAGTAGCCCAAACGTGTTCCAGTTTATTTTCCCTGTTGGAGAATTGTACGTCAAATGCTTTGGCAAAGTTTTGTCCCAGGAAGTGGGAAGTACCGGCCTGCAGGGCTTTACCGTCCTGCATCATAGCTTCCACGCAATAGGTTTCCACGGCGCCGGCAAATCTTTCGCTGGGCGATTTCAGTCCGCGCACCACGGGCACGGCCATATAATTTTCCGCGAAATCCGCGTAGATGTTCAGCATCTGTTCTGTTTCCGCAATAGCTTCTTCTGCAGTGGCATGCGCGGTATGCCCTTCCTGCCAGAGAAATTCGGTAGTACGCAGGAACAGGCGGGTACGCATTTCCCAGCGCACCACGTTTGCCCACTGGTTGATCAGGAGGGGTAAATCGCGGTAAGACTGGATCCAGTCTTTATATGTATTCCAGATAATCGTTTCAGAGGTGGGGCGAACAATGAGCTCTTCTGCCAGTTTGGCTTCCGGATCCACGATAACGCCGCCGCCATCAGGATCGTTTTTGAGGCGGTAGTGGGTTACCACGGCGCATTCTTTCGCAAAGCCTTCTACGTGGGCGGCTTCCTTACTTAAAAAGCTCTTAGGGATGAACAGGGGGAAATAAGCATTCTGGTGGCCGGTTTCCTTGAACTTGCGGTCCAGCACATCGCGCATGGCCTCCCACAAAGCAAATCCATATGGTTTTATCACCATACATCCTTTCACAGCAGAATAATCTGCCAGTCCGCCTTTCAATACCAGGTCGTTATACCATTTGGAATAGTCTTCCGAGCGGGCCGTAATCTCTTTACTCATAAAAATTATACCTTATTTATATATCTTTTGTTTTAAGCTATTTCCGGTTAAATTTGTCGAGACAAAATTAAATCCGGCGGCCGGTTGCCAAAGGCCGGATTGGCTTAGTTTTTGTCCAATTTACATTATGAAGAAATTCCACAAACATAGATGAAAAACATAACGTTGCAAACACTTATCATAAAATAATATAACGTAGCCTGTGTTATTGTAACTTTCTTCCTGTTAAATCCGTTAAAAAGAAGTAAATTTACTATACGAATCACGCTTAAAATATATTTCAAATGAAGCCTATAATATACATTGGACTGGCAGCATCGCTCGCACTGGGAGCGTGTTCCAGTACCTACAAAACGGCTCAGACTCCGGATGATGTATACTATTCTCCGCGTCAGCAGCAGCGTACCTATGCCTCCAGCAATGGCTCCAACGGCAACAGCCGTCAGGATGAAAATGATGCCAACTATGTAGAAGGCACCCAGGATGATGGCGGTACCTATGTAACTTACCAGGACGACGATCAGGGTGATTACCAGCGTCGTTTAAACCGTTTTGGCAGTGGCAGCAACTATTCCGGCGATTACTGGGATGGTTATAATGCAGCTTCCAACCTGTACATGAGCAGTGGCTTTGGACTGGGCTACGGCAGTGGCTGGGGACTTGGCCTGGGTTACGGTTATCCATACAGTGGTTTCTATGGTCCTTCTTTCGGCCTGGGATTAGGCTGGGGAATGGGCGGTTTCTATAGCCCATGGAGCACCGGCTTCTACGGCGGATGGGGTTACCCATATGTAGGCAGCTACTGGCCTTCTTACTACTATCCATATTATGGCGGCGGATATTACGGCCACGGCGGTTACTACGGTGGTGGCGGATATTACGGCCACTATGTGACCCGTCCTTCCAACTCCTACGGATCTGTAAGAGGCGGCAACGAACGCGTTCGCAGAACTCAGTATACCAACAGCGGCGGTACTGGTGGTGGTGGTTATACCCGTCCTTCCCGGACCGGTACTTTCCAACCTGCTAATGGCGGTTCATCCACCAATGAAAGACCACGCCGTGTATTCCAGCAGTCCAGTTCTGAAAGGCCTGTTACAAGACCTACTTACCAGAACAGCAACAATAACGGCGGTAATAACTATTCCCGTCCGCAAAGAGCAGAATACAGCAGACCTGCTCCTACCCCGGCTCCAAGTTATACACCTAGTTCAGGCAGTGGCCGTGTAGGTGGTGGTAACTCCGGCGGCGGAGGTGGTGGTGGCTATAGCCGTCCATCCAGAGGAGGCCGTTGATAATAAAAATCATTAACTAGATAAGCGTAGCCTAAAAACCTACGCTTATTTTTTTATCTCGCACACGTTTTGCCAGTTCAGCACGTTATACTAATCGCAGCATACGTTAGCGACCGTTAATTAACCTGCAGCAAATCTCATTTTAAGAATACAGATTATGATTAAAAGACTTTATCCTCTTTTAGGTGGCTTGTTTATATCTGTGACAGCCCTCGGCCAGAGTTCCAACGATGCATTGCTTTATTCCCCGATGCAGCCTCACGGTACAGCCAGAACACAGGCATTAGGCGGCGCCGGCGTTGGACTCGGAGGAGATTATTCATCCGCTCATATTAACCCGGCAGGTATCGCCATCTTCAAAACCGGTGAATTCCATATTTCGGGTGGCGTAGGCATCTCTCAAAATACCTCTAACTACCTGGGTAATTCCCAGCTTGACAACAAAGGTAACCGCAGCAATTTCCAGTTGCCCTCCATAGGACTGATCATGGCTACCAATAAAAACAACGGCAGCAGCACCTGGAACAATATTACCTTTTCACTGGGTATGGACCGCATCGCCAATTACAACAACGAAATTACCATTGCAGGCCACAATACAAAATCATCCTATTCCGACCGTTTTGTAGATGACATCTTTGATGGCACCTCCGCTACACAGGCGCTTGGCGCTGATCTTGGGTTCAGCACCGGTTTGCTGGCAGATTACCAGCCCACTACCGGCAACAAACAACCCATGACCCTCGCCTCCCCGTCCCGGCAAATAGGCGGGCTTACTGAAGGCATACAGCAAAGAGGTACCCTGAAAACGGAAGGCGGTATGAACGAATATACCTTTGCCATTGGCGGTAACTATGGCGATCGCCTCTATATCGGCGCCAGCCTGAACCTGCCCAGCATTAATTATAAGGAATCGCTTTCCTGGTCAGAAGATGATGCCAGCAGCGATAAAGGCAACAACTTTGGTTACTTCGATTACTACAAGGACCTGAAACGTACCGGTCTTGGTGTTGGCGGTAAAATTGGTATCCTCTATAAAGTGAGCGACCACTTCAGACTGGGCGGTACTTTCGTTACTCCCACCTGGTATTCCCTTCACGACAGCTACAGCTCAGAACTTCACTCAGATATAGAAGATGGAGCGGGTGAAGTAATCTCCAGTTCGTTTGATCAAACACAGGGTTATCCAGTTGAATATGATTATAACTATACTGCGCCTTTACGTGCAGCTGCCGGCGCCTCTTACTTCTTTGGTAACCTGCAGGAACCACAGAGCACACAGGGCTTTATTACTGCCGACTATGAGTTCGTGAATACTCCTTCCGGAAAATTCAGGATGAAAGACGACAGGGCCGGGGAAAAAAGTCTGAACGATAACATCAGCGCTGTTTATAAATCTACTTCCAATATTCGTGTAGGCGCCGAGGTTAAATTTATGGCGATATACGCGGTAAGAGCGGGTTTTGCTTCCTATGGCAATCCATACAGCGATGATGCGTATAATGCAGGCGTAAATGCTTCCCGCAAAGTTTACAGCGGTGGTATTGGCTTCCGTAACAAAGGTCTTTATGTAGATGCTACTTACAGCTATACACAGGGTAAAGACAGGTATCAGCCTTATACCGTGTATGAAGCTGCGCTGAGCCCTGCAGCCGCTACGCTTGATTATACAAGAAGCAATATTTTGCTTACAGTTGGGTTTAAATTCTAACTTCAAGAAAATTATCCTGTTAAAAATTTTTATATCCCGGAACTGTCAAAGGTTTCGGGATATTTTATTGTGATGATATTCACTGATATTTTCTATATGTAAGAAGAAAGCTTTACTCTTTCAAAGTTTATATATAATTTTATCCCGTCAACATATTGCATGTTTTTTTATACTCCCAAAATTTGACAGAGTATATATTACGGAACCCATTTTGAAAACCATGTTTTGCGTATCATGAGATTCCTGCTGTATTAGTCAACCCATTTTAACCCAATACCAGCACAGATTTCACTATTATTTTATTCTTCACAATAAATTCTATATGAAAAAAGCCCTCACAACTTTTAGTGCCCTTGTATTATCTGTATTGCTAACCAGTATGGCCAAGGTTGGCAGCGACAAGTACAATAATAAGAATCCACCACCACCGCCCCAATTAACGCCTGTGCCATGCAAACTAACACTAGCTTTCTTCAATTACAGTGAAAGGAGCTGTTTACTTCCTACAAATTCCGGCGATCCAACAAAAGTTGATGGGGCACCTGCTTTAGCTGGAAGTATTAACACTACTTATTTTTGTAAAGTGACTGTTGAGCCCAATACACCTGTAAACAATTACTCTCCTTCAGACTATACTACAATCTGGAAAAAGAAAGGAGATTTTCTGATGATTAAAGTTCCAAAAGAAGTAAGCTCTAAACTGACAGTCGATTTTTACGAAGATTGTAACGTTTGTACTGCTGGCAGGCAAGGCAGACCATATTTTCGTTACACCACCACTCTACATAAAGGACAGCCAGCTGAGGAAGCTTATCTTCAATATGTATTAAATACGACATGCCGGTAAACGTAATTATCACCACTTTAATTAACTCTTAGATGAAAACTCCCTATTTATATATAACAATCCTGTTAGTGCTATTTGGATGCAGTAAAAAAGAACAGAAGAAAGGTGATCAGCTAGATAAAATAGACGCCAAAAAGGCGGCTGCATTATTAGACATAACTGCTGGTAATGATATAATGGCTTTCTATTCCTTTATTGAAACTCCGGTGAATGGTATTTTTGGTTTAAAACACTACCAGACACTCACCCCTGCAACTCCTGCAAGAACTGTATTTGATCGGCTTCAGTTCGGGGGAGCATTCTACGATGCTAATAATAATATTATTCCAGGTGGAAATGTCACTTTTGGTAAAGCCCTCTTTTACCCTGACCCAAACAATGGATTCTTTTACAGCTTTAAGTCTTATGCTCCATCCAGTGCAGCTGGACCCAGAGATCATGTTAATAGTTTTATTTCTGTGCAAGGCACCACTCAGACAATAGCAGTCGATCCTGTTTACAGCCCTACATCAAGAAGTGCGGCAAGCTCCATTAACACACCGAGTATCAGTACGGGATCAATGTATATACCCAAAAGACTTGACCTGGGAATCGGGCAGATGCGGACGGCTCCATATAGAAATGATACCTACTATACAATGGATTGTTATACACAAGAGCAAAGAGGTAGTTATGATTTATACTGGAATGCCGACCCAATGAATGATAAGGGAGTAGTTATTATACTTGAATTTGACGATGCCTTACAAGGAGTTCTTGATACAGCTCTTATCACTGCTCCAGTATCAGATCGGAAACAATACAATGCGCTTCGTGTACCGGATAATGGTCATTATACATTATCGTTTGAGGATATTAAAAAAGTATTTCCACAAGCATTCCGCAGAGCTACAATATCAGTAACCATAGGCCGTGCTAACTACTCCTTTGTTAGTAGTCCAAGTGGACTCGAAAAGTATGCTATATATGCAGCTACAGCATCAGAAATGATGTTGGTTATTAACACAATTAGGCCGCGTCCATAAGTACACGCTACATTACAAAAATCAATTCTACAGGCTGCTTATAAAAAGCAGCCTGTAGCTATTAGACAAACATCCAGTAGAACATAATGATTTCAATAAATGCCTCTTTTTTTGTTTTATATAACCAATATAAAAAGTTTAAGCAGTATCAATTATTCTTTGCTCATTGGCTATTTTTCATCGTATTGACATACGCCTCCTGGTATACCCACCCCTTATTCTCACTTTTCTCTTTCGTCCCATATCTTGGAATATTATGTAGTGAAAAAAGAAACGTCGGATATTATCTCCGTTTGTATGCATTCAATTTAACATGGAATGTTATTGTTACATATTGGTTGTGTGAAGTTCGCCTTTACAAAGGTCTAGGAGCATTATTGATTAATTCATTACTTTTTTTAATACCGGTAATTTGTTGGCATTTTTCAGTGAAGTATGCAAAACTTAAATATGGCTCAACCCTTGTTTTATTAATTCTTTGGATTTTATTTGAATATTTCCATCATATATGGGATTTTTCGTGGACCTGGCTAACTATTGGTAATGTGTTCGGAGCTAATCCACATTGGGTTTCCTGGTATGCTTATTTGGGAGTCTTGGGAGGGTCAGCATGGATATTACTTTGTAATTATTCGATCTATATCACTATTAAGCGAGGTGGTACTATAACAAATCTGTGTAAATGCTGTTTCATAATATTCCTGCCAATATTGACTTCCGGAATAATTTCAAAACTACCAGATACAAATAATGTCGTTGAAAGGAAATTTACTTTAGTCGGCACAGCCATTCCTGGTGATGATCCCATTAGCGACATCAATAAACTCAGAATAATAGATACATTGTTACAACAAAATTCTGTTACTACCTCTCACATTACAATTCTCCCCGAAGATCTGATTTCAAATGATACATGGCTAAACAGATTCCCCACTACCGATATATACGCTTTTCTAAAAAAAAGTCTTCACAACTGGCGCACTGATAATATTATTACCGGAACAGTCTTAAATGTTCCTAATCCAGAAGGGCAACATATAGAAAGTAGAATGGGCTTCAATACTGCTTATAGTAAATATAATGCAGCCTTAATGATCGATAAGTCAGACATGATCAATATAAAATTAAAAAAATCTTATGTTCCTCTTGAAGAATATATTCCCGATTACCTGTCTTTTTTAAATGTTGGTTCTTACAAATTTTCCATAAATCCTAATAATAGTGATATCTTTCAAATAAATAATTATGATTATTTTATTTGCATTTGTTATGAGGCCATTAATAGTATTTTCGTAGCTAGCCACTTGAGTGACAATACCCGTGCTATGCTAATGCTATCCAGTGAAAGTTTTTTCGGTGGCGCTGAAACAGGTCGGATCCAATTCAAAAATATTTGTAGACTTCGTTGTATTGAGAATAACCTTCCCTTGCTTAAGTCGTCTAACGATGGAATTCTATTTAATGTCAATAAAGCGGGTGACATAATTGAAGTGAAAAGAGTATTAAGTCCCACTTTTCTTAATACAACTGTTTCACTTTCCACCCCTTCATTTTACCATTTAATAGTTCCATATATTTCGCAATTTCTTCTCTCTATCTTATTTCTCATCTGGTTGTTTAATGTTACAATAAAATTTAAATCTTAGCCAGTACTTACACTAAATATATTACATATAATTACATCCATTATACACATTAAGAATATTATACAAATTAAATAATTTGAAATATGATCTAATTCAATAAAAATTCCAACAACCTCCACTTTACTCTGCCTTCAGGTTCTTCACCGGGTTTTCCAGCGCTGCCCTTACAGCCTGAAAGCTCACTGTAAACAAGGTAATCCCGGCGATAGTAACGCCCACCAGCAGCAATACTCCCGCATTCATCTCAATATGATAAGCAAAACTATGTAACCACCGGTCCATGCAATACCATGCCAGCGGTAAACCAATCAGTACCGCTATCAATACCGACCGCAGGAACTCGCCGGAAAGCATCATCATCACATGCGAGGCCGTAGCGCCCAGCACCTTACGGATGCTGATCTCCTTACGCCGGCTTTCTGCGGTAAAAGCGGCCAGGCCAAAGAGGCCAAGACAGGAGATCAGGATAGCGAGCGCGGTAAAATATTCTGATAAAACGGCTACTCTTTTCTCTGCTGTATATTGCGCCTGGTAATCCTGGTCGAGGAATTTATAATCGAATGTAAACCCGGGGTTGTAATGCTGATAGAAGGCAGCCAGTGCGGCCAGCACTGTTGTTGTTTGCCCGGCTTTTACTTTTACCATTACCGTGCTATTCAGGGAATCCAGCCTGAAAAACAAGGGGCCTATTGTTTCGTGCATAGATTGAAAATGAAAGTTCTTTACCACCCCTGCTATTTCTGTTTTCATGCCGTTAAATTCAATCACCTTGCCCACGGGGTTGTTAATTCCCATAGCTTTTACAGCCGCTTCATTAAAAATGATCCTGGAGTCGTCTGCACCATAATCCCGGGAAAAAGACCTGCCGGCGGCCATTTCTATGCCCAGTGTTTCTATCATATCGTAATTCACGAGGAACGGGCGGCACATAATTGTTTCCACAACGCCCCTGCCCTTCCAGGTGCAGCCTGTGGAAGGCGCTCCTAAAACGTTTCCTACCATGGCAGATGCGTTCACCACGCCCGGTATCCTTTTCAGCTCCGCCAGGAATTCAGGGATATGCTGCGGCACTTTTCCTTCTACATCAAAATATACTACGTTGTCTTTATCGTAACCCGGGTTTTTATGCTGCACATAAGCTATCTGCCGGTATACCGTTATCACTGCTACCATAAACAACACCGAAAGCGTGAACTGGAATACCACCAGCCCTTTGCGGGCCAGCAGCTGCCCGGGTGATCCGGGTACTTTTCCTTTCAGCACCGGCAATGGATTGAAACAGGAAAGGTACAGTGCCGGATAACTGCCAGCCAGGATACCGGTGAGCAACGTCACAGCAATGATGATACCTGTCATCTCTCCATTCAGCGAAAGGGACAATGCCTTGCCTGTGATACGGTTAAATTCCGGCAGCAACAGCGCCACCAGCAGCAATGCCAGCGCCAGGGAGAGCATGGTCATCAGCATAGACTCGCCGAGGTATTGTATTACCAGTGCCAGGCGGTTGGCGCCTATTGTTTTACGGATACCCATTTCCTTCATCCTGCCGGAAGCCTGCGCAGTGGAGAGGTTCACAAAGTTGATGCAGGCAATGATCAGTATAAAAAGTGCGATGAGCGAAAAGAGTGTCACATAGCTGATCCTTCCACCGGCCGCCACACCGTTCTCAAAATTGCCATGCAGGTACAAATCACTGTAGCGCTGCAGGAACACATCGCGCTGCGTGGCGCTTCCCTGGGTGAGGCTGGTCATGAAGCGGCTCAGCTTTGCATTGAATGTGGAGATGTTGGTACCTTCCTTCATTACCAGGAAGGTATTAAACGGGCCTTGCGGATCCAGGGCTGTAATGTTCATGATGTCCCGGAATGCGTCGAAAGGCAGCAGGCAATTGAATTGTGTGGACGTGTTTGCCGGCAGTTCATCCAGCACACCGGATACGGTACTGATCCTTTTGAACTGGTCTAACTGCCAGGTGATGGTTTTCCCTATGACGTTGGTAGAACCGAATAAGGTCCGTGCAAGCGAAGAAGAAATCACGATGCTGTTTTTATCCTGTAATACCTGCTCCCTGTTGCCTTGCAGCAAAGGATACGAAAATACCTGCAGGTATTCCTGGCCCGCGAATATGGTAGTTGACTTGGCGATCTTATTACCTGCGGTGAGTGCAATTTTCGGGAACCATGAAGGTGGAGTAGCTACGGTGGCATTTTCCACTTCAGGCATGTTTGCCTTCAATGTGGCGGCCAGCAATGCCGGTGTTCCGTTGGCGGTGGTGATGCCTTTTTCGTGTGGCTGGTTTTCCATTACCTGAAAAAGGCGGTGGTCATTTTTATGAAAGTGATCGATGCGGAGTTCATCGTATACCCATAGGCAGATCAGCAACGTACAGGCGAGACCGGTAGACAGGCCAATGAGATTGAGGATAGTAAAACGCTTATTCTTCAGCAGATGACGCCAGGCGGTTTTCAGGTAATTTTTGAACATACGCAAAATGTTTCGTGAGCGGTGCAAACACCGGGCAGCTAAGAAAATGCCATGTTACCAGGCTTTTAAATACAAGAGATTTACATATTTTATATTTATCCTAAATGTCCGGTTTCAGTACAGTGGCTGTCCGTAATTATTTTTTTGTGGAGATGAATACCGGCGCGCTGCGGCAATACCGCGCTCCTGCGCGGAGCTTACCAGGCTCAGGATGCCAGCTGTTGCTGCACATAAGCGATGATGGCTGCCGGATCGCGGGGATCGAACCATTGAAATGCGGGATCTTTCCTGAACCAGGTGAGTTGCCGTTTGGCGTATTGGCGGGTATGCGTTTTCACATCGTCGATAGCCTGATCGAGGGAGATATAGCCATCGAGAAAACTGAATACTTCCTGGTAGCCAACGGTACGGAGGGCGTTGTGCTCGCGGTATGGTATTACGGAGCGGACCTCTTCCACCAGTCCTGCATGCACCATCGCATCCACGCGGTGATGGATATTGTGATGAAGCAATTCTTTAGGCAGGGTGATACCTACTTTGATCATCCGGAAATCGCGGGGGGAACGGGTAGCGCTACGGAAAGTGGTAATAGAGCGGCCGGTGGCGTCCAGTACTTCCAGTGCGCGGATGAGGCGCTGGGGGTTCTGGGTTTCCGCGATGGCGTAGAAGCCGGGATCACGTTCCTGCAGTTGCTGCTGCAACCAGGAAAGGCCGTTTAATGCGTACTGTTCATTTAACCGGGTACGGATGCCGGGCGCAATAGGGGGCATATCGTCGATACCTTCTGCAAAGGCCCTGATATAAAGGCCGGTGCCGCCGCACATAATGGCGATATCGTTCTTTTCAAAGATCTCGCGGGCGTAACCGAGCGCCAGTTTCTCGTACACGCCTGCATTCACTTCTTCGCGGATGCTATGTGAATCGATGAAGTAATGGGGAACTGCCGCCAATTCATCCGGGGAGGGCTTTGCCGTACCGATGCTCATTTCGCGGTAGCATTGCCGGGAGTCTGCGGATATCACTGCAGTGTTAAACAACTGCGCCAATTGAACAGATAAAGCCGTTTTACCTGAAGCAGTAGGACCTGCAATAATGATGACCGTTTTTTGCATATGAGTGGCGGTAAATATTTAGGGACCTGTTTATTTTCCGGAGACAGGCCATTTCAGCAAAGTGGGTGAAACGGATGATCTCTGCAAAAAATAAACAGATCCCTAAAATGACTGATACTATTATTTAAAAGTTATTTTCTTCTTCTCCTCCAAATTCTTCTCCCCCATCGCCGCCCATGGCATCGCTTTCTTCTCCCTCTTCACCAAATCCTTCAGCGTCCATTCCTTCTTTGTTGAGGTCGTATTTTTCTTCCATTTCCACGAGCTTATCGCCCACCAGGCCTTTGGTGCCATACTGGCTGGGCGCAAGCCCTTCTTTGCGTACGCAGGCGGGGTAGGTTATTTTGCTGTTTTCATCTTTGGAAACGCCGATAAGCTCTACGAGGAACGACCAGTTTTTGGCGAAATCGTAGAGATAGATAAATTTCTGATTAGGGTCTTTCACAGCAGCAGCAATCACCGTGTCCGCCATCAGCAGAGGTTCAGCTTTGCGGGGTTGATTATCTGCTTCCAGGATGATTTCCCGGCCACGCTGCCAGTTATCATTGCTACGGAAAAAGGTGGCTTTGTGTTTTGAATCAAATTCGAATGACTGCAAAATTGCCTGGTGAAATAATAAAAACGTCTGATTCGGCTTAATGGCAATGTCCCTGTAGACACTTTCATCTTCTTCCCAGTAAACTCTGAATTTCAAAACCGGCATGACAAAAAAGGTTATAAGTTATTTAATGATTAAACACTCCGCTAAGCGGTGGATCCTGAATGCTAGTGTATCTTATTATGGTAATGTAAAATTACCGATTTTATTTAACCGGGCTTAGATTCAATGCGCCGGCTTTTTCCAATAAAAAAGCGTATGCGGCCTCGTAAGTATTGGGAATTTCTCCATCCAGTATGGCTTCCCTGATGGCGCTTTTCAGGTCGCCAACAATTCTTCCTGGTTTCAGCCCGAATGTTTCCATAATAATTTCCCCGGTTACCGGAGGTTGCCAGTTGCGGATCCGGTCGCTCTCTTCCACTTCTTTCAAGCGTTTGCGGACCAGTTCAAAATTTTCGAGGTAGCGTTTAACCTTTGCTTTATTTTTTGAGGTAATATCCGCTTCGCACAGCATCATCAGTCCTTCTATATCATCCCCGGCATCGAAGAGCAATCTGCGGATAGCCGAATCTGTTATGTTTTCTTTAGTGAGACTGATAGGACGCAGGTGAAGTTCTACCAATTTTCTTACCAATTTCATTTTTTCACTCATTGGTAATTTCATCCGGCTGAAGATACGGGGTACCATTTTACCTCCTACGGCGTCGTGGCCGTGAAAAGTCCAGCCGTGACCCGGCTCAAATTTTTTGGTGGCGGGTTTGCCGATATCGTGTAACAGTGCTGCCCACCGTAGCCAAAGGTCCCTGGTATTTACAGATATATTGTCTACCACCTGCAAGGTATGATAAAAATTATCTTTATGTCCTTTTCCCTCGTACATCTCCACGCCCACCATATCGATCATCTGGGGGAAAATAATTTTGAGCAGACCGGACTTATACAAGAGATCCAATCCTACGGAGGGTTTGGGCGAGAGCATTATTTTATTGAACTCATCGGAGATCCGTTCCTGGGAAATGATCCTGATCCGTTCTGCATTTTCCTGTATAGCGGTGAAGGCGGTTTCTTCAATGGTGAACTGCAGCTGGGATGCGAAGCGGATAGCGCGCATCATGCGCAGCGGGTCGTCGCTGAAGGTTTGGGCCGGCGCCAGGGGTGTGCGGATGATCTTCCTGTCGAGGTCATTCAGCCCCTCAAATGGATCGAGCAGGGAACCATAATCCCTGTCACGCAGGCTGATAGCCATGGCGTTGATGGTAAAATCGCGGCGGTTCTGGTCGTCCTGCAGGGTTCCGGCGGATACCTGGGGATTGCGGGATTCTTCGCGGTAGCTTTCTTTGCGGGCGCCCACGAATTCTATTTCCAGGTCGTTCAGCTTTACCTGGGCGGTGCCATAGGTTTTGAAGAAATTAACGGGAAGGTTGTCGCCTAATCTTTCAGCCACTTTGTGTGCGAGGGCGATACCATCGCCAACGCAAACAATGTCCATATCTTTTGTTTTTCTTCCGAGCAGTTTATCCCGCACAAAGCCCCCGATCAGATAGGCAGGAACGCCCAGTTCGTGGGCGGCCAATGCTATCTTTTCGAGCACTTTTCTTTCCTGCAGGGAGCAGGGTATGTCCAACGGCTTGCTGCTGATCATATTTAAATATTCCTGTTAATTTTTATTCTTTGTTGGAAACCAGGGCGCAAATGTAATAAATAAACAATTTTAATCCCGGATTATCACGATTGAACCGTCTTTGTTTATCCGGATGATCCGGGAGGCCATGGCTGCGGTATCTTCTTCCTGCCGGTATTTCACCACATAATCCACGCCATTCCGGATCTCTGCGGCTACATCGTGGAAGCTGGCCGGGGAGGGCTGTCCGCTGATATTGGCGGAAGTGGACACCAGCGGTTTGCGGAGTCTTTTGATCAGGTGGCGGCAGAACGGGTCTTTCACGATGCGGATGGCGATGCTGCCGTCTTCACTGATCACGTTGGGCGCCAGTCCGAGCGCACCTTCATAAATAACGGTGGTAGGGCGGGTAAAGCCGGCGATGATATCGGCCATATCCGGGCGTGGATTTGCCACGTAGTGCAGCAGATCTTTCACATCGGCCAGCAATACTACCAGGCTTTTGCTTTCGCTTCTTTTTTTGAGGGCAAAAATTTTCTGTACGGCTGCTTCATCGGTGGCATCGCAGCCGATGCCCCAGATAGTGTCTGTAGGATAAAGGATAAGTCCGCCGGACCGCAGCACCGGCATGGCTGCGCTGATATCATCTTCAAACATTTATATTTCCTTATTTAGTTGTTTATATACTTTCATCATGGCAGCGGCGCATTTATCGGGGGTAAAGCGCTGTGCGTGCTGCCATCCTTTTTCCTGCATTTGTTTTACCAGGGAAGTGTTTGTGGTGACCTGCCTCATAGCATCCGCTATGGATACAGGATCCTGCGGATCTACATACAAAGCGGCATCCCCGGCTGTTTCCGCAAAGCAGGAGCCCTGAGAGGTGATAACCGGTGTACGGCTCCAGAGAGCTTCCAGGATGGGGATGCCAAATCCTTCAAAAAAGGAAGGATAAATGAGCGCCAGGGCGCCCTGGTACAGGAGCGGCAGCTCACTGTTCTTAATACGTACCTGTTCGTTGAGAAACACTACCTGTTGTGTAAGCCCGTTTGCTTCCAGATAAGCCTTTACTTTCTTTTTATACGCGCCTCCATTGCCCAGTACCACCAAAGGTACATCCAGCGTACCTTTTAGTGTATTCATGGCCGTTACAATGCCTAACAGGTTTTTCCTTTCAATTAATGAGCCCACGTACAGGAAATACTGTGAAGGTAAACGGTACTTCGCCCCTATTTCGGCAATATCATCATCGGGATACGTAACAGCGAAAGAGGGATCGCAGCTCTGATATACCACATCGATCTTATGGGCCGGCGTTTGGTAGTAAGTGATCAGGTCCTGTTTTGTTTGTTCGCTGATAGCCACTACCCTGTCGGCCTCGCGGCAGGCATAGCGGGCTTTGCGCCGGTATGTAATTACATCGATGGGATTATATTGTTCGGGGTATCTTTCAAAAATAAGATCGTGCATGGTAACTACCGACCTGATACCGCTTTTGTGGATACCGAAGGGCAGCTCATGACTAAGGCCGTGGTAAATGCCGATGTTGTAACGTAACAGGTCTTTTACCACGAAACGGCTGCGCCAGGCGGACTTAAACCAGCGGTGCAGGGGTTGTTGGGGCAATACTACTTTCACATCCGGCAGGGCGGTAAGATCGTACATACCGGTTTGCTTAGGAGCAAACAGGTAATATTCATCTCCCGGGAAATCCTTTGCCAGAGACGATATCAGGGTACGGCTATAATTCCCGAGACCGGTGTCGTTCTGGAACGCGCGTTTGGCATCGAATCCTATTTTCATAAAGTAGTTTCTTCCACAAAACCCAAAATTACGGATTACAGCTGGCGAAACAGGTATATCTGACAAGATTTCCCGAAATACCTCTTTGTAATTCGTAATTTTATTTTCTACTTATTATGTTTGCAAAAAATAAAAAAATGGAATTACAACAACAAATACTGGCTGCCTGGGCTGATCGCGGTCTCTTACAGGAAACACAGTACACGGATGCGGTTAAGGCGGTGATAGAAGCGGTAGATAAAGGCCATCTGAGAGTTGCGGCTCCTACAGAGAACGGCTGGCAGGTGAACGAGTGGGTGAAGCAGGCAATTTTAATGTACTTCTCCATACAGCCAATGGAAACAATGGAGTTACCTCCGTTTGAGTTCTATGATAAAATGAGATTGAAGTCGAACTATAAAGACCTTGGCGTAAGAGTAGTTCCCCATGCGATAGCCCGTTATGGCGCTTACATTGCGAAGGGTTGCATCCTGATGCCATCTTATGTTAACATAGGCGCTTTTGTGGATGAAGGTACCATGGTAGATACCTGGGCTACAGTAGGATCCTGCGCGCAGATCGGTAAAAACGTGCACCTGAGCGGCGGCGTTGGTATTGGCGGCGTACTGGAACCATTACAGGCCAGCCCGGTGATCATTGAAGACGGCTGCTTTGTGGGCTCCCGTTGTATAGTAGTGGAAGGTGTTATCGTGGAAAAAGAAGCGGTGCTGGGTGCTAACGTAGTACTGACCCAATCCACCAAGATCATTGATGTAAGCGGCAGCGAGCCTATTGAATACAAGGGCCGTGTACCTGCGCGCAGCGTGGTGATTCCCGGTACCTATACCAAGAAATTCCCTGCCGGCGAATACCAGGTGTCGTGTGCACTGATCATTGGTCAGCGTAAAGCCTCTACAGACCTGAAGACCAGCCTGAACGACACGTTGCGTGAGTTCAATGTAGCAGTGTAAATATTTTCATAGCAACGGCGCCTGTTAAAGGCGCCGTTTTTTTATGTGTTGAAAAAAAATTTGGTTAATTTAAAAAAGTGTTTACTTTTGCAATCCCTTTACGGGGACATGCGATGCCCAGATGGCGAAATTGGTAGACGCACTGTGTTCAGGTCGCAGCGTTCGCAAGGATGTGCTGGTTCGAATCCAGTTCTGGGCACCAAGATGGAAAGGTCGGAGAATTCTCCGACCTTTCCTTTTTTTAATCGCTCCAAATCCTTTACCGACATGCTTATCAGCGTCATCACCGGGTTAGGTTCTGTGGTTCTATATTCATTTTTATCAAAAATCAGTTTTTCGGAAAATATAGAACCGATGATCCTTTGTTTGACCGCCAAATCCCCGTCATCATAGTGTTTCAGGACATTTACAAGTATTGCCCCTCCTGATTGCACATATTGCAGGTAATCATCTTCGTCTGTCAGTAACTCCAGCTTCTGACGCTCCAGCCCATCTACCTCCGGCAGTAGCTTATTCCTGATATCCTTGTACTCTGCGGCTGATAGTTCGGCATCCAGCATTAAGGACTGCGCATTCTGTAGCCGCTGTTTTAATTTCTCAATGGCGGCTTCTGTTTCTTTTACCTTTTTGCTGTTATCTGCGCTATTATCCTTTAATGACTGTTCTAACAGGGTAAGATAGAGTTCCAGTACATCCCTCTTTGTGACGATCTTATACAATTCTTTACGGAACTGTTCATGTGCATCACTGGCACGGAACCGTTCTTTACATAATGTGCCGCTTTGGCAATGATAGTAATAATAAGTACCACCATTGCCTTTACTGCCACTGCCGGTTATCGGGCGGCCACATTGTTTACATACAAGGAATCCGCGTAAGGGCAGGTGCTCATCTTTGGTACTGCGTACTTTTGTATTACGCTTGCGGCCACTCATCACATCTGCCGCCTCATTAAACAAAGTTTCAGATATGAGCGGTTTATGAATGCCCAATCTGTAATAGGCATCCTCGTCTTTATAAGCTGCAATAAATACTTTACCGCAATAAACAGGGTTATGAACCAGATTCCAAAACTGGCTGCGCCTTACATCCAGTCCTTTGATGTTGGCCATCCTCCGTATTTTCTCCAGATCATGTACACCCCTTGCCACTTCCTCAAATACCCATACTATGAGTGGGGCTATCCGTTCATCTATCGCCAGTATTGGTTTTTTTTGAGCATCCCTTTCATTCTTATATCCTTTAGGAGCAACACCTAAAAAACGACCCTCTTTTTTAGCGCGACGCATGCCAAGCAATGTGTTCAGGGCACGGCGGTCATTCTCTACTTCCGGTGCTGCAAGATAGAAGGCCAGCATCATTTTATTCTCCGGTACACTTAGATCAAGTGGTTGTTCTACTCCCTGCGGCTCCACCCGCATTTTCTTTAACTGGCTGATCATGCTATAAGCATCCCCGGCATTGCGGCTGAACCTGTCCCATCTTGTGAACAGCAGCAGGTCTATTATACCTTTTTGCTTTTTCACGACAGCCAGCATTTTCTGAAATACCGGGCGGTCAAAAGTCTTTGCAGAATAGTCCTCCCGGTATATTCCAGCTACCGTTATATTGTTCACTTCACAATAACGGATAAGACATTCCTCTTGAATTTCCGGGCTGTATCCGTTAAGCTGCTCGTCTGTACTCACTCTTATGTATAGGAACGCTTTTCTTTGTAACATTGACATAGGCTGTATTTATGGGTGTACTAATATTATGTTTGTTCTCCTGCCATTTCCGGTAGATGTCCATTTCGATGTCTAGCATTCTATAGAGGAAGTCCCGTATCATCATTACCTGCTCATCACTCAGGCTGTCATCTTTTAACTTCTTCCTGCATTCTGTCAACGATATTCTGTTGGCGTATTGATCCTGATCATTATGTTTCATCTGTTAGTATTCAAGTGTTTTTACATCCTTTATTTACTACTGATTATCATTGACAATCAACATTATGTAATTCTTTTGGCAATGCCAAATCATACAATAATTCCGCAAGTTGCTTTATGGTGAACACGATCTCTTTTGCCTGTTCATCGGTATAGTGTTCACACCCCGGAAACTTTCTTAATAATTCCGGTGTCATCTCTTCATCCCCTTTTATACCGGGGGGCAGTGTAGCAGAAGATAATTGTGGCCTGTTTGTTTGTTGTTCTTGTTTTTTCTGTTTCATGTGTAGATTTTTAAATGGTAAGCATTGTCAAAAGATAAAGTTTATTTTGCTGCCGGTTGATGGGGCACTACTTTAGGTTTGCTGGCGAGGTGTATGTGTTCCCACAGAATCCAGAGCTTAACAGCATTTCCCATAAGACTGGATTTATCCAGCTTATGCAGCCAGCTTAACATGGACATAACGATGCAGAGCTTATCCTCCGCTTCTTTGATGGTAGGCGCTTCTATTTGTACTGTAAGCGTGTGTTTGGTCATAGCGTTATTTATTTAATTGTTTAATAAGAAGGAATAGTATGGTAACGATCATGCGGCCTTATTAAAAACTTCTTCCCGTTTATCGACTTCACCTTCCTCACCCTGCACTGTATCGGCTTTCTGAAGCATTTGCAGTAGCTCATCTGCAAGACCATTGTTGCAATACAGGTAATGAATAATATGCTCCACCTTTTCCACTTGCGGCATTGCGAAAAAGGCATCCAATATGCTACGCAACGCTGCTACATCCTGCTCTTTAGGTTTGCGGGTGCCATTGCCTGCGTCAAAATCCGGCGGGTTTCGTTCCTGTTTGCTGTAGGAAGCAGACCCGTAATGTTCCTGTGGCGGCATATTACCTGGTTTGATCATGTCACCTAACAATGGGATACCGCTTAATGCCTGCGGGTTTTTAGCGAGGTACAGACCGGCCAGATTTAACAGGGTATCGGTTATCTTGTTGGTCGTAGTGCCTTTCTCTGTTTGTAACTTTTGTATGGTATCCTGTAGCTGTTCCTGGTATTCCTCTGCTTCATCGAGCTGCCGCTTCAATTCTTCATTTTCGCCTTTCAATTGCTCGTACTCCCATTGTTTTCTTTCCTGTTGCAGTTTTTCATTAATGGTATGCTCTATCCCATCCAGCGTGCCTTTGATGGTTTGTTCTTCTTCTTTTAATAACAGTACATACCGGGTGCATCTGCGGGAACTGCCATCATACAGGCAGATGGTGATACAGCGAGTTTCAGGCTGTATAAAATCCTCATGCTGAAAGAAGCGTTCCGGGTCGCTGGTGCGGGATATTACTTTCAGTTCGTCTATCCGCACATCATATTCTTTTGGCTGCCCCTGCTCTGCTTCATTGCATAGTATCTGGTAGATCAGATTGACCCGGTTACTGCCGTATTTTTCTTTTACAATACTCATAGAGTGGGTTTAATGATGAATAATAATTGTTGCATATGGTTATGGTGATTGGTTGTCCTGTTGCGAAAGATATTGACGGAGGTGTTGCAGGCTGAAGAGGATACGCCCGTATTTCTTTCGCTGTAATGGCTGTAACCTGCCTTCTGCAATCAGGCAGTATACTCTTGAAAGCGAAAGGTGCAGATAAGCAGCCGCCTGTGTTGCGGATAGTGGCGGCTGCCGGTCTATAGCATCATTTCTTGCAAGTTGCAGTAGCAATTCAATTTTCCTGTCTACTTCGTATAACCTTTGACGTATGTCTTCCAGTTCTTCATGCATATGTTTATAGTTGTCGTCTTAAATCGTTTTCTCTAATAATTGCGGCACGAAGCATATAGCGTTGGATGATAGGAGCGACCCTTTTTAATGATCGCAATTTTTAGTCACGTTATATGCTTGTTTTAAGGATTAAAATCATGGGCAAGCGACAAAGATACGATGGCTCAAAAGCCTGCTTACCAACTTATGCGCGGATTTAACCAAAATGAATAAAAATAGCATGACCTTCCCCAGAAATACCCGGAAATGCTTTTATCAGAACAGTACTGTTCCCGGTTTAGAACAGATACGGAACAGTTAACGACAATAAGCTATAGCAAGCGACAATAAGGTTACTTATCAGGAACAGCTGCACAACATATATAAGACATATTGCAGGACATTGCTGTCCGCTGAATGAACGGATAATAAAAGAAAAAGGATGGGATTAAACCCATCCTGCAGACGTTTGTACCGGGCAAGAAATATTTCGCGTACCGGTAAATCCTATAGCATTAGACTATTCAATCACATCCAGTACGTTTACTTTGTAGTACCTACATATCCTGATCAGATGCATCAGTTTAAAGTCATGCTGTCCCTTCTCTATTTTGCTTAACAGGGCAGGCGACATTTTTATGGCCTTTGACACCTTCTTTAAACTTTCCTTTCTTCCCTTGCGCAAAGCAGATAGCCTATCGCCGATAGACTGTAACCAAACAGCCAGCTGCTCGTTAAAAGCCTTATTGGTGACTGTGTACCTGTTCTTCATAGGTGGCAGGGATTAAAGGAAAAGAAATGGATTGTCCGTTTTCAAGATCAAGCAACCTTTGCTGGTACAGTCTTTCCGCGATAGCGATAAAATCACTTACCCGTTCCATTAATATCGTCGCTTTTTCTACTGATACCATGTAGCTTTCATTATAGCGTGCATCTGAATAGGCTTTGTTGAGCGTGTTAAAAAGATCGGTTTCCTCTTTTGTAATGCAGGGGAAAACCATCATCGGTGCATAAGAAAAATGTTGTACCAACGCCAGCAATCGGGCAAGATTATGAGTATTGGACCTAAAGCCGGTAAATACCCGGAGCAGCGCCATACAGGTATGTTGTACCGATTGGTGTAAATTAAAAACAGCCTGTTCATGCCAGCCACCATCTATGCAAAAAGATGCCGATTTTAAAAAACACTGTGCCATCCCAAAACACTTGTCCCAATAATCCGTTATCCTGCTTTTTACAGTGGTTATATCCGGTTCATTGGGTGGCGTGACCAAAGCAGCGCCACTGCCATTATACACTAATACACCTTTGCGGTAAAGTGTAGCAAAAAAACGTGCACCCTTTTCCAGTAAACTGTTGACCGATGCCAGTTTCTGCACAACGCTGGTCACAGCACAACCCAATGGCAATGCCTGTTGCTCCGCGATCTGGATAAGTTCATGATCGGCACGTTTTTCATTGCTGTTAGGGATAATCAGCAGATCATACGTAGGATGAGCAATCTCTTTACATCCGGTTCCCTGTGCAAAACAGCTCCAGTCCTGCATGGTAGTGATACGGCTGCCATAGCAGATGATCTTATCCGGGTTGGTAGCCTGTACGATTTTTTGTACCAGCTGCGCCAGTTGGGCTAATTGCTGCGGTGAGAGGTGTTGAAAGGTAGAAAGCATAGTGATAGAGTTTAATGATGACGGTTAGTTATAGATTATCTTTCAGGCCGGAAGGAATCCGGGTATCTGTACCGTAAAAATGGTAGTTGCCTTTTCTTCGCTTTGTACCGTTATGGTGCCGCCCAACTCCTGCACATACAGCTGGCTGAGATATAGCCCCAATCCTGTGCCGCTATGGCCTTTACCTAACTGTCCGTATGGCTTGAATAAATCGTCTGTCCTGTCGGCGGCAATGCCCATCCCCTCATTAGCGACCTGCAATACGAGGCTGGTATCTTCCAGATAGCATTGCACAGCAATGCAGGTAGCGGGATAACTATACTTTAAGGCATTGGCCAGCAGGTTATGCACAATTTGACCCAGCTTTACTTTATCTGTAGTCAGATCGGTATTGTCCAAAGAGGGCAGTATGGTAAGGCAGATGCGCTTTTCCTGTAAGGCGGCAGCTGTTTCAAAATGCCGGACGACCGTCTTTATCCAATGGGCGAAATGGAACGTTTCTTTTACTGCCCGTATATCCAGCTTACCGGCATGGTATTGTACGGTAGTCAGCATATTATCGAGTATGGCCAGTGCATTATGGCCAATAGCATTTATGGTTTGCAGATAAAAGTGGGTGTCTTTCCCTTCCTGTATGGATTGGGAGCATTGTACTACACCGGCGATCTGTCCCCTGATCTCATGGGCGAATACGCCGAAGAATATTTCCATTGTATGGACAAGGGCATCCTGCACCTGCTCTTCCCGGTTCCGGTTTTCATAAACAAGAAAAGACGCCTCGATCAGTCTTTCACAATGCCTGTAAAGGTTAAGGAGGTTAGCTGCTTCTGTAAACTCATCCTGACAGGCGCTTTGCAGTAGATCCCATAAACAAACCCGGACCTGGGGAAGTGAGTAAGCCTCAAAAAACTCTTCATATACCAGGTTGGGATTATCCATTTCTTCCAAATCGAGTTGGAAGGGCTTATTATGCCAATCAGGGTACCGGGCTAAGATTTGCTTCCTTATTGTATCTCTCATAAGGCATTCTATTGGGTTTACGGTAAATTCAGGCAAGGGCTTGTATGGTACAATTGTGCTGCCTGTGTTGTACAATTACAGGTGGGAAATTACGGCCCGTTTTTGCCGTACCGAACCAGTTATGGCTGTACGTTACCAGGAATTTATTGTATATTACCAGTGATTACTGGTACCCTACCAAAGGTTCATGGTGCCGTACTAACCCATTAGTTTTTATATATTTGTAAATATGACAACTACTATTATGCCCGAAAAAGCACATCATGGAAGAGCAGTAAAACGTATCCGCGAGTTACTGCATATAAAGCAGGAAGTACTGGCCGATGCTTTGAATATCAGTCAGCAGAGTGTTTCTGTTTTAGAAGGTAAAGAGATCATTGAGCCGGAGCAATTGGAGCAGATTGCTAAAACCCTGAAGGTACCCGTAGAGGCAATTAAGAATTTTAATGAGGAGGGAGCTGTTAATATTATAGCCAATACCTTTCAGGACGAATCATCAGCATATACCTATAACTACAAATGTACCTTTAACCCTTTCGATAAATGGGTTGAAGTAGCGGAAGAGAATAAAAAATTATACGCTGCTTTGCTGAAAGAGAAAGATGAGAAGATTGCATTGCTGGAAAAGGTGCTGAATGAAAAGAAGAAATAACTGAAAGTTCAGGGATAGAGGAAGCCACCAAACGGTGGCTTTTTTCATTTCATAAATTCTTTGTGCTCAGCTATAAAAGGGTGAAACATTTGGCGCAGTATTGTCTTATGCTGGATATCCTGTATTTTCTTCTGGTGGTATTCAAAGAAAAAATCGTCTTGGGATTTTTCTTTTCCAATGTTTACCTATTAAATCTTAGCTATGACCTGTTAAGCAATATCTTTTTTGTGTCAGGGGTACTGGCGCTTATAAATTTCCTACTATTGATCTTTCTGTATAAAAAAGGAACAAGTACTATCATAATCAAAGATGGAAAGGCCGCCATCAGATAATGGTAGTCTTTTAGAGATGATAGAATACATAAAAAAGCAAGACATTAAATGCCCTGCTTTGAGTAATGCCTTAGTACTCGTATTAATTGAGTTTAGTGATCTTAAATGTTTCTGTTGCCCCCTTATTGTTAGTAAAGTGAACAATGTAAATACCCGACTGTAAACCGGCAGTACTGACAGTATAAGTCTGCCTGTTTTGCATGGTTGTATTTTTCTTCACGATAACAGCCCTGCCGGTAACATCTGTTACCATAATATCAGAAATGACATCTTCAGAGCCTGCATAACCATAATTCAATACATCACCCACCGGGTTAGGATACACAAAGTACTTATTGATCTTTGACTGCTCATTTGCCGGGTTTTGTTTACGGGCAAGAATGTGATCTGCTACTGGTGTATTGATATGAAAACTTACATTACCATATACATCCGGGTCTACAGTTTTTTCATTGACCATAAACTGCCGGAAATGTATATCAAACGAATTACCGTAAGTCTTGGCACCGTTACGCAGACTGATCTCTACTATTACGGGGAAATGTTCCCCACTGTTCAGTTGAATGCCGTCTAATTCGAGCGTGGTTGCACCGTCAAAAGTAACCGTTTTTGCAGTTTCGTCTGCATGGGCATAAGTACCCAGAGAACCGGCGGCTACCCAACGGTCAAACAGGTCACCGAGGTGCAGTGTTATATAACCAACAGCAGAAAAGTCCCCGGCCAGTTGTTTATGGATGGCTTTATCGTTAATGAGTTGCAGGTTAAAAACATGGTTTTCGGTTTCTGCGTTGGATACCCATATCTGGTGTTTTTCTGTTGGCTTGTTGGTCAGGTCAAAATTGGTAATGATCAGGTTGCGGGTTACAATGTTGTTATTGTTCTTCACATTATACTTTTCGCTTAGGAAAAGCTCACTTATATCCATATCCTTTGTATACCACGCCCCGCCAAAGGGAGTTGATACAAATACGTCTTCAATTATCCTTGCCAGCAGGCATACATCTACCTTGTCGGGGCTGTTAATATAGTCCTGCGGCCTTTGAGGCTTCCACGCCGTATGCAGCACTACCGACGCGCCGGGCTGAAGTGGAGGTACGGGCAGGGAATTGCCGATCTGACTGCCTGCAACTACAGGAACACCGGAAGAACCGGCAAGATAGGTCATGCCTGTCCAATCTGCGTCCCACATTTCACCGGTGGATGCCTGCGTCCAGTAAAGTTTTACCCCTGCCTCCACAGTGTTACTGGATGCTGCGGCACAGCCTATGTTGCGTACCCGTACATATATGTAATTGGAATCGTTGTTCAGGTATTCCGGGTTTTGATGTTCTGTAATACTATCATTTACCTGTCTTACCCAAAGATCGGGACTATGCCATATATCCCACTCACGACCATCTACACTCAGCTGGCTATTAGGTTGGTCGAGCATATCTACATAAGAATCGCGGAGTGCCAGATCATAAGTCGCTACCGTATCCAGTTGTATACGGATGATTTTATCAGCTACTTTCTTCGCTACCGGGTCACTGTCATATACCGTGAGGCGGTAATAGAGCAGCTTGCCACCGGTGGCTGCTGTTACGTCCGGCTCAAAGGTATTTATGCTGCTCAAAGTAGCTGTATTGCCGCCTAATGCTACCCAACGGGCACTATAAGGAGGCGTACCATTCAGTACTACGGGCTTCAGGTGCGGCAATGTGCTGTTGCTGCTGTAACCGGGAGCGCAAATGGTATTGACCTCTACGCCCTGTACAAACATCGTTTGGGTAGCGGGGTTGTTGCAAGAAGCAACGTCGTTTTTATAGGTATTGGCAAAAGTAAGCGCATTACCAGCGTCTAATGCGCCTGCGCCCAATCTGCCTGCATACCTGTTATTCTCGGGAACTTTAAACATACTGTCATTTGCAGTTTTCTTCAACAGCCACTCCAGTTGATAAGGGCTATAACAATTATTAAAGCTGTGCAGCAGTGCCGCTGTGCCAGCCACCTGCGGGGAAGCAAAGGAAGTGCCCCATCCTGCTATCCCTTCAAAGTGCTTGGAAGTATCGATAGGAGTGCAGGTAAGGCCGCCTATACGCACTGCCGGAGCACATATATCTACCTGGCTATTGTGTTGGTAGCAGTCGGCCACCGAATCACCTACGTTGGCTTCATGCACCCATTTTACATTAAAGGTACTGCCCGAACCATAATTGTTTTCCCAACCTACTGCCGATACCGACATTACATGGTCGAGTGCAGCGGGAATAAAATACTGGCCGGCGGCTCCGGGCGTATGATTATCGCCATTGCCCGCACCAAATACACTGAAAGTCCCCTCTTCATAGATGCCCTGATATTGCATTTGCATAGTTAAATTGCTTTGTATCGCCTGAGTTAGATCAAAACCCGCAAAACCGCCCCAACTGCCATTGAGTACCTGGCACCCGCGGTCGGCCATTCGCTGCATTTCTCCTGTCTGACCTTCTGCCAGATCAAGACGACAGTTAAAGCCTACCGATGGGAAGCCTGTACTATTGTCGGTACGTCCCGCAGCTATGCCGGCTACGGTAGTGCCATGATGCCACGATTCGGCATCGAATGAGCCGGTGGCGGGGTTGTAAGGAGGCGGATAATTATTAGTGATCCGCTTTATTTGCCCCCCCTGCAGATCGGGGTTGTTGAGGTCAAAGTAAGTATCGGTAATGCCTATCACCGTACCTGTATCGCCTTTGGTAATGCCCCATGCAGCGGGTGCATGAATAAAGTCGAGGTACTTATCGTACCATAACCCCCAATCATTAGGATAATAATTGCCGGTGTACTGCGGTACTTTATCTTCTTCATAATAGGGGAAATAAGCAGGCCAAGATGCTTTAAGGGTTGTGCCGAGGGCTGTACTGGTACAATTGACACTGTATATGTGCCGCATAAAATCAAAGCGCGAATCAGGGAAGGCTTTTGCAAAATTTGTAGCCCCATATTGGCTAAAGACGGAAGCAATACTGGGTAAAGCAAAAGAAGGAACACCGGACGAAGATATACTGGTAAGGATGCTTTCATCGGGTACAGAAAGGTACAGCCTGACGGACTGCGCGTTCATAATTTTGGGCATAAGTAATGCCAGCAGCAACAGCAGTGCTGCACAGTTTTTTTTGATCATAATGTGGTTTTTGATTTTTTAATGGTAAACAATGATCTTTCGCATCACTGGTATTTGGGGGTAAGAAGATAGTTGTAATTGGAGCAGATATACACCATTTGGCAGCTGTACGGTGCTAATGGTATTATGATACATAGGGGGGCATTCTATCATCCTGCCATCTGTGGTATACAGGACAGCATCGGTAATAGTATAGTTGCTGCGGTTGGTTATATGGAGGGCATCAACAGCAGGTATGGGATAGACGGTTATATCCTGTGCTGCTGCGACGTCAGGCGGGTTGATAACGGACAAGCGGCCATCTGACTGATAGCGTACGATAACTGCATTTATATCTCCACCACTGGAGGTGCTGTTTTTTTGGGAACGTCCGCAGGCCACTATTTTGCCATCGGCCTGTAGTTTCATATCTTCCATTCGTTCGTTACCCGGCCCAATAGGTGTAAATATCTTTCCCTGCTGCCCAAATGCAGTATCAAGGCTGCCATTAGGCTTAAATTGCATTACTGCAAAATCTTCATTATTGGAATTTGTATAACCGCCTACAACTATTTTACCATCACTGCGCAGCACCATACAGGAGGCAATACAAGTGTCTGCAGTGGCTATGCCATTGACGCCAAAACTGCTGTCTGTACTGCCGTTTGCCTTCAGACGCAGCAGCTTCAGGTCATTACTGGCTGCGCCGCCGAGCAATATACGTCCGTCGGGCTGTAGCTGCATGGTATGTACATAGGCAAGGCCGCCCGTCTGTATATAGGAAATGCCGGTATGATTAAAAGTAGTATCCAGTGTACCATCAGGCAGGTAGCGTACACAGGCAAAGGATCGGGTATTTGTAGCATCATATGCCTCTATACCTACCACTATTTTATTATCAGGCTGAATAGCTACATCGCCTATCTCTGCACCATAAGAACCTGTACCGGTAACTACCCGTCCATAAGTGCCAAAACTGCTGTCAATTGCCCCCGCAGGCCAATAGCGTATAAGCGCAAGTGTATTATATGTTGTGCCTACAGCTATAATTTTGCCGTCCGGCTGTAAGGTTATTACTTTCAAGTAATCCATCGAACTGCCAGACATACTTACATTGGTAGTCACAACGCCACTATCTCCAAAAGTACTATCGATATTTCCATTACTATTCAATCTTATTAAAGCAAAATCATCGTGTGTTTGATTACTGTATGTTTGACCCCCCACAACAATTTTTCCATCTGACTGTAAAGCCAAATCAAGTAGTGCAAAACCATTAGGGGTATATGGTCTTATATATTTTCCCTGTACACTAAAGGTATTATCTAACGTGCCATTGGGCAGATAACGAGCCACAACCGCATTTAATATTGCTCCACCGGCCGCTACTATTTTACCATCTGGCTGTATCACTATAGCATTGTAATTACTGCCATAAGTTGGTGGTGTCGTGTAGGTAACTATTCCATTCGTACCAAAGCTGCTGTCCAGCCCCGTAGGTAGTGCAATGGCCTGCCCGCTCACAATACAGGTTATAACAAAACATAACAGTAGGCAACAGTATTTCATAAGCAAGGGGTCTTCATTTGTTAAAGTTATTTTATTCTAATGCAAAAATGGTCACTGATTTGTTGCCGGGTCAAACATTTTAATTTATAGAGTAAAATAAATGTAAAAACATGCAACCTATGTGCATACGTTACACTTTTTTCATTTTATGGAGGTTTCGTTGTTCTATATCTGCAATGATACAGGCGGCAAGCTGTTGCTCCATTGCGGTACTAAAACCATAGGTAAGTCCCTCAAAAGCCCATTGTCCATTTCCGTGATCCTGCATGAGCAATTCTATCTTTGTTATTTTATTCTTTTCCTGCAATTCTACAAGGAACCATCTGGTAGTATTCTCTGACGAGATTTTATAAAAATCGCAACTGTAATGTTTGCCTTCGCAGTAAATGGCTTTAAAAAACCTGAACTTTAAGGCAGGTTCCAGTATGTCATTAGTTTCTTTCACAGTAATAAAGATTTTTTTAGTTTTACAGGCATATAAAGGTTATGAGAAAGTCAAGAGCGAAATAATCATTAATTTTTTATGTTTCCAATTCGTCTTTGATAGTCTGACTTAACATTATATAAAGTTTCACTAACTATTTGTTATCTCCCACTTATGAAGCATGTCGGTTATAATATCCGCAAATCGAGACTTGCAAAAAATCTCACACAGGAATATGTTGCAGGTGTCTTGAAAATGACCCCTGCTGCTTATGGAAATATAGAGCGCGGTGCCTCTAACGTCAGCCTGAACCGGCTACAGCAAATTGCTGATATTTTAGAAGTAGAACCTGAAGAATTATTGCATGAAAAGGAACCGATCAATATTACCGCACCTGTGAACAATTCTAATATCGGCAATAACCAGAATAATATCATTGGCTTGACCGAAGAAAACTTCCAGCTTTTAAACAAAACTCTGGAAGGCGTAACTAAGGTGCTTGAAAAAGTAATAGATAAACTTAAATAGCTGACCTGTTATCTGCAATGTAATTCTGCGGCCGTATTGCTGGCAATTATTTCTAATTCACAGTCAAATAGAAAATGGTAAAACAGATATAAGTATCAGTCTGGTTATGCTCTTGGTAGACCTATTACTATTGCAGCCTCTCTCTTTTGAGGGTGCAGCGGAAAACAAGATTGTTTAAAATGGATGATGTTAATTTAAAACTGCCATTTAGACAAAACAAAATTTATCAAAATCTTATTTCAGCTGATCGATAATATTATCCATATACTTATACAGATATATCTTGTCGAATTGCGAAGCAAATTTTTCTTGTTCCAAATAACCAAATCCATGAGTAGAAGACTTATGCCCGAAGTTAGCGACGAGTAAAAGCCAGTTTTCATCAAATTTTGTTGGATATCTTTTAATGTTTTTTTCTTTCTCTTGTATTGCTCGTTTGATCCAATCAACATCAACATCTTTCACCAAGTATGCACCAAAAGGTTGCCAATTTTCAAAATCAAGATCATTGGAAACTGAAATAGAATCAATAAAATGATTTATAGGTCTACAACGGCCCCTTGAAGAAATATTAAAACTATATTTCCGATTAGGTAAGTATATGCCTTCAACCAGATCATGTAATTGATCTACGTACATGCCAATTTCACTTTTCTTGCACTTAATAGGCACATTTGAAAAGTTAACTAGCACACGCAGTTTTGCTGAATATTTTTCTTTAAACTTCCTATAAGCTGATTCTACAAGGTTTTCCTGAAATGCCTCAACTTGTATTAAATGAGGGTGAATTAATCTTGTTACCTCTATTGAAATATCCCTGGTCAATTCTCTAACAATAAAATCGGGAGTTTCTGTAGATTCTATTGATTTTACACGCAGTTGCAGACTTTCATTTGAAATAAAAGTGCGTAATAAATGATATTCTAAATCTTTTTTAGCAATAGTTTTCTTATACATACTTCAAGTTATTTACAGTTGTAGTACTCCCATAATCTACTCTATAGATAGTGTTTTCTTGGAAAAAATCTACAATATGATTCCTGCCGTTTTTTTAAGAACAACTTTATGAAGCCAAGTCCTCAGCTACCTTTTTGCGGTTAGTGGTTCCAGTTCATTGTTTTCAATATTTCCTTACTTATTCCTGCATTTTGTACAAGGCCAAGTACAAAGCAAAAATTATATATATAATTTTTATCACTTCTATGAATATAATTGAATTATTTTCAAACAAAGTAATGCATGCAGAAGTATATTATAGTATGAACAACTAAATATTTGACGCACAGCCTAAAGCTCGGATTCGGCATAATGAGAAAATAGGATACAAAATTTCGAATATATATATCATATTTTGAGATGTTTTTTGAAAAAAAAGTCTACTTTCGTCATCCTAATCATTGAAGCAAATGAATCGCATCAAAGAAGTATTGGAGGAAAAAGGAATAAAGCAAACTTGGTTAGCGGAGCAGCTAGGCAAAAGCTATAATATGGTTAATGCGTATGTACAAAATAGACGACAACCAAGCATTGAAATCTTGAATCAGATTGCTCATCTTTTAAACACAGACATAAGAGACCTTTTGGTCTCAACCCAAAGCAATTTATAACATACTTATAAAGATTTAATGAGAATAGCATATAATACGAATAAGGGAATATTTTATAATGGAAAAGTTGAGGAAGCCTTAGCTTCCAAAAAGTTTGAACAATACAAAGGAAAGGTCAACTTGATTCTGACATCCCCTCCTTTTCCTTTAAACAGAAAAAAGAAATATGGGAATTTGCAGGGGCAAGAATATATTGACTGGCTTTCTAATTTAGCAATATTATTTAAAGAATATTTAGCTGATAATGGATCTATAGTTATTGAACTTGGCAATTCTTGGGAACCTCAAAGGCCTGTAATGTCAACATTTTCCCTTAAGGCACTTTTGTCTTTTTTAGAAAAAGGAGAATACAGTCTTTGTCAACAATTTATATGGAATAACCCCGCAAAACTGCCTAGCCCTGCTCAATGGGTAAATGTAGAACGTAATAGGGTTAAAGATGCATTTACTTATATCTGGTGGATGAGTAAGACAGATTTTCCTAAAGCTGATAATAAAAAAGTATTAATGGAATATAGTAGCTCCATGAAAAAACTTTTAAAAACGGGAAAGTATAATGCTGGCACTAGACCCTCGGAACACAATATTGGAGAGAAATCATTTTTAAAGGATAATGAAGGTGCTATTCCTTCAAATATTATAACTGCAGCCAATACTCAATCGACTACCAACTATCAATTGTATTGCAAAGAACACGACTTGGAACCTCACCCCGCAAGGATGCCAAGTGCCATCCCCGAATTTTTTATAAAATTTTTGACTGATCCCGAGGATTTAATTTTAGATCCCTTTGGAGGAAGTAATACTACTGGTGCTATTGCAGAAAGACTCAATAGAAAATGGATTGCTATTGAACCTAATGAAGATTATATCAAAGGTTCTGTCGGAAGGTTCTTGAAAGAAGATAAACTCATCTATAGATAAATGAAGAACCATTGGGAATTACCTCATAAACCACGAAAATGGCAAGAAAATGCTCTTGACGAGTGGTGTAAAAGCTATAAGGGGATTGTAAGTATTGTTACTGGCGGGGGAAAAACTTTATTTTCTTTTTTCTGTATCAATGAGTATAGGAAAAAAAAGAAAGATGGGAAAATAATAATAGTAGTACCGACTATTACCCTTCTTGATCAATGGTATGTATCATTGTTAGATGATTTTTCCGTTCCATCCGATCAAATAGCATGTTTCTCTTCAGAGGAAAAACCCAAAGAGTGGTTAACTGTCAATATTATAGTTATAAATACAGCTCGGAAGAAGTTAAAAACATTGAATGAAAAAGAAGATTTTTTCTTGATCGTGGATGAATGTCATAGAGCTGGTAGTCCTTTAAATAGCGAAGCTATCAAAGGGAACTATTTTGCAACCTTAGGGCTTTCGGCAACTCCTGAAAGAGAATATGACGACGGGTTTAAAAAATATATTTTACCTAATCTTGGAAAGATTATATATACATATGATTATATTGAAGCACTTAATGACAGAGTCATCACTCCTTTTACTTTAAACAATGTCAAGGTAAACCTTTTGCCTCATGAAGAGGAAGAATATAAAAAAGTAAGTAAAAAAATAAGATTTTTAGCTGAAAAAGATGATGAAAATGAAAGTGGTGGCTTTAAGATAAAAATGCAGCGTCTCCTAATTAAACGAGCAAAAATTTCTGCGGGAGCAATGATGAGAATACCAATTGCATGCAGAATTGCAGAGGATCACAAGGCGGAACGAATAATAATTTTTCATGAAAGTATTGAGGGTGCAAATACATTAAATAAAATACTAAACGAAAGAAAGAATAATTCGGTAGTGTATCATTCAGGAATTGGCCCTATTATTAGAAGAGATAATTTACGTCTCTATAGGAAGGGGATATTTAATATATTAGTTACGTGTAAGGCTCTCGATGAGGGAATGAATGCTCCTGAAACTTCAATAGCAATAATAGCAAGTTCGACTGCAAGTACGAGACAACGTATACAAAGACTTGGAAGAGTTTTACGCCCAGCTATAAATAAGACCGATGCAATAATATTTACACTTTATGCGACTGAACAGGAAAAGAACAGGCTAGTTACTGAATATAAGAAATTTAAATTGAACATTACTATTAATTGGTTAAAAGGAATTAGTAAATAATGGCTAGAGTATTAATTAATGATGAGTGGTATGATGAAGTTTCCGCAAAGGCTTTGAGGGAGTCTGAGTTTGAGGAAATTTTTTTGAGAAACGTCGATATTATCTACCCCGATTATTATACAATACCATTTAAAATTATCGTTGAATCTGAATATGGTAATGCTAAGGCCGATCTTGCCTTAATAGACAGGGATTATTTAAACTGGTGGGTAGTCGAAGTGGAAATGAGCCGACATTCTTTAAATAGTCATGTTTTGCCACAAGTTGAAATATTGTCTAATGCATTGTATGACGCTGAAATCGCAGCCTTTTTCCACAAAAAAAATCCAACCCTTGATTTGCAGCGATTAGATGCCTTACTGAAAGGCAAGCAGCCTAGAGTTATGGTCGTTTTGGACATACCCAAAGACAAATGGTCTCAAAAGCTTGAAAAATATAATGCTATTTTAAGTATATTCCAAATTTTTCGTTCCCAAAACGGCAATTTAATATTTAGATTGAATGGAGAATATCCACATAAATTTACTCCCAATCAATCTAAATGCAAATTTCCTCAGCTTTTAAATAGATTTCTTAAGGTTGAATCACCAGCAATATTAAACATACTAGATAAGGAAAAAATTTCCATTATCTGTGATGGTGCAACTACGGAATGGAAAAGGATTGACATAAAAGATAGTGTGTATCTATATCCAGTTAGTTACAATCCTTTGGATATAAAAAAGGATTACTTATTATTACAGAAGCCAGATAATACATATCATTTAAAAGAACTAAAAAAATCTAAGTCATATGGAATTTCAAGTAGGCCCTGACATTATAAAGTCCTATAAAAGACTTTCATATTCTCCCTGGCATGCCATAGCGGAACTAGTAGATAATTCAACCCAGGCATATTTTAATAATAAAGAAATTCTTGATGAAAAATATCAGAAAAACGATGAGAAACTTGATATCGTAATTGCCTATGATAGAGATTCTGATATTTTACGTGTTTCGGATAACTCCATGGGTATGTCTCTTTCAGAATTAGAAGATGCATTGCATATTGGAAAAGTAACAGAACGCACTTCTGGAAGGTCAAAATATGGCTTGGGTTTAAAGACGTCATCTTGCTGGCTTGGAAATGAATGGACAGTTAGAACTAAAAAACTTGGAGAAAGTACAGAATATCTTATAAAAGTAAATGTGGAAGACGTTGCTAGTGGTAACAAAGTCATAGTTCCGCAAGAAACGCAAGGTAAAGATAAAGACATCTCTTACACTGTTGTTGAAATTACCCAACTTAACCGCCAATTTCATGGAAGAACACTAGGGAAAATCAGGGATTATCTTAGCTCAATGTATAGAATAGATATACGTGAAGGTAGACTGGTTTTGACTTGGCAAAATGAAAAATTAAAGTGGCAGGATTTTGAATTTTTATCTGATAGAAATGGGAACGAGTATAAAAAAGATTTCAATTTTATTGTTGCTGGAAAAACCATTATTGGCTGGGTCGGAATACTAAAAAATGGCAGTAGAGCAAACGCTGGATTCTCTATTTTACAATCAAATAGGGTTATTAAGGGATGGCCTAAAGCATGGAGGCCTGGCAAGATCTATGGACAAGAAGAAGGGTCGAATGATTTGATTAACCAGAGACTGATTGGAGAAATTCATTTAGATGGATTTGAAGTAAGTCATACCAAGGATGATATACAATGGTTTGGTAGTCAGGAAGAAGACGTTGAGAATGAGTTATATAATGCTTGTAATGATTATAGAGAAATTGCCAGAGAATATAGAAAATCTACAGATGATGGTAGAGGCCCCTCTACTGCAGAAACGGACGTAGCGATTGATGAATTAAGAAAAGAACTGTTTTCTGCAGAAATGGTGGATAAAATTGCCTTGACAGTTATTCCAGATGATGAGGCGATTAATGAAACTGTTTCACAGTTGACTGAAACAGTAGAAGAAAAGTTGGAACCGGAGATTGAAGGAGAGATGGGAGGGATATTTGTGAAAGTATATATTGACGGTGAAATGTCTCCTAATGATCCATATGTTATCGTTGAAGCGTCAAAATCCGATGAAGTGATAATTATAGTAAATGCTTCCCATCCTCATTGGAACCAAATTAGTGGGGATCATGGTACGTTAAATTATTTAAGACACTGTACTTATGATGGCGTTGCCGAGCATATGGCAAGGTTCAAAAAAAGTACAATAAACCCCAACACTATAAAAATATTAAAAGATTCACTTTTACGAGTTGCTTTTAGTATAGAGCAAAATATTGTAAATAACTAATAAAATCAAGATCAAATGTATACACTATGCAGCGTTCTTAATATTGTTAGAAATTGGTTTGATAATCTGGGAGTGTAAAATAAACTGTGTCAAAATAACTTATGCATTGTTATCTTAATTGCAGGATTGGGGCCAAAACGTTTGGCATTATCGTCCTCCCTCACCACATGTTTTTTAGAAAATACTATACCTTGTTTAAATCAAAAACCACTCGCCTAACCAAAAACTAAAATGCCTACGGTTGATTTTTTACTACGATCCTATGATCAAACTGAAGCCTTCGCTTGCCATTCCGACTCCCTGGATAATGTATTAGCTTTTCAATACGAGTTTCTAAGCCTTTTTCCCGGCCTTGCCAACTTTGATACGAACACCATTCGACCCGAGCTAATAAAATCATCAGAGATTGAGGCAAACATTGAGGCTTTTATCAAGAAAGCCGAAGGGGAAATTCCTGCCATACATAGAATTGGCTCGTTTATTAGAAACCTCGCGGATGGCGAAACTTTCTTTGTTTTTCCGACATCCGAATTGGATCGAAAAGTTTCGTTTCATATTAGCAATTTGCTCTCAGCAAGATATCACAAAGAAGATTTTGAAGAGACTCAAACAAGCATGAATGAGCTTTTTGGGGGGTTACTTGATAAGTACGATATTTTTCCATACGGCAATAAAAGGAAGGCCATCGGAAATTCCTCTAAAGCTGACCGTATTTGCCGATTTTGCCAAAACACGAGAATACCACTTGCATTCAAAAAAAGAGCACACGCTATTTCAGAGGCTTTAGGAAATAAGACGCTCGTATTGCACGACGAATGTGATGGTTGCAATGAAGAATTCAGTAGGACATTGGAACCTCAAATAATCGAATTTTTCTCATTGTATCGCACTATTTATGAGATAAAGGGAAAAGGGGGTACTAAGAAATTTTCGGGGAAAAATTTTAAAATTGGACGCAATGAGGATGAATTACTGGAGATCTCTTTTAGTGATCTAGAGAAGATCGAACCAGAAAATCAAGACGTTGTAGAAGATGCTCCAAAGCTTCCATTCACAATCACGTTGCATTCAAACAAAAAAATTTCTAGACAGAATCTATACAGATGTTTTTGCAAATTCTTTTTGAGCGTTATTCCGGAAGAATTGCTGCCGCAATTCAGAGAAACAATTAAATGGACGAATAGCGAGTTTGACATTGACAAGCTTCCACAAATAATAGAATTCAATTTTCCCCACAGTTTTCAAGAACAGCCTGTACTGTTAGTATTTATACGCCGAGATAATGACCAAAGTGTTCCGTTTGCAGTTTGTGAATTTCAGTTCACATTTCACCGGTACATCTTTATCATTCCCCGGTCCACAGCGGACAGTAAAGATTTTAGCGAAAAAGAAAATTTTGACAACTTTCTATCAGTATTCAGCCATTTAAATCGCGCGCAAGACGGCATGTACGTTGATTTCTCGGATGCTAAAATGCGCGACTTTGTAATTAATTGCAATTTTGTAAAGAACAATCAAAGTGATGAGATTGTAGAGTAAGGCAATGAAAATCGTTGTAATTATAACGGCAGCAATGTTATAGACTGATCGGTTTGTAGATAAGGTTGAAGGTGAGAGCGTAGAAGAAATATTCATGCTACCTAAAGAGAATAAGGAAAGTAAAAGACAGTACAAACGGGAGCTTTATAAGGTAAGGAATGTGGTGGAGAGGGAGATCAATAAACTCAAGCATTACCGCAGAATAGCTACCGAGTATTACAAAAAGGCCCGCAACTCCACAGCCTTGCCGCTGCCGTCGTCAACACAAAATAATTCTGTCAATACATCTTAGAGGGCAGAGATAGCCTTCAGAATTTGAAACATTTGGTTCGATAACGTTCCACTTGGGGGCACTAAAGAAGGTTGTAAGTATTTGACTTACAACCTTCTTTGTTTGTGTCAATGTCGTTTTCGTACGGTTTTACACTATTTGGGATCAAGTTGAAAAGTTGGGGGATAGGATAAAAAGTAGTTTTTTTGCAGCAGATTAACCAACGAAGCACGTGGATCAGAATTTTCGCAAACTAGTAGAGATGCTGTTACCAGCAGGGGTTTTAGAGTATTTTGACTTAATTGATTCAAGTCAGAATAAGGAGGGTATTGATATATACCTGGAAGAAAAGAATACAATCCCAGTAGAGCATCAGCATAGAAAAGCACACTCCAAAGGTTTCTTCTCAGAAATTGCAATTCAGGATTTTCCTATACGTGGCCAAAAGGTCACCCTGCATGCCAAACGCCGTCGGTGGGAGGTTTTAGAGGATGGAGAAATAATAACAAGAGATTGGGAAATAGTTAAAAAAGGCACACGAATGACACCGGAGTTCGGTGCTTTTTTAAAAGGATTACTTAGATAAATATCCTGTAAGCCCTGTGCAATTGGGCCATTTCTTTCAGATAGACGGTAAACAGTTAGGCCAGCAATACAAGCATCATCTCAGTGATTTTGGTACCTGGGATCAAAAAGAACATGCTACTGAATGGATGCTTTTTGAACAAAACATTGGTGCCGCTTTAAGTATAGACGAGACAGCCTTTTCCAGTGGAGAACTGTATACAATTGTCACTAATAAGCTGGCCAAAGGGCGCAAAGGCTCAATAGTGGCTATGATCAAGGGCACTCAGTCTGAATTTCTGAAAGAAATACTGTTTAAGATCCCTAAACGCCTGCGTGGAAGAGTACAGGAAGTTACCATCGATATGTCTGGTAGCCTTAATAGCGCTGTTAAAGCCTGTTTCCCTAACGCCCATCGGGTGATAGATCGCTTCCATGTGCAACACCTGGCTTTTGATGCGGTACAGGAAATCAGAATAAAGCATCGCTGGGAAGCCCTGGAACAGGAGAATCTGGAATACGAGCAGGCAAAACGAGCCGCAATGAAGTATGAGCCAGTCAGGCTCGCTAACGGCGATACAGCTAAACAGCTGCTGGCCAGAAGCCGATACTTGCTATTTAAGCATCCCAGACTATGGACCAGAGAGCAGCAGCAGAGAGCGGAACTTTTATTTAGTCATTACCCCCTTATTCATAAATCCTACCAGCTATCCCTGCGACTCGGTGAGGTTTACAGACATTGTAAGTGTAAAGAAGAAGCATTTAAGAAGCTGGCTTTGTGGTATAATGACGTGGAGGAAGCGGGGATTTTATCCTTCAAGACCGTTGCCAGGACTATCAGAACTCATTATCTGGGTATCCTCAACTTCTTCAACAACAGAGCCACCAATGCGGCTGCAGAATCATTCAATGCAAAAGTAAAGTCCTTTAGAAATGCACTGCGAGGGGTGCGGGATGTAGAATTCTTTCTTTATAGATTGACTAAACTTTATGCCTAAAATTTATGGACATCCCCCAACTTTTCAACTTGATCCACTATTTGCGACACGAAATTGACACCCGACATGACACACAAAAAATTATCTTTTCTTTCCTGAGCAGACAGCCAGTCCTGCATTTTGGCAGAATGACAATAAAGCTGTTGTGTACGAAAAAATTTTCTTTATTTTCGCTCGCTTTCCCATCATTTTGCCAATTGCTTCCAATTCTTATTCACACGGGCTACATGGATGGAGGCGTTGCACTCACCTTAGCTGTTCGCCATAAACAACTACCAGCCCGACCTTCCTGCGTTCATGTGTTTCTATGTTTGGCAAAGAGGTATAAAAAAGCTTTGAGACTAATACAGGTAGAAAAGTATAAAAAAAAGTTAAACATATTGAAAAAATGAAAAACACCGTTATATTTGTTGCATATGAGCGCCTTTTATAGTTGTGAACAATGTAACTATAGTGAACCCGTCGAAGACAAAACCAAATCTAAATTTTAAAAACAATTTTTTCCGTTGAAATCCATTTATTAACAATCATAAAAACAACTTCAAAGAAAAAGATTATAACCTAGACATCAACCTCGACAAGTTAACCTAAGCGTTCGTTAAGAGTTTGGTCATTAACCGGCATAAATGAATGTTCATCCCATATTTAATCCGTATATAACTATGTCCTTTCCTTTCTATAAGCAGTTTGATGCTATGGACTGCGGCCCTACCTGTGTTCGTATGATAGCAAAGTTTTATGGTAGGATGTTCTCGCTTCAACAGCTAAGAGATAAGTGTCAGATAAACAGGGATGGTGTTTCGCTTCGTGGTATCAGTGAAGCTGCCACCCAAATAGGATTTAGAACTGTTTCGATAAAAACGAATCTAGATGTATTGCAAAAAGAACAGGTACTACCATGTATTGTGCACTGGCAACAGAATCATTTTGTGGTTATTCACAAAATAAGCAAAGGAAATGTATGGGTGGCAGATCCGGCAAAGGGTAAAATAAAATATGACAGATCAGATTTTATCAATGGCTGGGCTATTGAGGAACAAGAGGGCAAGCCCGTGGGCATTGTTTTATTAACGGAACCAACTTTTCGTTTCTTCAATAGTGAATTGAATAACGATAAAAACAATAAATTAAATATTCAAAACATTGGTGTTCACTTTTTAAGATACAAGCGGCTCTTTATACGATTGTTATTAAGCTTGCTCGTAGCAAACCTGCTTCAACTGCTTTTTCCTTTTTTTACACAAGCTGTCGTGGACATAGGCATTGGAACAAAAGATATACAGCTCATTTATCTGCTTTTAATTGGCCAGTTAATGCTCTATACTGGTAGTACCGTGGTTGATTTCATCCGTGGCTGGATCATGCTGCATATAAGCTCGAGAATAAATATCTCACTGGTATCAGATTTTCTTGTAAAGTTGATGAAGTTGCCGTTGGCTTATTTCGATGTCAAAATGATGGGAGACATTATGCAACGAATGGGGGACCATAGCCGCATAGAATCCTTTCTGACAGGGAATGCTATGGGGATGATCTTTTCGGCGTTCAACTTCATTGTATTTGCTTTTATGATTATCATCTATGATGCAAAGCTGTTCTTCATTTTTGCTGGCGGAAGCCTCCTGTACTTTGCGTGGATATACAGTTTTCTTAACCTACGTCGTAAGCTCGACTTTAAAAGATTTGATGTAGGAGCTAAGAATCAGAGTACGGTTATTCAGCTGATTCAGGGAATGCAGGAAATTAAAATGAATGATTGTGAGCAGCAGAAAAGATGGGAATGGGAACGGATTCAGGCAAAATTGTTTCGATTAAATATGCGCTCTCTTTCCCTCGGACAAGTTCAACAAGGAGGCGCCTTCTTTATTAACCAGGTCAAAAATATTTTCATCACATTCTTCTCCGCAAAAGCTGTTATTGATGGACATCTGACACTGGGAGGTATGATGGCCGTACAATACATTATTGGCCAGTTAAATGGCCCCGTCCAACAATTTATCCAATTCATACAATCATATCAGGATGCGCACATCAGTTTGGAGCGGATTAATGAAATACACAATACTCCGGAGGAAGAAGCTCCCGACAAGCCCCTTACTAATCAGTTGCCCATCGACAAATCAATCACGCTGCGAGATCTTAGTTATAAATATCCTGGACATGATAATAACTGGGTGCTGGAAAATATTAACATTCATATTCCACATGGTAAAACCACTGCAATTGTAGGTTTGAGTGGAAGCGGGAAAACCACTTTAATAAAGTTATTACTCAAGTTTTATGATCCCGGAAAAGGTGAGATTTTGATTCACCATACACGATTTGAAAACATCAGCCATCGCTTTTGGCGCAGCAGATGTGGAACTGTGCTTCAGGATGGATTTATTTTCTCAGATACTATTGCCAACAATATCACAGTTAAAGATGAATACCCGGATCTCAGGAAGCTGGAACATGCTATTCATGTCGCGAATTTACAGGAGTTTGTAGACTCACTCCCTATGGGATACAATAGCAAAATTGGAGCAGAGGGAAACGGCATCAGTCAGGGACAACGTCAGCGGATCCTGATTGCAAGAGCAGTATATAAAGATCCTGAGTATATTTTCTTTGATGAAGCGACCAATGCCCTCGATGCCATTAACGAAAAATTGATCATACAGAACCTGGATACTTTCTTCAAGGGAAAAACCGTAGTGCTGATAGCTCACCGGTTAAGTACAGTGCGCCATGCAGATCAGATTATCGTGCTGGAGAAGGGAAGAGTAATTGAATCAGGTACTCATCAGGAACTGATTTCAGCCGCAGGCAATTATTTTAACCTAGTCAAAAACCAACTGGAAATAAGTCATTCGTAACATTAGAGACACTTTGCACGATGCCGGAAACACTTTCTATCAATAGCGAGGAATTACACGAGGTACTGGGGCAGGAGCCACGGGGAATTGTCAAATGGAGCGTTATTATTTTCCCCCTGATTATAATCTCTATTGTGGCAGTTGCCTACTGGGTACAATATGCCGACATTGTAAGCAGTAAAGTAACTATAATGGCTAACAATGCGCCAAAATCCATTGTTGCAAAAATTGATGGAAAAGTACTACAGCTGCTGGTTAAGGAAAAGACGTTCGTTCATAAAGGGACAATTATAGCCTATATGGAAAGTACAGCTGATCATGCACAAGTAATAAAGCTATCATCGGAACTCGGTACTGTACTGGAAAATATAAATATGGGACATTGGGAAGTATTGAGTGGCCTGAAAACTGATAGCTATACTCAATTGGGGGAGATGCAGACTTCCTTTCAGGTATTCATGATGTCATATATACAACTGCAGTCTTATCTTGAGAAAGGATTTTACAGGCAGAAAAAGATAATGCTTTCGGTAGACATTGAGAATAACATCCTGTTAAACAAAGGGCTTCATATACAACAATCCATATTTGAAAAGGATTTATTGATCGCCCGACAGGAATTTGCTGTCAAAGAGCAATTATACAAAGAAAAAGTAATTCCGCTGTTGGAATACAGGCAGGAGGAAAGTAAGCTGCTTAGTAAACAACTTCCCCTGGAAACCATTAAAACGGATATTATCCGTCAAGAATCCGCTATTACAGCCAAACAGGAGGAGCTTTTACTACTGGACCAGCAAATCAATCAGCAAGAAAAGATTTTTCTGCAGGCGTTAAGCGCCTTCATAAATGAAATCACTAAGTGGAAAATGCAGTACCTACTTACTGCACCGGAAAGTGGAGTGCTTACATTTCCGGGCCTGCTGCAGAATAGTCAGGATGTGAAGTCCGGGCAGGAATTGTGTTATATAGTACCTGACAATAGCGAATACTATGGTGAACTGTCGCTGTCGCAGGAGAGTTTTGGGAAAGTTAAAACAGGGCAAAAAGTGATGATAAAACTGTCGGGGTATCCTGCTCAGGAATTCGGCAGACTAACGGGCCACATCAGTTTTATTTCGAATGTTCCAAATAAAGAAAAACAATACATCACAAAAGTAATACTCGACGACGGTATGTTAACGGATTACGGCCGCAAACTGGAGTTTAAGAATTCAATGACTGCTGATGCCGATATCATTACAGACAAGTCCAGGCTGTTGAACAAGCTATTGTATACTTTGAGATATATGTGGAACCGGAAAAGATAGTGATTAGTAAACCCATTTAATAATTCGCAAACATGTCCATTATCCGTTATTTTAAAAAAATCCAGTTCATCGACATACTTATTCGGAGGAAATCAACCGGCAATCAGACAGATTTTGCAAGAAAAGCCAATATGAGCAAAAGTATGTTGAAAGAATACCTGAAAGAAATGAAAGAACTTGGATTTCCCATTAATTTTTGCAAGAAACGACAAACATACTATTATGAAGAAAATGGGAAAATGGTGGAGAATCTATTTGCCAAGGAACATGAAAGTGTAGATATGACGCAGTATAAAGGAGGCCAAAATAGGCAGTTAAGAAATGATCATGAGTTATATCCCTTCCAACTATATGAAATTAATCAAAGGCCAATTATAATGGCCTGACAAGGAGTTATTTTGTATACAGGAAGCGCTTCCCGAAATACACTAATTAAACGGGTCTCTGAAAACCGGTTACGCGAAGTAACAAGAGTAAGATCATTTTTAACAATTTTCAAACCATGAAAAAGAAAATAAGCGTTAAGCAATTTGACTACGACTATTTCAAGAAAATGGAAATAAACAATTCCAACAGAATTCTGGGTGGAATTGGTACTCAGATTAATAACTGTACCTACAGTTCAGATACCAATACAGCAAATAGTGACCGTGGATCAAACCAGAATGGATCTGCTGATGATGCTGGCGGCACAGCTGACGAAACTACCACCGTTCCAGGTCCTCCGGCTATTTTACCATAAGCATATTCCTGCCAAAAAGGAATAGATTTCCAACTAATTTTTAGATGATGCCGGCACCTATAACAGGTGCCGGTATATAATATAAGATTCAATCTAATCTGATGATCCTAATTATTTCCCGTGTTGGACATACTGTTAACAAAGTAATGGATTGGTTAAACTATTACAAACAACCGTACATTAGGTTCTCAGATGCCGACAATCTCTATGAACTATTGGACATTGAAATCTCAGATCATTCATTCTCTGTTAGAATAAAGAAGGGAAATGTTGATATTGATTTATATAGCATAAATGCTGTTTGGGTTTGGCATGGGGATATCCGGTTTAAAGGTCTCAGCTTATCGGATGTTTCGCGTATTTCAAAAAAAGAGGAGGTTACCCAAAACCTGCAGTCCCAAATAAGAACTGTTTACGGATTTATTGAAAACTATCTAATCTCTAAACGTATTATAGGGCATACTTTCCTTCAGGATGTCAATAAGCTGACGCTATTAAGTTATGCAAGGCAAGTGGGGCTGCATATTCCACAAACCTATGTCAGCACCAAGACGTCCCATGTACAACAGCTAACTGAGAATAATGAGCTGATAACAAAATCAATCCAGCAATCCCCATTCATTCACGATTCAAACGGAAACGTAATACTTAAGGGATATACGACAGAAGTATTTCATGAACAAACAAAGAAGATCGCCCAGGAGAGACTGTTCCCATCCCTTCTTCAGGAAAAACTAGATAAGAAATATGAGCTTCGTATATTTTATCTTGATGGAAAGTGCTATCCGATGGCAATATTCTCCCAGCGGGATGAGCAAACAGCCATTGATTTCAGAAAATATAACCATGTAAAACCAAACAGAATGATGAGTTGTTCTATCCCCGATTACCTGGAGAAACAAATCATCAAACTGATGAAAATGACAGGATTGAACACTGGGTCCCTCGATTTCGTTAAAACCAAGGACAATAAATATGTATTCTTGGAAGTTAACCCAGTAGGTCAATTCGGATTTGTATCTGAATCTTGTAATTATCAACTGGAAAAATTAATTGCCGAGAAACTTGTATCATACTGCTAATTTTTTAAAAAAATAAAAATGACAGACATCTATGAATCCAATAGTCATCTGCCCGTACAATATATCATCAATGCAAATGAGGAAGTAAAGGAAGAATATCAGTATAAAGAAGACAGATCCATTGGAAACATCCTATTACAATTGAGATTTTACAAAAGTGACTTATACCAGACCAACCAATTAATACATGTAGGTCATTGGAAACCATGTTCTAATATACATTCCTAAAACTCATTCTATGAAGCTGGCTGTCCTATTTTTTCTGCTTGTTATGTGGCAGGTACATGACAATTCTCCAACTGGTAACCCCGCTTACGATTTTCCGGAAAAAATCATATTCAGGAATGGTTCCGCTTATGGCCATATTAACGCGAATATGAATGCACTATCGGTCTCCGGATATTTTCGGGAAGGCTTGAAATATGAAGATAGCCTTTTGGGGCTCCCGTCTCCACAGTATATAACCCTGAAAAACGATGAGGTGATAGCGGCCAGAGAATTTATCTTAAGGGAGGCAAAGAAGTACCGGATACTATTGATAAATGAATCACATAATCATCCTGAACATAGGTTGTTTACAAAATCTTTGCTAAAAGATTTGTTTGACCAGGGGTATAATGTGTTTATGGCTGAAGGAATTAAATTTCATAGTGGTCTCGATCAAAGAGGTTATCCCATTAATGAAGACGGGTACTATCTAAGCGAACCTGTTTACGCATCAATGATCAGATATGCAAAGCGTATTGGATATAAAGTCAGTGCCTACGAATTTTATTCTGAAAAAAAGGAATGGGACGACAGTATCAGGTTGGATACTTTTGGGTCGATGAAATATATTGGCTACGAGCCAAAGGATTCGGCCATCATCAGATTCGATAAAAACGGGCCGGTTGAATATATAATGACCACTGTTAGAGAAGATGGTCAGGCTGCAAATATCTATAATGTCATAAAACAAAACCCCTCATCGAAATTCATTATCCATGTAGGCAATGGGCACCTGGCAGAAGATGGTCCCATGATGGGAGCAAAGTTAAAAGAACTTTTGGGAAATGAGGACCTCCTTACCATTGATCAGGTCGCACTTTCCATAAGAAAGGCGATCATCGACACGTTAACAAATGATACGATCCGAAGATCATTCGCGTATATTTTAAAAAATAGAGACACCAAAAAAATATTCCATTACTACAATGGAGCCCAAGTAGACTATACTATTTTTAATGCGGTCATTACAGATTCCATGCTGCGACCTGATTTCCTTTTCAGAGATGTCGAAAAAAGGATCGTATATAACATCAAGGCAGATCAATTAGAAGATTGTCCCTGTATGTTTAGCGCCTATTATACAAGTGAACTGGAGAAAGAAAAGAACAAAGCCATTGCCGTAGATGTACTCTATATTAAAAACAAGACTTTCAATGCACCCTTGCTATTATATAAAGGATCATACACCATTTTAAAGAAGAATAAAACAGGAAAAATACAATCATTTCAAGCGGAAGGTATAAAATAGTTATTATGAGATTTGAAGGAAAAACGCACTACTTATTTCCAACCAATTGTTTTATTGTGGATGGTGCAGAAAGATCACTGATATATGATCTTCACCGAAACAATTATGATATTATTCCATTGGAGCTCTCTGCTGCTCTGAAACAATGTGGCTCCGGGAACTTTGAAGAGTTATTTAGTCACCTGCCGGAAGAGGATCTCGACTTCTATCAACCGTTCATAGTTAACCTCATTGAAATGGATTATCTGATACCTATTGATGAGAAGGAGATAGAATTCTTTGACCCTATGTCTACAGAATGGCATTATCCATATCACTTGTCGACTGCGATTATTGAATATTCATCAGATTCTCCTTTCAGTCTGAAGGATGTTTTAGCAAGAATCGATAAGGTAAATTGCCCTGCTGTAGAGATCAGATTTACTGAGGCATACGATCTGGAATTTTATAAGGAATTATGCGGCATTTTTAATGGGATGTGCTTCCGGCATATGGACTTGCTGATTCAATACAAAGAGGGGCAAGAAGCCGATTTCATGGTTGCATTAAAAAATATCCATCCGATACTGTTTTCTATTACACAATATCAAGCCCCGAAAGATGAAGTAGTTAATAATTCCGAATCTCAATATATAGGACTGAAAAGGACAACCAGAAGTTATGATGAAATTGTTAATAATCATAGTGTCCTCTCCAGGAACTTCTATATTAATAGGGAATTTTATACTGAATCTCTCCATCATAATTCCTTTTTCAATGGTAAAATAGCCATCTTAAAGAATGGAATGATAAAAAATGGCACCAATAGTTTTCGCTCTTTTGGAAATATACTGGAAACAGATCTGAGTAATATACACAACAATGAAATTTTTACTGAATTATGGGGCTTGTCCAAGGACAAAATCGAAATCTGTAGAGACTGTGAGTATCGGTATATGTGTATGGATTCCAGAATACCTATTTTAAATTCTGAAAATAAGTGGGTCTATGAAGAGAAATGTAATTATGATCCATATACCTGTAAATGGAATACTGAGCATTGAATTAAGCAGTCGTTTTTCCTATAATAACCACTCAGATGATTTATTATATATCAGCACAACCAGATGAGCTATATTTTAAATGGCAACTAGAAGTTCAGCTATTTAATTTTCACCAGCATAAAATTCCAGCGGAGAATATACATGTACTTATATCCTATAACAGTTATAAAGGAATAAGTCCCATATTCAAACAGTTTGCCATTGATCATCAAAATAAAGCCCAGTTCTTTTTTTATGAAGATACAAGAGTAGACAGGAACTATATTCCGTCAATGAGGCCGCATATTATAAAGAAACATTTTGGGGCTTGTCCTTTTCTTAATGACGCCAATATATTTTACCACGATTCAGATATTATCTTCCGTAAATTACCGGACTGGAAAGAATTATGCGATGGTAATACATGGTATGTTTCAGATACATCTAGCTATCTGTCAGTGGAATATATTAAAGGAATTGGGGATATTGTTTTCCAGGAAATGTGCGAGGTGCTGAATATGAATAGGGGCCTTATTTCAAGTAATAGTAAGAAAGCCGGTGGCGCCCAATATGTATTGAAGCGGGTGAATTATCAGTTTTGGAATAAAGTGGAAAGTGACTGTGAAAAACTGTTTAAGCACCTGATAGATAACAAGGAAAGGTATGAAGACATTTATTGTCATAATATAGGTATAGACAAATCATCATACCGTCCTATACAGGATTGGTGCGCAGATATGTGGGCGATTTTGTGGAATGGATTACATTTCGGCTTTAATGTGGAGATAAGCGGGGAACTTGATTTTTGCTGGCCAACTGACCCACTTGAAAGATGGAACGAAACCAAAATACTTCACAACTCAGGTGTAACAGAATCAATGAGCGATACCTATTTCTATAAGGGAGGATTTTATAATACAACACCATATGATGTGCCTTTGACACATGTTACATCTGAAAAATGCACTATTAAATATGTGGAAGCAATCAGAGCATACCAGGATTCCGAAAAATACGATTTGACAGATGTTACGTTTTTGATGCTCGCCCGCATTGACTCTCCGGACAGAACGGAAAATATCTCTATTACCACCAACTTTTTACATAAACATTTTAAGACCAATATTCTTTTATTGGAAGCAGACACAATATCAGCACTGGCTGATCTGCCACTGCCGCCAAATGTGAAGAAGTTATTCATTTACGATGACGACATCTACCTCCATCGGGCGAAACATCATAACTATATGATCCATAAAGCTGATACAGGAATTATAGCCATCTATGATGTGGATGTTATTATTAATCCTCCACAAGTGGTGGAAGCTGTTAACAGCATCAGAATTGGGCAGTGCAGTATTGCATATCCTTACGATGGCAGGGTAGTATCGATCTGGGACGCCGATTTAAAGAAAAGATTCCATTCAAAGCTGGATGCACGGATGTTTAAGCCATCTGTTTCGGCTGATACATCAAAAGCGTATGGAGGTGCAGTATTCATTGACAGAAGCATATTTATAAAATGTGGAATGGAAAACGAAATGATATATAAATGGGGACCGGACGATATAGAACGGGCTAAAAGAATGGAGATTTTAGGCTATAGTAACCACAGAGTGGAAGGACCGCTGTATCATCTGTTTCATCGAAGAGTTCATAATTCATCTTACACATCCAGTGATGATTATGAGGCATTGATGAAAGAATATATACGTATTTGTAAGATGTCTACAGAGGAGCTGAGCAAGGAAGTTGGCAACTGGACATGGACCCAGATGTAGGCATAAGATCTCGTCGAAAAAAAAACGTCATGACTAACGAAATATTGAGAAAAATTGCAGATACCCTTATTGAAAGAAAAGCGGCTACTGCAGAATTGAGTATATCCAGAGGTTTAGCTGGTATGTCATTATTCCTTTTTCAATATAGTAAATTGCTAAAGGATGAATATTATTATAATGAAGCTTTTGAAATATTAGATAATATACATACACGTTTATCTGACCCCAGCAAGAAAATGCAGGATGAACAACTGCCGGATATTGGCTGGTTGTTTCTTCTTTTACTTAAAGAAGATCTCATTGATATTGATGCGGACGAGGTACTTCAAAGCATTGATACCGCCATGTATAATAAATGTGTTTACTCTTCTTTTAAACAATTAGGGGATGGATATTTACTAAAAATAGCGTTATATTTTCATTCGAGACATTTACAGGTAAAAAGTAATCATCATAAAGTTAAAATAGAGGAGGCGCTTATACATATAATAGATGATATAAGACATCTATACACACCCGCAATAAAGAGAAGAGTGTTTGATGTTTGGGAGAAAACCGATATATCATCAATTGTAGAGTTACATCACCTGATTGGAACAATCAATTGTATTTGTATTGTATTATCGAAAATATATCAACTCGAGATAGGTCGGCAGTTTATTAGTAATGTCTTATTCGAATTATACGCAGATTTGGAAATACTTGTGCTGCAGAATCAACACTTTCATATCAAAGCCCATGATGATTATTATATTTATAACTCATTGGCCGAAACAATGCTTGGCATCTTGAGTATTGGGCCTATAATAAAATCTGTGCTTTCAAGTGAGTATATTTCCCTTTTGAAGTATAGAGAAGGTAGTGGCATTTACTCCATGAAACCGACCTACTTTATCGGTAACCTGGTGAGCATGATATCTTGTCTGCGACAATGTAATCATAAAGATATCTTCACGAATGAAATACAGAGGCTAGTATTAACGCTCTTTAAGTCAATTCAACAAAATAAACCTGGGAGCCTGAATGCTAAGGAGGGATTGCCTAATTTGGGATTGCGGGAAGGGTTATCGGGAGCAAGTATGATGTTCCTGTTGGATGGTCAGGAACCAACATTTTATATGGAAGAGTTGCTAGTTTTTTTGAAAAATTAGCTTGCCTTATAAACCCCAAAACACTTGAAGATAATACATTATATTTACGATTGACAGGTGAAAAAGCATTAAAAAGCGTGTGAAAAGCACATTCTAACATAGGTTTTAAAAATTACGACACCCAATTGACACTTAAAGTCTATAACATATTGATAGCCAGACTTGGTTGGATTATAGTTCTGGGCACGAGAGAGGACAAGCTTAGGTTTGTCCTCTTTTTATTTTGGGGGAGATCCGCGTGCGACACGTATATCAACTTCTATTGCCCAGAATCTGGATCAAGTTGAAAAGTTGGGATGTTTTTTTAACCACTTTTCATGCATAAGGCGTTCTACACTATCTGCAAGGCTACCATAGATAATCTGGTCTTTTTCAATATCGCGTAAAAGATAGGTAACGCGGTTGTCTGCCGCCCAATAAGCACGGTGCTCTGGCAGGCATATTGCTCCATCTTCATTATGGCATAGTACCTCTTTGATCTTTACAGGCTTGTAGTTTTTTTCAATCCTGTAAATTTCAAGCTTTAGTTTAGGATCTGCCTCGTTCTGCGACCGTAATTGCGTATAAAAACTTTCAATACGTTCTTGCTCTTGTTTTAAGAATGCTATATGCGGCTCGATTACGGACATTAAATCAGTCGCACCAATGCATTTCAAAACATTGTTGAAGAGCTCATCAACACGTACGTCACCGATGTAATCGAACAGATCACTATTATCTGAGTCTAAGTCCGTTTCATATCGCGCATGTCGCGCATTAAACCGTAACATTTCACCCGGGTCCACCAGCTTGTCATGCTCAGTCAGTAAATACTTCCCATTGTTTTCAAAAAGCGTCACCTTGTTTCCTCTGATAGAACGCTCACGCACTGCAATTAATAAGTCTTCAGCAATTTTTCGAACCTGGGCGCGGGATACTATGCTCGGGTCATAATACGTAGATATTGTCTGTGGTACAGCAAAAATGTGCAATTGGTAATGATCGGCCCCGTTGCCGCTGTAGTTGTTTGGGTAATCATTGTAATAGTAAATAACTTGCGTTAATCCTTCCATGTTTTATGACTTTATTAGATTAATTACAACTTCCTTTTGCCGTTTAACGAATCGGTTATTAAAGCAGCTTCTTCTTATTGTAGTTTTTTTTGAACAACTCTCCTCTGGGTTAGGGTATTACGTTAACATTAAAGAATTAAGCTATTCTCCATTTAGAAATAATTTCAGATAACTCAAATGCACAAATCTGAATAGTTTCTTCATATCACAAAGAGGACTTCAATCTTATCTTTCATCCTGTATCGAAATTTACTTACGTTAATTCTATCACTATATAATACCGAACATACAGATACAAAATAACAAATTCAGAAGATAGTCTGTCTCCCTATCTCAATTTTCGCTGTTGGTAGAATATAAATGGTTGAACAACCCGGTAAACCTTTCCAAATTAACCTTTTGTTGAATTCGATAAGTTAATCCGATGTTAAACCGCATTAACTGTTTAATAATCAATATTCATTGAAGCTAAAGAAAAGATGGAAAGGCAAGTAATGGTCTTTCATATGCAGAGCATGAGAAAGCCGTAAACGTAGCGGCTTTCATGCACTCTCCTTATTTTAGCAGCTAAAAACAACCCTACGGCTTCAGCAACTTAAACGCATGATCCCACCTGTTATGCAAAAAAACAGGTATGCACCAAAATATACAAAGCGGCTCTATAGCCCGGGCCGCCGAAGCTCCGCCCATATCTTCCGTTTCCCATCCAAAACTTGTCAGTATATCCGTTACCATTGTTTTGGCCGCAGCATCATTGCCACAAATAAACATGGTAAGCGTTCCACCGGTTAGCTGTGGTTTATACATCACTGCGCTACCTACGCTGTTAAAAGCCTTTACTATGCTGGCATCCGGAATGAGCTTCTGGATTTTTTCCATCAGGGAATTGTTCAGATCCGTAAAAAATTGCAGCACCCCGGTTTCAGGTGGCGGGCCGGCAATAGGGTTGGTGGTATCAATCACTACTTTACCTGCAAAGTTGGCAACACCGGCCTGTTGCACTGCCGATTCCGCTACACCACCCGCCACACAAAGGATCAGTAGCTCCACCAAACCGGGCGGTAACATCAAACGTTCCGGTTTCTCCTTTTGGATTTTCACTTTTCCATTTCTTCACGGTATCTTTTTCGGGGTCGCGGGTATCCAGCATTACATCGTGTCCTTCTGTTAAAAATGCGGTTCCCAGCGTTTAGCCTACATCACCGGAACCTATAACACCGATTTCATGGTTAAACTGTTTTTGAGGAATTTTAATAATAGAGGAATGCCGGTCTGTTGTGTAAAAGAAAGATACAAATTTAGGATGATAACTAAATACCGTACTTGCTAACTTTACGCATTCCTTCCCTCCTTCACAAGCAGAAATTTAGTACCTTAACGGATGGCAACGGCAATGCCACCGTAAACCGGCACGTTATGAAGCGATTGTCTCTGATCTGTTCCCTGCTGATCTGTATGTTAACCTGTGCGCCAGCTGTTTTTGCCGGTGATACAGCTTCTTATTATATCCAGCAACTTGATAACCGAAACGGCCTCTCCAACAGCGCAGTGAATTCCCTGTTCCTGGATTCAGATAAGCTACTGTGGGCTGCTACCTGGGATGGGCTGAATATGTACGATGGCACCGCCTTTCATGTTTTTAATTACAGTAAAGACAACCCGCTGCACAGCATCGGTAACAATGTAGTGCTGCAGGTAACGGAAGACGGCCAGCGGCGTATCTGGCTCAGCACTATTGAAGGGGTATCCCGGTACGATAAACAAAGCGGGAAATTCCATAACTACTTTTATGGCCGGCAACAACGCAGCCGCATCAGCGAACAGGAATACCGGCTGATTGCCGATACCGCCGGACAGCTTTATTGCCTGAGCCGCCAGGAAGGGCTTACCCGCTACAACGCCGCTGCCGATTCCTTTGTGGTATGCCCCCTCCCTGCCGGTAATAACCGCATCAGCAAAGCAGTATTCGACAGCGCCAACCACCTGTGGGTGCTTCGTGGCGATGGCAGCCTGGAAATATATGCGGACTGGCAGGCGCAATGGCCGTTACTACAGCGCTATACCAATGTACAGGCCCTGTTCTCTGTTAACGGCAGGATCTTTTTCACCACTACCGCACATGAGCTGATGGCCGTATCCGGAGGTACACACCAGGCACAACTGCAGGCCCTGCTTCCGCATGCCGTAAACGCCATGACCATCTACAATCAGCACTACCTGCTGGCCTGGGTCACACAAGGCTTTGGCGAGTATGATGCGCAGTTCCGGCCCACACAGCTGTTGCCCGAAGCCACACGGCAGCTGCAGGACATGAAGATCATATCATGGGCTGCCGGTAACGAACAGGAGTTGTGGTGCGGAACAGATGGCAACGGTATCATCAAAATATACCCGCAAACAAGATACTTTGGCACCGTAAACAGGAATACCGGCGGCGCTGCTTTTAATAAACCTATACGCGCCTTCTGCGCCAATGGCAACGATCTTTGGGTGGGCACCAAAGGTAGCGGTATCATCTGTTTCCCAGGTTTCACCAGGCAACCGGCTCCTGCACATCAGCAATTATTTTCGGCAGAACTGGACGATAATTCCGTTTTTGCGCTTTGCCGTGGTATGGATAGTATCATCTTTATAGGTACCGATGGCAAAGGTCTTGCTCTTTATGACCAGCTGCATAAACGCTTCATCAACTGGGCACAGGTAAAAGGCAGCAATAAATTGCCGGTGTTCGGCTCTGTATATGCCATACTACCGGATACCGACAGCTCGCTATGGCTGGGCACCAGCGGGTACGGACTGGTACATCTGCGGATTCAGCGGCAAGGCGGCGCCATGGCCGTAACGGCATTTCATCAGTATACTTTCAACGGCAGCGACAGCGGTCCTGCTAACGATATCATCTATTCACTGGCTCCCGGTCCCGCTAACTCCCTATGGATAGGCTGCCGTTACGGTGGGCTTAACCTGTTCAACAAAACGCAGCAAAAGTTCCAGGTGTTTAAGGCCTTCAGCTATGAAGGCGCCTTATCACATAATGATGTGCTGGCATTATACCGCGATGCAAAGCAGCGGTTATGGATAGGTACCAGTTACGGGTTGAACTGTATTGCGGAAGCAGATATCGGCAAGCCGCGGCCGGGATTTGCACGCTATAATACCGGCAACGGACTGCCCAATAATACCATTCATGCCATTACGCAGGACAACGATGGACTGATCTGGGTAAGTACCAATAAAGGACTGGCACGTATCAATCCCGCTACCGCTGAAATATCACATTTCCAGGAGGCCGATGGATTACAAAGCAATGAGTTCAGTGATGGGGCAGTTTGGAAAGATCCGGCAGGACGGCTTTACTTCGGCGGCGTATATGGCTTCAATTATTTTATACCGGCTAATATACAGGAACGCCACGTGTATCCTAACCTGCTGGTATCAGGATTGCAGCTGGCGGGCAAAACAAATGAGAACGGCCTGGAAGTACTGCAACCGGGAGAATATAACGCCGCCGCCTATACGCTGGCAAGACGGGATAACTTCTTTGAACTACAGGGTAAAGCCGTCAGTTTTCTTCATGCAGAAAAATGCGAATACGCCTGGTTGCTGGAAGGCTATGATAAAACCTGGCAGTACACCGGCGGCAATGGCCGGATCGCTTATAGCAACGTACCCCCGGGCCGCTATGTGCTGAAAGTGAAATGGAGTAACGGAGAAGGCGTATGGACCCCGCCCAGCGTACTGTTTACCCTTACCGTTCAACAGTACTTCTGGCTTACCTGGCCCGCATTCCTGTTGTACCTGTTGCTGCTGGGCAGCGCGGGCACTGCTTTCTGGCTGTACCGGAAAAATAAACTGAGTATGAAGCATCAGCTGGAAATGGAGCACATGCTGCGTAAAAAAGAAGAAGAAGTACATGAAGAGCAACTCCGCTTTTTTACCAACATCGCCCACGAACTGCAAACACCGCTGACGCTGATCGTTGGCGCAGCAGAACGCAGCCGCGAACAACCGGGCGACACCTATCACCAGGCCCTGGTACATCAGCATGCTTCCAGGCTTACCTACCTGGTACAGCAGTTGCTCGAATTCCGCAGGGCTGAAGCCGGCTTCCTGAAAAACTATTATTCTACGCTTAATATCTCCGCGCTGCTGGGAAATATTGCAGCCTTGTTTAAACCTATGTGCCAGCAAAAAGCCTTACGCTTTGAAGCCAATATTGCACCGGCAATGATTGCGGCCATGGATAAAGATAAGCTGGAAAAGATCCTGTTTAACCTGCTGAGCAATGCCTGTAAATATACCAACCGGGAAGAAACGATCCTGCTACACGCCAAACAAACGGATAACTGCCTGGACATCTATGTGTATAATTCCGGTAGCCATATACCGGCGGAGCAGCTGGATAACCTGTTTACCCGTTTTTTCAGTACCGGTACCGCCACACATGGAAAATTCGGAACAGGCATAGGGCTGGCCTTCACCCAGCAAATGGTGCACCTGCTCAATGGCAGCATCCGTGCCGTGAATGAAAATAACGGCGTAGCTTTTTACGTACAGCTCCCGCTTTCAGAAACGGGCAACACTTACCTGCAGCAACAGGAGGCGCCTGCCAATCCTGTTCCTTCCTACCTGTTGCAATCCATTACTGCCGACCTGTTACCGCAAACAACGCCGGTTATTGATCCCAATAAATTATCCAGGATCCGGAGCGTACAGGAGGCGGGTAAAAAAAGTATTTTGTTGGTGGAAGATGAATACGCCATCCGCCAGCTGTTAAAAGACCTGCTGGCCGGTCAGTATATCATATATGAAGCTGCTAATGGCAACGAAGCGCTGGAGCTGATCCGGCAAACATTGCCCGACCTGATCATCAGCGATATCATGATGCCCGATATGAACGGCCTGGAGCTTTGCGACAAAGTAAAGAATGCCACCGGTACCTGTCATATTCCTTTTATTATCCTGTCGGCCCGCGGTACCATCGATCAGCAAACAGAAGGCTATGAAGCAGGCGCAGATGCCTATCTCCCAAAACCCTTCTATGCAGATCACCTGCAGGTAAGGGTACGTAAGCTGCTGGAATACCGCCAACGCCTGCACGAAATTTTCAAAAGGGATCATCCTTTGGGGCAGCTGGAAGAAACCGGTATGCCGGATACCGATAAACAGTTCCTGCAGGAACTGGTACAGGTGATAGAAGACCGGATGGATGAGGAAGGACTGAATGCCGAAGCATTGGAAAAACATATGCTCCTCAGTAAAATGCAGTTATACCGGAAACTGAAAACACTCACCAATATGACACCAGCAGAATTTATCCGTTATATCCGGTTAAAACAAGCTGCCCGGCTCCTGGTGAAAACCCAGCTTACCGTAGCCGAAATTTTCTATAAAACAGGGTTTAATAACCAGTCCTATTTTTTCCGTGAGTTTAAAAAGATGTATCACTGCTCCCCTAATGAATACCGCGAACAACAAACCATGGTATAGTTGGGCTTACATGACAAGTAAACAATCAATCAGCTGATTATCAATAAATATCGCTCATAAATCTTCGCAATTGTACAGTCATTTGTAACTATAGTACAGTCGCTTTCCGCCCCTTACTCCTAACTTTAGTTCATCCAGATCAATCAGAAAATTATCCGGCGTATGAAAAAAACAGGAGATGCACAGCCTGTAAATTCCATTCAAATCCAACGTTAAAAACATTTTTAAAACCGGTTCTTCCAGGGGGATGGAACCATTAAATTCTTACGAATGAAAAACTGGACACAATTAATGTCAGCTGTGATACTGCTGCTGCTTGGCGGGGCAACCTATGCCCAGGTTAAAGTAAGCGGCCGTATAAGCGATGAACAGGGCAGCGCCCTCCCCGGCGTTACCGTGATACAGCCCAATACCAAAAACGGCGCTGTTTCCGGCGTGGATGGCAACTACACCATTACCATCAGCGGCAGCGGTCCTGCTACACTGCAATTTTCCTTTATGGGATTTCTTACCAAAACAGTTCAGTATCCCGGCAGCGGCGTCCTGGATGTGACCCTGCAAAAAGATGAAGTGGCTTTGAAAGATGTGGTGGTAATAGGCTATGGTACCCAACGTCGAAGCCAGGTTACCGGCGCCATCTCCTCTATAGATGGAAAAAACCTGGCTAAAACACAGGCAGTAGATCTCAGTACCGCCCTGCAGGGACAGGCCTCCGGTGTTTCCGTGACCTCTCCTACCGGCGCTCCCGGTACGGAAGCGGTAGTACGCATCAGGGGTATCGGGTCTCTCAGCCAAAGCAGCAACCCGCTCTATATTATTGACGGGGTGCCTATGAACAGCGGGCTGAACACCATTTCACCCAACGATATTGCCTCTATTGAAGTACTGAAAGATGCAGCAGCGGCCGCCATTTATGGCTCACGTGCCGCCAACGGTGTGATACTGGTGACCACCAAAACAGGGCAGGCCGGCAAAAACGAGATCAATCTCGATATTGCCTATGGCATTGCCAACGCCAGCGGGTTGCCTGATATGCTCAGCACCAGCCAGTTTATAGAGTTGCAGAACGAGGCTTTTGCCAACGACGGTTCTGCCACCCGCAACCAGGATGATCCATCCAAACTGCCTAACACCAACTGGCTGAACGCCGTTTTCCGGCAGGCGCTTACCCAGCGTTATAACCTGGCTTTCTCTGGCGGCTCGGATAAAACCCGCTATTACCTGGCGGGCAACGTGGTAAACCAGGACGGTACTATTATAAACTCCAATTTCAAACGGTACGGGCTCCGCTCTAACGTGAGCAGCGAAGTAAAAAGCTGGCTGCGGGTGGGTGAAAACATGAACCTTACCTACGACCGCACCCAGGAAATAGGCGCCTCCGGCGATGGCGCACGGCCTGGCAGCCTGCCGGGGGTAGTACGCTATGCGCTGATCAGGCCTAATGCAATTCCGCTCTACGATGATAAGACCGGTTTTTATACCGACCTCCCACCGGCGGGTCTCTATAAAAATGCATTACTGTATGGTGATGGAAAAAACCCACTGGCCATTGCCGATTACCGCACCCGCACCATGAGCAAATACCGCCTGCTGGGAAATGTGTTTGCGGAAGCCCGCTTTCTGAACGATTTTAAACTGCGCACGGATCTGGGCACCGATTTCTATATTGCAGAACAACAGCAATACAGCGGTCAGATACCCGGCGACCGTACGCTGATGCAGGATAAGGACAAAGGGCTGGATAAATTCCGTAACCGGTATACTACCTATAACTGGACCAATGTGCTCAGTTATAATCACCTGTTCAATGAAAAACATAATGTGGGTGTAACGCTGGGTTCTGAATATATTTCTTCCAAGGTAGATTACCTCGCAGCATCCCGCAATGGGTACGATAACCGCGCCGATGCCACCGGCAGTTTGCGTTACCTTGATTATGGTTCCGGTCAGCAGTTTAACAGCGGTAACCTCGAAGAATGGGCGCTGATGTCTTACTTTGGCAGGGTTACCTACGCATATGACAACAAATATATGGTCAATGTCAACATGCGGGCAGATGCCTCTTCCCGCTTTGGCGCCGACAACCGCTGGGGTTACTTTCCCTCTTTCTCCGCCGGCTGGAACATTGCCCATGAAAATTTCATGAAAGATGTGACCTGGCTGAATGACCTTAAAATCCGCGGAGGCTGGGGCCAGCTGGGCAACCAGGACATCGGCCTTTATCCATTTGCCACCATTTACTCTACCACCAATAATATTCTGCAGGTGATCAGCCGTGGCAATCCTGATGTGAAATGGGAAACCACTACACAATCGAACATTGGCGTGGATGCAGGTTTCCTGAAAGGCGCGCTCACCCTCAGTGTAGACTACTTCAACAAGCAATCTTCCGATATCCTCATACAGCTACCCTCTTCCTATACCAACGGCGATGCAACTCCGCCTTATGTAAACGGCGCTAAAATGAGTAATAAAGGACTGGAAATTACTGCTGCCTATAAACAAACCCTGCAGAAAGATCTTTCTTTTAATATAACCGCCAACGTTACTACCCTGCGTAATAAAGTGGTGTCGTTATACAAAGGCCGTGAACAGATCTTTTCTGCCGGTTCCGGTCGCGTGATCCTGCGGGAGGGCCAGCCTATCAGCTCTTTCTATGGTTACAAAACAAATGGCTTATTCCAGAACGACCAGGAAGTGGCGCAGTATACAAACAGCAAAGGTGAACTGTATCAGCCCAATGCCAAACCCGGCGATATCCGTTTTGTAGATTATAATAACGATGGGAAAATTGATGATGCAGACCGTACTATTATCGGTAACCCCAATCCCAAGCTGTTGTATAGCCTGAATGCCGGCGTGAATTACAAACAGTTTGACCTCACACTGTTCTTTAACGGCGTACAGGGCAACCAGATCTATAATGAAGTGGATAACATCATCAGCAGTTTCGACGGACGAGGATTTAACAATAAAGAAGATTTCTATAAAGAACGCTGGCATGGAGAAGGCACCAGCAATAAAACGCCCAGGGCCACCTTCCTTGACCCCAACAACAACCGTCGCACTTCCGACCGCTATGTGGAAAACGGCAGCTATCTGCGGCTTAAGAACGTGATGCTGGGCTACACGCTGTCGCCTTCCCTGTTGCAACGCATCGGCTTTACCAATGCGCGTATTTATGTGAGCGCACAAAACCTGTTCACCATTACAAAATACGGCGGCATGGACCCTGAGTTGTATACCAACGAGAACCTCGCCAACTATGCGGATATGGCGGTGGGTATTGACATGGGTACTTACCCGCCTTCCCGCACTTATACTTTTGGTTTGCAGTTCGGTTTCTAGGAATGCCATTTATTAAAATCAACACACCATGAAAAAATTAATTGTTATTATATCAATTGCCGTTAGCATTGCAGGCTGTACCAAGCAGCTGGAAAAATTCCCCCAGGGAAAACTGACAGGAGGCAATGTTTTTACAGAAGCCAATGATTTTGTGATGGCCACTGATGCCGCTTATCTGCCTCTCACCAACCGTTTCCGGGGCGACTGGGGCTGGGATGAAGGCAGCAGTATACCGCGCGACTGGGTAATAGGCGACCTGATGAGCGATGATGCTGTGAAAGGTGGCGGTAGCCTGGGCGACCAGGAAGATATGCGGCGTATGCAGACCTTTAGCATCTTCCCGGAAAATAATAATGTGCTGGGCATCTGGCGTTTTAACTATAAAGGAGTGGATGCCTGTAACACATTGCTGGCACAGGATGGAGCCGGCGTGCCAGGGCTTGATCCGGCATTGCTGAAACGGATGAAAGGCGAAGCATACTTTCTGCGTGCTTTTTATTATTTCCGGCTGGTGCTCAACTTTGGCGATATTCCTTTGCTGATACCTGAAAAAAAGATGATGGATAATTCCGTGCGCACCCCGGTAGCACAGGTATATGAACAGATAGAAAGCGATCTTACGCAGGCACTCAGCATGTTACCTGCTACCTATGATGCCGATAACTATCAACGGGCTACCACCGGCGCTGCGCATGCCCTGCTGGCTAAAACCTACCTGTACCGGCAGCGCTGGCAGGATTGCCTGAACCAGGTGGCGGAAGTGGAAAAAGGTAATTACCAGTTGCTGGATCATTATGAAGATAATTTTAACGGCGTTGGAGAAAAGGCAGGTGAGATCATCTTTGCAGCCCGTCATGATGCCGGTAAAACACCTTCCCAGGGATCTGTGCTCAATGCCGTGTTTGCGCCACAGGGCAAAGGCTGGGGCTTTGAAATTCCTACCAAAGACCTCGTGGACGCCTTTGAAACGGGCGATCCCCGCAGGGCTGCTACGCTTTTCCAGGCAGGCGATAAATACCTTGATGGCAGCAACTACGACCCTGCCTGGTCGCCCGTAACCGGTTTTAATGTACGCAAGTTTATGAGCAATGTAAACCCCATCGATGATGGCGGTGTTGACTTTGCGTATATCCGTTTGGGTGATGTGATACTGTGGAAAGCCGAATGCCACGCCAACCTGGGCGCATTAGCCGAAGCACGCACCGACCTGGAAAGGATACGGGCACGGGCACGCAAGTACGCAGTTAACCCTGCTGTTAATCTGCCGCCTGTTACCACCGATAATAAAGCAGCGCTGCTTTCCGCCATTCAACATGAAAGACGCGTGGAACTTGCGATGGAAGGTCATCGTTATTATGACCTGGTGAGATGGAACCTGGCGCAGACCATACTGGCCAAAGCCCCGGATGCTGATCCGCTGAAAGGGTACAGGGATTATGGCAACGGCTGGCAATCTTTTAACAAGCTGCTGCCCATCCCGCAAAGGGAAGCAGACCTGCTGAAACTTAATCAAAACACCGGCTATTAGCCAGCTTTATTAAAACGGAAACCTGTTTGCTGCCAGCAGGCGAATTTTCTTTCGTTCGTCTGCCGGCACCAACAAATAACTCAAGCGCATTACATATGAACCAAGTTACCGCTAACCGCTTTACCGAAAATCCATTGCTAAAACCGGCAGACGTACGGCCCAGCAGGCCCGGGCTTGAAGTAGCCTGTTTGCTGAACCCGGGCGTTTTTGAATACGACAATAAAATATGGCTGATCATCCGCGTAGCAGAACGGCCAAAGCAACAACATCATCTTATTTCATTTCCTGTATTGCAAAATGGAGGAATAGAAATTATTGAGATCTTAAAAGATGATCCGCACCTGGATGCTACCGATCCGCGGATACTGCGTTATAAAGGCGACGATTACCTCACCACGCTTTCTCATTTGCGGTTGTTTTGCAGCGAAGACGGGATTCATTTCCACGAGCCGGAAGGCTATCCCCAGCTGCATGGGGAAGGACCGCTGGAATCCTTTGGCGTGGAAGATTGCCGGGTAACAAAAATAGAAGACACTTACTATCTCACCTTCACTGCAGTATCTTCAAATGGTGTGGGAGTAGGCATGCGCACCACGCGCGACTGGAAAACTTTTTCAGATCAATGCATGATCATACCACCGCATAATAAAGACTGTGCATTATTTGATGAAAAGATAAATGGCCTTTACTATGCCCTGCACCGGCCCAGCAGCGTGGATCTTGGCGGCAACTACATCTGGCTGGCACAGTCGCCCGATGGAGTGCATTGGGGCAAACACCGGTGCCTCATCAGAACCCGCCCGGGTTACTGGGACAGCAAACGTGTTGGCGCCGGCGCCTCCCCTATCAAAACAACCGAAGGATGGCTGGAAATTTACCACGGCGCCAATGAAAAACACCAGTACGGACTAGGCGCTATGCTGCTGGACCTTAATGATCCCTCCATAGTACTGGCACGCAGCGACGACCCTATTATGATCCCCGAAGCGCCTTACGAGCTTACCGGCTTTTTCGGGCAGGTGGTTTTTACCAACGGGCATATTGTAAGAGGCGATGAGCTCACCATTTATTATGGCGCTGCCGACGAAGTAGTATGCGCCGCCAGGTTTTCTATCGGGGAAATACTTTCATCCTTAAAAAGGTAACAACTTATGCTCAGGAACCTTTCTGCAGAAATAAAACATTTCAACCAGCAGCCACACGACTTCCGTATACTGGTGCTCACCAATATGATCTATGCGCTGGTGCTGCCAGTGATCGACATCTTTGTGGCGGCCTATGTGATGCGTAACTCCAACGACCCTACGAAAGTGGTGATCTACCAGCTCACTATCTATACCGGTATTCCACTTACTTTTTTATTAAATGGTTTTTTGCTGAACCGCTTCAACATTAAAACATTGTATGCTACCGGTATGCTGCTGAGCGGCGTATCCATGATCGTGATGATGTCGCTCAAAACACTGGACCTCACCGGCATCGGGATTGCAGGTATCATTATGGGCATGTCGTTTGGTTTTTACTGGGCCAACCGCGACTACCTGGCGTTATCTATCACCAACGATCAGAACCGCAATTATTACTATGGTCTTGAAACGTTTTTCTATACCATCATTGCCGTAGTAGTACCTATCTGTATCGGCTGGTTTATAGAATCGGGTGGGGATATTAATGTAAACAACGCTTACCGCATCATTACCGGGCTGGTGTTTGTGATCACCATCCTTGCCTCCGTAGTATGTTTCAGGGGACATTTCCGTAACCCGGATGAGAAAACATTCCTGTACCTGCGCTTCCACCCCTACTGGCGTAAATTGCTGATGCTGGCCTCTTTGAAAGGATTGGCGCAAGGCTATCTCGTAACGGCCCCCGCTATGCTGATCATGTTGCTACTGGGAAAAGAAGGCGCGTTGGGCACCGCCCAATCAGTGGGCGCCATCATCGCCGCTGTGCTGATGTATATTATTGGCAGGGCTGCAAAACCGGAGCACCGGATCACCATTTTTGCAGGAGGACTTATTTGTTTTACGCTGGCCGCTATTTTCAACGGCGCTTTTTACAACGCGACAGGTGTAGTGATCTTTATGCTGTTCCTTTTGCTGGCAAAACCGCTGCTCGACATGGCTTATTTTCCTATTCAGTTCAGCGTGATTGATATTCTTTCCAAAAAAGAAAAACGTAACGTGTACGCCTATATCCTCAATCATGAAGTAGGCTTGTATGCCGGGCGCTTCCTGGGCGCCGGCACCTTTATTTTCCTGGCTTACTATTTTTCCACCGAAGTGGCGCTGCGTTATGCCATCATCATCATCGCCGTACTGCAACTGCTTTCCATTGCAGTAGGTAAAAGTATTATCAAAGAAGGGAAAGCGCTGATAAAAGAAACTACTGAAAAAACCACTGCGGTGGTATAAATTGTATACAGCATGGTAAAATTAACAACAACTGGGATCGCTCTCTGCTTCCTCTGGATGGCCTGCAAAACACCCACGCCTTCACCGGTAGTGCAGCAACACCTACCCCGCCTGGACTCCATGGCCGATGTGCCGCAGCCGCTACAGATCATAGACTGGTATGCCCTGGCCCGGCAGTTCGACAGCACCGCTTACAACTTCAATACCACCGGGCCGCATTGGCCGCTGGTTTGGTGGGACAGCAGCCGGCATAATTTTGATCAGCCGGTAGTAGGGCTTTATACTGCCATGGATGATCAACGGCAGGGGCCATCACATCACAAAGGGATCTTCCATGAAGCACTTGCCACCATGGGCGCCACACTGGGCGCTACCCTGGTAGGCATCGACAAAAGCGGGCAACAGGGTCTTAACTATGTAGCCATGCTGAAAAATTATTTCAACCGCGAAACCGGATGGGATATTATGATGAACAATACCTGCCCCGAGGTAGCGCAACTTGGCGGTGGCTACGGTCGCGATTGGTGGTACGATGTATATCCCAATGTACTTTTTTATGGTATCTACGATCATTATCCCAATACGCCGGGCTTTGATTCGCTGGCCCGTCGCATTGCAGAAAAATTCTGTGCGGCAGACTCTGTGCTGAACGGCAACTATGATCATTCATTTTTTGACTATGCACAACTACAGCCAAAAGATAACTGGATCTGCAAACAGCAGGACGTCGCTGCAGGCCATGCCTACGTATTATATGCCGCCTACAAAAAGTTTGGTGATCCACGCTACTTGCAGCACGCCATAAAAGCCCTGCAAACGCTGGAACAGCAGCCGCACAATACCAACTATGAAGTGCTGATGCCCTTTGGAGCTTATATGGCAGCACGACTGAATGCCGAACAGGGCAAACAATTTAATGTGCAGAAATTTATGGAATGGACATTTAACGGAGACCCTGAATGCCGTAAGGGCTGGGGAGTGCTTGCAGGCAACTGGAATGGCATCGACATATCAGGTATCGTGGGGAGCACAACAGACAGGGGCGGATACGGTTTTCTCATGAATACTTTTGATGCCGCATGGCCGCTTGTAGCCATGGTACGCTATGATCCCTCCTATGCCGCCGCCGTTGGCAAATGGATGCTGAATGCCGGCAACGCAGCCCGTTTCTTCTATACCCAGTACATGCCTGATGATCATGAAACCATCCCTGAAAAGGCAGCCATTACCAAAGGCGTGATCGGCTATGAAGGCATTATCCATACTTCCTCCTATCCTGAATATGCGCATCTCAAAGCTCCCGTAGCTCAGGGCGACGGACCGCAATGGGCTAAGGGAAACCCTGATGTATCACAATTCAGCGTGTATGGTAGCGGGCATGCAGGGATCTTCGGCAGTATTATCCGCACCACTTCAGTCCCGGGTATATTACAACTGAATTTGCTGGCTACAGATTTTTTCCGGGACAAAGCTTATCCATCCTATCTCTATTATAATCCTTATCCCGAAGAAAAAAAGGCAACGGTAAATGTAGGTGATCAACCGGTGGATATCTATAATACTATTACCCGGCAGTTTATTGCCCGCAAAGTGAAACAGGGCTACGACCTGGTGTTACCGGGGCGTAGCCCTGCAGTACTGGTGTTTACACCGCCCGGCGGCAAAGTAAGTAAAACGGGCAACCGGCTGATGGTAAATGAAGTAACAGTCAGTTTTTAGCTATTAACTTTTAGAAAAGGCTTATAGGCAGATCGCTTATAAGCCTTTTCTTTTGGGCCAGGTAGCTTCTTTAACAAACGGATGTTATACAAAACGTTTTACCTGGAAAAAATCAAATCCCAAGCCCCCTTTCCTGACTTCCACCTCCACACTGCTCACCGTTTCGGGGAATATATGCCTGTCCAGCACTATCTTCTTCACATAACCACAGCTTTCCACTTTCACCCAGTAAGTTTTACCATTGCGGTTCCGGGAATATCCCCGCTCCACCACCGGTAATATTTCTGTTGAAGCAGATTTTCCTGCCAGCAGGTAATTGGCGCCCATCAACAGGGACGCCGGTATCCAGGAGATCAGCAGCAACATACATCCCGTATGTAAAATATCATCCGTTATACCATCGAACAAACGGGTAAGCCATCCCCGGAACCTATTGGCAACCCACCACGCCGCCGGTATACCAATAAATAACAGCAGGGACAAGGGTAAGATAAGCGGTATAAAAGTGATGCCATAAAAAAGCCATGGGACAGCATGCAGTAAAATGCAGGTAAGACATACCACTACCATACATGCTCCTTTCAGTATTTTGAACCAGTTCACGCTCGTTCCTTTTCTTGTGGGCATTGGGATCTGTTATTACATTATTTAACTAATTTACAAATAAACGAACGTATGTAAAACCGGTTATATCAATTACACTATTACACCCGGCAACTTTGTCGTTTTTTTCCAAACGACTCCTCTCCCATTCTTATATCTTTACAAAAAAAACAATAGCTATGGCAAGCAAGTTAAAACATGAGCAGGTACAGTATATTGAATTCCTGTCGAAAGATATCAGCCGCGCCAAAAAGTTTTATACGAAGAGCTTCGGCTGGAAGTTTACTGATTACGGTCCTGATTATACAGCGTTTGAGGGCGATTATGTAGATGGCGGGTTCACCATCGGTAAACCTGTAAAAGGTACTGTTTTAGTGATCCTTTATTCAAAGGATATCGAAGCTACCCAGCAAAAGGTTGTTGCTGCAGGAGGCACTATACTAAAAGATATCTTTAGCTTCCCCGGTGGCAAACGGTTCCACTTCACAGATCCGGACGGGTATGAGCTGGCGGTATGGTCGCTATAGGAAACATAAAAGCCGCTTCCATACCGGAGCGGCTTTGTTTTTTTATCAAACAAAAAGTTTACCTGCTATCTAGTGCACGCATAAACGCAATCACTTCTTTTATTTCAACCGGTGTGAGCTGTAGCTTTTCTGCACTTAAGCTCTGGTTATGCACCGGCAAGCCATTCCCTGCCCCGCCGCCTTCATTGTAGAAGTCCATTACTTCTTCCAGGGTAGCAAAGGCCCCATTGTGCATATAGGGCGCTGTTGTTGAGGTATTGCGAACGGTAACTGTTTTAAAGGCATGATCAAACCCCGACAAACGGCTGCTGTCAAAATAATTAAAGCTCATGAGCGTGTTGAAAAGCCCCCTGTCCGCATCAATATTCTTACTGCCTTGTTTTTCGGGAACGCCGAGTATCTCCGCATCCTGTGTAATGAATTTAGGTGGCAGCACCCCGCTGAACAGCGGTATAAAATGACAGGCGCCACAGCCGGCCTTGCCCATAAATAAATTAAACCCTTTTACCTCTGCGGCCGACATAGCAGTATCCATACCAGCCATGTAATCATCGAAGCGGCTGTTTAACCGTACAAGACTTCTTACATACGCTGCCAGCGCTTCTGTTACAGCTGCGGAATCCGGTTGTGGCCTGCCTGGAAATGCAGCAGCAAACAGTTGTTTATACCTGCCGGAACGGGTAATATCCTGCATGGCCGAATGAATGCGGCCACCCATTTCCTTTGGGTTATGTATCACATCGTTCACCTGCTGCTCCAGGGTTTCTGCACGCTGATCGTAGAATTGCTGCGGCTGCAATGCCGTATTAAGCAGGGAAGGCACATTCCTGCTGATCAAACCTGTGCCGCTGATATCACTGTGCTTCGCCAGGTTTTCTGCGAATGCTGTTTGCGGATGATGGCAGGAAGCGCAGCTGATCTTTCCATTACCAGAAAAAGCAGTTTCTGTAAATAGCGCTTTGCCCAGCGCTGCTTTGGCTATCTTATTTTCCTGGTCAAGGAAAGGTGAATAGGCATCTGCATTAAATGCGTCTTTGTCGAACAGGGTAAAAACATCCTGTCGCAGTAAGCGGTTGTAACGATATCCCTGGAAATCCAGCTGCCTGCGTAGTTGCTCTATAGCGGCAGATAGCGGATTGGCATAACGGCGGATATAAAGCGCCCGGTCGAAGTGATTAAAATCCCTGTTCGCCAGCAGGAAAGCGATGTTCCCGCTAAGCAGCTCCTGCATGGTGTTATTGTTGCCCGCATAAGGAGCCAGCGCCTGCTGCAACGCCTGCAGGGCCACTGCGCATTCCTCCATGCTGTTCCTGCTGAGCGGATTATCGTACCCGGTGATGCCCAGTGTTTCAATGCGGAATACTTCCAGTTTTGCAGCATCCAGGATCTGCCAGCCGGCAACAGGAATACCGGAAAAATAGGATTTGAATACCTGTAATTTATCCAGGATATTTTCCGTTTGTCCAAGCAACATATTGCGGGAGGTACTGTCGAATGCAGGAAAGATATGTTCTTCCATTACCTGCAGCCCTGCGGGATGTAAGATCATATAACCAGGCAGCTCCGCTTCTGCTTTGGGTGCGCCGTTTATAAATCTCGCGGTGGACCAGGCGAAGTATTCTGCGGCCCATTCTATCCGCTTATAATACTTCCTGGCCGCCAGGAAGGCGGGTTGCAGGTCTTTTTCCGGACCGGTTCTGATAACAGGCTGCAGGGAATCCCTGATATAAAAAGAAAAGGCGTCAATATCGCGGCAAAGCATTCCCGCTATTTCCTTTGCGGGATCGTTGGTTCTGACCGCGAAAGAAGATAGCAGCTGTATCGTCCCCTCCATCAACACCAAAACTATTGCTATCCGGGAATGCTTCACCTGGTAAAATCAGTTGTTAAAATTAAAAGCGCCCTGCAGTGGGTTCGCATTGCCATCCCTGCTGTTGAGCGGTTTCAGGCCCCAGCGTTTCTCTATAAACGAGAGGATGCTCACGGTTTCATACTGTGTTTGGTCCACGTAACCTTTTTTGGCAAAAGGAGAAATGATAATAGCCGGAATACGGCTGCCCGGTCCCCATTTATCGATCACCGGCGGCGCCACATGATCCCAGAAGCCTCCGTTTTCATCATAGGTAAGTATGATCACCGCATCTTTCCAGTTAGGACTGTTGCGCACGGCATTGATCAGCTTTAAAGCGTGCGTTTCTCCTGCTATAACACTGGAATAGCCGGGGTGCTCGTTCTGAACGCCCAGTGGCTTTACAAAAGAAACAGCCGGCAGCGTTCCTTCCTTTGCGGCTTGCAGGAAATCCTCTTCATCTTTGAGATGTTCTTTTTTTGCGGAGGTACCGTCTGCAAATGTTTTATAGTAGATAAAGGGCTGATGATGGTACTGGAAGAATTCATCAGGCTTGCCTGCTATAGCATCGTTCCAGCCGCCGGAATACCAGGCCCAGGAAATATTTTTTTCGCTGAGACGATCGCCGATAGTGGGATTTGTTTGGTTGGGAACAAGATTCTCTTTTTTTGTACCGGCCGGGTATGGCTGGTTTACGGAGTAAATAGTGTTCACCGCGTAACCATCAGGAGTTAAAAGCCCATCTTTTTTCATCTTACCATCAGGTTCCAATACTGCCCTGATATCCTCCGGGGCATCAGGAAAATAAGGCGTCGCCGCTGCTATCAGCCACTGATGATTGAGGAAGGAGCTGCCAAAAGCACTGTGGAAGAAATGATCGCAAAGGGTAAATTCTTTTGCAACAGGGTATAAAGGCAGCAGCGAAGTTTTATAGTAACCCATGGCAAGACCCGCTGTGCTGTTATGTGCTGCAAAAAGATTCATCTTACCATTATTGATCTGGCTGCGCTCCTGGTAATACCGGTGCGTAACATCAGGCGTTTCTTTATCGGCAGGAACATACTGGTCTATATTAAAATAGCCGTTGGGAATATTGGTAGGAAACTCGCTGGAACGGGGAATTGCCGGGAGATATTTATACGGCTGACCGTTGCGGTCCAGCTGCAGCACCGCTTCCTTTGATGCGTTGGCCAGGCCCTCTGCACCTTCAAACTGCCCGTACAGGTTATCAAAACTGTGGTTCTCCATATAGATCACTACTAGATGGTTCACTTTTCCCATACCTTCCAGCCCGGGCACCTTCACGGTTTTACCCTGCTCAGCGCGGCGACTGCCGGCACAGCCTGCAAGAAGGGCTGCTACGACAACTGCACAAAATTTAGATTTTCTGTTCACCATTGTTATAACTGTTATCCGGTAAAAATACTGCCTGGATTTTTATTTTTCGAATGATATTGGTGCTATTATCAAAAATACGTCGCCCGCGATTTATAGTCGATCTTATTGAATCCGTGACATCTCCATCTCGTGCCCATTCTGAAAGAGGGTCAGTTGATTGTAAACGGCTCCATTCTCCTTTTTAAATTTTATGGTGGCATCTATTACCGTATAGAAGAAGGTATCGGCTGAAGACGGGTATATGTTGGCAGTTATCTGCTCCATATATTTCGCATATAACCGGTTCCCCCGGACACTGATCTCCATTTTTACCGACGGATTATTTTTTACCTGGTAGATTCCTGCAAAAGGCTGAAGTTGAGCTGCGGTAACAATCATGCCTCTCTTCAAAGGAGGAACTTCAGGCAGATCGTAATGCTGCTCCTGGTCCAGGATCTGGCTAACCGGCACCATCAAGGCATTGGGAGATACATTATTTTCTATATTCTGCAGCACAATTACGGTCAGGTGTCGCTTTGTGTAACGGGTGATAAGACTTGTATACCCTGAGAATCCACCGCTATGCCATACAAAGGTATTTTCGCTGGTATCGGCTGAAAGTATCCAGCCGAAACCGTAGGGCATCGATTCGCTGAATCCGGCATATGAGCTGTCTTTAAGCCGCTGAGGCGTAAATGCTTCCTCCAGGGTGGCTGACGATACAAGTTGTTCTGTATACAGTGCCTGATCCCATTTCAACAGGTCTTTTACTGTACTGCATATTCCATAGGCGCCATCTACACCGCCCAAATAGAAAATATACCGGTGAGCCATCATGCATTCAGGAGCAACAAATTTATTGTCTCCTGCATCCCATGCATAGCCTGCTGCATAATTACTAAGCGGACCTTTCCCAATGTATTTTGAATATACCAGCGTATTGGTCATACCAATTTTCTTAAAGATATTTTCCTTCATATAATCGGAGAAAGACATGCCTGATACTTTTGCTACAATAGCTGCCAACAATACATAATTAGTATTGGAATAAGAAAATGCTGTTCCGGGACTAAAACTGGTAGCAGGAATGTTCCCCGGTAGCCTTTCTATTAGATCTTCACTGGTATGAACTTCACCTGTATCTATCTGGTTAACAGTCCATCCCAAAAAATCCCGTATCCCGGAGGTATGATGTAATAAATCCCTGATTGTAACTTCGTGATAAGGAAGTGAGGGGAAGTATTTTCCGATACTGTCGCTATACTGCAGTTTACCTTGTTCCTTGAGTTGCATGATGGCCATTGCAGTGAACTGCTTGGCAACAGAAGCTATTTCAAAACGCGTATCCAGGTCCAACAGGGTTTTCTTATCAAGGTCTGCATAGCCAAATGCACCTTGAAAAACAGATTTGCCAGCATCCGCTACAAGCACACAACCATTAAACTGATGTTTTGCATACAGGGTGTCAAACAACTGTTGTAATTGCAGCGATCTGTTCTGGCCATTTGTAAAAAAAGCGGCAAGTATTAATAAGGCAAGTAAAGGGCTTTCTTTCATATTTTCTCTGGGCTGACAATATTAAATATCTGAAAATAATATGAAAATGGTGCGGGTAAATTTAAAAACAACAGAAGGCTTTATTAGTTAACAATGGCCTTTCCCCGGTAAAACAGGCCTGGGGGCGTTCAGTTATCCAAACTAACCATTCCACTTCTTCAACTCCCCGATAGTAAGTTCCATATCGGCAAGCCGGTATCCCAGGTTGGATAAAATATAATCCTGTTCCGTTGGAAATCTCTCTAAAACTTTTTTATACGCAGGCAGCAACTGCTGATCCTTTACGCCTGACAGCGCCTGCAAAGCGGCATGTATTACATGATTGGCGGGATCACCTAAACCATTGATAAAAACATCCAGGTAGTGTTCCCTGTTTTCCAATTTACCTAAAGTATAAAAAGCGGTTACACGGATCTGTTCATTTTCATGGGTTGTAGCAGGGATCATCAAATGTGCGTAATCAGCTTTCATTTCTACCAGCAGGTAAGTACAAAACCTGAATGTTTCATCATCATTGATACCTGGTAAGCTCCGGGAAATAACTTCCAGCCATTCATTGCTTTTGCCTTTTGCATACCACCAGATAAACTGTACAACCGCCAGCAGGTCCACCGTGCTGTAAGCTAACAGGTGCGGCTTTGCAAGCGGATAACTGAATTTGGTTAGCACCTGCAGCCATTCCCGTTTATATTCTGCTTCGGCATGCAGGTATTCTTTCTCCAATAATGTTTCCATCCCCGGATCAATATGCCGCTTCACCAGGATACCACGGATACACTGATGTTTGGTGAGCTGATCTGTGGCTGCATGGTATTTATTTAAAAGTGCGGTTACGCTCCCGCCCATGGTATAGCCAAACCAGGACGGGCCATCAATTGGCAGTTCTTCCGAGATAATTTCATCCAGCCATCGTTCATACCAGTCCAGGAAGTTATCTTCAAAAGTGAATTGAGGCAACTGCCTGTCCATATCCACGTTTACTACCTTCCCGGCGTGTTCCCCGTTGAGTACCAGGCCATGCAGATAAGTGCATCCCTGCGACCCGATGGGCAGAATGCCCGCGTAAATATTTCCCATCGCAGCGTCATATGCTTCATCGGTGATATCGTCTTCCTCCGCATCCCTTGTAAGATCCTGCCAGGAATCAGCCGTTATACCGGGATAGATCTTCACCGGCCCGCTCAGGTATTTTTCAGGATCAGTTGTGAGCTCGTCCACGTACACGCCCAGCGGGTAGATACCATAGAACGGCCCGGCGCCCGAACCTGCATGCGATTCGCCCCCGTTACCCAATTGCAGCAGGAATGTTTTGTAACTTACCGGTAACGAAATATTATACCTGGTTTCAAAATCCGAGATCGCTTCTTCTGTCAGTGGTTTGTGCAGGATGTATTTATGGGAGCTGGCGCCGAATACTTTCAATTCCTTGTCCTTTTGTTTTGCCGCAGCTAACTTGGTCCTGATCCGCTCTACCTGTTCATCAAACTGGTGCATGGGTTAATTTTAAGTGCGCCTTAAAATTAATTTTTTTCTATGAGAAACCACTTAAGCTCTCTCCCGCTGGTAAGTAAGCACTACTACTCCTTTATCCAGTACTTCCGTGTTGGACAGCTTTAATCCACCGGGTAATTTTCCTTCTTTGAAAAAGCGTTTGCCCTTGCCTGTGATCACCGGGTGAACAAAGAATTTATACTCATCTACCAGGTCGGCCTGTATGAGGGCATCCACAAGCGTAGCGCTTCCTTCTACCTGGATTTCATTGCCGGGCTGTTGTTTCAGCCTGGTGATCTCTTCAATGATATTATTTTTGATGATGGTAGTATTTTCCCAACCGGCGTTTTCCAGTGTAGTTGATACTACATATTTCGCCACGCTGTTCAGCTTTGCAGCAATACCCATTTCGTTATTCTTCATCTGCGACCAGTAAGGCGCCAGCATTTCATACGTTTTGCGGCCAAAGAGGATGGCGCCGCATGCATGAATACCGTCACTGATCAGTTGCTGCCGGGCGGGACTATCATATGGCATAAACCATTCTGCCATTGTTTCTGCATCAAAGATACCATCGAGGGTGATCCATTCTGAAATGACTAACTTTCTCATGTTATTTTGTTTTTGTTGATGATGGTGATTGTTTACAGGTACAAAATAACGGCACCTTTCCTGCCTGTGATAGAAGAAACCCGACAAAATGAGAAATGGGCTAACCGGGGAAGTTTTCCGCCTGTTTGATGTATTCCAGGGGAGAATAGGTGGTAAATTCCTTAAAAGCGCGGATCAGGTGACTTTGATCTGCATAACCGTTTTCCAGGGCCACGCCGGTCATATCCGAAAACCTGTTGCGGTTAAGCTGCTGTAGTGCGGCGTTGAACTGGCAGATCCTGCTGTACATTTTTGGAGTAAGACCAATATGCTGCTCAAACTTACGTTGCAGCGTGCGTTCTGTAATGTATAACTCCTTCTGAAGATCCATCAGCAATAAGGTTCCTCTATTTTTTTGTATAAGACGGGTAGCATAGGTGATAGGCTCGTTTATGCGGATCTTATTACGTTGGGATAACTGCTGTATATATCCATTCATTAATTCCAGGCGGGCATGGAGAGAGGTGGAATTGAGCAGCTGTTCTTTCAGGTTTATTTCCCTCGCCAGGCCACACAGGCTGAGGTCGATCCCCTGGCCGGTGAGTTCTTTTGCCTCATATCCGAACAGGGATTGCAGCATATAAGGGTGGAGAAAATAGGCAATCACCGTTATTTCACCGGCTGTATGCAGGCGGATCGGCGCGATGTTCTGCCCGTACAATACCAGGTGCTCGCTTCTTTTACCGGCGCTGAGTATACGTGCAGGATCTGTAAGCTGGAAAGTAATGCTGGGATAACCGTTGGCAATGAGCGGCAATACTGCTTCATAGAACATACTGTTATTCTCAAGCACCACGATACTGCTTACATAATCCTCAATGGCAGCAGGAGGCGTTAGTAATTGTACTTTCATTCCGGGAAATATGTACTAATTTAAGGAAAAATCAGGACTATGACACCCGCAGTAAATACAGAATATAACCAGGTGTTCCCTACCCTGCTTGTTGACGACATCGAAGCAGCAGTTAATTTTTATACAAACCGTCTGGGCTTTAGCCTTCAATTTACCTGGGGCACACCGCCTGTCTTTGCCGGGGTTAACCTTGGCAATGTAACTATCCATCTTGCAAAAGGCACACCTTATATAGACGGTCCTTCGGAGGTAGCCTTTATCATCAGCGATGCCGATGAACAATACGCATTGCATCAGGCGAATAACGTGGAGATAACAGTGCCCATAGAGGACCAGCCCTATGGCATACGCGACTATAGAGTAAAAGATCCTTATGGCAACTCCCTGGTCTTTGGCCATTACATTTACAACCAAGGCCCTGCTATCAAAATTGAACGGACGGATGTACATGTACGGCTGGAAAAGCGCCTTGCCGCCCTGTTAGAAGACCTTGCAGTACATAAGCGCATGAGCGTTTCCGAATGCCTGGAAGAAACCCTGCTGCACACATTTGAACGGGTGGGCGATACAGTGGCAAGCCCACATACCATGCATACCCTCAACTATATCCAGGAGCTAAAGAAAAAGCACGGTATTGACTACGACGTACACGGCAACTACCGGTTTTCAGAATAATGCGATTTTACATACAATGCTGAACGGTATCTTTTAGCCAGCAGCCCCGTAGCCAGCGCAGGATCGATCTCCGCCACTATTACACCGGGCTTACCATATTCGCCATGCGCAATACACGTGCCATCAGGGGCTATGATGGAACTGGCGGAATCAGGATATTTAAATGCGTAATTAGAGCTGGCAAAGTAGATGGTATTTTCCAGTGCGCGCATCATCATCGCTTTCTCGTAGTAAGGGTTGTTTTTATTTCCCCATTCAGTAAGTAATACACCTGTATTATCGCTGCCTGTGCAATGCGGATGAAATACTATTTGCGCGCCGTGCCGGGCAGCCCACCGCACTGATTCGGGGTAACGGAATCCTTCATGGCAAATGGTGATACCGAATTTCACGCCATTCACTTCAAAGATATTACGTTCTGTACCAGGCGTCCAGAAAGTATCTTCCGTAGGATCCAGCTGGTTCTTGGCCTGGTAGCCGAGCACTTCACCGGTGGCGGAAATAACAAAGGCCACATTGAAAATGGAATCCCCTTCGTACCAATCCATAGGCATAATAATGGCTATGGCATTTTTTGCAGCGATTTCCTTTACGCTTTCCAGTGCCTGCCGCATTACTTCCGGCGACCGGTCTTCCGGTAATCCCATTCCGGGATAACCAGGTATATACGACTCAGGAAAACAGATAATTTCCGCCTGCTGTTTTGCTGCTTCTTCCACCAGTTGCGCGGTCCATGATAAGCCACCGGTAACGGATACAGGAGGCGAAGGTGATGCCAATGCAATTTTCATAAGATGAAGATTATTACAACAAAGGTATTTAATTTGAAACAGGCAACGTTCCTTAAAATCCTATTTTTACATCTCTAAAACAATTCACATGACCATTCCGGACGTTGTTCAACGATTATTATATTTGTGCGATACCATTCCTTCAAAGATCCGTCAGCTAACGGATGAAGACTTCAGCACACCGCGTGCGCCGGGCAAATGGTCGAAACAACAGATACTGGGGCACCTGGTGGATTCCGCCACCAATAACCATCACCGGTTTATAAGAGCGAGAATTGAAACAGTTCCGAAGATTGTATACAACAGCGACGATTGGGTGAATGCACAGCATTACCAGGAGATGGACCGCGCACAACTGCTGCTTTTCTGGGAATATTATAACCGCCATCTTGCTGCAATTATTCTTGTAATACCAACAGAGGAGTTATTAAAAAAATGTGATAACGGCGATACAGAGTCCCATACTTTAGAATTTTTAATTGAAGATTACCTGCGGCACCTGGAGCATCATTTAAAACAAATGGTGGATCTATAGTAAAAAAGGCTGACCAATGGCCAGCCTTTTTTACTATCAACTCAATGCCGTAATTATTTTAGTGTAATAGTACTTACAGTGGAGATCTCTCCTGTTTTTACGGTTACCCCTGCAACAGTGGTATCCTTTAAAATTCCATCACCCGCAATAGCCACATTGTAGCTGCCTGCGGCTAAACCGGTCATTACATAAGCGCCGGTTAACGCATCAGGTATTGCGGCAGCAACGGTATCGGTATTTTGTATAGCGAATACGCCTGAAACATGCAGCAGCGGCAACGCAATACCTTTGATGGTACCGCTGGTAGCCTGTGTATAAGTACGGATCACCGGTTTCAGGATGTATTTGTTGCTACCGGTAGTTACGATAGAACGGTTTGCATCAAAATCGATCCAGAGGCGGTATTCAATATCTGCTACCAGGTCGGCATGAACATTCAGTTTTAAGCCCGACTGTTGTGCAGAAGGCGTTTCCAGCGGGTGGGATACTCCGTTCACTACCACGCTGTTGTTGGTACCCAGCACCAGGCGGATCTGTGAAATTTTACCAGCCGGTAATTCTTTTGATGCCAGCAAGGTGTCTAACCCGTTCCTAAAATCCAGCAGGTTATACACACCAGGGCGGGCCAACGGCACAGATACCCAACCAGCGCCGGTTTCGGCAGCATCGGCAGATGCGTTCACCTGGATGTCCTGGATGTCGATGTTCACTTCATCGTAAAAGGCAGGATCATCTGTCAGGTACACTGAGAGTTTCGACTTTCCACTATTACTGGAAGACTCGTCTTTACTACATGCACTAAAGAAAAGCGTTGATGCAGCAACCACCATTAACGTGGCAAAGAATTGGTTTTTCATGATTCAGAGATTGAATTGAAATAACAGTTTTCGGTTAAAATTGAATTTGAGTTGATAAAAGTTGACAATAGATAGTGACAGATTGAATGGCGTTGTAAGCATCTTCCCGAAAACAAAATCTATACCAAAACATATAAACGCTCCCGTGAACAAGGGATCCCGTAACAACAACGGCCAGGTATATACCCGGCCGTTATTGCATATTGTAAAGTGGTATCTCTTACCCTTTCTTCCTCTCCAGCTTTGCTTCTTTTACATCCATCTCGTACAAGTCGTTGAATAATAACTTAAAAGTACCGAGCGACTGTGCGCGGAAAGTGATTTCCGGGCCAAAGGCATAGAGCATCCCGGCGCCCACAGGTGCTGAAAAGGCGGCTACCCCATCTTTCAGGTATGCCTGTCCCCATGCCCAGCCGCTGTGCAGCGGCGCAGCGGAAGAAAACCAGGCAATGGGCCTGATACCTTTATCTGCCGCTGCTGCATCCAGGCGGAACACCGGGCTGTTGTCGAAGTTCACATCACCAACAGAGGGAAGCCCCCAGGCCGCGGGATGTGTGCTATCGAAAGATACCTGCAGGATACTTCCCGGCACAAAATACTTTGTACCTGGCAGGGGTTTTTCTTTACCGGCTTTATCTGTTTCCACCAATGCATTATGTACCGGCAGCCCGAGATGATAGGCCAGGTTGGTACTACTGCCTATAGTGATCACCGTACCCCCTTCTTCCAGGAAGGTCTTTATCTGCGGGATAGATTTTTCTTTGGTGATTTTACCCAATAAGTGCCGGTATTGTTCCGGGATCTCTGCAGCAACAGGTTCTTTAGGTGCATAACCATACCTGTTGGGCTCTGCTCCCGATAACGGCGGAATAGCGCGGGTAGCAAATATAATAGCATCGTATTTATTGCGGAGATGACCGGTATCAATATCCTGGGGATATATCACTTCAAAAGGAAAATGATACTGCTCCATGATCCAGCGCATCCACCCGGAGGGCATAGAGCCTCCGTAGGTATCCCATAATGCAATACGCATAGGCGCCATGCTCACGGCGCCGGCCGGGCGTTTGCCAATACCGGTGGTTTTCAGCCCCAGTGTACTGGCAGATTGCTGCAATATTTCTTTTGCTTTACCATCTGCAGGCACATAAAATGTACCCGGTATGGCGTTATCGTTGCCGGCTACTGCTTTGGTGAGCCGGTATACCTTTACGCCTGCTTTCATCAGATCATTCACCGCGATGAAAGCATTGATCTGCCTTGCGCTTAACAGGTAGCCGCCAGCTGTTGCCAGCGTTGCTTTGGGAGGTGTTTGCAGCGCGCCATAAGACAGCTTTGTGAAAGGCCCGTCGAAGCTGTCAAGGATCCTGTCGAATTGCACGCCCATCTGGAAGGCGAGCGTCCACCCGGCGGCATCATACGGCCGGATAGGAGGACCACCGGGATACTGGAAATCGTTGGGATGGTCCTGGGGCTCAAACATATCCAATACATGCGGGCGAAAAGCCTGGTTGGTTTTCACGATGTAGGAACCGGCAGGATATTGTTTTCCTGCTACGGTAAACGGCGACTCCGCTTTCTGCACCTGTATGCCTGCCTTGATGAGCGCATTGATGAACTTCACCGCAGTGGGAAAATCAGGCTGGTTCGCCGGGAGGATATAGCCCCGGGGATCCCTGCCTGCCGGGTCTTTAAACACCGCATCATAATACTTCATGGGGATATTGTTGCCCCTGCGCATCCAGCCGTATGGATCGCTGCCATCACTTTTATCGGTGGAATCGGGGTTATCCTTTTTGAAAGCGGCGGTAATGGCTTCCGAACGTTTGGGTGATAACGTCCATGAATCCTGGTTGCCTTTTTCAATGGCGTTGCGGCCCATTTTGTAAATATTGAACAGCACTTCATCCCGTTGCCTGGCTGCATAGTCGAGCACCGCATAGTTCAGCGACACCGAGTATTCAATGGAGCGCTTAAAGCGCCAGTCGTTTTGCGGCGTTACCGGGTTGGGCGTGGCGCCGTTAGGAATGAGGCGCTGTGGCACTACAGGGATCTTTTCCGGTGTAGGATTGCCGATAATTTCCGTGAGCAGCCCGATCATATTATGATACTGCGTAGTGGTACGCAGGCCGCCGTTATACCAGGTAGAGAAGCTGGATCCGTTGAGCCGGGTATAGCCGGGCTTATCTTCCGCATTGAGGCGGTTATACATGGCGGCGCCCAATGCATCGATGCCGGTGATCATGAGCGGATCAAAGAAAAAGTTGAAGGGATCACGGTATGGAGGGCCTGCGAGCACAGATCCTTCAGGGCCGCGCTGGTGATGGTTGTACATGATCTGCGGCATCCATTCCAGGAACAGCTGCCGGCCCATGTTCACGCTTTCTTTCATGTTCATGATGTAGAAGTCGCGGTTATTATCATGCCCTATATATTTCTGATACAGCACCGGGAGCTGGTCTACCGTACGTTGCAGCGTATCTGCATGGCGCATGTACCAGTTGGATACCAGCTCCTGCCCATCAGGGTTGGCATGCGTCATCAGGATGATCACATTGTCGAGGATACGCATGGTTTCCGGATCTTTCCTGCTGCTCAGCTGCCATGCGGTTTCAATTAGCTGGTGAGTGCCTACCACTTCGGTAGCATGCAGCCCTCCGTCTATCCACACCACAGCTTTTCCTGCTGCAGCCAGTTCACGGGCCTGTTCAGTGGAAAGGTCTTCTGCACGTGCCAGCTGCTGTGATATCTTCTTATATTTTTCCAGTAATTTAATATTTCCGGGAGAAGAGATGATGAGCATATACTGGTCACGGTCTTCTTCCGTTTTGCCGATATTCACCAGCTGTACACGATCAGACGATGCCGCCAGTTTCTTAAAGTACGCTGCTGTTTGCGTATAGTTAGCCAGCTGGTAATCATCGCCGATATTAAACCCAAAATGTTCTTTCGGGGAAGGAATATGTTGCGCCGCCGCAGTTGCGCAAAACAATCCCAACGTGATGGCCGTGGCAAGCAGTTTATTTTTCATAGCGTTTACTGATTGAATTATTTACGGTAATCCAGTGCCGGTTTTCTATCGCCCAGCATGGCTTCATATTTGAACCCGGTTCCCTGTCTTTTCCCCAGTTCTTCTTTTGCCGCTTTCAGGGTTTCGGGGCTTTTAAACAAATCGTAAGCAGTGAGGGCCATTGTTTTGGCCGCTACCATCATTCCCTTCACACCAATACTGCTACCGGCGGCGGCTACGTTCTGCCAGCTATGACCCGAAGATCCGGGTACAAAAGTAGCGGTTACAATACCAGCGGTAGGCGCTATCCAGCTTACATCCGCTACATCGGAAGAAGCGCCGCCTGCATCTTTGATCACCACAAAAGGGCTCACGCGGGAAGTGACGGTATCGGGATCGGGCGTGTTATCTTTTTCTACAAAAGTGGACTGGATCTTCTTCGCAAAATCCTTTTCTTCCGGCGTATAACGGAAACCGCCCACCTGGTGCAGGTTCTTATCCATTACCTGCGACAATGTAATATTGGGCAGCATGTTATACACTCCCCCTATCACCTCGTAATCCATACGGGTGCCGGTTCCCAGGGCGGCGCCTTCCGCGCATTTCACCAGCCGTTCCCACACGCTTTTCACTACTTTCATTTCGGGATGTCTTACATAATAGTATACTTCAGCAAATGCCGGTACCACGTTAGGCGCATCTCCTCCTTTGGTGATCACGTAGTGAATACGGGTGGTAGAAGGCACATGTTCCCGCATCATATTCACCATATAATCCATTGCCTCCACGCCATCGAGGGCGGAGCGGCCTTTTTCAGGAGCTCCCGATGCATGGGCCGAGGTGCCATAGAACCTGAACTTTGCATTCTTATTCGCCAGCCAGGGCGCTACTGCTGCGGAGTTCTGGTTCCCGGGATGCCAGTGCAACACTGCGCTTACATCGTTAAATAATCCTTCCCTTACCATGTATACTTTGCCGGAACCGCCTTCTTCGGCAGGACAACCATACAAACGAATGGTTCCTTTTGCACCGCTGGACTGCAGCCAGTTTTTCACACTTACCGCAGCAGCCACCGAAGCCGTTCCGAACAGGTTGTGCCCACATCCGTGCCCCGGGGCGCCGTCGTGCACAGGATGCTTTTCCGGCATCGCTTCCTGCGATAAGCCCGGCAATGCATCATATTCCGCCAGGATGGCTATTACTGGCTCACCGCTGCCATAGCTGGCTTCAAATGCGGTAGGAATACCGGCAATACCAGCTTTCACTGTAAAGCCCTGTTGCTGTAAAGTTGTCTGCAGCAACGCCGAGCTTTTTTCTTCCAGGTAACCCGGTTCCGCATAGCTCCAGATCTTTTTTGCGATGGTATCGTAACTGGCCGTATGCTGATCCAGGTAAGTGATCATGGCCGATTTGCTCTTATCCTGCTGCGCTGCCGCCGGCAAAGCCAGGCAACACAACATACTGCCAAAAATGATTTGCTGCCTCATAGGTTATTTATACAATTGATTAAACAGTAATTTAAAAGTGCTGTGAGACTGACCACGGAAGGTGATCTCCGGCCCGAAGGCATATAGTTTGCCTTTGCCTACGGGCACTGTAAATGCCGCAATACCGTTTTTGAGATACTGCTGTCCCCAGGCCCACCCGCTATGCAGCGGCTTATCATCTGAAAACCACATCAGTTTTTTAATGCTGGCAGTATCGCGGGTTGCGCTCAGTTTAAAAACGGGGCTGCGCTCAAAGTACACATCATTCCTTGCAGCCATACCAAAGGTTTCCGGGGCGGTAGTATCAATATCTGCCATCAACAGGCTACCCGGAATATAGTACCTGGTGCCGCTGAGGGGCTTCCATTCGTTTTTGCTGTTCTTCTCCACCAATGCATTCTGCACCGGCAGCTGCAGGTGATAGGCAAGGTTGGTGCTGCTGCCGATGGTAACGATGCGGCCACCTTCCTCCAGGAATGTTTTCAGCTGCGGAATGGAAGTATCTGCTGTAATTTTCCCTAACCAGCCACGGTATTCAGCCGGTAGTTCTTCCGGTTTGGGTGGTTTGCTCTCGTAGCCGCTGCGTGCTTTCTTTGGCTTACCGGTATCAGGTATGGCGCCGGTTGCAAAAATGATCATATCGTATTTGCTGCGAAGCTTCCCGCTGTCGATGGCGGAAGTATACACGAACCGGTAAGGGAAATGATATTGTTCCATGAGCCAGCTGATCCAGCCGGCCGGAATAGATCCTCCATAGTTGTTCCATATCCCGATACGCAAAGGTGATATGGACGTTAGCCCGGAGGGTTTGTTGTCACTAACGGTAACGGGTATACCAAATTCCGCCGCATCTTTTACCAGCACTTCGCGGGCTTTTGCTGAGGAAGGTATATAGAAACTACCTGCCCCTTTAACGCCGGCGGGTAAACGGAATACTTTCACACCGGCTTTCAGCAGGTCGTTCACTACAATGAAGGCATTGTTGATGCGGGCGTCTACCAGGTAGCCTTTACCGGTGGCCACTTCCTGTTTGGGTGGAGATTGCAGGCTGCCATAGGGCAGTTTCTCAAAGGGGCCGCTGAAGGGCTCCTGCATACGGTCGAACTGCACGCCCATCTGGAAGGCAAGCGTCCATCCTGCAGCATCGTAGGGGCGTATCGGCGGACCGCCTTCATATTGAAAATCGTTCGGATGATCCTGGGGCTCAAACATGTCTATTACATGCGGGCGAAAAGCCTGGCTGGTTTTTACAATGTAGGAGCCGGCCGGATATTGTTTGCCTGCTACTGTAAACGCCGCCGTGGCTTTCTGCACCGCTATGCCTGATTGAATAAGGGCGTTGATAAATTTTACAGCGGTAGGGAAATCCGGCTGATCCGCGGGAATAATGTACCCGCGGGCATCCCGGCGCACGGGGTCTTTCAGCACCGCATCGTAATACTTTACCGATACAGTATCCTCCCGGCCGAAGGAGAATTCGCCACCACCCTCTCCTTCTGTGCCGGGTTCGGATTTTTTACTGTTCTTATTGGCCAGTTTTATACTGTCGATATAGCTGGGATAGAAGGTCCAGTTGTCCCGGCTACCTCTTTCAATTGCATTGCTGCCCATGCGGTAAATATTAAACAGCAGTTCGCTGCGATAGCGGGAGGCATAGTCGAGCACGGCGTAGTTAAGCGACACCGAGTAATCGATCGACTGCCGGAAGTGCCATCGCTGGGGCGTTACAGGATTAGGCGTGGCCCCGTTGGGGATAAGGCGCTCCGGCACCAGCGGCACATTTTCCGGTGTGGGGCCGCCAATTATTTCAGTAAGGATTCCTACCATATTATGAAAATAGGGGGTAGTACGTAGGCCCCCGTTCCACCAGGTGGAAAACTGCGAACCTGCACGTTGGGTGTAGCCGGGCTTCCCCTCTACATTAAGGCGGTTGTTCATGGCTGCTCCCACTGCATCGATACTGGTTACGATCAGCGGATCAAATACATGATTGAAGGGATCCCTGTACGGAGGACCAGCCAATACAGATCCGGCGGGGCCTCGCTGGTGATGATTATACATGATCTGCGGGAGCCATTCCACAAACAGCTGCCGGCTGATGTTCTGGCTTTCCTTCATGTTCATCATGTAAAAGTCGCGGTTGTTATCATGGCCAACATATTTTTCGTATAGCCTTGGTATGTTAGTGGCCCTTTTGCTGGTATCGGGCTCCCGCATGTACCAGTCGGACACCAGTTCCTGCCCATCAGGATTGGCATGTGTTAAAAGGATAATATCATTATCGAGGATGTTCATGGTTTCCGGGTCGGTGCGGCTCACCAGCTGCCACATGGTTTCGATGAGCTGATGCGTACCAACTACTTCAGTGGCATGCAAGCCGCCATCGATCCAGATGACGGACTTACCTTCTGCAGCCAGTTCACGGGCCTGCTGATCTGTAAGCCCTTCTGCCCGTGCCAGTTGCTGTGAGATAGTTTTATACCGTTCCAGCCGTTTTATATTTTCCGGGGAAGATACAATGAGCATATACTGGTGCCGGCCTTCTTCCGTAAGCCCTATGTCTACCAGTTTGGTACGGGGTGAGGCCGACAGCTTTTTAAAGTAAGCTGCAGTTTGTGTATAGTTGGCCAGTTTATAATCATCCCCGATATTAAAACCAAAATGTTCTTTGGGAGATGGCAGCTGCTGCGCCCATGCAATGGCAACGACAGTAAGCAACAGGAGCAGCAGGCAGTAAAATCGTTTATTCATACGGGTTATCAGTTTCGGTTGATCAAACGGGTTTTCTATTGTTTTTTAAACCTCACGCCTACACGGCAGTCGCCTGGTTCGCCTCTTGCCTCATCGCAGATATTGTTGAAAAAGGTAACGATCCTTCGGCCATCGGCCAGGTTGAGGATAAATTTGAACAAAAAGTAATCGTTTACGGCCACATTTGAAAGACTTACCTTATTCAATACCGCCAATTGCGCCGCTGTAAAGGAATACGTTTTTGGAAAGGCAGTTACCGTTTCATATAAATGATCGTTGGTACCTACTATGCTGGGCAGCGGAAACTGTGCGATGTTCGTATATTGGTTACCGGGAGAAGAGATCACTAACGGGTACGCAGGTACGCTTGTTTCGGCTTTGTTATAACTGGTATATACTTCAATAGAGGTAACTGTTTCTTTTCCGAATCCTTCCCAGCTGAGCGTAAAAGCAAACTCCTGCGCAGCCACATCTGGGTCTTTCAGGTTAAAGAAGGCCACCTTGCCGGCCTGCCGCGTTGGCAGGGCTGTTTTGGTAGTATCTATCGTTACTACCGGTACGGCGGTATAGGTATATCCCTCCCATTCGTACTTCACCTTTTTACAGGAGAATGCGACTGATGCAATAAGTAATATGATTACTATATAATGTTTCATAATGATGATTTTAGTCCCCGTAATTATTTTCCTTATTTATCCCAGAACACCGGTGTTGTTTGCTGTGCCACCTGCAGGCGGCTGGCATCATTGCCCAGGCTGGTGTTGGCCGTAAGCTCCGTTTCAGAATAGTACAGGCGCAGCGGGAAAGTATTGAGCGGCGACAACGGCGTGCGCAGAACAGGTAACCCCGTACGGCGGTAATCGTTATACGCTTCCATACCGTTACCATACTGTGCGATGTATTTCTGCGTCATTACCAGTTCCAGTTTTCCCGCATTCGTAGCCGCATCATATTTTACCAGTAGATCATCAGTAAAACCGGTGATGGTAGCAGCAGGCAAAGGAATGCCTCCGTTGGCTGCCGCGTAAGTGCTCAGGCTGTTCAGATGGGCAGTAATGCCATCTTTAAAAGCCTGCCGGGCGTCGTCGCCGGTATTGAGTGTAAGGGCCGCTTCCGCACGGATAAACTTCACCATCGCATTGGTGATCATGGGCATGATGCCTGCGCCGGTGCCATCGGTGGGGCCTACCACTTTAAGAGCGCCGGTAGCATTGGTATTAGTGAGATATTTATTGCCCGCGGGTATGTTGTTCACCGGCGCATTGTCGTACAATCCACCGGCGGGATAGATCCCGAAAGTAGAGCGCCGGTTCAGATCGGCGGGAGCAGCGGTACCATCGCCGGGGTTACGGCCGTAGTAGCCATTGCTGTTAGCCGAGTTGTTTAACCCTGCAGTAGCGTTTTGCCGCATGATATAATAACGGAGCCTGGGGTCATCGTTGTTAAACAAAAGATCGATGAGCGACTGGCTCATATAAAACGTTTTGCTGCCCTGGTATTCCGAGCGATGCCAGGGATGCCTGTTGTTGGGATTCTGACCGGGGCCGAACCGGAAAGTAAAATCCATTGCGTTGGTATTGATCAGTGCCACAGGATCGGCAATCAGCGCTTTAATAGCGGTGGCCGATCGTTCCGGGTTCACCAGGCGGATCTGGTTGTAGAGCTTTAATTTCAGGGAGCCTGCCATCATAAGCCAGGAGCTTTTAAGCCCGCCGTATAACAGGTCCGACGACGCAGGTACCAACGTAGCAGCAGAAACCTTAGCAGCATCGGCAGCTGCTTCGTCGATCATCTTCAAAAGATCCTCATAAATATCTGCACCTTTTTCAAACGGAGGGCTTACGGTTTCCTGGCCTTTCTGTGATTGTGAGTAAGGGATATCGCCCCACATGTCTACCATCAGGCTTACGAGGTATGCTTTCTCCAGTTTGGCGATAGCTACATATCCCCATTGTTCCTGGGCCGTGCCTGATTTTATCACTGATTCAATATCATTCAGCGTTTGTGTATAAAAGCCATCCCAGGAATCGTTGAAGCTGGTGCCCTGCTGCTGCAGCCTGCTCAGGCCGGAGGAGAAAACAGTGTACTGCATGAACGTAGCGGTGCCGCTGTTCAGCTGGTACATATTAGCTGCCATAGATACCTCGGTAGCAGGCAGCAATAAAGACAACTGTGCAGTGGTGGGATTGTTGGGATCTGTATTGATATCTACAAACTTCTTACAGCCGGTTACAAGCAGCACACCTGCCAGCGCGATTATAATATTTTTCAGTGCCATCATCATATCAGGTTTTATGATCAGAAAGAACATTTCAGGTTTACACCAAAGCGGCGGGTAGTAGGTACGGCAAGGTTATCATATCCCTGTGAGTTGCCCACGCCCAGTGAGCTTACTTCCGGATCGAAATTGGTATACTTCGGGAAGTTGGGAGCGCTGTACCAGAGGTTACGGCCGGTAACAGAAATGAAGGCAGAACCGAAGGGCGTTTTACCCAAAAAGTTTTTTGGTAGCTCGTATCCCAGTGCAATTTCACGCAGGCGGAACACGGTGGCATCAAATACGGATCCTTCGTTGATACCACCATTGCCAGGCCCCATGCTTCCGCTGAAAAAATGATCTTCAAAAGACAGCGCCACATTATTCGGGATCTTGTTGCCCTTATCGTCGAGCAGTGGCGTTTGTGTATTAATATCTCCCAAAACACCCGGCGACACAATGGTGAACTCACGGTTCTCCATGTCGCGCGTAACGCCACGGGACAGCATTTCCGCTACCGTGCGCGAGTATAGTTGCCCACCTTGTTTCCAGTCGAACAGGATATTCAGTGAAAAACTGCGGAAGCGGAATGTGTTGGTAATGCCCACCATAAAATCGGGATTAGGATTACCAATGGCTTTAAGTGCGCCGGAGATGAGCGGTTTACCCGTGTTGGGATCTATCAGTACATTCCCTTCATCGTCGCGTGCGTAGGCCGTTCCCTGGATAAGCCCGTAGGGCTGTCCTACCACATGCACGCTGCTGGTGCCGTTGGTACCGCCGTAACTGAAGCGCTCGTACCCGCCAAGGTCGCGGATAATGTTCCGGTTGCGCGTGAAGTTGGCAGAGATGTCCCAGTTGAGCCCATTATTGGATTGCAGGGGCGCTGCGTTCAGTCCTATTTCCACACCTTTATTGGTGGCTTCACCGAGGTTGAGTATCTGGGTGGTATAACCTGATGAAGGCGCTGCTGTTACCTCGAAGATCTGCGAGGTACTTTTCTTATTATACCAGGTAAAGTCAACGCCTATACGATTATGAAAGAACTGCAGCTCTGTACCCAGTTCCAGTTCCGTAATGAACTCCGGTTTCAGGTTGGCGTTGGTGAGCAGGTTGGCCTGGGTTACCACGTTATACACACTGCCGCCCTGTGGCGTGAAAGGCAATCCTACATTGGCCGGTGTAGTGGTGGCGCCGAGAACAGGATTGATCTGGTAAAAATTCTGTGTCTGGTAAGGCGAAGCTTCATTACCCACTCTGGTATAACCGGCCCTTACTTTACCGAAGTTAAGTACTTCTTTGGGCAGGTGCAGCGCTTCTGTGAACACCAGTGATCCGTTTACCCCGCCGTAGAAATAACTCCTGTTATTAGCGGGCAGTGTAGAGGAAATATCATTACGTCCTACAAAGTTGAGGGAGGCAAAATTTTTATAATCAAAGGTGATATCTGTAAAGAAGGCGTAGTAGCGCTGTTTCAGGATGTTCCTGTTATTGATAAGTTGTATCGGCGTTACAGAGCTGGTGTTGTTCATGTCTATAAGATCGGCTACAATGATATTGTCGCCATAAAATGCTTTCCTGTCTGTTAGCCGCTGGTTCACGTTATTACCGAGAATAGCACGCAGGGATATATCTGATGTAAGAGGTTTGGTGGCGGTTACCAGCAGGGTGTTATCCAGTTCCTGGCGGTAAATATTATCTGATGTGATGCTTCCGTTGGGATAAGAGGAACTGCCTTTTCCACGCACGCTCATGCGTCTGTCGGTATAAGCGTTGAAACCGATGGTGTTCTGCACATTCAGCCATGGAAGGGGATCAAATCCCAGTACCAGGTTACCGTAATACCTGTCCACATCGCTTGTAGACGGGCTGTGCTTTACTGACCAGTAAGGGTTGTCCACTCCCGTATAGTCGTATACGTTACTACCGTCTATCGGGTTCTCGTATGGATAGTTGGTGAGGTCGTAGCTGGTAGGCACGTACATGAGGGTAGACATGATAGAACCTGTAAGTCCTCCTACCGGCGGTGTTTTTTGCCGGGTGGTAACATAGTTGATAGCGCCGCTGGCGTAGAACTTATTTTCCAGCCGGATGTTCCCACCGATGTTAACAGAGGTGCGGCTGATCTCATTGCCGGGCACCACTCCTTTATTTTTGGTATTGGAGAAGCCAGCGTTAAAGTTACCTTTTTCGTTGCCGGAGGAAATAGTAATGGCATTTTCGTACACGCTGCCCTGTCTGAAAAAGTTCTTAACATTTTCTTTTGCGTACGATTTATACGGCACCTGGATAGGCGTTACACCATCGGCCTCATAGAACTGCGGGAACACTGCCGAAGAGAACTGCCGGGTGAGCTGATGCGGTATGGTAGCGCGTGTAGGCAGGATACTTTTCACTCCTTCAAAGGGCTGGCCCCAGGAAGCGTATACCCCCTGACGGTAGTCGTTGTTGGTACCCTGTCCGTATTTGGTCTGATACTCGGGCAGGCCGGATACCTGTTCCACCGAGTAGCCCGTGTTGTAAGTAATTTCTGTGCCTTTGCGGCTTTTCTTTTTACCGGCTTTGGTGGTGATAATGATAGCGCCGTTAGCCGCTCTTGATCCATACAAAGCTGCAGCAGCAGCGCCTTTCAGCACCGTCATGGTTTGAATATTATTCGGATCAAGATCAAATGCGCGGTTGGTAACGCCTGCGCCGCCTACCGTAGTAGCGCCCACATTGGCGAAGCTGGAGTTGTCGAAAGGAACACCATCCACCACAAACAAGGGCTGGTTGTTTCCATTGAGCGAGGAGTTACCGCGGATGGTGATATTGGTACCGCCTCCTGCCACGCCGCCGGCAGACTGGATATTCACACCCGCCACTTTACCGGTGAGGGCCCTTACCGGGTCCGGTTCTGATTTCTGGGCTACTTTATCGGAGGTAACAGTGCTTACTGAATAACCCAGGCTGTTCTTCTGGCGGGCAATCCCTGCGGCGGTTACCACGAAATCCTGCAATTGTTTTACGGCGGCTTTCAGTCGTACGATACCTGCATCAGATGCTTTTACTTCCGTGATAGTATAGCCTATAGCGGTGATCACGAGGGTAGCGCCTTCTTTTACCTTAAGGGAAAAGGTACCGTCGCCCGCGGAGGTAACGCCGTTGGCAGTTCCTTTCTCCATAATGGTAGCACCGGGAAAGGGGTCGCCTGTTTCGCCCAGTATTTTTCCTTTCACTATGATATCTGCCGGAAGGATAGCGGTAAGGTCTGTGCCGGCAGCACGTTTTGCGTTGGCGTCATTTTCTGTGAGGATAATATAATCATCGTTCACTACAAACCCGATTTCGAGGCCGCCGAGCAGTCGCCCTAACACTTTACCGAGCGCTTCCTGGTCGGCTTTTGCAGATACTTTCCGGTCGAGCGCGATATGACTGGAGCTATATACAAATTTTACTTCCGCTTTGCTGTGGATCTGGTTAAGCACACCTTTCAGGCTCATATCATCTGCCTGCAGCGATATTTTCCTGTCGAGCACTCCCTGTGCATGCCCTGGCACAGGGGAAGCGATGCCATAGAGCAACAGGCCGGCGGCCAGGTTAAAGGTGGTTATTTTTTTGCATTTGGACAGGAAGGCATTTGTTTTTAGATTTATGAGCATAGACCTTGTACTTTGTTAGATTTCGGAAAGAATTAGACAAAGGAATTCCCTTACCGCGCTGTCACGCGGTGATAAGCAGGGCTATTCATCATAAGCTGGCGGGGCTGTCACCCCGCCGGCTTTTTAATTGGAATTGATGTTAGCCATCATGTTGATCGTTTGCATCTGACTTGATTTGATTGTGGTTGATAACAAGTTCATTTTTCACTTTTTTTGTTTGAGTAAAATAGTTTTTCCTTTGATCCCGAAGTCCAGGTTGAGCGCCTGGCTGATCATCTCCATCGTGTGTTGTAAAGACTGGTCAGTAAAATCTGCCGTGATTAGATTTGAGTTGATCACTGCATCCTGCAGTTGTATGTTTACTTCAAATTTATCTTCTATCCGTTTCAGGACCTGTTGCATGGTGGCATCATTGAATGCCATATCATACTCTGTGCCTTTTGTGATGTCGCTGAAAGGCAGTGCCCCTTCTTCTTTTTTCCGTATAGCCGTAGCCGTTGATGAGTAAACAGCCTGTTGCTCCGGGTACAATACTAATGGCGCCGACTGTGGTGCGCTGAGTGCAATTTTCCCGGTGAGCAGGGTTACCTGTGTTTCCTTCCCTGTTTCCCGTATATTGAAACTGGTGCCCAGTACGGTGGTGATAAGTGGTCCACACTTCACCAGGAAAGGATGTTGCGGATCTTTTGCAATTTCAAAAAGGGCTTCCCCCTGTAATACTACTTCACGGTTACCGGCTCCAAAGCCTGCGGGGAATACCAGTTTGCTGTTTCCTTTAAGCCATACGATCGAGCCGTCGGACAGGATATGTTTCTTTGGGCTGCCAGGCGTGCTTTGCAGCGATACCAGGCGATGAGGCGCCACCACATCCAGCATTGGCTTTCTGAACAGCGCGCCCGCCACTGCAATACCCGCAATACATGCGGCGGCTTTCCAGTAACGGAACCTGTTCTTTATAACAACAGGCTGCCGGTGTTTATTGATACGCTGTACCAGGCGGTTGTACCCTTCCTTCCTGGCGGTTTCTTTTTCAGCTTCAGGCATGGCGTCAAAAGCATGTTCATCGCCGGTTGTATCCAGCCACTGCTCCAACTGCGCTGCTTCTGAGGGTGCCAGCGTGCCATTCAGGTATTTCTCGATTAAATTTTTAAGTTCCTGGTTGTTCATCAGTTTTTCACACTTGTATTTAATCAGGCCGGGATTAGTGTCCCTATAGATAAGTACACCAGGAAAACAGTAACACCTACGTCTTAAAAAAAATTATTGCCCGATAAGCAGGAGGATAATAAACAAATGATGGCCCAGCACCATCCGCAATTGCCGGAGTGCTTTGGTGAGGTGGTTTTCCACTGTTTTATGCGAGATGTTCAGCGTGTTGGCAATGTCGGTAATGGAAAGGTGCTCATGACGGCTCATCCTGAATACCTGCTGGCATTTTTCCGGCAGGCGGGATACTTCTTTCTCCATGGTATTTTTCAGATCCGTTGCGGCTATATGCTCTTCGTTGGAATTATCGGACTGCTGTTCAGGTGTAAGATTGCTGATATAGATCCTGCGAATGCGGTCTGATTTGAGATAATTGAGCAGCTGGTATTTTACAGCAGTGAACAGATAGGCGGCAAGCGAATGCGTGAGTTGCAGTTCTGTATGTTTTTTCCAGAGAGAGAAAAAAACCTCCTGGATGATCTCTTCCGCTACCTCTTTACTCTTTAACCTGTTGTAAACATATCCGTATAAGCGGGGCCAGTATTCATTGTAAATGGCCTCATAAGCACCCATATCACCTTCTTTCAATAAGGCTAATATGGCAGATTCATCTGATTGATTATATTTTTTTATTATATTCAATATTTTCTCTTATTCAGATGTTATAAACATAAACAAACAAAAAAAATATCAATTATCATAATAATAAACCGATTATTTATGTTCCAACACTTAAATAAAACGATTTTCTATAGATAAGACATTCATTAACATGATAAAAATAGCAACCTTGTTACTTTAGCCATTCCATACAACCAGCAGGATCCGCAATGGACCATGAATGGGGATGCCTGGTGCCATCGGGCGGGTCAGCAAAAACATGGGGCGGGTTAAAAAGATGCGTTTCCTGAACGCATGTAGGCATTGCATTTTCACCGGCTGTTCTTCTAGCGCGACATAAAATAACCCAGCAACGCTATAGCCGTAATACTGGCTATATCATTCCAGCGGAAAGCGGGTGTTGCTTCCCAGTTATGCGTTACCGTATGCCGGTGCTGAGATGGATATGTTCCATATGTGGAGCTCCTGCCGCCGGTGCTGTCGCTTACCGTTTGCAGGTACTGGCGCCATTGCCAGGGCCTCACGAGGGAATCTGTATGAATGACGGGAAGCGGGGCCGCCTGTTTCCTGCCGGAGCTGTTACTATGCTGTGCCTGTACGGTAAAAGTGGTAACTGCAGCCAAACAGGCTGTAAGCAAATATTTTTTAAGTTTAACTGGTAGTTCCATGATGATCGTTCTTCTATATGGTGGACGCATGGCATCTGCTGTTCCCCTATGTGCCGGCCATCTTTTTTTGAAACACTTTTTCCGGCAGGCAAAAAGCCCTTGTACCGCAAGGCAATACAAAGGCTTTTTCATTTTATATAGCGATACTTATTGAGGTATTATCAGTTAAGCCCGCTGGCTTTGTACCGGGAAAACTGCCCGCAGCGCCGGGATACGCAGGAAAAGGCTTACCCAAACCAGGATACCGAATACCACCGGGAAATAGTAAGGCTCGTTTATCCTTGACATGATAGCCACGGCACCGCCAAGGTAGCAGCTGATCAATATTGCGCCCAGCACTGCCGTGCGGGGAATGGCGTATAGAATGGTAGCGATCAGCAACACGAAGCCAATGCCCTGCACCTGTTCTGCAGGCCAGCCCAGCTTTACGCTACCTTCCATGGAATAAATATTTTTGATGACTTTCATAATGGCATCAACCAGGAGAAAAAGTACACACAGGATGGTGATTACCCAGCCGGTAACATTGGCGGCTTTAGAAGGATTTTTTGTGCTCATATAAAGTGTTTGCGCTTCCATATACAGTGGTTTTTTTGTTTTTTATTTTGATTGATTAACGATACAAACTTACCGGGATTTGCGCTTATTGCTACTGGTCGAATACGACATTCTTCATGGTTGATTGCGACAATTCGGGAACAACTTACCTTTGCGCCATGGATTATTTCAAAAAGCAGCTTGAGTTACTGAAAACAGAGCGGGAAGAAGACCAGAGATCGTATAAGCAAATGACAGCATCCACGTCTGTGGCAGACCGCAGGGCTAATGGCCTCACCTGGTACCCGATTGCCATCAGGGGATCAGAAATGAGCCGGGGCGATTACCTCACCGTGGAAGTGGAACGTACCACTCACCAGGACCTGCCGCATCAGCTGCGGTTTGGAGCTGCCGCTACTTTATTTTCCAATCACGATCCCAAGCAGGACCATCTTGACGGCACCATTACCTACCAGGGCGGCAACCGGCTGAAAATCACCCTGCGTACCGATGAACTGCCGGAATGGGCCAGTGATGGCAAGCTGGGCATTGACCTGCTTTTTGATGATAACAGCTACGATGAAATGCAAAACGCCCTTAAACAGGCGGATGCCCTGCAGGATAAAGCACAGGAAGGAAGATTGATACAGATCCTTACCGGGCAGAAAAAACCCGTATTCTATCCTGATATTACCCCCTATGTAAATCCTTCGCTGAATGCCTCACAGCAATCGGCTGTCAATAAAATATTAGCAGCCGGCGACCTGGCTATTGTGCATGGCCCTCCGGGAACGGGAAAAACCACTACCCTTGTGCAGGCTGTGAAGGCGCTGATCAAACAGGACGGGCAACAAATACTGGTGGTAGCGCCCAGCAATGCAGCAGTGGACCTGCTCAGCGAAAAGCTGTCGGACGAAGGCCTGAACGTATTGCGGGTAGGTAACCCCGCGCGTGTGTCGGAGCGGCTTACAGCGCTTACGCTCGACAGTAAAATATCTGAACATTCCAGTATCAAAGAAATCAAACGCCTGAAAAAACAGGCCAATGAATTCCGCGATATGGCCCATAAATACAAACGCAATTTTGGTAAAGCGGAAAGGGAACAACGTAAAGCCCTGTTCGACGAGGCCCGCAAGATCATGAAAGAAGTGGGCAATACAGAGCAGTATATTATTGACGACCTGATCTCCAAAGCACAGGTGATCACGGCCACCCTGGTAGGCGCCAATCACTATACCGTTAAAAACCTGAAGTACCACACAGTGGTAATAGATGAAGCGGGGCAGGCGCTGGAACCCGCCTGCTGGATCCCTATCCTGAAAGCGGAGAAGGTGATCCTGGCCGGTGACCATTGCCAGCTGCCACCCACCATTAAATCAGATGAAGCTGCCCGTAACGGCCTTAGCACCACCCTGCTGGAAAAATGTACCGCCCTGCACCCGGAGAGCGTAACGCTGCTGGAAGAACAGTACCGCATGCACACCACTATCATGGGATATTCATCCGGTATCTTTTATGAAAACAAATTAAAGGCGCATGCATCTGTTGCCGGACACCTGTTGTTTTCCGGCGACAGCCCCCTCAGCTTTATAGATACCGCCGGCTGTGGTTTTGATGAGCAGGCCGATGGCACCAGCACCACCAATCCGGAGGAAGCTGTTTTCGTTTTCAAACATCTTACCCAGCTGGTTACCGCACTGGAAGCGCATTACCAGCCGAACAACTTTCCTTCGGTGGCGGTTATATCTCCCTACAAACAACAAATACAACTGCTGAAAGAACAACTGCAGCACTCACCCTTGCTGCAACCTTATGCTGGCAGGATTTCCGTGAACACCATTGACAGTTTCCAGGGACAGGAACGCGATATTGTGTACATCAGCATGACGCGCAGCAACACGGAAAATAAAATCGGCTTTTTATCAGATATCCGGCGGATGAACGTAGCTATGACCAGGGCGCGCAAAAAACTGGTGGTGATAGGCGACAGCGGCACGCTTTCCCAGCTGGCGTTCTATGCCGGCTTTATCAGCTATGCAGAGCACCAAAATGCCTACCAGAGCGCCTGGGAATTTATGGATGTGTAACGGCGGCAGTCATTACCTTTTCCAATACCTGGTTAAACGCAGCGGGTTGTTCAAACATCGGGAAATGCCCTGCTGCCTGGATCCAGTGCAGTTGTATATCCGGGCGGATGATTTGCAGCTCATAAGTATAAAAGGCCAGCGGGTCCTGGCGGCTGCCGATTACGGTAATGGGGCCTTTATATCGCGGCAGGTTTTTGCTGAGATCAAAATGTACCCGCTGAAGGTCTGTTACCATCAGGGTTTGCATACGGACATTCGGTTTGGCTATATAAATTTTCGCCATGAGGCTGTCGATATCCACCTTGTTGTAAATGTATGCCAGTCGCACTGTACGGTTAAATAACGCACTGTCCTTTCCATCTGCCTTACCTGCTTCCATCTTTTTATTCAGCGATTCCATTATTTCCAGGTCCGATACGCCCAGCCTTGCCCTCAGGTTATTCATATGCGTAGTCATAAAATCGGCCGAAAACTTGTAATAGCCGGGGTTGGCGAGCACCAGCGCCTTTACCTTTTCCGGGTGAGCCGCAGCAAAGCTCATGGCCAGCATAGCGCCCCAGGAGTGGCCATAAATAACAGCCCTGGAGATGCCTTCCTTTTGCAGCAGCCGCTGAATGTCGGCCACGGCCTCCTCCAGGTTGATAGTAGTGGAATCGAACGGCACAGGAATAGACAGGCCCGTACCCCGCTGTTCCGGCAGAATAGCGCGGTAGTGCTTTCCCAGCTCAATAGCCACTTCTTCCTGTTGCAGACAGGAGTTGCCCGGACCGCCTGATAGCACGATCACGGGAGTGCCTTTTCCATATGTATGATAATACAGCCAGCCATTAGGGTATTTCAATGAGTCCAGTTGCTGGCAGTGGCCGGGTAAACAATACAGCAACGTGGTTAACAATAGCAATAATCTCATAAAACGGTTTTTCGAAGCAGTAAAATAGGTGATTTTATACATATAAGATGTGTATACGGCCCAAACCCTCTCCCGGCAGGGGGCAAATAAATCCTTGCCACGCGCTTAAAAATGTGTAACTTTGCGCGCTTTCGGGTAAGATAAATGGTAGCCTGCTCATAATGATCAGCCTGTTTATTTTTTGAATAAATACATTATGAGTAAAATAGTTGATTACAGGAAGTTATTGGGGGTTACCAAAACTACTGAAGTAAAAGAATTAAAATCGATTTACAGGAATTTCATGAAAGAGTGGCATCCTGACAAATTTGAAGGCCTGGCTGAAGAGCAAAAGCAGGAAGCGGAGGCTAAAAGTAAAGAGCTGATAGAAGCCTATCACTTTTTAGTGAGCATTGCGCCGGAAACCATTGCTGCCGCTTTACCAGATTATACGGCTACTATTTCAGCTTCTACCCTTGTGGATTTTTCTTACCAGAAACAAACGCTCCAGCTTCAGTTTGAAGATGGCAGCAGCTACGAATATTTTGACGTTCCCAAAACGTTGTACACTAAACTGATCAACTCTGATACACCCGGACGTTTTTGCCGCAGGCATATTTACCATGAGTTTGTGTATCGTAAAGTGAGCAAGGCGGTAGAAGTGTAACGCAATTAAGAATTACCGGTTCCGGAAACATAGGCTTCCCGGAACCGGTAACATATAAAAATCACCCTGCTTCTAATAAAAAAACTGTTCCAGCACAATCTGCCCGTCTTTCACTTCATACAACATGATCTGATCAATTTTCACCCGTCCCAAACCTTCCACAGTAAGATCTGTAACGCGGCCTACAGAAAAATAATTACCGCCTACAACAGGTTGGGTGGTGTAAGCATGGTGTACTTCTGTAATTCTTTTCACAAAGTCCTCCCCTTTTTTACGAACAGCTGCTTTGCCTTCGGCATACCCGAAATACGGGAGTGCGGGGGATCTACGCTTTTTACGTTATCAGCAAAAAACTCATCCTGGATATCAAACCATTTTTCCTGCCGTGCGAGCTCATCGAACCGGGCGGCTATCTCATGGGTAGTTAGTGTTGCCATGGTATACTAATTTATTTTTTTGAGATTTTGTTATTCAGGAGCATTTCCAGTGTTTTCAGTTTCGATGCCCAGAATTTATCAAAGTGGGAGATCCATTCCTGTAATTCTTTGAACCCGTCCTGTTTCAGTGTACAATACCGTTCCCGGCCAATGTCGTGGATAGAAATAAAGCCCGCGGAATGCAGTATTTTAATATGTTTTGACACCGCGGGGCGGCTCATGTCAAAATTTTCTGCCAGGCTGTTAATAGTCAGACTGTCTTTTGAAAGCAGGCCTAACATTTTTCTCCTGCTTGGGTCGGCAATTACCTGGAATACATCAAGTATTGGTTGTGTCATGATTTGCAGCGTTTATAAGTTCAGCCACTTTGTGCAGTTTCTTGATCCAGCCATCTGTCATTCCGTTGTAGATAGGCAGGTTTTCCGGCATAGAGAAACCACTGTGCTCCAGGAAGAGTTCCGTGCCGTCATCTTTGGCCTGTAGTTTCCATATCACCATGGAATCAAGTGTAAACTTTCCATCTCCGGGGCCTCCTTTCCAGGAGTAAGATAATTTTTTGAGAGGAACAATTTCCAATACACGACAATGGAAAATGCCGTCTAAATTGAGGTTGGGTATTGGGTTTGTCTGGAACTGGAAATCATATCCGAGAATGGGCTGAAAATCATTCTTCATCAGCCATTGCGCCATCAGTTCAGGTGTTGTGAGGTACGACCAAACTGCTTCCGGTGGATGGGCAAAGAAAAATGTATGCCTGATAGTGTCTGCCATAATACGTAACTTTTGAGTTACCCAAATATTTCTTTATCATTTTAGTTTTTTTTGGGGAGAGATAGTTACAAAGCCATTAAGGTGCGGAAAAAATATTCCTACATTTGATCATCTTCCTATAAAAAACAGGTGATGGAAAAACTGAACAGGGATGAATTAATTACCCTCGCTGAAAAGATCAGGGATGCAGCAGGCGCTTACAAACCCATTCAGCTGTAGAGCACTCTCACTTAACAATAAAATTTTATTGCATCCCGCCATAATGTTCTAACTTAAATATTCATTTGAAAACCTAACAATTAAATTTTAACCCATGAGAAAAGCAATCGTTTTAAGCGCTCTATCCGCACTGTTCTTTCTTCAGAGTAATGCTACCCCAACAGCTCCCGGCAACAACATCAGTAATGAAGCCCTAAACAAAGTGCAAACGGAATATAATGTGCGTATACAACTGGTAGACATTTACGGTGCGCCGGTTACTGGCGGCACAGGTTTACGTGGTTACTGGGCGAAAAATGTAGCAACAGGTGTTTATTACTATCCAGGCGGACAGGAAAATGAAGACAAATTTGAAAACCTTCCGGCAGGTACTTACACTTTTGGCGCTTATCCTGGCAACTGGGAAGGAGCTGTGTCCAGCACAGTTACCCTTAGCAGCGGCGATGTAGGGCCCGATGGTTATATTGTTGTAACCTTAACTTATTGGGTAGAGTAATTCAGCCCGTTTAGTATAAAAAAGGTGATGCGTCTTACGATCCGTCACCTTTTTTTATCACTTTTTGCAATCCTGAAAATATCCCTTGTTATCTGTTAAGATAAGGCGCTTGGGAAAAGTTTCCCGGAACATTCTGTGATTCCGTTTGTTATTTTTTACCTGGAAGCTACTCTCATCCTTCAACTATTCACTATGCAAACAACCGCGCAGCTAACAGACAAATGGCCTGTAATAAATTATGATGACTGGAAAGATACCCTGGCCACCGTTCATCTGTGGACACAGATAGTGGGTAAGATCCGGCTCCGGAAAATGCCCTGGCTGAATCACTCCTGGCATGTTACACTGTATGTAAGCCCCGATGGGCTTAGCACCGGTACGGTGCCTTATCAGCATGGTATTTTCCAGATCGATTTTAACTTCATGCAGCATCAGCTGCTGATCAGCACCAGCACCGGCAGAAAAGAAGCGGTGGAATTGCGCCCCCGAACTGTGGCCGACTTTTACCAGGCACTCTTTGAAAAGTTAAAAGCCCTGGATATTGATGTGAGTATTTATACCCTGCCCAGCGAAATAGCGGACGCTATTCCATTTGAGAAGGATGAAATACACCGGTCTTATAATGCGCAGAAAATGGAAGATTTCTGGCAGGCGCTGGTGAAGATCCATAATGTTTTTACACGGTTCAGGACCCGCTTTACCGGTAAATGCAGCCCTGTGCATTTTTTTTGGGGCGCCTTTGACCTGGCGGTAACACGGTTTTCCGGCAGGGATGCGCCACCCCACCAGGGCGAAGCTCCCAATATGCCGGCAGCAGTTATGCAGGAAGCGTATTCCAAAGAAGTAAGCTCCTGCGGGTTCTGGCCGGGCAGTGAGCAATACCCCCATGCAGTATTTTATGCTTACTGTTATCCTGTTACGCCCACCTTTTCTGAGCAGGCGGTTCAACCTGCCGGTGCTTTTTACAGCCAGGAGATGGGGGAATTTATGCTGCCTTACGAGGTGGTGCAACAATCGCCGGACCCGGAGGAGACGTTGCTTGCGTTTATGCAGTCTACCTACGAAGCGGCCGCCAATACAGGGCATTGGGACCGGGCTTCCCTCGAATGCGACTTATCGCATTTGGAAAATGCCTACGGGTGTTTCAAATAATTACTAAAAAAATTTGGTAAAATATTTTAGCTGCTTATCTTTGCACCCCCTGACACGATATCAGTTGCCCAGATGGCGAAATTGGTAGACGCACTGTGTTCAGGTCGCAGCGCCTGCAAGGGTGTGCTGGTTCGAATCCAGTTCTGGGCACATTAAAGGTTTGTAAACAATGGGTTTACAAACCTTTTTGCATTTTAGGAGTGCCATTTTTACCGCTTTTTTTCGGATCAAGTTGAAAAGTTGGGGGATGTCCATAAATTTTAGGCATAAAGTTTAGTCAATCTATAAAGAAAGAATTCTACATCCCGCACCCCTCGCAGTGCATTTCTAAAGGACTTTACTTTTGCATTGAATGATTCTGCAGCCGCATTGGTGGCTCTGTTGTTGAAGAAGTTGAGGATACCCAGATAATGAGTTCTGATAGTCCTGGCAACGGTCTTGAAGGATAAAATCCCCGCTTCCTCCACGTCATTATACCACAAAGCCAGCTTCTTAAATGCTTCTTCTTTACACTTACAATGTCTGTAAACCTCACCGAGTCGCAGGGATAGCTGGTAGGATTTATGAATAAGGGGGTAATGACTAAATAAAAGTTCCGCTCTCTGCTGCTGCTCTCTGGTCCATAGTCTGGGATGCTTAAATAGCAAGTATCGGCTTCTGGCCAGCAGCTGTTTAGCTGTATCGCCGTTAGCGAGCCTGACTGGCTCATACTTCATTGCGGCTCGTTTTGCCTGCTCGTATTCCAGATTCTCCTGTTCCAGGGCTTCCCAGCGATGCTTTATTCTGATTTCCTGTACCGCATCAAAAGCCAGGTGTTGCACATGGAAGCGATCTATCACCCGATGGGCGTTAGGGAAACAGGCTTTAACAGCGCTATTAAGGCTACCAGACATATCGATGGTAACTTCCTGTACTCTTCCACGCAGGCGTTTAGGGATCTTAAACAGTATTTCTTTCAGAAATTCAGACTGAGTGCCCTTGATCATAGCCACTATTGAGCCTTTGCGCCCTTTGGCCAGCTTATTAGTGACAATTGTATACAGTTCTCCACTGGAAAAGGCTGTCTCGTCTATACTTAAAGCGGCACCAATGTTTTGTTCAAAAAGCATCCATTCAGTAGCATGTTCTTTTTGATCCCAGGTACCAAAATCACTGAGATGATGCTTGTATTGCTGGCCTAACTGTTTACCGTCTATCTGAAAGAAATGGCCCAATTGCACAGGGCTTACAGGATATTTATCTAAGTAATCCTTTTAAAAAAGCACCGAACTCCGGTGTCATTCGTGTGCCTTTTTTAACTATTTCCCAATCTCTTGTTATTATTTCTCCATCCTCTAAAACCTCCCACCGACGGCGTTTGGCATGCAGGGTGACCTTTTGGCCACGTATAGGAAAATCCTGAATTGCAATTTCTGAGAAGAAACCTTTGGAGTGTGCTTTTCTATGCTGATGCTCTACTGGGATTGTATTCTTTTCTTCCAGGTATATATCAATACCCTCCTTATTCTGACTTGAATCAATTAAGTCAAAATACTCTAAAACCCCTGCTGGTAACAGCATCTCTACTAGTTTGCGAAAATTCTGATCCACGTGCTTCGTTGGTTAATCTGCTGCAAAAAAACTACTTTTTATCCTATCCCCCAACTTTTCAACTTGATCCTTTTTTTCGCTTTCTCCCACTTTCGTTGACACAAAATTGACACACCAAATGACACACCAAATTCGAGTGCTGGTAGGAGAACACGACCAGCACCTTTGTGTCTTTTATAAAACCCAAATCAGACACTTTTTCCGCGTTTGTGACACTGAAATTTTCTGACACAGCAGCAGTTGTGTTCGAGAAAAAATCTTATGCAGCCTTTCTTCCGAATACTTCCGATTGCGCAATAAGCTTCATTTTGAATGTCGGCACGTAGCCTTAGTTCTGCCGGGCACTATGGCCATAGATAAATAACTGAATATAAGACCAGTAAGCCCGTGTCGTATAATTGCCTTTAACTCCCGAAATCTCCTATATATAAACTATAATCATTGTGTCCCAGGATTATTCCAATAACACCTCCGATAATCGTCCCTAACAATAATAACCTTAGATTATTCTTTAAAAAGAAATTAGTACGTACCAATATATGGTAGATGATCAATCCAATCAGATAAATCCAAAAATGTCCTAAAAACATGATCCAATACGCAATTATAAACCTGGGCTGTTCAATAGCATAATTGAAATTCAATAGCAGGTCCAGTACATACGAAAGCACGCTGCTAATCAAACTAATACAAAGGAAAAGCAATATATTTCCAATAACCTTCCCGCCTGTACTTGATTTTATTTGCATCCGATTTTTTGTTTAAAGGTTTCTATAGAGATATTACCCTCAATAACATCTTTGATAAGTTTATAGTTCGGTCTCGAAATTGTTGGCGGAACAATCTAAGCGGCGTCGCCGTTTTCAGCAATTTTAACAGCCATCTTCTCCTGCAAACTAGTCCATGGCAGTTGGCACGGGTTACATTCCATCTCACAAGATAGAACCGAATTTTATTAAGTACTATGAAAAATATGTGAAAGACCACAAACGCGAAGGCTGCAGGCACCTGCCATGCTGTTTTACGAAGTTTAAAAAATTTGTCGCAGTAGATTTTTGTCGCCGATATCTGTTACTTACAATTTCTGTTTCCGCTTCAGAAAATATTTGCCGGATTGCCTCACAGGTGAAACGCCTCAAAATAACTACGCAACGTTTAAAAGTATGGTTAGAAACGCCACCAGGGATGGATACTTTCGCTGTGATCCAACAGAGGAAATTGCAGCCGTGCGGAAACCGAGTGTAACGCTAAAGGAGTTTTTGGAGGTCGACGAATACCTTAAAGTAATCCAACGCCCAGCCCCACCGCATATTGCAGAAACGGTAGATGCCTTTATTTTTAGTCTTTATTCTGGGTTGCGCTGGTGTGATGTTAAGCCTCCAGAGATCGAAAATGGTAATCTTACGACGCGGATCATCCAGGTAGAGACTGGACAACCGTAATATTGACTTTGCACCCGGTTGCCTTGCAAATTCCGAAAAGCAGAGAATCAGGAGAAATGGTAATTGCAAGGGACGGATATTTACGCTGCCATCAAGAAACGCAGCCAATGACGTGATTAAAGCATGGGGAAAGATGCTGGCGTAAAAAAATAATCATCTGGTCCTGTGCAAGGCTTACCTATTCCACCCTATTGCAGGATCAGCGCGTGGCCAATGCTACGGTCGCTTATTTGCAATAATATCCGTAATAAAATGCTGTATACCAAGTTTGCAGTAGCACACAGGGCTGTACCCTACGATCCTAAACCCCTTATCCAACCCTTAGTGCCTGCACAAATCACCTCTCAAAATTAAATTTAGGATAAATATTGGTTACAAAAGGGTAAAAAAATGCAGTGACTGTATCATAATAAAAGTGTTTGCTGTATTGAACCAATTATCAGATAACTCTCCAAATATAAACCATATATGTTCACATTACAACAATTTCTTTAATTAAACAAAAACTATGAAAAATTACTTTAAATCCGGACAGACTAAATTAGTAGCATCCTTTTTTGCTGTGCTTTTGATCGTAACATTGGCATCCTGTACAAAAAAATTAGAAGAAGTGCCCGGCAAAACACTTTTAGTCAAAACAGATCAAGGGCAATATCTTAAGAACCTTTTGGCATATAAGAAAAGCCCTCATCAGTTATTGATGGGTTACTACAGTGCCTGGAGGGATGCTGCAAATGATGGCGATATCAAAAAACCGAAAATGACAGATCTTCCTGATAGTGTAGATATTGTTTCAGTCTTTCAACAGGGCGGTGAAAAAGAAAGTTATTTTAAAACGCTTAAAGAAACTTACATTCCTGCTCTCCAGGCTAAAGGTACAAAAGTGATTTGGACACAAGGATGGTTGCCCTGGAACAATGTAAAGGATTCAAGCGATCAGGCAGGTATTGATGCTGCTGTCAAAGACATTATGAACACTATAAATGAGTACAACTATGATGGATTTGATATCGATTTTGAACGCAAATCCAGGGTGGAAACAGGGATAATAATAAAAATTTACGAAGGACTGTCTAAATATCTTGGTCCAAAATCCGGGACTGGTAAGTTATTAATTCTTGATACAGATGAGGACGCTGGAGATAATAGTACGGTGGCCACACTTCTGGAAAAAATAAAAGACAAGATTGACTATGTTTTTTTTCAGGCTTATAGACGCAGTGCCTCTCAGGTTACCTCATCTTTTTCTGATGGCTTTTCTAAATATATACCAGCGTCAAAATTTCTTGTGGGTGTAAATTTTCAGGGACAAGACGGTACTGAATCTTCGAATATTGCATTGATTAACGATTTTGCAAAATGGCAACCAAAGAAAGGGGTTAAGGGTGGAGTGTTAATTTATGGTATAGACGAAATTGTAAATAATAAAAACTTCAATACCGCAACGCGGGCAGCTATTCAGGAAATGAACCCGGCAAAATGAGGTGTAGATCTTAATACTTTGATATAAATCATTCATAATACTTTTTTTCAAAAAGGCCAAAATTCACCAGAATTTCGGCCTTTTTTCTATTTAGGGTAGAGCATTTCCAACAAATCAGACGTCAATAGTTTAGGAGGTTCTCGCCATAAGCGGATAGAATTACATTAGGGTAATCAGAAGACGCCGAAGTTGTAATTCTTTGTATTCTCCCAGGAAAGATTTCTGTTGCCTGCCTGGTTAACGCTAAAGGCATCTCCGGCAACCAGATACGATAGCGCCACCATGCTTAAAGATGAAGTGCCCGTACATGTTATCACGGTCATCATCAAAAAGAAAACGTTGAACGATGGAGATCACCGCAGACTATGGCAGTGGCGCCAGCGGCGGGCCGGTGCTTGACAAATATGGCAACCCTGTTGGCGTTATTTCGGCTACTACGCCGTTATCGGCCATGGTAAAGGATGCTGCGGGAAACCAGGTCAGCGGCCATGTACAGATGGTCATAAAAAGCTCCATACCTGTGAAAGCGCTGCGGGAATTACTGGGAATGGATCTCTAGCTATTGTCTAGCCTGTTGCACCCTCCTGTTATCCTACCGCTTTGTTCAGCGCAACGATAGCCGCTTTGAAATGTTCCCGGGTAATAACGAACTGGAAATTGACCTTTCTTAAGGCCACTCCAACGCTCAAAATATTAATGTCGGCTTTGGCCAGTGCGGCGGTAGCGTTGGCCAATAGGCCCGGCTGATCCATATTAGAGCCCAGCAGGCAGACCATTGCAATAGGTTCAACAGTTACATGTTCGTATTTTTCTTTCAGGTCGTTCAATAACTGCTGGTTCAGATCACTTTCCCAAATGACGATGCTAATACTGTTGGCGCTGGTCGCCTTAAAGGTATAGCTGATACCATAGCGGGAAAATACCTGCATAATATCGAGATCGCTTCCTACTGCGCCTACCATTAGCGGGTCATAAATATCGATAAGCAGTTGCTGGTCTGAGCCGGTAATAACCTCCACCCTTTTATGTTCTGAAACATAATTTTTAGTGATCAGCGTACCCGGATGTTCCGGTTCAAAAGTGTTTTTGATGCGAAGATTGATGCCTGCTATCTCCAGCGGTTTTGCTGCCTTGGGATGAATAGCCTCCATCCCTACATCTGCCAGCTGGTCGGCGATATCATAATTGGTATAACCAACAGGTTTCACGTTTTCTATACCTACCAACGCCGGATCGGCGGTTGACAGATGGTATTCCTTATGAATAATAGCTTCTTCAGGCCGGAGCAGTTCAGCTATCCTGCTAAAGGTCACTTCTGAATAACCGCGGTCAAACTCCCGCATGATCCCCTCCGTTCCTTTTACATACCCTGTTGCAATGCACAGGCAGTTTTTAAGATCGATGGCCGCAAATTCCTCTTTGATCCGTTCGTCAATCGTTAGTGAGCGCCCGTCGCCCAGGCCGCTCAGATCTGCCAGTACCGCGTTAAGCCCTTTGTTCTGCAGGATATTTGCCAGTGCAAACGCTGAGTGGCTTTCCCCAACTGAGGCCAGGATCTCCCGGACAGCCAGCAGAATGCCCTCATTGAGATACCCGGAGGCCAACATTGTGTTGGCACTATCCAGGTAGGTAAGTACCCGGTTAATAATACCATCCGTCACTTCGTCCGCCTTCGTCATGTCCAGCCCAAGTGGTGCGTAATGGGCATTCAGCTGTTTAAGGTGAAGCCTTACTGATTCAAGCGCCTTATGATAATCGTTTCCTGTTGCAAACTGATGGTAGGCGCCAGGGGCTTTTGTTTTCTTATTTTCCAGTAACAGGTTTGTAACTCCCGAAAAAGCAGAAACAATAAAAACACGATTGTATAACCTGTCGCCGGAACGGTCATAATAAATGATGTTGTCGATTACATCTTTTAGTGCACTCATGGAAGTGCCACCGATTTTTTCCACTGTTAGCATCCTGCGAAGCTATATAATTTATGAATGCGATAAAAGTGAATATGCCAATTCCCGTTCAGTGATTATTCCTATTTTTTATGTACAATGCAGAATGAACGATAGGCTGCCATCAAAACGCTTTAATTTCCACTTTATCTATCGTTGCCAGGGCGTTATAGGTCCTTAATCCTATACTACCCATAAATGAGGCTGTATCATAGATATGAGACAGCCTCATTTAATTTTGTCTGTGTCACTTTTCGCGCTTTCTCAGAAATTATCTTGATTAATAATAACTGACAAATGATTTTAAATCAGCAATACACATAATTCATTTGCTCAGCAACCGCCTTTGCGGGGGGCACGTTTAAAAATTACTTTACTATCCCGTTCTACATATTCACCCGATACTATTGGGTATGAATACTTGGGCGCGTACGATACGTTATGGCTTCTCAGAATTATTTTGTCGTTCACTTTCAGGCTTTGTAATTGCTCAAGTTGAGACTTTTCCGGCTCAAATTTTACAATGTAATCAACCCCATTAATCCTGGCCATCACACCGAAGCCTAATCTTGATCCTGGCGGAAGGGAAAGGGAAGTTATAACAGCCTCCATATTGGTAAAATCACTTATATGATTCCTTATATTAGCAACACCGGCATACACTTTTCTACCTGCAGGAGATGCTTCCCATTTTTTGAACTTTATACCTTCAGGGGTAGCCTCCCATTTTTTCCGTTCAGCTTCCCTTTCAGCAGCAGAGAGGGGTTTTGAGATTACCCTTTTAGAAGTTTCATTTTTAATTTCGCGATTAGCAAATACTAATCCGCTTACCACAAGTACCGGTAAGATCAGTGCATAAATGATTTTTTTCATATTTTTTATCGGTTTAATTGACATAAATCAGATCCGTTTAAGGCATTTCTTTTATTTTTCATATCCCTTTAACGATGGTGCAACAAAACTACTTTGATTTATTTCAGCGGGAGGAACCTGGATTGTAAATAAAAATGTAACCTTTGTAAATAAATGGTAAAATGGTATGTTTCATAGCCGAAATCTGCTTTCCGGGAAGCGCAAGTACTTGTGGGGACTGATACTACTCCTGTTTATCTCTGTAACTTGCCTGGTTTTTAGTATGACCGGCAGTGACGGTTTTGCGATCGCCAGGAGGGAAGTTTTGCTTCGCAGGATAGGAGATGAACTGCTAACGCAGTCGGGCGACAGTAAATCAAGGGTGCTTCCGGTAAAAAAGATCGCCGAAAATGAATACCAGATCAGTTTTGAGAATGAGCTTACTTTTCAACCGGGCTCGTTGGTGAATATCACCCGGCGTTTGCTGGCCCAAGACCCCCTTTCAAGCGATTATGTGGTCACAGTTCTGAACAGCGATAAGTCTGGTGTAGTCTATGGATATGCTATATCAAAAAACAAAAAAGATGATATTGTAGCTTGTATAGGCAGAAAACAACCCAGGGCACGTTACATTGTCAACATCAAATTTAAACCGACAAGCCTAAATACAGCAAAGAATGGACTTTTGCTAGGCGGTTTGCCATTTTTAGCATTTATTGGTTTTATATTTTTCAGGTTTGCTAAACCGCGCCGGACTTTACCTGATGACCAGGTTACTGGTATAGTCACTTTGGGCTCAATGTTGTTCGATGAAAAAAACCGTAAGCTCATAATAAATGGAAAGACCATTGATCTCACCGGAACTGAAACCCGTGTGTTGCAGATCTTCGCATCTTCTCCTAACGAGACCATAGAGAAAAGCAGGCTACAAAAAGAGGTATGGGAAGATGAAGGTGTTATAGTTGGCCGCAGTCTTGATATGTTCATATCAAAACTCAGAAAAAAGCTGGAACCTGATCCCAATATCAACATCGTTGTTGTACGCGGCAAAGGCTATAAGCTTGAAATCAGCTCCTAAGGAAGAATCGCCCCCCCGCTATGGCTTTAGCGCCCTAATGATTTGCTAATAAAAGCCCCCCGACTGGCTCAACCAGGTGTTGAACCCCACCGGAGGCGTAACAGGAAGATATTTTCCGATACTTATCTAATACTTATTTCTTTAAATTTTTGTCCCTATGTGTTCCTTGTGCTATCTAAATTACTGATAGTCAATATGCTAATTTGTTATCGGGCACTAAAATGGACAAATCGGAAGATACCTGGTTCGGTCCAACGATTTTACCTGTGCATATTTCCCCCCACCGGGGCATATGCCGGGGCATAAAAAGGAGAATATGCATTATACCCGCCTCTGCTCACACCAATACTCCCGGAAATGGAGAATGTCCTGTCATTGTTAATATACATTACGCCTATTTTTGCATCCGAATAGGCGGCGAAATTGTTTGTTTGCATCAAGCCACTACCCTTGGTAATTGCGGATTGATAAGGGATACCGTTATAACGGAAAACATATGGCGTCACCGATACGCCTCCGAAAGCATAAAAATTACTGGTCAACTGGCGATTGATCTGTAACCCCAACGGGACCGACAGGAAGGAACTGCTGCCTCCTTTAAATGCAATAAAACCAGTGGAAACGCCAGCATCTTTTGTAACAAACCACTTCTTACGGATATAGTTAGTATCGTTTATCTGCAAAGGGGGGCTGAAGGAAGATCTGGCGCCATTCATTGCACCGAAAGACGAATCCACCTGGGCTTTTGCAGCCAGACCCAACATGAGAACAGCAAAAAAAAGGATTAGGCGTAACATGACAATAAAGATAAGCATCCTTTTCTATTAAAAAATGCTAACATAATCACAATTCTGGGAATAGCGGTTATGCCTGAATACCAGGTGGAATTTTACATTTATGATAGCCGGCAACTATGCTTAACAGCCACTGATCTAAAATGGCTAATCTTAAATCAACGATATTTTTTAACTTGAAGTTGTTAATAAAGTTATTTACAGATGATAAATAAGCGAGTGGCTTAAAATACTTCAACCAGCCCCTAACAGCAAACACATGAAAACAATCCTGTTAATAATTCTTTCTATTCTGACAGCAGATCTTTTTGGACAAACGCCCGGAGGTTTGGGACTTGATAACAATGCGGTTCTCAACACACAGGAATCCGTTTATTTAAACTCCCTTTTAAAAGAGCAACTAAAAACCTTCGATTTTACAAATAAAAAGGTTGCCTTTGTAACGGGAAATACCGGGAACAGGCTGCTTTATCCCTTCGCCGGGTAATGTAAGGCATACCTAATCCGCTGTAGGCCGGAAACTGGGCGTGCTTGCATTACTTTCAATAAATGCCTTGCGGTATTCCCTGGGAGACTTCCCCTGGTAAATTTTGAACTGCCTGTTAAAGTAGGAGATATTGTCAAAACCACATGCATAGCATACTTCAGCTATGCCATCTTCTGTTCCTATCAGCAATTTTGTAGCATGACTGATCCTTATCTCATTCACAAACTGTGAGAATGTTTTGGTAGTTCTTTTTTTGAAGTAACGGCAAAACGCCGCTTCGTTCATACAGGCGAGAGATGCCGCCGATTTGCTGTCTACATGATGATGATAATTATCCAAAACATATTTAAATATAGGCTCTAACTTTTTCGAATCCGCATCTTTATAGCGCACCTTCCCCGGATCATCTGTGAGAAGCTGGATACTTTCCCTGCATTGCAGCGACAGCTCATCCAGTATCTGTAAAAGTATAATCAGGTTTTTCATCTGCTGGTTGGCCTGGAACCTGAAAAACAGGCTATTAACAACAGCAGGTACCTTGTTGAATTTTATTCCGCATTCAGACAGCTGCATCAGTTCTTTTATCTTCCTTAATTCCAGTTTATCAAAAAAATCCCTGCCAATAAAATCTTCTGTGAACTGCACTATAATAGCGTGGGCAATTTCATCGGCACCAACAGGGGAATCATTGTTACAAAAACAATGCACCAGGCCCGGACCAAACATATAAATCTCTCCTTCATTGTAATTCATCACCTTATTCCCCGCATACATTCTTCCCGCGCTTTTTACAATCAGTATCAATTCGTGGCCATGATGAAAATGAAAAGTATTTGTAAAACGTGGCTGACAAAACTCTTTAATCACAAAGCTGGCATCTTCGGGCGTAGATATGTGCCGGTAAGAAACTTTCATAATGTCTTTATTTTTAGTACACTATTTATTTTTCTAAAGCAAAAAATAAGAAATATAGCAAATATAGTATCGATATATTGCAAATGAAGTACTTTTATTTCAATAGAAGTCTGAATAAGTTTGTGAAACAATGATAAAAAAAACGTTCCTGTTATGAAACCAACAAGCTTGCGCCTTACAGCAGCCGCGCTGCCGGCCATTCTCCCGTGACGGGCAAAAAATTTAACCTGCAGAAAACATTCATCCACTTTTATAATTAATGCGTTATGGAACTAGGGATACACAACTGGATGCGGTCTGAAACGATAGAAACCACCATACGGAGGGTTTCAGCGCTTGGATATACCAAACTTGAAATTGCCGGAACCCCGGAACAATATGACACCAAAAGCATAAGGCAATTGATGAAAAGTCATGGCCTTTCATGCTGGGGGTCTGTAACCCTGATGCTGGGAGAGCGTAACCTGCTTGCCAGGGATGAGGCCCAACGCGCAAGATCAGTGCAGTATGTAAAGGATATAGTGCGCATGGTAAAGGAACTGGACGGGCATATGGTATCAGTGGTGCCATGCACAGTAGGAAAAATTGTGCCTGATGGCCGGCCTGAGGAAGAATGGAAATGGGCTGTTGACGCCCTGAAGGAAATTTATAATTATAGTGAAGCCTCTGGTATTGTAATAGGCATTGAGCCTATCAATAGGTTTGAAACATACTTCATCAACAGGGCCGCCCAGGCCCTCGCGCTTGCAGAGGCCGTAGGCCCCAACTGTGGCGTGTGCCTGGATACCTTTCATATGAATATCGAAGAAGCGGATATGTTTGAGGCGATCAGGGCAGCCAAAGGGAAACTGGTTGGTTTTCATGTAGCGGATAACAACCGCATGGCGCCGGGAATGGGGCATCTCAACTGGAAAAAGATCATCGATACCCTGCGGGAAATAAACTATGATGACGTGCTTTCCGTGGAATTTTGCGCGCCGCTGGATCGTACTCCCGCCAATCCTTATCCGGGTTCAATTGATGAAAATCCCGAAAACCTATCTGCCGAGCAGGAAAAGTTCCTGGCAGACCATGGCAGCGCTTCTGTTACCGAAGCATTTTATACCATGCTCACCGCCGAATCATTTAATACTTTATCAAAACTTATTTAAAGAAGTCAACTGCTAACAGATGAAAATAGCTAATGTAGAGGCATTTTGGTTACGCTGTCCTGTTCCTAAAGAAAAACAACATACTTCAGACTATGGATTATTAACCAATTTTGATATGACGCTTGTTGTAATAACAACGGATGATGGTCTTCAGGGATTTGGGGAAGCCAAAGCAGCGGTTGGATCTTCCGGGGTATGCGCCTCCATTGTAAATTGTATTGAAAACGAATTAAAGCCGGCTTTACTGGGTAAGCCTGTCAAAGATATTTACCGTCTCTGGGAAGAGATGTATAACGGCACAAGGGATCACTATGCCTTGCTGAGAGGCCGGAAATTCCCTATACTCGGGAGAAGGGGTCTTACCATATCTGCCATGAGCGGTATTGATACCGCCTTGTGGGATTTAAAAGGGAAGATGCTGAATGTTCCCGTGATGGACCTGCTCGGTGGCGCCTGCAGGGATAAGATGCCGGCATATGCCAGTGGCGGCTGGGCGGATACAGAAAACATTGGCGCGCAATTGAAAGGTTATACGAACAAAGGATTTGGTAGTGTTAAGATGCGTGTGGGCGTAATGGACCAGACCGTACAAAACAGTATCGACAGGGTAAAAGCTGCCAGAACCGCTTTGGGGCCTGATATTAAACTGATGGCAGATGCGCACGGCACCTTCAGCGTTCCGGAAGCAAAGCAGTTTTGCCGCGGAGTGGAAGATTGTAACCTGTATTGGTTTGAAGAACCTATCAGTCCTGATAATAAAACAGGGACAGCAGAAGTAAGAGCTTCCACATATATTCCTATTGCAGCAGGCGAAAGTGAATATACCAGTTTTGACATCAATGAACTTTTGCAGATAAGGGCCATTGATGTAATACAGCCGGATGCAGCCATCATTGGCGGTATTTCCGAGGCAGTACGCGTATCGCACCTCGCAAGCGTGCATCAGCTGGAGCTGGCGCCGCATTGCTGGGGATCAGCCTTCTCTTTTATGGCAGGAGTGAATGTAGCGTTTGCATCGCCATCCGCCACTATCATTGAGTTCTCACTGGGAGGCAATCCGATGATGTATGAACTGGTAAAAGAACAGATTGCAGTGACAAATGGCGTCATCGAAGCGCCCACCGCTCCGGGGTTAGGCGTAACGCCCGACTGGGATTTTGTAAGGGAGTATCAACAAAAAGTTTAGAAGTGGTATTGTAAATAATTATTTATGGCCAAAGCACTTAAAATTAATCACGTAACACTGATTGTAGACAACCTGGAAAAAGCAGGTCATTTCTATCAGCATGAATTGGGCCTGGAGCCGCTTGCCGCCTTCCGGTTTGATTACCCTGTTATGTTTTTCAAATTCAACGAAGAGCAGCAATTACATATTTCCGAATGGGAAGACAAGACCTCTTTCCGCGGGCATATTTGTGTACAGGTAGATGATTTCAGCAGTTTGTTTTTCCGTATGAAAGCACTGAACATCATTGATATCAATCCCTGGGGAAAAGTAAGAAAACTGCCCGACGGAGCGATGCAGATGTTTGTGCGTGATCCTGCCGGCAACCTGGTGGAAATTTCTTCCATACCCGGCGCTGAAGTGGATCCCCGGATATTCACGGATGAACTTTATGAAGAAGGGTTGTATGTTTCAAACAGGAATGACTTCAGGGGATACAGGTCTGATGACGCCACCTTATATCATAACAAATGAGAAAAAACGTATTGTTGCTTGAAACCGTTGCCGGTGAGGCATTCATTGTTCTTCAGGATAATGTGAATGTATTCACGGGATACGATGAGGCCAGCCTAAAAAATGTTTTGAACAATGAAGATATCCATGCCATCATTACAAGAGGAAAAGGACTGATCAACAAACCACTCATCGATACCTGTCCGCATTTACAGGTGGTTGCCAGGTGTGGCGTAGGATTGGATAATGTAGATGTAGCCGCAGCTACTGCCAGAAAAATCATGGTCATCAATGCCCCGGGCAGTAATGCCGCCACTATTGCGGAGCATACCCTCGGGCTGATGCTGATGCTGATGCGCAACATGTATGAATCGGTATTCCAGGTGAAACAAAACAACTGGAGCTGGCGCAATCAATATGCAGGTGATGAGCTGAACGGGAAAACCCTTGGCATACTGGGTATGGGAAATATAGGAAAACGTGTGGCCCGGCTTGGAGAAGCTTTTGGAATGGAAGTGCTGTATTGGAGTAAATCCACCCGGGACCAGCCTTATAAATACCTGGCCATGGAAGAGGTATTACAGCAATCGGATGTAGTGAGCCTTCATCTTCCCTTTAACAGTGAAACAGATAAGATCATAGGAGAAAAACAGCTGCGTTTGATGAAGCCCGGTTCATTACTGATCAATACCGCAAGAGGCGCGCTTATTGACCATCCCGCATTGCTGCAGACATTGAACGAAGGGGCTATTTCAGGCTATGCTGCAGATGTATTGCCCGATGAGCCACCGGTGGAGAGCCTCGGCATTGTACAGCATCCGCGGGCAATTGTTACGCCGCATTCCGGCAGCCTTACATCGGCTACCTACCGGCAGATATGCCTGCTCACCATCAACAATGTAGTGGCAGCGCTTACCGGCAGAGAACCGGATCCTAACAGCATATATAACCGCAATGCGCTTGCGTTAATCAATAACTGAAACATCATTTCTTTAATGTTACCGTATGCTTCCTGAAATTTAGCAGGTTGGATCGCATATAAAACGGTCGTCAATAATCTCTGTTCAAATGAAAAAATTCTGCGTTTGTTTATTGTTCCTGGTAAATACCAGCATAACATGTACGGGGCTACTCTTTGCGCAATCTTCCAAAGCGGGGAAAAAACCGCTGGTGGTTTTTGTGACCGGTGATCATGAATACAGCAGCGAGGAAACCATGCCTCTCATTGCCGCTGCGCTGGAGAAAGATTACGGTATGAAAACGATCGTTCTCAAAGCATCCCCTGATTATAACAGCGAAGAAAATATCCCTGGCCTGGAGGCTTTAAAACAGGCGGACCTGGCTGTTTTTTTCCTGCGCTGGCGCAGGCTCCCTTCTGAACAACTTGCGTATATTGATGCTTACCTGAAATCAGGCAAACCCGTTATGGGCTTCCGTACCACCACGCATGCCTTCCATTTCCCTGAAGGACATCCCAGCGAAAAATGGAATGCCTTTGGTGAATTTGCATTGAATGCGCCTCCCGGATGGGGCGGCGCCGCCAAACATACCCACTACGGGCACGAGAGCAGCACTGATGTTCACATTATTCCTGATCAGGCGAACAACCCTATTCTAACAGGCGTAGCAACCAACTTTCATGTACGCTCATGGCTGTACCGTGTTTTGCCGGATTACCCGGTAAAAGGCTCCACCTGGTTACTGATGGGAAAAGCCGTGAACCCGGATAAAGAAGCAATAGAAAACCCGGTGGCATGGACCGGCACCAACCCTTTCGGCGGCAGGGTCTTTATGACCACCATGGGCCATCCTGAAGATTTCACACAGGAGCCCTTTCAGCGGTTAGTGATCAATGCCATTCATTATGAACTGGGACTAAAAATTCCACGGAAATGGAAAGGTAAAATGAATATCCAGGTACCCTACCGTGTAGCCAAATAAGTATTTCTCGTTTCCTGATCAAGCTAAATCTATCCAAAATGTCCAAACTATCAAAAATTGGCATTTACTCGCCTTTTATTCCTATAGTATTGGCGATAATGATACTGCATGCCTGCAAATCCCAGGAACCTGCTCCGCTTACTATTTCCGGGACCTCCCATATTTCCCTGATCGGTAACAACCTGGGATCAAGAATGATAAATTATGATAATTTCGAAACGGAGCTATACCTCCGTTACCCGGAGTATAAAATACAGATCCGTAATATGTGCGACGGAGGCGAAACACCGGGTTTCCGGCCACACTCCGGCAGGAACTCCCCGTGGGCATTTCCGGGCGCAGAGAAATTCCATCCGGCGCTCGACAGCCAGGTGCAGGCCATCGAAAACCCAAGCCAGGGACATTTTGAAACACCAGACCAATGGCTCACCAGGCTTAAAACAGATGTGATCATCGCGTTCTTTGGCTATAACGAATCATTCGATGGAAAAGAAGGACTGGAAAGTTATAAAGCAGAACTGGATGCGTTTATAAAATGGACCCTGAAACAAAAATACAACGGCGCCTCCGCGCCGCAACTGGCCATCGTTTCCCCTATCGCCTTCGAAAATCTTTCAGATAAATATGATCTCCCCGATGGCCGCAAAGAAAATGAAAACCTTGCTTTATATACGAATGCAATGAAAGAAGTGGCCGCCCGTAATAATATATTATTTGTAGATGCGTTCACACCATCTAAAAAATGGTATGAGGAGACTAAAGAACCGCTCACTATCGACGGTTCACAACTGAATGAAGAAGGTTATAAAAAGCTGGGCGTGTTGCTGGCAGACAAGATCTTTGGAAATGTTCCGCTGAAGGCGGAAACCAACAGGCAACTGGTGCATGATGCCGTCATGGAAAAGAACTGGATGTGGCTCAATGATTATAAAATCCCTAACGGGGTGCATGTATATGGCCGCCGGTATGATCCTTACGGACCGGATAATTATCCTGCGGAAATAGAAAAGATCCGGCAGATGACAGCGATCAGGGACACCGCAGTTTGGCTGGCAGCTTCAAAAGGTGAGAAAATGGATATTGCTGCTGCCGATAAAAACACCAAAGTGTTACCTCCCGTTAAAACGAATTATAATCCTGCAAAAAATGGCAGTCTACGGTATCTCAGCGGGCAGGAAGCGGTAAGTAAGCTGAAAGTTCCACCTGGCTACAAGATCGAGCTTTTCGCCTCTGAAGAGCAATTCAAAGACCTGGCCAAGCCCATGCAGATGTCGTTTGATAACAAAGGTAGACTATGGGTAGCGATAATGCCCAGCTATCCGCATTATAAACCGGGAGATGCCAAGCCCGATGATAAAATTCTCATCTTTGAAGATACCGACCATGATGGCAAGGCCGACAAAGAAACCGTATTTGCAGACAGCCTGCATCTTCCCATCGGTTTTGAAATAGCGGAAGAAGGTGTATATGTTGCCCAGGGAACCAATCTTAAACTGCTAACAGATACAGATGGCGATGGCAAAGCTGATAAAACGGAAATCCTGCTCAGCGGGTTTGATGATCATGATACACATCACAGCAGTCATGCGTTTACCGTTGATCCTTCCGGCGCAATTTATTCAGGGGAAGGCGTTTTTCTTCACACGAATGTAGAAACTTCCTACGGAACCATTCGTGGCACCAACGGGGGTTTTTACAGGTACGACCCGCGCCGCAGGAAACTGGAGCGCACGGCTCAACTTTCTATTCCCAACCCATGGGGTATTGCATTCGACGACTGGGGCCAGCCATTCTTTGCGGAAACATCCAGCCCGGATGTGCGCTGGATGCTTCCCGGAACCGTGTTGCCCAGGTATGGCCAGGCTACGCATAAATCGATCCAGATGATAGAAGATAAACATAAGGTACGGCCAACATCAGGTCTTGAATTTGTATCCAGCCGTCATTTCCCCGATGAGGTGCAGGGCGACTTCCTCATCAACAATACCATCGGGTTCCTGGGCACAAAAGAACATACACTGCAGGATGATGGCACCGGCTATAAAAGCCATCACCGCATGGACCTGCTGGTAAGCGGCGATCCCAATTTCCGGCCGGTAGACCTGGAGTTTGCACCTGATGGATCGTTATACGTGATCGACTGGCACAACATCCTGATAGGGCACATGCAGCATAATGCGCGGGATCCGCTGCGCGATCATTCTCATGGAAGAATATACCGTATCACCTATCCCTCCAGGCCACTGGTAAAACCCGCCAACATCGCAGGAGCACCCATAGAGGAGCTGCTGGAAAATCTTAAACTGCCGGAGTACAGAACCCGTTACAGAACCCGCCGTGAACTGAGAGGACGCGATGTTTCCCAGGTACTGGCCAAACTGCAAACCTGGGTGGCCAACCTGGATAAAAATGATCCGCGGTATGAACATCATTTACTCGAAGGACTTTGGGTGAGCTGGGGAATGGATAAGGTAGACCAGCCGCTTTTAAAACAGTTATTAAAAGCAAAGGACTATCATGCAAGGGCAGCAGCAGTAGAAGTACTGCGTTATACAGGGCACCAGGTGGCAGACCAGGCAGACCTGCTGATGCAGGCCGCAAAGGATGAAAACAGCCGTGTACGCCTGATGGCCATAGTAGCCGCTTCATGGATCGGCAAGGAAAAAGGTCTTCCTATCCTGGCAGCGGCTGAAAAAATGCCGCTGGATGAATGGATGATCCACGCATACGAAACCGCCGTGGCACACTTAAACGGGGAAAATGTGAAAAAGGGTAAAGAAGAAAATGAAAACACCAGGCTGAAGGGCGCCGCACTGGCGCTGTTTAACAAAGGAAAGGAAATCTACTCCATAGAAGGATATTGTAAAACATGCCACCAGGCAGATGGTAAAGGCCTGCCTGATTCAGGCTTCCCTCCTCTTGCCGGCTCCAACTGGGTAACAGGAAGCGATGAACGCCTTATCAAACTGGTGATGAAAGGCGTATTAGGCCCAATAGAAGTAAATAATAAAACGTATCCGGGCCAGGTGCCCATGACGCCTTTTGGCGGGTTGCTGAAAGATGATGAGATAGCCGCCGTGTTAACCTATGTCAGGAATTCATTCGGCAACAAGGGAACACCTGTATCTCCCGATAAAGTAAAACAGGTAAGAAAAGCCATAGAAAGTAAAAAGGATTTTTATTCTGCTGAACAGTTACTTAAAGAACACCCCATGGAGAAAAAATAACAGGTACCCGGCTATTTACTTAAAGACAAAACACTTCTGTTAATTTACTATATCACTTAGATAAAATATCACAAGGAAATATTAGGTTGTATATTTAATATTGTTAGGACTTCTAATTTAATCAGTTACTATTTACTCATCACCAAAATTTGAAAAACTATAACAGCCGTTGTGACGTAGCAAAATCATTCAACCCAAAACGGCACTGATACAAATAGCAAATACAATGTAGCCACTGCAGCAGGAATCAACTTGTCGCATACTATTGCCGGGACAGGCAGCTATGGCTGCTTCCGGGCATTCATCCGGCGGCAACCCCGGCTGCATTTTCCTGAACTGAATTTATCTGGCCAGCCTGTTTGCCGGATAGGCACAGTGCGTCCTGACCCGTAAGATCCCATATTTAAAAACTGCTGTAGGTAATCCAGGATACGATCAATTTAACCTAATAACATTTTAACTATGAAACACATTTCCACGGTTATTTTTAAACTGCCGGCATTACGCCAGAAAATCATTTATGCCACCTTTGCCTTATTCATGGGAATAACAATGCCACTCCATGCAATAAATCCTGCAATGCTTAATTACCCCCAAACATCGCTCATAGACGTACGTGGCAAAGTTTTGGAAGAGAATGGCACCGGGGTGCCCGGAGTGAGCATTAAAGTAAAGAATGTCAATAAGGCCACCACTACAGACGGCGACGGGAACTTCAACATTAAAGGCGTCCCTGCTGATGCGGTGTTGATTGTTTCTTATATCGGCTATATTACACAGGAAGTGAGCGTTACTGCTGCGGAGATGCAGATTAAACTTGTTCCGCAGGTTAAAAAGATAGACGAAGTAGTAGTGGTAGGTTATGGCACTACTAAAAAATCAGATCTCACGGGTGCTGTTGGTACCGTTAAAGCGGAAACCCTGCAGGAACGCCCCTCCTCTTCTTTAAACCAAAGCTTATCCGGCCGTGTAACCGGGGTGAATGTGTCTTCCAACTCAGGAAGACCAGGCGGCAGAACCAATATCCGCATCCGTGGATCAAGCTCCCTGAGCGTTTCCAATAACCCGCTGTATGTAATTGATGGTGTGATCCTGAACCCTGTAGATCTGAGAAACGGAAGCACTCCCATTGATTATATCAATCCTAATGATATTGCTTCCATCGAAGTACTGAAAGACGCTTCTTCCACAGCGATCTATGGCGCCAGGGGTGCAAACGGCGTTATTCTTGTTACCACCAAAAGAGGTAATTCATCCGGTGGAAAAATCACCTATGACCCGGATTTCAGTATAGGCGTATTGCCCAGGAAACTGGAGCTGCTCAATGCAAAAGAGTTCCTGGCAGTGGAGGACCTGGCTTATGCCAACGCTCAGAAATATGACCCCGTAGGATGGGCAACAGGAACAAAATACACCGATCCCAAAACCAAACGCACCAATCCTAAATTATTTGATGCACAGGGAAACCCTTTATATGATACCGACTGGCAGGACGAAACATTTCAAAAAGCATTTACACAAAACCATCAGCTTGGCTTTACGGATGGCGACGAAAAAAGAAGCATAGGTGCTTTCTTAAACTATCGCAGCCAGGAAGGACTGGCACGGGGCTCCTGGCAGGACCGGTATGCCGGCCGCGTGGCATACGACAGCCAGATAAAGGACTGGCTGAAAATTGGTGGTACAATGAGTTATACCGATCAGCGGGAAAAACAGGTAGACCAGCTTAATGGGGGCGGTATTACCATGATGCGGCAGGTGCTGGAAGCCTTGCCTATTATCCCCGTAAAATATGCAGACGGAACATGGGCCAGTAACAGGGACTATCCCGGAATGGAAGGCGGTGATAACCCATTAAGGGTAGCAGCCGACAGGATATCCATTCTGCATACCCAAACCCTTCTTGGTAATTTATATGCAAATATTCACCTGGCCCCGGGACTGGAATTGAAGTCGACCGTTGGTGTGAACATCATTAACCAAAGAGAAGATTATTTCGCTGCTAAAGGAATGCAATACATTTCAGACAACGGAAATGCTTTCGTTAATAATAACAGGTACAATTCCTGGCAGTTTGAAAACTATCTTACCTACAACAGGCAGTTTTCAAAGGTGCATAGTTTAAATGCTATGGCAGGGGTATCGTGGCAACATATTGACCGTTTTGAAAACCAGGCAAGCACAGAGGGCTTCACCGATTCTTACTACCGGTATTACAATCTTGGTGCGGGATCCAGTCCCCAGCCGCCTTCTTCTGTGGGAACCGCCAACGGGCTGAATTCCTATTTCGGCCGTATCAACTATGGTTTCCGGAATAAATACCTGGTCACTTTTACCGGCCGTATGGATGGCTCATCCAAATTCGGAAGTGATAACCAGTTTGCATTCTTTCCATCTGCGGCTCTCGCCTGGAGAGTAACAGAAGAGGATTTTATGAAGAGCGTTGCTGCAATATCCAATTTAAAGGTACGTGCCAGTTACGGCGCTACCGGCAACTCCGAAATACCGGCCTACAGGGCGCTTGCGGGCATGGGAAACTACAGCGTTATTTTCAACGGGGCACGGAATTCCGGTGTGGGTATTGACCGTATTGCCAACCCGGGTTTACAATGGGAAAAAACCAAACAGGTGGATTTCGGGCTTGAACTGGGCTTATTCTCCAACAGGCTGAATCTGGAACTGGACCTCTACCGCAGGAAAGTAAACGGTATGCTGCTGGACGCGCCGTTACCTTACACCAGCGGCCGTGATAAAATTTTCTCCAATGTGGGTAGTATGGAAAACAAGGGATTTGAGCTCGGTCTTAATTCAACCAACATCCAAACAGATAATTTCTCCTGGAGCACCACCTTCAACATTTCCGTCAATAAAAATAAGGTGCTCGCTTTAGCCAATGGTGATATAGCCTCCGGCAACGGCATTATCAGGGTGGGCGAACCGGTTGGCTCTTTCTTTGGAAGAGTGCATCTCGGTACCTGGGGCAGTAAGGAAGCCGATGAAGCAAAGAAATACAATATGCTGCCCGGCGATGTAAAATATAAAGATATCAATAACGATGGCATAATAAACGACCTTGACAGGGTCATTATCGGAAGAGGTATACCTGATGGATACGGCACCTTCCTGAACACTTTTCAATATAAAGCATGGTCGCTGACAGTAGACCTCCAGTTTATGTACGGCAATGACGTGCTCGACAGAAGTATACATTCTGCAGAAGACAGGCAAGGTATAGCCAATAGTTATAAAACCGTGCTCAATGCATGGACAGAAACGAACCAGAATACGCCCATCGCGCAGATACGGCCTATTAACGCCTATTACACCACTAATAACGACAGCCACAAAGTAACCGACGGATCGTTTATCCGTGGCCGTAATTTGTTGCTGGCCTATATATTTCCGTCAGCCGCAGCTTCGGCTTTAAAGCTCAGTCGCCTGAGAGTATACGCTTCCGTGCAAAACTTTTTCCTGATCACCAAGTACAAGGGATACGATCCGGAAGTTTCCAACTCCAGCTCTCCTTTCGACCAGGGACTGAATTTATACGATTATCCAAAGCCACGGGTATTTATGCTGGGTCTTAACGTGGGATTATAACACAGTACCAACTTTAAATGAAAAATCATGAAAGCAACAATAATAAAATACGGACTGCTGGTATTAACAACCGGAGCATTATTTATGGCCGGCTGCCGGAAATTTCTGGATGAAACGGATCCCAGCAACTATACAGAAGATACTTATTTTACAAAGCCCGAACATGCAAGAAGCTCGGTAAACGCCATCTATGCCAGCTTACGGGATCCCATGAGCGGCGATTTTAACGGCGGCCCCTGGACAATGACGGAATTTGCTACCGGGTTGGCCGCTACTGATCTCGGGCAGGCTGTTAACAGCTATTTTATAAAAGACCTGCACAATACAGCGGATAATGCATACGGGGAAAACTACTGGAGGAACTATTACAAAGGCATTAGCAACGCCAATCTGTCTATAGCCAGAATACCGGGCATTTCCATGGATGCGGCAGAAGCCAAAAGCCTGCTGGGCGAAGCTCATTTTTTGCGCGCCTGGTACTATTTCAACCTTGTGCAGATGTTTGGTAACATCCCACTGATCACAGAGCCTGTTGATCTGAAATCGGAGCAGTTAAGGCCCAAACAGGCGGCTCCTGAAGATGTTTATAAATTGATTGTGGAAGATCTGATAACCGCAGAAAGTGCCGGGCTGCCCTGGCAAGACGCCAGCGGCAAGGTAAGTCTGGGTGCCGTAAAATCGCTGCTGGCAAAGGTATACCTTACTATGGCAGGCTACCCTTTACAAAAAGGGAACCAGTACTTCGACCTGGCGGCAAAAAAAGCAGCAGAAGTATTGGATTCAAAACAATTCAGGTTATTTGACACGTATGGTGATTTGCATAACCCGGCGAAGAAAAACACTGAGGAAAATATCTTTATGATCCAGTACAAAACACAGGTCATTCCCGGAACCTGGCAATCGCTCATTATTCCTTACAACAAAAACATCTCCGCCTATTCAGCCGAAACAGGAGGTATTTATGCAACAGCCGATTTCGTAAAGTCATATGATGCCGCAGACCTGCGTGCCAAGGAAGGTCAGTTCTTTTTCACTGAATTCACTAACCAGGACAACAGGAATCTGAAAGTGAACCTGGGCGGATACTTTATATATAAGCTTTTTGACGTGGCAGCGCAAACTACCACTGCCAACAGCGATCTCAACTGGTCGCTGATCCGGTACGCCGATATATTGCTTGTATATGCGGAAGCAGCCAATGAAGTAAACGGGCCGGGAGCAAAAGTTTATGATGCGGTGAACCTGGTAAGGACAAGAGCAAATTTGCCGACATTGGCGGGGCTTTCTAAAGAGCAATTACGGGAATCCATCTGGCGGGAACGCTGGTATGAGCTATGTTTTGAAAATGTTACCTGGTTTGATATGGTGCGTCTTCGTAAAGCATTTAACGTAAAAACGAAGGGCTTTGATAACTACGTTGGTCATAAGTTTTCCTATGGCCCGGTTTTAACGGAACGGGAGCTTTTATTCCCAATACCAAGCACGGAGTTGAGAAATAATCCCAACCTGGTACCAACAAAAGGATATTAATGAAATATAAAGAAGCCGTCTCAAACAAGAGACGGCTTCTTCGTTAATAACACCGCTGTTTACGTTTCTGTATTCCTTTCTTCCCTTTTAATTGTCTGTCTGCCTGTATTTTAAGACGGTTAAAATTATGATTTACTTCTATGACCCGGTTTGTTTGCCCCTCATGGCACATCTGCCTTAATGAACATCCCTGGCATGCTTTAGCCTGATAGGTCGTTATCGTTTGTTCCTAACCATTTCTGGTTATTCTTTTGACCTTGTTTTTTTCGCATTCGCCTGCCAGATGGGCATAACATAAATAATAGTCTTTTTCAGCATTGCATTTGTGTGAGCCTGGCAAGGCCATAACTTTTTATTCCCTATAAAGATCGCTCATTTCTTCAGCGCGATGTCTAACGCTGGATGCTGTCTGTTGCACTCCGGTTTCAAAAATTACAAAAGAATGACACTACTCTCCGGCCAAATCTTAACGCATGCTGCATCATTGATACAAAGAAACATAAAAATACAGGATGAAGGATAGCATGCTTACACCGTTATTACAGATATCTCCGAAAATTTGTCATTGCGTAGTAAAATGGTGTCAAATCCTAATACCTGCGTTCTTGCCGATGTTTGTGACAAACGTTTCCCGGCCGCCGCATCGAAGTAAATTATTTCTGCCCAAACTGAATGTCAAATGCATGCTGAAAAAGAACTAGTCGCACTCCTTCGGCAGGGTGATAGGGAGGCGTTAAGCCAATTATACTTCTTCCACGTGAAGCCGCTCAGCTATTTTATCCTGAGGGCAGCCAAATCGCCGGCATTGACGGAAGATGTCATTCATGATACTTTTATTAAAATATGGGAGCACCGGAACAGATTGGATCCCGAACAGTCTTTCAAAGCATATCTGTACACAATAGCCCGCAGGACGCTTATAAATCTCCTTAACCGTGTGCGCCGTGAAGAACATATTCTTGCTGAAATTAAAAAAGATGTGATCACGAATCCTCTTTCTACGGACCAAATACTACTTGTAAAGGAAACAAACAAGCTGCTGAGTGATGCGATAGTTAGTCTGCCCCCCGGATGCCGGGAAGTTTTCATCCAGTGCAGGGTCAACGGCTTAAGCCACAAACAGGCCGCGACGGTACTGGGTATATCCGAAAGTACCGTTAATAACCAGATGGGCAGAGCACTAAAAAAAATAAAAAAAATTTATGCTGGGTTATAAACATTGATATATAGGGACTATGGTACAGTTGAATAAATTATGCGAAAAGATTTTTTACCAGCGTAGTTATTGGGCCTTTTTCATTTGTATAGAGTACAGAAAGAAACTGATGGAAATTTGAAAACTAAGGTAAAAAACCTGTTTGCAAAATATTATCATAATACCTGCAGCCAGGAAGAGCTGGAGGAGGTCCTGATGCTATTACGCTCAAAAAAAATGTATACAGCTGAATGGGAAGCTATGCTGGAGGGGGAAGCGGCAAAGTTCCTGGCCGGTGATATTACAGAAAGCGGGATGTCAGATAGCCACATCCTGCACCTGAACCAGCGGATCAGGTACGCGATCGATACTGAAAAAAGTAGTGGGCGCGGGCGTTCATTTTGGCTGCGTATGGCAGTTGCTGCAGCATTACTGGGTTTTATTGCAGGCACATATTATTATACAGGAAAATTGCGGCCCGTCAACGATGCTGTGGTAATCGACCACCCGGGCGACATTTTGTCCGGTACAAATGGCGCTACACTCACCTTGTCGAACGGTCGAAAAATAAATCTGTCCGCCACAAACAATGGTGTGTTGGCGGAAGAAGAGGGAACTGGTATTACTAAAACGGCTGCCGGCCAAATTACATACAACAATGCCGGAAGCAAGCAGTCCAACAGCGTCAATACGCTGGCAACCGCCAACGGACAAATTTTCCAGGTGCAACTGTCGGATGGCACAAAAGTATGGCTGAATGCTGCGTCACGCCTGATATATAAGACAAACCTGATCGAAAATGGAAAACGCCGTGTGCAACTTGAAGGTGAGGCTTATTTTGAAGTGGTGAAAGATGAGAAACATCCGCTCATTGTCAGCACAGGTAACCAGGATGTTGAAGTGTTGGGTACCGCATTCAACATTGAACATTACCCGGACAATCCCCAAACCACTACAACCCTGGTTGAAGGTAAAGTCAGCATAGGCGTGGGGGAAGCGGTACCCACTAAGGACAAGCGTCGGGTGGTGCTGCAGCCCGGCCAGCAATCCGTTTTCTCCGGGGCTGGCAGATGGCAGGTTGCACCTGCCGACCTGGAAGCGGCCCTTGCCTGGAAGAACAACGAATTTGTGTTTGACGGCGAACCGATCGAAGTCATTATGAAAAGGATCAGCCGCTGGTATGATGTAAAAATTATTTACCGGGGCGAAAAGCCAACAGAAAAATTTATAGGATCAATATCAAAAACCAACAATATCGTGGAAGTATTGGCGCTGCTGGCCTCTACCGGTGGCGCCCACTTCACGATTGAAGGGAGAACTATTAACGTAATGAAATAGCCAATCAGTCATTACAATTTATTCTCGGGAGTTTTTCAGGGTCGCCTAGCTGTATGGAATCAACGATTAAAAAATTCAATCCATCCAAAATGAAAAGCCTCCGAAGCCCGGTAAGGCATAAGCTTTTGGATAGTCTGACTGCATAACCAATACTGGCATGCAATTCATGATTCATTAGTCAACTGTAACGAGTCTTTCCTAAGTAGGAATTATCAACCTAAAATGTCTATGAAAAATGTTTAAATTTTCTACTTGTTATATAAGCGGCGTTATCATGCGTATTCCGGCGTATTCCGGCAAATTGTTAAGCATTCTGATATTGTTGCACATGAGTATATCCCTCAATGCCCAGCAGCTTACTATTTCCAGATCCAATGCTTCGCTGAAAACGGTTATGAAAGATATCAAATCGCAGACCGGGTATAGTTTCATCTGCACCAAAAGCCTCCTCGATCTGGCCCAACCGGTAACCATCCAGGTCAGAAATGCAACGCTTGACCAAGCCTTAGAGGCGATCTTCTCTGCCCAGCCCTTGTCTTATCATATCCATGAGAAAAATATTGTCATCAGGCATAAAGAACACGCGGAAATAAAAGCCTACCCGTTGCCTCCTGGGGAACAGCCATCGCTCATTACAATCAGGGGGCGCCTGGTAGATGAAAAAAACAGGCCGGTAGTGGGTGGTACCGTAAAAGTAAAGAAGGGAAAGTCAGCCATCACCGATGAAAGTGGAGCATTCATCATCAGCTGCACCGACAATAAAACAATGGTCCAGTTCAGTTGTGTGGGTTTCCAGGAAAGATCATTGTCGCTCAGGTCCCTTGCTGAAAATCCCGTGGTAAAACTGGAAGCCGGTGTCAACACGCTCAGGGAATTCAGCATTGAAAGCAGGAAAGCTGTGGGGACCAAGGTGGACCTGCGGCATAAAAGGCATCTTAATCTTGGCCAGGTGTTGGAAGGAGCTGTTCCCGGGCTAACACTCCGGAGAGGAAGCCGGACAAATACAAGTGAACTTAAAGCGTATGACTCCGGGGGGGCGGAGTCCCTTGAAGAATTATATAAAGAGATGTTGAAACACGATAAATATTGGGGAAACAAATACCCAACTTTCGAGGACTTTAAAAGAGCAGTGAACAACGGGACTGTTGAACAGCTCCATGAGAATAATGGTACTATTACAGTGTATAAAGCAGAAACCACTACCAGTAGTACGGGTGTTATACCTGAACTACGAGGCGTCAATTCCTTTGCGGGGGGAACGTCCGGAATGCTGGTCGTAATCGATGGTTTTCCGCGGAATGATTTTCCTGCGGACCTACCCATGAACAACGTAGAATCTACTGAAGTGATCAGCGATCCCGCGGAATGCCTCAAATGGGGCCCCAAAGCGGCCGGTGGTGTAATTTTAATTGTGACCAAACCTCCCCAAAAAGGCAAGCCGCAAATCAACTACAGCAGCAATGTTTATTATAAGCACGCACCCGATATCAGCGCAGAAAAGTTAAGGCTGGCTTCCTCGGCAGACATGCTGGATTATTACAAAGAGGCCTATGACAAGCGTATTGCGGATTATTTACCCGATCTCGGTGGCCAGGCTTATAATATGCCTGCGTTTTTGTCTCCCGCTGAAGTGACCTTATATAATCTTTATAAGGGAAAGCTGACGCAGGCCGCGTTTCAGCAAAAGTGGGATTCGCTCGCACAAATCTCCAACTGGGACCAAATGAGGTTGCTGCAGCGGGACGAGCTCCTTCAGAACCACTCGCTGTCTTTTACGATGGGCATGCGTAATTACGACTTTATGGTGTCCGGACTTTGGAGCTCAGACCGCAATCATGGGATCAGCGATGAAGGCCAAAAACTTAGCCTCAATATGAAGCATAACCTCTGGTTGTTAAAAAACAAACTGAGAATAACCCTTATGGCCGACTTCAATAAGGACAAGAAGATGAGCAGTGCACCCCAAATAATAAATTGGGATCCATACCAGCTGTTACTGGATCCACAAGGCGGCTACATTTACCATTATGATAACAATATTACGCCCGATATGAATGAAGAGATGATGAAGGCAGGGTATTTTGCCGGAGGATACAATCCTTTGGAGGATACACGATCAAATAACGGCACATTGACCCGGAATGACATTAATTCCAACCTGAACATCAACTGGCAACTAGCCAAAGGGCTCAGTTGGTCTGCGAATATCACCTACCAGCGATCAAAAAGCTATAAAACCGACTACACGGCAGCTACCTCCAGCCAGGGCAGGACATTGATAAATCAATATGGAGAAAAGATCCTTTACGGGAATACCCCCGGTGTTATTTTCCATATACCTAAAGGGGATATCATGAAAAAAGGGCAGGGTAGTACGGAAATGCTCAACATACGCACAGGGTTGAATTTCAAGCATACGTTCGGAACCGCTCATGCCTTGTCGGCCAGTATCGATGGTGGTCTCACCAATGGAGAAGATGTCACTCTCCCAACATACACGCTTTACGGGTATGATCCTGCAACGGGTCGCGGTCTACCTGTTGTGATCGGATCAACTCCGGGTTTTAACAACTATAGTGAGAGTTCCATAGACCCGCGGCAATTGCTGGTGCCAACACTTGCAACCAACAGCTATAAGCGGAATATAGCCATGGATGCCAAGATTGAATATAGTTACCTCGACCGCTTTTTATTGGGAGCATCCTACTCCGGCATATTCACTCCAAATTTCGGAGAGTCTCCTGCTTACACGTCAACTACCACGAAAAGTTTCAACGGTTCCTGGAATATCGGGAATGAATCGTTTTTCAAGGTATCCTGGATCAGCAAGCTTGAGCTGAATGTCAGCGCTTCAGAAACAGGAGCTGCAAGCCTGCCGCCAGTGCTGATTAACGCCAGCAGGCAATCGCAGCCCTTATGGAATAATGCTGCAATTATCTTATCCGGCGTTAACAAAACAGAATTAAGTGGTCAAACCTACCGTGAATTAAGGGGTGGGGTGAAATTAGGTTTGTCCAAAAATCGCGTGATGCTGTCCCTTGATTATACAAAGAATAATAGTAGCGATTCGGGTCAATGGAATGCCCGTGCAATGTATGACATCGCCCGTGAGCCCTGGTTCCGTTTTCCTGCTATGAGCATGCTCAGCGTTGTAGCAACACTACAGAATATCAACTCCTACCAGGGCCTGAATATCGCCACGAAGGCGAATTCACTTTCAGACGGTGGTGGGTTCAGCATGCCTGCTAACAATACACAGGGGATATTACCGCCTGCTATTATCAACAAGGAAATAAAGCTGATCGCAGGTGTGTTACATAACCGGTTCACGACCGAATTGCGTTACTATAACAAAACCGTTGCCGGTCTTATAAACGGAAAAGCGCCTACAGACCCGGCTACAGGGTTGTCTTCCAAACTAAACTACAGCAAGTCTGCGAACAAAGGGGTGGAAATGTCGATAATGGCCGGCATCATTCGCGGTGAGAAATTCGACTGGAATGTAACAGCAAATGCTGCCTATAACATCAACCAGGTGATCGATGCGCCACCTGTGAACTTTACGCTAACCTCCACCTATCTGTCGGCCCAGCATAACGGCTACAGCTCCGATAACTTATGGGGATTTCGCTGGGCAGGATTGGACACAGCCGGTAATCCGCGGATCTATAATCAGAAAAATGAAAAAGTAACTATACCGGATTCCCTTTCGGTGGTATCTCTGGGCAGAACATTGGCTCCCTGGTCCGGCGGGCTGACCCAGGACCTGCGCTTCGGCGACTTCTTTGCGACTGTAAGAATACTGTTCCAATTCGGGCATATCATGAGAAGATATATGCCGGTACTGACAACAGAGCCCGACAGGAACATTGCCATCAGAGACCGTTGGCGAAAACCGGGCGATGAGGCCTTTACAGATGTCGCGGCCATTGCCAAACCTGACCCTGTAAGGGAGTTTCTCATCCCGAATTCCGACAACAGCCTGATGCCGGCAGACCATGTGCGGCTGAGAGAAATTCAGCTGGGATACGATTTCCCTCTTGGAGAGCGTGTAGAAAGGGCCATCAAAAGCCTGTCACTGTCCGCACAGGTATTAAACGTAGCAATATGGACCTGGAACAAATATCACCTGGACCCTGAAACTGTGAGCAATACAGGGGTGATCGGCTCGCCCACGCCCAGGCAATACGTGTTGAGTATTAATGCGAGATTTTAACAAGGAAAAAAATCACTATGCAAATGAAACCAATCTTCCAACTCATATTTATCATATCACTGGTGTTGCTGGTCAGTAGTTGCAAAAAGTTTCTGGATGTACGGCCGGACAACACAACAAACATCAATCCACGCACCATACATGATTTTGAGGAAATACTCAATAACAGTGGTCTTGCGACACCCAATTACATGCTGGCCGATTTCGCGGGCGACGATGTATGGCTCTCCGACAAGGTGATGAATTCCGGGAATACCGCAGTGGCTTATTACATGAATACCTACGCCTGGGCGTCCAAGGTGTGGCGGCCTTCCGATGACGATGAAATGTACAATGGCACCTACCAGCTGATACTACCCATGAATGTGATCCTGGACAATATTGAAAAAGCTACCGGTGACACAGCCGGGCAAAAGGCTATTGTAAAAGCACAGGCCTGCATCAACCGGGCCTATTATTATCTTCAGCTGGCCAATATCTACGGCCCCGACTATCAACCCGCCAGCGCAGGCCAGGACCTTGCAGTTCCACTCGTACTTCACCCGGATGCTACGCAACAACCCAGGCGGAACACGGTAAAGGAAGTCTATGATCAAATATTGACGGACCTTCAGCTGGCGATAAATACCCCCTCGCTACCGGATTTTGGCGTGGATGTGATCCATCCCGGCAAGGCGGCAGCATATGCCATGCTGGCGAGGACCTACCTGCTGATGAGCGATTATGAAAAAGCGCTGGAGACTGCAGATGGAGCATTAAAGATCAGGAGTATGCTACTGAATTATGCTGCCGACAAAAAACCATTTACCCTCAAGGACCAGGAAAAAAATCCCGAAGTGTTGCTGGCAAGGGTTTATATTGACCACTCATATTTTCGGCGGTTTAGTGAGACAATATATGCCAGTATAGCCTTGTCAGATCTCCTCGGAACCAGTGACATGCGGTTTGTTGTCAACTTTGACGAACCGGACGAAGGAAACCATGTTGCATATAAAGAATATTCCGATGGGAATATTTCCTCCATGCAATTCAATTACAGCCTGACGGTGGCTGAAATGATGCTCATTAAGGCTGAATGCCTGGCCAGGAAAGGAGATGAGGTGAGTTCAGTAGCACTATTAAACCGACTAAGGCAATCCCGGTTTAACGAAGCAGACTATACCCCGTTAACTGTGTCTCCCGGTAAAGACGCCCTCACGCTGGTGCTCGAGGAAAGAAGGAGGGAGCTTTTTTTTCATGGCGGCCTGCGGTTGTTTGATCTTAAAAGACTGAACAGGGACCCAAGGTTCAAACTGGACCTTACAAGAGTGAGTGCTAAAGACAGCGTGATAGCCACTCTTCCGGCTCTCTCGCCCAAATACCTGATGCCTTTTACGCCGAAGACGATCGCCAACAATCCCTCCATCATTCAAAATGAAAGATAACGCCCAATGAAAGCTTCCAAATTAATAAATACTGTTATATCGTCTGCCCTCGTGATGGCAGGTTGCTGTACATGTTTCAACGCATGCAAAAAAGACAGCGCCCCGGTTAAAGATGAAGTGACCGCTTATGTACTTGACAACCTGGCTGATTCCAGCATTATTATCTCCATAAACGAAGGCGATAGCGTATTGGGAAACATTGGTTTGCATATTAAGGAATCTCCCCCCGTCATTCCGGCAGTACTTGTCATCCCAGCCCGGACAGATGTGGAGATAACCGCCTCCGTTGATGAGGATCCCTGGTTGGGCCAGGTGTTTGACAGCATCTACAAAATCAACCCTCCCCGGCTCCGGCCAGGAATGTTTACAATAATGGGAAATGGCAAGGTAACTATCAAGGCCGGCCAAACAAGGTCCACCGACTCCATCAGGGTAGTATTGAAAGATGCTTCCAGTTTGAAGCAGCCAGGTACATATATCATTACTGTCCCTGTCAGATTACAAGTCAGTTCCTCAAATGACCGCCTGAAAAGCAGCCTGGTGTTTGTACAATACAAAGTGTTCGTAACAGATCTGCGTATATCGTTGTCTAACGACTCTTCTTACAACGTTTCAGTTTTTAAGGACGATGAGCAGGCTTTCGTTGGCTTTACTTTGTCGCTGTCCCCGAAAGTAAACCGTCACATCCAGGTGGAACTGGAGGCGGTTACCGAAAAGGCATTTATTGATGCGTATAATCTCGACCATAACACCGCCTACGAGCCTTTTCCCGACGGCGCTTATGAATGCCCAAAAACTGTAACGATACCCGCAGGCCAACGTGTCTTCGATTCCTATTTCAAACTTACCGATTCTTCTAAACTTAATCCTTACAGTGATTACCTGCTGCTGCTAAAGCTGAAAGACAGTACAAGGGCGTATAAAACCCTTAACAGCATTTATATTACCGCACCGAAATCCAGGATCGATGCATCCAACACAATAAGTCGCGCCGGATGGAAAATTAGTGGTCCCGGTTGGCGTTCTACCCAATATCTGTTGGACGGGTCAATCCAGACGCCATGGACATTCGGCTCTAACGGGGAGGCAGTTATCACGCTGGACATGGGGCTGGTGCAGAATGTCCGGGGCTTTTCCTTTACGCCTTTTTACCCAAACGGCATAGAATGGAATCCCCGCACAATCGAAATATCTTCCAGTAACGATGGCAACAGTTGGAAAAAAGAATGTGTTTACCTCGGGCTGCCGACCAGTAAATTTTCCAATGAACAGTACCCTGACATCAAAACTGCCTGGTTCCCGAAAGCCGTTTCAGCAAGGTATTTCCGGTTCAATATTCCAGCATCCCCTCCACGGACAAGCATCTCGGAATTGAACGCATTAAAATAGTAACTAAACTTTTAAATTATCTAACAATGTCTAAAAACACTTCAAAAAAACTATTGCCATTCATCTTTTTTTTCAGCTTCATGCAGTATATAAATGGACAAACCGTAATGTCGTATACGCATGGAAAGGCATTCACAAAACAGATTGAAAATTCCGCCCAGCAGTTACTGGACAGCAAATCATTTAAACCGATAAAGGAAATCGCCGGGGAAGCGCAGTTGCTGAAAAACAATATGCCGGTCGCAGAAAACATACATCTTCCCAAATCAGCAGACGACAAAAAGCTGGCGGGAGAAGAGTTGTTCAATAAACGTAAGCAGGGCGTACTGGTGGTAGGCAAGTGTTATAATTGTGGCAATTGCAATAAAACGCATAAGGGACCTATAGCAACAGCCTTTGCCATTACTTCAGATGGTGTATGCGTCACCAATTACCATGTACTGGACGACCTGCTTGAAAAGCCCGGTGAGAGCCTGACAAAAGACAGCCTCTATTACGTATCGACGATTGCCGGGAAAATATATGCCATCGACAAAGTCCTTGCATACTCCAAAGAAGGCGATGTGGCCATATTTCGTCTGGCAATCGGTAACGATAAACTGGACCCCATTCCTTTGGGTACTGCAGCACAGGAAGGCAGTTTCGTGTGCGCCATCACCCATCCCGAAGGTATGTACTATTATTATAGCCAGGGAGCAATAGCCAGGAATGTCTCAGGTGAAACAGCACAAGGTGACAGGATGGAAATTACAGCCGACTATGCGGTAGGATCAAGCGGGGGGCCTATCATTAACCAGTCAGGACAACTGGTAGGCGTAGTTTCCAGCACACGGGACATAAACGGACAAATGGTCGTTAAAGAAACCATTCCTGTCAATACAATAAAACAGTTGCTGAATAAATAACCATCCACTATCGGACTATCGATAATAATTACAAAATATCTTTACAATGAAGCTACTGTTTATATTACCTGTGCTATTGTTAGTACAAAACAAAGTGTTAAAAAATGATAAAGACTTGCCACAACTTGAGCCCGGTTTTAAAATTGAGGCCGATGGAAAACCTATTGTTCTCAGTATAGGACATGCCGCCCCTTTTGTAATAGACTATGACGGTGATGGTATCAAAGATCTGGTGGCTGGCGAATTTGATGATGGACGCGCACGTATTTATTTGAACACAGGAACAAATAAGGCGCCGAAGTTCAAAAATTTTACTTACCTGCAAGCTGGTGGAGAGGATGCGAAAGTTCCTCCGTTTTGCTGCATTGGATTTGATCCTTCGTTTGCGGACCTGAATGGCGATGGTATAACCGACGTAATATCAGGTCAGTTCTCAGGAGGTTTCATCAATTTTTATGAGGGGACCGGCAAGCATCCCATGCAATTTAAAAAAGGAGTAAAGCTGGCACAGCCTGAGCTGGAACATGGGCTAGCCCCGGGTAATCAAACCTGGTTGATGCGAACTGCCAATTTTATTGATTTTGACAGCGATGGAGACTATGATCTGGTTTGGGGCAATGCCGAGGGCGCTGTGATGTATACAGAGAATATTGGAACGCAAACAGCCTACAAGTTTGCTAAAACGGTTCCACTGAACGCGGAAGGAAAGCCTGTAGCAGCAGGCTCTAAAAGCGATCCGCTTCCGGTTGATTGGGATGGAGATGGCATTATGGACTTACTGGTAGGCACTGAATCAAGCGGCATCATGTTCTTCCGGGGCAAAGCGAAAAATAGCAGGGATTTCTACCCGGGCGTATCAGTATGGCCCACGGGAGAAAAGGAGCCTTATCCCGGTTATCGTGTAAGGTTAGCTACTAACGACTGGAACGAAGATGGCAAACTGGACTTGCTGGTTGGGAATTGTGAAGAAACAATGATCGATGATCAGCGAGCCACAATAGGCAATGTATATGTATTTCTGCGGAAATAGGCAGGGGAATTATTAGTATTCGTTATTGTCCGTTGTTCAGTACAACCTGTACATAGCTCCATAGGGGTTCCGGGCACAAAAAAAGGACAAGCAGCTCTTAGCCGCCTGTCCTTTTTAATTCCTGTTTACACCTGCTTACTTCACCACATTACGCTTAAAAAACCCATCCACCTCTTTCGCCCACAACTCTGGCAGTTCCAGGGCTGCAAAGTGACCGCCTTTTTCCATCACCGTAAACTGTTTCAGGTTTACTTTTCTTTCCGCCCATTCCTTCGGGGTTGGAGCATCGCCGGGGAATATGGCTACGCCGGTGGGCGTATTCACTTTCTGGCCGGAAGCCAGCTGCTGAAAGGCCCCAACAGCATACGTACGCATAGATGAATTGATGGTTTGGCTCACCCAGTAGATCATAACGTTGGTAAGCAATTCATCTTTTGTGAAATGATCTTCAATAGTACCATCGGGTGTGCGCCAGGTATTGAACTTCTCGAGGATCCAGGAGGCAAGGCCCACAGGAGAGTCATTTAATCCAAAGGCCTGCGTTTGCGGCTTGGTAGCATGCAGCAAAGAGTAGGCGCCTTCCGTGAACCACCATTTCTGGATGATCTGTCCAAACTCCTGCTCGGCTTTGGACATGGTGCTCCAGTCTTCCGAACCGTTTGGATACCCAACATCCGTCAGGTGAACGGCTGCAACGTTTTCCGGATAAAGATTGGCGATCGATTTAGCGATGCCACTGCCCACATCCCCTCCTGCCACCAGGAAGTTTTTGTAGCCAAGCACATCTTTCATCAGCGTAGCAAAAATTTTCGCAGAGCCATCATCCGTCATGGCTACATGACTGGAGAAACCGAAACCAGGAATGGAAGGCACCACCAGGTCATAATCTCCTGTTAATAAAGGGATCACTTTGTGATAGCGGTAAAAGCAGTCGGGCCAGCCATGCAGGAGCAACAAGGGCCTGGCATTTGGATTTTTACTTTTGATGTGCTGGAAGTGAATGGTTGTCCCGTCTATTTCTACAGTAAATTGCGGGATGGCGTTGAGAGCGGCTTCCTGTTTACGCCAGTCGTAACCATTTTGCCAGTAGGCAACCAGGCTTTTGAGAAATACCGGGTCTGTGCCATATTTCCAGCCAATGTTGTCGGGCGCATCGGGCCAGCGGGTTTGGCGGAGCCGGTTTTGGAGATCGTCCAGTACAGTTTGCTGTACGTCAATTTTGAAGGGCTTTACAGTGTACATATAGGTTTTTGTTTTAGGTTGTCCAATGGCAGATACTGTTATAACAACTATCGTTAAAAAAAAGATGATCTGTTTCATAGTTTTTCTGTTTGATGAAACAAATATCCAAACGGGTTGTGACAGCTGTATGTCAGTTGTAAACCGGCTTCCAAAAATAAATAATTCGTGCTTTAAAAGTACAGGGGAAATATGCCAGGCAACGCTGCCCGTAACCCTTACTGGTGGGGATTATAGCTACAATCATTTCAAATATCTGTCAACCGATATGACATATAATAATTACCAGTGGTTATTGTCATCAGATGCGGCCGTGTTTGCCGGTATATACAGGCGTTATATTCATTAGCTGGTTATTAAACCGGCAGGTTAAAGGATCTCATCCTTTTTCAGCGGTCTTAATATTAAACGGAGCGACTGATCTTTCGTAAAATAGGCCACTATCCAGTTATACAATGTTTTGAAACGGTTGCCATAACTCACCAGGAAAGTGAGGTGGATAAAAAGCCAGATAAACCACGCGATAAATCCTTTGAAGTGAAGCCTGGGTTTCGGAATATCTGCTACTGCTTTATTGCGGCCTATAATGGCCATGTTGCCTTTATCAAAATAACGGAAAGGTTTGCGGGCCCGGGATCTTGCAATTGCCACAAAATTCTCCCCAAGCCGCGTGCCTTGCTGTATGGCCACCTGGGCCAGTTGCGGATGCCCGTTGGGGAATGCAGGATCAGTAGTTTGCAGGCTGATGTCGCCTATCGCGAAAACATCTTTCAATCCCTTTACTTCATTAAATTCATCTACCACCAGTCTTTTTCCCCTGCCATAACATTCCGCCGGAATGCCTTCTATAGCAGGAGCTGTTACACCTGCCGCCCATACCACTGTTTTGGTAGCAATGGTTTCCCCGTTGGAAAAGATCACCGTATCATTTACATAATCTTTTACCTGCATGCCCAGCTTTATTTCCACCCCCATTTTGAGAAGGGCATTATATGCATCCTGTTGCGACTGATCACTCATAGCGGCCAGTACTTTCCGAAGACCATCTACCAGGTAAATATGCGATTCATATCCTTTGCCGGCTATTTCAGGATAATCTTTTGGTACCACTTCTTTTTTCAGCTCCGCCAGCAGGCCGGATACTTCTACGCCGGTGGGCCCTCCACCTACCACTACAATGGTGAGCAGTTTTGTTCTTTCTTCCGGGTTGGTGGTGAGCGCCGCCTTTTCCATGATCTGCAGGAAGTGATTCCTGAGCTCCAGTGCATCGTTCACTGTTTTCATGGGCTTTGCGTAACGCTGTACATTTTCCATCCCAAAATAATTGGTGGCGGTACCATAAGCAAGCACCAGGTAATCATATGAAAGAGTGGTAGTGGAAAGCACCACTCTTTTTTCTTCCAGTATTACCTTCAGGAATTCGCCGATCACGAAACGTGCATTTTTATTTTTACGCAACAATTTCCTGAAAGGGTAACTGATATCCGTGGGGTCCAGGAACGCCATAGACACCTGGTATACCAGCGGTGGAAAATAATTATAATTATTCCGGTCAACCAGCGTAACCATAAATTCTTCTTTGCGGGCCAGTTTTCTTACCAGGTTAATTCCTGCAAATCCACCGCCGATAACAACAATATGTTTCATAATATGATCTTTGTTGTAAAAGGTGAAAGGCAATTTTGTTGCCGTATTGCCAGCCGGCTCGTCTTTTTGCCTCTTTATGGCAGATAACAGTTTGGGAAGATGATTTGTTCCGCCTGCTTTACGGAAGGCAGGTTCCTTTAGATATGGTGTTGTGCATTCATGTGCCCGGAAATTAATTGTCAGTTTGAAGATTAATAAATAAGCATCCTTGTTCTTCATTCGCAATAGGTAGAGCAGGAAAAAGCTGTTGACCCTGCGCCTCAATCTCTGGATAAATTTCACGTTATATGATATGCCTGTCTCCGTAGCTTCCACCGCACGGGCACGGGCTTGCCTGTAAAGCCGCTCCGTTTTACCATGGTACAGCTCACTGGCGCTGCACGACGTGGCAGATTACGAAACGGTTTGCCGGAAAGTATACCGTTGCCTGGCTACCGGGGGCAACTTTGTGCTTTCTGCAGAACATCCTGTATTTACAGCCATTGCTGCGCAGGCCCTGTTATACAACGGCTTCTCCTTCTTCCTAAAATTTATTTTTAATTTTGTACCGAATGGTATATTTTTGTACCGTCAAAAGAAAGAGGGTTATGAATAAGGCAGAAAAAACGAGACAGTTTATTGTGGAGATGACAGCCCCTGTTTTTAATGAGAAGGGCTACACCGGCACTTCTCTGAATGATATGACCAATGCCACGGGGTTAACAAAGGGCAGTATTTATGGCAACTTCGCCAACAAAGACGAGGTGGCCCTGGCCTGTTTTGATTATAACCTGAAAAAAGTGGGCACTATTATCCGGCAGGAAATGGATAAAAAAGATACCTGCAGGGATAAGCTGCTGGTATATGTACATGTGTACCAGAACTTCCTGAAACACCCGTTTCCTGCAGGCGGATGTCCTATTCTCAATACAGCTATCGAGGCAGACGACACCCATCCCCTGCTGAAACAGAAAGCAGCGGATGCTGTCATTACCTGGAAAGGGCTCATTGCCGGCCTGATCGAGAAAGGCATAGCGGCGGGAGAATTCAGTAAAGATGTGAACAGTGAACAGGTGGCACTCACCATGATTGCCACTATTGAAGGATGTATCATGATTGCCAAGCTGACCGGTAAAATAAATTACCGTAACAGTATTATGCAGTCTGTGGAAAAAATGATCAACGAATTGTAAGACAATTTTTTTCTTTATAAATATACCAATCGGTATATAAAAACAAAGCAAAATGAAAACAACAGGAAACACTGTACTTATTACCGGCGGAAGCGCGGGTATCGGACTGGAAATAGCGAAGCAATTATCCAGGGAGGGTAACCAGGTGATTATTACCGGCAGGGATGCCGCACGACTGGAAAAGGCCGTTCAACAATTGCCCGGTGTAAGGGGTATTGTGAGCGATGTAACCAGCGATAAGGCGGTAACGCAGCTGGTGGCCACCTTACAGGAAGAATACCCTTCTTTAAATATCCTGGTCAACAACGCAGGCCGCGCTTTTGCCTATGAGCTGTCGGAAAACGCCAATGCAGCAGGAAAAGCAGCAGAAGAAATGGATACCAACTTTTTTGCGGTGTTGCGTCTTACCGAAAAACTGCTGCCCATACTCAACAGGCAGCCGGAAGCCGCTATTGTGAATGTTACTTCCATTGTGGCTTTTGCACCCAGTGCTGGGATAGCCACTTACTCCGCCACCAAAGCCGCCCTGCGTTCCTATACACAGTCGCTGCGTGTTACATTTCCCAAACTGCACATCTTTGAACTGATGCCTCCCCTGGTAAATACCGATTTCTCCCAGGAAATAGGCGGCGCCAATGGCATCCCGCCTGCACAAGTGGCTGCTGAGCTGCTGGCTGCACTCGGCAAAAATGAATATGAGATCCGTGTAGGCAATACAGAACAGATCTATCAGTTATCGCGCACCTCAGCAGCAGCTGCCCTGGAAGCAATGAACAGCAGGGAGAAGTAAAAAAATTTTATACTTGAATATACCAACCGGTATATTAAATAACAGCAATGAAACGTACAGTACTGATCCTGGCGGTGATCACAGCGGCTATCATGGAACTGATAGATACCTCCATTGTAAATGTAGCCTTATCACATATGAGCGGCAACCTTGGCTCCACGCTGGAAGATACCTCCTGGGTCATTACTGCCTACGCCATTGCCAATGTGATCATTATTCCCATTACCGGCTTCCTGGCGGGAAAACTTGGCCGGCGCAATTATTATATCGGCTCTATAATAGCTTTTACTTTTTTTTCATTGATGTGCGGACAGGCCACCAACATCTGGATGCTGGTGGTATTCCGCTTCCTGCAGGGTATTGGCGGCGGTGCATTGCTATCTGTATCACAGGTGATCATTTTTGAATTATTCCCCAAGGAAAAACAGAATGTAGCCAGCGCACTCTTTGGCATAGGCGTGTTTATTGGTCCCACTATCGGGCCTACATTAGGTGGTTATATCACTGAATTCTATTCATGGCCCTGGATCTTTTACATCAATGTGCCCATAGGTATCACAGTGGCTTCACTTTGCTATATACTGCTGAAAGAGCCTGCCCAGGCGCCGCCGGGCAAGCGTATCGACTGGACCGGTATCCTGCTGCTAGCCATTGGAGTGAGCGCATTGCAAACAGTGCTGGAAAGAGGGGAAACCGACGACTGGTTTGAAGCGGCCTATATTACCTGGCTGTCTGTCATCGCTGGGTTTGCACTTCTCATATTTGTGTGGTGGGAACTGCGGATCAAAGAGCCCGTGGTAAACCTTCGTGTGCTGAAAAGCAGGAACCTGAGCATTGCAGCCATCCTGACGTTTGTTTCCGGTATGGGTATTTTCAGTTCCGTATTTCTTACGCCGGTATTTGCACAGCGGCTGCTCAACTTCACACCGCTGCAAACAGGTATGTTATTGTTGCCCGGCGCCTGTCTTGCTATAGGCGGGCTGATCATCTCCGCGCGGCTGCTGCAGCGCGGGGTATCGCCGGTATTCCTTATTGTGGCAGGAATGGGATTGTTTATTCTATTCAGCTGGCAGATGTCGGCCCTCAACCAGGATGCCGGTGCTGCTGCCATTACCACTTCCCTCATCTGGAGGGGCGTAGGGCTGGCGCTGGTTACAGTGCCGCTTACCACACTGGCCGTATCTTCCCTTGCGCCGGCAGATATCCCGCAGGGAGCCGCCTTAAATAATATGATGCGGCAACTGGGCGGCTCGTTTGGTATTGCTATGGTGAATACCTACCTGGCCAACCGGAATGCCCAACACCGGATGGACCTGGTAAGTAATCTCGCTACCGATAATCCCGCTGTAACCAACCGGTTAAACAGCTACGCCCATTACTTTGCCGGTAAAGGCGCTGCCGCAACAGATGCGCATCATAAAGCACTGAAGCTGCTGGATAGCTCGGTGATAAAACAAAGCACCCTGCTGAGCTTCAGCGATGCATTCCTGCTGGTAGGTCTTATATTCCTTGCGGCATTGCCATTGCTGTTAATGGCATCTGCAAAAAAGAAAAAAACAGCCAACGTGATCGTAATCGATCACTGATGTTTTATCTTCTCTTAAAATAAAAGAACAGCCCGATCGTCTTACTGTATGATCAATACAATAAGATATGTCAAAAGTGCTTTTCTTCGGCATTCCATCACATGGACATGTAAACCCTACAATAGGCCTGGTATCAGAACTGGTAAAACAGGGAGAGGAAATTTTATATTTTTCTTCGGAAGATTTTAAAGATAAAATTGAAGCGGCGGGCGCGGAATTTATCCCGTACCAGGAAGATATGGACATCTTCAACATAAAAACGGATAACCGGCCGAAAAACGGCGCAGCGGGCCCTGTACGGCCATTGCAACGGATCATTGCATCTGCTGATAAAATTATAGCCGGCATCTTATCCCAGATACAGGGACGGAAATTCGATTATATTATTCACTCCGCACCCTTTCCTTTTATAAAGGTAATAGCTCCCCTGCTGAAGCTTCCTACCGTATCTTCCCATGCTGTATTTGCCGGGCTTAGGCAATTCCTGAAGGAAGACAATACCAACGGATATAAACCATTTCCCGGTATGCAGGAGCTGATGAACAGTTACGCACATGTGATGCAAAACATCAGCGATACCTATTCAGTACAGATGCCCACTAATTTCATGCAGCTTATTTTTAATAAGGGAGATATCAATCTCGTATATACTTCCAGGTACTTTGCACCCGATGCAGACGATTTTGACAGCAGCTTTAAGTTTGTAGGGCCGCCTGTTTCCGATAGAAAAGAAAATATGGATTTTCCTTTTGAACAACTGGATGGTAAACGCGTGATCTATATTTCCCTTGGCACAGTGTTCAGCAATTATAATGAAGACCTGTACCGTCTTTTCTTTAAAAGTTTTGCAGACATGGATGCGGTGATCGTGATGGCTGCCTACCAGGTGAACCTGTCGCAGCTGGATATACCGGGTAATTTTATTGTGAGAAACTATGTACCGCAATCCGCGCTTTTAAAATATACCGATGCAGCCATTACCCATGCAGGCATGAACAGCATCAGCGACCTGATATTCAGCAATACTCCCTTTGTAGCGATACCACTTGGGGCGGATCAGCCCCTGCTGGCGAAAAGAGCAGAAGAACTGGGCGCCACCATTTCACTGGATGCGCAAAACCTCACTCCTGAATTATTAAAACAATCAATAGAGAAAGTATTGAATGATCCTGCTTACCGGGAGAATATTAAAAAGATCAGTTATTCATTCAGGGAAGCCGGTGGCTACCCAAAAGCAGTGGAAGAGATCTTCCGGTTTAAAAAAGAAAAGGGCATAATATAATAAGCGGCTTATTGCTCTAATTTTTCACCCCTGGTTGCGGATCCCGGAGGGTACCGCTAAATTTTCGTACTTTGCAACATACATCTTTATCGATTATACCGGCCTGTTCATCTATTTCATTACCTGGTGAACAGAGATTGCCTGATATTTAATTTTAAGGGAACTGGATTTAGCGGATGAATAATGACACAGGACATGAAACTGCACTTTTCCACCGGATTGCGGAGGGGGATGAATCTGCATTTGAAGCATTGTTCCACCTGTATGTTCCTAAGATCAGGCCGGTAATTGCCCGTATCATACAGGTAGAAGGCCCCGAGAAAGACATTATACAGGAAATATTCCTGGGCATCTGGCTAAACCGTGAAAAGCTGCCGGAAGTAATGGTTCCCCACAACTGGATCTTTAAAATGGTGTACCACCGCTGTTACAGCTGGTTGCAGAAACAGGGTGTACGTGACAAGGCCAACAGGGCTATCACACAGGAAAGCACCGCTCATTCCAATTTTACCGAAGAAAATATTGCTTTCTCAGAAACTGCACTGCTGGTAAAGCGGGCCATTCTCCAGTTGCCGCCCCAGGCGCAAAAGATCTACCTGCTTAGCCGGGAGAAAGGTCTTAAAATTGCGGAAATTGCCTCTGAGCTGAAGCTCTCTCCCCAAACCGTTAAAAATTCACTGGTCCGTTCCCTCAGGTTCATCCGGGAATACCTTACAGGTAAAGGTATTATCCTGCCCATGATCCTCCTCGGGTGGGGTGTTTTATATTTTTTTTAACTTTTTTCTGAAAGACATAGGTACTCTTTGCCTGCTAACGGTACGTATAAGCAGGGGACTTCCTGTAACTGGGCAGTTCCACGTTAAATCAACTGAATTCCGAATGCTTTAAAACGAGGCCGTTGTCCACATCAGAAAGACTTACATACTTATTGGAACAGGCACGGTTACGCCGGGCCACCTCTGCGGAGTACAGGGAACTGTTACAACTGATCAGCAGTGATGAGCAGGGGGAAATAGTGAGGCTGCTGGATACCTGGCATGGCGCCGGAACCACAGAAAGCACCGCCAGTACGGAGTACGACCACGCCTACTGGCAGCAGGCAGTAAAAGAAATACTCGATGCCGATAATTCTGCACGGCAACCTGTAATGTTGCCAGTTAAAAACCGTATCTATTTCCTGCAGCGTTATTGGTGGGCTGCCGCCTGTATCATCCTCTTAACCGCAGGCGCTTATTATTTATCCAAACAAACAAGGCAACCGGCTGTGGCAGTCGCGTCTCCTGTAAAAGATATAGCGCCGGGTGGCAACAGGGCCGTGCTTACCCTTTCCGATGGTAGCCAGATCACGCTCGACAGTGCCGGTAACGGCATACTGGCCCAGCAGGGCAATACCCGGATCACCAAGCTAAGCAACGGGCAACTGGCCTATAGCGGATCCGGTAACCCCGAAGGGAAAATACTTTATAATACCATGAGCACCCCGCCGGGCGGGCAATACCAGCTGATTTTACCAGACGGCACCGGCGTATGGCTGAATGCCGCTTCTTCCATCAGCTATCCCACTGCCTTTACCGGCAATGAAAGAAGTGTAACCGTTACCGGTGAAGCTTACTTTGAAGTGGTAAAAAATGAAAAAATGCCTTTCAGGGTAAAGGCAGGCAATACCACGATTGACGTACTGGGCACACATTTCAATATTAACGCATATAAAGATGAAGCCAGTATCAATACCACCTTGCTTGAAGGCGCTGTGCGGGTGAACATTGCACAGCAGCAACAACAGCTCAGGCCGGGGCAACAGGCCAGGGTAATGGCAAACGGGGCATCGATACAGGTAGTGGACCACGCTGATATTTCTGAAGTGATGGCCTGGAAAGCAGGTTTCTTTTCTTTTAATGATGCAGACCTTCCCGCTGTTATGCGCCAGTTATCGCGCTGGTACAACGTGGAAGTAAAATATGAAGGCAGGATTCCCCAAAGGGTATTTACCGGGGAAATAGGCCGGAACCTCACCTTATCACAGGTATTAAAAGGGCTTACAAAAACACGTATCAAATACAGGATCGAGAATGGCAACCGGATCATTATCCAGCCATAGTTATGAACAATGAAAAAATCAGGACAATGAAAAGACCAAAGCTATTGCCAGCGGCGCACTATGCGCATTGAATAAAAAACCGGGGCTGAGATTGGCGTCCTACCCCGGCTATAGTTCAATTTCATCAACAAACAAGTCGGTAAACATTATTTATTAATTCAACCAAACATTGCAAAAGTATGCAACTTAAGGCTATTTGTAATTCCGGTACCCGCAGATATTGGAAATTTGCGGGGCTCTCAACCAAAACACTGTTAGTTATGAAGCTAACTTCATTTATGCTGCTCATTGCCGCCCTACAGGTAAGTGCAGCAGGCAGCGCCCAAACGGTGACCTACTCCGCCAGGGAGGTGAGTCTCCAGAAAGCGTTGAATGTGATCAAAGCGCAAACAGGCTATGTTTTCTTTTATGATAAAGAGGATCTGAAAAACAGTACCCCTGTTTCAGTGAACATAAAGAACGCATCGCTGCAGGCAGCCATGGAAGCGGTATTACAAAAACAACCGCTCAGCTTCGAGATCCAGGGCAATACTATTTTTATTACAAAAAACGAGAAACCGGCTGCAGCGCCGGCAGCTACACCGCCTCCACCGGCTGTTACCGGGAAGGTGACAGATGATGCCGGAGCGCCTGTTCCCGGTGTTTCCATTGTAATAAAAGGAACACAGAAAGGCACTATTTCAGGCCCGGATGGTACTTTCCAGCTTACAAACGTGCCCGATAATGCAGTGCTGGTGGTAACCAGTATTGGCTATATCACCAAAGAAATTCCCGTAGCAGGAAAAACAGTGATCAATATTTCGCTGGCTCCCGATGTAAGCGCGCTGAAACAGTTTGTGGTAGTGGGTTACGGCACACAGAAAAAAGCTAACCTTACTGGTTCCGTTACTTCTATCGGCACAGAACAACTTACCAACCGGCCGGTAACCAGCCTGGGCAACGCCCTGCAGGGTACCATGCCTGGCATCACCGTTACAGCAGCCAACAGCGGCCAGCCAGGTAACGACGCTGCCAAGATCCGTATCAGGGGTATTGGTACCTTAAACAATGCCGACCCGGTTATTGTGATAGATGGCGTAGTGACCAACCTGAGCGGGCTTAATAATATTAACCCGGACGATATCGCTACCATGTCTGTACTGAAAGATGCAGCATCTGCCGCTATTTACGGTTCGCGTGCAGCCAACGGCGTGATCCTCATCACCACCAAACAAGGCCGTAAAGGCCCGCCACAGGTGGTTTACAACGGCTATGCAGGTAAACAGAATGCCACAGGCTTACCAAACTTTTTACCTTCCTGGCAGGCAGCTACACTATACAACCAGGCCCTGAGCAATGAAGGAAAGACTCCCCGCTGGACAGATGCGGAGATCCAGAAATTCAAAGACGGCTCAGATCCGTTCAACTATCCCAATACCGACTGGCTCGACCTGTTCTACCAGGGTAACGGCTTACAACAGAATCACTATGTAGGTGTTTCCGGCGGCAGCGACAATACCCAGTATGCTTTCTCCTTAGGTTTATTTGACCAGAACGGCCTTATGGAAAAAACAAATGCCAAACGCTACACCAGCAGGCTGAACATCACTTCCCAGATTAATGAGAAAATAAAAGTGATCGGTAATATTGCCTTTACTTCTTCCGGCAGAAATGAGCCAAGTAACCCTTACACAGGCGATTTCACACAGCTGGTAAGACAGATCAACCGCATCTCCCCTACCATCCCCTACAAATATGAAAATGGCCACTACGGTTATATTTCTGATGGTAGCCCCATGGCATGGCTGGAAGGAAACAGCCTGAATAAATATAATAACTACGACCTGGTAGGTAATGTAGGCGCAGACTGGGAAATTGTAAAAGGATTGCATTTCAAACCTTCCCTTGCCTATGTAATGAAGATCAGTCATAACAAGAAGTTCATTGCCGATCAGCAGTATTATGATGCTGCCGGGAATAAAACATTTTACCAGGGGCCAACCTCTGTAACAGATGAAAATACCTTTGCCAATACTGTTACACAACAGGCATTACTGGATTACACCAAATCTTTCAATAAACATAATTTCAAAATACTGGGCGGTTACTCCCAGGAGCTGACCAAATTCAGCTTTGACGACGGCTACCGGAAAGGTTTCCTGAACAACCAGCTTACTGATGTAAACCTCGGTTCAACAGATGGACAGAAAACTACCGGCTACTCTTATCAGCTGGCGCTCCAGTCATATTTTGGCCGGTTAAATTATGACTTCGACGGCAAATACCTGTTTGAAGCGAACCTGCGTTATGACGGTTCCTCCCGTTTCTCTCCAGACAACAGGTGGGGCCTGTTCCCCTCCTTCTCCGCAGGCTGGAACCTGGACAGGGAAGATTTCTTTGAGCCTTTAAAAAAATATGTATCCAATCTTAAAATAAGAGGCTCATGGGGCCAGCTGGGTAATCAGAATATCACAGGATTTGATGATACCAATTACCCCACCTATCCCTACTATCCATATATTGCCACCATTAACGGTAGCCAGAACTATACTTTTGGCGGTACAGCCGCTGCTATTGCTGCAGGTGTAGCACCAGTCAACGGAGCTAATGAAAACATCAAATGGGAAGCGACCACGGAAACAAGTATAGGGCTTGATGCAGGCTTCCTGGATGGAAACCTGAACTTCACCGCAGATTATTTCCATAAGCTTACGTCTGATATCCTGTTATCTGTACCGGTTGGTGCAGTATATGGCCTGAACGCGCCTGTTCAAAATGCGGGTTCCGTGCTCAATAAAGGCTGGGAATTTTCACTCAGCTACGCAGGCAATGCAGGCGAATTCAAATACAACGTTTCTGCTAACGCAGCCTTTATTAAGAATGAAGTAACCGACCTTCACGGTACAGGGCCCATTATTGACGGATACACCTTTAAACAGGTAGGTTACCCGATCAACTCCCTGTATGGATATGAGGCCGACGGCATTTTCCAATCGGCTGATGAAGTGGCCAAAGCGCCTTACCAGACCAACAGAACAGCACCGGGTGATCTGAAATATAAAGACAAGGATGGCAACGATACCATCAATAGCGCCGATAAAGTGTACCTGGGCAACTATTTCCCTAAAGTAACCTTTGGCGTTAACCTTGGCGGCTCCTGGAAAAACTTTGACCTCAATATCTTCCTGCAGGGCGCTGCCGGTGTGAAAACATATATCGATGCCGGTAAACTGGGCAGTGTAAGCTCCTCCGCAGGTAAACCCACTTCTGCTTTACTGGATACCTGGACGCCTGAAAACACTTCCGCTGCTTTACCGCGCATCTGGAGCGGCTTTACCCAAAATGATCCCAGCGGCACACCTTCTTCCTTCTGGGTAAAGGACGGATCTTACCTGCGACTTAAAAACCTGCAGGTTGGCTACACACTGCCGGAAAGAGTGATAAAAAGAATTGGTCTCAGTAAAGTACGCTTCTACTATAGCGGTCAGAATATACTCACCTTCGACGGGCTGTATAAATGGATAGATCCTGAAGCATCCATTACCAGCAGTATTTACTACTACCCACAGGTGAAAGTGCACACGTTTGGCGTAAATGTTAGTTTTTAACGAAAAGCAATCAACATCATGAAAAGGAACATCCTCTATATAATACTCTTCTCTGCTGCGCTTCAATCCGCATGCAATAAAGATTTCCTGGACAGGCAGCCATTGGATGCCTATAACAATACGCTTCTCTGGAAGACAGAGAACGACGCAACTGCTGCACTCAACGGCTGTTACAAAGACTGGGAAAGCGATTACACCCTGCTGTATATGGACGCTGTAAGCGATAACATGTACAGCCAGTATTACTGGGAAGGCTATACGGACTATGGCAATGGCAGCATTACACCCGCTAACACCAATGCTTCCAAACGCTGGAGTTATACTACCATCCAGAAGTGTAACTGGTTCCTGCAAAATATTGACCAAACACCAATGGATGAAACCTTAAAAGCTCAATATAAAGGAGAAGCCCGTTTCCTCAGAGCCTACCAATACTTTACCCTGACCCAGCTTTACGGAGATGTGCCATTGGCTAAAGATACTGTGAGCACTGAAGAAGCCAATACCATTTCCCGTACATCCGCTACCGAAGTACGCAAATTTGTACTGGACGAACTGGAAGCCATTGCACCTACCCTGCCGGTATCTTACTCCGGCAGCGAGGTGGGCCGTATCACGCAGGGCGCAGCGCTTTCCCTGAAAGCCAGGATGGAGCTGTATGATAAAAATTACGCAGCATGTATTGCCGACTGTAAAAAAGTAATGGCGCTGGGTTATGGGTTATACCCCAGTTACCAGGATCTTTTCCGTATCCAGAACGAAAACAATAAGGAAGTAATCCTTGATGTGCAGTACAAAGAGAATGATTATCCCAACGCCGATATCGGTGTAATGCCTTCTTCTTCCTTTGGCGGCTGGGGCTCCCTGGATCCTACCCAGGCACTGGTAGACGCCTACGAAATGAAGAACGGGAAAACCATTGATGATCCAACTTCAGGCTATACTGAAAATGATCCGTACAATAACAGGGACCCGCGCTTAACGGCTACTATTGTATGCCCAGGTCAGCTCTATATGGGTAAGTACTACAACTCCATAGAAAGCACCTCCGGCGATTATTACAACGGGGATAACAACTCCAAAACGGCTTATATACCGAAGAAGTTCACAGCTAACCTCGGCGACTATACGGATATGTGGAACACCGGTTTGAATATGATCGTGATCCGCTACGCGGAAATCCTGCTCACATACGCCGAAGCGCAGATTGAATCAGGCGTGATCGACAATACAGTATATGATGCGATAGATGCTGTCAGGACCCGCGCAGGCATGCCGGTGGTAGACAGAACCGTATACAACAGCGTTGATAAAATGCGTACCCTGGTAAGACGGGAACGCAGGGTGGAACTGGCACTGGAAGGATTACGCTGGTACGATATACAGCGCTGGAAAATAGGCACTGCTGTCAGATCCGGTACCGTATATGGTGCAAGGCTGGGTAAAGTGGATCCCACCAACGGCAAGCTTACCCTCAGCGGCAATCACATCACTGTAGAGCAACGCACCTTTCTTGAGAACAGGGATTACCTCTGGCCGGTACCACAGGCGGAAAGAGATGTGAACAAGAACCTGACTCAAAACCCGGGTTATTAATACAACTATAACAATCAAGGAAAAATCCCGCGAGTTGAAAGATGAGCGGGATTTTTTTTGCACCAAAATTCTTCTCATGCATCGCTTAACTACCGGCCTGCTGGTATTCTTTTTACTTCCTTTCGTTTTATCCGCCCAGCATAGCAGGTCCGTTCTTAACTTTAATACCCACTGGGCTTTCCAGAGAGGCGACATCGCTGGTGCGGAACAGGTGCTGTTCAACGACAAGGACTGGGCGGGTGTAAGTCTCCCGCACGTAATGCGTATCGAAAAAAAGCACAACGGCGGCAACGCCGTATACCAGGGCAGTGGCTGGTACAGGAGATATTTTAAAGTGCCTTCCTCCTATCGCGGCAAAAGGCTTACCATCAATTTTGAAGGCATACAAACCGATGCGGAGATATACCTGAACGGTAAAAAAATAGCGACCCACTCCGGCGGGTATATGGGATTTGTGGTGGACATCAGCAGGTACGTAAATATTGGGGAAGATAATGTGCTGGCAATAAGGGTATCTAATAAAGACAACTCCCGGGTGCCGCCCGGTAAGCCACAGTCGAAACTCGACTTTAACTACTTCGGCGGCATTTACAGGAATGTATTTCTCGTAGTGACGGAAAAAGTGTTTATATCCGATCCCCTGGAAGCTGATAAAGTAGCTGGAGGAGGTGTGTTTATCACTTACCCTTCCGTTGGAGCAGATACTGCCGTTACCGATATAAAAACCAATATTGTAAATACCTCCGGCAACACAGTGAATGTCCGGCTGAAAACAATGCTGGTGGATACCGGCGGCGTAACCGTAGCAGCAACGGTAAGCGGGCAACTCATCCCTGCCAATACCGATACCGGGATCCGGCAATCCTTTACGGTACATCATCCGCAATTATGGCATCCCGATCATCCTTACCTGTACCACCTGGTATCTGTTGTTTATAAAGATGATATAGCCGTAGACAGTCTTATAACGTATACGGGCATACGAAATATTGCCTTTGCCCCGGATGGATGTTACATAAACGGGAAGAAACTATACCTGCGCGGCGCTAACCGGCACCAGGCTTATGAATACACCGGCGATGCCGCGGCTGATAACATGCAATACCAGGATGCCCTGCAGTTGAAGAAGGGAGGATTTAATGCCGTGCGCGCGGCGCATTACCCTGCATCTCCGGCTTTCCTGGCGGCCTGCGACAAAACCGGCCTGCTGGTAATTGAATGCGAGCCCGGCTGGCAGTTCTTTTCAAAAGATACGGCGTTTACAGAAAATACCTACCGCGATATCCGGGAAATGATCCGCCGCGACCGCAACCATCCTTCCGTTTTCCTCTGGGAAACTTCCCTCAATGAGTCGCCCACCACCGCCGCATGGATGCAACAGGCTGTACAAACCGCCCGGGCCGAAATGCCCGGCGGCCAGCTGTTCGTGGCAGACGACTTCAACGCACGCAGTAAAAACTACTACAATGTTTCCTATAAAGTAGTGAATGAAGACGGCACTGATCCGATGCCATCACGTCCTTTTATTACCCGGGAATGGGGTGATAGCTGGATGGCCGATGCTGCAAAAGAAAACAGCCTGCGCGCCAGCAGGAAGTACACGGAGAAAGGATTGATCAATCAATGTGTATTACGGCAAAATGCCCTGAATGGCGAAACCTCCGAAGCAGCAGGCGGCTACTGGGATCACGGCGGCCTGGATGCCAATCCCAGGATAGCCGGCTATTTTGTATGGAGTTTCAACGATTATACCAGGGGCTCCGACCCTGTTACTGCCTTTAGTGGCGTAACGGATCTGGACCGTTATGAAAAATTCAGCTACTACCAGCTTCAATCCATGCAGGATGCACACAATCCAACCTATGGCCCTATGGTATACATTGCCAGCTATAATAACCAGCCTGCCCTTGACAGTACTATCATGATATTCTCCAATTGCGATGCAGTACAGCTATACAGGAACAACCGGTTCTGCGGCGAAATTACAAGGGCTGAAAACGCGCGTACAGCCCCGTTTATAGTCGCTAAAGGCGGCAGCCCCTACTTTTTATTCTATACGGGGAAATATGAGCCGGGAGAGTTGAAAGCCATAGGTATTATGAACGGGAAAGCGACCTGCACGCATATTGTGAAAACGCCCGGCAAACCGCATCACCTGGAAATTGAAATCCCCGAAGGCCATACTGCTTTCCTGGCAGACGGCTCCTCTATGACGCCTTTTTATGTGAAAGTGTGCGATCAGGACGGCACACTTGTTTCCAACCGGGAAGCCGGGCAGTCGTATGCGGTTCAACTCAGCGTATCTGGCCAGGGCGCCCTGATAGGAGGAAACATACCAGGGGCAGGTATTGCACTGCAGCAAACGGAAGGAGGCATTGCCTATGGTGTGATCCGTCATACCACCACCCCGGGGAATATCCGGATCTATGCAAACAGTACCGGTATGGAGCCTGCCCAAAAAGTAATCACAACAACTACAGCATCGGGGCAATACGTTAGCGATGGCATACACCGGGAATGGATAAACGAAGATGAAAAAAAAGTTACTGCTTATTATTCCGATAGCACTGCCCCCAGGCAATTACAGGAAATTAAACTCAGCGGCAAAGCAGTGATTATAACACCCGACGGCGAAAACCTTACAGCGGTTATTGACGGCAATACCGCTACAGGATGGGTATACGGCCGGAGCAAACTCCCGGTAAGCATCACCCTTGATCTGAAAAATAAATACCGGTTAAGCGGTAGCCGCGTTGTATGGGGAAAAGACAGTGACTGGTATACTTACAGCATCGCTGTATCCGCTAATGGTAGCGACTGGATAAGTGTAAAAAGCCCTGAGCGGGTTTCCGGGCAGAATTACCAGCCGGTGTTTTTTCAAAGTAATGAAGTAAGATATGTCCGTTATCTTATCAGCGATATTCAGCCGGAAACCAGTAAGGCAGCAGTGAAAGAGATACAGTTATATGGCGGGCGGTAGCGGCCCGGTGCCCTTCTTTGGGCAATGTCAGGCTGATCAGCATAACCCCGGCCATCAGTAAATGCTTCAGATAAAGCCGGAGGTGTTGCAATGCGTGGGTGATCTGGTTTTCCACGCTTCTTTTGGAAATATTCAAACGTTCCGCGATCTCTTGGTTACTGAGTTGTTCCTCGCGGCTTAGCAGGAAAATTTCCTTACTGCGTTTGGGCAGGTTGCTGAGAGATGCATGCAGTTGCCGGCGGAAAGATTGTTCCTCTATTCTTTCCTCGGCAACATTGCTGATGGCTGCCATATGCTCTTCTGCTTCTATTACCTGGAATGCCTTTTTTGATTTCAATACGCGGTATACGTGGTAACGTGTAGCAGAAATAATATAGTTACGGAAATGATTAATCTGCAGCTCCTCCCTCTTCAACCACAATGTAAGGAATACATCATGCACAATTGTTTCACTGGCTTCCGCATCATTCAACATCTTATTGGCGGTATGATACATCCTGCCCCAGTACCGGTTAAATAACAGGTTATAGGCTGTTTTTTCACCGTCTCTGACTGCAAGCCATAAATCAGCATCTGCCGTATTAGCATCCCACCTAATCATGCCACAAAAATTGATAAAATAAAATTACCTGCGTGTTAAATTAACATGAAATATATAGAAATTGATCCTGGTTGATTGTCAGGATAACACCTGATCAGGCCTCTCCTACTCCGACAAAATACTCTTTTTTTTAAAAAGTGTGTGTGTTGGAAAAAATATTTGTCTCTATAGAGTAAATGAATCGCCTGTGATGACAAAAGAAGAATACCTTGCCCTGTACGAAAGGTCCCTGAAAGGGGATTGCAGCCCTGATGAACTGGCCAGGCTGCAGCAGTATGAGGACGACTTTTGTTTTTCCGACGATGCTGAAACCGACGAAGCAATACAGGAAAAAATATACAACCGGCTTTCTGAAAGTATTTCACAGGAAGAAAAAGCGAAAAGGCTGTTCCCATGGAAAGCAGTAGCGGCAGCGGCAGCAATACTGCTTATAATGGCATCCGGGCTCCTGTACCTGAATAACCGGCTATCCCATAGAAATAACCCCGTGGCAGCGGCTTCCAGGGATACCCAACCTTTGCAACACGACATTGCCCCCGGTGGCAACAGGGCTGTGCTTATACTTGACGATGGTTCCAAAGTGGACCTCAACAAGGCCACGGAAGGAAAGATAGCTGCGCAGGGCAATACAACAGTGAACAAATCCGGCAACGGGCAGCTGGTATACCAGCTGGCAGATCAAACACAGGCATCTTCCATAACAGTATTTAATACCCTGGCTATTCCACGGGGCGGGCAATACAATCTCATGTTACCCGATGGCAGCAGGATATGGCTGAATGCCGCAAGCAGGTTGCGTTTCCCGACCCAGTTCACGGGCAGCGAAAGAATAGTGGAACTGGAAGGGGAAGCCTATTTCGAAATAGCGCACAACCAGCAGCAACCTTTTATTGTGAAGGTAAAAGGGATGCAGGTAGAAGTACTGGGTACACAGTTTAACGTGATGGCCTATGAAGATGAGGCCAGCATCAACACTACATTGCTGGAAGGAAAAGTAAAACTGCGAAACGACCACGCAGGAGAAGTAATACTAAAACCCGGCCAGGAAGGCGTATTCACCGGCAACAAAAGCTTTAAGGTGAACAAGGCAGATATAGAACAGGCTATGTCATGGAAGAATGGTTATTTTGTTTTTAATGATGAGGACCTTACCTCCATCATGCGTAAAATTTGCCGTTGGTATAACGTGGATATACAATATAGCAGTGGTACAAAGAAATTATCTTTTGTGGGTAGTATCTCCCGCTTCAAAAATGTTACAGAGGTATTAAATATGCTGGCACTAACAGGAACAGTACAATTTAAAGTAGAAGCAGAAAAAATAACTGTCATTCAGTAACCTATCGTCCACAACATATCGGCCAGGTCAATAATTCGTAAACTAAACTTTATTTATGAAGCGTAATGCTCATGCCTTGAAAAAGGCAGGTGAACTTTCATGGGAAGCACTCAGGCTTATTAAGCTATCCCTCTTCCTGATCATTTTTCTTTCCCTGCAGGTAAGCGCAGTTACCTATGCGCAAAGAGTTACTCTTTCTGAAAAACAAGCACCGTTAAGGGAAGTTTTTAAAGAGATAAAAAAGCAAACCGGTTACAATTTTCTTTTGAACTCGGAGATGCTGGCGGAGGCCCGCCCGGTAACCTTCACCCTGGTGAACGCCACGGTGGAAGAAGCGCTGAACAAGTGCTTTGAAGGACAACCTTTCACATACATCATCAACAAAAATACCATTGTTGTAAAAAGACAAACAGTAGTTACTACACCGGCAGAAGAAATAACCGGTATTGTTACAGATGAAAAAGGTAATCCTGTGCCCGGTGCCAGGATACTGAATCTCAGCAGCAACAAAGGCACTATTACCAACGACAAAGGCGAATTTAAAATTGCCGTGAACACAGGCGAAAAACTGTCTGTAAAAATGCTGGGATATGAAGAAACCATCATTACCGCAGGGCCTAAACAAGATTACAACATACATCTGAAAACTTCCACAGTAGGCCTGGACGCAGTAGTGGTGGTAGGTTATGGCACCCAGAAAAAAGCCAATCTTACCGGTGCGGTAAGCATGGTGAGCAGTGAAGATTTCAAAGGCCGCCCTGCTACTTCCGCTGTTGCAGCCCTACAGGGGCAGATGGCCGGTGTTACCGTTGTGAATGCCACTGCCATCCCCGGAGGCTCGGATGCAAACACGATCCGCATCCGTGGCATCGGTACGCTTAATGATGCAGGTCCGCTGGTGGTAGTAGATGGTATTCCCGGTGGCAATCTTAATATCCTCAACCAGGACGATATCGAAAACATATCTGTACTTAAAGATGCGGCCTCTTCTTCTATTTACGGGGTACGTGGCGCCAATGGTGTTATTCTCGTTACGACCAAAAAAGGTAAAAGCGGCAAGCCTTCTTTAACTTATACCAACTACTTTGGTGTACAAACACCTACTGCATTACCTACTTTTCTGGGCTCGGTGGATTATATGACGCTGCTGAACGAAGCAAAGGTAAATGCAGGTAACAACCCTACTTATACCCAGGAACAAATTGACATTGCAAAAAACGGCAGCGACCCGAATTACTATGCTAATACCAACTGGTTGAAAGAAATTTACAAATCATCGGCGCCGCAACAAAGTCATACGCTGAATCTTTCCGGGGGCGCCAATAATATCAACTATTACCTCTCGTACGGCTTCCTGAAACAAGGCGGGCTTATTACCGGTGATAACTATAATTCCAAAAGACATAATGTACGTTTACGCCTGAACACTACGCTGTTCGACATCCTGCAACTGGATGCCAACCTGGGATATATAGACAGGAACCAGACCGGGTCCAGTCTTGATGTAAGCGGCTCCGGCGGCCCTATTCAATCGGCCCACCAGATCTCCCCGCTGGTGCCGGTAAGATTCACTACCGGCGGCTGGGGATATCTTGGCGGCCAGCAGAATCCCGTGGCCGTTGTAACAGACGGCGGTACCAACGATTTCTCTTCACAGGAGATCACCGGTAATATCCAGGCTACGTTGAATATTACAAAAGACTTCCGCTTAAAAGGACAATATGGCCTGGTGAAAAGCAATTCTTTCAGACAGATCTTCACCAAAACCATCAACTACTATAGCCCGGATGATAACTCGCTGATCTACCAGACCAACAACCCGAACAAGATCGATAACCGCGATTACACTGCCCTGTACCAGACGGTGATCGGGATGGCGGAATATGAAAAGACGTTTGCCGGGAAACATTATGTGAAAGCGCTGGCCGCAGCTTCTTCAGAAGAAACAGTGAGCCGCAATTTCACTGCCAGCAGAACCAATTTGCCCACACAGGATATCGGCAGCATCAACCTCGGAACGCTGAACCAGCTGAATGGCTCAGATGCGGGGCAGAATGCGCTGCAATCCATATTTGGCCGTGTAAATTATGGCTACAGCGATAAGTACCTGCTGGAAGGTAATTTCCGTTATGACGGATCCACACGCTTTGCCGCAGATCTCCGCTGGAACTGGTTCTTCTCCGGATCAGCAGGATGGGTGTTCAGTAAAGAGCCTTTCTTCAGATCACTGGAACACATCATCAACTTTGGTAAGATCAGGGCCTCTTATGGTACGCAGGGGAACGATAAAGTACAGGACGATTTTGGATACCTTTCCTCCATCAGCTCTGTATCCACTATGCCTATTGGCAATGTGCTGACCGTTGGTTACCGCCAGACCGGTATTCCTAACCCGCTGCTCACCTGGGAATCTATGATCAAACAGGATATCGGGTTAGATCTTACTTTTCTTAACAACCGTTTAAATGTAACAGCAGATTATTACATCAACAACACCAATGATATTTTGCTGCGGGTACCGTTGCCGGACGTACTTGGTATGAGCGGTAACTATCCTTATCAGAACGCGGGGAAAGTGCGTAACAAAGGATGGGAGCTGATGATAGGCTGGCAGGACAAGATCGGTGATATCAGCTATGGTGTAAACGCCAACCTCTCAGATGTAAAGAATGAAGTGATGAGCCTGGGCAATGCACCGGCTACCATTGCCGATCAGATCAGGACCGTAGGCCAGCCCATTGATGCATTCTATGGTTTTGTGGCAGAGCGCATCTCACAGATCTCTGATTACTCCTACGACGCAGCTACCAACAAATACACCCCACTGTTCCCTTACGACGCCAGCTACCCGATGATGCCTGGTGATATTATCTACAAAGATCTGAATGGTGATAAAAAGATCACCGCTGCAGACGACCGCCAGGTGATAGGCAGCGCCATTCCACGCTATACTTACGGCTTAAAGGGAAACATTGCCTGGAAAGGTGTTGACTTCAGCTTCTTCCTGCAGGGAGTAGGCAAAGCCGATGGCTGGATCACCAGCGCCGCCCGCCATGCTTTTATTAACGATGGCTCCAATCCCCAGCCCATACACCTGGACCGCTGGACACCGGATAATCCCAATGCCAGCTATCCGCGGCTTGCCTATGGGTACTCGTATAACCAGCGCCTGTCTACCTTCTGGCTTGAAGATGCTTCTTATCTCCGGTTAAAAAATATCCAGGTGGGATATACCCTTCCTGCAAGTCTTACTGAGAGGCTGAGAATAGAACGCCTGCGTCTTTATTTCTCTGCCGACAACCTGTTCACCTCTACCAACTTCTTTTACGGATACGACCCCGAAACACCGGTGAGCAGCGGAGGTTTTTATCCACAGGTGAAAACATTTGTATTTGGTTTAAACATCAATTTTAAATAATTATGAAAAAGATATTGCTATATACCTGCGTGTTATTAGTAACATCTACCGGCTGCCGGAAAGGATTTCTTGACCGTAGCCCGCAGGATGCCATCTCTGATGAAACTTACTGGACAACTGAAGAACAGCTCACACTGGCGCTGAACGGCCTTTATGCCAACGTAAAAAATAACAATACCATCGCCATGGACCAGATGGGCGACAACAGCATTAACTCTTCCACTACAGATACCTATCGTATTTTCGGCAGCGGCAACTTCGGTCCTGATCTGTCGGCAGTAAATGCTGAATGGGTAAGTCAGTACAGTGGTATCCGCCAGTGCAATGTATTTCTTGCCAATTACCAGCGCGCTACCAGTGTATCACAGGAAATAAAAAACCAAATGGCCGGTGAAGCCAAAACCATCCGGGCATATATGTACATGAACCTGGTGTCCTACTTCGGCGATCTGCCGCTGGTTACCAAACCATTGAACATCGACGAGCTGTATGGCCCGCGTAATAAACGCAAAGAGATCATCGACTTTATTTTATCTGAACTGGAAGAAGCGGCCGGCATGATGAAAAAAGAACGCCAAACCGGCCCTACCCTGGGCCGCTTCAGCAAAGGCACTGCGCTGGCCTTCAAAGCCCGTATGGCGCTGTACGATAGTCGCTGGGACGTAGCAGAAAAAGCAGCCAAAGATGTGATGGACCTGAACGTATATTCCCTGTACAGCACCGGTAAACCCGCGCAGGATTATTACGACCTGTTCACCTACAAAGGCAAGCTCAGTGCAGGCGTAAATAAGGAAACCATTGCCGCCCGTATCAACCTTACTGATGTGAGCATGCATAATATCAGCCGTGAATCGCAGGTGCCCGACCAGGCCTCCCGTTACAACCCTACCAAAGCACTGGTAGATGCGTATCTCTGCACTGATGGTCTTACCATCGACAAATCACCGTTGTATAAGGAAGACACTTATGCTGATATTTTTGAAAACCGCGATCCGCGTATGAAGCAAACCATCCTGGCGCCTGGCGCTGCCTGGGGTGGTAAAAAAGATGGCAACCCTGCTAATACCAACCCGGCTATTTTTACGGCGCCAAAATTTGTATCTGATAAGCTTGGATGTGTTACCATTACCGGTTACTATTATACCAAATACGTGGAAGTAAGCACTGTATCGCAGGTAAGCAAAGATCAGAACGATATTCACGTAATGCGCCTGGCCGAAGTGCTGTTAACCTATGCAGAAGCAAAGATGGAACAGGGAACACTTACACAGGCAGATATAGACATCACTATCAATAAGCTCCGCGACAGGGTGGGCATGAGAAGGATGCTTCTCACTGAGCTGGCTGCCAATGGCCAGGACCTGCGCACAGAGATACGCAGGGAACGCAGGATTGAGCTGGCCCGCGAAGGACAACGCTGGTACGACATTATCCGCTGGAAACAAGGCAGCCTGCTGGCCGCTGATGTGAAAGGAATGAAGAAATCGCTGGCAGCAGTGCCCTCTCAGGTGAGCAACATGGCGGCCGATGCCAACGGCTACATTATTGTAATGACCGGCAGGCAGTTCGTAGATCCCAAGCATTACCTGTTCCCGGTTCCACTCACGCAGATACAACGCAATCCCGCATTAGGGCCACAGAATCCCGGTTGGGAATAAATCTTACAAAAGACAAATACATGAAATCATCTCTTAAAATATTATCTGCGCTCCTGCTCTGCACCTGTTCTTACAAAGCAGCAGCCAGCGATACACTGCGTATCATGACCTACAATATTCATCACTGTAATCCTCCTACAAAGAGCAAAACAGGCGAGATTGATGTAGATGCCATTGCCCGCGTGATCAACAGCCGCCAACCCGACCTGGTAGCATTACAGGAAGTGGATGTAAACACCAAACGCTCCGGCGGTATTGACCAGGCAGCACAACTGGCTGCAAAAACAGGCATGCACGCTTATTTCGGGAAAGCCATTGATCATGATGGCGGCGGATATGGCGTGGCTATTTTGTCGAAGTTCCCATTAACGGATACACAAACCATACACCTGCCGGAAACGGCGAATCCCGGCAGTGAAGACCGTGTGGTGGCAATGGCGCGCATCGACTTCCGCAACGGTAAAAAATTCATTTTTGCCTGTACGCATATGGACGTAAGCAATGCAGCCGTGAGAGATGAACAGGCCAGCGAAATCAATAAAATCGCAGCAACCAGCCGTATTCCCTTCATTCTTGCCGGTGACCTTAACTGCAAACCGGAAAGCGATTCTTACCAGATCCTGATGAAAAAATTTACGCCTTCCTGTACTGATTGTGGATTCACCATCCCGGTAAACAATCCCAACAGGGTAATTGACCACATTATGTGGACAAATGCCACAGGATTTAAAGTGCAGCGCAGTGAAGTGATAAATGAGCCGTATCCATCGGATCATTTGCCGGTAGTGGCGGAAATTGTTATAAAATAACGAAGGAGCCGCATAAGTTCCCGGACTTATGCGGCTTTTATATTTCCGAGCATTTCATTCAGTGTTGCCAGGTTTTTCAGCGCATCGCCAATAGTGTTGTTGAAATACACATACACCTCCTTTCCTTCCTTTAACCAGGCGCGTATCTGCTTTGCGTGATGTACCAGTTGTTCATCAGTATATCCTCCCTTATAGTCCCCAGCGGGACCATGAAAACGCAGGTATACAAAACCTGCCTGCCGGTTCAGCCGTTCGTTCCGCGATTTTGGAATATCATGCAATACGATACTGCACGCATATTCATCTGCCAGTTCAAACACCTCCCCTATATACCAGGAGCTATGCCTGAATTCCAATGCCACCTTCCAGTCGTTGCCAGGATTGGCTCCCTGTACGATATTCAACAGCTGCTCCACCTGGCCATATTGCTCCACGGTGATACCTGGAGGAAACTGTATCAGCAGGCTGCCCTTTTTAGCGCCTGCCTGGCTGATCACTTCCATAAAATGCAGCACATCGGCTTCCCGGAAAGCCAGCTTTTTTACATGGGTAATTTCACGCCATAACTTAAAAGTGAATGTAAAACCGGCCGGTACTGATTCCGACCACTTCTTCACTGTTGCCGCTTGTGGTACCTTATAGAAGGAGCTGTTGATCTCAATACTGTTAAACAGGGAGGCATAATAGGTAAGCCGGCTTTTATCCCGGAAAGCCGGGGGGTATGACTGCTTGTTGGGCACGGGCAGCACGAGCCCGCTTGTACCTGATCTGTAAAGGCCTTTATCCCTGTTTGTCATAGTTAACGTTTGCGGAAATGTTATGCAAAAATCTGACCAGGGCAAGTTCCCAGGGGCGAGGAACAAAATTTGCGACATGAGCAATATATCTTCATCTCAAAAATTGCTATACCCCACCATTACTTCATATTTTCCGTGCTCCGGAACTCAGTGATATTGCTCCCTGTATGTTGCTTGAAAAAACGGCTGAAATGCGCTGGGCTCTCAAATCCCAACTCGTAGGCAATTTCCTTGGAAGACCTGTCTGTATAATGGAGATAACGTTTTACTTCCAGGATGATCCGGTTCCGTATCAATACCGAAGGTGCAGGTTGTTTCAGCAAGGCAAACACATTGCTCAGTGTTTTAGGTGACTTGTTCAATGCGGAGGCATAGAACTTAACTTCGTGTTCCTGTTTGAAATTGGCTTCCAGCAAAAGAGAGAACTTTCTTACAATGTCCATTTTCTCATCGGGGAATAAACCGTAGCTCTCGTTCTGCTGCTTTGCTATCCGGGTTATTTTAATGATGACCCTTTTTAACAGTGTACGTAACATTTCTCCCTGAAAATTATCCCTTACCTGTAGCTCCCGGGAGAAAACTTTTTCCAGGTGCATCATTTCCGCGATCTCTTCTTCATCCAGCCTGATAAACATCGGGTGCTGGATACCATAGAAGAGGAACCCCACACATCCTACTTCCGCATCATGATCAACGATACAGTAAAACTCACGGTTAAACTGCCATGCTACCAGTTCTTCCGGGCGCTCAAAAGTGAAATGCTGATTAGAAACCAGGGGCAATATACAAGCCCCTGGCATAGTGTAGGTAATTTCGTCGATAACCACCTTTTGGGCCACCCCGCCATTGTACACGAACGTATTGATAGGGTATGGCGCCGGGTTGCACAGTCCCTTGCCTGCCAGCAATTTGCTATTGGCATGCATAATAAAACGTGCTGTGGTTGTTTTCTCGTTATATTCCCTGATCATTGCTAATCTGTTATAAAAACACCCCTCCCGGTTTCAAATGTATCAAAAAAAATAAAGCTCCATTATTTTCCCGGCCGCAAGCGATACTATGTTACAATTCCTTATAAATTTGCTCAGCCACTACTTTCAGCAGTTCCGGGTTAAGACGTTGCTTAAAATCCGGGTTGATATACTCAAAATGTATTACTCCCTTTCTATCCAGGATAAATACAGAAGGCACCGGGAGAAGAAGATCTGTATCCATTCCTCCTGTAGTTTTAGGCAGCATTTCCCAATAGGCCTTAGGAGCTTTATAGGCAAGACCAAACAGTTTGGATGCCTTCATATCTGCATCCGACAGCAATGTATAACTCAATTGTTGTTTCATTGCCGCCTGCTTTAATCCTTCCGGTTTGTCTGTGCTTACTGCAATCAGCTGATACCCGCTTTTCTCAAGTACGGGCACTATCTCCTGCAAGCCCGACAGTTGCCTGGAACAGAAAGGGCACCAGCCTCCCCTGTAAAAAATAAGGATAGTAGGCTTATTTGCCACTGCTTTGTTCAGGTCAAATTCTTTCCCTGACGCATCTTTAAGCATTACCATGGGAATAGATTCCCCATTCAGCAAAGGACTGATATCTTCCGGTTGCTGCGGTATAGCATAACTGGTATTTTCAACTGGTATTAATGCTGTTTTACGCTCCATTTGCTGCCCCCATGCTGTTGCTGCCGATAGTGACAACAACATACCCATAGAAACAGAGATCAACATTCCATTGCGGCCAATCATTTTACCTGCTTTCATTATTTCTTTTCTTTACTGTTAATAAAACTTACTACGCCAATTCCTTTGCCGGCGGAAATATTTAAGGGATTATTGAAGCGTTACTTTTATGATACCGGTGATAGCAGGCAATGTGGTGAAAGCATTGGGATTGGGCACTTCTTCAATTACTTTGCTTTCTTCCAGCGGGGTGCCTGCCAGGTTAAATTGCGTGATGCCTGCTCCGGGGAATTGATTCACGGCAGTACCATCATCGTAAAGCGCAACAGAAGAAGATATATCGCCTTTCTGAGTTGCATCAACGCCGTTATCTTTTGAAGCGAAGAACCAGTCGTTAGAGAACCCATACATAGTAGCAATGGCTATCCTGTCGCCTTTAGCTACTTTCAGTTGCTGCGAAACACTGCTGCCGGCCTGACCGCCTGCTTTTGGCAACAATACGGTAGAATTAGCTGCCGGTAATATATAGACCTCCTTTACACCACTTACCGTTTTAAGATATGCCGCGAGCCCGCTGGCATCTCCTTTCTGCGCCAGTTCCTTTAATCCTTTGCCACGGTCATTCTCCCCTGTTTTATAAATGGGATTATCGATACCGTTATACACCACTACCAATACCGGTGAAAGGGGCGTAAAAATGCCTGTTTGCCCTTTAATATATTCGCCAAGAATACTGTTATCACCCATTTCGGCAATGTTTGTCAACCCGTTTGCAGTGGGTTTACCTGCTTCAAATAATGGATTGGGATTTAGCAGGTTTCCCCCGGCGATGTATGAAATGGCCCATACGCCCGGGCTGAATGGCGTTGGATTGGAAGTGCCCCCGGAAGTATTCTTTATCGTTATCGTAAAGGTGGAATTACCCTCATAGTGAAGCGTTGTTTTCATCAGGGCAGATGCCGCGGCATAGCTGTTTCCCTGGGCATCCATTCCGGCCACTTCTGTAATATTCTTCGGAGCCGTTTCGCCGGTACCAGGGTGTGTAACAGCGGCGCCGGGCACCTGGTTAATACGTGTGCCATTATCCCACAGTTTTACCTGGGCGGAAACATCCCCTTCTATCGGCGTGCCATTGTCTTCATATAATTTTATCCCCGGGTTAGCCGGTGCAAAGAACAGGTCATTTGACCAACCGTACATGGTAGCAAAAGAGAGGGCTTGCCCTTTTGCTGCTGAAAACCGGAAAGAGATGGATTCACCGGGCATGATCACAGGCGAGGCGCCCTCATTTTTAAAGGTCCCGGACTCCACCAGCGGTTTTGCATCCAATACATTCTCTACAGTGATAGTTGCAGGTGTGCCTGTTTGCGGCGCATTATCATTATCCTTACTGCAGGCTGCAATAAAAAGAGGCAATGCCGCTATAGATAACCAGGCCGATTTGTTGCGGTTCATAAGCAATGTTTTAACTATTTGAACTAATATTGGTAAAGGTAGGCCGGCAGTAATGGGTGGAGGTATCTGCATTTCCCGGTATGTTGACTATATTTCCCGCCGCGGCTTTCCCCCGGGGAAAGGAGGAGCACCGGTTATCGCCTGTAAAATCAGTATATTACAAAGAAAAAATGCGACCTGTTCTATTCAGCCTTATACTGCTAAGCATAGGCACTTCCCTGCATGCCCAAACACAGGAAGATGCTATAAAAGCTACAATTCAACGGCTATTCACTGCTATGCTTCATGCAGACAGCGCCGGGATTGCCGGCTGTTTCGCGCCGGGCGCGCAATTGCAGTCGGTGACGGAAGATAAAGCCGGCAACGAAACAGTGCATACCATGCCTGTTACTGAATTTGCATCGCATATTGCCAAACTGCCAGCCAATGCCGCCGACGAGCGTATTGTTTTTGGCTCCCTCCTGCTCGACGGGCGCCTGGCCTCTGTATGGGTACCTTACCGCTTCTATTTCAAGGGACAGTTTTCACATTGCGGGGTAGACTCCTTTCAAATGGTGAAGTTCCCTGATGGGTGGAAAATACAATACCTGATAGATACCCGGCGCAAAGACAGCTGTGAGGAAGCAGCTGCCAAGTAACTTGTTAATGTGGCTACTTCCCGTCCCGAAATAACTTCCCAAACCCGTTTTTTGAATCGACCAAATAATAACCTACTTTTGCCCCGCTATGGTTCAGGCATGTCCATCCCGGATAATGCCTGATTAAAAGGGAACTCGGGTGGAAATCCCGGACAGTCCCGCTGCTGTAAGTCTCATACAATGCCAGGGCATCGCCAGTCAGACCACTGTTGAACATTCAATGGGAAGGTCGCCCAAAGCAGAGATAAGTCAGAATACCTGCCATACCACTATTTTTTTAAGCTTTCGTGGAATGAAGCTTGGGAATACATTCAATCTGCAGGCATTGCCTGTACTTGTCTCTTTCCAGATTTATTTTTCTTAGTGCGAAAGCTGTTGATGGAATATTAACAGGCTTGGGAATGATGCGTTTCAAAAAACATGCGGGCGCCGCAATGTTGTTGGTATTGCTCTGCGGAGGAATTAGTGCGTACGCGCAGCAGGCCGACACTGTAGCTGCCAAAGAGCTCCGGGAGGTATCCGTAACCGCAGCACGGACCGCCAGGGAAGTAAGCCCCGGGCAGAAAATGCAGGCAAAGGAACTGGAGCGGCTGGGCAGCCACTCCGTAGCGGATGCTATCCGTTTTTTTGCCGGTCTGCAGGTGAAGGACTATGGCGGTATAGGCGGGCTTAAAACCGTTGATATCCGCAGCATGGGCACCAACCAGGTAGGCGTATTCTATGATGGCATACAACTGGGCAATGCGCAGAACGGGCAGGTTGATCTTGGAAAGTTTTCGCTGGATAACATGGAAGAAATCGCCCTGTACAACGGGCAAAAGAGCAATATCTTCCAGCCGGCAAAAGACTTTGGATCAGCCGGCGCCATCTATCTCACTTCTCTCAAACCTAAATTCACAGCAAACGAAAAAACACATCTCAGGGGCACTATAAAAACCGGTTCTTTCGGCCTGTTTAATCCCTCCCTCTTATGGCAGCAAAAGATCAGCAGCAAAGTGTCTGCCTCTTTCAGCACCGAATGGATCAATGCTACCGGCAGGTATAAATTCTCCTACCAGAAACGCGACGATAACGGGCACCTTGTATATGATACCAGCGCTTACCGTACAAACGGCGATGTGAATGCCGTTCGGGTGGAAGGCGGTTTTAACGGCCTGCTGAATGGAGGGGAATGGAACACAAAAGTATACTATTACCAATCGGAACGCGGCCTGCCAGGCTTTATTGTAAACGGCGTATTCGGGCATGTAGACCGGCAATGGGATCAGGATATCTTTATACAATCCAGCTTCCGGAAAGATATTACCAAACGTTACAGCATCCTGCTGAACGGGAAATACGCGTACGACTATACGCGGTTCCTGGCCCCGGATACCGCCCGTCTCTATATCGACAATCATTACCGGCAGTATGAAATGTATTGCTCCATGGCGCACCAGTATGCCCTCACCAACTGGTGGACCATCGCCGCTTCCGGCGATTTCCAGTGGAACCGGCTGGATGCCGATCTTACAAATTTCAGCTATCCTACCCGGTACACCACCCTCGCTGCTGCTGCTACCAATATCAGCTTCAACCGGTTCAGCGCACAGGCCAGCATACTTGGCACCTTTGTAAATGAAACCGTAAAGAAGAATGCAGCAGCTCCTTACCAGCAGCAATTCACACCCGCTGTATTTGTTTCCTGGCAACCCACGCGCTCAGCGGATTTCAGGCTTCGTGGATTTTATAAGCGCATCTTCCGCATGCCTACGTTCAACGACCTGTATTATACAGAAATAGGCAACCGCTTCCTGGAACCGGAATTTGCCACACAATACGATGCAGGCTTTACCTGGAACAAAACCTTTACTAACAGCTGGATCACACAGGCAGGTATAGAAACGGATGCTTACTATAATGAGGTGAAAGATAAGATAGTAGCCGTTCCCGGCGCCAGCATGCTAAGCTGGCAGATGGAGAACCTGGGATTTGTAAAAATAAAAGGCCTGGATGTAAAAGCCAAAGCCATCTGGCTGATAAAAAAACAAATTCAATTCAGCACAAAGCTTACTTATACCTATCAACGTGCGCAGGACTTCACGGATCCATCGGATAGTTTCTATGGCGATCAGATCGTTTATATTCCCCGTCACAGCGGCTCCCTCATACTGGGCGCCGATTACAAACAATGGGAAGCCAATTACAGCTTCATCTATACCGGTGAAAGATATAACAGTAAAGAAAATAAAGCAAAGAATTATGTGGAGCCCTGGTATACCAGCGATATTTCACTGGGCAGGCAATTCACCTCTAAACACACACGCTTTCATGTAACCGCGCAGGTGAATAACCTCGCCAACCAGTTTTATGAAGTGGTGATCAGCTACCCCATGCCGGGAAGAAATTACCGTTTCATTTTAACCGTAAACATTTAATGCATCTACCATGATGAAACAGTTAAGGAATATAATATCAGTGATCATCCTTGCAGGACTGGCCCTCACCGGCTGCCGGAAAGGCGACAGAATTGTTCCGCCGGAAGTAACACCGGTGGACACCGCGAAGCCAGGATCCGCTTACAATGGCTTTTATCTCCTGAATGAAGGCAATATGGGAAGTAACAAATCCACCCTGGATTATTATGATTATACCGCCGGCATCTACAAAAGCAATATCTATGCTACCGCCAATCCTGCAGCAGTGAAAGAACTGGGTGATGTGGGCAATGACCTGGCCATATACGGCTCAAAACTCTATGCGGTGATCAATATTTCCAATAAGGTAGAAGTGATGGATGCAGCAAGCACCAAACGGATCAAACAGATCAATATCCTCAACTGCCGTTATATCACCTTTGCTAACGGTAAAGTATATGTGAGCTCTTATGCAGGCCCTGTGCTGATAGAGCCCAACGCGCCTATCGGCTTTGTAGCAGAAATAGATACCGCTACCCTGGAAATCACACGCAAGGTAATTGTTGGCTATCAGCCGGAAGAAATGGCAGTAGTAGGCAATAAGCTGTATGTGGCCAATTCCGGCGGGTACCGTGTACCAAACTACGACCATACGGTATCGGTTATAGATCTAAATACTTTTAAGGAGATAAAAAAGATTGATGTTGCTATTAACCTCGACCGTCTCAAGGCAGACACAGATGGGGATATCTATGTTACTTCAAGAGGTGACTACTACAATATACCCTCCCGTCTTTTTTTAATAGATACCAAAACAGATGTGGTAAAAAAACAGTTTGATATCCCGGTGAGTAACCTGTGGATTTCCGGCGATACAGCTTATGTATATGGCTCCGTTTTCAGCTATAATACCGGCAAATGGACCATCACCTATAATATGGTGAATGTAAAAACAGAAACCGTACTGAGCACCAATTTCATTACAGATGGCACAGATAAAACTATCCGCATGCCTTACGGCATCGCGGTAAACCCGGCTACCAGGGAAATTTTCCTGACAGATGCGAAAGACTATGTGTCTTCCGGCGTTCTTTGCTGCTTTTCTCCTGCGGGAAAAAAGAAATGGTCAGTTACCACCGGTGAAATACCTGCGCATATTGCCTTTGTTTCCGGTACCAAATAATTATAACCAACTAAAACTATACAATGAAACGTAAATTTTTACCCGCCGTACTGCTTCTCGCAGTGATACTGGGCAGTTGCTCCAAAGACAAAAAAGAGATCATCGAAGACCCCGAGCCTACCGGTCCTTTCCTGAACAAAGTGACCAAAGTTTTTGAATATTTCCCTGCACCGGGTCAGTTCACCAACGAATTGCCTGCCTGGAAAACAGGCGACTCCGATAAGGAGATGGCCGATTATGCCCTGGCTGCTTTAGGAAAAGAACAAATGATCTCACTGGGAGGATTTGGTGGTTATGTAGTGATGGGATTTGACCACACCATCAAAAATGTGCCCGGTGAATATTCCTTTGTTGTATTAGGCAATGCCTTTAACCAGTTCGCAGAACCGGGCATTATCTCCGTATCAGTTGATGCCAATAAGAATGGCTTACCCGATGATGAATGGTATGAAATTGCCGGTTCTGAATACAATAGTTCCAAAACTATCAGGAACTACCAGGTCACTTATTATAAACCCAACGAAGCAAAAGACAGGGTAACCAACCCCGATGATCCGTATACCAGCGATACGGAGTATATCCGCTGGAAAGACAACAAGGGTAACAGCGGTTACCTGGCCAGGAATGTATTCCACGATCAATCTTATTACCCGCAGTGGAAGGGCGACAGCATCACTTTCACCGGCACCAAGCTTACGGATAGCAATATCAAAAATACCTCCAGCGATCCGTTCTCGCCATATTACGTTTCACCTGCTTTCTCCTGGGGTTATGCCGATAACCACGCGAATGAAGATACCGACGCAAAAATAAAACTGGATTGGGCTGTAGATAAAAACGGTAGCCCCGTAAAGCTCAAAGGGATCAACTTTATCAAGGTACAAACGGCAATCCGCGCAGAAGCCGGGTGGCTGGGAGAGATCTCTACGGAAGTACTTGGAGTAAAAGACCTTAACCTGGAATAATATCCGATGAATATAAAAAGGGTGATCCGTTAACCTGGATCACCCTTTACCTTTTAACTATTTCACGCTTACCGGCAATTTATCATCACCAATGGCCACCAGGCTGAAAGTTCCTGTGATAGCCTTTTCCCGGGAATCGGAATACATGTCCTCAATACAAATTTCTACCAGCACCTTCACGCTGGTATTCCCCACTTCTGTTATTTTACCGATCAATTCCACAATAGTACCAGCTGGAATAGGCCTGTTAAAATCTATTTTGCCGAAGCGGCTCTTGTTCTCATTACTTCCGCTGCACGTACCATATTAGCCAAAGCGGCTTTTGTTTCCGGCCACTTGCGGGTTTTCAGCCCGCAATCAGGGTTTACCCACAGGTTCCTTGCCGGCAGCGTAACAGCTGCTTTTTCCAGCAATGTAATCATTTCTTCCGCAGATGGCTGCCGGGGAGAATGGATATCGTATACGCCGGGTCCTATCTCGTTAGGATATTTAAAATCAGCAAAGGCATCCAGTAATTCCATTTGTGAGCGGGAAGTTTCAATGGTAATTACATCTGCATCCATTGCTGCAATATGCTCAATGATATCATTGAATTCGCTGTAGCACATATGCGTATGGATCTGCGTTTCGTCTTTCACGCCGCTGGCAGAAATACGGAACGACTGTACTGCCCACTCCAGGTAAGCGGCGTGATTTTCCTTACGCAGAGGTAATCCTTCGCGGATAGCCGGTTCATCGATCTGTATCACTTTAATGCCTGCCCGTTCCAGTGCCACTACCTCATCACGGATCGCCCATGCGATCTGGTTGGCCGTAACAGAACGGGGCTGATCATCGCGCACAAACGACCATTGTAAAATAGTAACGGGACCGGTGAGCATTCCTTTCATGAGCTTTCCGGTACACCAATACATCCAGGCCTATTTCCTCCTGCCAGCGGATCACTTCAATAGTAGCCTTTTCAATGGCTGCTTCATATTGTTCAGTGGTAAGCTCTCCCTTTTTCAGGCGCGCCCTCAGCTGCCTGATATCATCTGTTTGAGGGAAAGAGCCTTATTCTTCCAGATATTCCTGCCATCCACTATCCCCGGTGAGAGCTGTAAAGAAGTATCCGCAACGGGTGTTGCCAGGATATCATCCAGCTGGGAAGGACAGCGAACCAGGTCGAGGTGCAGTGTTTGCACAGGCAGCGACAAAACTACCGGCAGGTTCTTCCCGTAGCACTCAAAATATGAGGCCAGGAAAATATGCAACCGGGGAAATGCCGCATGAAGCTGAGCGTAGGTATCTGAAAATATCTGCAGCGCTGTTTCGTCGAGGTCCAGCGAGAGGCAGGGCTCATCTATCTGTACCATATCAGCACCGGCTTTGGTAAGCTGCGCCAGCACATCCATGTATACCGGCAGCAATTTACCGATCAGCGATAAACGATGGAAGCCGGCTGATTTCTCTTTACCCAGCAACAGGAATGATACAGGGCCCAGGATCACTGGTTTCACTGCATAGTTGTCCCTTTTTGCTTCGAGGAACTGATCAACTACTTTACGGGAAAAGAAGTGAAATGACTGGTTGGCCGTAAATTCCGGAACGATATAATGATAGTTGGTATCAAACCATTTTGTCATTTCCATAGCGGTGATATCATCCCCATCGCGCTGGTAACCGCGCGCCATGGCGAACAGCAGGTCCGTTTCATGGATGTTTTTTTCCTGCAATGGCGCATAACGAGCTGGTATGGCGCCTACCATAAGAGAGGTATCAAGCACCTGCTTCGTTTTCTTACAATTTCCTGCCTGCCGGAAAACGGAATTTTACATCAGAAAAAAAACATACAGCTATGAAACAGGCAAACATCCTGATCACCGGTGCTACCGGGCATATTGGTACTACATTGGCCAAACATTTATCTTCACAGGGCATTCCTTTCCGCGCCATGGTACGGAAGGCAGACAATAACACAGGCATCATTGCCGCATTGCCCGGTGCAGAAATAGTGACCGGCGATTTTAACGATGCAGGCAGTTTGGCTCATGCCCTGCAGGGTATGGGAAAAGCCTTTCTGCTCACTAACTCTTCTGAAGAAGCGGAAACACTGCAAAGCAATTTTGTAGCCGCCGCCGTTAAAAGCGGATTGCCGCATATCGTGAAACTTTCCCAGCTGCATGCCAGCGTGCATTCGCCGGTGCGTTTCCTGCGGTATCATGCCGTTGTGGAGGAAAAGATCCGCCGTTCCGGTATGGCATATACTTTTCTGCGGCCCAATTTATTTATGCAGGGATTACTGGGCTTCCGGGAGATCATTAACACGCAGCATCAATTCTTTGCTACCGCCGGCAACGCTCCGGTAAGCCTGGTAGACACCCGCGATATTGCCGCTGTTGCAGCCGCCACACTCACCGGCAACGGGCATTCAGGCAAAACATACGATATCACCGGACCGGAAGCGCTTACTCACACCGCGCTGGCCAACATCCTGTCTGAGGCGGTGGGTCGCACTATCCGGTACATTAACGTCACTGAAAATGAACTGCTGCCCGCCCTCTTACACGCCGGCTTTCCCGCCTGGCAGGCCGAAGGACTGATTGAAGACTATGCCCACTACGCCCGTGGGGAAGCGGCGGCCATTTCCTCCACGGTGCAGGATATCACCGGGAAACCGGCGCGGAACTTCGCTTCCTTTGCAGCGGAACATGCAGCGGCGTTTTCCTAGATCGCCTTCGGCGATGCGGATTTTGTCTGACTCAGACAAAATCCGCGTTACCAACCCGGGTTTTGCACCAGCCTTTTATTCCTGTCTATTTCAGACTGCGGGATCGGGAACAGGTAATGCTTCTTCTGAAACACCCTTGTTTCAAATACAGTTTTCTTATAAAAAGAAAGATCGGTTAAGCTGGTGCCGGCATCTACATCCATTCCGTAGAAGGGCCCTCCATCCGTTTGTTCCGCAATTTTCCAGCGACGGGTATCAAAGTAACGGTGACACTCAAACGCCAGCTCTACCTGGCGCTCACGACGGATGCGCGCTCTCATTTCCGCCTGCGGTAAGCCCCCCGGTAAGGCGGGAATGCCTGCACGCTCACGGATGGCATTCACATATTTCAGGATGTCTGCATTTCCGGGCTGTGACTCATTTAAAGCTTCCGCATAATTGAGATACATTTCAGCCAACCGGAACAATACAAACGGGCGGTATACATAACGGCTCAGGCGGGGATATGTGTCGGGATGATAGTTTTTGCGTACCAGGTAACCGGTGCGGGAATAATCGTAGGTACCCCTCTTGCCCGTATTGCCGGTATTGAACAACTCTACTTTCTTCTCTCCTTCACTTTTGTTAAACCAGGTCATACCGTTATAGGTAATACATACATAAAACCGTGGCTCCCTTCCCACATACATGTTATAAGTACCGGCAGTAGTATAGCGGGTATCGGCGGTGGAAAATCCGGAAGACACATATCCTGATCCCGTTTCATCAATCGCTTTCCCATTCTCCATAAAAAACGCATCCACCATTTGCTGCGTAGCGGCAACGCCGCTCCAGCCGCCGGCAAAGCGCGGGGAACAGTGTACCTCCCATTGATCCACACCATTACCAGCCCGTGCAAAGATCACCTCCTTATTCCAGGGCGACATAATCGCATCGCGGCAGGAAGTGAACGGATCATAAGCCCCGCTGGCGTCATTTACCTTGTAAAGCTGGAACAGGTTGAGGTCAATAACTGCCTTGGCGGCGTCTGCGGCTTTTTGCCATTTATTCACATCATAGGTAGTGCTCACCAATGCTTTGCCGTCCTGGTTGTTGAAACTGGCGTAATCAGCATTGCCATTGAACTGCGGGCTGGCTGCATATAGCAGCATCCTTGCCTTTACGGCCATTGCCACGGGTTTGGTGATACGGCCGTATTCCAGTTCATCGGATTGTTGCAGGGGCAGATCCTGCCCTGCGCGGTCCAGTTCCGAAGCAATAAAATTCACGCATTCATCATAACTGCTGCGTGGAATCTGTGTTTCATCAAACGGCACATCCGGCGCCAGTATACTTTCACCCAGTAATGGCACGGGACCATACTGCCGCAGCAATCCAAAATAAAAATAAGCACGGAGAAAGCGTGCCTCCGCTTTATATCGCTTAATGATATCTGCACCACCAGGCTGATCGAGTATTTCCTTACATTTATCGGCATTCTCCATAAAGTAAGTAGCAGAGCGGATGCCTTTGTAATAATCCATCCAGAAGTCAAAGAAACCGGAAGTAGGGTCCCAGCTGCCGATGTTCATAAAGTAAGAATTGTAGCCACTCCTGGCCCAGGTCATGTCCGCCTCGTCGGAAGCGCCCGTCCATGGATTACTTTGCCACTGGTTACTTTCATCTCTTACATAGGAATATACATTGGCGAGGTATTCCTCGGTTGTTCTCTTCCTGGAAAAAATCTCTTCAATGGTGATACGGTCATCCGGCACCTGGTCGAGAAAGCCTTTTTTACAGCCAGCCACTATTACCAGGATCACTGCCAGCAAGGTATATTTTACAGTTGTTTTTTTCATCCCTTTAGATTTTAGCTTTAAAACTGAAATGATGCGCCTACGTTATAGGTAGTGAGCTGCGGGTATTTGGTACCGCGACCTTCTCCCAGCTCCACATCCCATAGTTTGAAAGGGCTGAGGGTGAGAATATTGTATCCCATCAGGTAAATGCGGGAACGCTGCACACCCACGCGCTTCAGCCAGGAGTTGGGAAGAGTGTAACTGATTTCAGCGTTTTTCAGTCGCAGGTAACGACCGTTCTTCACCCACCAGGTGCTCGGCTTATAATTATCATTCACATCGCCAAACGACAGGCGTGGGTAAAACGCATGGGGATTAGGGTTCTCCGGCGTCCACCGGTCGGTGATCACATCCATCAGGTTACCACGGGTACCACCCTGCTGAAAGGGAACAAAACCTTCCCCATAGGCATAGATATCCACATTGGAAATACCCTGGAAGAACAGGCCAATGGAGAAATTCTTATAAGCTGCGTTTACACCAAAACCGTATACGATTTCGGGAACAGATCCGTAGCCGATGGCCGACTGGTCGTACGCATTAATGATACCATCGCCATTAATATCTTTGAATTTAAGATCGCCCGGGCGTACGTTACCGTTTTGCACAGGGCTTCTCAATATCTCAGCAGAATCGGCAAACAAACCTTCTGCAATGTAGCCGAAGCGCTGCCCGATCTTCTGTCCTTTTCTTTCCAGATACGGATAAGCCCATGCCGGTAAATCGTCATCAATTACTTTATTCCTGTTGTAGGTGAAGTTACCTTTGAGATTAAGTTGTACGGCGCCTATCTTATGATTATAATCTACCGAGATATCAATGCCTTTATTTTCTGTTTTACCAAGGTTACCGTAAGGATTGCTGCGAAGTCCTATCATAGCAGGTATGGAAGAGCGTCGCAGGAAAATGTTCTTCCTGTTCTCTTTAAAAACATCTACCTGGATATTCAGCTTATCTCTAAAGGTGGTGATCTCCATCCCGAGATTTGTTTTCTTCGCGGTTTCCCAGGTTACATCAGAGGCGTATTCGCCGATATCATATCCATTGAAATTGTTATTACGGTCTTTCCCAAAAGTATAACCTGTAGTAGATGCCACAATTGGGATGTAGGCGAAACGGCGGATATTGTCGCCATCCAGGATTTCACCATTACCCACCAGGCCGTAGGAGAAGCGGAACTTCAGGAACTGTATAACATTAGTGGCGGGCTGGAAAAAGTTTTCACCGGATACTACCCAGCCTAAGCCTGCAGAGGGAAAAAATCCATAGCGCCTGTTGGGAGAAAATGTTTCAGAGCCGTTATAACCGAAGTTTACTTCCGCGAGATATTTATCATTCCAGGAATAAGTGCCTCTTCCTGCCAGGCCACGCTGCCGGCGGGGGATAGAGCCAATGAAATCATCTTTGAACGCGTCGATCTTATCGCTTTGGTTATACAGCAGCAAACCGCCTACACGGTGTTTGCCAAAGGTATTGTCGTAGTTAAGGGCCGTTTCCGTATAAAACTGGCGGTTACCACCGTTGCTCCTGGCATACGACAGGTAATTACTTCCGATACGGGTTTGTTCAAAGATCAGCTTACCATCCGCATCCCTGCCGGTGGCGATCCAGTTATCCACCGTTTTGGTGCGGGCCATTTTATGCAGGTTGTAGCTGTCGAAAGAAAACATGGAAGTAAAGGAAAGCCCTTTCACAAGGAAGCCAAGATCCTGCCGCAAACGGATGTTTGAAAAGATCTGGTTCCTGAACTCAGTGGCATAACCTGTTTGGGTGAGCAGGTCATATGGGTTGGTAACATCGCCGGTACGCTGACCACCGATCTTGCCGTCTGAATATTTCGGGGGATGCACAATGGGCGGCAGTTTGATGGCAGCATCAAAGATAGCGTCTGTACCTGTTCCGGGATAGTTACCATTACCGATATATCCCTGTACACCAAATTCGAGCCGGGTGGTTTTCGTCACCTTCATATTCAGGTTGGAGGTGAAATTATAGCGGGTAAATTTTATGTCGGAATTATATCTGGCAAGATCATCTCTCTTAAACAATCCTATTTCATCGTAATAAGAAAGAGAAACATAATAGCTGGTAATATCTGTACCACCACGCATATTCAGGTTGGCGCGTTTATTACTGCCATTCTTCCTGAAAATTTCATCAATCCAGTTCACATTGGGATACAGCTCAGGGTCTTCACCAGAGGCGGTTTTGCGGATGGCTTCATCAGAGTACTGGGCAGTACCGCCACGGGTGGTAGTAGCTTCGTTGGCCATTTTCATGTACGTTACCCCGTCTGCATAATGAGGCAGGCGGGTAAATTGGGTAATGCCTTTGTTGATGTCGGCATTGATCTGTGTTTTTTGCGCCTTTCCTCCTTTGGTGGTGATAACGATCACGCCGTTGGCGCCTCTCACGCCATATACAGCGGTAGCGGAAGCATCTTTGAGGATGTTAAAGCTTTCAATGTCTTCGGGGTCAATATTGGAGAAAGGCCGTTCCACGCCGTCTACCAGTACCAGCGGGCGACTGTCCGTAAAGGTAGAGATCCCGCGGATCCATATCTGTGCATCGTCGTAACCCGGCTCACCGCTGCGCTGTACGCCAATAATACCTGCCAGGCGCCCCGCCAGCAGGGTGCTGAGGTTACGTACCGGTTGTTTGAGCTCTTCAATTTTAATTCCTGTTTGCGCGCCGATGAGACTTATTTTACGTTGCTTACCGTAACCTACTACTACCACTTCATTGAGGCCTCCTTCTTCTGCTTCCATGGTAATATCCATTTCCAGGCGGTTACGCACCGGCTGCACCTGTCTTTTATACCCGATAAAAGAAAACTCCAGGGTATCCAGCGGTTCTGCATCGATGGCATAATGACCGGCGGTATTGGTGATAACGCCTTTACCGGAGCGACTGAGCTTTACAGTAACACCCGGCAGCGGGTTACCTATACCGTCCCGTACATTGCCGGAGATGACCACTGCAGGCTTACGGGGTTGCTCCGCCAGTTGGGCCGCCGGTGCATCTTTTTCTGATAAAGCCACTATCAGGTATTGCTTATTGTTAAGCTTACTGCAACGCAGCTGATGGCTGGTGAGTATTTTATCAATGGCAGTGATCAACGGCTTTACTTCCAGCTTCAGCAACTGGCTGGGAAAATTGATGCCTTCTATTTGCCGGTCGTTGTAAATAAACAGGATCCCTTTCACCCTGTATATTTCTTCCAGCGCTACTTTGAGCGTCAGCTGGGTATCTCGGGAGAACCCGCCGCTTTCCGGCGTATAGGCATTACTGTTATGGCTATTAACAGCGAAATTCTGCCTTAAGCCGTCGTCAGCGGCAAACACGTTGGTAGCCAGGCATAGCAGTGCCAGTCCCCACTTAAGTGGAAGCAAATTCTTCATAACGGGATTTGATTTATCTGATTTTAATTTTGGTTTTCGTTTTCCAGGTTCATTGTTCCTGATTCATTCCTTATCGTCTGATCGCTATTTTGGTTGAATAATTATTTGTTGTCCATTTTTTATTATCGTTACGTGCATAATCACTTCTATTGCCTTATGCAGGTTTTCTTCATCACTGATGGCCATATGGCCGCTCATACTGTATTCCTGTAATACCTCCGGCTGGCGGACTGTTACCTGGTAACCATATACCACCTGCAAAATTTCCGCAATTTCCCGGATGCTGGTATTATTAAAATCAAAGAAGCCTGCTTTCATCATCCGGTAATAACTGCCGTGTACTATCTGCTTACTGCTTTTCCCGTTTTCAAAAATAACGCCTTCATCGGGTTTCAGCGTCCATTCTTTCCCGGGTAATATCGCCTTAACCATACCATCGGTTACTGCTGCAGCAGCTGTAGTAGGACTGCTGTTGGCAATAAAAGAGGTGCCCAGTACCACGATGTCCATCTGTTGTGTTTTCACGGTAAAAGGATACTCTGTATGCTTGCTTACTTCAAAAAAGGCGGTTCCTTTCAGGATTACTTCCCTTTCTTTTTCCCAACGCGGCGTATAACTCAGCTCACTCCCGTTCAACAGCCATACCTCGCTGCTATCCGGCAGTCGTACCGCCCTGGGAGCAGCTTCGGTATTGGTGATGGTTACCAATGCAGGACGGGCGGGAAACCATATATATAATACCGCCGTAGTCAGTATCATTAATATAGCCACCGCAGCAGCCACCCGGTACCATGGATATACTATCTTTCCTTTGGCCGGCGCAGGTGCTAACCTGGCGGCTATCTCCTGCCAGCGCTGGTCTGCTTCCTCAGCGGTGACACCGGGAGCGGCTGCGTAATCGAGGATATCTTTTACCTGGAAATACAGCTGTTTATGTTGCTCGTTCTGATGCAACCATTCAAGTACCTGCGCCTTTTCACCGGCATCTGCTTTTCCTTCAATAAGCGCAACAAGGAGGTTATAATCAAAATCTTGTTCTTCCATGATAATATAAAGACGGATGAGTAAATCAATTCTACGTACGTGGATAAAAAAAAATCTGACCAGCCGGGGAGGCGGATCAATACAGCGACCAGATAAGGATCTTTATCTTTTTAATATTTGACCTGAGTTGCTTCATAGCTTTATAGAGTTGTGTTTCTACAGTGCGGGCAGATATTCCCATGATACCGGATATTTCCCTGGTCCGCAAACCGTCTTTATACCGGAGCTCCAATATAGCGCGGCATTTTGGCGGCAGCTGCCCTATGGCCTGCTGCACCTGCTCATCGCCGGCGGTGAACACCAGACTTTGCCGGCCCTTTTCGGGGTCGTACCAGGCTGCTTCTTCCAGGGAAAGGGTAGTAAGGGCGGCATCTACATAACGGCGATGCACCATCTGGTGCCTTAAATGATCCACACAGCTGTTGTGAACAGAACGGAAAAGATAGCCCTGCAGGCTTTGCCGTATATCGCCGGCGGAGCCTTTATGCTGTAATTGTATAAATACATCCTGCACAATATCCTCCGCAGCCTCTTTCGTCACAAATTTACACGCATACCCAAGCAGCCGGGGGTAATACAGGCGGAACAATAAACCCAGCGCCTCCCTGTCGCCGCGTTTCAATGCCTCTTTAATAGTGGCTTCATTTATTTCGTTCGTATCCACAGGAATGAAATGCTTTGAAGAAAATATTGGTGGTCTAACTTACGCTTATTTATGCTGAGAATCAACTCCCCCCTGTAAAACAAACCCTTTTATATCTCAATAGATAAACTCTATCCCTATACTGGCCAATATTAACTTATTTTTGCCCCGATACTGCATACGGATGCAGGAAGGTGTTAACATCAGAAAACTTAACCGGATGGCAGTTGTAATGAATGAAAAGGGGTATAGCCGTAAACAGGAGATCGTAAACGGGCTGATACATGGGCTGGGGATCATTTTCGGGGTAAGCGCATTGCCAATGCTGGCCGGGATTGCCGCCACGCACAATAATACACCAGGCATTGTAGGCGCCTGTATTTATACGTTCTGTTTTATTCTGCTGTTTACCAGCTCCACTATTTACCACCTCTCACAGGAGCCGGCCATAAAAAAACTGTTCCTGGTATTTGACCATATCAGCATTTACTTTTTAATAGCCGGCACGTATACGCCATTCCTGCTGGTATATATGAATAACGCCTTTGGCATTACGCTGCTATCCATCTTATGGGGACTTACACTGGCAGGCGTATTGTTCAAAATCTGGTTTACAGGGAAATACGATATTGTATCTACCATTATTTACCTGCTGATGGGATGGATCATGGTATTTGGCGGCCGTCGTTTTTTCGACAGCCTTCCCCTGCCGGTAATTGTTATGCTGGCCATTGGCGGTGGGTTGTATACGATAGGAGTTATTTTTTATATCTGGGACAAATATACCTATACACATGCCATTTGGCATTTGCTGGTGCTGGCAGCGGCTATCTGTCATTATGTGGCGGTATTGCTGGCCATGTAGGTATTCTCAACCGCTCATCCCCGGATGATAGTTTTTTCCGCCCACATTTTTTTCCGGTAGTCGGTAGGATTAATGCCGGTATATTTCTTGAATGTCCTGTTCAGATGGCTTTCGTCTGTAAAGCCCAGTTCATCCACAATTTCACTCATCCGCATATCGCTGTACTGCAGGCGCGTTTCCACCAGTTTCAGCTTGTAATTGGTAACATAGCGCTGTATGCTTTCTCCCGTTAACTTCTTCACATATTCACTGATATAATTCTGGGAGATATTAAACTGCGCAGCCAGTTTTTCAGTACGCAGTTTTTCCGGGTAATAAATATTCTGGTGGATGTAACTGAGAATATCGTTGGATGCCTCACTGCTTACCGGGCTCCTCTCCGGCGTAAGCAGTGATACATTTCTTGCCACGATGGTGATAATGGTATTTACCAACTGCTGCACCACTTCATTGCGCAGCGATTGCTCCCGCGGGTATTCCAGCATCAGCGCGTTAATGAGCGCCCGTACAATTGGCTTATCATCTGTATTCCTTAAAATACAACCTGGGAAATGATAATTATTATGGAAGATGAATTCCAGTTTCCTTGCCCAGTCGCCCAGGTTGCTGTACGTATTGCCCGTACGCTGCGCTTCCAGGTAGATACCGTTAAAACGGATAAACAGGAAACCGGTCCTGCTTTTTATACGGGTATACTGTATATCCTGCGGCATAAGCAGGAAAAGGTTTTCCGCCTCATACTCAAATGTATGCTGGTTATTGTGGAAGGCGCCGGTACCCTTCACAATATATACGAGTTCAAAAAAGTTGATACGGTGCTGCCCCATGGGGCAGGTATCTTCCTCGATATACATAATATCAAACGGCTTATACAAATTAACTACTTCCATAACCTATGATTGTACAAAATGTACCCTGATTCATACAAGGGTACAGCTACAAATTTATTGGAATTTTGATTCATCAAATCACAAAAAACAAACAAGGATATGAAAGCAATCGTATTAAAGCAAACAGGCGGTACCGGAAACCTCGGGATAAAGAACATTCCAGACCCCGTTATTAACGACCACGAAGTACTTGTACGTAACCATGCCGCAGCCATTAACCCCGTAGACGCATTTGTAAGCAACAATGAAGGCGCGCTGAAAGGCATTCTGCAACCGGAAGATGGCGCAGATATTATTCCCGGTTGGGATATTGCGGGAGAAGTAACTGCCGTAGGCCGGAAGGTAACACAGTTCAAACCAGGCGACGCTGTATTTGGTATGGTGAATTTTCCCGGTCATGGTAAAGCATATGCACAATATGTAGCCGCCCCGGAAAACCAGCTGGCGCTGAAGCCTGCCGGCACTTCCTACGAGGCTGCTGCAGCCGCTTCCCTGGCCGCTCTTACTGCATGGCAATCACTGGTTACCTACGGCAATATAAAGAAAGGCGATAAAGTACTGATCCATGCCGCAGCGGGCGGTGTTGGCCACTATGCCGTACAAATCGCGAAGCACTTCGGCGCGTATGTAATTGGTACTTCCTCTGCTGCTAAAAGAGAAGCCGTGCTTGGCTTTGGCGCCGATGAGCATATCGACTACAACAGCCAGGCTTTTGAACAGGTGGTAACAGATGCAGATATTGTACTCGATTCCCTGGGCATACCCGGTCACCTGGACCGCTCCCTTGCTGCAGTAAAGAATGGCGGGCGTGTGATCAGCTTACTCGTATTTTTCAGCGATGAACAAAAACAGCAGGCAGCAGCGAAAAACGTATATACGCACCGGTTATCCGTAGTTTCCAACGGGGACGACATGAAATCCATTGCTGCATTGCTGGAGCAGGGCCAGTTGCATTCCGATGTTTCACAGGTATATGCGTTTGAAGAAATTGACAAAGCGCATCAACAAGTGTCTTCCGGGAAAACACAAGGTAAAGTAGTGGTAAAAATACCCTGATAAAAATAACAAGCAAACAGCAACTACGTTACCAGAACCGCACATAAATAACGGACAACAACAGTAATATCGTTACTATCAAAATTACAGAAGAAGGCTTCAGTTTAAACATTTCATAGTCCAGCTCAAAAGCATTGGCGCTTACCTTCGGCCCTGCCAGGCTGATAACCACCATTACCAGTACAGTAGTAAGGAAAGACCATCCCAGGCTGATAAAGAAAGGTATTTCATATTCTCCTTTCGCATTGTGGAAGGCGGAATACAAAATGGTTTCGGGGCCAAAGATCTTTACGGCAATCTGGTTAAAGAACAGGGAAGCGGCAAAGCCGGTAATGATGCCAGCTATGGCAGCAGCGCCACTGGTCCTTTTCCAGAACATGCCCAGAATAAACGTGGCAAATACGCCTGGGCTGATAAAGCTGGAATACTTCTGTACAAAAGTATAACCGCCGGCACCGCCAATATCCAGCACATCGTTCCAGGTAAACAATACGCCTATCATGATAGCTGCAATAATGGTGAGCCGGCCGGTCCATACCAGCTTCTTTTCATCTGCTTTGGAATTGATGTATTTCTTATAAACGTCCAGCGTAAATATAGTGGAGATGCTGTTGGACTTACCAGCCAGTGAAGCCACAATGGCAGCGGTAAGCGCAGCAATGGCCAGTCCTTTTAAACCCGCTGGCAGCAGCGTTAAAATGGCCGCGTAAGCGCCATCTTTTTGCCCCCCTTCCAGCTGCGGCAAATGACCATGCTGATACAACACATACGCCACAATACCCGGCAGCATTACAATTACGGGCATAAGTATTTTAAGTAAGCCGGCAAATAAAATACCCGTGCGCGCGGTTTGCAGATCTGCTCCCAGCGCACGCTGCGTAATATACTGGTTACATCCCCAGTAGTTAAGATTGCTGATCCACTGCCCCGCAATGTACATACCAAATCCCGGCAGGATGAGATACTTATTCACATAGTCCTGTGGCGCGCCGGCAGCAGGCTTCTTCAGCATCATATGAAAATGGTCGGGCGCTTCCCGTACCAGTATATTAAACCCGGCCAGCACATCTTTCCCCAATCCGAATTTTTCACTTACCACTGTCAGCGCCATCCAGGTAGTGGCCAGGCCGCCAATGATCAGTACACCCACCTGTATCACATCGGTATAGCCGATTACTTTCATTCCTCCCAGTGTAATTACTACGGAGAAGATAGCCAGTGCCACCATTACTTCATGAAAATAGGCGCCCCCGAGTAGCCCGTTAATGGCGAGGGCGCCCAGATACAAAATAGAAGTGAGGTTAACAAATACATATAAAAACAACCAGAATACAGACATAATTAACGCTACCGTTTCATTGTAACGTGTTTTCAGGAACTGGGGCATGGTGTAGATCTTGTTCCTGATATACACCGGCATAAGGAATACCGCCACAATGATCAGCGCGGCAGCCCCCACCCATTCATATACCGATACCGCGATACCCACAAAAAAGCCATCTCCGCTCATCCCAATAAACTGTTCCGCTGAAATATTAGAGGCAATAATGGAAGCGCCGATGGCCCACCACGTAAGCGATCCTTCTGCAAGGAAAAAATTCTTTGAAGCAGTTACCGTTCCCTTCTTCTTTCTTTTATAAATCCAATATCCGTAAGCAGCAACAATTATAAAATACAACGCGAATACCAGGTAGTCTTTGACAACAAGTTGATTACTCATAAGTGGAGCGGTTGATCAGCAGTTTTTTTAACGTGGGTGGAAATACCTGGATATAATATAACAAATTCCGGCATGCGGAAGAAAAGGATTACCAGGAAAGACCTCAGCAAGTTGCCTCCTTACCGGTAATCCATCATATCACTGTCTAAAACTTTAAAGTGGATGGCAGGTATTTCGCTACCAGGTCTTCATAATAAGGTCTTAATTTTTTCCAGTCCGGTGGAGTGGGACTCTTGGAATACAGATCATACGGGTTGAAAAGATTTACCCATTTGAACATTTCGTGATCGTGCGCACTCATCAGGTGATCGTAGGCATGTTCCCGGTGCTGCGGGTAAAAAGAGTGATAACGCAGCATATACAGGGCTGGCTCAGGTAAATGATCCTTCATGATCTGGTAAATATATTCATCATGTCCCCAGCTCAGGTGCACATTTTCCAAACCACAGTTGGGCTCATATACGCCATACTTTGTATTATAATCCGGGTTATTGATATCCGGGTTATTTTTGAAGAATTCCGGGAAAACGATCTTGTCTGAGAAAGCGCAGCCTACAGGATAGGTATCTCCCACTACCGCCCATTGCGGTTCACCGAAAAGGCATAATACCTTGCCCATGTCGTGAAACAAACCGGTAAGCACCATCCAGTCGGGATGTCCATCAGCGCGGATGGCCTCAGATGTTTGCAGCAGGTGCTGGAACTGGTCCAGGTCTGTATCCGGATCGGAGTCGTCTACCAGCTGGTTCAGGAAATCGAAGGCATCCCATACCGACATTTCCCTTTTATTGAAAGACAAAAATTCCTTTTCCTTTTCTTTCACAAAGGCATACGACTGGTAAGTATGATTTAACCGGTAAAATTCGCGCACTGTATCACGGGGAGGCGCTTCATAGTTCCGGAATTCGGCAGTGTTTTTTTCCTTGTTGATATTGGCGGGATCCGGATACCTCTCCAGTAAATCATCTTCCCATTGATCCAGTGAAGTAAGTGGTGCAGGATTTGGCTGCCCGTTAACGTTATCCATAATATCAGATTTTAAAAAGTTCGTGGAAATAAAGGAAAATATCCTGCTCTAAATATGCGATCTTTTTAAAGATCTTCCGCATAATAGAATAACTTTATTTACTTAACCGATTAAGTAACACGGCCGTATATGGAAAACGTCACCATCAGGATGCTTGCGGAAAGATTGCAGTTATCTACTGCTACCATTTCAAAAGCGCTGAGTAACAGTCATGAAATAAGCGAAGAAACGAAACAGCGGGTACTGGCGCTCGCCACAGAGCTGAATTATGTGCCCAATCCGTATGCCAGCAGCCTGCGAAAGAAATCCAGTCATACTATTGCCGTGGTGATCCCTGAAGTAGCCGATAGTTTTTTTGCAGAAGCGATCAACGGCATAGAATCCGTTGCCCAGGAGAAAGGCTACCATGTGCTTATTTACCTTACCCACGAAAGTTTTGGAAAAGAACAGGCTATTTTAAAAGATTTCCAGAGCGGCCGGGTAGACGGGGTGCTTATTTCAGTAACTACCGAAACTGCTGCCGCCGCACACGGACTGGCGCAGCTGGTGAAAGAGATTCCCGTAGTATTTTTTGACAGGGTATGTGAAGAAGTAACGGCTGCCAGGGTCACTACCGACGATGCCAATGCCGCTTACAACGCCACTGCGCACCTTATTGCCGGCGGATGCCGTAATATAGGCCTGCTATCAGCATCCCGGCATCTTTCCATCAGCAACAGGCGGGCAGAAGGGTTCCGGCAGGCGCTCGCAGATCACCAGCTCCCGCTTACTGATACCAGCATCCTTTATTGCTCCAATGAGCCTGCCGAAACAAGGCAGTTACTGAAAACCGCCTTACAGCAAAATCATTACGACGGTCTTATTGCTACTACCGAAAAACTGGCCACCGCTGTATACCTGGCCTGTGAAGAACTTTCGCTCGCTATTCCCGGCGATGTACAAGTGATAGGCTTCTCCAACCTGAGCACCGCGAGGTTCCTGCAACCATCGCTCACCACGGTATCACAACCTGCCTTTGACATGGGCCATGCTGCGGCCACCGTGCTTTTCAAAGCCTTGAAAAGCAGCAGCTTTCCGCTGCAGGAACAGCAGCAGGTAATTCCATCTTCACTGATCATAAGAAATTCCACAAAAGCATTATAAACAGCTGTCACGCAGCATTTTCATATAGGCGCTACCTTTTTCACGGGCGAAATCTATATTTCTCCCGGGGATATTCTCCGGATGGGGATACTGGCTTAAAGCTTTCGCTATTTCCGCTTCCCGTAAAAGGTGCAGCATTGGGTAGATGGAGCGGTTGGTGTAATTGGCAGCGTCTTCCGGTGCCGTGCCGGCAAACTGGTACAGCGGATGAAAGCTTGCCAGCTGGTAAATACCTGTATACTTTTTCCGGCGGATCATTTTTTCCGCTGCCGCCACCAGGTCAAGATAATCATGAAATGCGGCAAAGCCGCCGGGAAAGATCAGCAATGTGGTAGATACAGCAGGATCCCTGTCCAGCAGCAAACATTCCTGCAACAGCTCCTCCCCTGCGCTGTACAGGGTTGCAGCACCACTTACCTGGTAATGGATACTGTTCTTCTTTACTTCCCTGTTGGCAAAAGGACAGAAGTTACATCCTATCACAATTTCCCTGACCCAGTTACGGGTTTGTGAAATTACTGTTGCAGCCTGTTCCGGATCATATACCATAGCGGTGAAGATACGGATAACTACCCGGTAACCAGGGTATTGCTGAAAATGATCACTGCCGGTACCCGCGCATATACGCAGGTACCGGCAGTAACCGGGCATAGTGTTTTTAAGGATAAGTAATTCTTACAAAACGGTTGGCATCACGGTAGTCGAACTTCGTAAAGGTACCTACTACCAGCAGCGCTTTCTCTCCTGCCACAGGCAGGATCTGTGTAATACCGCCGCTTTGGGCGTTCTGATCAAGCGTTACACCGCCGATGGTATTATACGAAGGATGGATAGCGCCTTTGTCGGTAAGTACGATCATATTGTTGCGAACCAGCCCGCTGAACTCTGAAAAGATGCCGCTTACAATTACTTCGCCCCCTGGCATTAAATGCGCATTGAACAAATAACCATTGGAGCCGGCGCCTACATCAAACGTAGGATCTACCACCCCGTTCTCATTGATACGGGCCACATTAACGCGTTTAAGCCCTCCAAAGGTATTGAAGCGGCCCACAATGATGAGCTTCCCGTCCGGTTGCCGGGTCATGTTCAGGATATTCTGATCGGGGCCTGCGCCTGCGGAGAAGGAAGGATCAAGCGTACCATCTGCATTTAAGCGCGCAATGCGGTTCACCGCCTGCCCGTTATATTTGGTGAAGGTGCCGGCAATCAGCAGCTTCCCATCGGGCAAAAGGATAGAACGGTTGATATAACCATTGGGGCCTTCTTTACCCATGTGTTTTACCAGGTCGTAGTTGTAGGTGCTGTCCAGACTGCCATCCGGCATTAAGCGCACCAATCCGTTGATCTGGATGGAATCAAGGTGAACGGAATCCTGTCCTACGCTGCCGGTAAGATTATAGTTGGGCTGTACATAAAAACGGAAAACACCGGTAAGCAGTATCTTTCCATCGGCCTGCACATGCATATTGCTCACCTGCCCGGAAATACCGCCTTTTAAGGAAGAAATGGTGATTTCCTTACCGGAAGGACTGAATATTTTATCTGCCGCCAGGGAACCGTTGTTGTTCAGCAGGGCAATACTGTTTACAAAATTTACGCCTTCATAATTATTAAAGGCGCCCGCCACCAGATATTTCCGGTCGGGGCCGGGCAACGCCGCGGCAGTGAGCACATAGGTATTGGTCCCGTTTTTCTTATCGGGCCCAAAACTGCCATCTACTTTACCATCGTGATTAATCCTGGCCACGCGGTTAAGCTTTCCTTCCTTACCGGAGTTATCGAAGTCCGTAAAATCACCTACCACCAGGTACTTCCCGTCTTCCACAGGAATAATATCCGCGATGCCTCCATTTGCGGCCACTTTACTGGGGAAAAGGGTATCCATCTGGAAAGTACCTGTTACCCGGAAAAAAGGCCCAAAGAAATACTGCTGGTCCACCTGTGCGGCCACATTGCCAGTGGCTGCCTGCGCAGGCACCTTTACACGCGCGGTAGTATCTGTAAGCTCCAGTATAGGCGCACTTACCCCGTTAAAGAGGATGGCCAGTTTATCCTTGTTTTTAAGAAATCCTTTCCCGCTTATCGTCACCTCCTCTCCTACACGGGCACGGTCCGGATTAATACCATTTTTGTTGATATAAATGGCTGGCTGCACCTGTTCTTTGTATGGATCTTCCCCCTTGGAGCTGATCTTATCTTTGGTACAGGCGCCTAACACTGCCAGGAGTATTATTAAGAACGTATATTTTTTCATACTGAATGCGTTAATGGATTATTGATTCTGCAGTTCCTGTTCCGCTGTTCTCAGGAATTCACCCAGGCGGAAACCGAAGTCGTGCCGGAAACTCAGTACATGCAGCACCCCGTTTGTTGGTTGTATATCCGATGTCATCACCAGTACTTTGGGATTGTTGGCAAAGGTCACCGGGTCGTAGGTGATATCTGTCAGCTGCATTACCCGTGCACCTACTGCTTCCACGCCGTTATAATTCTGGTAGATCAACCCGATGTTGAGAATATACCCGCTGCTCATTACGTAGTTAATACCCGGGTACGCATATACGTTTACCGGGTCGATACGTGCAAATTTGTTGGCCGTGTATTTACCCTTCATGATATACATTCCCAGGAATTTCTTCCATACTTTACCGGGTATATCGGCCAGCTTCACGCTGTCTTCCACCATTATGTGCCGGTATTCGTTCAGCAGGTCAATAGCTTCTACAATGCTCTGGTCTGTTGGCGTGAAGAAAGTAACAGAATCGTTCTGCAACATTTCTTTCAGGCCTGCTTTCTCCACCACATATGCCACCGTATCAAAAAGATCGGTATTCTGCACCAGGTAATCATAAATGGTGCCTTTATAATGCGGATCTGCAAGACCGCTGTCGATATAGTAATCCTTTTTACAGCCGGAAAATATCAGGCCTGTTATCAACAGGATACCGGCTAAGGTTAATAACTTTCGCATAGTGAATATTTTTTACAGTTATTGTATCCAGTATTGGTTCCTGGTGATCAGCGGATTGTTATTTACTGCGGATGTTGCAATTGGCCAGGTCCATGCACCTTTCTCCATCAGGTCCGGTGTGAGCGGGTTCTCTGTCAGGTTCTTGTTGCCAATCCTGCCGGTGCGTATCAGGTCATACCACAGATGTCCTTCTCCCATCAGCTCTTTTTCCCTTTCAAAGAAAATGGCCTCCTTCAGGGGATCGCCACCACCGCCGGCATACACTTTTGCGCCTGCGCGGTCGCGCACCAGGTTCAGCATTTCAATAGCTTCTGCATTCCGGTTGCCCAGGTTAGCCAGTGCTTCTGCCCTCAGCAGGATCACGTCTGCATAACGGAACAGGATGAAGTTGGCGTCATAGTCCCTGGTGATAGGATTGGTAATGGCGGAAAATTTCAGGAACATCGGCTTCTTTTCTCCTTTTTGTGCATAGGGATCATCAAACCAGAGATCCAACCGCTTGTCTGATTCGCCCCGTGGATAGATCCTGTCCAGGTGCCTTACCATAGGAGTAATTTCACTGTTGCCATTCAATCCGTCGCGGATAATAGGATCATGCAATGTCCACTGGCAGATGAGGAAGTGGAAAGCGCCTCCATAGTTGGCATCGAGCGACAGTTCAAAGATGCCTTCTTCGGAGCGGCCTTTGAAAATAGCCTGGAAGGTTTCCTTGGTATAAGGCAGCAGTTTGTACTCATGCAGGTCCATCAATTCTTTGATGAGATCGGCAGTCTGGCTCCAGTACTTTTGCTGGTTCCCCTGGTCAAAACCGGCGCACCACATATTGATATGCGCCATCAGCGCCAGCGCTGCGCCCTTGGTGCCACGCACGGCCCTGTTGGTGGGATCGTCGTAGGAGATCACCATATCGTCTTTGCAGCCTGCGAGATCTTTCAGGCAAAAGTCCAGTACGGTGAGCATTTTTTCGCGGGGCTTCAGCGTGATGTCATACGGGTCTGTTTGTAAAGGCACATCGCTGTACAGGCGCGTCATGTAGAAGTAAATAAAAGCGCGTATGAACCGGGCTTCTGCCACCAGGGCTTTCTTCTCCTTTGAGCTGAAGGCAGGATCTTCAATACCGGGTATCCTGTCTATACAAAGATTGGCGGTTGCAATAGCCTGGTAAAATAATCCCCAGTCGGGAATATCTTCAATGCCATCACCGCCGGCCTGGAGCAGGCGGTTGGCAGCCAGGTTGCGGAACCCGTTCTTATCGAACCAGTTCCAGTTACCGGGCCTGAAATCGCCCACATTATATACCACGCCGTTGGTAAATTTCTGCAGCAGCTTTGCATAGGCGCCGTTGATGGCCTTCTGCGCATCTCCTTTTGTTTTCCAGAAATCTTTTCCCGAAAGGGTATCCAATGGTTTTACTTCCAGGAATTTCTTACAGGAAGCAGCTCCCAGCAACAAGCAGAAAAGCATTCCTATTCTAAACCAGTATTTCATCTGAAAATAATTTAAGTATCATTAAAATTGAGCACCGATACCGAATGTCAGGCTGGTAGCGTTGGGATACCCGTTGATATCATCCCTTCCCAGCGAAGTCACGGTTTCCGGGTTTGGCCCTGTATATTTTGAGAAGATGGCTACGTTGTATGCAGTAAGATAAGCACGCAATACCCGCAGCTTTAACTTCTTCATAAAATCAAAATCACGGAACTGGTAGGCCAGTGTGATCTGGTTAATTTTGAAGTAAGAACCATCTTCCATCCAAAGGCTCTGATCCAGCCTGTTGGGCGCTACCTGCGCATCGTGGTCAAAAGACCCTACGATAGCGGGATGTGAAGATTTATCGCCGGGATTTTTCCAGTAGTCGATCTGGCTGATATCATACAGGTTGATAGGCCCGGCAGCAGTACCACTTGATCTCGATAACAGCTCAGGATACTGCAGGCGGAAAATCCTTGCGGCAATGGCGTTGTTCAGAATGCTGCGATCAGCCAGGAAGGTGCAGTTGATATTGAGCGACAGGTTCCGGTAGCTCAGCGTATTGTTCAACCCGCCGGTGAACATAGGCTCAGGGTTACCCATGATCACATAGTCGGCGCCATCCAAAGCATAGTCGCCGTTCAGATCCCTCCAGATAGGATCGCCTCCCTGGAAATACTGGGTACCCGGACCTTTAAATGCTTTGTAACGCACTCCCCTGATAGGATCTACCGGTACATCAGACGTATTGGCATAAATCCCATCTGTCTGGTACATGTAATTGCTCTGTGGATTTCTTCCCACTTTCAGTGCAATGCTCTGGTAAGTGTTCTGGTCTACGTTAATGAAGAGCTGAGAACCGCCCGGCAATTCGGTGAGCACCCCTTTGTTGTAAGCGCCGTTGATAGAAAAGATCCACTGGAACCCTTTAGGGTCACGGTTCATAACAGGGCGTGTAGTGATAGACAACTCATGCCCGTAGTTCACAATGGCGCCGCCGTTCACCTGCATTTTGCCATAACCGGTAGAATTAGGTAACGGGATATCGCGTACCAGGTTGTAGTTGTTCTTGTAATAGGTATCATAAATGATTTCCACGCGTCCTCTCAGCAGCCCCAGGTCTACCCCGAAGTTAAACTGTGATGATTTCTCCGGCTCCATGTAAGGATTGGCCAGCACACCGTAGTTAGGATTGATGGAAATAGCGTTATTATAGTTCTTCACACTTTCGTATGCGCCCAGTGAATTGAGAATGGTGGCGGTAGGGCGACTGTTAACCCCATAGGTTACACGCACCGATCCGTAATCCAGCCAGTTCCAGCGGCGCATAAGGTTTTCCTTATTGAAGTTCCAGCGGACGCCAACGGATGGATTTTTCGTATAGGGGTTGTTGATACCCGCCGATGAATTTCCGTCCAGCCGGTAAGCCAGGTCCAGTACGTACTTGGTACGATAGTTATAAGACAGGAACCCTGCCCATGAAGCCGCATGATACACATAAGATACCGGGGTACCATTCACGTTTATTTCACTGGCATTGTTCCAGGGGTTACCGGGGTAGAAACGCGGCGAGTAACCACGCGGCCCCCAGTAATAATCGTTCGGGCCGTTCCGTATATCCTTCACGTGCTGGTCGTCCGACTTGATATTCACTTCACTGAACACGCTGGCATAAATATTATGCCCCTTCTCCTGGTCGGAAGGCCGGCTGCTGTAGCTGTAGTTCACACCATTCCTGGTGTTCAGCTCATCGTGCCGGCCAACGAAACCGTATAAACCGGTTTGGTTGTTATTGGAAAACGATTGGTTAAACCGGTCTCTTGTATCTGTATAATAATCGTAAGAAGTGGTGGAGTTAATACGCAACCCTTTTATAATTTCATAATCCACATCCACGAAACCGCGGATATTGAGGGTATTGTTATCATCAATATTATTCTCATATCCGCTCAGCTGGGGGTTGCCAACAAAGGTAGAAGGGCCGGGCATCAGGGAAGATGTGAAAGAGTTTCCGGCGCCGTTGTTGGTTAACCCGCCGCCGTTACCCCGTTGCTTCTGACCCAGCGCGCTGAACAACTGCGCCCCGATACGGAGTTTCTGACTTGGCTGCATATTCAGCTGCATGTTCAGGCTGTATTTATTAAAGCCGGTATTTTTCAATACGCCCTGGTTCATCTGGTAGGCGAAGTTGGCTTTATAGTTCATCTTCGGGTTACCACCGCTGATCTGGACGTTGTTATTGGTATTCAGGGTAGTCTGGTAAAATAATCCCTGCCAGTCGGTGGAATTATTATAAAACGCATTCAGGCTGTCTGTCAGGAACTGGGAATTAGGATCTCCCAGCATACTGCGGGCTGCCTGCAGATCCCTGGCATTTTTCATGATGGAGCTGATACGATACCTGCGCTCCGCATTACCGCCAATGGTAGGCCGCAAAGGAGGCGGCAGGTTCACAAACAAACTACTGTTGATATCAATGATCGGGGTAGGTGAGTTACCACGTTTGGTAGTTACCACAATTACACCGTTAGCACCACGGGAGCCATACAATGCAGTTGCCTGCGCATCTTTCATTACTACGATCGACTCTACGTCTTCCGGCGGAATTAACGCCAGCGGGCCGGTAGCCGCGCCGGGCTGCAGCATCGATTGCGAAATACCTCCGTCGAAATCTACCGGCACGTTATCAATTACCAACAACGGGTTATTACTGGTGAGATAGGCGTTATCACCGCTTCCGCTTACATCCAGCTGGGAAACCCCTCTAACGGACATGGTACCACGAAAACCAGGAGCGCCGGAGTTATTCTGGATATTAAGCCCCGCAATCTTACCCTGCAGCAGTTCCTGGATGTTGGACACCGGAACATCCTGCAGCGCCTTTCCATCTATTACGCCGGCAGAACCGGAGGAGGTTTCCTTGGTACGCTTCTGGTAACCGATGATCACCGTTTCTTTCAGTGATTTATTTTCAGGGCTCATGGTAACATTCAGCGTGGTCACCTTTCCTACTTTAACCGTTTCCAGCCGATACCCGATGTAGCGGAACTGGATGGATTTTTCAGGATCCACCGTAATAGTGAAATGCCCTGTGGGATCGGTAACACCCAGGCCTTTATTATTTTTTATATCGATGATCGTTACGCCGGGGATTCCTTCTTTGGAAGCGGCATCCGTAACCCGTCCCTTAACGGTAACAGCCTGTTGGGCAAATACCGTGTTGCCGGCTCCTGTCAATAACAGGAAGAGAATTACCAGCGTATGTATGTACCGTTTTTTCATGGCACTAATGTTTTAATGTTTCAGAATACAGTTACCGGTTTAATCGTTGGTAAACTTGGGATTTACTTTAAACTTGAAGATTACATCCCAGCTGCCTGGCTCAAATACAGCGAACCCATAGCCAATGCCCGCCTGCCTGCGGGTACCATAGGAAACACGCTCATAGGAGAAAAAGATGCTGGCCTTTTCATTGATACCAACATCCGCCAGCACGGGGTAAGGACTGGTAACATCCCAGGTAACGGTAACACTGTCTTGTGAAAACTTCCGGTTAAAGCCAAAAAACACGTTCGTACCAATGGTATTGCTATAGTATCTCAGGCTATCCCATTGGGTGACATTAAAATTTGACATTTTAATAGGTAAGGAATCCTTATCAAAAAATTTAAAGGTGAGTGTATTCTTTGCAGTGCCTGTTTTAACAAAGTACACGTTCACCTGGTCGTTGTTGATCGTGTTGTTTTGCATATCCTGCACCCCAATAAGCGTAGGATGATTATACACCAGGTTGCCATTGGATTCCTTTTTCTGAAGCCCGGTGATATCATCAAACTCATAAGGCTCATATGGGCGCGGGCGGCGGAGATCCAGCTTTCTTTTCTGGAAAGTTTTCTGCCCGCCCTTGTTCTTTACCAGGATATCGAAAGTATACACGCCCTGTTTTATTTTGGAACTGTCGGTAGCCCAGAAAACAAGGTCGCCGGAAGTGGAGCGCATGTCAAGCACTGGTCTTTTCACCTGGAAACGTTTGGCTTCAATTTCCGCCACAGTTTTCTCGGTACCACTGTAGTATTCCTTCCATTGCCAGGTATTCACTTCTTCCAGCAGCTCCGTTGCAGGCGTGCCATCAGGCCGGGCAATGTTCTTCATCTCAAAAGTGAGCGGTTGTGTGGAATTGTCTGCGTTGAATTTTCCATAGAACACATTTGTACGTCCAAAATTTGCCTGGTAAGTATCACCGTCGAAGTTGGCGTTATTACTGAAGTGCTCTTTTTCATCGGGCAGCAGCTGCTTGTAACAGCCTGTTGCCATTGTTGCCAGTGCAGTGGCTATAAATAAAGTATATACTTGCCTTTTCATTGCTATGGGTTTATTTTGGTGAAGATGAGACGGTGCAGGTTCAGGTTTGCCTTTTTGATCATCACTTTCATCAGGTGTTTGCCTGCGGGCAGATCCGCCGTTCCAAAGGCTCCCTGCCAGGTTTGCCAGCCGCCGGTACCCTGTATGGGAATATCTTCACATACCCTTACTTCATCGATAGTGAGATAAATAAGACCACCGCCATTGCCGGCAATTCTCAGCTCTACTTTATATTTTCCTGCTTCTTTGATATCAACGGTATACCTTACCCAATCACCATCACTGGTCCAGCCAATATTGTAATTGCCGCCCGGGCTGGTGGACCCGTCGCCTTCCGAACAGTTTTCTGTGCCAGGGTCATCAGGCCGGTAAGTATGGCCGCCGTTAGGATTGCGGTAATTATAGGCTACGCCTTTCGGGCCTTCATCGTAATCTGCGGCATTCACTATACCGGGTATTTCAAGCGGGTAACCCAGGTAAGGCCCCTGCGGCGGCTCCAGCGATTTTGGATAGGCTTTCCCTACAAAAGAAGTGAACCCGAACACATGCCTGGTTTCCAGGATATGCATCAATCCATTGGTGGATTTGATGTCCACGTTCTGGGTAAGCGCAACGGACCAGTCTTTCGTAAACCTGGAATCATTTTTATCACTGTACTGCAACACGGCGGTACCTGCGCCAACTGCGCCGGAAGCATTGGTACCGGCGGTTTTCCCGTTCATTTCATGGCCATATAGGGATTCCAGGTCGCTACCGTCTGCATACCGCAGCGAATCGGCTGTTACCAGGCCGCGTACTATATAACGGCGCAATAAACTGTCCCATACAATAAGCGGTATGCTGTCAATTGTCCAGTTGCCTTTGTCGCCAAGCCGCTCCCTGGTAAAGTTCACATTACGGATAGCAGTGGTAATACTGTTGTCCTGCGGAACAAAAAAAGTAACCTGCTTACTCTTGAGCGTATCGGTAAGCTTTACACGGTCTATCAGTAATAACAGGGTATCATACAATCCTCCCTGTTGTTTGAGAAAATCATAGGTACTTACTTTCACTTCCGATAAAGGCTTTGCATTCCGGTAATCCTGCATTCCCTTTTCACAGGCAAAGCAAGCCGTGATGACCAGTAGTATTAAATATTTTTTCATGGCAGTGATTTGTTATTTCCAGAAAGAGTTTTGAACCAGTGCGCTGTTGTTGGCCAGCGCTTCCTGCGACAATGGCCAGAATGCGGCGCCCCTGTCTACATCCGCCTGCGTAAGCCTGGTATACTGCGGGATCTTTTTGAAATGTACCAGGTCATACCAGTACCATCCTTCTCCCATCAGCTCCCTTCTGCGTTCCAGCAAAATGGCATCCAGCAGTTCCTGCCCGGCAGTGGCTACATTTACATTTTTAAGCGCGCGGCTGTTACGGATCTGGTTCAGGTCTTTCTGTGCTTCGGCGGTTTGTCCTAACCGGGCTTTTGCTTCTGCACGAAGGAGGTACAGCTCTTCATACCGAAATACGATAATACAGGAGGAATACATTTTCAATACGGGATCTTTTACCGCGCCATTGATCTGTTTCATTTTAAAGAAGATGGGATAGGCTTCTTCCATTTTTGTGAAGAAATAAGTGGGCCGTTGCTCACGGGATTCATTATAGATCTTCAGTACGCTGTCTTTAGGAACATAAATTTCAGATTCCCTTTTTGGAATATAGGGTTCGCGGAGGGTCCAGTCTTCCAGTTGACCGGTGGAAGATATTTCCGCATGGTCAAAGTTCATATCCACCTGGAAGATATTTGCCCCGATACGACCACGGAAAGCGCCGTCCAGCCTGGTTAAATCATTCAGGCTTACAAAGCCGTAACCGGTGTTCGACTGGTTATTGATAACTGTATTGGCATACTCGAGCGATTTATCATACTCTCCTTTCCAGTTATAGATATGCGCCAGCAATGTATAGGCCATGCCTTTGGTAGCGGTGATGGAAATGTGATGCGATTCGCCCTGGCCGCGGTAGTCGCCTTGCTGCTCCGGCGATTTCCCATTGTATTTCCAGGGTAATCCATCAATACATGATTTGGCTTCTTCCGCAGCATAATCCAGTACTTTTTCCCATTTCTCACGGGCAATGGTTTTCACTACGCCATCAGAGGGAGCGGTTACCAGCGGCACATCTCCCCAGATCCTTACTATATAATAGTAAAGAAATGCGCGGATATAAATAGCCTGTGAACGGTCCAGCTTCATTTCGTTTTGCGAATACCGGTAATCGGTAGCAGTTACCTGTGGTAATTTTTCTATGGTAAGATTGCATTGCGCAATAGCTGTATAAAATCTTCGCCAGTCGCGCCATTCATCCATGGTGGTATAACTGGCGTTCAGGTTATTTTCAACTACTGCGCGCAGGTCGCCACGTTTGGTCGACTGAAAGTCGCCGCCGCGCAGGTCCCCATACACCCAGTGTGCATTTTCGTTTGCCATGGCAGCGCGCATCAGGGCATAGCAGGCAGATAAGCCCGCGCGTGCATCGTTCTTGGTCTGCCACATATTTTCTTCCGTCAGGGCGCGGTGTGAGGGCACATCCAGCATTTTTTTACAGGATAGCATACCTCCTGCCAGTAAGAGTATTACCCCAACAACAGCAATATTTCTCATGATCATGTTTTTTAACATCAGAATTGAAAATTAAAGCCCAGTGTAAACGTGCGGGGAGCGGCCCAGTTATAGTATCCCTCATCATAGCCGAAATAACTCACTGCTTCCGGATCTCCGCCTTTATACTTCGTCCACGTAAGCAGGTTGTTACCTGTGGCATAAATACGCAGGTGCTCCACACCGGAACGTTTCATCCAGTCTGTTTGCATGTTATAGGCTACTGTTAATGCACGGAGCTTTACAAAAGAGCCATCTTCCAGGAACAGGGTCTGATTGGGCTGATAGGCATATACGGCGCTCCATGGATTGTACTGCGGTATTTTGCTGTAGTCGCCTTCCACTTTAGACCACCAGCTGATCTCCTTGATCGCTTTCGGATCGTCGATGGCTTCCCTGTTGGCAAAATCAAAACGGTCGGCCAGGGCCTGGTTAATCACTTTGCGGCCAAAAGAATAGTTCAGCAGGATATTCACATCCCATGTGCCGTAGCGGAAAGTGTTGGTAAAACCACCGGTGGCGGCGGGCGACAAGCGGCCTTTCATTACCCGGTCAGCGTCATTGATATTATAGTCGCCGCTTAGATCTGTCCATTTAGGATCTCCTTTTTTCAGGGTAACACCCTGGTAGGTCATTTTCTTTCCTGTTTCCGGATTCACCGGCACTTCCTCATCGGAATTATAAATGCCTTCGTTGAGCAGCAGCCAGTAGCGGTCCACAGGTTTACCTACCAGGAAGCGCCTGTTGTTGATCACCAGGTCGGTAAGGCCATCCGGCAATGCCATCAGTTTATTCTGATTGGTATAGATGTTAATGCCGGTGGTCCACTGGAATTTCTTTCCTTTCACTACATCTGCATCAATAGCCAGTTCATAGCCATAGTTGCGGATATCCATTCCATTCTTTACAATGCCGGTATAGCCTTCTTCTTCCAGTGTAGGTACCTTCAATACAAGGTTACGGTCTGTTTTGGTGTATACATCCAGTGAAGCGCGCAGACGGTCGTGGAACAGGCCGATGTCAATACCACCGTTCAGTTGCTCCACTACCGGCCAGGAAGTACCGGGCACCACATAACCGCTGGTATAAGCAGCATTGATCACCGGGAAACCGTTGTAGGTCGACATATTGGGCACGCCGTTCCATCCTGCATCCACATTGTATACCGGGCCGCCGGTATACATCTGGTCCATCAGCAGCCGGCCTACGCGGCCCCAGCTGGCGCGCACATTCAGGTTGCTGAGCCAGGAAGATTCTTTCAGGAAATCTTCCTTATGCACTTTCCAGGAAGCGGATAAGGTAGGCGATATCAGCCAGCGGTTGTCGTTACCGAGGTAGGAGCTGCCATCTCTTCTTACATAAAGGGAAACAAAATATTTCTGATCAAGATTATAACCAATATTGGCATAGAAAGATGCCAGCCTTGATTCTGTAAAATCCTTGGTATTAAACATCAGGCGGAAATTACCAAAGCGGCCTTCCTTCTGATCATCGGTACCAGGCTGGTAGATCTTCACATAATCGCTGGAGCCTTTGTAGGCACGGCCGTAATCATAACGCCATTTATCCCATTGGCCATACTGTCCGAGCGTTATTTCCAGGTGATGCTTCCCGGAAAAAGTTTTGGCAAACTGCAGGGAGTTGTCCAGTATCATCCGCCTGCTCAGGCCATCGTAGTTAGACACATAGCTGTTACCTTCACCGAGTGCAGTAGGCACAAAGAAATCACGGAAGTTTTGCCCGTAGTCGATGGCAAAGCGCGTGTTCCAGGTGAAGTGCGAAAGAAAGCTGTACTTGGCGTTGGCAATGATGCGGGCGGAGTTATTTTTATTCCGGTTGATGGTATTATCCAACGCGGTATAATAATCCTGCAGGTATGCTTTGTTGGGTGACAAAGGCGCATCATAGTTAAAGAGATAATCCTCATCGCCGGCACGGTCGCGGATAAATTCATTACGCTTGCGGTTCTGGTTAGCCACCGAAATGTCTGTGGTAAAGAACAGGTTCCTTACTGGCTGGATGTTGATACCAAAATTCACGTCGTAACGCTTGATACCGGTTTTATCATACACACCCTGCTGTGATGCCTGCCCTATGCTGAAACGGAAATTGGCAAAAGGTGTGCCTCCACTTACTGCCGCCTGGATGCCTTCCGTAAACCCATTCCGCAGGAACAGGTCGTCCCAGTTGGCCGGGCCATAATAGCGGGCCTGTGAAGAATCAGCCAGGTAACGGGGGAAGTTGCGCCACTGTGTTTCATCTGCATATTTTTCATAGAAGGGCAGGCGGAAATCACTTTCATATCTTCCGTTCACCACGTCTACTGCAGGTTTAAGCGCCAACCCTGCGTAGGCATTCACGGATACTTTCATCTGTCCTACACGGGGCGCTTTGGTAGTGATGGCAATAACGCCGTTAGCCGCATTGGGTCCATACTTTGCACTGGCGGCAAAGTCTTTCAGCACTTCAATACTTTCGATATCATTGATATCGAGAAAGCCAAGCAGGTTGGTTTCCGTTCCCATCCTGTTGAAATCGAAGCGCTGGATGTCGTAGGCAAATGCGTGCTCCATAATAAGCGGCACCCCATCCACCACATAAGTGGGTTGCGCATAAAAGAGATCGCGGTTGCCCAGCAACAGGGAAGATGTGCCGCGGATAAACACGCTGTTGCGCTTACCCGGTTCCGCGGAAGGAATTCGTACATCCACTCCCGTTACCCTTCCTATCAGCATCTGGTCAATACTGGTATAAGGGAGTTTCTTCACTTCATCAATATCCAGCGGGGAAACAGCCCCGCTGGGATTGCGTTTCAGGAAGAGTTCATTGTTGGGGAAATAGCCCAGCGTGTCGCGGTGGGTAGATGTCACCTTGGAGAAAGCAAGTGAATCTGCATTCACACTGGAGGTATCCTTTTTATTCTTAAACAACACATTCTGTGCTTCTGATGAGGTAGTGACCAGGCACATTGCTGCAAAAAAATAAATACCCCTGTGCAGGAAAAAGTAAAAGTATTTCATACATGCAATATTTAGGAATGAGAATCCCAGGGCGTAAAAGAAGCTTTACACCACACAAGTTTTTTTTGACATGAACGGACATAGGTTTCCCTGTTCCCTCCAGGGAAATGTCACTGTAAATTAGATTCAGACCTACATCACGGCAGCTACAGCACAATATCTGCTACGCAAAATGTATGTTGCAGCATAAGCAGGTTGCGACAATAATGTTAACTGTAAAAAATCGCCTGTGAGTAGTTAGGGACAGCGTGTGCTCCCGCCAGGATGCATTGAACGTTGAGTCATGGAAACAAAGATTAATTAACGTGAAATTTTCAATCGATCTGTAATTCTGGTTTTCAATACTGTTAGTATTAATGCACAGTGGGGAAACTACAGCAAACACAGGGTCTTACTGGTCACCAATACTATCAATGCTCTTTAAATTCTGGTTGTTTATTTAACGCTACTGCACCAAATGTAATTAGCTAAATGGATTTTTCATAGTTTTTTTTGAATTATTTTTTAAAATTTAATCCGGAGGGGTGATTATGGTGCTTTGATCTCTATGATCCTTTTTTCGATATCCGGTAAGCAAGCATTCGGGCCCGGGCATCTGAGTACTGATCTTTTCCCGACTATTTTTGCGTTCGTAGGAACCGCCGCTTCAGCTTTTTAACAAAAAAACGCAGCGCGTCGCTCATAACGATATTCCCGGGGAATTTAAGCGTGGAGTAAAGTCGCCCTCCTCACCGGAGGGCGACTTTATAAATCTTATGGTTTAATATTCACTTCCGCAATCTTCTCTGGTAACCATACTTCCATTTCTCCTTTACCCCGGTTTGCCCAGGAAAAATAAGGGATGGCAGTAATGGTTTGCTTAACGGTGGTCACAGTTTCGCCATTAGCGCCCACCTTTACTACCGGCACTTCGCCTTTAAGCGTTACCACGCCATTGAGCAGCGACGGATCATATGCGGCGGTGAACACGGTATTACCCGGTACGATGATGTTACTCACCTCACCGGCATTGTCCGCATGTTCTACACAATACACCAATGGACCACGTTGCAGTGCAATACGGTTATGGTCCTGCTGAATGCTGTCGATGGCCTGCACCTTTCTTACTTCCATAGGCAGTTGCAACTGTACCACGTCGTTCTTTTTCCAGTTACGACGGATCACCGCGTAACCATCTTCCAGGTCATATTTCACCGCGGCGCCATTAACGGTAATGGTAAAGGTGGCGCTGGAATTGTCTTTATAAAAGTACGTATTGCCGGGTACCGGCTGTTGTTGCGCCCATCCCGGAATGCGGACATGGAGCGGAAATTCCTGGCTACGTTTAGGGGACACCGTTATCTTCACATTTCCGCTCCATGGATAATTGGTTTCCTGGCGGAGTTGCACGGCGCCATTTTCCAGGGTGATGCTGGTATTGCTACCCACGAACAGGTTCACCCAGATATCGCGTTGGGATTTACCATAGATATAATCACCCAGTGAAGCAATCAGGCGGGCGATATTGGAAGGGCAGCAGGCCGTGCCAAACCATTCCTGCCGGGCATGCTGGCCACCTGAGGCCAGTGGGTTCCCGTAAAAGAACCGGTCGCCGCTGAGGGAAAGGCCATCGAGCGCACCGTTATACAAACTTCTTTCCAGCACATCTATGTATTTGCTGTTACCGGTAAGACCATTCATCCGCTGGTTCCAGAATACCATGCCTACCGATGCACAGGTTTCGCAATAGGCGTTGGCGTTAGGCAGGTCGTAATCGGTGGTGAAGCCTTCGTTATGACCGGAAGAGCCGATACCACCGGTGATGTACATATTACGGTATACCACATCTTCCCATACTGCTTTCATGGCTTTCATATAGCCCTCATCGTTACGTGCGGCGCCTACGTCTGCCACACCGGTATACAGATACATGGCGCGTACGGCATGCCCCGTAATCTGCCGCTGCTGTTCAACAGGCAGACTATCCTGGCAATAGTCGGCGTTTTTCCAGTTGTCCCATATTACTCCACGGCCATGTCCTTTGCCGCGTTGTTGCAGGAACCAGTTGGCCAGGTCCAGGTATTTCTGCCGGCGGGTGGTTTTGTAGAGTTTTACCAGCGCCAGCTCCACTTCCTCATGGCCTGAAACCCAGGGCCGGTTGGGAATACGGAAGGTGCTGTCGATATGGTCTGCAAAACGGGTAGCTACGTTAAGCAGTTTTTTCTTACCTGTTGTATTGTAATAGGCAACTGCCGCTTCAAAGAGATGGCCGGCGCAATAGTCCTCATGCTTTTCCATATCTGTCCAGCGCTTGCCGGGCGCATTGAGGGTATAGTAAGTATTGAGATAACCATCCGGTTGCTGCGCTGCTGCAATTTTGTCGATCCATTCATCGGCCTTCTTTTCCAGGGAAGCATCCGGATAATTCTTTAAAGAATAGGCAATGGCTTCGATGGCTTTGTATACATCTGAGTCATCATAGTAGATGCCTTCATGTTTTTCGCCATCCTGCCGCGCTACTTTTTCAAAGTTGCGGATACGTGGTGTTTTCACCTCTGTCTGGTCAATGCAAACAGGGATCGTCACTTTGCTGACGGTTTGTATCCACGGGCTCCAGAAGCTATCGGTGATCTGTACCTGTGAATAGCTTACCGGCTGAATGGCCTGCAGGGACTGCGCCTGGGCATTGGCGCCGAATGCGGCGCAAAGCAATACCGCTAAAGATCTTTTCTTATTCATCCTGTCTATTATTTTAGTTTTGGATTAGCATTGATGGCCTCCTGTGGGATCGGGAAGATGCGGCGTTCGTCGCCATTAGGTTTATGTGATAACCAGCTTTTTTTGGTGTAGGTGCCAAAGCGGATCATATCGCGGCGGCGATAGGATTCCCAGACAAATTCCCAGCCCAGTTCGTCGAGAAAACGGCCATATTGTACGGGAGCCGCATCCCCTGTATCCGTGATCTTATAATTTTGTACATAGCCGTAATGATAAACCGTATTTTTTTGCAGGTCGGCGCCGGTTACGGTAGCTTTGGCCGGATCGGTTTTGAAATTGCGGTTGCGTACCTGTGTTACCAGCAGGGCGGCATCGTCGGGATGACCGGTGCGCAACAGGCATTCCGCTTTCATCATCAGCACCTGTGCATAACGAAAGAAGGGGAAGTCGTTGCTCAGATCGGGTTTGGCGCCTACTTTTACTTCAAATTTGTTCATACGGTAACCTTCCGATTCGCCGGTATATAAGCCATCCGGCAGGTCTTTCGTCAGTACCAGCTGTTTACCTGCCTTATCGTACGAACCGAGCAGCGGTTGTCCGTCCATACCTCTTTGTGGCCCCATGAGCCAGGTATCCGGCAAACGCTGATCGGAAGGATCATAAGTATCTATGAATTGCGATATGGCCATGGCGGAACCGGAGCCCCAGGGCGTGGCCTGCATGTTGGATCTGGCTTTGAAAGCGCCGTGCCATGAAAACATCTCATAATAAAATCCACCCGCTACATTTTCATCAAAAGGGATGGCGAAGATAATCTCCGGGCTGTGATCATTATTGGTTTTGAAAATATCCCTGTACACTGGTTCCAGCGAATATTTGCCGGTGATATCATTGCATTGCGCCAGGCAGGCTTCCCATTGTGGTGTGCCGGTATATACTTCCGCATTCAGGTAGATGTTTGCGATCAGCGCTTTAGCAGCCCATTTGTTGAAACGGCCATAGGTCTGTGGATCGATATCTTCACTAAGATCAGGCATAGCGGCCAGGATCTCGTTCACCACAAACTGGTATACCTCTTTTCGTGGTGTTTTGCCGGGATAGCTCTCCTGGCTGGCAAGGCCGTGCAGGGGAGTCGTCACTAAGGGCACATCTCCAAAATTATCGAGCAATAACCAATAAAAGAACGCGCGTGCCACCCGCATTTCCGCTACAAAGTTCTTTTTATCCAAGCCGGCAGGCATTTGAATCTTGCCGGTATCCAGCTGTTCTATCACCCTGTTGGCGTTAGACACGCCAACGTACATGCTATTCCACATATTGGCCATCTGCGGGTTTTCAGAATTCCAGGTATGCAGGTGCATCCTTTTGTAAATGCCACCGTCGTCCCAGCCGGAAGCATTGGCCGGCATCACCAGTTCATCTGTAGATGCTTCCTGGGCAATGCTATAGGTTGTATGCCCGAAAAGCCCACGCATATTGGCATACACGATGCCCATGGCTTTGTAGGGATCGGTATATTTATAGGCATCTTCCTTTACCTCGGAATAGGTGATTTCATCGAGATTATTATTACAGGCGATCCCTGTTGTAAGCAGCACCAGTAAGCCGCTGATATATATACAACTGTTAAGTTTTTTCATCTGTCAGAATTTTAATGATCAAAAAGTAAAGAACGCGCCCAGTGTATACGTGGCCGTAGCCGGGTAGCGATTACGATCGTCTACACCCGGTACCAACGCACTACCTCCATAATAGGTACTGATTTCAGGGTCTATCCCTTTATACTTTGTGAACGTGATCAGGTTGGAACCGGAAGCGTATACCCTTATCCGTTTGATGAACGGATTCTTCACCGTCATGTTATAGCCAAGGGTAATGTTGTCTATTTTCCAGTAGTTACCGTTCTCTACATAGTAGCTGACATAGTTGAGCGACTGATCATCTGCCAATGGTCTTTTGCCGTAGATGTTGTCATAGGTGGTCGTTAATACATTACCCCGGGTCAGCATTACCGGTTGCTCGTACCACATACGCGCCGTGTTGAGGATCTGGAAGCCGAAAGCACCGCGCATAGTAATGTTCAGGTCCAGTTTCTTATAGGTGAACGTATTGTTCCATGCCAGGAAATGTTTAGGAAGACCGTTCCCGATCACCTGTTTGTCATCTGCCTGCTGATCATTGATGGGCTTGGGCTTACCATCTTTTCCTTCGATGATCCAATGGCCATCTTTATCAATATCTACTGTTTTGAATCCCCAGAAATTACCGATAGGATTACCGATCTGAATACGCGCAAATTGCGTTTGTATGGGTTCGCCGCTATTCCCATCGTCGAAATATCCACTGGCAATGGAGAAGTTCTTATCGGAGAGAGATACCAGTTGATTTTTATTGGTGGAATAATTGACGGTAGTACTCCACATAAAGCTTTTTGTCTTTACAGGGATGCCATTCACCTGTACCTCTATTCCTTTGTTGTCCATAGTGGCGGCGTTGGCCGTCATTTTGTTATACAGGTAAGGAGGCGTTGGTACGGTATAATCCATGAGCAGGTCGGTGGTATGGCGTTTGTAGATGTCGATGGAACCGGTGATGCGATCTTCCAGGAAACCGAAATCAATGCCGGCATTTGTTTCCTGTTTCTTTTCCCAGCGCAGGTCTGGATTGGGATTGGTCGACTGACTAACACTCTGTATCCATTGCCCGTTGTAGTACACATAGGTATTGAAGTTGAGCAGGTTGAGGGAACCATAGTTGGTGCCTGGCTCTGTACCGGTAATTCCAAAGCCGCCGCGCAGTTTCAGGCTGCTGATGACATGCACGTTTTCCATGAAGCTCTCTTTCCTGATATTCCATCCTGCGGAAATGGCCGGGAAGTTGCCCCATTTATGATTCGCGCCAAACCGGGAGGAGCCTTCATGACGCACGCTGGCCATCAACATATATTTCCCTTTGAACGCATAGTTCAGGCGGAAGAAATAGCCTACCAGCTTATTTTCCATGGTACTGGAATTTTCCGGCGCTTCCCCTCTTTTCAATGCAAGGCCCGATTGCATTTTATTATAGGTGTAATCGTCAGTGGGGAAATCCCAGTTCTGCATCCAGTAATCGTCTGACAGGAATTTGCGCCAGCTGTATCCTACCAGTGCGGTAAATTCGTGTTCCCTGATTTTTTTCTGGTAATTAGCGGTTAGTTCCAGCAGATTTTCTTCATTACGCGTGGTGCCTCTGCTGGCATAACCATTGCGGCCATCATGTATGGTAGAATAATGCTGCTTGCTTTCATAATAGCCACGGGTGCTGTTAAATACATCCCTTGAACCGAGGAGACTGATCGTAAGATCATTTATCGGGATAAAGGTAATGGTGCCATAGGTTCTCAGATCCGTGTTTTTGTTTTGTCCCTGTGTTTCCTGGAGCAGGGCAACGGGATTGGCATAATCTGTTTTATCGATATGCTCCGTCCACTTGCCGTTGGGATCTTTCAGCGGATCAGTAGGATTATAGGTAAGGGCGTTGCGATATACATCGGTACGATAGCTGTTACCGTCCGCGCCTGCAAAAAACTGCTGCTGATAGCCGCTTACGTTGGCGTTGAATTTCAGGCGGCCGTCGAACATCTGGTGGTTGATTTCTATCCGCGGAAAAAATACCTGGTTGTCGGAGCGCTTCATGAGTCCCTGTAAGCTGCGATAATTGAGATTGGCAATGTAGCTGGTATTTTTGTTGCCACCTTTCAGGCTCAGGTTATAAACCTGGGAGATGGGTGTTTGCGTTACTTCATCCAGCCAGTTGGTATTGGCGCCATAGTCCGTGGCGCCGGGCTTACCTTCCTGTACCAGTTTACGGTATTGTTCCGCATTCATGAAGTTCAGCTTTTTGGTAATTTTCTGGGTAGATACATATGCGCTGAGATCTACGGTGGGAGGAGTTTCGCCCTGTACCTGCTTAGTGGTAATGAGGATCACGCCGTTGGTACCACGGGTACCATAAATCGCGGCTGCCGAGCCATCCTTCAGCACATCGATCGATTCAATATCCTCCGGTGCCACGCTGATAAGAGAGCCGGGTACACCGTCTATCAGTACCAGTGGAGATACGCCTGCTTTCAGGGTACTGATGCCCCGGAGACTTATCTGGGAGGTGCTGGTGGGATTACCATCGGGAACGGTAATGCTCAGTCCTGCTACCTTTCCACGGATCAATTGCCCCGCATCAGTAGCGGCTCCTTTTACGAAGTCTTCCGCCTTTACGCTGGCAATAGCAGTGGTGATCCGTTCGCGGCGTTGCGTGCCATAGCCTACCACTACCACTTCATTTAAACCGCTGTTATCCGTTTCCAGTGCGATGGTTAGCGTTCCCTGGTTACCTGCCGGCATTTCACGGGGTTTGTAGCCAATGAAGCTAAAAGTAAGGATTGCGTTATCAGGCACCTGTAGTTCAAAATCCCCGAGCGCATTCGTTACAGTGCCCTGGGCAGTCCCTTTAATACGGACCGTGACGCCCGGCAACGGTTGCCCCATTTCATTTACCACGTGGCCTTTGAGCCGGAAATCCTTTAGCACTTCATTTCTTGGTGCTACCAGCACAACGCCGTTTTCCATGATCCGGTATTGCAGATCGGGGAGGTAGTTGTCCATAATTTCAGATAGGGTGGCATCGGCTACGTGGATGTTCACCTTCTTCTTTTGCAGGCTGCTGTTATTGAACATAAACCGGAAATTGCTTCCGGCAGCTATCTTTTCAAACAATTTCTCAACAGGTAGATCATCGTAGCGCAGCGTGAACCGCTGCTGGGAGTATACACTGGCGGAAACCTGCAATAACGCGCCCAGGATGCAAATGGCGGTAAGGTTCATAAAAAGCAGTATTTTTTTGATCCGCCTGTATCCTGGCGAATCGTTTTGGTTGTTTTTCATACATTTGTTTTGAGTTGTTAAATATCAGGGCAAAGAAAATCCCCTTCAGGTCGCTGATCCTTATGTGGATTCAATCCTGATTTGACATCCAGGGAAAGTGGAGCAACACTTTCCCTTTTTTTTGCCCATTACGTGAAATGAAATTGGTGCGCCTTTTCCTTGGTTGATTACATGGCAATTACATTAAAGGTGAAGAAATCTATTATCTGATCATAACGGTGTCTTTGTTGATCTGGAAACGGAAAGGAGTGGTGAATTGCAGCGAGGTGAGGGCCTGCTGAATGCTTTCGTTGGAAAACTCCCCACTCATTAACTGGTTGTGCAGACTATCGTTTTCTACAATGATCCTTATATTATACCATCTTTCCATTTTCCTGATAACATCATCAAAAGGCTCTTTTTTGAAAGACAAGCGGTTGTATACCCAGGCAGTTTCCGGGGCTTCCATTTCAGCTACTTTTTTTATGGTTATTGGCGGTGCTGCTGCTTTGTTTGGATAGATCTTCTGGCTGAGGGAGAACTTTTCCAGTGGTTTCAGGATCACTGTTTCCCGGCCTGGAACGGCAACTGATATTTTCCCGCTAACCAGTGTCGCCTCTGCCAGCAGGTCTTCCGCATAGGCCTTTACATTAAAGCGGGTGCCCAGCACGGTAATTTTCATGTTGCGGGTATGTACGATCAGTGGATGTTCTGCCGCTCCGCTTACTTCAAAATAAGCTTCCCCTACAAGCGTTACCTCCCGTTTGCCATTCAAAAAACCATCTGCATACGTTAATTTACTGCCCGCGTTCAGGCTCACCTTTGTGCCATCCGGCAATTCTATTTTTGTTTTGCTGCCTGGGCGGGTACTTACCTGGTTTTGGTGGGCGAGTATGGCAGGTGGCTGTTTATGGCCCTGCCATAGCCAGAACAGCGCGCCAAGTACAGCGGCGGCGGCCAGCCATGGAATTTCCCGCAGCCGGCGTTTTGCCGGCCGCCCCATCTGTGCACTTACCTTTTTCCAGCCCTTGTCCCGCATTTCCTGTCCTGCTTCCACTTCCACAAACGTGGTGTCGGCCGGCTGCAGAGCCGCCATCAGGGCCTCCAGCCCATCCGCCTCCCCATGCAACTGCTGCAATGCCTGCAATTCCGCCAGCTCTTCACTGCTGGCATCACCGGAAATCTTTTTGCCAAGTAAAATCAATAGTCTTTCAGGAAGCATGAAAATGAGTATCTGCATAGAAGACACACCTTTCCTGCTTTTACCCTGAAAAGCACGCAAACTTTTTTTAAGATTGTTGGGATCTGATATGTTCCAGTACCTCCGATAAACGACGCAACGCAATCGTCATCTGGGTTTCGACCGTTTTTACCGAAATATCCAGCAGCTCCGCCACCTCACGGTACCGGAGGCCATCTTCCTTCACGAGCTTGAAGATGAGTTTACATTTGGGGGGTAACTGATCAATGCTGCGGGTAATCATCCCTATAAATTCCTTTGAAATAGATAAACGCTCAGGAGAGAGCTCAAAACGGATATGTGCCGCGCTTATCTGGTCCAGGTCAATAAACTGATGCAGGCTACGCAGGTAATTACTGGCGCCATTCCTGGCAGATCTTAACAAGTAAGCCCTTAAATGCCTGATGCCGGCAAGCGTTTCGCGTTGTTGCCATAATTTGACAAAAATATCGTTGACGATTTCCTCCGCAGGTGGTTTGTCACGGATAATGGAGTAAACGAAATGAAATACAGGGAGCGCATGATGGTTATACAACCACTCAAATGCGGCTTCATCGGCAAAACTGGCTACGCGCTGCTTGCAGTGCTCTTCTGTCATCATCCCGTGGAAGAATTGAGGTACAATATAGGGAAAAATGTCTTAGATGCAAATGTATCCGGAGAATAAGCAGCCCTCCCGGCCAAATCTTATCATTCCAAAAAATAATCCAGCCCTATCTTCCCTCCACCATATATAAACAGGGCAAACAACATAATTAAATAATATAAAGGGATCTCAAACCCATTATCTCCTGCTGCAAAACCATTGCTCCAATGCACTGTTGCAATGGCCACCAGGTAAGCGCTCACATACGGCAACGGCATATGCAGTTGCACAAACCAATCACCAATACTATGTATGTCGCTCCATTTCATTTTTGCCGGCAGGTAAAACCCATACGCCAGCACCAGCCGCATAAACAGCAGCGGAATATCCCTGCACGCCTGCAAACGGCGTGCTAATACAGCGTAGGTACGCATACGTTATGATTGAAAACCCAGCACGAAATGCAGTTCCTGCATGTGCTTTAAAAAAGCAATTGAATCCAGCTCCAGTGTATCCGTTTGCGTTATATTCAGCTCAGGAGCATAATCCAGTATATCCCTTACCGTTATACCCATTGCCAGTTGCTCGGTTAAGAAAGCCAGCCAGGGCGACAGGTCCGTAAATTCCACATGCCCGGTTTCCGGGTGCCGGAACAACAGTACAAAATAAACGCCCTTATTTTTCAGTAATTCCTTTGGTTTGGCCAACAGGTGAACGGGATAACTGAAACGCAGCAACCTGTACTCAGGATTCAGCACCAACGGCGTTTCCAGCCAGTTGCCGGAAAGGCTGTAAGCGGGCGCAGGTATATCTTCCATATTATACACTTCCATTTCAGCCCATTCAAAGGCAAGGAGGTCGTTGAGGAAAGGAAGAGCGTAAACTTCTTCCCAGTTATGCTCTACCGCGTAGGTATAAAACTCCAGGGGGAGCTTCCATACCTGGTACGACCGGCACGCATGCCTGGAAAAAAATTCCTTCACCATTTTATTCCATTTCGTTGCAGGAATATGCCGGAACGCGATGGGAAACGCATGCTCCATGGTATCATGGATCATGTTAAATACCAGCTGCCGGTAGTGCTTCAGCCGCTGCGGCTTTACGCCAGGCAGCTTTACTTTTTCACCGGTTCTGCAATAAGCAGAAAAAGTTTGCTGGATATGATAGGTGTCAGGCAACAAGTTCATCTTTCAAATTCCATTGTTTGTGACAAATGTTTTTCAGCTTCGTTAATTCACCCTGCAACTCCGCCATTTCCGGGATATTAAAATCCCTTTCCAGCAGAACCGGTACCGGGTGCAGGCGCTGGATCGTCCATTCAAACAGATCGTATACCGGGTCTATGATCGGTTCCCCATGGGTATCAATAATGAGGTCCGGCGCTACCTGCTCATGACCGGCCATATGTATATAAGCTACTTTATCGAGGGGGAGTTGCTGTATAAACGCTTTGGCATCGTACCGGTGATTAAAAGCATTTACATAGATGTTATTCACATCCAGCAGCAGCTGGCAACCGGATTGCTTTACCACTTCATTGATAAAATCCACTTCGCTCATCTCTGCGGCAACCGGTGTGTAATAAGACACAATTTCCATTACCAGCGGCCGTTGCAGGTAATCCTGCACCTGTTGTATGCGGCTGGCAATATGCTTTACAGCATCCATCCGGAAAGGAATGGGGAGCAGGTCGTACATATGTGCATTATCACATTTGGAGTAGCTGAGATGCTCTGAATAGATCTGCACGTTATACTCCCTGAGAAACGTTTTTATATATTGCAGGAACGGCTTGTCCAGCTCCTCCGGGCTACCGATAGACAATGAGAGACCGTGGCACAGCACCGGATATTTTTCCACTACTCTGTGCAATACCTTCTTCCAGTACCCACCGATGTTCATCCAGTTCTCAGGAGCAAACTCGATAAAGTCGGGCCGGATATGCTCACCGCTGATCATTTCTTCCGCAAATTCCCTGCGAAAACCTACACCTACCATGACTATACGTTTTAGGAGGTTAAGATAAAAGTAAAGACCGGCTTGTGCGTACCTCACCGGCCTTTACTTTACCTGGAAATTAATTACCGGATTTGGTGGTGTCTTTTTTATGCTTGTCTCCTTTCTTACCTTTTTTATCACCACATTTTCCTTCACCGCATTTTCCCTGTCCGCATTTGCCTTCTTTTGACTTACCGGCAGATGCGCTGTCTTTTTTTGCGCCGCAGGCCAGTTCAATAGCGTTGGCTGTATTATCTGAAGCGCCGGTTAATGCGTTTCTCACCGCAGCGCCGGAACCGAGGTTAGTATAGCCTGCTGGTTTTGCATTTACCTGTAATGCAGCCATACCAAGGATAGCACCGGCAACAAGAGAGCCGGAAAAAAGTACTTTTTTGCTGATAGGATTGTTGTTTTTCATCTTTTTAAATTTAAAAAACTGGTGAAAAAATATGTATTTGAGAGGTAGACGTGGTGATTAAAGAATCCTTACAGGAAATTCAATTATTTTTCCATTTCCGCTGCTATCATCACCTCCCACTGCCGTTTCACGGATTCATCCAATGCAGCATCTTCAGCCGCCATCCAGCGCATGTGTGCGTCTATGGCCCTGCTTTGTTTCACATACCGCCGGCAGAAGTGGCAATATAACAGGTGAAACTGCAATCCTATGCGCTGCCACCGGGACAACGGTTGCTGTAGTTGTTTTTCCGCCAGCAGGGTGGCTTCTTTACAACAAGGCAGTAAAGTATGTAAGTGATGTTGCATGTCAGTTACTGAACCAGTTTTTTTCCAGGCAGGCCCTTAATTGTAATTTGGCCCGGTGAATAATAACCCAGTAGTTGGACGTAGTGATCGCCATATCCTTACAGATGTCTGCCGATTTTTTTTCTTCCAGATATTTCTGCTGAAAGATGGTTTTTCCTATGCCGCTCAGTTTAGCTATACAGGTGCGTAAGATCCTGGAAAATTCCCGCTGTTCTGATGGGTCGTTAATGTCCTGCTTCCAGGCTTTGGGGGCCATTTCCCGGCGCCAGTGCCCTTTTTTGTCAAAATAGATATCGTGTGGATCAGGATCGTTGCTATGCGCCGTTATACTATCTAATGTTAAAACAGTTTTGCCGGACTTACGGTAGTGGTCCGTTATTTTATTTTTCAGGATGGCAGTCAGCCAGGTCTTCTCGCTGCTATCTCCGCGGAAGCCGGACATAGCCTGCAACCCGCTGAGGAAGGTATCCTGTACCAGGTCCTGTGCCAGTACGGTATCTGGTACTTTGCTACACGCAAATTTAAATAAATCTTCCGCGTATAACTTCACCCATTCTTTTGGATTACAGGTCGTCATTGGTACCGTTATATGAAAAGCCTCTGTCTGCATAGCGTGTTTTTACGTATATAGTAGAAAGCTTACGGAAATTTACCTGTTTTAGTTTTCCCGGCGACCCAAAAAAATGTTAAAGGGGGATAACCGGTAGATACCCGATGGTAAATGGTGCGGAACCGTTGTCTACTATTCAGCATTTTATCCTATTTTTGGCCCTGTACCCAATGAAATATGAAATACTCGGCCCATGAAAAATGAAATGTCGCCTGTAACGTCCGTTTACTTTGTAACATTATTGAAGGCATATTTACGTGGTACTAAAACAAGACAGGAAGTAATAGATGAATTACGCAGCGTATCCCCGCTGCAGCAAAAGGCCGGAGAAGATTCAAACACTGAAGTGAGCAGGTTGCTGTTCCAGACTGCCAGTGAAATCAATGAACATTATTACCAGGATATTGTAACTGCTATTTCCCATGCTTCCGATACCACCCCTACCCGTGAAGGAGTTATGCACCAGCTGGAAGCAATGCTTACCGGCTATATCACAACGGAGCAGCTGATCCAATGGGCCACCTGGCACAATGAGCCGGGAGCCGATGAAGGAGCCGGCTTCTTTGACGATATAGCGGTGGATTATTTCTGTACACAATTGTTACCTTCATCTGCTGAAGAAATGACAATAGCGCATTACAAACAGGCGCTGAAGATTTTCCGGTCGGGCCAGCACAACAGCCTGAAAGATAAGGTAGCGCTGGTGTTATTGTCTGAAAAGGAAAGACAACGCTTCCTTTTTTACCTGGGCGATTATATACAGGGGCATACTTCCCCCGAACAACTGGATGTGTACCTGCTGCATAAATTCGGAATGGATCATCACTCCTTCCCCTATATGTCGTCCCTTTCCGCTATCATGCACGATCCCGGGAAACTACCGGCACTCCTGCATCTCGCCGCTATGGACGATAACATATAATATAAATTTAACACTCTAGCTAACCATCAGGCTGCAGCCTCTGAGGGCAGAATTATCGAGGCGGCCCAGTACTTCAAACCGGCCATCGGCATGCATACGGCCAATGTCTTCGGTGGCAATGAATGCACAGGAATAAATATTGGCGAGGTCAATGACGTTCATTACGCCGGCGCCTTTGCCGGCAGTAAGCTGGAAAGGGTCATTTTCATCCCTCAGCAGCACTTTCATCCAGGCAGGCGTTTCAAACAGGCCATCACACCTGGAATAGGCTTGCGATAACAGTTCTGTCATGCCGTATTCCGCGTGGATGCAGGCAGGGCCCAGCCGTTCTTTCAGGAAAGCATGCACTTCATCGCGGGTCCATTCCTCCCTTCTTCCCTTCATTCCTCCTGTTTCCATGACTATCGTATTTTTCAGGGAAAGGGTATACTGCTCCGCGAAATCCAGGAGGCCGAAGGTAACGCCGATCAGCAATACCTTCTGGCCCCGCGCTTCCAGGGCTTGCAGCTGCCGGAACAAGTTATCATGCTCATACAGGTAAAAGCCGCTTTCCTCATGTCCGCTGCGGATGGTCATTTCCTGCACCATCCGTACCAGCGAGGAATGCTGCCGCTCCAGGTAGGAAGGTAACAGGCCCAGCACCACATAGTCGCTCACCGGGCCGTAAAACTGCTCAAAGGCCGTCATAAAGCTTTGGGTATAGACAGCGGAATGCTTTACCAGGTGACGGCTGTTCACCGTTTGGGTGGTGCCACTGCTTTCGAAGATCAGTTCAGGGGTAAACTGCCCGCTTACCACGGTATGTGATTTGAAAAACTGTATGGGGAGATAGGGAATTTCAAGAATGTTTTTCACCGAAGCAGGCCGGATGCGCAGAGCATCCGTATAGGCCCTGTACAGGTCATTTTCCCGGTACTGGTACTGAAACAGCTCAAGGGCAGCGGCTTCCAGCCCACTTTCGGTTAATGAAAATATATATTCCGGTGATACGGCAGTCATGTAAAGCTCAGTTTAAAATCGCACAAAGTTAGGGAGAAGAATAAATCTATGCGCAGTAAGTAACAATTGTCACAAAAAAACGTTTTGGTATAGATGGATAGCGATAACTGAATATTTGTATATTTCCTAAATTAATGTAGGTTTGTTTTATGAAGAAAATTCTGTTTTTGTTCCTGCTGGCCGGGGTGTTTTATGCCTGTAAAAAGGATAAAATAGGTACCAAGCCCATTCTCAGCTTTAAAGGATATTCGGTTGACAGCGTGGTGACCAGTACCCAGCTGATGTTTGTTACACTCGATGTACAGGACGGCGACGGTGATATAGAAGATACCCTGCAGATAGCCCCTATCTATGATACCAAGATCCAGGACACCTTCTATATTGTAAGACGTATGCCTGAAATTGGCGCCAACAGGGGAAACAGCGTTAAAGCAGAAGTAGCGATCCGGCTGGAAACACAGGACTTCAGGACCTACCAGAGTCCGAACGACAGTATCCATTTCCTGGTATTTATCCGCGATAATGCCGGGAATTTCAGCGATACCATCGCTACCCCCAAAATACCATACAACATTCCCTGACAAACATTTACATTCTAAAATATCATACATTTAAGGATTCCTTTTCTGAAAGGGATCCTTTTATTTTTAGCTTTACTCTTGATTTTTAGCATATGGATAAACTAGAAGAACTACAGGCAAAGATCGCCGAAGCAATGCTTGGCGGAGGAGAGGTACGTATCGCTTCCCAGCATAAGAAAGGTAAGCTCACCGCCCGCGAAAGGATACAGCTGCTGATGGATGAAGGCTCTTTTGAAGAACTGGATATGCTGGTCACCAACCGCAACCGCGGGCTCACGGCAGATCAGGAACAGTTCCTCGGCGACGGCGTGGTAACGGGTTACGGCACTATCCATGGCCGGCTCACCTACGTTTTTTCACAGGACTTCACTGTATATGGCGGTAGTTTATCCGAACCACATGCCCGCAAGATCTGCAAGATCATGGACCTCGCCATGGAAAATGGCGCCCCTCTTATTGGCCTGAACGACAGCGGTGGCGCACGTATCCAGGAAGGAGTGGTAAGTCTTGGCGGCTATGCCGATATCTTTTACCGCAACACCAGGGCCTCCGGCGTGATCCCGCAGATCTCTGCTATTATGGGCCCCTGCGCCGGCGGCGCTGTATATTCCCCTGCTATCACCGACTTCATCATGATGGTGGAACAAACCTCCTATATGTTTGTGACCGGCCCCAACGTGGTAAAAACCGTTACCCATGAGGAAGTAACTTCAGAAGAACTGGGCGGCGCACAAACACATGCATCCAAAAGCGGCGTAACCCATTTTGCCTGTGCCAACGAAATAGAATGTATACAGTATATCAAACAGCTCCTCAGCTATGTGCCGCAAAACTGTGAAGAAACAGCGCCGGTATACCCTTACGAGCCAGGCAATGAAATAAGGGAAGCCCTTAACACGCTGATCCCCGACCACCCCAACCAGCCATATGATATGAAAGAAGCGATTGAGCAGATCACTGATGCCGGCAGCTTCTTTGAAGTACATAAAAATTTTGCGGAAAACATGATCGTGGGCTTTGCCCGCATTGCCGGCAGAAGCATCGGGATAGTAGCCAACCAGCCGGCTCACCTGGCCGGTGTACTGGACATCCACGCCTCTGTAAAGGGCGCCCGGTTTACCCGCTTCTGCGACGCTTTCAATATTCCCCTGCTGGTACTGGTAGATGTGCCCGGTTTCCTGCCGGGAACAGACCAGGAATGGAATGGTATCATCACCAACGGCGCCAAGCTGTTGTATGCGCTCAGCGAAGCCACCGTGCCCAAGCTCACCGTTACCACCCGCAAAGCCTACGGCGGCGCTTACTGCGTAATGAATTCCAAACACATCGGCGCCGATCTTAACTTCGCTTTCCCACAGGCCGAAATTGCTGTAATGGGCGCCAGGGGCGCCGTGGAGATCATCTTCAAAAGGGAAATTGATGCCGCATCCGACCCGGAAGCCCGTATGAATGAACTGGTGGCCGATTATACGGAAAGGTTCGCAAACCCCTACCTGGCAGCAGAAAAAGGGTATATCGATGAAGTGATCAAACCGGAAATGACCCGTATCAAACTGATCAAGGCTTTCAAAATGCTTGAAAATAAAGTGGTAAATATGCCGCGAAAAAAACATGGCAATATACCTTTGTAGCAAATGGCGTCCGCCTTTTAGTACCCTTATTTACTAAAAGGCGGAATGCTAAAAGCTAAACATATGTTCCGCAACCTTTTTAATCTTATTCTTTTTACCTCCGTCTATATTTCCGGGTGCGCCATCCTGATGATCTGGCAAACCAACCAGTTACTGGCCCTCCATTATCCGCAAAACACCTTTTATCTTTTTGTTTTCTTTTCCACGATCTGCAGCTATAATTTTCACTGGTACCTTACACCCGGCACCTATTCGGCTTCAGAAAGGATACTTTGGGGTAACCGTCACCGTACCCTGATGCTTATTTTATGTGGCGTAGGACTGGCCGGCTCTTTATGGTTCTTCTGGCAGCTGCGGGAACATTGGCTGGTACTGAGCGGCAGCGCGGTGCTCACCTTTTTATATTCAGCCCCCAAAGTGCCGCACAAAGCCTTCCGCTGGCTTAGTAAAATAGCCATCGGTAAAACCTTATTCCTCACCTTTGTATGGACCTATGTAACTACAGTACTTCCGGCGCTGGTTGCAGGCAATGCAGCCACCCAGCCACTCGTATACCTTACCATACACCGCTTCGGCCTTATCTATGCGATCTGTATCCTGTTTGACTACCGCGACCTGGAATCAGATAAAAAGGAAGGTATCCGCAGCCTGATCACTGCCCTGGATGTGAAGAACCTGATGCGGCTTTACTACGGCTCCCTGCTGGTAGCAACAGTAAGCGCGGCTTTGATGTGGCCTTACACCACGCTCCCCGCCATCGTTACGCTGCTGGCGCCGGTGATGGCTACGGCGCTCATTACCCGCAAAGCGCAGCAGACCAGCTCTGATTACCTGTTCTACTTTGTGCTGGACGGATTCATGGCGCTGTCGGCGGTATTACATCTTATGATCGTTTAACACTACGCAGCACAATCCCTCGTTTTCCTTACATTTGTCAAGTCACAATCTGGAAATATTATGTCTAAAAAACAGAAATCAATATTCAACAAGGAATCACTGGCATTCCTCGAAAGCTACCTGAATAACCCCTCTCCTACCGGTTTTGAGAAAGAAGGACAGAAGCTCTGGCTGAAATACCTTACTCCCTACATCGATGAATATTTTGTAGATGCATACGGATCAGCAGTGGGTGTTATCAATCCCAAAGCGGAATTTAAAGTGGTGATAGAAGCCCATGCCGACGAGATCTCCTGGTTTGTGAACTACATCTCCCCTGAAGGACTGATCTATGTAATCCGCAATGGCGGCTCCGATCAGCAGATCGCTCCTTCCAAAAGAGTGAATATCCATACCGAAAAAGGCATCGTGAAAGCGGTATTCGGCTGGCCGGCCATTCACACCCGTATCCGCAGCGGCGATGGTAAAGAGCCGCAGCCAAAGGTGGAAAACATTTTCCTCGATTGCGGCGCACGCTCCCGCAAAGAAGTGGAAGAACTGGGCATACACGTAGGTTGCGTATGTACTTTTGAAGATGGTTTTGAAGAGCTGAACTACGACTATTACATCTGCCGCGCTATCGACAACCGTATCGGCGGTTTTATGATTGCCGAAGTAGCCCGTCTGCTGAAAGAAAAGAAACAACAGTTACCTTTTGGTCTTTATATTGTAAATGCCGTACAGGAAGAAGTGGGTTTACGCGGTGCGGAAATGATTGCCAAGCGCATTAAGCCCAATGTGGCCATCATCACGGATGTAACCCATGATACCACTACCCCCATGATCAACAAGAATATTGAAGGGGAAATAAAATGCGGCGGCGGTCCCAGTATCACTTACGGCCCTGCAGTACATAACATCCTCCGTGATCTCATCATCAAAACTGCCAAGAAGAACGATATCCCTCACCAGCTGCATGCAGTAAGCCGCAGTACCGGCACCGATACCGACGCCTTCGCCTACAGCAACGACGGTACGCCTTCAGCGCTGATCAGTTTACCATTGCGCTATATGCACACCACCGTGGAAATGGTAAAGAAAGATGATATTGAAAACACCATCCAGCTGATTTACCAGACATTGCTGAGCATTACACCGAAAACGAATTTCCAGTATTTGTAGGATCGCAGCGGATTTTGTCTGACTCAGGATTATGATGATTTTGCTGATTAATTTGATTTTATTTTTTTAAATTTTTATAAAATATTGAGGGAGATGAAAGCGGATATATCCGTTCTCATCTCCCTTAACAGTAACAATAAAAATCTAAAAATAAAATCAGCGAAATCATCATAAAAAGGCAAATCCGCTCTGATCTGCTATAAATCTAAAAAACTATAATCAGCAAAATCATCATAATCCTGAGTCAGACAAAATCCGCGTTAGTTCTTAAAGAAGTCCGCCGCCCTGTTCACCTTCTCCACCCAGGCGCCGGAAGAGGCTTGCATTACGTATTCGCTTAAACCCACTTTGCTGGCGCCTGGCGCCCAGTCGTACGTATAACCCAGCCTGGTCCACGGGTAGTGAGCATCCGTAGCCGATGTTAAAGGGCGGTAATAAGCGAAAATGATGTAGTTATTAAACCATGTGGAAAAATCCGCCGGTACCCCACTGATAGGCACTGCACCGGTGGTTTTGGTAGTGATGGCGGGATTGCCGGCCGGCCGGTACAGCCTCGAGGCATTTACCCACATGGTAGCAATATGGGTATTTGTTTTTGCATTTACAGGAGGCAGTCCCAATAACTGGCAGATGCGCTGAATGGTATCTGATGTAGCAGTAAAAGAAGGCCCTATGCGGTCTTTCATCTGTTTGGGAATAAACAGCCAGGATTCACCCCAAACGGTGTTGATGGAGTCTCCTGCCGGATAGCTGCCCGGGAAGCGCATAAAGGTACCCATTAAAACATACTGCTGACCATTGATGGTTTTCCATTGCAGGTCGGGGTTATCCGGGGTGATGGGCCATAGTGCTGTGCTGATTTCGCTGCTGTCTGCGATCATAGCGTCATCAACAGCCTGGTTGTACAGCTGATCCAGCGTGTACACAGGTGGTGGCGGTACAATCGGGTCATCATCATTCTTACTGCAACTGGAAAATGCCATAACGGCAAAAAGAAAAAGTACGGACAGCCTGCTGCCGTTAGGGAAATGTTTCATAGAAATGGTTTTCTGGATGCTGGTTATTTAAATTGAGTCCCGCAATTAAATGTATTTCAACAGAATAATCAAATTTCCTTCTAAAACGCTCCTGTAATTGGTCATTGTATTTCGTAATAATTTGCTACGTTTGCTATTCAAACAAAATCAGATCTATGATCCGTCATGACTGGACGTTAGAAGAAATTAAAGCTATTTACAACACTCCCTTGCTGGAATTAGTGTACCGTGCTGCTTCTATTCACCGTGAATACCAGGATACAGCAGAAGTGCAGGTTTGCACCCTCTTATCGATCAAAACAGGCGGATGCCCTGAAGATTGCGCTTATTGCCCGCAGGCTGCCAGATATAATACTGATATCAATGTGCATGGCCTCCTGAAAAAAGAGGACGTGATGAGTTATGCACAGAAAGCGAAAGAAGCGGGTTCCACCCGTTTCTGCATGGGCGCCGCATGGCGTGAAGTGCGCGACAACCGCGACTTTGACCGGGTGCTGGATATGGTAAAAGGCGTTAATGAACTGGGTATGGAAGTATGCTGCACATTAGGCATGCTGAACGAGGAACAGGCAAAAAAACTGGCCGATGCCGGGTTGTTTGCCTATAATCACAACCTCGATACCTCCCGCGACCACTACGAAGAAATTATCACTACCCGCACTTACGACGACCGTTTACAAACACTGGAAAATGTAAGAAAAGCCGGTGTAAGCGTATGCTGTGGCGGTATTATCGGCCTGGGCGAATCGCATGAAGACCGTATCGCCATGCTGTGGACACTCAGCAGCCTTCCTTCCCATCCCGATTCCGTACCCATCAATGCGCTCACACGCGTGAAAGGCACTCCCCTGGAGCACCTTCCAAAAGTAGAGTTCTGGGATATGGTACGCATGATTGCCACCACACGCATCCTGATGCCCAAAGCCATGGTACGCCTGAGCGCCGGCCGTGCAGAAATGAGTATGTCCGACCAGGCTTTGTGCTTTATGGCGGGCGCCAACTCCATCTTCACCGGTGAAAAGCTGCTCACTACGGGCAACCCTTCCTTTGAAGAAGACCACATGATGTTCGAATTGCTGGGACTGAAGCCAAGAGAAGCTTTCAAGGAACAGGAAGCCGGTTGTTGCTAGCAGCGGATTTTGTCTTGGAACACTGATTACGCTGATTTTGATGATTAGCTTGATTTTTACTTTTTGATTTTATGAAATAATGAGGGGAGATAGAAGCAGTTATGCTTTTATCTCCCCTTTATCTTTTCAAAAAATAAAATCAAAAAACAAATTCAAAAAACAAAAATCAAGCTAATCATCAAAATCAGCGTAATCAGTGTTCCAAGACAATTTCCGCGCTACAAATCATTCATAGCAAAATACTCCACCCCCAGCTGGTAACCTTTCAGCCCAAGCCCGCAGATACAGCCGATACATTTGGGCGCAATCAGGGAAGTATGCCGGAATTCCTCCCTGGCATATACATTACTGATATGAATTTCCATTACCGGCGTTTTAATGCCTGCAATGGCATCACGGATGGCAATAGAGGTATGTGTATAAGCGCCCGCATTCAGCAAAACGCCGTCATATGAAAAGCCCACTTCATGCAGATAGTTCACCAGCTCACCTTCCACATTGCTCTGGAAATAGGTAAAAGTTACTGCCGGGAATTGCTTTTGCAGGTGCTTGAAATAATGTTCGAAAGATTCACTGCCATAAATGCCTGTTTCACGCTTGCCCAGCAGGTTCAGGTTAGGTCCGTTAATGATTGCTATTTGCATGATAATGGTTATAGAATGAAGTTCTAAGATAATTAATCCTCTCTATTATTACTATCGCCTCCCCAGCGGTAAGTTTGCTGTTCCAGGCCTGCAAGGTCTATGATGCGGTCCACTACGGTAGCGGCCATTTCTTCGAGATTGGCAGGTAAACTGTAAAAGGAAGGCGTGGCCGGGCAAATGATACCACCAGCCAGGGTAACGGCTTCCATATTTTTAATGTGAATAAGATTGTAGGGAGTTTCCCTTACCACGCAGATCAGTTTTCTTCGCTCTTTCAGCACTACATCTGCCGCACGGGTGATGAGGTCGTTGGAAATACCGGTAGCAATGCGCCCCAGCGTGCCCATAGAACAGGGGCAGATGATCATGGTGTTAAAGCGGCCGGACCCGGAGGCAAACGGCGCATGAAAATCCTGTTGGGTATAAAAACGAAAAGGGAGTTGTTTATAATCTTCGTCTCTGAGCTCTGTTTCCCAGACGGTTTTGGCGTTTTCGGTCATCACCACGGCTACCTGGTCCAGCTGTTCATGCGCTGCGCTGAGCTTCTGCAACAACTGGCGGGCGTAGATGGAACCACTCGCCCCTGTAACTGCTACTACTATACGATGTTTCATTGGCTATGCTGTTGAATTTACAAAGCTAGCCTATTTGGATGGTTATACGCCAGCCCGGGCAACTATTTCATCCATTACAATGCCGCTGTGACTTTCATTGTAAACACATTCGCCGTTACGGATCACCAGTACCTGGGGAGACTCGTGCTGAACATGGTATATTTCCGCAATTTTATTGGATACCGGGCGGTAAGCGATCAGGTCCAGGTAATAAAACGTTAACCCTTCCGGTACAGCCGACCGTTCCAACCTGGCCTTGGCCATTGAGCTGATAGAGCATCGCGTGCTGTGCTTGTAAATCACTACCGGCTGATGCGCTGATGCCGCATTGATTTCAGATAGTTGTTCCTCACTGGTTAACGTTTTCCAATTCATTTAACATGCTTTGTTATGTTCCATTGCAGGCGACTTGGCCATGCCCTTCATTGGACAGCCCAATTTCTGATGGCTTGCGCAGGACGTTAAGAAAGCGGCAAAGATACAAACCATAGCGGTGTAGCCCAAAATTCTTACATAAGATTGCATACTGGCAGTTTTATTAATTTATGACTAAAACGAATTTTCAAAGGAAATATGATACGACTACTTTTTTAATCGTCTTTTGTAACGTTATATTTGCAAATATAGAAAATACATTAAAAAAAACAACAATGTAATTTTCGGCTGGCCGAAAATATTCAGCGTTATGACAAAAGTACATTTTATTGCCATAGGCGGCAGCGTAATGCATCAGTTGGCCATTGCGCTTAAAAATAAAGGTTACCAGGTAACCGGCAGCGACGACGAAATTTTCGAACCGGCACTGTCGAACCTGCAACAGGCAGGCATTTTACCGGCCGGCACCGGCTGGGACCCTGCCCGGATAACGCCGGATCTGGATGCCGTTATCCTGGGCATGCATGCCCGGGACGACAATCCCGAGCTGATAAAAGCCAGGGAACTACAGCTGAAGATTTATTCTTTCCCGGAATATATCTACCAGGAAAGTAAAAATAAAACAAGGGTAGCCATCGGGGGAAGTCATGGTAAAACCACTACTACAGCCATGGTCATGCACGCATTGCAGCTGAACCATCAATCGTTCGACTACCTGGTAGGCGCAAGGCTGGAAGGGTTCGCACAATCCGTAAATATTACAGATGCCCCTGTAATTGTTTGCGAGGCCGATGAATATCCTGCATCCGCCATTGAAAAGCGGCCCAAGTTCCACTTCCTGCATCCGCAAATTGCTGTATTAACGGGGATTGCCTGGGATCATATCAATGTATTTCCTACTTACGAAATATATAAAGAACAGTTTGCCATTTTTATCAGGCAGATGGAACCCGGAAAGGTGCTCATCTACAACAGTACGGATAAAGAGCTGGTAAGCCTGGTAACAGCAACCGGCACCCACCTTAAACTGGTGCCCTATGCGCTGCCGGAACATACCATCACCAATGGCATCACCCGGGTTATTTTCGGGGAAAACCAGGCCAGCCTGGAAGTTTTCGGGGATCATAACCTGCTGAACCTCCATGCCGCCAAACTGGTTTGTAATGAACTGGGCCTCTCTGATGCGGAATTCCTGGCGGCAATTGCTACCTTTAAGGGCGCTGCAAAACGGCTGGAACTGGTAGCTAAAAACGACCATTGCGTTATTTACCGTGATTTTGCACACGCACCTTCCAAAGTGAAGGCTACTATGGAAGCCACGAGGAACCAGTTTCCGGACAGAAAACTGATCGCCGTACTGGAATTACATACCTATAGTAGTTTAAATGCAGATTTCCTGGAACAATATCAGGGCGCTCTCGATACAGCAGATATCGCCGTTGTATTCTACAGCAAACATGCGCTCGAAATAAAGAGAATGCCAGACCTTGCGCCCGGGCTGATTGCAGAACGCTTCGGCCGTAATGACCTCCATGTTTTCCACAACCGGGAAACACTGGAAGCATTCCTGGCAGCACAGCAATACCAGGATACCAACCTGCTGCTGATGAGCTCCGGTACTTACGATGGCCTCGATTTTAGCAAACTGAAAGCATTATTGCCGTCAGACAAACAAATACATTAAACAAAATTATAAATTATTCATAATGCCTTCCTTGCTCCTCAAAAGGCCGCTGGCCGTAATCGATCTTGAAACCACCGGAACCAACGTGGCTTCAGATCGTATCATTGAAATTGCTATCATTAAAGTGTTTCCGGATAAAACCACACAGTCGAAAGTGAAACGCATAAACCCCGGAATGCCGATCCCTGCCGGATCTACAGCAATTCATGGTATTAAGGACGAGGATGTAAAAGACGCACCTTCCTTTAAACAGGCCGCACACGAGCTGAAACAGTTCATGGAAAACTGCGACCTGGCAGGTTATAATTCCAACCGCTTCGATATTCCCTTACTGGTAGAGGAATTCCTGCGGGCAGATATCGAATTCGATGTCTCCAAACGCAAATTTGTGGATGTACAGCGCATCTTCCACCTGATGGAGAAACGTACCCTGGGCGCCGCCTACAAGTTCTACTGCGATAAACAGCTGGAAAATGCGCACAGCGCCGAAGCCGACGCACTGGCCACCTATGAGATCCTGGAAGCCCAGCTGGGCCGGTATGAACAGCTGCAGCAGGATATCGACTCTCTGGCCGATTTCACCAAAGAAGAAGATTATATCGACTTTGCACGCCGGCTGGTGATGCAGGGCGGTCAGGAAGTGTTTAACTTTGGCAAATACAAAGGCCGCTCCGTGAGAGAGGTGTTAAAGGCAGAGCCCCAGTACTACGACTGGATGATGAAAGCGGATTTTCCACTCAATACCAAACAAAAACTGACTGAGATCTTCCATAATATGATGTTAAAAAAAATGTAATGTTATCGGGGAACATCATATCTTGCGCCGGAATTGAATTATTTTCGCAGTCCAAAAATATCTTCTGCTGAATTGGAAAAGCTTGTCATCATTCCTACGTACAATGAAAAGGATAATATCCGTAACATCATTGACGCTGTATTTTCCTTACAGCAGGATTTTCATGTTCTTATTGTGGATGACGGATCGCCCGACGGCACCGGCGCTATCGTAAAATCGCTGCAGCAACAACATCCCGGCGAATTGTTCCTGGAAGAAAGATCCGGCAAACAAGGCCTGGGCACAGCTTATATCCACGGCTTCAAATGGGCGCTGGCCAGGGGCTACCGCTACATTATTGAAATGGACGCGGATTTTTCGCATAACCCGAAAGATCTTCCGCGCCTGTATGAGGCCTGCGCCAAAGAAGGAGCAGATGTATCCGTAGGTTCCCGCTATGTAAAAGGCGGTAAAACCGAAAACTGGCCCTGGGACAGGGCCGTATTATCTTACGGCGCCTCCATTTACGTAGGTATGATCACCTGGATGCCGGTAAAAGACCCTACCGCGGGGTTTGTATGTTACAGCAACACGGTATTGGAGTCTATTAACCTCGACCAGATACAGTTTGTAGGCTATGCTTTCCAGATAGAAATGAAATTCACCGCCTGGAAGCTTGGCTTCAAAATAAAAGAAGTACCCATCACCTTTAAAGACCGGAAAGAAGGATACTCAAAAATGAGCAAAGGCATCGTAAAAGAAGGCATACTCGGCGTGCTCAAAATACAATGGCAAAGCCTTTTCCGCAATTATAAAAGAAGATTGCAGAATTAATAAAATCATCTCAATTGCATAGCATTTAGGGATCTGTTCATTTATCTATAGATGAACAGATCCCTAAATACATTTTACAGACCATGAAAAAAGCATTTCTCCAGCTACACCTTTCGGTGTTCCTGGCTGGATTTACAGGGATACTGGGCAAACTGATCTCTCTCAACGAAGGACTGCTGGTATGGTACCGGTTACTGATCACCTCCGTTACTTTATACATTTTATTCCGCATCCAGGGCACCTTTAAAAAACTTCCCTGGAAAGATATCCTGCCCATTGGCGGCACCGGTGTGATAGTGGCCCTTCACTGGCTTTTCTTTTACGGCAGTATCAAATACTCCAATGTATCTATCGGCGTGATCTGCTTTTCGCTTACCAGCCTGTTCACCGCCATATTCGACCCGCTTATTAACAGGCGCCGCTTTGACGTGGCCGAAATGTTACTGAGCATGCTTACCCTCTTGGGCATCCTGCTCATTTTCCATTTCGATACCCAATACCGCACCGGCATTATAATTGGCATTATCTCCGCCATGTTTGCGGCACTGTTCACCGTATTCAATAAAAGACTGATCAAACGTTTTGATACCTACACCATTACTTTTTATGAGCTGTCAACAGGTTTCATTGTGCTCAGTATGGCCATGCCATTATATCTTTACCTGTTCCCGGTACCTTCCCTCCTGCCCTCATCACCGGATATCATTTACCTGTTGGTGCTGGCCTGGTTCTGCACCGTGCTGATGTACCTGCTGAGTATGAGCGCATTAAAAAGGATCTCCCCTTTTACCGTAAACCTTTGTTTCAACCTGGAACCGGTTTACAGCATCGTGATGGCCTTTCTGCTATTCCATGAAAACAAGTTGCTGAATAATGCTTTCTATGCCGGGCTGGGTTGTATCATTCTCTCCGTTGGGCTGCAGATGCTGCGTGTGGCAAAGGGCAAAACGGCCTCGTAATACCTCCGCTCATCCTCATTTATTTGTAACTTGAGCGCCGTAATTATTACTTTGCGCTTATGAGAAAAGTTTTATTAGGGGTATCCCTCCTGGGTGCTTCCCTTTTTACCTATGCACAACAACCTGCAAAAAAGCCACTGGATCACAGTGTTTATGACAGTTGGCAAAGCATTGGCACTAAACTGATCAGTAACAACGGCCAGTGGATAGTGTATTCAGTGATACCACAGGAAGGCGATGCCAGCCTGGTGATCTATGACCGGAAAACGGGCCAGGCTACTACCATTGATCGTGGCAGCAGCCCTGTTATTACAGAGGATTCCCGCTACGTGATCTGCAGCATTAAACCTTTTTTTAAAGATACCCGCGAAGCAAGGATCAAAAAGAAAAAACCGGCAGAAATGCCGAAAGACTCCCTGGCTATCATTACCCTTGGACAACCAGGCATCGTGAAATTCCCCGGTGTAAAGTCTTTTAAGACACCGGAAAAAGGCAGCGGCCTGCTCGCCTACCTGCTGGAAAAACCGGCCGCAGATAGCGCCAGGAATAAAAGGAATAAAGCACCGGAAGCAGATATCGGCAACGATCGGGCTGATGACGATAAAACGCCGCCTGCCGGCAATGAAAGCGGCACACTGGTGATCCGTTTGCTGTCTGGCGGCATACAGGACACCGTAAAAAACGTGACCGAATTCACTTTCAGCAAACCGGGCAACCAGCTGCTCATCGAAACAAAGGCAGATAAAAAAGATTCGCTGTCGCGCAACGGTGTACTGCTGTGGCATACCGCCACCAGGAAAGCCACTGCACTGAGCAACGGCCACAGCGATTATAAACAATTTGCATTCGATGAAAAAGGAGAACAGGCAGCTTACTTTGGTACCCGCGACTCTGCCAGGGCATTACAGCAATTCTATAAACTCTACTACTTCAAACCGGGGCAGGACAGCGCCTATGAAGTAGCCGATAAAAACAGCAGCGGCATTCCCGCCAACTGGAGCATCAGCCCCAACAGCCTGATCTATTTCAGTAAAGACGGGCAGCGCCTCTTCTTCGGCACTGCGCCCACACCACCGGTGAAAGATACCAACATCGTGGATTTTGAAGTGGCCAAAGTGGATATCTGGAATTATAAAGATGATTACCTGCAACCCATGCAGTTAAAAAATGTAGATAAAGAACTGAAGAGAAGTTATGCCGCCGTATATTATCCCGGTAGTAAACGTGTGGTCCAGCTAAGTGATAAAGACCTTGAAACCGTGATCACCGCTGCGGAAGGAAACAGTCCTAACGCGCTCGGCTATACGGACAAGGGCGAGCGTATTCCCTTGCAATGGGTAGGCCGCACGCTCAAAACAGCTTACCTCGTTAACATCAGTGACGGCACCAGGAAAAAGATCAAAGAAAAGCTGGACGGTAATTTTTTCATCTCCCCTAACGGGAAATATATCATTTGGTACGACCTGGTAAACCGGGAATGGTTCAGTTACAATAACGCTACCGGCGCAACAGTAAGCTTCAGCAAAAGTATCCCGGCAAAAGTATACGATGAGGAAGATGATCATCCCGATGTACCGGATGCATATGGCATCGCAGGCTGGATGAAAGATGATAGCTATGTGTATATCTACGACCGTTACGATATATGGCAAACAGATCCCAGCGGCAAAACCGCCCCACTGAACATTACAAATAATATTGGCCGGAAAAACAGGACCCGCCTGCGTTACCTGCGGCTGGACCCTGAAAAGAAATTTTTCCTTCCGGGCGATCGGCTGATGCTAACCGCCTTCCAGGACAGCACCAAATACAATGGTTTCTATTCGCTCGACCTGCCGCGTAAATCCGGCAGGGCCGCTAACCTGCAACCGGTAGTACTGGGCCCTTATACTTACATCGATCTGTTGAAAGCAAAGGATGCCGATGTGTTTTCGTATACCCGTAGCCGGTATGAACTCTCTCCTGATGTTTTTACGGGAGATGATATCGCGAAAGCTGTACAGATCAGTCATACCAATCCCCAGCAACAAGAATACAACTGGGGCACCGCATCGCTGTACAAGTGGACCACCTTCAGCGGGAAACCTGCAGAAGGCATTCTTTATAAGCCCGAAAATTTTGACAGCACCAAACGGTACCCGGTGATCTTTTATTTCTACGAGAAATTAACTGATGGGCTGTACAGTTACCAGGCGCCGGCGCCAACACCATCGCGGTTGAATATTTCATTTTTTGTAAGTCGCGGTTACCTGGTGTTTGCACCGGATATCAGCTATGAAAACGGTTATCCCGGCAAAAGCGCATATGATTATATTGTAAGCGCTGCAGAAGACCTGGCAAAAAAGCCCTGGGCAGATGGTAAAAATATGGGTATCCAGGGTCAGAGCTGGGGTGGCTACCAGGTGGCTTTCCTCATTACCCAGACCAACCTATTCAAAGCAGCATGGGCAGGTGCTCCCGTTGCCAACATGACCAGTGCCTATGGCGGCATCCGCTGGGAAAGTGGCATGAACAGACAGTTTCAGTACGAGCATTCACAAAGCCGTATAGGCGCCACCTTATGGGAAAAGCCTGAGCTGTATATTGAAAACTCCCCGTTGTTCAATCTCCCGCGGGTGAACACACCGGTAGCTATCATGGCAAATGATGCCGATGGCGCTGTACCCTGGTACCAGGGCATTGAAATGTTTACCGGTTTACGTCGTTTAGGCAAGCCCGTATGGTTGCTGAATTATAACAATGAAGCGCATAACCTCATACAACGTCAGAACCGTAAAGATATTCAGCGCAGGGAACAACAGTTCTTTGACCATTTCCTGAAAGGCGCACCAGCTCCGCAATGGCTGGAAAGCGGCGTGCCTGCCACAGAAAAGGGCATCAACTGGGGCTGGGACCCGGCGCAGTAAATTAACTGATATACAGAAGAGGCTGTATCATAACTAACTTAATGGGTGTGAGAATCGCAAATACGAAAATTTTCTCCACCCGGTACCCGAGTAAAATCGGGTAAAAGTTATTTATGATACAGCCTCTTTTGTTAATACGGGAACAGCGGGTGTTGGGTCAACAGTTGATAACTGAGGGGTCGTGCAATTTTGAAAAATGCCGAAATTATATATCCTGGCTGGCTGCAATGGGGCCGGTAAAACAACCGCCAGTTTAACTTTTTTACCTGAAATGTTTCGATGCAAAGAATTTGTGAATGCTGATGTCATTGCTACCAGCATATGTCCTGATAACCCTGAAAGTGTTGCGTTACAAGCTGGAAGGATAATGTTAATAAAGATTAATGAGCTAATGCTGGAGAAAGTAGACTTTGCATTTGAAACCACCCTGGCTACAAGAAGTTACGTTTCATTAATTACAACAGCTCAGGCAATTGGATATGAAGTTATCTTACTTTTTTTCTGGCTCAAATCACCTGCATTTGCAATAAACAGAGTAGCCAGGAGGGTATTGGAAGGCGGCCATAATATTCCATCGGAAATAATTAAACGAAGATTTTACAGGGGAATTAAAAATCTTATAACCCTGTAAATTCCAATCTGTGATCACTGGTTGGTTATTGATAATATGTACACTTCCCCGGAAGAGGTAATATTGGGTTCCGGCAATACTATTAAACTGGTCATTAAATCTTATATTTGGGATGTTATTTTAAAACAAAGCAACCACCATGAGCAATAAAGAAAAAGAATTAATGGAACTTTCCGCTAAAAGTGATGCAAGGCATGAAAAAGGCAAGGCGTAAGCTCGTTGAATCCAGTGCAGCGGAAAACAAAAAATTGGTTGTAGGAGATAAAAATGGCAATCCAATAGAAGTTCCCGCAAAAGACCTGTTAAAAACACTCAAATAACCCCTTCTCTCCCAGCCTTTTTCTCTCCCCAAATATATTTTCGTTAATATAAATTATTTAACATATATTTACATTAACATCGCCACTTTCAGTGTATGGTGTGATCTGCAGCGATAGCGATATCCTTAAACACCACATTTTTGTACCTATGAACTTCCATATTCATCATCCTGCGGATGCATTGCGTCCATTTGTAAAACAATATTATTACTGGGAAGATGATACCCGTGGCATTATTCAATTGCCACAAAACCTGTTTGCCCTGGGCGATCAGTACATGGTATTCATCCTTGAGGGGAAGGCAGAAGTGAAACCGGTGAATCACAAGGCATTTACCCTGCCAGCCGGCTCGGTATTAGGGCACCTCACCTGCGCCTGCCAGTTACAGGTACAGGGACCGGTAAAAGCAGCAGTTGTACAGCTGAATGCTTATGGAGGCTACCGGCTTTTAGGAATGGATGCAGCCAACTTTACTAATTACTATCGTAACCTTACGACCGCACAACCTATATGGCAGGAGCTGATAGCCGCTCTCCAACTGGAAAAGGACCCGCAACGAATAGAATCCTTGCTGGACAATGCCTGTTTATATGCGCTTTCAGAGCAGCCCGGTAACCTTCGCGAGGTAGATGATATGGCAGACTACCTGTTAATCAGGCAGGGAAATGTGAGTATAGAAGAACTGACAGCGCGCTACGGGCTTTCCCGCCCCACCCTGGAGAGGCTGTTCAGCAAAATAGTAGGTATTCCGCCCCAGCTGTATGCCCGGATGATCCGTTATAAAACAGCCCTGAGCGCCCTGCGCCAGCTGAACTTACCGGAATGGCAAACGCATGTTGCGGCCACTCCATGGTATAACCAGGCCATGTTTATTAAAGATTATTTACTTTTTAATCACGAAGCGCCTTCTTATTTTGCAGGTGCAACAGGAACTATTGCGCACATGCCGGTGAACAACCTGCAGCAGGTAGCCGTAGCCAGTTAAAAAATGGATACTGTGCATTTGCACACTACCCGGTGTAATCACGCGAGGTATAACCCTGTGCTATATACGAAGAGATGCAATAACATACTTTTTCTTTAATTTACCGGTCCTAACAGGCATCACTATGCAATATTCTGCCGCCCACTGGCGTGAACAACTGAAACTGCAATCCCATGTTGAAGGCGGCGCATTCCGCGAAACCTACCGCTCTCAATGGGTACTTGATATGGCTACACTTCCGGCCGGTATGGGTGGTAACCGCAACGCTTCCACCTGCATTTATTTTTTGTTGGAAGAGGGGGAATTTTCCGCATTCCATCGCATTGCCGCGGACGAGATCTGGCATTTTTATGATGGCAATACATTAACGATCTACGAAATAGCCCCCGGCGGAGAATTGCTGGTACATAAGCTGGGACGCGATATCCAAAACAATGAAAGTTTACAGGTGATCATTACAGCGGGCAATTGGTTTGCTTCCCGCGTAGAAGTGCCGGGAGGCTATACATTGGCCGGCTGCACTGTTGCGCCGGGATTCGATTTCGCGGATTTTGAACTGGCTGAAAAAGCGCCACTACAGACAGCATATCCGGAACATGCCACACTTATTGATAGTCTTACGAGATAACGTTAACGCCTATCCGCTATAAGCCTCCCTGTTTTTTTATTACATTTACAGGTATGAAGAAGATCCTTTACCTCGTTGTATTTATATTATTTACGCTCCTGGTATTCTGGCTGGGCAAACGCTTTGGCAGCACCAATGTGAGCCAGCAGGTAATTTCCAACAGCACTATTGTAAAGGAAATTGCAGAACTGGCCAGCCTGGATGTGCAGGGAAGCGCCAGTATCAAAAGAAGTAATATTGAAAACAGTGGCGACTGGACCGACAACCTGAAGAAAACATTCCTCGAAAACACCATATGGGTAACCATTCCCTACCAGGCCAAATACGGGGTAAATATCGATGATAAATCATTTAAAGTACAAATGACTGATAAGAAGATCATTATCAGCTTACCGGCCCCCCGCCTGCTCAGTTATGAACTGAAAATGGATAAAATGGAAACGTCCAACCGTAAGGGCTGGCTGCTGTTCCAGGATGATGAAACCTATACGGATGTACAGAAAAAACTCTACCAAACCTCCCGCGCCCAGCTGGAAAGCAATCCCACTTATATACAGCAGTCAAAAGAGAAAATAAAGAAGGTAATGGAGCAGTATTATGCCCCATTCCTGAAAGATCATACCCTGGAGGTCCGGTACGAAGGAGAAACCAGTACGCCGGCGTTGAACTAACGCTACGCAGCCTCCTGTGCAATATATTTCACCAGGCTCCTTTTAGCCACCGGCAACAGCGTTTCATTAACAGGCACCACTAAAGGCGTTTCCACGCAATATACAGCAGGGTTGGGTAAACTGTTGCGTTCCCGGATCAGCATGCTCTTAATATGACTGATCGTATGTACCAGGTCCTTTTTATAGGCCTGAAGGTATTGCGTATGAATGCCCCGGTACTTTTCATCGTGCCTTTCAAAAATGGTGAGCCGGTAGGTATAAACCAACGTTTGTTTTCCCCGGCCATCGCACAGCAGCAGGTACCCTTCCTTGGTTTCCAGTGGCACCAGTCCTACCGGGAAAATATTGAGATGCTCTGCCACATACTCATAAATTTCTGTTCCCCCTTTGATAGTGTTGTCTAGCTGAGGCAGGGAATACTGGATAATAGATTCCAGTTCCTCCATCAGCTCGTCATCCGCAATCAGTTGTTCATACAGTAATTCCAGTTTTTGGATGTTCACTGCCGTTAGTCTTTTTGGAAACTGTTGCTGTAAAAACTGTTTGTTATCCCGGAACGCTATCAGGTTGTTGTAATGAAAGATAATGTCTGACAACTGCGGGTACAGCTTGCTCTGTGTGAAGTGTTGATTGATGTCCTGTAAATAAGCTAATAGTGTGTACTTTTTCAGCTCAAAGTCTACATAACCATCTGCAAACCATGTTTCACTTAACGCTCCCATATGAATTTAATTTAATGGATCATAGGCTGAATTTACGAAAAAAAAACCGTAAAAAGGAGGGTTTTCAGGCTGCTGAGCACTATTTTAAATAATATTTCCGCACCGGTCAAACAGGTCACTACAAAGGATCTACCTATGTCAAACGGTAGTAAAAAACCGGGTAAATACAAAAATATTTTAACGCTAACTTTTTTATTAGCGTAATTTTCATAACTTCAGTATATTATTTTTCATTTTTTTAATTTCAGTTATCATGAACATTTACGTAGCCAACCTGCACTATAGGTTGAACGATGAGGATCTCCATCAGATTTTCAGCGATTTTGGAGAGGTTACCTCCGCTAAGGTTATCAAAGACCACGAAACAGGCCGCTCACGTGGTTTTGGCTTTGTGGAAATGCCTAATCAAGAAGAAGGAGCAAAGGCTATGGATAGTTTGAACGGCAGCGAAATCGAAGGTAAGCAATTGATGGTAAACGAAGCTAGACCTAAACAACCGAATAATAATTTCAAAGGTGGCGGTGGTAATAACCGTGGCGGCGGAGGATATGGTTCCCGCGACCGTCGTTATTAATAAAATCCCCTTTATTCGGCACTAAGGAACTAAGGAGACGCTTTTATCAGGCGTCTCTTTTTTTGTTTTCAGGAAGATAAAAAATGCAGCAGAGAGCTTTCCCTGCTGCATTCCTGTTTAAAGACGCTTATATTAAATTCCTCTTTTCGCATCGAAATTTTCCAGCTCCTGTGCCACGGCGCTCAGGAAAGTAGAGCCAAGGGAACCATCTACAATCCGGTGATCGTACGACATGGAGAGGTACATCATATGCCTGATACCAATGGTATCTCCTTCTTCCGTTTCAATTACAACCGGCCGTTTTTTGATGGCGCCTACCGCCAGGATGGCTACCTGCGGCTGGTTAATGATAGGCGTTCCCATCAGGCTGCCGAAGGTGCCTACATTGGTGAGGGTGAAAGTACCGCTTTGAGTATCTTCCGGTTTCAGCTTATTCTGACGGGCAGAGTTAGCCATATAGTTAACCTGTTTCGTTAAACCGGTGAGGTTCAGCATATCTGCGTTCCTGATCACCGGCACAATCAGGTTACCGCTGGGCAAAGCCGTAGCCATTCCTATATTGATATCTTTCTTTATGATGATCTTGTCTCCGTCGAGCGAGCAGTTGATCAGCGGGAAACGCTTGATACACTTAATGATAGCCTCGATAAACAACGGTGTAAAGGTCAGTTTTTCACCTTCACGTTTCTCGAAATCCGCCTTTACACGATCCCGCCATTTTACCATGTTGGTAACATCTGCTTCAGCAAAACTGGTCACATGCGGACTGGTTTGTTTGCTCATCACCATGTGATTGGCGATCAGTTTACGCATGCGGTCCATTTCAATGATTTCCACATTACCATTGTAGGTAGGCGAAGCCACGGTGGTGGTGACCACCGGCTGGCGGGTGGTGGCTGCTGCGGTAGATGTTGCAGGTTCCGGTGTTACATCCGGAATCACTTTTCCTTCGCGGCGATCGGCCACAAACTGGAGGATATCCCTTTTGGTTACGCGGCCATCATTGCCGGAACCGGGAATCTTTTCCAGGTCGGAAAAACTGATGCCTTCCTGTTGTGCAATAGTGAGTACCAGCGGGGAATAAAATTTGGCGCCGCCACCGGAAACGGGCGCTTTAGCAGCAGGAGTATAGGCTGGTGCTGTAGTAAATTTTGGTTCAGTGGATACAGGTGCTGCGGGCGCAACAGGTGCGGAAGCCACAGCAGCGTAGGCATTGGTATTAATGCGGGCAATGACGGTACCAACCGGTACTACATCATTTTCACTGAAGAGGATCTCAGTGATCTCTCCTTCAGCAGTAGAAGGAACTTCGCTATCAACTTTGTCGGTGGCAATTTCAAGTACGGTTTCGTCTACTTTTACGTGATCCCCCGCCTTTTTATGCCAACGCAAAATGGTGGCTTCCATGATGCTCTCCCCCATTTTTGGCATTACCAATTCTATAATGGCCATAAGATTGATTTTTGCTTTAGTGCGGGACAAAAATAAGGGAATTGTACCAATTCAAAATAGGCGAATATCCCTATTCCAGAATGAGTTTCCGCAGCTCATTCATGGCATAAACAGCTGTCATTTGTGTATTCCGTTCCCGGTCGTAACGCAGCTGGTATTTAACAGTGACGGTTTTTGCTGCACTGGCCACTGCCATCCAAACGGTGCCCACAGGCTTCTCCGGCGTACCGCCGTCTGGCCCCATAATGCCTGATACAGCAATCACGTAATCGGTTTGCAGCAGTGTTAAGGCGCCCGCGGCCATTTCACGGACCGTAGCTTCACTTACGGCGCCATGCTCCTGCAGGGTTTCAGGTTTCACTCCTAACATCTTCACCTTCATTTCATTGGCATAGGTTACCGCACTCCCTTTAAAATAAACGGAACTGCCCGGAACTGCTGTGATCCAGCTGGAAATCAGTCCGCCGGTGCAACTTTCTGCTGTGCCCATGGTTTTGCCTTTTTCCTTTAACAGCTTTCCCAGCACTTCTCCCATTGAAATATCCTGGTCGGTTACGGTGATATCTTCCAGCAGCGCCTTCAGTTGGTGGAATAAAATACTCACTTCTGCCGCTACCGACAATTTATCTTTCCCCTGCCCGGTCAGGCGCAGTTTCAGCAGGCTGTAACTGGGCAGGTACGCCAGTTTGATATGAGGGGGTAGCTTTGCTTCGAAAGCTACCAGTCTTTCAGCAATGAAAGATTCACCCATACCGGAAGTAACCAGGGTTTGGTGTACTACTGCCGGGGTTTTGAAATGTGCCTCGAGTTTTGGCAGCACATAATTCTCCATAATCCCCTTCATTTCATGTGGCACTCCGGGCATGGATACATATATTTTACCTTCTTTCTCAAACCACATCCCAGGCGCTGTGCCCCTCTTGTTTTCAATGACAGTGGCCGCTTCCGGCACCAGGCTTTGATCTATATTCCTTTGCAGCATAGGCAATCCCCTGCTTTCAAAAATATGCAGCACATTATCCAGCGCTTCCTGGTTTTGTACCAGCCTGGTATTGAAATATTCACACAGCGTGGGCTTGGTAATATCATCAGCGGTTGGCCCCAGCCCCCCGGTGATCAGTACAATATCCGATACCGCCGATTCCTTTGTGAGTGCATCAAGGATATCTTCCCGGACATCGCCGATGGCTACACGCCGGTGTACCCAGATTCCCATTGCATTCAGCTGCTGCGCCATCCAGGCGGAATTGGTATCAATCGTTTGTCCTATCAGCAGTTCATCTCCAATGGTGATAATGCTGGTGGTGATCTTATCCATACGCGTTGTTTATACTGCTATTCAAAAAACGGTGCCAGTCTTTTCTCCAGGTCTTCCGGTAAACCGGCTTTCTGTTTTGTTTTCACATCAATGAATACCAGTGTGGTCACCCCAACATTCAGCAATTCATTCTTTTCGTTATACAACTCGCTGTGAAACTGTATCTTAGAACTTTTCGGCAACTGTTTCAGTATAGTCTTCACCGTTATCAGGTCATCGTAAAAGGCAGGCCGCAGGTATTTTACATTCAGTTCTGCCACCGGCATAATTACACCCTGTTCTTCCAGTTCCCGGTAGCTGAATCCCAGCTCCCGTATGGCTTCTGCCCTGCCTACTTCATAATACAGCCCGTAATTGCCATAATACAGGTATCCCATCTGATCTGTTTCCCCATAACGTACCCTGATCGTTGTTGTACTGATAAACATGGTTCCTCCGCTATTTTATCCTTAACGTTTACTTGAAAATTTTATTTGCCCAAAGCTCCGTCCAGTGAAAACTTCCCGGGGCCTGTAAAAAGCAGTGTTACAAATGCCGCCAGGAACAGGATGGGCATTTCTTTTTCTGATACCGGGTCTTTTCCGTGTATCATGAAAATAATCACGCTCATACAGATGACCAATGGCACAGAAGCCAGCCTGGTCAACAGTCCCATGATCAGCAACACTGCGCAGAACACTTCTGCAAAAACTACCATTCCCAGAGAAATTTTATGTCCCACTCCCAGCGGATCCGGAAAAGAATTCATTTTGGCAGTAAAATTGATCAGCTTGGGCCAGCCATGCAGGAGTATCAGACCACCGGATACCACCCGGAGCACCAGCATGGAAAAGCTTACGGCGCCATTTGTATAGCCGGCGGAGAACAGTTTTCTCATAGTAGGTAAGGTTTTTGTGCTTTTTAATTATTTTCCGCAAGATAAATGAATAGCATTTGCCTTGCCTCCTGAGTTATCCACATTGTTAGAAACGCGATCGGAACGGAAAAGATATAACTTTTATATTTGCCTGATACTCCAGGTCCGTTTCGCATCATTAATGTCAGAGGCACACAGGCACCAGAGAAACGGACTACCAGGGTCAGGCCACGGCAGAGTACTTCCCCGGCTGGAAAATAATTCCTCCCGGGATTCGTTTTAAACGCATATTCAAGAAATAACAGCTATAGCATGCAATTCATAAGAAAAGTTTTTGTTCCCGGACATCTGTATATATCGCTCCTTGCCTTCACCGGCGCAGGTTTGATAGGGCTGCCCGCCGCACAGGCACAGCAAACACGCACCTACACAGATCCGGAAAAAGTATTCAAGGACGCCCAGCAGTATTTCCAGCAGGAAAAATATGCAGTGTCCATGCAGCTTTTCAGACAAACCATTGATAACATCGACTACTTCCACGAAACCAACCGCGATCTCGTTAAAACGGATGCGTACTATTACTACACTATCTGTGCACTTAAACTACAACAGGACAACGCGGAAAAACAGGCGCTGGAATTCCTCAAACTGGCCAATAACAATGCCCGTGAGGAACTGGTAAGCTATCAGCTGGCAAAATATTATTTCCGTCAGAATAAACTCAAAGAGGCTATTCCCCTCTATGAAAAAGCCAATATAGAAAACCTTTCCAATGCAGAAATTGCGGAAGCGAAGTTTGAACTTGCCTACTGCTATTTTAATTTAAAAGATTTTAACAAGGCACAGCCCCTGTTTGCATCCATCAAAGAGATGCCAGGCAAATACAGCATCCCCGCCAATTACTACTACGGTTTTATCAGCTACTACAATCACCAGTACGGGGAAGCGCTCAACAGCTTCCAGAAAGTAGTGAATGAACCGAAATACAGCAACGTGGTGCCTTACTACATCGCTGAAATTTATTACTTCCAGGGGAAAACAGATCAGCTGATCGCCTATACAGAGCCTCTGCTGAAACAGGGCGGTCAATATTACGAAGCAGAACTGAAACAACTGCTTGGTAAAGCCTACTTCGAAAAGAAGAACTATCCCAAAGCATTGCCTTACCTGCAGGATTTCCAGGATAATGCGGATGAAGTAAGAAATGAAGATATATACCAGTTATCTTACGCTTATTATCAAACCAATAACCTGTCTAAAGCAATTGCAGGATTTAAACAGCTCAGCAGCTCCAAAGATTCACTGGGGCAAAACTCTATGTACCTGCTGGGCGACTGCTACCTGCGCACCGGCCAGAAAGCCAATGCACGCAACGCTTTCGCCTTTTGCGCCAATAACAGCTCCAATGCACAGCAACAGGAAATTTCCCGCTTCAACTACGGTAAACTGTCGTATGAACTGGGCTATCCCGATGCTGCCCTCAGCGAGCTTACACAATTTGTGGAAACATACCCGCAATCTGCCTACAACAAAGAAGCCAGGGAAATACTCGTTAATCTTTTCATGAACAGCAATAACTACAAAGACGGTTTAGCGACCATTGAATCGATTCCCGATAAAAACCCAACGGTATTGAAGGCCTACCAGAAAGTAGCCTATGGCCGGGCCACCCAGCTGATCAACGACCAGCAACTGGCAGAAGCCGACCGCCTGCTGGATGTAGCCATCAACAACCCATATGATCCCCAGATCAAACAACTGGCTCATTTCTGGAAAGCGGAAATCGCATTGCGCCAGAATAAAACAAACGTGGCGGTTACTAACCTTAACGCCTATCTGAACAATACCGCACCTGTATCCGGCGAAGCCAACGCACAAACCGCCAGCTATAACCTGGGATACAGCCTGCTGAAACAGGACAAATATTCCGAAGCGCTGCCTTACTTTGAAACAGCCCAGCGCACCAGCGGCCCGAATGCAGAACGTATTGCCACCGATGCCGCCCTGCGCAGCGCAGACTGCTACTACATGCTCCGCCAGTTCCCCAAGGCATTGGCGCTGTACGACCGCGTTATCAGCAACAACGCTCCGGGCGCCGACTACGCTACTTACCAGAAAGCAGTGATCCTGGGTTTGCAGGGCAAACAAAGTGAGAAACTGGCACTGCTCAAACAACTGGGCAATAAGTTCCCATCGTCCGGCTTTACGAACGAAACAGATATCGAGATAGCGAATACTTATCTCTCGGAAGAAAAGTATACAGAAGCTATTCCTTTCCTGGAAAATGTACTGCAAAAACAACCCAATGGCCCGAATGCGCCACGCGCACTCCTTAAACTGGGTTTGAGCTACTACAATAAGGATAACGACAGCAAAGCGCTGGCCTATTACCGCCAGGTAGTGGAAAAATTCCCTAACTCCCCGGAATCAAACGAAGCACTGCAAAGCATGAAGTCGATTTACGTAAGCCAGGGCAAAACAGATGATTATCTCGCTTTCCTGAAAGCCAGTGGCAGAACAGTGACCGCCTCCGCGGAAGACTCTCTCGCTTATGCCGCTGCGGAATCCAGGTTCACCAGCAACGATTGTGCAGGCGCTACCGCCGGCTTCAACAATTATATCCAGAAATATCCGAACGGCCAGTTTATCCTGCCGGCATATTTTTATAAGGCTGAATGCGCCTATAACAGTAAAGACTATACGAGCGCACTGCCGGCATACGAATTTGTATTGTCCCGCAACAACAGCTTATACGCGGAAAGATCTGCCTTACAAGCGGCCAACATCAGCTTCTACCAGGTAAAGAATTATGATAAGGCCAGGGGCTATTACCTGCAGCTGCAAGACCTCGCTACCAGCAAGGAAAACAGTCTTACCGCCACCAGGGGCCTGCTCCGCAGCAACTACCAGCTGAAACACTGGGATGAGGTATCCAATTATTCGGAAATGTTGCTGGCCGCTGCCAATATCAGTACAGACGACCAGATCATTGCCCATTTCTACCGTGGAAAAGCATTGCAACAGGCAAAAGACTATACCGCTGCAATGTCTGAATTCAAAACAGTGGCTAACATGACCAAATCTGAAACAGGAGCCGAAGCCCGCTACAATATTGCGGACTGCTACCTGCAACAGAATGAACTGGATGCCGCTGAAAAAGCCGGTTTTGATGTGATTAAAAATACGCCGTCTTACGAATACTGGGTGGCGAAATCATATATCCTGCTGGGAGATGTGTATGCCCGTCAGCAGGATTATTTCAATGCAAAAGCTACTTACCAGAGCATCGTTACCAACAGCTCAATTCCTGAGCTGAAACAGGAAGCGAAAGACAAGCTGGCAAAAGTAGAAGCAGAAGAAAAAGCCGCCGGCAAAAAACCGAAGAAATAATCACCCGGATTCCGGAACCTGACATTTAAGCGCAACAAAGCATGAACATTCAAGCAATATATAACAAACGAACTTTTATCATATCAGCACTGGGCCTGACCGGGATGCTGTTTTCACAGAAAGCAGCCGCACAGGAAGCATTGAAACAGGAAACGATCGATATCATTTCCACCAATCAGCCCAAACTGCGGGATGCCTATAAACTCAATCTCACTGCATCTTTGCCGGGGATTGACACTACCAGGCCTTCTATGAAATACGAGATTCCGGCGCTGAACCTGAACTTTATGTACCAGGCCATGCCCTTAAAACCACTGGCGCTGGGGAAAGATTCATTGTCGTACCTCCAGAACAACTTCATAAAACTTGGATACGGCAATTATAAAACGCCTTATGTACAGGCCGGCTTCGGCAGCGGGCGGCAGGATATGTACAACTACGGCCTGTATGTAAATTACACCGGCTCCAAAGGCAAGGAAATTCCCGACCAGGACTACAGCAACCTGAACGTACTGGCGTCCGGCACTTACCTGTTGCCAAAATTCCGGTTCGACGGAAGCATTGGGTACGACCGCAATACCGTTCACTATTATGGCTATGGCCACGATACCGCGAGTTATAAAAAGAAGGATATAGAGCAGACCTTTAACCAGCTGACCGCCTCTGTTGGTATGCAGAACAGGCCGCAAAACGACTGGGCGTTTACCTTTCAGCCAAAGGTGAAGTTTATTCTTTTCAATGATTCCTACAAGCGTACAGAAAATACCTTCCAGCTGAATGTACCCGTACGTAAACAGGTATTTGAGGATATCTTTATACAAGTAGAAGGTGTATTTGATCTTTCTACCTATAAACAGGATAACAACCGCGCTATTAATAATAACATCGCTTCCGTTCACCCGGCTGTGGATATCATGAAGCCCGGGTTTGTACTGCATGCCGGTGTAAACCCTACCTGGAGCAATGGTGAATTTTACCTGCTGCCGGATATCGTGAATGAATCACACCTGATCCGTAAAAAACTGATCCTGAGCAGCGGATGGATCTCTTACTTCGAAAAGAATACCTACCGTAACCTCGCCAATAAAAATCCATTCCTCAACGGCTTGCCGGGAGAAATGCTGAATACCCGTGTAGAAGAAAAATACACCGGTATCAAAGGTACGCTGGGCAGCCACTTTAATTACAACACCAAGTTCGCGTCCGTTACCTGGTATAATATGCCGCTGTTTGTAAATGATAGCGCCGACACCAAAAAATTCACCACCCGTAACGAAGCCCAGCTGCGCGCATTCCAGCTGCATGGCGAAGTAGGATATATTGAAGAAGAAAAATTCCAGGCGCGCGTGAGCTTCGACTGGTACAACTACAACAAACAGGAAACAGAAGTGCAACCATGGCACCTGCCCGCTTTCCAGGGCGATTTGTTTGCACAATACACCATCGCAAAAAAATTACACCTGAACGCCGACCTCTTTGCATTAAGCGGCAGTTACTACCTGCTTCCCAACAAAGACTTTGGTAAAACCAAAAGCGCATGGGATATGAATGCAGGTGCATCTTATGACATAGGCAAGAATTTCGGCCTCTGGGTAAATGCAAACAACCTGTTCAATACACATTACCAACGGTATTACCTCTACCCTACTTATGGGTTTAATATTGTGGGTGGTGTGATGATTAAGTTCTAACGCGGATTTTGTCTGACTCAGGATTATGATGATTACGATGATTAACAGGATATTTTTTTAAGCGGATTTTGTCTGACTCAGGATTATGATGATTATGAGGATTAACAGGATATTTTTTTTAAAATTTTAAATAAGCTAAATTTAAAATCAGGAAAAAAAATTAATCAGCGTAATCATCATAATCCTGAGTCAGACAAAATTCGCGGCATTCACTAAAAACTTCTCTACTTGATACTTCAGCAATATATCCAGGAAGTGTTGTTCAAACAGCGGGTTTGTGTGGTACCACAGCTGGGAACGTTTTCTGTGCAGCATTTCCCCTCGCATTATAACGACCACACACAAACGCTTACGGCGCCGCGTGAACAGGTAATGTTTACCCAGCAATGGCAGGACGATGGTTCCTGTGTGGAATGGATAGCGCTTAAAGAAAACCTGGTACCAGCCGTAGCGCAGCGGAAGCTGGAAAAATACCTGGAGGAACTGAAGGCTGACCTTCAATCCGGGAAACCGGTGGTATTGCCGGGAATAGGACAACTCCGGGGCGATTTCACCGGTAACATTCACTTCCATGCGGAAGAGCTGCCCGTAGAAAAGGAAACGCTCGAAATCAGGCCTATTGAGCGGACAACCGATCAACGCAGTACAAATACAACACCGGCTTTTGTTCCTCCGCCTCCCCCTGAAGCGCTGGAACCTATTATGACAGAAGAAGTGGAAGATACGCTGGAAGCCGTAACAGAAGAAAGCGGTTTCAAATGGTGGTGGGCGGCAATTCCCATTGCTGCTATTGTGATAGGATTGGCGGCCTGGTGGTATTTATCCGGCATATCCAAAGCTGTGCGTGAGTCTGAAACACTTCCCGATAGCAATGCTGCCACCCAACAACAATTGGCCGCTGCCGCCGCGGACTCCCTGCAAAAGGCACTGGCCGATTCTACTGCGAAGGCTGCCATTACTCCGATCACCTATTATGCGGTGGTGGAAAGGTATAAAGACAGCAGCGCCGCCGCAAAGATGCAGAGAAAGCAGGCAGCCTGGGGAAAAACGCTGGTGCTCTATAAACGCGACAGTATGTTCAGAACGGCGGTGGAGCTGCATTCACTGGCAGCAGATACCCTCACCCAACGGGACAGTGTAAGGAAAATATTTGGCAGTAAAGTATTTCTTGAATTTTAGTCCTCAGGCTTTTATTTCACCCGCTACAATCTGCAGGCCTTCTGCAAAAGTGCGGGGCTGATATCCAAGTTCTTTGGCCGCCTTGTCTATTATCAACCCTGTTTTGGCAGGGCGGGCCGCAGGTTGGGCCAGCGTTTTGGCACTGATCTTTTCTACGAGGGAAGTATCCAGTTTAAAGTATTCAGCTGTTTGGATGGCCATATCGTAAGGAGTGAGAATTTCTTTTCCGGAGATATTGAAAAACCCGGTGGCTTTCTTATCTGCAATCAGCAAACAACCTTTCGCCAGGTCGTGGCACAAAGTAGGCGTACGCCATTGGTCATCTACCACCTTTACTTTTTTGCCCTGCTGCAAATTATTTTTCACCCAGGTGATCATGTTATTACGGTGCGGATCAGCTACCACGCCGTACACCAGTACGGTGCGTACAATGGCCCACTGCAGTTTGCTGTTGATCACCAGCCGCTCTGCAGCTACTTTACTGGTACCATAATAATTAATGGGGTTCACGGTAGCGTCTTCACTGTAAGGGCCCTGCAGGCCATCGAACACAAAATCTGTTGACAGGAAAATGAAAAAGGCATTGCAGCTTTCTGCTGCGTGTACCAGGTAGCGGGTAGCCCCTACATTGGTATCCCAGCAGGCATCTTTATTTTTTTCGCAGTCATCTACCTGCGACATAGCGCCGCCATGAATGATGATATCCGGCTTATGCTTTTCCACCAGTTGCTTTACGCTGCCGGCATCGCGCAGGTTCACTGCCTCATAAGTGTATTTATCCCGCAGGGGGAAACGATTAGGGCCTCTGCCTGTGGCTATCACATCATATTTTCCATCTTGCAGAAAAAGGGGGATCAGATGTTGTCCCAATAATCCGTTACTACCAGTTATAAGTACCTTCATAAAGCCATGTTCAATACGCTATCTCTAAAGATAAGAAAAAAAGCATTTAGCTGCTCACCAAAATGCCGGGGCATTCTGATAAGCAGCTAAATGCTGATCCTTTACAAACTTTACTTGTGCATACCCAGGTTATACATGGTAAATGCCCAGATATCCGCTGCTTCATCAATCATTTTGGAAGTAGGCTTGCCTGCGCCGTGGCCTGCCTGTGTTTCAATACGGATGAGCGTTGGGTTGGGCCCGGCATTATCCGCCTGCAGGGTAGCCGCAAACTTAAATGAGTGTGCAGGCACCACACGGTCGTCGTGATCGGCAGTAGTGATCAGTGTTGCAGGATAAGCGGTGCCGGGTTTCAGGTTATGCAGCGGTGAATATTTCAACAGGTATTTAAACTGTTCTGCATTATCACTGCTGCCATATTCCACTGCCCAGGCCCAGCCGATGGTGAATTTCTGGTAACGCAGCATATCCATTACTCCTACGGCAGGTAATGCCACTTTAAACAGTTCGGGGCGCTGCGTCATGCAGGCGCCTACCAGTAGGCCACCGTTGGAACCGCCACGGATCGCTATTTTGCCTGGATTCGTATATTTCGCCTTCACCAGGTATTCGGCTGCACCGATAAAATCGTTGAATACATTCTGCTTCTTCTCCATCATACCTGCTTTGTGCCAGGCCTCCCCGTATTCGCTGCCACCTCTCAGCGACACTACTGCGTATATGCCTCCCTGTTCCATAAAGTAAAGATTGGAAACACTGAAGGAAGGCGTCACTGCAATATTAAATCCACCATAGCCGTAGAGCAGCACAGGGTTGTTGCCATTCAGCCGGATACCTTTCTTATAGGAAAGGAACACCGGTACGCTTTCCCCGTCGGCGCTCCTGAAAAATACCTGCTTGGTTTCATACTGTGCAGGATTGAATTTTACTTCTGCCTTATTATATAAGGTAGAAACACCGGTAGCTATATCATATTTATATACTTCCGGCGGGGTGATGAAAGAAGTATAGGTATAAAAGAACTCCTTGTCCTCTTTTTTACCGCCAAAGCCGCCGGCTGTTCCGAGGCCAGGCAGTTTTACTTCGTGTTCCAGCCTGCCTTTATAATCATACTGGTAAACACGGGTAGACGCATCTTTCAGGTATGAAAGGAATAATTTGCCACCGGCCAGGCCCACACCCTGGAGCGCTTCCTTCTTTTCTGGCACAATTACTTTCCAGTTGGCTTCAGCGGGGTTAGCGGGGTCAATCAGCACAATTTTATAATTGGGCGCATTGTGATTGGTACGCACCAGTAATTTATCGCCGTCATTATCTATTACCTCCGGTTCATTGGCAAAGCCTTTTACAAGCAGGCTGAATTCTTTTTGCGCAGGGTTCTGCAGATCACGGAACCAGAGCTCCCGGCCGGAAGTGCCTTCAGTAGTGGCAAGGATGAGGAAACGCTCATCTTCTGTAACATCCACACCGGCATTACGCAGCGGATGTTCTTTATCCACATAAATCAGTTCATCTTTTTCCTGCGGATCTCCCAGGCGGTGGTAGTATACTTTCTGGAACTCGTTCTTTTTGGATAGTTTGCTTTGTTCATCGGGTTTGTCGTACCGGCTGTAATAAAAGCCGTTCCCTTTCCAGGACAGGCCGCTGAATTTCACCCATTCCAGTTTATCGGCCAGGGGCTGACCGGTTTCCACATCCATTACAAAACCTTCCTGCCAGTCGGAGCCTGCTTTGGAAAGCAGGTAGGCAAAATATTTCCCGTCTTTGGAGAAGGACATGGAGCCCAATGCGGTAGTACCTGCTGCAGAAAGTTTGTTGGGGTCCAGGAAAACTTCCGGTGTACCGCCTAAAGTGGCAGAGCGGTAAAGTATGGACTGGTTCTGCAGGCCATCATTTTTAAAGAAGTAATAATACCTGCCATGTTTGGTAGGGGCGCCGTTTTTCGGGTAATTCCATAATTCTTCCAGTCTTTTCCGGATTTCTTTGCGGAAAGGGATATTGGAGAGATAATTTTCTGTTACCTTATTCTGGGCGTCCACCCATGCCTTTGTTTCTGCGCTGTGGTCATCTTCCAGCCAGCGGTATGGGTCTGCTACCGGGGTACCATGGTAATTATCAACGGTATCCACTTTCTTTGATTCGGGATAAGTCAACGTTTGCTGTTGTGCCATTACCTGTCCGGCGATAAGACTTACGCTCATAAAGACCCACCTCCTATTATTTTTTTTCGACATGCGTAATATTTTTTAAAAAATTTATCTACTTTGTTTGATGGAAATTAAAAATTTAGGTTATTTCATCAGATAACAGTTAGAAAACAATTGCAAAATGTTATTTTTGTGCGCCTTTAAGATATTTTTTTAGCAATTTATATGAAAAAACTGAACAACATTGCAGTCCTTACATCAGGGGGAGATGCCCCTGGCATGAACGCCGCCGTTCGTGCCGTTGTAAGAACGGGCATTTATCATCAGCTGAATGTGTATGGCATTATGTACGGCTATAGGGGAATGTTGAAGAACGAAATCTTCCCGATGGAGTCAAAATCCGTTGCCAACATTATTCAGCGCGGAGGCACCATATTGAAGACCGCCCGGTGCAAAGAGTTCTATGAATATGAAGGGCGAAAAATGGCTTACGAAAATCTGAAAAAACACAACATTGACGGGCTGGTAGTAATTGGTGGAGACGGCTCGTTTAATGGTGCGCAAAAGTTCAGCCAGGAATTTGATATTCCGTGTATAGGCTTGCCTGGTACTATTGACAAGGACATTGCAGGAACCGATTCTACGATTGGATTTGACACGGCTGTGAATACAGCGGTAGAGGCCATCGACAAGATCAGGGATACTGCCGATGCGCATGACCGTCTGTTTGTAATTGAGGTAATGGGCCGCGATGCCGGTTACATTGCATTACACAGTGGTATTTCCACCGGTGCGGAGCACATTCTGCTGCCTGAGCGCAAAACCGAAGTAAATGACATTATTGAAGAACTGCAGGCGAATGAACGCCGCAGAAAACTGGTTAACCTCATTGTAGTGGCCGAAGGCGATGAAACCGGCGGTGCTACTGAAGTTGGTCGTATTATTAAAGAAAGGTGCCCGCAAATGGATACCAGGGTAAGTATCCTGGGGCATATCCAGCGTGGCGGCGCTCCCACCTGCACAGATCGTATTCTGGCCAGCCGCCTGGGCTATGCAGCCGTTGATGCCCTTCTGGAAGGCATCCATAATGTAATGATCGGTGTTGTTAACGACAAGATCCATTACACTCCTCTTGATAAAGCTGTAAAAGCCAAACAGGAAATTGACCCCGAATGGTTTAAGATTGTTAAAATTCTTGCGAGTTAAAAAATTAGACTTATGAGTACAAAGGATCTTTCGAAATACTATCACAAGCAGATGGATAACGCTGCGGGTAGAGAACACTCTTCGCACAAAACAAAAATCGTGGCTACCGTAGGCCCGGCGTGCGACACCTATGAAGGCCTGCTGGCACTGGTTAAAGCCGGTGTGAACGTTTTCCGCCTCAACTTTTCACATGGCTCGCACGAAGATAAACTGCGGATTATTGAATATATCCGCCAGATCAATAAAACAGAACCTTACACGGTAGCCATCCTGGCCGATTTACAGGGACCAAAGCTGCGCGTGGGCGAAATCGAGAACAATGCACTCCCGCTGAAGAAAGGTGATCTGCTCACCTTCGTCAACGAAAAGCTGGTGGGCAATATGGAAAAAATATACGTTTCCTACCCTGACCTGTATAAAGATCTTAAAGTTGGCCAGAAAATTCTGCTGGATGACGGTAAAATAGAAACCGTTGTAAAAGAGATCACAGCCAACGGTGAAATCAAAGCGGAAGTTTCCCTGCCGGGCGTATTGTCCTCCAAGAAAGGGTTCAATCTTCCTGACACAAAAATCTCCCTTCCTGCACTTACAGAAAAAGATGTCATTGACCTGGAATTCATTATCGACCAGGAATGCGACTGGGTGGCCCTTTCCTTCGTAAGAAGCGTGAAAGACCTCACCGACCTGCGTAAACGCCTGGAAGCACGTAATTCTAAAATGAAGGTGATCTCTAAAATTGAGAAACCCGAAGCGATACAGAACCTGAAAGAAATTATCTGGGAAAGTGATGGCGTGATGATTGCCCGTGGCGACCTTGGCGTGGAACTGCCTGTAGAGCAGATCCCGATGATCCAGAAAGACATCATCCGCAAATGTATCCACCGTGCAAAACCCGTTATTGTGGCTACACAAATGATGGAAAGCATGATGGACCGCACACGCCCCAACCGCAGTGAAATCACCGACGTGGCCAACGCCGTACTGGAAGGCGCCGATGCAGTGATGCTGAGTGGTGAAACCGCTACCGGTATGTTCCCGGAACTGGTTATCCAGACCATGAACAAAATTATCCAGGAAGTGGAAAAAGAAGCTATCATTTACAACCGTAACCTGATCCCTCACCGCCACTCTCCTACCTTCCTCAGCGATGCACTGTGCTACAATGCCTGTAAAATTGCGGAAGACCTGGATGCTGACGCCCTCATTGGTATGACCCAAAGCGGTTACACCGGCTTTATGCTGAGCAGCTACCGCCCCCGCAGCCCGCTTTATATCTTTACTAAAGAGAAATCGCTGGTAAACCAGCTGAGCCTGAGCTGGGGCGTACGCGCATTCTACTATGAAGAAGAAGAAAGCCTGGATGATATCGTATTTGACCAGATCAATATCCTGAAAGAAAGAGGATTCATTAAATCAGGAGATGTAGCCGTTAATACCGGTAGCACCCCCGTTAAAGAACATCTTCCAACAAATATGCTGAAAATCACGAAAGTAGATTAATAAGCTATAAGGATTTAGCAATGCAGCGGAGAGGAAAACATTTCCTTTCCGCTGTTTTTTTAAAAGAATACATACAGACTTGTCTGTTTTGTTAATTTATCTTAACATTGCACCATGAAAGAACAAGGCGCAAAAGAAAGAATTTTACAAACGGCCTGCGAATTGTTTTACCAGCAAGGCTACCAGGCTACCGGCATTAACCAGATCATCGAAGAAGCGGGGATTGCCAAGGCCAGTCTTTACCAGCACTTCCCATCCAAAGAAGCGCTGCTCACGGAATACCTGCTGCGGACCCGTGTAAATAACCACCTTGAACGGATGGCTTATATCGACCAGTTAGCCCCCGGCCGGGAAAAGCTGATAGGCCTGTTTGAATTCCGCCGCCGGCACATGGAGAAAAGCAATTTCAGGGGTTGCGCCTTTATACGCATTGCCTACGAACTGCCCGGGCTGAACGACGACGCATTGCTGCAGGTAAAAACACATACACTCACGCTGAAAGCCTTTATTGCAGAACAGCTAAAGCTTATAAAACAGCCTTATCCCGCTGCAGAACTGGAAGAAATGACTGATATGCTGCTGAATCTTTATGAAGGCGCAGGGCTTCAGGGCTACATCCAACGCTCAGCCAAACCAATGGAAGACACAAAGAAAGTAGTCGCCAGACTGCTGGAAACATTATAAAAAAATTTACCTTTATGAAAACAGACCAGTCTGTATACATTAAAACAACCAGTGTAAATCCATGGGTATCACTGGCAGTGATCCTCCTGGCTCCACTCATTACCGTGATCGATGTATTTATTGTAAACATCAGCACTCCTGCTATTAAAAGCTACTTTCACAGTTCCGACGCAGCGCTGGAGCTGGTAATTGCCAGCTACCTGCTGGGCTATTCGGTATTCCTCATCACCGGCAGCAGAACAGGCGATTACCTGGGCAAAAAGAAAGTGTTTATAGCCGGGCTCGCCGCATTCACTATTACATCAGCGATGTGCGGCTTCGCTACTTCCATGGAAATGCTGATTATTTCAAGGCTGCTGCAAGGCGTAGCGGCTGCTTTTACGGTACCGCAAACCATCACACTGATACAACTGAGCTTTCAGTCGCCCGCCGACCGCGACAAAGCCTATGGCCTTTACGGTATGGCCCTGGGCACCGGCGCCACACTGGGGCAATTCCTCGGTGGCTACTTCATCACTTCACACCTGATCACCGACAGCTGGCGGCTTATCTTCCTGGTAAACCTGCCCTTTGGTATAGTAGCCATGCTCCTGGCCTGGTTCTATGTGCAGGAATCCGGGCAAAACAAAAACACCCGCTTTGATATCCCCGGCATCATACTGCTCACCTTAGCCTTATCTTTCCTGATATATCCTGTTATACAGGGCGCGGAACTGGGCTGGCCGGCCTGGACAATTGCAATGCTGGCAGCAGCCTTACTCTTATTATGTGTATTTATTTTTTACCAGCGCTGGCTTGGAAAACAGCAACGCGATCCGCTGGTTCCCCTGGAACTGTTCCGTATAAAGAGCTTCAATACAGGCATCATCAGCGTATTGTTTTTCTTTGGCGTAAATACCGCTTATATTTTTGTAGCAGCCATCTATTTTCAAAACGGGTTTCATATGTCGCCTTTTACAGCAGGGAATTATTTCGTGATGCAAACCATTCCCTTTTTGCTTGCTTCCTTATGGTCTATCAAAAATGCAGCAAGGTTCGGCATTCGCTTATTGCAGGCGGCCTGTATACTGATGATCCTCGCCTTTACTTTGCAACTGATTTTATTCCGGGGAGATGTATTAACGCCATGGGCCATTCTTCCCTGCCTGGTTATTTACGGCAGTGGCTCAGGTTTGCTGATGCCGTCCCTGTTGAAAGTGGCTATGTGGGATATGCCTCCGGCTAAAGCAGGCGCCGCCAGCGGGGTGTATTCAACAATACAGCAGTTTGCATCTGCATTGGGAGTTAGTATGTTGGGAGGCGTTTTCCTTTACCTCGCACGGCACAGCGGTAATTTTTACCTGGCCTATAAAACTGCCCTGTTCTGCATGATGAGTTACCTGCTGGTAGTAATGATTGTATTAAACAGGATTAAGCGGTAACAGCAGGTTTGGCTTTTTTATAAGTGCCCAGGTAGATGATCAGTGCAACCAGGATCAATGCTGTACCAGCCACGCATACGCCATTCCATTGTGCAAAAGACCATACCCACAACCCGATGCCGGAGCCCAGCGAGGTGCCAATAAAACTGGCGGTCATAAACACTGTGTTCAAACGGTTCCTTGCTTCCGGCAACAACGTGTAGATGCGGGTTTGATTGGATACATGTATTCCCTGCAAACCAAGATCAATGGCAATGATACCAATGATGATACCGATAATATTGGTTTTGAAAATATAGAAAAGAAAATAACCGAAGAACAAAAAGATGATTCCATAACCAATAGCGATACGCGGGTTCTTCTTATCTGCAATACGCCCTACCAGTGGAGCGCCCAAAGCACCTGCCGCAGCTGCCAGGCCCATTAAACCAATTTGCTCGCTGGTGTATTTAAAAGGTGCATCCGATAAAAGAAAAACCACTGTTGTCCAGAACATCCCAAACATCGCAAAGCAACAGGCATTGATAGCAGAAGCTTCCCTTAACATTGGCTGCTCTTTCACAAGCGTTAACAAAGATTTCATCAGGTCGCCATAACTCCCCTGGAAATTGGGTTTGCTGGATGGAAAGGAAGTGATCATGATCACCGCCAGCAAAGCGCTGATACCGGCTGCTATCCAGAACATGGCGCGCCAGCCGAAATGATGTCCTACCACGCCGCTCAGTGTGCGCGATAATAAGATCCCAACCAGTAAACCGCTCATTATGGTGCCAATCACTTTACCACGATTTGCAGGATCAGAAAGGTTGGCTGCCAGGGGTAATATCAGTTGCGGCACTACAGAGGTAAACCCGATCATCAAACCTGTAATTTTCAGCATGGTGATGTTCACTGATTCCGCAGCAGCCACCAGGGCTACTACAGCGGCAAGCGTCATTACCACTATCTGCCGTTTGCGTTCCAGTTTATCTCCCAGCGGCACACAAAATAACAGCCCCAGCGCATATCCTACCTGTGTAAAAAATGTTACCTGTCCCGCATTACTTTCAGTGACCTTAAACTCCTCACTCATCAATACCAGCAAAGGCTGGCTGTAATATATATTGGCAACGATCAACCCTGTGCACAGGGCCATTATCATGATATTCCACCTGCTAAGCGCCATAAAAATGTACTGTTTTTCAAGAGATGCAAAGATAGCCTTTTAGCTTTTAGGACGAGCTTTTACCGGAAAACGGTAAATTTGTGTGACTATTCGCTAACAGCTAAATGCTAACCGCTAAAAGCCACAGGTATGTTTACAAGCATCAATCCGTTTACACAGGAAACCGTTGCTGTATATACAGCACATACACCGGAAGAAATAGAACAAAAATTACAGCTGGGGCATAAAGCTTACACGGAGCTGTTAAAAGTTCCCCTGGAACAGCGCCGGCAATGGATGATGCAGGTAGCCCAGTCCATGAAAAACAATGCAGATGAACATGCTGCGCTGATCACACAGGAAATGGGTAAAACGCTGAAAGAAGCGCGCGCGGAAGTATTGAAATGCGCTACCTCTGCAGAATACTATGCAGAGAACATCGTAGAAATGCTGCAACATAAACCTATTGGTTCCGATGCATATAAAAGCTATGTATCGTACGAGCCCAAAGGGATCATCCTGGCAATTATGCCATGGAACTTCCCTTACTGGCAGGTGTTCCGCTTTGCTATTCCCAATATACTTGCCGGTAATACCGGCATCCTGAAGCACGCCAGCAACGTGAGCGGCTGCGCACTGGCCATTGAAAAAATATTTGCCGGAAGTAATTTTCCCGCCGGTACTTTCCAGTCGCTGCTGGTATCTTCCAAAGACATAGAGCCCATTATTGCAGATCCCCGCATACAGGGTGTTACGCTTACAGGCAGCACCCCTGCAGGAAAAAGTGTAGCTGCGCTTGCGGGAAAATATATCAAGAAAACAGTGCTGGAACTGGGCGGCAGCGATCCTTTTATTGTATTGAAAGATGCCGACCTGGAAGCCGCCGCCAAAACAGCAGTGCAGGGCAGGATGCAGAATGCAGGACAGTCGTGCATTGCCGCCAAACGCTGGATCGTGGAAAAAGAAATTGTGCCGGCATTTACAGCAGCAGTGAAACGTATTTTGCAGGACCTCAAACAGGGAGATCCCACGCTGGAAAGTACGCAGATGGGACCTATGGCCCGCCCGGACCTGGCAAATGAACTGGCCAAACAATTACAGGAGACTATCAAACAGGGCGCTAAGCTGGAGTTGGGCGGTACACATGAAGGCTGTAACTTTGCACCTACCCTGCTTACAGGAGTAACCAGCAAAATGACTGCTTTCAAAGAAGAAACTTTTGGACCGCTGGCAGTGATCATAGAAGCTGCAGATGAAAACGATGCCATTGCACTGGCCAATGAAACCGAATTTGGCCTGGGTGCGGCACTGTGGACCAGCGACCTCGACAAAGCGGCACAACTGGCCACGAAGATAGAGAGCGGGAATGTATTTATTAATGCAATGGTCCGCTCGGATGCACGCTTACCATTCGGCGGCGTAAAACAATCCGGTTACGGACGTGAACTATCACTGGAAGGCACACACGAATTTCTGAATATAAAGACTGTATATATACAACAATAAAGGCACTGGAATGACCACCTCTCTGAAACGCGACCGCTATACTCCCTATATCAGTTTCTCTCGTAAGGAATGGGCAGAAAGAAGCGGCGATGCCATGCTGCAACTACAAGACTACGACCTGGAAGCGCTGCACGGTATGAACGAACCACTCACACAGGAAGAAATAACACAGGTTTATCTTCCGCTGGCACACCTGCTGAACCTCTATGTAACCGCTTCACAGCAGCTGCATATCGCCACCACCAAATTTCTCAGCAGCCAGGTACATAAGGTACCATACATCATTGGTATTGCCGGAAGTGTGGCAGTTGGGAAAAGCACCACCGCCAGGGTGCTGCAGAAATTATTACAGGCATGGCCCAATCATCCGCGGGTAGACCTGGTAACCACAGACGGGTTCCTCTATCCGAACAAAATACTGGAAGCCAATAATATCATGAACCGCAAAGGTTTCCCGGAGAGTTATGATATCAAAAGGCTGATCCACTTCCTGGCAGATGTAAAATCCGGCAAAGAAAAGGTGGCAGCACCGCTGTACTCTCATCTCGAATATGATATCCTGCCCGGGCAGTTACAATGGATAGAACAACCTGATATTGTAATTGTGGAAGGCGTGAATGTATTACAGGTACGTCACCGCCAGCAGCAGAAAGATCCGGCTGTATTCGTATCCGATTTCTTTGACTTCAGTATTTATGTGGATGCAGCAGAAAAAGATATCCGTAAATGGTACATCGCACGTTTTGAAACCCTGCGTAAAACGGCGTTTCAGAGCCCTGAGTCTTTTTTCCACCGCTATGCGCATCTTTCTGATGCTGCTACCATTGAACTCGCTACACAGATCTGGGAAGATATCAACAAACCCAACCTGGAACAAAATATTGCGCCTACCCGTTATCGCGCCAGCCTGATACTGGAAAAAGGACATCATCATTTTGTTCAATCCATCCAATTGAGGAAAACCTGATGCAAGGCACCGCAATTATCCGGCAACAGCTGCAGGCACTGCTGAAAGAGCCGCTGGTTCAATGGGAACAGTTTGAAGCCATCCTGCAGCCTGTAACTTTTCCGGCAGATGAGCACCTGTCGGAAGCCGGTAAAACTGCCAATGCCATTTATTTTATTGAAGAAGGCATTGTACGGGTATATACTATCCACGACGGTAAAGACATCAGTATGGACTTTGCTTTTCCCTGCAGCTTTACCACTTCCTACGCTTCCTTTATTACGCAGAAACCAGCCGCAGTAAGTTTGCAGGCGGTTACACCCGTCCGCGGATATGCCTGTTATTACACCGATTTGCAGCAATTGTATAATACCTCGCATCAATCGGAGCGTATAGGCCGCCTGGTAGCAGAACAGCAATACCTCCGCAAATACAACCGTGAACTGTCGTTCCTGCAATATTCTGCACAGGAGCGGTATATGCAATTGCTGGAAGAGCACCCGGAAGTGGTACAGCATATCCCTGTCAAACAAATTGCTTCCTACCTGGGTATTGAGCCCGGAAGCCTGAGCAGGATCAGGAAAAAAAGAAACTAACATTTGTTAGTTTTATATTTCCGGAAGATGCAGACCTTTGAGCCCTAAATAAATATACAAATGGCTTTCTTTTCCGGTTTATGCAGCATCGCTCTCCTGTTACTTGCAATAGGTTACATCTTTCAAATACCTCTCTTACAGCAGCTCACTGCAGATGCGCGTATATCCGCTGCCGTTATGTTCATTCTCATAGGGTTTACACATCTGCTGAAGCCACGCAAGCTCAGTTATATGATTGAAGGAATGATCCCGTGGCCGGTATTCACAGTACTGTTTACCGGTGTGCTGGAAATATTGCTGGGCATCGGTTTGCTGATTCTTTCCATACAATATTATGCAGGATGGGGCTTAATGATTCTTTTGGTAGCCATGTTTCCCGCCAACATCCGCGTGGCAGTGCAGAACCTTCCCGCACCTGGTGGCCTGCCTTCCAAACCATGGTATATATGGAGCCGTTTATTATTTCAACCCGTTTATATTTTATGGATATGGTGGGCCATCAATTAATCAATAACTTTATGCCATGTTATAAAAAAATTAACCATGCGCATACATTATTTACGCAATACCACATTGCTGATAGAATGGAACAATAAGAACATACTGGTTGATCCTATGTTAGGTGTTAAAGACAGTCTGGATCCCGTTCCCAATGCGGCTAACAGCATCCGGAACCCAATGACCGAACTCCCGCTCGATGATGCTGCTTTAAAAGAACTATTATCATCCCTGGATGCCATACTGGTAACCCACCGGCACCGCGATCACTGGGATGTTACCGCGCAGGCCATCCTGCCTAAAAGTATTCCTTTATTCTGCCAGCCGGAAGATGAAAGCACTATCAGGGAACAGGCATTTACACAGGTGATCCCTGTTGTGACCACTGTTACCTGGGAAAACATCAGCATCACCCGCACAGGCGGACAACACGGCACAGGTGAAATCGGTAAAATGATGGCGCCGGTATCAGGCTTTGTGTTGAAGGAAGGAAACAGTACGTTGTATATCGCCGGGGATACCATCTGGTGTGAAGAAGTGGCCACTGCGCTGGATACATTCCGACCGGATTATGTAGTGGTAAATGCTGGCGCTGCGCAGTTCCTGCAGGGAGATCCCATTACCATGACTGCCGGTGATGTGATTAAAACCATCAGGCATCCCGCACAACCTAAAGTGATAGCAGTACACATGGGCGCTATTAATCACTGTTACCTCAGCAGGGAAGCCCTGAGAGCAGCAGTAGCTGCTGAAAAGCTAACCGCCATCGTTCCTGAGCAGGGAGAATGGATCCAACTTGTATAGAGAATTTCTTCAAAAAAAAGGGGCTGTTACCTTACGGTAACAGCCTCTTCTGCATAATGTAAGGAGTTATTATACCCACTCATTAACATGTTTTGCATTACCCATGCTAATTTCACGGGCTGAGATGGTAAAGGAGATTACCATTGGGTTTTTGTTTTCATAGTCGAAAGACTCTTCAAACTTAACCAGGTAGCCTTCCTTAAATTCCAAAGTTTTCAGTTTGGAATCAGTATCTCTTTTGAAGAAAGTAATGGTACCATCTTTTCTTTCAAAGTTGTTTACCATCCACTCAAAGAGATCTGTTTTTCCGGTAGATTCTACTGTCAGCTTAATGCGTCCGCCACGGGTAATGGCTGAAGGGCGGCCAGTTGCATCTACTTCTTGTGTGAGATCGTAGGCGACGTGCTGTACATTGTACTCGTTGCCGCCTGTTTCGAATTTGGCTTTGAATGACATGTTGGGTTAATTTTTAAGGTTACAATAAAGAAAAAATAATTAGGATTTATTTATTTATGATTTATAAGCATCAAATATAGGATGAAAATTTTAATAGTCAAGAGTCCTAACAAATAATTATTATTCCAATATTTACATGATTAATATACGCCTGAAAGCTAGTGAGCGCGGCTGTTTAGCAGCATCATCTGGCGGCAGTTATCAAGATCCCTGCTCTTGCTTTCCAGCTTCGCATTCAGATCGGCCACCTGCTCTTTCAGCCCTGCAATATTCTGTTGTGCATTCTGCAGTTCACGCAGCTGTTGTTTTGTTTGTTGTAACGATAAACAGTTCTGCACAATATTATCATACAAGCCATAATGCGTTACTGCATCCTTTGGAATAGAATTGCGCATATCCGCCAGGGACGCGGCGATCACCTGGTCCATATAATTGGCATTCTGGTTAGGCAGGTTAATAGAATCCAGGTTATGCTTTACTTTATCCAACTTCTGCAGGAACTCTGATTGAAACGCCTGCTCCTCTCTGAATGAGCTCAGTTCTTTCCGCAGTGAAGCATTTTCCCTTGCGGGAACCTGGTAGTTAAAGAATACAGCCAATACAAATAAAGCGACTGTTATAATGAAAAATAACAGGAACCAAATAAAGGAAACATTTCTTTCCTGCCTGTTTAATACTTGCATATTGCGAATCGTTTTTGAATGAAATCATCTTGTTGAATTACCTGTTGACCCGGGCAGATCTTTCGTTGAAACAATTAATGTGGTTAGTCAGTGAAAAACCAACGTTTGGTTTTATGTTTACGCAGGTATTCGGCATCCTGCTGTGATTCTTCTTTCACGAAGATGTTGCTGTCCTGCTTGCGTCCGATATAATCCAGGCGGCTCAGGCTTTCAAACAGTTTGTTCACCGCTCTTACAAACGGGATCATGGGTTGCAGGCACTCTCTTACATCCAGGTGTTTGTATCTGATATTTGCGCAGTTGATCATGAGTGTTTCCAGTTCTCCCTGCCGCAGTTCACACCATTCAGACAGGTAGTTGAGCAGCTCTTCCTTACCGGCGCCGGCGCGCTGGTCGATAGCGTTTTTCATGGTACGTGCCAGGCCCGCAATAATTTCCAGCATTTGTGCCGGGGGTTGCTGCAATGCCAGCCACCTGAATTGTGTGATTCTGGTACCGAGGAACTGCACCATTTTTTCAGTGATATACAACACTACCAGCGCCAGGTCATTTTGCTGGTTCCTGCCATAAATTTTCTGTACGATATGCACCCCGTATAATTCCATCTGCCCGAGGAACTGATCCAGTTCATGGAAGAGGTCTACCAGCGCCGGATGCGCGCTTACGATGCTGCAGGGCGGTATATAGTCGTCATCCATTTGTGCACGGCCATCCGATACGCTGATGCGGCCCAGCACCATCTGGTAACTCCCTAACTGTCCTGAAGGCAGTTGTGATGCAGGAGCCACATACAGGCTGTATTCCGGTGTGGCATATGGTAATCTTGGCGGATCTTCATCCAGTAAAGGTTCTCCGCTGGGTTGCCTGTTAAACGGGTTTACCTGTATTAATACGTAATAAGTGCTTTCCGTATGTTGCGGATCCCAGGTATAAGTAGCTTCAGGGAAAGTAGTGGCATACTTCAGTGAATGCACGGTATGTTCGGGGATTTCAATGCGGCCTCCACCGGGCGTGATAGCGCGGCATTCGGTGAGCTTGATCCGCCATTGATGCTGATTGTCGTTTACAAACCAGCAGCGCAGCGACTCTTTGTTTTCTGCTTTGGGGGGCAACAGTCCGTAGTTAAGTGCGTGAACACCACACGCCAACGCATCCCTGATCTGATCCAGTAAAGCATTTTCTGTATCTATAAAATGTTGCTTTTTTATCTTCATTCCATCCACCCAGTTAACGGGGAAATGCTTGAGCGGTTCTGCCATAATACTGCTTTTAGGATAACATAATTCTGTTGCAAATGATCACGCTGTTCTCTTTAATGCCATTCATAAACACCGCTTTGTCCGGGTCCAGCGTTTTGGCGCTGCCAAACCAACGTGGCTTCAGGTGGAATACCCAGCCGTATGGCTGCCCGGTGTGATCTACAAAGTCAATCGGGGTATTTGGATAACGATCATTATAATCGTTGATGAAATGATAGAACAGGTCGCCCAGATCCATTTTGATAGGCGTGCGTGCCCGGAAATAAGTACGGCTGCTATCAAGCGGCCCTTTCTCCATTTCCAGCCCTATAACGATCAGGTCTTTCATCTCATCTTCATTTACTTCGGGTACATCTTTATAAATGGGATACTGCCACCATTTATGCACTTTTACCGGGATGGCCATCATCTTTTCAAAAGTTTTATAAACAAAGGTGGGCAGTACAAAAGAAAACATACTGGTGAGCATAGGATAATAAAGAAAGGTATCCTTATCGAGTATCCGGTTCACCAGCACAAAGCCGGCCCCTCCAAACAGCCAGATGGCAAGTATAAAGGCCAGTTCAGATACCAGCGTGGTTTCATTGGCCCAGAAACGGGTATACATAAAGTGACAGTGTACAACGCCAAGCCCCAGGAACCATACTTCATAAAAAAGATACTGGTTCATCAGGTTTTGATGGGTAAACAGGAAAGGAATAGAACTGATCACAGCAAATACCAGCGTCATACATACTAAATACAACAGTGCCTTCTTCTTATAAAGACTGAAATTCTTAATGTACCTGCTGAGCAAAGCCACTATAAAGGAACCTATAGCCAGGGCGCCGGCCAGCATGATATAAAACTTAGCGGTGTATCTCATAGTTCTGATGGTATGTCAAGGTTTTTCGGGTTTGGGTACTAACATTTCAGGTTTTTTCAGATGGTCCGTAAATAGCAAAAATAATTCCATATAAGCATCTGCCGGCTATTCTCAGAGAAAAAAATTATACCCCATGATCCCCTGCTCAGGTTGCTTATCGTGCAAGGTTACATTTTTTTCACCGGAAGAAGGCACCAGTACTGTCTTAATTTCCACATCTGCCGGGAACAGGTATCCGTAGCAGGTTTCCAATAGCTTTCCATAAGGCTGCCATGGCAGGTAATCGTATATCCGCTGACGTTTCACCGGGCCAATGCTCACCGTTACCACCGGCATATCTGTATAGCAGGCTGTGCCCACCATAGCATCTACCCCAAGCATACATTCTCCAAGGGGAATACTGTTCTCAGTACTTACCATTTGTGGCGCACGTTGCCAGGCGATATTCACTTCTTCTTCCAGCACCTGTTCCAGGCAAAGCTTTACCAATGTGGTATTACCTGCTATCCGGTGAACATATGGCAGCAGCTTCACCAACCGGTTTACCGCAGCGGCAGGAAGACCGGAAGGCAGCTCCCAGAATTCATGGAACAGCTGGTCGCTGTCTTTACCAAACACATCAAACAGCAGGTGTTTCTCCCGCTGTTCCAGGTATACGCGTTGCAGGAAGAACTCATTTTCCAGGGGCTGAAAAAAGCGGCGTGCCTGTTGCTCTTGCTGTTGCTGCTTTTTGTACCGCGCCACCATTTCTGTAACGCCATGCTGCCTGGAAGAAGGCTCCTGCTTGAATTCATGAAACATTCCCTGCGGCAGCCGGTCATAAATACCGTCGCGCGAAAGGAAAAAATTAATAAACGGCTGATACGGCTGGCTGTCATCCAGCTTCACTCCTGTGATATCTGTTGCAAATGACCGGGTAAATACATTCTGCAACTGCACCACCACTTCTTCTTCCCGCACCTGGTTATCCAACAATTCCCCCACCACTACTTCGGCCCTTACATCGTATGGTAAAGCATTGACGTGGTCAATCACTTCTTCCAGCACGGCAGCCTTCTGCGCATTATTTACCATGAGGTTCTATTTAGGTTTCTCTTATCCTGCTATTAGCGGCAAACTGTTAGCATAACTATCATTCGTCTATGGTTCCGGGCTAACAACTCAGTAACAAAAATAGGGGTTTGATTTATTATTATGACATATTACGGCTTAAATTTTGCACCCCGAAAAAATTTTTCCCATAGCCATTATCTTTGGCTATTTATCTGAAAAAAATACTAAAATTGTAAAAACCTGAAAAACCGATGGCCCCCCGTAAACCCGAAAATGAACACAAGGTAAATTCATTCAGACCTTTTGGAAAAATTGCCAGCCATGTTGACCCGCTGGTACTCTGGACCTTCCTGGGTCTGTTCCTTGTTAGTGTGGCACTGCTGGCTTTCCAGCTGGATGGCCGTGAAGATTGCAGTAATACAGATATAAAACTCAGCCATGTTCAGAACAGTAACAGCAAAGCATATGCAGTTGGAGAAGTGATCACCTTTAATGCAGAAAACGCCGCCAAAAAAAATTCGGAATATACATGGGAGTTCGGCGACTCCAGCGCCAAAGCTACCGGCAGGCAGGTATATCATTCATTCAACAAAGCCGGCAGTTATATGATTACGCTCACTTCCGGCAAATGCACCTGGCGTAAGGAGGTAATGGTGGTGATGAACACACCGGCTGCTTCAGGCAATCAACCCGATATCTTCCCGGTGATAGATGGCCCCGCCGAAGCATTCGCCGGCAGACCCGTTACCTTCACTAATTCCACCCCTTCAGCCAAAAGCTGGGTGTGGCGCCTGCTGCAGGATAATGCAGAACCACATAGCGGCTCTTCCGTTACCTATACTTTCTCTTCGCCCGGTGAAAGGACTTTATCCCTGATCATCAACGGCGACAGCAGTCATATGGTATTAAAACATATTACCGTATTCCCGGCCAGAGCTACCATACCGGAAGAACGGCCGGAACCGGCCTTTAACCCGGCGCCGCTGCCCGCACCCGCACCGGAAGAACCGGTTAAAAAAGAAGAACCACGGCCTACCATCTCCGACGATGAGTTTAAATATATGCTTACCCAGGTAACGCTGAAGCAGAAAACGGCCAGCGACTTTGCACAATACCTCTGCAACAACCTTAATGCAAGAGTGGTACTTAACACAAACGATGTTGATAACTTTACCCACTTCTGTCAGCGGATCTATGGAAAGAAAAAATTCAAGATAGAAAGGGTTAACCTGGCAAAAGATGAGAAAGGATGTGTAAAGGAAATCCTCATTATGTATGACCGTAAAAAAGTGTTGGGTATATTTTAAGCGCACATCATGAAAGGAAAATATTATCAGTTGCCTATTGATTTTTCGCAGCTGCTGCAGAAAAATGACATGCCGGCTATTTCGCTGGAAGACTCTATAGCACAGCATATCCACCTGCTCATCACCACGGTGCTGGGCGAAAATAAAGATGATCCCCAATACGGCTGCCAGTGGTGGGACAGTGATTTTGATATCAAGGCTTCCAATAACGAAGTAAAGGAACAGATTGAAAACGCGGTAAAAGCCTCTATCACACGATACGAAAAGAGAATTTCACAGATAAGGGTAGTAGCCGCTGTAAACCAGGAAGAACTGATGCTGCCATCTACCCGTAAAATGAAAAAGAAAATAAGGGTCACCGTTTCGGGAACCGTTACCAAAAACAATCATCCGTTCCAGTACAGCAGCTTCTTTTACATCAGCCCGCTGTCGTACGATTGATTATTTGTTTATTAACCGCTCATGAAAGAAAAAAAAGAAAGAATAAAGGACCGCATGCTGAAAACAGCTGCGCGTTTATGGGGATACCCGGACGCAGAGGTGGAAACCTCCTTTGACCCTGTAGTGCAGCTGTTACTGGAAGCCTGCGCCAGTGAACTGGAGAAAATTTCCGGGGAAGTGGATGTTTCACATGCACGGCTGGTAGAGCGGCTGGCACAGATCATGATGCCGGAGCCCATTACCAGCAGTCAGCCTGCCTATGGCATCCTCCACGCCATTGCTACCGAAGCAGTGGCAGATATTCATGCGGATCACCAGTTTTATCATCATACCAAATCAGGCACTCATAACCGCGACCTTTTCTTTGCACCTGTAACCAGTCAGCGGCTGTTCAGAGGCCAGGTACAGTATATGGCCATCGGCAATAAACTCTATGAAACCCGCGATCACTGGTTCAAGGAGCAGGTATTGCAGGGGCAGGTATTTCCTGATATGGCGCCCAATCATTTATGGATCGGCGTGGCATTGGAAGATGTGCCACATTCCTGGGAAGGCATGTCTTTCTTTTTTGATCTCCGCAATGTACATCAGCAGGAAATGTTCTACCACTATCTTCCGCTGGCGAAAGTATTTACCGGCAACCGGGAACTGATGATCAAAAGCGGCTATCATCACAGCCGGAGCATTGCAGAGGAGGAAACAGATAACATGATCCAGGTAGCGGTAAATAACAACACGCGCTACAGCCAGCATATCCTCCAGAAATTCCGTCGTCATTTTCTTACCATTACCGATACGCACCCTCCTGTGGCAACCCGTATACCAGAAGTTATCAACAGGATCTTCGGGCAGGATACCCAGCGCTTAAACAAAGAGGTTCACTGGCTGCGTATCGAATTCCCGGAAGCGCTGCATCATACCTTACTGGAGGATCTTTATTGCAGCATCAACTGTTTTCCTGTCATCAATAAAAAAAATAACGAGCAGTCCATGAAGCTGAATCGTTATCTGAATATCATCCCCCTGCAAACACCGGATATTTTCTTTGATATCAAACGTGTGTACGACCTTGAGGGAACCGACTATTATGTGCGTAACTTCTCTAGCGCCGGGCAGATGCAGGAAGGGGAACTGGTTATCCGCAGCAGTGGTATTGGGCGTTTCGACACCCGTGAAGCCAAAGAGGTGATTGCCTACCTGGTGGAAGTGATCCGCGATGAAAGCTCTTTATTTGAAGAAGTAAAAAATGATTTTGTGACTAACCGGATGCGGGAACTGCATCAGCTCATCGCTTCACTGGAAGAACAGCTGCAACCCGGCGCCAACAAAGGTAACATTCCTTATCTGATGGTAAAGCCAAAAGAAAATGCAGAATATATTTTCCTTGAGTTCTATTCTACCAACGGTACCGCTGCCAATAATATCCGTATGGGCACCAGGCTGCTGGAATACGGCAACATCAATACCCGTCCTAACAGCATTACGCTGCTGAGCAATACCCAGGGCGGGAAAGACAGGCTGAATATTGACGAGAAAATTAACTTGTACCGTTCCCATTTACTTTCGCATAACCGTATTGTGACCCCGGAAGATATCAAGGCGCTTTGCCGTACTATTTTCGGAAGGGAAATGAAATCGGCTGCCGTTGTAAAAGGTATGGCCCTGCAACCTGGAGTGAATGCGGGTTACAGCCGTACGCTCGATATACGTATTTCATTACTTCAGCCCACCCAACGCTATCCAGCTGCCAATTTGCAGTACATGAAAGAGGAACTGCTTTTGCAACTGGAAGAAAAATCCAGTAATACTTTCCCTTTCCGCGTGTTTATTAACGATGTGCTGATGTAAATGCTACAGCTGGAACAGGTGACGCAGTAAGAGTATCCGGGGTATCGTTCTTTCCGGGTGTTTATTAACGGCCCGCTGATGTAAATGCTACAGCTGGAACAGGTGACGCAGTAAGAGTATCCGGGGTATCGTTCTTTCCGGGTGTTTATTAACGGCCCGCTGATGTAAATGCTACAGCAGATGCCGGTACTGTGGAAATGGCACTCCTGTTATCACTCCGCCCCCGCAATTGCACTTCTCCGCCGGTTTTCAACAGGCCGGCGGGCACACCTTTTTTACCATCAGCGGCATATAGCACCACGGCATTCTCAAACCCGAGATCCACATATACCCGGTTACCCACCATCCAGCCTTTGCCGGAAAGACTGGCATTTTTACGGATATAAACACCATTGGCCTGAAGATCGTCAAGCAGCTGAATGCTTACCAGCTGCCCATCTTCAAAGGCATTGCTTACTTTCAGCCGGGCGGCGTATACGGTTGTTGCAGCATGAGTGATCGCCTGCCTGCTAACAGAGATACGGATGGAATTGAAATCTTTATCGCCCGCATTACTTACTGGCGCGGGCCTGGAAAATACAGAACCGTTAGCAGAACTTTTACTGAATACATTGTATCCGAACCCTGGCAGGTATAGCTCAGGGCTTTCAAAAAGCTGTTTAATGGCAATGATCTTATAGATATACTGGGCTGTTTCATTATTCAGCAACAGCTGGTAGTAATCGCTGCTTCCCTGGCGCTTTATATTCCGGGAGATATTTCCCGAACCGGCGTTGTAGGCTGCTGCAGCCAGTGTCCAGGAGTTCAGCTGCCGATGCAGCAGCCGTATCAGTTTACAGGCTGCGTGGGTGGCTTTGATCAGGTGGTTTCTTTCATCATAGCCGGCGCTTACCGTTAGCCCCAGTTCCACTGCGGTACCCGGCATGATCTGCCATACCCCCTGCGCGCCCACAGGTGACGTAGCATTACTGAGGCCACTTTCCACGATAGGCAGGTATTTAAAATCCAGTGGTACCTGGTACTGTTGCAGGATCGGCTCTATGATGGGAAAATATTGTTCCGCTTTCAGCCGGAGTGCAGGAAGATAACCCTGGTAGCGCAGGTTACGTTTAATTACATCCATCAGGCGGTAGGAAACAAAATCCCTTTCCATTGGCACCACTTCACCACAGAAATCCACCTGCTGCGCCGTGATGAAACACGGCAGCAGCAACAGCAGTATTCCTATCAGAACAACCTGTTTCTTCATCTGGCTTTCCTATTGCTTCGCCATCATATATTTAGGGAAGGCGGTTACAGGTACATACAGTACAAGTTGTTGCTTTCCTTCTGTGGTTTGCAGTACAATGATCACTTCGTCTTCTTTCCGGAATTGTTTGGACGGTACTACAAATACTTCGTTGGCATCTTGTTTTGGCGCGATGGTTTCCGGTCCCTTTTTATAAAGGATAGGCATAGCATGTAGCAGGGCAGTATCTTTCTTTTCCTTATGCAACAGGCTGGCCTTTACTATTTCAAAAGGCTCTTTTCCTTTATTGCGGATCCGGAAAGAAAAATAGTTCATGTTATTAAGCGTCATGGCCTGCGCATATCCTACGCTCACATCATCTACTTTCACTTCATATTGCCGGTTTACTTTATGATCTTTCCCGAAGTCCTCTGCTATTTTGCCCACGGTCACTGTATCTACACTGATCAGGTGACCTGTTTCTTCAGGAACATCAGCAACGGGCACTTGTCCGTCCCTTTCGCCATAGCCGGCGCGGGGCGCCTGCGGTGTTGCTTCAGGAGTGGTAATGGCGCCTGTTGTTCTGGGTTTGCCAGACAGGGTATATTTCAGGCGGGACAGCTCCACTTTATCATGGTAGGCAATGATCATGTAATGAATATGCTCTCCTTCCCTCACTATCAGGTTGGTGGGCCGTGGAGCAGCCGTCAGGGGGCGTAAAAAAACCATATTACCATCCACGATGCGATAATCGTAGTCAGTATTTTTTCCATCGCCTATCTGGAAAGTGCTGATAGGCGCACCGGAGGTGATCAGCGTTACCGCTCCCCTGGTGGTTAGAATACTATCTGTGCCCGTTTGGGCATTTACCGTTGACAAGGCGCCGGTGATTAACAAACAAAGCAGCAGACTGCACAGCACATGTTTCATCTTTACAATTGGCTTTAATGCTTATGATATTTAATATACGGGATTAAGCAATCAGCCCCGGGTTGGGGAATAACTCCCCAATGCCCGTTTAAGCCCCAAAGCTGACTGCCTGCGGCTATTTACCATCCTGTTCGTAGGTGGTGTCCCAATCTGCTGCATCATCCCCTCTCTGGCCTTCCATTTTGATCAGGAAGTTTTTGGCAGGGAAATAAGGCTTCAGATGAATATCCAGGTGGATACGGTCCTTCTGGATCGGGTCCTGCTCGAAACGGCGGATATTAAAATCTTCGATGAGCTTATCCGGCCCGGTGATACCATCAAGGAATCGGATGATCTGCTTCATCAGGTCCTTGCGGGTATTGGCGTTAAAGTTTTCAAAAGCCCTGCGGTTCAGGAAGTCCATCAGCACTTTGGTAACGAAGTCGAATACACGAACTACCGAATAGGTTTGCAGTCCCAGGTTGTCGCCATTGAACAGCGTTTTTGCACTGAAGGCCATTACTTTTCCATATTCTTTCACCATAGGCACCAGTCCCATTTTCTCCAGGCTGGCGATTTCACTTTTCTTCAGTTCAAATTTCACCCCATCCACTTCGTTCATACCGCCAAATTTTTTACCGGCAGTTACCTGCGACATGAGGGTTTTATAGATCTTACCTGCCAGTGCGCCTGATGGCGGTACATACAGGTGTTCCTGTTCTCCTATCTCATCAAATTTTCCACGGCCCACCAGCCAGTTACAGGCCATGATCACATTGGAACGATGAATTTCCCCACCGGTGAGGTTAGCCAGTTCAAACATTTCCATCACATCATCCGGGGCATCCAGGTGCGCGAAATCCGTTACCAGCATGGTTTTGTTCTCATGCGCAATTTTTGCCCATTTCTCTATCACCTTGTTGGAGCCAAGGTAGCCGGGAATTACCAGCAGGCTATAGTTGTTACGCAGATCCAGGCGATCATAGTTATTCACCAGCTCTGTGCTGATAGCATCAATAAACCGGGTATTATCCAGGTCTTTCAGCTGCTCCAGCTCCACATTGATGAAGGATACATTTTTCACCTTGTCGGACTCCGTATTTTTGAAGAAGAGCGCTACATTCCTGTATGATTGCTCCAGTTCACGGGTAGAATCTATTGCTTCTGCAAGATTATTTGACAGCACTTTTTCGGCTTCTTCTGCATGGGTGGTGCAATACTCCACCATTTCAGGCAGTTCATTTGTTTCAGATAATACTTTTTCCCAGAGGGACAGTATCTTCTTTAATTTATCTCTTTCAGTTTTTTTACCGGCTTCCGTCAAAAAGATATTGCGGCGCGCCTTACGCTCGGGGTTCAGGTTTTGCGCACCTTCGACAGCTGCTTCCAACAGGTCGAAGCCTCCATACTTTGCCAGGTCTTCAATACTTCCGGCGAGGTTAGCTTCAGATTGCTGTGAAGACAGGCTTTCGTTCTGCAGCTCCTGGTTTTTCTGTAATTCTGCCATAATCGTTGAGGTTATGTTCCCGTATAGGCAACGGTTAATTATTTGGTATTAAGGTCGTTCATCATTCCGCGAATAGCGCTCAGCATAGCTTTGCGGGCATCCGGATCAGCCAGGGCCGACTTGAGGATCTTATTTGTTTTCAGTTGTTTCATAATTTTCAGGTACTGTTCCTTCTCTGTGGCCAGGTCGTTCAGAAAAGCGCTTTGCGCCGTAATTCCTTTTACGCCGAAATCGCCCAGGTGGTGGAACTGTAATTTTTCCGGGACCGTGCGGCCCTCTGCATCATGGAAACTTACATTCACTGCCGGTTTAAAGTGTTCAAATACACTTTCTACGGAAGTAAGCCCTTCCACTATTTCTGGTTTAACAGGCGCCTGCTGGGTTAACTTTTCAGCAAACAAGGTACGGTTATGCGAAATTTCCGCGATGGCTTCGTTGGCGTCCAGCTTCACTTCTGTGCCGCCAATTCCGTAGTTGTCATTCATTTGAGATAAATTTAGAATTTTGGAATCTGACAATCATCAAATTATTGTCCAGTCTAACTGTTCATTTTTTATATCCAGTGTTACCGTCATATCTTTCCGGAGGCTACCGTCTATAATCATTCTCGACAAAGGCTTCCTTAATTGTCCTCTTATCACCTCCCGCAGCGGCCTTGCACCGTACTGAGGGGAATAACCCATCAGGGCCAGGTGCTGGCGGGCATCTGCAGTAACGGTAAAGCTGATCTGCTGCTGCTCCAGCAATTGCAGTAAATGCTGTAAATGAATATCGAAGATCTTTTCCACGTTGGCAGATTGTATAGGTCCGAACGGAACGATCTCCGTAAGCCTTCCCAGGAATTCAGGCCGGAAATGACGGGCCATTAATTCCATCAGCTGCTGTGAGGCAGGGATCACTCCTTCCTGGAAAGAGCGGGCTATGGCTTCACTTCCGATATTGGAAGTAAATAATACCAGTGCATTGGAGAAGTCACCTGTTTTCCCAAGGCGGTCGTGCAGCTTTCCTTCATCCATGATCTGCAGGAAAATATCAAATACAGAGGGATGCGCTTTTTCTATTTCATCAAACAATACCACAGCGTAGGGCTGCTGCCGTATTTTATTAACCAGCAGCCCGCCTTCCTCATACCCGACATAACCCGGAGGGGCACCGTACAAAAGGGCTGCGGCATGCTCTTCTTTGAACTCCGACATATCAAAGCGGATCATGGAGCGCTCGTCCTGGAAAAGAAAATCCGCCAGTGATTTTGCCAGTTCCGTTTTACCGGTCCCGGTAGGTCCCAGGAAGAAAAAAGATCCAATGGGCTGCCCTGGCCTGCTCAGGCCCGAGCGGGACTCCAGTATGGCATCTGCCACGGCCTTAAGGGCATGATCCTGCCCTACCACCCGTTTACGCAGTTGCGCTTCCATGTTGATGAGCCGTTCCCTTTCCTGTGACTGCACCTTCCCGAGCGGAATACCTGTGATGGCGGCAATCATAGTGGCCAGGTCTACCGGCGCTACTTCTTCCTGCCGCGTACCGGCTATTGCAGACAGCTGTTCCAGCAGCTGTTGCAATGCAGACTGCAGTTCCGGAACGGTGGATATTTTATGCAGATCAGTATCTGTATGTAAACGGGAGGATAATAATACGCCGAGCCTTTCTTTCATTTGCCGGTAAAACCAATGCAGATCCCCTGCCAGTAAGGATTCCTTACTGTTAAGCAATGCAAATTCTTCCTCCAGAATTTGCAGCAATGGCTGGCTGGTATCTTCCATGGCCCTCACTGCAGCCATAGTGCGGTCCAGCAGGTTTATGGCGCTATCCGGCAGGCTTCTTTCCTTGAGGTGGCGCTTTGATAAACGGATGGCTTCCTGTACTCCTTCGGGTGAAACCTTAAGCTGGTAGAAGTTTTCGTATACAGGCACCACGGCGCTTACCATTTTTGTGGCCAGTGTTTCATCCGGCGCCGCGAGGGTAATGGTTTCAAAGCGGTGCCTCAGGATGGCATCCGGCTCAATCAGTTTCCGGAAGCCCTCTGGTGTAGTGGTTCCTATCAGGATGATCTCTCCTTTTCCCAGCGCGGCTTTCAGCACATTGGCCATACCGGTGCCGGATTGTTTGTCCAGCAGGCTGTGGAGATTATCAATAAAAAGTATATGCCTCCCCGTTTGCTTCAGTTGCTGAATGATTTGCAGGAGGCGGTCTTCCAATTCACTTTTGTAAGCAGCCCCTGCTATAAATGCGCCATAGTCCAACGCATATATTTCCGAGGCCTGTAACTGCAGTGGCACCTGCTTCTGTACAATAGCGCGGGCCAAACCTTCTGCCAATGCCGTTTTACCTACGCCGCCTTCCCCGATCACCAGCACGCTGGCCCGGTCTTTACGTGTAAGCACTTCCGTTACCGCCCTTATTTCGCCATCACGGCCAATGACCGGGTGAAAGGTTTTCAGGAGCTGGGGATCGGTAATACGGTATACATATTTGAGCGCACCTGGTTTAATAGCGCCTGGTGCGGCAGTATTTACGATATTATTTTCTTTACCCTGTTTGCCGGCATTTATCAGCTGGTCCCTCGTAAAGGGAAATGTTTTCAGTTGTTCGTAGGAAAAACCCACACCCGGTGTGCACAGGGCTACCAGGAGGCTCCAGGCATCCGGTTCATTATCGCCGTCCTGTGCAATACTGATCGCCTCATTCAATACAACTGCCGCCGCGTCATCCGGTTCCGGTTCATCGGGGATACGGGAAGCCCTGGGCATTTCATCCAACCGTACTTCCGCCCATTCTTCCAGGTAATATACGTCGATGTTCATTTGATGCAATGCAGGGGCGAGGCCGGTTTCCTTGTGTAAACAGGCGCGCAGTAAGTGCGCAGGTGTAAACTGCGGATGATGATATTCTTTTGCAATGGCTGTTGCAATTCTGATGGCGGATTGCAATGCAGGGCCAAATATGGTCAAGGTTGACAGGGTCATTTGGATGATTCCAGGTTTTTCAGAATTCAGTTAACAATTACAATTTATGGGCTGCTTCTTTTGGAAGCAGAGTAAAGATACAGCGAAAACCCATACGGATAATTCATTCCGGAAAAAAATGCCCTCTTTTTTAGAGTAGATAACACCGGATAAATATCTTATTCCACATGACAGACAAAAACCCTGAAACTCAATACAGCAAAGAGTTACAAAGATTGATAAAAACCACCTGATATTATTTATTTTTTTATTAATATAAAAGATCATCAAAAAATAACAGTGTACATAGGGAGGATGTCTACCTACTAAAGAGGACCGTGCGGTTTATTGTCTGACGGAAAAACATACTCATCCATATTTCTTATGATTGGGAAAATGAACGGGAAGTCCATATCCGTAAATTGCTCTTAAGGTCTTCTGCCAATTGCAGCATCGACATAAAATCAAGATAAAAATCAGTCAGCAGCTGCCGGTTCAGTAACGACCTGTTCAGCGTTGTTTCAAAATAATCTGTTCCATGGCCCACGCCCACATAGATGCGGTTGTTGTAAAAAGAGATGAACAGTTTTGCTGAAGTACGCTCATACAGAGCAACAATTTTTTCCATGAGGGCCGGTGTAAGCAGTTGCTGTGCGGCTGCGTCATCGGGAGCGTATACCATGAAAAGTTTATTAAAAGCAACATCTGCCGGCAGCACCTTCTTTCCAAGATGCCAGGTACGGATATAACCATCGCCGGATGCACTGTTGTTGCGCGACAGCACATACACCGGCGTACTGAAGTACCGGGGAAACTGTGCTATAAAATAGCTGCCGCTGAAAACGGTATCCGGCCCCTGCCCGCGCAGGGTTACCAATGGCATATGTGTTACCTGGAGATCGCAGAATTGAAAATTCATCTCCCCAAGCTTACCATATACCTGGTCGTTCCCCGTCATCTGGTATGCTTTTGTTTCAAATAATCCGCTTTCCGTAAACTCTTCGTAACTGGCATGGTTCAGCGGTTGATATTGAAAAGCAGGGTTAATAAAACTGATAAGAGGTTTAACAATCCTGTTCTTGAAATCGTGCTGGTAATCTGTAGCTTCGTTCAGCCCTTTACGTTTCATCATAAAATAGCGCGCCGCATATCCGGCCAGGGTAACCAATACTACCAATCCTACCAAAAGGAACACCTGGTTCCCGTAACCTGCAATATCCTCTCCGGCCACGTTGCCGGCGGATCGCAGGGAATACCTCACGATAAAAAAAACAAAAATGGCAAATGGGACCAGGGTGGCTACCCACATCCATCTTATCCAGTTACGGCCGGTAATACGCTGCTGTTCCAGCGCGCCCAGTTCATCCCTGAGCTGCTGATCCAGAAAGGCATTGAATTCTTCCAATGTTTTCATCTTAAATGATATTATCAGTTAGAAGACCAGTGGGCGGAAGTACCTCCTATGCTGATGACATAACCTGTAACAGGCTGACTGATGAACGCTTTAAACGGCTGTACATTTTCTGAAGACAAGGGCAACTTGAAAAAAGAACGGCTTTCTCCCAAACGTATATGCGCATATTCCATCGGGAATAACCGCACCCTGATGATCCGTAACGGCAAAGTAAGTTTATAATCCGTATAGGTATCAACGTTAGTCACAGCCTCTCCCCTTTCCAGCCGGTTTACAAAATCATTTATTTTTTCAGGACGTTTCCTGATCTGTGCAAACATGAAAAGATAGGGGATCAGCACGCCCACGGGCATAAACAGCAGTATGAAAAGCACCCCCGTAGGTGTTTCACTGTTCCTGCCTGCAAAAATACTGTAGCCTATAAGGCCAAAGAGCAGAATGGCAAATACCTCTGCGGTGATCAGCGCATGGATGGTTTGCTTCCTGTCTTTTTCATGGATCTCCAGCAGCTTTGATCTCAGCTCAGCAATGTTATTCATCGGATACGGTTTTGAAAAATTTACCTGGACCGCAGTTTTTTGTAATTACTGACAGCAAGATAGAATCCGGCCAGCGCTACTATTCCATATGCTGCCATCAGCGCCCAGACGCTTTCGCCTGTTACCTTATAGATCAGCATTTCAATTTTAGTGATACTGATAGTAGTGTCGCTAACGGCGTGGAATTGCCGGTAACGGTAAAAGATCAGTGCAATACCTGCTATACCGAGCAGCAGGCCAACAATAACGCCACCCCAGGAAGGAGGATCATCGTCATCTTCTTCCGGTTTATTTGGGTGCACTTCTTTCCCCGGTTCATTTAAATTGCTCATTTGGATGATGGTTAAGGGTTATTAATTAAATGCATGGCTGATCAATACTGCCGTTCACAGGGCTTCGTCGAGGTTAACCGAATTGAAACCGAATCATTCACTTTCACGAAAATAACTGAAAAAAAGATACCGTGCAAAATGCGTTATGGCATCACCACCACTTCCGGCGGATAAGCATAGTCCTGCCAGGCCGCTTCCGCTTCTTCTGCCGTGATATCATTATTGAAAACCATTACCCGGTACTTCAGCTGGTAGCGGGCGTCGGGGTATAATTGCCATGGTTTCATGCGGGTAGGCGTATAATTAAACATCAGTTCTCCACCTTCTGCATTTTCCGGCCAAACACGCAGGGGCTCCGGTGAATCAAAGTTATCAGGATAGTTCATGATCAGCATTCCTGCGTTTCCTTTAGGAGTGGCGCCTGATATTTTTACCCAGCGTGCGCGGGTACTGTCGGCATCCCTGCGTGTTTTGCCTTCAGAAGTAAGTACCTGGCTGGTCTTATCTGTAAAATCAGCGGTAGTTCTTAAACCGAAGCCTCCACCATAGCGGTATTGCAGCAAAGTAATGCCGGTAGGCGTGGCCGGGCTAAAGGAAGAAGTAAAATCCCACAGGCGGCGGGCACCATTATTGGTGGCAGGATAAGCCTGTACCAGCCATGTTTCATGAATAGCTGTTTTTTCGGTACCGTCTTTCAGCAGGGCAATATGATCCTGGCTGGCACTGAATCCGCACCATACATTCCCGGAAAATGTTTCCAGGCGACCGGCAAACCGTACTTTGCCTTCTTTCTTCTGCACATTCCAGAAATCTGTTTCACGGCCTTCAAAAAGGGTATGGGTCCAGGGATTCCAGATGCCCATATGATGCCGGTGCCCCGCATTCGGAAAGATGTTGGTAAGCACTACCCCGTTGGGCGCCCAGAGTGGATGTATAAATGCATTGCGGTTATATACGGTGTCTGCACCGGCGGGTGCATGCACCGTTTCGAAATTATACTGCAGCACCGGCTGGCCTGCCTGGGCCAGCAATACATGGCCGTTAGCACGGCGGGCAGTCATAACCGTATCTGTAGCGGATACTCCTTTGCGCAGTTCATATTTTCTTTCCGTACCGGCCGCTGTATTTCCTTTCAGGATCCAGCAAAGCTGCCCCGCGCGCTCAGTAACGGCAACGGGTATACGTTTATTACCGGTTACTTCCTCCAGCGTCACCGGGATGCCGGCAGAAGCCGGCACGCTTGTATATATCACGCTGTTATAACGGTTCAGCTTACCGGCTTTCACCGTAAAACGGGCAATTACCTGGGCATGAACACCGGAATAAATTAAAACAGACAGCAGCGATAACAGGTGGAATTTTTTCATAACGGCTTCAATACGTTTACCGAAAAATACGTTTTACTTTTTCAGTATGCAAATACCCTGCGCAGAGAAATACGAATATTGTTTAAAGGGCTGGTACTATATTATCCTTTAATTCAATATTTTTGAACGCTCAATCAGGATAAATATGCCAGCCCCACAAAAAAATATGCTGACAACAAAACTCATTATAACCAATAAATCTGCCCTTCAACAGAAATACGGCGATGCCCACCAGCAAATCCTGGATGATATCAACACATTACAGGCATTTGATAACGGGCGGCACCTGGATGCGCACGTTATTTTCCTGGATGATGCTGCGCAGATGCAGGCCTGCCAGTCGACCGCAGTGACGGAACCACTGGATGACGCGCAGAACAAAAAAGCAATAGATGAACTGTACCGTTTTTTTTCGCCGGGATACCTGCTGTTACTGGGATCGCAGGACATAGTTCCCTTTCAGCGGCTGAAGAACCTGTTGCCGGGTGATAATGACCCCGACACTTTTATTCCCAGCGATCTGCCTTATGCATGTGATACTCCTTATGACACGGATCCCGGTAAATTTATTTCACCTACCCGCGTAGTAGGCCGTTTGCCAGATATACCCGGCGTAGCGGATACTTCGTACCTGCATACACTGATCTCCAATATACTGGCAGCGGTGCCGTCTAAACAGGGTGATTACCTTCCCTATTTTTCCATGAGCACGTACGACTGGCAGAATTCCACGCAGAATACCCTGCAGAATATTTTTGGCAGCAACAGCAATCTCCTGATATTTCCCGGCAGCGACGCAACGCTGAATGGTACCAACTGGACTGCCGCACAGTTACAGGCAAAAACACATTTTATTAACTGTCACGGGGCTATCTATAACCCGGGGTTCTATGGCCAGAAATCCACCGAGTTTCCGTTGGCCATGAGATCTGATATACTGAAAGATAAAATCACCCACGGCACTATTGTGGCGGCTGAATGCTGCTATGGCGGCCAGTTGTTTGACCCCAAGAAAAACAGCGCCAAACGGATCAGCATGGCCAACAGTTACCTGCTGAACCATGCCCTGGCTTTTGTGGGTAGCTCCAATATTGCCTATGGCCCTCCAACCGGGCAGGGACTGGCAGATCTGCTCACACAATATTTCGTGATCAATGTACTGAACGGCGCCTCTACCGGCAGGGCCCTGCTGGAAGCCAGGCAGCGGTTCCTGAACGAAATGGGTCCCACGCTGGATCCCTATGAGCTTAAAACAGCCGCACAATTCTACCTGTTGGGCGACCCGTCATGGCAACCGGTGATCAACGACAAAGACCCCAGCAGTACCAGTGATGCACAACTTTTTGTAAATACCCTGCAAAACCGCCGTGATAACCTGGAAGCCAGGGGCAAAATGCTGGACGACTTTATTGCCGTTCCCCAGCCGTCGGACAGCGCGCATGCTAGCGATCCTGCATTGCACCACGCTATGCACCGGCTGCTGGATGAAAAAAACTTTACTGAAAAACGGGACCCAAAAGTATTTGTCAACAGGAAAAATAATCCCGTCGTAAAAGAAGATGTAAACGGCGCCATGCCATCTGTAAAATTTCACGTATTTTCGGAATCTGCAACCATTGGGGACTCGCCTTCTATGAAGGTGATAGTGGTGAAAGAAAAAAATAATCAAATACTGGGGTATCGTGAATATGTCAGCAGATAACAGCAACAGGGACAAAGACAGTCCCTTTATTACACTTACCGGGCGCCTGGTGCTCCGTACATTTGGCAAACACAGTAAAAGTGAACACCTGGGCGTATTCCTTGTTACAGATCAGGGAGATTACCTGATACGTCCTTCAGGAGCAAATCCTTTTATGCCTAATCCTTTGATGCCGCTGGCCGGCAAAACAATTGTGACCACCGGCTGTATTGAAGATTATGTTTTCCTGGCTCAAACCTGGAAGGAGGAAGAATGATCTTTATGTAATAGCTCAGCGCCTGTTCCCCACCGGTTGGCATATATGATACGCCCGTTTTCCATCCTGATGCCATCCGCAGTATCTTCCGCCAGCAGCAACGGCCCGTCCATATCCACATAATCCAGCAATGGCAGCAGATGCGCCACCGCAGAGGTACCCACCGTACTTTCATTCATGCTGCCCGTCATTACCTTCATGCCCATACGCTTTGCTTCTGCAATCATCCGCAGCGCCGGCGTAATGCCGCCGCACTTGGTGAGCTTGATATTGATGCCATGAAAATAGCCCTGGCATTGAGCTACATCCTGCTCTACAATACAACTTTCATCGGCAATAACCGGTAATACCACATTGTTGTACACCTGCTTCATCCCATCCTTATCAGCAGCGGGCATGGGCTGCTCTATAAATTCGACGCCCAGTTCTTTTAAGGCAATTGCATTACGCAGGGTTTCCTCCACTCCCCAGGCGCAATTGGCATCTACCCTGAAAACAGCAGTGGTATGCTTTCTCAGCTCCCTGATAATGGCAATATCTTCTTTGGTGCCCAATTTTATTTTATAAACAGGCCAGGGAAATTCCAGCAGTTTTTTCACCATATTCTCTATCGTATCAATCCCGATAGTATAATCGGTAAGCGGATTATGTGATATATCCAATCCCCATACTTCATAGAGCTTTTTTTGTTGTTGCCTGGCGTACAGGTCCCATGCTGCAATGTCGAGCGCGCAAAGTGCAAACATATTATCTTCCAGCAGCGGGTACATATCCTGCCAGAAGGCTGCCGGTGTGTGAAGGGTATAGCTCTCAATAAAAGAACGGTGCTGTTCAATGGCATCCATCAGCCTGGGCACCGTCATCTGGTAATAAGCGTTATCGGCGGTTTCCCCCAGCCCGCTCACGCCTTCCTGTTCCAGTTTTACTACCAGCAGGGGTTGCACATCTTTTGACTTCCGCGAAATAGTAAAGGTGTGTCTGAACTTCAGTTCAAAAGGATAAAGGGTGAGCTTCATTTTACTAACGGGTTCTTTCTGTGAAAATACAACGCATTTGTGAGATTGTTCTATGTGCACTACGCTAAAATCCGGGGAACACGGTAACGCCAGTAATGCGAGGCTACAGCGGGTATATTGATCCTTTCCGTATCGGGATGCCGGTTACTTTCCGGCGCTTCCGCAGCAAGCAGGTCCTGTACCTGGAAGATGCGCCACATGGCCGGCGAAGCCATATGCCTGCCGATAATTTCCCGGAGCAGTTCGGGGGTAGCTGTAGAAGGAACAGGCCCGGAGTGCCCGAGTTGTTGCAGGTAATATTTCCGGGAAACGGATATATTCTCTTTCCACCATCCTCTCAATGTGCTCATGTCGTGCGTGGAAGGGGTTAAAACAGACAGATAAGGCACCTTTGAGATATCAGTAAAGAGTTTGTTCCCTGATTTAGGCATGCGCTCAATTTCCAGGCTTAAAATGCCCAGTGCCTGCATTACACCCGGTACACAGGCGGGCACCATGCCGAGGTCTTCCCCACAGATGAGCATTTGAGTAGCTCTTTTTATCAGTGGCAGTTTATAAAGCGCTTCCCTGCGCCAGCAGCTTTCCTGCCATGTATAAAAATAATCATGGTACAGCGCCTGCAATTGTTCCCTGCTGTGGGCATCCAGGGCGGCAAATGAACGGGTAGCCGTCATATCATAGCGGGGGTGATACACCGTTCCGCCAGGACCGGTTATCTTTATAAACAATACATCCGCTATCAGGTTACAGAGGATCTTTTTTATCTCTTCAGGCAATGCCGATTCCATTACCTTCCGCTGTGTGCTGTACTCAGGCAATAGCTGATAACGGCCATCCGGTAAGGGATGCATCAGTTGTTCCTTCATCATGCCGGCGTAGTTGCCAAACAGCTCATCCAGGACAGCGCCTGTTATATAGGGCAGGCAATACCGGCTCTCATCAAAGCTGATCTCCCGGCGGCGTATCTCTTCCCGGCTCACCGGCACAGCCGGATGGAAATATCCCAGTATGCCCTGGGTGGCATCGAGGGGGATTTGCCAGATACGGAAGAAACCAAGGATATGATCAATACGGAAGGCATCAAAATAAACCGACAGGTGACGAAGACGTTGCTGCCACCATGCCAACCCGTCTTCTGCCATACGTTTCCAGTCGTAAGTGGGAAATCCCCAGTTCTGGCCTTCGCTGGTGAAGCCATCCGGCGGTGCGCCTGCCTGCATATCCAGGTGATAATGCCCGGGGTTCATCCAGGTATCTGCACTATAACGGGCCACGCCTATGGGAATATCGCCCTTCAGGGCTACGTTGCAATCATGTACAGCGGTTCTGGCAGCGGCCAGTTGCCGGTGGAGATGATACTGTACAAAGAAATGATAATGCGCTGCACAACTGGCTTCTTCATCGGTAGTTACTAATCGCTTCACTGCCGTGTAGTCATATACGTTATATGCCGGCCAGCGGCTGAAATCTCCTGTTCTGTAACGGTTACGCAGAAAACAATAGGCTGCGTAAGGCAGCAGCCAATGTTCATTAACAGCAAACCACTGCTGGTAACCGGGTGTTTGTAACTGGTGTTTTTCTACTTCATACAGTTCCTGCAGGTAGGCCAGCTTAAACGACATTACTTCTTCATAATCGATGAATTCTTTTTCGTTGAGCCATTGCCGTAACCGGTTAAATTGTTTCTGCAGCGGATGATGTGCTGGCAGCGTACCTATCTCCTGTAAGCGGATGTACTGCGGATGCAGGGCGAAAGAAGAGATAGCGGCATATGGATAGGAATCTTTCCAGGTGCCGGTTTGCGTGGTATCATTCACCGGTAGCAGCTGTATCAGTTGCAGCCCTTTATGTTGTGCCCAGCGAGCCAATGCGGGCAGGTCTGCAAATTCGCCGGTACCAAAACCTTCTGCGCTGCGCAGGCTGAATACGGGAACGGCCACACCGGCGCCTTTCCAGGGAGCCTGTGCCACCCGTAAAAACCCGTCGTGTAAAATTACCTGCCGTCCTGGTACGGCGGCGGTATGCAGCTCACGGTTACTGCCGGTTTCAAACTCAATGAACTGCTGCCGCTGTAGATCATAGATGCCGTATTTATAATACAGCGGCGCGGTTTCCCCGGAAAGGTCCAGCGCTATGGAAAACCAGCCCTGTGCATCATACTGCAGCAGTAGCGGATTACTGGTATCCCAATTGCCTATCAACTGGTTACTACCCAGCAGGCAAACGGTTTTGCCGGCATCTAACAGGGGCGCCTGTACACGGAATATATGCGTGGCCGTTAGTAGCGGCGCTACAGCAGTGGCAGGTCGTTTATAAAAAACGCGGGAAAATGGAGCTGTTAACCAGGCGTTTTCCGGGCGGGAGGCATCGTTCCAGGCATCTATGAAAACAATATCTTGTTGTTCCCCCGGAGTGAAAACAAATTCCCTTACTGCGCCTTCGTACATCACTTTGTCTCCTTCTTTCAGAAGGTATTGGTATCGCAATATAAAAGGGGAGCCAGCGGCCAACCGGATCTCTGCATACCACCAGGATGAATTTCCCCATTGCATACGGCAGGCGTGCCGGGGTATATCATTACCCAGAGCAGGTAAGTTACCGAGCAGGTACAGATCCTGCCCGTAGTAGGTATAATAATGAAGATAAAATCTTACGATGTAACTCATCTGATCCTGGCTATGCCGGACCAAAGTAAGGAAAAAACGCGACGCGGGTAGCGTCTGATGCGGATTTGTCTGACTCAGGCAACACCCGCATCAGGCAAAAAAAAGGAGATAGAAGCGAATAAACGCCTCTATCTCCCTTTAAATATTATAAAATTCAAAAAATAAAAATCAGTGAGTCAGACAAAATCTGTGCTGTGTTATTTTACTTCTTCGAATTCTGCGTCGGTAACTCCGTCGTTTCCACCACCCTGGGGTTGGCCCTGTTGCTGACCGCTGTTAGGCTGACCACCTTCCGGCTGACCCTGGGAAGCTTTGTACAGTTCTTCAGATGCAGCGGTCCAGGCAGCTTCCAGTTCTGCGGTAGCAGTATCCAGTTGAGCGCTGTCCTGTGATTTATGCGCTTCTCTCAGCTTTTCAAGTGCTGCTTCGATAGTAGCCTTTTTATCAGCAGGCAGTTTGTCGCCGTATTCTTTCACCTGTTTTTCGGTTTGGAATATCAGGCTGTCTGCTTTATTGAGCTTTTCGATCTTTTCGCGTTGTTCCCTGTCTGAAGATTCATTGGCTTTTGCTTCGGCTTTCATCTTTTCGATTTCTTCCTTGCTCAAACCGCTACCAGCTTCAATTTTGATGTTCTGGGTTTTTCCGGTGCCTTTATCCTTTGCAGTTACGTGCAGGATACCGTTGGCGTCAATATCGAAAGTTACTTCGATCTGTGGAACGCCACGCGGAGCAGGAGGAATATCGCCCAGAATAAAGCGGCCCAGTGTTCTGTTCTGGTTAGCCATTGGCCTTTCACCCTGCAGTACATTGATTTCCACGCTAGGCTGGCTATCTGCTGCAGTAGAGAAGGTTTCTGATTTCTTAGTAGGGATGGTGGTATTGGATTCGATGAGTTTGGTCATTACACCACCCATTGTTTCGATACCCAGTGACAGCGGAGTAACGTCCAGTAACAGTACATCTTTCACTTCACCGGTGAGTACACCACCCTGGATAGCGGCACCTACAGCCACCACTTCATCCGGGTTAACACCTTTATTGGGTTTTTTACCGAAGAATTTTTCAACTACTTCCTGGATCTTTGGAATACGGGTAGAACCACCTACCAGTATAATTTCATCAATTTCAGAAGTGTTCAAACCGGCATCTTTCAATGCTTTGCGGCAAGGTTCCAGTGTTCTTTCCACCAGGCTGTCGCTCAGCTGCTCAAATTTAGCACGGGTCAGTTTTTTCACTAAGTGTTTGGGAACTCCGTCCACTGCAGTGATATAAGGAAGATTGATTTCAGTTTCCTGAGAAGAAGATAACTCGATCTTTGCTTTTTCAGCAGCTTCTTTTAAACGCTGCCATGACATTGGGTCTTTGTGTAAATCTACTGCTTCATCTTTTTTGAATTCATCAGCCAGCCAATCCATGATCACTTTATCGAAGTCGTCACCACCGAGGTGTGTATCACCGTTGGTAGATTTTACTTCAAATACGCCATCACCTAATTCCAGGATGGAGATATCGAAGGTACCACCACCGAGGTCAAATACAGCGATTTTGCTGTCGCTATGCTTTTTATCCATACCATAAGCCAGTGCAGCAGCAGTAGGCTCGTTAATGATACGGCGAACAGCAAGACCGGCAATCTCACCGGCTTCTTTGGTAGCCTGACGTTGTGCATCATTAAAGTAAGCAGGAACGGTAATTACCGCTTCAGTTACTTCCTGGCCTAAGTAGTCTTCAGCCGTTTTCTTCATTTTCTGCAGGATCATTGCTGAAATTTCCTGCGGAGTATATAATCTGCCGTCTATATCGATTCTTGTGGTATTGTTGTCCCCTTTTACCACTTTATATGTAACATGGCTCACCTCACTGGCTACTTCGTCAAAATGACGGCCCATGAAACGCTTCACTGACATAATTGTGTTTACGGGGTTGGTAATAGCCTGACGCTTTGCGGGGTCACCTACTTTCCTTTCTCCGTTCTTTAAAAACGCCACTACAGATGGGGTTGTTCTCCTTCCCTCATCATTGGCAATCACTACCGGTTCGTTACCTTCCATTACGGCAACGCATGAATTGGTAGTTCCTAAGTCAATGCCTATTATTTTTCCCATAGTATTAAAGATTATCCTTTAGTTGTAAGTATTTTCGTGTTTGTCGTTGGTTTGTCAATGATTATGCCAAGCAAAAAAATATGAAATTATGTCAGTCAGGTACCCTATATTTGGGTGCAGATCACAGTTATGTTGTTGGTAAACATACCCTTTACTAAATAACTGGTCATTTAAATGTTCATAACCTCGCCTGCCTTAGCTATTTTATTCCTAACCTGTTGTTTTAACTATTATACAAATTGTGTAACCTAACGTTATTCTTATGAACAAATCCATTTTATGGAGGGCTGCGTGCCTTTTACTAGCAACCACCCCTATGCTGAGCCAGGCTCAGGATCAACCTTCTGTTTCTGCAGCCATGCCTACGGCCAAATTATTCAGCGGACCCAGTGACTACAAAACATGGTCGATCGGTATAAATGGCGGTGCATTGGCACCCGTAGCAGCTACCGGTGGCAGCAATGACTTTACTAAATGGAAAGGATCATTCGGATACGGCGCCTATGTAAAGTACCAGATCCTCCACTTCCTGGCCCTGCGGGCAGACTATGTAGGAGGAAAACTACAGGCCGACAACAGTAAGGAGCTCGGTAATGGCTCCCTTCCCAACAGGCCGTATAAGTCGTACGAAACAAAGCTGAACTGGTCCGGTACCTTAAATGCGGTGTTTAATATCACTACCATCAACTGGTTATCCCGGGAGAACTTCGTACAGCTGTATGCCTCTGTGGGCGGTGGATTGGCAGGCTATAAGCCAACCGTAACCAGGAACGACAACACCAGTTTTGCCTATAAAGCGGATGATAAAGCCATCAAAGAACTGATCATCCCCGTGGGCGCCGGCCTTAAGTTCAGATTGTCGGAGTTCGTCAACCTTGACCTCGGCTACACCATGTATTACACCGATGCGGACAACCTCGACGGCTACAACTATGGCCCCAACAAGGATAAGTACTCCTATGGCTATGCAGGTCTGGAGTTTGCTCTTGGAAAGAAAGGCAAAAAACAGCTGCAGTGGTCTAATCCTGCCAAAGTGATGTACGACGAACTGGAAGCCCAGAAAGCCTCACTGGCGGCTTCCCTGGATGCTGCCAACCAGAACAATGCCAGGTTGACGGCCGATGTGGATAAGCTGACAAAAGACGCCGACGGCGACGGTGTTTCCGACTTCTTCGATAAATGCCCGGGCACACCTGCCAATACCAAAGTAGACGGTTCCGGTTGCCCGCTGCCGGTACCAGAGCCACCAAAAGTAGAAGAGAAAGTGGTGATTACAGAAGAAGATAACCGCATTGTAAGGGAAGCCATCCAGAACCTGGAATTTGATTTCGCCAAAGCCAGTATCAAGCCCAGCTCTTACGCAGCGCTCGACCGGGTGGCAGAACTGTTAAAACGCAAAAACCTCAACCTGAAGCTCGCCGGCCATACAGACAACGTAGGCAGCAAAACGCGGAACCTGGCCCTGTCAAGGGAAAGAGCCGAATCCGTGAAAGCTTACCTGGTGGGCAAAGGCGTGAATGCCTCTAAGATTGAAGCCGTAGGTTATGGCATGACACAACCTATTGCCAGCAATAAAACCGCCGCAGGAAGGCAGAAAAACAGAAGAGTAGAATTCACTATATTCTAACCCGCTTACTGATTAAAGATCATAGGGATTTTTTGATGTAAAAATCAAAAAATCCCTATTTTCATTTTATGGAACCATACCTTATCAGAACGATAGTACCGGCAGACGATCCCGCCATTGCACACATCGTAAAAACCACGCTCACGGAATTCGGCATGAATAAAGCTGGTACCGCGTTTTCAGATCCCACCACCGATCACCTTTCCCAGCTGTTTGATATTCCCCGCGCAGAATACTATGTGGCACTGGCCAATGGCAGGATCATCGGCGGTGCAGGCATCCACCCGCTGGATGGCGGAGAAGCACATATATGCGAGCTGCAGAAGATGTACCTCCTGCCCGAAGCCAGGGGCAAAGGGCTGGCAGGCAAACTGATCACCATGTGCCTGGATTATGCTAAACAAAACGGCTATACGCAATGCTACCTGGAAACTGCGCCAGAACTGGCCAGGGCCAGGAAGGTATATGAGCAGTTTGGATTCAGGTACCTGTCAGGTCCCATGGGAGCCACCGGCCATTTTGGCTGTGACAGCTGGATGATGAAGGATTTATAATTTTCCGCAACCGGTGGAGTTTTATTCCTCTTTGTAAAACGGCATACTTCTTGCCCGCTGGGGCCTACAAAATAACATATCATGAAAAAACTTATTCTGTCTGGCGTATTAGCCATCGGAACTATGCTGGCAGTACAAGCACAAAATGTAAAATTCGGTGTTAAAGGCGGTTTGAACATTTCCAAACTAACGGATACCGACGGTTCCAAAGCCCTTGCAGGCTTTCACGCAGGGGGACTTGTAAATATCGGGCTGGGCAAGACCTGGGCCATCCAACCGGAACTTGTATATTCTACCCAGGGCACCAAAGCAGAAAGAAGTGTATTGTGGTTAACCTCGTCCAATACCGTAAAGGTTAATTACATCAATGTTCCCGTAATGGTACAGTATTCCATTGTACCGGAATTTTACCTGGAAGCAGGTCCGCAGGTAGGCTTTCTCACCGCGGCCAAAGTAAAGTCCGGTGATGTAACTGTAGATATCAAGGATAATATGCAGTCGGTCGATTTTGGACTGGGCTTCGGTTTTGGCTATAAGTTCGATATGGGGCTCGGTGTAAGCGGCAGGTATAATTTTGGCCTGACCAAGGTATATGACTCCGACCAGGTAGACAGTAAAAATTCTGTAGCACAGGTAGGCGTGTTTTTTACTTTTTAATGCGGGAACAAAATATTCCGGATCAGCGAAGAGGCTGTATCATAACTAACTTAATGGGCGTGAGAATCGCAAATACGAAAATTTTCTCCACCCGGTACCCGAGTAAAATCGGATAAAAGTTATTTATGATACAGCCTCTTCGCTGCTTTCGGCTAATTAACTATCTTTGCCCCTCGCATTAATCATTTTCAGCATGAGTGTTGTACAATCCATCAGAACGGCTGCCGTGGCCGCCATTAATTCACTTTACAATCAGCAGTTAACAGTAGCGGATATTGCTATTAACACTACCAAGCCTGAATTCGAAGGTGAGTATACCATTGTGGTTTTCTCTTTTACAAAATTCAGCCGGCAAAAACCGGAAGAAACTGCACAGCGTATCGGAGAATACCTGACTGCCCACTACCCGGAACTGATTGCGCGATTCAACGTAGTAAAAGGCTTCCTGAACCTGAGTATCAATGATGCTTACTGGACGGAATTCCTTAAGCAACATTACAGTGATGTAAACATTGGTATACAGCCTGCCAATGGCAAAAGGATTATGGTAGAATATTCATCTCCCAATACCAACAAACCCTTACACCTCGGCCACCTGCGTAATAATTTCCTGGGATATTCCATTGCTGAGATCATGAAAGCCAATGGCTACGAGGTAATCAAAGCCAACCTGGTAAATGACCGCGGTATTCATATCTGTAAGTCCATGCTCGCCTGGCAAATGTTTGCACATGGCGATACCCCGCAATCGACCGGTATTAAAGGCGATCACCTGGTGGGCGACTACTATGTGAAGTTTGAATCCGTGGTGAAAGAGCAGGCCGAAATTATTATTGACCGGGTACTGGAAAATGACTTCCGTGATTTCGACAGCGCAGAAACCGAAAAGCTGGAGAAGCTGGTTACCGCCCTGCACAAGCCTGAAGTAAAAGAGGATAAGGAAAAAACAGGCAAAATTATGGACGACATCAAAGAGATGTCGCGCAATAAAACAGAGATCATGCAGCAGGCGAAGATCATGCTGCAGCAATGGGAAGCCGGCAATCCTGAAGTAAGGGAACTGTGGGCCACCATGAATAGCTGGGTATATGAAGGTTTTAATGAAACCTACAAACGCCTGGGTATTGATTTCGACCAGATGTATTATGAGAGCGAAACCTATCTCCTGGGTAAAAACCTGGTGGCAGAAGGTTTGGAGAAGGGCGTGTTATTTAAAAAAGAAGATAATTCGGTGTGGATCGATCTGACCGCCGACGGATTGGATCAGAAATTACTGCTCCGTGGCGATGGCACCTCTGTATATATGACGCAGGACCTTGGCACCGCGCGTTTGAAATATGAGCAGTATCACATGGACCAGAGCGTATATGTAGTGGCCGATGAACAGAACTATCACTTCAAAGTGCTCCAGCTGATCATGGAGAAGCTGGGAGAACCTTCTGCCAAAGGCATTCACCACCTCAGCTATGGCATGGTGGAATTACCGCATGGCCGGATGAAAAGCCGGGAAGGTACCGTGGTAGATGCAGATGATATGATCACGGAAATGATCACTACAGCTGAAAATCAAACCAAAGAACAGGGCAAAAACCTGGAAACTTTCTCTGAAGAAGAGCTGCGTGAATTATATGAAACAGTTGGTCTTGGTGGTCTGAAATTTTTCCTGCTGCGGGTGGATCCTAAAAAGAAAATGATCTTCAACCCTGAAGAATCCATCAATCTGCATGGATTTACGGCTACATTTATCCAATACGCGCATGCACGTATTAAATCAATTATAAAGGATGCGGGCGTTGTGGAAAACTTAGCGGCATACAAACATGAGGGAGATTTATTACCACTGGAAAAAGAACTGATCATCCTGAATGAGCAGTTCCCGGGAGTGCTGGCAGAAGCTTACCGTGAATTCAGTCCTTCTGTTATTGCTAACTACATCTTCCAGCTGGCGCAGGTATTTAATTCGTTCTATGCAGAAAAAGTTGATGGCGTATATACCTATTCTGTAATGAGGGCCACTTCAGAAGAAAAGAAGAAACTGCGTTTACAAATTATTATGCTCACAGCGCATACCATTGCCCAGGGCATGAAATTACTGGGCATAAGAGTACCGGAAAGAATGTAATCATTATTCAACTGATAAAAAGAAAAAGGAAGGCGCAATGCCTTCCTTTTCTTTTCCATTAAAACGCTGCAGCCCTTACGGGTTGCAGCGTTAGCAACTTACAGCCGCCGTGGCCGAAGTTGCCGAAGAAAATACCACAGTAAGCAGCGCAGCGAAAAAGGAGCTTGCCTATCCTTTATGCGCCGTTTAAAATCCCTCTACACTGTGGCAAATATTTTTATCCTGTTGTTCTCCAATCATGATAGCTTCATCGCAAAGGCGTTCCCCCTTCTCCTGCTCACCCGCACCCATATACGATTTTCCGAGCATAAACATAGCAAAAGCGTTGGTAGGTTGCAAGTGTAAAACTTTTTTCCATTGCACTATTGCCCGTTTAAAAAGTTTTTTTTCATACAAGTCGTGTGCCAGATGCTGATAACGGTTCACTGTTTTCAAGGTATCCTTAACAACGTATAGGCCTGTACGATAGTTAACAACTATTGCTTCCTTTTTATCAAAGTAACAGGCCGCCGGTTCACTATACACAGCAGTAAGCAATACTATACAACATATACTAACTGACAGCTGACAGGGTTTCATAGGTCGCAGCACCCAAAGGGCGCCGGACAAATATATAAATAATATTATTTAAATTAAAACTTATTAACATGTAATAATTACAGTCCCAGTTCATCGCCACTAAAGGACAGCGGCAACAGGTCGTTGGCCCGGCTGATCACGTATATCCTGCCGCTTAATCCTCCCATGATCACCCGGATAGGGCTGTCCTGTTTCCGTTCGTACTCCGACAGGGTTTGCCTGCATATGCCACAGGGAGATATGGGATGTGTACTTTCACCGTTGAGGTTATTGCAACTGACTGCAATGGTATCAATATCGATATTAGGGTACATAGAAGCCGCGGATGCAAGGGCTACCCGCTCTGCGCACAGCCCTATAGGATAAGAAGCGTTTTCCTGGTTGGAGCCGGCAATGATTTCGCCGTTGGCCAGCCGGATCACTGCGCCCACCTGGAAACGGGAATAAGGTGCGTAAGCATTGGCCGTTACCTCTCTTGCTTCCTTCAGGAGCCAGGCATCTGCGTCTGAAAGACCGCTAAGATCATTGTATACTTCGTATTCAATATGCAGCAATTGTTTTTCCATAACAACAGTTGAAGGATTTTCGTACGCCCGTTGCCGGGGTAAGACAACGACGGACCGGCATATTGCCGGTCCGTAATTTACTTCAAATTATATTTCCTGCCGTACTTACTTAATATTTCTGAAGATACGGCTCCAGCGGATACCGCCTTCTCCGTAGCTCATCCAGATCAGCCAGGCTTTACCCACCACATGGTCTTCCGGCACAAAGCCCCAGAAACGGGAGTCAAGGGAATTGTTACGGTTATCCCCCATCATCCAATAATAGTTCATTTTAAAAGTGTAGCTGTCTGCAGGCTGACCATTAATGATAAACTTACCGTCTTTTCTCTCCAGGGTATTTCCTTCATACACCCGGATCACGCGATCGTACAGGGCAATATTGCTTTCATCCAGCTTAACGGTAACGCCTTTCTTCGGAATATATAACGGGCCGAAGTTTTCTTCTGTCCATTTGAAATGTGCGGTGTCGTGCGGGAAAACATTATTGTAGTTGAAGTCCGTAAAATCAGACTCCTGGTATATTTTAATATCTTTTACGATCGGCTTGAACTGTTCCAATGCGGTTACATTGGCGGGGGTGAGGTTGTAAATATATTTATTGGCATCCAGCTGGTAGAAATCAGGGCCGGAAGTAGCGATGCCCAGGTCTTCCAAACGGCTGCTGTTCAGCTGATCGCCGGTGGTTTCCACCACGTATTTGTGCTGGCTGCCCGGGGGAACCGGCGCTGCCTGGCCGTTCACGTATACTGCGCCTTTAACGATCCGGATGGTATCGCCGGCTTCGGCCATGCAACGTTTAATATAGTTTTCCCTTTTATCTACAGGGCGTTGAATGATCTTGTAAGAGTTTTGAACCGACTGCCAGCCAAACTGCCGTACCATGCCATAATAGCTGGGATCCGGTGAATCAATGGCTACGGTATCTCCTTCAGGGAAGTTAAATACTACTACATCATACCGCTTGATCTCTGAAAAACCCGGCAGGCGCCTGTATTTCCACTTTACCGCCTCAGAATAGGCTTTGGCAGATTTGGTGAAAGGCAGGGTATGATGTACAAAAGGTACTGCCAGCGGAGTCATTGGGATACGTGGTCCGTAACTGATCTTGCTCACAAACAGGAAGTCGTTCACAAGTAAGGTCTTTTCCATTGAAGGTGTCGGGATCGTATAGGCCTCAAAAATAAAGGTGCGGATAAGCGTGGCTGCAATAATAGCGAAGATCGCAGCGTCTAACCATTCTCTAACCGCAGATTTCTTTTTCTTAGGCTGACTGTCTTTGTTTTTTTTCCAAAATGCCAGGTTCATTCAGTTACGCTTATTAGATGCTTAAAAAGGCAAATATAATATTCTGTTGTCAGCCTGTTGCTATAAGGCTACAAAAGTTTTCTTAAAAATAGATTAAAAGATTGTTTATTATAATTTTTAAGTATATGGTGTACCTATTGATGAATTGCCTATTACGACTTCTTCCGCTTTGGAAGTTAAGATCCTTTTATCAGGCCCGCAGACATAGCAGCTTACTACTCCGCTTCCGGAGAAAGTAAACATCATTAAAAACCTGGAAGAATTACTTGTGTTGGGCTGATCCTGTTCAGAGCACTTCTTCCAGGATACGGTTGATGGCTGCTGAACGGTTCAGTACCATAAAATGGCCGCCATCGGGGATCACATGTGTAGGTTGCAGATACTTAACGGGGAAAGGCATATCAAGGGCGCCGTGGATATGTACCAAACCTTCCGGCACCTCTTCGTTTTCCCAGTGCAGGATGGCATTTACCGCCCAGCGTGTGTAGGCATAGTCGCGTTTTGCCAGGTATTCATTTACCAGCATACGCTCTTCCGGTGTTTCGATATTGAGGAATTTCCTGACAATGATATTTCGCCGCTGGTACAGCAGGCTGTCAGGTAATTTGTGTAACCTGAGCTTTTTTACCCAGTTATAGTAGGGAGGTTTTTCCGAGCTCCGTTTAATGCTGGAAAGAAGGATGTTCTTTTCCACGGGAATGTGCCGGGCTATTTCCAGGCTCATTATACCGCCAAAGGAAACACCTATCAGTGTAACCGTCCCATCAGCCGTAATATTGCGGGCCATGCGGGCCGCATAACGGCTGATGGGCTCATCCGGCAATGGAGCGATCCAATGCAGGTGATGCACCTGGTAACCGGCGGGAAAACGCAGGTTGTTGAAAATGCGCTCATCCGCACCCAGTCCACTGATCAGATACAGGTGTTTTTGCATATTGTTAGCCGGTTAAGAGCTTACTTTCCTTTTGTCGCGGGCAGGCACCACGAAATCATCCACATCTTCCGCGGTAATGGTTTTACCGGAAAGGATCACCAGTCTTTCCACCACGTTCCTCAGCTCACGGATATTACCGGTCCAGTTATGGCTCTGTAAAGCCTTCATTGCCTCTTTATCTGCCACTTTGCGGGAAATGCCATATTCACTGCAAACGCTGTCCAGGAAGCTATCTACCAGCAAAGGTATATCATCCCGGCGATCGTTCAGGGAAGGCACGTGGATCAGGATCACGCTCAAACGGTGATAGAGATCCAGGCGGAAATTCTTGTTTTCTACTTCCTGGAGCAGGTCTTTATTGGTAGCGGCTACTACCCTTACATCCACGCTGATTTCTTTATCGCCGCCCACGCGGGTGATCTTTCCTTCCTGTAAGGCGCGCAGCACTTTTGCCTGGGCGCTGAGGCTCATATCGCCGATTTCATCCAGGAAAAGGGTGCCACCGCTGGCCTGCTCAAATTTTCCGATCCTTTGTTTTACGGCAGATGTAAAAGAGCCTTTCTCATGGCCGAACAGTTCACTTTCAATGAGCTCACCGGGAATGGCAGCGCAGTTCACTTCCACCATAGGTCCGCCAGCGCGGTTACTGCGCTCATGCAGCCACCTGGCCACCAGTTCTTTACCTACCCCGTTTTCACCAGTAACCAGCACTCTTGCATCGGTGGGAGCTACTTTTTCTATTGTTTCCCTGATCTTGAGGATCGGGGCTGATTGTCCTATCATTTCCGGCACCTTGTTCACCTTGCGGCGCAGGGTTTTGGTTTCGGTTACCAGGGTAGACTTATCCATCGCATTACGCAGGGTAATGAGCAAGCGGTTCAGATCCGGCGGCTTGGAGATATAATCATAAGCGCCTTTTTTCACCGCTTCTACCGCCGTGTCGATATTACCGTGGCCGGACACCATGATAATAGGAATGTCCCCGTTCACCTCGCGGGCTTTCTCAAGGAATTCCAGTCCGTCCATTTTAGGCATTTTGATGTCGCAAAGAACGGCATCATATGACTTTGCCTGGAACATTTTAAATCCTTCCATTCCATCCGCAGCCTCATCTATCTTGTAACCTTCATAGGTTAAAATTTCCGTGAGTGTTTTACGGATACTTTTTTCGTCGTCTATTATTAAAATGTTAGCCATAATCAGTTTTATTTTGTACGACCGGCGATACCCGCCTTTTATACAACGGGCAAAAATAAAGATTAATCCCTTAAAATTGCATTATATCAGGGATCATTTAACATGTCGGAAACAATTGAAATATTACCATACAGCCCACGCTGGCCGGAAGAGTTCCGGGAAATAGCCAGGGAGCTGGAAGAAGCGGCAGGAGTATATGCACTGGCCATTGACCACATTGGTTCTACAAGCGTTCCGGGATTAGCTGCAAAAGACGTGATTGATGTACAGTTAACAGTGGCCTCACTGGATGCGCCCCTGCAGCCTGCACTGGAGCTGCTGGGATATGAGCGTAAATTACATTTGAAAGATCACCGCCCCCCTGGCAGGGATGACCTGGCTGAGGATGAACTGGAAAAACATTTCTACTTTAAGAAAAACAGACGAGTGAACCTTCATATACGGGTAGCAGGAAAATTTAACCAGCGTTATCCTTTGCTGTGCCGCGATTACCTGCGCACGCATCCACATGCCGCGCAGGCATATGGAGTGGTGAAACAGCAGCTGGCAAAGTATTTTCCAAACAATGCAGATGCTTATTATGATATCAAAGATCCTGTATTCGATATACTCATGGAAGGCGCCTATATATGGGCAGATAAGAAGGCTTGAATATTAGTAAACAGTCTACTACCTTTACAGGATTAATGCGTAATTTCAGTAACTATTAAAGTGCCATACCTGTAATTCGATCCGCATATGAATGATTTTCTGGAAGAGTTGAAGCGGCGGCACCAGCTGGCAGCGGCAAACGCTTATCCTGCCACAGGTGCAGTAGATGAATTTGTAAGCCACCTGCTGAACTGGTTATTCCCCGAACATACCGGTCAGGTGATTGCCGACCCCTTGGCGCTGGAGCGCTTTGGCCATGAGCTGGAAGCGCAGCTGCAGCAATTACTGCAATCAATGGAAAACCAGCTGCCTGCAGATGCTGCAGGCCTGAGCCGGGATTTTATGAATAAAGTGCCGGTGATATATGATGAGCTGACAAAAGATGCCTCGGCTATATACCAGGGCGATCCGGCGGCATCCTGTTTATACGAGGTAATCCGCGCCTACCCGGGGTTTTATGCCATTGCCTTTTACCGCATTGCGCATGCCCTGTACCAGCTGAAGATCCCCGTATTGCCAAGAATGATCACCGAACTGGCACATTCCCGTACGGGAGTGGATATTCACCCGGGCGCTGTTATTGCACCGTGGTGTTGCATAGACCATGGTACCGGTATTGTGATCGGTGAAACCACCGTGATAGGGCCGCATGTAAAACTGTACCAGGGCGTAACACTGGGTGCGCTGAGCATAGAAAAAAGCATGGCGCGCAGCAAGCGCCATCCTACTATAGAGGAACATGTAGTGATTTACGCCGGCGCCACAATTCTTGGCGGGGATACGGTGATAGGCCATCATAGCGTAATAGGCGGGAACGTGTGGCTGATTAAAAGTGTGGAGCCTTTCTCCCGGATCTATTACAAAGCAGAACATAAATTTTCAGATACAAACCAGGACTAGTACAATGGCTTCCATCATAGATCTGATCGGCAATACGCCGATGGTAGAATTAAAGAAGATATCCGCCAACCCGGCTGTTAAGATTTTTGCGAAGCTGGAGGGCAACAATCCCGCCGGCAGTGTGAAGGACAGGGCGGCCTATGGCATGATCAAAGGCGCGCTGGACAGGGGCGATATTAAACCCGGGATGAAACTGATAGAAGCTACCAGCGGTAACACCGGCATAGCACTGGCCATGATCGCCAGTATTTTCGGCCTTGAAATAGAACTGGTAATGCCGGCAGATGCCACCAGGGAAAGGGTGCTTACCATGGAAGTATATGGCGCCAAAGTAACGCTCACGCCAAAGGAGCTGTCGATGGAAGGCTCTATTGACTACGCCAATGCCCAGGTAGCCAAAGGCGGCTATTACATGCTGAACCAGTTTGCCAATCCCGACAACTACGGTATGCATTATAAAACCACCGGGCCGGAAATATGGAAAGATACCAATGGCGAAGTGACCCACTTTGTAAGCGCCATGGGAACCACTGGTACCATTATGGGCGTATCCCGCTTTTTAAAGGAACAGAATCCTGATGTGCAGATCGTGGGATGCCAGCCTACAGAAGGCTCAAAAATTCCCGGCATCCGTAAATGGCCGGAGGCTTATCTTCCAAAAATATTCGAAAGACCCAGGGTAGACCGTATCATGGATATCTCAGAAGAGGAAGCAAGAGCTATGACGAAAAGGCTGGCAAAGGAAGAAGCGGTATTTTGCGGTATGAGCAGCGGGGGCGCTGTAGCAGCGGCAGCACGGTTATCAAAGGAATTACGTAGTGGCGTTATTGTTAGTATCATCTGTGACCGCGGCGACCGGTACCTTTCCAGTGACCTGTTTTCCTGATAATTATTTAAAGAGATAAAAAAGGAACGGAGCGAAGAAAATCTTCGCTCCGTTCCTTTTTATACTTTTAGCAGCTGCTATTTCTTCATGTACATTACTTCCTTCACCAGTTTCACAGTACGCTCAATATCCGGCAGGTATAATTTTACCAGGTTTGGCGCGTAGTGCATAGGAGCGTCCTGTGCAGTGATACGGCGGATAGGCGCATCCAGGTAGTCGAAACCTTCTTTCTGGATACGGTATGTGATTTCGGAAGAAATACTTGCGAATGGCCACTGTTCTTCAACAATTACCAGGCGGTTTGTTTTCTTCACAGACTCCAGGATGGTGAACCAATCCAGCGGACGGATAGTACGCAGATCGATCACTTCCGCTTCAATACCTTCTTTTGCCAGTTCCTCAGCCGCACCCAGCGCTACTTTCATCATTTTGTTGAAAGATACGATGGTTACATCTTTACCAGCACGTTTGATATCTGCCTTACCGATTGGGATAATGTATTCTTCTTCCGGTACTTCTCCCATATCGCCGTACATCAATTCGCTCTCCATGAATACAACCGGGTCTTCATCGCGGATAGCCGCTTTAAGCAAACCTTTTGCATCATACGGGTTAGAAACGGATATCACCTTCAGGCCCGGGATATTGGCGTAGTAGCTTTCGAATGCAGTAGAGTGTTGTGCACCCAGCTGTCCGGCAGAACCGTTTGGCCCGCGGAAAACAATAGGGCAACCCACCTGGCCGCCACTCATTGCCAGCATTTTTGAAGCAGTGTTGAGGATCTGGTCCAGCGCCAGTACAGCGAAGTTCCAGGTCATAAATTCAACCACCGGACGCAGGCCGTTCTGTGCAGCACCTACTCCGATAGCAGCAAATCCAAGTTCAGCAATCGGCGTGTCTATAACGCGTTTTGGGCCAAACTCATCCAGCATTCCCTGGCTCACTTTATAAGCACCATTGTATTCGGCTACTTCCTCCCCCATAAGGAATACCCGTTCATCACGGCGAAATTCCTCCTGCAGGGCTTCTCTTAAGGCTTGTCTGAAAGCTATCTGACGCATGCTATTCTTAATTGAAAGTTAAATGCCTTATTGAAAGGCAGGGCAAAAATATTGTTTGTTAACGAAAAAGCAAAGCAAACAACCGATTAATAATTATTATACCGCTGACAAGGGCCTGCATACTATTAATTAAAATAAATTAATATATTTATATTTTAGTCTTTATTGACACCCTGCCAACTGCTATGATTACCATTACTATCCTGACCTTGTGCTTTTTAGCCGCCCTTTCCTGTAAGATCAAAAAGGCAAAACTGCCTGAACTGCAGGCGCTCCTCTGGTACATTCACCTGGTTTTCGGTTGTTTTGCGCTGTTATGCCTGTTACTGATGCTCAACAGCTACGGCTTCAAGGGCACACAAACCGAACGGGTGTTCTTTACCCTCTACGCCGGCTCGGGGATGCTGCTTTACGGCCTCTCTAAACCAGGCAACGACGCCAGGTATGCCTACCTGCTGCTTTTCTTTGGGTTTCCGTTTATACTGCTGTTTGGCCTGCTACTGCCTCCACTTCGCATCATCGCCCTGGTGGCGGCGATCACCCTGCTGTCTGACAGCGAGTTTAAACGCTACCACATCGATGATGATTATGCCCTGCAAACAAAAAGTACTGGCATATTATCCGGCTACCCGGTTTACAGCCTGGTGGAAGACAAATACCTGTTTTTTGAGAAAGTGAGGCAGGATGTGGTAAAACCACAGGCAGTCCTGCGTTCGCTGAAGATGGCCAAAAGGGGGAAAGACAGTGTAAGGATACAGGCGAACAATATAGATACGGTGATCGTGCTTTCCGAATAAGCGGGGCTGACTAAAGGCCGGGAGAATCAGGTAAACAACTTTTCCATCACCCACCCGGTATTTTAGCCAGCCCCTGTAAAAAGATTATACTCTTTCTATGATCATAGCACTGGCGCCACCACCTCCGTTACAGATGCCTGCAACGCCGTACCGCGCCTGCTGCTGATGCAGGATCGCATTCAGCGTTATCACTATACGCGCGCCGCTGCAACCAATAGGATGCCCTATTGCCACAGCCCCACCCCATACGTTTACCTTGTCGAGCGACAGCCCCAGGTCTTTCGCATTGGCAATAGGCACGCAGGAAAAAGCTTCATTTACTTCTGCAACATCCATATCACTGATCTTCAAACCGGCTTTGGCCAGCGCATTGTTGATGGCTTTTACCGGTGTGGTGGTAAACCATTCCGGCGCCTGTGAAGCATCGGCAAAGCTGATGATCTTTGCCAGCGGTTTTAATCCCAGCGCTTTCAGTTTTTCGCCGCTTACCAGCACCACGGCAGCCGCGCCATCATTGATGTTGGAGGCATTGGCCGCAGTGATAGTCCCGTCTTTCTGAAAACTAGGCTTCAGGGAAGGCACTTTTTCGAAGATGACTTTTTTGTAGTCTTCATCTTCAGATACTGTTACCACCTGTTTGCCAGGTACCTGCACCGGTACCACTTCATCCTTAAAGTATCCTTTCTCCCAGGCTGCTGCTGCACGTTTGTAACTTTCAATGGCGTATGCGTCCTGGTCTTCACGGGTGATCTTATATTCAGTAGCACAAAGTTCCGCCGCATTGCCCATGTGAAAATCCTTGTAAGGATCCCAGAGCCCATCGCGGATAATGCCATCGGTTACGGCGCCATGACCGAGTTTATAACCGGTGCGTGCTTTATCAAGATAGTAAGGCGTGGCGCTCATGTTTTCCATACCGCCGGCTACTACTATGTCATTATCTCCCAGCAGGATACTTTGCGCGCCCAGCATAATGGCTTTCATACCGGAAGCGCATACCTTGTTAACGGTAGTACAGGGGATGGTATTGGGCAGGCCGGCAGCAAGACTTGCCTGGTTGGCAGGCGCCTGCCCAAGGTTGGCGCTGAGCACATTGCCCATATATACTTCATTTACTTCTGAAGGGGCCACTCCTGCTCTTTCCAGGGCAGCCTTGATAACGTGAGCTCCGAGCTGGGTAGCCGGAACTCCGGCCAGTGCGCCATTGAACGAACCTATAGGGGTACGGGCCACAGCTACTATAAATACTTCTTTCATCTGATAAATAAGATTGATTTGGCTAGTTTATAATCTACCAAATATAAGGAAAAGTTGTGGGGAACGCTCATCCTGCGGGCATACTGCCCATCTTCTTTTCAAATCCTATTTTTGCCGTATGTTTGCAGTTGGATGATATCACAAAACTCCATACAACAGATCCTCAGCCGCATTGATATTGTGGAAATTGTGGGCTCCTTCGTTAAATTGAAAAAAAGGGGCGCCAATTACCTTGGCCTGTGCCCGTTTCATAATGAGAAGTCGCCCTCCTTCACTGTATCTCCCGGCAAAGAGATCTATAAATGCTTTGGTTGCGGCGCCAGCGGCAATTCCATCAGCTTTATCATGGAGCACGAGAAGTATTCCTATGTGGAAGCGCTCCGGTGGCTGGCACAACGCTACCAGATTGAACTGGAAGAAACAGAGGTAAGCCCGGAACTGAAGCAGCACCAGCTGATGGCGGACAGTTTGTTCATCATCAACAATTACGCCCGGGAATACTTTACAGATACGCTGTTTAATAAGGAAGAAGGCCAGAATGTAGGACTGAGTTATTTTGAAGAAAGAGGATTTTCGGAAGGAACCATTAAAAAATTCCAGCTCGGCTACTGTCTGAATACCTTTGACGCTTTTGCCAAATCGGCATTGAACAAAGGATACAACCTGGAATACCTGCAAAAAACAGGGCTGGTTACCATCCGCAACGATCAACCTGCCGATAATTACCGCGGCAGGGTAATTTTCCCGATACATAACCAGTCGGGCAAAATACTTGGCTTTGGTGCGCGTATCCTGGTAAAATCAGACCGGGCGCCGAAATACATCAATTCTCCCGAAAACGAGATCTATGTAAAAAGCCGGGTACTGTATGGTACTTACTTTGCAAGGCACGCTATTGATAAGCTCAATGAGTGCCTGCTTGTAGAAGGCTACACCGATGTGATTTCCCTGCACCAGGCCGGTGTGGAAAATGTGGTGGCTTCCAGCGGCACCTCCCTTACACAGGATCAGCTGCGCCTGATAAAAAAATATACCAACAACCTCACCATTCTTTATGACGGCGACAGCGCCGGCGTGAAAGCTGCGCTCCGCGGGCTGGACATGGCCATTGAAGAAGGGCTGAACGTGAAGCTGGTATTGCTGCCGGACAAAGAAGACCCGGACAGTTATGTGCAGAAGATCGGTGCAGAAGCGTTCCGCGAATTCATTAAGGAAAACAAGCAGGACTTTGTACTGTTCAAACTGCAGCTGAGCATGCAGGAAGCAGGCAGCGACAGTAATAAAAAATCACAGCTGGTAAATGAGATCGCCGAAACCATTTCCAAGATTGATAAGGCAGAAGATTTCACACGGCAGCAGGATTATATCCGCCAATGCAGCCAGTTACTGCATATCGATGAACAGGGGCTGATCCAGCTGGTCAATAAATTTATCCGCGACAGGCTCGTAAAAAGAGAGCAGGCGTATGCGCGTAACAACCCCGCTCCTTCCGGTGATGAACTCAGCGAAGAAGCGATTGCCGCTATGGAGGCTGCTGAAACAGGTATTTCGGTAGACTCCCTGATCAACGGGCATGAAAAACAGGAGAAAGCACTGGTAAAAATCCTGTTACGTTTTGGCGATAAGCCTTTTAAAGAAGAGGACAACAGTACCGTAGCTGATTATATATTCCACCTCCCCTATGATTTTGAAGCATTGGCAGAAAGTGAGCTGGTGAAAAGGATTTTAAGGGAGTACAAAGCCTTGTACGATGCAGGGAACCTGCAGGATAAACGCTGGTTTCTTTATCATGAGGATCAGCAGTTCTCAAAAGAGATAGCCAATATCCTGGAAGATAAGGAAGCTGATCTAAGTATGAAATGGAAAGAGCAATTTGAAATAGATACCGTATATGGCGACGATGCATATTTGAAAGATACGCTCTCCACTACCAACTACCTGATCCTGCGAAAAGTGAAAAAGTTAATTTATGAGAACCAGGCCGAAGTGCAAAAGGCCTTTAAGGACAATGACTACGAAGCGGCTAAAAGCTGTCTTGAAATGCAGAAACACCTCAACACCCTGGAAAAAGAACTCACCAACGGGATGGGCACCGTTATTTTCAAATAAGCGCTGACATTAGTTTTTTACACCCGCTCCCATACCTGGAAAGCGAAGGAATACTGATTTTTCTCATCGGCCTCATGGCGCTCATCACTTACCAGTTCAAACTCGGCCCCATCCAGCTGCGGGAAAAAGGCATCTCCGTGCACAACGGCGTATACACGGGTAAGATAGATCCGTTCTACTAACGGCCACGCCTGCTCGAAAATCTGGGAGCCGCCGGTAATAAACAGTTCATCGCCACCGAACGACTTTGCCTTTTCAATGCCTTCTTCCACGGAACTTACAACATATGCGCCTTCCGGCTGAAAGTCCTGTTGACGGGTGATCACAATGTTAGGCCGGCCGGGCAGTGGTTTTCCCAGTGATTCAAATGTTTTACGCCCCATTACGATGGGTTTACCCAGGGTAGTGGATTTAAAATATTTAAGATCCGTGGGCAAACGCCAGGGCAGCATATTATTGATACCGATCACGTTATTTTCGGAAGCAGCTACGATAATGGATATACGCATAAGCGGGAGTTATATGGCTACCGGTGCTTTGATGGCCGGATGAAACTGGTAATTTTCCAGTTTAAAATCTTCATACTTAAAAGAGAAAATATCTTTGACGTCCGGGTTGATCTTCATTACCGGTAAAGGAAACGGCGTCCGGGTCAGTTGCAGGTTGGCCTGTTCCATATGGTTGCTGTACAGGTGCACATCTCCGAAAGTATGGATAAAGTCGCCCGCTTCCAGGTCGCATACCTGTGCCATCATCATGGTGAGCAGTGCGTAGGAAGCAATATTGAAAGGCACGCCCAGGAATACATCAGCGCTGCGCTGGTACAGCTGGCAGCTGAGCTTACCACGTGTTTCCCCCTTTGCAGGATCGGCAGGAGTTACGTAAAACTGGAACAGGCAATGACAGGGGCTGAGCGCCATTTCAGACAGTTCGCCCACATTCCATGCATTCACAATAATACGGCGGGAGTCCGGATTGTTCCGGATAGTATTTACCGCTTCGGTGATCTGGTCTATCACTTTGCCGCTGCGGGTTTCCCAGCTGCGCCATTGTTTACCGTATACAGGTCCCAGGTCCCCGTTTTCATTGGCCCATTCATCCCAGATGCTCACGCCATGTTCCTTCAGCCATCCTATATTGGTATCTCCCTTTAAAAACCAGAGCAATTCATATATGATTGACTTGAGATGCAGCTTTTTAGTAGTAACCACGGGAAAGCCTTCCTGCAGGTTGAATCTCATCTGGTAGCCAAAACAGCTGGTAGTGCCGGTGCCGGTGCGGTCTGTTTTAACTGCGCCGTTCCGGATAATATGTTGTAATAAAGATAGATACTGCTCCATAAGGCCGCAATTTACGAAGTTTTCCAGTTGAAAAATATAACATAATTAAGGCAAAGAAAAAAAACGGAAGTACACTCAAATTTTCGTAATCTGCTGTAATATTTGCTTACAACAAGATCGGCTTAATGAGAAACTTCTGCCCATCAGAGATGATGATGAAAAACCTGTAGTACCCCTTGTGGCAGAGGATCATAACAAGTTAGTTTATTACAACCAAAATCGGGATCGTAAACCAAAAAAAATCAACAGCATGATCATAACCTCGTTTTAATCATCATTCATTATCTAAACTATCACAAGCTATGCTTCTACCAAAATCCAGTTTGCTGGTACTGCTATGCCTATGCAGTACCCTGGCATTATTTGCGCAGCAAAACATCACCGGAAAAATCAGGGATGCCGTGAGCGGTAAGCCTATTCCCGGCGTTACAGTACGTGTTCCCAACACCAATAAAGGAACTATTACGGACACCGATGGCAATTACACACTTTCTGTTGCCACAGGCACCACGAGCCTGACGGTGAGCTATACCGGTTATAAGACAAGAACTGTTAATCTCACACCGGGCAATAATGTGATAAACCTGAGCCTGGAAGAGGATTTCGCCCGCCTTGATGAAATTGTGGTAACCGGGCTTGCCACCAATGTGAAGCGAAGTAACCTCGCCAATGCCGTAGCTACTATTTCAGGCACAGAACTAAATGGGGTAGCGCCTGCACAAACATTTGACGCAGCCCTCAGCGGTAAGGTGCCCGGCGCTATGATAACAGCCAATTCCGGCGCTCCCGGTGGCGGTATTTCCGTAAAAATGCGCGGTATCACTTCCGTATTCGGCAACTCCCAGCCGTTATACGTTGTAGACGGTATTTTCTTCAATAACAGCAGTATTCCCGCAGGACTGAACGATGTAACCGGCGCCGCTACTTCGGGCAGCCCCAATAACCAGGACAATCCGTCCAGCCGTATTGCAGACCTCAACCCGGAAGATATTGAAAACATTGAGATCCTGAAAGGCGCTTCCGCAGCCGCTATGTATGGCGCCAAAGCCGCTGCCGGCGTGGTGATCATCACTACTAAAAAAGGTAAATCCGGCAAAACCAGGATCTCTCTCAACCAGGAAACCGGCTTTGTGAAAGTACGGCACCTGATGGGCGTACGCACCTTTACCCCTGAAACAGCCGCCGATCTTGCAGGTACCGCTGATAATCCCGACCCTGTAGTGCAGGCCAAACGTGCCGCTTACAAGGCACAGTTCACCGAAGCGAAGAATGCAGGGAAGATCTATGACTATGAAAAAGAGATCTTCGGACAAACCGGGCTGGTGCTGAACACCGGCATCTCCCTCAGCGGGGGCGGCGAAAAAACCACCTTCTATCTTTCCGGTAACCGGCGCCAGGAAGACGGTATCGTAAAAGGTACCGGTTACTTTAACAACTCTATCCGGCTGAATGTGGATCACAAGGTGAGCGACCGTGTATCCGTTGGCGTTACTACCAACTATATCAGCTCTTCTGCCGACAGGGGGCTTACCAACAACGATAACAATGGCGTTTCCCTTGGTGTAGCACTGTCGTCCACACCTGATTTTGTGAACCTCTTCCCTAATTCACTGGGTGAGTATCCACGCAATGCTTTTGCCAGTTCCAACCCGCTGGAAACACGCGACAATATGATCAACAACGAAAAGACCAACCGCTTTGTAGGTGGGGGTAACATCGAAATACGCCTGCAGCAGAGCGACCGCTCCACTACCCGGCTGGTAGGACGCGGCGGTGTTGATTACTTCAATTTTAAAACAGCAGCATTATTCCCGCGCAACCTTCAATTTGAAGAAAACGGGCAGCAGGGCCATTCTATCCAGGGCAATACCAATAACACCAACACTAATATCGGTGGGTTTATAGTGAACACATTTACTCCAAACAACAATCTCAGTTTAACCAGTACTGCCGGCGCCACACTGGAAACCGGCTACCTGGATAACATTGTTACCGTTGCCACCAACCTGGTATCCGGACAGAGCAACCTCGATGCCAGCGCCAACACTACTACCCGGCAATTCCGCCAGAAGTACCGCGACAATGGTATTTTCATACAGGAAGATCTTTCCCTCATCGATGCCATTACCTTGAGCGCCGGCGTGCGTTTCGACCGGTCTACCAACAACGGTGAATACCTGAAATATTATGTTTTCCCGAAAGGATCCATTTCCTGGAACATTGCCAAAATGGATTTCTGGAAGGTAGCTGGTGTGGATAACCTCAAGCTGCGGGCTGCCTACGGCCAGTCGGGCAACGTGCCACCCTATGGCAGTAAATTCACCCAGATGCTGGGAAGCAATATCGGCGGATTCCCCGGCGTACTGGTAGAAAACCTGCAAGGCAACCCCGACATCAAACCCGAACGGCAGGCCGAATTTGAAACAGGCCTCGATGTAAGTGTGCTCAACGGCCGCATCAATCTTGAAGCCACTTACTATAACAAGAAAATTTATGACGTGTTGCTTCGGCACTCGCTGCCGGCATCTTCCGGTTATGCCACTGAGTGGAAAAACAGCGGCGACCTGAGAAACCAGGGAATAGAACTGGGCTTAAACCTGGTACCGGTGAACCAGCCCAATGTACGCTGGAACAGCAGTATCAACTGGTGGCGTAACCGGTCTAAAGTCACCAAGCTGATCATTCCTCCATATGCCATTGGCGCCTTTGGTAATTCACTCGGTACTTTTTACCTGGAAGAAGGACAACCGGCTACGCAGATAAAAGGTACCGTAGGCGATGAGCTGAAGCTGATCGGGAATGCAGAACCGGATTTCCAGATGAGCTTCTTCAATGAACTGACCGTGTTCAAAAACTTCTCCCTGCGTTTCCTCATTCACTGGAAAAAAGGCGGCGACAATATTAACCTCACACAACTGCTCACTGATCTTGGCGCTACTTCCTTCGACTTTGATGACGAGATGAAAGGCACTAAGGCCGGGCTTTACCGCCCCGGAGCCGGCGATGCTTCTATTTATGTACAGGACGCTTCGTATGTACGTATCCGTGAGATAGGCATTTATTATAACATACCAATAAAAAATACATCCGTGCTGAAAGGGATCCGTGTTGGTGTGTCTGCCAATAATTTCTTTACCTGGACAAAGTACGTGGGTTATGATCCGGAAGTATCCAACTTCGGAAGCAATACCATTACTACCGCTCAAACGCGCGGCAGTAACGGTTTATCAACAGGGGTAGACGTTATGCCGTTCCCTGCATCCAAAAGGGCCAGCTTTCATGTTGGCGTTGATTTCTGATCATTTTCCATCTGCTTAAAACAACACATATGAAAAAGTATCTTCCAATAATAGCGATCGCTCTTTTACTGCTGGTGATCAACGCCTGCCAGAAAGGAGAAATCAATAGCCTCAATACGCCTGTAGTAACGGGCATCACCACAGACCCGTCCAGAAGCGACCTGTTCAACCTGGTAACCGGCGCGGAATCCGGTATGCGCAACAGTCTTTCCGCCTACCTGGATGGTACCGGTATTATAGGCCGTGAGATTTACCGTTTCTCCGGTGCAGAGCCCAGGTATACCACCGACCTGCTGGGTGGTGGCAGCAAAGTGCTGGATAATAATACGTTCTACATTACCAATCCCTGGTCGGCCAGGTACCAGGTAGCAAGACAGTGTTTCATTTTGCTTGATGCCATCGGCAACACCCGCCCGGAAGTAGCTTCAGATATACAAAAGAAGGCTTTTACCGGGTTCGCCAAAACGCTGATAGGTTACCAGTTGTTGCTGAATCTTAACATGACGAATACCAATGGCGTGCGTATACCTGTAGCTAATGGCGCCACACTTGGACCGGTTATCACCAATACCGCCGAGGTGCTGGATTCTATACTGAAATTCCTGAACGACGGGAAAGCTGATCTTACCGGATCGGAAGTTATTTTTCCTTTGTCCGATGGGTTCCTGGGATTTAAAACTACCACCGGCCTGCTTAAATTTAACCGTGCAATTGCAGCCAGGGTTTATACTTACCGGCAGCAGTGGGCCAATGCACTGTCCGCGCTCAACGAATCATTCTTTGACCTGAACGGTCCGTTGAACAATGGGATCTATCATTATTTTTCTACAAATGGCGGTGACCTTGCCAATACTATGTACCTGCCGCCCAACGGCAACGGGGAAATAAGAGTTTCCCATCCTTCCTTTGCCACGAATATTATACCGGGCGACGACCGTATCACTAAAACAGCATTGCGGGATGATCCTGCCAGCCAGGGCGGTTTAACCGGCAACCGTGATGTAATTGTATGGAGCTCATTGAATGCGCCCATCAGCATTATCAGGAACGAAGAACTGGTACTGATATATGCAGAAGCGAAAATACAGACCAATGCAATACCTGATGCGATAGTAGCCCTCAACCGCATCCGGACCGCGCATAATCTCACTCCATATGCCGGCGTTGCCAACAAAGATGCACTGATCAATGAGCTACTGTATAACAGGCGGTATTCCCTTTTTATGGAAGGTCATCGCTGGGTGGATTTAAGGAGGTATAACCGGCTGAATACTTTGCCGAAAGACCGGGTAGATGATGATGTGTGGACACAGTACCCACTGCCACAAAGTGAAAGCAATCAATAACCGGGAAACCGGGAATATTTAGCATAGTCTTCTAACGCTCGATTTTAACGGGATCCGGGATCCTGGTTAAAATCGAGCGTTTTTTCTTTTCGCCCCTTATGCCATCCCCCTTCTTTTCATTTCTTTCCTGATCAGTGCCAGTTCCCGGCCCATTTGCCCCGCGATGGAAGTATTTTCCTGCGCCCTGCGGATCAGGTAGGGCATTACATCTTTTACCGGGCCGTATGGCAGGTATTTACATACGTTGTAACCGGCATGCGCCAGGTTAAAGGTGATGTTATCGCTCATACCCAGCAGTTGCGAAAAACTCACGTGCGGATGATTATGCGGCAGTCCTTTTTCGTGGAGTAGTTTTGCTGCAAACATGCAGCTGTTCTCGTTGTGCGTACCAATAAAAACAGCGAGTTTATCAAGACGGTCGATACAGAACTTTACAGCAGCATCATAGTCTTTATCCGTAGCCGCTTTACCCGGTTGAATAGGTGTAGGGTAATTATTTTCTGCCGCACGTTTGTTCTCTTTTTCCATGTAAGCGCCACGTACCAGTTTAGCGCCCAGCAGGTAGCCTTCCTTCACCGCTTTCTCCAGGGATACCTGCAGGAAAGGATAACGGTCGTGGCAGTACATCTGGAAGGTATTATATACAATTACTTTCTCTTTGTTGAATAAAGACATCATCTCATCCGTGAGGGCATCTACGGGGTCCTGGATCCAGGATTCCTCTGCATCTACGAGGATGGCTACATTATGGCGTGCGCCGGCCTCTGCAATGGCATGTACGCGGTTACGCACACGGGTATATTCCTGTTGTTCTTCAGCCGTTAAGACTTCCTTGCGGTGTATTTTTTCCAGCAGTTCGAACCGGGCGAAGCCGGTAATTTTTATAGCGATAAATGGAATATCAGGGCGGGAGGCAGCATACTGGATAGCGCGGATGAATTCAGGAACAGCGGCATCGTAGCTTTCTTCTCCTTCCATGGCTTCCACACCGTAATCCAACGCCACCCCTACGTGGTAATTGCCCAATTGCAGGGCGGTAGCTGCAGCTTCTTCCAGGGTTTCACCGCCGCAGAACTGTGAGAAAATGGTGCTCTTTATAATGCCTTTAATGGGTAGCCCCAGTTTAAAAGCGATTGGTGTCATCACTGCACCCAGTTTTACCAGCCAGGGTTTCCCGATATTACTAAAGAGAAAATTGGCTTTTTTCAGTGCTTTGTCGGTCTTTGCCTCAAACGCGATAGCGGTATTATCAAACGATAAAGGTAGCTGCTTTTCCATGGGCCGCAAAGTTAGGGTGCGCCCGGCTTCTAAACAAAAATCATTATAATATCAGCATATCTTTTTAACAGCGTTAACAGATATTGTCTATTGCTTCTCAGAAATTGTTTAAGCATACCTGTTTACCGCTGTTTATTTTATTACTTTTAGGTCTTTTTAGATACATACAAAATTCCCGGAATATGCGATTTAAACCTGATACTATTTCCCGCCGTTTTCCCCGCTGTTATGTGCTGGCATTGATGCTGACAGGCGGAATAGTGATCACCGGCTGCAACACCAACACAAAGGCGCCGGAAAATACACCTGTAAACCTTAAAACCCCGGGTATCGGATACCAGATCTATAAGGGCACTACCGGCAGGCGTACTTCTGTTACGCTGCCAGACAGTTCCCATGTAATACTTAATTCCGCTTCTGTACTGGAAGTGCCGGCCAATTACCTGCAGGGCAACCGGTCGGTGATCCTGGATGGTGATGCGTTCTTTACCGTTGTTCCATCTACCGATACATTTACTGTGACCAGCGATAAACTACGGGCTACCGTATTAGGCACCGCCTTTAAAATGCGTTCCTTTGCCAGCCAGCATGGCGCTACAGTATACCTGCTCAACGGAAAGATCCGCGTAGGAAAATCCTATCACTCCCCTACCGACAATCAGCCGGAAATACTGGAACGCGGGCAGATGATCCTGGCTAATAACGAAATTGACCTGATGGAAAAAGAAACCTATCACCCGGAGGAACTGGAAACATGGTTATCTGATACCTTGCGGATCAGCAATACCAATCCTATGGCCTTATCGCGTACACTGGAAGAATGGTTTGGCGTAGAAGTGGAAATGAAGGGGGATGCATCCAAAGCACCGGCAATTACGGACGCCGCCTTCTTTCATGCTACGCTGGAAGACGTGCTGAACAACCTGAGCGGGCAACAGCATTTCAAATATAAGATCAACGATAATAAAGTAGTGATTACATTTTAGTATACCCTTCACCGTTAGTGAGGCTGCGCAAAGGTTGTCTGATTCAGGATTTTATTTTCCTGTTAAAGGAAAAGATAGCTGCATCCGGGTCTTTTTTTCCTTGTATAAGGTTGGTAATGATATTGGCGGCAATCTGGGCGAAAGTGATGCCGTTGCCTCCAAAACCGAGTGCAAAAAAAGTATGTGGCATGGGGGCGAAAGGCCCGATAAAAGGCAGTCCGTCGGCAGTAGCGCCAAAGGTGCCGGTCCATTTAAACTCCGGGTGAAAACGCAGCCCGGGAAATTTTTTGCGGAAATCCTTTTCCAGTTGTTTTGCTTTGTGATGAATCAGCTTATCGCGGCGACCGGGATTATAATAAGGCTCATCCCTTCCTCCTACCAGTATGCGGCGATCGCTGGTGATGCGCATATAGAGATACGGGAATTTTGTTTCCCAGATGAGACAGTCCTGGTACCATTGCTCCACTGCATGATTGGGCTCACTTGCTATCACATAGGTAGATGTTAACTTCAGCAGAGGGATATTGATATACTGCAAAGCTTCATAGCCCGTGGCAATTACCAGGTAACGCGCAGAGATGCGATGTCCCTGCGAGGTGGTCAGCACTACACTACGGGGCCGGAAATCAATATCTGTAACAGCAGTGCGGTCGAACACCTGTGCGCCATGTTTGAGATTGTGTTGATGCAGTGCATGCGTGAGCATATATGCATCTGTTTGTGCTGCTGTATAGGAATAGATAGCCGCCGGTGCATTGAAATCCATTTTTGCCTTTATTGTTGCCGCGTCCCACCAATCCATTTTAAGCCCCAGCTCCAGGCGGGCTTCCGCTTCTTCCGATAACTTTTTTACATCTTTCCCGTAAGAGGCCAGGTACAGGCTGTGTTTCTTTTCAAAATGCGGAAAATGCAGGGCTTTGCAGGTGTTTTCCAGTTCACCGATGGAAGTGGCGCACAGCTCATAAGCCCTGTTGGCATTGGATATACCAGCTTTCATGCGCAGCTCCGACAAAGGCGTATCAATTTCATACTGCAGCAGCGAGGTGCTGGCAGCGGTGCTTCCCAGGCCGATAGTACGGGCATCGGCCACTACGCAGGGAATGCCGGCCTTTGTTAATGCGTAGGCGGTTAATGCACCTGAAATCCCGCCGCCTATCACGGCCACGTGCGTACGAATATCCTGTTCCTGCCAGGGATAATTATATGGCAGGCCGTTGCGGATAAGTGAATAAGGGTAACCCGACTGAAGATCCATAATACCGAATTTACAAAAGCTGCACCAAAGAAATTCGTATCTTCTGCAAGCAAAATAAACTGTCATGAAAACACTAACTTTCCTTACCGGCTGTTTGCTGATGGCTGTGAGCGCTTTTTCTCAAACTGCTCCCTGCTGCCATACAGATGCCATCACCGAGTTTGCAGCACTTGCCAGTCATGAAGAATTCCGCATGGCCCATAAAGATCCGCTGCCATACACCTACCAGGGCACTACTGGTACAGCCATCACTTTTCCCGTTGCAGACGGAACACCTGCACATGGTTTCCTGTTCAAAGCCAAAACCACTTCCGGTAAATACCTGCTGGTGTACCAGGAGTGGTATGGGCTGAACGACTATATAAAAAAACAATCCGAGCAGCTGTATAATGATCTGGAAGGAAAAGTAAATGTACTGGCGGTGGATATGTATGATCAGAAGGTAGCCACCAACCGGGAAGATGCGGCAAAACTGATGCAGGGGGCCTCCAGGGAAAGATTGCAGGCCATCATGCAGGGCGCTATCAACTATGCGGGAAAAACAGCCGAAATAGCCTCCATAGGCTGGTGCTTCGGTGGCGGGCTGTCGTTACAGTCAGGGTTACTGGCAGGGGCGCAGAATAAGGGCGTAGTAATGTATTACGGTATGCCTGAAAAGGATGTCAGCAAACTGAAAACTTTATACGGACCGGTACTGGGTCTTTTCGGTAATAAAGACCAGGGCATTAACCCACAGGTAGTAAACGAGTTTGAGAAGAACATGCAGGCGGCAGGTAAAACGCTGACGGTTAAACGTTATGATGCAGCTCATGGCTTTGCCAATCCTAGCAATCCTATTTTCGATAGTGCCGCTACTGCAGATGCGTACGGATATGTGATCCCTTTCCTGAAAAAAGCGTTTTCACTGTAAATGAAACAGCCGCCCTAAAAGTATGCTTCTGCTTTTGGGGCGCCGTTTTTTATACCCTTATTGTTTTACCTGGACAAGTACCTGCAGTCTTTCTGAAAAGGCTGAATTGCCTTGTAAGCAAAGCTGTTGGGTTGGCAAAATACAGGTGGGGCTGACCCCAAAGCATTCTTCTGCTTTTTGGTTAGCCCCAATTATTATTTATTTACCACCCAGTCGTACCAGCAGCTCTTTTGTTTTCCTGATACCTTCTTCTTCAGATAATTTCTCTCCTTCATACTCAATTCCCATGAAACCATTAAAGCCGGCATCCTTTACTGTTTTCAGGATGCGGACATAGTCGATGGTAGTTTCGTTGCCATTGGCATCAAAGTCGTACGTTTTCGCGCTCACGCCTTTAGCAAAAGGCATCAGTTCCGCCACACCTTTGTAGCGGTCGTATTCCTCCAGACAGGTGGTTTTTGCCCATGCTTCCGGTGTATTGGCTTCCGGCTTGCTCCTTTTGATACAGAAGTTGCCCAGATCAGGCAGAGTGCCACAGTTGGGCATATTCACGGTTTTCATTACCCCGCTAAGCCATTCCCCGTTGGAAGACATACCGCCATGGTTTTCCACGATCACGTTGATGCCATGTTCCTTACCAAAGGTGGCCAGTTTAGTGAGGCCATCGGCAGCCGCTTTGGCTACTTCTTCCGGCGAGCCTTCTCCCGCTGCATTTACACGGATAGCATGACAGCCAAGGAATTTAGCCGCTTCCACCCACTTGTAATGATTTTCTACCGCCTGCATTCTTTTCTTCGCATCCAGGTCGCCCATTTCTCCTTCGCCATCGCACATAATAAGTACGCTGCGAACGCCCAGGTCATCGGCACGTTTTTTCATTTCTGCAAGATAGGCCTGGTCTTTTGCTTTGTCTTTAAAGAACTGGTTCACGTATTCAATACCTTCGATACCGAATTCGTTCTTTGCACGGGAAGCGAAATCAAGATGATTCATTTTACCGGCAAACAACGCTTTATGGAACGACCATTCCGCCAGTGAAATTTTAAAGAAAAGTTCTTGTGCAGTGGCTTCCCCGGGTTTAACGGCGGTAGCACTGTCACTTTCAGTTTTAGTGGATTTGCCGTTATTACAGGCTGCCAGGATAGCGGGCAGCATCCCCATTCCCATTGTGTACACTCCCATTTGACGCAGAAACTGCCTGCGGTTATTAACGTTACTCATATACGTGGGTTTTAAAGTTCATGCTTCTAAAATATTCATTTACACGGCGGAAAGCAAGTTTAAACGTATAAAATTTTAAGGAAGATGAAAAAAGACAGCTACTGTTTTGCCGCGGTCCCCGGAAGATGCTGTTTGAAATGCCAGAAAGCTATTCAAAAGGGATTTGCGGGAAAAGCCCGTAACGGTCCGCTGCTACAGCTGCAGCAGCCTTGAGCGCCGTATTATAAGTAGCAGGTACCTGGCTGTTGTGGCTAAAAAGGAGGCGGTATTGTTCCGCATACTGCGGATAATGTTGTTGTACCGCCTGCATTACCAGCTGTTTGCTATCGGCGGCTTCTTCTCCCCATAAGGTAATGGAAGCGGGAAACACATAGCGCGCGCCGTGCTCATAAAAAGCAGCGTATAGCCGTGATAGTTGCTCCGGCCTGTCGCTGATAAATGGCAGGAGCGGCATTAAGCTTACACCGGTCATAAAGCCTGCATTAGCACATGATTTCAGGGCCAGCAGCCGTTGCGCCGGATCGGGAGCCCCGGGCTCAAACTGCCTGCCCACTACCGGATCGATGGTACTAAACGAGAAAGTGATCATAGCCTTATGCCTGTAGGAAGCCATATCTGGTGGCAGCAGGGCCTGTTCATTGATTTGCCGGAGCAGGTCGAGATCGCGCAATACCAGTGGAGAGCGGGTAATGATATGCACCGGGAAGCGGTATTCCAGGAGCAGCTCCAGGATGCCGCGGGTGAGCATCTCTTTTTCTTCTAGTGGAAGATAAGCATCTGTTGCAGACGAAAGCACAACGAAGCCTTGTTGCTGTTTACGCGCCCTGGCGGCCAGCTGCCGGCGAAGAATAGCCAGTGCATTTTCTTTCACCGATAGCTTTTCTGCCATATTGATGCCGTACTTGCTGCCGCGGATATAACAGTACAAACAGTTGAAAGCACAGCCACTGAATGGATTGATGGTATAATCATCCAGGAACCAGGGATCCCGTTGCTTTGTTTTGTTCAGTAATGAGGTAACCGTTATATACCTGGGCATATTCAAAGTTATATACCCGAAGATCAGGATTTATTTTTATGTTATGTCAGCTGCCAGTACAGTAAGGATTCCCTGTACTACGGCTTCATGCCGCATGATACGGAAATGGCCGTCGCCCGTAATGCGGAGCGATTGTATAGCGGGGTATTGCTGCAGATAGTCATCTATTTCTGCGGCTTTAGCCAGTGTATCTGTGGTATCGTAAGCCATCCAGATCTTATCTGCTTTGATACTATTGATATACCGGTGCAGGTCCATGTCAACGAGATCTTCTTTTAACCGTTGCCGGATGAGCTGTTGCAGCACCGGCATTACCACGGGATGGATACGGAAAAGCCGGAGCGCTTCATTGAAGAATACGGGAGCGCTGAGCGCGGTGCTGAGCATCAGCAGGCGTGGCACATGCACCTCTTTGCGGGCAAGCGTAAGTGCAGCATTGAGGCCACCGAACGAGTGGCCAACAATAGCGTGCAGCGGGCCTTCCTGCTGCATTACCTGTTCCAGCACGTGCATCCATTGTACCAGGTTGGTACGTTTGCCACCGGAGAGGCCATGTGCCGGTGCATCGTAGGCTACTACCTGGTAGCCCTGTGCCACCAGCAAGGTGATGAGTTGCTTAAAGTGAAGCGGGCTGCCGCCCCAGCCATGCAGCAACAGAACTTTCGGACCGGTGGCTCCCCAGTGGTAGGTGGTTACTTTCAGTGGCGCATTATCAAATGGATAACTGGTTACCCGGAGTCGCTGTATCAGGGCCTGATCGCGGAACTGTTGATGTACCGGCCGGAGCTTTAGTGCAGGAGGTGTACAATACAACCGGTAAAACAGCTTTGCCGTGGTAACCGGAAACGGACGGCTCATGGCGGACAAAATCGCGCCGGTCATCCGCAGTGATAATGGTAAAACCTGGTGTTGCATTTTAGACCGATTGGTTTATTTTAAGGAATAAAAAAAGTCAGCGGCTATTCAGCCTGATTTCCTCCCTCAGCGCATCCAATACTACCAACATCTGTTTATTGTGTCCGAGTATACTGCTCATAAGAATAGCACCTTCCAGCATGGCAAACATACGGATAGCAAACTTGCGCTCATCCCAGTCTGGTTTGAATTCGCCGTGTTCCTTCCCGTACTGTACCATTTTAGCAATACGCGACTGGTAATAGAGTGCCAGTTCGCTCACTTTCCTTTTCAGGCCGGGGTTGGTATCGTCTGCCTCTACGCCGAAGTTGAGCATAGGGCAGCCGCCAGCCACTTTCTGCTCCCTCGGGAAACGGGCATAATATTGGAACAACGCTTCAAACTTACCGGCGGAAGTATTGGCAGTAGCTGTTACCTGCCGCAGGTTCAGTTTTTCCTCTTCCGCGATATAATCGAACACTTCCATTACTATTTCTTCCTTGGAGGCGAAATTCCCGTACACGCCTCCCTTGGCCAGTTTCGTGGCTTTCAGGATATCGCTGATAGAAGTTCCTGCTACGCCTTTTTTGTTAAAAATAGGAGCGGCCTTTTCTATGATAAACTGGCGCGTTTTTTCTGCTTTCCCCATATGGGTTACAAATTAGACCAATTGGTCCATTTTGGCAAATATATTTTGCGGATTTTGTCTGACTCAGGATTATGATGATTACGCTGATTTTATTTTTTGTTTTGTAGGATTTGATCTGAGCGGATTTTGTCTGACTCAGGATTATGATGATTACGCTGATTACGCTGATTTTATTTTTCTGATTTTGTTTTGTTGGGTTTTTACTTTTTGATTATATCTGATTTCTTTTTTCAAGAACTACATTAATGGAAGAAGAAGCCAAACACGCTTCTTTCTTCCATTATCTTGTACACCCTATAAAAAATTAAATTAGTATAACCAGAGTAGGCAATCTCTTATAAGATAAACTTCGTAAAAACAAAATCAGAAAAATAAAATCAGCGTAATCAGCGTAATCATCATAATCCTGAGTCAGGCAAAATCCGCTAAAATCAAAAATTGAGAAGGCGTTCAATCGCAGGAGCATACGCGGCGCCTATAGGAATAGGAATGTTTTTGATGTAAAGAGAGTTGCGATCCGCCCGTTCGATTTTGTTATTAGCTACAATGTAGGAGCGGTGCACACGGGTGAAAGAGCCTATAGGCAGCAGGTCTACCGCCTCCTGCATGGAGAGGCGGGAAATGAGCTTGCGGTCAGTAAGGATGAAGTTAACATAGTTACCGGCGCTTTCCAGGTAAAGGATATCATCCAGCACAATACGGAATTGCTCGTACCCGCTTTTCACGAAAATATAATCAGGTTGTTCTTTAGTGACGGGGGCTCCGTTTTGCTGTTTCAACTGCAAGAGGTTATTAGCCTTATTGCACGCCTTCATAAAACGTATAAGGGAAAAGGGTTTGAGCAGATAATCGATCGCATCCAGCTCAAAGCTTTTCACTGCATGTTCGGAGTAGGCGGTAGTAAAAACAGTCATAGGAGGATGAGGCAGGCTGGACAAAAAATCCAGCCCGGAGATATCCGGCATTTTAATATCCAGGAACAGCAGGTCTACCTTTTCTTTGCTAAGAAAATCGATCGCTTCAAAAGCATTGGTAAAAAAACCTTTCATTTCCAGGAAAGGCACCCTGGCAGCGTGATTCTTGATAACAGCCAGCGCCACGGGTTCATCATCTATCGCAATAGCAGTCATTTTTGGCTATTTTATTTGTAAGCAATACAGGGATTAACTGATTTTACCTAACAACAATCTCCTGGCCTGTTGCCAGAGGTTTTGGTACTGCCCGTTCTCCCGGTTCTTCCACTCTTTTACGAGGGCTTCAGCCTGTTCCCGGCGCAGGTCGCGGGTAGATTCAAAGAGATGGTCCACCGTTTCCTTATCGGCCGCCAGTGCGGCAGCCTGGTAATGTTCCATCAGCTCTTTGCCGGTATCTGTTTGCAGCTGTGCCGAGGTTACTCCCTGTGCAGTAGCTGCTGCCAGCTTTTCATCGTACTCTCCTTTAGGCATCAGTATTTTACTGAGCAAGGGCATTACTTCAATAAGGGTGATGATAAATACAATAAGGCGGTAGCGTTGTTTTACCGGTGGATGTGTTTCGGTGAGCTCGTTCAGGGCTTCGACCTGCGCCAGGAAGCCATTGGTAAGTGTGCCAACGTATACGGCTTCCTTGAGGCTGTCGACGGTATGCATATGTGCTATCTGTGCCTGCAGCTGTTGCTGTTGCGGCTCCCAGGCCCTTTGCATGGCCTGCAGTTCTTCTTCGGATTTGAGGTAGGCCGATTTCTTTACCCGAGCAATGTCCGACTCCCCTATCCTGCCGGAGCCACCGGTGCCGTCGGTTTCCTTTATATAGCCATCCTTATACACTTTCATCTCTGCCATTTTCTGCGCCAGCTGTTGTTTGCCCTGGTCAAGGGATTGTTGAAGGGCGGCCATCTGGCTGGCATTGAGCTTCACCAGTTGCGCCCGGTAAGCATCGAGCTTGGCCTGCTTTCCAAGTTCCAGCTGGGTATCAATATCTTTCTTAAACAACATTAGTACCACGGGCTGTGAAATAAACAAACCTATAGTAACGGCCAGGACTAAACGAAAAATAACCGGCATTACTTTTATACCGCCGTTGGTGCGCGACATCGCTGCGATGAGGGTACGGTCGACCGACAAAATAGCGAAGCCGAAAAACAGCGCCAGGCCGGCTACTATCATATCATCGTTCACAATGGTGGAAAAGAAATACCCCCACGACAATGTAGCAAACATCCATGTAACCAATACAGAAATGCCAATGATCCGGTAGCGCTCTTTCTCTGTTTTACATTCCTGCAATACATCAGCATCGGCGGCGGCCAGCCACCATAAAAAGCGCGTCATGCCATCAGGCCCCTGTACCACTTCTTCTTCTTTTTTCATTTACTTACTTATTAACATCAATAGTCAGATGGATAAAAAATTCAGTAGCCGTTTGACGGATACTCAGCTCGTGCCGGTGAGGATACAATAAATTTAGTCTTTCTTTTACATTATTCAAACCAATCCCCATACCCTCTCTTTCGGGGTCATTTTCAGGGCGGGGATGCACGCTGTTATACACATCGAAGAAAACCTGCTCCGGTGTACAGCTGAGGGAAATCACGATACGGGAACGATGCCTCAGGCTGATACCGTGTTTAAACGCATTTTCCACAAAAGGGATCAGCAGCATCGGCGCAATTTCATGCTGGCATTGGCTTTCATCTATATTTACTTCTATCAGTATATCGGGAGAAGACAAAACGCGCAGGCGCTGCAGTGCTATATAATTTTGCAGGTAAGCCACTTCCTTATCAAGTGGAATTTTTTCCAGGTGGTTATCATGTAGCATAAACCGCATCATATCGCCCAGTTTCTGGATGCCTTCGCTGGTACGGGCGGCTTCCTCCTGTAAGGCGGTACCATACAACGTGTTCAGCGCATTGAATAAAAAGTGCGGATTGATCTGTGAACGGAGGAAGTCGAGGTTAGCAGCGGAATGCCCCAATGCTTTTTTCAGGGTAACCACGGTATTCACCTGTTTCTGGCGACTTTTAAACAATAACCAGCAAACCGGCAGCACAATGCCTGTAGAAACACCGATACCTATAAAAGTAAGCGCTGCAAACCAGCCCCCATCGCGGTGTACCAGTGCGCGGCATATCAGCCCCATCATCACGTTACTGGCCAGGATGGTAAAAACAATATCCCGGATCAGCAGTCCTTTATTCCTGTGCCCGTCTTCAAAGTTTGGAAATACCCTGTAACGAAGCACAAAGAACACCATAATCTGTGAGGGGCCGAAGAAAAAGATCAGCAGCGCCATGTCCCTCGAATCTGAAAAAGACAGGCAAAACAATACCACGAATATGCCGGCAGCCCAGCAGATTTCAGTGAATATCTGCCTGAAAGCCATATCTGCCACAATCCGGGGATATAGTACGCTTACCAGGGCTTTCCGGATATAGTAATAAGCCACGTACAGCACACCCGAAAAAATGGTAGTGATAAAAGCCGTTTTTGCGAAATACATATGCGCTCCCTTTATGGTATCATATACGCCAAACAGGTAACCGTTATAGTATGAATTGGCTACCATCATCATCGCAAAATAAAATAACCCCACAGGGATCAGCAGGAACACTCCTCCCACCCACTTTCCCTTTTCAAGGAACTCCGGCACAATCACAAAGTTCACCAGCAGGAAGGTAACGTATACCAGCATTACCCGGCCCATGGAAGGCAGCAGGAAATGGATGTAATAATCGAACACCTGGTGATACCTGGCGAATTTATCGCCATAAATACGCTGCAGCTCAAATACATTGTAAATAATGCTGGGATAAAGGATCGAAAACATCAGCAACACAAAAATGGCTGTCACGATGCCGAATTCAATTTTCTTAAATTGATTCATAAGGTTGATGTATTTATGGCAATAATAGCAATTGTTGGCATGCAGCAGGGGCAAAATGGGATGAAAGTGGTGTAATCCGGTATGAAATCGGGTTTGAGCCGAAATACCGCACGTCTGAAAGCATCCCCGGAAAAGTGCTGCAGGAATTTCAGGCGGTCCGGGTAAATCACCGCTGTGTAAATGTAATCCGATGAATATTAGTGTCGGTATGACAGGGATAATTATAATAAATCGACAATGTTTATTATTTTCATCGCCTCAACACGCCTAATATGAGCACTTCCAACAGACGTAAATTTTTAGGAACCGCAGCAGCGCTTGCCGCCGGTACTGCCGCTGCCGCAGCAATCCCCTCAACAAATATGGAAAAGAAATACCCGATTGTGCATCACGTATTCTTCTGGCTGAAGAACCCTGATTCCAAAGAAGACCGCGATAAGCTGGTAGCGGGCGTAAAAACCCTGGCTAAAATAGAAACCGTTCGTGATCTGCGTGTAGGCGTGGTAGCGAGTACCGAAAAACGCGAGGTTGTGGACAACAGCTGGGGCGTATCGGAACTGATTTTTTTCAGTGACCTTGCCGGGCAGGCCACCTATCAAAGTCACCCTATACACCTGGAGTTTATTAAAAACTGCAGCCACTTATGGGAGAAAGTGATCGTTTATGATGCCGTAGAAGTATAAAAAGATATTATGGCTACCGAATACTGGATGAGCGGGCCGGTAGAAAACATACCGGCATTACTGCAACCTGTGGCGCATGCTCTATTGCAGGCCAACCTGGAGATCAACAACCAGCTCCAGGACTTCCCGGAGGCATTGCTATGGGAAAAGCCGGCAGGACTGGCATCGCCGGGATATCACCTTCAGCACGTAACCGGGGTACTTGACCGGTTGTTTACCTACGCCAGGGCAGAGCAGCTCAGCGAGCAGCAGTTCGCCGCCCTGGCGGGCGAAGGCCAGCCAACCGCCACACTCCATCAATTGCTGGATCATTTTGACGCACAGGTGCATCAGGCACTGATGCAATTGTCTGTTACCCCGGAAAACACCCTGACGGATTTCCGGGGCGTAGGCCGTAAACAACTTCCCTCCACAGTACTGGGATTGTTGTTCCATGCAGCAGAACATACCATGCGGCATACCGGGCAACTGCTGGTGACCACTAAAGTGTTGCTGGCTCAACAGGTCCCGTGAAAATAACGGGGCTGTTACCCTTCATGTAAATCCGGATTTTTTTAATCCGTAAATCTATAAATTAGCCCGATGAAACGCTTCCTCCTCCTTTCCTTCGTGTTGGGTTGTTATACCGGCATGCAGGCACAGCAAACACAGAAACCACCTTTGCATGGTAAAAACTGGATGGCCGTAACCGGCAAACCGCTGGCTGCCACCGCCGGCGCTATGATCTTCCAGCAACACGGCAATGCCGTAGACGCCGCCTGCGCCATGCTGGCCGCTACCTGTACCATGTGGGATGTGCTGAGCTGGGGCGGGGAAACGCAGGCGCTGATCTATAACCCTAAAACAGGGAAAGTAATTGCCATCAATGCGCTGGGTGTTGCCCCTACCGGCGCCACACCGGCATTTTATAAAGGAAAGGGATACGACTTCCCACCGGAATACGGCCCGTTGGCAGCCGTAACGCCGGGAACCGCCGGGGGACTATGCTACATGCTGGCAGAATACGGTACCATGAGCTTAAAACAGGTGCTGGCGCCTGCCATGGAAATGGCGGCCGGTTACCCCATAGAAGCTCAAACTGCGAATAGTATTGAACGCGGGAAAAAATATATTAACCAGTGGCCATACAGTAAAGCTGTTTTCCTCACACATCCCGGGGAAAAAAGAGAAGCCCCGGAAGCCGGGGAAATTTTTGTGCAGAAAGACCTGCTGGCTACCCTCACAAAAATGGTAGAAGCTGAACAGGAAGCGCTGCGTAAGCACAAAAGCAGGAAAGAAGCCATCATGGCAGCATACGACCGGTTCTACAAAGGAGATATTGCCAAAGAATTTGTACGCGGCTGCCAGGAACAGGGGGGCCTGATCACCATGGAAGACCTGGCCCGCTGGAAACCGGTGGAAGAAGAGCCCCTGCATATTAATTACAAGGGCATAGAAGTGTATAAGCTGCAGGAATGGACGCAAGGCCCGATGCTGCTGCAAAGCCTTAATATCCTGGAAAATTTCAACCTGAAATCAATGGGATATAATTCCACTGAATATATCCATACGTTATATCAAACCATGAACCTTACTTTCGCAGACCGTGATTTTTATTATGGCGATCCTGCGTTCAATACCAATCCTGCTATTAAAGGATTGCTGAGCAAGGAATATGCAAAGGTAAGGGCAAAACAGATCAATCTTACGCAGAATGACGCAGCGGCAGGCCCGGGCGATCCATATCCGTTCATGGGTAAAACCAATCCTTACCTGCACCTGTTACAGGAGCGGAAATTGTTGCAGGATACCAGCAGCGGCCGCAAACCCGGCGGCTTTGTTCCCAAACATGATGCTACGATGCTGATGCCGCAAGGTGATGCAAACCAGGTTTATGCAACTAATAAGATGCTATCACATATCGCCAACGCAATACTGTCTGACAACCTGTACGCAGCCAATACACCAGACAGCGCCTATATGGACCGGCTGTGGCGCGGCACCACCAGCGTGGAAGCAGCGGATAAAGACGGATGGGTAGTATCTGTCACTCCCAGCGGCGGCTGGCTCCCCGCCTGCATTGCAGGCAAAACCGGTATCGGTATGAGCCAGCGCGCGCAAAGTTTTGTGCTGGATTCCGCTATATGTCCTTTTAATGTGATTGCTCCCGGCAAACGCCCCAGGGTAACGCTAACGCCTTCCATGGCTTTGAAAGACGGCAAGCCTTTCCTGGCTTTTGGCGTGCAGGGCGGCGATACGCAGGACCAGAACCTGTTACAGTTTTTCCTGAATGTGGTAGAATTTGGAATGACGGTGCAACAGGCTTCCGAAGCGGCGAATATTAATACCAACCAGTTGTGGTTATCTTTAGGCGGTACCACTATCCAGGACCGTGAGCCTCGTCCCGGAAGCATCCTGCTCAATAACAACACCTCCGAGCAAACACGGAAGGCCCTGGAACAAATGGGTTATCATCTTACCTTCGGAGAGCGTACCAGCGGCCCCATAAACGCCATTTACATAGATCGTGCGCATGGCAGTTTATGGGGTGGCAGCAGTAATCATGGTGAGGATTATGGAATAGGGTGGTAGGAGAATTACCACGCTTCTATGAAAAAAATAAAGGGTAAAACAATTTATTCCCTGGTCCATATTTCATGAATGGGATCTCCTTTTGAGCTTTTGCCACTATGATCCCAGTTGTTGCCATTTACACTGCCTTTAAAAGACAATGATGCACCTACACGGGAGCTGTCGCGGGAAAAAAACTCAATTTTTTCTGTATAGGTACCGTTTTCAAAAGTATAGGTTCCGCCGCCGGAGCCAAAAAACTCTCCTGTTTCCTGGTTAATGGCCACCCATTGAAAACGGGTACCGGTAAGGATCTTCATGGTGCGCCTGGCGCCATTGGGGATAGGCGTCATTTTTCCATCTCTTTCCCGGGAAGTGATTTGCCAGCTGCCGGCCAGCGGACCAACGCCATCATCAATACGGGTCCATTCCTGTTTTCCTCCGCCTGGACTGCTGGTGATTAGCTGCCCGTTTTCCATGCCCACCGGCACCGTGGTGGTTTGTCCTACCTGCGATGCATTGGCTGTATTAAAATGAATGGTTACATCCACCTGTGTATCGCCAGCCTGTTTCCATGAACCGCCATATGAGCTGATGAAGCGCTGACTATCGTAATCCGTAACTGTAAACCAGGTGGGAGTGATGAGCAGCACACTGGTTACCTGTCCCGAGGTGGATTTCCAGGCGCCGATGGGTGAGTCTTCTGCCCTGAGAATACCCAGGCAGCAGCAACATAACGTAAATAACAGGAGTAGTTTTTTCATAACGTAACATTTGTTTTCTTAAGATAAAGAAACAAACGCAGTAATTAAGCGGGTTCACCCAGTTTGGTATGTGGGAAATACATGGCTGATGCTTAGCCTATACTGCGGATATGCTGTGGGAATACCTGGAAAATACTATGCACGCGCAGTAAAGGTGGACTTGATGCAGAAGTCATATTTAGTAGGAACAGGAACGGGCGCCACGACTTTTTATGTACAGATATCCTCGTTTATGATCCCGATGCCCTGGTTTTTATTATATAAAGCGTACTTATTGCCTACAAAAATGATGCAATTTATATTGGATGGCACAGGGGGCTGCCGGGAGGGCTTCCCGGTATGATTGTTTGTGCGGCGAAAGAGCGGTATTCACTCCAGTTGCCGGTGGTGTGATGAGGCGAATGCTGCCCTTATTTCACGATCCATTGAGCGCAACGACAAACATGTATGCGGAGTATTGTAAGGAAGCTTGTGAAAGCTGGGAATACTATTGGTTTTTTTCTTTAATGGCCGGGATGGCATTATGCCAATTATATCTGCTGCCATGAAGCGGCGGTTTCCTGTTGCCTCCTGCCCGTTAAATGTTCTTATTTGCAGCACCAGTATCAGCGTCCCGTTTCCCGGCACCGCAGCTTCCAGTGTGGCACCATTGAAAGGCCTGCTGAGATCAATAATGATGGTAGCTGAAGTACTGCGGACAATGCGTTGTTCTTTAATATTTATTCTTGCGGATATAAATTTAATTTCCAGGTGTGTGGCTGTTCCTGTTGCAGGTAAAAGCTGCGCTGGTATTATAAGTGAGCCTTTTGAGCTGACAAAGGGTTGCTCACAAAAGAATTGCTCTGTTGCAGCGTGCCTGTTAAACCGGAATCCTTTGAGCCCTTGCAGGCAGTTGCTTCCTGTGTGTACCAGCGCTTTGTTCAGCCGGTTTACCAGGGAGCTGTCTTTTATATTAAGATGAGGCGTAACGCCCCGGCGGATCAGTTTCCCTTTGCTGCTGGCAATGCCAAAGTTGCGGGCAGCTTGCCTGGTAGCCATAGTTTGGTGCACTGTTTCCGGCATGGTGCGCATGAAATAGTTCCCATTTCTCCGGTAACCGATTACGTTACCCAGCTTACCGGTGAAAGTGAGTAATCCTATTTGTTTTGCCATTGCGTTTGTTTTTCACTAAAATACCGAGAATGCCGGGAGTGGCTGCGGGGCTGGTTTAGCGACTGACGAAAGGGAGAGTATTGCGTGTTAAATATTGTCTGGTTGGGAATGGATTGCGATTAATATTTTTCCAAAGGGAGTATATCAGCCCATGGAAGTTATCTAGAAATGGCGTTCTTTTTTTTATTTGTAAAGATGCTGGTCCTGGATATAATCGATGCCATATTTTTTGAGATAAGCAATTCCCCATTCACTGGCGAATTCATAGAGGGGGCTGAGTGATTTACCTTCTACTGTTAAGAAGTACTCCACCCGGTATGGTTTGGCGGAGAGGGTATTTTTCCCGATCAATTTATCATGTTCCAGTTCTTTCAGTTGCTGGCTGAGCATTTTTTCTGAGACACCAGGCAGGTTGTCCCTGATTTCAGCATAACTTCTTTTTATAAAATAGTGCAGCTGAAACAGGATTAACAGTTTCCATTTACCCCCAATAAATCCGAGTGTTACATCTACCGGGCAGGTATATATTTTATCGTTGAGTTTGATCATAGGTGATACGTGTAATCCTGTTATGCCTCTTCCAATACCTGTTTCAGGATATTCAGATAGCCGATATGCTGTTCTGCGTATGAGCAGCTTTCTGTTAGCTGCGCCCAGGCTATCTGCCGTTCCAGGGCGGTATTGATCACTGGTTTGTTGGCAGCTTCAATGATGCCTTCATCTGCCAGTTGTCCGAATCCGGCGGCAATCAATAAAACGTCCAATGTAAAAATAAACCGGTAATCATCAAATGCCGGGTCTTCTCTCATTTGTATGATCAGGTCTCTGTCGAGCAATGTTTCATTATAATCTTCAAATGCCATTTCCCCTATTGATTCAATGGTCTTTTTCAGATATTCAATGGTTGGTGTGACAGGGTGTTGCCGGCGCCATTCCCGGAACAGGATCAGTCCTGTGTCTCCTTCATCTGATCCGAAAGGCGCCAGGTGATCAGTTGGGTTCCAGAAGAAGTCTTCCGCTATCAGGGTAACAGCACGTGCGTGTGCACGATCTATATTTATATTACAGGTTTTTCCATTCATAATAAGACAGGTTATTAAAACTAGGTTTTACTCCATCCAATGGTATTGGAGCAGGTTTCTATGCTATGTTTTGTATACCTTTCAAATTCCTCTCCAAATAATTCCTGGTACACAACGTACCCGATAAATCCTACAATTTCAGCCTCCGCATCGCAGGTAGCTTTTGACGGGTTTTCGCTGATCATTTCGTAGTAATCCTTTCCCATTCCTACTATAAAACACCGGCAATAAAGGAAGCCATCGTCTGATCCGTCTGTGTAAGCATGAATATCTTCCCGGTCGATCTGAAATAATTTTTCTTCCATGATATGATTAAATCCTGTCAGCTCCTTCTTATCTAGTTGTAAAAGGATATCCCGGATATTATTGGTGATAGCGCCGTACAGTTCACCGGTCAGGTCTTCGATCAATATGGCATCATTGGTTTTCAATGCCGCATTGCGCATTTCCAGTAAGGCTGGTGATGCTGCCCACGCTTCTTCAATAATCTGCCAGAATTTAAGGTCATTCATAAGGTAGAATTAATGGTCATTAAGAATCAGGTGTAAGATATATCCCGGCAACGCAGTGTAAATGCGTAGTGAAATCAACGGTTGGTGAACCTGCCTGCCCTGAAAATACGTAATAATTTTCTTTCTTCTCCATCCCTTTATCAAAACTCCCCTCCTGCATAAAATATTTTATTATTAATTCCTGGTCCCCTAAATTTACTTTGTTATTGTTTTCGTGAGGGTACTAAACTTCCAGCTTTGCCAGACATTTCCTTGACTGATGAACGCGATTTGCTGCAAAAGGTTGCCTTGGGTGACGGGGACGCATATACTATCCTGTTCAGGCATTACAGCGGACAGGTATATGATGTGGCCATGCTTTACCTGAGAGACAGTGGCCTCGCCAGAGAGATTGTGCAGGAAGTATTTATGAAGGTGTGGCTGAAAAAAGCCGATATGCATCAGGTAAAGCAATTTAAGGATTACCTGTTTATCCTCACCCGGAATCATATTTACGATGGTTTCAAAAAACAGGTAGTGCGGCTGAAAGCCCATGATTTCCATCTCAAAAACCAGCCGGAGGCCCAAAATGATACCGACCACCTGCTGTTGCAGCGGGAATACGACGCTATACTGGATAAAGCGGTATCCGGCCTTCCCCCGGAACGGAAAAAAGTGTACCTGGCCCGCAAACAGGGCTGGAGCAATGAAGAAATCTCCCGGCAGCTGAATATTTCGGTGCATACCGTTAAAAAGCAGATGAGCCTTGCCATGCACGCTGTACGGGCTTTTGTAAAGGCGCGTCTGCAAAATGATATTGTTTCCTTCTTACTGTTTTTACTCCTTCTCCTGAAATAATTACTCTCCGAAAAAAAATTTTCGCCCCGGATACTCCTTTTTTGCCGGTTGCTCGTCTTTACCCCAAATCACCTTCCAAAACGCTGATAATGTCCATGACGGAAGTACAGTTATTACTTGATAAATATAAGAATGGCCGGATCAGCCAGGAAGAACTGCTGCGCTTACAAGAGATGATTGCCGGCAACGATTATGAGCCGGAAATCAAAGCAGATATCCTGTCGGCCCTGTACAACAGCCGGCCCCCGCAAAGCGGCTGGACCGAGGAAGATGGTGAAGCCGTTTTACAGCAGATCCTGCAAACGCCCTCCCCTGCAACAGGCGGTAAAACCCGCCGGGTAGTGTGGTATGCTGCGGCAGCTACGCTACTGGGAGCTACCTTGCTTACCGGCGCCCTTTATATGAACCGGCAGCAACAACCGGTAATAGCTGCGGCCCGCAAATCCAATCCCCTGGCGCCCGGCACCAATACGGCCGTACTGGTACTGGCAGATGGCAGCACTATTCCGCTGGACAGCGCCAACACAGGCGCACTGGCCCGGCAGGGCAACAGCAGCATCACCAATTCGGCACAGGGCCTGACCTATAAGGCAGATGGCACCGCCCGGGATATTGTATATAACACGGTAGTAACGCCCCGTGGCGGGCAGTACCAGCTTACACTGGCAGATGGCACCCTGGTATGGCTGAATGCGGCCAGCAGCATCCGGTTCCCTACTGCATTTACCGGGAAGGAACGATTGGTGGAGATTTCCGGGGAAGGTTATTTCCAGGTAGCGGCCAATGCACAGCGGCCTTTTAAAGTGAAAGTAAAAGATAATCCCGGCATGGAAGTAAATGTGCTGGGCACCAGTTTCAATATCATGGCTTATTCCGATGAGCAGGCCATTACCACTACCCTGGAAACCGGCGCTGTTCAACTGGTGCATGGCAGCAGCAAAAGCATGCTGCAACCCGGTTTTGGCGGTAGACTGAGCGCCGGCAGCGATGCGTTCACCATCGAAAAAGCAGACCTGGAACAGGCCCTGGCCTGGAAAGATGGCAAATTCAGGTTCCGTAATACCAGCATACAAACCATCATGCGCCAGATGGCTAGGTGGTACAATATAGAAGTAGCCTATGAAGGCGATCTGTCGGATATACGTTTAACAGGGATTATTTCCCGGAGAGAAAATGCAGCTTCTTTATTAAAGATTCTATCGGCAACAAAACTAGTTCACTTTGATATTAACGACAACCGGGTAGTGGTAACACCATACGACCCACAGCAGTAAGCTATTTGTCCACTTATGAATTGATCATTTTAAATTTTATTTAGGTTATGAAGACGTAACTAATTCCACTGCCGGTTGCAAAAAAACCGGAAGCACTGCAATGCTCCCGGCTATAGAAGGCAATCCAACTCCCTGAATCGATTAGAAAATTGAATTATTAAGCCAACAACACAAAAGTATGGAACTACTTGGTACCTGCAAAGTCCCCGGGAAAGGAGGACGTATGCAAAGAAAATTACTGTTGATTATGCGATTAACTGCAATACTCACGCTGGTATTCACCCTTAATCTGAGCGCCAAAACATTCTCTCAGTCTGTTACCATCAAAGGGAAACGTCTTCCCCTGTACGATGTTTTCAACAGCATCAGCCGCCAGACAGGTTATGAATTCGTTTACGATGAAAAATTACTGGAGAAAGCTCCCCCGGTTAACCTGAACATGAACCAGGCTTCCCTCGCAGAGGTATTGAATGCCTGCCTGAACAACAAACTGTTTAATTATAATATTGTAGACAAAACGATTGTCATCAGCCCGAAAGTCAAAGCAGCGGCGCCTTCCGAAGCGGCCGTTGTTGCTATTGATATACAGGGAAAGGTGACCGACTCCAAAGGTCAGCCACTTGTAGGCGCATCTATCCAGGTAAAAGGCACCAATAAGGGAACTGTTACCAATGTGCAGGGCGCTTTTAACCTGGCTGCCAATCCCGGTGATGTGCTAATCATCAGCATCATTGGTTATGAAACCAAGCAGGTAACTGTGGGTAATGATCCCAACATCCAGGTAACGCTGGATATCCAGGACAGCCAGCTGGGCGCCGTAGTGGTAACCGCCCTCGGTATTAAAAGATCGGAGAAATCCATCACCTACTCCACCCAGCAACTGGATGGATTGGAGCTTACCAAAGCCAAAGACCCCAACCTGGTAAATACCCTGAACGGTAAAGTAGCGGGCTTAACTATTTCCTCCAGCGCTTCCGGCGTGGGCGGTTCTGCCAAGGTGATCCTGCGCGGAAACAAATCAGGATTGGGAAGCAACCAGGCATTGTATGTGATCGACGGGGTACCGATGAATAATACCATCACCAACCAGCCAATCGGTATCTATGGTGGCAGCACCTCCTACGATGGAGGCGACCCGATCTCCAACCTCAACCCGGAAGACATTGAAAGCATTTCTGTATTGAAAGGCGCATCTGCAGCTGCACTTTATGGTAGCCAGGGCGCCAATGGCGTCATCATTGTTACCACTAAAAGTGGTAAAGCGGGTCGCACGGTGATTAATGTATCCTCCGGTTTCACTATGAGCCGGGCCGCTTACAAGCCTAAGTTCCAGAATAACTATGGCCAGGATCTCAATAATACTACCAAAAGCTGGGGCAGTAAAATCAGTGGTGCGGCTGATAATGTGTCTGATTTTTTCCAGACAGGCAACAACTTCACCAATGCCGTTAGCCTGGCGGGTGGTTCTGATAAAGCGCAAACCTATTTTTCCTACGCCAATACTTCCGCAAGAGGCTTGGAAGTGGGCAATAAACTGGGCCGTCATAACCTGAGCTTTAAAGAAACAGGACGTTTTCTGAATGATAAGCTCACTGCTTCTGCAGATGTGAATTACATGACCCAGAAAATTGACAACACTCCTTTATCAGGTTTTTACTTCAACCCGCTTACCGGCTTATACCTGTTTCCCCGCGGCGTTGATATCAGCCCGTACAGGGACAATTATGAAGTGCCTGATCCGGCAAGAAATAACCTGATGGTGCAGAACTGGCCGTTTTCCGAAGATGTGCAGCAAAACCCCTGGTGGATCCTCAACCGGAACACCAACAGCCTTAACAGGAACAGGATCCTGGCCAATGCCAGCCTGAAATACGATATCAACAGCTGGCTGAATGTGCAGGGAAGAGGAAGCATTGACCGGATCAATGATGTATATGAACAAAAAATATACGCAGGTACGCAGGCTACGCTGGCATCTAAAAACGGAGGATACAACTATAACAACAATACCACTACCCAGCAATACGGCGACCTCATCGCCAACTTTAACATCCCGGCCAACAACCTTCACTTCACCGGTTTGGTGGGTGGTAGCATCCGCGATGTGAAAACAAAGGGTGATTACCTGGTGGCAGGACAGGAAGGTTTGTGGCTTCCGAATATATTCACTATACAAAACATGAAAACGCTGAATGCGCGCAACTCCGGTACTTTACAGGAGAAACACAGCCAGTGGCAGTCTGTTTTTGGGAGCGTGAATATTTCTTATAAAGACTGGGCGTACCTTGATCTTACAGCACGTAACGATTGGGCTTCGAACCTGGCGTTTACCAATCAGCTATCTTACTTCTATCCGTCTGCGGGTTTAAATGTGATCCTGAGCCAGCTGCTGAAGATGCCTAAAGCGATTACCTATGGTAAGATCCGTGGATCATACGCTATTGTGGGTAATTCGCCATTGGCTTACCAGAGTAATACACCAGACAATACACTGATCACCGGCGGTATCGTTTCAGTGAGAACCCAGCTGCCCTTTACCAACCTGAAACCTGAAAAGACCAAGTCGCTGGAATTAGGTACAGAATGGCGCTTTTTCGACAGCCGTTTAAGCGTGGATCTCACTTACTATAAAACGAATACTACTAACCAGACGATGGAAATTGCGGGGTCTTATGCTACTTTGGCTAATACCTACTTTATTAATGCCGGCAATATCCAGAACCAGGGCGTAGAAGCGATGATACGGTATGATGTATTACGCGACACCAAACTGAAATGGAATACTGCTATCAACTATGCAGTGAACGACAACAGGATCGTTTCCCTGTCGCCGTATGTAGACCGTTTCAGCCTGCCCGGCGGTGGCAGCGGCGCCAACTACGCTTCCGAGTTTAAAGTGGGTGGTTCCTTTGGCGATATTTACGGTGCGGTGTTGAACCGTGATGCGCAGGGTCGTGTGATTATTAATAAAGATGGGGCACCTTCCCTTGCCGGCGGCCAGATACAATACCTGGGCAACGCCAATACCAAATGGCAGTTGGGCTGGAACAACAGTTTCGTTTATAACAACTTTACTTTATCGTTCCTGATAGATGGCAAATTTGGCGGGCAGGTAATGTCTGTAACACAGTCGATGATGGATGGTTACGGCGTTTCAGCTGTTTCCGGAGCAGCGCGTGATGCAGGAGGTGTAAAAGTAAATGGCGTAGATGAAAACGGACAGCCTGTTACTACCGTAGATGCCGAGAAATGGTATAATGTAGTAGGCGGCAGAACCGGCGCTTCAAGTGAGTATATGTACAGTGCTACTACGGTAAGGTTAAGAGAAGCATCACTGGGTTATACCATTCCATTGAAGAGTAATGCAGTGAAAGCACTAAAGGTATCTGCCAACGGCCGTAACCTGTTCTACTTCTCTAAGAAAGCACCGTTTGATCCTGAACAGGCGATGTCTACCGCCAACGGACTTGGCGGTGTGGATGTATTTATGTTACCTGCCAGCCGCAGCTATGGCGTTACTGTAAATGCCACTTTTTAATCATTTACCGAAAAAATGAAAACAATGAAACTGTATAATAAAATGAAGCGTTACAGATCAGGTTTGCTGGTGGCTACCGCCGCCCTGGTAACCGGGATGAGTGCCTGTACAAAAAACTTTGAGCGTTATAATACGGATAATACCGGTGTTACTGATGGACAGCTTGGGCCGGACTTTAATTCACTGGGCCTGCTCAAAACTGCAGAGATGTCTATACTCAACTTTTCCGGCGGAGGCGACCCCAACTCCTACCAGGTACAACAGAACCTGAATGCAGATTGCTTTTCCGGTTACTTTATGACGCCTAACCCGTTCAGCAGTTCCAATAACACCAATTATGGCTTGGTGCCGGGCTGGAATGGGGAGGCTTACAAAGTAGGTTACCTGAATGTAATGTCGTCGGTAGTTAAGCTGAAGAACAGCGGATTAGATAAAAACTACCCTGCTGTATGGGCAGTGGCGCAGATAGTACAGATTACTGCCATGAGCCGTGTAACTGATATCTATGGACCCATTCCGTATAGCCGTGTTGGTGAGGGCTTATCTACCGTTCCTTACGATAGCCAGCAGGATATATACAAACAATTTTTTGCGCAGCTGGATAATGCTACTGCAAGCTTACGTGCACAGATCAGCAGCGGCGCTACGCTTCCATTTGATTTTTCCACCTTCGATGTAGTGTATAACGGCAACTTTAGCCAGTGGCTGCGCTTTGCCAATTCCCTGCGTTTGCGCCTGGCTATGCACATTTCAAAAGTAGATCCTGCCACCGCTAAAACGGAAGGCGAAAAGGCGCTGAATCCTGCCAACGGCGGTGTTATAACTGATAATGCAGATGCTATGACCGTAAAGATTACCGGCGACTTTACCAACCCGCTCGTTTTCATCGCGAAAAACTGGGCAGATATTCGTATCGGCGCTTCCATTCAATGTTACCTGTCGGGCTACAAAGATCCAAGGATTTCAAGGTATATGGATAAAGCCACTGATCCGGCTACAGGCTTGAAAGGAACATATAAAGGCATCCGCATTGGCAGCCTGGTAGATAAATCCAAGTACCAGACCTATTCTTCCCTGAATACGGATGATGGCACCTCACCGGCATTTACCCTGAAAACGCCTATGCAGGTAATGACCGCTGCGGAAGTATATTTCCTGCGTGCAGAAGCAGCTTTAAAAGGCTGGAGCAATGCGGGCGGAAGTGTGCAGCAACTGTATGAACAGGGTATTACTACTTCCATGGCGCAATGGCAGGTAAGCGCATCGGGTTACATTGCAGATGATAAAAGTACCCCGGATGCCTATACTGACCCTAAGAACGCTGCCAATAACTCATCTGGTAAACCATCTACTATTACAATTAAATGGGAAGAAGGGGTTGCAGACGACCGGAAGCTGGAACGCATCATTACTCAGAAATGGATCGCTATGTTTCCTGAAGGACAGGAAGCATGGACAGAATTCCGCCGTACCGGTTATCCCAAACTATTCCCGGTAGTGAATAACAATAGCGGTAATACCATCTCAACAAGTGTTCAGATCCGCAGACTGCCGTTCCCTCAAAACGAGTATAGCACTAATCCGGCTACAGTTGCGGCGGGTGTGCAGCTGCTGAGCACACCCGCAGATAACGGTGGTACCCGTCTCTGGTGGGATACCGGAAAATAAAAACATTTTATTACATGGCTGCCGGTCATTTGCCGGCAGCCATTTCTACCGGTATTCAAAGTTAACCTGAGCATACGTTTGTTATAAGAGCCACCAGACCGGAAAACCCGTAACCAAAATTTGAACCCGGATTTCCTAATCATTTAAACATTCATTCCAGTATGAAAAAACAATTTCATTCCCTACGGCTATTGGCCGCAGGAACGACGTGCGCCGCCCTCTTCTTCACCGCATGTAAAAAAGAGAGCACTAACAGTATTTCTGAAAGCACCGGTAAAACCACCAGCGGCGCGCATGTAGAAACCGTTACCAAAGCCGGCGGAATTTCCGTTTGCTATGTGGAAGTAAACAACAACAGTTTACTGAACACCGGCAAATACACGTTAACCACCGGCGGGCAGCAGCTGTTTGATATTGCCATTATTTTCGCGGCCAATATCAACTACAATACCACTACCCATAAAGCGGTACTGTACAACAACCCCAATGTATCCAACGTGCTGGTCAACCGGGCCACGCAAATTGTGCCCCTGCAAAATAAGGGGATGAAAGTATTGCTGTCTATCCTCGGTAACCACCAGGGTGCGGGCTTCTGCAACTTTACCAGCAGAACTGCCGCACGCGCATTTGCACAACAGCTCAGCGATACCGTTAGCTACTACGGCCTGGATGGAATTGACTTTGATGATGAGTACGCCGAATATGGCAACAATGGCACCACGCAGCCGAACGACAGCTCCTTCGTGATGCTGGTGGATGAACTGCGCAAACTGATGCCCAGCAAAATCATTTCGTTCTATTACTATGGCCCGGCTGCTTCCCGGTTATCGTGGGGTGGTAAAAAAGTAGGCGACTTTGCCAACTATAGCTGGAATGCCATTTACGGTAGTTACTCCGTACCTAATGTGGCCGGCCTTACAAAAGCACAGTTAGGGCCCGCAGCAGTAGACATACAGGCCACCAGCCAGAGCACTGCCAACTCACTGGCCACACAAACGAAGAACAACGGCTATGGCGTTTACCTGTGGTACAACCTTACCAACACGGATAAACATGTTTATTTCTCCGGTGTTTCAAGTATCCTTTACAACAGTAATGTTACTTATACGCCCTGATCAAAGAAGAAGGGAGCCGTTTTTTAAACAGCTCCCTTCTTTTCACTGATACACCTGGTGATCATTTCTTCCACATGGAATAGTACAGCCCTACATAGGTTCCTCGATGGTCCCATATATTGTCCAGTACCATCTGCCCGATAATAGACCGGGTACCTGCCTTAAATTCTTTCATAAACTCTTTATACGCTGTTTTCAATGTTTGTCTCAGGTAAGAGCCGTGATATTTGAAAGCATCCGGCCCCAGCGTAATGGTTCTTGCTTTCACATTCTTGGTAACCGCTTCGCTCTGGTTCAATGAGAAACCTACATCCGGTTTTCCTATCTTCAGTTTATCTGCGGAGTATTCCGCTAGTTTATTACCGGCTGCAATTTTTGCCTGGTCGCCCACCGCCTGTTTGTAGTCTTTGATCATATGGTTCATTCTTCCTGCGTCGGTACCCCATCCATAGCCCGCTTTCCAGTTCTTGAAAGATTCCAGCGATGCTGATGCGGTTGAAGATATAGCTCCATTCAACGCACCGGTTTTAATACCTTTCCACACGCTCTTCCAGGTATCCGGCGAACCATCGAGGCTTCCATTAATGGCCCCCATTACGGCGCCTTTCGCCGTTCCTATGGCTACCTGCGCTGCAAAGGTGCCACCTCCCGGCACAAAGGTAAGAGCCGCTGTGGCAGCGCCTATGATGGCCCCACGCCACATACCGTCCCAGAAGTTCTTGCCCGCCATATCATAAGCCATTCCTTTCTGCAAACCGGAAGATATTGCGGCAAATGCAATCACTGCGATCACGGTAAGCGGATCATCACCGTCGGGATCTACAAACATGGCAGGATTATTTCCCATGGCCATATACGGGCTACCATATTGTTCCACTGCATCAGGACTATGCCATACGCCAAGTTGCGGATCATAGAACCTTGCACCGAAATCATACATTTCCAGCCCTGAGTTATCGCTAAACTCGCCGTTCTGTATTTCTTTACCCTGGTAAGCATAGCGGTTGGGCAGCTTGTTCCATGCCCGGTCGCTGATGCCGGCCATTGTTAACCCATCAGGATAATAATGTGTCTCTTCCAGCAGCGGGCCTCTTGTATTTACTACCTGGAGGTTGTCGAAGTATACATCCAGGTTGCTTTCATTACTGCAATAAATATACAGGTAGCCACTCTTCGCCATTGGCTGGCTGAGTGAAGAATGTTTCTTCACTACATCCGGCAGGTTGCTTACCAGGTCTGTTCCGTTGGAAACGGGCCTGAACTGGTTATCAAACAGGATCCAGTTAACCGCTGCCTTGGGTGCTACTGTTGGATTAGGTTGATTGGGGGTGCTTCCCAGCATGGTATTCAGCGGTACCGTAGTAGCGCTTACGCTGTTAAGGTTAGTGGAAACGCCATGCAAACTGGAAGTAACTACTGCGGTTCCTGCAAACGCATTTACGAAGGATGCCAGCGCGGAAGTAATGGGATAGGAAGCGGGTGCTACGCCGGTACTATGCCAAACGCTGTTGCACAGGATAGAGATCTTATCGCCCGCCATTACTTTTATGGTGATGCCTAAACCTGTTTTGTCGCCTGTTTGCCCGTTGAGCAGGTATAGCTTATCACTGTTGGCAGTAACATTACTGTAAGGGTTTACGCTATTAGACGGATTGCCATTATTATTCTGGTTCTGGTAAGTACCGCCGGAGGCGCTGGCCAGCCAGGGCAGCGTGGTAGCTGATTTTATATTTGCCGGCTTAATATCGTAGAACTGGCTTTCAAAAGCCTGTGCAGTGCCGCCGTTGTAGGTAGCATTTTCCAATGTGGCTGCCGGGTAAATATCTGTTTGCTGTTCGTCGGATAACACCATACGGGTATTTCCCTGCTGGTCTCTCAGGAAGTAATCAAACACATATCCTGTAATGGTAGCAGGCGCCGATGGGTTATTATAGACAGGTCTGATGCGGCCTTCTTCCTGTGCTATGAACAGCAGTTTATCGGTATACTGCAAGGGAGCCAGCGATGTGTTGCTGTATGCTACGGAGCCATATGTAAACCCATTGATGTACTTCGTTGTGGTGGTAACGTTGGTAGTATAGCTTACATTGTTGTATTTAATGCTGGCGTTATTTTCCGTAGTGGTTTTCTGCACCTTATCTCCCAGCGCATTATACTGGTACTGTATGGTTCCTTTGGTACCGAGGCTGAATGTTTGCGGCAGGTCCAGCGTATTATAGCTGATGTTGCTGGTAATGCCCCGGTTATAATCCGTTATTGCATTACCATTGGCATCGTAGGTATAATCGATCTGTGCGGCAGTTTTCCCTGTAGGGTAATGGAAATCGCCCAGCGTTGTTTGCGCGTTATTGGCGTTGTCCATTACGTTCTGCAGCTTGTTGCTCACATTCGTATTCTGGTATGTGTAGGTGAGATTATCGATCGTGGTGGAACCTCCCAGCTGAAACCCGTTCCTGCTGAGCGCTGTGATATTGCCGTTAACATCGTATGCCGTGTTGTTAACGGAGAAATCGATATAACTTTTATCCCAGGTGCCGGCGCTGGAATTTTGCAGGAAAGGCGCTGTCAGCAGCCTGTCGCCGTTATCATAGGTGAACTCCAGTTTCCTGTTGATACCATCGCCCTTACTTTTCCAGGTTACGCCGCCATAATTGCCGTTATATCTTGGGGTGGCATAAGAACTGCCTGCCGCTACTGACGTTGCTTTATCGTATCCTACTTCGAAGCCAAAATAATTCTGGCTGGTATTGGACAGGTAAGTTCTGTTGGCGCCCAGCAGCCATCCGCGGATATTATAATCGTAGGTCATGCTTTCCAGCCCGGCATTGGCGTTGTATGCCGGCGCCAGCTGCTTCTTTTTGAGCATGCCCAGTTCGTTATAGGTATTGGCTGCTATAGTGGAATTTACCGTAATGCCGCCTGTGGTGATCTTCTTTGTAATGGTGAGCAGCCTGCCGTTTGCATCATAGGTATTTTTGGAGAAGAGCAGGTGCGTTTGCGGATTGGTGCCTGCTTTGTTTTGTGTGGCAAGATCGCCTACCACTTTTCCTTCCCAGTTGTATTGCCTGGTGGCAATGTCGGTTCCCCCGGTTACATTAATGCGTTGCACCTGGATATTATTGCCACGGGCATCATAAAAATTTACCGTGTATTCATATTGCGTACCGGTGCCGCCTATGATCTTTACCTTGCTACCGGTTTGCCGGCCGGCCGTCATGATGCTTTGCGTCATGGGTTGGGCATAGTCGGGAGCAGTGTTATAACTGGTGGTAAAATTAGCATTACCGGTTCCGTTGGCAGTGCTGTTGATAGTGGCGGTAAGCGTAGATGAATTGGTAGCATTCATCCAGGAATAATCATCGTAAAATGTTTGCCGCAGCATCTCATTTGTATACGATGCTACTGCCGGGTAAGCGGTGCTGGTTTTGGCATTTGTGAGATGAACATCGAGATTGTTATAGTTGGTGGGATCGGTGATCAGCCCTGTTTCCAAAGGCCTGTCCAGCGCATCATACTTAAAGTATTCCCATTTCTGCGCGGAGCGCAGGTTACCATCCTGCTGCATCACCAGTCTGTCCAGCTGATCATACACCATGCGTACTTCTGCAGCGCCGGGGATCTTCTTTACAATCAGGTGGCCTGCATTATCATACTCAAAACGATAGCATAGTTCATCTGCCAGCGCCTGGCTAACCGCCCAGGTTCCATCTACCTGTTTAACAACAGCTGGTGGAATGATGTAGCGAAGCATACCATAATCGTCATACACATAATAGGTAGCCAGCCACCCGGTATGCGCACTGCCGTTCCCGTTATCAGCGGCAGCGGTAAGCTGTGTTTTCTTCAGAACAGTCTGACCGTATATATCGGTGAACTCTATCACCTGGTGGCCCTGTTCATCCGTGTTGATGGTTTTATATAAACTGCCTGCGGCATAGCTTCCATCGTTAGTAGGCAGACTTCCGCGGGCAGCGGCTACGTTCCATTTCTGCACTGCATCCGTAGCAGTGTTGGTGGCACTGCGGGAAGCCACTGAATGCGTGGCCGTACCTACCCAGTTAGCGCCGGGCGCAAGTATTGAAAGTGTTCTGTTAAGCGGAGAGGCTTCAAATGTTTGCTGGCTGTAGGCCCAGTTTAAACTGTTTGGGCCAACATTGGTTTCACCGGTTTGCCCGGCAAGATAGGTATTGTAAAATGCTACCTGTTGCTGTATGGGATTCAGCTTCAGATCGCCATTGTTGGTAGTGGAAGCAAACGGCAGGTATTCCAGCTGTTCCCTTCCATAGTTATCATATACATGGGGGATCACCAGGTCATATCCTGCAGGGCTGCCCTGTTTTACTACGGTTTGCAGCGGTCTTCCCAAACCGTCTGTATACTCGGTTACCTGTTCTACTTCCGCGCTGGTTTTTGTGCTGACGGATGCAGCACTAGCCACCGGCACTTTTGCCTTCCAGGTGCGCACGCTGTTCACTGGTAACTGGCTGGTGTAGGGCGCCGGCGGCGTTTGTTGTCCCCTCGCCTGCAGGGGAAAGATCATACAGAACAGTGCGATGGCTGTAATGAGATTTTTATATGGCATGAAACGTTTATTCATAATGTTTTTTTTGTTTGGAACGGATCTGTCTTCCTTGTTCAGGTGAATGAAGCAGCCCTGTTATCACGGGGCTCCCCAATAACTATATCCCAGCACCCTGTATGGAGAAGTACCGCTGCTGGAAGAAATACTGATCGTATAGGTTCCGGCCGGCATATTGCTCAATACAATACTGGATGGCGATGAACAGGTATAGGTAGTTCTGCTGGCGCATAAAGAACCGTTCCTGCTAGCTGCACCTGTAAGCGAATAGGAAATGGTGAAGTAGTAAGTAGGTTCTCCATTTACACTCAGGGTGATATCTCCTGCCAGTGTGGAAGTGAAGGTAGCTGATGTGGTACCGTTGTACGACAGCGAGCCATACTTTATAACCTGTGAAGAAGTACAGGTACCATTGGTATTGGCATAATTCTGTCCGTTGGTATTCACGTCATTTACCGCCTTCTGGTCTGCATCTGCCTGGCTGATGATAGATGTATATCTTCCTGCGGGAACGTTGTACGTAACCGTGCTGCCATTAAAGCCAGGCGAGCAGTTGTTCCGGGTGAAGTCGCCGCTTTTTGCCACACTATAATAAATGAGTGAGCAGGTACCATTGGCATTGGCGTATGCCTGCCCGTACAGATCGGCCTCATTCACCGCCTGTTGATTGGCATCCGCCTGGCTGATGGTGGAGCTGTATTTTCCGGCTGGCACCGTATATACTACATTTCCTGGCTGATATCCTGCCGCGCAGTTATTTCTCGTTATGGTTCTTGTATACACCGCGCTGGTGTAAACCGGGTTATCAGGGCAACCGGCAGGAAGACCGTAATAATTGTAACAGGTTTTAGTGATGATATTTTTATCATCATCTCTCACAATACCTAACCTGCCAAGACCGTCGTACTCATAGGTGGTGGTTTTTCCGGCAGGATCTGTTTCGCCGGTTTTACCCACCTGTGGGTCGTAGCTGAAAGTGGTGAGCAAGGCATCCGAAGGAAATACCCGGATATCATCTATCACTCCTGAAAGCGCTACAGGCGCGGTATACACCTGTTGTTTCATCACCCATTTCCCATTTTCCCACGACCAGTACTGCAGGTAATATTTCCTTGTATCCGGCAATGTAAAATTCACGGTGTAAGCTCCATACTGCGCGCTGGTATAATAGGAACGACCGCTGTGCGCGCTGCCTGTAACGGCGCCACCCAGTGTATAGTTCTCAAAACCCTGGTAGAAAAATCCACGTGTAGCCGTAGACGTTGGTTTCAGGAAATTATAGGAATAACCCATCGCTTTATAATTCGATGTACCACTGCCGGAAGTAATGGACAATGTATAGGTACCCGCCGGCATATTAGGCAGCGTTACCGTTTCCGGGTAAGAGCAGGTAGTGGAAGTTCTGCTTACGCACAAGCTGCCGGAGGCGTTGGAAGGCCCTGTTAAAGTATAGTTGATCCCGTAGGTTTCTCCTGGTGATGGAATAGCAGAGAATACCATGTTACCGGCTGCATCGTGGGTAAATGTTACCGACGAAGGGCCAGGGGTAATGGTAAGCGTACCCGACTGCGTTACTATGGTTGAAGAAACCGTAAAAGCATCTTCCGCATTATCAATCACTGCTACCGGTAAATTGTCACCATAGCCATACTGGTAAGTGGTGGCTTTTCCTCCCAGCATTTTTTCACTGGAAAGATTGGAAGTGGCCGGATCGTATTTAAACAGCTTTTGTTTCACTGCAGCACCACCCATGTAGAGATCAGATTTTGTCAGGTACAAATTCTGACTGTTGCCCCATGCGGAAGTAGTGTAAGTGTTATGAATTTCGCGGGTAATACCATTCCTGCTTTCCGTTTCATGGATAACGGGATTGACCACATTCGCATTTGCGAGCGAAGTAACAACGGCCTGTTCACCCGTGGCGAGCCGCGGTATATCTGTATCCTGCGCACGATACAATGTTTTCACATACGACTTTCCTTTCGAATCGGTAGTTGTAATTGTTTTTACCTGGCGGAGATTCGCAGGAGAAAATCCGAAAGTAGTAGTGGTTTGTATATAAGTGCCGGGGCGCAGCTGATCATATTCCCTGTGCACTACCTGTGTAAGCTGGTAATTTTCATACGGTGTAAAATACACAGTATTGAAAGAGCTGTAACCGGAAGAGCCGCCTACGGCATAAGATACGGTATTCCACTTGTACGCCCATGCTTTTTGTGTAGCGGGATTTGTTAACATCGAATAGGCAGTGAGCGGCGTGAGGTCTTCTGTGATCTTTTGGTTGGCAGCATTGTAAACGGTAACACTCAGTGGCAATCCTCTTTTAAAAGCATAACTGGTAGAAGAGGTAACATCCGGAACTGCGCCCTGCTGGCCTGGTGTAAGATAGTTGAGGATATCGGGGAAGTCGCTGAAGTTAGAGAAGGTGCTTACTGTATAGCCGCCATTTTTCTCGGTTACTTTTACAGATGAATACCCAACAAAGTTGCCGTTCAGGTCGTACACTTCAGAAGGACATTCTGAAAGTCTCTGATTGATCACGATATTTCCGTTTTGGTTGGCCCAAGCATAACCGATGATAGTGTAAGAAGGACTGAAGACCTGCCCGGTAGAGAGGTTATTGGCATCTACATAACTATAATCTTTATACAGGTTTTCCCCATTAGGCATCGTTTGCGCCAATCTTTTAACACGAAGGCCGCCAACGGCAGTATTGGTACCACTTTTATTATAGTCGTTCAGCTCGTACGTTACGTTCCAGCTGCCACCGTTCAGTTCCTTTACACCCGTTAACACACCTATTTGTGCGGCCGTAAGATCGGGGTTCCGATTGTTATCGGGAAATGGTGTAAATACTTTAGGCACATAAAAATTCTGGTATCCCCAGAGATCTACTTCCGCATATGCTTTGCGGTTGGACATGGTATGGGAAGTATTATAGGTAAACGTGCGCAGCGTGATGGGTGTTGCCGTGACGCTGTTGTTCCCCTTTACCCTGATGCTATCCAGCCGGAGCCGCAGCATGTTAGGATCGGTAGATGGTGTGCCGAAATAGCTGTGATTAAAGGAATAGGTATTAAGCGTCATTGGCGGCAGTAACGATGACTGTACAATGCTTACCAACCGCGCTGCCCCGGGCTCATCCTGCCGGTCGAACGCATAGTTGAATTCCACTTTACCTGCGCCGGTCACTATCCTCGATACATACTTTGGCGGCACCAGCGTAGTAACAATAGGGTGCGTGGTATCCCAGTTGGTATTACCGTATATATCCCAGGTAACAACACCTACATAATGGTTAAGCACATCATTACCGGGAGCGGCGGTATACTCAAATGTAGCTACATCCTTTCCATTGAGCGTAACAATTTTATCCAGGTACCAGGTAGTGGGGAAGGTATTGGAATTGCCGTAAATAGTGGCGCTGGTATATTCTTTTGAAGCGCTGGCAGAACCAAAATAATAGTGTGTACCATTTTCATCGATAGCTTCAAAAGAGCTGCTGGAATAACCGGAGGTGCTGTAAAAATTTTTGGCGATAATCTTAACGCCGTTGTTATTAGACACCGCTATGTTCCCGTTTTCATCAAATGTAAACTGGAAACTGAAGTAGGGTGTTTTGATGAAATAGATATCAGGTTCTCCATCGCTGGTGGGTGGCGTAGATGTGAACGAACCGGGCAAGGCGGCGCCATTACGCTTCCAGTTGGCTACCTGCTGACCGGCATGACCCGTACCCAGGTACCCATTCGATTGTTCATCCGGGAAAGCGCGTACCACGCGGGTTACACTGCCCCCGGCATTTACCAGCCATCCAAGACCTGCCTGGCTGGCATAGTCCTGTACCTTGATCCCTTTTCCTCCAATATAAGTGAGGGAAACCGGGATCGTTAATTCCTTTGACGTCAGCTGGCAAAGAGGGATATTGGCAGACATCGTGCCGGTGTGCAGATCTACCCCTACATCGGAGGTAGCCGATATCGCCACTGTATTTCCCAGGAAGCGGTTGTTAGGTGATGGCAGTACCAGCCCGCCGTTTATCTGTGCCAATGCGGGCACAAAGGATAAGCACAGGCACGACAGGATCCATAGTTTTCTGAGCAACTTTAATGAATAGGGCATTGCTATTAAATGTTTATGAGAGTAGGGTTTTACAATTTATGTGCAAGACGGATTTTCAAAGGCTGCGCTCTTGGCACCTGGCGGCTGGCCAGCACATCGAACAGTACCTGGATACTGTTTGTTTGCTTACCAATTTTTGTTTTCTTCATTACACCGATCAACGCACTCTGCTGCCAGAACCGCAGTTGGTTGATCTGGTCTATTTTTGAAAACTCATGCATATAGTTTTCTTCAGCACCAGCGCTCAGCCAGAAAGTATTCTTCAGTTTCATATCGAAGAATGTTCTCAACCCCAGGCCCTGATTACTCAGCTTCAGATCATTGATACCTTTACCCAGCCCCAGCTGGTAGGCCGCGCCAATACCTGCAACCGTATTATCTGAAAACTTATAGCCTGCCGACAAACCCAGTGCAGAGATCACCGGCAATACATTGGTGGCTGGCTGATTCTGCAGGTTCCAGCTGTATTCCAGGCGTTGCCACAGCGTTTTCTTTTTCAGGTTATTGGGAGTATAGCCATCAGGAAGATCTACATTACCTGCATCCGGTCCATTGGCCATTACTTTAGACTGAAGGTTATCAATCTGCTGGCGGGCCGCTCTCAGCTGCTGCGACAGTGCTCCTGCGGCGCCTGCGCCCCCACCGGTGATCTGTGTTTGTATGCGCGACTGGATCTGGTCGCGCGTTACCAGGTCAGCGCTGCCGCGAAGCACGCTTTCAGCTGCTGATGAGCCACCAAATAATTCCGACAACATGGAATGCTTCTCCATAAAGCTTTTGAAAGCCGGTACTTTATCCATGACCTGCAGCGTTTTCTTCAGCATCTTATCCGGTTCATTCAGCGCATCTTTGTATTCGCGCAGTTGTGCGGAATAATAGTACAGGTCTTTGTTCAGTTTATCGTATGAATTTTTCAACCCCGGTGGCAGCGATTTGTATTGCGATAGATACTCTTTGATCAACGCTTTACGCTGTTGGATAAATTCCTTTACCTGGTCTGCCTCCTGGAGCTTGCCCTGTAATTCGTTTAGCCCTGCCAGTGATTCCTTTACCTTGGCAGCAGCGCCGCCGGAAGTGTACCTGTCTGCAAAAGACAAAATACCACGCAAGCTATCCACATAAGGTTGATAAGCCCCTGTAACCGCAGTAACAGCTGCTGTTGATTTTGATCTGATGCCGGCAATCTTTGCCTCATAGAGCTTGCCGAGCCCTTCGGGGTAAAGGTTTTTCGCGGCAATGCTGTCGAAGCTATGCAACTGCTTGTACATATCGAGGTCTGTTTTCTTAACAGCGCTCAATTGCTTCTCTGCCCGGCGCACCAGTTGTGCTTTATAGGCCGACCATTTCTTCAATGATTGCGTGGCCAGTTTTGAGGGAACAGGAGGAGAGTGTACAGCGGCTTGTGTGCTGTCTTTTGGGATGCCCGTATTTGTGTGCTGCGCCAACGTTGTATCACTGCATAATATCAGCATTACAGCAAGGCCGAAACACCTATCACGCATACATGCTACGTAGTAAAGAGGTTTCAAGATGAAGATATTTTAGGGTACATATGAATATTAATCTCACAGGTATTCATACGGCATTGATGGCCGAAAGAGCTTCAGCACTCTCGCTGGAAAGCGCGGCTGCAGCAGCGGCATCCAGTGTTGACAGATCATTAAAAAGTTATGGCAAACTACACATCAATGCAATAGCAATACTGATACGGTTACTGTTTGGTTGAAATAAATAAATAAAAAGGTTCTGAAACCGGGAGACACAAGATCTGAGGCACAAGGGTAAAAACTAACTGGCTAACATAGCTTAAGGAATTAAATCTGTGATCTTTTTGTTAATAGGGTGTTGTAAAAATGTCCATTTCTATCGTTGAAATAAAAGTATAAAATAAAAAAGATTTCAGTGCGTAAATTTATTTCCTCGATAAGAAGGTATTAAAATGAGTATGATATCTAAATGATTAGCATAAAAAAAACCGTCCTTTTTTGCGAGGGACGGTTTTTTTATCTGGTGTATCTACTTTATACTTTCTTCTCTTGCCGATAAGCGGAACCAGTCTTTCGCGTAAGGCTTCAGCAGCGTAGTAGCTGCAGTGGGGCCCCAGGTACCGGCTTTATAAAGATGCAGTTCTTTTGCAGGATACTTTTTCCAGGTGTCGAGGATAGGCATTACCACTTTCCAGGCAGCTTCCACCTGGTCGGCACGCATGAATAAGGTGGGGTTACCATCCAGCACATCCAGCAGCAATGCTTCGTATGCTTCCGGAATTGTTTCCGTATAGGATTCCTGGTAAGTAAAATCCATCTCCACCGGTTTTAGTTTCATTTTCAGACCAGGCACTTTACTTTCAAACAGTAAACTGATTTCCAGCTCCGGCTGTATACTGATGATCAACCTGTTTGGCGTGATATCATCTTTAAAGATCTTATTGGGAGAATCTTTAAACTGCACTACAATTACAGACGATTGCACCGGCATTGATTTCCCTGTGCGCAGGAAGAAAGGCACGCCTTTCCATCTTTCGTTGTCGATAAATAATCTTGCAGCGATAAAGGTTTCCGTGTTGGAAGAAGACAGTACATGTTCTTCCTTACGGTATGCCAGTCGTGGTACGCCATGTACATTACCGGCGGTGTACTGTCCGCGGATCACATTTTTCAGCACCTGTGCAGGCGTGTAATGCCTGATATCTTTCAGTACTTTTACTTTTGCATCACGGATCAGTTCCGACTGGTAAAATTCCGGCGGGTCCATGGCTACGATACATAACAACTGCAGCAGGTGGTTCTGCACCATATCGCGTAGGGCGCCGGCGCCATCGTAGTAGCCACCTCGTTTTCCCACGCCTACTTCTTCCGCCACGCTGATCTGTATATGATCGATATATTTTTTATTCCACAGCGGTTCAAATACATAGTTGGCAAAACGGAATGCCATGATATTCTGCACCGCTTCTTTTCCCAGGTAGTGATCGATGCGGTAGATCTGTTTTTCCGCAAAGCGTTTGGTGAGAAAGCGGTTTAATTTTTTTGCGGTTTCGAGATCTGAGCCGAAAGGTTTCTCCACTACGATACGGTCAAGGCCATCGCGATTACAAATGGTGTGTTTATATAATCCTTCAGCAATGATTTCGATAAAGCGTGGCGCCACGGCAAAATAAAAGATACGGGAGCCTTGCTGCTTTTGTTTTTTCCCAAATGCTTCCAGCTTTTCTTTCAGGCCGGTGTAGGTTTCCGTTTTCAGGAAATCGCCCTGGAGATAGGAGATATTCTTTGCAAATCCTTCCCATTGTTTTTCATCTGCTTTCCCGTTGCGGCTAAACTCATTTATCCCTGCGAGCAGGTCCAGTTTAAATGCAGCTTCATCTTCCGGCAGGAAATCCACGCAATAAATGGTGAATACAGGCGGAAGATGGTTATCGGTATACAGGTTATAAAGCGCGGGTATCAGTTTTCTTTTGGTCAGATCCCCTTTGGCGCCGAAGATGGTGATGGCGGAGGGGAGTGTTTTTCCAGTTTTCATCTAAGCATCGGTTTATTCCCCTGTAATTTAAGCATCATTCCTGGAATCTGCTATGCTTTTTTGTACAACGGATCCGGGCAGCAGGAGAAATTAACCATGGCCGTTGACTTTCTCTTCTTTTAATACTAATTTGCACCAGTTATCAACCATACACCCAGGCAGCTACATTATTTTTTCCCGCTTTCCTTCCCGGTTCTGTGACCTTGTTTTGATGTGTACAGGCAAGCTTTTATCACCGTTATTCAAAAAAATGAACAACGAATTAGTTATGTTTAAAAAGTTACCGGCCGTTGGCATGCTTACAGGTATTACCGCCGCATTGGCAGTACAGATAAAAAAAACTGATACTACCATGCTATACAAATTCGCTGCTTACTTATTCATTACTGCATTCACCACCAGCGCTTTTGCACAAACTATTTCGGTTGACGGGGAAGTAACGCACCCGTTAAAGCTCAGTGCTGCCGACATTGACAGGATGCCCCAAACGGAAGTAACCGCCACCGATCGCGACGGAAAACTGCATCACTACTCCGGGGTAGCGGTAACAACTATTCTCCAACAGGCAGGCGTAACGCTGGGAGTCCAGCTGAGAGGGGAAAATATGTCGAAATACCTGCTGGTAAAATCAGGCGACGGGTATGAGGTATTGTTTTCCCTGGCCGAACTGGACAGCGCTTTCACCAACCGTGTGGTGATACTGGCCGGCAAGGTGGACGGGCAGCCGTTGCCGGATGGCAAGGGGCCGTTCAGGATCATAGTTCCCGGTGAAAAGAAACCTGCGAGATGGATATGGGAAGTAACGGCCATGACCATACGATTTGCGAAGGAATAGCGGCCTATTACGTTTATTCGGGCCTGTTGTATGCGCGGCAGGGAAAGGTTATTTGCGCTTATTCAAACCGGCGCTCCGCGTAGCAAGGAATTGCCGGAAAGCCGTATTCAGCTCATGAAATAATTTTATCGCCTGTTCACCCTCAGGGGTGAGCAGTGCGCCACCTCCGCTCTTCCCTCCTCTTTCCATTTTCACCAGCGGTTTACCGGTACGCTTATTCATCTGGTCTACAAAATCCCAGGCCTGGCGGTAGGAAATTTTCATTTCCGTAGCTGCTTTCCTCAGTGAGCCCAGTTCACGGATCTTCTCCAGCAGCTCAATACGGCCGTAACCGAGAAAGGGGCCTTCTTCGGTTTCAATCCATATACGTCCGTTTGCCATTAGTTTCATACAGTAAAGATATGCGGTTAGTGAAATAATATTTTAATTTATATTATATTACAGATACACGCAACAGAGATCTTTCAAATGACACAAAACAAGGGTTTAAAGAAAACACTGACTCCCTTTATGCTGTGGGGACTTGGAGTGGGGTACGTTATTTCAGGTATGTATTTTGGTTGGAATCTTGGCCTTGAAAAGGGCGGCACAGGAGGCATGGCCATTGCCACGCTTGTGATCATGGTGATGTATGTAACGTTTACTTTCAGTTATGCAGAACTGGCCTGCGCCATCCCCAAGGCAGGAGGAGTTTTTGATTATGCAAACAGGGCAATGGGAAAGAATATCGGCTTTGTGGCCGGTATAGCCCAGGTGATTGAATTCATCCTGGCGCCGCCTGCCATTGCATTTGCCATCGGCGCTTATTTCAATGCTTTTTTCCCGCAGGTACCTATCCTCACCAGCGCTGTTGCCATTTATTTTGTGTTTACCGGTCTGAATGTGTATGGTGTAAAAGCGGCAGCGTCTTTCGAGGTGATTATCACCATTTTTGCCGTAGGGGAATTATTGTTGTTTACCGGTTTATCGCTTCCAAAATTCCAGGCCGTTCATCTTAGCAGCAACCCGCTCCCGTTTGGATGGGGCGGCGCTTTCGCCGCTATTCCTTTCGCTATCTGGTTTTTCCTGGGCATTGAAGGCATTGCCAATGTAGCGGAGGAAACAAAAAATCCCCAACGCGATATCAGCAAAGGCTTTGGATGGGCTATCCTTACGCTGGCCATTCTTTGTATCCTGATATTTGTGTCTGCCACCGGTATTGCCGGGTGGGAAGCCATTGTATATAAGAACGGGATCAGCGGGGAAACTTCTGATTCCCCGCTGCCGCTGGCGCTGGCAAGAATTACCGGGAGCAACCATCCCATGTACCACCTGCTCATTACCATAGGTTTATTCGGGCTGGTGGCTTCTTTTCACGGGCTTATCCTGGCAGCGGGGCGCTCTACTTACGAAATGGGCAGGGTGCATAACCTGCCGGCGGCGCTGGGTAAAATTTCACCGCGGTTCCATACGCCTGCCAACGCTCTTTTAGGCAACATGGTGATCGGGATACTGGCTTTGCTTTCAGGTAAAACTTCCGAAATCATTATCGTATCTGTTTTCGGCGCGCTCACTTTGTATATTATTTCCATGGTGTCTATTATTATTCTGAGAAGACAGGAGCCTGAACTGCCACGGCCTTTCCGGGTAGCCTTCTACCCTGTGTTCCCGGTAGTGGCACTGGTGATCGCCACCATTTCCATAGTAGCTATGTTTATCTTCAACCTGCTGCTTGGCATTATCTATTTTTCCCTGCTGGCCGTTTCATTTTTATTGTACAAAATCTTTAAACCTGCCCACACATGACAACTTCCGAAATATTAACGTATGTAAAAAATCATCCGTCCGGTAAGGTAAAAGTGGCAATAGCGGACATCGACGGTGTATTAAGAGGGAAATATATTGCAGCAGAGAAATTCGTGTCAGTAACAGAAACCAGGATGGGTTTCTGTGATGTTACTTTTGGCTGGGATATGAGCGATGTGGTATATGACAATGTAAAGTATACAGGCTGGCATACCGGTTACCCGGATGCACAGGTGAAAATTGACCTGAACACTTTCCGTAAAATTCCCTGGGAGAATGATGTGCCTTTTTTCCTGGGAGATTTTGTGGAAGCCAATAATACCCCCCTATATGCCTGCCCGAGGCAGCTGCTGAAAAAAGTGCTGGCCTCAGCAGAGCAAAGTGGTTATGTGCCGTACTTCTCGCAGGAATTTGAATGGTTCAACTTCACCGAAACGCCTGATACTGCCCACCAGAAACAGTTCCGGGACCTCACTCCTTTATCGCCGGGAATGTTTGGTTACTCCATCCTTCGCAGCGCGTTAAAGAATGAATATATGAGCAGCCTGTTTGAGCAACTGGTGAAATTTGATATACCGGTAGAAGGCTTGCATACGGAAACAGGTCCGGGCGTATATGAAGCAGCCATTAAATACGCGGGAATTTTACAGGCGGCAGACCAGGCTATCCTATTTAAAACCGCTGTAAAAGAAATTGCCTACAAGCATGGGGTAATGGCCACCTTCATGGCCAAGATCCATGAAAGCCTGCCGGGATGCAGCGGGCATGTACACCAAAGCCTGTGGGATGCGGACAGTAAGCAGAATTTATTTTATGATGAACAGGACGAACATAAAATGAGCGCCCTCATGAAAAGTTACATTGCGGGGCAACTGTACTGCTTACCGGTGATACTGCCCATGATAGCCCCCACCATCAACAGCTACAAACGGCTCGTGGAAGGCGCCTGGGCCCCCACTACACTCACCTGGGGCATCGATAACAGGACGGTGGCATTACGGGCTTTACCAGGCGATAAAAAGGCTACCCGCCTGGAAACAAGAGTAGTTGGCTCAGACACCAATCCATACCTCGCACTGGCTGCCTGTTTGGCCGCCGGGTTGTATGGTGTAAAAAATAAATTACCACTTGAGAAAAAAATAACCACCGGTAATGGGTACAAAGACACCTCGAATGGTGTATTACCACAGAACCTTCATATGGCCACCCAACAAATGAAGGAATCAGCCCTGGCAAAAGAGCTGTTCGGCGAAGCGTTTGTTGAACACTTTACGTTAACCAGGGAATGGGAGTGGCGGCAATATGCCAAAGCAGTGACCGACTGGGAATTGAAAAGATATTTTGAAATCATCTAAGTAACCGCATATGGCATTTCAGTATAATTTTCCTACTACTATCCGTTTCGGCGCCGGCGTGATCAGCGAGCTGCCGGCCTATCTGCAGAAAAACGGGTTATCAAAACCTATGATCGTTACCGACCCAACGATAGCAGGATTATCATTTTTTAAATCGATCGTGAAGGACCTGGAGTCGCACCAGATTTCCGTGGAAGTATTCAGCGATATCCACAAAAATCCTGTGAAGAGTGATGTGTACAAAGGAACCGACCTTTGGGACAATACCGGCCGCGACAGCATCATTGGCATTGGCGGTGGTGCAGCCCTGGACGTGGCGCGGGCCATTGTGCTGAGAGTTCATCACCGGGAAGATCTTTTCAAATACGATGATCTCATAGGCGGCGACGTATATGTGACCAACGATGTGCCTCATTTTGTTACTGTGCCCACTACCGCCGGCACCGGCAGCGAAGTAGGCAGGAGCGCCATTATTGCCGATGATGAAACGCACCAGAAGAAAATACTCTTCTCCCCCAAACTGATGGCAAAAATTGTATTTGCAGATCCTGCCCTTACTATGGATCTGCCGCCATTTATCACTGCCGCCACCGGCATGGATGCGTTAACGCATAATATGGAAGCATTCCTGGCAAAAAATCCGCATCCCCTATGCGATGGCATTGCCCTGGAAGGTATCTATCTCATAAAAAACTCACTGGAAAAAGCCACTAACAGCCCTGATATAGAAAGCCGGAGCAATATGCTGATGGCATCAATGATGGGCGCTATTGCCTTCCAGAAAGGATTGGGTGTGGTGCATTCCCTGGCACATCCCCTCTCCTCCCTGCTGGATACGCATCACGGCCTTGCCAATGCCGTGAATATCCCCTACGGGATGCAATTCAATATTGCGGGCTTTGAAGATAAATTCCGCCGCATTGCCAGAACGCTGGAGCTAAAGGAAGAAACCGGCGAAGCAGTGGTACAATATCTCTTTGATCTTAATTCAAAAATAAATATACCGCATCATCTCCGGGATATCGGTGTTACCGGTGCACATGTAGAAACACTGGCCGACCTGGCACTGGCGGATTTTGCACATCCCAACAACCCTAAACCGGTTACACGGGAGGATTTCAAACAGTTGTACCTAAACGCGCTATAGACATGAAGAAAAAGATAGGGCTCAGCTATACGGAAGCCAGCTTTGCCAACTACGAAAAGTGGTTCACGCCTGAAGACCTGGGCGATGACCTGGAAGTGGTGATCCTGTCTTTCCTGCGCAACAATGCGGAAGATATCTATACCTGCGATGGGTTGGTGCTCACCGGCGGTGTGGATGTGATCCCTTCGCTGTACGGAGGAGCCGATAATTATCCACATCGGCCAGCAGAATTTTTACCTGAAAGGGATAATTTTGAAAAACGCCTTTACGAATATTCGCAGCAGCATCAGTTGCCTGTACTTGGCATCTGCCGCGGATTGCAGTACATCAACATACTGGAAGGCGGAAAAGTATATGAAGATATCGGGGAAGCCGCTAACAGGATCCATAAGAAAGATAGCAGCGATAAAATTCATAGCGTAAACATCCGTAAAGACACTTTGCTGTACAAGGCTACCGGCCTGGAAAAAGGGCAGGTGAACAGTGCGCATCACCAGGGCATTCATCCGGCCAGCCTGGGGAAAAATATTATGGTGAGCGCTACTTCCGATACCAGCGATGAGATTATTGAAGGTATTGAATTCAAAGACAAAACCGGGAAAGGCTTTATGCTTTGCGTGCAATGGCATCCGGAAAGAATGCCGGAGAAAGAAAGCAACCCGCTCTCCCAACAGATCAAAACAACATTTCTTCAAGCAGTAAGAAACCATACGAAATGAGAATCTTTAATCCTGCCACCGCACAAACCCTTGCCGTTCTCCGTGAAGACACCTTATCAATGGTTGTTGAGAAAACCGCCCTGCTCCGGCTGGCATTTGATCATTGGTCCTCGAAGCCACTGGCAGAGCGCATTAAAGTGATTGCGCGCTTCAGGGATCAGCTGGAAAAAAGAATAGAGAAACTGGCGGGCGTACTTACTTCCGAAACAGGAAAACCATTGCAGCAATCGCGCAATGAAATCAACGGCGCTATTACCCGGATCAACTGGATGCTGGAAAATGCAGAAAAATACCTGTCGGACGAGTGGGTAACGAATACGGATACACTAAAAGAAAAAATTTCCTACGAGCCGCTGGGCATTGTCTGTAACATCTCCGCATGGAACTATCCATACCTGGTAGGTGTCAATGTTTTTATTCCGGCCCTGCTGGCAGGGAATACCGTACTTTATAAGCCTTCCGAATATGCGGTGCTCACCGGTATGGAAATCGAAAAGCTTTTTTACTATGCTGGCCTGGAACACAATGCCTTTAAAATAGCCATTGGTGGAAAAACAGTAGGAGACAACCTGCTTGGCCTGCGGGTGGATGGATACTTTTTCACCGGCTCTTATAAGACCGGCAAATACATCTACGAAAAAATAGCGACCCGGATGCTGCCCTGCCAGCTGGAACTGGGCGGGAAAGATCCGCTGTACGTAGCAGACGACATTGAGGATATTGCAGCAGTAGCGGCGGCTACCGCCGATGGCGCTTTTTATAATAACGGGCAAAGCTGCTGCGCAGTAGAACGTATTTATGTGCATGAAAAAATATACGACCAGTACGTGGAAGAATTTGTAAAAGCCGTTAAATCCTGGAAGCTGGGATTGCCTACCGATGAAGGCGTATACTTTGGCGCCGTGACCAGGAAAGAACAATTAAAAGTGCTGGAAACGCAGGTACTGGAAGCACGGGCAAAGGGAGCCACCCTTAAACTCGGTGGCCATATCATTGAGCATGAGGGCAATTTCTTTGAACCTACCATTCTCACCGATGTGGACAACTCCATGAAAATTATGCAGGAAGAAAGCTTCGGCCCGGTGATAGGCATTATGAAAGTAGCGAGCGATAAAGAAGCGATTGAAATGATGAATGATACGGAATATGGTCTTACTGCTTCCGTATATTCCTCCAACGGTGAAAGGGCGCAGGCCATCCTGTCGCAGGTGAATACGGGTACTGGCTATTGGAATTGCTGCGACCGTGTTTCTGCGGGCTTACCATGGGCAGGAAGGAAACACTCTGGTTTTGGCGCTACGTTGTCTCACCAGGGTTTAAGGGCGTTCACGAAAACAAAATCGTGGCAGATGAAGGGGTAGGTTGCGTAAAGATATACGATGATAGAAGCGTGATACAATCTTGTGTTGTATCACGCTTTTGTTTTTAAAGAGAGATATATTTAATCGATGTTGCATGCAGATTTGTTAATCCACATTTATTATAATCCCCTGGATAGTCTCCGTCAACATTACAGATAATATTGTGTTCCGCGTTATTGCCGGGCTTAACACTTTTGTTTGAATGTATATGACAGAACCACAAAATAAAGAATATAAACAATCATGGAGAGATGAATATCTCAAATGGATATGTTGCTTTGTGAATGCTCAAGGTGGCAGGTTATTTATTGGCATCGATGATAACGGCGTTATTGTAGGTGTACAAGAATATAATAAACTAATGGATGAAATACCGAATAAATCGGTTAATCATTTAGGATTGGTGGTAGATGTAAATCTTCATAAAAGTGGAAACAAACATTATTTAGAAGTAGTAGTACCGGTTAGCTCTGTTCCTGTAGCCTATCACGGGATTTATTATTATCATAGCGGCAGTACAAAACAAGAGTTAAAAGGAATTGCTCTGCAGCATCTTCTTTTGAAGAAAACAGGAAAGAAATGGGAAGATATCCCGGTAGAAGAAGCCTCATTAAAAGACCTGAGCGCTAACACTATACGACGTTTTATCTCCAAGTCTGTTGAGATGAACAGAATTCCACGAACAGCAAAGAAGATGAACATTGATCCTGCCAATTTCCTACAAAGGCCTAGAAAGAATGGAGCCTTTGGAGTATCCTGAACCTGCTTTGAGGGAAGCAATATTCAACGCCATTATTCACAAGGATTATTCAAGCACCTACACATTTCTCCGCGTATATGACGATCGCTTACATCTTTGGAATCCAGGATCACTACCGGAAGAATTAACGGTAGAAAAATTAAGGGCGGATCATTCCTCTTATCCCAGGAATAAGAATATAGCGAATATATTTTTTAAGGCCGGGTATATTGAATCGTGGGGAAGGGGTACTAATAAAATTATTGATCCATGCGTTGAATCAGGATTGCCAGAACCTTTAATTGAATTAGAACAGGGAGGATTTGGTATTACATTTTTAAAAGAGAAGTATACAAATAAGCTCACGCCGTTTGAAGAACTTGAAGATAGACAACGTAAAGCTATTTTATACATTAGGGAACATGGAAGCATAAGCAATACACAATACCGGGAATTGGCCGGTGTGTCAAAAAGAACTGCAACAAGAGATTTACAAGATTTAATAGGAAAAAAATTCATACAAAAATCTGGAAATACCGGAAAAGGAACTTCATACGCTGAACCAATCTGATATTGGGGCCATATAGGGGCCATTGGGGCAACAAAGGGGCAACAAATGCCCAACCTCATCTATAGAAAAATCTCCTCCACTTCATTTTGGCATTTATACCTAATTACCTTAGGTTTGCTCCGCATTTGGTTCCGCCCGGCGGCGGATTAAAAGGGAATCCGGTGTAAAACCGGAGCTATCCCCGTAGCTGTAAGCCTGCATTTACCAACAGGTAAATTGTTTTTTCCGGATGTACTCCATACCACTGTTTGCCAGGGCGGCAAATGGGAAGGTCCCGGGAAAGCAGGTAAGCCAGAAGACCTGCCTTTTGCAACTGATCATTCAACGCTTTCGGGTGAAATGCCATGAATGTAGGCCTACCAGGCATTTATGCGCTGTTATGTTTTTCGTTTAGCCTTTGGCGTAACGCCGGAAGGATAACCGGTATTATGATCATTTTTTTCAGGGTTTTTGCCCCGGAAAAGAGTATTGTATTTCTTAACAAAACAATAAATATGAAAAAACAGTTATTATCCTTTCTGTCTGCAGCTATGATGCTGTTTGTTGCCTCCTGTCAAAAAGATGACGCATTACAACCCCTCGGATCCCAACGTACCAATGAAGCCGGTACCGGCGGCGTTACCGCATCGCTGATTGCAGGTAAATATGGCAACGGGTTCTTTATTGCCAATGAAGGATGGTTTGGTCATGGTACGGGCGATCTGCATTTCTATTCCTATAGTGGCGATAGTCTTGTTCCCAACATATACCATGCAGAAAACCCTGCAGGCGCATTGGGCGGCCCCTCCAATACGCTGCAGTACGCCACCATTTTCAATGGCAAAATGTATATTGTTGTAAAAGCCGGCGGACCGCTGGTAGTAACGGATGCAGGCAGCCTGGTGGAAACCGGCCGTATCACTACACTTCCCGGCAACGATGGTCATGCCTTTATTGGTGTGGATGCCACACGAGGCCTGCTCAGCGCAGCCGACGGCGTATATCCGGTAACGTTGCCTTCCCTGGCGGTGGGCACTAAAGTAAGCGGCGTTGCAGGTTATACAGGTGATATGTTAAAAGCCGGCAGCTACATTTTTGTATTGTCCCAAACAGATGGCATCGTTGCTTTAAACAGCAGCACCTATGCCGTAGTGAAAAAATTCGGGACAGCTAACCTGGCATTTGCTGCAGGGAAGGATGGCGGTGTATATGCAGCCACTTCAGATTCACTGATCCGTATAGATCCGGCTACACTGGTACGCACTGCTGTGAAACTGCCTTTTACCATTGCATCGCCATGGGGAGCATGGCGCCATGCGGCTATTACTGCATCCACTACAGAAAATGCTGTTTACATTGTGCGTAACAATGGCTTTGCCGGTGGTACTCAACTGTACCGTTATATTATTGGCAACACGGCATCACTGGCGGCTCCTTTTATTACCCTGCCTTCCGGACAGTACTTTTATGGAGCTGGTGCTGCGTATAACAAGGATAAAAATGAACTGGTGATCACTACGCTGAACGGCTCTTTCACCGGGGATATCAACAGGGTGCTGTTATATAATGCCACCACTGCTACGTTGAAAAAAACGCTGACTTACAACGGATGGTATTTCCCTGCCATGCCGGTATTTCATGAATAAAAAAAGGAATGAAGCCGTCCTGGTAATTAACAGGATGGCTTCTTTATCAAAAATCAAGCGGCAGTACCATATTCATCACAATTGGCTCAAGCCTTTCCAGTGAAGCGCGTAACCGGGCTGTCATCTTTTCTTTTTCTTTTAGCCGGAAAAGCCATTGCCGTACAAAGTTTTCAGGAAGATAATAATCTATAGTCAACCGCGCTCTGCGATCTGTTAGTCTTTCAATCGTATAGTAGTAAGCGTTATGCCGCTTCTCATCTGTTTCGCTGAACATCACATTCTGTTCAGGATTATAAGAAAAACTGCTGGTATACATCATCACTTCTTTGCCATTATCCAGCAGATGCCGGTGCCGGCTGCCAACACCAGGCAGGAAATGTTCCACTTCATCTATCCCCTTCACTCCTATCTGCCATTGGTGCCTGAATTCAAAATGCACTACGGTATAGGTAAGTGTTTTAATATCGGTGTCAAACTCTTTCGACACGGAAATCATTTTCACCTTGTTATTAAGTTCTATTTGCGGGTCGGGATCAGGAGGCAGTGTATTCCGCAGTTCGCTTAAATGGGTGTAGTGAAAGGAGATATCACCTGTTTCTGTTTGTTTGGTGGCAGCATCCCAGGTCATCCATTGCGCCAGCCCTGCGGGAGGCTCATCGCGCAGCAGGTTGTCTGTTACCAGCCAGTATTCATGTTGTTCAATATCGTTTTTAAGCAGCTGATGCGCCACGATCACGTCTTTCCCAATCAGCTTACTGAAATTTTTCACCTGGTAAGTAGTGAACTCGCCATAATGGGAAATTACTTTCAGGGTAAGGTCTATAGCCGATACACAGGCTTTGCACTGGCAAATTTTACGGTGATTGTAATTAACAAGGTAACGGTGAAATTCGCGGAACATTTTTTCCACCTGCTTATACAGCTGGGCAAGATCAGGCGGGGATCCAAATTTATAGAATAAGATAGCGTCACCTTCCACTTCAGACACTTCCAGGCCCGATTCGTTAGCATTGATCAGCAGTTCCAGCAGTTGCTGGATGATATGGCGGCTGTGCTCAATCTCTATCTCATTCACAAAACGGGTAAAGCCACTTATATCCGGAATAAAAAGCAGCCCTTGGTTTTCCATTTTTTTTATTAAAGTTAGATAAAAATGGAAAACAAAGGGCTGTCTTTCGGGGCAATGATGCTTTATTTCTTCTCCAGGCGGAGAATTATGGCGTCGGCCCCGGCTACCTTGAAATGGAACCCACCCTTTTCTGTGGATGTTTTACCGGAGAATAATTCTTTACAGCGATATTCACCCTTAGCCAGTCCCAGTTTCTCCCAGCCGGCTTCAAAGGTAGTTGCCTCTTTGTTATAGTTCAGCACGGCAATATAGGTATAACGGCCACTGTTATGCACAAACAGGCTGGAAGGCGTATCTCCGCTATGATGATCTGCCGGCACAAAGCCATTGGGTAGCTGTGCTGCTTCCAGTACATCCCGGTTTTGCAGCAGTTGCTGTGCCACACTGGAAGCACTGCTGTATTCCGAATAGTCATCGCCGGTAATAACGGTACCCGTAACGATAGCCGAAGTGAGGCGGGCCCTGTTTTCACCGGGTGTTGCACCGGCAAACACTACATGGTCAGCATCCGTAAAATCGTATACTTTATTTTGCCACCAGCCCAAACTTGTAGCGTTGAGGGTATAGGCGGTTTCGCCGATATTTTTAAACGCATCGCAGGCAATGCGGCGCATATGCACATACCGGCCGGTGGCCAGGCTGGGCGAAATTGCAGCATATACCAGCATCTTTCCGTCCATCTGGTCTACCAGGAACTCCATTCCTTTGCGGAAAGCCTGCATGCCTGTATGCACGGAAGGATCATAATAAGTATCTGCCTCTATTGCCGCATGCCCGATAAAATCTATTTTGATCATTTCAAAACCGGTTTCCTTAAAGCGGTTGATAAGGTAAGCGATGCGTTCGCGGGTAGCGGGATGCGTGGGGTCCATGGCACGGGCGCCATCAAAATCGTGGTATTGTCCGTTTACTTTTGTCCATGTTTCCTCATAATTGTAATGGCTGCCTTCCACGGTGCGGGAGGATTTTGACCAGTCTACAAACGGGGCCCAGTAAATACCGGGTTTGCATCCGCGCTGCTTGCAATAGTCCACAAATGCTTTGAGCTGGCTGAAATCGCCGGTCATACCGCCTTTGGTCATGTTGTCCCAGTAGGAGTCGAGATCAATGTAAATGCTGCCGTCTTTACCACGGAATGTTTTACAGGAGTCCGCGAAAAAGTCGACCACCTGTTTGGCTTTGGCAAGGTTCAGTTTTGTTTGCATACTGCCCCAGCTGTTCCATCCCAGGGGTTTGGCGCCCGTCCATTCAAAAATATAACGTGGCTCTGCCAGGCGGTTGGCGCTGCCATATTGTTCCATGCCTTTACGCCAGTTGGCGGTGGGCAGTACAAAGATCTTCGGTGAGCTGCACAGGGTATCGCCCTGCGTAACGATCCCATGTTGTATTTTATCGCGGGTGATAAGGCTGTCTGTCCAACCGGCTACCACGGAAACGTGGGTATTTTCCACCTTTACGCCGGTTTTCCAATCGTTATGCTCTACCGATCCCAGTATAAATCCTGCATTGGTGGTGCTATCGTACAAGGCGGTTACCTCAGAGCTGGTAAATGCAGGGCCTTGCTGATCCGCCACCCGGTATTTGATCCAGGCGTCATTATCGAACGGGGCTACTACACCGCTGGTATACAACGCGGCTTCCCCTGTTAAAGGGCTCATGGCGCGGGAGCGCGCTCCTTTGCCCTGCAGGGTTAGCGAGGTATAAAAGCCTTCTTTCCCGTTATAAACATAAAATACCTGTTGTTTTTTTATGCCGTTACCGGCAGATGTGATCACATAACGGGTCCCATCTTTTATGCGGGAGCTGGCAAAAGTGCGCAGTACAGGAAGGGTATCCGGCTTACCGGCATCTTCATAAAAAGCAAACGCATTACGGATCACCGCTTTTTTCCCCGTCCACACGGTATAAGTGCCTTTATGTAGATCGTAGGCAATATGGTTGTTTTTCCCAAAGGGAATATTTTTTACATGAGCCGCCTGTTGGGCGTACAGCGGTGTTAACAGGCAAAGCATTCCTGTAACAGGTAAAAGGTTCCTGAACCAGATCAGCGCATTATTCATTTTGCAAGTCCTAGTGGTGAAAAGATGATAAATAACAATACCATTAGTATCAGTAAAGCAACGCTGTACCAGTGCCGGTGCTTCCACGGCTCTACAGATACTACGGGGATCACCGCTGGCTGGTAAGGTACTGCCATTGGTTTTATTTTGCCGATGATCAGCATCAGCAGTGCTGTTACCACAAATGTGATGGCCAGCAGGTGCAGGTAATGGATGCCTGTATCAAACACCCATTGCAGTAACACATTCATGGCCAGAAAAAATACCAGTCCGGCTTTGGCCGCTACCGGCGGCACATACCGGGTAGCCATACCTACTACCATGATGGTAAAAATAGGGATGCTGAAAAATCCTGCCAGCATCTGTATATAATTATAAAATCCGCCTTTGAACAACATGATAAAGGGCGCTATGATAATACCGGACATCAATACCAATACCTGGAACAGGCGGGTACGGCTGATCAGTTCCTTATCGGACACGCTGCCTTTACGGGCTATCATAAAGGGCTTATACAGGTTCATGGTGAACAGGGTGCCCACGCTGTTCAGCCCTGCATTAAAAGTGCTGAGTGCTGCGCCAAAAACGATGGCGGCAATTAAACCGGTGTATACCGGCGGCAGCACATCGGCGGCCATCCTTGGAAATATTTCCGCCGTTGCCTGGGGATGAATGTACAGGTGCACCGCAATAAGGCCGGGAATATTGAGCATAAGCGGCGATAACAGTTTACACAAACATGCCAGCGCAATTCCTTTCTGGCTCTGCTCCAGGTTCACTGAGCCCAGTGCCTGCTGTACAATGAACTGCTCCATGCCCCAATAGTAAATATTCACCAGCAGCATACCGGTGAAAATAGTGCTGAAAGGTACTGCATCGTGCACTGATCCGATAGCATTCAGGTGATCTGTATGACTTCCCAATACCGTAAGCAGGCCTGTTTCCGCATCGCCATGCCCCAGGTATTTAAACCCGAAATAAGGCAGCAGCAGTCCGCCTATGATCATACCGGCGCCCAGCAACGTATCTGAAATGCTGATCACCTTTAAGCCGCCCAGCACGTTATAAAAAAAGCCGGTGATGCCTATGAGGCAGGCCAGCATCCAGATAGTGGACCAGTAGCTGAGATGCAGCAGCTCATTCAGGTGAAAAATGCCGTTGAATGCCACTGCCCCGCCATACAACACAGCCGGGATCAGGTTCACCAGGTAACTGAGCAGGAAAATAACAGATACAATCTTCTTGGTACCGCTGTCGTATCTAACCTCCAGAAAATCGGGCGTGGTAACGGCCCCGATGCGGAGATAAATGGGCATCAGGAATTCACTCACCAGCAGCATGGCAAATACTGAAGTAACTCCCCATGACATAATAGACATGTTGTTGATAAAAACAGATTCGTTTTCACCAATAAACTGGTTGGCGCTGATGTTTGTCATAATGAGCGCACCGCCTATTACCAGCCAGTTTAAACTGCGGCTGCCGAGAAATACGTCGGCCGCAGTTTTCAACTGGTGCCTTCTTGTAATGTACCACGACAATACCGTCATGAGCACTACAAAAAATGCAAAGCTTATAATAGTAGAAAGAGGCATTAATAATTACAGTTACAAAGATTTTCTTCTTATCAGTACAGTAGGCAGTGTTTCCTGGATCTTTTCCCTGTTCAGCACGAAAGCGGCTGCCTTTTCCGCCATCAGTTTAAAGTCGGTGGAATAAGTAGTGATGCCGTTACAGATAATTTCTTTCACCACATCATCATTATGGGATAGAATGCCTACGTCTTTGCCCAGTGTCAGTTTCTTTTCCACGCAATCTTTCAGGATGGCCCACAGTTCCGTATTATTGATGGTATAATATACTTTCCCTTTGACAACGGTGCCGGGCTCATACTCCGTTTTAATTACCCCGTTGATCCTATGATCCTTTATGAAACGTTTAAACGCTTTCAGTATTTCTATGGGCGTATCGGTAGATGGCCGGTAGTAAAAGATCATTTCATCGAACTGCCGGATGGTATCTGCCAGCGTGGAAAAAGCCCGGTAGGAAGATTCCCCGAACTCCTGCACAATGTAAGAGCAGTCTGTTTGCAACGGCTCGTACCGGTCAATCATCAGGAACTTATCCATTGGCAGGCCTTTCAGTATCTCCGCTGTTCTGGGATGCGGGATAGGCGCCACCACGTACATCCCGTAACGGCCTTTTACAGACGCTACGATGCTTTCAAATACCTCGATGTTGTTATGATGAAAGAATACATCCAGCTGGATATTTCCACCAATATTAGCCCGGAAGGTTTTATAAAATGTTTCCTGGAAGGTATCGAATGCAAACAGCAGCAGCGCTACTTTCAGCTGTTGCCCTGTATCATCGCTGCTTACAAAAAACCCTTTCCTGTTCTGTGAGGCAACAATGCCTCTTTCCACCAGTTCCTTATAGCCTTTGGCAATAGTTTCCCTTGCAAAACCAAGTTCCCCGATCAGGTTATTCACAGAAGGCAGGGAATCGCCTCTCGATAACAGTTTCGAGTTAATGGCATTAATAATTCCCTGAACAAACTGTTCGTGTTTGGAGAGGCCTGGAATGCCATCCAGTTCATGTATCTGTTCGTATACGTCCTGCATGTAAGGAAAAATTGACTGTACTATACTATCCTACTAAGCTATTGTGTTTTTTCCATACCTGCAACTGCCTGTGAATAATGTATCTCGGGGAGCGACTGTAACTTCTTCGCGGCCCATTCCGGCGTAATATCGCGCTGTGGACTGGCCAGCAGCTCATATCCTACCATGAATTTTTTCACGGTGGCAGAACGCAGCAGTGGCGGATAAAAATGCATATGCCAGTGCCATTCGGGATGATCTCCGGAATTTACGGGCGCCTGGTGCATACCGGCGGAGTAAGGGAAAGAGGTTTCAAAAAGATTATCATATTTAATGGTCAGTCTCTTTAAAATATCTGCCAGCGCATTTTTCTCCGCTTCATCAAACTGCAGCAGGTTGGTTACATGCCGTTTGCTGATGATCATCGTTTCAAATGGCCATACTGCCCAGAAAGGCACCAGTGCTATGAAGTGCTCATTTTCACAAACAATCCTCTCCTGTTTTTCCTGCTCCAGGGCAACATAGCTTTGCAAAAGGCTTTTGCCGGTAGCTTCGTAATATTTTTTCTGGTGAGATGTTTCTTTGATCAGTTCTGCCGGCAAATCGCTCGTTGCCCAGATCTGCCCGTGTGGATGGGGGTTACTGCAGCCCATGATATCCCCTTTGTTCTCAAAGATCTGGATATATTTTATGTCTTTGTCGGCAGACAGCTGGCGGTATTCATCCTGCCACAGCGTTATCACTTTCCGGATGTCGTCCACCTCCAGCAACGGCAGCGTAAGGTCATGCCGGGGTGAGAAACAGATCACGCGGCAGGTGCCTTTCACACCGCGTGCGTGCAGTAAGTTGTCGATAATATCTGCGCCGGCAGGCGTATCTGCCATCAGTGCGCCAAAGTCGTTGGTAAATGCATAAGGTGCTGTGTAAGCCGGGTTCAGATCCCCGCCCATCCTGCTGTTGCCCGGGCACAAATAGCATGCGGCATCATATTCCGGCAGCGGGTCTTTATTTATTTTTTCTACTTTACCCTGCCACGGTCTTTTTGTACGGTGTGGCGATACCAATACCCACTCGCCTGTCAGGATATTCAGACGCTGATGTGGATGTTCTTCTAACTGGAAATTATTCATAGATGATGATTAGGAAACTTCGCTGATCCGGATCACCACACTGGTTCTTTTAACATTCAGTTGTGGATTAAACCCGATATTCATTAAAAATTCGCCGGTAAATGTGTTGTTTCCCAGTATGGCTGATGCCTCACCGGGATATACATTGATTTCTTCCAGGCGGTATTTCTTTGCGGGGTCCAGGCCTTTTAAACGGATGGGGAATTTACTGCCTTCTCCATACCGGTAATTAACCAGGTAGTTGAACAGTACGCCGGAAGATTTCTTTTCATTCACATACATTACTGCCGCTACGCTGCCCTCGTGCGGGTCTGCCAGGCGGTATTGGTCGCCATGCCAGATCACCTCTTTCAAAGCATTATAATTACTGATGGCCTCTTTGCAGAAAGCCAGCTCTTTCTCTTTTAAGTCCTTTACCACAATATCAAAGCCCAGCTTGCCCATCATGGCTACGTCTACCCTGAACTTGATCGGTTGCTTGCCCCAGTCTGTTACATGGTTGGCGCTGGTAATAGCGGGATAAAAATAAGAATTTTCCCATTGGATAAAAATCCGTTCCAGCGGATCAGTGTTATCGCTTGGCCAGTATTCGGTAAAATACTGCAGCGCGTTATAGTCTACCCGACCGCCCCCACCGGAGCAAAGCATCATGGGCACATGGGGATATTTGGCGCGCACACGGGCCAGCACTTTGTACAGTCCTCTTACATATTCTACGTATAACTGCGACTGCTGCTGCTTTTGGTAAGCCGACCATGCGTTATAGATCACCGCGTTGCAATCCCATTTGATATAAGATAGTTTGGGTGCTTTTATAAACAGGGAATCCACCACGCTGAAAACGAAGTCCTGCACCTTCGGGTTACTAAGGTCCAGCACCAGCTGGTGGCGGAAGTAATGTTCTTCCCTGCCTGGTTGTCGTAGTACCCAATCAGGGTGTTGGGAGCTCAATTCGCTTTTCGGGCTTATCATTTCCGGTTCTATCCAGATACCGAACTTTACGCCGGTGGCCTGCGCCATGCTATCAAGGGCCGCGATGCCGTTAGGCAGTTTTGTACGGTTCTCCTGCCAGTCGCCCAGCCCTTCGTGATCGCTGTTGCGCGGGAATTTATTTCCAAACCAGCCGTCATCCAGCAGAAACAGGTCCACGCCCAGGTCCCTGGTATCTTTCAGTAATCCTTTCAGTACATCTTCGTTGAAGTTAAAATAGGTGGCTTCCCAGTTGTTTAATAACGTGAGCCTGCCGCCCTTGCCATCCCGTACTTTGTAATTCCTGGCCCAGCTTTGCAGTTTGCGGCTGGCCTCTCCTTTTCCTTTATCGGAGAAGGTGTACAGGAAAGGTGGCGTTTCAAAAGCGGTATTTGTTTTTAATATATAGGGAGATGCGTAATTATTGATCCCGGCTATGATACGTAAGTTATCCAGGTTGTCAAGTTCCAGGTCGATGCGGAAATTGCCGCTCCATTCCATTAAGCCATACAACACACTGCCCTGGTCTTCCGTAGCCGGCTGCCCGAGCGATACCATGAATACCGGCGGCTGGAACAGGTTGGCGCGGGTACCCAGTTTGGAATCGAGGGTTTTAATGCCATGTGTGAGCGGGGTTTCTTCCGGCTGCATTTCTTTGGCCCAATCCCCGTGATATTGCCGGAGCCAGTACTTCGGGGCTTTGAGATAAAGATTAGCGGAGGCAAATTTCTGCAGGGTAACATTTCCTTTTTCCTGGTGCCTGATCACGGACCATTGCTCTATCACATCTTCCGCTTTGTATATTTTATAGTACAGGGTTACTTCAAAGGGGTATACAGGATCTTTCAGCAGGATGCTGGTCTCCTCTATGCCAGGTCCGCGGGATACTGTTTTATGGTTTACATAACGGAGATCCAATCCATTGTTGCCATCTGTATGTGTAACTGCGATAGCGGGTTCCAGCAGGTTTTTTGTACCAGCGGCGGTATAGGCCGCGCCGGCTACTTCTGAGTAATCTTCCGTTTGTTTATAGGCCGATGGTACCTGGCTGTATTCTGCAGCATTGGATAGTTTTGTACCGAAATAGAGTGTAGATAACTGCCCTTTGGGATCTACCTGTAATACCATGGCATTGTTCTTTGATTCCAGGGGTATAGTAACAGGTTTTACATCCTGTGCAGCGGCCTGCCCACAAGTTATTGCCAGTAACCAGCAGCTCCGTTTCAAATGAATGGATCGTATCATGAAAAAAATCTTTTTAAGCTAATTGCTACAGTAATATATAAACAATACGGATAACGGTGTACCGTTATCCGTATTGTTTTTAAAAAGAAGCTCAGTAGCCGTCGTTCTGGCGGAGCTTTCTTCCGGATGAATTAATTTCTGACTGGGGAATAGGTACCCAGTAATTCTTTGCCTTATCAAACTTGCGGTTATCCAGCGCAATGATCTTTGTATATACGATACTGCCATCCGGTTGTTTGGAGGGCAATACGCCGTATGCAGGAATGTTTTCTGTTACTTCTGCAATTTTCCACCTGCGCACATCAAAGTAACGGTGCTCTTCAAAGGCCAGCTCAATGCGGCGCTCATTGCGGATACGGATACGCATGCTATCAGTTGAAAGTCCTTTCGGCAGCTCAGGCATCCCGGCCCTTGCGCGGATATCGTTTATTGCTTTATATACAGTGGCATCGGGCCCTGCTGCTTCGTTCTGCGCTTCGGCATAGTTCAACAGCACTTCTGCATACCTCAGATATTTCCAGGGCTGGTAAGCGGTTTGGTTCGGGTTTTCCACCGGGTTGCCCTCGTTGATGTATTTTCTTACGTAATAGCCGGTAGGACTGGTATTCCAGTTGCCATTACCATCTTTACTGTCTTTACCACCGGGGCGGAATGTTTCCACATTACGGTTCCTGTAAGGAGCGCCGTTATAAAGTATGCTGGCATAAAAGCGCGGATCCCTATTCTGGTAAGGATTTGCTTTTTGAACAGGATTGTTCCAGTCGAACCGGGAGCCATCCGCCATTTCATAATCGTCTACCAGGTTTTGCATGGGAGTATTACCGCCCCATCCGCCATAGCCATTAGGCCCGTTTACCAGTTCAAGGTTGGTGTGCTCATTGGTAGGGGAATATACTCTTTCAAAAATATCCTCACTGGTACCGCTGATGGTGAATAAGGTTTTATAATTATTGTACAATGTAAACTTATTCAGCGCCATCACTGCCTGGGCAGCGGAGGCGGCAGCCGCCCATTTCGTTTTATCGTTCACGTTATTGGTATACAAGGGGCTGGCAGCATATAACAGCAGGCGTGCTTTCAATGCCAGTGCGGCGGCATAGGAACCGCGGCCAATGGGATAGCTCTTATCCTGCATCATGGTAGCCGCGGTATTCAGTTCACTCACTGCATACTGAATACATTCCTGCACCGGTTTGCGGATAAAGAGCGAATCGAAATTGGTATCGTCCAGGTTGTACACACGATCGCCTACCAGGGGCACATCACCGAAATTGCGGATCAGGTCCTGGTATCGGTATGCACGGATAAAATGGAGCTCGCCCTTCAATCTTTCTTTACCATAATCGCTCATCGGTACCTTATCGATGTTGGCCAGTGCGTAATTTATTTCGCGGATGCTGCGATAGCTTCTTACCCAGGTATCGCTCATCCAGCCGGTTCTGTCGGGTGTGAGGGCGCCTTGTTGTACAAACCAGGTATTGTTATCCCATACTACCACCGATTCATCTGTTACAGAGCTCATCCAGGCGTCTTCAAAGCCGCGGCCAAAGCCGGGTTTTCCTCCATCATTGCTGCCGCCCACGCCAATATACCGGCCTGTAATGTATGCTTCCGCCAGCGAGGAATCGCCCCATACGGCTGCATCAGTGATGATGCTGGTAGGCGTGGTATCCAGGAAATCCTTTTTACATGCTCCCAATGCAGCCAGTGCAGCAGCTACCAGGATCAGTGAAATATTTTTAGTCTTCATTTCTTTGCAATTGAAATAGTAAATGATTTATTTCTCCCTCTTAAAAATTCACGTTCACGCCTACGTTAAACACTTTTTGCTGCGGGTAAAAATACCCACTGCCGTCTGTGCCTTCCGGGTCTATCTGTTTCACTCTTGTAAAGGTGAGCAGGTTAAAGCCATTCACATAAAAGCGGGCTGATTTGATAGATGCTTTGGATACCAGTGCTGCGGGCAGGTTGTAGCCTATTTCCAGGTTCTTCAGACGAATGAAAGAAGTATTCCAGTTCCAGAAAGTGCTTGGGTAAGCGCCAAGATTGCTGGAGTTGGGCCTTGATACCGGCCGTGGCCAGGAAGCGCTGGTGTTTTCCGGCGACCAGCGGTTATCTGCCCATTCCTTGAGGAAAGAGCCAAATTCACCGGATTCCCAGAGGAGATATTGAGCGGATTCTCCCTGTCCCTGGAATAAAACATTGATGTCAAAGCTCTTCCAGGAAGCGCCTAACGTGATCCCATATACGATTTGCGGGATATTGTTCTGGTCTATCCGTACACGGTCGGCAGCTGTGATCTGTTTATCTCCATCATAGTCTTCCAGGATCAGGTCACCGGGCATTGTGCCTGGCGCATGAGGCGTAGCGTCTATCTGTGCCTGGTCTTTGAAGATACCGATGCTGCGGTAGTACAGGCCGGCATTAATGGGATGGCCTTCTACTTTCTGGTAGGAGAGTGTTCCCGGTGCTTCGTCCAGGAAGATGACTTTATTTTTGATAAAGCTGAAGTTACCGCCGATATTGAATTTCACTTCATTGAAGCGGGTTTCATACATCACAGAGGCTTCCACGCCTTTGTTGGTTACCTTACCTATATTTTCGTCGGGGATCTGGCTGCTGCTGATACCGCTTACACCGGGGATGCTCAGGTTCCGTGGCGCCAGGATGTTGTTCCTCGTTTCGCTGAACACATCTAAGGTCACATTAAAATGATTGAATAAAGATGCGTCTACACCGATATTGGCTTTCCTGGCGGTTTCCCAGGTGATGTTGGGATTAGCAAGCTTGGCGTATACAATGGTGGGAATATTGGCGCCATAAGGCTGGCCGGAGCTGGTTAATGTGCTCAGCACATTTGTTTGCAGGTTGAGGTTCTGCAGATATTGATAGCCCGGGGCATCATCCGGCTTAATATTTTCATTTCCCAGCAGGCCATAGGAAGCACGGATCTTTAAGCTGTTGATGGAATTCCTGTTAAACCAGGATTCTTCCGAAATGCGCCATGCAGCCATGGCACTGGGGAAAAAGCCGTATTGCTTTCCCGGCGCAAAAATAGATGACCCATCTTCACGGAGTTGTACATCCAGCAGGTACTTTTCTGCATAGTTGTAACTAATACGGCCAAAGTAACTTCTGCGGGTAATGATATAGCTGCTGCCATAGTTGCTGGCATCAGTTGGCAAGGCGCCACCCTGGCTTAGTTCCGGTAGTAAGGTAGTAATATAGTTCTGCCGCGCCGCTCCAAAAGTTTCATATGTTGTTTTGGATTGTTGTACCGCGGCAAATGCGCTGAGCTGGTGTTTACCAAAGTGTTTATCATAGCTCAAACGCAGGAAAGAGTTCATCAATGTATAGTTGATCTGGCTTTCCGACAGGGAAGGGTTATTGGGCCCGCCTTTCACCGGGTCATAGGTTTGTGCGCCTTTATCATACTGGTACACGATCCAGTTGTGGGCCAGCTGTTTATCAAATTCAAAACGTTTGTCGATAGACACCATTCCATCTGCAGATAATCCTTTTGCCAGTTCATAACTTGCTTTTCCGATGATGCTACCAGTGGTAATGGGTCTTTTATCCGCACCCGACAACTGTGCCATTGCCAGCGGGTTCTTTCCCATTTCCACGCCCGCACCCATGAGCCCATTGGGATAGTAAGCAGGAAGTGTTGGGTAGGTACGGTAAAGGAACTCAAATACATTGGATGCACCAAAACCGGCCAGGGCAGTCTTTTCTTCCTGGCGACCGGACATTTGTACCGTTGCCTTGAATTTAGAAGAGAAGTTGATATCGAAGTTAGCGCGGATGTTATATTGTTTGTAATTGAGAGGGCTGTTACGATACAATCCTTCCTGGTTCAGGTAACCGCCGGAGATGTAATACGACAGTTTGTTGCTGCCGCCGGAGAAGGAAAGGTTGGCAGTAGTTTGAGGCGCCACTGGTTTCATCAGTTCCTTTTCCCAGTTTGTATTCGGGTAAGACACCGGGTCTTTCCCGTTCCTGAACAATTCTATTTCTTCTTCTGAATAGCGCTGGTGCGTGCCCTGTGAAGGGTTATTATAATAGCCTATTTCATTGACGATAGTGGCATAGGTAGCGGCATCCACAAATTCCGGTAACCGGGTAGGCTTAATGAAGCCCTGGTTAAGATTAAAACTGAAATTTGTTTTACCGGCTTCTCCTTTTTTGGTGGTGACGAGGATAACACCGTTGGCCGCCTGTGAGCCATAAATAGCTGCAGACGCGTCTTTCAGGATACTGATGCTTTCAATATCGCTGGGGTTTAAGCGGGAGAAGCCACCCAGTGCATTGGGTACTCCATCAATTACGATGAGGGGGGCTGAGTTACCGGTGGTGGCCACACCGCGGATCAGCAGGCGGGCATCATCGTAGCCTGGCTCTCCGCTGGTGTTGGGTGCAATGAGGCCTGGCATACGGCCCACGAGTGAGTTGGAAATATTCGGCTGCGGGCTTCTCACTATCTCCGCGCTTTTCACAGCTGCTACAGAACCTGTTAATGTTGCTTTTTTCGCGGTGCCATAACCTACCACTACTACATCGCCCAGTGTTTCAACAGATGTTTCCAGCGCAATGGTGGTGAAATCTTCTGTGAGCACCAGTTCCTGTTGCCGGAAGCCTATGCCTGAAACGATCACTGTATTGTTGCCCGGGGGCGCATTAAGCACAAACTGCCCGTTAGCATCTGTTTTTGCGCCGGTGGTTGTGCCTTTTACAACTATGGAGATGAATGGTAGCGGTGATTTGTCGGTGGAACTGATGACTTTACCCTTGAATATTTTTTGCTGGGCATACCCTGGTATACACAAACAAAAGGCAGCAAGAAATGCAATAAAGCATTTCAGCAAGTGTCTGGCAATCATTTTCTTTAATTTAAAACGTAAATGGAATACGAATGGCGAACGGTGTGGCGACCCGTCATTCATAACGTGCTTTTAGTTGATTTGTGTTATTTATATCTGTACTATACTATACTATTCTACAAATATAATTTCCGATGTTGAATTGTCCAAAAAAAATTTACGCGGATTTTGTCTGACTCAGGATTATGATGATTATGATGATTTCGCTGATGTTTTTTTTAGCGGAAATTATTAAGGGAGATGGTGAGCGATTCGTCTGACTCAGGATTATGGTGATTATAATGATTTCGCTGATGTTTTTTTTAGCGGAAATTATTAAGGGAGATGGTGAGCGATTCGTCTGACTCAGGATTATGATGATTATAATGATTTCGCTGATGTTTTTTTTAGCGGAAATAATTAAGGGAGATGTAAGCCAATCGCTTATATCTCCCTTACAATTATAAAATCAAACAAATCAGCGAAATCATCATAATCCTGAGTCAGATAAAATCCACTGCTGCCTCCTTACTCATAAGGCGGCGGGCCAACAGCAATGCCCATCTTCTTTTGCAGGTTCCGGGCCGAGTCGAGATGCAAATTCAATACGGGCAACTGATCCATGGCAAAAGCTCTTATCTCCGGGTCTGCCGCATTTTTTGCTGCCTTTTGAAATTCCCGGATATCTTTTTTATGATCATCAATCATCAGACTGATATAGGCCCTGTCGAACTCCTCTCTTTTTCTTTTTTCCAGCCGTTCTTTTATTCTTTGCTGATGATTGGAGATATCATCAGGAAGCACAATATTTTTTGATTGGGCCAGGGTCTTCAATTTATCCCTGCTTTTCCTGTGATCCCTTATCATCATCTCTCCAAATGCTTTTATCTCCCGGTTTACAGAATTGCTTTGTGCAAGCTGACCTAACTGCACTTCCGTCATGCCTCCACTGGCTGCTTCCACCAGGAAGTCTGCATCTGTTTTGGCAGGAATGGTTACAGCCGTATCGGCCAACCGGTTGCTCATGATCTGGCTGTCGATCTTTTCTTCATTAGCGGCTTTAGCTTTCTTTTCGCTGTCGGGACCTGTTATTACAACTCCACAGTCCCGATAATACCGTGAGCGTACAACAGCAGAAAAATAAATTTTTCATGATACCCTCCTTTTTTGAAACAGGCCGGAACCTGCGCTACGGCTATGCCGTTTTCTGGTTCCGTTCCTCTTCATCTATACGGAAAGAAACCTTACAGATTAATCCGTAAGTGGATATCTTCCCATCTTTTACATGTACTTTAATATCTTTCACAAAAACAGAATCTATATTATGGATCGTTTTTGACACTTCTGTTACTGCATTAGTGATAGCATCTTCAATGCTTTTTTCGGAAGAAGAAATGACTTCAATTACTTTTACGATAGCCATAAAATTGGTTTTTAAGGATGAGGAAATGGTTGCAACTCATACTAAGCGGCACAAAAACCCGGCCACCCGGCCCCGGTTAAACCGGGGAATCTGCCAGGTTTTATACACAGAGAAACCTGCCGGTTCTGCCCGGAACCCCCTTACCCAAAGCTCCCGGTTGCTATGGGAAAAATGTGCAACAAAAGGGATGATTAAAACAGCAGCTCGAGCAACCGCCTCCTTTTCCGGGAAGGATCAGGCTACACCCATGCAGGGTGCTTCATTTTTTACCGGCATCTATAACTAATTAATTCCCAGCATTTTAATAACAGTGCTTTGTCCTTGAGATTTTTTACTCTAGTTTGTGCCTCCAAACATGAACATTATATAAGGCATTGTCAAGCAACCAAGCATACGAGGAAACTGCGCTGATCTCTTCTTTTCAGCAGGGCGAGCACAAAGCACTGCACCAGGTTTATGCGTTATATCAGCGTGCCCTATGCTTTTTCACAGAACAGCTGACCTCCGACACTATGGCTGCTGAAGATATTGTTTCGGAATGTTTCATCCAGGCATTCCAAAAAAAAGAAGACTTCCCTACCCTGGCCCAGCTGAAGGGTTTCCTGTTCACTGCCGCCAGGAATGCTGCGCTTAACCATATTAAAGCGCAAAAAAGGCATGGCGATATTCACCAGCTGATAGAAAGGGATGCCGACCGCTTTTCCATAGATGTGGAAAAAGCCTATATTAAAACAGAGGTCATGCAGGCTATTTTTCTTGAAATAGAAAAGCTGCCGCCGCAATGCCGGCAGGTGGTCCGTCTTTCTGTTATTGAAGGAAAACGCGCACAGGAAATAGCCGCTGAACTTAATATGGCCTATCAAACTGTACTGAACCAAAAGGCAAAAGGAGTAGGATTATTACGGACCGCGCTTTTAAAAAACGAGCTCATATCCCTGCCAGTGCTGGTTTCCGCGTTGCTGATGCTGCAACGGTAACTTTTTTTTTAAAAAGGGCGGTATAAAAAGCAGCGTTAGTTGTTTTAGTAGTATCAACATGACAGAGAACAATCATTATATAGCCGGCCTGATTGGCAAATACCTGGAAAATAGTTTGAATGCGGAGGAAGAAAGCGCATTAACGGAATGGATCAATGCCTCCGAAGATAACCGCCGTCTTTTTGCGGAGCTCAACGATCCGCAACAGCTGGTGGCTAGTCTTCAACAGTTCTATGCATATGATACCAACAGGATTTCCAGGAGGATCAGTGAACAGGTCCCTGCATTTGGACCGGTAATGACACCGGTTCACCGCGTCCATTTTATACGCAGATGGGGCTGGGCTGCCGCTGTGGCATTGTTACTTGCAGGAAGCGCTTACCTCCTGGTGAATAAAAAAGATACGCCGGCGCCAATAGCAACAAAGGCAGTGGAGATCACTCCGGGCACACAGGGCGCTATACTTACACTGGCCGACGGGCGCCAGGTGGTGCTGGACAGTATGGCCAGCGGCGTGGTGGCGCACCAGGGCGGTACCTCCGTGGTATTATCTGAAGGGAAACTACAGTATGATCCTACAGGTAAAGCCGCTGATGGTATTCAATACAACAAAATGACTACGCCTAAAGGGCGGCAGTTCGAAGTAACACTGCCCGATGGAACAAAAGTTTGGTTAAATGCAGCCAGCTCTATCCGTTACCCTACCGCTTTTACCGGCAATGAACGGAAAGTGGAGGTATACGGGGAAGCTTGTTTTGAAGTAGCCAGAGATGCCGGCAAACCTTTCCTGGTGAATGTAAATAATAAGGCATCCATAGAAGTACTGGGCACGTTGTTTAACGTAAATGCCTACGAGAATGAAAAAACGATCAATACAACATTGCTTAACGGAAGCATAAAAGTAGCTATTCATCCCGCCAGCATTGTCCTTAAACCTGGTCAGCAGGCACAGATCAGCACAGCCTCCGGTATAAATAAACCGGTAGGGAACATTGAAATTATCAATCATCCTGACATGGAAAAAACCATGGCCTGGAAAAACGGCCTGTTCAATTTTGAAGGCGCCGGTATTGAAGAAGTAATGCGACAGCTGGAACGATGGTATAATATAGATGTAGTATATGAAAATGGTATACCGGATATACAATTTATAGGAGAAATGAGCAGGCAGATTTCCCTTTCGGACCTGCTGGAAATATTAAGAAGGACAGAAGTAGACTTTAGAGTAGAAGGGCGCAAACTGATTGTGCTGAATAAATAAGTACCAGATACGCTGCACCGGAGAAACACAGCAGGGGCCTTTATGGCCCGGCCAGACTATTTTATTTGAATCAAACTAACCACTAAGAAAAAACCGTCACGGATTGCGGCCGTGACGGTGTATTTGACTCAGTTGGTTTCTAAACGGTTTATTGCAATTCACATTTATTAACAACCAAATCCCTTGCAATTTATGCAAAAAAAATGCTATTGGCCGCCCGATCGCCCGGGAAAACAGATGGGCCTAACCAAAATCTTTCTGGTAATGAGACTAACTGTCATTTTATTAGCAGCCGCCATTTTCCAGGCAAATGCCTCGGGACATGCACAAACCGTTACGCTATCGGGTAAAACTATACCTATCAAAAAAGTATTTACTGCCATTAAACAACAAACAGGCTATGTGATTTTCAGCAATACCAACACTATCAGCGACGCACAGAGCGTATCGCTTTCAGTACGCGATATGCCGCTGAAAGACTTGCTGGATATGGTATTGAAGGATCTTCCTGTTACTTACCTGATCAAAGACAAAACAATTGTTTTGTCGCGCAAGGCGCCTCCTTCCGCCAATGTCCTGACTATTCCGGCGCCTCCAACCACCATCAGCGGGGTGATCCGGTCCACTACCGGTGAACTGCTCCCGGGCGTTTCTGTCCGGATAAAGAACACGGTTACCGGAACGGTCACTTCTTCTGATGGGGCTTTTTACTTTACCCATCTCCCTGAAAACACCGTGCTCCTCATCACTATGCTGGGGTATGAAACGCTGGAAATCGGCGTGCGTAAAGGAACGAACGGCTACACCGCCTATACGGTGGATAAAGACCAGTCGAAGTCGTTACTGGTAACGGATGGCAATAACCTGGTGATGAATATCACGCTGCACAGGAAGGATATGGAGATAGGAGATGTGGTGATCACCGGTTATATGAACGTGAACAAAGGCAACTACGTGGGTGCTGTTTATTCTGTGAAAGCAGATGATATAAAGATCGCCGGTGAAACCAGCATCGACCAGATGCTGCAGGGTGTGGTGCCGGGCATGTCGGTAATGGTGCAATCGGGCCAGGTGGGTTCCAGCCCTAAGATCCGCATCCGCGGCACTTCTACTATTCTTGGCAACCAGGAACCGGTTTGGGTGGTAGATGGTGTGATCCAGCGGGATCCTTTACCAATGCCCAATGGCAGCGGATCACTGGCAGGAGATATGACAGAGCTGCGCCTGATCGCTTCCAATGCTATTTCCTGGCTGAATCCAAATGATATTGAAACCATCACGGTATTAAAAGACGCCTCGGCAACCGCCATCTATGGCTCACAGGCTGCCAACGGGGTAATTGTACTCACTACAAAAAAGCCTAAGCCCGGCCAGTTATCAGTTTCTTATAACTCCTCCTTCACCGTTGGCCAAAGGCCTTCCTATGGCGACTTCGACCTGATGAATTCTCAGGAGCTGATGCAATTTTCAAAAGAAGTATACGAAGCACGCGACAGCTATACCTCCGATGTGCTGCCAATCGGTTATGCTAAATTGATCCAGCAGTTACAGCGGAAAGAGATTGATTACGCCACTTATACAGAAATGTACAGGAAACTGGAAACCCGCAATACGGATTGGTTTGGCCTGCTGTTCCGTAATCCGTTCAGTCAGAATCATAGCCTGAGCCTTTCCGGCGGTAATGAAAAGATCTCGAACAGAACTTCATTCAGCATGCAGCAGCAGAATGGTGAAGCCAAAGGCAATGACCTTACCTCTTTTGCGGCATCTTCCAATACGACGCTTCGTTTGGGAAAACGGCTCACCGTAAACCTGATGCTGAATGGAAGCAGGCGCGAAACAGATGGTTTTGCCTATGAAGTGGATCCGTTCTCTTATGCTTATAACACTGCCAGGACCATTCCTATGTACAATGATGATGGTTCGCTCTTCTACCACGAAAAAAGAGGAGAACCAAGCACCGTTTATCCCGGTAATACCAGTTACCTCTATAACATTCAGAATGAACTTAATAACACAGGCAACAAAAATGTAACCACTAACCTGTCTACCACCGCCGATGTAAACCTCCAGATAACAAAGGATCTGCAGTACCAGGGCTTGTTATCTTATACACTTACAAATTCCGGTGTTAAATCGTACGCCACAGAATTATCTTACTATATCACCCAAACAAGAGGATATGAGTTTGGCAGCGTATTGTCGAACTCCCCACAGGAGCTCGCCAGCCGCCTGCCTTTCGGAGGACTGGTGCAATTGCAGAATGCCAATAACAACGGGTATACCTGGCGAAACAGCCTGGTGTACAGCCGGTTATTGGGAAAAGTTCACAATGTGACGCTCCAGGGAGGTATTGAAGCAAGATCCGCTCTGACCCAGGGTAACACCGATACCCGTTATGGTTATCTCCGTTACCGCGGTGAAAGCTATGCACCTGTTCCCACCATGCCGGCAATGAACTCTGTAGCCAAAGATAACCTGTATGATCTCATGCGTACCAATTCGGGGATCGTTAATCAGAAAAGTAATTATCTGAGTGAATACTTTTCTGCAGTGTATGGTTTTGATCAACGCTTTGTATTCAATTTCAACGCGAGACTGGATGCCTCCAACCGATTCGGACAAGATAAAAACAAGCGATTCCAGCCAACCTGGTCGGTGGGTGGAAAATGGCGTGTTGCGAATGAAAAATTCATGACCGCCGCAAAATGGCTGAACGCCTTTGATGTATCTGCCAGCTATGGTTACCAGGGAATGGCAGTGGAAGAAGTATCGCCCTACCTGATCGCTACCGACGGTGGACTTAGCAATATATTCAAACAGTATATCCTGAATATAAAATCTTTGCCTTACCCCGAACTGGGATGGGAAAAAACAAAAACATGGAACCTCGGGCTGGATATAGCCCTGTTCAACGGCCGTGTGAGCGCTACCGCCAACTGGTATAAGAAAAGCAGTAATATCCTCGCTTCCCGGCAGGTACCGGTGGAAAACGGAATGAATGCCGCTACTGTATTTGGCTCCCTGATGGAAAACACCGGGTACGATCTTATTGTAAGCGTTACACCGGTGCGTACCAAAGATTTCATGTGGCAGTTTTCTGTAAATACAGGTCTTGCCAGGAATAAGCTGAAGCAAAATGAAAGGATCAACACCCTGGATGACTATCTGAACGGAACGGCTATTGTGAACGGACAGGCTTATTCCACCTTTTACTCCTATGCTTACGCAGGCTTAAACCATTTTAACGGTGTACCCACTTTCAAAAACCTGGATATTAAACCTACGGAGAATCCCCTCGATTACCTGGTAAAAACCGGTAAACTGGAACCTGATTTTTCCGGTGGGTTCAATACCATGTTAAGGTATAAGAACATTTCAGTGAGTGCACAGTTTGCCATGGCTTTCGGCAATCAGAAACGCCTGCCGGTTTTCTATAACCCTTCCGGAGCGCCCACTCCCGAGCAAAACGCTCCAAGGATCCTGAACGACCGCTGGAAACAGCCAGGTGATGAATTACATACCAATGTTCCGGCTGTTCCCCCTGGAAATCCACGCAGGATAGAGCTGACCATGCCTACACCAAATCTGTTCATAGCAACACCATACCAGCTGTATAATCAATCAGATTACATGGTGGCAGATGCAGATTTTATCCGCTGCCGGCAGATTGCAGTGAACTATGAATTTACACAGGCATTGTTGAAAAAGGTACATATCAAACGCCTGAGCACATCGCTCAGCATGACCAACCCGTTCCTGCTGACTTTTGATGATGCATGGAGAGGTTACGATCCTGAAACAAACGGATGGCCTGCACGCAGAACGGCGTCATTATCTTTTAATATGACTTTCTAATATTGAAGCGCATGAAATATAAATTATTCTCTGTTCTCTCTGTATTTACGCTGTTGGTATTCAGCAGCTGTTCAAAATTCCTTGAAGAACAGTCTCAAAGTGAAATAATTCCGAAAACAGCCGCCGATTTCAGGGAGTTACTGATGGGATCAGGTTACATAGGAAACGAAGACCCTACCGATTTCGTTTCTTTCATGGATGACGATGTGGATTTTAATATTGAATGGGGAATTGGCACTCCATATTCCATTGTAGGAACTCCCGGGGCTAAAACGGACTACCTCTACTATACCTGGCAACCAACACTGGCTGACAGGAACGGCCTGGGAGATCTTATCAGCACAGATCCCGCCAACACCGCCTACTATACTTTTTATGAGCTGATAAAAGGGTGCAATGCCGTACTGGATAATATCAATGCTGCTATTGGCAGCCGGCAGGAAAAAGACAGGGTAAGAGCGGAAGCACTTGCCGTTCGCGCCTTCTATTACTTCCGGCTGGTTAATCTTTATGGCGAGCCTTACAACAGTAATCCGCAATCTCTTGCTGTACCTTTAAAACTGACCTCGGATATTTCTGCGGAATATATGCCGCAGGCCACCGTTGCTAAAGTATATGAGCAAATTGTAAACGACCTGAAAGAGGCATCCACCCTGATGGATCCACTGCCTATTGCACGCAGGGATTTCCACATCAATCAGCCGGCCATTCATATCCTTTTATCAAGGGTATACCTCTATATGGAAAAGTGGGAGGAATGTGTAACAGAAGCCAATAAAGTATTTGAACAGGCAGGTGTACTGATGAACATGACCGGGATCACCTCCGGCAACTGGCTCACCTACACCAACCCTGAAGTTGAATGGATGTTTGGCGGCAGATCACAGGCAGGCGATCAAAACAGCTATATTCCGTCTGCCGAATTCCGGTCAATTTTTGACCAGGATAATGATGTACGCTTCAAATACGGTATCTCCAATTCAAATGGCACTCCCCTCATCAATAAATATACAAACGTGAACGGAGAGCTGGTTCAATGCCTTCGTACCGGAGAAGCACTGCTGAACAGGGTGGAGGCTAATGTGCAACTGGGCAAACTGCCGGCTGCCATGAAAGACCTGAACGACCTGCGGCGCACCCGTATCATTGGTTATACAGATGAAAGTATTGGCAACAAAGACGCACTGCTTGCAGCAGTACGCCTGGAACGCCGCAAAGAATTTTTCCTGGAAGGATTCCGTTGGTTTGATCTCCGGCGCTACGGCATGCCTGCCATCACACACCGGTATCAGCATGAACTGGGTGAAGCAATTCTCCACTACACGCTGAAAGAAAAAGATCCGATGTATACACTGCCTTTTCCTACCAGTTTGCTCGAGAGAAATCCCGCGCTGAAACAAAATCCATCCGCTACTATGCCGGACAGGATCGGGCAGTAAATGTTAAACAAGCAATACCATTATCACATGAAGCATATATTTCTTATTGGCTGCATCTCCAGTATATTATTATTCTCCTGCGCGAAGGATCATAAAATAGGTCCTCTTACGCCAATAGCGCCAGACTATGTTTTGCCGCAGGGAAATGCACCTAAAGAGGCGAATGATAAAATCCAGCAACTCTACGACAATTATGGATCATATTTCCTTTATGTGTTTACACAAAAGGATTTTGAATGGATGCAATCCGCCGGGGGCAGCGCCTCAAGGATTGATACAGCCGTATTGGGCGATCCCGCTTATACAGGTGATATGCTCAATTTCCTGGACGACATCTGGTTAAAATTCCTGCCGGAAGACTTTAAGAAAGAACAGGGAATACCCTACCGTGTACTGATGGCCGATACCATCAAACAATACAGGACCGGTTATCCCCCGGGCAGGGAATATCTTTACTTCGATTTCAAAATAGTGGGAAAATCCATTACGTTCGCCGGCATGAACGCATCCCTGCGTACTATGACACCCGCACAAAAGGTGGAGAAAAAGAATACTCTCACAGCTGCTATCTGGAATTATTATATCAGTAATAATATCCTTGATATCCCTGCAGAGTTCTACACCATCAGCAATTACACCAACGCCGCTCCCGCAACTCCGATCAATGCAGCCAACCCTGCCAACGTAGCGGCTTACCGGGAGAAAGGCTTTCTGCCATCTTCCTATAACGCAGTGTCCGGCGCACCTTTTGAATGGCATAACGGTACCTATTCCTGGGCCACTGCCAAATCAAATGATATCAACTCCTTTATCCTGAACATCACGCAAAGGACAGATGCACAGATAGCGCCTTATCTCACTTACCCGCTGATCAAAGAAAAGTTTGATATCCTGGTTAACTATTATAAAACAAAATATCGTATAGACGTTCGCGCTATTGCCAACGCCACCTATTAATCCTTTACCCGTGACCGTTTCCCGGGGATCAAATCCCGGGAAACATCACATCAGCAGTCATCTTCATAACATTTTATTAATAACAAAGCATCGTGTAAGCAACACCTTGCACCGCTATTTTATTTATTAAACAATCCGTAATGAATGGAAAACGCCATTGTAAAAGTTGAAAACTTATCTCATCGCTATAACTCACAGTGGGCGGTCAGAGATATAAATTTTGAGATCCATAGCCAGGGAGTTGTTGGCCTGCTGGGATCCAACGGAGCCGGTAAATCCACTACCATGAACATCATTTGTGGAGTGCTGAAACAAACAAAAGGCGATGTGCTGGTTAACGGGGTTAATTTGAAAGATGATCCTGTGGCAGCCAAAAGGAATATCGGCTTTATGCCCCAAAAGCTTCCGCTGTACCAGGATTTCACCGTGGAAGAATACCTGACGTATTGCGCCGACCTCAGGATGGTGGAGAAAACGCAGGTGAAAAAATCAGTACAGCAGGCGCTGGAAAGATGTGGGGTAGCCCATTTCAGGGAACGGCTGCTAAGGAACCTCTCCGGCGGTTACCAGCAACGTGTAGGCATCGCGCAGGCTATTGTGCATAACCCAAGGTTTGTAGTGCTCGATGAACCTACCAACGGCCTCGATCCCAACCAGATCGTGGAAGTAAGGAACCTCATCAAGGAAATTGCGAAAGACCGCTCCGTATTGCTTTCCACGCATATCCTCACGGAAGTGCAGGCCACCTGTAAGGAGATCAAAATGATAGAAGAAGGCCAGATGGTTTTCTCCGGCACCATTGAGATGTTCGACAATTACATTGAGCCCAATACACTGGTCATATCCCTGGATATGCCTCCTGCCCATGATGAGCTGCTTAAACTGGAAGGCATCAGATCCATAGAACAGGTAGCACCCACCCGTTTCAGGCTGGGATACGACGGCGAGAAGAAGACCGTGCAGCAACTGGCGGAAATAAGCGTGGGCAAAGGCTGGGGACTGATGGAACTGATCATTGAAAAGAGCTCGCTGGATGCGGTATTTGCGAGGTTGTCGAAAAAAAACAACAAATAAAAAGCTGATAAAAAAATATTAAATGAGACGAGTTTTCAAGATCGCTAAAGCAGAGTTATTCACCTTGTTTTATTCACCGATCGCCTGGATGATCCTTATCGTATTTACCTTCCAGACAGGGATGGCTTTTGCAGAGCACCTGCAGGAAATACTGCGGGCGCAGCGCATCGGCTTTGGCAATAGTTTCGTTACTGCCAATATCTTTTCCGGGCAACTCGGTTTGCTGGTAACTGTGCAGAATTACCTGTACCTCTATATGCCATTGCTCACCATGGGGCTGATGAGCCGGGAACTGAGCAGCGGCTCTATTAAATTACTGTATTCTTCCCCGGTTACTTCTTCCCAGATCATCCGTGGTAAGTTCCTTGCCATGATGCTCTACAGCTTACTGCTGATGGGCGTGCTGCTCATCTATACATTGATAGGCGTATGCACGGTAGATCATTTCGATCTTCCATCCGTATGCTCCGGTTTACTGTCCATCTACCTGCTGATGTGCGCCTACTCTGCCATCGGGCTGTTTATGTCCAGCCTTACCTCCTACCAGGTAGTAGCAGCCCTGGGCACGCTCGTATTGCTGGCCAGCCTCAGCTACATGAACAGGGTATGGCAGGATATCAGCTTTGTGCGGGACATTACTTACTGGCTCTCTATTTCAGGCCGCTGTAATGAAATGATCATGGGCCTTATCTGCAGTGAAGACGTACTATACTTCATTATTGTGGTATGCATGTTCCTCACCCTCAGCGTGCTGAAGCTCCAGGCCAACCGCACCCATGCCTCTTTCTCCAGCGTGTGGGGAAAATACAGCCTGGTAGTGCTTTCTGCTATGGCGCTGGGATACGCCACTTCAAGACCGGTACTGATGGCTTACTATGATACCACCGAAACAAAACGGAATACCCTTACACCCAACAGCCAGGCTATTATGGCCAAACTCGACGGCGGTATGACGATCACCACTTATGTGAACCTGCTCGACAGGGAATATTATATTGGTATGCCCGACCAGGTAAATGAAGACAAACAACGCCTGAAACAATACATCCGCTTTAAACCGGAAATAAAACTGAAATACGTTTATTATTACGACGAACCCAGTAACAACCCGCGGCTCAAATTTCTCTATAAAAATATGAGTCTCGCTGAACAGGCCAAGAAAGAAGCCGATATCAAAGACCTGGATTTTGATTTATTCCTCTCTCCGGAAGAAATTAAAAAGGAACAGGTAAAAAAGAAGATCAATCTCACTGATGAAGGCAACACCTTTGTACGCCTCGTGGAAAGAGAGAACGGGCAAAAAGCTTTCCTGAGAATTTATGACGACATGATGAAATTCCCGGATGAAGCTGAAATTTCCGCGGTTTTCAAACGCATGGTGATGAAACTTCCCCGCATCGGCTTCCTCGAAGGGCAAGGTGAAAGGAAAATAGAAGGCGACAGGATCCGTGACTATACGTTGTTCTCTTCCGTTAAAACATTCCGCTATGCACTTACCAACCAGGGCTGCGACGTGGAAACACTGGACCTTTCCGGCGATAAACAGATCCCGAAAGAAGTAGACATCATCGTGATCTCCGATATGCAACAACTCATGGATTCCGTTGTGAAAAAGAAACTGGACGCATACATCGCCAACGGTGGCAACCTGGCAATTACGTTAAAACCAGGATCTGAAATAATGGAATCGTTCATTGCACAGTTTGGCGTTAAAACAATACCGGGCCAGCTGGTGCAACCCAAGCAGGATGTTGCTGCCAACGTAGTGATATGCCGGCCAACAGAAGCGTCCAAAAAAATTGCACCGATGTTCACCGATATGATCCAGCGGCATCTGTATGTAGGCATGGTGAAATCAGCAGGGCTTGTAATGGCTGAAAACAAAGGCTTCAAAGCCGTTCCCGTTCTGCAAACCGATACCATGAAAACATGGAATGAGCTGCAAACCATCGACTATGTAAACGACTCCGCTACCGTGGATGTTGCCAGCGGTGAGAAAGTAGACAGCTTTGTAACCGCGCTGGCCCTGTCAAGAAAAGTAGGTAACAAGGAACAACGTATCATGATCATCGGGGATGCGGACTGTATCAGCAACGGTGGTATGAGACCACCCATAAGGATATACGGCGCTTCCAACTTTTCTTTGATCCCGGGTATGTTCCACTGGCTGTCGTACGCCACGGTACCTGTTGACGTAAGCCGCCCTGTTGGGTCAGACAACGAGATCTTCCTCACCAAGGAAAGCCTGAAAGTGGTGAGATACGGATTGATGGGTGTTATTCCGGGTATATTATTAATTGGAAGCACCATTTTACTCATCAGGAGAAGAAGAAAGTAAAACAGATAGCTGGTATGAGCTTAATGACCGATAAACAAACGCTGAACGATCTGAATATTTTCGGGAAAGGAGGTGGCGATACAGTGTACGCCATCTTTAACCGGACCTTCACCCGTGGCGGATCAGAACTGCTGGAAGAAATGTTCCGCAACCCGTTGTCGGATGAAAATGCGATCAACGCACGCAGCAGCATTATCCGTGCCTTTTCCGGGAAGGAGATCCCTTTCCCGTATGAAAGTGAATGGTTTGATGCTGCAGAACAACACTTGCAGAACACCGACGAGCGCACCCGGCTGAATGAGCATGAGGATACACTGAACCGCAAATTCAACCAGCTCATTGCTGCCGATACCGAATACAAGGCCCTTGAAAAGGGCGTGATATGCTTAATCCATATACTGCAGGCCACCAAAGCATTTGCAGAAAGTATCCGGCAGCAGGTGGCAGATATTCCCTACAGTAAAGAACTGGCAGCCATAGACCAATTGCTGGGCCTGAACGAATTAAAGCCGCTGATACAGGAACATGCCAAACAAAAATTTTCCTTTGCCAGGATTGCGGAGTACGATAAAGTACTCCGCTTCCGGCAGCGGGAAAACATCCTGCAGTTATTGCGGCAAATTTATCAGGCAGATGTATACCTTTCTGTGGCACGCACCGCCAGAGAGAGAAAATATTCCTTCCCTGTGGCATTACCAAAAGAATTGCAGACAGTAGTGCTGGAAGATTTTTATCACCCATGCCTGACCAAACCGGTGGCTAACTCACTATCCATCACTTCTTCCAGCAATATTATTTTCCTGACGGGAGCAAACATGGCAGGAAAGTCTACCTTCATGAAAGCGCTGGGAATAGCCATGTACCTTGCCCAGATGGGCTTTCCGGTACCGGCTTCCAGGATGGAATTTTCTGTAAGAGATGGTATCTATACCACCATTAACCTGCCCGACAACCTGAGCCAGGGAGCCAGCCATTTTTATGCAGAAGTATTGCGTATTAAAACAATTGCCAGGGAACTAAGCAGGGATAAATACCTGTTCGTGATCTTTGATGAGCTGTTCCGCGGCACCAATGTGAAAGATGCATATGAGGCAACCATTGCCATCACTTCCGCTATTGCACGCAGGCAGAATTGCATGTTCGTGGTATCCACGCATATCATTGAAGCCGGCGATGTGCTCAGGGAAAAATGCAGCAACATCAACTTCGTATATCTGCCAACGTTAATGGAAGGGAATAAACCCGTGTATACGCACAAACTGGCCTCCGGTATCACCTCCGACAGGCACGGGATGGTTATTATAAAAAATGAAGGTATACTGGATATATTAACCAGGAAAAATCAATAAAGGAAAACACATGAGCTTTATTGCCGATAAACAAACACTGGATGACCTGTCGCTGTTAGGGAAATATAATACCAACTCAGTTTTCAGTCTGTTTAACCAGGTAAACACGCGGGGCGGTGAAAAACTGCTGGATGTGATGTTCAATCACCCGCTCACAGATGCGGATGCCATCAATAACAGGAGTAAAGCCTTCCGTTACTTCCATGACAACACTTTTTCCTTTCCTTTTGATGCTGTGCTGCTGACCCGTGCAGAAGCCTATCTGGAGGAAGCAGGTGACCCCGGTTTGCCTCTTGCCATATTGCGTACCGGAAGGAAAAGACTGATGGAAATCCTGGTAAAAGAGGATACCTATCCCCTGCTGCAGGAAGGGATCAATAACTGCCTCGCCGTTTTAAAAAGCGGTGCGCGCATACTTCAGCAACTCGAAAATGAAGGCCGCGATAAAGGCACACCCTGGGAAAACTGGGCCCGCATCGTCCGCAGCATTACGCGCGACGAGCAGCTGAAAACGGTGCTGGAGGAACGCACACCTGCAAAAAGATCCCTGCTGCAAACCGCCAGGTTGCATCACCTGCTTACCTATGTGTTCCAGGCGCATTTAAAAACCCTGCTGGAGCTTACATATGAGATAGATGTATACATTACAGTTGCAGGTATTGCCAGGGAGAAAGGATTTTCCTACGCTGTTGCTTCTCCCAAAGAAAAAAATTTCCTGCACGCAAAAGGGGTTAAACATCCCGGCCTGGATAAAGCCGTTCCCAATACGCTATCCTTCAACGGCAACAGCAATGTACTGTTCCTTACCGGCGCCAACATGGCCGGTAAATCCACCCTCATGAAAGCAACAGGCATCATGCTGTACCTGGCGCATATGGGGTTCCCTGTGGCCGCTGAAGAAGTGCAGTTCTCCGTTCTCGACGGGCTTTATTCTTCCGTAAATGTACCCGATGACCTGAACAAAGGATACAGCCACTTTTATGCGGAAGTGCTCCGTGTAAAAAAAGTAGCAGAAGAAGTTGCAGCAGAAAAACGTCTCTTTATCATCTTTGATGAATTGTTTAAAGGTACCAATGTAAAAGACGCCTATGATGCCACACTTGCAGTAACTACTGCATTCAACGCCTTTACATCATGCTTCTTTATTATTTCAACACATATTTTCGAAGTGGGCGAAGAGCTGAAAATAAAAGGCAATAACATACAGTTCGTATTCCTGCCTACCGTGATGGAAGGCGCTGTGCCCAGGTATACCTACCGGCTGCAACCCGGTATCACAGCCGACCGGCAGGGCATGATCATTATTGAAAATGAAGGTATACTGGAGATGCTGTAACCGGCATCCATCTTTTATAAACGGAACCATGCTACACACAAAAACCACCAAAAGACAAACAACTATGCATTATCGTTATCTGGCCACCGCCGGGTTGCTATGCTTCTCGCTGGCTGGAAGCTTTGCGCAGGGCGCCGGGCAGGACCGCCCCATTCCATTGGATACCGCCGTTCATACCGGTCAGCTGCCCAATGGGTTCACTTACTATATCCGCAGAAACAATGAACCTGCCAAACGGGCATTGTTTTACCTGGTGAACAAGGTAGGATCTATCCTGGAAGACGATGACCAACAGGGACTGGCGCATTTCATGGAACACATGAACTTTAACGGCACTACCCATTTCCCTAAAAATAAACTGATAGATTACCTGCAGAAAGCAGGCGTGCGGTTCGGGGCTGACCTGAACGCATATACGTCGTTTGATGAAACCGTATACCAGCTGCCCGTTCCTACCACAGATCCCGCAATGGTAAGCCACGGCCTGGATATTATGCGCGACTGGGCACAGGAAGCATTGCTGGAAACCGGCGACATCGACAAGGAACGCGGCGTGATCATTGAAGAAAAACGCCTGCGCGGAGGCGTAGGAGAACGCATACAGGAACAAACCTCCCGCATAGCATTAAACCACAGTAAATATACCGAACGCTCACCCATAGGCATCGACAGTATACTGCTGCACTTCCCCCCTGCTGCTATCCGCCGTTTTTACCACGACTGGTACCGGCCCAACCTGCAGGCCATCATCGTGGTAGGTGATATAGATGTGAACCAGGTAGAACAACAGATCAGGAAACAATTCGCAGATCTGAAAAATCCGGCGAACGAAAAAAAAAGGCCCACGTATAATATTCCGCTTACCGGTAAAAATCACTTCATGACAGTTACCGATCCGGAAGTAACTACCACCGGCCTGGAAATGATGGTGAAGCATACAGCAGATAAGTGGACCACCACTACCGGATACCTTAATTCACTGAAAAGATCGCTGTTCAACCAGATGCTCGGCGCCAGGATCGGGGAATTAAGCCAGCAGCCTGATCCTCCCTTCCTCGGGGTAAAGGCAGGTATCGCTAACTTAATTGGCGGGCTGGATCAATTTTCCTTCTCAGTAACTGCAAAAGCCGGCAAACTGGAAGAGGCATTTGCCGCCGGCTGGTCGGAAATAGAAAAAGTAAAACGCTTCGGGTTCACTTCATCTGAACTGGAGCGCGCCAAACTTTCCTTTCTGAACAACCTGGAAAAATCGGCCCGTGAAAAAGATAAAACGCCTTCCGCAGCTTATGTAGCGGAATACCAGGCACTGTTCCTTCACGGAACACCATCACCAGGATTCGACTGGGAATACAACTTCCTGAAAACAGCCATCCCTGCTATTAGCGCCGATGATCTGAATACAATAGCGAATGAATATATCAGAGATATCAACCGGGATATTTTTATCATCGCCCCGGAAAAAGAAAAGGAACATCTTCCTGATTCGGTTACAGTAAACGGATGGCTCGCAAAAATAGCCGCCAGCCCGCTGAAGCAGTACAGCGATAATATTGCCAACCAGGCCCTGTTAAGTAAATTACCGGCGCCCGGGAAAATAGTTGCTGAAAAAAATTACCCTGCATTAGGTATACAGCAATTCACTTTCAGCAATGGCGTAAAGGCCTGGCTCAAACCCACTACTTATAAAAATGATGCCATCCAGTTCCTTTCTTTTGCACCCGGCGGTATCAATAAATATTCAGATGCAGATTTCCCCAGCGCCTCCAGCGCCAACGGAATCATAGGCGGATCAGGACTTGCAGGTTTCTCTCCTGTTCAACTGGCAAAAATGCTGAACGGCAAATCTGCATCTGTAGGCACCTTTATCAGCGGGCGTAGCCAGGGAATCGGCGGCGCCAGCACTGTAAAAGATTTCGAGACAGCACTGCAATTAATATACCTCCGGTTTACCGCCCCCCGGAAAGACACTGGATTATTTGAAAATGCCATCGCACAATCCAGGGAAGGAATACGAAACCGCTACAGTGATCCCGGTACTGTATTTAGGGATACCATCAACGCCGTATTAACCGGCTATCATTACCGTACAAGCCCTTCCACACTGGAACGGCTCGACAGCATCAGCCTGGAAAAGGCCTATGAAGTTTACCGCGACCGGTTTGCAGACGCCTCACAGGCCAATTTCGTATTTGCAGGCAATTTCAATACAGACAGCATCCGGCCCTTGCTGGAACAGTACCTGGGCGCATTGCCTTCTCTTCATAAAAACGAGAAAGCGGTTAAACTCCACGTTCATGTGCCCAAAGGGCAGCTGGTAAAAACCGTCACTAAGGGAAAGGATAATAAAGCCACAGTGTTGCTGGTGTACAATGGCGACTGTGTTTACAACACGGGCAACAAAATGCAGCTGCAGGCACTGTCTGAAATTCTGCAATACAGGCTGTTAACAAGTCTCCGGGAAAATGCCGGAGAAGTATATACTCCTTCTGTAGACGGGTCAATGGTGAAAGAACCTGATCAGCGCTTTGCCATCAATGTATCATTTGGCTGTGCGCCTGAACATGTGGAACACCTGGTAGGATTGGTACAGCAGGACATCGCTAATTTACAGCAGCAGGGCGCCACTGCCGACGAGGTGGAAAAATTCAAAGCAGGCTTCCGCAAGCAGTATGAACTGGAGTCTGAAAGCAATGAATTCTGGCTGCAATACATCTCAGGGAAAATAGAAGCCAATGAGGCACTGAAAGAACTTCCCGACATGGAAAAACAACTGGGTGAAATTAACAGCATGTCTGTTAAGACCGCTTCAAAGCTTTACCTGAGCGGGAAGAACGTGATACGGTTTGTTGCTTTGCCTGAAAGTAAATAATAAAATAGACCGGGCTCATCATGATGAAGCCCGGTCTATTTTATTCCATGAAAAACGGATATTACCTGGTTATAGTTTTACTACCTGCCACTGTTGATTACGTGCCCCGCTCCAGTACCACTGTATAATACCTGCGCCATTAGCAGCAGAAGCTCCATTTACATCCAGGCTCAACCCGCTGCCAACATTGGTAACCTGGTAATACCCGAAGCCGATGTCTGTTACAGTCCACTGCTGATTTGTACCGCCCCAGTAATCCCACTGAACAATATCTGTACCGGCAGTGGTAGAACTGCCATTCACATCGAGCGATTTGTTGCTGTTACGGTTGGTAATACTGAAACGTGCCCCACCTAGGCTATTCAATTTCCACTGCTGGTTATTACCGCCCCAATAATCCCACTGCACAATACTGCCCCCGTTGGCAGTAGAGGAGCCATTTACATCAAGCCCTTTGTTACTTTGCCTGCAAACAATTTTATACCATGCCGCGCTATCAAATACACCAGCAGGCTGTGTGATAGTGGTAAGGCCCCAGGCATATTGCAGGCGGGAAAGCCCCGAAGCATTATTGGTAGTTACCGTAGTGCCGCTTAATGTTAATAAGCTGTAACTATCTCCCTCTCTTAATCCCGGCCAGTAAATACAGCCAATACCGCGTGAAAGCACCCGGTTGGTCATGCCCTGGAAATAGGCGATTTCCCTGTCCTGCCCGGGCGCGCCGAGATAGTTTTTCCCATTGGTCATTGGAATACCAAACTCAGTTACTACTGTTCTTTCGGGATAACTGATAGCAGAAATAGCAGACTCCCAATCTGCGGTGGTGTTTTTGTTGTTATCAAACCAGGTGTAATCATGGTAGGATAACAGGCAGGTATTCAGCCGGCTGTCGGCTCCCACTCCATTTACATTTGTTGCATATCCTGCACCATCCAGTAATATCCTGTTCCGGGGCACATTGGGATAATGTGCAAGCCAGTCGGCATACAGGTTATTCAGATCTGATAAACTATAACCATGCGGTTCATTAAATACTTCAAAATAAACATTGCTATTGTTAACATATTTGTTCACTACCGTTTGCCACATGTTCCAGAACTGGGTGGTGTTGTCTACCAGGCCATCGCGTGAGCTGCTGCCTTCCCAATAAGCCAGGATCACTTTCATCCCGCTGTTGGCAGCGGTATCAATGGCAGCGGTATAACTGTTCCACCAGGCCTGTAATGTGGAAGACGGGTTAATGGGCATCCGGATGGTATTAGCACCTCTTTGTTTAAAAGCATTGATAATATTTGCCGCCTTTGTTTTGGTAGTGGCATAGCTGTCTGAAGAAACCAATCCCGTGGGCACTACATAATCATCTTTAAAATTATCTGACGGATCGGCCCAGTTAACGCCCTTAAAATCTGCGGGAGTTACGTCCTGCAGGGCCATTGCAGTAATTTGTCTGTCTGCCTTTATATCAGCCGGTAAAATGCCCTCCTTTAAATTTTTCGAGCAGCCGGACAACAGGGCTACCAGGGGAAGATAGAATAGTAATTTTTTCATAACTAAGAATTTTTTTGACCGTGAAAGATGAGGGGTAATGCGATCAGTTTATCATGGAATTAAGGCAATATAGGAGAGTTCTTCAAAGACACAGGGGGAGTAAATCGTTTAAAACAGGGGGTAAATTCATTCATTAACAGAAAGGGCATCCCCAAAATAATTGGGACGCCCTTTCTGTTAAATTCCATTAAAACCTATACCCTACACTCAAACTCAGTCTTGCACCGTTTCCCTGTACATATTCCAGGTTCTGCGCCCTGTATTGGCTTCTGGGTGGATAATAGGCCTGGTTGAATAAGTTCTCTACACCTAATGACAGGTTAAAGGCATTATTTATTTTATACCCAGCACTGAAATTAAAATAGGTAACCGGTTTCACAGGGCCTTCACTCAAACCATAGGCGCCGGTACTACGCGGTTCGAAGCGGCTCCTGCTACCTGTATATACCATAGAAAGCTGCAAATTCAATGCATCCGCCGGTTGATAGTTCACAAAGCCTGTTGCTTTAGCGGGCATAATACGCTCCCCGTTCATATACTTTTCTTCGCCGTTGGCCTGTTCCGTTTTACCCTCTACAAACGAATAGCTGCCCCCTGCTTTTATATGCTTACCAATGCGTGATTCTGCCACCAGCTCATAACCGTAAACGCGCTCAGGCTCCCTTTGCGTAACAAAGATACCGTTCTCCTCCACCAGGTTCGCTCCCAGTTTAGATGTGCTCACAAAATAGGAAGCCGAAAAATTGAACGGTCCAAACTCGCTGCTGAAGCCGGCTTCATAGTTGTTAGTAACTACCGGGTCTGTCTGGATCTGCTCCAGCGTATTTTCAGAAGCACTGCGTAGTATACGGCCTAATTCATTCAAACCAAATGCCTGGGAGAAACTTACAAAGGGACTGAACATGTTCCAGCGGTTATAACGTGCCCCTATATTAAACATCACTGCATTATAGTTAAGACGCCCTCCCCTGATAAAGGTACTGCCTTCCCCATTCTGGCCTTTGGCGATGGTGTTGAAATCCTTCACGCGGATGCCTGCATTTTCATAACGTATACCGCCCTTTAATACCAGCTGGTGAAAATCCGCTTTCACCTGGGCAAAAGGCGCAATATTAAGCATGTTCATATCCGGCACAAATACCCGTCCGTCGGTAAGCACCTGGTTGGTACGATCCTTCAGCAGATCCAGTCCATAAGTCACATCTCCGGAAATAAGTTTTGTTTTCCAGGGAGTATTCAGGTTCACGCGGATGCCTTGTTTGTAAGACTGGATATATGTTTGTCCCGGGCCGTACCAGCTGTTGGACTTTTCAACATACCTGTTCAGCGATTGAAAACGGTGATCATACAGTATCACTTCCAGGCTGCTGTTTGCCGGAAGATCTTTCACCCGGTAACTCAGGTACATATTGTGACTGTGTGGCGTTCCTGCCGGTTCACCGGGATCAGTACCCTTAATACCAATAGCGGGAGAAACTCCATAAACGCCTTCTTTGTTCACATAGTCGGTATACTGACGACTTGTAAAAAGATTATAGGAGAAAGTGAGTTGCTGCTTATCGGAGATCTCGTAACCCAACTTGGCAAAACCGTTAAAAAGCCGGGTTTCACTCATTCCATCCGCCTGGGCAATTACATTCCCGTCTGCGTCTTTCAATGCACCGGTACGATTATACACGCCACTTACCAGGTAAGAGAAACGGTTGATTTTACCATATAAGGATTGGGAAAGCTGGTAACCTATGGTATTATTGGTATGAAAAAGATTACCATCGGAACCGATCCTCGTTTCACCACCAATCTTCTTATCGCCCTCCGGGCTTTTTGTAATAAAATTAATGATACCACCCCCGGAACCATTTCCATAAATAGAGGTGGCGCCCTTGATCACTTCAACACGCGCTATGATAGCGGGATCAATGGAGCGCAGATCGCGGCTGCCATTCAACAGCGGGGTGGACTGCGGAATACCATCTATCAGTACCAGCACAGAGCGGCCCCGCAACGTTTGTCCGGAATTGGTAGCCTTGTTGGTAAACGTGCCCAGGCCCGGAACGATATTGCCAAGAATGGAAGTTATAGATGGATTAATGGCCGCCTGTTCACGAATTTCCTTCTCACGTACAATGGTAACAGAAGAAGGCACTTCCCGGATACTCTCTGCTTTGCGACCTGCAGTAACCACCACCTCGTTCAAAAAACTTTCAGACGTTAGCACCACATTCAGTTGCTCATCTTTCCCTTCCTTTATATCTACCTGTATACTCCGGGTTGCAAATCCTACCGCGCTCACCGTGATATGCTGCGTTCCTACCGGCAGATCCAGTAAAAAACGGCCCTCTTTATCTGTTACCACCGGTGTTCCTTTTTCAGGTACTATAGAAGCAGCCGGAACCGGTTTTCCCTTCTCTGTTAATACTACTCCATGCAGATTACCTGCAGGTTGCTGCCGGCCGGAAACAAGAGTGTTTATAAAAATGCATAGTAAAATAGATAACAGGTATCTGGTCATGGTTGGAACAGCTAAAATAAAATTTAGAATATAGTATATCGAACGGCTACCGTTGTTTCTTTTTCCTTTTTCCCCACCAGATATAAAAACCGGTAACGGGTAATGAGGCAGTAATGAGAGCTGCCAGGAAAACGATCAGCCGCAGGGGAAATCCACCGATGGCGCCTGTGTGAATATCATAGTTCATCCTGTTGGCCTTGTCGCCCCCGTCTGCATCCACATACTTCCCGCGTACGCCGGCGGGTAAAATTGCAGCGGTATACGGATCAAATACAAGATAGTCTGCATTGAAGCTGCGCTTTTGCTCAGGAAAATAACGGACGGTGACTGTTCCCTTTTCGCCGGAAGGCAAGAGGAACTGTGTTCTGCCAAAGGCGATATTATAACGCTCCCTGATCTGTGCGTCAATCCGGTCGAGCGGATCTTCACCGGAAGCCATCTGCTGATGGGGCGCGACAGGTCGTTTCGCCACTGCTGTCTTCTCTTTTGCAGGATATTTCTTTCCACCACTAAACACCCAGTACTCTGCATTACGCACCACATCAAATCCCCAAACCAAACCGGTGAACACCACGAAGATCATCACCCAGCTGGCATAGAACCCCAATACATTATGCAGATCGTAGTTGAGCCGTTTAGGAGATGCGTTTAGCTTAACCGAAAAACTTTGCTTTCTTGCAGACTTACTCCACTTTCTGGGCCACCACAAAACAATACCGGAAATGATGATGAGACCAAAAATCAGGGTGGCATATATGATAATATAATGGCCTACCGGGTCGGGTAACCAAAGATGCATATGACCGTTTAGTACCTGGCGGAAAAAATCCCTGTCCATATCCTTAACCTGCAACACTTTCCCGTTATATGGATTTACATATACCATATAGTAGTACCCTTCCTTTTTCTTATTAAAGCTGACGCCTACAGAGCGTTCCGCCCCTGAAAAAGTGATCCTGCTTACTGTTTTCCCGGGTAGCTGAGCTTCGGCAATAGACCTGATCCTGGAAACAGGTAGCATAGGGCCGTCTGCTTTTTCCACAAACTGGTAGGGCTGGAAGGCGTCTGTCAGTTCAGGCTGGAAGGCATAAATCGCCCCGGTTAATGCCACAATAATGATCACTATCCCGGAGATAAGACCCAGCCAGAGGTGTAACACTCCTGCCAGTTTCCGGAAAAAAGACTGCTTTTTGCCGTTATTTTTCTTCTTTTTGCTTTTATCCGGGTATGAGAGATGCCCCCGGTTTGCCGTATCCGGCTCCTGGCCTGTCTGTATTATATGAGTAGGAGCTTTCTCGGCTACGTGCATTTGCAGGAATTTCAGGCCGCAATTTGCTGCTTTCCGGCGAAAAAGGCTTTCGAAAACGGGAAAAAGATTTACGAGATGCGGAAAATCTTATTTTCTGAGATAGATAAGGAACCGGATACACCTGGTTTTCCTGGAAATAAAAGATGAAGTATGACTGTAAAAAAGTCGTAAATTATGATTGGAAAGAGTCCGGAACATGAAAAGAATAATCATATTGATTTGCACCTTTACTTTTATATGCAGCCCTTCATTTGGCCAGCCATCAAAAAAAGATATCAGTCAGATAAGAAAAGTATTTGTTAACGAAGCAAGCAAGGGTCAGCACACAGCACTTGCAAGAGAATTTGCCATTGACCAGTTTATTGATTATTATCTTAGGAAAGATGAGGGTTCTTCCAGGAAAATGAGCATAGCACCAGTAGTACAGGAGCTTTACAGGGATAGTGTTTATACTTACTTCGGATTATATCGTTGGTCCCGCCTGCTCGATTTCCTTAAGGTAAAGAATACGGATCTGGCAGAAGTAAATTACACTAAACTGGATGTATTGCATATAAGGAAAACATTCATTGACAGAGTGATTCCGGAAGCGGATAAAAAAGAAGTGCTAAAGAAAGAAAAGGACTTTCATGCTTTTACTGCCAGGTATGAATTTGCCTATAGGTATATTCGCGAAACCAGGGAGATAGAGACTATATGCAGATGGAAAGAACGCAATGGGCTTTTGCTAAGGGTAATTGATAAAACCTATGTGGCAAACTATAATATCGATACGAAAGAATTTTCTAAGAAAAGCACGGTCATCGATTAACAAAAAAGAACAGCCTTGTCAATTTGGAATTAACCATATGTAGCGTATAGGCTTTCCCGTTGTAAAATCCATACACAGAAAACTAACCGGATAACCAGTTTAAATGCCTTTTCTAAGCTTATACAAATAAAAAAAGCCACTGAAAATCAGTGACTTTTAAGATCTTGAAAAACAGGGAATGAACCCGCGTTCAAAAGTGGAAGTGGCGGGAATCGAACCCGCGTCCAAACATATTCGCCGAAAGCTTTCTACATGCTTATTTACGCATTGTTTTGTCGGGATCAGGCAGGGGCGTAACGAACCAACCGTCTCCTTATCCGTTGTAGCTTCGGCATTCACTCACAGAAACCATGAATACCTATCCCTATGGGTTTATGATTCAGCGGCGGGAGTCGCATAAGGCGACAACTCCGGGCGGCTATAATGGATACCTAATTTAATTAGGCAGCCATGGCGTAGTTAGATTCGCCAATTAAAGTTTGAATATTCAGATTATCGTGCTAATTATCCAACGCACGGCATGCTTACACTCTCAAAGATCTATGCTGTCAAAACCAGGCACCCCCAGCTAAAATAGCTCACAAAGATACTAAAAAAAACCGGCATTTGAAAACTAAATCAAATGCCGGCAATATTTTAAAACAATCCGCTCAGCAGATTTCGCCAAACATCTAGTCCGTTGGCAAAGATCAACAGGCCGAACAGGATCAGCATACCCACAATCTGCGCGTATTCCAGGAACTTCTCGCTTGGCTTGCGGCCTGTAACGATCTCATACAGCAGGAACAACACATGACCTCCATCCAGCGCCGGGATGGGCAGGATATTCATGAATGCCAGGATAATAGACAAAAATGCGGTCATCTCCCAGAACATCTGCCAGTCCCACGCATCCGGGAACAGTTTGGCAATGGTCATAAAACCACCCAGCGACTCACTCACCTTTACTTCTTTGGAAACAAAGATCAGGCGGAGCTGCTGCACATATTTAACGAGCTTGTCGATGCTTTTGTGAAAACCGGCGGGGAAAGACTCCAGGAAAGTGTATTTCTTTACCTTATACTCAAAAGGATCCCTGGGATATACGCCAAAGGTGCCTTTCTCATTCAGTTTGGCAGCCAGGTTCAGGGTATCATTGCCACGTACAACGGTCACTATCACATTTTCATTTTTATGTTTCCTGATCTCCGTTGCAAACTCATGGTAATAAGGGACTGCCTGTCCATTAATGGCGATAAGCTGGTCGCCGCTCTTCACTCCCACTGTTGCAGCAGCTGATCCCGGGAGGGTGCTGTCGGCAATATAAGGGAGCCGGGGCATGGCAAAAGGCGCTTTCTGCTTCAGCAGCTGCCGGGTAAAACCCGCGGGAATGGGAAGGTTAATAGCCTTGCCATCGCGCTCTACCTGGATGCTTTTTGCTTCGGAAAGGATCACATCTCCGGGAATAGCTTCAAACGCTTCTACGTGGTGATGATCGATGGTAAGGATCTTATCACCGTCTTTCATTCCAATGCTGCGGGCCAGTGAATCTGTTACCACACCGTATTTGGCTGCGGCGGTAGGCAGGTAGGTTTCCCCCCAGTGCCATAGGATCATGGCATATATGAAAAACGCGAGGACAATATTCACGGTAACGCCGCCTATCATGATAATAAGACGCTGCCAGGCCGGCTTGGCGCGGAACTCCCACGGCTGCGGGGGTTTGGCCAGCTGCTCCTTGTCCATACTTTCATCTATCATCCCGGATATCTTTACGTATCCGCCCAAAGGGAGCCATCCGATACCATACTCAGTTTCACCCTTCTTTATTTTGAAGAGAGAGAACCACGGATCAAAGAACAAATAGAATTTTTCCACCCTGGTTTTGAACAACTTGGCCGGGATAAAATGGCCTAACTCATGCAACACTACCAAAATAGAAAGGGACAGTAACAACTGTCCGGCTTTCACCAATATTACCTCTGTAGTCATTTAATTGTTTCTGCTTTAATCTGCCTAATATATCAGTTTTAATACATATTCCGGCAAAACTCTTTGTTAATTTTTACTGGCAATTTATATAACGATAGAATTGATAAGGGATGCAGCGTGTTCACGTGCGGCATTATCGCATTCATAATAATCATGCAGGGTTGGGGTTTCAATAAACGGTATTTTGCCCAGCGTTTCTTCAATTACCTCCGTCATCTGCAGGAAGCCTATCCTGTTTTTCAGGAAAGCATTCACTACTTCTTCATTGGCTGCATTCATTACGCACGCAGCGTTTCCGCCTTTGTGCATCGCCTCTGTGGCAATGGCCAGGTTCCGGAAAGTTTTGGTATCCGGCTGCTCAAAAGTAAGCGACGGATAATTGCGGAAAGAGAAACGGGGAAAATCGTTGGCCAGCCGGTCGGGGTATCCCAACGCATACTGGATGGGCAGTTTCATATCCGGCAATCCCATCTGTGCTTTAAGGGAACCATCTACAAACTGTACCATGGAGTGGATGATGGATTGTGCATGTATCACCACCTCTATATTTTCAGGCGCCAGGCCGAACAGCCAGCGCGCTTCAATCATTTCCAGCCCTTTATTCATCAGGGTGGCGGAATCAATAGTGATTTTAGCGCCCATGCTCCAGTTGGGATGTTGCAGGGCATGGTCTTTTTTTACATTGATAAGGAAGTTCGGTTTCTTTCCCAGGAAAGGCCCGCCGGAAGCGGTAAGGATCACTTTCTCCACCTTGCTGAAAGGCTCTCCCAGCAAGCACTGGAAAATAGCGGAATGTTCTGAGTCAACCGGTATAATAGGCACATTTTTCCTGCGGGCGGTAGCCATAACAATATCACCGGCCACTACCAGGGTTTCCTTGTTGGCCAATGCCACCGGGGTTCCCTGCTCAATGGCAGACAACGTAGGCGCCAGGCCGGCAAACCCCATGATGGCTGCCAGTACCATATCGATCGAGCTCCATGAGGCTACTTCCACCATGGCTTTCGCACCGGCAAATACTTTAATGCCTTTATCAAATAATACGTCTTTTACCTGTTTGTATTTTGCTTCACTGCCAATTACTACCGCATTGGGCTTGAATTTCAGCGCCTGCTCAATCAGCAGGTCAGCATTCTGCTGTGCCGTCAGTACCTCTACACTAAACCTGTCGGGATGCGCAGCGATCACCTCCAGTGCCTGTATGCCAATAGATCCGGTGGATCCGAAGATGGCAATCTTTCGTTTATTCATTACGGTGATTTACTTTTTTAAATACGCAGCCAGCTCATCTGCCAGCTTCCTGTCGTTACTCAAACGAGGCACTTTGTTCTGGCCTCCCAGTTTTCCAATAGCTTTCATATAGTCGATAAAGCCCTGTTTACGTACAGTCCTTATCTTCAGGGGTTGCAAGATATTTCCCGTCAGCAGATCATCATAATAAATATTCTTCTGACGCAGGTTTTCATCCACCTTCCTGGAAAATACTTCCAGGTTCTCCGGCATATTCTCAAATTCTACAAACCACTCATGATAAGGCAGCTCGCCGTCGGTTTGCACCATCGGGGCAACGGTAAATTCGGTGATCTGCACATTTTCTTCCGCAGCGGCCTTCATGAGACTGTGCTCTACTTCTTCCCCGATCACATGTTCCCCGAACGCGGAAATAAAATGCTTGATCCGGCCGGTTACCAGCAAACGATAAGGATTGGTAGATACAAACTTCACCGTGTCGCCAAGGTTATATCCCCATAAACCGGCGTTGTTGTTGACCACCATTGCGTAATTTACGCCGGTTTGCACGTCTTTGAGCGACAGTCGCGTAGGATTTTCATTGAAAATTTCCTGTGCCGGTATAAATTCATAAAAGATGCCTGAATTGGTGTTGAGCAACAGCCCTTCTTTATCCTGCGAATCCTGGAAAGCAAAAAAGCCTTCGGAAGCAGGGAACGTTTCCACTGTGTGGATCGGCGCCCCGATAGAGGCCATGAGCTTGGAACGATAAGGCTCAAAGTTCACTCCTCCGTATACCATCACATCAAAATTCTTAAATATTTCCCTGATCCGCTTACCATTACTGCGCTCTATCAGACGGTCGAAATACATTTGTACCCATGGTGGTATGCCGCTGATCAGCGTCATATCCTGGTTAATGGTTTCTTCCACAATTTTGTCCAGCTTCGTTTCCCAGTCGTCAATACAGTTGGTTTCGTACGATGGCAGCTGGTTAGTGCGCAGGTACCTGGGAATATGATGGTTCACAATACCGCTCAGCCTTCCGGTAGGGATGCCTCCAACCCTTTCCAGCTCCGGCGACCCCGATAAAAAGATCATTTTACCATCTGCAAACGCCGTATTACCGGTTTCTCCCATATAATTCAGCAACGCATTACGGGCTGTATCTATATGATTGTTCACAGATTCTTTGGAGATGGGTATATATTTAACACCACTGGTAGTTCCGGAGGTTTTGGCCAGGTAAATCGGCTGTCCTTTCCACAATACATTCTGCTTGCCTTCCTTGATCCTTTCAATATAAGGCTTAAACTGTTCATAATCCCGCAAAGGCACGGCCTGCTTAAAATCGTCGTGTGTCTGTACCCCGCTGAACCTATGTTCTGTTCCGAATTCCGTCTTTCTGCCTGTCTTCAGGAGCTCCTGCAGGATAGCCTCCTGATCTTCTACCGCCCTTAACATTTCCTTCTTTATCTTATTATATACGATAGAAGCAAACGGTTTGGCCAGCAGTGATTTAAACTTCATGCCTGTTGTTTTATAATTGAGAGACTACAGTTGGGCATATTTATTTACTGAAGATTTAATTGATTATGAGGAATTTCGGGAGAAATGGCCCTCTTATTAATTAAATAGATAAATAAGTAAATGTGCTCATCCTATCTGTTTTTATTCGTGTAAACGACAAAAGTATACAAAATTGCGTTGGTTTGCACAGCAAGATAGCTGTTTTTAAGAGATCGGGAAACAGGATAAAAAGTGGATGTGGCGGCCCGTGGCCGGAAATCATTATTTGTTAAAATAATTTAAAATTCAGGAAAGTATGTATCTTTGAAAAGATTAAGCTTTAAACGGTCCGTCCTATGTGTTTATACATTGTGATTTAAAAAAGACCGAAAAACTTTGTCTATTAGAAAACAAAAGGTTACTTTTGCGGAAATTATATTTTGGATAATTATGTTTGCAGTTGTAAAAATCGCAGGTCAGCAATTTAAAGTACAAAAAGACCAGGAAATTTTTGTACAGCAGTTACAGGGAAATATTGGAGACAAAGTGGAGTTTTCCGATGTACTGTTAACAGATAATGCTGGTACGCTGTCCGTAGGCACTGATGTAAAATCAGTAGTAAAAGCAGAGATTCTGGCTCATGTTCAGGGTGACAAGGTCATCGCTTTCAAAATGAAGAGAAGAAAAGGCTTCAGAAAGAAAGTTGGTCACCGTACCCACTTTACAAGAATCAAAATCAATGAAATAGCTTAATTCCCTGATTAAGCTGAATTTTTTATCAGACAATTTATAAAGTAATTATACAATGGCACATAAAAAAGGTGAAGGTAGTGTAAAGAACGGCCGTGACTCCCATAGCAAAAGGCTGGGAGTAAAAATCTTCGGTGGTCAGCCAGCTATTTCCGGTAACATCATTGTTCGCCAGAGAGGTACGGTTTATCATCCCGGTCAAAATGTAGGCGTTGGTAAAGATTTTACCATTTTCGCAGTAGCAGACGGTGTTGTGGAATTCAGAAAAGGTCGCGAAAACAAGACTTACGTTTCTGTTAAAGCATTTGATACCACTGCTCAGGCGGAAGCCTAATCAGTGTTAGCCATAAAGTTTTTTTTAATACCCAATTTTTTTACTAACCCAAATTCAAAAAACAATGGCAACAATTAAAAAAGCAGCTGCTAAGAAAGCTGCACCTAAAAAGAAAGCTGCTGCTCCTAAGAAAGCTGCTGCAAAAAAAGCTGCTCCTAAAAAAGCTGCCGCTAAGAAAGCTGCTCCTAAAAAGAAAGCTGCTGCTAAGAAAGCCGCTCCTAAAAAAGCTGCTGCTAAGAAAGCTGCTCCTAAAAAGAAAGCTGCTGCTAAGAAAGCCGCTCCTAAAAAAGCCGCTGCTAAGAAAGCTGCTCCTAAAAAGAAAGCTGCTGCCAAGAAAGCCGCTCCTGCTAAGAAAGCTGTTGCTAAGAAGAAAGCTGCTCCTAAAAAAGCACCTGCTGCACCAACAGTTCCACCAGCTCCGGCTAACTAAGATCGGAATTACAAAATGTAGTTATAAGGATCCCGGCATATGTGCCGGGATCTTTTTTTATACCCACCCCCCAACACAATCCCCGTAACTCCGTATTTTTACGGCATGGATAATTATTCAATATCAGATAACTTCTCCCTCCTGTCCAAACTGATGGATATCCACGGAGAAAACAGCTTTAAAGCCAAATCCTTCGCCAGCGCAGCTTTCACCATCGAAAAACTGCCCAGCCCCCTCAAAGATATTCCCCGTGATGAGATATTCAGGATCAAAGGCATAGGCGAATCCACCGGGAAAAGTATCCTGGAAATGCTCGATACCCAGCAATGCTCACTTCTGAACCATTACATGGAAATTACCCCGGCCGGTATCCTCGAAATCATGAAGATCAAAGGCCTGGGCCCTAAAAAAATAGCCACCATCTGGAAAGAACTGGAAATAGAATCCATGGGTGAACTGCTCTACGCCTGTAATGAAAACCGCCTCATGCTCCTCAAAGGATTCGGCGCCAAAACACAGGAAAGCGTTCGCCAGAACATCGAATTCTATCTCTCCAACCGCCACCGCTTCCTCTTCGCAGAAGTAGCGGCTACCGGCCAGGAACTGGAAAAACAACTGCAACAGCTCATGGCACCCGCTGCTGTGTCGCTCACCGGCGCCTTCCGCCGCCAAAGTATTATCATCGATGAAATAGAACTGCTCATAGCAGCCCCGGTGGAGGTAGTACAACAACAACTATCCACCCTGCCCGGCTTTTCCCTCACCACTGCCAATGCCGGTAACCTGGTATGGCAACTGGATGAAAAACTGAAAGTGATCACCCACTGCTGCGATGCAGCCAGCTTTGCAGCTACCTTATTTAACACCACCGGCTCCCCTGCCTTTATCGATAAATTCAACGCGGCAGGCGGCGCTGCCTTCATCCACAATGCCATTTCTGAAGAAGCCATTTTCAGCGCGGCCGGAATGGACTACATACCACCGTTCCTACGGGAAGGCATCAACGAATTAACACTGGCGCGCAACCATCAGCTGCCGGAAACCATCGTTTCTTCCGATATCAAAGGCATTATCCACTCGCACAGCAACTGGAGCGACGGCGAATCCTCCCTGGAAGAAATGGCCATCGCGGCCAAAGCTCAGGGCTTCGAATACCTAGTGATCAGCGATCACTCCCGCACCGCTTTTTATGCGAATGGCCTGCAGATAGAACGGATCCTGGCCCAACATGCCGAGATCGATGAGCTGAATAAAAAACTGGCCCCATTCCGCATTTTTAAAAGCATAGAATCCGATATTCTCAACGATGGCGCACTGGACTACCCGGACGAGATCCTGGCTAAATTTGACCTTGTAATTGCTTCTGTGCATTCCAATCTCAAAATGACAGAAGAAAAAGCAATGGCCAGGCTCCTGAAAGCCATCGAAAATCCATATACCACCATCCTCGGGCATATGACCGGCCGCCTGCTCCTGAGCCGCAATGGTTACCCCGTGGATCATAAGGCCATCATCGACGCATGCGCTGCCAACAATGTAGTGATAGAGCTCAATGCACATCCACGCCGCCTCGATATCGACTGGACCTGGCTGCATTATGCCCTGGAAAAAAAGGTGCTCATCTCCATAGATCCCGATGCCCACAGCATCCCGGGGTTCCAGGATATTAAGTATGGTACCCTCGCCGCACAGAAAGGAGGTATCACAAAAGCAAACAATCTTAGCAGTTTCACTGTTGACATGCTCAATAACTACCTGCTGCAACGTAAGCAACAAAAAAATATCCTTCCATGATGTTATTGGCATTGGCCGTGGCCCCTGGTTTTGCTATCTGTCTTTTTATATACCTGGTAGACAAATACGACCGGGAGCCCACCAACCTGTTGGTAAAAAGCTTTTTGCTTGGTATGCTCTGCGTGGCACTGCCACTTACAGTACAGGGCCTCGCCGCTGAACTTGGCCTCCGCGAAAATAACGGCACTATACTGGGCACAGCCGCATTTGCTTATGGCGTGGTAGGCATCTCTGAAGAACTGGCTAAATTCCTGGTACTACTGCTGTTCGCCTATCCCAAAAAAGCATTCAATGAACCACTGGACGGGATCGTGTATGCCGTTATGATCGGGATGGGCTTTGCCACTCTGGAAAATATTGCCTACGTAGGCAGGTTCGGCGTGGGCACCGGTATTGCCCGCATGTTCCTTTCCGTGCCCGCCCACGGCGCCTTTGCCGTACTAATGGGTTACTACGCCGGCCTGGCTAAATTTATACCGCAAAAAAGCAGCGCGCTCCTGTTCAGAGCACTCCTCATCGCCGTTTTCTTTCACGGAACATTCGATTTCTTCCTTTTTCTCGGCAATAACATCTTTCTTATGTGCGCTTCTGTTATTACCCTTGTATTCGCAATACGTCTTTCTGTCAAGGCTATACGAAAGGACAGCGCCCTCTCGAAAAAACTACATGAGGAACATTTTTTTGAACGGGACAACCAGTAACTCCCATTTCCGGCAGTAAGCTTTTAGTACCTTTGTTACAGGGCCTAAAAGCTACTGCTATGAGATTCATTTATATTTACGATCCGCTGTGCGGCTGGTGCTATGGCTTTACTCCTGTAGTACAACAACTACAGGAACGCAATAACGGGAACATGGAATTTGATATCCTCTCCGGGGGAATGATCACCGGCGATAACCGCCATCCCTTTTCTTCCATGAAGGCATATATCCTGCGGGAGCACACCAATGTGGAAAATATGACGGGCGCAAAATTCGGCGCAGCCTTCCTGGAAAAACTACTTCCTTCAGAAGAGATCATGGATTCCGAAAAACCAGGGATCGCGCTTACAGTCTTTAAACAATACCAGCCGGAAAACGCCATCACCTTTGCGCACGACATGCAGGTAGCGCTGAATTATAATGGCCAGAGCCTGAATAACGACAGTACCTACCGTTCGCTGATCAAAAAGTTCAGCCTGCCGGAAGATGAATTTATCAGCCGCCTGCATGATGAAAATTACCGCTACGAAACCCAGCAGGAATTCCAGCTGATCCAGAACTGGGGCATCACCGGGTTCCCCGCTGCCATCCTGGACACGGGTAAACAATTGTACCTCTGCACCAGGGGATATGCACCCCTCGATCAACTGGAAAAAACCATAGAAAACATACTGAAAGAAAATAACAGCCTTCAATAATTATGTACCACATCAAAGCAGCTACCGTTAACGATATTCCTGTTATACAGGAACTCACAGAAAAGATTTGGCGACCTACCTATCAATCCATTCTTACACCGGAACAAATAGAATACATGCTAGACATGATGTACAGCACAGCCTCCCTGAACAAACAGATCACGGAGCTTGGACATCAGTTCTTCATCCTGCTGGATGACAACGCGCCTATCGGTTTTGCCGCTTACGGCACTACAGATACAGCCGGCATTTTTAAACTGCATAAGATCTATCTTGATGGAAGCTACCAGGGAAAAGGAGTAGGCAAATTCCTGCTGCAACAGGTGGCAGACCAGGTGAAAGACCGCGGCGCCCATACGCTGGAACTCGATGTAAACCGCTTCAACAAAGCAAAATACTTCTACGAAAAACAGGGATTCAGCGTATTGAAAGAGAAGAAAACAGATATCGGCAACGGCTATATCATGGACGATTATGTGATGCGTAAACCACTATAAAAAAGCCCGGTAAGGAGATACCAGGCTATTCCCAAGTTAACCATTAAAAGACACAACTCTTTTTTAAAAAAAATAATGTTAATCTATTGTTATCTACGAGAACAGCTAATAAGCGGATTTATCCATATATAAAAAAGCGGCATCTTTTATATTCTAATATAAAAGATGCTGCTTTTAAGTTTAATATCAAAAAAAATCCCGCATAATTAAATATGCGGGAATGTAGTGTGCCTGAAGCGCGTATATCGGTTATTGATCCAAGCCGTTGTTATTTGGCGGTAAGCACAGTGCCTTCATCGTTATCATCGTCGTGGATAACAGCCACCGCCTTATGTAGCTTCAGCTCAGGTGAAATCTTCAATACTCCTGCGTTAGCTGCCGCTATAACATCGCGCAGTTTTACAGATACCAGCGCATCCGTTTCCTTTACACGATCGTTTACCAGCGCCACCTGTATGTCGGTTTCACTGAAAGCGCAATCGCCGGTGATCTTTACCATGTCGCCGTTCATAATCACATAGTCTTTACCGTAAGCAGCCGTACTGGAAGAGTCTACCCCGAAGAAAATATTGATATCACTTCCTGTGCAATTTGTTTGCACGCTCTGATCGGATGCTTTTACCAGTATACATTTAAACATACTTACCGGGGCGGTGGCAGACTCATTTGCATCAGTGAGTTTCACCAGGGTAATATAAGCAGCCTGATCCTGTATGTATTGTGAAGCAGATATAGAAGTTACATCTCCATTATATCCAACCACCGCTTCATTCTCCGCTTTAATTTCACTTAACACCAGCACAATAGTTTCAGCCAGTTCAAACCGGTTATCGTCTTTTACCTTCACGCTCAGGCTGGCAGTGGTGGCGCCACTGTCAATCACAAAAGGCGCTTTGATACTGCTGATAAAATCAGCGCCGGGCAAAGCTGTTCCGTTACCGAACTTATAAGTTAATCTAACCGGTTTGGAAGTGGCATTGATCAGCGGGGTATTATCGCGTTTAAACAAACCCGCAGAAAATACTACATCAGTAGCCGGTTCTGCGCCGTTGTTGCCGCCAATGAATTTTACCATAGCCGGTTGATCCAAAATGGTTACCTCGCCCTTTGCCTTGGTGAGGTACAGCTCAGAAGCATCCAGTACTTCTACGTGGAAAGCTTCTTTACCTTCCAGCAGGTTATCGCTTTTAACAGGGATCTGGATAGATTTGGAAATGATAGCGCCTGCGGCAAACTCGGAAGGCACAAAAGAGATGGTTCCTTCGGTTACATCAAAATCCGATGCACCGGCGCCACCTTTATGCGGGATGGTTTTATAATGCACGTTAACGGGCGTACGAACACCGTTGCTTCTTAAAAAACCGGATAAGGTAATGGTCAGTGTAGCATTGGATAACCCATTCAATGGTTCGGAAACGGCAATATCATTAATGGATACGCCATGACTGATCTTGATGATCCGGTTACCGTCTTCATCACCGCCGCCTGCTGCCAGGATCTCGCCGGAAGGGCTCATCAGCAACGATGCCAATGTAGTTTTTGCATCGTATTTGCCCAGTTGTTTATCAAACATCATTTCACCGTCGGGGCTTAGCTTGATCATACGGTAGCCTTCTTTTGCCACTACGCAGATCTCATCATCTTCTGTGAGTAACAGGTGCTGGAACACAGAGCCCAGGTTTTTATCAATGGAAACAGTACCGTCAGGGAGCAGCTTCACGATCTTACCCGTGTTGTTGCTTACATTGCCACCGGCAGCTACAACTTTCCCGTTTTTGCCTACTTCCAGTGCATATAATGCGGCATCTGTTTCCCTGTTGAACAGCTCTGTACCATCCGGGCGCAGTTTCACAATACGGCCTTTGTCTTTCTCTTCTGCGCATGCAAAAATCTGCCCCAGGTCGTTCACCTTCATGGCGTTGAACTTACCATCCGCCGTGCTGTACTCTTTATCAAATACTACTTGTCCTTCAGCGTTTACTTTAGCAATACGGCTGGCATTGCCGGTGCCATAAGCACCTCCGCCCATAGCCAGTACGGCGCCATCTTCCAGCAGTAACATCTTTTCAAATGTAGCGCCTGGTTTACCAAAGGAAAGCTCAAATTGTTTCTCTCCCTTTCCATCTACTTTTACCATATAAGCCTTTCCCTGTCCGTCACCCACATCGCCGCCTACAGCAACAATATTTTCATCTTCATCTATCAGCACATTGGTAAACACATTATGCGCGCCAAAACCCTTGTCGAATTCTACTTTACCATCGGGCGACATCTTCGTGATGCGTGCCTGTGCGGGCTTGCTGCCATCAACGCCCACGGTAATGTAATTACCATGCCGGTCGGTAATCACCCTGGTAAAATAGCCACCCTGGCCGTTACCGATGCTTTTGTCAAATACTACTTCACCGGTGGCCGATAGTTTTGTAATACGTGCATTGCCATAGGCAATGGTACCACCGCCTACTGCTACCAGTTCATTTTTGGGCAGCAGCAACAGGTCTTGGTACGCTACCAGGCCGCCTTTATTCAATTTGGCATTGTAAATAAGCGTGCCTGTGGCAGATAATTTAGTAATGCAACCATTATCTGTTCCACCCCCGATGGCAACAATAGCGTTGTTCTCCGCGATGGCCAGCTTCCTGTACTGGTTTTTGGGAGCGCTGAAACTCTTGTTGAACACAACAGGCATCTCCTGTGCGAAGGCTTGTGTGCCTACCGCCAGTAATAGCATTAGTGAGGAAAATTTGTTCATTTGTATTAGTTTGATATACGCTAAAAAATAACCGATAAATAGTTTATTGAATCCTGATCTCGCACCTTCTGTTTACACCCAGCAGTTGTATAAAATAATCCCTGTTCTCTTCCAGCCTCAGATTCCCGGCCATCCATACCGGGCGGGTAGATCCGAAATAATTGATCTTTACTTTATCTGCCGCTACGCCCCTGCTGAGCAGGCATTCCTGGATATATACCGCACGGTTTTTTGAGAGCGACAGGTTATACCGCTCGGTGCCAATAATATCCGTATGCCCGTTCACCAGTATGATCCGGTGAGGGTTAGCCTTCCATATTCTGAATATAGAATCCAGCTTACGCCATTCCTGGTCTTGTGGTATAAAGGAATTCAGGTCATAATAGATCACGCCGGGCACTTTCCACAAGGCTTCCAGGGCCTTTACGGTGCTGTCTTTCATCAGCGTGTAACCGGTACCGTTAGGTATAGCGAAAGCTTTGCTTGCTTGTTGCCAGGGCACCATTGCCGGGTTACTGTAAGTTGTTCCGCCAATAGTTGCTGCCTGGGCAGCAGTAGTAACTGTAACCGTGGATGCTGTAGTGGTGGTACCGGGATGATCGTTTTGCCAGGGAATCATTTCGGGAGAACTGTCTGTAACTTCACTGGCATAGTCTGCCATGTTGCGCTCAGCACTAACGGTAACGGCTATAGCGGGAATGAGTTTTAACACGGCGCTATCCACCACCGGTTGTTGCACAGGGAGATTGTCGTATTCTCTGGTTCCTACTAAAGTCAGCTGACGGCGGCTATCCGTCTGGTTCATGGTATAAGGCACAGGGTCGTCTTCTTTTACTGGTTTGCCGGGATAAGGCAGATCCAGCTGTTTCAAAGGATTTTTCTTCAGGTTCAGCACATAAATGTGATCATTATCATGAGCTCCAGAACGGTCTGATGTAAAGTATAGTAACAATTTATTTTCATCCAGCACAGGGTTCAGATCATCAAACTGTGTATTCACAGGATAGGGCAAATGTACGGTTCCTTCTTCCGGTTTTTTAATATTTATCATGAAGATGTCCAATCCTCCAAACCCGCGAAGGCCATTAGAGGAAAAGAACAGCTTATCACCCACTACAAAAGGATACAGCTCATTTCCATTGGTATTTACCTGCGGCCCCAGGTTCACCGGCGTTTTCCACCGTTTGGCGGTTTTGTCCCAGTCGGCATAGTAAATATCCGTACCCCCCTGACCGCCAGGCATATCGGATGCAAAGTACAAACGTTTACCATTCGGAGCAACTGACGGATGCAGGAAAGAATAAGTGTCCATATTCTTCACCAGCTTCACCGGCACCGGCTTACTCCACATATCATGCTCCTGCTGGTAAACAGCCGATAACAATTGTGTGCCGTTGTTATAATTAATATAGGAGTTCTTGTCGTTCTTTACATCGGTAAAACGGTTGGAAGTATAGATCACCTTTTGCCCGTTATCAAAAAAAGAGGCAGGTCCTACCTGTAACACACCACGCAGGCTGTTGTTAAAAGGCTCTACCCCATCTTCAGAGATCTGGTATAATCTGGAGTTGGTATAGAAAGATTGCTGTTCGTTTTTCCGGATGTCGTTGGAAAGAAATACAATATTATTACGGTATAAAGCGAGGCCATACTGGTAACCGGGTAAATTCAGGCGCAAACTGTCCACTTTCACATTCTCCATGGAATCACGGTTAAAGAAACTGTAATAGTTCACCAGGGACTCTTTCAGGTTGGTAAAGCGTGCATTGTTCTTATAGTTATTGGCATACACTGCACTGATCTCCTGCGCTTTCAATACCCTGCCGGTACGTTTCAGCAGATCAATGTAATTGGTTACATCTGTTACCAGTACATCTTTTCCTGGTTTATATAATAACTCGTCGCACAGGCTGATCGTTTTCTCAAACTGCCTGGTTTCAAAATACACCCGGGCTAACTGCAACTTCGCACGGCGTAATATTTCCTCACTGCTGCCATTATTAATCACTTCATTACACAGTGAGATAGCTCTTTCATACTCCTGTCTTTTATAAAGCCGTTCGGCACGCTTTACCTTGGCCATACTGCCTACACCGCCCAGCTGCACGCGGTCCTTTACAAAGCTGCAGGAAACAAACAGGGGAATAATACCCAGGAAAAGTATGAGGGAAGAGAATTTGTATTTTCGCATACCATTCTTGATTTTAAATTTAGAAATAACGCGGCGCCACCACTTTCCACTTCGACCACGAGAAGCGGTAATTGATCATCACTTCATGCGACACCGTTTGCGCGCCTTTCAGGTTCGACTGCATAGGCGTATCATAAGAATATCCTATCTGCAGGTTTTTGGTGGCCTGCACCTGTATCAGTCCTGTCACTGTTTTCTCGGAACGCCAGGATGCGCCCAGCCACACTACATTCTTCAGGAGGATATTGGCATTCAGATCATACTGGAAACCTGCGCCCTTCACCTGCCGCAATAACACGTTTGGCTTCAGCTTTACATCATCATTAATATTCACCAGGTAACCTGTTTGGAGATAGTAGTGCGACTCCACCACTACTTTATTCACACTGTTGCCAAGGTCGAAGCTCTTGAAAGTAGGTGACGACAACCCTATAAAGAAACGGTCTGTAAACAACATGAACCCAAAGCCTACATCTGTTTTCCAGTAACTCTGGTTCTGCGCAAAAACAGGATCGGTAGTGCTCAGTGAACTGTTGTCTTCCTTAAAATGAGACATACCGCCCTTCAGTCCCAGCGCCAGGTAAATTTTCTCACTCAGCTTCACCCGCTGGGAAACATTCAGGTTCACCGCCGTTTGCGAATTCACAGTAATCTTTTCATTCATCAGCGATACGCCAAAACTGGTGTTGGTAGCCTTGATCGGCGTATAAAAGGAAGCGGTAGCTGTTTTTGGGGCGCCTTCCACTCCTACCCATTGGTTACGGCCCACTGCCGTGAGACTGGAAGATTCATCCATAGAAGGATAAGCCGGATTGATGATCATGCCGTTGAACATATACTGAGAGTACAGCGGTTCCTGCTGCGCAGCAACCTGCAGACAACAACACCAGCATAAGATAGTAATCCCTAAAGCTTTCATAAGGCGCTTTTTCATAGGTATCAGCTTAATTATTTTTGTTCAGATACATCTGCTTCAAATTCGTATAACCCTTAACGTTTTATCACTACAAACCCGGTATAACGTTCCTTCTTACCATCTATCGTTACCTCAATATTGTAGAAATAAGAGCCATCAGGCACATCATTCCCCGCACTGCCGCCGGCATTTGCCTTTCCACGGAAGTTCTTCGACTTGTTATCATAGTGTTGCTGTTTAAATACGGTACCCCCCCAACGGTTAAATATCACTACTTCATTATCCGGGTACTTATCTATATTCTCAATGTACATCACGTCATTTCCAATACCATCGTTGTTGGGCGACAGCGCCGGGTGTACCCTGATCTTACCGCTGTTGTTATTAATCTGCCGGCCATCGGTTGTGTATTTTTCTACGGAATCTGCAACGTCGTCGCCATCAGAATCCAGGTCCAGGAAGTTAGGTATACCATCACCGTCGGTGTCATCATCAAAAGGATCGCCGTTACCATTGATGTCTTCCTGCTTGTCTGACAGTCCGTCCCCATCCGTATCACAGCTGTTGCACATCGGATCATCATTCAGGATCACCCCTGTTGCTTTGGAAGGCTCTCCTAAAGCGGGTGTATGTTGCCCTGATGGAACGGATACAGTAGTCATTTTCAGGATAAAGGTCTCATGCTGTTCAAAGCTTGTATCGCCTTTTATATTCACCGTTACCTGCCCGATGGTTTGCAGCGGGGCGATCACCGTTTGTTTTATGGTATTATCAAAATCTACACCCGGCGTGGCTTTGAAGTCCATATAAGGATATGACACTCCATCTGTGGACGCTTCAAAATCATAGTTAATGGTGATCGGGCGGGAGCTTTGCCTGCTCAGTTGTACATTAAACCGGAGTGGTGTATTCTCATTTGTGTTACCTTCTTTCACACTGAATTTATCAGCGGCGAAAGAAAGCGTCAGCGGGTCGTTATCAGTGATCGCCACCCTCGCTGTATCGGTGGCGCCGGCTTTGTATACCAGTGTGCTGTTGCCGCCAATATATGGAAGTATAGCCGCCTTCAGGAATCCATCGTCATCATTGATATCATTATCGCCGGTAGTAATAACAAACGAATGTTGCTTTACCAGGGCCGGCATATTGATGGTTAAAATGTTACCGCTCACCGTTCCTTCACCGGCAGTAAACGTGCGCGCAGCATCCTGGGTTATGCGCAGCCTTACCGGTACATCATAGGCGGCGGAGGCAGGCGAGCTCAATGTAAATTTCACACCACTTCCTTCTTCAGCTGTTATTGCTTCTGCCGATATTTCTACTACCAGTGTATCATTATCATGGATGATCACACCGGCTGATGCACTGGCTGATAACGGCCACGTAATACCCGCCATGTTGCTGCTAACGGTTTGCAGCTGCACTTTCACATCTTCATCTCCCTCTACTATATTATTATCGATCGGCGTTACTTTAATGTCTGCACCATTCTGACCAGCTGGTATCAGCAGGGTTCCGCTCAGCTTATGATAACGGGTATCCGCAATGGCAGTACCGCTTACGGCATAGTTAACGCTCACATCTTTCACAGCAGATAACTGCGTATCAGAAAACCTCACTCTGAAGGCGCCGGGCATATCCGGCTCAGTGGCATCCGCTGTTTTGATGATCATCATTTCACGGCCTGGCGCATTGCTTTCATCGTCATGCACAATTAAAGTAACGGTATCCTTATCGGCCGCATCCAGCGCTATGTTCCTGTTGAACCGCTTCATCTGCGCCAGCATGAGCGACATCCTCACCTGCTCATCTCCCTCAATTACCTTATTATCTATCACATTAACGGGAACGGATATACTGTTTTGCCCGGCCGGTATTACAGCGGAAGTTTGTATGGGCGCTATGTTAGTAGTACCTGCTATGCTGCTTACATAGAATACAACTTTTACATCGGCTGCTGCTGTGCCGGAGCCAGGTAGTTTTACTGTATAAACCCCGTTGGTACCAGGTTCAGCCGCATCTTTATCTTTCTGCAGCAGCACCCGCATGTCGCCTGTTTCAGGGATCAGCACCATACCCGGCTGGGTAAGCGTATAACCTGCTGTTACCAGTTGCGCAGTAAACTGCAGTTGTTCATCTCCCTCCAGGATATTATCAGCGGTTACTTTCAGCTGGTAAACTATATTATGCTCGCCGGCGGCCAGCGTTACCTGTGCGGGAACGCCGCCATAGTCAGCATCATCCGCAGTAGATGCTACATTCCTGCCTATATTAATTATCACATCCTCTGATGAGGTGATCTGGCTGTTCGCAAACCCGATAGTTACATCGCTTCCGCTGCCTTCGTGTATAACGGAAGAGTCTACACGCATTTCAATCTTCAGGTTATCAGGGTTCAGGCGTGTACCATCATCAATTGTTACTGATAACTTATCGCCTTTCATTCCGGCAAAACCGTTTGGCTCAGCAGCTATCCACAACAGTTCCGGTTTCTCCAGCACCAGGTCCGCCTTTGCAATAAAGAAGAAGGTGGCATCCTGGATACCTGCCGGAATGGTTACCGTTGCAGGCAACTGGTCAATATCCCCTGCTGTTGCCACTGATCCTGCCCCTATGTTTAATGTTACCACAATATCCTTGCTGGCGGTAACGCCGGGCGCCAGGCTTACCTTCATCTGGTAGGTATTTCCTTCCAGCACTTTCGTTCCGGGCGTAACAGCGGTAAGATGTATGAAGCCCGTAACCGGGTCATCATGCGTTCTGTCTTTAATAGTAATAGTGGTGTCCTTTACAACGGCGGTGCTGAAAGTAGCATCCGTAATGTTGCCTTTTAATACTATTGTTTCATCATCTTCCAGCACCAGGTCTTTCACCGCTTTCAGCGCAAACGTATGGGTGCCTGTGTTCTGTCCTTTTTTGATAACAATATCATAGGGAGATGGCAAAGCATTGTGATCCGCATTTATTGCAGTACTCAGCGCATTGTCTTTTGTTACATGAATGGTAATGTCCTTGCCTGCCTGCAGGTTATTGGGCAATTGCGCGCTCAGTATGGCGCCGGTGCCATTTTCATCAATAGCTACCAGGGTGCTGTTCAGTATTACAGGAGCCGGCAACGGATACTGTGTTGGATCATCGTTAATAGTGATCACAGGTTTATTGATAGCAAAGGTGCTGATACCATCAGTTGCGCTGGCGTTAAGGGTAAGGCTTTCCGGGCCTTCTGTGAAGTTATCTTTATTCAACTTCAACCCCGTAACCATGCTGTTGCCGCTGTTCAGGTATACATCGGTGGCCAGTACATAATCTGGTCCTGCTTCCGCATTGCCGCCCGATCGAGGCAGCAGTATATGCACAGGCACTTCCGTGGTAACACCCGCAGGCAGGCTCACGGTTAATGCCCCGCTGTCGCCTTCCGCGAGCGGCGTTTTCCAGGTGCTTATATTCAACGCCAGGTTAGCCGCATCTGTACGGGTAAGATCCTGTATGGTCAGCGGCAGATTATTTACCGTATACCTGTTGGCAGTAGCATTCACCACCAGTGCTTCATTCTTTTCCAGCACTTTATCTGTTACTGTTTTCAGCAGTTCAAAGGTAGCGGTGGTTTGTCCCCGCTGCAATACATAGGAAGCAGCAGACATTGTATAGTCGCCGGTGTTCCTGGCCGTGGTCAGTGCATTATCAACTGCCAGCTGTATGCTTACATCTTTTGTAGATGCATAAGGCACGGTTACCGTTACCATCACTTTATTCCCTTCCGGTACCAGTGTGGCATCGGGAGTAAGTGTCATTTTCCTGGCGTTTGGTTGTTTCTCTGTATAGTCTTTTATAAATATACCTGCACTGGTAGCCGGCATATTGCTGTTACCGTTGTCACCATCAATCACCAGTTTACCTTCATCATCCAGTATGATATTAGTGATGGCGGTAATAGCAGGAGCAGAAGCGGCTCCCTGGCTGCCGGGAATGGTAATGCTGGCCGGTACTGCAGTATGACGGGTATTTGCCACCGTAGAAGCAGCCCCATTTTTTGACAGGTTGATCACCCAGTCCTTACCTGCTTTCCAGCCATGCGGGAAAGTGGCGGTGATAACAGCGTTGCCGCCTTCATAAATGCTATCCGGCGCGCTGCTCAGGATAACCGAATCACCTGCAGGGAAAGGGTACTGCGCATCTTTTATGTTAATATCCATAGTTGCAGGCAGGAAAGTATACACGGTGCCCAGCGCATCGCTCACTGCCGGGGTGATGTGGATATCTTCTGCATCTTCCACCAGGATATCACCCGCTACTTTCAATTCTGCAATACCGGATGCACCTGTAAAGGAAGTATCTGCAGGAAGGTAATAATCAGTATTACGTATAGCCGTACCTGTGGCGCCGCCAAGCGTTATCTTCACCGGTATCTCCGTAGTTACACCGGATGGTAAACTGAAACCAATATTGTTGGTGCTGTTCTCATTCACCGCTACAGTTGGCAATGTGAAGGTGATCTTTGTTTTGGCAGCATCCCGGCGCGTAGCATCATTCAGCTGCATGGCAGCGTCTGTGATCGTATAGCCGGCAGCGGTACCGCGTATCTTCAGTTGTTTATCTTTCTCTATCACATCATCGGCAGTAGCTTTGATCACTGCTGCGGTAGTAGTGTAAGTATTACTGTTCTTCGGGAAGATGATGCTGCCCTGTAAAGCCTGGTAATCACCCGTGGCGGCATCGGTACCTGTTGGATTGGTACTTAATGCAATGCTCACATCTCTGGCGGCGGAATGACCTGCCGGTAAGGATACTGTAAACGCAGTGCTGCTGCCTTCTGTAAGCGTTGGCGTTACTGCGGTTAATACCAGCTTCTTCTGAGCGGGATCAGTGCCATCAGTGATATTGATGATAGCGCTCGTAGCTGGCATGTTGCTGTTACCGGTGTTACCATCTACTTTTATAAATCCTTCATCGTCAAATACGTTGTTGGTTTTGGTGGTAATAGCAGTAGCTACACCGGATGGCGCATTGGCGGCAATGGTAATAGAAGCGGGTATGGCGCCATGACTGGTATCTGCTGTAGTAGATCTCACTGCATCTTTTGCCAGGCTGATGGTCCAGGCTTTGCCTGCTTTCCAGCCGTGAGGGAAGGTGGCGGTGATAACTGCGCTTCCTCCTTCTGTTACCGGGTTGGGCGTGCTGGTAAGCAATACTGAATCGCCTGCAGGGAAAGGATACTGCGCATCTTTTATGTTAATATCCATAGTTGCAGGCAGGAAAGTATACACAGTGCCCTGCGCATCGCTCACTGCCGGGGAGATGTGAATATCTTCTGCATCTTCCACCAGGATATCACCCGCTACTTTCAATTCCGCAATACCGGATGCACCTGTAAAGGAAGTATCCGCAGGAAGGTAATAATCGGTATTACGTATAGCCGTACCTGTGGCGCCGCCAAGCGTTATCTTCACCGGTATCTCCGTAGTTACACCGGATGGTAAACTGAAACCAATATTGTTGGTACTGTTCTCATTCACCGCTACAATTGGCAGCGTGAAGGTGATCTTTGTTTTGACAGCATCTCTGCGTGTGGCGTCATCAATAATAACAGCAGTATCTGACACGGTGTATCCGCTAAGTCCGTATACACTGCCGGTCAGCGCCAGTCGTTCATCTTTCTCAATAATATTATCATCGCCCACCGCATTTATAATGGTGTAAGAAGTGGTATAAGGAGAAGCTGTATTGGCGGGTAATCGAATGGTATCTTCCGATATCCAGCCAAAATCGGTTACACCTGCGTCGGAGCCAACTGCATTTCTTTTCAATGCAATTACAATGTCTTTTGCAGAAGTATACCCGGCAGGAAGTGCAATGGTAAACCCGGTGCTGTCGCTTTCATTCAGGTGATACTTCAGCGGGGCGATAGTCAGTTTCTTTTGCGCTGGTGCAGTCTGGTCGTTAATAGTAAGCGTGAGACTGTCTTTCACCAGGATACCGGCTCCAGGCGTACTTCCTGTTAATACCAGCTTACGGGTATCATCAAATACCTGGTTCGCAGTGGCGCCTATCAATATGGTATCAGACAATGTTTTGCCGGGTCCAATAGTTACTGTACCGGAAGGAAATGTATATGTTCCCGGTGCTGCTGTAGAGGAACTGCCCCGGGTAAAGTCCACCTGGATCGGTATTTCGGTAGTAAGGCCTACAGGCAACTCTGCCCACACACCTGGCGAAGCGCCTTCATTAACACTGTTTGCGGAAATGTGTAAAATGATGGGGGCTGTCATGGGCAACTGCGCATCTGTAATATTTACTACATACGGTGTAACAGTGGAGGTGTAAGTAGTGGAGGGTATGGGATCGGAAGCAGAAAGCTCAATCTCTATTTTTTCCGTTCCTTCTATTGCATTGTCGGTATTGATCTTAAATGGTACGGTAACCTGGCCGGCACCCTGTGGAATGGTAACGGGGCCATTCAACTCATAGTCGGTACCATCAGTAGCAGTAGAAGTGCTTTTTTTATTGATGACTACATCAATGGGCAGATCGGTGGTAACATCCTTTGGTAAGGAAATAGTTACCGACCCGTTGTACGGCTCTTTCAACAGTGTTGGATCATCCGTTACAAAAGACAGTACGGTTAGTGTTGGATCCAGCCTTGTACCATCTTCTATATGCAGGGATCTGGAAAATGTTTGGGCCTGTCCCATAACCATTGCATCTGCTTTGAAATTCACCAGCTCATCTTTCTCCAGAATACTGTCTTTCACAGGTCTTACCGGGATGTTCACCCCGTTGGAATCTACTTCTATATAGGCAACATTATCATAGGTAAAATCTGATGCAATGGCTTCTGTTCCGGCAGATACAACAGATATATCCACCCTGGTTCTTTCGGAGGCCAGTACTCCCGGCGGGAGCGTTACACGGATGGAGTCTGTAGTACTGCCTTCGCGGATCTTCGCAGGGGCCGACAGGGTAATATTCCGTGGTTCATCGTCCTGGATCGTATAGGTACAGGTGGTTTTGCCGGTAACGGTCACCAGTTTATTCTCGGTAACAGGTATCAGCTGGAAAGTCATATGCCTGCTGTATTCCAGTGCATTGTTACCAATGATCTTAATATTGCTTAATTGTATCTTATCGCCTGGGACATAGGCCTTTGCAGGGATCATAAACCCGCCGTAAAAGGTAAAGTCTGTGCCCTGTACAGCATTATGCGATCCGCCGGACGGAGGCACCAGCGCCACTTTTACATACATCTCCGAAGTAATGGTAGCCGTATTATTTACTACCAGGTATAAATTAGGTGATGTGAGATTCCCGTTATTTCCTTCAGGGCCGGTGGCCGAATCTTTTTCAAATGATACCGAAATAGGCTCTGTATTGGTACTGAGGGGTGTTCCCTGCAGGTTAATATGCACCGGTGAGTTATCATAGCCGTAGTCAACTGCCACGCGGGTACCAATAGCTTTGGCAGTGGGCTTCACTCCGAGGTTAATGGCCGCTGCAAGCCCTTTTGTGGAAGTGTTTACGCCACCTTCATCAATTGCGTTTACCAGCTCCATATTGTTGAATACCTGCCGGTCGCCTGCCGACTTTGCCACGTAAGAAGAAAACGTCGTATAGGCGTGATAGGTATGCGAAAACGTTCCGACTGTAGCGTTGGGATATGCAGGGTTATAGCCGGGAGGACGGATAAACCCGATAATATCCGGGTTGGGGCCGCCACCGGGAGGATTCATAAACCCTGTAGCGCTTTTGTTATTATCCAGTATAGGCGCCACCGGGTTATCCTGCATGGTGGGAAATTCACTCAGATACAGGTGAAACGTGGTGGAGGGCCGGTCGTTATAAAAAGTATAATCCAATACAAAGTAGCTGTTGGGCACCACATAGGTGATGGTCATCAGCATAGTGAGATCAAAGGGTCCCCTGCCGAAATTTTCATAATAGGAAAGAGTACCGGCCAAACAAACCTTATAAGGGTCTGCCACTGTGCCTGCCCCCATTATCTCGGATATTTTCGTAAAATTGATATCAAGTGGCGAAGGCGTAAAAAAGCCGGTGGTATTCTCCATCTTGAAATTTGAGCGGATACCCATTACCGCACTGGCGTTCTCCTTCCTGGATTCAGATCTTCCATTCCTCGTAATTTCATAGGTACCGTCCGCATTGATCTTTATCCTCAATCCATCAGTAAGTGTATTACCTCCAAGCGGGTTAATGGTAACCTGTGCCTGTACACTCTTACCAGTCAGGAAGAAAACAGCTATGAAGAAAATAACCTGGTACAGGAACACATGGATACGATGGGGCATACCTTGCTTGATTAATTTCGTAGGATAGGAAAGGAGTAACATATAAGCGTGTAAATTTCTATTAATACATATAGATTTTAAGTCAAAAATGTGAAAACAGTCCTTTGTAAAACCCTATATGCGGATCTCTTAAAATTGGCTCTCCCCGGCAGGCATCTGTATTGCTTCTTCTTCTCTTCTGATTAAACTGAAAAACCAGCCGCCGGCAATTATATTTATCTCTCTGATCATGTGGTGGTGGGTTCAAAACGCACTTATGGGCGTTATTTATGATTTCTTTAATTATACTATACCCTTCCACCTGTACCACATCTTCAAACAATTAAATATAAAATCATATATTTTAATTAGCAAATCTATAATAATATTTATATTAAATCAAATTATTTTATCTGGTAATAAGGGGGCAGACAGAAAGGGGTGATTAACAAATTTTTAGCGCTTATAATACCTTATATATGCATGGGAGTTATGTTAAAAGTTAAAATAACCCTAGATTTGCAAAAAACAATTCAGAATGTCAACAATTGCAAAATCAAACATTGACTTTAACCTCGGATACAAGGTAAAAGACATGTCTCTCGCGGCCTGGGGTCGTAAAGAGATTGAACTGGCAGAAGCCGAAATGCCCGGGCTGATGTCATTGAGAGAAGAATATGGTAACAGCAAGCCATTGCAAGGTGCACGTGTTGCTGGTTGTTTGCATATGACTATCCAAACTGCCGTATTAATAGAAACCCTCGTAGCCCTCGGTGCAGAAGTGCGCTGGAGCTCCTGCAATATATTCTCTACGCAGGACCACGCCGCTGCTGCTATCGCTGCTGCCGGTATACCCGTATTTGCATGGAAAGGTTTGAATGAAGCAGACTTCGACTGGTGCATTGAACAAACCCTGTTCTTTGGCAGCCCCGACCGTCCGCTGAACATGATCCTTGACGATGGTGGTGATCTTACCAATATGGTATTCGATAAATACCCTGAGCTTATCCAGCATATCAAAGGATTAAGTGAAGAAACCACTACCGGTGTTCACCGCTTATACGAACGTATGAAAGCCGGTACTTTACCAATGCCTGCTATCAATATCAACGACTCCGTTACCAAATCCAAATTCGATAACAAATATGGCTGCCGCGAATCCTGCGTAGATGCGATCCGTCGCGCTACAGATGTGATGATTGCCGGTAAAGTAGCCGTTGTTGCCGGTTTTGGCGACGTAGGTAAAGGTTCCGCTGAATCACTCAAAGGTGCAGGTGCCCGTGTAATCGTTACTGAAATTGACCCTATCTGCGCTTTACAGGCTGCAATGGAAGGTTATGAAGTAAAGAAAATGAACGACGCTGTGAAAGAAGCTGATATCATTGTAACCACCACCGGTTGCCGCGATATCATCACCGGCGAGCACTTCAAACTGATGAAAGACAAATGCATCGTTTCCAATATCGGTCACTTCGATATCGAAATTGATGTAGCCTGGTTAAACAAAAACTACGGCAACACCAAAGTGGAAATCAAACCACAGGTAGATAAATATACCATCGATGGTAAAGATATTATCCTCCTGGCTGAAGGCCGCCTGGTAAACCTCGGTTGCGCTACCGGCCACCCTTCTTTCGTAATGAGTAACTCCTTTACCAACCAGGTACTGGCTCAGCTGGAACTGTGGCTGCACTCAGAAAACTACGAAAACAAGGTATATGTACTGCCTAAACATCTGGATGAAAAGGTAGCCCGCTTACACCTGAAAAAAATCGGCGTGGAGCTGGATGTACTCACCACTACACAATCAGAATACCTCGGTATTCCTGTAGAAGGTCCTTTCAAACCAGACTATTACAGATACTAGTTTTAAACGACCAACAATACAAATGCAGCGGGGAAGAAGTCATTACTTTTTCCCCGCTGCATTTTTTGTAAAAGCTAAAAGCCGTAATTTTGCCGCATGACAAAGCTGAGTGTAAACATCAACAAGTTTGCAACCCTGCGCAATGCACGGGGCGGCAATCTACCGGATATACTAAAAGTGGCACAGGATTGTGAACGCTTCGGCGCCGACGGGATCACGGTTCACCCCCGCCCCGACGAACGGCATATCCGCTACCAGGACGTAAGAGATCTGAAACCCCTGGTAACAACAGAATTCAATATAGAAGGATATCCGTCGCAGGACTTCATGGACCTGGTACTGGAGGTGAAACCCCATCAATGCACACTGGTACCCGATCCGCCCAACGCCATTACCTCCAATACAGGTTGGGATACCGTTGCTTACCAGTCGCAACTGAAAGATGTGATCTCTACCCTGAAAAAAGCAGGGATCCGCGTGTCCATCTTCCTTAATGCAGACATATCCAAAGTAGAAGGCGCCAAAACTGCCGGCGCTGACCGCATAGAGCTGTATACCGGCCCCTACGCGGAAGAATATACGAATGCACGTACGCAGCCGCAAAACCTGCAGCTGTTCAACGATTATAAAAATACCGCTAAAGAAGCGACCGCTATTGGCCTGGACCTCAACGCCGGCCACGATCTCAACCTCGATAATCTCCGCTTCTTTAAACTGCATATACCACAACTTAAGGAAGTATCCATCGGTCATGCACTCGTGGTGGATGCCCTCTACTTCGGCCTGGAAAATACCATCCAGCTCTACAAACGTCAACTCACAGACTAATTATACCAAACAATAAAGCCATTCCGCATTTACGGAATGGCTTTATCAACCCTTAAAACAATCAACATGAAGTTCATAACGGGTCACAACTAAACCGGTATGAACATATATAGTTTGCCGTCATGACTGGCAGCAATGTTACGCCCTGTTACTTCTTTAATAACGCTATTTCCAATACTTGGTTCATTTGCTTCACATAATGAAATTTCATCCCTTTAATATAAGACGGATTAATATCCTTGATATCTTTTTCATTTTGCCAGCATAGAATAATCTCACGGATACCTGCCCTTTTGGCGGCCAGTATCTTTTCCTTGATACCGCCCACCGGCAGCACCTGTCCGCGGAGCGTAATTTCACCGGTCATAGCCAGATAGGATTTTACCCTGCGCCCGGTGAATACAGAAGCCAATGCGGTAAGCATGGTAATACCCGCACTTGGGCCATCCTTTGGTACAGCGCCTTCAGGTACATGCACATGCACGCTCTTCTGTACGAACTTCTTCGGATCCACTCCAAGTTCTTCTGCATGGGATTGCAGGTAGGTAAGTGCCGTAACCGCCGATTCCTTCATCACATTACCCAGGTTACCTGTCAGCTTCAGATCCCCCTTGCCTTCGCTCAAACTGCTTTCAATAAACAGGATATCGCCGCCTACATAGGTCCAGGCAAGCCCCACCGCTACTCCCGGCGGATTGCCCACCTTATAGATCTCATTGGAATAACGGGGTTTACCCAATATCTTTTGAAGCCCCTCTTCGGTCAGTGCATCCGGCAATTTCTCATCCATTGCTACCTGTTTGGCCAGGTTACGCATAATGGCGGCGAATTGCCTGTCCAGCTCACGTACACCGCTTTCCCGCGTATAATCAGCGATCAGCTGCTCAATCACGGTATTACTGATCTTTATTTTAGTATCCTTCAGACCATGTGCATCCTTTTGCTTGGGCAACAGGTGCCTTTTGGCAATCTCTACTTTCTCTTCAATGGAATACCCGCTCAGGTCAATGATCTCCAGCCTGTCGCGCAGCGCAGGATGAATGGAATTGATATTATTGGCGGTTGCAATGAACAACACTTTGCTCAGGTCATATTCCAGCTCCAGGTAGTTATCATAAAAGGTGCTGTTCTGCTCGGGATCCAGTACTTCCAGCAACGCTGAACTTGGATCGCCACGCATGTCGTTACCTATCTTATCAATTTCATCAAGGATCATTACCGGGTTTGATGATTTGATTTTGCGGATCGACTGTACCACCCTGCCCGGCATAGCGCCGATATAGGTTTTACGGTGCCCGCGGATCTCGCTTTCATCGTGTAAGCCACCCAGGCTGAGACGAACATATTTACGGCCAACAGCATTGGCGATAGACCGTCCCAGGGAGGTTTTACCGATACCCGGAGGACCTACGAAACAAAGGATCGGCGACTTCATGTCTCCCTTCAGTTTCAGTACGGCCAGGTATTCCAGGATGCGTTCCTTTATTTTTTCCATGCCGTAATGGTCATGGTCCAATATCTTTTTCGCCCTTTTCAGGTCATAACTGTCAGTGGTATATTCGCCCCAGGGCAGATCCAGCAGCAGGTCCAGATGATTATATACCACGCTGTAATCAGGCGTGCTCGGATGCATACGCTCCAGCTTCTCAACGCCTTTTGCAAATGCTTCTGCGGCAGCGGCCGGCCATTTCTTTTCTTCGGCCTTGCGCTTCATTTCCTTCAGCTCCCGGTCGTTGGCATCTCCTCCCAGCTCTTCCTTGATCGATTTCATCTGCTGCTGCAGGAAATAATCACGCTGCTGTTTGTCGAGGTCCGCTTTGGTTTTATTGGTGATCTTATTCTTCAGCTCCGCCAGCTGCAACTCTGTTTGCAACAGCTTCATGAGCAATTCTGCGCGTGTGCGCAGGTTGTTGATCTCCAGCAATTGCTGCTTTTCTTTCAGTTCTGAATTGAGATTGGAAGAAACAAAATGCACCAGGAAAGAAGGATTCTCGATATTCTTCAGGATAATGCTTGCTTCCGAAGGCAGGTTAGGAGAAAGCTGTATGATCTGCCCGGCAAGGTCCTTAATGGAAGAAATATATGCTTCAAATTCTGAATCATCTTCTGCCGCTTCATCATGCAATACGCTGATCTTCGCTTTGAAATACGGATCTTCTGACAGTATTTCATCTATTTTAAAGCGCTTACGGCCCTGTATAATGATGGTAGTGCCTCCGTCGGGCATTTTTATGAGCTTCACAATACGGGCCACGGTGCCTACTTCTGTCAGATCCGCTACTCCAGGATCTTCTACGGTACTGTCTTTCTGCGCCACCACCCCGATCGATTTGTCGGTTTTGTACGCATCATTCACCGCTTTTATGGATTTGTCCCGGCCTACCGTGATCGGCAGCACAACACCCGGAAACAATACTGTATTTCGTAATGGTAATAATGCCAGTTCATCGGGAATCTTTTCATCCTCCTGTCCTTCCCCGTCTTCATTCAAAGGGATAATAGGCATGAACTCCATTTCATCTTCCGAATTTCCTAAATAAAATCTGTTCATCTGAGATATTTAAAGCCTCATGAGGACATTCTGTCATACAACCCGGCAAAAGTCCTCGTTTTTTTATGTACCCCTATATTGTCAAGTTTGGTGCCAAGTGACGCTCTGGCAGTAACAGACAGCAGTGTAGCAGTTGGCGTTTTCCACAAAAAAATGCAGCAAAGATCAAAGTATTCACTTTAATCTTTGCTGCATCATAAAAATTTAATGCGGAACGCCGGGGTTACTAGAAGGATACACCTACACCCAGCTGTATGCTCTGGTTCTTCCAGTTGCTGGTGTTGGCTACGCTGTTGATGTCTTTCACGTCGTTAAAGCCAATCACATAACGGGCACTTACGTTAACGATCGGCAACTGCAACCATAAACCGGCTACACCGGAAATATCGCCGCCTTTGAATGCTTCTTTGGCAGCACCCAATACTTTTCTATCACTAACCAGCGCACTGAACTGAGGTCCTACCTGGAGCTTTAAACGCGGGGTTCCCAGGTCGATGTTGGCCAGTAACGGAATACTCAGGTAGCTCATAGTGATCTTCTTACCATTATCTTCCAGGTTTCCGGTGTTGTAGATCTCACTGAAATCGTCTGTAGTTTTTGTTTTGGTAGAAGAAAATATCAACTCACCCTGAACCCCGAATCCTTTTACAAGGTTTACCTGGGCAAATCCACCGATGTGATAACCTAATTTAAACCCGTCCTGGAAACCGGTACCATCCAGCTTTCCAAGATTAGCACCTCCTTTCACACCAAAACGCAGGAATTTTGATGTTTGTGCATTCACAGTTGACACGGTTGAAACAGCAGTTATCATCAGCACTGCTACGGCGAAAAACAGTTTTTTCATAAATTATGTATTGTTAGTAATGGTTAAAATATAGACGTCCGGAGTAAAAAATACCCCTATGTTGCAATTACATTTCCCGTAATTACAAATTCCGTGCTACTTGTTAAAGAAATCAAAAACTGTATAAAATCCGGGCCGTGAAGTAGCTCATAATGCTTTGATCTGTACCGGTTAAGGGCTTGAATACGGTGAAGGATGGCGCCAGGTTCAGGCGGCCAATAAAATAGGATACGCTTGTGGTGATATCTATTGCGCGGGGCTCAAACTCGGTATGGTCCTCTAAACTAAGCTCCTTTCCCTGCGAGGGCCTGAGTTTTATCATCTGTGGCGATCTTGTGATATACTGGAATGCTTTGAGGTTACTGTAATAATTGGCCGTTCCCAATGTCATATTCACTGAAGGCGTCACCATCAGTACATCAAACCTTCCCACTACTCCTGAAAAAATAAACGGATGCCTCACTGCTGCAATAATATTAAAATCATTTCCCCTCAGGGTTTCTTTGGTATGCAGTCCCTCCGATACATGCTTCCCCCAGCCGTAATCCAGGCTCAATCCGGGTTGCAGCCACCACTTACGGTAATAGAAATAAGCAAAAATCTCATTTTTAATAGGCGTGGCGGGAACATCTGAAGAATCGGCAAAAACATATTTCGTGTAAGATATACCGGTAAGAAAATTACGGTTCTTCGTATAGTCGTAACCGGCGGTAAAGTCCCATTCAAACCAGGGCTTGTTAATGGAGTTGAAAAGATAATAGGCGCTTACGCCTGCGTACAACCCGCTTTTGTGGTAATAGCTTAAAGAAGGAGCAACGAATGTTTTTAAAACAACAGGCAGCTCGAAATCAACTACTTTACTACCATAAGCAGGATTGTTCCCATACCCGATACCAGCCACAAGTTCGCTTTTCTGTTGTTTCTGCAACAGCGAATCGAGCTGCCGCTCCAGCTCTGCGAGGCTTTGTCCCGATGCTACACGGCTACATAACAACAGGAAGGTTAAGAAGTATAGGCGCATGTTGTAAAAGTACGTCGCTGCAATATAAGCGTAAATGGGAATTGTTTAACCCCACATCCCATGAATGGGACAAATGTGTGGCTAAACAATGCTTTTCTGTCGGTCAGTGCGTACCCGCTTTATACCAGGTCTATCACCGTAATTTCAGGCAGGATACCCACTCTTCCGGGATATCCCAGGAATCCGAAGCCCCTGTTGACATACAGGAACTGCTCGCCTTTTTTGTATAACCCTGCCCATTCCTTATAGAAATACTGCGCCGGGCTCCATTTCAGCCCGGGTATTTCCACACCGAACTGCATGCCATGGGTATGGCCCGCCAGCATCAGCGCAATGTCGGGGTATTCGGTACGTACCTGTGCATCCCAGTGGGTAGGGTCATGCGACAGCAATATCTTAAACGGTATATGTTCCGCCCCTTCATAGGCCCTTTTCAGGTCGCCATAGCGGGGAAATCGTTTAATAGCGCTCCAGTTTTCAATACCTATGAGGGCAATCTGCTCCCCGTTGCGGTCCAGGATCACATTTTCATTCATCATCAGCTTCCAGCCCAGCTTGCCGTGTACGGCTTTTAAGTCTTCCAGGTTCTGGTGCTGCAGCGCGCTGTAGCCGTTGGCATTTTTATCGGGCCAGGGGTAATAATCGCCATAATCGTGGTTCCCCAGGGTAGAATACACGCCCATTGGCGCTTTTACCTCGCTGAACACATCCAGCCACTCCGCCATTTCCACGGCACGGTCGTTTACCAGGTCGCCGGTAAACAGCACCAGGTCCGGTTTCTGGTCGTTGATCATCTTAATCCCCTTCATTACTGCTTCCCGGTTGGCAAAGCTGCCCGAATGTATATCGGAGATCTGTACGATCCTCAGACCCTTAAAGGAGGCCGGCAGTTGTTTGAAGGCCATTTTGATCTTATGTACCCGGTAGTTGTATTTGTTGGAGAAGCCATACATGAGCGTACCAAAAAAAGCGCCGCCGGTGATAAGGCCCAGGCGGTTAATGAACTGCGACCTGGATAAGCCGCTTACCGCCGGGCCTGGCGCTGCTGCCTGCGCGCCGCTGAACTTGCGGATCAGCCACAGTACCCCCCTGCGCAGGTCGTCGATCAGCAGGAATACCGTTACCAGCAGCTTAGCCAGTACCAGGCCCATGAAAATGGCCATCAGGTACGATTTCAGCGTAGGAGGCCAGCTATGCCAGTTAATATAGGGCAGCAAAGCGATCATCAGCACACAGGAAAGAGAAATAAACCAGTAAACGGAATAGGTAATATTCCTTACTCTCGGAGCAGACATATACACCATGGCTCTTACAGCCTGGAAAACATAAATATCCAGTAACAGAAGGAAAACAATAAGTATAATGGAATTAATCCCGGGTCGCATTATAGAAATTTAATATGGATATACAATAGTTAAGCAATTTAACACAACTTACCTGGTCTGAAAAGTTAAAAGGCAGTTGTATTATTACAAGACGAATAACAATGCCGGGAATTGTATGTTTTTATTTTTTTTATTAAGAATGGAGAAACAGTACATTTGCTGGCGACCGGTATACAATAGATAATTTTAATATTTTATTAATATATTAATCTTACCCCTGCTGAAACTGGCTAGAAATTAACCCGTTAACGGGTAATGGGTCCCGTTCTGCGAACAGTTTGTGTATAAATAAATATACTGCAGCACCCGAATTTTAGGTAATCGTTGTATTTTTGTCCGATTACGCTACTTTTAATAAAGTTACTTTTAGATATAGGTGTAGAGTAATAACGGATGACGGAGACCAGATCTCCCCGGAAGTTGTCGTGAATAATTCAAATGGACTGATTATGAAGTATACTTGCTATGGACATTCCTGTTTTGCAGTGGAGATTATGGGTAAAAAGATCCTTTTTGATCCTTTCATCACCCACAATGAACTGGCGGCCAAAATAGATATCAATGCCATTGAGGCGGATTATATTTTTGTTTCCCATGGGCACGAGGATCATACGGCCGACCTGGTAGCCCTGGCAAAACGAACCAATGCCACTGTAGTATCTAATTTTGAAATAGTGACCTGGGCAGGTAAACAGGGGATTGAAAAATTACATCCCATGAATACCGGCGGTAAATGGAAGTTTGAATTCGGAACCGTAAAATGCGTGGTAGCACACCATTCCAGCAGTTTGCCTGATGGCACTTATGGCGGCAACCCGATGGGCTTTATATTTATGACGGACGAAGGGAATTTTTATTATGCCGGCGATACTGCGCTTACATTGGATATGGAGCTGATACCGGGCATTTCCTCGCTGGATTTTGCCATACTGCCTATCGGCGATAATTTCACCATGGGCATTGAAGATGCTATTGCAGCCGCTGAATTGATAGAATGTGATAAAATAATCGGCGTACACTACAACACTTTCGGCTACGTTAAGATTGATACCAACGAAGCAAAAATGCAGTTTATTGATGCCGGGCTTGAACTGATATTACCTGAAATAGGTAGTACCATAGAGGTTTGAGGAAGAAGTGATCGTTGCTGATTTATCCTTTATCCTATAAATAACCTTTGAATTTTTAAATTACACAATGGCTAGAATAATCGCAATCGCTAACCAGAAAGGTGGCGTAGGAAAAACTACAAGTGCAATAAACCTGGCAAGCAGCCTGGCTGTGCTGGAATTTAAGACACTGCTGGTTGACGCCGACCCGCAGGCAAACAGCACCACGGGGCTGGGTTTCGACCTGCGCAATGTGCAGCAGAGCTTGTACGATTGTATGGTGAACGATGTGCAGGCCAAAGATGTGATCCTGGAATCAGATACTCCCAACCTGAAGGTATTGCCTTCTCATATAGACCTGGTAGGCGCTGAACTGGAGCTCATCAATCACCCTAACCGGGAAAGAGTGATGAAACAGGTGATCGACTCCGTGGAAGCAGATTATGATTTCGTAATTGTTGACTGCTCCCCCTCCCTGGGCCTCATCACCGTAAATGCCCTCGTAGCATCCAACTCCGTGATCATCCCCGTTCAATGTGAATTCTTTGCACTGGAAGGTCTCGGCAAATTACTCAATACCATCAAGATTGTACAAAGCCGCCTGAACATAGAACTGGAAATTGAAGGTATCCTGATGACCATGTACGATGGTCGCCTGCGCCTCAGCAACCAGGTGGTGGATGAAGTAAAACAACACTTTGAAGAAAGCGTGTTCAATACCATCATTCACCGTAATACCAAACTGGGAGAAGCCCCCAGCTTTGGTAAATCCGTTATTATGTACGATGCTGCCAGCACAGGCGCTATTAACTACCTGAACCTGGCCAAGGAAATCCTGCAGAAACATAATTTCACCAAAATTAAATCCAAAGACAAAATCCTAGCTATAAACGATGACCAATCCAAGTAAGAAAGAAGCGTTGGGTAAAGGCATCCGCTCTCTGCTTCAAAATATCGATACAGATCTGAAGCAAACTGCCGGCGCCCTGGGTGATAAAGTAGTAGCTGCCGCTACAGGCATTGAACGCATATCACTGGATCTGATTGTAACCAATCCGAAACAGCCGCGTCGTGACTTTGATGAAGTTTCCTTACAGGAGTTAAGCCAGTCCATCAAACTGCATGATGTGATCCAGCCCATCACAGTGGCAAGGATCAATGCTAAAAAATTCCAGCTCATCGCCGGGGAACGTCGCCTGAGAGCCAGTAAACTGGCCGGGCTGAAAGATATTCCCGCGTATATCCGCCAGGTAAACGACCAGGAGCTACTGGAGCTCGCCCTGCTGGAAAACCTGCAAAGGGAAAACCTTAATGCCATTGAGGTAGGCCTCAGCTACAAAAGGCTCATGGAAGAATGCACGCTCACCCAGGAACAGGTGGCCGACCGCATGGGCAAAGAAAGAAGCACCGTTACCAACTATATACGCCTGCTCAAACTGCCGCCGGATATCCAGGTAGCCGTGCGCAATGGCCAGCTCAGCATGGGCCACGCCCGTGTGCTGACCGGTGTGGAAAACGTGGAAAACCAACTCTTCCTGTACAATGAAATCCTGAAAAACGGGCTGTCTGTACGGCAAACAGAAGAACTGGCACGTAATATTAACCAGGCCGACAAAAATCATCAGCAAAAAGCAGCCAAGGTAAAACTACCGCCTGCTTACCAGAAAATACAGGACAAACTTGCCTCCCACTTCTCTACCAAGGTAAAACTGGACAGGGGCAAAAGCGGCAAAGGCAGCATTTTAATTGAATTCTATTCGGATGAAGAGCTGGATAGTATCCTGGAAAAAATAGATCTATACGGTGGCTAATAGGGCTCAATACATATTTTATTCACTACGGTACGCTTTATTGTTTTTAGTTGCAGTAGCAATGGCTGCGCCATTACATGCACAACAGGATACTCTGCGCCCCATTGCCAAAACAATGGATACCATTATCCGGCCTATACCCGCACCCGGTACAGATACCGTAAAAGCAAACAAAGCCATCTTCACCGACAGCGCCTATGTTCCTGATTCCAAACTCCCGCACAGCCCCCGTAAAGCAGCCCTTTACTCTGCTGTAGTGCCGGGCCTCGGACAGGCATACAATAGAGAATACTGGAAAATTCCCATCGCATACGCCGCTATTGGTACCTGTGTTTACTTCTTTGTGGATAACATGAAAACGTACAAGCTGTATCGCGATGCCTACCGCCTCCGGGTAGACGGCAACCCGGATACCAACGATACCAGCCCGGATACCAAACCTTATGATACCGAATCGCTCAAAGTAGGCCGCGACCAGTTCCGGCAGTATGTGGATTATTCGGTGTTGTTCTTCATCCTGGCATACGGCGTAAACATTATAGACGCTACTGTATTTGCACATCTCCGTAATTTCGATATGTCGGATGACCTCAGTATGCGGGTTTCTCCCACACTGATCAACAATCGTACACTCGGCATCGGCCTGAATATTTCCTTCGGCGGTAAAAAGGGAAAAAGCCGTTACTTCGCAGGCCGCTGATCTTCACTAATACATCAACTTAAAATACAACTTTCAAGGGTCATGAAAATAGCGCTCATAGGATATGGTAAAATGGGACAGGCAATAGATGCTATTGCCACTGCCAAAGGTCATGAAATAATACTCCGCGTGGATATTAGCAGCAAACACCTGCTGGAAAAAGAACACCTTTCACAGGCAGACGTAGCTATCGAGTTCACCACCCCTGAAACAGCCTACCGCAACATCTTGAAATGCTTCGACGCCAATGTGCCGGTAGTTTCCGGTACCACAGGCTGGCTGGATAAGCTGCCGGAAGTAAAGGCCCTCTGCCTGGAAAAGAACCAGGCATTCCTTCATGCCACTAATTTTAGTATAGGCGTAAATATCTTCTTTGAACTGAACAAGAAACTGGCAGACCTCATGGCCGGCCAGCCACAATACAACGTGAAGATGGAAGAGATCCATCATACCCAGAAAAAGGATGCACCAAGCGGCACCGCCCTCACACTGGCTGAGCAGGTACTGGCATCGGTGACCCGTAAAACCGGCTGGGTAAACGAAGACAGCGATCAACCGGAAACATTGCCTATCATTTCCAAAAGGATAGATCCGGCCCCAGGCACACATACCGTTAACTATACTTCCGCCATCGACGATATCACCATCACCCATACCGCACACTCCCGCGAAGGCTTTGCCGCCGGCGCTGTAGTAGCGGCAGAATGGCTGAAAGGCAAAACCGGCGTGTTCACCATGCGGGATGTGCTGAACCTGGGATAGCAGCACGATACACTTTTAACCCCGGAGCCCTTTCTGGCGGCTAAAAGCCAGTCGCCCGCTGCTGGCAGCTAAAAACTGCTTATCTTTGCAGGAATATAAAGTTAGCAACCGAACTATAAGTTCATCCGTGGAGGGATGCAAAAAAGTCTGTATGTTATCAAAAAAAACACAATACGCATTTCACGCATTAGTACACCTGGCAGAAAATGTAGATAAAGGCCCCATCCTTATATCGGAGATTGCACAGGAGAAAAATATTTCTATCAAATTCCTGGAAAACATTTTGCTGGAATTGAAGAATGCCGGTATCCTCGGTAGTAAAAAAGGAAAAGGCGGGGGATATTACCTCATGCGGCCTCCAAAAGAGATCGCCCTGGCTAAGATCATCCGCCTGCTAGACGGTCCTATTGCGCTGCTCCCATGCGTAAGCCTCAACTATTATGAGCGCTGCGAAAATTGCCGCGACGAAGCGGTATGTGGCCTCAACGAAGTAATGGGCCGCGTAAGGGACTCCGCCCTCAAGATCCTTGAAAACAAAACACTGAAGGATATTCTTACCAGGAATAGCTGATCACTGATCAGGGTTAAAAATATCAAAGCCGGCCATTAAGCCGGCTTTTTCACGCCTGTAAAGGATTTCAGGATCAAGTCCACCTCCCCTCCACTTTCCCGGCAGGAACGCTGCCAGTGCCAGGTAAGCGTAAAGTAATTCCCCTCCCATTGCAAAGCGGCCCCAACCCGGGAGATTAAGCCCTTCCAGCCAGCAATGTTGGCTAAACCGCCCGGCAATTACCCTCCGCCGACTCCAGGTATCCAAAAGTTAGCTCCCTGGTCGGCCCTACCCCTGGGCCCTTCTTTTTACATATCCCCCACCATAGCCCATCTTCCCGAAAGAAATAATTTTTTACATTATTAGTCTATCTTTTTTATAGGTTTTATGTATTTTTGTTGCAGGAGCAACCGTAATTGCTCCGCTGGCACTAGACATATCAATTCAATAAGGAAGATCTACATGACAGACATTACCACCGCGCTGGTCAACAAACCGGTGGAGGAGGCTATACAGTACCTGCTGGAACAATACCCCGGCGCTGTAGCATTCTCTACTTCTTTTGGCCAGGAAGACCAGGTGATATCAGATATTATCTGGCGTAACCAATTGCCGGTTAGAGTTTTTACCCTGGACACGGGCCGCCTCTTTCAGGAAACATACGATGTAATGGACCTCACCATGGCCCGTTATAAACAGCCTGTAGAAGTGTATTACCCCGATACCAAAGCAGTAGAAAAACTGATTTCCGCCAAAGGACCCAACAGCTTTTATGAATCCGTGGAAAACCGCAAGGAATGTTGCGGCATCCGCAAAATTGTTCCCCTCAACAGGGCGCTGGAAGGCGTAAAGGTATGGATCACCGGCCTCCGGGCAGAACAATCCGAAAACAGGCAGGGCATGGAAATCCTTGAATGGGACGAACATCGCCACCTCTACAAATTCAACCCGCTGATCCACTGGGGCTACGATGAAGTGCTGGCCTACCTGGAGCAACATAAAGTGCCTTATAACAAGCTGCACGACAAAGGCTTTATCAGCATTGGCTGCGCTCCATGTACGCGCGCCATTGAACCGGGAGAAAATCCACGCGCCGGACGCTGGTGGTGGGAACAGTCGCAGAAAGAATGCGGGCTGCACGGATAATAAATATTAGCTTTTTGAATAAATTATTATAGTCCATGACTAATCAGATAAATTGGGAATTTCCTCAGGCACTGGAAGATGAAGCCATTTACATACTTCGTGAAACAGTGGCACAGTTCGAAAAACCGGTGCTCCTGTTCTCCGGCGGTAAAGATTCCATTACACTCGTACGACTGGCACAGAAAGCATTTTACCCCGGTAAAATACCTTTCTCCCTGTTGCATGTAGATACCGGCCACAACTTCCCGGAAACCATCCAGTTCCGCGACTGGCTCGTGAATACACTCGGACTGGATATCATTATCCGGAATGTACAGGACAGCATCAACCAGGGTAAAGCCCAGGAAGAAACCGGCAAGTACGCCAGCAGGAACGCATTGCAAACCGTGACCCTCCTGGATGCCATCGAAGAAGGCAAGTTCGACGCCTGCATAGGCGGCGCCCGCAGGGATGAAGAAAAAGCCCGCGCCAAGGAAAGGATCTTCTCGGTAAGAGATGAATTCGGTCAGTGGAACGCCAAAATGCAACGCCCGGAACTGTTCGATATCCTCAACGGTAAAATCAACATCGGCGAAAACGTTCGCGTATTCCCTATCTCCAACTGGACAGAACTGGATGTATGGAACTATATCGTCCGTGAAAAACTGGAGATCCCGTCTATCTACTTCTCCCATGAAAGAGAGATCATAGAACGCGATGGTCTTTACTGGCCTTACTCCTCTTTCCTCAACACTACTGCCGACGAAGTACCGTTCCGCCAGAAAGTACGTTTCCGTACCGTAGGCGATATGACCTGTACTGCCGCCGTATTGTCTGAAGCAGATAAACTGGAAGACATCATTGCTGAAATCATGGAAGCAAAGATCTCCGAACGTGGCGCACGTATAGACGACAAACGCTCTGAAGCCGCTATGGAAAAAAGAAAACAGGCAGGATATTTCTAATAGCATTTCCTGTTATATACACTCAACTTAATTGAACACATCTTTCAACGCCCGGCGCTGAAAGCCAAAAAATAAAAATAATGGAGGTTTTACGTATAGCCACTTCCGGTAGTGTAGACGATGGTAAGAGTACCTTAATAGGCCGTTTATTATACGATACCAATTCTATTCCGCAAGATAAAATGGAAGCGCTCCACGCTGCCAGCAAACGCAAAGGACTGGACTTTACCGACCTGTCGTTGCTCACCGACGGACTGGTAGCAGAACGCGAACAGGGAATTACCATAGATGTAGCCCACATCTATTTCTCCACCCCTACCCGCAAATACATCATTGCCGATACACCCGGGCATATTGAATATACCCGCAACATGGTTACCGGCGCCTCCAATGCACAGGTGTCACTGATCCTTATAGACGCCCGCAGAGGCATCGTGGAACAAACCCACCGCCACTTCTTTATCGCCAACCTCCTTCGTATTCCCTACCTGGTGGTTTGTGTAAATAAAATGGACCTGGTTGATTACAGCGAAGCCCGCTTTAACCAGATAGTGGAAGATTTCCAGCAGATGCTAGATAACGCAGGATTCAAAGGACAGGAAGTGAAATTTATTCCCATCTCCTCCCTGTATGGTGAAAACGTGGCCAGCCGCACCGGCGCTATCAACTGGTACAACGGCAGCACATTGTTGGAATACCTGGAGCAGGTGTCTTTTGATCATGAGGACCGTAACCATCCGGCCCGCTTCCCCATTCAAAGCGTGATCCGCCCCAGAACTACTGAATACCACGATTTCCGCGGCTTTGCGGGTAAAGTGGCAAGTGGGCACTTCTCTGTAGGCGATGAAGTGGTTTCCCTGCCCTCCGGGCAAAAGAGCCGCATCAAAACCATTGAGCAATTTGAGAAACAACTAACGGTGGCGCATGCACGTGAAAGCGTGGTGATCACCCTGGAAGGTGAAATAGATAGCAGTCGCGGTAACATGCTCGTGAAAACAAACGAAATACCGCAGCAACTGAAAGAGATAAGCGCCAACATCTGCTGGATGGACCAGCTGCCCCTTGCTGCCGGTAAAACCTACCTGTTGCAGCACGGCGTGAACCGCGTGAAGGCAAAAGTTCAGCAGATCAATTATGTAACAGACGTTACCAATCATGTTCAGGTAACAGACAAAACCTCTATGGCACTGAATGATATCGGCCGTATCACACTGAAAACAGCCGCACCTGTATTTGCAGATCCTTACGAACAGAACCCCGCCAACGGGGCCTTTATTCTCATCGACGAATTCAACAACACCACGGTAGCGGTGGGTTTTATCGAATAGTGCGGGGATCGCCGAAGGCGGTAAGCATTATATATGCGCCAACATATCTTTTGTCATGGCTTCAAGATCATATTCCGGTTTCCAGCCCCAGTCGGCGCGCGCCTGGCTGTCGTCGATGCTGTTGGGCCAGCCGTCAGCAATCTGCTGGCGGTAATCAGGCTGGTAGGCCATACTGAAAGCAGGAATATGTTTCTTTATTTCTGCGCCTATCTCTTTCGGGGAGAAGCTCATGGCGCCTAAATTATAGGCGGAACGTACGGTGATCTTTGAGGCGTCTGCTTCCATCAGCTCAATGGTGGCACGGATGGCGTCCGGCATATACATCATTGGCAGGTAAGTGTTTTCAGAAAGGAAGCTGGTGTATTGCTGGTGTTCCTTCGCCTCATGGAAAATTTCGATGGCATAATCTGTAGTACCTCCTCCAGGCGCTGATTTGTAGCTGATCAGCCCGGGGTAACGCAGGCTCCTTACATCTACACCAAAGCGGTGATTGTAATATTCGCACCAGCGCTCGCCGGCAAATTTACTGATCCCGTAAATGGTGGTAGGCTCAATGATAGTATGCTGCGGCGTTTCCTGCGCAGGGGAATCAGGCCCGAACACCGCAATAGAACTGGGCCAGTATACTTTATCAAGATTTTCTTCTTTGGCAATATCCAGTACATTCAACAGGCTCTGCATATTGATATGCCAGGCCAGCAATGGATTTTTTTCACCGGTGGCCGACAGGATCGCCGCCAGCAGATAGATCTGGGTGATATTATGACGGATCACCAGCACATGCAGCATCTCCTTGTTCATCACATCCAGCGATACGTACGGACCGGTTCCCTTCAGCAGGTCGTGCTCCTCACGCAGATCCGAGGCCAGCACATTTGCGTCCCCGTACATCTTTCTCAAGGCCAGCGTCAGTTCCACGCCAATTTGTCCGCAGGCGCCAATAACCAGTATCTTATCTTTCTTCATACCAAAATATAATTGTAAGCTTTTTTTTAAAATCGAAGCGTAATATTAACGGGTTCCCCCGTATTTCCACACACCCCGCCCCAGCGCATGACAATGCTATAACAATAAAATTAACAGCAGGTTATGCACATGGTTTTCGGATTACAATATCATGACAATTGCCATTAATGACACGGCAGCATCACCTCCCTTTGCCAGAGAATGCCTATCTTTGCACCTTCAATTAAATGACCCAATTTTTTCAACATATGAAGCATTTAAAATCTTTGTTTAAAGAGCAGTACAACCCCGAAAATTTTTTCCTGATTGCGGGTCCGTGTGTGATAGAAGAAGAATCGATACTGATGGAAGTAGCGGAAAAAGTAACTACTATCTGTAAACGTTTAGCCATCCCCTATATTTTCAAAGCATCATACCGTAAAGCTAACCGCACCAGTGTACATTCCTTCACAGGAATTGGCGATGTAGAAGGACTGGAACTGCTGCAGAAAATAGGTAAAACCTTTAATGTTCCTGTTACCTCAGATATTCACTCTGCCGCAGAAGCCGCCATGGCAGCCGCTTACGTGGATGTGCTGCAGATCCCTGCCTTCCTTTGCCGCCAAACGGATATACTGCTGGCTGCTGCCGAAACAGGTAAAGTAGTAAATGTAAAGAAAGGACAGTTCCTCAGCGGCGAATCCATGAAATTTGCCGTGGAAAAGATCAAAGGAGCCGGCAACGATCATATTATCCTTACCGAACGTGGCACCACTTTCGGCTACCAGGATCTTGTAGTGGATTACCGCAACATTCCTATCATGAAGCACCTGGGCGAACCGGTGGTGATGGATTGCACCCATTCCCTGCAACAGCCTAATCAAACCAGCGGTGTTACCGGCGGTAACCCGCAAATGATCAGCACCATTGCCAGGGCAGCTATTGCTACAGGCGCTGATGGCCTGTTCATTGAAACGCATCCCGACCCTTCCTGCGCAAAATCCGATGGCGCAAATATGCTCCGCCTGGATCTGCTGGAACCATTGCTGGAACAACTGGTGGAGCTCCGCCAGGTTGTAAGGAAGTTTTAAGATACCCGGAACATAATATTAAAGAGGCTGTATCATAAATAACTTTTACCCGATTTTACTCGGGTACCGGGTGGAGAAAATTTTCGTATATGCGATTCTCACACCCATTAAGTTAGTTATGATACAGCCTCTTTTCTTTATAGGAAGCTTTGCACTTTTTTCAGTAAATTCATGAAACACATAAAATCCACTTCACTATGATCAATATCCATGAATTAAAATCAGGTGATACCATTATCACAAAGTATGGCGGGGCAGAAAAGGAGGGAAAGATCCTGCAGGTAGATCATGAAGACAAAAAAGTGCTGGTGGCTACAGATGAAAATGAGTTCTGGTATGATCTCGATAACCTGGAGCCAATCCATCTGACCGAAGCCACCCTGCTGAAACTCCAGTTTCATAAAGAGGAGTCGGCATCTTCGCCGGCAGGTGGAACGTTGTATGTGAGAGGGCCTTTTTCAATCCGTTGGTTCGAGGAAGGACATGATCCCCTCATGCAGCTGCATTACCGCGATGAAACCCGTAACCTTACGGCGCCCATCACGCTAAATGAGCTACAGAATCATTATCACGGTATGACGCTGTTTCATCTTGAATGAACGGCAACAATATATAAAACAAAAGAGGTGGTTCACAGACAACGCGAACCACCTCTTTTGTTTTATATTAATTATCTATAAATAACGTAATGGATTTCTCCGGGCATTCTGGATATAATTTTTCATATTCACCCAAAAGGCAAGGATCATATATACAATGAGCGGGGACCCCATTGTCAGGAAAGTAGCATAGATGAAAAAGATGCGTATGCGGGATGTGGCTACTCCAAGTTTATCTCCTATAGCGGCACATACACCGAACGCCTTCCATTCCACGAAGTCTTTTATCCGGTTCATACATCAAATTTATCAAATTCCGGCTGGAAAAACAAGGAAAAAAGGCCTGGTAACGCGTATCCCGTACCCGGCTGAATATCAGCATTCTTGCCTCATGGCTGCTTTTTCGCCTGTATTCCCTTTATGCTGCATTGATTTTAAGGAACTGTTAAAGTACAGGGAGTTTATGCACAGTTGGCTATCTGTTAAGTATTTAATTTAAAAACTTGCTGATTTTAGTTAATTTTGCGAGCAATTTTTAACCGCTCTTAAATAATTTTTTTCCCATGGTGTTTGATATTGACATGATTAAAAAAGTGTATGCGGCACTCCCGGGTAAAGTGGAAGCTACCCGTAAAATGCTGGGTCGCCCGCTGACGCTGGCTGAGAAGATCTTGTACGCACACTTGTATGCACCGAGTACCACGCCCTACGAAAGAGGCAAATCCTATGTTGAATTTGCACCGGACCGTGTAGCTATGCAGGATGCAACCGCCCAGATGGCATTGCTCCAGTTTATGACCTGCGGTCGCGATAAAGTTGCGGTTCCCTCCACTGTTCACTGTGATCACCTCATTCAGGCAAAAGTAGGCGCTACAGAAGATCTGGCAACTGCTATTGACACCAATAAAGAAGTTTACGATTTCCTTTCCTCAATTTCTGATAAATACGGCATCGGTTTCTGGAAACCAGGCGCCGGTATCATTCACCAGGTAGTACTGGAAAACTATGCGTTTCCCGGTGGTATGATGATCGGTACCGACTCCCACACCCCTAATGCCGGCGGTTTAGGCATGGTGGCTATCGGTGTTGGCGGTGCAGACGCAGTAGACGTAATGGCTGGCTTACCCTGGGAACTGAAAATGCCGAAACTGATCGGTGTGAAACTGACAGGTAAAATGAGTGGCTGGACTTCTGCCAAAGATATTATCCTCCGAGTAGCAGGTATCCTCACCGTAAAAGGCGGTACCGGCGCTATCGTAGAATATTTCGGCGAAGGTGCAGACAGCTTCAGCGCTACCGGTAAAGCCACCATTTGTAACATGGGTGCTGAAATCGGCGCAACCTGCTCCCTCTTTGCATACGACAGCAAAATGGCGGAATACCTCAAAATCACCGGACGTACAGAAGTGGCTACCCTGGCTGATGAAGTAAGGGATCACCTCCGCCCGGATGCAGAAGTATACGCTGATCCTGCCAAATACTACGACCAGGTGATCGAAATCAACCTCGATGAACTGGAACCTTATGTAAACGGTCCGTTCACTCCGGATCTGGCATGGCCTATCTCCAAATTTGCACAGGCTGTAAAAGAAAACAACTGGCCCGAAAAACTGGAAGTAGCCCTCATCGGCTCCTGCACCAACTCTTCTTATGAAGACATTTCCCGTTCTGCGTCCCTGGCTCAGCAGGCAATCGACAAGCAACTGGAAATGAAATCCGAATATACCATCACTCCCGGATCTGAACTGGTACGCTATACCATCGAAAGAGACGGCTTGCTGAATACCTTCGACAAGGTAGGCGGTGTAGTACTGGCAAACGCCTGCGGTCCGTGTATCGGCCAGTGGGCTCGTCATATCGACGATCCAAACCGTAAGAACTCTATCATCACTTCCTTCAATCGTAACTTCGCGAAAAGAAATGATGGTAACGCTTCTACCCACGCATTTGTGGCTTCCCCTGAAATTGTAACCGCACTGGCCATTGCAGGTGATCTTACCTTCAACCCGCTGACCGATAAGCTGAAAAACAAGAACGGTGAAGAAGTAATGCTGGATGAACCGGTAGGTTATGAACTGCCTCCGAAAGGTTTCGCAGTAGAAGATGCCGGTTACCAGGCCCCTGCAGTTGACGGTAGCGGCGTTCAGGTGAAAGTATCCCCTACTTCCGACCGTTTACAGCTCCTGGAACCATTTGCTGCATGGGAAGGCACCGATCTGAAAGGATTGAAGCTCCTCATCAAGGCAAAAGGCAAATGTACTACGGATCATATCTCCATGGCCGGTCCATGGCTGAAATACCGCGGTCACCTGGATAACATCTCCAACAATATGCTCATTGGTGCGATCAACGCATTCAACGATAAAAGCGACACCGTGAAGAATGCCCTTACCGGCCAGTACGGTGCTGTACCGGCTACTATGCGCGACTACAAAGCACACGGCTTTGGCGCAGTAGTAGTAGGTGATGAAAACTACGGTGAAGGATCCAGCCGCGAACACGCTGCCATGGAGCCCCGTCACCTCGGCGTTCGTGCTATCCTGGTGAAATCATTCGCCCGTATCCACGAAACCAACCTGAAAAAACAAGGTATGCTGGGTCTGACCTTCGCTAACAAAGAAGATTATGACCTGATCCAGGAAGATGATACCATCGATATCCTTGGTCTTACCACCTTTACCCCGGGTAAACAACTCACCGTTGTGCTTCATCACAAAGATGGCAGCACCAGTGAATTCCCTGTAAACCACACGTACAACGAACAACAGATCGAGTGGTTTAAAGCCGGTGGCGCCCTGAACGTGATCCGTGCAGAAGCTGCCAAAAAAGCTTAATACAAAGCTTTCACATACCAGGAACGGGCAGGAATCTTTTTCTGCCCGTTCCCTTTTTACAGCCACCCAAAAAGCACCATATGCAATTAAGCGCCATCTGGTCTTCCCTTCATCCAAATACCGCTGCAACGCTGGTCAACAGCTCCTATGCTGCATTGCAGGAGGCCTACCAGTCGCCCGGCAGGTATTACCACAACTGGTCGCATATTCAGCAGCTGGTAATCCTGCAACAGGCCTATGTACATCAGCTTACAGATCCGGAAGCGCTGCTCTTTGCCATCTTCTTTCGTGATATTATTTACAACCCGCTGCAGCCCGATAATGAGGAGCAGAGCGCTGCTGCCGCAGTAGCCCATCTGCACAGGATCAATTATCCCGCGGAAAAAACCGGCAAGACCAGCGATTTCATCATCGCCACCAAAACACATATCAATACCCACCGGGACCCGGACCTGGACTACTTCCTGGATTTCGACCTGCAGATCCTGGGCGCTTCCCCGGAAACATACCAGGCATATGCCCGGCAGATCAGGCAGGAATACCAGGTGTACCCGGATAACGTGTATATACCGGGACGTAAAAAAGTATTGCAGCACTTCCTGGATATGCCTGTGATCTATGTGACGCGGGTTTTCCGGGAATTATATGAAACAACCGCCAGGACCAACATCCAGGCAGAATTAAACACTTTATAACCAGAAGATATGAATCGGATTGTTGTTTATTGCGGCTCCAGCGCCGGCCACGACCCCATTTACATGGAACAGGCTGCACTGCTGGGCGCAGCACTGGCCCAACGCGGCCTCACCCTGGTATATGGCGGTGCAAAAGTAGGGCTCATGGGCGCAGTGGCAGATGGCGCGTTAAACGCAGGCGGGAAAGCTATTGGCGTACTGCCGCATTTCCTGCAACAAAAGGAACTGGCGCATACCGGCCTTACAGAACTGATCCTGGTAGATACCATGCACGAGCGAAAAACCAAAATGAATGAATTGTGCGATGGGGTCATCGCATTGCCAGGCGGTTTCGGCACCATGGAGGAATTGTTTGAAATGCTCACCTGGGGCCAATTGGGCCTGCATAAAAAACCTATAGGCCTGCTGAATGTAAACGGCTTTTACGACGCCCTTACCGCTCTTTCCCAAACCATGTTTGAAAAAGGCTTCCTCACAGCAGAAAACCGGGATATGCTGTTATGCAGCAATGATATCAGCGACCTGTTATCACAAATGGAAAGATACCAGCCGCCTGCCAGGTCGAAATGGATCTCGCCGGCGCAGAGCTAGATCGTTTTGGTTTTCCACAACGGCTTCTCCAGGGTGAAACGACGCACCAGGCTCACCCTGAAATTGCCGGTACCAAATGTTTGGTAGGTGTGTGGTATAGACATGCCGCTGCGGGTATTCATACCCACGTAGTGGATCCCCGCAAAATAACGGCTGGAGTTATATCCCAGCGAAGCGCGCACCGTGTTGCTGAATTGCAGCCCCACCTTGCGGCTCACATCCCCGTTCACCAGGAACAGTGAGGTGATATTTCCACCTAACCCGCCGGTAACCGAGAGCGATAAAAAGAAATGTTCTTTCAGCACAAAAGTATAGGCGTAGCCCACATTGGCGGCCAGGGAGGAAATACCGGTCCTGTAATAATGCTCATCCCGTAAAAAGGCGGTATCCGCCATATTGGAGGGGATAAGGGAAGAATCGCCCTTGATGCCTGCCAGGAACACCTCCCCGCCTACGATCAGGGAGCCGGCGCTTTTCTTCTGATACTCATTCTGCAGGTTGGGAGCGCGGTAGGAAAAACGTTTATCGTTAAAAATATACCCAACATTCAGACCGAAGTCGGTATTCCTGATATCAGGCCGCCGTGGGTAAGGATTTTTAGCGGTATAGGCTTTACCAAATACTTCTTCCGGATTGGCAATGTAGTAGCCTTTATAATACTGCGCGTAAAAGTCTACCACAATTTTGCGGAGGTATACGTGCGACTGCAGATCAATGTATTTGGTTTTGCCGTACCGGTCGTTGCTGTTGATAAGGGGCAGGTTAAACCCGATATTAAGGCCTATAAAGCGGTAATTAGCGCCAAACCCCACATTAAAGGGAGTGTTGGGCCTGTACAGGATATCGGTTTTCGTTTTCCGGTCCATGATATCGTACCTGGTATATTTCCGGGAGCCGTACAGCCGGAAGGTAATATCTTCCGTATGATCTTCTATATACGCGGTATCATTTTCGGTCTTCAGCCATTTCAGGAATCTTCCCTGCGCCCTGGCCTGCGCCGCTCCCAATACCAATATTACCAGCCATGCTAAAAATCGTAGGTTCATAAACGTTGTAGGTTGAAACAATGTTGTTGATCAGGGAAGCTCTATCACTTCCAGTTGTTGAATATTACCTGCCTCCAGCTGAAAACGCAGCAGCGTTTTTACCTTATGCCATCCTTGTTGCCCACATGCTCCCGGGTTCATATGTAACAAATGAAGTGCCGCGTCCGGCATTACTTTCAGGATGTGGGAATGTCCGCAGATAAAGAGTTTGGGAGGATGCCGTTTCAGCTGCTCCTTCACACCGGGGGCATATTTCCCCGGATATCCGCCAATATGTGTCATCATAACCTCTACTCCTTCCAGGTTGAAACGCAGGATTTCGGGGTAACGGATACGGATATCTGCCCCGTCGATGTTACCAAAAACGGCCCGGAAAGGCTTAAAATTTTCCAGTTTATCGGCTAATTCCACATTTCCGATATCCCCGGCATGCCATATTTCATCTACTTCTTCAAAATATTTGAATACCTGCGGATGCAAATAGCTATGGGTATCCGACATCAATCCTATCTTTTTCAAGGGAAAATTGTATTAATATTTATATTTTGGCAGTATATGTTAACACAAGAAATCCCTCATATCACCGCCTGTTTGCTTATTTGCTGTCCGGACCGGCCTGGCATTGTAGCCGGTGTTTCACAGTTCCTGTACCTGTTGGGTGCAAATATACTGGATGCAAGTCAACACAGTACCGATCCCCGCGAAGGATTATTTTTCATGCGCATGGAATTCCAGCTGGCTAACCTGGATAAAGCCGCGCTGGAAGCAGCATTCCGGGAGCAGGTGGCTATTCCCCTGCAAATGGAATGGAAAATAGATTACAGTGATCGCCGTAAGCGTATGGCTATCATGGTATCGGCTTATGATCATTGTTTGCTGGAATTATTATGGAGATGGAAAAGCGGTGAGCTGCCGGTAGATATCCCGGTCGTGATCTCGAATCACGCGGCCCTGGAAAAAGAATGCACCAGCCTGGGCATCCCCTTTCATTATCTCCCCGTTAGCGCCAATACAAAAGAACTGCAGGAACGCGCCGCCATCGGGCTGCTGGAGGAGCACCGTGCAGACTTTACCGTGCTGGCCAGGTATATGCAGATCCTGTCTCCGCAGTTTGTAAGCCGCTACCCGCAGCGGATCATCAATATCCACCACTCTTTCCTGCCCGCTTTCGCAGGCGCAAGACCTTACCTCAACGCCTATACGAGGGGCGTAAAGCTTATTGGCGCTACCGCTCACTACGTTACCAATGAACTGGATGAAGGCCCTATCATTGAACAGGACGTGGCCAGGGTAAGCCATAAACATACCGTGGAAGACCTGGTAATGCTGGGGCGGGATATTGAAAGGCAGGTGCTCACCAGGGCGGTAAAAGCCCATATCGATAACCGCGTGATCCTTCATGGGAACAAAACCATCGTATTCTGATCTCCGCGGTGAATTTTTCGTTAACTTAAAGGCATGCTACAAACTGCCTTATATCATTATCTCCGTAAGGAGTGCGATACCGTAACAGCCGCATACCATACCCTGCGGGAGGCTCCCGGCGATGCTGCCGCTATTCACGCCATGCGGGTAAGCGTAAAAAAACTGCGGGCATTTTTTTCACTGGCAAAACAATTGCCGGGTTATTCCTTCGGAGCTGGCAGGCACCTGCGCACAGCCAGGCTGATACAGTCTATAGGCGGCGCTTCCAGGGACACGCATCTCCAGGAAAAAAACCTGCGCAACTATGAAAAAAAGGTATCGTGGCGCTTTTCATTTGCGCACCTGCTGCTGCAAAACAAAGCTGCCACTGCCAGTGAAATGTTACAGGCCACCGTGAAATTTTCCTCTCTGAAAAAACTGGATACGCTGCCGGAAAGGTTTAAGGATGCAATAGCGGATATAGACACCAAAGCCGCTACCGCCGCGCTGATCAGTTACCTGCAGGAACAGCATAAAAAGATCACCGTGCCTGCCAGCAAGGCCCATCATACGGTATGGCATGAAGTACGGAAAGAAGTAAAGGCTTTATACTACCAGCTCAATATACTGGAACAGGTGCTCCCCGCGGTGTTCACAGAAAACCTGGCCACGCCCACCCGTAAAGCGGGCGAGCTGCTGGGGCAATGGCATGATACCAGCGAACTATTATTGTTTGTAAAAGCAACCGTGGCACAGCTGAAAAAAGAAAAGACCGTGCTGCCTGTAAATGCCCAACAGCTGAAACAGCTGCTGCAAAGAGATATGAAGGAACAACTGGCGCAATGCGCCTGGCAGGTAAGGGAACTGAAAGCCGCGGGCGGCTTTTAGCGTATACCCGTTAAAGTGAACGGCTACACGCTAAAATGCTTCTTCCCCGCTATATGCCATCACAATTTCAAAAACCAGGGCAGCTGCCAGTTTCGCGGTACGGTTGTCTATATCCAGTGAAGGGTTTAACTCTGCAATATCAGCCCCTGCCACTTTCCCACTCTGCAATATTTTACGGAAACACTGGAGGAACAAGCCTCCCGGCATGATGCCATTATAAGCGGTAGCGCTTACTCCTGGTGCAAAGGGCGCTGCAAATACATCGAGGCAGGTAGTTAAGTATACTTTATCTACCTGGCTGAGAAAATGCTGTATGGCGGCAAACAGCGTGTCTTTATCCTGTAAATGAAAAGCATCGGCGCTCACATAGGTGGCATCTTCCTCTCCGGCGGTATTGAACAGCTGACGGGTATTGCCATTCTTTTGTATGCCCAGTGCCAGGTAATGAAAGGGAGTACCGTCCTGTTTGGCATCCTGTGCCAGTTGCCAGAAGCCGGTGCCTGAGCTGGCGCCTTCCGGTCCGGGTATACGGATATCAAAATGCGCATCAAAATTAATAAAGCCTGTTTGTTGTTTGCCGGCATACCGGCGGATACCACGGGCATGCCCATACGTAATTTCATGGCCACCGCCCAGCAGCAGTGGCAGGTATCCTGCAGTGAGAATGGCATATACCGCTTCACTGAGCACCAGCTGTGCATTTTCCAGTTCGCCGTTGATACACAGGATATCGCCGGCATCCAGTAACACCGTTTGTGCGTTAAAGTGAACCGGGAAATTGGCAATGGCCTTACGCAAAGCAGCAGGCCCTTCTGCAGCGCCCGTGCGACCTTTGTTGCGGCGTACGCCTTCATCGCAGGCAAAGCCAAGGAACACAATGCCCTTCTGCCCCTGCTTCAGTACCGGCAGCGGCGCCTGTAGCAGGTCCGTTATGGTAATCACCTGGTGCCAGCGCAGCAGGTCGGGTTCCGTACCATCAGTACGTCCGCTCCATGATGCAACAGTGGAGGGCAGGTAGTTTTCTTTTGTTATCATACTGCAATTCCTTTCTTCCAAACCAGGGTTGGCTTCATTTTACCCTGGTAATAAAGTATATCACGGTAATCGGCGGTGGGATATGCCTGCATGTCTGCAGCATAACCTGCCAGCAGCTGGCCTGCATCTTTCAGTTGCAATGCGGGCGCTGCTCTCACGGTCATTGCGGCCAGCACTTCTGCGGTCGACAATTTCTCTGCAGCGCTCATTACTGCTGCCTGTACCAGCAAGTCGCCCATAGGCGCCGATCCCGGGTTCCAGTCGCTCGCAATGGCCACGCATGCGCCCGCATTCAACAATTTGCGTGCCGGTGCATACCCCATTCCAAGCCCCAGAGAAGCACCTGGCAAAACTACTGCAACCGTACCAGAATTTGCAAGCAGGGCAATTTCTTTTTCAGTGCTGGCTTCCAGGTGATCGGCAGATAATGCGCCGGTATTTACGGCTACTTCAGCACCGCCGGCGCTGAACTGATCTGCATGCACGGTAGCCGCAAACCTCTGCTGCATGGCCTGTTGCAGGAAGCCGGTGGCGGCCTTTGCAGAAAATGCAGTTTCTTCAATGAAAATATCCACCCGGTTGCTCAACTGCTCCTGTTGTATCACCGGCAGTAATTCCGCTAAGATCCATTGCAGGTAAGCGTCTTCACTGCCTTCATAATCACGGGGTTTCATATGCGCTGCCAGGCAGGTAGGCACCAGGGTGGCAGGTGTGTACAATCCCGCCTGTTGTATAGCGCGCAGCATCTTTAATTCATCTTCCAGGTTCAGGCCGTAACCACTCTTTACTTCAATAGTGGTTACTCCTTCTGCCAGGTGGCGGTTGGCACGGGCTACTGTATTTTCCGCCAGGGTAACAGCATCGGCTATACGCGTTTTGGTAACAGAGTCCCATATACCACCGCCTGCCCGGGCTATTTCCAGGTAACTTTTACCGGCGATACGCATAGCATAATCGCGGTTGCGGGTACCATCGTAACAAATGTGCGTATGACAATCAATAAATCCCGGCAATAAAACCAGTGGTGTATCCTGGAAAGCGATCTCGCAATCCGGGTATTTCTGCAACAGGGATTTGTAATCCGCTATAGCCACTATCTCACCGTTTTTCACCACTACCCCGCCTTTTTCTATCACGGTTAACTGCTCATCGTGCAGGGTGCCTTTAGGCGACAGCCCGGTCATTGGGAGTATCTGGGCAAAAGGTCCGATTAATGTTTTCATGGGCAATTGATTAAAAGCTGTATGCGAAGGTTGTCTGACCCAGGATTATGATGATTACGCTGATTACACTGATTTTGTATTTAATTAAGGGAGATAAAAGCGAATTTAGCCGCTCTATTTCCCTTAAATTTTGTTCAAATTCCCAAAATAAAAATCGTCATAATCATCATAATCCTGGGTCAGACAACCTTCGCGTAATCTTTGTTAAATGATGATATTAAATTTTTCTCCCCATTCCTGTGCCTTTTCATAACCGGCATCAGCATGACGGAAAATGCCCAATGCAGGATCATTGAAAAGCACGCGGCGTAAACATTCTGCTGCGCGGTCTGTGCCGTCTGCCAGTACTACCATTCCCGCATGCTGGGAATAGCCCATGCCTACGCCGCCGCCATGATGGAAGGATACCCAGGTAGCGCCGCCGCCGGTATTGGCCATGAGGTTCAGCAGGGTCCAGTCGCTCACAGCATCGGAGCCATCTTTCATGGATTCCGTTTCACGGTTGGGAGACGCCACGGAGCCACAGTCGAGGTGATCACGGCCAATCACGATCGGCGCTTTCACTTTCCCTGTTCTCACCAGTTCATTAAAAATAAGACCGGCTTTCTCACGCTCTCCCAATCCCAGCCAGCAGATACGTGCGGGCAATCCCTGGAAAGCCACTTTTTCCTGTGCCTGTTTCAGCCAGTTGATCAGGTGGGTATTTTCCGGGAAAGCCTCCATCAGCGCGCGATCTGTGGTGTAAATATCTTCGGGGTCGCCGGAAAGGGCTACCCAGCGGAAGGGGCCTTTTCCTTCACAGAACAACGGGCGTATATATGCCGGCGTAAAACCGGGGAAGTTGAAAGCATTGGGCTCCCCACCTTCGCGTGCAAATTCACGGAGGTTATTGCCATAGTCGAAAGTAACGGCGCCTTTCTGCTGCAGCTGCAACATAAAGCCTACATGGCGGGCCATGCTTTTCAGCGATAGCTCCCTGTATTTTGCAGCCTCGCCCTTACGCAGCTCCAGTGCGGCTTCCAGGGTGAGGCCGTTGGGGATATACCCGTTCAGCGGGTCATGCGCAGAGGTTTGATCTGTGAGGATGTCTGGTATGATATTATCTTTCAGCATTCGTTCCAGCATATCGCCTGCATCGCTTACCAGGCCGATAGACAAGGCTTCACCTTTAGCCTGGGCTTCTTTCGCCCATTGAATGGCTTCTTCGTAGGAGTAAGTCATCCGGTCGATATAGCGGGTGTCCAGTCTTTTCTGAATGCGTGCAGGATCAATATCAGCGCCAATGAACACCGCACCGGCCATAGTAGCGGCCAGTGGCTGTGCACCGCCCATACCGCCAATACCGGCGGTTACCAGCAGTTTTCCTGAAAGGTTACCATTGAAATGCTGGCGGCCGCATTCCATAAAGGTTTCATAGGTTCCCTGCAGGATACCCTGCGTACCGATATAGATCCAGCTGCCGGCAGTCATCTGGCCATACATCATCAGTCCTTTGGAGCGCAGTTCGTTGAAATGCTCCCAGGTAGCCCATTTGGGCACCAGGTTGCTGTTGGCCAGCATTACCCGTGGCGCCTGGGGATGCGTGCGCACAATACCTACGGGTTTACCGGATTGCACCAGCAGGGAATGTTCATCGTCAAGTGTTAATAATATATCGATGATCTTTTGCAAAGATTCCCGGTTTCGCGCTGCCTGGCCAATACCGCCATACACCACCAGCTCGTCCGGGTTTTCGGCTACTTCTGCATCGAGGTTGTTGAGCAACATGCGCAGGGGCGCTTCGGTTTGCCATGATCTGGCGTGCAGCTGTGTACCACGCGGCGCTTTATAATGCGGGTGAGCTGCATATGTTTTAATAAAGTCCAAACTGGTCATTATATAGTCCGTTTAAGTTAAGTTGATGGTTAGCCGCTGCTTCGTTGGCCACGCGTACGAGCGACTGGTCAGTAATAATATGATGCAAAGCGGCAATGTCGTTGGAGAAGATGCGGTCCTTATCTGCAAAGGTCACGTGCCTGCGGGTGTATTGATGCACAGCTTCCAGCACCGGGCCTGATTTCAGCGGCCGGCGGAAATCCACCGCCTGTGCGGCATACAGCAGCTCAATAGCAAGGATGTATTCCAGGTTGCTGATCACCTGGTTTAATTTACGCCCGCTGATGGAGCCCATGGATACATGGTCTTCCTGCCCCAGCGAGGTAGGCACACTGTCTGCGCTGGCAGGAAAACATAAGGTTTTATTCTCCGTTACCAATGCAGCGGTGGTATATTGTGGTATCATGAAACCGGAGTTGAGGCCGGCGTCCTGTATCAGTAATTTCGGCAGCCCGTATCTTCCTTCAATCATCATATAACAACGCCTGTCGGAAATGTTGCCCAGCTCCGCAGCGGCCACTGTAGCGTAATCCAGCGGCAATGCCATGGGCTGCCCGTGGAAGTTGCCGCCACTGATCGTGTCTTCCGCGCTGAAGATGATCGGGTTATCCGTAACGGCATTCAGCTCTATAGTGGTAAGTTCCCGCAGGTGCTGCCATGCAGTACGCGATGCACCATGTACCTGTGGCATGCAGCGCAGGGAATAAGGGTCCTGCACACGGCCGCAGTCTACATGCGACGACATGATCTCCGAATTATCCAGCAGCGTTTTCAAACGGTGCGCCACCAGCTGGTTGCCCGGATAGGGCCGGATCACATGCAGGCGGGGATCAAAAGGTTTGGCAGTGCCCATCAGTCCTTCCAGAGATAAAGCCCCGATGATATCTGCGGCTTCCAGCGCATTATACAGCCGTTGCACGGCTTTCACTGCAAACGACAGGATGAACTGTGTGCCGTTGATAAGCGCCAGGCCTTCTTTAGGGCCCAGTACTACCGGCTGTATGCCTTCCTGCTGCATCATGGAAGCGGTATCTGTTTTCCGGCCACGGTACATCACATGCCCCAGCCCTATCAGTGGCAGGAAGAGATGCGACAACGGGGCAAGGTCGCCCGAAGCGCCTACAGAGCCTTTTTCAGGGACCAGCGGTGTGATGCCATGCTCAATATGCCAGATGATCCTTTCAAGGGTAGATAATGCTACGCCTGAGTAACCCTGGGCCAGCGCCTGCACTTTAGTGATGAGCATGATGCGGGCAATCTCTTCCGGGATATTTTCTCCTACGCCTACGCTATGGCTTTGCAGGATATTGTATTGCAGCGCACGGGTATCCTCCTCGGAGATCTTGGTATCGCATAGCGGGCCGAAACCGGTGTTAATGCCATATACCGTGGTATGCTGCGCCACGATGGTTTGTACATAGCCGAAGCTGGTTTGTACACGTGTAATTACTTCCGGTACCAGTATGCCTTTCATCCTGCCGGCGGCAATATCAATGGCGCTGGCAACAGTGAGCTGGTCGATACCGTACTTAAAAATATCACTCATGTCGTTCGATTTTCTGGTGTATGATATATTATAGTTGTTGCCTGATCCTGTCTGATAAAGGTTTTTGCTGCACCGATTGTTCGATCTGCGCAATAGCGGTGAGTATCTGCTGGCTTTGTTTATTCTCTGTTACCAGTGTTTCCATAGCCGTGGTAATGGCTTCCCATACAGGCTGTATCTGCTGCAGCAGTTCCTCTCCTTTTTTGGAGAAGGCCACCAGCTGCCGGCGCCCGTCTTCCTTACAGGGCGTTGTTTTGAGGAGCCCTTTCTTTTTCAGGTTGGTCACCATCTGGCTTACGGCGGAGTGGGATATTTCCAGTTGTTCGGCGATATCTATCATGGGAACCGGCTGTTGTTTTGATAAGAGGTAGAACACGGGGAACCAGCTGGCGTCGAAGGGAATGCCTGCCTGTTCGTATACTTTGTTCACTTCCATAAGAAAGTATTCGCTCAGCCTGCGCAGGCGGCTGCCAAAAACGAGGTAGCCCAGTGAGGGATAGAATGACATATAAAAGGTTGACGTTAAAATTATATAAGCACTTATACAATATTACGAAAGAAATACGAATAATAGCGTTGCCTGGCAGGAATTGTTGTTCACTGCTATCTGCCCGCAACGGCGCTATTCGTACTACCTGTTATTTTTTTACCGCCTGTTTCTTTTTGGTATCAAACCAGAGGGGGGAATTGTCTGTTACATCACCATTGTAGTTGATAAAGAGCTCCTCTCCTTTCTTGATTTCACGACGGGTGATGATACTCATGGTTTCTTCCTTGAAATCCATCTCATACTCACAGTTGGGGTCGTAGTCGTGATTATAGATAGAGCAAAAGCCAAGTGCCACGCAGGAACGGGTTTCTTTTGCACCCCAGAGGAAAATATAATTATGGAGTCTTGTTTTATCCACAATCTCGGTATCGTCGTAAGTAAGAACGAGCACAGGTGAAGTCTCTATCCTTGTTCCGGCAGGGATCCTTTCTTTGGTATAAACACCCCGGCCCTTTCCTTTCGACTTATCAATGTACAAATACGGCTTTATCATAGCGCAATTTCAAAAATAAAAGAAGACGTAAAGTAAAGTTAAAGCAGGAAGTTATCAAAATCATGTTTAAAAAATTTAGGTTTGCCGCCCGGAAAATATTTTTTTTGCCTTTCATTAACCTGTATATATGATCAATTATAACCCGAAAGAATGGTTTACGTTCATTTTCCGTCTCCATAAAGCAGATACGGTAAGGAAGCTGTTCCCTATGTTTATTGCCCTTTCTGTTTATTCTGCCATCATTGCCTGGCTGGAGCTGGAGGTATGGAAGCTGTCTGAAAAGAGCGAGTTAAAGAATATAACGCTGATGTATGGCCTGCTGGGCTTCGTGATCTCCCTGTTACTGGTATTCCGCACCAACACGGCGTACGACCGCTGGTGGGAGGGCCGCCGCCTATGGGGCTCCCTGGTGAACAGCAGCCGCAACCTGGCCATTAAGATCCAGGCCATGCTGCCGGCAGAAAACAAAGCCGACAGGGAATTCTTTAAGGTAATGATCCCGAATTTTGCCTACAGCCTGAAAAACCATTTGCGTAAAACTTATATCCATGAGGAGATGGAGGCCATCCCCGGGCAGGAACCCCTGCATACCGATATCAGCAAACATGTGCCTAACCAGTTGTCGCAGCTCATTGTTTCCAAAACAATGGACCTGTACCGCAACGGGCAGCTGACCGGCGATCAGCTCATCCTGCTGAACACCGAGCTGCAGTCCTTTGCCGATGTATGCGGCGCCTGCGAACGGATCAGGAACACCCCCATCCCGTTCTCCTACAGTGTGTTTATCAAGAAATTTATCTTCTTCTATGTAATGTCCATGCCCTTTGGATATGTATTCAGCCTGGGTTATCTGATTATACCCATGATTGTGTTCGTATTCTTTGTGCTGGCAAGCCTGGAGCTCATTGCAGAAGAAATTGAAGACCCCTTCGGCAAAGATGCCAACGATTTGCCGCTGGATAACATTTGCAGCAACATCCGCCTGCATGTATCAGAATTATTATAAGGGCTGCCCGGCAGCGTGCCTATTTTAACTTAATTTCGCAGATAGAGGCAAATTGTACATGGAAAATGAAGCTTTACTGGAGAAATTCCAGACACTGACAAATGAGAAAAGTTACCGCGAATTGTCAGTTTACCTGGATGACCAGCTGATTACGGATATAGCCGAATTGATTCACGAGGTCCCTGAAGATGCCGGAACAATCATCAATCACCTGTCGATCGGAAGAGCGGCGGCGGCTTTCCGTATCCTGGACTTTCCTCTGCAGGAAGATGTAATACGCGCTTTATCGCCCGCGAAAATAGCAGAGCTCATGAACGAGCTCCCTGCGGATGACCGTACCGCCTTCCTGGAAGAGCTTCCCAGCGAAGCGGTAAAAGAACTCATCAAACTGCTGGACCCCGAAGAGCGCCGGATCACCCTTTCCCTCCTGGGTTACAAGGAGAACAGTGTGGGCCGTATCATGACGCCCGACTATATTGCCGTGAGGGAAGAATGGAGCGTAAAGGAAGTGCTGGATTATATCCGGGAACATGGCAAAGACAGTGAAACCATCGACGTAATTTATGTAATTGATGAAAAAGGACAGCTGCTGGATGATTTCCGGATACGCGAGTTCCTGCTGGTATCGCCGGATACGGTGGTACATACCCTGATGGACGACCGCTTTGTATCGCTCCATGCCAACGATGACCAGGAAGAGGCCATACAGGTATTCCGGATGGAAAACAGGGTAGCCTTGCCCGTGGTAGACGACCAGGGCGTGCTGCTCGGCATTGTGACCATCGACGATATGTTGTGGATTGCCAATGAAGAGCACACAGAAGATATCCAGAAGATTGGTGGTACCGAAGCCCTGGATGAGCCATACCTTGATATGCCCCTGCTGCGCCTCGTGAAAAAACGGGTAGGCTGGTTGGTAGTATTGTTTATCGGTGAAATGCTCACGGCTACCGCCATGGGATTTTTTGAAGATGAAATTGCAAAAGCCGTAGTACTGGCGCTGTTTGTGCCGCTTATCATTTCCAGCGGCGGTAACAGCGGCTCACAGGCATCTACCCTGATCATCCAGGCCATGGCCCTGGGTGAGATCGGCATAGGCGACTGGTGGCGGGTAATGCGCAGGGAAATCATTTCCGGCCTGCTGCTTGGCGGCGTGCTGGGCGCCATCGGCTTCCTGCGCATCCTGCTCTGGAACTCCCTGTTCCATACTTATGGCGATCATACCGTACTGATTGGGGCCACAGTAGGCATTTCCCTGGTAGGCGTTGTACTATGGGGAACGCTGTCCGGCTCTATGCTGCCCTTGCTGCTAAAGAGATGCGGCGCGGACCCGGCCACGTCTTCTGCCCCGTTTGTAGCTACCCTGGTGGATGTAACAGGGCTGCTCATTTACTTCACCGTGGCCTATACGCTTATGAAAGGCATATTGCTGTAACGCGCCACTATAGCGGGGGAAAAGCTTTTCCTCCGCTAGTAACATATTTCTTTAAGCTCCGTACCCTCCCTTGTTTTCCGCACTATAAACAACCTGTCGTATTCGTTCTCTCCTATAATATCCATATGGGGATTGGCTTTCAGGCTGCGAAGGATAGGTACTACCGTGTTGGAATGCCCTATCACAAGGAGACGCTTGCCCCAGTCGCCATGCCGGGTAACCTGGTAAATAAAAGACTCTCCGCTGGTATCCGCTGCATAGAAACAGGTATCAAGATGTAAACGGATCCGCATACTATCGGCCGTGGCAACGGTTCGTTTGTAAGGTGTGAAGTAAATTTTATTGAGCCCTGAATCTTTCAGCAGCCGGTATAAAGCGCCTGCCCTTTCCTGGCCGGCTACCGTTAATGTAGAATCCGGGCCGGGGTTTCTTTCTGCATGCCTGATCACATAAAAAGTACCGGTTAAAAAAGTGGTATCCTCAGACACGGACACGGGTTGGCGCACGGGCCGTTTGGGCTTGCAGGCGACAAAAGAAAGGAAGGAAAGCAATAGTGGCAATATACGCATAGAACGGATTTAAGGCAGATGACCGCGTTACGTCCATCCAAAACTTACGGCAATTTATGATTAAACCGTTACATTTATTCCCCAACAAAATAATGAACCGCTATGAGAAAATGGGTACTGCCCGCCATTATTTTTTTATCAGCCAACCGCCTCTGCGCCCAGCAGGCAGCACCGCTTACGGTAGAAAAGATCATGCGCGATCCCAAATGGATAGGAACTTCTCCTGATAACGTTTTCTGGGGGCCCGACAACCAGACCGTTTACTTCAGCTGGAACCCGGATAAACAACTGAGTGATTCCCTTTACTATGCCGGTGTAAAGAACAACACACCCCGAAAAACAATAGCGGATGAACGTTCGCTGATTAATGCCAGGGCCGCCGGCGCGTGGAGCGCAGACCGGTCGTTGCTTGCTTATTCCTATGAAGGCGATATTTATTTACTGGAGATAAAAACCGGTAAAACCACGCGCATCACCAATACCAAAGCCGTTGAGTTTTACCCGGCTTTCAGTTTCAGTGGTAAACAGGTGGTGTTCAGGCAAAACCGCGACCTGTACGGATGGGAGAAAGCCTCCGGCCTTATCAGCCAGCTTACCAGTTTTGAAACGGGTAGCAAACCTGCCGATAAAGACGAAAGCAAATCCGGCAACCAGGAAGAACAATTCCTGAAAGCCCAGCAGCTGGAACTGATGCAGGTGGTGCGTGATAAGAAAACAAAAAGAGATGCCGCTGAAGCCTTCGATAAAGCACATGATCCCAAACCATTGAGATCACTGTACCTCCAGAATAAAAGACTAAGGGACGTACAGATCAGCACAGACGGGCGCTTCATTACATACAGCCTGTTCGCTGCTCCTGCCGATGCCCGCAATACCATTGTGCCCGAGTTTGTAACCGCTTCCGGCTTCACCACCGATATCGCCGCCCGCGATAAAGTAGGCGCGCCACAGGGCAGCTTTGAAAGCTTTGTTTACGACCGGCAGCGCGATACCGTACTCCCCATCAAAATCTCAGATCTCCCCGGCATCAAAGACCAGCCCGATTACGTTAAGGACTACACGAAAAAAGATACGCCCAAAGTAAGGGAAGTGATCGTGAACGGTCCATACTGGTCGGATAAAGGCACGCATGCTATCGTTGACATCCGTTCGCAGGACAACAAAGACCGCTGGATCGCCTTACTGGACGGGGCTACCGGAACACTGAAAACCATCAATCGCCAGCGCGATGAAGCCTGGATAGCCGGTCCTGGTATTGGCTGGAGCATGGGCGGCGCCAACCTCGGGTGGATAGATGAAAACATCTGCTGGTTCCAGTCTGAAGCCACCGGTTACTCCCACCTGTATACCGCCAATGTGACTAGTGGCGATGTGAAACCACTCACCAGCGGCAATTATGAAGTACAAACCGCACAACTATCTCCCGATAAAAAATATTTCTATATCACCACCAACGAAGTACATCCCGGCGAACAGCAATATTATCGTTTAGCCGTTGCCGGTGGAAAGGCGGAAAAGATCACCACCATGCCCGGCGCCAATGATGTAAGCATATCACCCGATGGCAAATGGATCGCCTTCCGCTATTCCTATTCCAACAAGCCCTGGGAATTATATCTGCAACCCAATACCCCGGGCTCGAAACCGGTACAGGTAACCAACCTGGCACAGTCGGACGAATTCAGGTCATACCCCTGGCGCGATCCGCAGGTAATCACTTTTACTGCCCGCGATAACCAGCCCGTATACGCCCGCCTGTACACGCCCGACCCTGCTAAAAATAATGGCGCCGCGGTGATCTTTGTGCATGGCGCCGGCTATTTACAGAATGCGCATAAATGGTGGAGCTCCTATTTCAGGGAATACATGTTTCATAACCTGCTTACCGATAAAGGCTATACGGTGCTGGACATGGATTACCGCGGCAGTGCAGGCTACGGCCGCAACTGGCGGACCGGCATTTATCGCCATATGGGCGGGAAAGACCTGGATGACGAAGTGGACGGCGCAAAATATCTGGCAGAAAAATTGCAGGTGGACGCCCGTCGTATTGGTATCTACGGAGGCAGTTACGGCGGCTTTATGACGCTGATGGCCCTTTTCACCCAGCCAGATGTGTTCGCATCCGGCGCTGCATTGCGGTCGGTAACGGACTGGGCCCATTACAATCACGGCTATACGAGCAATATATTAAATGAGCCGTTCACTGACAGTATTGCCTACCGCAGGTCTTCGCCCATCTATTTTGCAGAAGGACTGAAAGGCAAACTGCTGATGTGTCATGGCATGGTAGATACCAATGTGCATTTCCAGGATATTGTGCGCCTGTCACAACGCCTGATAGAATTAGGGAAGAATAACTGGGAACTGGCAGTATATCCTGTAGAAGATCACGGATTTACTACCCCCAGCAGCTGGACAGATGAATATAAAAGAATACTTTTGCTCTTCGAGAGTACGCTCTTGAAGAGATGATTGCATTTTAATTTTTTTTATTTAGTTCTATCTCAATAAAAAAAATATAAAAGGGAATACGGTGAATGATGCAGGCGAATGTTAAGGAATCTTAATTTTCGTCAATATCGTTTCCGTATTCCCTTTTTCATTTTACATTAGACGATGTAGAATACTATGTAGACCATATCTTTAATTAAACAATATTCACATTTCCTGATGTGATCTTAACATTTTAATGCGATATTGCAATGATAAAACCTAGCACAAATCCAAAAACCTTATGTGTGGAATAGTAGCTTATATCGGGCAGAGAGAAGCCTACCCGGTAGTATTAAAAGGCCTCAAAAGACTGGAATACCGCGGATACGACAGCGCGGGAGTAGCCCTGATCAACAACGGGCTTCAAGTATACAAGAAAAAAGACAAAGTTGCCGCCCTCGAAGCATTTGTTGAGGGAAAAGACCTGAGGAGCCATATTGCCATCGGGCATACCCGCTGGGCTACACATGGTGAGCCATGCGACCGGAATGCGCATCCGCATTTATCAGGCGACGGTAAACTGGCCATGATCCACAATGGCATCATTGAAAACTATGTACAGCTGAAACAGGAGCTCGTCAATCAGGGCCACGTTTTTCATAGTGATACCGACACCGAAGTACTGCTTCATTTTATCGAGGAGATCAAAAAACAAAACCAGTGCTCACTGGAAGAAGCCCTGCGCATCGCTTTAAAAAGAGTAGTAGGCGCTTATGTGATTGTATTGATCGATGAAGAGAACCCCGATACACTGATCGCTGCCCGTAAGGGAAGTCCGCTCGTAATTGGCGTAGGCAAGGGCGAGCATTTCCTGGCCTCCGACGCCTCCCCCATCATTGAATACACCAAAGAAGTAGTGTATGTGAATGATTACGAAATTGCCATCATCAAAGCGGATGAGCTGATCCTGAAAAATATTTCCAATGAAAGGCAAACGCCTTACATTCAAAAGCTGGATATAGAGCTGGCCGCCATTGAGAAAGGAGGCTACGCACACTTCATGCTGAAAGAGATCTTTGAACAGCCCCAAACCATCTTCGATAGTTTACGCGGCCGTCTTGATGCAAAGAAAGGCACGCTCACCATGGGCGGTATGCGCGAATATGCGGATGTACTGAGCAATGCCAAACGTATCATCATTGTGGCCTGCGGCACCTCCTGGCACGCCGGCCTGGTGGCCGAATACATGATCGAAGAACTATGCCGTATCCCCGTGGAAGTGGAATACGCCTCCGAGTTCCGTTACCGTAACCCGGTTGTAGGCCCCGGCGATGTGATCATTGCCGTATCCCAATCCGGCGAAACTGCCGATACACTGGTGGCCATTGAAAGCGCCAAAGAAAAAGGCGCCATCATCCTTGGCGTTTGTAACGTAGTAGGTTCTTCCATTGCACGCTTATCTCACGCAGGCGCCTATACGCACGCAGGCCCTGAAATAGGCGTGGCCAGTACCAAGGCCTTCACCGCCCAGCTGGCAGTGCTTTGCCTGGTAGGCCTCAAACTGGCCGCCGATAAAGGCACCATCACTCCTCAAAGGTTCCAGCACCTGCTCGATGAACTGGAACAGGTTCCTGAAAAAGTAGCTACCTCCCTTAAACTGGATGACCAGATCAAACAGGTGGCTGATAAATATAAAGACGCACGCGATTTCCTCTACCTGGGTCGTGGATACAACTTCCCGGTAGCCCTGGAAGGAGCGCTTAAACTGAAAGAAATTTCCTACATCCACGCGGAGGGTTATCCCGCTGCGGAAATGAAGCATGGCCCTATTGCACTGGTAGATGAAAACCTGCCGGTAGTAATTGTTGCCACGAAAGACAGCTACTATGAAAAAGTAGTGTCCAACATCCAGGAAATCAAAGCCCGTAAAGGTAAAGTGATAGCCGTTGTAACAGAAGGCGACAACACCATCCCCCCTATGGCGGATGATGTGATTTTTGTGCCTGCGGCAGATGAAATGGTAGCACCCATCATCTCTGTAGTGCCGTTACAACTGCTCGCTTATCATATAGGCGTGCTCAAAGGCCTGGACGTTGATAAGCCCAGGAACCTTGCAAAATCAGTTACAGTAGAATAAAGAAAATGGAGATACCTTATCTGGTTATTTTATTATCTGCACGCATAATAAAATAACCAGATGGTCATTTCCCTAAATGATGTATCCTCATGAATAATATCCAAAAAAGACCCCTCTCTGATCTGGGGTATAATTTCATTGAAACCACGTTACCGGAAGGCAAAGACGAATACTATCTCCGTAATGAACAATGGAGCAGAAGAGACAAATACAGGAAATTAACCGCACATGAAATAGAATCGCTGGTACGTAATGATAATACCTCCGATGACTGGAATATTATTTTTGTTTCCGACGAATTTGATCCGCAACTGGTACAGCACTGCCACTTTTTCGGGATGGTGCGTATCGGCAAACTGGAGCCCTACTACCTGGAGTTCCACAACCTGCGGATGCCGGTAGGACTGTACAACAGCACCATCTGCGCCTGCGATTTCGGCGACAATGTAGTGGTGCATAATGTAAACTACCTGTCGCATTATATTCTCGGCAATGAAGTGATTGTAGCCAATGTAAATGAAATGGCTACCACTGATTACGCCAAATTCGGAAACGGCATCGTAAAGGAAGGGGAAAACGAAAGCGGGCGCATCTGGATGGAATTATGCAATGAAAACGGCGGCAGAAGCGTAATGCCGTTTGATGGCATGCTCCCCGGAGACGCTTACCTGTGGACCCGCTACCGCGACGATGAACAACTGCAGCAACAGTTCAAAACATTCACAGAAAAACAATTTGATAAAAAACGCGGCTACTATGGTATGGTAGGTGATCGTACAGTGATCAAGAACTGTAAGATGATCAAAGACGTTACCATTGGTACGGATGCTTACCTGAAAGGCGCCAACAAACTGAAAAACCTTACCATCAACAGCAACAGCAAAGCCTCTTCACAGATCGGTGAGGGCTGCGAAATGGTGAATGGTATAATTGGTTACGGCTGCCGCGTATTTTATGGCGTGAAAGCCGTTCGCTTTGTAATGGCCTCCCACTCACAACTGAAATACGGCGCCAGGCTGATCAACTCCTACCTTGGCAACAACGCCACTATTTCCTGCTGCGAAGTGCTCAACTCGCTCATCTTCCCCGCACATGAACAACATCATAATAACTCGTTCCTCTGTGCAGCGCTTATCATGGGGCAAAGCAATATGGCCGCCGGCGCTACCATCGGTTCCAATCACAACTCACGTGGGGCCGACGGTGAAATCATTGCCGGCAGGGGATTCTGGCCAGGCCTCTGCGTAAGCCTCAAACATAACTCCCGCTTCGCCAGCTTTACGCTCATTTCCAAAGGCAATTACATGTCGGAGCTGAATATCTCCATTCCATTCAGCCTGGTGGTAAACGACGAACATGAAAACCGCCTGAAAATAATGCCGGGCTACTGGTTCCTCTACAATATGTACGCTATTGCGCGCAACTCCTGGAAATATGTAGACCGCGACAAACGCACCGATAAACAACAACTCATTGAATACGATTACCTGGCCCCTGATTCGGTAGAGGAAATATTCCAGGCACTGGCCATCATGGAAACCGCCACCGGTAAAGCATGGTATGCCCTGGAGGAAAATATTCCCACAGGAGAGCTAACGGAACAGGATATACGCAATAAAGGAAAAGAACTGTTAAAAAATAACCCGGAAGAAGTAGCCGCACTGACCATTCTCTCCAAAGGTTTTGAAAACAGCTCCCGCGATGTGGAACTGCTGAAAGTACACAGGGCTTATCCATTGTTCAATGACATGGTGGTGCTGTATGCAGTAAAAAACATCCTGGCAGCAAAAAAATCTTCCTTTGCTGATTTACAGGATGCGGTTAAAACAGCCAAACGCGGCGATTGGCAAAACATTGGCGGGCAGCTGATGAAAGCAGAAACCGTGGCCGCCCTCAAAACAAAGATCCGGGAAAACAAGATCGCCAGCTGGCCTGAACTGCATACCGCCTATGAACAAATAGGCAAAGAATATGCAGCCGATAAATTACAACATGCCGTAGCCTGTTTACTGGAGCTCAAAAACAGCGATCTTTCCGCCGCTAACCTGGCGCAATGGATGAACGATTCCGTTGCTACCATGGAATGGATCACCGCACAGATCAGGCGCTCCAGGGAAAAGGATTATAAAAACCCTTTCCGTCAGCTGGCTTATGAAAGTGAGAAAGAAATGAACGCAGTAGTAGGCAGCCTGGAAGACAATAGTTTCATTAAACAAACCGCTGAAGACCTGGAAATATATAAATTGCAGGTAAATAAAACTATCAGCGAATGGCAGCTATAGAAAAAATAAGATGCAGCTGGTCCAACAAAGACAAGCTGTACCAGGATTACCACGATAAAGAATGGGGCACGCCCAGTCATGATGATCAGCATCTCTTCGAAATGTTATGTCTCGAAGGCGCACAGGCGGGCCTCAGCTGGTATACCGTACTTACCAAAAGAGAGAATTACCGCAAAGCCTTTGATAACTGGGATGCTAAAAAAATAGCGAAATACAGCGAAAAAAAGGTGGAGCAGCTGATGCAGAATGAAGGCATCATCCGCAACCGCCTTAAAATAAAGTCTGTTATCGGCAATGCAAAAGCATATCTCGCAGTTCAAAAGGAATTCGGCAGCTTCGACAAATACATCTGGTCATTTGTAAACCACAAACCCATCGTAAACTACTACCGTAAAGGCATGCCCGGCATTCCTGCCAAAACAGCCATTTCCGATGCCATGAGCAAAGACCTGCTGAAGCGGGGCTTCAAATTTGTGGGCTCCACTATCTGCTACGCCTATATGCAGGCTACCGGCATGGTGGATGACCACGCGGAGGATTGCTGGAAAAAATAGCGGGTTTTGTCTTGGAACCAAGACAAAATCCGCTACTCTATCCGCACCTCGCTGAGTGCTGCATTGTTGATGAAAGTGTGATCGGTGAGGGTATTCAAAAAGAAATACAGCTGCCGCTTTTCCTGGCCGGATAATTTAATTCCCTGTTTCACCAGCGGGTCGGTGGTGGGAGTAACCTTCACACCATGATCGTAGAAGTCAAATACCTGGAAAATATCGAAGAAACGGCCGTCGTGCATATAAGGGGCGCTTTTAAGGATATTGCGCAGGGAAGGTACTTTAAAATGAAGATTATCATCTGTGTTACCTGTGATCTTCATCCTGCCCACATCATTTAATGCAGGTAAATAAGGTAACCCGTTACTGCGGTAGGTCAGGTCGGTGAATAACGGTTCTTTATGGCAGGCCGCGCACTTATCCCGGAAAACGGTATACCCTGCATTTTCTTCTGCTGTAAAAGCCACACCAGGTATTTTCAGCATCACGCTATCGTACTTGGAACCCGCAGATACCATGGTGGCCACAAACTGTGTGAATGCCTTGAACATGCGCTCGCTGGTAATTTCTTCTGTACCAAAAGCGGCTTTGAACATCTTCCGGTACTGAGGGTCAGCCTGCATTTTCTGCATCAGTTCCTTCAGGTCTACCGCCATTTCGTTATGGTCCGTTAGGGGGGTGAGCGCCTGCAGTTCCAGGTGGTTTACACCGCCGTCCCACATGAATGCTTTTTGCCAGATCATATTAAAAAGCACCGGCACCGAGCGGATACCCTGCTGGCCTGCAACGCCATGCGCCAGTGCATGATCGAAATGGCCAAAGGCCGCAAACTGCTGGTGGCAGAAGCCACAGGAAACCGTGCTATCCTGCGAAAGACGATAATCATAAAACATAAACCGCCCCAATGCCACACCTGGTTTGGTAAGCGGGTTACGCGTAAAATCATATACCGGGCGGGGAAAGTGGGCAGGCAGCTGCAGCAAAAAAGGCTCGGGCCCTTTTGTTATGCGTTTCTTTGTGCCAGCCTGCACCAGCGCCAGTAGCAGGCAAAACGTCCCGATGATATATAATGCCCTTTGATTCAATGTGGTTAATTAGAGATGCCTGTTATGTTAAACATATGCTGGTAATTACCGGCTACCTGTCTTGCTTTTACTCCCGGCGCCATGATCACTGTTATCTTCTTAAAACTCACCGTATCAGGTAAAAACCATTTTTCCACGTTGGCTGTAAGATTGATCTGTGGCTGGCGCTCAGCCGGGACGGTGAGCGGCTCCGGAAGTGGCAGCGTTACATATTTCAACACCCCGTCTTTTGATTTATATCCCCCGCAATGAAATAGGAACTCCTGCATAGGTGTATTAACCGCAGGGGAATGGCCTTCTATCTGCGCCATGATATAGCCGCTGTTCCAGGTCCAGAACATACCGGTTTCCACCGCCAGCGCACCGGACTGCACACCGCTTACGTTACGGATACTGTCTACCCCGATCAGGAAACGGATGCTTTTATAGGTGCCGGCAGGGATACTGTCCAGCCGGATATTTTTTGAACTGTCAATGGCATCATCTACCAGGAAATAAGCCGGGGGTAAAGTGACCACACTCCCATCGCTGGTTTCCAGTGAAAAATTGCTGAGAAAATAACGGAAACGGCTGATCGTAAATGTTTCGCCGGATGCGTTGGTATAGGTAGCCTGGTTCCTTACCAGCGGCTGCTGCCCCATCAGATGGGTGAACGACAATTGCAGGGAAAGTACAGGCCCGGAACCGGCAGGCGCCCCGGCAAATAACGTGGTTATAACCAGGAACCAGCAAGCATAGGAAGCAAAAATCCGCAAAATCATGGTATCCTCTTTTGTGAAAGAAAGTTACAATGATTTTGCGGATTAAATATTAAAAAGAAGCCTCCGGCTAAACTCTCTTATATCCTTTCCAGCCGTATAAAAACACCACTACAAAGCAGAAAGCAGGAATGCCAAAGGAAATGGCAAGCGACTGCCACTCCGTTACAACCCCCATCAGGTAAGGAACAGAAGCCCCTCCCACAATAGACATTACCTGGAAAGAAGCGCCGCGTTTGGTATGCACGCCCAGGTCTTTAACCCCCAACGCAAAAATAGTGGGGAACATGATAGACATAAAAAAGAAAATAGCGATCAGCGCATATACGGAAGCCGCGCCATTGCCGGTCATTACAAAAACGCTTAACGCCACATTGATAAGGGCATAAACAGACAACAAATTATTGGGCGCTATTTTACGCATAAGCGCAGTGCCCACAAAACGGCCGCCCATGAATAATCCCAGTCCTACCGATAGCAGGTAGGAAGCGTTTTCCGTAGTGATTCCGTGCCAGTATGTGGTTACATAATTAATAAACAATGCGCCTACACCTACCTGCGCCGCTACATAAAAGAACTGCGCTATTACGCCCATTACAAAATGACGATGGGCAGAAAGCGGGCGGGTATCTGCCATTACTTCAGGACCTTCCTGTTCGGCCTCTTTGATTTCAGGCAATGGAGTTCTGTAGAAAAACCCTGCGATCAGCAGTACTACCACGCCTATTACAATGTAGGTGAGCTTCACGGTAGTAAGATCACCGCTGCCACTGCCAAAAAATAATTTACCGCCAATAATAGGACCCAGGAAAGATCCCAGCCCGTTAAAGCATTGTGATAAGTTCAGCCTTTGTTCAGATGTGGCCTTATCTCCCAGCACCGTTACATACGGATTGGCAGCCGTTTCCAGGCAGGCCAGCCCGCAGGCAAGAATAAATAATGCCAGCAGGAAAAAGTCGAAGCTCAGTGCTCCGGCTGCCGGGAAAAACAGGAAAGCACCAGTGGCATACAACAACAAACCGAGAATAATTCCTTTCTTATAACCAAACTTGTTCATAAACATACCTGCCGGTAATGCCATGAGGAAATAAGCCCCGAAATAAGCGCCCTGTAATAAAGTAGAACGTTTGGTAGTGATGTTTAATACCTCCTGGAAATGTTTGTTCAGTACATCCAGCAGCCCGTATGCCAGTCCCCATAAGAAAAATAGGCTGGTAACCAGGATCAGCGGGAACAAATAACTGCCCGGCTTTGCGCCTGTATCTTTATTGGTGGTATAGGTGGAATTACTTACTGCGCCTCCGGCCATAACGAAGAATTTAATGTTTCAGGTGATTGAATATTGTAACAGGTGTTGGCTCTTATCCTTAGCTGATGGATCTGTCGAGATGGGTATAACCACCATCTACGTATACAATTTGTCCGGTTGTATGAGAGGAACGTGGCGACAACAGGAACACGGTGCTGTTGGCAATTTCCGTGGATGTGGTCATTCTTTTTTCAAATGGAATTTTTGCGGTGATAGATGCCAGTTTTTCCTTTGGATTTGGCAATGAATTGATCCAGGTTTCATACAGCGGGGTCCATACTTCAGCAGGGATCACCGTGTTAACGCGGATAGAGTAAGGCAGCAGTTCCACGGCCCATTCACGGGTGAGCGCATTGATACCGCCCTTGGAAGCCGCATAGCCACTGGTATTACCCTGGCCGGTATCGGCTACTTTAGAACCGATGTTTACAATATTTCCCTTGGTGGCTTTCAGGTAAGGCAATGCAAAATGTGCCAGGTTGTAGTAATGCGATAAATTATTCTGCAGCGACAGCATAAATTTCTCCGGGCTGCCGCTTTCCAGTCCTACGCCATCATTGGCGCCGGCATTATTCACCAGGGCGTCTATTCTACCATACTTTGCTATTGTTTCAGAGATCACTTTTTTACAGTCTTCCACTTTTCCCAGTTCTGCCGTAATAGCCATGGCTTTACCGCCTGCGGCGATGATCTCGCCCACTGTTTTTTCATTATCGGCAGTACTGCGGCCGGCAATCACGCTGATGCCGCCTTCTGCCGCTACCAGCTTTGAAATAGCTTCCCCGATCCCTTTTGCACCACCGGTAACGATGATCACTTTCTCCTGTAACCCTAAATCCATAGTTTGTATGATATTATTTTTTATAGATGATAAAATGAGCGGGCATTGCCTCCCATTATCTGCTCTTGTTCACTTATTGATAATGTGCTGATAAAATCTGTTACCAGTTCTTTTACTTTACGGTACTTTGCTGCCACCAGGCACACGGGCCAGTCGGAGCCATATACCAGCCTGCCTGCACCAAAGGCTTCCAGCGCCACTTCCATAAAAGGCTGGAAATGTCCCGGCTCCCAGTGTTGCCAGTCGGCCTCCGTTACCATGCCGCTCAGTTTGCAGTATACATTGGGCGATTGTGCAATGCGGCGCATATGTGCTGCCCAGGCATCCAATTCTCCTGCTTTAATATCCGGCTTGGCCAGGTGGTCAATGATCAGCGCCTGTTCGGGGAACTGCTGCACAAATTCTTCTACCGCAGGTAACTGTTTCGGATATACGAGAATATCATAGGTGAACTGATGTTGCTGCAGCGCTTTGATACCGCGGCAGAAATGTTCACCGAGAATAAACCTGTTATCCGGTTCTCCCTGTACAATATGCCGGAAGCCTTTCAGTTTGGGATATGCGGCGTACTGTTCCAGTTGTTCACTGATATTGGCAGCGCGAAGGTCTGCCCATCCTACTACGCCTTTAATAAAATCATGCTTATCTGCCAGTGCCAGTAAAAAGGCAGTTTCATCTGCCGATTGATCGGCCTGAACCGCTATACAGCCATGTACCCCGTTGCCGGCCAGCACAGGAGCCAGGTCTTCCGGGTAAAAATCACGGCGGATCACCTGCATGGATTCATCTATCCATGCATGGCGTACAGGATCGTATTGCCAGAAATGCTGATGTGCGTCAATAACCATGTAAATATTTTTTTGCCGGGCGTCGGAAGTTACCGGCGCCCGGTATTCTTTACAATGCAAAAATCTGGTCCATAATGATCCACTTCTCTCCTTCTTTTGCTACCGGCAATGCCTGCTGGTATTTCCACATAAGCTGCTCCCACACCTGCACGGCAGGATTGGCTGCGTCCATGGCGTCTTTACGTTCAAAGGAAAAGGTATCATCTACTTCCATGATCATAAACAGGCGGTTACCCGCGCGGTAAATATCCATTACGGTAATACCGGCATCAGTAATGCTCTTTTTTATTTCAGGAGATACATTGCGGTGATGGGCTTCATACTCGCTGATCAGCTGCGGATCATCTACCAGATCCAGCGCCAGGCAATATCTTTTCATAATTACTGTTTATACGCTACAGCAGTTTGTTTGGAAGTACCTAATCCGTCGATACCCAGTTCAATCACATCCCCGGCTTTCAGGTATACCTGCGGGTTCATGCCCAGGCCTACACCAGCCGGTGTTCCGGTAGAGATCACATCTCCCGGGAGCAGGGTCATAAACTGGCTCAGGTAAGCCACTACGTAAGCTACATTAAAGATGAAGTTGGAGGTGTTGCCATCCTGCATTTTCTGACCGTTAACGGTAAGCCATAAACGAAGATTATTCACATCGGCAATTTCATCTTTGGTAGCCAGCCATGGGCCTAAAGGTGCAAACGTATCACAGCTCTTGCCTTTTACCCATTGTCCGTTTCTTTCGATCTGAAAGGCCCTTTCGCTATAGTCGTTATGCAAGCAGTAACCTGCTACATAGTCCATGGCGTCTTTTTCTTCCACATAACTGGCCTTTTTGCCAATTACTACTGCCAGTTCCACTTCCCAGTCGGTTTTCTGGCTGTTGCGTGGAATCACCAGGTCGTCGTTCGGACCTACCAGTGCGCTGGTACTTTTAAAGAACACGATAGGTTCTGCAGGAATGGCTGCATTGGTTTCACGCGCATGGTCTGCGTAGTTCAGCCCGATGCAGATAATTTTGGAAGGACGGAGGATAGGCGAGCCCAAACGGGTACCGGCAGGCACCTGCGGGCATTCCGCAGCATGTGCGCCATACCATTCAGATAAACGCGCCAGCCCATTGGTTTCAAAAAATTTCTCTCCAAAATCCTCACCGAATGCGCTCACATCAAACATTCCTGCTGCGGTGGCAACACCCGGTTTCTCTTCTCCCGGTAAACCAAACCTGATCAGTTTCATATCAATACTATTTATTTTCTTACTTAATTTCTTTCAGTGTTTTAATCTGTAGTCTTCCGCTTTCCACGTGCAGGTCGATCACCGGTTCTGCCTTTCCATCTTTTACAAAAGAGAAATACACATGATCATCCTGTCCTGTTGGCTGGATCACGCCTTTACTGCCGGAAGGCACGGGCATGAACATGCTTTTACGCAAACCGCCAAATTCCACGTACAGCTCCAGGCTGTCGGGCGAAGCATCCGGTTTTATTTCCACGATGAAATCCGCGAGGATATTACCGGACTGGAAGCTCTTTTTATATTGCTGCAACATTTCACCGCCGGCAGTCACCTTTCCAAGACCCAGTGTTCCTTCCATATACTCCCAGATAGGCTGAGGCGGCGTGGCGGCCCATAATATTTTCACATCTTTTTTGCTGTCTACAAAAGCGTGGTAATAACGTGGCTGATGGTTCGGTTTCATAACGCCGATATAACAGCTGTTGGGCTCATTCCATAATACCTTGTAAAGGTCCGATTCCGGTACATCCTTCAGGATGGCCTGTTCAAAGCTCTTTTCTTTTGTTCCTTCTTTTAGCTGAATCTTAATGTTGATCAGCGATGTATCTTTTTCCTTGTCTGAAAAGGTAACCGATATGGTACCTTCCGGTGTTGCCGGTTTTACTACAGATGCGGATTCCCCGGTAGCGGCTTCCTTGTTGGTACCGGAATTACAGGCAGATAATATGGCCAGTGCTAACGCCAGCCCTATTCGAAAATGTTGCATGATATAACTAAAAATTAATGAATGAATAACTTGAAAGATACGGGTAATCGTCCGCACTTTAAAACACACATCGCATTAATTCTTAGTTATTCAACCTGATAAAACCACCATCAATCGGGTAGTCGGTGCCGGTAATAAAACCTGCTTCATCGGAGCACAGGTATAACGCCAGGTTACCTACTTCCACGGGTTTGGCCATACGGCCTATCGGTTGGGTTTTACTCAGTTTTTCAAACATCTCCGCTTCTTTGCCCGGGTAGTTCTTGGCAATAAACCCATCCACAAACGGAGTGTGCACTCTTGCGGGCGACACACAGTTGCAGCGGATATTAGCGCCGAGATAATCCTTAGCCACGGATAACGTCATGGTCAGTACCGCGCCTTTACTCATAGAGTAGGCCAGTCTGTCCGGTATACCCACACTGGAGGCGATGGAAGCCACATTCAGGATCACGCCGCCGCCCTGTGCTTTCATCTGTTTGATCACTGCATACATACAGTTATAGGTGCCCTTTACATTTACCTGGTACACCCTGTCGAAGTCCTGTTCAGCGGTATTTTCAAGGTTACCCACATGGGCAATGCCCGCGCAGTTCACCAGGATATCCAGCTTACCCGCGGTTTTCACAATCCCATCCATTACGCCGATCACGGCTGCCTGGTCGGCCACGTTACACGCATGCACGGTCGCCTGGCCGCCTGCTGTCCTGATTTCTTCTGCTGTAGCTTTACCACCATCTTCATTCAGCTCCAGGATATGCACCTGCGCACCCCGTGCCCCGAATGTTTTTGCAATTGCCTGTCCTATGCCGCTACCGCCACCGGTGATAACCGCTACTTTATTATCTAATCTGAACAGTTCCATCGTATAAAAATTTAAGGGTTCTAAAATACCTATTAATATAAGGTGATTGCAATTGTATTTTCACTGTATTTCATACTTTCTTGCCTAATTTTCATAAAATTCAATAAGCCGGACCAAATCCGGGGCTTTTTCTGCAATTTTAAGCATATGAGAATAATACTGTTAACAGCGCTCCTGTGGAGCATCTCCCGCCAGCTGCCTGCCCAGAAAATACCGGTTAATAAATACGGGCTCGCCGTTCTGGGCACTAAACAACAATATACACAGCTGGTAAAAGCCGACAGCAACCAGCAACTGGTAAATCTTGAAAAGTATATCCCGGGTATTAAAAAAGATGTGCGTTACGCTACCACGAATAATTTCACCAAACAGCAATTATACACCAACACCGCAATTTACCTCCGCCTGCCTGCGGCCAAAGCATTAAAAGCAGTGCAGGAATCGCTGCGGAAAAAAGGATATGGCCTCCTTATTTACGATGCCTATCGTCCTTATCATGTAACGGAAGCAATGTTTAAAATAGTTCCCAACGACCTGTATGCTGCCGATCCCCGCAAAGGGTCGGGACATAACCGCGGCGTAGCCATAGATCTCAGTATGGTTAACCTCAAAACAAACAAGCCCGTGGCTATGCCTACGGACTTCGACGATTTTACCATGAAAGCACATGAGAACTACTCCCCTCCGGACCCCACAGTGGCGGCTAACCGCAAATTGCTGAGAGATACCATGCGGCAACACGGCTTTAAAGGAAGCTCTACAGAATGGTGGCACTTCTATCTCCCTGATTATAAAAAATACCCGCTGATGGATATTCCCTTTGCAGATTTTGTCCTGGAATAAAACAATACCCGCATCGCCGGAGGCGATCAGGGGATTGTTATCGTATCCACGCGGTTGGCAATTCCGTCCCACTTCAGGTAATAGGTACCATTACCGGGAGGAACAAAAGAATAGGTTTTTGTTTGCGTAATAAATGCCTGGGTACAGATGGTACAGGTATTAAAAAGATATTCCGCTTTCAATACCACGGTATCCCTGTTTTTGGAAGCCACTATTTTATTAATGGAGTAACAAGAATTATTAAAAATGCAGCTTACATCATAAAAAACACCATTCTGCCCACTCGCATTACCAGAGCTTTTCCCGAGGTATTTCGCCCCCTGAACGGGCACCCATCCGTATTGAGAGCAATTATCCGCTTCTTTGCTGCAGGCGGCAAAAAATAAAATAACCAGGAGTAAGGGAATTGTTTTCATCAGGGTTTATTTCACGCCTGTAAAACGGGGAGAGCAAAGCAAAGGTTACAGCGCGGATTTTGTCTTGGAACACTGATTACGCTAATTTTGATGATTAGTTTGATTTTTACTTTTTGAATTTTATAAATAGTTAAGGGAGATATAGGCGGGTATATTCGCGTATATCTCCCTCATTTATCATAAAACGCTAAAAAGATATCAATGTAATCATCAAAATTAGCGTAATCAGTGTTCCAAGACAAAATCCGCGGCGATCCTAGTATATTTTATTCAGCGCATCTACGTAAGCATGTACGGAAGCGTTCACAATGTCGGTAGAAATACCGAAACCATAATACGACTGCCCGTTATGCTTTACCCTCATATTCACTTTACTTACATCTTCACTACCGCCGCGCATGGATTGAATATTGAATTCATCCAGTTCGATATCGTCTTTAATAATATCGTGGATAGCATTGATGGTAGCATTTACCGGGCCGTTACCGGCAGCGCTGGCTTCTTTTTCTTCGCCGTTAATGCGCAGCTTAACAGTAGCCATAGGGCGGAGCGGATCACCGCATACCACCTGCAGTAAGGTTACCTTAATAGCATTATCACCATAGGTTTGAGCATCGCCATCACCCATCAGTTCCAGCAGGTCCGCATCGTTGATTTCCTTTTTGGTATCCGCCATCAGCAGGAAGCGTTGATACACCTCATCGATGTTCACTTTTTCGAGGTTGTATCCGAGCCTCGACAAATGATGTTTCAGCGCATGGCGGCCGCTGCGGGCGGTGAGGATAATAGAGTTGGAGTTGATGCCTACATCTTCAGGGTTCAGGATCTCGTAGTTCTCACGGTGTTTCAGCACACCGTCCTGGTGAATACCGGAGCTGTGCGCAAAAGCATTGCGGCCCACAATGGCTTTGTTGGGCTGTACCGGCATGTGCATCATGGTTTCCACGAGATTGCTGATTTCGTAGATACCTTTTGAATTGATCTGGGTATGATATCCCAGCGCATGATGCGTTTTCAGGATCATGGCCACTTCTTCCAGGGAGGTGTTACCGGCGCGCTCACCGATACCATTGATGGTACACTCCACCTGTCGGGCACCGTTGATAACGCCTGCAATGGTATTGGCGGTAGCCAGACCGAGGTCGTTATGACAGTGAACAGAGATGATGGCCTTATCGATATTGGAAACATTGTCTACAAGGTACTTGATCTTTGCGCCGTACTGGTCGGGCAGGCAGTAACCGTTGGTATCCGGGATGTTAACGGTGGTAGCACCGGCAGCGATCACCGCTTCGATCATGCGGGCCAGGTATTCATTGTCAGCGCGACCGGCATCTTCTGCATAAAATTCCACATCATCGGTAAACTTGCGGGCATAGGAAACAGCGGCTACTGCACGCTGTAAAATTTCCTCGCGGGTACTGTTGAATTTGTATTTGATATGCATATCGGAAGAACCGATACCAGTATGGATACGCTTACGTTTTGCAAAGCGCAGGGCATCTGCCGCAGCGTCTATATCTTTATTATTGGCGCGGGTAAGCGCGCATATTACCGGTTCACTTACAGCTTTGGATATTTCCACCACGCTCTGGAAGTCGCCGGGACTGGAGATGGGGAAACCTGCTTCAATAATATCTACACCGAGTGCTTCGAGTTTTTTGGCTACTTCAATTTTTTCAACGGTTGTCAGCTGACAGCCAGGGACCTGTTCTCCATCACGCAAGGTGGTATCAAAGACGTATACACGATTTTTATCCATGATAGTGTAATAATTTTATTGAATGATTAATTCAGATTCTCTAATACTTTGGCGCCCATAGCGTCGGTGCCCATAATGAAATCGTTCACCGTATGTTTGTTGGCGATATCCATTGTTCTGTAGCCTTGTCTGAGCGTAGCTTCCACCGCCTTGATCACGCGTTGTGATTCTGTTTTCAGGCCAAAGGAAATATCCAGCATAAGGGCGGCAGATAAGATAGACGCCAGCGGATTGGCAATGCCTTTACCGGCGATGTCATGCGCAGATCCGTGGATGGGCTCATAAAAACCGGTGCTGTCCCCCACAGAGGCGGATGCCAGCATCCCCATTGAACCGGCGATCTGTGACGCTTCATCGGTAAGGATATCGCCAAACAGGTTACCTGTAACTACCACATCAAAGCGTTTCGGATCTTTGATGAGCTGCATGGCGGCATTGTCAATGAACATATGTTCTGTTTCCACATCCGGATATTCTTTTGCCACTTCCTGTACTACTTCCCTCCACAGGCGGCTTGCTTCCAGTACGTTTGCCTTATCCACAGAGCATAGTTTTTTGCGACGGGTGCGTGCAGCTTCATATGCCTTGCGCGCTATACGCTCCACTTCATAGCGATGATAGATCATCAGGTCGGAAGCCGTGTTACGGTCGGCAGTCCTTACCTTTTCACCGAAATATACATCACCGGTGAGCTCCCGGAAAAAGAGAATATCAGAACCACGGAGTATTTCAGGTTTAATACTGGATGCTTCCAGCAGTTCATCAAATAACTTTATCGGGCGGAGATTTGCATACAATCCCAGTTCTTTCCTGATCTTCAGCAAACCTTGTTCAGGCCGTACTTTCAGGGTAGGATCGTTATCGTATTTAGCATGACCGATAGCGCCGAACAGGATAGCATCAGAGTTCCTTGCTTTCTGCAGTGTTTCTTCAGGTAGCGGATCTCCGGTGGCTTCAATGGCTACGTGGCCCATAATACCTTCTTCAAAGGTAAAAGTGTGATGATAATTTTTGGCTATCGTTGTCAGCACTTTTTGTCCCCATGCCGTCACTTCCTGTCCGATCCCATCTCCTGGTATAACTAGTATTTTCTTCTCAACGCCCATATATGTTTTTAGCTTTTAGTATTTGGCTTTTTGATGGTTAGAAATTATATGTTCTTGTGGTTTCATATTGTTCTATTTCCTTACGGAGGCTCAGCAGGTAGTCGATATCATCATACCCGTTGAGCAGGCATGTTTTTTTGTACTGGTTGATATCAAAATCCTCCTTTTCTCCGGTACTTACAATTTTTATGAACTGGTTTTCCAGGTCTACTTCCAGCTGTGCTTTAGGATCCGCTTCTATGGCTTTAAAGATACGGTCCAGGAAGCCTTCTGATACCTGGACAGGCAAAATAAATGTATTAAGGGCGTTATTTTTAAAGATATCTGCAAAGAAACTGCTTACCACTACTTTAAAGCCGGCATCTGCAATGGCCCAGGCGGCGTGCTCCCGGGAGGAACCGCAACCAAAGTTTTTACCACCCACCAGGATCTGGCCGCTGTAAACAGGGTTGTTCATTACAAAATCAGCCTTCGGCGTATTATCGGGGTTATAGCGCCAGTCGCGGAACAGGTTTTCACCAAAGCCTTCGCGGGTAGTGGCTTTCAGGAAGCGCGCCGGGATGATCTGGTCTGTATCTATATTTTCGATGGGTACAGGTACCGCAGATGAAACGAGGTGTTGAAATATTTTACTCATGTTGATTTTCCAGTTTAAATTTTTGTGGCAGCCACCCGCAGGCGCACGTAGTCTGCATACAATTCGCCGTTCTTCATCAGGTGCGGCGCCAGCTCATACTGTACCTGCTGCAGGATGGCGTTCTTATCTTTCTCCGGCACACCGGCAAAAAAGTGGGCGCCAAACATTTCCAGCCAGTCGATGATGCCTGTTTCCGGGTTCACCAGTTTCGACGGACGGTCAAAAAAATGTACCCTGTCTATTTTAAAGCCTTCCTTTTCCAAAAGGGGAATATATTCTGCCGGTGAAGGGAAATACCAGAACGGTTCGTAGGTGTAACCCCGCTGCTGCATGGCTTTTTCCAGGTAAGTAAGGATCTGCTGCACATTGCCTTTGCCACCCATTTCAATCACCAGCCGTCCGCCCTTTTTCAGTTGTGCGTACATGCGGCTGATAGCCTTTTCCTTTTCGCGTACCCAGTGAAGGGTGGCATTGGAAAAGATACCATCGAACAGCTGTGGCAGTGAAAAGGTAGTAGCGTCGGCCACTTCAAAGGTAATACCCGGGTAGTGCGCACGGGCGCTTTCTATCATGGCGGCGGAAGCGTCTATTCCTGTTACGGTGGCGCCTTTTTGCGCCAGTTGCGCCGTAAGCTCTCCTGTACCGCAGCCCAGGTCCAGGATGTTTTCCCCCGACTGTGGCTGTAACCAGTCGATCAGGCTGTTGCCATATTCAAACACGAAGGCGTGTTTCTCTTTGTATAAATCAGCGTTCCATTGGTCCATAGCTTCCGGCTTTTATTAACTGTTTACCAGCAATTCCCTTACATCTGTTACTTTACCCGTAATGGCTGCAGCCGCCGCGGTGAGCGGGCTGGCCAGGAAGGTCCGGGCATTGGGGCCCTGGCGGCCTTCAAAGTTACGGTTGGAGGTAGAAATGCAGTACATACCCGCAGGCACTTTGTCTTCGTTCATGGCCAGGCAGGCGGAGCAGCCTGGTTCGCGCAGCTGGAAACCGGCTTCGGCAAATATTTTATCGATACCTTCTTCCATCGCCTGGGCTTCTACCTGTTTGGAGCCGGGCACGATCCATACCACCACATCATCGGCTTTATGTTTGCCTTTTACAAAATCTGCTACCAGGCGTAAGTCTTCAATACGGGAGTTGGTGCAGCTGCCAATGAATACATAATCTATTTTTTTACCCAGCAGTTCAGCCCCGGGTTGCAGGTCCATATATTCCAGCGACTTTTTAAAAGAGGGTCTTTCCTTTTCGTCGAGCTGGTCCAGGGCAGGGATGTGGCGGGTAACGCCCATGCCCATACCCGGATTGGTACCATAGGTGATCTGCGGCTCTATATCGGCGGCATCAAAGGTGAGTACCTTATCAAATTCGGCATCGCTGTCGGAGTACAGGGTTTTCCAGTATTCGAGGGATTTGTCCCAGTCCGCTCCTTTGGGAGCAAACTCACGGCCTTTGATATAATCGAAAGTAGTTTCGTCGGGAGCGATCAGTCCCCCGCGGGCGCCCATCTCGATACTCATATTACAGATGGTCATACGGGCTTCCATGCTAAGGCTGCGGATAGCTTCCCCTGCATATTCCACGAAGTAACCGGTAGCGCCGGAGGCGGATATTTTGGAGATAATATAAAGAATGATGTCTTTAGAAAGTACGCCCTTGCCCAGTTGCCCGTTCACTTCGATCTTCATCCGCTTAGGCTTGTACTGCAAAATGCACTGGGTGGCCAGCACCTGTTCCACTTCGGAGGTACCGATACCGAAAGCAACCGCGCCAAAAGCACCGTGGGTGCTGGTGTGGCTATCGCCGCAAACGATGGTCATACCCGGGAGGGTAATTCCCAGCTCCGGTCCTATTACATGCACTATGCCCTGGAACCGGTGGCCCAGTCCATATAGCTCCACGCCAAACTCGGCTGTATTTTTAGTGAGCATTTCCACCTGGTGCCGGCTCAATGCTTCTTTAATAGGCTGGTCCTGGTGCAGGGTAGGTACGTTGTGGTCGGCGGTAGCCCTGGTCTTAGCCGGGCGGAACACCGGGATGCCACGCTTGCGGAGCCCGTCAAATGCCTGGGGGCTCGTTACCTCGTGAATAAAGTGCGTGTTGATATACACGGCATCGGGATGCCCCGGCTTGCTCACCACGATGTGGCTGTCCCAGATTTTATCAAATAACGTTTTTCCCATCCTTTTGCTTCCTTTTATAATTGTTTATACCTTCAAATCTAATGGTCATTAATTAATTGCCATATCGCTAAATTTGCTTTAATTACAACCTTTAAACACCTCTGATACACATTAAAATACTGTTTATCAATTATTTACAAGATTTTAATAACGATGCCCAACAGTCAAAGTGATGCATTATTCATATTAATAAAAACCTTAACAAAAGCAGAAAAACGCAATTTTCAGCTCGCGTTCAATAAAAACAATACCAAAGAGGACGTACTTTTTATCCAGTTGTTCAACACGCTGGACAAAATGAAGGACTATGATGAAGAGCAGATCCTGAAGAAAATAACCGATATCAAAAAGCAGCAGCTGTCGAACGTAAAAGCACATCTTTACAAACACCTGTTGTCCAGCCTGCGGCAGTTATATAAACAAAAAGACCCCCTGATCGACCTGCGCGAGCAGCTGGATCATGCGCGGGTGCTGTATAATAAAGGACTGTATAACCAGAGCCTGAAAATACTGGCCAAAGCCAAAACCATGGCGCAGGAACAGGAAGAGGTAATGCTCACCTATGAAATTGTGGAGTTCGAAAAACTGATTGAGTCACGCCATATCACACGGAGCCTGGAAAACAGGGCGGAGGTGCTGAGCACGGAGTCCAGGCAAATTGAGCAGCAGCTTACCAATATCAGCCGCCTCTCTACCCTTTCCCTGCGGATGTATGGCCTGTATCTGAAGCTGGGCCATGCGCGCAACGAGCGCGACGCTGAAATGGTGAAGTCCTTTTTTGAAAGCCAGCTGCCGGCATTGCAGCATGCGCACATGAGCTTTTATGAAAAAGTGTACATGTACCAGGCATCAAGCTGGTACTACTATATTTTGCAGGACTTTGTGATGTATTACCGCTACACGCAGAAGTGGGTGGACCTGTTCCGTAAATACCCCTCGCTGCAGCAAACGGATATGGACCTGTACATCAAAGCACAGCATAACCTGCTCACTGCGCATTTTTATACTTCCAATTTTGAAAAATTCAAGGCGGCGCTGTGCGACCTGGAAGAATTTATCCGCGACAACCAGGATAATTTCCATGAAAACACCCGTACATCGGCATTTGTATACCTGTACACCGCGAAAATAAACCGTTACTTCCTGGAAGGCACATTCAGCCAGGGTTTGGCGATGGTGCCCGAACTGGAAACAGAGATCAGCAAACATACCCTGAAAATAGACCAGCATCGCGTGCTGGTATTCTACTATAAGATTGCCTGCTTATATTTTGGTAGTGGCGATAACGATAAAGCCATCGTTTATCTTAATAAAATTATCAATTTAAAGATCGGCAACCTCCGGGCAGATATCCAATGCTTTGCACGTATCCTGCATCTCATTGCTCATTATGAACTGGAGAACTACAGTTTGGTAGAATACCTGATCAAATCTGTTTACCATTTCATTTCAAAGCACAAGGATCTTGGCCTGGTGATGGAAGAGATCATGAAATTCCTCCGCCGTTATATTTATGCCAATCCCAAAGCGCTGCGCAATGCCTTTGTGGATCTGAAAGACCGGCTGGAACAGATTTCAGAGGATCCGTACGAACGCCGTTCCTTCCTTTACCTGGATATTATTTCCTGGCTGGAAAGCAAGATTGAAGGCATACCGGTACAGGAAGTGATCCACCGGAAATTTGTGAATAAAGAGAAACGCATTTAAATAATATACGAGCATATGTCTGCTGAAAAACATTATCATTTTGTTGCCCTCTCCGGCAGTTTACGGAAGGGCTCCTACAACACCATGGCGCTGAAAGCCCTGCAACAACTGGCGCCTTCCAACATTACCGTTGAACAGGTATTCTTCGACAAGATCCCCATGTACAACGCCGACCTCCATACAGAACAACTGCCGGAAGAAGTGGTACCGCTGGTGCATAAGATAAAGGAATCCGATGGGGTGATCATTGTTTCACCGGAGTACAACTACTCTATTCCCGGTGCGCTGAAGAACGCCATAGACGTGGTTTCCAGGCACCCCGACAAGCCTTTCAGTGAAAAAGCGGTGGCCATTATGGGCGCCTCCCAGGGCCAGATAGGTACCGCCAGGATGCAATATCATTTACGCCAGGTAATGGTGTTCCTGAACGCGTTTGTGATCAATAAGCCGGAGATCATGATCAGCAGTGCCCAGCATAAGTTTGATGAAAACGGCAACCTCACCGATGAGTTTTATATTAAGCAATTGCCGCTGCTATTGCAGTCGCTGGCCCGCCTGAGCGATAAAATGGGTCACGAGCCCGATTCTATATAAGGTTCGTAAGTACGGTATTTTGTAAAGAAGATGATGGCCGAAGCTGTCTGCAGCAGCAGTACAGCCGGCCATTCATAATGACCAAGCACCATGAACAGCACAATAAAAGAAGTAAGCATGGTATAACGTACATGTACCTCCGGGTTCATCTTGGGGAAAAACAACATGGTACGGAACAGGATCAATAATGACAATGCCGTGCAGAAAACCGTTATCAGCCCCCATGGCGTTGTTTTCGCATATGCATTAACACCGATGATGATCATCTCCGGTAAAAAAGTAATGACATACACACCGGTCAGCCGCATGTAATGGGAGAACAAACTAACCGGAAGGTTCTCCATAAAATTGAGATAGGTATCATCAAATGCGCGGTGATGCACCATCAGCTGCATATGCGTGAGCACACTGATCATAACGCCAAGCTGTAATCCGCGCAGATCAAAATAACCGCCCCTGTCCATTATCAGGAAGGTAAGCCACAGCACTCCCGCCGACACCAGCTTGGTGCTCACAATACGACGGGAAAAATTTGTAAACAGTTCATACAGGAAAAACAATACCGGCGGTTTTGTAAAATGCCGGTTGAGCCACCGTTGCAGGTTACCGGTAAAAAAGATCACATCTGGTTGTTCCAGCTTCCTTTCATATAACCTTAACGGCCATATGCAGTTGGCAATGTTGATAACTCCGATAATGGCTGCCTGTGTATAATACCCTTGCCGGATGGCAACAACAAGTGTAATAGCCACATATACCAGTACCGGCATATAAATGGCCGTATGAAGCCGCAGCCAGATCATACGGCGGGCGGATCTGTCTATACTTCCCATGGTAGGATACAGGAAATCATATCCCTGCAACTGGAATGTTTTCAGTATAAAACCCACGCATTTGAGCGCGTAGGAAGTCCACAGCAGCAGTACCAGGAACAGGAAGGTATAGTTGCCCAGGAAACCGAGCATCAGTCCTTTGTGATAGGCCAGGAGGTTAGCGCTGTTCACAACCCCGAAGAGCAGGTAAAACAGTACCAGGAAGAAGCCCGTATTCTGAATATAGAACCGTTGTGTAAATATTTTACCAAGTATAGCGGAGGTAGTACGCATGTTAGCTGAGCGTAATGTTTTTATGGGCTACTTTCAGTGTGCCCGTTACCGTTAATTCTTCCGCATCCAGCGGCTGGTGGGAAGTAATACAAAAAGAAACGCCTTTGGCGCTGTATTCCCGGATCAGGTCGTATAAAACCGCCAGTGCGCGGGTATCTATGGTGATCAGGGGCTCATCCAGCAGGATAAGGGCCGGTGTGCCGGTGAAGGCCAGCAGCAGGGAAAGCTTCTTCAGCATTCCGCTTGAGTAGCTGCTTACCGGGTTATTCACAAAAAGGTGTACTCCCAGTTTTTCGCTGATAGCCCGGATATCATCCGGGTTGCCGCCTTTGGTATTCAGATAAAGTTGCAGCAGGTCGCGGCCGGTGAGAAACGACGGGTAAAGCGGTTCTGCTTCTGCGTAGTTGATCAGGCGGCGGAACTGTACCGGGTGCTGGCGGCTGCTCACCTTCCCCTGGAGCAGGATCTCGCCTTTAAAGGGGATCAGTCCTGCCATTACCTTCATACAGGTGGTTTTGCCGGCGCCGTTCTCCCCCTGCAGCCAGTAGATGCCGGCGGGCAGCTCCAGCCGGGCAATATCCAGGACGGGCACATCCTGGTAATTCTTCTTAACTGCATGCAGGGCTATAACCGGTTCGGACATATGAAAATGCTTAAAAGTGTAAATATGAAAAATTAACGCATATATATCTACGGACGGCTATCTTTTTAACAAAAATTTTCCCGGCACATTTTTCTACTGATCATCATTCATTTAGCCGTAGCAGTTAAAAAAATAATCATATAAGCCAGATTTTCACACCAGTCCATTCACATACAAAGGATATTGCATATGCACAAGGTGCAAAACCCGTGAAACACGCGCTGCCACTATAGTTTTATTAAAGTTGTATATCTTTTCCACACCTGTTAGTAACTAAAGTTATACACGGTGAGCGGGATGCTTACATTTGTAATCCTGAGCGTATGGATTTTAGGAAACGATGATGTTGAAATATGATTTGAGGGAGACAGGACAGTGAGATTTCAGTATGCTGACCCCAGGAAGAAAAACCAAAAACCTTCGACAGTACCCATAAAATAATTAAAGATGAGTAACGAGAATGAAATTCTTTTAAAAGAGAACAAGGACCGTTTTGTGCTATTGCCGATCAAATACCCGAAAATCTGGGAGCAATACAAAAAACATGAAGCCAGTTTCTGGACAGCAGAAGAAATAGATTTAAGCAGCGACCTTAAGGATTGGGCAGGCCTGAATGATGGAGAACGTCATTTTATTTCCCATGTACTGGCGTTTTTCGCTGCCAGCGACGGGATCGTTAATGAAAACCTGGCAGTAAACTTTATGAGTGAAGTACAGATCCCGGAAGCCCGTTGCTTTTATGGCTTCCAGATCATGATGGAAAACATCCACTCTGAAACATATGCATTGCTGATTGACACCTACGTAAAAGACCCTTCGGAAAAAGACCGCCTGTTCCATGCGATCGATACCGTGCCTGCGGTAAAGAAAAAAGCAGAATGGGCTTTACGCTGGATCGAGAACGGCACCTTCGCTGAGCGCCTGGTAGCCTTCGCCGCGGTAGAAGGGATCTTCTTCAGCGGCAGCTTCTGCTCTATCTTCTGGCTGAAGAAAAGAGGCCTGATGCCGGGATTGACCTTCTCTAACGAGCTGATCAGCCGGGATGAAGGCCTTCACTGCGAATTTGCCTGCCTGCTGTACAGCATGCTGGAAAATAAGCTGAGCGAAGCACAGGTACACCAGATCATCCGTGACGCGGTGTCCTACGAAAAAGAATTTATTACAGAAGCCCTGCCGGTTGGACTGATCGGTATGAATGCCGAGCTCATGTCGCAATACATTGAATTTGTGGCCGACAGATGGATCGGGGAACTGGGCTATTCCAAGATATTTAATGCGTCTAATCCTTTCGATTTCATGGAAATGATTTCCTTACAGGGTAAGACCAACTTCTTTGAAAAACGTGTGGGCGATTACCAGAAATCCGGCGTAATGGGTGGTACAAAAGAATCACAGACATTCAGCCTGGAAGAAGATTTTTAAAAACATTTTGAATTACTAACCTCTTAAATTCACAAACCCATGTTCGTAATCAAAAGAGATGGAAGGAAAGAAGCAGTGAAGTTCGACAAGATCACTGCGCGTATTGAGAAACTATGCTATGGTTTCAATACTGAATACGTAGATGCCATAGACGTAGCGAAAAAAGTAATACAAGGTTTGTATGATGGGGTAACCACCAGCGAACTCGACAACCTGGCTGCAGAAACAGCCGCATCCCTCACAACCAAGCACCCGGACTATGCACTGCTGGCTTCACGCATAGCAGTAAGCAATCTGCATAAGAATACCATCAAGTCGTTTTCCAAAACGATGAAGAAACTGTATGAATACATTGATCCAAAAACCGGCAAACCAGCAGCACTGCTGTCTGACGACGTATGGGACATCATCAGGAAAAATGCAGAGATACTGGATTCCAGCATCATTTACGACCGCGACTTTGCTTTTGACTACTTCGGTTTCAAAACACTGGAGCGCTCTTACCTGCTGAAAACAGACGGTAAAGTACAGGAACGCCCGCAGCATATGCTGATGCGCGTAGCCGTTGGCATTCATAAAGAAGACATCGACTCCGCCATCAAAACATATAACCTGATGAGCGAACGCTGGTTCACACATGCCACACCTACCCTGTTCAACGCAGGCACGCCAAAACCACAGATGTCTTCCTGCTTCCTGCTCACCATGCAGGACGACAGCATCGAGGGCATTTACGATACCCTGAAACAAACCGCGAAGATCTCTCAGAGCGCAGGTGGTATCGGTTTAAGCATTCATAACATCCGCGCTACAGGATCTTATATCAGCGGCACTAACGGTACCTCCAACGGTATCATCCCGATGCTGCGCGTATTCAATGATACCGCACGTTATGTAGACCAGGGCGGTGGCAAACGCAAAGGCGCTTTCGCTATCTACCTGGAACCATGGCATGCCGATATCTTCGAATTCCTGGACCTGCGTAAGAACCACGGTAAAGAAGAGATGCGCGCCCGCGACCTGTTCTATGCCCTCTGGATGCCAGACCTGTTCATGAAACGCGTAGAATCCAATGGCGACTGGTCATTGTTCTGCCCTCATGAAGCACCGGGACTGCATGAGTGCTGGGGTGAAAAATTTGAAGCACTGTACGAACAGTACGAAAAAGAAGGACGCGCCCGTAAAACAGTGAAGGCACAGGACCTCTGGTTTGCCATCCTCGATGCACAAATCGAAACCGGTAACCCTTACCTGCTGTATAAAGACGCCGCCAACCGCAAATCCAACCAACAGAACCTGGGTACCATCAAGAGCTCCAACCTGTGCACTGAAATCATCGAATATACCGATGCAGATGAAGTAGCTGTTTGTAACCTGGCTTCCCTGGCGCTGCCACGCTTTGTAATTGACGGTAAATTTGATCACGACAAATTATACGAAGTAACTTACCAGGCTACCCTGAACCTCAACAAGATCATCGATAACAACTACTACCCTATCGAAGAGGCAAGACGCAGCAACCTGCGCCACCGCCCTGTAGGACTGGGTGTACAGGGTCTTGCTGATGCGTTCATCCTGATGCGTTACCCGTTTGAAAGCGATGAGGCTAAAAAACTGAACAGCGAAATATTTGAAACCATTTACTTCGCAGGGTTGAGCGCATCCAACGATCTCGCTAAAAAAGACGGCGCTTACGAAAGCTTCCCCGGCTCCCCGGCTTCCAAAGGAATCCTCCAGTTTGACATGTGGGATGTAAAACCTTCCGCACGCTGGGATTGGGACAGCCTGAAGCAATCTATCATAAAAGATGGTATCCGCAACTCCCTGTTGCTGGCGCCAATGCCTACCGCTTCTACTTCACAGATCCTCGGCAACAACGAATGCTTCGAACCATACACTTCCAACATCTACACCCGTCGTGTACTGAGTGGAGAATTTGTAGTGGTAAACAAACACCTGCTGAAAGACCTGGTAGAACTGGGACTGTGGGATAATGACATGAAAACAAAGATCATTTCACACAATGGATCTATCCAGAACATTGCGGAAATACCTGCCAATATTAAAGAACTGTACAAAACAGTTTGGGAAATCAAACAACGTAACCTCATTGATATGGCGGCCGACCGCGGAGCGTTCATCTGCCAGTCGCAATCACTGAACCTGTTCGTTGATACGCCAACTACCGGCAAACTTACTTCCATGCACTTCTACGCCTGGAAGAAAGGATTGAAAACCGGTATGTACTACCTGCGTACCCAGGCTGCTGCACAGGCCGTTCAGTTTACCGTTGAAAAACAAGGCGGTCAGCAAATCCAGCCAGTAGTTGCTACCGGCGGCAATGCAGAAGAAGAGATTGTAGTGGGTGCTGTTTGCACTATGGAAGAAGGTTGCGTTACCTGCAGTGCATAAGGGTTTATGTAAGTATAAATGCGGATCCCTGGCCCAAATGGCCAGGGATTTTTTTTAACCTGACAAAGAATTGAGGTAATGAATGTGACCTTAAAGAACTTTCATGTGTATAAGTCAATGAACAGAATAGGTTACAAAAAATTGTTACCCGTTACCATCCGACACAATAAGTAGTTATTATAATCATCTATTTAACTATGAGTAAAGAAAGAATAGAAGTGGTTTTACCTGATGATGTATTAATCAGTAAAATTTATTACATCAGAGGGCACAAGATAATGCTAGACCGTGATCTTGCAGAGCTATATAATGTAAAACCAATACGGTTAAGGGAGCAGGTAAAACGGAATATGGACAGATTCCCGGAAAACTTTATGTTCCAGTTAACGGAAGAGGAAACAGAAAGGATGGTATCGCATTTTGCGATACCATCCAAAAAGCACCTTGGTGGCCATTTCCCGTATATTTTTACTGAACATGGCGTATTAATGCTGGCAAATGTATTACGTAGTGAAAGAGCCATACAAGTGAGCATCCGTATTATTGAAATTTTTGTGAAGATGCGGGAGATGTTGTCCACTAACAAAGATATTCTACTGAAACTGGAACAGCTGGAAAGGAAGTCCGGCAGCCATGATGCAGATATACAACTGATCTTTGAATACCTGAGGGAATTACTAAGTCCTCCGCAGGAACCACGTAATATAATTGGTTTTACACGACATGGTGAGGTCAAAGTCTAGCCTGGACAGTGTACGCAATTTAATACCGCCTTCCCGGCTTCGTGGTACAAAATTCCTTACCCGCTATCTGCTTAATAAATACCTCCGGAGAAGTGCCCAGGTAGTGCTGAAAATCCTTGATCAGGTGGCTCTGGTCATGATAACCGAAATCGTGGATAAGATCAAACCAATCTACAGACGCAGCTGTACTATGTTCTATGCTGCTGATCACCTGTTTGAAGCGGAGAAACCGTAACATTTCCTTGGGGGAATAACCCACATACTTTTTAAAACGCAACTGCACGGTACGTTCAGACAGTTCTGCATCTGCTGCAATGGCTTTAGCCGGCTGTATCAGCGGATCGTTAAAATAATCGGCGCCATTAAGCAAAGGCTGCGCCCCTTCCTCTGCAGCAAGTGCAGTTGCAGAAATATAATCCTTTAATATTTCTACCCTTTCAGCCGGGGATGCACATCTTTTCAACACCTCCCACAGTTCCCGGGCATCCTCAGGATAATGTAGCTCTTCCCCGTTCAACTCATCTACCGGTACCTGATACAACCGGTAAAAACCATCCAGGTTAAATACCACGGCCAGCAGATCTGCCCCCGGCAGCAACTCGTAGTTCAGCATCTTCCTTAAAGGGCCCAAAACAGCTGCTTTCTCTATCTGCAAATTACCCAATGCTTCAGCTGCAAAAGAAAATCTTACAGGAGCCCCAAAATTGAACAGCAACATCATTTCATAGTTGGGAGAAAGATGCGCAACAGTAGCAGCGGCATCCTCACCAGACCGGATCACATAAAAATGCTTCACAATATCCGACAACGGCGGTACAACCTCGAAATGTGTTCCTTCGTATGCCATAAGAAACGGTTAATTTTCTGCTTCAAGATCCTCTGCCCTGAAGCCCCATTCGCTTAACAGGGATTGATATTGCTCTTCAGGAAGGCTTTGCTGCTTATAGTGCCCGGCAATGGTTTTCTGGCGCATGGCCTCATAAATGCTCACCGCGCAGGCCACCGAAATATTCAGCGACCGGATAATGCCCATCTGCGGAATGATAAAATTACCATCCGCCATACCCCTGGCGGCATCGCTCACGCCATTCTGCTCATTGCCAAATACCAGCGCTACGGAGCCGCTGAAGTTAATATCGTAAAGACTTACCGCATCTGCAGCAAGATGAGTGGTCAGTATCTTATCATACCGTTTACGCAATGCTGCAAAACAGTCTGCCGCATTATCAAAATCATGTATGGTGAGCCATTGCTTGGCACTGCTGCTGCTTCTGTGGCCCCAGTTCTTTCTCCGCGGCGCTTTTGAGGTAATGATATAAATATCCTGTATGCCCACGGCATCGCATGTACGCATCACCGCCGACACATTATGAGGGTCCTGTACATCTTCCAGCACTACAGTCAGATTAGCCTGCCGCCTGCTCAATACAGATAATAGTTTTTCTCTTCTTTCCGGTGTCATACGCTGAATATTGCCGCTAAAATACGAAATAGTGCAGAGATGGTCCCGCACCCTCATTTTCTCCTTAATACATTATGCTTATCTTCACCCCCAAAATATAAATACCCTATGATCAAAAAGATCCTGAAAATTGTGGGTATCGCAATAGTGGTCTTGATACTGGCCGCTATTGCCATCCCCTATTTCTTTAAAGACAAGATAATAGCGAAAGTAAAAACAGAACTGAATAAGCAGCTGACCGCCAGAGTAGATTTTAAAGACGTGGATATCAGCTTATTCCGTCATTTTCCGCGACTGGCGGTAGGCCTAGAAGAATTGCAGGTGATCGGCACCGGTGAATTTGCCGCCGATACCCTCCTTTCTGTAAAACAGATAGACGTAGCCCTTAACCTGATGAGCGTTATTAAAGGAGATAAGATGGACATCTACAATATTGCCCTCTTACAGCCACGTATACACGCTATTGTAAATAAAGACGGCGCCGCTAACTGGAATATCACCAAACCGGATACCGCAGCGGTAAACCCGGCAGATACCGGTAAAAGCACCTTTGCCCTCCGCCTGCAGCAATATAAAATTGAGGATGCCTGGATCGATTACGACGACCGGCAGGGCAACATGGAATTACTGGTTACAGGCCTGAACCACCAGGGTAAAGGCGATTTTACACAGGACCAGTTCCTGCTGCAAACCAGCACCACCGCCTCCGGCATTACTTTCCGGTATGGCCTTATCCCTTATTTATCACAGGTAAAAACTTCCCTGGACGCAGCTATCCAGGTGGATAATAACAGTAACACCTATACGTTTAAAGACGGCAAAGCATCGCTCAACAACCTGGAACTGGCGCTGCAGGGCTTCTTTAAGCTGGTAAACGACTCTACCTATGGCATGGACATGAGCTTCAAAGCACCTTCCACCAATTTTAAAGACCTGCTGTCTTTAATACCTGCCGTATACAAAACAGATTTCGATAAGATAAAAACCAGCGGTACCGCCGCTTTTGGCGGATTTGTAAAAGGTACTTACTCACCTGTGCAGATGCCCGCATTTGGACTGGATCTTTCCGTGAAAGACGGCTTCTTCCAATACCCGGATCTTCCCAAACCGGTAAAAAATATCCAGATCGCTATGAAGATCAGCAATCCGGACGGGGTACCGGATCATACGGTAATAGATATGCCTACCGGTCACCTGGAAATGGATAACACCCCGCTTGACCTGCGTATGCTCATCAAAACACCGGTATCCGACCTCTATGTAGACGCAGCCGCCAAAGGCAAGCTGGATCTTTCCAAGATCACCCAGTTCGTAAAACTGGAATCCGGTACCAATTTATCCGGCCTGCTCGATGCGGACATCAGCGCCAGAGGCAATATGAGCGCCATCGAAAAACAACAGTACGACCGCTTCTATGCCGCCGGCACCCTGCAACTGAGCAATATGTTGTATAAAAGCAAAGATTATCCCGACGGCGTAAAAGTGAATAACCTCTCCCTGCAGTTCAATCCCAAAAACGTAACAGTAAAGGATCTGAACGGGCAATACCTGGGCACCAACTTTGAGGCCAATGGTGAAGTTAATAACCTCCTCGCCTATACGTTTAAGAACGAGCCGCTGGACGGACAAATGAATTTCAAGGCAGATGAGATCAATCTCAACAAATGGATGGGTACCACCAGCACTACCTCCTCCACCCCGGCTGCTGCCCAAAAAGATTCCGCAGCCGCTGTACCGTTTGCGGTGCCTGCCAATCTTAACCTGGGACTCCAGGCCAATGTGAATAAGATCCATTACGATAAGGCTGATCTTACCAATGTATCCGGTAAGCTGCTGGTGAAAGATGAAACAGTAACCATACAACAGCTGAAAGCCAATGCCCTGCAGGGTACTATGGAAATCAACGGCAGCTACAGCACTAAGGCCAGCAAAATAAATCCCGACATTAACCTGGCTTATGATGTGCAGAACCTGGATGTACAACAAACATTCAACACCTTTAATACCGTACAGAAATTAATGCCTATCGGCAAATTCCTTTCGGGTAAAATTACATCGCAGTTAACCATGCATGGCAAGCTGGGAAAAGATATGTCGCCCGATCTGAGTACGCTTACCGGAGATGGCAGCCTGCTGCTTGTACAAGGATTCCTGAAACAGTTTGCCCCTGTTGACCAGCTGGCCAATTCCCTGAATATTTCACAGCTGAAAGATATCTCACTGCGTGATATCAAAAATTATTTCTCTTTTGAAAACGGCCGTGTAAAAGTAAACCCGTTCAAAGTAACGGTGAACGGTATACGAATGGACATTGCGGGCTCGCACGGCTTTGACCAGTCGCTCGATTACACGCTGCAACTGGCACTGCCACGTAGTTTGATGGGCACTGCCGGTAACACACTGGTAAATAACCTGGCCTCACAGGCACAAAGCAAAGGCATTCCTGTTCAACTGGGCGACAGCGTTCGCCTGCAGGTGTTAATGGCCGGCAATATCCTCAAGCCAAGTGTAAAAACAGACCTGCGTGAAACTGCCAACAACCTGAAATCACAGGCAGCGGAGCTGGTAAAGAACAAGATCGACACCGTAAAAAACACGGTAAAGGACAGTCTTAACCAGATCAAAAATACAGCAGTCAATTCCCTGAAAAACGAATTAAAAAATCAGCTCAGCGGAAAGAAGGACTCCTCACAAACCTCTTCCAGCAAGCCACTTGAAAATGTGGGCAAACAAGCCGGTGAGTCCGTGAAGAATACCCTTAACGGCTTGTTCGGCAAGAAGAAACCGGCCGCGGATAGTACGAAGCATTAACGCGGAATTTGTCTTGGTACACTGATTTTGATGATTCGTCTGATTTTATTTTTTTAGATTTTTATAAGAATAGTTAAGGGAGATAAGAGCAATATACCGCTCATATCTCCCTTTATTATTAATCAATAGTTCGGTAGTTATTTAAGCGGCCATCGATCCAATATTGAGGCATTTGGAGTATAGTTGTTTTATTTTATTGCAATTCAGCTCCAGTCCTAGGTTTGAAAAAATAGTTTTGGTCAGATGCTTGTTATAGAACCAGGTTTTGATACTGCGCATGGAGAAAGGAGTATTCTCCTTGTCGGGCAAACTGGCCCAACACGCTAACTTCATTAATGCTACCAGTTCAGACCTTATTCCCTGAAGCAAATCGCAGAGGCTTATAAAATACAAACTTCGGCATGCGTCATTCAACCTGTATTTGTTCGCTTTGTTAATTGTAATTCCCGGAAAATTATAATTGATCAAGCCGCAGAAAAATTTACAAAAGCACTAACATTTGAAGGTCCATCATTTCTCTATCAAAAAAATATTCCGTTGATTTGGTTGAACCCTCGAAACTATATTGCGAGGGCTGAACAAATAGTTCATTGAAAGCAAACAGAAATATAAACCTAATTTATAGTGACCTCTGTTTGTTGCAGAACCAATCATATAAATGATAGCATAGTTATGCTCGTGCTCTAAATCCATCTGGCGAAATCGGATTATAATATTTTCTCATTATGTATATACCTTGTATAAAATTGACCGGTTACTGTAAATACCGTTTTATAAAACGGAGAATATTGAATAATTCAATCAGTGCTCAAAAATTCATTAATAACATTCTGATTTATTAAACTATTTTAATAAATATGTTGATCAAAATGCCTAACATTATATGTGTTCTGATCTTGGATGAAAAATGTAAGCTTTTAATTGTAACCCTTTAGCCCTACATTCTAATTAATTACCATGAAACTGTTAATACATGGCATAAAATTTACATTTTCTGTCTTGTCCCTATTAGTGTTCCTAATCAATGGGGGTAAAAAGGATAATTCTACTCCTACTACCGCGCTGAACCAGAAAGTAATCAATTTAAGGACGGAGCTGCAAAAGTTAAATATCGAGAGCAAATTAGCATCCCGATTCAATGATATATTGAATATCAAATGGCGTCCTGACTGGGGTGGCGTTACAAAAAATGAGACTATATAATGAAGGCAGGTCAAGTTAAACATTAAGCTCTCGTTTTTTGTGTTTCTATTTGTAAAAGCTCCGTTTTTTGATACTGCATTACAGTTAAATTCGAAAACATGAACAAAGAAAATAAAAACATGCCGGGAACTGACGATGATGAAACCGTCGATATTGCGATTATTGGCGCCGGTATAGCGGGATGCTATACAAGTTATCGATTAAAGTCTGAAGATAGGCTGCTGAAAAGAGAGGGTCGACAAAAAATAGTTTTATACGAACAAGATGATTTTATTGGGGGTAGATTGAAATCTATAAAATTTGGCGAGCATTATATTGAACTAGGAGGAATGCGTTTTTTTGAGGAGATCCCAATACTATCAGATTTACTCAGACACCTGAATCTAACTTCGAAGGTAAAACAATTCGACTTCAGCTCGAATTGTAATTTAAGCTATCTTAAGAAAAGGTCCGTAAGATTGGATGATTTTGAATTAATTAACACGCTTTACAGTTTGTCACCTGATGAGCAATCTACCTCTGCTGAGGGGCTTATTGAATTCGCTATTAAAAAACATTTCAATTGGTTCTATCCATTACATGATCATTATCATCAATGCTACAAAGAAAAGAATTGGGCTTTAGTCGATGAAGTTTCAAAACAATATGAAGATATAAAAAGTAAAACTAATTGGGAAGGAAATAGCATAGAATCTATCTCTTGGTTTCAATTTTTGAATGCATTTCTTTCAACAGAAGCCATTGCATTTATACAGGATATCGGTGGTTATGAAATCGTTAATTCGAATGGGAATGCGTCTTCATGGCTAGACAACATTTTTTACACTCCAAAAAACGTACAATATAAATGCCTTTCCTCTGGTTTTAATAGTTTACCAGCTAAACTTTGTCGTGACTTTGTTAAGAATGGTGGAATACTAAAACTTAACTATAAATTGATTGCAGTTAGCAAAAGTGATGATAAGTATTTACTTTCTTTTGAAAATGGGAAAGAAATTAAGCAAATTAGCACTCAATTTTTAATATTAACTGTGCCTAAACCAGCATTGGTAAAATTAATTGATAATACTTCTTTTAGCAAAAAAATTAATAAGAAAATATTTGAAAGCATTAAGAGTGTTAATGCTTTCAAACTCTTTTTAACCTATCCTTTCGCTTGGTGGGAAAAGGCCAGAGGTGACAAAGGCAGGGATACAACAGACCTTCCCATAAGACAATTCTACTATAATAAGTTTAATGACAAATCTAGTACTCCGGCATTAATAATGGCGGCTTATTGTAATGGCCCTGACGTGATTTATTGGAACGATTTGATAAATGATACCAAACAAAGTTGTCTCGAAAAAAAAATGCCAAATAGTGAGGATTACTACATTAAAGAAGAACTAAAAAGAGTAGCTCATGTTTTTCTGACAGAAGCGATTGGTATTATGAATGCCCCCTTGCCAATTGATGTGTTCTACGAGTTATGGCTCGAATCCCAAGGTCGTCCGGGCTGGCATGTTTGGGATAAAGGCTATTCATCGGAAAAATCTATGGATTATATGAGGCAGCCTTTCCCAAAAGAGAAAGTTTATATAGTAGGTGAGAGTTGGGCAAAAGAACCGGGGTCAGTTCAAGGGGCTTTAGAAACTAGCGAAAAGATGTTGCAAAATAATTTAGGGCTTTCAAAGCCAAACTGGTTAAAAACGAAATTTATTTAAAACAATAAAATAAGATTTATGTCAATTATCAGAAATCAAACCATAGAGAACCTACCCTTGTCAATTAATGGCCTTGAAGATTATTATCAGGATATTAGAGCACTTTTTAATTTTATAGAAATAAGATTTAGAGTAAAGGAGTATGGTGTTAATTTAGAAAGCGTATCAAAAAACACCTTTTTTTCAAATGACAGTGGGTACAAGCTTTCAGATGACAGTGACTATCCATTTTATTTATGGACCCCATCCTGGTTAGGAAGGTTCTATGCTGATTTTTCATCGGTAAAAGATAGGACAGACGTTGTCAATACATCTATAAAACAAATCCCTATAATCTCATTTATATGGATATGGCATGGTTCGGGAGATGCGTATGTAAAAGATACTAATTCTCCCGAATGTTGGGTAGGCGTAGCTGACCCCATTCTGGGCGACTCGGATAAAAGCATCTATGAAATAGCTGATATGATATTCAAGCATTTTCGCTTTGAAACCACTAAGATAAGTCAGTTTGAAGGTTGGTTTGATGGAAAATTCCATCCAAATACCATCGGCAATGAAATGAATGGTACATGGCAAATGAAACGAATTCCGCTAAAGGAACTGAATACATTTTTTGAGGTAGAACGGATGATAATCAAACCTTTAAGTCAAAAATATTTAGAATTATGTCTAAAAAATCAACCTCATAAATTTACGGCAAACATATAAAAAAAATGCATCATTCAACCCGTATTTGTTCGATTTGCTAATTGTAATTCCCGAAAAATTATAGTTGATCAGGCCGCAGAAAAATTTACAAGAGCACTGACATTTGAAGATCCATCATTCCTCTATCAAAAAAACATTTCATTGATTTGGTTGAACCCTCGAAATTATATTGCGAAGGCTGAGCTAATAGTTCATTGAGAGGAAACGGTAGTATTAAATCCTTTGTGTAAATAAATGTAAGTAACTGTATTAGGGGGATAAACCACCCGGGCAGGTGGAGCGAAGCGTAGCGGAGCCTCACTTCGCTCCACCTGCCCGGGGACGGCGGCAAAATGTGCCCCGTTTTTTTTACCTTTAAATACAGTTTTTTATGGACGAACAACAATCACAACTCCCGAAGGACTTTTTCAAACAGTTCAAAAGCAAGGAAGAATTCAATTCTTTTTTCAACAGCCTGTATAAGCAGGGCGTGGAAGAGATGCTCAAAGGTGAACTGGACGAGCATCTGGGCTACGAGAAGCACGCCCCGGAAGGCCGTAATTCCGGCAACAGCCGCAATGGTTCCTACAAGAAGAAGGTCAAAACCGATTCGCTGGGCGATATGGTGCTCAACATTCCCCGGGATCGCAACAGCGAGTTTGAGCCCCAGTTGATCCCTAAGGGCCAGCGCATGAGCGATAAATTGGAAGAAGCCATTATCGGCATGTATAGTCGAGGTATGACCAACTCCGATATCAGTGAGCAGGTAAAGGAGGTCTATGGCGTAGACGTCAGTGAAGGCACCATCACCAATGTTACCAACCGGGTGATCGAGCTAGTCAAGGAATGGCAGAACCGGCCCCTGGAGCCCTTATACTACGTTGTTTGGATGGACGGCATCGTGCTGAAGGTGAAGCAAAACGGTAAGTATATCAACAAGTGTATTTACCTGGTCATCGGCCTTAAAAAGGACGGTCTCAAGGAAGTGCTGGGGATGTGGATGGCAGAGACCGAATCGGCCTCTTTCTGGATGGCGGTTCTAACGGACCTGAAGGCCCGTGGAGTAGAGGATATCCTGATCGCCTGTACGGACAATCTCAAGGGCTTTACAGACGCCATTAGGGGCGTTTTTCCGGACACCGTTACCCAACTGTGTATTGTCCATCAGATCCGCAATAGCTGCAAATATGTGGTCTGGAAGGATCGGAAGGAGTTTTGTGCTGACCTGAAGGAGGTCTATGCCGCTCCCAATAAGGAGGCCGCCGAACATGCCCTGGAAGGCTTTGCCAAAAAGTGGGAACAAAAGTACAAGCATGCTATCCTGTCCTGGCGCAATAACTGGGACAACCTGACCAGCTATTTTGCCTTCCCCCTGGAGATTCGTAAAATCATCTACACAACCAATACTATCGAAAATGTGAACCGGGGGATTCGGAAGTATGTCAAAACCAAGGTTCAGTTTACCGATGATATGGCTGCCCAGAAGGCGGTCTACCTGGCCCTGATGAATATTCAAAAAAAGTGGAATGCGCCCTTGCACAATTGGGGGTTCTTACTACATCAATTTGTTACTATCTTTGAAAACAGATGCCGCGTCTAATGCCAGTTACTTCTGATTTACACAAACTATTTTATACTCTCGAGGAAACGGAAGTATAAGCCCAAGTTATAGTGCCTGGGCTTATATTTTTCAACCGTCCGTAGTATTATTTGAGCTTCCGGAATACTACCCCGTATTTATCCTTGCTGCAACCGCCTTGCTCCCCACAAAAAATATTTCCGTACCTTCCTTCTATGACATGCTCCCGGATACTCCTCCCCTTCCTACTCTTTCTGTCTCTACACTCAAAGTATCCCTCCGAGCAAATACATCTTGCCAGAATGAGGTAATACTTGTAACGTCCGAAGGAGAGTTATTTTTTAAATCAGTGAGGGAGGAGCTCTTGTATTCTGTTGATTGGATGATCTGCTATTTGTTGCAGCACATCTTTAAGCCAGCTGTAAGGCTCTATGCCATGCATTTTGCAGGTATGACCGAAACTATTTTTTCAAACCTAGGACTGGAGCTGAATTGCAATAAAATAAAACAACTATACGCCAAATGCCTCAATATTGGATCGATGCGCGCTTAAATAACTACCGAACTATTGATTAATAATAAAGGGAGATATGAGCGGTATATTGCTCTTATCTCCCTTAACTATTCTTATAAAAATCTAAAAAAATAAAATCAGACGAATCATCAAAATCAGTGCACCAAGACAAATTCGGCTTTTTTGCGTAACTTATGGTAATCAAAACCCCGGACCATGTGGTTACGCTTCTTTCATTCCACTTACTGCAACGCGGCTATTTTTGCAGGCATACTGTTCTATCTCATGGGTTATTTCATACACCGCTTTCCTCCTAAAAGCACAAAATCATGGTATGGTTACCGTAGCGTATTATCTACCAAAACACCGGAAATGTGGCGCTCTGCCAATGAATATGCAGCCTATATTTCACGGCGTGTAGGCGTTGTGCTCCTGCTCACCGGCGTGGCATGCGCACTTATTTTTGAGAGCCAGTCGGATTGGTTCTGGTATATCACCGTGGGGGCTGTGGTAGCCGGTACCATGTACCTGGTTGGTGATACCGAATGGGAATTAACCCGGCATTTCGATAAAGACGGCAAGCGTATTCTCCCTGAATAAAGCAAAGAAGGCGCTGCTTTCGCAACGCCTTCTTGTGTATGTACAATTATAAACCCTGCTGATTATTACAGTCTGCCTTGCACATCGTGCTCTGGCACTGCCTGGTAGCTCTCTTTCATTTTACGGAGCTTTTCCTTACCGTAAGCCAAACGGGTAATCACCACGTACAGCACCGGCACAATAAAGATGGCCAGGAATGTAGCGGTGAACATACCGCCCAATACTGTCCAGCCCATCGTTTTACGCGCTTCCGCACCTGCACCGGAAGAAAATACCAGTGGCAGGATACCCAGCAGGAAGGCCAGCGATGTCATGATAATGGGGCGTAAACGCAGCTTCGCTGCTTCCACTGCCGCCGTTACCAGGTCCATCCCCTTATCCACCCGCTCTTTTGCAAACTCCACGATGAGGATCGCATTCTTGGCCGACAAACCAATCAGTGTAATTAACCCGATCTGTGCATATACGTTGTTGCTCAGCTTAGGCAGGAAGGTAAGCACCGTAATGGCCCCAAAGGCGCCGATAGGCACCGCCAGGAGCACGGAGAACGGAACAGACCAGCTTTCGTATAATGCGGCCAGGAAGAGGAATACAAAGATGATAGACAAGGCGAAAATATATATGGTTTTGGATCCCGACAACAGCTCTTCACGGCTCAAACCCGAGAACTCATAACCATATCCTTCCGGCAGCGTTTGCGCCGCCACTTCCTTCAGTGCATTGATGGCATCACCACTACTGTATCCCGGAGCCGGGTTACCGTTTATTTCCGCAGAACGGAACAGGTTATAGTGGGAAATCACCGGGGCGCTTTCTATTACCTTATAGGAAGTAAGAGCGCTTAACGGCACCATAGAACCCGCGCTGTTGCGTACAAACAGCTGGCTAAGGTTTTTGATATCACCGCGGTAAGTGGAATCCGCCTGCGTTACCACGCGGAAGTTACGGCCATAAATGGTGAAGTCGTTGATATAGGCGCTACCCATATATGTTTGTAATGCAGTAGCAATATCGGAGATCTTCACGCCCATTTTCTTCGCCTTTTCACGGTCAATATCCAGCTGGTAGCCGGGTGTGCGTGCGGTGAAGAAAGAGAACGCCTTCGCTATTTCCGGGCGCTTGTTGGCAGCAGCCAGGAAGTTCTGCAACACGCCTTCAAATGCCTTTACTTCACCGGCGCCCTTTTGTTCCAGTATAAAGGAGAACCCTGCTGTGGAACCCAGGCCCGGAATGGCCGGCGGTGGAATTACCACCACATTGGCTTCTTTGTATTTCGACAATTTCTTCTGCAGCGTGGCCACAAGCCCGAACACCTGCAGGGAATCCGGCTTACGTTCATCCCATGGTTTCAGCTGGCAGAAGATAGTAGCACTGTTCGATTTAGTAGCAAAGTTTACCACGTTCAATCCTCCGAGCGCAGCATAGTGGGCAATACCTTCCGTATTATCCAGGTCTTTCATCATTTGCTGCATTACGGCCAGGGTGCGCTCTGTTGAAGAAGACTCCGGCAAATCGAACGTAATGTAGATACGGCCTTCATCTTCCGTTGGTATAAAACCTGTTGGCTTGCTCTTGAACAACATCATGGTACCTACAAAAATGCAGACCAGGATCACTATCACAAAGCGGAAGTAACGGATACTCTTTTTCACGCCCACAGAATAGCGGGAAGTAGTATGCCCAAACCAGCGGTTGAATTTAAAGAAGAACTTGTTCAGCCCTTTCGAATCTTTGTCCAGGTGCATGGGTTTCAGCAGGAGGATACACAATGCCGGTGTTAATGACAACGCCACAAATGCGGAGATCATTACAGAGATGGCAATAGTGATCGCAAACTGCTGATAAAGCCGGCCTACGATACCTGGTATAAATCCTACCGGTACAAACACCGCTGCAAGGATCAGCGCAATCGCAATCACCGGTCCGGATATTTCCTTCATGGCCATTGCGGTAGCATCCCTGGGCGACATCTTCTCATGGTCTATATTATGCTGCACCGCTTCCACCACCACAATGGCGTCATCCACCACGATACCGATTGCCAGTACGAAACCGAACAGGGTAAGCGTGTTGATGGTAAATCCAAGTGGTATAAAGAAGATGAAGGTAGCGATAATGGATACCGGGATAGCCAGTACCGGGATCAGCGTAGCGCGCCAGCTCTGCAGGAACAGGAATACTACGATCACCACCAGGATCAGCGCTTCCACAATAGTATGCACCACCTCTTCTATAGATACTTTTACTACGGAAATGGATTCAAAAGGCACTACGTATTCCACATCGTTGGGGAATTGCTTCTTCAGCTCTTCCATGGCAGCTGTCACATTTTTGGCAGTTTCAATCGCGTTACTTCCCGGCGCCTGGTATACAAGCAGGTAGGCAGCACGTTTACCATCAACGAAGTTGTTACCGGAGTAGTTAAATTTACCTAACTGTACACGGGCCACATCTTTCAGGTATACCAGCGATCCGTCTGAAGGACGGGTTTTAACAATGATATTTCCAAATTCTTCCGGGGTGGATAAACGTCCTTTTGTGAAGATGTTGTACTCAAATGTTTGCCCTGCCTGCTGCGGCGGCGCGCCTACAGAGCCAGCGGTGATCTGCGCGTTCTGCTCTGCCAGCGCTGCGCGGATATCATCGGCGGTTACGCCCATTTCAGCGAGCTTGTCGGGTTTCAGCCAGATACGCATACTGAAATCATCCGCACGGGTGAAGATATCGCCCACCCCTTTTGCCCTCAGCAATGCATCTTTTACATATACGTTGGTATAGTTATCCAGGAAGGTGATATCGTGTGTGCCTTTAGGTGAGTACAGTGCCACCAGCATGAGGATACTGGGGTTACGCTTTCTAACGGTGAGCCCTAAACGCTGTACTTCCTGTGGCAGGGTAGGCTGCGCAATTCCCACACGGTTCTGCACATCCAGCGCGGCAATATTGATGTCGGTACCCACTTCAAAGTTTACCGTCATGCTCATCTGCCCGCTGCTGGTGTTGTTCGTGTTGATATAGGTCATGCCCGGCGTACCGTTCACCTGCACTTCCACGGGTGTGGCTACGGTTTGTTCCACCGTTTGTGCATCCGCCCCGGTATAGGTACCTGTTACCTGTACGGTGGGAGGCGATATTTCCGGGTACTGACCTATGGCCAGGTTCATCATCGCCAGTATTCCCACCAGTACCAGTACTATAGATATTACTATAGCCGTCACGGGTCGTTTTATAAAAGTATCTGCAATCATGATCTTCTGCTGTTGATTCTACTGATAAACTATTTCTTCGCAGGCGCACCTGTTGGAGCGGCTGGTATTCCTATCTGTATTTTGCCGCCATCGCGTAAACGCTGGAAGCCTTCTGTGATCACCTTATCACCGGCCTGGATACCATCCATGATCACGATCCTGTCGCCGATCCTCGGTCCCAGGTGTACTTTCTGCTGGGCAGCCACGGAATCTTTTGCAACAAATACAAAGTATTCCCCCATCTGCTCAGTGAGCGCTTTATAAGGGATGATCAGTCTTTCGCCGGACTGCTCATTCAGCACGCGCAATACGCAGCTCATACCGTCTTTCAGCCTGTCGTCCGGGTTATTGAACTCGATACGCACACGGATGGTACCGGTTTGATTATCTACCCCGCGGTCAATGGCGAGGATCTTACCGGCGTGTACGAACTCAGTGCCATCGGATAACTGCAGACGGAAAGTAGAGTCGCTGGCTTTTCCACCCTGCATGCCTGCAAAACGGGAGATCTCATTTTCTGTTATCACGAAATCAACTCCTATCGGGTTTTCACTGGAGATGGTATTCAGCAGGGTGGTACCGGGGCTCACCTGTGCGCCGAGCTTTACCTGTGAAATACCTATACGCCCGGTAAACGGCGCTTTGATCAGGGAATAATCCAGGTCTGTACGAACGGCAGCAAGATTGGCTTCTGCTGCAGCCAGCTGGCTGCGGGAAGTTTCCAGGGTTGCTTTCGCATTATCCAGTATCTGGCGGGCCACCGCATCCTGGTCGGCCAGGCGCTGGTAACGGTCGTCATCTTTCTTTGCCCTTTCAAAGCTGGCTTTTGCACTGGCTACATTGGCCTGTGCCTGCAAATAAGCCGCTTCATATTTGCGGCGGTCTATTTCATACAGGGGCTTTCCTTTCTGCACTACTTCACCTTCTTTAAAAAAGATCCCGGTAATAAACCCTGATACCTGGGAACGCAGTTCTACCTGGTTCAACGCTACTACCGTGGCGGGGTATTTATCGTAATAAACGGCCGGTGCTACGGATGCCTCCGTAATATTCACCGGTGTAGGGGGCATAGCGGGCGCTCCCTTCTGGGCCGGACCTTTACAGGCAGTAAAGCCCAGGATGCTGGCAGCGCTGATTAAGACAATGTGGTTCATTTTTTTCATATCCGTTCCGGTTACCATTTAATAATTAGCTGTTAAGGTTCCTAATGCTTTTTGCAGGTCTATCCGGCTGGACAATACCTGGTACATGGAGTTATAAAAATTCAGCTGCGCGGTACGCAGTTCTGTTTCAGACACCAGTACATCGAGATAGGTTTTGATCCCTTCCTTATACTGCAGCTGTAACATATCATATACATCCTGTGCCATCTGCACATTTTCCTTCAATGTGAGATAGTCGTTGTAATTACTTTTATAATTGGCCATCGCCTGCGCATACTGCGAATTGATCTGGCTTCTTAAAGCCGCAAAATCCCATTGGGTACGCTGTAACTGCAGCTCTGCCATGCGGATGTTGTGCACTCTTTTTCCTCCCTGGAAAATGGGTAAGGATAGCTTCAATCCCAGTAAGGAGTTCGGATAGTTCTCGCTGTACAATTTGCCAAACTGTTCGTTCTGATAAGCAAAGGAGTAATTGATAAATGCAGATACCGTGGGCAGATAGCTCCATTTGTTATATTTCAGGTTGGCTTGCTGCAGGCTTTGATTCGTTTCCAGTAACTGGTACTCGATACGGTTTTTATAATCTGCGGTAAGCAGGGTATCTGCGCCGGTTACCTGTGCGGCCACAGCTGCAGAGTCTTCTGTAAGCGGTACATCTCCGCTGTTCACCGGGTATCCCATCAGCTGTTTCAGGTAGGCCTGTTTGGCTGTAAGCAGCTCACGCGCTGCCTTTTGTTGTGCGCGTGCATTGTTCAGCGAAATGGTAGCGCGTTTGGCATCGGTTTTATCTACCACACCGCTGGCATACTGGTTATTCGCATCTTTCAGGCTTCTTTCCAGGCGGGTAATATCTTCGTTCAGTACCTTGATCTGTTCGGTAGTGAGAAGCACATCATAGTAGGCCTTGCTTACATCTGCTACCAGGTCTATCTGGTTACGCGCGGTTGTTTGCCGGCTTTGCCTCCGTATGTCCCTTGCCGTATTGGTGGCCAGTAAAAGGTCACGGGTGAAGATGTTCTGGTTCAGCCCGAACAATGCAGTGGAAGTATTTGCCACGCCTACTTTGGTGGGATTACCTCCAAAAATAGAAGTGGGCAGTTCCAGGTAATGCTGGATGTTATAATCCAGGTTTACCTGCGGGTACCAGTCGGCCAGTTTACTCTTTACTGTCCGGTCGGTGATCGCTTCATCAATAAGCGATTGCCTGATAACCGGCTGGTGGGTAAGGGCATACCTTACACAGTCCTGCAGGGTAGCGCTGGTTAACAGGGAATCAGAAGATTGCTGTGCAAATACCTGCGGGGATATAATTAATCCGCATGCCACAGCTAACAAATAAAATGCTCTTTTCATAAAAGGCTTTTGACATTCAGTTCATCATTGTACCAATCGAAAGGAAATAACGCATACATAAAAAGCTCGGCTTTTAATGGCATAGCATTATTGTCCTGTATTTGTTGCGACGCTATCCGCATCACAACATTTTTAATTGCCGCAAAAACATGTCAGGCTGTAATAATTACAGCAAACAGGTAGGTTGATTAGAGAGTCGCGGATTCAAAATCATCTGGAACTTTAACGCACGGTTTCCAGAGTGGTTCCAGGTATCTGAATACAACGTATAACAGCGAAGTAGGTATACAACAACTAATCTTGTTGTTTAGGTAAAACGAATTCGGGCGCTAAGATAACGTTATGAAAACAAAAATCCACCCTTCCGGGTGGATTTTAACAAATAAGTGAAAATCAGTTCCGGTCATCCTTTATTACGACCGCTGACAATATGTTTTTCTGCGTGATAGGATGATCTTACTAACGGTCCTGACTCTACGTAGTCGAGTCCCATGTTATAACCTATCTCGCGTAATTCTGCAAATTCATCAGGATGAACAAAGCGTGCCACGGGCAGATGTTTTGGTGTAGGCTGCAGGTACTGGCCCAGCGTTACCACATCACAACCGTTATCGTACAGGTCCTGCATGGCCTGTACCACTTCTTCTTTTGTTTCGCCCAAACCGAGCATAATACCGCTCTTGGTGCGCATGCCACCTTCTTTCAGGCGACGGATCACTTCCAGGCTGCGGTGATATTTGGCCTGTATCCTTACCTGCTTGGTTAAACGTTCTACCGTTTCCAGGTTGTGTGATACAATTTCAGGCGCCACATCAATGATACGCTGGAGGTTTTCCCACTGGCCACGGAAGTCCGGGATAAGGGTTTCCATGGTGGTTTCAGGATTCAGCGCCCTTACAGCATTGATGGTGTTGGCCCAGATGATGGAACCGCCGTCTTTCAGCTCGTCCCTGTCTACAGAGGTGATAACGGCATGTTTTACTTTCATCAGGTAAATGGCTTCCGCCACTCGTTGCGGCTCATCGAAATCCACTGCTTCCGGACGGCCGGTGGCTACGGCACAAAAGCCGCAGCTACGGGTACAGATGTTTCCCAGGATCATAAAAGTAGCGGTGCCGGCTCCCCAGCATTCGCCCATATTAGGGCAGTTGCCACTTTCACAGATCGTATGTAATTTATGGGTATCTACCAGGTTTCTAACCTGTTTATAATTCTCGCCTATGGGTAATTTAACGCGCAGCCAGTCGGGCTTTTTCACTCTTGTTGTAGCCGGTTCGGCGGCTATTACGGGTAGTTCTTGCATCGCTTATTCCTTTCTTTAGAAAAGCAAAGTTAATACTTATCTCTTATTCCAGCGCTTCCCGAATTGGATGCTGACATATGCATTAAAAAAGAACTGTTTATTCGGGTCAACTCCATCTACTACCACCATAATAGGGATCTTTTTGGTATAATATTCACCATTCACTCCCACTTCCAGGGCGCTCACCACCTCGTTGAAATGGGCCCAGTCGAACCGCATACCCAATTTGGCATGCAATCCCGGAACCACGCTGAGGTTGTTCCATCCTTTTCCGAAACCACCCGCGCCGTTGATCTGCTCTTTGTGCAGGAAAAGGTCTGCAGTTTCAGGGGTGTACTTGATATCCACATTTTCACCCGTTTCATTCTGCACATTCAGGTAATAGGGTTTTACCAGCCCCAGGGATACGCCTCCATAATAGACAGCGTCTACCTCCACCCCGTTTTTATTGGCTTTACCGCCAATCAGGTACCGTTGGCCTACACCCAGTTTGGCCTGGTAAAAATTATTCTGTTTACCGTATATATATGGGCGCTGGGTAAAGGCATACCCGCTATTGACCTTTACTTCCTTATTACTCTTCTTCTCCCCAAACTCAAACTGGAAATAATTCACTTTTTTCCTCGTTTTCCGGTATCCCAGTTCCGCAAAACCAGACCATCCGTCGGTGTTCAGCCTTGCCCCTGCAGAAAAATCACGCTGGAAAACATTCTCTCCCTCTTCCTGTTCGCGGAAAATGGAGATCTTTTTCAGCTTACGCTGTTCCTTATCACTTTTCTTGGTGCTTTGCTGCCGGGTGGTGGTTTGCGCAAACAAACCGCCGGATATTGTTGCTAAAAACAGGATTAAGTATATTTTTTTCACAGTGGGCTATTATTATAATAAATAAACGCTTGAACAAAGGTATTGTTATGTATATATTACAAACGTAGCTAATTTTTTTTTAGTTTACCAGGGACCTTTACTGCCATGGATACACTTATAATAAAAATACATTTAATTTTACGGATTGATCATTTAAAAAGATATCATGCAAACAGCATCTATTATCTATACCGGCCAGTTACGTACCACCGCCACCCATTTGCAATCAGGCACTGTTATCGAAACAGATGCACCTGTTGACAACCGTGGCAGGGGGGAAAGATTTTCTCCCACCGACCTTGTAGCCACTGCCCTGGGCTCCTGTATGCTCAGCATTATGGGCATTAAGGCTATGGATAATAACTGGGCCATTGAGGGCACCAAAGTAAGCGTACAGAAAATAATGGGCACAGACCCGCGCCGTATCACGGGCATCACCATCGTATTCGACTTCCCCGAAGGCCATGGCCTTGGTGAAAAAGAACGGACCATCCTGGAAAGGGCGGCACATACCTGCCCGGTGGCCATGAGCGTGCACCCGGACATTGTACAGGATGTCACCTTTAATTGGTAATGCACCGCCTCCGGCGATGCGGATTTTGTCTTGGAACACTGATTACGATGATTTTGATGATTACTTTGATTTTATTTTTGAGTTTTTGTAATAATAAAGGGAGATAAAAGCGATATCCGCTTATGTCTTCCTTAATATTTTTATACGCTTAAAAGAATAAAATCAAAGTAATCATCAAAATCATCGTAATCAGTGTTCCAAGACAAAATCCACTTACACACCTGAAATGATCTTCACTCCTATAGCGCACTGCAGGCACCTTTTCTCATCACAATAATGCTGTTTCAGCTGCAGCAGTGCCTGCGATTCCAAAGCGCTTTCCTGGCCAATGCCCAGCTGGCTCCAGCTGTTAGTGATATGGTTCCTTTCCGGCGGCAGCTGCTGCAGGAAATGCAGGGCTTTTTCCTGGTAATATTTGCCATTCTTATCCTGTCCGTACAGGAACAGCAGGGGCAGCACCGTGTTGATCAGGATACCCTGTACCGCCTGCTTCCCGGGCCGCTGCGTGCGCGCTACGGGGTGCCCGAAACGGTAATGCGTATGCCAGTACGCCGATGGCTGCACGAAAAAAAGTTGTTCCAGGGCCGTTACATCGGGGGCTTCCAGGATCCGGGAAAACAGGTGGGTGGATTGTTGCAGCAATGCGGCAAAAGTGGCCAGCCGCATGGTGGGAAAGGCTGCAGGGCGCATCCGCAGCCAGTTCCAGTGGTGGGCTGGAATTGGACTGAGCCGGAATTTGTGCTGCAGGTGCCCGTAAACATCCTGTAACTGTAACGCATATCCGTCGGTTTGCGGGGCTTCCAGCATCCCTGCCTGGCCAAACAGCAGCGCCTCTACCTGGAGCAGCAGGTGCCGGTACCGCATCAGCGTTTTATAGGGAAGCGACTGCGCCACCTGCAGGAAAGGCAAGGCATTTACCGGTGTACCATAACTCTGCGCCACTGCCCAGTAGCACACTTCCTCCCAATTGTAATGATTATGCTGCAGCCAGGCCCGCAGGCTGCTGATCTTACGTTCCCAGCGCTCCGCCAGCAACCGCTCCTTCCAGCTTAGCCAGATCAGCTGCGGCACCTGCACGGCATGGGGGGCACATGGCACAAAGGGCGATAATGATTTCAACTGCTCATAACGTTGCAGGAGCACCTTGGGGATATGCTGCTGCAATTCCAGGCAGGGGGCATTCCCGGTAACAACATCGGGCATGTCGTGCACAAACACCACATGCAGGATAATACGGCCGTATTGTGCATTATACTGATGCCCGTGCCGGAACCAGTCGGATGTGCGCAGGTGCAGCTCCACCTGGCCTACCCATAAAGTAGCGCCGATCCTGATCTTTGCAGCCGAAAAATCCGGTCCGCCATTGTGGTTATGAACGCCTGGAAATATTACCTGTACCGGCTCTCCGCCGGTAGTGGTCAGATGATCCTGCTTAAATAGCCGGAAGGCCCAGATATGCTGGAACAGCTCTTCTGAGAGCAACGGGTTAACAAACATAAAAGATATGGTTGGGTATAAAATAATATCATCCAAAGGTAATAAAACACCGGTTAATAAATAAAAAACAACTCCAATTTGGAAATCTGCCTAAAGTGATATTACCTTTGCGCCAGTTCTTACACATCACTTATCCAGAAAGGCGGAGGGACTTGGCCCTGCGATGCCTTAGCAACCTTTCCTGATCTATGATCAGGAAAAAGGTGCTAATTCCTGCCCTGGTGCAAACCGGGGAAAGATAAGTTGGCAGAGATAATACTTCACAGATATATATAACTTTCTAAAGGAGCTCTTCCAACAAACGGGAGAGCTTTTTTTATGCCCCCTCCCCGCCCCTTTCATGGATTTGTTGTTGTTTAAGTTGATCTTTAATGATATCGTTGCAGTTGGCAATTGTGCACATTGAACATCATTAAAAATAATTTATAACATGAAAACAGCTACACAACTGATTCACAGCATACCGGTAGACGAACTGACAGGCGCCATTTCTGTGCCTATCTATCAAACGTCCACTTTTGTGCAGGAATCACCCGGCATCAATAAAGGCTTTGAATTTTCGCGGGCAAACAACCCCACGAGAAAAGTGCTGGAAGACCTCATCTGCAACCTGGAAGAAGGGTTTGCCGGGTTTGCGTTTGCCAGCGGTATGTCGGCCATAGATGCAGTGCTGAAGCTGTTAAAGTCCGGCGATGAGATCATGGCCGTGGAAGACACCTACGGCGGCATCTTCCAGATCTTTAACCACATGTTTGAACGCTTTGGGATCAAAGTGAATTTTGTAGATACCAGCAACCTCGATAAAGTACTGGCCGCCATTACGCCCAATACAAGGATCATCTGGCTGGAATCGCCCACCAATCCCACTTTGCGCGTATCTGATATTAAATCTATCAGCAAAATTGCCAAACAGCATAATATCCTGCTGGCGGTAGACAATACCTTCAGTACCCCATTACTGCAACAGCCGTTAACACTGGGCGCAGATCTTGTGATCCACAGCGCCTCCAAATACCTGGCAGGCCATTGCGATGTGATCGCCGGCCTTGTAGTAGTGAACTCAAAAACACTGGCAGACCAGATCCGCTATAACCAGAATATTTCCGGCAGTATACTCAGCCCCTTTGAAGCATGGCTTACTATACGCGGTATTGAAACACTGTACCTCCGCCTGGAAAAACAATGCAGCAACGCCAGCGCCATCGCTAACTGGCTGGCCACACATCCTGCAGTGGATAAAGTGTTCTATCCCGGGCTGGCCACCCACAAAAATCACCACATCGCCCGTAAACAACAAAAAAATTACGGCGCTCTGGTAAGCTTTTCCCTGAAAAGCGACAATATCAAAAATGCGATCCGTATCGTAAACGCTACCAAATTATTTAAGCTGGCAGAAAGCTTTGGCGGCGTGAAAAGCATGCTGGCCCACCCGGCCACCATGACGCATCGTACCATCCCGGAAGAATTCCGTAGAAAAACAGGACTACAGGATTCCTGCATCCGTTTATCAGTAGGCATTGAAGATGCCGATGACCTGATCAACGACCTGAAACAGGCGCTGGACAGACTAAACCATCCGGCCGGCAAGCAAATTACAGTTTTACAATAAAGCCATTAGTGGTTGGTAACACCACTTTCAATGTACGGAAACTGATCATCTCTGCACGGCGAAAGACTGATTGCTAAGGCTGCAAGCTCAAAAAAAGTATGGAAAACAAGATCATCAATTTAGGCATTTTCGGATTCGGCGTCGTAGGACAAGGACTCTATGAAGTTTTGAACAGAACAAAAGGTATTAATGCACGGATCAAAAAGATCTGTATTAAAGATCCTAATAAATCAAGGCCGATCGACAGCAGTTATTTTACGACAGACAAAAATGAAATACTCGAAGATCCTACCATTGACGTAGTAGTAGAGCTGATCAATGAAACCGAAGCAGCCTTTGAAATAGTGAGCAAAGCGCTCCGCAACGGTAAAGCCGTAGTAAGCGCCAGCAAACGAATGATCGCTGAAAACCTGCCGGCTCTGTACCAGCTGCAGGCGGAAAACAAAGTACCCTTCCTGTATGAAGCATCCAGCTGCGCAAGTATTCCCATTATCCGTAACCTGGAAGAATACTACGATAACGACCTGCTCAATGCAGTGGAAGGTATCTGTAACGGCTCTACAAATTATATTCTTACAAAAATATTTGAAGAGAACCTCAGCTTTACCACCGCCCTGCAACAAGCGCAAGACCTGGGTTTCGCGGAAACAGATCCTACACTGGATATCGAAGGATATGATCCGAAATTCAAAATAGTGATCCTGCTGCTCCACGCATTCGGTACTTTTGTGAAACCGGAAGAAGTGTTCAACTTCGGTATCCATCACCTGAATGATTTTGATATCCAGTTTGCCAAACAAAGGAATTGTACTATCAAACTCATTGCACAATGCCGCCGTCAGAACGGGCATGTATTCGCTTATGTACTGCCACACCTGATCAGGGAGCACAACCTGCTCTACGATGTGTACAACGAATACAACGGTATCCTGCTGGAAAGCGCATTCACCGACAAACAGTTCTTTGTAGGTAAAGGCGCAGGCGGTACCGCCACCGGCAGCGCCGTATTATCGGATATCTCCGCACTGCTGTACAACTACCGCTACGAGTACAAAAAGATCAAACAAAACAACCAGCCCAGCTTTACGAATGATGTAAAACTGAAAGTATACCTGCGCTACAAATCGCCCGACCAGGTGGACCTGGCAGAGTTCTTTAATATCTCTGAAAAATATGAGTCTACTGAATGGCGCTATGTGGTAGGTGCTATCAACCTGCAGAAGCTGAGAGAAGCCGGCTGGCTGAAAAATAAAGATGTGAATATCCTGGTATTGGAATAAAAGAGATGTAATAAAGCAAAAACCAATCATGATTGCGGCGCAGTTCTCTGCGCCGTTCTTATTGATTAAAAATTTTCCAGCTCTTCCACTACCCTGCTTACCGGTAGCCCCATTACATTATAGAAGCAACCATTTATACTGTCTATCCCCACAGCACCGATCCATTCCTGTATGGCATAGGCGCCTGCCTTGTCGAAAGGTTTGTACTCATCCACATAATAAGTGATCTGCTCCGTGGTTAACGGCTTGAAATGTACAGCCGTTGTTTTGGAAAAAGCTACTTCCCTCTCTCCCTGCCTGATAATAACGCCGGTGACTACACGATGTTCTCTTGCGCTGAGCCGCGATAAAATGTTAATGGCATCTTCCCGGTTCTTTGGCTTGCCGATAATATCATTGTCCAGTACCACCACGGTATCCGCAGCAATAATAACATCGCCGGGAGCGCACAGCTTCCGCACGGCGGCGGCCTTCTGGCGCGCAATATGCACGGGAATATCCACAATGGCTAATTCGGGAGGAAAAGTTTCTGCTGTTTCTATCACCTTCACCTGGAAAGGAATGCCGGCCTGTTCCAGCAATTGCTTTCTGCGCGGCGACTGCGAAGCCAGGACAACGGGTGCACGGTTATACATCTCTATAAATAAAGTTTAAAAAATATCATTGATAAAATTCCGGTGAGCATAATCACTTTTACCAGTGAGCTTACCTTGTGATAATGTTCTGGGAGACTTGCCTTTTTCAGCAACACGTAAATGTAGGCACAGGGCGCCTGTACAAACAGGAGCAGGTAACCGATGGCTGCATACCAGCCCAAAATCCATACCCTGATCTCTACCAGGAGGATAATAATTACCAATGCCAGCAAAAGGGCATTACAAAAACGCTTGGCTGCCAGTACTCCCCAGGCGATGGGCAGGGTGCGGCATCCGTCTTTACTGTCGCCCATCATATCTTCCAGGTCCTTCACAATTTCCCGGACCATGGAAATAAGAAAAGCAAATAATGCATATACCCCAATGATCTGTATCAGCTTCCTGCCGGTAGGCGAAATGATGGCTTCAAAACTATGATAGATCTGGCTTTCGTAAAAGCCCACCACCACCACGGCCAGGGCGGTTAACAGGGAAATGACCACATTCCCGATCAGCACCTGTCTTTTAAAAGAAGTGGAATAAAACCAGAGCAGTAGTGAACAGATCACCTGTGTAAAGCCAAGATAGAACTGCCCGGTTTTCCATGCCACCACAAACCCCAGCGATACGCCGGCCAGGTTAAGCATGGTATGCCAGGCCATTGCCCAGCGCCGACTGATGATTTTATCCAGCACCATCTTATCCGGCTTGTTGATGATGTCTATATTTATATCAAAATAGTCGTTGATAATATAACCCGCAGCCGCCACCAGTATGGTAGACAGGCTCAGTAAAACAAACTGGGGAACCGGTAGCGACGGCTCTTCGCCGGAGCTGCGTAACACCGGCTCTACCACGCAGTATTGCAGTAAAAACTGGGTGAGGGCAATATATACCAGGTTCGGGTACCTGATCAGTTTAAAAAATGCAGCCCAGAGCTTCATAGTTTTCTCTTTTATTATTTCGATGCGATTCCTTCATCCATTAACCAATGTCCGTTCAGTTTCAATACTTTTTCCATTACCTCTCTTACGCAACCATGGCCCCCGGGCAGAGGGGACACGTACCTCGAAATACTTTTTATTTCGGCTGCTGCATCTGCGGGGCAGGTGGGTAAAGCTACCAGTTGCATAGGCAGGTAATCCGGGATATCATCTCCCATATATAATATCTCGTCCCAGCGAAGATCATTTTCAAAAACATAATCCTGCAGTTTCTCCTGCTTATCGTGTACCCCTGTATAGATATCTTTTATACCCAGCCCCTGTAACCTGCTCACCACGCTTTCCGATTTTCCCCCTGAGATGATCACTACCCGGTAACCCTTTTTCACCGCCAGTTGCAGCGCATAGCCATCCTTAATATTCATTCTGCGCGACATTTCGCCGCCCGGCAGCAATTGCAGGGTGCCATCCGTAAGCACACCATCCACATCCAGTACAAAGGTGGTGATAGATTTAAATAAAGCCAATACGTTCATGGGGCCAAAAATAGCCAATTACGCATTAACAATCGATTATTCCCTATTTATTATGGAACTGGAAAATAGCGTCTGACATGACCTGGTATACCAGCTGCAGGTAGGGATCGCCGGCCAGCAGATCCCGGTGCAGGCTCATTGTAGTATCATCCTGCCGCAATGCAGGCCCTGTTTGTACCTGCTCCGGCGCAAATTTCTCCAGCCGGTCGAAGGTTTCCTTTATAATAGGTTGCAGTAAATTAAAATCCAGCTGCTCTTTTTCACAATAGGCTTTTGCCTGGGCGATCAGGTGATTGGTAAAATTATTACACAGCACGGCCGTGAGATGGTATTTCAACCGCTGTTCGGAAGAAGTAACCGTAACGCTGCCTGAAATACTCTGGGCCAGTGATTGCAGCCGCCTGAGCACCTCGTCGTTGCTGGCCTCCAGCATCACGGGGATGGGCGGGTAATTTTTCACCTCCTTGCGGATCGACTGTAAAGGATACACCACCCCTGTATTGGAGGATATCCTGGAGATGGCAGCCAGGGGCACCGCTCCGGCCGTATGCGCCACCATACGCTTTCCCAGGCGCAGTTCGTCGTTCAGCTCAGGGATGGCCGCATCACTCACTGCAAGCAGGTATACATCCGCGTCCATATTTATATCCTGCAGATCATTCGTATAATCTGCATGGAGCATCTCTCCCAGCTCCCTGGCATGATCTTTCTGCCGGCTCACCACCTGTTTTACCTGGTGACCATGAATTTTGAGGAGATGTCCGAAACAATGCGCAACATTGCCAGTGCCAACGATAACTACATCCATTATATTTAATTTTAAAATAACAAACCGCCGGTATCGATCGGATTCGTGGTTTCTAATATACGTGTTTTAGCGGGTACCCGTTTTTTTCATTACATTACAACGTATTTTAACGTTTAAAAGCGACCTTATTTTTTAATTTGAAGGTACTTTTATATTATTGCGGAATTCATAGAAGTAATTATTTTGTAGAATTTTGCGTATTTAGCAGCACATTAAAGAAGCATACATGGCAAAAAATTTAGTTATAGTTGAGTCCCCGGCGAAAGCCAAGACCATAGAAAAAATATTGGGCAAAGACTTCGAAGTCAAGTCCTGCTTCGGTCACATACGTGACCTGGAGAAGGATGACATGGGGATAGACATTGATAACAACTTCAAGCCTAAGTATGTGATCCCGGAAGATAAGGAAAAGGTGGTGAAGGAACTGAGGAAGCTGGCGAAGGATACCGATGAGGTATGGCTGGCCACGGATGAGGACCGTGAAGGGGAGGCCATTTCCTGGCATCTGTGCGAGGTATTGAACCTTGACCCCAAAACGACCAAACGTATTGTTTTCCATGAAATTACCAAGCCTGCCATAGAAAATGCCGTACAACATCCGCGCAAGCTGGATATGGACCGGGTAAATGCGCAGCAGGCCCGCCGTATTTTAGATCGTATTGTAGGCTTTGAGATCTCCCCCGTGCTGTGGCGTAAAATGAGTATGCGCAATTCCCTGTCGGCCGGCCGTGTGCAATCCGTAGCGGTTCGACTGATCGTGGAAAGGGAAAGAGAGATCAACACTTTCAATTCCGTGAGCACCTTTAAAGTGGAAGCTTATTTCACCGGTAAGGATATTAATGGTAAGAATATTTCCTTCAAAGCCGAGGGCCCGGGTAAATTCAAAACCGCGGAAGATGCGGAGAAATTCCTGCAGCAATGTGTTGGCGCCGCCTATACCGTAAAAGATATACAGGTAAAACCCGGCAAGAAATCGCCCGCAGCACCGTTCACCACTTCCACCCTGCAACAGGAAGCCAGCCGCAAACTCGGCTACAGCGTTTCCAAAACCATGTTGCTGGCCCAGAAGCTGTATGAAAGCGGTAATATCACTTACATGCGTACCGACTCCGTAAACCTGTCTGATACCGCGGTAAGTGAAATTGAAAAAGCCATTAAAACCAGTTTCGGTGACAAATACCATCAGCACCGGAAATTCAAAAATAAAAATGAGTCCGCACAGGAAGCGCACGAAGCCATCCGCCCTACCTACATGGAAAACACCACGGTAGACGACAGCGACACCCGCAAACTGTACGAACTGATCTGGAAACGCACCATTGCCAGCCAGATGGCTGATGCAGAACTGGAAAAAACCATCGCCAAGATCGATATCTCTACCAACCACGAAGAGCTGACCGCCAGCGGGGAAGTACTGAAATTCGACGGCTTCCTGAAAGTATACATGGAAAGCCACGATGATGAAGATGAAACGGAAGAACAGGAAGGTTCTTTACCTCCACTGGCCGTAAAACAATCCCTGGATCTGAAAGAAATGAAAGCCACCGAAAGGTTCTCCCGCCCGGCTCCCCGTTATACGGAAGCCAGCCTGGTAAAGAAACTGGAGGAACTGGGCATTGGCCGTCCATCTACTTATGCTCCTACTATTACCACCATTCAGAAACGTAATTATGTGGAGAAAAGGGATAAGGAAGGCGTGAAAAGGGATTTCCGTATCCTGCTGCTTAAGGCCGATAAGATCACCAAACAAACCGACTCAGAAAATACCGGGGCAGAAAAGTCGAAATTATTCCCTACAGACCTGGGAATGATTGTAACCGACTTCCTGAACCAGTACTTTAATAATGTAATGGACTACGGTTTTACTGCCAAGATTGAAGAGGAATTTGATGAAATTGCCAGCGGTAAAAAGGTATGGAATAAGATGATCAGCGAATTTTATTCTCCTTTCCATAAAGATGTGGAAAACACCCTCGAAAATGCAGAGCGGGTGAAAGGCGAACGTCCGCTGGGTACCGATGCCGCTACCGGTAAACCGATTGTAGCACGTATGGGCCGTTATGGACCTATGATCCAGATAGGTAGCGTGGAAGATGAGGAAAAGCCGCGCTTTGCCAAGTTAAAGGCCACACAAAGCATTGAAACCATTACACTGGATGAGGCTATGGAATTGTTTAAACTGCCCCGTAACATCGGCCAGTTTGAAGATTCCGATGTGATTATCAACATCGGCCGTTTTGGTCCGTATGCACAGCACGATAAGAAATTCTATTCCCTGAAAAAGGAAATGGACCCTTACACCGTGGAACTGGATGAAGTAGCACCGTTGATTGCAGAAAAACGTACTGCCAAGGATGAACGGACCATCAAAATATTTGAAAAGGAAAAAATTCAGATCCTGAAAGGACCGTATGGCCCTTATATCAAACAAGGCCTGAAGAACTATAAGATACCGAAGGAAAAAATAGATAACGCTGCTGATCTGACCGTGGAAGAAGCCAAAGCGATTATTGAGGACGTTAAAGCCAATCCACCTAAGAAAAAGGCGCCTCCCAGGAAGAAGAAAGCTGAATAACGCTGTGGTAAGAATATGCTGAAAATCGGGGCAATGATAATAACTGCAGTGTGAATGGTATGTTTATTATTAAATTTGCCGACAGGATCACATTATTTAATGATTACCACATGATCATAATAATGGTATGAACGAAAACAGAGAAATAAACGCTTTGTTCCACCTGTTGGATGATCCGGATCTGGAGGTATTTGATACGGTTGCAAGTAAAATATTACTGTACGGTAAAGATATCATTCCGAACCTGGAGAATTTGTGGGAGAATACAATTGACGAGGCTATTCAGGAAAGGATAGAGCTGCTGATCCACCGGGTTCATTACCAGGATTTGCAGGCAGCGTTACGTGTATGGGGGCTTTCATCATCCCAGGACCTGATGCAGGGCGCCATACTGGCTGCCAGATACCAGTTCCCCGATCTTATGGATGCACCTATCATTGCAGAAATAGATCGCATCAAACGTAATATATGGCTGGAACTGAATAATTATCTTACCCCGCTGGAACAGATCAATGTGCTGAACAGCATGATCTATAATTATTTCGGTCTTAAGGGAGAAGAAGTTTCCTACCAACGCAAAAACCAGTTCTTTATCAACCAGGTGGTAGAGTCCAAAAAGGGAAATCCTGTTACCAACGGGATTATCTATCAAAGCCTCTGCGCCATGCTGGACCTTCCTGTATACGCGGTGAATATCCCCAGGCAGTTTATCCTGGCGTATTTCGATAGCTATATTGATTTTTCCACCCCCGTGGAACCCGGCGACCACCGCATCCTGTTCTTTATAGACCCCATCCAGGGCCAGATCTATACCCAGCAGGACGTGGACACTTACCTGAAAAGAGTATCCGTACCACCGGTCCCCTCCTACTTCAAACCACAATCCAACAAACGCATCGTGCAGTTCTTACTGGAGGAATTGTCCAAGTGTTTTCGCGACGACAAAGACGCCTACAAAACGGATGAACTGATGAACCTGGCGAGTATACTCGAAGATTAACGCGGAATTTGTCTGACTCAGGATTAAACTGATTACGCTGATTACGCTGATTACGCTGATTTGATTTTGTAATGTGATTTAAAATGATTTGGGGAGATTTAAGCGGATATTCGCTTATGTCTCCTCAAATCATTTTTTAATCAGTTATAAAATCCAAAAAATCAAATCAGCGTAATCAGCGTAATCAGTTTAATCCTGAGTCAGACAAAATTCGCACGCGCGCCGAAGGCGCAGCGCAAATCAAAAAGCCCACCGCATAAGCGATGGGCTTCCTGATTTCTTGCAAGAAAAGATATTAATCTCTTACTTAGCTGGAGTTGCAGCAGCAGCTGAATCAACTGGAGCAGTTACAGCAGCAGAATCAACGTGAGCAGCAGAGTCAACTGGAGCAGTTACTACCGGAGCAGCGTTCATTGTGTCTACAGGTGCAGTTGCAGCAGAATCAGTAGCAGGAGTGCTACCACCGTTACAAGCAACGAAGAACAGGCCAGCGGCAGCAGCTAATACGAATAATTTTTTCATTTTTTAGGTTGTTTTATTTTTAAAACCGCCGCAAAGGTATGCAAATTTTATAAAATACAAAATCTGCTTTACCTCTTTTCCGGTAAGTATTTATTTTTTTCTAAAGAAGATCTTCAGCGGTACTCCTTTGAAATCAAATTTTGTCCGGATCTGGTTCTCCAGGTAGTTACGGTACGGCGTTTTCACATCGTCCGGGAGATTACAGAAAAAGGCAAATGCCGGTGTATGTGTAGGCAGCTGCGTTACATATTTGATACGGATAGGAATACCCCTCACCACCGGCGGGTGGTATGCTTCAATCGCTTTCAGCAGCACTTCGTTCAGCACGGATGTCTGGATCCGGCGGGTACGGTTTTCATATACTTCCAGGGCCGTTTCAATAGCTTTGAAAATACGTTGCTTTTCTGTTACGGAAGTGAAGATGATAGGCACATCGGAGAAAGGCGCCAGTCGCTCTTTCAGTGTTTTTTCGTAGTCCCTGGCAGTGTTGGTGGCTTTTTCCACAAGGTCCCATTTATTCACCAGGACCACTACGCCCTTGCCTTTTCGGGCAGCAAGACTAAAAATGCTAAGATCCTGCGCAGTGATACCTTTTTCCGCATCCAGCAGCAGCATTACCACATCGGATTCATCTACCGCCTTGATAGCACGGATCACGGAATAGAATTCCAGGTCTTCATTCACTTTTGTTTTACGGCGGATACCCGCAGTATCAATCAGCATGAAATCTTTCTGGAACATATTGTAACGGGTGTGAATGGTATCGCGGGTTGTACCGGCAATATCAGACACAATATTACGCTCCACGCCCACCAGTGCATTCAGCAGGGAAGATTTCCCTACGTTAGGCTGACCTATGATCGCTATTTTTGGAATGTCTGCATTCTGATTGGCGTCTTCCATATCCGGGGTAATAAAAGTTACCACGTCGTCCAGCAATTCGCCGGTGCCGCTGCCGGTCATGGAAGAAAGGAAGTGGGTACGTTCAAAGCCCATACTGTAAAACTCTGTGGCCTCCAGCTGGCGCTGACTGTTATCTACTTTGTTAACCACAAGGAAAACCGGTTTGGAGGTGCGGCGCAGAATATCCGCCACATCTGCATCCAGGTCTGTAATACCGGTAGTTACATCACACATGAAGATGATTACATTGGCCTCTTCCATAGCCACTTTTGCCTGCTTGCGAATCTCCCGCTCAAATACATCATCACTGTGGGTTACAAATCCGCCGGTGTCGATTACATTGAAGGTTTTGCCGTTCCAATCAGCAATACCGTATTGACGATCGCGGGTTACACCGCTCTGGTCGTCCACGATGGCCTTCCGCTGTTCCAGTAAACGGTTGAACAACGTTGACTTGCCTACGTTGGGACGGCCCACTATAGCTACTGTAAATCCTGCCATTTTGTTATTATATTTTGTCGTACTAACCTGGATAATACACCCAGGAATTTTTTAGTGTTAATACCCGTATTCCTTCAGGAATGTGTCGTTGTCGCGCCATTTGCCGCGTACCTTTACAAACAGTTCCAGGAATACTTTCCGTTCGATAAATTTCTCTATCTCCTGCCGGGCCAATGTTCCCAGCTCACGGATGGATTTGCCCCTTTCACCCAGGATAATGCCTTTCTGGGTATCGCGGGTAACGATAATTTCAGCAGTGATCTTCGTTAACGTATCCTTTTCCTGGAATTGTGTAACAATTACCGTGGTGTGATACGGGATCTCTTCTTCAAACAGCTGGAATACTTTTTCACGGATCATTTCTGCCACTAGAAAGCGTGTAGACTTATCCGTTAGTGTGTCATCAGGATAGAACGGGTTGCCGGCGGGCAACAGTTTTACTATTTCAGCCAGCAGCTCCTTTATTCCTTTTTTCTGCATGGCAGATATAGGCACTACAGCTGCCGCTTTGCCCCAGGCTTTGGCACGTTCCGTTAAAACTTCCATATCCTCTTTCAGGATATTATCCATTTTATTAAGGATGAGAATGATGGGTACTTTCAGTTTCAGCGAATCAAACAGCTCCAGGTTCTCTTCCATATTATCTTTGGCGTCCATGATCAGCAGGGCCACGTCTGCATCTTCCAGGGCCGATTTAACCGCTCCCATCATTTTTTCGTGCAGCTTGTACTTTGGATCGATGATGCCCGGCGTGTCGGAAAAAACGATCTGGTACGCAGGGTCCGTTAATACCCCGGTGATACGGTGACGCGTAGTTTGCACTTTAGGGGAAATGATAGCGAGCTTTTCACCAATAATGGCGTTCAGCAATGTGCTTTTCCCGGCATTGGGCTTACCAAAAATATTTACAAAACCTGCTTTATGCATGATGACAATTAAACCTGATGACGTTGCTGTTGCAACTCAAACTTACCGAAATAAAAAAAGCCGAATTTCTTCGGCTCTTAATCTTTTTACGCACTCTTCAGTACTATTTTGTAGCGAGGAGCGGATTCGAACCACTGACCTTCGGGTTATGAGCCCGACGAGCTACCTCTGCTCTACCTCGCAATGAGGGTGCAAAGATACAATTATTTCATTCAGCGCCAAATCTTTTTTGAAAAAAATACAAAAAGCCAACCATAAAAGGTTGGCTTTCATATTGGAATGCTTCATACATTGTTAAAATGGGAGGTCGTCAGCGGGCTGTTCCTGAACGGGCTCTGCCTCGGGTACGGTTATTTCAGGCACCGTGATTTTCCGTTTTTCCTCATCCTTACGGCTGAGCAACTTCAGTGAAAACACCCGTAACCTTAATGCCCCGCATAACGCACCGGTTGCCGTGCTTACGTATGCCTCCACTTTTGGAGCGCCTTCTACGTATACCATTACACCCTGCGTTAAAAAAGGAGCAACATTGAACTTGTCCCAAAGCGCGCAATCCACCCAGGTGGTTCTTTCTTCCAGTATGCCCTGTGCGTTCTTAAAACGCTCATTCACCGCTACCGGAAAATTGAACACAGTGGCGCCGTTGACTTCTTTTTTCACTACATCGCGGCCAAGATGCCCGATAAACTGAAGTTTCATCATCAGAAATAAAGATTTAAATGATTAAAAATTTATAAAAGATGATTGAGAGAAGTATCCTGAAAATTAAGCAATTTCCTTCTCTCAAAAAATAATTTCTGATTTATAGTTCATACAAGTATACCTTTGCAGTAACGCAACACATGGGGTGCCTTACTTTCAGGCTGAGATCACACCCAATGAACCTGGACCAGGTAATGCTGGTTAGGAATGAACAAACAGAAAACAGACATATTTAAAATGAAACAGCTAATGTTATTGGTGCTGCTATCTGTAGCAGGCACTTTACATGCACAATCGCTGGTAACCGGTACCGTTACCAGTAAAGCCAGCGGCCAGCCACTGGAGGGTGTTACTATTTCCGTCAACCAAACCGGCACTGTTACCGACAGCAGGGGCCATTACAGTATCCATCTTCCTAAAAAAGGAAACTATGCTTTAACAGCCAGTTTTGTAGGTTTTAAAACATTCACCACCACCATTACCGCCAATAATACCACACAGCTTACCGACATTTCCCTGGAAACAACAGCGCTGTTTGTAAAACCGGTAGAGATCAGCAGTTTACGCGCAGGTAAAAATTCTCCCTTCGTAAACACTACTTTAACCGCAGCGGATATCAAAAAACAAAACCTCGGACAAGACCTGCCCATCCTGCTGGATCAGCAACCCGGCGTAGTTACCAGTTCAGATGCCGGTACCGGTATCGGCTATACGGGCATGCGCGTACGCGGTTCTGATATTACCCGTATCAACGTTACCGTAAACGGTATCCCGGTGAACGATGCGGAATCGCAAGGAACCTTTTTTGTGAACATGCCGGACTTTGCTTCCTCTGTAAGCAGCGTTCAGCTGCAGCGCGGCGTAGGTACTTCCACCAACGGGGCCGGCGCTTTCGGCGCTACGCTGAACCTCAGCACCAACGAATTCAATGAAAAAGCATACGGCGAGATCAGCAACAGCTACGGCTCCTTCAATAGCTGGAAACATACAGTGAAAGCCGGTTCCGGCCTCATCAACGATCACTTCACCATAGATGCGCGCCTCTCTAAAATTTCATCAGACGGGTATATAGACCGCGCCACTTCCGACCTGAGCTCTTTCTATACTTCCGCGGCCTACGTTTCCGCCAAAACAGCCATAAGACTGAACGTCTTCTCCGGGAAAGAAAAAACATACCAGGCCTGGTACGGCGTACCAAAGGCACTCCTGGAAACAGACCGCACGTACAATCCGGCCGGCACGGAAAAACCAGGCAGCCCTTACGATAATGAAACCGATAATTACCAGCAGGATCATTACCAGCTGTTCCTGAACCAGGAAGTGAATTCACATGTCAACTTCAACGTAGCCTTCCACCTCACCCGCGGACGTGGTTACTACGAACAATACAAAGCGCAGCAGCTTTTTTCCGGCTACGGATTACAGGGACCGGTGATCAACGGCAAAAGTGTTGATACCACCGATCTCGTTCGGCAGCTGTGGCTGGACAACTATTTCTATGGATCCGTGTTCTCTGTAAACCGTACCGGCGAAAAGTTCAACTGGAGCCTGGGTGGCGGCTGGAACCGCTATACCGGCGACCACTACGGCAAAATCATCTGGGCACAAACCGGCATCGGTAAAGACCACGAATATTACAGGTATCCTGCAGCAAAAAATGATTTCAACATTTACTGGAAAGGTGAATATAAACTCACTGCTGCGCTGAGCATTTTTGCAGATATGCAATACCGCAACATCATGTACAACATGGATGGCTTTGAAGCGGCGCCTTCCTACATCGCGCATGCGAACTATAATTTCTTCAACCCTAAAGCAGGTATCTCTTATAACATCAATCCCACTAACCGGGTATTCGCGTCTGTTGCCATTGCTCATAAAGAGCCCAACCGCGGCGACTTTGAAAATAACTATGGCGTGGCAACCCCCAAACCGGAAATACTCCGCGATGTGGAAGCCGGTTATTCATGGAACAACAACATTGCCGCAATACAGGCCAACCTATACTACATGAATTACAAAAACCAGCTGGTGCAAACCGGTATGCTCACCGATGTAGGCGCCTATATGCGCACCAACATTCCTAAAAGCTATCGCATGGGTATTGAAGTGAATGGTAATGTAAAACTGGGCAGCATTGTGAACATAGCCGCCAATGCAGCTTTGAGCCAGAACAAAGTACTGGATTATCATGCCGTTACTTACGATGGCGACGCGGCCGCACATACACAGGTATTCAACAAAACAGACATTTCCTTCTCCCCTTCTTTCGTAGGTGGGTTCACGTTAACCGTGAAACCGGTTAAAAACCTGAACATCGATGTACTTGGTAAATATGTAAGCCGCCAGTACATGGATAACACATCCAACAAAGACGGTAGCCTGGATCCTTACTTTGTAAACAACCTGCGTATCAACTACGTAGTACCGCAACCGTTATTCAGGGAACTGGGACTGCAATTCATGCTGAACAATGTTTTCAACGTAAAATATGAACCCAACGGAAGCACTTACAGCAGCTACGACCTGGCCGGCAACCGCGTGGTATATGATAGTTATTATTACCCGATGGCCGGCATTAATTTCTTTGCCGGGATAACTATCGGGCTCTGATTTAATTGCATAAAAAAAGCGGGGATCAATATTGATCTCCGCTTTTTTTATGCAATATGTTTATCAGCTATTAAGCAATTTTTCTATCGCCTTATCTACCGATTCAAAAGGGAACCCTTTAATCACCACGTCCATCTGTGCTGCAATCTGCTGTGTGCCTAAATTGCCGATGCTACCTGCGTGGGTGTGATTTACAGCCTTGTCTGGCGAAAAGGTACCATTCTCAATGTCCATCCCCACTTTCTTATAGGCCTCACGGAAAGGAGTGCCCTGCAATACCAGGTTGTTCACTACTTCCACACTAAAGAGGTATTGATACTTATCGTCGTCCAGTATATTTTCCTTAATGCGGATATTTTCCAGCATCAGGCGGCTCATGCGGATACAGTCCTTCAACGTCTGGAAAGCCGGGAACAGATTCTCCTTCAGCAGCTGTAAGTCGCGGTGATAGCCGGAAGGCAGGTTGGTGATCATCATGGCTATTTCGTTAGGCAACGCCTGGAGCTTGTTGCCATGAGAGCGGATCAGTTCCCACACATCCGGGTTCTTTTTATGCGGCATGATGCTGGAGCCGGTAGTCAGTTCATCCGGGAAGCTGATAAAGCCAAAGTTCTGGTTCATGAACAGGCAGGCGTCCATGGCCATTTTAGCGATAGTAGCCGCAATACCTGCCAGTGCAAAAGCGACTATTTTTTCCGTTTTACCACGTCCCATCTGCGCATATACCACGTTGTAATTGAGCGCATCAAAACCAAGCAATGCGGTGGTAAGCTCACGGTCAAGGGGGAACGAAGATCCGTAACCGGCAGCTGAGCCAAGCGGGTTTTTATTCACTACCCGGTAAGCGCCCTGTAACATGGTAAGATCGTCTACCAGGCTTTCTGCATAAGCGCCAAACCATAGTCCGAAAGAGGAAGGCATGGCAATTTGCAAATGAGTATAGCCCGGTATGAGGTGCGCTTTATATTCCTCGCTTTTCTGCTGCAGCAGGTGGAATAAGGCCAGTACTTCTTCTGTCATGGTTCGCAGCTCATGACGCAGGAACAGCTTCAGATCTACCAGCACCTGGTCGTTACGGGAACGGCCGCTGTGGATCTTCTTTCCTACTTCGCCCAAACGGCGGGTCAGTAACAGTTCTACCTGTGAGTGAATATCTTCCACTCCTTCCTCCAGTTTAAAATTGCCGGATTGGATTTCCTGGTAGATGTTCTTCAGTTCCTGTTTCAGTATGGTGAGCTCTTCCTTCTCCAGTAATCCTATACTTTGCAGCATGGTGATATGTGCCATAGAGCCCAGCACATCAAACGGCGCCAGGAAGGCATCCATTTCACGGTCTTTTCCTACAGTGAATGTTTCCACCGCCGCTAAGGAGGCTTTATCTTTTTGCCACAATTTCATGATACTATAGTTTTTTCATACGTTGTTACAGCATGAAATTAAAAATCATATTTTCAAAACAGGCTCAAAATTCATGCTACTGGATCATTTCAAGCAATTGTATATAACTCTGGATGCCGTCTTTGATTTCGTGCAGATGAATATATTCGTCTGCGGTATGTGAGCGTGCGGAATCACCGGGGCCCATTTTTACCGAGGTTGCCGGTATCAGCGCCTGGTCAGAAGTGGTAGGCGATCCGTAGCAGGATTTGCCTATGCTTACACCTGCCAGTACAAACGGGTGGTCCATCGGTATAAAGGATGGCCGCATCCGCATGGACCGTGGCTTTACTTCGCAGGACACATTGGCCCGGATAATTTCCAGCAGCTCCTCAAGTGTATATTGATCAGTGGCCCGTACATCTACCACAAAGGTACAGTCGGCCGGCACTACATTATGCGCTTTATTGGAAGTGTTGATCACGGTAACGCTCATCTTCACCGGTCCCAGTGTTTCCGATATTTTAGGGAAGCGGAAATCCTTAAACCAATTAAGATCGGGCAACGCTTTATACAAAGCGTTTTCACCCTCTTCCCTCGCCGCGTGACCTGCTTTGCCGTAACTGGTACAATCCAGTACCATCAGGCCTTTTTCAGCAATAGCCAGTTGCGTTAAAGTAGGCTCGCCTACAATGGCAAATTCAATAGCGGGCAGTTTTGGAAGGATACTTTCTATCCCGTTAGCGCCGCTGATCTCTTCCTCTGCGGTAGCTGTAAGGATGATGTTGTAGCTAAGATCGCTACGGTGATAAAAATGCAGGAACGTTGCGATCAGGCTTACCAGGCAACCGCCGGCATCATTGCTACCGAGCCCGTAGAGCTTTCCGTCTTCCACATCCGGGCTGAAAGGATCGCGGGTATATTGTGGATTAGGTTTTACGGTATCATGATGGGAGTTCAGGAGTATATTACGTTTGGAGGGATCATAATGTTTATTGAAGGCCCAGATATTATTGAGATGCCGCTCATGCGGAATATCCATAGCCGTCAGGAACTCACTGATCAGTTGCGCGGTGCCGTCTTCTTCGCGGCTTAATGAAGGGGTGGCGATCATCTGTTTCAACAGGGCCACCGCCACATCATATAGTTTTTCGTTCCACATAGGTTAGCATATTAGAGTGCCTGCCACTTCCGGGGTTGTATTGCTCAGAACATCATCTGCATGCCCTATCAGCACTTCTTTTACACCATTGTCTATTGCCTCGAAAGCGTTTTGCAGTTTAGGCAATATCCCGTCTGTCAGTATTTTTTCTTCCAGCAACTGCTGGTAAATTTCTTTATTGATGAGATTGATCACGGAGTCATCATCTGCAGGATTCCGTAATACCCCTTTCTTTTCAAAGCAGTAGATCAGTCTCACGCTGTAATGCTCAGATAAAGCAATAGCCAGCGAAGATGCAATGGTGTCTGCATTCGTATTGAGGATCTGTCCTTTACCATCATGCGTAAGCGGTGCAAACACCGGCGTAACACCGGTGTCCAGTAAGGCTTTCAGCGGAGCCGTATGCAAGGTGCCGGTATGTATATCGCCTACGAAACCATAGTCAATTTCCTTTACCGGTCTTTTTACCGCGGGGATAATGTTGGCGTCTGCACCGGTTAATCCAATGGCGTTACAACCATTGGCCTGCAACCGGGCTACCAGTTGCTTGTTCACCAAACCGCCGTATACCATTGTCACCACATCGATAGTGTCTGCATCCGTGATCCTCCTGCCGTCTACATATTTTGATTCTATGCCCAGCTTATCTCCGATACGGGTAGCGATTTTACCGCCTCCATGTATCAGGATCTTTTTACCGGGAATTGCTGCAAACTTCCCAAGGAAGGTTTGCAGCAATGCCGGGTTATCGATCACGTTTCCGCCTACTTTGATAATAAATAAGTCGATCATAATTATCCTTTCAGTATTTCACTCAAAACCGCCTGGGCAGCCCATACGCGGTTACCCGCTTCGCGGATAACGATGGATTGCGGACCATCCAGTACTTCATCTGCAATTACCACATTCCTTCTTACCGGCAGGCAGTGCATTACTTTAGCAGCATTGGTGAGCGCCAGCTTTTCGTTGGTAAACATCCAGGAAGGATCTGTACAGGTGATCTTGCCATAGTCTTTGTAAGAAGACCAGTTTTTCACGTATACAAAATCTGCATCCTTCAATGCCTTATCCTGGTTGTATTCAATGTGTGCACTACCGGAAAACTGTTCATCCAGTTCATAGCCTTCAGGATGAGTGATCACAAAATCTGCTTCTCCCCATGCGTTCATCCATTGTGCGAAAGAGTTGGGAACAGCCTGTGGCAGCGCCTTTACATGAGGTGCCCAGGTCATTACCACTTTAGGTTTACGGGTTTGCTGCCAGTTCTCCTTAATGGTAATCACATCTGTTAAACTCTGTAAAGGGTGCAGGGTAGCGCTTTCCAGGCTTACTACCGGTACACCGGCATACTTAATGAACTGGTTAATATATTTCTCTGTATAATCTTCTTCTTTATTCTTCAAACCAGGAAATGTACGGATAGCCAGTATATCGAAATACTGACCCATTACCGCTGCAGCCTCTTTTACGTGCTCCGTGGTGTTGCCATTCATCACCACTCCATCATTCATTTCCAGCGCCCAGCCTTCCTTATCAATGTTAAACACGATTGCTTCCATACCCAGGTTCTTTGCAGCGATCTGTGTACTTAAGCGTGTTCGCAAACTGGGATTCAGGAATATCATTCCCACTGTTTTGTTCTTACCTAATTCCTTATCCCTCAAAGGATCTTTCTTGTAGTTCAACGCAATGTCCACTAACCGCGGGACACTGGGAACATCTGCTGTAGAAATAAATTGTTTCATTTCGCTTATAGGCTTTAAACAGGCAGTGGAAAGATGTAAAGGCACACTGCCTGCCATACATGGTTGTTTTACTTATTTATTTATTGCTTTTCCGAATGCTTCCAGGAACTGGTCTGCATGCGCTTGTGTAAGGGCCAGTGAAGGCAGCAAACGGATCACGTTTGGTTTTGCTTCACCGGTAAAGATCTTATGGGTATGCAGCAGTTCTTTTCTTACATGTGATAATTCTTCGGGAAGATCTATACCGATCATCAAACCACGGCCTCTTACTTCTTTCACCTTATCAAAGGTGCGCAGGTTTTCCATGAGATAATTACCTATGGCAGCAGCATTCTCTACCAGTTTTTCCGCCTGAATGGTTTCCAGTACGGCCAGCGCTGCTGCGCAGGCCAGGTGATTACCACCAAAGGTAGTGCCCAGCATGCCATACACGGCCTGGAACTTAGGTGCAATAATGATGGCGCCGATAGGGAAACCGTTACCCATTCCTTTTGCCATGCTATAGATATCTGCATTTACACCTGCAAAATCGTGCGAGTAAAATTTACCGCTGCGGCCATATCCACACTGTACGGAGTCTGCAATGAACACGGCGTTGTGCGCATCACAGAGGCTCCTGATCTTTTGCAGGAAAGCTTCGCTGGCTACGTTGATACCACCTACGCCCTGTATGCCTTCAATGATCACGGAGGATACTTCATATTGCTGGAAAGCCTGCTCCAGTGCGGCCTGGTCTTCCCATGGTAAAAACACTATGTTGTCTGTTTCATTTACCGGCGCTACGATCTTCGGGTTGTCGGTAGCGGCTACTGCCAGGGATGTTCTGCCATGGAATGCTTTCTTAAAAGCGATGACCTTCTTTTTACCGTTGTAAAACGAAGCCAGCTTCAACGCATTTTCATTGGCTTCCGCACCGGAGTTGCAGAGGAACAACTGGTAATCGTCCTTACCGGATACTTTACCCAGCAAGGCGGCCAGTTCTTCCTGTAAAGGCATCTTTACGGAATTGGAGTAAAAGCCTACTTTATGTAACTGGTCTGTAAGGCGCTTTACATAATGCGGGTGCGTGTGGCCAACAGAGATCACGGCATGCCCGCCGTACAGATCCAGGTATTGCGTACCCTTATCGTCCCAAACATGGGAGCCGAGGGCTTTTTCTATAATGATATCGTTAACGGGATATACGTCGAAGAGTTTCATGCTGGCAAATAAAATTGAGAATGATAAAAACGTTTAGAACACGATGGACTTCAGTTTCAGTCCTGCCGTTTCATCCAGTCCGCACATCAGGTTCATGTTTTGCACTGCCTGACCGGAAGCGCCTTTCAGCAGGTTATCTTCAATGGAATGGACCACCAGTTTGTTACCGGTTTTTTCCAGTTGGATCAAACACTTGTTGGTATTCACTACCTGCTTCAGATCTATCTGTTTATCGCTTACGTGTGTAAACGGATGACCGGCGTAAAAGTCCTTATACAGCTTCACAGCCTCTTCCAGCGATAAGTCGGTTTGCATATACGAGGTTACCCAGATTCCTCTTGGATAATCGCCACGCACCGGAACAAAGTTCACCTCACCATTGTAGCCTGGCTGCAACAGCTGCAGGCTTCGTCGTATTTCTTTCAGGTGCTGATGCGTCAATACTTTATAGGTGGAAATATTATTGGCTCTCCATGTAAAGTGGGAGGTCGCCTGTAAACTCTGACCGGCACCGGTGGAACCGGTGATACCGGTGGTATGCACTTCTCCCAGCAGCCCTGCTTTTGCAAGCGGCAACAGGCCCAGCTGGATGCCGGTGGCAAAGCAACCGGGATTGGCGATGTTCTGCGCAGTTTTAATCTGCTCCCGCTGCATTTCCGGTAAGCCGTATACAAACACGCGCTCTTTAACGGTTTCGCCTAAACGAAAATCCTGGCTCAGGTCAATCACTTTTACATGAGGCGCCACATCTGTGGCTTCCAGGAATTTCTTTGATTCGCCATGGCCCAGGCAAAGGAACATCACATCGATATCGTTACTAAGGTCGCCGGTGAACAGCTGTTCTGTTTCTCCCAGCAGGTCGGCATGCACAGCATACAACGGGTTGCCCGCATTACTACGGCTATGCACAAACGAAATAGTTACATCCGGGTGGTTCAGTAAAAGCCGGATCATTTCACCGCCTGTATAACCTGCCCCACCTACAATAGCTACTTTTATTTTTGATGGTTTCATTTATGATTTATTGTGCTAAAAAGCTGAAAGGACAAAGCATAAAGCCCAAAGCTATTACAGCGATTGATGATGCTTTTATTCTTCTTTTTTAGCTCATGATACTCTTAAAGCTTTGATAAACGCTATTAACATAGCTTTTACTTCGTTAACCTTTTTGTTGAGATCAGTATAAACTGATTCATCCAAAAATTTCAAATCAAATGCCAGCAATGCGCAATATTCTACTTCATGTGCAGAACCCAGTGCATGATCAAGAAACCTCGCAAAATCTTTTTCTGTTGTTCTACCACATCCCTCAACAATATTCAGCGGCACACTATAGGCAGCTCTCTTCATCTGGCTTACCAGCGCGAACATCTCATCCTTCGGCAATTGAACAACTACATCTTTATAAACAAATGTCGTCATTAAATGTACCCTTTTCCAAACCTCCAGTTTCTTGTAATCTCTCATATAGTCCTAATTTAACATTATAAAATATTTTAAACCGGACTATACTAAACACACAATCACTTACACAATCTGCTACTTAATCTCCAACGCAACAGCTTTACGCTTTCGGCTTTACGCTCTCCCGCACCTGGTGCCAGATCATGGTCTGGTTACCAAAAATTTTGCTGAATCCTCTCACGTCATCGCCGCTCCAGCCGGTGTTCATTTCACCGTATTTACCAAACTTGCTGCTCATCAGGTCGTAAGGGGAACTGATACCGGTTACCTGGAAACGGTAAGGCATCAGGGTTACAAATACTTCGCCGGATACATTTTCCTGGGTGTTTTGCAGGAAAGCTTCGATATCGCGCATTACCGGGTCCATGATCTGTCCTTCATGCATGTAGTTACCATAGAACTGCGCCAGTTGGTCTTTCCAGCTCAGCTGCCATTTGGTTAACACATGTTTTTCCAATGCATGATGCGCTTTAATGATCACCATAGGCGCAGCAGCTTCAAACCCAACACGTCCTTTGATACCGATAATGGTATCGCCTACGTGGATATCGCGGCCAATGGCAAACGGGCCGGCGATGGTTTGTAAATATTGAATGGCTTCAGACGGGTGACCAAAAGTTTTATCGTTCACACCGGTGAGCTCTCCTTTTTCAAATGTTAATTTCACCTGCTCTTCTCCCTGCTTTGTAAGCTGGGTAGGCCATGCAGCTTCAGGCAGCATGCCATTGGAGGTCAGTGTTTCTTTACCACCAACGGAAGTTCCCCACATACCTTTGTTAATAGAGTACATGGCTTTTTCGAAGTTCACTTCCACTCCTTTTGACCGGAGATAAGTGATCTCTTCTTCGCGGCTCAGTTTCATATCACGGATAGGGGTAATGATTTCCACACCGGGGATCATGATATGGAATACCATATCAAAACGCACCTGGTCGTTACCTGCGCCGGTGCTGCCGTGCGCCACTGCGTCGGCGCCCACTTCCTTCACATATCCTGCGATGGCCAGCGCCTGGCTCATGCGCTCTGCGCTTACGCTTAAGGGATAGGTATTGTTTTTCAGTACATTACCGAAGATGAGGTATTTGATCACACCATCATAATAAGAACGTATTGCATTAACAGTTTTATGACTTTTAACGCCCAGGCTGTAAGCGCGCTTTTCTATTTCCTGCAGTTCCTGCTCAGAGAAACCACCAGTGTTTACGATCACTGAATGCACTTCATATCCTTTTTCTTCGGTCAGATATTTAACGCAATAGGAAGTATCAAGTCCTCCGCTAAATCCCAGTACTACTTTTTTCATTATGACATCTTTTTTTATAGATCCAGATAACAATATTGACAACCCTGTAGTCAGAACAGGAAAAATTTCTTTTTAGACCCCGTAGCGCCACCTTCTTTCCTGCTTTTCAGCAAAACAAATCTTTTAAAACGTAACCAACGCTCATAGAGCTTTATGTTTCCTTTAAATCTGCGGCGACGCCTGGCGTGATGCATATGACCACTGGCGCTCACAGATAATTGTGGCTGTGGCTGTGATTCCGTGGCGGCAGCTTTTTCGGCCATCGCTTTTTCTTCTGCTTCTTTCAGCTTCTCCAGCGGATTGTACAGCATGGCGGTACATAAACAGTTCTTCCTGTTCTTGGCAGTAAGGATGTCGAAGTTCACGCAGCTTCTGCAACCCTTCCAGAACTCCTCATCGTCGGTAAGCTCAGAATAGGTTACCGGCTCATAACCCAGCTCGGAATTGATTTTCATTACGGCCAGACCGGTGGTTAAACCAAAGATCTTTGCGTCCGGGTATTTCTCTCTCGACAGCTCAAATATTCTTTTCTTGATTGATTTGGCAACACCGTGACCTCTGAAGGCGGGATTAACGATCAGTCCTGAGTTTGCCACAAATTTCTCATGCCCCCAGGCCTCAATATAACAGAAGCCCACCCAATCGCCCTGGTCGGTAACAGCAATAACGGCCTTACCTTCCTTCATTTTCAGCTCCACATAATCAGGGGAACGCTTGGCAATGCCGGTTCCTCTTGCTTTTGCAGATGACTCCATCTCGTCTGTGATGGTATTTGAATAGTGAATATCGTCAGGAGTGGCTACCCTAACGATGATATGTTGATTTTCCAACTTTTTAAAAATTGAAATCGTGAATCAATAAACTAACTTGAAATTCCATTAATGGAAAGGTTCACCGGAGGATTGGGGAATCACGGTGCGATAGCGGTTATATCAGACAAGCGCTATCAAATTCTAGGTCGTCGGGAAAGGAATCTAAAGACATTGAACCCAACAGAATATACCCCTTTGTTTAAAGCGGGATGATATGCAGAGATGTTGGTATGAGTTGCGGTTTTTTCCAACTTCAGTTCAGCGTTAAATTGTTATAAATATTGTCTTTAGTTTAGATTATCGGCAAAGTTATAACAATATCTTTTTAAATGGTCGAATTTTTTTTGGGTGGAGAAGAATTTTAACAAACGCGCGGATTTTGTCGCGGAGGTTGTCTGACTCAGGATTTTGATGATTTCACTGATTACGCTGATAATATTGTGATTTTATACTGATTATTAGAAGATTAGAGATTTTGAAATTAAACGGGAATATCCATTGCATTTTGTAATAATGATTCAGGGAGATAAAAATGGCATATCCATTTCTATCCCCCTGAATCATTAAAAAATCCCAAAAAAATCAAATCAGCGAAATCATCAAAATCCTGAGTCAGACAAAATCCGCTCCAGGCGCCGTGCCTAGCGGGTAAGTACTCCCAATTCAGCAATAGCAGCCTGCGTGTCTTTTTCGTCGGCCGGTGAAGTGGCTACGAAGCGGATATAACGGGCGGTCGTTTTCTTGAACGTTACGGTTTGCTGCACAGGATTGTTTTTGATATTGGCAAACTGCCCGCTGGCTACCGGGCTGCCCCAGTTCTTACCGTCAGCGCTGGTGTAAAACTCATAGCCGTAAATGATGCCACTGCCGGCAGGCGTATACGTAAATCCTTTCAGGGAAAGGTTTTCGCCCAGGTCTACCTGCAGTTCGTGCGGGTACCTGGCGGATGCCTCTTTGTTACCTGCCACATAAACGCTGGCAGTGTTGCCATCAATGGCCTTAGCCGGGTCGTTGCCTGCTTCGGGGGAAATCACCTTCCATTTGGCAGGTGCAATGTCGAAAGTGGCGGTCACTGTTTCACTGGAGGTTTTGCCCTTATCCAGGAAGGCTTTCGCTTTCACCACGCCGCCTCCTGGCAGATTGATAACAGTTCCCCCTCCGGCTGATGTATACTCCGGTGATTTTAAAGTGGGCTCGCTGCCATCCAGGGTATAGTGTATTTCTGTATCGCCGGACTCGCTGCGGATCCATACCTTTCCATCAGCAGTGCGGCCAATCTGCGGCAGGGTAAGTAAGCCCGGCGCTCTGTACAGCTGTACCTCACTGATCACGGGCGCTGCTTTAGCATCCAGGATGTTAATACGCACCTGTGTGGTGGTATAGTCCTTAAAACGCAGGATACGTTTATGCCCTATGGTCGTTTCCTTTGCAATCTCTTTCCAGCTGCCATTTTCCAGGACCTCCACGCTGAAGACTTTCACCCGCTGACCCAGTGCAATGTACTCCTGCAGTACCACCCTGTTGAAGGTGACCGGCTGCTTGTAGCGCAGGTTGATCACTGTAGTGGTGGCATCGTCTGTGGTGGCCCAGTAAGTAGTATTGGTGCCATCGTTCAGGTTCGACACCTTTACGTTTTTATTATTGCTGCGTGTATTGGTAGCTGTTACCACTGCCTGTTTTGCCAGGTTATTTTTAAAAGATGCGTCCAGCACACGGCGCAGCTCCATCAGCCGCGTAGAATCGTTCGGGTGGATAAGCCCATCGCGGTCTACCGGTACATTCAGGATCAGGTTACCATTGCGGCCTACAGAGCCATAATAAATATTGAGCAGTGTGGACACTGATTTTACCTTATCGTTCGTTTCCGGGCTGTAAAACCATCCAGGCCTGATAGATACATCACATTCGGCAGGGATCCATTGTTCGCCATCCTCATTACCCTCATTGAGCGATTTGGTAGACGGACCATTGGCGCCGGGAGAAAAGCCCTTTACATTCAGCGTGCTCCAATTGGTAGTACCTGCAATACCGTTTTCATTACCTACCCAGCGGCATCCGGGGCCCACATCACTGAAAATAACGGCGTTGGGCTGGTTCTTGTACACCACGCTGTGGAAAAGGTTCCAGTCGTACGGCTGCTTGATATTACCTCCGTTGGCGCCGTCGAACCATTGTTCAAATACAGGGCCGTAGCCGGAGAGCACTTCGTTGAGCGTATTGGCAAACACCTGGTTATAACCGGGCTTACCATATTCGGGATGGTTGCGGTCCCAGGGGGAGAGGTACACACCGAATTTCAGCCCGTACTCCTTACAGGCGGCCGACAGTTCTGCCAGCACGTCTCCTTTCCCATCTTTCCAGGCGCTTTCACGCACAGTGTGGGTGCTGTATTTACTGGGCCAGAGACAGAAGCCATCATGATGCTTGGCAGTGATAACGATGCCTTTCATACCGGCTGCTTTAGCGGTTCTCGCCCACTGACGGGCGTCCAGGTGGGTAGGATTGAACACCTTCGGATCTTCGTCTCCATGTCCCCATTCCTTATTGGTAAAGGTATTGGGGCCAAAATGAATGAACATATAATATTCCATATCATTCCAGGATACCTGTGCCTTTGAAGGTAGCGCGCCATAAGGCTTGATCTCCTGGGCCATTGCCATATTAAACCCAAGCAGTCCTGCGAGGAGTAACGTGTTTTTCTTCATTGCCGGAAATAAAAGTTACGGATTAGGATGTCAGCGAAGATAGGGCAGATTATCAGATTGGTTCAATCTCAAATTCCCCATTAGTAATTCAATTTTAGCTTTACCGGCGTTTAAGGCAGGCAAGCCTTATGTAACCGGCACAGCTATTTATACTTCGCCTGCGGGAGCCACAATCATAAGCTTCAGATAACCTGTATCTATATAGATATAAGGTAACTACTTTTCAAATACGGTGGGGATACGGCGGAAACAGGGAGTATCCATACCGTAAGCTGCCGCGATCAATAAATTTGCCCATATTAAATTTCCCCATGTTCGGGAACGGGATTAGTGGTGTTTTCCCCACCGTTTATCACAAAAATGTAAGATTATTTCTCATTGGGTTGGTTTTGATAAATCAATTTTTATAAATTTAGTCCCTTCTAAGACGTATAATGTATACGCTGATAAACTTTGAACAATGAATAAAAATCCACTGCATCGCAGAAGCTTTCTGAAAAACACGGTAGCGGCTGGCGTAGGACTTTCTATGCTTGGCTCTTCTGCCAAATTATTTGCCAGCGAAAAGAAACCCAAGGTTAGAATCGGCCTGATCGGCGTTGGCGCCCGCGGACTTGGTCACCTGAATTTCTGCCTCCATCGCGAAGATGCGGAAGTTGTTGCTTTCGCTGATCCCGACACTGCCTACACTCTGCCAAAGGTAAGAGCAATGATTGAAAAGGTATACGGCGGCAAAAGAAAAGTAGCAGAGTACACCAATGGCCCTGAAGATTTCCGCAACATGCTGAAGCGCGATGACATCGACGCAGTGATCATTGCCACTCCATGGGAATGGCATTCCATCATGGCAGTGGCCTGTATGAAAGCAGGTAAAACGCCGGCGGTGGAAGTATGCGGCGCATCTGATATCCAGGAATGCTGGGAACTGGTGAACACCAGTGAAGAAACCGGTATCCCTGTATTTGGTATGGAAAACGTATGTTACCGCAGGGATGTGATGGCCGTGCTGAACATGGTACGCCAGGGTTTATTCGGCGAGCTTACCCACTTACAGGGAGGTTACCAGCACGATCTTCGCGCGGTGAAATTCAACAATGGCAAGCAATATTATGGCGGTGGCGTAGAGTTTGGTGAAAAAGCGCTGTCTGAAGCCAAATGGAGAACCAACCACTCTGTGCACCGTAATGGTGATCTTTACCCTTCCCATGGTCTGGGCCCTGTTAACAACTATATCAACATTAACCGCGGTAACCGTTTGGTGTCGCTTACATCCGTAGCTACCAAATCACGTGGCCTGCATAAGTACATTGTGGATAACGGCGGTGAAAATCATCCAAATGCAAAGGTGCGGTTCAAACTGGGCGATATCGTGTCTACCCTGATCCAAACCAACAATGGTGAAACCATCATGCTGTCGCACGATACCAACTCTCCGCGTCCTTATTCGCTGAACTTCCGTGTTCAGGGAACCAACGGTTTATGGATGGATGATCAGAGCTCTATTTATATAGAGAAGAAGAGCAAATACGACGAGTGGGAAAAAACCGGCGACTTCAACGATCCTAACAGCTACTTTGGCAAATACGACCACCCGTTGTGGAAAAAATATGCCAATGATGCAGCAGGCGCTGGTCATGGCGGCATGGACTGGTTTGTACTGAACTCCTTCCTAGAATGTATTAAACGCGGCGCTCCATACCCGCTGGATGTATACGATATGGCTACCTGGTATGCCATCACTCCGCTGAGTGAGCAATCAGTAGCAGAAGGCGGCAGCGTACAATTCATCCCCGACTTTACCCGTGGCCGCTGGATGAATAGAACACCGATCTTCGCGCTGAACGACGAGTACTAGGATTCTGTCTTGGAACACTGACTACCGTGATTTTGATGATTACATTGATGTTTTTTTGAGTTTTTCTTTAATAAAAGAAGGGAGATTGAAGCAAGTATATCTGCTTTGATCTCCCTTTCTCATTTAAAAAAATAAAATCAAACTAATCATCAAAATCACGGTAATCAGTGTTCCAAGACAATCGCCGCAGGCGATCCCTCCGCTCTAGTCGATAATAGACACTCCCTCTTCGATGACCGTTACATATACTTCCGGCTCTTTACCATATCGATCCTGGTATCTTGATTTGATAAAAGATACGTATTCGTCTACCTTGTCTGCTTTTACCAGGTTGATGGTGCAACCGCCAAAACCGCCTCCCATTACGCGGGCGCCGGCCACTTCTTTTCTTTCCTTTGCCAGCGACACCAGGAAATCCAGTTCGGGACAGCTTACTTCATACAGTTTGCTCAGTCCTTCGTGAGTGGCATACATCAGTTCACCGAACTGCTGCAGGTCGCCTTTTTTCAGTAATGCCGTGGCATCCTGTACGCGCTGTATTTCAGCGATCACGTAATTACAGCGGTCGTATACTTTATCAGATAACTCTGCGCGTACTTCATTGAGCATGTCCATGTTCGCATCCCGCAGGGATTTAACCGCAGGGTGATTTACCTGGATGGCTTTCACGCCTTCCTCGCATTGCAGTCTGCGAACGTTATATTCGGAAGAAGCAAGGGAGTGGTGCACCATGGAATTGCACAGTACTATTTTATAATCAGGGAAATTGAATGGGAAATATTCAAACTCCAGGCTGCGGCAATCGAGGCACATTACCTGGTCCTTTTTACCATGCAGGTTGGCAAACTGGTCCATGATGCCGCATTTTACACCAGGGAAAGTATGTTCCGCCTTCTGGCCGATGAGGGCCATCTGCATACGGTCCAGACCATATTTGAAAATGTGGTCCAGTGCCGCTACAAGGCCGCCCTCAACTGCAGCGGACGACGACATACCGGCGCCCACAGGGATATCGCCTGCCAGTACACAATCAAAGCCCTGCACCTCCAACCCGCGCTCCTGCAGCTGATACACTATGCCCATGAGGTAGTTGATCCATCCCGGGGTTGGTTTTACATCCTCCAGCTGGAATGACACGGTTTCATTGATAAAAACCGCGTGTACATTACATTGCCTGGTATTATTAAGCGCAATGGCGTATACAATCTTTTTATCGATAGCTGCGGGTAAAACGAATCCGTCGTTGTAATCTGTATGCTCGCCGATCAGGTTGATCCTTCCGGGGGAAACGACCATCAGTGGCTCTTTTTCAAATAAGTGGATAAACTGCTCCCTGGTTTCTTGTATCATTAATAGAATATTAAACGTAAAATTTACACCTAAAAATATAAAAATGATTCAGAAATAAAAAAGGTTGTTCTGAAAAACAGAACAACCTTTCAAATAATATCAGGAGTAGTTAATTCTTACCTACTTTATCGCCTACCAGGGCATAGAAGAGGATATACAGGTAGCAGGGTACCATGCAGTACAGGAATGCGTGCCTGAAATCGATGCTGCTGCTGTACAGGAAGCTGAACATGCTGTGTTGGTCGAACATACCGCTGTAGATCTGCGGGATAACGCCGCCACCGGCAATACCCATTACCAGTAAAGCGGAACCTATTTTGGTAAAGCGACCCAGCCCGTCGATCGCCATGGGGAAAATAGCGGGCCACATGAGCGCGTTGGCCAGTCCCAGTAAAGCAATGAACGTTACCGCGGAGAACCCGGTATTGAAATAAGCAGCTACGGTAAACAATACGCCCAGTATTGCGGAGATCTGCAATCCTTTTTTACCGGTGAGGTATTTGGGAATGGTGGCAATACCTATTACATAACCTGCCAGCATGGCTATCAGGGTAAAGGTGGTAAAATACTTGGTATCGTCCACGCTCATGCCGAGTGCTTTTCCGTATTGGCCGATTACGTCGCCGGCCATTACTTCCACGCCCACATAAACAAAGATGCAGAGAACACCCAGTACCAGCTGGGGGAACTGGAATACGCTTGTTTTACCGGTAGTAGCTGCAGCAGTAGCTTCATCTTCCGTATTCGTATCTATTTCCGGTAAAGAAGAACGTTTCAGGAGAAACGCCAGTATGGTCAATATGATGGCGATAGCCACATAAGGCCCGATCACGCGGGAGGCCAGGCTATCGAGTAATGCATTTTTCTGTACAGCGTCTACCGCTGCAGCAATATCCTTTTCCAGCTTGTCGGCTCCTTTCAGTACAATGGAGCTGAGGATCAATGGAGCAAGGGCGCCTGCGCTTTTGTTACAGATACCAAGGATACTGATACGTTTGGCGGCGCTTTCCTTTGGCCCGATGATACTGGCATAGGGGTTGGAAGCGGTTTGCAGTAACGATAATCCTGCACCCTGGATGAACAGGCCGGTGAGGAACATAGCGAAGCTGCGCGCATTGGCAGCAGGAATAAATACCAGTGAGCCTATGGCTATAATAAGGAGTCCTAAGGCCATCCCGTTCTTGAAACCCGTTTTGTTCAGGATAAAGGAAGAAGGAATAGAAAGGAAGAAGTAGGCCATATAAAAGGCCATGGTTACCAGCAATGCCTGGGATACATTCAGTTCACACACGATCTGGAAAAACTGGATCAACGTTCCATTGAGCCAGGTAACAAAACCGAATACGAAAAACAATATGCCGATGATAGCCATTGATTGCGCATACCCGGCCTGCTTAGAGGGTACATTCATTGTTACTGTTTGGTTGGACATAAGCTGTCAGAATTATTTTTTTTGATAAGCACGAACATAACTAAACTTCTCCTATATTTCTTGTATATTTCGCAATTATTTTTGCTAAAACGTTTTACCCAATTACTAAATTGCAAGAATATTTTGACTTTTTAAAAAATTTTAAAAAAATAATTATACATTTAACCGGCAAAATTTCACCGTAACTTAACACGTTTATGATTCAGCAATCAAAACAAACCGCACAAAGTACCCATCCTTCGTTCTTTGTGCTTATTCTGGTTTTCTTTTTCTGGGGATTTCTGGCTGCATCCAACAGTATCTTTATCCCTTTCTGCAAATCTCACTTTAACCTTACCCAACTGGAGTCACAACTTATTGACTTCTCTTTTTACAGCGCCTATTTTATAGGTTCCCTGATCCTGTACCTGGCTTCCACAGCAAGAAAAGTGGATATCCTCAACAAGATCGGGTATAAAAAGGGTATCATATACGGCCTGCTGATTTCCGTGCTGGGTTCGGTCATCATGATTCCATGTGTGAATAAGGAAAAGATTGTTCCCATTAAGGAAACTGTAAGCGACATCAATGGTTTCCAGGTAGAGCAACAGCTGCAGACTTCCGACAGGCAGGTAAAGATCCGCCGCGAAAAAGATCCTGACACTTACTCTCTCCTGATCAGCAACAATGAATCTGCTGAAAAGTACACCACCAATACCCAGCTACTTTCCGCGGTTTCCGGAGGTTTTACAAAAGATGAAGAGCATCACCAGTATGCTGCCACCTTCTCCAAAGCCAACCTGGAAAAAATAGTTACCGTGCTGGACACAGATTTTAAACAAACCGTTACGTTCGGATATTTTGCCCTTATCCTGATGGCCTTATTTATAGTTGCCTTAGGATTTTCACTGCAGCAAACCGCTGCCAATCCATTCGCTATTTTACTGGGAGATCCTGCCAAAGGTACTCACCGTTTGAACCTGGCAGGTGGTATTAACTCCTTTGGTACTACCATCGGGCCTATTATCGTAAGCATGCTGCTGTTTGGTAATATTAAAGGCGGCGAAGTAAGCACCGATATCAGTAAGATCAACACTTTATATTTCCTGCTCATTGCCCTGTTCCTGATTGCCGCTGCTATTTTTGCTTTTGTGAAGATGCCGGAAAGCCAGGATACCGAAGGTTTTGAATCATCTCCCAAAGCCACCAGGTCATTGCTGGGTATCACGCTGATGTTTATTTTCATCCTCCTCGGGCTGGTACTGAAATTTGAGCTGCCTATGTTCATCGCAGGTATTGTAGGTATTATAGGCATACTCTTTTATACTAAAATGTCGTCCGCGAATAACAGCGAAGGATGGGGCGCCATGAAATATCCGCAGCTGATCCTCGGTATGCTGGCCATTTTTATTTATGTAGGGGTGGAAGTATCCATTGCCAGTAATCTCGGCGCCTTGCTGAAACATCCTGGTTTCCTTACAGTGAAAGGTTTGGCTGAATCAGAACTGGATCCCTATGTATCGCTGTTCTGGGGCAGTATGATGATTGGCCGCTGGACCGGCGCTATCAGCGTATTCAATGTTTCCAAAACAACCCGTAATATTCTCTGTGTAATTGTACCTTTTGTAGCTTACGGTGTTATTCTCGGCGCCAACAGTATCAAAGGCAATGATATCAGTGTTTTATATCCATATGCCATCTGTATTGTGGTACAGATCATAGGTTTCTTCGCCGGCCAGGACAAACCTGCCAAAACCCTCACCATCTTTGGTTTGCTGGGAGTTGGTTCTGTGCTGATCGGGTTATTCACCACCGGGCAGCTGGCTACATTTGCCTTTATCAGCGGCGGATTGTTCTGCTCTGTAATGTGGCCAAGCATCTTCGCATTATCTATCGCAGGCCTGGGTAAGTATACCGGTCAGGGTTCTGCATTCCTGGTAATGATGATCCTCGGCGGTTCCCTCATTCCTCCTGTACAGGGCGGTCTGGCAGACATTTCAAGCATTGGTATCCACGCCTCTTATATTATTCCGGCGCTGTGCTTTGCTTATCTCGCGTTCTTCGCATTTAGAGTTAAAACCATTTTAAAATCTCAAGGAATTGATTATGAGTCAGCAGTTAGCGGTGGGCATTGATATCGGGGGTACTAACACCAAATTCGGTATTGTAGATCGCAGGGGTAATATTATTGGTGATGGTCGTATGCTGACCAATCAGCATGAAAATGTAGACGGCTTCCTGGATGAATTACACGGACACCTGTCTATTCTTATTAATGAAGCCGGCGGTATTGAAAACATGAAAGGCATCGGCGTAGGCGCTCCCAACGGGAACTACTACACCGGCAATATAGAATATGCGCCAAACCTGCGCTGGAAAGGCGTAGTGCCGTTAGCCAGTTTGCTGGAACAGAAATTCGGTTTACCTACCGTACTCACCAACGACGCCAATGCAGCAGCATTGGGCGAGCTGATCTACGGTGCAGCCCGGGGCATGAAAGACTTTATCGTGATCACCCTGGGCACAGGCGTGGGAAGCGGTATTGTGGCCAACGGGCAGCTGATTTATGGCCACGACGGCTTCGCCGGCGAACTGGGACATTGCATTGTGATCCCCGGTGGCAGGCTGCATGCGGGCACAGGTGCGCATGGTTCACTGGAAGCCTATGCTTCCGCTACCGGCGTTACCAACACCGCTATCGAGTTCCTGACCAACCGCCCGGATACACCGAGCATGATGCGGGAACATACCAATGAAGAGATCAATTCCAAGCTCATTTATGAAGCAGCCATGAAAGGCGATCCGCTTGCCATGGAGGTATATGAGTTCACCGGTAAGATACTCGGTGAAGCCCTCGCCAATTTCGTCATGTTCTCCAGCCCGGAAGCCATTGTGCTGTTCGGCGGACTTACCAAAGCCGGCGACCTCATTATGAAACCGGTACGGGAGCATATGGAAAAGAACCTGCTTCCTATTTTCCAGAATAAGGTTAAATTGCTGTTCTCTGAACTGAAAGAAAGCGATGCAGCTATCCTGGGCGCCAGCGCGCTGGCATGGGAAATGAAAGATTAACTTTCAGCAGCAGAAAAGTATAAAATGCTTTATATGAGTAATAGAAGATCATTCCTGAAAACAGCGGCCCTTAGCGCCGCTGTTTTCTCTTTGGATGGAGTAACGGGAACGCCTGCACGTTCGCAGGGGAAGCGGGGACCGGTAAAAGGGAAGCCTGTTGTGGTATCTACCTGGGACTTTGGCCGTGCGGCCAACGCAGCTGCCTGGGAAGTGCTGAAACAGGGCGGCCGCGCACTGGATGCGGTAGAAGCAGGCGTAAAGATCCCGGAAGCAGATCCAAATAATCATACCGTTGGTTTCTCCGGTTTCCCTGACCGCGACGGCCGCGTCACCCTCGATGCCTGCATCATGGATGAACATGGCAACTGTGGCTCGGTTGGCGCGCTGGAACATGTAACTCACGCTATTTCCGTAGCCCGCATGGTGATGGAGAAAACACCGCACGTAATGCTGGTAGGCGACGGCGCATTGCAGTTCGCACTGGCCAACGGTTTCCAAAAAGAAAACCTGCTGACGCCGGAATCTGAAAAAGCATGGAAAGAATGGCTGAAAACATCAGAATACAAACCGGTCATCAACATAGAAAACAAATCGTATACACCCACCAACGGCGCCACTGCCTTTAATCCGCTGATGCTGCCAGGGAATGTGTACAACCACGATACCATAGGCATGGTAGCCATGGACGCTGCCGGCAACCTGTCCGGCGCCTGTACTACCAGCGGTATGGCTTTCAAGCTGCATGGCCGCGTGGGCGATTCGCCCATCATTGGCGCAGGATTGTATGTAGACAATGAAGTAGGCGCTGCTACCAGTACCGGTGTTGGAGAAGAAGTGATAAAAATAGTAGGCAGCCACCTTGTAGTGGAACTGATGCGCCAGGGCTACCCGCCTGAAAAGGCCTGTAAAGAAGCAGTAGAGCGCATCGTGAAAAGAAGTCCCTCCAAAGCAAAAGAAATCCAGGTTGGTTTCCTGGCCCTCAATAAAAAAGGCGAACATGGCGCTTACTGCCTCCAGAAAGGCTTTAGCTATGCCGTGTGCACCAGCGACACCAGCAATGTGTTAATTGACGGAAAACATTATTTCTGACAGGCAGGGATCAGTACTACAATGCTGATCCCTGTACCTGCATCTTATCTTTAAAGTTGTGTTTATGTCGTTCACCCTCGAAATATGCGCAGGTTCCGTAGCCTCCTGCATTGCTGCGGAAGAAGGCGGCGCAAACCGGATAGAGCTTTGTGACAACCTGCTGGAAGGTGGTACCACGCCCAGCTATGGCACCATTGCGCTGGCAAGGGAAAAAGTGAAGATAGATCTCTACCCTATTATCCGCCCGCGTGGCGGCGATTTTCTTTATTCCGACCTGGAGTTTGAAGTAATGAAGCGTGATATCGAACTGAGCAAACAACTGGGCTGCAATGGTGTGGTGATCGGTATCCTTATGCCGGATGGCCGGGTGGATAAAAAAAGATGTAAAATACTTGTGGATCTGGCATGGCCAATGGGCGTTACTTTTCACCGTGCGTTCGACATGACAGACAACCCGTTTGAAGCCCTGGAAGATATTATTTCCATTGGCTGCGAAAGGATCCTCACTTCAGGAGCACGCAATACTGCCCTGGAAGGCGCCGTTCTGCTGAAAGAGCTGGTGGAAAGGGCTAACGACCGTATTGCCATTATGGCCGGCTCCGGTGTGCGGGCGGCTAATATTGCACAACTGATCACTGCTACCGGTGTTACGGAATATCATACCTCCGCAAAAGCCTATGAAGAAAGCGGCATGATTTACCGCAATCCCAATGTGAGCATGGGCGGCATTCCCGGCGTTCCTGAGTATGGCATCTCTGCCACACAGAAAAAAGAAGTAGCATTGATCCGTGAAATAGGCGAGAAAACATTATTATCTTAGCCGTTGATGTTTAGCTGAACGCTTTATTGAAAACCCAATGATAATTATAGCGGCCGGCACATACCGGTCCCAAAAGTGAACAACGAAATGAAAAAATTGATCATTGCAACAGGCTTGTTGCTTGGCGAGTTCTTCGCGCAGGCACAGGTCAAAGGGGTAAAGCATGTTATCCTGATAGGCATGGATGGCTTCGGCGCTTACTGTTTCCCGAAAGTGGACAACCCCAACATGAAACAAATGATGCAGGACGGTGCATGGACCTTGCAGGCCCGTAGTGTATTGCCTTCCTCCAGTGCAGTTAACTGGGCCTCTATGGTGATGGGCGCGGGTCCTGAAGTACATGGTTATACAGAATGGGACAGCCGCAAACCGGAACTGCCTTCCCGCGAACTGGATCAGTATGGTATGTTCCCTTCCATTTACACGCTGTTGCGCGGGCAGCAGCCAAAGGCAGAAATAGGCGTTATTTACAGCTGGGATGGTATCGGTTACCTGTTTCCCAAAGCGGCGGTTAACAAAGACTTTGGTACGCATGATAACGACAGTCTTGCCACCGCGGCATCTGTAGCATACATCAAGGAGAAGAAACCGGATTTCCTGTTCATCCATTTTGATGAGCCCGACGGAACGGGGCACAATATTGGTCATAATATACAACCTTACTTCGACCAGGTAGCAAAGAATGATGTGTTGCTGGGGAAAATTCTGCAGGCAGTGAAAGACGCAGGGATATGGAATAACACCATTATCCTGCTCACGGCAGATCATGGCGGTATCAGGAAAGGACATGGCGGCAAAACGATGGAAGAAATGCAGATCCCCTGGATCATCCGTGGCCCTGGTGTGGCAAAAAACAAAGAGATCAAAAGCAGCGTGGTTACCTACGATACTGCTGCAACTCTTGCCTGGATCTTCGGGCTGAAAACACCGCAGGTGTGGACCGGAAGACCCGTGACGGAAGCGTTCAAATGATATTCATATGAAAAAAATGCTGCTTATTACGATGGTGTGTGTGGCGGGTGGCGCCCTCTTTGCACAAACACAAAAAGTAAAAGTGCTCACCTACAACATTCATCATGGGGAGAACATGAAACAGGTGCTGGACATCCAGGGAATTGCCAACGTGATCCTGGCCACCAATCCCGACCTGGTGGCGCTGCAGGAGGTAGACAGCGCTACCGGCCGTACCAGCCAGTCGGACCAGCTGAAAGAACTGGCCTCCATCACTGGCATGTATACCTACTTTGCCAAGGCAATGGATTTTGATGGCGGTGGTTACGGCACTGGTATCCTTTCCCGCTTTCCCATCAGCAGCAACACTACCCTTTTATTACCTTCCGGAAAAGGAAATGAGCCCAGGGCAGCAGGTATTGTTACCGTAAAACTGCCTGGCGACAGCTCCCTGCAGTTTGTGACCACTCACCTGGATGCAGGCAAAAAGGCCGGCGACCGTATTGCACAGGCGAACGAACTGGCCGGCTATTTCAGGGCAACGGCTACTCCCGTTATTATTGCCGGAGATTTTAACGCCGCACCTGCATCAAAGGAAGTGAACATCCTGAAAGAAGTGTTCATGGACGCAACCAGCCAGATGGGACCTACATTTCCTTCCGATTCGCCGAAGATAAAACTGGATTATATCATGATTGCTCCCAAACACCGGTGGACAGTCACCGGTGCACGGATCATTGAAGAAACCGTAGCATCAGACCACCGGCCGGTGCTGTGTGAGCTGGAAATGAAATAAGAAAAAACAATCCATTATATGACAATGAAAAGCGTAATTCACCTGTGCCTACTGATGGCTGCAGCCGGCCTGTGGAGCTGTTCCCAACGGCAGCCGGCTGTTCCCAGGGGCAATGTGAGCATCATTCCTATGCCTGCCAGCATCAGCGAAACAGCTGATTCTTTTTTACTGGACAAGCAAACCGTGATTGTTGCCGGCAATGAAAGCGACAAAAAAACAGCCGCTTTATTCAATGCCTGGCTCAAAGAACTTACAGGCTATGAACTGGAGGTTAAAGCACAGGGAGATAAAAATGCCATCCTCCTGCAAACCGGTAACGACAGTACTAACGCAGAAGGCTATACGCTTACTGCCAGTCACAACAACATCATCATTAAAGGCAACAGCGGGGCCGGTACTTTTTACGGCGTACAGACGCTGATCCAGCTGCTGCCAGTGGAGAAAGCACGCGCCATGTTTGTACCCGGCGTAAGCATTACCGACGCGCCACGCTTTGCTTACCGCGGACTGCACCTGGATGTGGGCCGTCACTTCTTTTCTGTTGATTTTATAAAGAAGTATATCGACCTGATGGCGATGCACAAGCTGAACACGTTTCACTGGCACTTAACAGAAGATCAGGGCTGGCGAATTGAAATCAAAAAATATCCGCGCCTGCAGGAAGTGGCTTCCAAACGGAAAGAAACAATGGCAGGCCGTTATGCCGACAATAAATACGATGGCAAGCCTTATGGTGGCTTTTATACACAGGAACAGGTAAAAGAAGTAGTGCAGTATGCTGCTGATCATTTCATCACGGTGATCCCGGAAATTGAAATGCCGGGACATTCACTCGCGGCGCTTGCTGCATATCCCAACCTGGGTTGTACCGGGGGGCCATATGAAGTAGGCACCCGCTGGGGCGTATACGATGATGTATACTGCGCCGGTAACGACAGCGTTTATCTTTTCCTGCAGGATGTGCTGGACGAAGTAATGGCGCTGTTTCCCGGCAGGTATATCCACATTGGCGGTGATGAATCGCCCAAAGTACGCTGGGAAAAATGTCCTAAATGCCAGGCACGCATGAAACAGGAAGGGTTGAAAGATGAACATGCCCTGCAAAGCTATTTTATTCAGCGAATGGAGAAATACCTGAACAGCAAAGGCAGGCAGATCATCGGCTGGGATGAAATACTGGAAGGAGGTTTGGCGCCCAACGCCACTGTAATGAGCTGGAGAGGCATTGAAGGTGGCATTGCTGCAGCCAGACAAAAACACGATGTAATTATGACACCGGGCGAATTCTGCTACTTTGATCATTACCAGTCGAGAGGCCCCAATGAGCCACTGGCTATCGGCGGATTCCTGCCTGTAAGCAAAGTATACTCCTACGAACCGGTGCCTTCAGAACTGAACAGCGATGAAGCCAAATATATCAAAGGCGCGCAGGCCAACGTATGGACAGAGTACATTAACAACACCAACTATCTCGAATACATGGTATATCCGCGTGCAGCTGCTTTATCGGAAGTGCTTTGGTCGCCAAAAGATAAACGTAACTACGACAACTTTACCGAACGTTTGAAAGTGCATCTAAAAAGACTGGATCTGAAAAAAGTAAACTATGCCAAACATGTTTTTGAAGTGACCGGCAAAGTAACGGATAACGGTAAAGGCGGTGTGGATGTAATACTGGCTTCCAAACTGGATGGCGGTAAAATATTTTTTACCACCGATAGTACTGCTCCTACCCCTCAGGCGACTCCTTATACCGCGCCCGTGCAGATCACGCATACCGGCACGCTGCGTGCACAGGTATTCCTGGATGGCAAACCTTTTGGCAATGAATACAACCAGGCATTTTTATTTCACAAAGGACTGGCTAAAAAGATCAGCAGCATGACAGCGGCAGATGCTGGCCACCGGCCGGATACCAATTTCGTGCTTGTAAATGGCATAGAAGGAAATGCCGCTTACAACGACAATGAGTGGTTTGGATTCAACGGAAAGGATATGGAAGCAATAGTGGAACTGGACAGTGTACAGGATATTCACCTGGTGGGCATTAATACTGTCAATGCAAAGGGCGACTGGATCTACCCGCCGAAACAGGTAGTGTTTGCGGTATCAGACGATGGTAAAACATTTAAAGAGGTATACAAACAAAACACCTTTGCACAACAGGGTATCAGCAAAGTAAGAGGCCATTTGCAGGCGGTGCGTGGAAAGTTTGTGAAAGTGCAGATGCAGAACTTTGGTAAGATTCCCGCCGGAGCCCCAGGAGCAGGCAACGGTGCATGGCTGTTTGCTGATGAGTTTATCATCAATTAAAACAGAAAGCCGTCCCGGCAAAATGCAGAACGGTTTTCATTTTATGACTCCTACACCAAAAATATGTGATACGGCCTTCAACCGCTGTGCGCTAAACATATTAACGAGATCAAATATTAAATGGTTTATTATAAGCTGAAGAAATTATAATTTAAATATTGCTACATAAAAATGCGCGTTAGCAGTAAATTCTTTAATTTTCCGGCTCGTTTTTAAACCGCATCTAATCAAAAACGTTTACAAATGACGATTAATCATCAGGAAATCGAACTGATCGACAGCTTTGAACAAATTGCTGTGGAAATACATCCTTCTGCCAAAGAAGGTTCCAAAGCAGTAGCACAGGAAATTGCCGCACTGATCCGCGAAAAGCAGGCTGCCGGCCAGGATTGCATTTTAGGACTGGCCACCGGCTCTACTCCTAAATATCTGTATGCAGAATTAGTACGCCTGCACAAAGAAGAAGGGCTTAGCTTTAAGAACGTCATCACATTTAACCTGGATGAGTATTACCCCATAGAGCCGGATGCTTTACAGAGCTACAACCGCTTTATGAAAGAGCACCTGTTCAATCATGTTGATATTCCTGAAGGCCGGTACAACATACCTGATGGTACCATTCCAAAGGACCAGATCAAGAAATATTGCGAGGCTTACGACAAACGTATTGAAGACTTAGGCGGTATCGATATCCAGGTACTGGGTATTGGTAACAACGGTCACATTGGTTTCAACGAACCCGGCGCCAACATTAATTCCCACACCCGTTTGGTGACGCTGGACAACAGCACCCGTTTAGCCAATGCCTATGAGTTCCCGAATATGAGCCAGGTGCCACGCCTTGCTATCACCATGGGGCTCAGCAGCATCTTTAAAGCAAAGCGTATCATCCTGATGGCATGGGGTTCCCATAAATCAAAGATCGTTCGCCGTTCTGTAGAAGGGCATAGTACCGACCAGGTGCCTGCTTCCCTGCTGCAGCAACATGCCAACTGCAAGTTTGTGATCGACGAACAGGCAGCGGCTGAACTCACCCGTTTCAATGAACCATGGCTCACCGGCGACTGCGAGTGGACACCGGGTCTGATCCGCAAAGCGGTAACCAGCCTGGCCCTGAAGCTGAACAAGCCTATCCTGATGCTCACCGATAAGGACTACAACGAAAATGGTTTGAACGACCTGATCGTACAGTATGGTTCTGCCTATGAGCTGAATATTGAAGAATTCAACGCTATACGTGATACTATTACCGGCTGGCCCGGAGGTAAACCAGGCCCGCAGTTACCCAATCATCCTGAGCGTTCAGAACCCGCTAAAAAGCGCGCGCTGATCTTCTCTCCACATCCCGATGATGATATCATTTCTATGGGCGGTACTTTCATCCGCCTGCATGAACAAGGCCATGATGTACATGTAGCTTACCAGACCTCCGGCAACATTGCCGTAACAGACGAGTTCCTGCTGCGCTTCATCGACTTTGCCGTAGGTTTTGAAGGAATGTTCGACATTGATAAAAGCAAAAGCTCCCTGATCCTGGATGAAGCAAAAGCATTCATCCGTACCAAGAAGCCAAGCCAGAAAGATACCCCTGAGATCCGCGCTATCAAGGGGCTGATCCGCCGTTGCGAAGCAAAAGCCACCTGCCGTTATGTAGGTATCCCGGAAGAAAATGCCCATTTCATGAACCTGCCTTTCTATGAAACCGGTTTGGTGGAAAAGAAACCAATGGGACCTGAAGATGTGGCAGTGACCGTAGAACTGCTGCGTAAACTGAAACCACAACAGATCTTCTGCGCCGGCGATCTTGCCGATCCGCATGGAACCCACAAGGTGTGTCTGGACATTATCTTTGCAGCCCTGGAGATCGTGAAAACTGAAGACTGGGCGAAAGACTGCTGGGTATGGCTGTACAAAGGCGCGTGGCAGGAATGGGATATTCATGAAATTGAAATGGCCGTTCCTATGAGCCCCGACCAGGTAATGCAGAAACGCCTGGGTATCTTCATCCACCAGAGCCAGAAAGATGTGGTGCCTTTCCAGGGAACAGATCTCCGCGAGTTCTGGCAGCGTGCTGAAGACCGCAACGCCAACACGGCCGACCTGTACGACCGCCTGGGCTTGCAGAAGTATGCCGCCATGGAAGCATTTGTACGTTATCATTTTATGTAAATAAAATCATAATTTTAGGGGGCTGTGATAACCATCGCAGCCCCTTTATTTTTTTATATGAATCTGAGCAGAGCGATCGAAATAGCTACTACCGCCCATAAAGACCAGGTAGACAAATACGGGCAACCCTATATAAGACACGTGTTCCGGGTAATGCAAATGGGGCGCACCGAAGACGAGAAAATTGTTGGCGTACTGCATGACGTGGTAGAAGATACCGACTGGACCTTTGAGGCCCTTGAACAGGAAGGACTGGCCCCTCACCTGCTGGCAGCCCTTTACTGTGTTACGAAACTGGAGGAGGATGAAGATTACAACCACTTCGTAGACCGTACCCTTCAGAACCGTTTGGCCTGCATGGTTAAGCTCAACGACCTGACCGACAACATGGATATCAGGCGTATGACAGCAATAAAAGAGCAGGATATAGCCCGCCTGAACAAATACCTGCACGCTTACCGCCGGATAGCGGCCGCCGTTATCCAGTAGAATATTTTTTCAACGCCTTCCGATTAAACTATTAAATTACAGTAGAAAACAGAATAGCCATCAATGGAAAACGACATCCTCATTGATTTTAGGTTCGCTGCAAAAGAGAAGCCCAGGTTCGGTGAATTATTCTTGATCACAGGAGAAGAGCATCCTAAATTTCCAGCCAGGAACAAAGCATTCGCACAACTGGCCCCATTGGGTTTTGAACAACTCGATGATTTTTTTGGTATCCTTAACAGCGAAGAATCAGGCGATGATGTGCTGATCTGGCTTTTCCCCATGATCAACGGGGAAGAAGTGTTTCACAACAGCGGCCCTTTCGATGCCATAAGGCTGTCTTACAGCGCCCTGCGCAATGCACCCGCCACCATCAGCCTTCTCCAGGATTGCTTCCATACCCTCAAAGCCCTGCCCGATGTGGAAGTGGAATTTGAAGGCGCCGCCATCAGCGATTTCAATCCTGTACAGAAAAAAGCAGATGAAATTGTAGCTCACTGGCGGGCAAACCATATAGAGCCCGGCTCCGAACAAAGCCTGCTGATCGATGAAGAAGAGGAGGACGACGATTGGGAAGAAGATGAAGACTGGCAGGAAGAAGACGACTGGGATGAAGATGCCGGGGATCAAAAAGAAAAATAATACCTTGAATATAAGCAGGCTTACCGCCTGCTTTTTTTATTCATATATTTTGTAATTTGGGTTTACTGTACCTAACCTGACTTACGCCAACAGATCATGAAGAAACAAGCCAACAAAAAAGGCACAGCAGCAGCATTGTTGCTGGTGGCCACCTTGATACTGGTATTGCTTATTTCCGGTATTCCATCTGCCAGGAAGGCTAAAAAGGAAAACTGTGCCCCTGTTACCGGCGTAGTACAGGAAATTAAAAACGGGCCTCCCGGCATCATGATCCACCTGAAGCAGGACCCTAAAATTTATTACATCTCCCGTAAAACCAATACCGGTATATCTTTAAAAACACTTGAGCAGCAGCTGACGGGTAAAAGCATACAGCTTTACACCACGCAGGACTGGTCGCCCCTGGACCCGTTTTCCACCATGAAACAGGTATACCGTTTGCAGATAACCGACACCGTTATATTCACTGAATTCTAGGCCCAATCTTTGTGCAGATGCAGCAAGGATGGAAGCCGGAGTACTTCCATCCACCTAAAACAGTAACTTTCATATGCATCTCAACAAACAATTATCCTGCCTGCTACTGGCAGTATTACTGGCATCATGCAACCTGAATAACAAACCAAGCAAATACGACAACGAAGAAGATATAGCCAACAATAAAAAAAAGTCATCCACTGCCCCTGCCACCAAACCTGCCCGCAGCAAGGCTCCCATCATAGGTGAAAGGATTAATGGCGCTGCTGCTATCCTGAATAATCCCGGTGGAGAACCGCTGGTTACTTTGGTAGATTATATCCCGTTACGCTGTGCACCTCTAAAAAAAGACTGGTACCCGGTGAGCCTGGACTTTGATATTACGAAAGATGAATTCAGCAAACCCCTTTTTCACAAAGGCCGTAAAATAAAAGTAAATGGCGTGGAAGCAGGCGTGCTGCAACGCGATATCAAACTACCGGTAGCTACCAACGGCGAAAGGATGTGGGCTACCGTTACCGGCTATACGCAGAAGAAAAATATCCGCAATGGCAGCATCATCGAATCTGCGTTAAGCAGCTACCTGAAGCAACATACAGGCCGCAGCATGGATGATATGGATCCCTTTATCCACAATTTCAAACTGGAAAAAGAAACTACCCTTAAGCCCTATGTGCTGTATTTCAATTATGAAAGCGGCATCGATGATCCCAGCCCCTTGTACCGGCTGGCTCTTGTGTTCCAGGGAAAACAGCTGATCGGTGTGCTGCATGCCCGGCCCCTTCAGCTGGATGGCAGCAGTGCGCGCAGGCTGCAGCGCGGTTTTACCGTTAGCTATCTCAATGGCATCGACAAAAGCCTGAAAGAAGATTTCGCCGTGAAGTTCAACAAGTTTATTCTTTCTGTTGATTAAGCCCATAACTTTTGGTTATCATCTATCACTTATAAACATTTGACTCCGGGGGGTTGTGATACGCAACTTTGTGATCCAGTTACAAACGTTTTGTGTATGCAACAACAGAATACAGCAGCCGCCAGGCTGCCGGAGAACACACAGAAAATAATTTTCCTCACGGCAGCAGCCATCACACTGCTGCCGGTGGTAACACCGCCTGTAGCTTTGCTGCTGGGAGTAGCATTGGCGCAAACCAGCGGCAACCCTTTTGCGGCAGTCACCCCGCGCATTACGCACTGGTTGCTGCAATTGTCGATCATTGGAATGGGCTTTGGTATGAATGTGCATAGCGCGCTGCAAACCGGTAAAGAAGGATTCCTGTTCACTATTGCGGCTATTGCTGCTACCTTATTAACGGGTGCACTACTGGGCAAACTGCTGGGGATCGATAAAAAAACGTCTCATCTTATTTCCTGCGGCACAGCCATTTGCGGGGGCAGCGCTATAGCCGCTATTGCACCCGTGATGAAAGCGGGGGAAAAACAGGTATCCGCCGCATTGGGCATCATCTTCCTGCTGAATGCCTTGGCCCTTTTCATATTCCCTGCAGTGGGTCACGGACTGCATTTAACCCAGCAGCAGTTTGGCCTCTGGAGCGCCATTGCCATTCACGATACCAGCTCTGTTATAGGCGCTGCAGGCAAATATGGAGATGAAGCACTGCAGGTAGCTACCACCGTGAAGCTGTCGCGCGCTTTGTGGATCATTCCCGTAGCATTCATAACTACCCTGTTATTTAAAACGGATACCGGCAGCATCAGGATCCCATGGTTTATTGCTGTATTTGCAGGCGCCATGGCACTTAATACCTGGATACCTCAGTTTCAGCCAACTGGGCTCTTCCTGGTAAAAAGCGCCAAAACGGGCTTATCCCTCACGCTGTTCCTGATAGGTACCCATTTGAGCCGGGAAGCATTACGCTGTATAGGCCGCAAACCATTCATACACGGGGTTATACTATGGGTACTGATCAGTGCCGGTATCTTGCTGGCCATTTGTTTTATGGCCTGATACCGGGGAAAATCCCGTGATAATCCTATTCTCATTTTTACATATATTTGATCACTGATCCTTGTGATACTGGCAGCATTTATCTCAATAACCATGATGACTACACACAATCTATGAGCCGGTCTCCAGCTACAAAATCCGGCACTTACATGGCAGCATTCCGGGCAATAGAAAGTACCAAACCGGAGAAAGAACGTCTTTTATACGATCCTTTTGCCGGCGCTTTCCTGTCGAAGTTCTACCAGCTTATACTGGCAGGTTGTATGGTTCCCTTTGTCAGGAGAATTGTTACTGCGTGTATCCAGTTCCGTTGGCCGGGCAGCTTCACCGCTGCTGTTGCCAGAACAAGACTGATAGATGATATGATCATTCATGCGGTAAAATCACAGGGAATTAACCAGGTGATCATTCTCAATGCCACATTTGATACAAGGGCGTACCGCCTGAATGTTGGCATGCCATTGCATTATGTGGAAATGGATCATCCCTCGCTTCAGTATACAAAGAAGAAGATCCTGTCGGCCCTGGTAGGGTTGCCCGCTATCCATGTGGATTACGTGGAGCTGGATATGAACCGGCAGCAGATTTCCGAAGTGTTTCCCAAACTGTTCTATGGCCCGCATTATAAAACGCTGTTCCTCTGGGAAGGGCTTACTACCAGGCAGGAAGCCAAACAGGCGGAAACAATCTTTCATCATGTGAAGAATTTTCATCCGGGCACACAGATCATTTTCACTTATGTGGAAAAAGCAGTGCTGGAAAACCCGACAGCCTTTTATGGATTTGTGCGCATTAACCGGCTGCTGCGCCGTGCCGGTGAGAACTGGGATTTCGGTATCTGCCCGGAAGAGCTGTATGCCTACCTGGAATCCTATCACCTGCAACTGCATTACGATGGCGGCGCCGATGATTACCGCGCAAAATATTTCGGCGAAAAGAGCAGGCATATGAAAGGCTATGAATATTTAAGGGTAGTAAGAGCAGAAGTGAAATAGCAGCCGTATCTTCGGTGTATTATTTAGCGTTCTGCATATGCATATTCACTACTTTCAGCATGTACCTTTTGAAGGATTAAGCTGCATTGCCGGCTGGGCCAACGATCACCGGCACACAGTAACCCACACCCGCTGGTATGAAAGCACCGACACATCTTCCCTCGCGGCTGCCGACTGGCTCATTATCATGGGAGGGCCAATGGGCGTATATGAACAGGATCATCATCCGTGGATGACTACAGAGATAGCGCTTATCAGGGAAGCTATCAGTCAGAATAAAAAAGTATTGGGCATTTGCCTGGGATCACAACTGATTGCGGCGGCACTGGGCGCCAATGTATACCCGCATACGCAGCCTGAAATAGGCTGGTTCCCGCTGGATGTGAGCTTCCAGGAGCGGGCCGCTCCGCTGCAAGGCGTGCTGCCCTCCCATTTCAGCACCTTCCATTTTCACGGCGATACATTTGATATACCGGCCGGCGCTACCCGCTTTGCAGCCTCCGCAGCCTGCAGTCACCAGGCTTTCATTTACGGCGACCGTGTAATAGGCCTGCAGTTCCACCTGGAATTAACGGCAGAAAGTTTGCAGGAAATGATCCTGCATGGCAGCGACGCCATTGCAGCAGGAGGACCGTTTGTACAAAGTGAAGAGAAGATACTGCAACACGCTAACCTGCTTACACAAAACACTGAAACCATGTACCGTCTGCTGGATTATATGGCAGCGCTGTAAATAAAATATGACCGTATGAATGCTGCGTTTGATGTATTGATTATCGGTGGCGGCCCCATTGGCCTCGCCTGCGGACTGGAAGCCAAAAGAGCAGGACTGAGCTATATTATCCTTGAAAAAGGGTGCGTGGTAAATTCCCTGTATAACTACCCGTTGTACATGACTTTTTTCTCCACTTCCGAGCGACTGGAAATTGGTAACGTGCCCTTTGTGTCTATCAACCCGAAACCTACCAGGCCGGAAGCACTGGAATATTACAGGCGGGTAGCCACTTCACATGAGCTGAATATAAAACTGTTTGAGGAGGTAACGCAGGTAACGCCTAACGCCGGCGAATATACGATCACTACCGGCAAAGGTACCTATCATGCACGCCACGTGGTAATTGCTACCGGCTTTTACGATATTCCCAACCTGCTGAACATCCCTGGCGAAGAGCTTCCTAAAGTAACCCACTATTATAAGGATCCTCACTTTTATGCCACACAGAACGTAGTAGTGATAGGAGCACATAATTCCGCCGTAGATGCTGCACTGGAAACCTATCGCAAAGGCGCCCGCGTTACCATGGTGATCCGTCAGGAAGACATTGGCTCCCGTGTAAAATACTGGGTACGCCCGGATATTGAAAACCGCATAAAGGAAGGTTCCATCAAAGCATGGTTTAAATCTTCGCTCACCGCCATCCGTGATAAGGAAGTGGACATTGCAACACCCGATGGCCCTATCACTATTGCCAACGATTTTGTTATCGCCATGACCGGCTACCAGCCCAACTTCAGCCTGCTGGAAAAATCAGGCATCGCCTTATCAGATGACCAGCTGAGGTTGCCGGCCTATAACCCAATTACCATGGAAACCAATATGCCGCGCATTTATTTGGCCGGCGTGGTTTGTGGCGGGATGAACACCCATGTGTGGTTCATTGAAAACTCCAGGGACCATGCAGGGAAGATCATGGCGCATATCCGCGCGGGCGCGTAGGGAGCGCCTTCGGCGCTTATCTTTACGCTGATTTTGTCTTGTCCCAAGACAAAATCAAACAATATTCACCTCGCGCTCCAGTTCCACACCGAATTTCTCCTTCACGCTGTCCAGCACCTGCTGGGACAGGTGATAGATTTCACTGCCTTTTGCATGGCCGTAGTTCACCAATACCAGTGCCTGCCGGGCATGAACGCCTGCATCGCCGTTGCGGTATCCCTTCCAGCCGCATTGCTCAATAAGCCAGCCGGCCGCCAGCTTGAAATGATCATCTGCTACGGGATAGGCCACCATGGCGGGAAATTCCGCATGCAATTTTTCATAAACTTCTTTCGTCACCGTAGGGTTTTTAAAGAAACTGCCCGCATTCCCTATTTCCGCAGGATTGGGTAATTTGGAAGAACGGATGTTGATCACCGCCTGGCTGATGGCCTGGATAGAAAGCTCCTGCATATTCATGCGCTGAAGCTCCTCATTGATGGCGCCGTAACTGGTATTAAAATGCGGCCGCTTGCTTAACCGGTAGGTTACAGATAAGATAGCAAACCGGTTCCTGTATTCCTTTTTGAAGATGCTTTCACGGTAGCCGAAATGGCAACCGGCGTTATTAAAGGTAACCATGCTGTGATCATCCAGGTGGAAGGCTTCCAGCTCATGGAACACATCTTTTATTTCTACGCCATACGCGCCGATATTCTGCATGGGACTGGCGCCCACATTGCCGGGTATCAGTGAGAGGTTTTCAAGTCCGGCCAGGTTTTGCGCAATACAATGCTGCACAAACCCATGCCAGTTCTCTCCTGCTCCTGCTTTCACATATACGTAATCGTTATCCTCGCCGGTAACGCTGATGCCTTTGATATTGTTTTTCAGCATCCAGCCATTAAAGTCCTGAGTGAAAAGGATATTGCTGCCTCCGCCGAGGATCATCCGGGGCAGGCCATCCTGCTGCTGCCGCCTGGTAATATCCATCAGCTCTTCCATGGAGGAAAATGACGCGAAATAACGTGCAGTGGCGTCGATCCCGAAAGTATTATATGATTTGAGCAGAACATTTTCTGATACCTGCATAATAACTTAAATTTATGGTCAGCAAAGATAGCCGCAAATCATTTAGAAATCATACATCCCATAATCTGGTTCCATGAATAAAACGGCAATTGTATTAGGCGCAACAGGACTTACAGGCACGCACCTGGTGGCGGCACTGCTGCACGACCCTGCCTTCAGCAAAGTGAAGGTACTGGTGCGGCAGCCATGGGCACATGCGAGGCCGAAACTGGAAAGCATTATCGTGGACTTTGATGATGATGAAAGCCTGGCCGCAGCGTTGCAGGGCGACATCCTTTTCTGCTGCATTGGCACTACCATTAAAAAGGCCGGCAGCCAGGAAAATTTCAGGGCGGTGGATTATGGCATTCCGGTAAAATGCGCCAGGATAGCGAAGGAACAAGGCGTTTCCCAATACCTGCTGATGTCTTCCATTGGCGCCAATCCCCGCTCACGCAACTTCTATTTGTGTACAAAAGGACAAACAGAAGACGCTATCCAGCAAACGGGTTTCCGCAGTGTGAATATTTTCCGTCCTTCTGTACTGATAGGCCAGCGTAAAGAATTCCGGTTAGGTGAATGGATAGGAAGATATCTTATCCAGCTGTTCTATTTTTTATTACAGGGGAGATGGAAAAAATACCGGGGTATCAAAGCTGCTACCGTTGCCAATGCCATGATAGTAGCCGCAAAAGAGAATGATGAAGGAGTGAGCATCTATGAATCCGATGCTATCCAAAGCATGGGTGAGTCATGAAAATCCGGAATTGCGTCTTATCTTTAGCGCGTATGAAAAAATGGGCCCTTCTTCTGGCTGTTGCAGCTATTGCCATGCTGCCGCTATCTATGCAAGCGCAGGTGAACAGCTACTTTCCCGGGATATGGAAAGAAAATCCACAACTGCATACCACTTCTTCTGCAAATGATCCTTATACCATCCTGGATTACAGGATAGTCAGGGATTTTAATGTGAGCACCCGTGATAAGGCACAGGCCACCTCGCATTATAAAATGCTGTATAAAAATATCAGGGTGAATACACAGCGCGCGGCGGATAGCCTCACACGGCTGGTGATGTCCATGGAGCCAAGCGAAGCACTGCGTGGCCTACGCATAAGGGTGATACATCCCGGCGGCAGCATAACGAACCTGAACGACGAAGTAAGGATGATTGAGATGAACCAGGGGCGGAAAGCCATAGTAGCCAATAACCTCGTACTGGAAGCCGGTTGCGAGATCGAATATGAAATGAGCCTGAAGGTGCAATACGATTATGCGGGCACCGACTACCTGCAGTCGGGCATCCCCTGCAACCAGCTCAGCTATGTATTAATAGCCCCCAAAACACTTGATTTTGTGATAAAGCCAGGTGCCGGTTTGCCTGCATTGCAGGACAGCGTTAGCGGCAACAACCGTTATTACTGGCTGAATATGCAACACGTACCGGATCTTCCTGCCAACGACCTGTTCTTTTACCTGCCACAACTGAAACGGGTTGATTTCGGGCTGAAGCAGGCCATAGAAGGGAAAGATACCGTGCGTATGACCTGGCAGAAATTTGGGGAAGATAATTATATTCCCATTGTGGCAGTATCCAAAGCGGAATTCAAACAACTGGAAAAAGAACTGCAGAAATGGCCTTTTGTAAAACAACGTCTCCCGCTTCCACAGATGATCTACCTGGTGGAGCAATATATAAAATCCAATTACAGCCTGGTGGCGCCTTCCGAAACCGGCGAAACAGTGGATATCATTTCCATCATCCGCAATAAGCAGGCAGAAAAAGCGGGCTTCACCCGTTTGCTGAATGCGGTGTATTATATGCTGAATATTCAAACCCAGGTATTATTCACTACCTCGCGCGATAGCCTGCTGATGGACAGCCAGCTGGTATACCGGCAACTGCCCATTAATGTGCTGCTCTATTTCCCGGCGGTGCAACAGGCGCTGGCTCCTACGGAAATGAATACACGCTTTCCATGTTACCCGTCTTTACAGACCGGCATTCCGGCATTGCGCTGCCGCGATACCCTGGTAGGCACGGAAAACAAGGTGCTCACAGACTTTATCCAAACACCGGCGCCACCGTATACGCTCAGTAACATCACCATGGAAGCCACGCTCCGGTCAGTAACGGATCCTACCTGGGAAGTAAAGCAATCCTTTGGAGGTTACCCTGCCTCTAACCTGAAAACTGCTTTTGCCGGCACCGGCAGCACACCGGAGGGCCGGCTGCAGGTATATAATGCCATCCTTCCTTTTGAACCCGGCGTAAGGAAGCCCCTGGAAGTAAAAGCCGAAAACGAGGTATTTAATAACCGCTCCCTGGATAAGCCTGTATTGCTGAACAGTACGCTGCTTAACACATCTTCCGTAGAAAATAAAGAAAGCAGTATAGTGATCCACGCAGGACCTTTGCTGGGAAATAACCTGACTGCCGAGATGCCGCTTCCACCCGGCGATCTGCCGGTGCAGATCAATTTTCCCTATTACCAGGAAAAACGTATAGTCATCCCCGTGCCAACCGGTTATAAGGTAGTGAATAAGGAAGATTTCTCCGCAGAGATCAATGATAAAGAAGGCGCATTGGGCTTTAAAATGCGGTGTGAACAGGATGGCGGCCAGCTGCGCATTTTTGTGCTGGAGTGGTATAAGCAAACCGACTTTTCCGGCAACAGTAAAGCTGCATTCGGGCAGTTGCTGAAAAGGATGCAGGTGCTCCAGCAACAGGACCTGGTATTGGTGAAAGAATAACTTTATACGCCGTCTACATCCGGGATAATCACCACGGAACGGAATCTTTTTTCCGTTTTAAGCTGGATAATGAATTCCTGCAATACTCTTTTTACATGAGCAATCAGTCTCGTTTCACGGGGCAGTTTGATCAGCATTTCCTGTAAGTAATTGTTACGTACTCTTGCCACCAGTGGTGCTGCCGGTCCAACCAGTTGGGCGCCTATATGCGGTTGCAGCCAGCTGGCCAGGATCTGTGCAGCCTGTTCTGCAGTCTGCTGGTTTTTATGCCGGATAGTTAATTTCAGTAAACGGAAGAAAGGCGGGTAACCAAATACCTGCCGCTCGGCAATTTCCGCTTCAAACATCGCTTTATAATCGTGCGCCGTTACATAATGCAATACCGGGTGCCTTGTATTACTGGCCTGGATCAGTACTTTACCCAGCCCGTTTTTACGGCCGGCGCGCCCGCTTACCTGTTCCATCATCTGGAAGGCCCTTTCATTCACCCGGAAATCGGGGAAACCCAGGAGATTGTCTGCGCTCAGGATCCCTACCAGGTTTACGTTTTCAAAATCCAATCCTTTCACCACCATCTGAGTGCCTACAAGTATATCAATACTGCGGTCTTCCAGCAACTGGATCAGTTTATTGTGGCTGTCTTTATTTCTCACTGTATCTACATCCATACGGGCGATACGGGCTTCCGGGAAGGCCGTCTGCAGGTCGTCCTCTATTTTTTCCGTGCCAAAGCTCTTGGGCTCAATGGTTTGAGAGCCGCAGGCATCGCAGGTATGCACATAGGGATATCTTGTGCCGCAGTAGTGGCAGTGGAGCTTATCCTGGTTTTTATGATATGTGAGAGATACATCACATTGTTTGCAATGCGGTATCCAGCCGCAGGTAGTGCATAGCAGGAAAGGCGCATATCCGCGGCGGTTCTGGAAAAGGATCACCTGTTTTCCATCAGTCATACTTTGTGTGATGGCAGCTTTCAGTGCAGAAGAAAAATGGCCGTCCATTGTTTTCTCTGCCATTTCCTTTTTGATATCCACTATTTCAATAACGGGCATTTCCACACCACCGAACCGTTCTTTCAGTTCAACCAGTCCGTATTTTCCCTGTTGGGCGTTAAAATACGATTCCAGGGATGGCGTGGCAGAGCCCAGCAGCACTTTGGCTTTGAAGAGACCGGCATAATAGATGGCAGCATCCCTTGCGTGATAACGGGGCGCGGGGTCCTGTTGTTTATAAGACGCATCATGCTCTTCATCAAGGATGATCAGGCCCAGGTCGGGGAAGGGCAACAGCAGGCTGGAACGGGCGCCCAGTATGATACGCAGCTCGCCTGTTTTTACCTTGTTCCATATTTCCACCCGCTCGTTATTGTTAAACCTGGAGTGATAAATGCCAATGCTGGTGCCGAAGTGTTTCTGCAGCCGGCGGATTATCTGCGCAGTAAGCCCTATTTCGGGCAACAGGTACAGTACCTGTTTACCGCTGGCCAGGCAGGCTTCCATCATCTTCACATATACCTGCGTTTTACCGCTGGAAGTAACCCCGTGGAGCAGGGTTACCTGTTTATTCTTAAAATGCGTTTGTACTTCCTCCAATGCTTTTTCCTGTGCGGGGCTCAGGTCAAAATCGATCTGTGCATCCATTTTGCCGGTAGCGATACGGTCTACCGTACGTTTCTCCACCCACAGGATATTTTTATCTACCAGGCCTTTCAGCTGGGCAACCGTGGCGCCGGATTTCTTCAGTAATTCTTTCTGCAGTACAGCGCCCTGTGTTTTCAGCAGGTGAAGATAAGCGAGAAGCAGTTCCATTTGCTTCGGGGCCCGGCCCATATCGTTGAAGAGGGCGGCCAGTTGCTCTTCTTCCTGGTAGTGTGCATGCAATTGCACATAATTTTCCTGTTTCTCCTTATATACTTCTTTCAGTTCCTCATATACCAGCAATACTTTTTTCTCTATCAGTTTCTTGATAACAGAATATACTTCTGATTTGTCGAGGATCATTTGTACTTCCTCTATGCGCAGTTCCTTGCGGATATGCAGGGCTTCCGCGATGAGGTATTCATCATCGTCGAGAGAGGTAAAGTCGTCGCCGAAGGCATCATTAAAAAGCAGGAGCGTTTCGCTGGAAAGCTTGAGATGGGCCGGCAGTGCGGCATTCAGCACCTCTCCTTCCGTGCACATATAGTAGCTGGCCACCCATTCCCAGAAGGCTAACTGGGTAGGATATACGATGGGCGATGCGTCCAGCATATCCAGCAATGGTTTTGTTTTATACAGGGGGGCCTGTTCGTGAATAGCTTTCACGATACCGGCGTACTTTTTCTGTTTTCCGAGCTGCACGGCTACCCTGCATCCTACCTGGAGGCCGAACATATTTTCAGGAACCGAGTAGGTGTAATTTTTGGGTAGCGCCAACGGCAATATTACATCTGCGTACTTCATCCTATTGGCTGCAGGGTTGGGTATTTATGATATTTACGTAATTCGGTGTCCATCGCATCAAACACCCGTTGTTTGAGGGTATTGATATCATCCAGCGTCATTCCTGTAACAGGTATTGGCGGGAGGAACACCACGCGGCATTTACCGGGAGAAAGGTGCATGGGTCCTTTATGTGGTAAGCGATGGCCTGCATCGAGGTACAGTACCGGTTTAATCGGTTTCTGCAGCTCAATGGCCATGCGGAATGCACCGTTATGGAAAGGGCGTAGTGGCTGATCGGTGTCGTTGGTGGTGCCTTCCGGGAATACGAGGATGGAGATACCCGCTTTGAGGGCGGTCATCATCTCCCGTACGCTGCGCGCCCTGGCGGCTGCGCTGGAACGGTCTACCGGTACTACTGAATTTTTATAGATAAACCCGAAGAAGGGGATCCTTGACATTTCCACTTTGCCCAGGGGGCGGAACGGGAGCCGCATTACTTTTACGGCGATGGCTGCATCGAGATAAGAGCGGTGATTCACCACGTAGATGCAGGGCTCATTGTCGCGCTCGCATAAATATTTGCGTGTTACCCACATACCTGTCAGCGGGAACCAGGCATGCGCCCAGAAACGGAGAAAATAAAATATAATATTACCTCCCTTTTGCCTGCCCAGCAGGGAAGCCAGGAAAATAGGCGGCAATATCAGGAACATGATGCCCAGGAAAACAGCAGCGGCGTATATCACATAAATAACACGCAACGGTTTCAGTAAAAAATTCATAGACGCCTCTGAAGGTTTAATATGGCGGAAAACTACGAAGAAAATTACGAATTACGCGGAAAGAGGCGTTGAATTAATCGCAGTGGCAGGTCCAGTCCTTATCAAGATCTATACAGGTAATTACTTTAGCATTCAGTGAATCGCAGGGAGCAAAAACGATCCGGAGATGCTGTCCTTCGCTGGAATAGCCTTCCACCGCATAGGTTGGGCAGGGATGATCGTTGGGGTTGGATTTTTCCGGGTTAACTTTCCCTTCGGCAAGGATTTCCTCTACTTCTGCCCTTGTCACCTGGCGACAATCCATCCGACAGATGGCGTGTTTCGTATATTCCAGGTGGGCGTGCCTGTTGATCACTTCCCCGTCAATGGCGGGGCTGCCGGAGTTACTACGGGCCACAACGGGGCGGCTGCCGGTAGAGGACGGAGCGGGCGTGCTTTTCCACCATTTCTGCTGCCAGCCGGCCAGCAACAGCAGGGATAAGAGGAAAACCGGAAGATATTTTTGCATTGATTTCATAAAGCAACAGAACGGCGCGCAAAATAGTTAAAAATTCCTTACCTAACTATGACATAAAAAGTTCCTACCTTTGCCTCCCTTTATGGAACAGGTAAAAACAGTAGCATTTCATACACTCGGCTGTAAGCTGAACTTTTCAGAAACCTCTTCAATCAGCAGGTTACTGGAACAGGATGGGTTTGTAAAAACGGATTTTGAAGGAACAGCAGATGTATATGTGATCAATACCTGTTCTGTAACAGATAATGCCGATAAGGAGTGCCGTATGCTGGTGCGCCGCATACAGCGCCGCGCGCCGGGCAGCATGGTAGTGATCACCGGCTGTTATGCCCAGCTGAAACCTGAAGAAATTGCTTCTATTGAAGGCGTGGACCTGGTACTGGGCGCGGCAGAGAAATTTAATATCGCCGAACACCTCAAAACGCTCACCAAGGGAGACAGCGCGAAGATCTGCTCCTGTGATATTGAGGAGGTGAATAGTTTTCATGCTTCCTATTCGCTGAACGACCGCACCCGCACCTTTCTGAAAGTACAGGATGGCTGTGACTATACCTGCGCCTTTTGTACCATTCCAATGGCTCGTGGCAAAAGCCGCAGCGACAGTGTTGCCAACGTGGTAAAACACGCGCAGGACCTGGCTGCCAACGGTGTGAAGGAAATTGTGCTCACCGGCGTAAACCTGGGCGATTTTGGTAAAGGCTTTGAAGGCGGGAAAAAAAGGGAAGAAACCTTTTTTGAACTGGCGCAGGAACTGGATAAAGTAGAGGGCATTTCCCGGTACCGTATTTCTTCCATAGAACCTAACCTGCTTACCAATGAGATCATTGAATTTGTAGCCAACAGCCGCAGGTTCATGCCTCATTTCCATATTCCGCTGCAAAGCGGCAGTAACGAGATACTGGGCCTCATGCGCCGCCGCTACCGCCGTGAACTGTATGCAGAAAAAGTGGCCCTGATCAAACAATTTATGCCGCATTGCGCCATTGGCGTGGATGTGATCGTAGGTTTCCCCGGTGAAAGCGATGCGCATTTCCGCGAAACATACGATTTCCTGCATGAACTGGATGTATCCTATCTTCACGTATTCACCTACTCGGAACGTCCCAATACCGCTGCACTGGATATCAGGCCGGTAGTGCCTGTACATACCAGGAACGAGCGCAACAAAATGCTGCGCAATCTCAGCCACAAAAAGCAGCAGTTCTTTAATGAACAGCACCTGCATCAAACCAGGAAAGTGCTGTTTGAATCGCTGGGAAAAGATGGTATGATGGAAGGCTATACGGATAACTACATCAAAGTAACCACTCCTTTCCGCCAGGAATGGCATAACCAGCTGATCGATTGGAACCTGCGCTAACCGGATTTCCTCCGGAGCAGGAAGCCCCGGAAATGATCATGCCAGGAGATCAGGTTGCCTATGAGGAAGTAATCTTTCAGGCTGCTTTTGATACTGCTGCGCATAATCCGCACTACTATACTTTTTCCCACTTCTCCTTTCTCCTGAACCAGCAGTAATAACTCCAGCGATACCAGCGACAGGATGGCGCTAATGAGGAAAAGGAAGTTCCATTGATGCAGCGCCAACAGGTGAAGGACTTTTGTGGTATGCGGCCCGGAGAAAGTAGCATCGATCTGTACATGCCTTGATTCGAAGAAATCCGCCAGGTAACCGCCCACCAGTGGCGCCAGCGCAGAAAAAACGGCGGTGATGATATTCCTCGCAGATAAATATATTACCGCATCCTTTGCGGGGGCCAGTTTGAGGCCGATATTGGTTAGCGAAAGATTAATGCCTGCATTGGCAACACCGGTGAAAATATGGATCAGTACCAGCAATGCTATATTGGCATACACCTTTGAATAAATTCCTACAAAACACCATCCTACCACACAGGCAATATATAAGGGGCCACTGATGGCCAGGATGGTCTTATTGCTGTACCTGTCTGCAAATACTCCCCACATACGGAAAGTAAATACACCTGTAAGCTGGCTTACCATCAGCAATATGGTAATCACGGAAAGAGACAGCTGCATGCCCTGCATCATGAATACAGTAAAAAATGGTGTGGCTATATTTAATGCAAATACCCAGGCGGAGTTGAAGATCAGCAGGCGGAGAAAATTATTATCGTGCAAAGGGCGTATCAGTAACCTGAAAAAATTTCCTTTATCCATATACGACTGCGGCTCCACCGCCCCGGCCAGTATAAATGCACCTGCAATACCAGCAATACCAGCAGCAATAAACATACAGTAGTAGGTAGTGAGCTCATAGGCAGGATAATACCGCCGGATATAATCCACACCGAAAGCGGCCACCAGGCTTAATATCACATTCAATCCCTGTGTGTAGCTGCTTCTTTTGGCGAAGTAACTCCCCATGACCTGTTCGGGAATGAGGTCCTTTATCCAGGCGTTCCAGCTGGGCCCGGCGATAGAGCCGAAGAAGTAAAAAAAGAAAAGGAAGAAGATCAGGAAATTGATATTGCCCGTTTGCGGGAACAGCAGGGGAATGGCGCCTATAAGCAGTAACGGGATCCTGGCCAGGAGGGAGCACAGCACCGTTACCAGTCGCCGGTTATTACTACGGCGCACCAGCCATATGGATATTAACTGGAACACGTTGGTGAAAGTGGGGAGGCCGGACAACAACCCTATCTGCAGGTTATTGGCTCCCATCAACAGTGCCATTGCCACCAGGAATGCCCCTCCGGTAAGCGTGATCATGGCTTCAGCCGCCAGCCCGTCGCCTATGATCAGCTTCATTCCCTGTGCCCTTTCAGATTCGGTGATGTCGGTGCGCGGTCTCAGATTCATACTTTCAGCTTTCAGTATAAACAGATACCCGTGCACCGGCAATGATTATACCATGCCAAACAGCAGGGATGGCCGTATTACTTCGGGAAACCCGGGTCTGCCTTTACTTCTTCGAGCTGCTGCGTATGGCGGTTGGTGTGTGCGGCATCCAGCAGTAACAACTGGTAAGCATCGATAGGGCCCAGCGCAGGGTGGTCGGTAATGTGATCACGCATTACGTCCTGGGTGTTGGTTACATATTCGATGAGCTTATCGCGTTGGGTTATAAATGCTTTGATCGCTTCCGCATTGGAGGAGTAGTTGTGTTTGGGAACGCCATACTCAGGCGCTTTTACTTTATGGCTGCGGTCTTCCACATTTTTAATGATCTGTTCGTCCGTAGTTTTAATATCTTTTCTTCTTTGGGGATTGGCTGGCTGCTGTACCAGTTTCTGCTCTCCTTCCATGATAGCCTTTTCAATCAGGGTAATATGCTCCACGCATTCGATCACCGACCAGCGGTCGGCCGAGGGCTTGTACTCCAATTGTGCATCCGTGAGGCCCTGCACGTCTTTCAGAAGCTGATCCTTTGTTTGCTGTAGCTGAGCCAGCAGAAGGGATCTGTCTTCCTTTACGCCCGGTACAGGGCGGAAAGCGGTAACTGCTGAAAAAACGGTTATTGTCAGCAGCAGTAGTAACTTTTTCATCGTGGTTAAAATTTAAGTGCCAGGAAATTGGAGTTATTGATCAGAAGACAGACAAATTACGAAAAACCGATGATCTCCAGAAATTCCTCCCTGGTGATAAATCCTGCGCCCAGTGAGGCCAGGTGGTCGGTATGTACCTGGCAGTCGATCATCTGAAGCTCATGTGCATAAGTTTGCACAAAAGTGATAAACGCCGCTTTGGAGGCATTGCTCACGGTAGCAAACATGGATTCCCCAAAAAAGAAAGGACCCGTTTTAACGCCATAGAGGCCACCCACCAGTTCATTATGCTGCCAGCATTCTACAGACATGGCATAGCCTGCCTGGTGCAGCCGTGTATAGGCTTCCTGCATTTCCCGCGTAATCCAGGTGCCGGTTTGGCCGGGACGGGGAATACTGCTGCAGCGGGCAATCACACCTGCAAAGTCTTCATTGAAAGTGATCCGGAATTGCTTTTTACGTAATACCTGTTTCATGCTGGCGGATACTTTCAGTTCATCGGGGAATAATACGAAGCGGGGGTCAGGGCTCCACCACAAAATAGGTGGTTCATCGTACCAGGGGAAAATACCGGAACGGTAAGCAAGCAGCAACCGCTCCACCGACAGGTCCCCTCCTACGGCGAGTAATCCGTCCGGCTCGGAAAGCTGAACAGGTGGAAAAACCAGTTGTTTATTAAGACGAAAAACAGTCATATCAGGAATCAGCTGCCTGCCATTTCTTCAATAGTGGCACTAAGTCCTCTCTCCTGCAGGGCTTCACAAAGGGGGCGAAGCTTGAGATATTCGCCCTGTTTAACAGCATACTTTCCATTAAAATGAATAATCAGCGCACACTGTTCGGCCTGCTCGTGCGTATGCCCGCAAACCTCCATCAGTGAAGAAATGACCCAATCGAATGTATTCACCTCATCATTCCAGACTACCAGGCTGAACGGAAACTGCTCATCTTCCGCTACCAGCACATCTGTCTCTTCCTCCGGTAATCCTTTTGTACTTGTATGATCGCTCATCTTTAATAAAAGCTTTATGCAAAATTACATGGATTATTCGTTAATTTATCCATATTTAGCAGAGATTTGCGGATTTCAGGATGCTTCGAATTTAAAAAATGGTTATGATGAACGGACTGGTTTTACTGATGAATACTAATTTACCGCTGAAAGATCCGGTGCCGATCTTTTCGCTGGTATTGTTTATAATACTGCTGGCGCCCATCCTGTTACGTAAGTTGCGGATACCCAGTATTATAGGGTTGATCATTGCAGGTATGCTGATCGGTGATCATGGTTTTAAAATAATTCAGAAAGACAGTATCGACCTCTTTGCCAAGGCCGGGCTGTTGTATATTATGTTCCTGGCGGGCCTGGAGCTGGATATGACCGAATTTCGCAAGAACCGCTACCGGAGCATGGTGTTCGGCGCCTTTACCTTCTTTATTCCCCTTACAATGGGATACGTGGTGTGTACCTATGTGCTGGAGTTTAACTTCATGGCCACGCTGCTGGTATCCAGCATGTTTGCCACCCATACGCTGGTGGCCTACCCGCTGGCAAGCCGGCTCGGCATCACTAAAAATGAAGCCGTAACCGTGGCAGTGGGCGGCACTATTATTACCGATACAGCGGTGCTGCTGATACTGGCAGTGATCACCGGTGCGCAGGCTGGCAATCTCAATACTTATTTCTGGGTACGGCTGGGCATTTCACTAGCCATTTTTGCCGCTATTATCCTCTGGCTGATGCCTATGCTTGGCCGTTGGTTTTTTAAGAAGATAAAAGACGATAAAACCTCGCATTTCATTTTTGTGCTGGCGCTGGTATTTGCCTCCGCCTTCCTGGCAGAACTGGCTGGTGTAGAGGGTATTATCGGTGCATTCCTTGCCGGGCTGGCGCTCAACCAGTTGATCCCGCATACCTCCCCGCTGATGAACCGCATCGAATTTGTAGGCAACGCTATTTTCATTCCTTTTTTCCTCATCAGTGTGGGTATGCTGGTAGACCTGCGGGTATTACTGAAAGGCCCCGAAGCACTGATCATAGCCGGCGCGCTCACGCTGATGGCGCTTAGCAGCAAATGGCTGGCGGCAATGTTCACGCAGCTGGTTTTTAAATACAGCCCCAACCAGCGCAAGGTGATCTTCGGGCTCAGCAGCGCCCATGCTGCCGCTACTATCGCAGTAATACTCATCGGGTATAATATGCATATTGTGGATGAACATGTACTGAATGGTACCGTGATACTTATTCTTATTACCTGCCTGGTGGGATCTTTTGTTACAGAAAATGCCGGCCGCCGGCTGGCCATCCTGGAAGCAGAAAGCAAACCGGAACCGGACGATCAGCCGGAACGTATACTGGTGCCGGTTTCCAACCCCGACCGTATTGAAGCGCTGCTCGACTTTGCCGTGATGATCAAAGACCACAGCGCCCAAACGCCTATTTACCCGCTGGCGGTAGTACAGGATAATGAAGAAGCAAAAGAAAAGATTCACCTCACCAATAAAATGCTGGAAAAGGCTGTGATACATGCCGCCGCCACGGAAAGTGATGTACAGGTGGTTACCCGTATTGACCTCAACGTTTCCGATGGTATTACACGTGCTACAAAGGAACTGCTGATCAGCGATGTGATACTTGGCTGGACTGATAAAACAAGCACCACCGACCGCTGGCTGGGCAACATTTTTGGTACTACACTGGATAACGTTTTACAGCGTGTATGGGAAACGGTATATGTATGTAACTTCCATTCCCCCCTGAACACCACTAAAAAGATGGCGCTGATAATACCGCCCAATGCAGAATATGAGCTGGGCTTCCTGCATTACATGCAAAAAATGTTTATGCTCGCTAAACAGGCAGGCGCCAGGTTACTGGTTTTCTGTAATGAAAAAACACAAACCATTACTACGGCATTTGCGGAGCAGACAAAGATGAGCGTGGACCTGGATTTCCGGCAGTTTGATACCATTGAGGATTTCCTGGTGCTTTCAAGGGAAATCAACCGCGACGACCTGGTGGTGGTGGTTACAGCCCGTAAAAGCACGCTTTCCTATCATGCGTATATGGATGGTATTCCCGCTAAACTGGAGCGTCATTTCAAAGACAATAATGTGATCCTTTTATACCCGGAACAGAGAGAATTTGATTCACTGGAAGCAGGGCTGCAATCAGAAGACCTTACGCTGGCGCCCATCCAGGAGCAGATTGCAAACCTTAATAAACTGGGTAAAGCAGTGAAACGGATATTCAAAAAATAATGGTTACTACCGGCAGCCGGTGGCTAAACGCAAAAAGGTCCCGCATTTCTGCAGGACCTTTTTTATTGTGTGTAGTGTGGGAGCTACTGGATTCGAACCAGTGACCCTCTGCTTGTAAGGCAGATGCTCTGAACCAGCTGAGCTAAGCTCCCCTGAAGATCTTCTGAAAATATGTCAAACAATTTTGTGTGGGAGCTACTGGATTCGAACCAGTGACCCTCTGCTTGTAAGGCAGATGCTCTGAACCAGCTGAGCTAAGCTCCCTCTTAAAGATCTTCGGAAATATGTCAAACTACTTTGTGTGGGAGCTACTGGATTCGAACCAGTGACCCTCTGCTTGTAAGGCAGATGCTCTGAACCAGCTGAGCTAAGCTCCCATTTTGTTTCTAACCTATCGTCCCTTTCGTTCGATTGGATCGCAAAGGTATAAACTATTTTTATTTCACCAAATATTTTTTGAAAAAACGTGGATTTTGTCTGACTCAGGATCATGATGATTTTGCTGATTATTTTTTGGAATTTGATAAAGACCAAGGGAGATATGAGCAACGTACCAGCTCACATCTCCCTTAATTATTATTATTAAAATCAATAGTAAAAGTAAAATCAGGGTAATCAGCAAAATCATCATGATCCTGAGTCAGACAAAATTCACGTTACTTCTTCTTTTTCTTTTCCATCTTCTTCGTGAAGCCGCCTTCGAAAAAGCATTTGATACCCCGATAAGCGCCGCAACCACCTATTTCACGGATGCTGACGCGATTGCCGGTAAACTGGAAAGCGATGCCGCAGGATGATTCTTTGTCTTTGTACTCTCCCCTGTTACCGCCAATATAATGCCCTCTTCCGCTCAGTTCTCCTTTGCAATTACCGTTGTCTTTTGAGAAGGTGATAAAGAACTGAAATGATTTGGTATCATCCCCATCGCGGATGGATACAATATTCATATCGCCGGAAGTATAGTCGCCGGAAAACTTATGTTTACGTGGTAAGGTATCGATCGGGTTAAAGATCTGTCCCGGATTCGTAGGCCCGTTGGAGTTAGTCATGATCAGTGTAACAGTTCCATCGGGATTTACCATATAAAAATCTTCTTTCAATGCGCTGCGGCTACCCGACAATTTCTTTTCATTGCTGATCTTTACTACATTTTTGCTGTCTATTAACAGGGAGGTAACTGTGCCATCCGCACTACCTGTGCCGGCTACACGTATCCTGTTGAGATATTTGCCTTTTTTATCCAGGAAGCAGAGATAACCTACAGATTGCGACCTGCCTGTAGCCTTCACTGTCATATAATTCACCGTATTGCCGGGGATCCGCTGTAACGGAAAATATTTCACCGGCTCACTTCTGGAGAAATCACCTTTCGTGAGGGTATCTGTTAAAAACCGCATGGCGGCAGTATCCAGCCGCAATGAATCCGGTTGTTTCAGCTGGAGCGTGTCCGGGGTGAGCCTGTAGGGCAATGTACCAGGGGTAAACAATGCCTGAAAGTCTTCAAATGTCATGGGCTCATTGCCATCACCCTTTTTCTTTTTTGATTTGCAGGCTGCCAGCATACCGATGGCCAGTAATAATAAGAGGAAACGCTTCATTACAATAGTTAATTCTGAGCGAAAAGTTATATATAATTTTTATATGTGCGCGTTAAAAAATCAAAAAACATACCGGATAGATAAATGTTCAGATTTATTATTTAGATTTGTCTAAATAATATTTTAGATAACATGAATTTATCGATCGCAGAGGAGAACCATATAAAGTCGATTTATAAACTGCAGGAGGGCGATGCGGTAGTTACCACTAATGCACTGGCATATGAGCTGGATACAAAGCCGGCATCGGTTACTGACATGGCTAAAAAGCTGAAAGAGAAGAAACTGATTGAATACGAGAAATACAAGGGTATTACGCTCTCCGCCGACGGCAGGAAGGCCGCCCTGCAGATTGTGCGCCGCCATCGCCTGTGGGAGTGCTTCCTGGTGGATAAACTATTGTTCAGCTGGGAAGAAGTGCATGAACTGGCAGAGGAGCTGGAGCATGTGCGCAGCGAAAAGCTTACCAACCGGCTCAGCGAATTCCTGGGTAACCCGGTAATAGACCCTCATGGCGACCCTATCCCGGATGCCAACGGGAAACTGGTCAAACCCCGCCCTCAAACCTCGCTGGATCAGGCCAATGCCAAACGGCTGGTGGTAACCGCCGTAACGGACCAGTCTACCGCCCTGCTGGCCTTTCTCAACGCCAAAGGGATAAAGCTTGGCACCCAGCTGGAAATCATAGCGCATTACGAATACGATAATTCTATAGAAATAAAAGTAAAAGGGCAATCTCCCATCACCATCAGCGAACAGGTGGCGAAAAATATTATGGTCAGACCTCTATAATCATCAGCATATACTATGAGCATCGAGCATACACATTCATCAGCATCGTTAAGTGAGGTACATCAGAGTGTAGAAACAAACGGAAAATCCAGGTGGAAAAAGATTTTCGCTTTCTTTGGCCCCGCCTACCTGGTGAGCGTAGGTTATATGGACCCCGGCAACTGGGCCACAGACCTGGCAGGTGGCAGCCAGTACGGCTATAAATTATTGTGGGTATTGCTCATGAGTAATCTCATGGCCCTGCTGCTCCAAAGTTTGAGCGCCCGGCTGGGCATTGTGCGCGGGCGTGACCTGGCACAGGCAAACCGGGAAACCTATCCACCCCTGGTAAATTTCATCCTGTACATACTGGCAGAAATAGCCATAGCAGCTACCGACCTTGCGGAAGTGCTGGGAATGGCCATCGGTATCCAGCTGCTGACAGGGCTGCCGCTGGTATGGGGCGTGAGCCTCACCGTACTGGATACCTTCCTGCTGCTCATTCTGCAGCGCTACGGCATCCGTAAGATGGAAGGATTTATTATCAGTCTTGTTGCCATTGTAGGCGCCTCTTTCCTCGTGGAACTGATCCTGGTAAAACCGCAGATGAACGAGGTAGTGAAAGGCTTTATTCCTTCCATCCCCGACAACACCGCCCTGTATATCGCTATTGGTATTATAGGCGCCACCGTGATGCCGCACAACCTGTATCTCCACTCTGCCCTGGTGCAAACACGGAAAATAAAACGGGATGATACAGGTATCAGGCAGGCTATTAAAATAAATTTCATTGACAGCACTATTGCGCTGAACCTCGCCTTCCTGGTAAATGCCGCCATTTTGATACTAGCGGCCACCGTATTTTTCAAAAGCGGCAGAACAGATGTGGCGGAAATACAGGATGCGCACCGGCTGCTGGATCAGTTGCTGGGAAGCAAGCTGGCGCCGGTCCTGTTTGCAGTAGCATTGATCGCGGCAGGACAAAGCTCCACGGTAACCGGTACACTGGCCGGGCAGATTGTAATGGAAGGCTACCTGCGCCTGCGTATCAACCCCTGGCTGCGCAGGCTCCTCACCCGGCTGCTGGCCATCATCCCCGCCCTGCTGGTAATACTCATTGCCGGCGATGAAGAAGTAGGAGCACTCCTGGTGTTCAGCCAGGTGCTGCTCAGTTTGCAGCTCGGCTTTGCCATTATCCCACTCATCCATTTTGTAAGCGATAAAAAGACAATGGGCGCATTCGCCATTAAGCCTGTCACTAAAATCTTCAGCTGGCTGGTCACCAGTTTATTGGTGTACCTTAACATGCGGATGGTATTGTCAGAAGCCTTTGAGTATATGTCTGGTACCGGGAATATATTTGTAGATGGACTGATTATGGCCGGCTGCATCGGTTTCGTGGTGCTGCTCCTCATCACCATTGTATATCCCCTGCGGCGCCGCTACCGCGAAGATGCAGCTGCCGGTATCCATACCACGCAGGTATCGCTGGGAGAAATGGAAAAGCCCTCTTATCAGTGCATCGCAATGGCCCTGGATTTTTCGCAACGCGATAAGGACATAGTGACCAACGCCATTGCTCACGGTAATGAACACACGCAGTATATCCTTATTCACATCGTGGAAAGCGCCTCCGCCAAATACTTCGGGAAAGAATCGGACGACCTGGAAACACGCCGCGACCAGGAACAGCTGGATACTTATATTGCCCTGCTGAAAAGCCGCAATATCAAGGCCAAAGGCGTGCTTGGCTTCCGCAGGCGGGCCCGTGAAATTGCCCGCATTGTACGCCAGGAAAAGGCCGACTTCCTTGTACTGGGAGGGCACGGGCACCGGGGTTTCAAAGACTGGCTGTATGGGGAAACCGCTAACCAGGTAAGACACCAGGTAAAGATCCCCGTGTTGGTGGTGCAATAAACATACTAACTATAACGGGTAAACGATAAATATATGCTTTCCATTTTCAAGCCGGGAGATACCAGGTATTTCAGTCGCACAGTGCGGCAGGAAGACTGTGCCACCTTCGACAGTGGCAGTGTTCATCCCGTATATGCCACCTTTGCACTGGCGCGGGATGCAGAATGGTGTTGCCGGTTGTTTGTACTGGAAATGAAGGAGGCGCATGAAGAAGGCATTGGCACCCGGCTTACCGTGGATCACCTCTCCCCTGCCGTAGCCGGCAGCCGGGTGGATTTTACAGCCGTTATTACACAGATACATCATCACGAAATTACCTGTAACTATGAAGCCGTTTGCAATGGCCGTGTGGTGGCCAGGGGGGTGCAGGTGCAAAAGATCCTCCCCAAAGAAAAACTGGCAAAACTTTTCGCGCGTTGATCGCCGCGGAGCTTGTCTGACTCAGGATTATGATGATGTTGCTGATTTTTATTTTTTAGATACTTGCAATTATTATTAGGAGAGATGAAAGCGGATATATCCGTTCTCATCTCTCCTAATATTTTATAAAATAAAATCAGGGAAATCAGCAAAATCATCATAATCCTGAGTCAGACAAGCTCCGCTACAATCCCAGCGCCGCCTTCAGCCGCGGGTAACCGGTTTTGCTTACCAGTACCCTTGCACCGCTGCGCAGGATGGCCAGGTGGTTTTCCTTTTCATAAGGGTCTATACGGGTTACCTGGTTTACATTGAGGATATAGGAGCGGTGCACCCGTGTGAACTGTTGCGGGTCCAGCATCTTCTCAAAAAACGACATTGTTTTATTCTTCAGGAAGCTACCTTCCTGCGTTACTATTTTCACGTAGTCATCTGCTGCTTCCAGGTAATGGATATCCTGTACCGGGATGATCTTGATTTTCCCGTTGATCTTTATTACCACACGATTGCTTTGCAAAGGTGTTGCTGCCGCGGTTTCCAGCAGTGCTTCCGTATTATTGCCGGCGGTAGCTGTTTGAAAATGATCCAGCCATTTCTGCACCGCTTTATCAAAGCGGTCGCTGGAAAAAGGTTTCAGCAGGTAATCGACCGCATGTACTTCAAAAGCCCTGATAGCATGTTCTTCAAAGGCGGTTGTAAAGATCACTGCAGGCATATTTTCCACGAGTTCCAGCATTTCAAAACCGGTGATCTTGGGCATTTGAATGTCCAGGAAAATAATATCCGGCTGATGTTGTTGTATAGCCTTTAACCCTTCAAATCCATCATTACATTCCTGTACTACTTCTATCTGGGGGAAGTTTAACAGGTATTCCTTTACCACTTCCCTGGCCAATGGCTCATCATCAATTAATACTGCTTTTATCATGCGACTGTGGTACTTTAATAGTGGTAGTAAATATATTTTCAACAGCGGAGGTTTCCAGCAGGTCTTGTCGTGCAAACAGCAGGTAGAGCCTGCGTTGTATAGACGACAAACCAAAGCCTGTTCCTTTGTTTGGTTGCTGCAGTTCGTTGTCGAACGGGTTTTGTACCGCGATGTACAACATATTATCCTGCGACCATGTTTTTATGCTGATGGTGATATCACCAGTGGTATCGTATAGTCCGAATTTAATGGCGTTCTCTACTACAGGCTGCAGCAGCATGGGTGGCAGCAGCATGTTATCTGTCTCCTCATAGGAAGTAATGTTGGTGGTTAACCGATGACCGAACCGCACCTTCTCTATATCCAGGTAGAGCTGCAGGTAGTTCAGTTCCTCGGCAAGTGTGATCCATTGGTCATCTTCCCGCTTCAGGGATCCTCTCAGAAAATCAGAAAGCTTCAATACCATTTGGCGGGCTTCTTTGGGCCGCAGCATGATCAGTGCGTTAATAGAGTTGAGGCTGTTAAACAGGAAATGCGGCTGCAGTTGCTGCCGCAGTTTAAAGAGCTCTGCTTCTCTTACTATTTTCTCTGTAGCTTCTTTACGGTCGCGGGATTCCTGTTGTTCTTCCACATCGTACAACATCTGGCTTCTGAAGCCGATACCAGCAATCAGCATCCATCCAACAAAGGCATGGATGGGAATAGCATTATTCAGCCAATTGATATACCGTGCGTTGTCGGGAAAGGCGGAGACGAGGAGCCAGCGGCTCAGGCATACCCACAGTACAGACAGGGAAAAGCTCACGATGGCCACGTAGCCAAACTTCATGGTGCCGTCTGCCGGGCGGTAATAAGCCACGTTATGGCTGATTATAATACCGGCGGCTCCCAGTAGTATCACGTGTATTGCGCTGTCTGTAGCGGATTCCCAGATGGGGAGGTCGTACCAGTACCACAACAGCCCGCTATATAAGAACATCCATATAGCGAAGGAAGTGAGGAAAGCCCACCAGGAATTGCCTTTCATCAATTGTTTAAACAAAGAAGCCGTTTTTTCTTGTTATACGTTAAGCTCAATGTACTGCTGGCCCTGTAACTGGGCAGATTTCATCTGCAGCCAGGCGATGTAGGAATTAGGATCTCCCGGTTCTTCGATGCGGGAGTACAGTTCCATGCCATCTGTCAGCTGGTCCAGGGTATATACTTCCGGTACATTGATGAACTTCCACTGTACCAGTTCCTGTTGTTGATTCTTAAAAGCATATTGTTCCTGCATACCAATTTCGCGGGCTTTATCGCAGGCGTCTTTCTTGGTAACAGCGCTGATTAATCTTAATTGTTCATCAAACTGCGGGGTATGATTGCCTTCGCCACAGATGATCTGGTATACAACTTTCGCAACAAACCAATGCATAAAATTAAATTTAAAAGTTGGAGAAGATAGAATAAAGGTTGAGATATGGATATTTTATGATCAGTAACTTCTTATTTCCACGCCACCGAATACACAGGCGCCTTTCAGGATCAGCAGCTTTTCAGCGGGGCCGTTGGTTATCAGATCCGTGTGGCGTTTATCTTCCACGCCACCCAGGATGGTAGTGATATCCACCTGTATCTTCCAGTTGGCCGGCACAACAATTTCACAACCACCAAAAACGGCTGATATGTCTATTACAGCGGCACCATTGATATCTGCCTTCATGAAGTTGAGTACAGCGCCTCCGAAAATAGCGGTTACGTCGCCTCCCTTAAAGTCCCTGGACATGATCACCTTATTCACGCTGCCAAAAATGGCGGTGGCTTCCAGCACATCTTCACCGGTTGCAAACTCCTGGCTTGCGCCGAAGCTCTTTTTCCGGGCTGCCCAATCTTTCCCGGGATAATTCCTTTTAAAGATCAGCATAATTCCCACCAGGATCAATGCTACCGGCCATATAAACTTGGCGGTGGCATAAGGCAGATGCAATATTTCGTTTGCCAGGAAGATTCCGCCCAGCAAAACCATCCCGATCCATCCTCCCAACCTGAAATTATGTTTTGCACCAATAACGATACCGACCGCTATCAGGATCATTTGCCAGGAAAACAGCCAGTGGGGCAGGTTCAGATCCAGGCGTTGTAATAACAGGCAGGCACCAACGATGATAAGAACTGCACCGCCTACAAAACGGCCTTTTCTTCTTGATGCTTCGATATCTTCGTTTCTCATTTGTTTTATTGTTTATGATACAAATGTAGAACGGCCCCTTGTTATTGGAAACAGGGTTTAGGCTAATAAAGCACCCTAACCGGTAAAAAGCAGGAAATAGCCGGTGAAAATGACGGGTTATATTTCCACCGTTACCAGGGCATCGTTTCCGGCCAGTTTTACCAGGATGGCTTTCAGCTGCTGCACCATAGGATCGGGGCCACAGATATAGAAATGCTGGTTAAAGTTCCGGATCTTCTCTTTCAGGTAACTTTCATCGATGGTATGATGATCGTAGCCGGGTACCTCCTGCTCAGTGAGGGTATTAATAAAGCGGGGGCCCAGCATGGCTTCAAACTCATCTTTCAGGATAATATCTGCCAGGGTTTTATTGGAACAGATCAACTGGTTGTTGCCCAGCTGGCCCTTCTGCTGCAGATCGCGCAGGATGGCAATAAAGGGGGTAACGCCCGCTCCCCCGGCAATGAATACGCCTTCCCCATTATAATGAATGGTACCCCATACATCGTGCAGGATAAGTTCATCTCCGGCTTTCAGCAGCCCCAGTTCATGGGTAACGCTGTTATGATCATCGTAAATCTTAATGGTGAATTCCAGTTGATCCCACGAGGTAAGGCTTGTAAAGGTAAAAGGGCGTCTTTCTTCTTCCCATCCGGGTTTATTGATAGATACTTCTGTGGCCTGGCCGGGCACAAAGGTGTATCCGGCGGGCTTTTCCACGGTAAACTGGCGGACATTGTGTGTTACAGGGGCTACAGCCAGGATTTTTACAATATGGCTTTCCATTTGTTCAGGTTTTCTTGGATATGAAAGTAGGGTAATTTTTCGTCTCAGCGCAATGCCTGCAGCAATAAAGGCAGCAATGCTGCTGCCCAGCGGCTATAGTCTTTTCCCGAAGGGTGCAGTCCATCTGCCGCTACCAGTTCCGGGTCCTGCACAGCTTCCCGGGTAAAGTGCGTGATATCCAGGTAGGGCACCAGCCATTCCCCCGCGATAGTTTTATTGGCAGCATTGTAGGCATCTATTTCCCGGCTGATCTGCTCCCGGTTACGATCTGCCGCAAAGGGCGTTACGCCCCAGTCGGGGATAGACAGCACTACCACATGGGCCGGATTGTTACCTGCAAAGGCAATAGCCTTTTGCAGCAGGGCGGTAAACTCCGTTGCATATTCTTCCACCGGGCGGCCACGGTATTGATTGTTTACGCCGATCAGCAGCGTTACTATATCGTAAGTTTTATGTATATGAGCAGCCGTGATACCGGCTTCCAGTTCGCCGGTGGTCCAGCCTGTAGTGGCTATGATCTGCGGGGCTTCCACTGCTATGCCCTGTTCCCGCAGCAAAGCGGCGGCCTGTACAGGAAAACATTCGGAATAGGCAACCTGTTCACCTATAGTATAACTATCGCCAAGGGCGAGATACGTAACTGGTATCATGCTGGTAGCTGAAATTTTGTTGCTGCAAAAAAATGAGCAGCAAAATAACATTAATCCTAACATAAGCAAAAAGTTATATGCAGGTGTTAAATTTGCAGAATAAAGAGCAAATCTTCCCATTGCGTAAACTGAAAAGCCTTACCTTTGCACGCGATTACAACAATTACGTAACGCATAAAGAAACCGTTTTATGCCGGCAGAAAAAATAACGATGAACAATGGCCTGTTACAGGTCCCTGCACAACCCATCATCCCATTTATAGAAGGCGACGGAATAGGCCCGGACATCTGGAGAGCCAGTGTACGCGTATTCGACGCAGCTGTAGAGAAAGCTTATGGCGGTGACAGGAAAATTGAATGGAAAGAAGTACTGGCAGGTGAGAAAGCCTTCCAGCAAACAGGCGAATGGCTGCCAAAGGCTACACTGGATGCACTGAAAGAATACCTGGTATCTATCAAAGGCCCCCTGTCAACTCCCGTTGGCGGCGGTATCCGCTCCCTGAACGTTGCTATGCGCCAGGAACTGGACCTCTACGCCTGTGTAAGGCCTGTACGCTGGTTCAACAAAGTGCCGTCTCCGGTAAAGCACCCGGAAAAAGTGGACATGGTGATTTTCCGCGAAAATACCGAAGACATCTATGCCGGCATTGAATATATGACGGGTACACCTGAAGCAAAAAAACTGCTCGATTTCCTGCAAAATGAAATGGGCGTTAAGAAGATCAGGTTCCCAGAAACCTCTTCCCTGGGTATTAAACCGGTATCCATTGAAGGTACAGAACGACTGGTACGTGCCGCTATTATTTATGCGCTGGAACATAAGCGCCCGTCGCTTACCCTGGTGCATAAAGGCAATATCATGAAATTCACCGAAGGCGGTTTCAAAAACTGGGGTTACGCACTGGCAGAAAGAGAATTCGGCGATAAAGTATATACCTGGGAACACTGGGAAAAAACAAAGAAAGAACTGGGTGAGGAAGAAGCCAATAAAGAGTTGAAAGTGGCCACCGCAAAAGGAAAGCTGCTGATCAAGGATGTAATTGCCGATAACTTCCTGCAACAGATCCTGCTGGCGCCGCAGGATTACTCTGTGGTAGCCACTCTGAACCTTAACGGCGACTATATCTCCGACGCATTAGCGGCCGCCGTAGGCGGTATTGGTATTGCTCCGGGCGCCAACATCAACTACCTCACCGGCTATGCCGTATTTGAAGCCACTCACGGCACTGCGCCACGCTTTGCCAATACCAACACCATGAACCCGTCTTCAGTGATCCTGAGCGGCGTAATGATGCTGGAATACATGGGTTGGAAAGAAGCCGCTGAGATCATTGTTCACGGCCTCAGCACCGCCATTATGCGCAAACGCGTTACCATCGACTTCTACAACCTGATGGATGACGCCACCCTGGTAAAAACCAGCGAATTTGCGGATGAAGTGATCAAGCAAATGCAGCACTAAGCGGAGTTTGTCTGACTCAGGATTACGCTGATTAAGCTGATAAATTTTTATATAATTCGGGGAGATAGAAGTGGATAAACCCACTTTTATCTCCCCGACCCATTTTAATTATTTATTAAAATATCCCCGAAATCATCATAATCCTGGAAAAGACAAAATCCGCGTCCATCTCCCCAGCCTGTTTAATTCAAAAAAATAAAATCAAACAAATCAGTATAATCAGCGTAATCAGTGTTCCAAGACAATTTCCGCGAAATTTTGTTTTTTTCACAGCTATTCGTATTTTTCGTGATTATCCCAATTGGGACTCGCTTGAATAATTGTTGTGAAATGCTTTTAATCTAATTTTAAAAAACCCGAAATGGCAGAAAAAATTAAAGTTGCTAATCCGGTAGTTGAACTGGATGGTGATGAAATGACACGAATCATCTGGAAATTCATCAAGGATAAACTGATACTTCCATACCTGGATGTTGAGATCAAATATTTTGATCTGGGCATGGAGCACCGCGATGCTACCAACGACCAGGTAACCATTGATGCAGCCAACGCTATCAGGGAAGTAGGCGTAGGTATCAAATGCGCTACCATTACACCGGATGAAGAGCGTGTAAAGGAATTTAACCTGAAGCAGATGTGGAAATCACCCAACGGAACTATCCGTAATATCCTGGATGGTACCGTATTCCGTGAGCCAATTGTAACAAAGAATGTTCCACGCCTGGTGCCAAACTGGACTGCGCCGATCTGCATTGGCCGTCATGCTTTTGGCGACCAGTACCGCGCTACCGATTTCGTTACAAAAGGAAAGGGTAAACTGACCATTAAGTTTGAAGGCGAAAACGGTGAAGTGATTGAACATGAAGTATACAACTTCAAAGGCGATGGTGTTGCACTGGCTATGTACAATACCGACGAATCCATCAAAGGCTTTGCCCGTGCATGTTTCAACCAGGCACTGATGAAAAAATGGCCTTTATACCTGAGCACCAAGAACACCATCCTCAAAAAATATGATGGCCGTTTCAAAGATATCTTCGAAGAAATCTATCAACAGGAATTTAAAGCTGAATTCCAGGCCAACGGCTTAACCTATGAGCATCGCCTGATCGATGACATGGTGGCCAGTGCGCTGAAATGGCACGGTAATTTTGTATGGGCCTGTAAAAACTATGACGGCGACGTACAGTCTGACACCGTTGCACAGGGCTTTGGCTCTCTCGGCCTGATGACTTCCACCCTCATCACTCCTGATGGTAAAACAATGGAAGCAGAAGCCGCTCACGGTACTGTAACCCGTCACTACCGCGATCACCAGGCTGGTAAACCAACTTCCACCAACCCCATCGCTTCCATCTTCGCATGGACTCGCGGCCTGGAGTTCCGTGGTAAACTGGATAACAACCAGCAACTTATCAACTTCTGCCAGGCGCTGGAACAGGTTTGTATCGAAACTGTGGAAAGTGGTAAAATGACAAAGGACCTGGCTGTTTGTATCCATGGAAATAAAGTAGAACATGGTAAACACTACCTGTATACCGAAGAGTTCCTGGAAGCGCTGGATACCGCACTGAAAGCGAAACTGGCTTAATTTACCAATAATAAAAAAAGCAGCGGGATGAATATCATTCCGCTGCTTTTTTATTTTAACCAGGTGAAGACTTTATAGCTTCATCTTCTTTCTTAATATTTTATCTTCTCCATAAATATCATCATAGAAAACCAGCTCTCCGTTCTTTCCCTCTGCAGTAAAGTACCGGAGATAGATGGGAATATGTTTAGGGAGATCTATCTGTCTTTTTTCTTCCCGTGCCAGCCATACCCGGATACTATCGCCACTATGTCTCAGGCTATCAGCACGCACCAGGTACTGCGCCAGGCTATCCCATTGCTGCACCCGCACACAACCATGACTCATAGCACGCATAGCGTTCCTAAACAGCCCGCGGTTGTTGGTATCATGCAGGTATACGCTATACTTGTTCCTGAAGTTGAATTTCATCACGCCCAATGAATTGTCAATTCCATCCATTTGCCGGAGCACATAAGGAAAATGCCCTTTACCGAGCTTTGACCAGTCGATGGTATAAGGATCCACTGCATTACCATTCCTATCAATTACTTCCAGGTTCTTCTTAGCGAGATAACCGATATCCTTCTTTATAGCCGGCAGCATTTCCTTAAATACAATACTGTAAGGAACGCGCCAGTAAGGGAACATCATAAAATTGGTCATATAGGAATTGAGCAGCGGTGTACGCGTGCGCGGCGTGCCTACAATTACACGGGATTCCAGCACCACTTCCCCGCTATCCACCACTTTCAGGTTATAGCCCGGCAGGTTCACAAGGATATACCTGGAAGGCAATGTGTCTGGCAGTTTGCGCCAGCGATCAAGGTTTACTGCCGCCTGCATGATCCAGTCGTGCGCAGAGCGGTTCATGGCCATCACCGTTCTTTTTCCGGCCACCCCATCCGGATAGATATTGAACTCTTTCTGAAATGCTTTTACACCCGTTTTCAGCAACGCTGAATCCAGCTCACGGCCGGTGGTATCAAGATGTCCGCTCTGCACCAGGCGGTTGAACACCAGCTGACGGAAGCCAAGCGTATCTGTATAATTAAGTGGTAATGTATCCCAGTGATAGTCCGCATATTTGGCTTTGAATGTCCGGATCCCTTCCTTCAAGGCAAGATATCCCTCATGGGTGGGTTCATGTGAATGAAGGATACCTGTTACATTCTTCTCTTCAAGCGCCTGCCTCAACTGTGTAATGAGTTGTTCATCCGTAAATGCTGAATCCTTTCTGAGAGTAATGCTATCACGCGGCGCAACGCCATAACGCAGGTCCGATGCCATTTTCATGAAAGCGTCCGTCATCAGTACGTCTACTTTTGCCCACAGGGCTGCATCTTTTTTTGCAGTGGCATCGCTGCTGATCTGTTCCCATGCAGCAGTCAGCGCAGGCTCATGATATTGCCCCGGCAGCAGTCCCACGTCTTCCGCATGCTGGATCATATACAACATGGAGTCCGCAGCAGGATTGGTAATCCCGTTCTTTGACCATTGGCTTGCCGGTTTATCAGCGCCATAAAATTCCTGTATTGCTGAAGGTCGGAAGGATTGCAAACTGTCTTCCAGTTCGCCTTCGTTATCTTTCAGGGCCGACAATCGCTCAGTGATACTCTCGGTGATCACTTCGTCCAACTGTCTGATGTTTGCTACAATCTGTTTTTGTTTTGGGGCGGTATGCTTTTTTTTATTGACGCAGGCTAACAACAAGCACACTCCAGATCCGCATAACAAACTGATAATAAAAATTTTGTTCTTCATCTGCAGTAAATCGCTATGGTAAAGATAGGAATTTACAAATACTGTGCTGAAAATTTTTGTGCGATGAAACCTGGGACTTCTCTGCGGTTACACCTATTCCCTACCTGCAGCAGTCTTTCTTCACAAAAAGTGACTGGAGAAACTTTAATATACCTGCAACTACTTTTTTCATGTCCGGATTTTTTAAAAAGAGAAGCCACGGTGTGCAGCAGCTTCTCTTTAAACTAAAACTAAAACAACTAACTTTTATTTCTTTACCCGGCATATTCAGATCTTGTCTATTGGTATACGCTCAGGGGCCTTCAATTGTTTAAACTTACTGGGTGTAAGACCTGTTACTTTTTTGAATTGCGCCGATAGATGTGCTACACTGCTGTATCCCAGCTTGTAACTGATTTCACTTAAGCTTAATTCGTTATATACCAGTAATTCTTTCACCCGCTCTATTTTCTGCTGAATAATATATTGTTCAATGGTAGTACCTTCAGTTTCAGAAAAAAGATTACTGAGATAATGATAGTCTTTCTGCAACTTCCCTGCCAGTAAGGTGGAAAAGTTTTCCTTCATTTCATCCAGCTCTGAATGATGCACTGCCTGTACAATAATACTTTTTATGCCTGCGATCAGCTGTTGTTTTTTATCATCTATCAATAAAAATCCCTCCTGCTGAAGTGCTGCTGATAGCTGCTGTAACTGTTGCTCCGAAACGGTTCCGTTTACTACTGCTTTACCCAGCTGTATTTCCTTAACGCTCAGTTGCTGCGCGGCAATAGTATTAGTAACCACTTTGATGCAACGCGGACAAACCATATTCTTTATAAACAGATCTGTTGTAGACATCGGTTACTTTTTAATATTAAAAATGTTATGCTCCACCCTGATCAAAAAAGAGTTGGAGGAATTCCTCGGCATGCTTCCGGTTAGCTGGGTGCGGTAAGACAGGTCCAGTCTTGTAGTGCTGTTAAAAATAAACTGCACTGCCGGGGCAATATCCAGGTAGGAGCCTTTGCCTGCTGCGTCTGTATTGGTTTTACCCAACAGCTCCACGTACAGGTTTAAATTGGTTTGCTGAAAGCTTTTATACTTTACGGGCAACACCAGGTAGCCGGCCGACAAACTATAATTCACCGCATTCCTGGAAAATTCGTCCGGGATATTGTCCTTCACATTGTTCATATAACGGGAATACCCCAACGTTGTGGATAATGCCAGTTTATGCAACAGTTGTGTGGCAATGATCCCTCCGTTTACGCCTGAGGTAGCACCTTCCAGGTCCAATTCCTTATTGTTGTACGGGCGCATGGCATGAGTTCCATCCGGCATCTCCGGGTAATACGGGTTATTGATCACGGAGCCACGTACATAGGCTGCCATACGGAAATGCGCATGCTGCTGATCCAGCGACAGGAAGCGGTATTTGGCATACACGCCGCCGCCCTCCAGTTTTACAGATGGCTGCATCATGTTGGAGGCATATCCAAGCACATGTAACATGAGCTTTTTATTTACGCCCCACATCACTTCCGGCTCAAAACGCATCCCATTGTCACCGGAATGCTTCATGTCAAAAAACTTATTGGAAAGCCGGATGCCCAGTGAGTTGGCGGGCATGTTGCTCGCTGGCTCTGTATTCACATATAATTCCTGGGCAACGGCCATACTATAGCCGGCCATGATGACCAGGGCTGTTATTAAAAATCTTTTCATATACCGGCCAGTTGTTAAATGGTGACGTGATAAATTCTTTTGGAAGCAGAAGCTCCGTCAGATTTGCAGCAGTCGCCCATCATACCTGTTTTATAACAGGCCATAGTGGTTTCGGTACTGAATTTTTTAAATTGTTTGGCAGAAACAAAGTCCTTGTCGATCACCGTAAGATCTTTGTCACCCGACAATACCTGGTTCTTCACATCCATAAAGTGCAGGGTGCTGCCGGCAAACGGCACATGTGCGTCGTTCTGTACGCTTACCCCGTCAAAGCTGGCAGTCATTACCAGTTTACCTACAGAAAACCCGGCATCTTCCACTTTATTTTTTATGGCATCGATGCTTACCGGTACCCCGGGTTTAAAGATCAGCACAAAGGTGGTATTATCAAGGTCCGTATCTATTTTATCAACAAAAGGCAGTGATTCCAGCGCCTCGTAAGTAGCTTTTGAGCACATAGCGCAGGTAAGGCCTGTAGCGTGAACACTGGCTTTCTTAAATTGAGCATTTGCGCCGAAAGATAAGCCCAGCGCGAGCAATATAATGGATACTATTTTCATGGTCTGATGAATAAAATTGAATAAAAGAATAATAACAGTTAAGGCAATAAGGATGCTGTATGACAGCAGCCAACATTACATTAAAAACTGTATCAGACCAGGAAAGCGCAGTTCCGGAGGAAAATAGGTGCGAACGGGATGTCCGGCGGATCGTGGGGACGACTGACATTAAGCATTTCCTGCACCGGCAAAACGGAAGCAGGTAAGATCCTTACCGGCTGCTGCATGTTTGTGGAAGGACCAAAATCGGATTGCAAGGCTTTTGCGGCCTGGTGCGTTTCGGTAACCTTACAGAACTTAAACTCATCTTTACAACAGTCCATGCCCTTTACCGGCTTTCCGCATTTACCGCAGTGATCGGCCGGAGCTTCCTGCAGGTCAATGGACGCCAGCTTGCCCATGCAGTAGTGCACGTTTACTGCAAACCCGCTGGTGAGCGTAATATACAGTGTGGCAAATAATATGGCAAAAAATTGCTTCATGATGAATTACAAAGATACATAAAAAAAATGACCGGTATCGTGTTGCCACCATACCGGTCATCATATAGTCAGATACAAAAGTTAATTAATAAACCACCATCTGAGCCCTACCCTGAAGGCGAAGTTATTATATGGGTATAGCGGCCCTGCATAATTGTTGTTGCCAATAAAAGTATTCAGGTTTTCTGCGCGTACATAGGCAGAGAAGGATTTGATACGGAAATTGGCAAATGCGGCAATATCGGGGAGCGGATTGCTGATCTTCGCTCTATTCTGGTAAATAAACTGACCGGTGAGCGGAGAATAATCATCTGCATAATAACCGGTGTTATAGCGCAGCTCGATGCCCGTCATCAGGTTCAGGTTCGTATACAATCTTTTCTCAAAGGCAAACCGGTTACGTGTCCAGAAAGCAGGTACATTGAGCGGCCCGTTGCCATGCAGCTGCTGGAAAGCGATATCCAGGTACCAGGAAAACGGTTTTATGCTGAACTTCTTGCTAAAGGTGATCTGTAACAGGTTAAACAGGGAGTTATACTGATCGCTGTGATAAAAATCCCTGAAATAGGTGTAATTGGTAAACAGGAAATAATTGGCTGCCAGGGTATAATCCAGCTTTTTATTCTCAGTGGCAAACTGCAGCTGGGTAATATTTTCCTTGGACAGGCTGGTATTGTACCAGGCATCATTGGTGCTGGCGAAATACTTGAAAACGTAAGATGGTTCCTTATTTACGTTGCTCACCGACAAGCGTACATCTCCCAGGAAATCGTTGATATGTCTTTTTAACATCCCATAAAATCCATAATCCCCGATATTCTGTCCTGCTACATAAAACTCACCTCTTGCAGAAAAATCCCATTTCTGGTTACGGGTTTTATTACGGTATTCGCCATGTACTGCCAGGTTGCTGAAATTGATATCCGCATCCAGGAAGGTGCCGGTAAGACTTTCAAACCTCGCTCCTATATTAATGAAGTGCCCCAGGTTGCCAAGCACCGGGAACTGGATGAGCGACAGGTCGTTGGAAATCATTTTCCACTGGTGTTTGGAGGCTACCGTATCGCCGGGTAAAAAATTATAGTGGCTGGAATAGAAAGCGGTATCCGGGCTGGAGTCGAGGAACTCATAGTTATTGTTCTGGTAATTGAAGGTGTACTGCACACGGAATATCGGGTCGTACTTATAATAATCGGTGGTATCGTTCACATGGATACTATCGCCCCGGCCCCAATCGTACTGCTGCTGGATCAGGAATCCGGTTTCCCGGTAATTGGATTTCACCGGGATGGAGCCCCCGAAAAAGGCATACGTTGTAGAAGCACTGTTACCGAGGTTTACCGGGATGGTTTTCCGTTGCTTGAAAGTATTGTTGGTCATGAACGTATCGCTCTGGATCCCCCCGTTCTCTCCACCGTTGATCTTATTATAATAGAAGCTCAAGTAGGTATTGGCGCGTTTGTTTTTGCTCTGGTACCGGGCGGTAAAGCGGTAAATATCATGATTGGTGTTTTGCGAACGATAGTATCCCGGCGCATTGATTTTGCGGTAGTCGAAAGCAAAGTTGAAGCGCTCCGTCCTGTTCTGCGTATGGGAAAGCCCTATTACCTGTTCCTGTTTGCTGCCTACCAGGTACTGCAGCTCTGTGTAGGGGCGTGTGGTATAATAGAAACGGGCATCCTTATGCGTGTTGGAATATACGTCATAAGCATGAAAACCTGCATCAAACCCGGGTTTCATGCGTGGTGTAAAGATCATGTTATAGGCGGCGCCACCGGTATTCCCAAGTGTGGTGTATGAAGAGGGCACCCTCAGGTAATTGGTCTGAAAATCCGATATGGACGAGTCGAGCTTATAATCGGTGGGCTCACCGAGGATGCGGTAGGTTAATGTCAGCGTATCCGGTTCATGCTCATGTTTTGAGGTATCCCGCTGCATTTTGCTGGTACCGCCGCCACCGCCGCCCATGTTACCGAAGCGTCCAGAGTTGAACTGGGCCATTAATTGATTCCCGCACAAGAACAGCAGGGCTATGGAAATGAAAATTTGCCTCATCCGAAAGTAACAAAAGCGTTTATAGTTGCCGGATTAATTCACTAAATATCAGCGTAAGCTTGGGTTCTGCCGCTTTCGCAGCTGCCAGTACTTCTTCATGGGTGATCACATTTTCTTCTTCACGGATACCGATATCGGTGATCACACTCATGGCAAATACTTTCAAACCGGCATGTGCCGCTACAATTACTTCAGGTACGGTGCTCATTCCTACAGCGTCGCCACCGATGATGTGCATGTATTTGTACTCTGCCCGGGTTTCAAAGGTGGGCCCCTGAACCCCTACGTATACGCCGCTATGCAAAGATATATTGTTGGCTGCAGCAATTTTACCTGCTGCCTCGATCAGTGTTTTGGCATAGGGCTCACTCATGTCGGGGAAACGGGGGCCCAGTGAGTCCTCGTTCTTACCGCGCAGCGGATGCTCCGGCTGCAGGTTGATATGATCCCTGATGATCATCAGATCGCCTACCTGGAAGGATGGATTCATTCCCCCGGCGGCATTGGAAATAAACAAGGTATGGATACCCAGGGCTTTCATAACGCGCACCGGAAAAGTTACCTGTTGCATGGAAAACCCTTCATAAAAGTGAAAACGCCCTGCCATCGCCACAACCGGCTTTCTCTGCATATGCCCCAGGATTAGTTTGCCTGAATGCCCTTCCACCGTTGATTCGGGGAAATGGGGTATGTTGCTGTATGGAATTTCGATGCTGTCCTCAATTTCCGCGGTCAGGTTGCCCAGGCCGCTGCCCAGTATAATCCCTGCCACCGGCTTATGCTGCCAGAATTTGCTGATATATTCCCCCGCTGCTGTGATCCTTGCTGTTAGTTCACTCATTTGTTTATACGTTAATTAAAAGCCGGGTTTAAAAAACAAACCCGCGCAAAGTTATTTTTTAATTCACAAATGACTGCAGTTTTATATTTAAATCATAATGACCTATTTTAGCGGCAAATTTTATTCCGATGAACTTACACGAGTACCAGGCTAAAGAACTGTTGAAAAAATATAATGTACCGGTACAGGAAGGTATTCCGGTGGATACCCCTGAAGCGGCTGCGGAAGCATATAAGCAGCTGAAAGTGCAATTTGGTAATGAATTTGCCGTTGTAAAAGCCCAGATTCATGCGGGTGGACGCGGAAAGGGTAAGATCCGTGGTACGGAACAGAGAGGTGTGGCAGTAGGAAAAAATGCAGAAGATATTAAAAACATAGCAGGAAATATCCTGGGAGGCACCCTGGTGACCATTCAAACCGGCGAAGCCGGTAAACTTGTAAACAAAGTACTGGTAGCGCAGGATGTTTACTATCCAGGCGCTAACCCGGTAAAGGAATTTTACCTGTCTATCCTGCTGGATCGTGCTAAAAGCCAGAACGTTATCATGTATTCCACTGAAGGTGGTATGGATATCGAAGAGGTAGCACACAGCACTCCTGAGAAAATATTTAAAGAGTGGGTAAAGCCAAATATGACCCTGCAGCCTTTCCAGGCACGTAACATCGCCTTCAACTTCGGTTTGAGCGGTGAAGCGTTCAAAAACATGGTGAAATTTGTGACCAACCTCTATAACGCATACGTAGGACTGGATTGCAGCATGCTGGAAATCAACCCGCTGTTCAAAACCAGTGACGACAAGATCATTGCCGTTGATGCCAAAGTAAACCTGGACGACAACTCCCTGATGCGTCATCCCGACCTGGAAGCGCTCCGCGATATTTCTGAAGAAGATCCTACAGAAGTAGAAGCCAGCAAATACAACCTGAACTTTGTAAAACTGGATGGTAACGTAGGCTGTATGGTAAATGGCGCCGGCCTGGCCATGGCTACCATGGACATGATCAAACTGAGCGGCGGTGAACCAGCCAACTTCCTGGACGTAGGCGGTACTGCCAACGCTCAAACCGTGGAAGCAGGCTTCCGTATCATCCTGAAAGATCCAAAAGTTAAAGCTATCCTGATCAATATCTTTGGTGGTATTGTGCGTTGCGACAGGGTTGCCCAGGGTGTTATTGATGCTTACAAATCCATTGGTAACATCAGCGTTCCTATTATCGTCCGTTTACAGGGTACTAACGCTGCAGAAGCCAAAGTACTGATCGAAGAAAGCGGTCTGAAAGTACAGTCAGCTATCCTGCTCAGCGAAGCAGCTGCCCTGGTGAACAAAGCGGTTAGCTGATCGCAGCGGATTTTGTCTTGGAACACTGATTACGCTGATTTTGCTGATTAGTTTGATTTTATTTTTGAATTTTTTATAGATATTTAAGGGAGATGAAAGCGAAGGTTTGCTTTTATCTCCCTTAATTATTTACAGGTTTTCACTTCAGGCTTTTATAAATAGTTAAGGGAGATAAATGCTGATATCGCATCTACCTCCCTTAATTTTATAAAGTCTAAAAAATAAAATCAAACTAATCAGCAAAATCAGCGTAATCAGTGTTCCAAGACAAAATCCGCCCTACTCTCCTTTCTTAGGCGCCGGGGCCGGCATGGTAGCCTTGGGTTTGTTTTCTTTATTGTCCTTATGCTCCTCTTTCGGCTTTGCCGGAGCAGGTTCCTGGCTGTCGGCGCCAGGTGTGGCGTAATCGCTGACATCGCCGGAGCCATAGTCATCTGCAGATCCGTTGCCCACGTTTTCTGATTCGGCGCCGGGTTTTACGTTGGAATCGTAATTCATGTAAATATCGTCTTCACTCATATTCGGCGGCACCGGGAAATGATCATTGGAGCTGATCTTCAGGGTGGGGTCGGCATATACTTTCTGCATGAAATAACCCCAGATAGGTAAACCCGTATTGGCGCCCTGCCCAATGGCTGTAGTGCTGAAGTGGATAAAGTTGTTTTCGCAGCCTACCCACGCACCTGCCAGTAATTTCGGTGTATAGCCCATAAACCAGCCATCGGTATTGTCGTTGGTAGTACCGGTTTTACCGGCTATTTCGCCCTGGATGTTGAAACGGGAACGGATACGCGCACCGGTACCTCCGGGCGCTACCACTCCTTCCATCATCTTCACCATGGTATAAGATTCCCTTTCACTGATCACTTCACGTTTTACCGGTGCAAATGTTTCAAGGATATTGCCGTTCCTGTCTTCAATACGGGTAATATAAATAGGCTTGGTGTTAATTCCCCTGGCAGGAAACATGGTATATCCCTGCATCAGCTCATAAAGCGATAACTCCACGGCGCCCAGTGCAATGGCAGGGTAAGCAGGAATATCGCTGGTAAAGCCTACTTTGTTCTTGGCAAAATCAGCAAACGGTTTGGCGCCAATCTGTTTGATGAGGTAGGCGGCCACCAGGTTTAGTGATTTGGCAAGCGCGCCAGCCATGGTAATGGTACCACCGGTGCTTCCTTCCGAGTTATGTGGCGTCCATCCGTTGATGGAGATGGGCTCATTGGGCAGCATTGTATTGGGCGACATACCATTCATGATCGCAAAGCAATACAGGAAAGGCTTAAAGGTAGAACCAACCTGGCGGCGGGTTTTAGCCACGTGGTCGTTCTTGAAATAACGGAAATCCGGTCCGCCTACCCAGGCTTTCACTTCTCCGCTTTCGGGGTCCATTGCCATAAAGCCCGCCTGTAAAATAGCGCGCATATATTTAATGGAGTCCAGCGGGGTCATGGTAGTATCTATTTCATTCAGGTCCGGTTCAGTAGAACTTCTCCAGCCAAATACCTTCATTCTCACAGGGGTATTGAACGCCCGTGCAATGGTAGAATCGTCTGCTTCGTCATCTTTCATAGCCTTATACCGGTCAGATTCTTTCATATACTGATCCAGGTATTTGGGCCATTTCTTCCAAACACTGCCTGTTTTTACATCGTTTTGTGCAGAGAGCGACTTTTGCAGTACAGCCAGGTGTTTGGCCACAGCTTCTTCTGCATATAACTGCATTCTAGGGTTGATGGTGGTATATATTTTCAACCCGTCGCGGTAGAGGTTATATTCAGACCCATCGGCTTTCTTATGTGTTTTGCACCAGCCTTTCAGCTCATCCCGCAACACTTCCCTGAAATAAGGAGCCAATCCTTTGTTATGGTCAATTTTGTTATAATGCAGTACAATAGGCTTGCTTTTGGCAGCTGCCGCCTCGGCCGGGGTAATAAAACCGGCTTCCTGCATGTTGCTGATAACGGTATTGCGGCGCAGGAGGGCATTTTGCGGATTCCTGCGCGGGTTGTAAAGGGTATTGCCTTTCAGCATTCCCACCAGGATGGCGGCTTCTTCAATGGACAGGTGCCCGGCGTCTTTACTGAAAAAAGTCCTGGCCCCGTTTTCTATTCCATATACATTATCCCCGAAAGCTACGGTATTCAGATACAGGGTAAGAATCTCCTGCTTGGTGAAGTTCCTTTCCAGCTTTACAGCGATGATCCATTCCTGTATTTTCTGGAAGGCCCTGCCGATAGGGTTACCGGAGCGCGTTTTTCCCAGGTTATCCGTTTGCAGGTTCAGTGCCAGCTGTTGGGTGATGGTACTGGATCCTCGTTTTTTACCAATAAGCAAGTAAAAAGGGATGGCCAGTGTGCCTTTTGGGTCGATACCTGAATTATCATAAAAACGGGTTTCTTCTGTTGCTATCAGCGCGTTGATCACGTTTTTGGAGATCTCATTATAGTCGCTGCTGGAGCGGTCTACCTGGTAGTATTTACCCAAAATGGTACCGTCGTCGGCAATCACCTCTGCGGCCAGTGCTGCCCGCGGGTTTTCCAGTTCTTCCAGTGATGGCATACTGCCAATGATCCGGAAGTTAATGAGTAAAACTAACAGAACAAGGAATGCTAAGATACCAAAAGCCACCCGCCACAATATTTTCACCGATTTTTTCATGCGCTAGTTAATTTGTTTTATGGCCAGATTTGCCTGAATTCTTTTATATGAAATGATTTAACACTATCTGTTGGCTATGATTTTCCCGATAAGGTCAATACGCAATAAATAAGCCTGTTTTGTGACAGTCTGACCGACAAAGCTATTTAAAATTCCAAAAATACTTACTGGGTCACATAATTATCTGTAAAAAACTTGCGGTAGCCTGTTAGGTCCTTAGTACTGTTTAATAGGATGAAATTATCCCTGGAAATCACAAAGAAATTGTACTCTGTAGGCCTGATCCGGGGGATGATGTTAGAGGCGGCTTCATCCCGGATCTCATCGTAGTAGGCCAGGGCCTTGTCTTCGTTAGGGAAAAGCCGGAATATCAGCATCACATCATTGGGGGTGAGCACGAAACTGCCTACTTCAATTTTATCTGCCGCATGTTTGGCCGCATTATACCGGGTAAACTGGTTAAGCCCTTCATCCATCAGTTCTTTAGACACGCGCTGGAAAGAGAGCACCACGAAAAACGGGTTATCAGCCGTTAATTTATAAGGGGTGACCGGTTTGGGCGGTGCAACGGTGGCCATTGGAGCCGGCAATGTGCCGGTTACCCCGGCGGCTATTTTAGCGGAATCTGCCGGCGCTTTTGCCGTATTGATCCTGTCAGCCAGCACGGGCTGCGGGTTCTGCCAGGGATAACGCATGGAAATGTCTTCATCCAGCAATACGCCATTGGCGTCTTTCTTCCTTACCTCCAGTTTGGCGAGGTAATCGGTCAGTTCCGCACGGTGGTTCAGGGCATCCATGAGGGCCTGAGCCTGGTTGCGCACAGGTTCATCTGCAGCGTATTTGGTAAGCACGGCCTGCACAGCCTTGCGCGACAGCTGCAGGGTATCTCCGGCCCGCAGGCTGTCTACAGCGAACAATGTATCGGTTTTCACGATCAGCATGGCTTCCAGCAGGTCGAATTTAGACTGCAGGAAATTGATGCCGAAGGTACTGTCGGCCTGCTTCTTCATGGCCATAGACTCCGCATAATTGCCCTTGCGGAAAGCTTCATAAGCTGCGTCATAGGCCGCGCTGATCTCTTTCTTTTTCTGGGCATCAATATCCCTCAACCCGCCGGAACGGATAATATCTGCAAAGTTGGTATTGCCGTATTGGTTCAGTACCATTGCTTTATAGTGATTCGCCTGGGCGGTATGATTTTGTTTTCCATGCCATACATACAGGGAATATAATACCTCCGGCTTACGGGGGTGATCCGGGAAGAGGATCAGCAGGGAGTCGTAGGTTTCTATTCCCAGGGAATAATTTTCCAGCTTATCGTAATACAGTTTACCCAGGTCAAACCAGGCATCCTGCACTGCTTTTTGGGAGGCAGCCAGTTTCTCCGGCGTGAGTGGCAGGCCCGCTGCCAGTGTTTCCGTGCTAACGCTGTCTGGTGGCACTTCACCCAGGGTAACTGATTTTGTTTCTTCTGTTATTTCTATAGGGCCATTGCTGTTGGTGGCATTAACCACGCCGTTCTGGCTGCGGCGCCAGTTATCTACAGACTGGCGGCTGCCCCACCTGCGTTTGAATTCCGAATAGCCGGCCGATTTACTGGCCGAGTTATAGAAATACCAGTCGCCTGTCTCCTCTTTTGGCGAATAGGCGGTACCTCCGCTCATGCTGAAAGCGGCAGGGTTTTCCTGGGGATTGGCGGCGGCCAGTTTCTCTTTCTTTTTCTTTTCGGCGGCTTCGCTTTCCCTTGCAGCGACCATTTTCGACAGTACGATGTTCCTGTCTGAGGGAGATAAGGCGGCTAACCGCTGCAGGCTGTCTTCCCGGTGAATGGTTTCTAGCCGGGCTACCACTTCCGTGAGCACATTTTTGCGGGTTTCCACTGTAGACGCATCCACAAAGTCCTTGGTCATTACGCCCGCGGTGCTGTCATAATATTTCTTTGCTTCGGTGTAGTTACGCAGGTCATAGTAAATATCGGCCATGCCTTTGTAGGTAATGGCGCGTTGCATGAGGTTGTCACTGGGTATTTTCAGTGATTGCTTCATATAGCTGAGAGCGGCCTCCGGGTGATCAGGGTATTCAAGAACGCCCATGGTATAATAGATCCCGTCGCGAAAGCGCTCGAACCGCTGTTTCCGGAGCATACGGCGGAGCCCTGCAATGCTGGCGGCCACATTACCGGTAGTTTGCGCATTGGTTCTGGCAATCTGTAACCGGGCCTGGAAGTCCATCATGGGATCGGGTTTCATGCGGATCACCGTACGGAACTGGTCCAGAGAGGAATCCGGGTGTTGCTGCTGAAGATAGAGCTGGCCGAGTATATACGACATCCTGGCTTTGGCTACTTTATCGTGGCTTTTATCGATGGCCACTTTCAGCGGCTCTATGGTTTCCGGGTATCTTTTCTGGATATAATGGCTGTAGGCGCGTACTTCCGCCAGGTCGCCATCGAGGCGGTGCGGGAAATTCGGATCCGTATTCAGGATGTTTAGCAGCGCCTGTACTTCATCATATTCCTTTTGTTCCAACAGGGTACGGGCTCTCCAAAGGAAGGCATCGTTACGTGCTTTGGTATGTTTGAGGCGACCGAAGAAGCCTTTTCTTTTTTCTTTGGTGGCGATGGAGATCTGGTCATTTTCGTGCGCACCTACTACTGTTTTGTACTCCGACTTTGTTTTCGGGGCGAAAGCGATATTGATATACTGGAAGGTTTTATTGGCGTTTTCCAGGTCTCCTTCATAGAAGTAGGCGCGTCCCATGAGCAGGAAGCAGTCGTCGATCCATTTACCGCGGGGATCGTGAAGCTGGATGGCCATGCTTGTTTTATCGATAACGGAATCCAGTTCCCCTTTGCTGAAACCCTGGCTCTGCAGGCTGAAGGGGTAAAACGGCAGGAGGATGTTGTAGTTGTCCTGTCCGTCCCGGTTAGCGGTTTTCACCACCCTGTCGAGCTTCACCCTGGCATGAAAGTAATAATTGAACCGGGTAGCCATGTTCTGGAAGAATTGTCTTTTCCAGGTCCATTTCTTTTTTTCCAGCATTACTTCGGAAGGGGGACGGCGATCCTGTACCCGTTGTTCACGTGGTTTAAAAAGGGGCTTGGCAACAGGTCTTTGCTGCTGTTGCTGTTTATTGGGGGCCTGGGGATTTGTTTGCTGAGGCTTATTTTGTGCCCGGGCAGCCGGCAAAACCAGGCAAAATGACAATACTATTATTCCCAGATATTTTAGTAGCAGTTTGATGCAGTTCATGGATGCCAGGGTGTATAGGCTAAATATATATAACTTATAGTTTGAAAAAATATTTTAAAGATAGGATAAAATAGTTGATTGAATATGAGTGCGGGAGAAGTGCTGCCGACTTTTTTCCAACAAAGGATATATTTTAACCTCCTGGTTTTCAGATAAAAACCCCTCTTTCTGCCGGTAATCCGTAAAACACTGTTTCCTATTTTACAATAATGATTAACTTTAGCCCGCCTTAAAAGAAACAGTGTTCTTTAAGAAGTACCGCAAAACATGGCTAAGAAGGGTAATAAAAACAGCAGACGAAACCTGGAGAAACTGAGTCATAAATACCGTCTGGTAATTATGAATGATGATACCTATGAAGAAGTGACCTCGTTCAAACTATCCCGGATGAGCGTGTACATAGCCTTTAGTACCCTTTTTGTATTACTGGTGGCCATTACAGTGGCTACCGTAGTGTTTACGCCTTTGCGGTATTACATACCAGGCTACGGAGACCTGAAGCAAAGGAAAGAATTTATCCATCTTAAAATGAGGGCGGACTCGCTGGAAACCGCCATCAACGCCCGCGACCAGTACCTGAACAATATCAAACAGGTGATTAACGGCGCCTTTAACGGGAAAGTGGACACCACTATGTTAAAGGTGCCTGCTGTAGATAACAGTACCTATTAATATATAAATAAAAAAATTTATATATATTTATTTAAATTACACACTAAACTTGAAAAACCTGATTCCCTATGTTTAATAACAATCAGAAATCGAAAGGCGACAACAAAGCCATGCTGCCTACATCAACTGTCAACATTATAGGCAATGGCACATCTATCCAGGGTGATATTGTGTGTGAAGGCGACATCAGGATCGATGGCCAGGTAAACGGGCTGGTATCTACAAAAGCTAAAATAGTGGTGGGTCCTGAAGGGGAGATCACCGGCGACCTGATATGCCAGAGCGCTGATATCCTGGGTCGGGTAACAGGCATCATCAAGGTGGATGAATTACTGTTCCTGAAAGGAAATGCTTTGGTGAAAGGTGATGTATACACCGCTCATTTCGAAATGGAGCCTACTGCTAAGTTCAATGGCCGCTGCTACATGGACGATCAGCAGCCGGCTGATAATCAGAAACATGGAAAAACCGTCCTCCAGGAAGCAGAATAACCGGAATCCGCTGTTACGTTACGCCGGCCTGGCCTTCCAGATGATGACCACGCTGGGTTTGGGTGTATTTGCAGGATATAAACTGGACCACTGGATAGGCTGGCGGTTCCCGGTTTTCCTGATCATTTTTTCTTTAGTTGCATTAGCCATACTTTTGTGGCAAATTATAAAAGACACCCGACGGAATGAGTGATAGATTTTTTATACGGTTATTCGCAGTTTTTGGAATTTTAAACGGACTTGTTATCATATTCAAACCCAGGTTGCTGGACCTCGGTACGCATGTGAATGTGCTGATGGCCGGTAACCTGATCATGGCTGTTATCTCCCTGGTGTCTTATCTGATGAGCCGCCGGGGACTCGCTTCCTCCAACCACAATGCCTTTATCAGGGCCGTTTATGGCGCCACCCTCAGCAAACTCTTTCTTTGCGTTATAGGCATCGCTGTTTATGTGCTTATTTATAAGCCCAACGTAAGCAAGCTGACTATTTTCATGCTGTTGTTCCTGTACCTGGTATATACTGTATTTGAAACAATCAGCCTTTTCCGGCTGACCAGGCTAAAAAAGTAATCTATTTGAAAAAAGAGGCGCCTTTAAATGCTTTAGCGTCCTACCTGCCTGAAGGGACTTTCGGACAGGTAATGGATTTTCTTACTACCTATAAGGTACACCTGACTGTTACACGCGAACGGTCCAGTATACTTGGCGACTACCGGCACCCCGACGGCCAGGGTAAAGGTCACCGCATCAGCGTGAATGGCTCCCTGAATAAATATGCATTCCTCCTTACCCTGCTGCACGAAATTGCACATCTCACCACTTTTAATAAATATGCCAACAGGGTGGCCTCACATGGCAAAGAATGGAAACAGGAATTTTCTTTTATCCTGCGCGATTTTGTAGGAAAGAACCTGCTGCCTCCCGATGTGGAAGCCGCCGTGCGCCAAAGTATGGCCAATCCTGCTGCCAGCTCCTGCGCCGATGAAAACCTGATGCGGGTGTTGAAAAACTACGACCGGCAAAGGGAAAATCATTTCTTCGTTGAGCAGGTACCGTTACATGGCCTGTTTAAAACCAAAGATGGACGCGTATTCCGCAGGGGGGAGAAAATAAGAAAACGCTACCGCTGTGAAGAGATAGCGTCTAAAAAATGGTTCCTTTTCAGTCCTGTATACGAAGTGGAGCTTATTCCCTAGCTCTTCTCCCCTACATAATGCAACACCGGGTAAGCCATGGCACGGTTAATCAGCTGGATTTCCAGCTGAAGGATTTCCGCTTCTGCTTTTGCCTGGAGCTTTGGCGCATCATCAGTGGGCTTGTGATAGTCGTCGTGCCCGCCGGTATGAAAAAACATCACCGGCACTCCGTTTACATAGAAATTGTGATGATCGGACGCGCCTTTCCCGGCCGCATCTGTAAAGAACTTAATACCGGGTTGCTGCACTTCCTTAAATACGGCGGGCCATTCTTCCGCACTGCCATAGCCACCAATACCAATTCCTCTTTCCGGGTTATAACGCCCTATCATATCCATATTGAGCATGAAATGCATTTTATCCAGCGGCATCAATGGATGCGCGGTGTAGTATTTTGATCCCTGCAGTCCCAGCTCTTCCCCGCCAAAAGCAATGAAGAGAAAGTTAAACGGTTCTTTGCCCCGGTTTTTCACATAATGCCTGGCCAATTCCAGCAGGCCGGCTACGCCGGAAGCATTATCATCCGCGCCGTTGTGGATTTCGCCAACCGGATATTTACCATCAAATAATGCGGCCGTTCCCAGGTGATCGTAGTGGGCGCCAATAATAATCGTACGTGCGGCCCCGTTATCCAGGTACCCGATCACATTCCGGCTGGGAATGTTTTTATGCGCTTTCCTGTCGAATGTAAAATCCTGGAAGAAACTGCCGCCATTCACCGGCCGCAATCCCAGTTTTTTAAACCGTTTGGCTACATAGCGGCTGGCGGTTTGCCCTCCTTTTTCCGCGGTGCCCCTGCCTTTCAGCTTATCAGAAGCCAGGTAGTTCACTATTCCCTGTATCCTTGCGGCATCAGGAATGGTATCCTGTGCCTGTACGGCCGTGATTGAGCCGGCAGCGCACATCAATAAAATCCATCTCTTTATCATATCCGTCCAAAAATAGAGAAGGCTTCCTTAAGGGGAAGCCTTCTGCGAAAAAATATCATTGAAATGTTCAGATTGTATTAATCCTACTTTTTCTTCTGTTGCATTTCCTGCTGGCGTTTCTGGACCTCTTCCAGTTTTTCCTGCCATTTGGATTTGCTCTTTGGTTTCTTTTTGTTTTCCTGGATCTGCGCGTGGATCTTATCATGGTTAATGATAAACTTCTGGATCACGAATTGTAACAGGATACTGATCACGTTAGACAGGAAATAGTAGAAGGTAAGCGCCGCAGCGAGACGGTTAAAGATACCCAGCAGCATTACCGGCATCACATAAGGCATATACTTCATCACCGGGTTGCTCTGATCGGTCATTCCACGGTTGTAGAAGGCCAGGATCAAACTGGTGATGGTCATGAGGATGGTGAACAGGCTCACGTGGTTGCCGTAGAACGGTATGTTGAAGCCGAGGTTCAGGATAGAATCGTAAGTAGACAGGTCTTTTGCCCACAGGAAGCTTTCCTGGCGCAGCTCAATAGACGACGGGAAGAAGCTGTACATCGCCACCAGGATAGGCAGCTGCAGCAACGCAGGTAAACATCCGCCCAGCGGATTTACGCCGGCGCTCTTAAAGAGCTTCATCTGTTCTACACCAAATGCCTGCTGATCATCGCCGTATTTCGCTTTCAGTTCATCAATTTCAGGTTTCAGCACTTTCATCTTCGCCTGGGAAACATAGCTCTGGTAAGTAAAAGGAGCGATCAGCAAACGAATGAAAATGGTGAGCATGATGATGATGATACCGTAGTTGCTGATAAATCCGCTCAGGAAGTTAAACACCGGGATGATAATAAAGATGTTCACATACTTCACAAAAGCAAAGATACCGGTACCCAGCGGGATGATCTTCTGCAGACCAATATCAAAAGATTTCAGTGTTTTATAGTGGTTAGGGCCATAATAGATTTCAACCGGGAAGGAGAAATCGTTGGCGCGGTTGTACGGGATCTGTATGGTGCTGAAGGTTTGTCCTACGATATTAGGGCTTACAGGAACTTTCGTGTTTACATCCACATTATTGAAAAGTTCCTTTTTAGCAATCAGCGTGGTATTGAAGAACTGCTGTTTTACACTTACCCATTTCAGTTTGTTTTCCAGTTTTTCATGACTGGTACGGTTAAGGGTAAAGTAATCATGCTTGTCATTTTCCAGCATATAGTGCACCTGGTTGTTCAGGCGCTCGTTTTCTATATCATGCTCCTGTTTATCTTCCTGGGTATTCCACTGCAGGCTCAGGTAATTCTGGTTACCCGGCAGCAGGTTTTGCAAACCAACCGCATGGATAGTATAATCCACCAGATAGCTGCCTGGTTTCAGGGAGTAAATAAACTCCAGGTAAGAAGCAGGATTACTGGTATTAAGACGGTAAGCGATTGTTTTTACACCACCCGCACCTTCCTGTGGCTGGCCGGCGGTGAAGAACAGATCCGCGCTGTTCAGCATTTTTGTTAAGCTGGCTGGCACTTCTACCGAAAGACGGTTAAACGAGCCTTCCACCAGCATCAGCGGACCGCCATCATAAGCTTTGTATTGTTTCAGTTGTACACTTGCCGGTTGGCCACCTTTATTGGAAAAAGTGATCTTTACCACGTCGTTTTCCAGTACTGTATTTTGCACATTGCCGGTAGCGGCAGCGGCAAATGTGCCGAATTCACCGTTTAACAGCGCCTGGTGGGCTGAATCCAGCTGTCCTCCTGCGGCGGCGGCAGCAAGGCTGACAGTATCAGCTAAAGGTGTTTTAGGCTTGTTAAGCTCTGCGATGGAATCTTGCCTGGCTTTTTCCCTTGCGGCTCCTGCCTGTTGTTTCTGGTTAAAGAATATATATCCTACCAGCAAAACGCCCAACAGTAAAAACCCAATGACCGAATTTCTATCCATGAAATGCAATTAAAATTTAGGCAGCAAAGGTAAGCAGGATTTTATGAAATGACCATGCTTTTTAGGTGAAACCCCTGTTAAATGCGGTTAAAATAATAAATAAGTAAAGGAGATGCGTATTACATTGAGGATCAAAGCGAATACGATCGCCTTCGGCGATTGTGCGAAGGTTGTCTGGCTCAGGATTACGCTGATTATACTGATTAATTTGATTTGATCATTTGGATTTTAGAAGAATAAAGGAAATATAATAAAACACATAATAACACTTATTCATATATCTCCTGGATCACAAAAAGATAATTGGCGTGATCATTTTAATCCTGAAAAAGATAATAATAATTAAGGGAGATAAGCGAGCAATCCGCTATCTCCCTTAGTCTTTTAAAATAAATATTAATCAAATCCTGATAATCACGGTTAATAGGTTTAATCCTGAGCCAGGACAATTCCCATCGTCGAAGGCGATCCTCCCCGCTTACTTTGTGATCGTCTCTTCCATTTTGGCTTTGCCATTCTTAGCCTCCGCGTATTGCTTTGCAGCCTTGATAAAGGATACAAATACAGGAGCCGGGCTTTCCACGGTGCTTTTCAGTTCGGGGTGGAACTGTACGCCCACAAAAAACGGATGACCAGGCAGTTCTATGATTTCAACAAGGCCGCTTTCAGGGTTTTTACCGGAAAGTACCAGGCCGGCATCTTCAAACTGCTGAAGGAAGTCGTTATTGAATTCATAGCGGTGACGGTGTCTTTCGCTGATGCTGGTGCTGCCGTATATTTCAGCTGCTTTGGAACCTGGCGCCAGTTCACAGGCATAAGCGCCCAAACGCATGGTACCACCTTTTGCTGTAACTTTCTTCTGCTCTTCCATGAGGTTGATCACCGGGTGAGCGGTATCAGGGTTCATTTCCACGGAATGCGCATCTTTCCAGCCAAGTACGTTACGGGCATATTCCACCACGCTCATCTGCATTCCCAGGCAGATACCAAAGAACGGCAGTTGGTTTTCACGGGCATACCGGATAGCGGTGATCTTACCTTCAATGCCGCGGTGACCAAAGCCCGGAGCTACCAGGAGCCCGTCGAGGTTCTTCAGTTTTTCACTTACATTTTCAGGCGTAATATGTTCTGAGTGGATATTTTGTACAATTACCTTGCATTCGTTCAGGGAACCGGCATGTATAAATGACTCCAGGATAGATTTATAGGCATCCTGCAATTCCACGTATTTACCGATCAAACCGATGGTAACCTTGGATTTGGGATACTTCAGCTTATCCAGGAATTCGCGCCATTTAACCAGTTCAGGTTCTTTTTCCACGGGTAATCCCAGTCTTTTCAGTACAGACACGTCGAGTTTCTCGCGCATCATTTCCAATGGTACTTCATAGATGGTGGGAACATCGTTTGCTTCGATTACAGCATCTACCTGTACGTTACAGAACAGGGCGATCTTCTTTTTCAGGTCGCGGTACAGCGGTTCTTCTGTACGGCAAACAATAATATCGGGGTGTACGCCATATTCGCTCAGCAGGCGTACAGAGTGTTGTGTAGGTTTGGTTTTCAGCTCTTTCGCTGCGCGCAGGTACGGGATCAGTGTAAGGTGCACTACCAGGCAGTCTTCTTCACCCAGCTCCCATTGCAACTGGCGAACCGCCTCAATATAAGGGAGGGATTCGATATCGCCCACTGTACCGCCAAGTTCCGTGATAACGATGTCAAACTTGCCATCTTTACCCAGCAGGAGGATACGGCGTTTGATTTCATCTGTAATGTGAGGGATCACCTGTACGGTTTTACCCAGGTAAGCGCCTTCCCTTTCCTTGTTGATCACTGTCTGGTAAATACGGCCGGTAGTAACATTATTGGCCTGCGATGTAGGAGTATTCAAAAAACGTTCGTAGTGTCCGAGATCCAGATCGGTTTCCGCACCATCTTCCGTTACATAACATTCACCATGTTCATAAGGGTTTAATGTACCCGGATCCACATTGATATATGGATCAAATTTCTGAATAGTCACTCTAAAGCCGCGCGCCTGCAATAATTTTGCAAGTGAGGCAGCTATAATTCCTTTACCCAAAGAAGATGTAACACCTCCTGTAACGAAGATATATTTTGCCATAAAACTAAAATTCTGCTACGAATACTTGACCTATAAACGGGGAAGTGCCGGACTGCGTTTGGTGTAAAACCGATCAAGTAAACTACTTCCGAAGGTCATGCAAAGTTACACAAATTTGCTTCGCTCCCAAGTTTTTTACGGCAGCGCTTTATTTGTTTGTTAATTTTTTAGAGATTATATTTAGCTCTCATCACTGATCTGTAGCGCGTTTTAAAGAATTTTCAAGTACCGGAAATTATTTGTTAAAAACCTTTAGCCGGTGCAACGCCGCGGTAAATGCGTGCGCGACTATAAATATATAAACAGTAAATTTGCGTCCGAAATACATTAAAGATGACTTTAACGCCAAAGAGAGCCCAAGACTCGCTGATACAGATGACCGAACTGGTTTTACCGAATGATACCAATACATTCGGCAACCTTATGGGAGGCCGTTTGATGTACTGGATGGATATTGCCGCAGCACTGGCCTGCATGAAACACTGCAGCGTTCCCGTAGTAACCGCTTCCGTAGATAATATATCTTTCGAAAATCCCATTAAGCTGGGAAACGTGGTACATATTGAATCTAAAGTAAGCCGGGCCTTCAATACTTCCATGGAAGTACATATGAGGGTTTGGGGGGAAGATCCCGTACAGCAGTACCGTTATAAATCAAATGAGGCCTTCATGACCTTCGTAGCCCTGGACCCTAACGGCAATTCCCGCCCGGTACCAGGTATCATCACCGACACAGAAGAGGAAAAAAGATTATATGATGGCGCATTGCGCCGCCGCCAGCTCCGCCTGATCCTTGGTGGCAAAATGAAACCCGAGGATGCGGATGAATTAAAAGCGCTCTTCTTCGAGAAGATCTAAGCGGATTTTGTCTGACTCAGGATTATGATGATTTTGCTGATTTTATTTTTTGGAGATATAAAAAAACTAAGGGAGATATAAGCGGAATATATTTTGCTTTTTATCTCCCTTTACTATTTAAAAAAATCAGTAAAATCATCATAATCCTGAGTCAGACAAAATCCCCGCCCTCCCACTCTTTGTAGAACCGCTCCAGGAACAATTCCATAAACGCATGTCTTTCCTCTGCCAGCTTTTTACCCGTGGTAGTGTTCATCCTGTCTTTCAGCAGTAATAATTTCTCGTAGAAATGCGTGATGGTAGGAGCCGTGCTGCTCTTATACTCTTCCTTTGTCATCTGCATATTGGGTTTTACAGCAGGATCATACAGGGACCTGTTTTTGAAGCCTCCGTAATTAAAAGCCCTTGCAATACCAATAGCCCCAATGGCATCCAGCCTGTCGGCGTCCTGTACAATGGCCAGTTCTGCAGAAAAAAAGGTCCGTTCCTGGTTACCGCCCTTAAAAGAAATATGACGGATAATATTTTCCACCCGTACAATTATATCCGCCGGTACTTCCAGCGTTTGCAGGAACGCTGTTGCTTTTGCGGGACCAATATCTTCGTTGCCGTTATGAAATTTTGAATCTGCTATGTCGTGCAGCAGGGCGCCCAGCTCTACTACCAGCACATTGGCGGTTTCTGCTGCGGCAATATGTTTTGCCTGTTGCCATACCCTGTAAATATGCCACCAGTCGTGGCCCCCTTCTGCTCCCTGTAATTCCTCTTTTACAAAATTCACCGTTGCGGTGATAACCTGTTCGTGATGTATCATAGGTGCAATGATATTAATTTTCAGGAAGACAGAAACATGAAAAACAATACGGTTTCCCCGGGCGTTATGTAAGTATGTTACAGGCTAAACGAATTTATGAGGATTATGAGGATACCGATGGCTACCGGATCCTGGTAGACCGGCTCTGGCCACGGGGTATTTCAAAGGAGCGCGCCCATATCGACGAATGGGCAAAAGAAATAGCTCCCAGCAATGAACTGCGCGAATGGTTTCACCATGATCCAACGCGGTTTGCTGAATTCAAAACAAAATATAAACATGAATTACAGGAGAAAAGTGAATTGTTGGCCGCCATCAAAAAGAGGGCAAAACGGCAACGGGTAACTTTACTATACGGGGCTAAAGACGAAACACACAACCAGGCACAGGTACTGCTGGAGTTGCTGAAAAAATAATTATACACCTTCGCTTTCCGGCTTCACCAATACCTCGGTGATGCTGTTGAGCTTCTTTACTTTACTGGCAAAATCACCGCTCAGTTTTTCGCGGATCAGCGACAGTTTATTCAGTACTTCATCGAGGGTATCGGGAATGGCTTCCTGTAGTACCTGCTTCAGGCGCTTGGCAATGGTGGGCGATTTACCATTGGTAGAGATAGCAATTTTCAGGTTGCCCTTTTTTACAATTGAGCCCAGGTAAAAATCACAAAGCTCCGGGGTATCCGCCACATTGATCAGCACCTTGCTGCATTTGGCTTTTTCCCAGATGTGGTAATTAAACTCCCTGTTGTTGGTAGCGGCAATCACCAGGTCTTTTCCCAGGAGGTCGCCACATGAAAATGATTTCTGAACAAGGGTGATATTGGGATACTGGTGCGTTAACGCTTCCAGCTCAGGCAAAAAATCCAATGACACTACTGTAATAGTTGCATCTGCGCAATTTTCCAGCATGGCATTGGCTTTCTCCAGTCCGATATTACCACCGCCTACAACGAGTACGTGCAAACGGTGTAATTTGAAAAACACCGGGAATAAATGATTCTCTTCCATTATACGGCAATTTTTAGTTCTTCTGACACCTTGTTCTTCAGGGCCTGGAAAGCTTCGTGGAAGCTTACCACCTCACCTATTACCAGAACAGCAGGATTGTGCAGATCGTGCGTAGCGGCTATTTCCAGCAGATCGGCTACATTACCCACTCCCATTTTCTGGGTAGGAAGCGTACCGTTCTGGATAATAGCGGCAGGGGTTTCCCCTTTTCCTGCTGCGCTGTAGATCCCTGCAATTTCTGCCAGTTTGCTCATCCCCATCAGTACAATCACTGTAGTATTGGCCCTGATGGCATGATCCAGGTCGCGGGATAAATTCCCGTTCTGTGTGTTACCGGTGATCACCCAAAACCCCTCGCTTACATTACGTGCGGTAACGGGGATCTTGTTCACACCCGGAACAGAGATCGCACTGGAAATACCGGGAATCACTTCCGCGGTAATTCCAAACTGCTGTGCAAAGGCTATTTCCTCCTGGCCACGGCCAAATACAAAGGAGTCGCCTCCTTTTAAGCGGACAACGCTGCCATAAGTTAATGCATATTTTACAATCATCCTGTTTATTTCGTCCTGGGAGTATACATGCATACCTGCACGCTTACCCACAAAACGGCGAAGGCAGTTAGCCGGCGCATGGTCCAGCAATTCGTTGCTGGACAATGCGTCATAAAGGATTACCCTGGCGTTTTGAATAGCCTTTAACCCTTTAACAGTGATCAGTTCCGGATCACCTGGGCCTGCACCTATCAATGTGAGTTTGGGTTGTATCTTTTGCATGAGTGGTTGTGTTTTTGATAAATAAATAATTAAGCCTGTACCAGTTCGCTGGCTTTCTGACGGTATACCTGTGCAGCGTTATAAAATGACTGCGCCTGCTGGAAATAGGTTTTTGCAAAATTTTCCGTAGGCTCGTTACCGTTAATCTGCAACACAACTGATTTAAAGTCGGGCTCAAAGCTGAATTTACCGGTAGCCACAAAATGTTTATCGAAATCGTTGATGATACCGATTTGTGTATTGCCGCTTATTGCTTCACCGAGTAACAGTGCTTTTGCACCCTGTACAAAGGAAGAGTAAGCATGGTAAATACCATCTGAGTAGGCTCCTTTAATGATGGCCGCGCTGCTCAGCTCCAGTTTCTCTTCTGCTTCCAGCAGCAGGGTAGCTACCAGGTCGATGATCACGCCGGCACATTCGCCAACGCCGATAGCAGTAGCATAATCCTGTGCCTGACCCCAGTCAACAAAGTCGCCCGCTGTGAGGGAGCTCAGATCAGCCAGTGGTTTCAGCAGTTCATAAAAATACTTTTCCCCCTGGCGGTCATAATATTCATTGAACAGTTCATTTTCGCCGGCGTTGATTTCGTAGTCGTGCAGTAAGCTGCGCAATACATCCGGACCACGGCGGCTGGGTACTTTGATCACCTTGTCTGCCACACGGCCAACGCCATCGCCTACAATACCGCCACCAAGCAGTACCTGCAGGGCGGGAAGCACTTTACCTCCGCTTTTCATGGAGCTGCCATGGAAACCGATGCTGGCAATACCGTGCTGACCGCAGGAGTTCATACATCCGCTGATCTTTATTTTGATGTCTTTATTATAAACGAGGTCGGGGAATTCCCCGGTGATCACATCTTCCAGCACTTTGGCAATGCCTGTGCTGCTGGAGATACCGAGGTTGCAGGTATCGGTACCGGGGCAGGCGGTGATATCCGCGATGCTGTCGAACCCGGGCTCTGCAAAGCCAGCTTCTTCCAATACACTGTAAACATAGGGAAGATTTGCCGGTGAGATGTATTTCAGCAACAGGCCCTGGTTGGCGGTTACACGCACATCATCTGCTATTACCGGGCGCAGGGCTTCGATGAGTTTGCGGCTCACAGCTGAACCGATATTACCCAGCGTTATTTTAACATAAGCGGCAATGTATCCTTTTTGTTTTTGTTCGAAGGTGTTGGTGGTTTTCCAGGCTTCGTACTTTTTAGGATCCTTGATGCTGTAAGCCGGTACCGGCGCTGGTGGAGGCGGTGTGGTAGCCTGCCATGCATCCGCATCCACCGGTACGCTTTTTACTTTTATGGCTTTGTATTCTTCTTTGATAAGGCGCTCAAATTCCTCCATGCCTATTTTCTGGATGAGGAATTTCATGCGAGCCTTATTCCTGCTGGTTCTTTCGCCGTAGCGATCAAATACGCGCAGTACGTTTTCTATATATGGGATGACCTGGTCTGTTTCCAAGAATTCGTATACCACTTTAGCGAGAAAGGGTTGTGCGCCCAAACCGCCGCCTACCAATACTTTAAAGCCACGCACTTCCTTCCCGTCGATGATCTTTACTTTAGGGATCATGCCAAAGTCGTGCATAAATGACCAGGCCGTATCCTTTTCAGAAGAGGAGAAAGAGATCTTGATCTTACGGCCCATTTCCTGGCTTACAGGGTTGCGCAGGAAATAGCGGAATGTGGCATCTGCATAAGGCGTCACATCAAATGGTTCATCCGGATCAATGCCTGCGCGGTCGGATGCCGTAACATTACGAACGGTATTTCCGCAGGCCTCACGGATGGTGATACCATCTTCTTCCAGTTTGGACCATAATTCAGGCGTCCTGTCGAGGCTCACGTAGTGGATTTGTATATCCTGGCGGGTAGTGAGGTGCAGGTTGCTGGTAGCATATTCATCAGATACTTCGGTAATGCGGTGCCATTGCTGCAGGGTCATTTTACCGTATGGCAGTTTGATACGGATCATCTGCACGCCGGGCTGACGCTGACCATAAATACCTCTGGCCAGGCGGAGACTACGGAATTTTTCGTCGGTCACAGCGCCCTCGCGGAACAGGCGGATCTTCTTCTCCAGGTCTATAATATCTTGTTCAACAATTGGATTTTCTAGTTCTGTTCTGAAGCTTTGCATAAAAAGTATTTTCAGGTGGTGGTAAAAAGCAATTTTGTTCTGGTTGGGGGTGTTGGTCGTTTTTTAGCATCAAAAAGCCCCCGGTATATTTTCGGAGGCCTTGTATAATGTTGATTTACAGTAATGTGATCACTGATCTTCCATATTACACGCGCCTCATGGGTGTTGATGAACAACAACTGTTTTTGTGACAATTCTTTCTATCATTACCCATATTCCCTATAATTTTAGTAGAGTAATACAAAGATATAAATGCAGGGCATCTTTCCAAAACTTTTTTCCACATTCAATAAGGTCCAAAAAAAGAGGGAAATTGGCAGAAACAGCAGGTTTACAGCAGCATAAGGGATGTAAACCCTGGTCCGGAAGGGATTTGAGCCTATCCGGTTATGAGCCGCCGCAGCAGGCGTGATAACCAAAGTTTATGGCGTATAACTTATTGTTATGGGAGCGACGGAATGAATGGCGCCCCGGGGGCAGACGTTTACCTGGTCCTGGGGAATCAGGGCTGTTTTTAACAGTTACACCTCAATGACGGTGGGGTATTGCTTTGCATTGGCTGCCATCTCCTCCCATAACTTCTTATCTTTGCCGCGCATAAACGGAAAACATATGATAGATACGGTAATATTTGACATGGATGGCCTGTTGATCGACTCAGAACCTTTATGGGGCATTGCCATGCGGGAAGTGTTTGCTACGGTAGGGGTGAACCTTTCTCCTGAGCTAACGCATTTAACCACTGGTCTGCGCACCAAAGAGGTGGTAAGTTACTGGCATAATTACTATAAATGGGAAGGAAAAAGTGCCGAGCAGGTGGTAAATGAGATCATCGACAGCGTGATCCATAAGATCAGAACAGAAGGGCATCCCATGGAGGGTTTACAGTATATCCTTCAGTTTTTCCGTGAGAAAGGGTTCAAAATGGGGCTGGCATCTTCTTCGCCGCTTCGCCTGATCAATGCAGCATTGGAACATTTGCAGATAAAAGACGCGTTTCAGGCGGTATATTCTGCCGAGTTTGAAGATTATGGTAAACCGCATCCTGCCGTATACCTGGCCTGTGCCAAAGCGTTGGGAAGCGACCCGCTGGACTGTATTGCTTTTGAGGATTCTGTGACGGGAATGACCGCTGCCAAGGCAGCAAGAATGACCACAGTGGTGGTTCCTGAAGCGCACAACCGTCATGATCCGAGGTATGCACTGGCCAATATGAAACTGGACAGCTTGCTGGAATTTAATGATGCAAGGCTGGAGCTGTTAAGAAAATAAGATAATTATAGGCTATAAGCGTGCTATAATGATGAAATTGCTATAAGAGGCTGTATCATAACTAACTTAATGGGTGTGAGAATCGCATATACGAAAATTTTCTCCACCCGGTATCCAAGTAAAATCGGGTAAAAGTTATTTATGATACAGCCTCTTTGTTTTCCAGGTGCACCTGTTTTAATAGGTATTTCTTGTAATGTACCAGTTTTCAGCGCCTGTTGGATCTATATACCAGATACCTTCGATCCAGTAGCTGGTTCTGTTGCCATAAACATTCTGATAGCCTCTGAATACAAAATTTACAGTTCTTACATTGGAAGAGGCATTTGGTGTAAGGGTGTGCTGAGTTTCTTCCTGCATGTATACGCCAGGGGTATTGCTCTGGATGTTACCGTCAATCAGATGGTTATCCGTGTCATCGAACAACAGGGAGATCTTAAGGGAATGATAAGGGCTGTTGGCAAAATTAAAAAAATAAGTCTTGGTTACAACAGCGAAAGGTTTCATTACTATAGGCTTCCAAACTTTTGCAGGAGCAGCGGCGGAAGAAGTTGTTTTTGCCATAGCAGGCAATACGGTAAACAGGGCGGCAGCAAGTAACATGCTACAGGTAATACGGATTGTTTTCATAAATACTATAATTTATAATTAAAGAAAAACGTGGAATAACCTGAAGGTTTTACTGGTAATTACATAACGAGGGCAAAGCCATAGTTATCAGGGTTCATGTTGTGAATTATTCTGTTTAAAATGAGGGTATGGTTTATCAAGCAGCAACGGGGTATTCTCTACAGCAAACAAATTAGATAAATAGTTTACTATTTCAAATTTTTTGCGGGGAATAATTTAACAAGACAAATTACAGGCAAAAAAAATCCCGCTGCCTTTGCAGGAGCGGGATTTATTATTTAATGAAACCGGATCTTACTGCGCGCTTTTTTCTTCGCCGCCTTCAGATTGTTTCAGTTTTTCTCTCAGTTCAGCTAAAGCGCCGAGATCACCTAAAGTAGCTTTTTCAACTTTACCCTGGATGTTTTTCACAGCCTTACGGGTTTTGTCAGCTTCTTCTTTCTTCTCTCTAACAACAGCTTGTTTTTCTTCAGCCTGAGCTTTTTCCCAAACGCGGGTGTGAGAAACCAGGATACGTTTTTCGCTGCGATCGAATTCGATGATCATGAATTCTTTCACATCTTCTACGTTGATTGGTTTTTCATCTTCAGTTCTCAGGTGACGTGCAGGAGCGTATGCTTCCAGACCGTATTGGAGCTGAACGGTAGCACCTTTATCATCTTTCTTCACAACAGTACCTTCGTGGATAGAGTTGATCGGGAAGATAGTTTCAAAAGTGTTCCATGGATCTTCTTCGATCTGTTTGTGACCGAGGCTCAGTTTACGGTTGTCTTTATCAATACCCAGGATCACTACATCTATTTCGTTACCTACTTTAGTGTATTCAGAAGGGTGGTTGAAACGTTTGATCCAGCTCAGGTCAGAGATGTGGATCATACCGCCGATACCGGTTTCCAGTTCAACGAAAACGCCATAAGGAGTGATGTTCTTCACGATACCTTTGTGACGGCTTTCAACCGGGAATTTGGTTTCGATAGTAGACCATGGATCTTCTGTCAGTTGCTTGATAGACAGGCTCATTTTGCGTTCTTCCTTGCTCAGGGTAACTACAACGGCTTCGTATTCTTCTCCTAATTTGAAGAATTCCTTAGCGTTAATAGGCGTAGAAGCCCATGAGATTTCAGATACGTGAACCAAACCTTCCACACCTGGCATGATTTCCAGGAATGCACCGTAATCTTCGATGTTCACAACTTTACCTTTCACTTTAGCACCTTCGGTGATAGTAGCTGGTAAAGTATCCCACGGATGCGGGGTCAGTTGTTTGTAGCCCAGGCTTATGCGACGTTTTTCGTCGTCGAAGTCAAGCACAACAACGTTGATTTTCTGATCCATCTGCAGTACTTCGCTCGGATGGGAGATACGGCCCCAGCTGATATCGGTGATATACAGCAAACCGTCCAGACCACCCAGATCGATGAACGCACCGAAGTCGGTGATATTTTTGATAGTACCTTCCAGCACCTGGCCTTTTTCCAGTTTGCTGATGATATCCACTCTCTGTTGTTCGATATCGCTTTCGATGAGCGCTTTGTGGGAAACAACGGCGTTGCGGATGGTTTCGTTTACTTTCACCACCTTGAACTCCATAGTTTTGCCTACAAACTGGTCGTAATCTGTAACTGGTTTCACATCGATCTGAGAACCCGGCAGGAATGTTTCCATACCGTATACATCTACGATCAGGCCGCCTTTGGTTTTGCTGGTAACGGTACCGGTAACCACTTCGCCTGTTTTGTAAACTTCCACGATCTTTTCCCATGCACGTTTCTGGCGGGCCTGTTTACGGCTCAGGTGCAGGTTGCCATCGCGGTCTTCTTTTTCCACTACCAGTACTTCTACTTCGTCGCCGATCTTCAGACCTGGTAAATCACGGAATTCGTTCAGGGAGATCAGGCCATCAGATTTGAAACCGATGTTGATCACCACATCTGTGTTGGTTAAACCTACAACAGTACCAGTCAGCAGGCTGTTTTCTTCAAACACCTTGAAAGTGCTGTCATAAGTCTGGTCGTACTTTTCTTTTTCTTCTTTGCTGTAAGAAGAAACGTTACGTTTGTCAACGCTCCAGTCGAAATCGTCGTGTGCAGTTTCAACTTTTGCTACAGGTGCCTTTGGTGTCGCTGTTTCAACCGCAGCTGTTGCTTGCGGAGCCTGTTGTTCAGCGTTTTGTTCGTTAGAAATGTTGTTTTCGCTCATAAAAAATTTAAAATTTTACCCGGAATACCCGGATACCCTGTTTTATGGGACGGCAAAAATACGAAAAAATACCCGTTTATACGTATTTTTATTGAAGAAAATCAACGTTCGCTGCGGTATGGAACGGTATTTTCAGATATTTTTAAAATGTATTATTAATATTTTTATTACGATAAAAAATTAAACTGCATAAACGGGCATTTTTTTTGACGCGGGAAGAACCGGCAGCCGGATTAATTGTTGTTAACAGGAGATGGGAAGGTGATATTCATTTGCAGTGAACGCGCTTATTTTTCCTTCATTCAAAATGTTAATTACAATTATTAAATCCCGGATTTTATTTTAATTTGTATATATGAACGGGACCTCATTTCAATCGGATATTCGCTACTGGCTAAGGCAAGGAAACACAGTCAATCATCTGCTTTTCTGGAATATCGTCGTTTTCCTGGGATTAAATATTCTGCGACTTATTGCGTTCATCACCAAACAGCCCGCTCCTTTTGACTGGACCTACGAGCAACTGGCCATGAACGTGCCGCTGGGCGCATTTATACTAAAGCCCTGGGGATTGGTTACTTACATGTTTACCCACGTAGCGATCTTCCATGCTCTTTTTAATATGATCAACCTATACTGGTTTGGTAACCTGTTCAGGGATTTCCTTGGCAACAAGCGGGTGCTGCCCCTTTACCTGCTGGGCGGTATAGCCGGCGGGTTATTGTACCTGCTGAGCGCCAGTCTTTTCCCCGGGTATGTAGGTAGTTCCATGGTAGGCGCTTCCGCCGCCATCATGTGTATCCTGGTGGCTTCCGCTACCCTGATGCCCAATTTCGAGATCGGCCTCATGTTCCTGGGCAGCGTAAAACTGAAATGGCTGGCCTTGGGCCTGGTGCTGCTTGGACTGATCTCCATTCCCGATGGGAATATCGGCGGGTTGATCTCCCATATGGGAGGCTCCCTGCTCGGCTTCCTTTATATACGTATCCTGCAGGCGGGCACCGACCTGTGTCAGCCCCTGATATGGCTGTTTGATTTCAACAACCGCCGCCAGCAACGGCCTGTTACCCGTAAATTCAAACCCAAAAAATCACCGCTGAAAGTGGTGAAAAAAACGGAAGATAAAGACCCTTCCAGGCTGGATCAACTGCTGGATAAAATCAATGAGAGAGGTTACAACAGTCTCAGTGCAGAAGAAAAAGCATGGCTGGACAAAGTGAGCAAAGAAAACTGATTAACTTTGTTCTTTAATTCCGTTATTCTAACACATGAAAACATTCAACGTCCCGGTTATATATCGCAGCCCGCTGATCAGCGCCATTAAAAACCAGCGCAAACAGCAGGACCGCATGAAAAAGGACTTCAGCCCCACTGAGCTTGATTTTGGGCCCATCCGGATTTTACTGGCCAGGCATTTCGGGTTCTGTTACGGCGTGGAAAACGCCATCGAAATTGCCTTTAAAACAGTGGAGGAAAACCCCGGCAAGCGGATCTTCCTACTTAGTGAAATGATCCATAACCCGCATGTGAACAACGACCTGCTGGATCGCGGCGTTCAGTTTATTATGGATACGGCAGGCAAACAGCTGGTTCCCTGGGAAAGCCTGCAACCAGATGATATTGTGATCATCCCTGCCTTTGGCACTACCCTTGAAACCGAACAGCAACTGTCTTCTCTGGGTATTGAACCGCTTAAATACAACACTACCTGCCCTTTTGTGGAAAGGGTATGGAATAAAGCCGACCAGATCGGCAAAAAGAACTATACCGTAATAGTACACGGCAAACCCAAACACGAGGAAACCAGGGCTACCTTTTCACATAGCGCCTCCGGTACCCCTACCGTGGTGGTAAAAGATATTAAAGAAGCGGAACTGCTGGCAGAATTCATTACCGGCCAACGCGCTCCCGCAGAGTTCAATACCCTTTTCAAAGGCCAGTACTCACCGGGCTTTAACCCGGTTACCGACCTTCAACGGGTAGGCGTAGTAAATCAGACTACTATGCTGGCTACCGAAACACAGGCTATTGCCGACTATATCCGGCAGGTGATGATCACGCATTTCCAGCTTACGGAAGCCACAGCAGGAGAACGGTTTGCAGATACCCGCGATACGCTCTGCTATGCTACAAACGACAACCAGACTGCCGTTACCGGTATGTTACAGGAACCGGCCGACCTGGCGATCGTGGTAGGGGGATACAACAGTTCCAACACATCGCATCTCGTGGAACTGTGCGAAGAAAGGCTGCCTACTTATTTTATTTCATCTCCCGAAAAAATACTATCCGCAAACGCTATCAACCACTGGGACTTTCATCATAAAGAAGAGATCAGCCATGATAGTTTTTTACCGGAAAAAGAAAAGGTGACCATCCTGCTCACCAGTGGCGCATCCTGCCCGGATGCCCTTGTGGAAGGAGTAATACGCCGGCTGCTTTCCTTTTACCAACTGGAGCATAAAGCAGATGAAATGGCTATAATTGATTAAAATCAGCCATCTGTATAACACTGGCTTAAAAATCATCATAACAAAAAAGACACCTGATGGTGTCTTTTTTCTTTGGGGCTAATCACGCTAGTAATGCAGAGTATAAAATCTTTATATTGTGGTTATATTGAAATCGTAATTCAAAAATAGCTTATCTGCAATATGCCCGCAATAGCCATTTATTATATGGTAGGTTATTAGTCATAACTGGCATAAAAACGAATAAAATCGGAATGCCGCTTTTAAGAATCCGCTGAGAATCACTACTTAAAACTGCATGGCCTTTTTCAGGAAGTCTGCTTTGCGTCTTCTGGACACTTCTACCTGCGTACCATCACTCATGAGCGCAAACCCTCCCTCGCCCTGGATATAAGACTGCATCTGCTGCATATTTATCAGGTGGGAATTGTGTACCCGGAAGAAATCCACATCAGACAACAACTCTTCAAACTCTTTCAGCGGGCGGGATACCATCAGGTTTTTCTTATCGGTAAAAAAGATACGGGTATAGTTACCGGTAGATTCGCAACGCACAATGTTCTGCACGGGCATAAACACCAGGCCGTTAATAGTGGGCAGGGCAATTTTCTTATGGGTTTGCTGCATGATTTTCATGTTCTGCAGAAACACCTCCATGGGTGATATGCCCTGGTCTTTATGCCTGTTTAATTTCTTCTCCCTGCATTTTTCCAACGCATCCTGTAATTCCTTTACGCTGAAGGGTTTCAGCAGGTAATCCAGTGCATTGAACTTAATTGCTTTGAGGGCGTATTGTTCATACGCAGTGGTAAAAATAACGTCAAAGTATACCTTATCAAATAATTTCAGCAGCTCAAACCCGTTCTGATAAGGCATTTCCACATCCAGAAATACCAGGTCCGGCTGCAGGTCGTCTATCAGCACTTTTGCTTCCCTTACGCTTTTGGCTGTGCCGGTCACCTGAACACCGGGACATTTTTTTTCCAGCATCGTTTGTAATGCATCAATGCAGTGTTGCTCATCATCAATGATGATAGCTTTTATTTCGCTCATACAAGTAGCTTTTGTAGCTGTTAGCTATCAGCTGTTTTAGGTTTATCAGTGGGTAAATTAAAATATAAATTCCGCAGGTAAAATGATGGTCACCTTTGTACCAGTGGCCTTTCCAGACTCATCTTCAAGATCTGTGACAGTTACCTTTGCTTCTTTGTTATTGATTTTCCGGATCAGGTCTATCCTGCCTTCCGTTACTTTCATGCCTACAGAATTATGCAGCCGTCCCTTCTTATCTTTTATTTCCATTGCTTTCTTCCTGCCTATTCCGTTGTCTGTGATGGTACATACCAGGCTTCTTTTTTGTAACACGATTTCAATATCCAGCAGGCCCTTTTCATCCGGGTGCTTGTGTACAAGTCCATGCCAGATGGCGTTTTCCACATATGGTTGTAATATCATAGGGGGTATCAGCACTTCTTCGTCGTTAATTTCCGCATCTATCAGGAACCGGTATTCAAAGATGCCGTTACAACGCAATGATTCCAGGTCAAGATACAACCTTAATGACTCCAATTCCTTATTTAGTGTAACAAAAGTATGTTGGGTGTTATCAAGGATGAGGCGCATCAGCCGGGAGAACTTGGTCAGGTAATCAGATGCCTCCTCCTGGTTATTGCTCCAGATATACCGGTGGATGGAACTGAGAGAATTAAAGATGAAATGTGGGTTCATCTGGGAGCGCAGCGAACGCAGCTCCAGTTGCAGGGTTCGTTTATTGGCCTTCAGGTTGCGGTGGCGGATATAAAAAAGGCCACCCACAATGGCCATCAGCAGGAATGCCGCCAGGGCAAAGGTGATCACCACATTACGTTTGGTACGCAGCTCTCCCACCATTTTATCATGCTCAAGATTGCGGATCTGGTTATCTTTCCGGTCTACCTCATAAATGGTTTGCATCTGGGTAAGGGCCATGGCCGACTTTTCGTCGAGGATACTGTCTTTATAGAGCAGTGATCTGTCAGTGGCTTCCAGCGATTTTTTAAACTCCCCGCTTTCTTTGAAATCAGCAGCCAATGCCTTGTAAGCATCCATCAGCATGGCTTTAAAGCCCCAGAAAGTGCTGATGTCTATCGACTGCATAATGTTTTTCCGTGCTTCGTCGTGCTTTCCCTGTGCGCTAAGCAGCTTGCCTATACTTAAATAGCTTTCCGCCACATGTACCTTGTCATCTACCTTATCATTTACTTCCAGCGCTTTTTTCAGGTATTCCATAGCGGCCGCATAGTCTTTTTTTTCCTTGTAGGCAGCACCGAGGGCGTTATAACATATGGCCATACCAATTGGCCGGTCCATTTTCTGGTTGATGGCAAGGGAACGTTTATGATACTGAATAGCCATGTCCAGTTTATTCAGGCCCTGGTAAGCGAATCCGAGGTTGCCGAGATTAATGGCTACCCCCAGCTGGTTGTTGCTTTTCTCTTCCAGTTCGAGGGCATGGGTAAAGTGCGTGATGGCATCTTCATATTTTTCCGTGGAAAGCTGGATATTTCCAATACTGTTGGTGGCCACACAAACGTTGCGGATATCATTGATCTTTTCAGCAAGGATCAGGGCTTTTACGTGGTAGTCAAATGCCTTTTGCAGTTTATCCTGCCGGCGGCAATCCACCCCTGCATTATTCAGTGAGAATACGATGAGAAAAGTATCTCTTGCCTCTTCTGCGGCTTTGAGGGCTTTTTCGTGGTAGTCCTCAGCAATAATGTACAATGATCTATTCCGTTTTGCAGTGCCCAGTTCATTGTAAGCCTGCGATACTCCTTTAGGATATTTAAGCTGGAGTGATAAAGTAAGCGCTTCCTGCCAGAAGGGGTTTTCTATTTTATGCGTTTCAAAGAAGCGGTTGTTCTGTCCACCTTTTTTCAGCAGTGCTGATACTTTGCCGGTGTCTGAAGGAAGCCGGTGTACTGAGTCGAGCTGTTTGTATATACGCAGGGAGTCCTGGGCTATCGCCGTAAAACAGGCCCCCGACAGGAGCAAGTATAGAAAACATACACCTCTTATAGACATTGGCCGGTCTGTGTGACTACACAATTTAAAAAAGAATTACGAATAACATGTAGCGATTTAAAGATATCCGGTTAAACGGGGATAACGCTATAGGCCATTATATGCACTGACAATCAAAAGGTTCAAAAAAGCGAAAGGGCGAAAGAATTCGCCCCTTCTTCCTATTAACCGAATACACCTACTGAAAATATGGAACGGCTATGGCGTGCCATGCCATCCCACATTACCTTTAAATGTCTGCCGGCAGCGGTTATACCGGAACAGACTGTATTTTATATATAGCAATATTATAGTCGGTTAATAGCAAAGGGTCCTTTATGGATATAGCTAGGATAAGACCTTCCCCGGAAGCACGATATATAATAACGCGTCTTACGCACTTGTTCTTAATGTCTTAAAAGGTCCAGCCACACTTCATCAACAGCACAATTGTTTTGTCCATACAAAAATTACCTAAGCAGTATTTTTCAGGGAGGATCAGGTTCAGGTATGCGGAAAGCGTCAATAAAAAGCTGACATCATTCAGGCATGAAAATAAAATTCTACTGGAAATTCGGGAGGATGTGGAAAAATTATTGGGTTTGTGACTAACAGCCACATAACAAATGTATAAAAGAGTTTTAATAAAAGAAAATAATTTTATGAGGAGTGCGCCATTATAGCGTCTTCCACCCATTGCATCACCAGCTGAAGCTGGTCATCCAGGCTCAAGTGGCTGTTATCCAGGATAATAGCATCTTCTGCCTTGCGGAGCGGGCTTATTTCCCTGTTGGCATCTATATAATCTCTCAGCTCGAGGTTTTGTTTTACTTCTTCCAGGGTGATATTCTTATTCTTTTCATAAAGTTCCTTAAACCTGCGCTGCACGCGGATAGTAATATCGGCGGTCATAAAGATCTTCAGTTCTGCATGGGGAAATACCACCGTACCAATATCACGGCCATCCATCACAATACCTTTGCGGACGCCCATTTTTTTCTGCTGTGCTACCGCCAGGTCACGTACTTCCTTCACTGCAGCCACTTCACTTACTTTTTCGGCCACTATCATTTCCCGGATCAGGTGTTCCACATTTTCGCTGTTGAGGTACATTTCACTGACACCGGTAAGCGAATTAGGTACAAAATCCAGGTGTACATCTTTCAACGCAGTGGCTACTGCTTCATGTGATAGCCAGTCGATCCTGTTCTGAATAAAATAAAGCGTAATTGCACGATACATGGCGCCACTGTCAATGTATGTATAGTCCAGCTTTTTAGCCAGTTGCTTGGCCAAAGTGCTTTTGCCACATGAAGAGTAGCCATCTATCGTGATGATTATTTTTTTCAAAACTATCTGTTTAAAATGAATCGCCTGTTGGGAAGAACCCTACAAAATTGGGGGAAATCCCCGAGAAAATCAAAACAAAAGGCTGGAATTTCCGGCAGGGAAACTCCGGCCTTTTATTGTGTAACCACCACTTTGCAGGTATAGGCCACTTTCATAGTGTCTTTATGGTAGATGATAAGGAAGTAAACGCCCGATGGCAGGTCAGAAATACTTACGTCGGCATCTCTTCTTACTTCATACTGGCGCATTACCTGGCTCCAGGTATCGTGCAGTTGCATCAGCATATCCCCGCGGATGCCGCGGATAGTGACCCTGAAGTTACCATTATTCGGATTGGGGAATACCTTGATCTGTACAAACGGAGGCACGGCGCGTATTTTGGAATAGGTGACCTTTCCATTCCGGCCTATTGCCCTGACGCGGTAATAGGTCCAGTCCTCATAGTCATTCACATCCGGGAAAATATAGCTCAAAGGCACGCTGCTATTGCCATTAATGGCTTTTGTCGGCAGTACGCCGATTTTCACGAATTGTTCCTGCCGTTCATACCGGCGTTCTATTTCAAAGGTAGCATTATAGATTTCGCGGCTGGTGGTCCAGTTCAGCTGCACCAGCAGTGGGGCTGTTCTGAAAGCCTCAAAGCTGAGGAACATGGCCGGTTTGGCAGAGCCGATGAGGGCTGTTTTTGCAAAATATTCGCTGGCGCCCAACCTCTCGAAATGCCGCAGGTGCATAGTGGCCTGCTGTGTCATGGCGGTAGTGGCTAATATACCGGGCAATGGCCGGGTGGTAATAGCCGGTACGGCGTCCCACACACCGCTAACGAAGCGGGTAATAAAACTGCTGTCGCGGGAAGCAGCATATGCCGGTAACTCGCTTACATCCATATGCTGCAGGATCACATCCACTTCTCCCCCACTGTTTTCTACCCGGCGGATATTCCAGGATTTATTCACAAAGCTGTCTGCATAAGCAACGCCACCGGCAGCCACTGTGAATACGCTGTCGTATACACGGGCGCCTATCATATCCTTTGCACCGGTAATAAGCACGGCGGCGGGCGAATAATTATAATCGTCTGTTCCTATGGGGAACACTACTTTTCCATTTGCATTGGTAATGGCGGCACGATAGAGCAGCCCTCCGGCAATGCGTTTCCCTGTCACCACATAGCGGTAATCGTTATAGCCGGTAATGGAGCCGGGTGTTTTATCACCCACCTGGAGGTTCCAGCCATTGAGATAAATGCGGCCGCTGGCGAAATGCAGGTTGTTCCTGATCTTCAGGTCGCTGAAGTCCTCCAGCAACAGGCCGGCGGGATTATTCAGCTGCAGGTTGGGGAAGCTGGTTCCTGTTCCGCTGATGAAGCTGTAGGCGCCAAATACCCTTTGCTGACCAGTGCCCGAAAAAAGGAAGGTACCGCCCGTACCGGAGCTACCATCCGGGCTTTCGTCCGGAAGCGTAGACCCATTACCGTTAGTCCACATCCTGCTGAGAATATAAAAGGTAGCGTTAGCGTTGGAGCCGAGGATACCGTTGTTCGTCATATCTGCGAAGATGCCTACCTTGGTATTACCGGAAAGCCATACGGTGGCGCCGGCAGGGATGTAAACGCCTTGCTGGGCGAAAACTTTCATAAAACCACTCAATAACAGGATTAATATGACAGGGAATAATTTCATGGGGCTTAATTGATAATCCACCATTTGGTACCGTCTGATTGAAAGTGGTAGCTAACTCCAGCTGTTAAAGTCGTTGAAGTACCGGCTTCTATACTGTTTGAAGTCACATTTACCACGAGTCTTGATCCCGCGTTGATCCTTTTGATCACATAGATCCTTCCTTTATTACCCGCCGCGGCATTGGGTAAGGTGACTGTAACAGTGGTGGTGATTAAAGCAGGGACCGGTGTATTGATGATCACTGTATAATCGTCGTCAGCCACGGTAAATGAAGTCGATGAGGTAATGGTGCGGATGTTTGTTGAAACAGATCCTGCTACCTGTAAAGTAGAATTAGGCGTTCCGGTTTTTAAACCCAGGCGTTTTGTGCTGCTGTTCCAGTTAAAGTTAGCGGCATCCTGGTCCACCTCAGAGGTGGCATCAAAAGACATGTTACCATATATCACTCCTCCATTTTCAAATTGTTTGTTACCGGGTGTAGTCACTACCTTATACCAGGGATTGGAGGGGTTTCCAACAAGGGGGTCAGCGCCGCCCCATTCCCTGAGAGCCAGTGTATTTTTGTCAAAATAGAGTTGGGTGGTATAAAGATTTGTACCTGATGCATTCTGAAACGACAATACGCTCCATGCCGCAGCACCATTGGAGCCTGTTTCCGGGCCGTTTACAACTTTTGATCCTCCTCCTTTCCATATCTTCATCCGGTAATTAGGATCGGAAGAAATAGCGCCCATAATATCCGCATCCGGTAAAGTGCCGTAAGATGCGCCGCCGGTGATATCGTCTGCCGGTACAAAGGCAGCTGTAGCTGTATTCCACTTCAACACCTGCCCTTCTGTGGGAGCGGTGGCAGCAATTGCTTTCCCCTGCAGTTGGGCGGCATTCCATATTGCATCTGTATTCTTTGCCCCCAGCGCACCGGTTGTTATTTTAAGTGTGGTGGCGTCAATGGCTACATTGCTCACATTTCCCGTTCCATCGCGGCCAAGTATGTTTGTTGCAGTACCGGAACTGCCGGCGACTCTCAAAGTGCCGCCAATAATACCATTCCCCGATATATTAAAATTTGAGCCTGCTTGCGTGGCTGTGCTGTTCTGAATATAGCCGCTTAAAGCAGGAATATCTGCGGCTACCAGCGCGCGAAAAGCCGGAACACCGGCAGCAGCTCCCGAAGCCGGCCCTGCAAAAAACGTATTGGGAGTTTGCGTGTTCAGTATAGCCGTTAACGTTCCTGAAGAAGTTACCGATTGCGTTGTTACATTAAATACTGATGGCAGTGATAATCCCACTGAGGTAACGCCACCGGGCGCTTTCGCGATCCACTGCGTGCCATTAAAAGTAAGCACATCATTATTTACCGGAGCAGCACCAAACAATACGTCGTAGTTCGCTATTTTGTTTGCATTCCATAAGCTGCTGCTGTTCTTTACCCCAAGCTGCCCGCCTGTAACGGATAAATTATTATCAATGGTCAGGGAGCCAACATCCCCGCTGGCGTCCTTTCCCAGTATTTTTATGGGCGTACTAACGTCATTGGATACACGCAATGAGTAAGCTTGCAGTCCTTCTGTAAAAATTTTTAATCCTTTGAACGACTGGGAACTGTAGTTAACAAACCCGGAAGCAGCGGGAGAAGCATCCGGGATAGTAAGGGTATGGATACCGCCGGTGGTGGAAAAACCAAAGGCCCCGCCTGGCGTATACACTGCTTTAATTTCCTGAGTAGGGGAAAAACTGTTGTTAATAGATTGAATGGCAGTGCCCTCGGCTATTACTTTTGTCCAGTAGTTATTGGCGCGGATACGCAAAGTGTTATCGGATTCCAGGTAGATGATCATCCCGTTTACCGGGGAAACGATCTGATTGGTATCCGCGATACGGGAAAGGAGGAGCGCCTGCTTTTTACTTTCCAGTTCAAGTAAGGCGGATTGTTTTACCAGAGAAGGATTAGTTCCCAGCTTTAACTGTTGTGCCGCCAGCTGCTGATTACCTAAGCAAAACAGCATTACAGCACATACTTTCATAAGCCCTTGCAGCTTCATACATCAACATTTTAGGAATGTACCCAAAGGATGGAACGGCTATGGTTTTTCACATAGCCGTTCCTGTTATATCTCAGCTTATTTCTTGATCACGTACCAGTTTGCTCCGTTCGACTGGAGCGTGTAAAAGGTCCAGTCGTTGTAAATGGTGAGTTTGGCGCCGCCTTCGAGCGTACCGCCTGCAGCAGTGATCTGCACATCATTGTTGATCTGGGTATCGTCCGGGGCTGATGCGGCAGGTATTTTCTTAATGGTATAAATACGCCCTGTGCAGGTGGTAGCATCGGGCAGCACTATACTGCTGGGAGTGCCGGCGCTAACAAGAATGGTGTTATCTGTTGCTGCCACTGTGTAGCTTGCAGCAGTCACGGTAGTGATAGACATGGACACGGAACCGCTCACCTGTAAAGTGGAATTGCCGATGTTATTGGTATCACCGATATGTACATTTTTTTTGATAGACACTTCGTTGCCGAATTTCTTCGCGCCGGCAAAACTCTGTGCGGTATTGCTCATCAAACCACCGGTGGTAGCGGGTGAAGCCACGGGAACGCTTACGGTAACTTCATCAGCTACCTGCGCTACAGCGAGGTCAAGACCCACATGGTCCGATTTAAAGGTCAGGTCTTTAAATGCTGTGGCGGAAAGCTTTCTCTTTACAACATTACCCGAGGTTGCATCACGGAGCAATACTACATCCTGGGTGGTTCCATCTGCAATGTTGGTGAGCACTACGTTATTGTCGAGCTGTGTATTGCCTTTTACCTGCAAATCATTATCCAGCGTAGCCTTACCGGTAACGCCGAGAGTACCCGCCAGTTTAGTGGCGCCCGTTACATCCAGGGTGCCGGCCAGGGCGGAGTTACCTCCTACAGAAAGATTGCTGGTTGTTCCCGGTAACGACAGGTTACCTGTAATGGTAGAGTTACCCGTAATAGTGGCGCCATTTGCCAGTACGGTTAACCCGGTTCCGAACTGACCTTTCTTCAGGATGGTCAGGTCTTCATTACCTGTAACCGACTGCAGGAAGGTTTTTAAACCGTCGAACGACTGTGTACCGGTTGACACGGCACCTGGATGCGTGGCATCTGCGGCGTGCAGGACCAGTTTGGGCGCAACGGCGGGATTGGTATTGTCGATCGAAAGACCTTCCGCTACCGGTGTAGCGTCGAATGCACCGATGATCATTGCCAGCGTGGCTTTATCAAAACGTTTATAGTCGGCAAGACTGAGCAAACCCGCTGTCACCTCTCCTGCGCCGGTCAGGCCTTTCTGTGTGGCGATGGTGAGTACGTGCGTGTCTGTTCCGGTGGTAGAAAAAACATAATCGCTGGGGGTAGCTGCCGGCGCTGCAGTGGTCAGTTTCTGATCGGCAGCAGTTAACCCGTTGATCTTATTGATTGCTGTAGTGAAAGCGGTTTCTGAAATTGTACGTTTGCTGATCTTTCCAGTCGTAGGATCAATAAGTAATACATCAACACCCGTAGTTACCAGGTCGAGCTTTTTCAGGAAGGCATAACCGTTGTCTATCACGAAACCTTCCACGTTGTTTGCCCTGAGGGAAAGCGGTATGTTGGTGATAGTTCCGAGGAAGTCGCCAGCAGTACCAGGGTTTCCTCTAAGGCCCCAGGTATTGGCAACATCGCCGGAGTTAGCCATTTTTTGCCAGTAGCCATGGTTCCTGACATAAAAGCCTTCTTCCCCGGCTTTTTTCAGGTAGATGACCATACCGTCCGGTGGGGTTAAGCCCGTGATGCCAACGGTGTCTGTTAAACGTGGCAGTAGTAAACCTTGTTTGTCTGCATCCAGGTCGAGGATAGCGGATTTTTCTATCGTAGTAGGGTTTTTACCAACTTTCAGCTGTGCATTCGCCTGTGAGGCGATCATGCCTACACCGCCAGCCAGCATTACCCGCGCTACAATACGTAGAGATTTTCTCATAGATATAGGGATAAATAGTTAATGTCAAGTACACCTCCGGCATTAATATTTGCCGGTGTGACAGTCATAAGGATAGATAGATCCGATTAGAAGTATAAGGAATTCATCGGTCATATTTTATATTGATCTATATAATAATAAAATTATTAAATCGTTATAGTTTAATAAATAAATAATAACATAGATTATATTAAATACATTATACAAATGTGATATATTATGCTTTCTAAAAAATGGCATGATCATACCATTTTAGTTTGAATAATTAGTTCTGATGAATATTCTATCTCACCAATTCCGGGTATAAGGATACCGGTAAACGGGTTGAAGGTTGCATATAAGGGAAGTTGCAAAGGCTTCAAATGGATGCGTTTGTTTAAACTAATCCAGTACAGGTAGGATGGTTAACATGTTCATGTTATAAAAGGAACAACCGGAAAATGAAGCTGCCTGGTTTTCCGGGGCAAATAACTAAATAAAAAGGGCTGACCGGTATATTGGTCAGCCCTTCATTTATTTACTACGTACTTATTTACGCTTCTGATTTTTCTGATTTACTCTTGGAAGAGTTGTTTTTCAGGGTAAAGATCAGCTTTTGATTTTCCTTATCCAGGTCTGCCACCAGGATATCTCCATCATGAATGTTCATGTTGAGGATTTCCTCTGCCAGCGGGTCTTCCAGGTATTTCTGGATAGCCCTGTGGAGTGGTCTGGCGCCAAACTGCTGGTCGTAACCTTTATCTGCCAGGAAGCCTTTTGCTTCGTCTGTCAGTTCCAGGCTGAATCCGAGGTTATTCAGGCGTTTCAGTACACTTTTCATTGTAATGTCAATGATGGTGTAGATATGCTCTTTCGCCAGGGAGTTAAAGATGATCACGTCATCGATCCTGTTCAGGAATTCAGGAGAGAAGGTACGTTTCAGTGCTTTTTCGATCACTGATTTGGTATTCTCTTCTTCATTTACGGCTCTTGCGCTGGTGGTAAAACCTACGCCGGCGCCGAAATCCTTCAGCTGACGGGCTCCGATGTTGGAGGTCATGATGATGAGGGTATTTTTGAAATCCACTTTACGGCCGAGGCCATCAGTGAGGATACCATCATCAAGTACCTGCAGCAGGAGGTTATAAATATCCGGATGCGCTTTTTCTATTTCATCCAGGAGGATCACGGAGTAAGGTTTGCGGCGAACCTTTTCGGTCAGCTGACCACCTTCTTCGTATCCAACATATCCCGGAGGCGCACCAATGAGGCGGCTAACAGAGAATTTCTCCATGTATTCGCTCATATCGATGCGGATCAGCGCTTCGTCTGAGTCGAACATATAGCGGGCCAGTGATTTGGCAAGCTCTGTTTTACCCACACCGGTAGGACCGAGGAAAATGAAGGTACCAATTGGTTTCTTCGGATCTTTCAGACCCACACGGTTACGCTGAATGGCTTTGGTGACTTTGCTGATGGCTTCGTCCTGTCCAACCACGGCGCCTTTCAGGTCTTCACCCATACGGCGGAGTTTTTCAGTTTCAGCCTGTACCATCCTTTTAACAGGAATACCGGTCATCATGCTTACCACTTCCGCGATAGCTTCTTCATCGATCGGGTAGCGTTTATGCTTCACTTCTTCTTCCCACATTGCTTTAGCGCGTTCCAGGTCTTCACCCAGTTTCTTTTCAGTATCGCGTAAGGCAGCGGCTTCTTCGAAGCGTTGGCTTTTTACCACTTTGTTTTTTTCCTGCTTGATATCTTCGATCTGTTTTTCCAGGTCGAGGATATTCTGGGGAACATTGATGTTTTTCAGGTGCACCCTTGCTCCTACTTCATCCAGCACATCAATTGCCTTGTCGGGCAGGAGACGGTCGGTCATGTAGCGGTCGCTCAGTTTCACGCAGGCATCAATGGCTGCATCCGTATAGCTTACGTTATGGTATTCTTCATAACGGGGCTTGATGTTATTGAGGATCTGGATGGTTTCGTCCACTGTAGGCGGTTCTACCATCACTTTCTGGAAGCGGCGGTCGAGTGCGCCATCTTTCTCGATGTACATACGGTACTCATCGAGGGTGGAAGCGCCAATGCATTGGAGCTCTCCCCTTGCCAGGGCCGGTTTAAAGATGTTGGAAGCGTCCAGGGAACCTGAAGCGCCGCCAGCGCCGACGATGGTATGAATTTCATCGATAAACAGGATCACATCCCTGTTCTTCTCGAGTTCATTCATAATGGCCTTCATTCTTTCTTCAAACTGGCCACGGTATTTGGTACCTGCCACCAGGGCGGCGAGGTCGAGGCTTACCACGCGCTTGTCGAACAGCACGCGGGAAACTTTACGCTGCACGATACGCAGCGCCAAACCTTCCACGATGGCGGTTTTACCCACACCGGGTTCACCAATAAGAATCGGATTGTTCTTTTTACGGCGGGAAAGTATCTGGGATACCCTTTCAATTTCCTGCTCGCGGCCAACAATCGGGTCTAAGCTGCCACTTTCGGCCAGCTTGGTAATATCTCTACCAAAGTTATCCAGTACGGGCGTCTTGGATTTGGTATTTGTCTGTTTGGCTTTGGATGCGTAACTCTTTCTTTCGTCCTCAAACTCTTCTTCGCCCGGATCGTCAAATTCTGACTTAGGGTCCGCAGATTTTACAAAGCCCAGTTCGTTTTTAAAAGTATCGTAGTCCACGTCAAATTGTTGTAAGATTTGTGTACAAACGTTTTCCTTATTCTTGAGTATGGAAAGCATGAGGTGTTCCGTTTCCACCGTAGCACTTTTCAGTGCCTTGGCTTCCAGTACGGTAACCCGTATAACTTTCTCTGCCTGTCTGGTAAGCGGGAGACTATTGATGTTAGCGATATTCTTTCCTGTCTTATCTTTAACAGCCAGTTCTACTTCCTTGCGTAACTCATACAGATCTACGTTCAAAGCCTGCAGAATCTTTACGGCCGTGCCCTCGCCTTCTCGAATAATACCTAACAGCAGGTGTTCAGTACCTATGAAGTCATTTCCCAGGCGTAAAGCTTCCTCTCTGCTGAACGAAATGATCTCCTTAACTTGCGGTGAAAAATTCTGGTCCATTGTGAGATTATTAAATTATCAAAAACCCTTACGGGGGCTTGCTTATACAATAATAACGAATAATTCTGACTTACGATTATCACGCTTTTTAATGAAATGAAGTTATTTCTTTTTAAACTCAATCCTCTTACACTTTAATAGTATAAGATTTATTTTTGCGTTAATGCGGGTACGTTCGTTTAAAAATATCTACGAAGAAAAAGAGGTTTTTGTTTCGATCTCTTGCGGTTATATTTTATAGGCGGGTTCCCTCTGTTCAAATTTATTTTTACTAAAAGTATAAAACAACGTCCAACGCATGAAATTCAAAATTGATACCAAAGAAAAAATAGTCATTTTTTGTCCGGAGGAAGCCGTTCTGGATGCTAATTTGGCAGAACAGTTCACGGCTGCAGTGACCGCGCTGCCTGAGCTGGAAGGACGCAATCTCATACTGGATATGACATTGGTACAAAAAATGGATACAACAGGCGTTGAAGCCATTTTAACAGTTTATCAGCGTAGGTATGACAATAATTTATCCTGTGCCGTTACAGGTCTTAACAACACTTTAACAGCAACTCTGAAATCTGCCGGCGGCGATATGCTTAATCTTGCTCCTACAATGGCAGAGGCAATCGACCTTGTTATGATGGAAGAGCTGGAAAGGGAGTTGCTGGATGGATTGGAATAAAGATGGATTGCCCGGCTTTTTGGACTCCCACATTAGGGTGATGCAGGGAAAGCAGGCAATTGAACGATTAAAGCTATTTACATGTTCGCAGTCACAATATTAGGTAACAATTCTGCTATCCCCACCCTGGACAGGCACCCCACCGCCCAGGTAGTTACCTGCAATGAGCAGCTCCTGCTGGTAGATTGCGGAGAAGGAACACAGATACAGATCGCAAAGTACCGGATCAGGCGCAGTAAGCTGAGGTATATTTTCATCAGCCATCTGCATGGAGATCATTATTTCGGTCTTATAGGCCTGCTGAACACCCTCAGTCTTATGGGCCGTACCGACCCGATCAGCGTATATGCGCCACCGGAGCTGGAACAAATCATCCAGTTGCAGCTGGATTGTTCTGCTACCGTGTTAAAATTTGAACTCTCGTTTATACCATTGCAACCAGGTTTCAGCGGTATTATCCTGGAGGATAAGGAGCTCACAGTGCGGTGTTTTCCCACCCAGCACCGGATTTCCTGTTTTGGTTTTTCTTTTGAGATGCAGAAGCGTAAACGTAAGCTGATCCCTGAACAGGCAAGGGCTTATGAGATCCCGGCTGCTTATTTCAGCAAGTTACAGGATGGAGCCGATTACCAGCGGAAAGACGGTACCCTGGTGAAAAACGACTGGGTTACCCTCCCGCCGCCTCCAGGCAAGCGTTATGTGTACTGTGCTGATACCCTGTATGACGTAACCCTTTTACCACACCTGAGAGATGCGGACCTGGTATATCATGAAACCACTTACCTGCATAACCTGCAGGACCGCGCAGCAGAGCGCTTTCACAGCACTTCCGTTCAGGCCGCCTCCCTGGCGGCAGCAGCGGCGGCAAAAAAACTGCTGATCGGGCACTTTTCCTCTAAATACACCGACCTACAGCCTTTTTTGGATGAATCCAGGCCGGTTTTCCGGGATACGGAAATTGCGGAAGAGGGCGTAACCTATATTATTTAAAGCTATAAAATAAAAGCAGCAGCGATCCCGAAGGAGCCGCTGCTGCTTTCTTATTTAATATTGTGTTATTAATACTTCTTCAGATAGGTAGCTATCTTGCCATACAATCCGTCTGTAACGGGCAGCACAGGCAGGCGGAAACTATTTTCCACAATCCCTGCATGATGAAGGAATGCTTTGATACCAGCAGGATTGTTTTCGGAGAACATCAGTTCAAATCCTTCCAACATTTTGTTATTAAGGATACGCGCAGCCGGGTAATCATTTGCCAGGGCAGCATGCACCATGCTGGAAAAATCGGCGGCAAAATAGTTGGCTGCCACTGAAATCACCCCATCCATGCCGCAGGCCAACTGACCCAGGGCCAGGGCATCATCACCGCTGATAACGAGGAAATCCTTTGGTTTATCGCGGATAATCTGCATGCACTGCATCATATCGCCGGAAGCCTCCTTCATAGCCACGATGTTTTCCACTTCATGCGCCAGGCGCAGGGTGGTTTCTGCCGTCATATTCCGGCCGGTACGACCCGGAACATTATACAGGATCACCGGTTTGGGAGAAGCAGCAGCAATGGTTTTATAATGCTGGTAAATACCTTCCTGGGTAGGTTTGCTGTAATAAGGGGCTACGCTGAGTACTGCAGCCGCTTCATCCAGCGGGCATTTCTCCAGGCGCTTCACTACATCCCGTGTGTTATAATCGCCAACACCAATCACTACAGGCACCCGCTTCGACACCTTTTCGAAAGTGAATTTTATCAAATCCAGCTTTTCATCTGCAGAAAGAGTAGGCGTTTCGCCGGTTGTGCCTAAAGACACAACATAGTTCACGCCGCCATCGATCACGTAGTTGATCAACCTTTCCAAAGCATTCCAATCTATGCTTTCATCTGCTTTAAAGGGTGTTACCAATGCCACCCCGGTGCCTTTTAGTTGTTCCATATTGCGTTTACGGGAAAATAAAAATTTCGAACTTCGAAGGCCGAAATTCGAAATTTTTATTGTTATCTCTAAATATTTTTTATTTCTCTTCGTAGAAACCCATCCGGGAGAACTTATCGATACGTTGTTCTATGCGCGTATCCGGATCAATTTTCTTCAATTCCGCGAGTGTTTCCTTGATGCGTGCCTTCAACAGGCTGGCCATTTCATCAGGATTTACATGTGCTCCGCCCAGCGGTTCACGTACGATACCATCTACCAGGCCAAACTGGCTCATATAATCAGAAGTCAGTTTCAGCTCTTCAGCTGCTTTTTCCTTGAAATTCCAGCTGCGCCAGAGGATAGTAGAGCAGTTTTCGGGAGAGATAACAGTGTACCAGCTGTTTTCAAGCATAAATACACGGTCGCCGATACCGATGCCCAGCGCGCCACCGGAAGCGCCTTCACCGATGATAATGCAGATAACCGGAACGCGGAGCTTTACCATTTCAAAAAGGTTGCGGGCAATGGCTTCCGCCTGCCCTCTTTCTTCCGCTTCCAGACCGGGATAAGCACCGGGAGTATCAATGAGGGTAACAATGGGCTTATTAAATCTTTCAGCCAGTTTCATGAGGCGCAGCGCTTTGCGGTACCCTTCCGGGTTGGCCATACCAAAGTTTCTGAGCTGGCGCATTTTAGTGTTTACGCCTTTCTGCTGACCAATAAACATGACTGTTTCACCATCAAGGTCGGCGAAACCGCCTACCATGGCCTTGTCATCTTTTACATTCCGGTCGCCATGCAGTTCCGTAAAATTGGTGGACATTTTTTCGATGTACTCCAGTGTATAGGGCCTATCCGGATGACGGCTCAGCTGTACGCGCTGGAAGGGAGTAAGGTGATCGTAGATATTCTGCCGGGTATCAGCAATCTTTTGCTCATACTCGCTTACAGTAGCAGAAACGTCTACGCCTGATTTTGCACCATTTTCCTTCAGCTTTTCCAGCTGATCGTATAAGTCAGCGATAGGTTTCTCGAAATCCAGGAATTGCATAATTTGATTAATTGGTTAAAGATCGGGTGTAAAGATAATGCTGAAAATATTTTTTAAAAAAGATTTGCTTAATTGGGAACTTTGTTGCTATCTTTGCAATCCCAAAACGGAAGAACACAACGAATTGGGACACAAGTTCTTAGGATGGATCGGTAGTTCAGTTGGTTAGAATGCCGCCCTGTCACGGCGGAGGTCGCGGGTTCGAGTCCCGTCCGGTCCGCAGATTAAATGGGAATAGTTAAGTATGATTATGCTTAATTATTCCCATTTTCCATTTATATAACTCGGGGGTATGCTTTAGAATATGAATCACCAGAACTATTTATACCTGCATTATAATCACATCCTGAACTAAAATCTGCCCCAACAATTCCCGAATGTTTAGAATGCTCATATCATAGTACAACTGTAGGTATTTATATTTAAATCTTCCGGTTTTTCATCCTATATTTATATTCCTCTATACTAAGTAATTACTTAGTGCTATAAAGGATTTCGTAATGCCATCAGAAACACACCTGCAGAAGGTACTCTCTGGCGAAACTTTTTTCTCTTTCGTTGCGGTATATGATAATAAAATCATTGGCGGGCTTACCTGTTATATCCTGCCAGCTTATTATGTTACATCTTCCTACGTTTATATTTTTGATCTTGCGGTTTTTCCTGTTTTTCAGCGAAAGGGCATTGGCAGAATGCTCATAGAATCAGTGAAGGAATACTCAAAAAGCCTGGGCTATGAAGAAGTGTTTGTGCAAGCTGACGTGGAAGATCAGTATGCTGTTGATTTCTACAGGGCAACAGGAGGCTTCGAAGAGCAAACTATGTCGTTTTCCTATCCTTTGATAAATAAACAGTAACTGACTATGGGCTTTCAGTTAAGCTCCAAATGTTGCTGCTCTGTTATGTTGCCCCAAATAAGTCCTTTCTAAAAAAACTTTATCTTTCTCAAACCCAACTGACATACCGTTGTCACACTGCGGTTGTTACTTTGTATTACAATTAAAACCTGAAACATATGCAACAAGCTACTACCGCCGCTATCACTGAAACTGCCATCGTATCTTTAATGAAGAATTACGCCAATTACAACTTCTGGGCTAATAAAACCCTTGTAAACTGGCTCAGGACCAAACCGCAAAATCTCTTGGAACAGGAAATGCCTTCCAGCTTTTCCAGTATAAAAAAGACCATCTCCCACATCCTGGAATGCCAGCAATACTGGCTATCCATTATACAAAAGAGTGAAGCAACTTTTGAAGGCGTAGGAGGCTCGCTTGATGTAGTCCTGGACACCTTTGTTAAGCAATCTGAAGAATTTGCGGCTTTTGTGGATACTATGACCGCTGAGGAGGTAACCAACCCTACTTTAATAACAAGTCAATGGTTCCAATGCGATTTTGCCAATTTTGAATACGTCATGCAGGTGATGAACCACAGTACTTATCACAGGGGCCAGATTACCTCTATTGGCCGGCAACTTGGTTTTACTGATGCCCCTATGACGGATTACAATTTTTATAATATTCACGGTAAGGCGTGAATGATCAGATATAGCCGGAAACAGCTGAACACTTACCGTGAAACCGGCCAGCTATCGGTACGGAAAGGAGCAACAGGTAATCCTTCCGAAGAAAAAATATTACCGATAGCGGCATTGGAGAATTCATATCTCACTGATTCAGGCTTATCCACTTTTTTGCTCCAAACGATCAACGCATCTTTTTCCACCTTTGCGGATGCTTCATAGAAAACGTGGTCTGCCCCGGCTATATACAAGGCAGCCGGTGCCTTTCCATTGATTTTGAGAGAAGTGGGAACATTGGTGAAACGGAGTACCGCTTTGTTTTTACTGATGCTCATTTCTTTGAATACCGGGCTTTTCCAGGTAAACCCGGTTTTACCATAATTTTCTCCAAGTGCCCAGGCGGCAAGCCTGTTGCCAACTGTTCTCTTATCCTGGGGATGAATATCTTTCACATTTTCTGTAACGTCGGTTACTACTACCATACCGGTTCCGGCAAGACAACTGCTACGCGCCTGCGCTTCGCGAAGCAGTGCAGCCTGATATTCTTTTTCGTAGGTAAATGGTGCTATCTGGACATAGTAAAAGGGCAGCGGTTTTTGCCATGCACCACGCCATGCCTCTATCATGCCGGTAAACAACGGGGTATAGGTATCCGCGGTGTTCACATTGGCTTCTCCCTGGTACCAGATAACTCCCTTTATGTTGAAATTTGTAAGAGGGGCTATCATCGCATTATAGGCATAACCCGGTTTATGCGGCCACCAGGCAGCAGGGGCCAGCTTAGCAGCAGCTGCAGCAAGTGAGGGCTCACCTGTTACAATATGTTCCGGCGCCCATACTTCTGCCGGTGTTCCTCCCCAGCTGGCATTGATCAGTCCAACTGGTACCCCCAGGGATTTCTGTAGTTTCGCCCCGAAAAAATACCCTACTGCACTAAAGGATTTCAGGCTATTGCTGTCGCACACTTCCCAGCTTCCGGGACAATTCTCCTGGGGATATACTGCTGTAGTTTTGGGTATGTTAAAGAACCGGATATTATTGTTATTACAAACAGGCAGCTCCTCTGCAATCTGCCGGATGCCGTTATAGTAGCTGTATTCCATGTTGGATTGCCCTGAACATAGCCAGACTTCGCCGATCAGAATATTTTTCAATACAATCTCATTGGATGCTTTCAGTCTTATTTCATAAGGTCCTCCTGCGGCCGGTGTATGTACTTTCAAAGCCCACTTTGCGTCTCCGCTGGTGGTGACAGTCGCTGTTTTGTTATCCCAGCCCGTAAATACGGTAACTTTCTCTGAAGGGCTTGCCCAGCCCCAGATGGTTATACTGTCGTTTTGCTGTAGCACCATGTTGCTGCCAACGAGCCCCGGCAACCTGATAGCGGCATGAAGTACTGCAGGAAACAGTAATACAATGCCGTAAAGGAGAAGTTTCTTCATAATCGCGCTTAATACTTTGGGGGTTAAATATAATATCCATACCCTACAAATGAAAATGCGGGCTAACATTTATTGAGCATACACTTTTGCATAGCCAAAGCTTTTTAATCACCAGGGTGTTCCAGCGGGCGGATATTGCATTGCTGCCCTTTCTTCATTTTTACTGAAAGCACAAAATCATCAGCGTCCTGTTTTGCCCTGGCTGCATTCACAAAAAACGCCCTGTTGCTCCTGATCCGGCAGATCCCGTCGGTGGCGGCTATGATCGTGGCTTTACTCAGCTTCCCTTCAGACCATTGCATATCTACCGTAAATCCACCCCTGGCCTTCAGCCCGTTTACTTCTCCCTCTTTCCATGCAGATGGCAGTGCAGGTAAAAGATGTATCTCTCCCAAATGGCTTTGTAACAGCATTTCCGTCATGCCGGCTGTTCCGGCAAAGTTACCGTCTATCTGGAACGGTGGATGCGCATCAAAGAAGTTAGGATAAGTACCGCCTCCGCCCTTTCCATCGGCGCCGGAATAGTTCAGCAGCTGGCGAATGAGCTTATAGGCATGATCCCCATCCAGCAAACGCGCCCACCAGTCGATCTTCCATCCGCGGCTCCAGCCTGTACCGGCATCTCCTCTTACTTCCAATGTTTTCTTTGCTGCTGCAAAAAACTCCGGCGTATTACTCTTTGATATCTGGCGTCCCGGATGCAAACCAAACAGGTGGGATACATGGCGGTGCTGGGGATCCGTTTCGGTAAAATTCTTATACCATTCCAGTAATTCCCCATTATTCCCTTTTCTCAATGGGTACAGGTCCTTTCTTACGCCGGCTAACCGGTTGCGAAATGACTGATCCTTATCCAACGCTTCGGAAGCTTCTATTACATTCGTAAAAAGATCCCAGATGATGGACATATCCATTGTTGTAGCAACAGATACAGCCTGTGCACGACCTTTTGCATCGCGGAACTTATTTTCGGGAGAAGTAGAAGGCGCCGTAACCCAATAACCACTGCTATCCTTTACCAGCCAGTCAAGACTGAATAAAGCTGCCTGTTTCATGATCGGGTATGCTTCTTCCAGGAATTTCTTATCCCGTGTAAAAGCATAGTGCTCCCACAAATGCTGGCAAAGCCAGTTGCCCCCCATGTACCAGTTGGCCCACACAGGATCGCCGGCTCCAAAGTCGCCCACCGGGTTGGCACAACCCCATATATCCGAATTATGATGCGCTACCCAGCCATTACAACGATAGAACTCACGGGCTACACGGGCGCCGGTTACTGAAAGCCCCTTTAGCCACTGTAACAGCGGCATATGCATTTCAGATAAATTGGTGCTCTCTGCCGGCCAGTAATTCATCTGCGTGTTGATATTAATCGTATAGTTTGGAGCTCCACGGAGCTCTCAGCTCTTTGTTCCAGATGCCCTGCAAATTAGCCGGCGGTCCTCCCGGCCTTGAGGAAGAGATCAGGACTCCGTGAGCTGATTCCGGAAGTAGGTGATGTATTCAGGCTTTCCGTAATCCGGGTGATTCCTGTCCCAGGGCGATAAATATATTCCTAACTTCAAACCATATTCCTTGCAGGCATCCGCCATTTCCCGCACTATATCCCCCTTTCCATTTTTCCATGGCGCATTCTTTACGGAATACTCGGTGTATTTGGATGGCCAGAGACAAAAACCGCAGTGATGTTTCGCAGTTAATATAATTCCTTTCATGCCCGCTTCTTTGCATATACGCGCCCACTGACGGCAATCCAGTTTTGCAGGATTAAATAAGTTGATATCCTCATTACCAAATCCCCAGGATTGATCCGTATAAGTGTTTAATGAGAAATGAACAAAAGCATAATACTGCATTTCCTGCCATCTCATCTGGTTCTCCGTAGGCACGGGCCCACAGGGAGCCGGCGCTTTTACCTGCGCATGAATAGTACCACTTGAACAAAGACCAAGAATAAGCCTATACAGTAAGCGCTTCATTTTGCTAACAATCCTCTCATTAATAATATTCATTCCTTTTAATTTATTCTACCGTCTTAACTATTTTACGGTCCCTACCCGAACTACATAACCGGCATCACTGCAATCTGATAATATTCAAAAAGAAAACATCGTTCTCACGGAGCTCCAGCTCCCGTGCAAAGGAGCCATCAGCATTTACAGTAACAATTTCCCTGGTAACCGGCGAACCATCGTTTTGCTTCTTTATTTGTTCTACTTCCTGCCTGGTAAGTTGTGCCGGTTTTCCCATGGAGAGATAGGTGGAATAAGCGTCGTTAATATGGTATCCTACTTTATAAATTTCAAGAGCATAGGTACCGTGGGGAACATTTACAATATTGACCTTCAGCTTTCCTTTTGATCTGGAAGGGAGGTCACGAATATAGTATTGCTGGTTGTGCACTGAGTCGCCCGGATGCGTATTGGTAAAATCCCAGACCAACGCCTGAATATTTCCTGCGGAATCCCTGCATATCCAGGAAGTAGAATCGGTATTTACCAACTCCGTGTTCCCCAGCCTGTTCAAAAACTGGTACGCATAAAATACCGGTTTGTTAATACCCTGCGTATTCAGCATGCCAAAGCCTCCGTGAAAAGGCGTGAAACGGGGACCTGGCTCTTCAAAAATATCAGTAAAAACCCAATAAGACATTGAATTGGCAGCTTTGCCTGCCTGTTTAATTTTTTGCAGCACATAGGCGGCTTCATGATAGCTGTCGTGGATAGGATCAGCCGGAGTATAAGAAGCGCTCCATTCGGTATAATGAAGCTCCAGATGAGGCATAGCGGAACCGGCAATCTCTTTCCGTGATTGAATCACATCGCCACTTACGCTCATAGGATCTTTATCGAGTACGGTACCCGAGTTACCAAATTCGTCGAGGTATCCCTGCTTCACCCCATAGGCGTGAGTGCTGATGAAATCTATAGGTACATTATTCTTCTCACAATAGGCAATCATTTCAGGCTCCCAGGCGGCTCCCGCAGTTCCCGGCCCTCCTACACGGTAAGAGGGGTTTATGCTCTTAATCGCCCTGGCGCTGTAAGTATACAATTTGAAATAGTCGCTCTGGCTCCCTGCCCAGAATCCATCCAGGTTAGGTTCATTCCAAACTTCAAAATACCAGGTCTTTACTTCATCGGCGCCATAACGTTCTGTAAAATGCCGGGTAAGATCCTTTACCAATGCTCCCCACTTTTCATAATCTTTTGGTGGAGTCACGTTGCCCCTCCACCAGAAAATTGTTTTAGACCCGCTGGCCAGCGCGGAAGGCATAAAGCCCAGTTCTACGAAGGGTTTCATTCCAATGCTTTGCAAAAAGTCGAATAAAGCATCAATGTACATATAGTTATAAACTGGGTTTCCCTTACGGTCTTCAGTATATACAGCCATGTCGTCTGTTAAAAGGCCATGCATACGGATATACCTGAAACCGCATTCCTTTCTTACATAAGAAAGCTGTTGTTGCCAGTCGGCCCGAAGCCCTTCGTTGGCACGGCCTGCACCAACGCATTCATTAAACATGGTATTGAGCTTACCGGCTGTTTTACTGAAGTCAATATTGATGATCCGTTCAGGGATAACTGTTTGCTTTATTCTTTGTGCAACCAATGCTTCTGCCATCGCAGAAAGCAGGATCAACAAAAAAAGGAGAACTTTCATCTTCTGCTATTTTTATCTTTCTTATAACTATTTAAAAACCTGCTGGAAAAACAGGTACAGGTTACGGTCCCACTCAGTATTATCGTGCCCGTTAGTATCTACATTCCAGACATGTGGAATGCCAGTTTCACTAAGGTACTGATGGGCCTTTTCACTGATCCGGAAAAGGCCGTCTTTGTTGCCGCATCCTATCCATAACAGTTTCAGCTTTTCCCGGGCAGCTTTAATATCCGGAACAAATTGAACATCCGTATACATCCCACCAAATTTATTGGTATTGGGTGCAGAAGAAAATCCACCTATATAGGCAAATGTTTCCAGGTGATGCAAGCCTATATTCAATGATTGCCCGCCGCCCATGGACAAACCCGCCAATGCACGGTGTTCGCTGTTACTGATAGTGGAGTAATGCGAATCGATGTAGGGAATTATATCTTTCAACAGGTCATCCTCAAATGGTTTTCTGTATCCTTCAAAATTATCTGCTCTTCCTGAACGGCTGGCAGACGATGTATCTGTTACAGTAAGCCTGGTATCGCAGTTGGGAAAAACCATCACTACAGGCTGGATTTTGCCCTCTGCAATGAGGTTGTCTGCAATGTTATCTGCCTGGCACCATTCAATCCATTGACGGTAATCTGCCCCCAAACCATGCAACAGGTACAACACAGGATATTTCTTATCCGGGGAATACCCGGGAGGCGTATATACGCTCATTTCCCGGAGCTTCCCAAGCGTTTTGGATTCGTACTGAACCACTGTTAATTTCCCGTGGGGCACATTACTACGCTGCACATTAAACCCGGCAGGCGGATCAGGAAAAGTAGGTACCGTATCCGCCTTAACGGAAACCTTATCTGTTTGCGCCAGGCAGATATGGCTGGCAATAATAAATAGGATCGAAATAAATAAATACCTGTTACTCATTTTATTTTTTATAATGTTCTATGCGATCTTTGGTATTTAATCTCACTTCACCAGGATATTCACAGAGGATGAAATACTGCGGGATGAATTTCCAATATGTAATACAAAATCACCTGCTTCTACATTCCAGGACTTCTTTGCCTCATCATAAAATGCCAGATCAGCAACTTTTACCACCAGTTCAACCGTTTTCGTTTCGCCAGGCTGAAGAAAAACTTTTTCAAAAGCCTTCAATTCTTTTTCAGGGCGAAACACGGAACACTGCGGATCACTTACATACAACTGCACCACTTCTGCACCTTCCCTGGAACCTGTATTTGTTATCGTGCATTTTGCATGAATAGTTTCATCCTTACCATAACTGGTTTTGTCTGCAGAAAAATTACTGATTGAAAACCCGGTATAGGAGAGCCCGTATCCAAATGGAAACTGAGGAACAATCTTCTTTGTATCAAACCAACGATATCCTACTAAAATATCTTCTTCATAATTTACACTAAGATCTCTTCCCGGGAAATTACCCAATGCGTGCGCAGGCGACTGGTCCAGTGATACAGGCAATGTAAATGGCAACTTACCCGAAGGGCTCACTTTACCACTCAACAGGTCAGCCACCGCATTGCCTGCTTCCATCCCGCCAAACCAGGACCATAATATTGCAGGCACCCGTTGAACAATGCCTGATAATTTTACCGGTGATCCGGCTATAATAACCACCACGGTATTTGGATTAGCCTTTGCTACTTCACGGATCAATACATCCTGCCCATAAGGCAGGTCCATATTCTGCTTATCAGAAGATTCCGTATCAAAATCATGATTTAATCCTCCAAAAACGATCACCACTTCCGATTCTTTTGCCACTTTAACAGCTTCGTCAATTAATTTCCAATCAACCTTATTAACGTTTGTCTGACCGGTACTGCTGCCTTCTTTAAAAGAGGATTGCTTTTCATATCCCTGGGCAAAATTAATCTTCACATCAGCTCCGAATTTTTTCCGGATAGCCTCCAGTGGCGTAATTTCGTACAGCGCCTTTATTTCAGAGCTAAGCCCTCCATCGCAATGCCTGCGCGTAGCATTATCGCCGATAATGGCAACCGACTTTATTTTTTTGAAATCAACCGGAAGTATATTTCCATTATTCTGTAACAATACTGCTGCTTCAACGGCATCGTTATATGCTGCCTGTTGATGTTGCGGCGTATTCATTTTTCCCTTTTCCCGTTTTCCTTCATCAAACATTTTTGTCGCCATCATCACCCGCAATATGTTCGCTACCTTTTCATCAATAACCGCAACGGGAACCTTTCCCTCCTTTACAGCACTGATCAATGGATCGGCAAAGTACCATTCATTGTAGTCTTTCTTATCCGTTCCCATTTCCAGGTCAAGCCCGGTTAATGCCGCTTTTACAGTGGAATGTGCTGCTGCCCAGTCGGTCATCAATACCCCTTTAAAACCAAACTCTTTACGAAGGATTTCCCTGTTCAGGTATTCATTTTCAGAACACCAGTCGCCCCTGAATTTATTGTACGCCGCCATTACCGTGTAGGCGCCGCCTTCCGTTATTGATGCTTTAAATCCCGGCAGGTAAATTTCCCGCAAGGCGCGCTCACTCATGTGCACATCAACGGAATCTCTATGTGTTTCCTGGTTATTGGCCAGCCAATGTTTCACGCTTGCGGCCACATCTTTCAACTGCAACGCCCTGATATAGGCAACAGACATTTTTGAAATAAGCAACGGATCCTCGCTCATGTACTCAAAATTCCTTCCACAAAGCGGCGAACGGATAATGTTGATGCCCGGTCCCAGTAAGATGTCCTTTTTCCGGTAACGGGCCTCTTCTCCCAATACAATCCCACGCTCATAAGCCAGCTTAGGATTCCAGGTAGCCGCCAGTGCAGTTCCCGGCGGAAAGCAGGTAGCGGAGTCGTTGGTCCACCCGGCATAAGCCCAGTCGTTCCGGTTTATTTCCGCACGCACCCCATGCGGGCCATCGCTCAATGCCCACTCCGGTATACCCAATCTCTCTACTCCTGATACATAAAACTTTGAATTTCCATGCAGCAGGCTAACCTTTTCTGCCAGGGTCATCCTGCGTACCAGGGAACGGATCTTTTCTTCCCACTTACTGTCATTTACCGGCAACTGTGCGCTGGCCATACCTCCTATCAACAGGCCGGTAAGCGCCAGCACCAGTTGCCTTACTATTCTTTTCATTTCCATCAGGTTTCAAATTCTTTTATTACGCTTAAACCGCTCTTTAACAGGAAGAATTGTAAAGTTAGTTACCACCTGCCCTGAGTGCATTCATAGTGCGTTGATCAAGCACTGTATTATTACGCCTGTCCAGCGCGCCACCGGTGTCCCAGTAAAAGGGCTTCATACCATTGGCAATTGCCTGCCTGGTCACGTACGTCAGCCAATAATCAACGGCATCATTGTGAGTGGCCAGATCCTTGGGCACGTACCTGCTGTTTCCGCGCCGATAAGTACCGTATTCACCTAATATAACAGGGATCTGTTTACCGGTGAATTTCGTTTTCATAAGACTCATAGATTTATCCACCTCGCTTTCCTCACCCCAGGTAGCATTTCGTTCCGGCTCAATGGTAGAATGATGGCCGGCTCCCCAGTAGTAGAACATTTTGCCCCAGGATGCATCGCCGTCCATCAGTATACAGAACTGGGGAGGAGAGTAATAGTGTACCTCCACCATCATACGGTCTTTCACTTTATCCGCAGGAAGTGTATTCATCCAGTCATTACTTTTTTCAATATTCGTTGATGGGCCCTGCACCACCAGTACCCGGTAACTATTACGGCCGCCGGTGGAGCGGACTGCATTAACGAAGGTTTGATGATAGCTGGCCAGCACGTCCATCTGTTCCTGGGTTTCCACTGCGGGTTCGTTGGCGCTGCCAAACATCAGGTGCTCATCAAAATCACGCATTTTGGTGGCAATCTGTTCCCAGAATGCTTTTTGTTTCGCGTTGACAGAATCCTGCTTTGCTTTGCTGATATTGTTCTCCAGCCAGCCGCCGTCCCAGTGGATATTGAGCAGAACATACATGTCGTTATTCACGCAATACTGCACTACCTGTTTTACGCGGTTTAGCCAGTCGTCCTGGATCTTGGCAGTAGCTTTGTCTGAATACTGGTTCCATGCGCAAGGCAGGCGGATGGCATTAAATCCCTGCTGTTTTACGGCCTGGATATAGCTTTCACTGATCAGGGGATTTCCCCAGGCAGTTTCTCCACCAATAGCTTCCAAAGTATTTCCGATATTCCAGCCCAGTTTGAATTTTGCCGCCAGCTGCACGGCATTGCTTCCCATACCGCTTGCATCTGCCGGCGCCGGTGATATATTGTAGCCCGGGTATAAACTGCCCGACTGTTGTATATTAATCCTGCGTACCTGGCTGCTTCCGGCGTTGATCATCAACACCGCCGACCGGCTTGCGCCGGTGTTATTAGGTACGGTGGTTACCCTGACAGCTGCCTTTCCACTATTACCACTTGTCTGGCTTACCTGCAGCCAGGCGGCAGCCGGATTGCTGACGCTCCAGTTTACATTACTCGCAATAGAAACGTCCGTAGCGCCTCCCTCGGGCTGGAAAATAATTTCTGATAAAGAAACTGACAACTCTGGTGTAACAGTGCTCTTCTTACTACAACACACAGCCGTCATGGCAAAAAGGAGAAGGCCTATAATTACATACCTTCTGCTGATTCTCACATTCATATAATCGGGTTAAAAGTTATTGATGCTACTTAATTTTCACCACCCTGATATTATCAACAGCGGCCTGTAAACCGGAAGCTGAAGGAGAGCCGGAAAAGTTTTTGGTCTGGATATTTACAGCACCGGTGGCAGTGGCTCCCAATAAAGTGGTCAGGTCTGCAGCTGCCGTGCCTTTACCATCATTGGTTCTGAACAGCGATAAAGGAATCGTTACAGTACGCCAGCCTTTTGTAGTAAAAGGAGTAACAGTACCATTAGTGCCTTGCCAGGGTTCGTACCGGGCCAGGTAATCAAATGCGTAACCTTTTACTACATAAATAGAAGTACCGCTCCATGCAGCCGGAACATTGATCTCAAACTTCAAAGCATAATCATCAATGGAAACGCCTAAACTATCAGTAGGGATCCACTGAACATCATTGGTGTTTATGCTCCGTCCTCCATTCCACCAGTTACCATCACCTGCCGGCAATACGTCGTTTTTCAACACTGCATAGTAGCCCCTGTTTCCCGGGAAAGCGACGCTGCTGTTATCGGTGTTGGTGCCCCAGCTAAAGGTGTTGATATCATCAAAATTGCAGAGCACACCTGTTTTGTCGTCATTCACATTATAAGGAGTGGTAGCAATCCCGGATTTGGTGTTGACCACCACCGGCCCGCTTTGGGTAAGCGCAGGCAGTACAAATCCGACAGAGGTACCATCAGTAGCTTCCGAAAAATGGGTGATCGCTGTACCGGCAAAGGAAAGTTCACTTATAAAAAATAAATTCAGCCCGGAGATGTACACGGAATCACCTTCTTTGGCATTTTCATTGGAAACAGCGGTGATGGACGGCGGTGGCGCAGCAATGCTGAATGTAAAAGTAGTGGCCCCCTGCCGGGTAACATAGCGAATGGTGTTAAGGCTTTCCGCAGGTACCGATGGAAATGGTATCACAGCAGGTACCTGCACTGTAGCGCTGGTATCGGAAAACAATACGCTGTTGATGGAAGCCGGTACGCCATTAAAGGATATCTGCACTGCATCCTTTAAATTGTGCCCTATCAACACTACCCGCTGGCCGGTAATGATAGTGCTGACAAGGGTGTCTGCAGGAGACGCTGCGTAATTTCTAACGCTTGTTATCTCCGGGGCTCCTGTTGTTACATCCTTCTTACAGGCAGATTGTATACAGGTAAAAATCATCGCGAGCACAAAAAGCGGCCAGCCTCTATATATTTGGTGGAATGTTACTTTATTCACGGTATAATAGTTTTAGTTTTTTTTAATAATATGATACCGGGGGTTCCTGCAGTTTTGGATTAGCAGTCACCTCAGAAGAAGGTATTGGGAAAGTAAAGCTCTGGATAGTGGGAGGAGTGATCACCCCGTATGGACTGGCAGGTGTTAAAACACCGTCTGTCAACGTAAAGGTCACACGCGCTTCGCCTTTTAATTTATTGATTGCTTTTGTGGGATTATAATAAGATAACCTCACCAGGTCAGTCCAATACTGGCCTTCTGCTGCCAGCTCAATTCTTCTTTCAAGCAGCACGCTATCGGCATCTATTTTAGGAGCCGGGAGCATTCCTGCCCTCGTGCGAACTTTATTAAAATATAAAAGGGCATCAGCATCGCTTGTGGAACCATTGTTACCCAGTATGGCCTCCGCATACAGAAGATAAACATCCGCCAGTCTTAGTAACGCATTGTGCTCCGTGGAAGAGGTTTGAGTCATGGTGGGAGCGCTGTTATCCTTGTTGGTACCGATAATATGTTTTTTCAGCGCGCATGAGCCGGTATATTTAAATCCACCGCCGGCGGCATTCAGTTCAGGATAATAGTCGCCGTTGATCATAAACGTAGCTTTACGCCTTATTGAATCTCTTGTAGCGTATAACTTGTACATATCCACTGTTGGCCCTATGCCAAACCAGCCGGCCGAGCCATTGGCAGATATTTCGGGGCTCGTGGAGTAGATCTGCAGCATATTGCCTTCCAGCCAGGCGCCGCCCGGAGCCCATTGCAATGCAAACAGCGACTCAGGATTATCATTAAACTGGGTTTTAAAAATATCTGCATAATTATCTACCAACGCCAGCCCGCTGTTCTTACACACATTTCCTGCATATTTTGCAGCGCTATCAAGGAATTGTTGGTTCCTGGTGCCCTGCTGGTTCAACCCCGCGGCTGTCAAATAAACCTTTGCCAGCATACCCTGTGCGGACCAGGTAGTTACTCTTCCTCTAACGTCTGCAGCGGGAAGATGATTGGCTGCAAATGTCAGGTCATTGATCGCAAATTTATATACGTCTTCCGTTTTTATACGGTTAACCAGGGGAGTGATAATCAACTTGCTGTTATCTTCAATCACAGGAACAGCGCCCCAATGCACTGCGAGGTTATAATAGGCAAACCCGCGTATGAACCGGGCTTCAGCAATTGCAGCATTCTTGTCCTTATCGGGAATTGTATCAGGCGCTTTTTGCTGGATGGCAATAATGGTAACATTACAATGCGCGATAACTTTATACATCGACTTCCAGTTGGCGATCATAATCCCATTCATACCGGTAACGGTAAAAGTATTCAATTGTACCGCATCTCCCCAGTAACCTACCGCCATATTTCCACTCAGCACATCTCCAACAGGCAAATAGCAGTTATAGTTCCAGTCGGCCCAGGGGCTGCCGGCATACAGCGCTGCCGTTGCCAGCCTCAGATCATTAGTGCTTTTATAAAAATTATCGGCACTTATTTGTGACAATGGCGGACGGTCCAAAAAACTTTTGGAGCATCCTGTCATTGCTATTATTATAAACAGGAACACAATTATTTTATCCAATATTGATCTCATAACTATTGATATTAACAGATGAATATTTTATTTATTCAATTTAATGCTGGCTCCAACGGTAAACACACGGGGCTGCGGATAATAGCCGCCATCCACACCGGCGCTCAGCGGATCCCATGATCCGATCTCAGGATCCATTCCCTTGTAGTTGGTAATGATGAAAGCATTTGAAACATTGACATAAACTCTCAGGTACTTAATACTGGCCTTTGAAATCAGGCTTTCGGGAAGCGTATATCCTAAAGAAATATTCTTACATCTTAAAAAAGATCCATTTTCCACGAACTTATCAGAGTTCCGGTTATTATCATTGGTATTATCATTTCTTATTCCCACAATCCTGGTTTCCGGGTTGGTCACCTTTATATTATTAATATCAGTAGCGCTTCCGTTCGGATCAATTAATGTAAGTTTCGCATAGTCCATTAATGACCTGAGATATCCATAACTGGTACCAGGATATTCACCATTTATACGAAGCTGGTTATATACTTTATTGCCAACGTTGGCGGCAAAAAATATATTCAGGTCAAAATTTTTATACGAGAAGGTATTGTTGAAACCAAGCTGGTATTTAGGTATGGGGGAACCCAAAAACGTTTGATCATGTTCATCAATTACGCCGTCGCCATTAAAATCCTTGAATTTCAGATCCCCGTACCAGATGCTTCCACCGGCAGCCCCTACAGGTAAAGGCACGCCATTTTTAGTTGGCAAAGCGTGTGTCTTGAAGTCCTCTGGTGTCGCAAATACTCCTCCATCGATCACATACCCGTAAAATTCTCCAATAGACCTGCCCACAACGGTTTTGCTATATTGCCTGTCCAGCGAAGCGCCATCAGTATTAAGCTTCAATACTTCATTGATATTGCGCGAAACTGTTACATCAGTTTTCCAGGTGAAATTTTTCCCTTTAATATTGGTAGAACTGATCCTAAAATCAAAGCCCTTGTTGTTAACTGTGCCCACATTCACGTAAGGCGCATCCAGTGCACCCGGCGCGTAGCCAATAGACGTACCGGAATACAGGGGTAAAGGGATCTGCAGCACCAGTCCATCCGTTTTACGATTATAGAAATCCACAGAGAAATTTATTCTCCAGTTAAAGAGCGTACCGTCCAGTCCTATATTCGCATACTTTGTTTTTTCCCATTGTACATATGGATTACCCACATTCTGGGTGAGCTGTGCGATACCTGTTAGCCCGGTAGCTACGGTAGCCAGCGTTGATGTATAGGCGTAATCCCGGATATTCTGGTTATTTGTTAAACCATAGCCCAGCCGCAGCTTTAACTCATTCAGTGCCTTAACCTGCTTCAGGAGCTCTTCATTATTTAATTTCCAGGCAAAGGCGCCTGAGTAGGTAGTTACCCAGCGGTTCTCAGGAGCAAACTTAGAGGAGCCATCTGCCCTGACATTGGCGGTGAACAGGTATTTATCATTGAGGCCAAAGTTTAAGCGGCCAAAGTATGATTCCTGGGCATTTTGTCCTTTACTGCCGGCGTTGGTGGCGGTGGTTGGATCCCCGCTGCTGATCACCTGTACATTATTGGAAGGGAAATTAGTTCTGCCTGCAGAAGAATTTTCATTGGTTCCCAATTGTGCTTCGTGGCCCAGCAACACATTTACATTGTACTTGTTTTTAAACAAATGCGCATAGGTCAGGAAATTCCTTATGGTACTATACAGGTTTTGGGAAAAATTATAAGATGCGCTGTTGGTAGTGTTTTTTACCAGCCCAAAGGTATAGGAGGGATTAAACCGGTCTTCTGTAGCCATCGAAAAACTTCCTGTTAGCTCGTTCCGAAGGGTCAGGTCTTTGGTAAATGCAATTTCAGCATATAAATTTCCAAAAAGCTGGTTCCTCTTTACCTCATCTTTATTAATAAGGGCGATGGCATAGGGATTTACAGTGCTATTCACCCATCCATTCGGATTATAGGCGCCACCCCAGCTGCCATCTTCATTTTTCACCGCTATATCCGGTGTCTGACTTAATGCCGTATTAATTACGTTGGAACTGGTAGAATTCACACTTTCTTTTATGTTAACCAATTGCAGGCTGGTACCGATCTTTAACCAATTGGTCGTTTTATTGTCAAGATTCAGTCTTAATGACATCCTGCGAAAGTTGGAGCCGAGGGCTATACCTTCCTGGTTGAAATAGGAACCCGACAGCAGGTATTGGGTTCTGACATCTCCCCCGCTGATAGTGAGCGTGTGACTGGACATCGGGGCATTTCTGAAAAGCTCTTTCTGCCAGTCGGTGCCATCACCAAGGTACTTGGGATTCGCGAATTCCGGGCGGGTATCAAATCCCCATCCCAATCCGGTGTTCCTGTCGTTTATAAAAGAGGCATATTCTCTCAGGTTCATCAGGGGCAATTTTTTAGGTATCTGCTGGTAGCCGGTGTACATGTCGTAAGTAATGCTGGGCGGAGCGATCTGACCCCGCTTGGTGGTTATCACTATTACGCCGTTGGTGGCCTGGGAACCATAAATGGCCGTTGCAGAAGCATCTTTCAATACGTCAACGGATTCAATTTCAGACGGGTTGATCCCTGCCAGTGGATTCACACCGGCGCCCAATGTGGCAGTACCGCCAATAATAATCCCGTCGATAACGTACATAGGCGAGCCGCCTCCAAAAGAAGACAGGCCGCGGATCTGTACAGACACCGCTCCGCCGGGCTGACCAGATATTTGCTGGGCTACCAGCCCGGGAACTTTTCCCTGCAGGGCCTGGTCAAAGGTCACCGGTTGCGTTTTACGGAGTTCATCACCGGAAACAGAAGAGATAGCGCCAGTTACATCAGGGCGTCTTACCTTACCATAGCCAATCACCACCACATCTCCCAGCTGCGAAATATTTTCCGTCAGCGCTATTTCGATAGGGGTGGCTTTGTTTATCACTACTTCTTTTTTCTGATAGCCTATTATGGTAATTACCAGGGTGTTCCCCAGAGAAGCATCAATGGTAAATTTGCCCGCTTCGTCGGTAATAACAAAGCGATTGGTGTTTTTTAAGGTAACGGTTGCCCCGGGGATGGCAGAAGAATTGCTTTTATTGATGACCCTACCGGCTATTTTTATTGTTTGTGCAGAAAGGCTTGCGCTGGAAAGGAACCCCAAAAGGATACCCAATAGCGGCAGTATTCGCGAGCGAATCATTTTGGTTGACTTCATTTGATAATTTTTTACTTGTGTGGATGATTATCCCCGATAGGCGGAGATGACATTTCATTAGGCCAGTACATTCATAACGGGAGCCAGGCTATTAAAGCGGCAATTCTTTCAAGAGCTGGTCTTATTCTCCATTTATTAAATATGACCTGATAACTATAAAATGTACTTTTGAGGTGAGTGAAATGGTAAAGACATCATAACGGTAAAAGGACGGCCGTGTTCTATCCTATGGACAGAATGGCCTGCCAACTTCCTAAAATGGGTATAGGCTGGCATGTGAAGTGGTTGTAATTGTAGTTTCATATACGTGGATTAAATGTTGTAAAGCTATAGTTATAGCAGCTCATTCATGGGGCCTGGTTGATTCAACTAGGGGCGCCAAATGTTACAAATAGCCTGTCATTCTTCAGATACCCTGATCGCTGCCTGTATAGAGATTATCGTTTTCCCGGTTACGCGTTATAGAAATAACGCCCGGTTATTAAAAATCAGGAAAGCCGGAAGCGTCATGTTTGCATTCATCCAACATCGGCAATTTCTCCCAAACCGGCTTTCCTGATCTATATTATATTATTAGAATGGAGGATTTTAAGGGAAACAGGGGGATCTTACCACCCGGCGTTTTGTTTCAATACATTATTAGATAAAGTAATCTGGGAATATGGTACCTGCACCAGGCCTTTTGTTTCCACGATCTTCGAGGCTAAAATGGTTTTGGTGGTATTTACGCCTCCATTTTGAACCGTTGTAGACTCGGCAATGGCCGCTGCGGCAACATTTATACCCTGGCGAAGCAAATCCCAGTAACGGACGCCTTCTGCGGCGAATTCCAGTCTTCTTTCGTTCATAATATTTTCCTTATTTACCGGGATTTGCACAAAAGCAGCACCAAATGCCCTTTTGCGAACATCGTCAAAGTAAGTTTGCGCACCGGCAGCGCCCAATTCAGCTGCCATTAACAATACATCGGCATAGCGGATAGACACATAATCCTGGAACTGGCTGATCATAAAACTCGCTCCGCCCATTTTTTCCGCCAGGCTTCTCCCTGCCTCATCTGCCATAGGGGTATATTTTTTAATGTTGTAGCCTGTATACTCCCGCTGATCTTTTATATTCTGAAAATCAAGCTTTTCATCCTTTATAGAGATGATAGAAGCATTTCTGCGGCTATCGCCCGGAGCATAGGCATTCCAGAGCTTTGGATTCACCGTGGCGCCTCCCCAGCCCATTCCGTATGGATAAATACTTTGAATACGGATGCCATACATTACCATCCAGGTGTTACCATCTACATTTCCGTTCCAGTCGCTCGTATAGGTATACTTGATAGCAAATATGGTTTCTTTATTATCCTCCCCTACATAGCTATTCAGCGAAGCTGCGGGCCATAAGTTGGCAAATTTGTCGACCAAACCAAATCCGCCGTTATTAATAACATCCTCCAGGTAAGCCAGGGCCTGTGCTTTTGACACGGCTCCTACCAGGTCCGGTTTATTATAATAGCCGGTGTAGTACAGGAACACGCGGCCAATCAGTGCCTCAGCGGCCCATTTGGTTACCCGTCCGCGGGTGGAAGGGTCCTGGCTGCCATAACTGGTGGCTGCCAGGTTAGCGGCCGCAAATTTCAGGTCGTCGGTAATCAGTTTGTAAACATCGTCCGGATTGGCCTGTGGCACATTATCAGTGGTAGGCTTGGTGATCAATGGAACATTACCCCACAACCTTACCATATCAAAGTAACAATAGGCACGGATAAATCTTGTTTCCGCTTCATAGGTATTGCGCAAACTGGTATTCCCCTGCCAATCTATCCCGTCGAGGTGCGACAACAGCATGTTGGCGCGGTAAATAGCCTTATAGTAAAGGCTCCATGAATCACCAAACATATCCTGGTCGGAAGGAGAACGGAGCTTGTCAAATTCATCCATCATCTGATAGCCGAAGCCATCAGCATTGCCTGTAGCGCCAAACGCCTCATCAGACATGATGGTGGAGGCAACAGGAAAGGCTACCCCACCGGACCATACACGTTGTAATCCATCATAAATACCTACCTGCGCTTTCCAGGCATCATTCGGTGTTTTGTAAAAGTTCTGCTCAGTAGCAGAGGTCACGTCTTCCGTATCCAGAAAGCTCTTTTTACAGGCCATCAATGATAACAATGCGGTAACCAGTATATAAGATTTTAAGTTTTTCATCGCCAATTCATTTTAAATTAAAAACGGATATTTGCGCCTACCATAAAAGTTCTGGGCCGGGGATAATAACCTACATCCACTCCGGATGAAAAACCTTCATTATATCCTACCTCAGGGTCCATGCCATTATATTTGGTAAAGGTGAAGGCATTTTGTACAGACGCATAAACTCTCAATTTACCCAGGTAACTTTTCTTTGCCAATCTGGAAAAATCATAGCCTAGCGTAATATTGTTGATACGAAGAAATTTACCGTCGTAAATATACAGGTCGGAGAACTGGGCCCAGTTGACACCATCTTCCGTTACTCTCGGAATTCTATTAGATGTTCCCGCACCATGCCAGCGACCAAGGATCTCAGTGGAGTAATTGGCAAAACCGCCCGGGCTTCTCCATGACTGCACCAGTTGATTACCTGATACACCGGATGCCTGTACGGAGAAATCAAAACCTTTCCAGCCAAGGGTTATATTAAACCCAAATGTCAAATCAGGATTAGGATCTCCGATTTTTGTTTTGTCGCTGGCATCAATAACGCCGTCTCCATTTAAATCAACATAACGAACATCGCCAGGCTTGGCATTAGGTTGAATAGGCGCTCCTGTTTTACCTTTATAAGCCTGTACTTCATCTTCTGTCTGGAAAAGACCGGCAGTTTTGTATCCCCAGAAGTAACCAACAGGTTCTCCGTTTGCGGCACGGTAAAACTCGCCCGCATTGGCATACAGTGAATTGGTATTGCCATGGATCACATGATCGTTGGTAGGTATATTTCCTATTCTGTTTCTGTTATACGCACCATTTACACCAATACTGTAATTAAAGTCTTTACCGATACTATTGCTATAGCTAAGGCTCAGTTCAACACCCGTATTTTTCACATCACCACCATTAATAAGAGGCGCATCAGCTCCGGCAGTAGCCAGGATGGGGACTCTGATTAACCAGTCTTTTGTTTTTTTGACATAATACTCAAAAGTCACATTCAGGCGCTGTAATACCGTAGCGTCAAAGCCTATATTGGTTTGTTCTGAAGTTTCCCATTTTACATTAGGATTGGCAATGCGGCTGGGATAAGCACCCTGTGTATTTACCCCTTCAACAGGTCCGAAGATGTAACCCGCATTGGCGAAACTGATAGGCGATAAAAACTGGTAAGCATCCACATTCTGATTTCCCACTTGTCCCCAGCTACCACGTATCTTGAGGAAATCAAGCCAGTGAACATCCTGCATGAAGTTTTCCCTGGTAACTACCCATCCTGCAGACACGGAAGGGAAATAGCCCCAACGTTTATCCGGCGCAAACCTCGATGATCCGTCTCCCCTGAAAGTGACATTCAGTAAATACTTCTCCTGGAAATCATACTGGAATCTTCCGAAATAAGACATGAGCGCGCTTGCAGTTGGACCTCCTCCAACACTCATATAAGGTGCACCCCTGGTCACATTCTGGGCAACAGATAAATAAGCGTGTTGCATATCGGCAATACGCAGATCCCAGTTGCTGCCGTTCATAGCCACCGTTTGTTGTTTCAGCGAAGAACTACCCACCATTACACTAAAATGATGATCTGCGTGCACATTGAAATCATAACTGAGTAAATTATCAAACTGAATCGTCCGTCCATTACCCATAGACTGGGTCACTTTAGCGGTGTCATTAAATGAATAAATAGAGAGGTGATACACCGGCGTATAGCCATGACTTTGGTTTGAATAATAATTTAAACCGAGGCTTGACCGGAACTTAAGCCCTTTAATGGGTTCTACCTGCAGGTACACATCCCCAAATAACCCCTGGCTGCTGTTCCTGTTCCTCGTGGTATAATCCATTACAGCATAGGGATTGGCTTCTCCGTTATTCCATGACTGGTCGGGCTTTCCGGGATACCAGCCTTTTCTGTCGCTGGGGTAATAATTACCGGCATCGTCATACATAGGCAAAAAGGGGCTAACACCGAAAGCACTACGTAAAGTGTTATTGTATTGCCCATCTACCAAAATCCCATGACTGTTTTGATAATTGAACGTAAGATGTTCTCCTATCTTAACAATATTCTCATATAAATTATGTTCAGAGTTTATTCTGAAATTATAACGGTCGAAATAAGAAATATCAGACCCACCAACAATACCTCCCTGGCTGGTATATCCAAGAGACATAGAATAAGTGGAGTTAGCTCCGCCTCCCTGTACTCCTAATACATAGTTTTGAGTAGGTACGTTACTTTTAAACATCTGATCCATCCAGTTGGTATTTACCGGAAGATTGTTTACTACCTCGTCGCTGAAGTAGGGCGCTTTGCCGGAGTTGGTAGCCGCTTCATTGATGATGGTGGCATACTCTTTTGCATTCAGCAATTTTGCTTTACGCGCTACATTCTGTAAACCATAGAAAGCATCCAGGGTTACCTGTGGCTTCTGATTGTTTTTTCCTGTTCTGGTGGTAACCAGTATAACACCATTCGCTGCCTGAGAGCCATAAATGGCGGCGGAAGCTGCATCTTTCAAAATATCTATTGATGCTATATCAGCGGGGTTCAGGTAGGAAATATCACTGGTCTGAACACCATCCACAATATATAAAGGCCCAAAATTACCAACAGTACCTTTACCACGGATAATCACATTCATACCAGCTCCAGGCTGTCCTGAATAAGTGGTGAGCTGTACGCCGGGAGCCTGTCCCTGTAATGCCTGCAGGGCATTGGTCGTATTCTGTTTCTGAATATCCGCGCCCTTCACCTGCACATTGGCGCCCGTTACAAGCTTTTTCTTCTGTACCCCGTATCCAATCACCACTACGTTTTCCAATTGGGTTTCGGCATCCTGCAACTGAATTTTCAATTCAGAGGATGTAACTTTTACTTCCTTTTGAATAAACCCAACTGAAGAAATTACAAGTACATCACCGATGGATGCCGCAATAGTAAACTTGCCGGCTTCATCAGCAACAGTAGAGACATGAGTGCTTTTTACAGTGACTGAGGCTCCCAGAACCGGCGAGGCAGTGGTCTGGCTGGTTATTGTCCCACTTACTTTCGCAGTTTGAGCAAAAGTGCTTTTACTATGGGCAAACAGTAAAATAATACCCCATAGCAATAATATTCGCAAGCGAATAAATCTGGCTGAGTTCATACGTGTGGATTTAAATTGGCTACTTTTTTATAGTTATATACTTTCCTTCATACACTACTTCTTTATCGCATGTTGTACCAGGATCAAGGTGCATGGCTTTACTTGGCGTTATCATATTAATACGGAATGTTCTTTTGGCTAACATATTGCTATATGAGCCTTTCCGGTCCCCTATAGTAACTGTTGCGGTTCCTTCGCTATACTTTATCGGGATAATGGAAAAAGCGCCTTTTTCATAATTGTAATTGGTTCCCTCATCTTCATAAAGATTAAAAGATGCATCGGCGCCGGTATAAATGTTTAAGGTGATGGTATCCGCCTGTTTTTCGGCGGTGTACTGTAATTCTGGGCCGAAAGGGACTATAGATCCGGCTTTCACGAATAAAGGCATGCGTTCATATGGAGCAGCGGCAGTAATGCTTTGCCCGCCCGCGTACCATTTTCCTGAGTAAAGATCATACCACCCTGCGCACTCCGGCAGATACAGCCTACGCTCGGCTTGCCTGTAGTTATAAACCGGGTTTACCAGGAGAGCAGGACCAAACATATATTGATCCGCGATGTTTAATACTGCAGTATCTTTTGAAAAGTCCATCGGCAGGCCGCGCATAATGGTATAGTCGTCGTGATATGCCCATCCTGCCAGCGAATAGATATAAGGCAGCAAACGGTAACGCAGTTTGTCATAATAGAGAAAGCTTTTATAGGCAGGATGATCCTCCGGTGCAGTGTTAAATACCTCCCGATATGGGAACTGCCCATGCGAACGGAACAAAGGAACAAATGCCCCAAACTGCGACCAGCGGGTCATCAGCTCCCTCCATTCTTCCCTGCTTTCGCTATCGGGTTTTTCAAACTTCCCCGGCACCACAAAACCACCTATATCCATGGTCCAATACGGAAGCCCCGACATAGAGAAATTAATGCCTGCAGCTATTTGCGCCTTCATATCCACCCAGGTGGAACCAATATCCCCGCTCCATATGGCTGCAGCATAACGTTGTGAGCCCGCAAAGCCGGAACGTGTTAGCAGGAAAACCCTTTTATCAGGATCTGTGGAGCGCTGCCCTTCATAAATCCCTTTTGCATTCTGCAATGGATAAGCATTCAGGAACTCTGCTGCGCTGCCTAAAGCTGTTGGCGTCATCTGCAGCTTTCTTCTCTCGGGGTTTACATTGGAAAGGATATCCGGCTCACTGGCGTCCATCCACCATGCGTCAATTCCCTTACTGTAAATCTTTTTATTGATCAGATCCCAGAATCCTTTCCTGGCAGATTTATTGAAAGCATCGTAAAAAGTAGAAATATATCCTTTACCTATCCAGTCTCTTTGCTGATCCGCAATATTTCTTTTATAGAGCCAGCCGTTTTTGTCAAACTCCTTATAGGTGGATATCCCATCATAGAATTTGGGCCATACCGATATCATGATCTGGGCGTTGTATTTTTTATGCAACAAATCAATCATACTATCGGGAGACGGGAAACGTTTTTCGTCAAATTCCTGGCTGCCCCATTCGGCTTCCTTCCAATAGCTCCAGTCGAGCACGATGTTATCAATGGGGATCTTCCTTTTCCGGAATTCGTCTATAGTAGTAACTATTTCTTCCTGCGTTTTGTATCTCTCCCTGCTTTGCCAGAAGCCCAATGCCCATTTTGGTACAATAGGCGCTTTACCTGTAAGCGTTCTGTAACCGGAGATGACCTCATCCATATTATTACCGTACACAAAATAATAATCAACCTGTTTACCCGCTTCGGAGCAAAAGCCAAAGCTGTTTTGTTGTTCTTCGCTCAACGGCTCCTGCCATTTTAAAGAGAGATAAGATTCACCTCCTTCGGGTATCCATAAAATTTTCACAGGCACCTTTGCCCCTTTTGCGAAATCCCAGCGAATTACCGCAGACGCCGGGTTCCAGGCCTTTCTCCAGCGATCCAGCACCAGTTTTCCATTCAGCCATACTTTCAGGGAACCGCCATAAACAAACCTGAACTGGTGAACACCCTCCAGGTTACTGGAAAGCATACCTTCCCAGGTAACCATACCGGTGGCAGGTGTAAATTCCCGTGGCAGCTGGATCTTCGACTCTCCAAGGAACTCCATATTAATACTGGTCTCAGCTCTTTCAACACTTATCTCCTGCGGTTTATTCAAATCGTTGGCATAACTGGCAGTGAGCCATCCCGGTTCGCCTTTTTTCGAAAAAATCTGCATGGAAGAAAGTGGATGAAGCGGCCTGACGTCGCCTGCCCTGGTCAGGGAATAATTATCCCACAGGATACCATAGTTTTTATTGGAGATCAAAAAAGGAACGGCTACCTCGGTATTATTCTGGAAGAAGGTAACCTGCTGCCCCCGGTAATTCATAACACCATCCTGGTGCTGACCAAGTCCGTACCACGCCTCTCCGGCTGTGGCCTGAAATGTTTGTGTAAGCGTATAATACCGCTTGCCGTCAAATACGGCCGATTGAAAATTTCTTCCGAACGGTTGCTTTTCAGCCAATATTTTTTTGCCTGCCAGGTCTGTGAAAGTAACAGCACCGGTTTTACGGTTGACTGTAGCAACCAGTTTTTTGGTCCTGAGCACCAGGTTCTCTTTAGACGGGATGATATCCCAGGTAAGTCCCGGCCTCTTGTCATACACGGTGACCAGGCTGTTTCCGGTTGCTATTTCTTTACCCGGCGCCGCAATCACCCTTATAATATTATCTGCTATCACTTCCAGCTTAACGGCATGCGGAGAACCCGTATTAAGAGAATCTGTGAAAATCATTACCCCGTTGGGGAAAGTAATATAGGATGGCGGTACAGCTACCAACTTATTTAATAATACAAAGGTTAGCATACCCAGTAGCAACGATCGCAATTTCATACACGTGGATTAGTTGCTGTAAAACTACTGCTACACTACAAAAGGACAGGGGCTCAAATGATTCAACAACAGGATTCAAATGTTACAAATGAATGAATATTACCACCTATAATGCCGGCAAGGGGTGGCTATGAGGTTTTCTTCCTGAGATTTGCTGCATAGTCGGAAGGTGTCATTCCGAATTCATCCTTAAAAAGTTTACGGAATACCTTGGGATTATTAAACCCTACCTGGTAGGTTACTTCTGATATAGACATTCCACTTTTATCTAATAACTGAGCCGCTCTTTTCAAACGGATGGACCGGATAAAATCCAACGGCGATTTGCCGGTGAGGGAATTGATCTTTCTATATAAGGTCACCCGGCTCATAAACATCTCCCTGCTAAATTCATCTACCGAAAAATCCGGGTTATCCATTTGCTTTTCAATTATCTCCATTGCCTGCTTCAGGAATTTTTCGTCTACAGGCGTTATGGTCACCTCTTCCGGATTGACCTCTATCTGCTTCTTAAATCTTTTTTTCAATAACTGTTGCTGTGCCAGCAGGTTATTAATACGGGAAGCCAGGATCTCAAAGGTGAAGGGTTTTGTAATGTAATCATTGGCTCCTGCTTTCAATCCCTCCAGTTGCTTCTCCTCGCTGCCTATGGCGGTAAGTAAAATAACAGGGATATGCGCGGTGAGCATTTCCGACTTAATTTTTCCGGCCAGTTCAACCCCATCCATCAACGGCATCATAATGTCGCTTACCACGAGATCGGGATTCAGCCGCTTTATTTTCTCCCAGCCTTCCTTTCCGTTAGTAGCTTCCTCAACATGATACTGCTCCTTTAAATTGTCTTTCAGATAAAAGCGCAAATCCTCATTGTCTTCCACTATCATTATTACTTTCCTGCCGGAACTCTTTTTCCCTTCCTCCACTATTATTTGTTCTCCTTCATCCACAGGTGTTGGATGAGTTACAGGACGGGGCGGAACATGCATCCTTTTTGCAGGGAGCAGTACCGTAAAACAGGTTCCCTTATCCGGCTCACTTTCTACAGTGATGGTACCATTATGCAATTTCACAAACTCTTTTGTGATGGCTAAACCTATACCTGTACCCTGGTTCACCATGCTATCCGGCACTTCTGTCTGAAAAAAGCGTTCGAATATCTTCCCATGCTGATCTGCCGGGATACCGATACCCGAATCGCTTATGCTGATGGCCAGCGTTCCATCTGTGTCATATGTACCCGGCGCGTTATATGTCATTTTGACACTTATATTTCCATTATCATATGTATACTTAAACGCGTTAGACAGCAGGTTAAATAAAATTTTCTCTATTTTGTCCTTATCAAAATAAATTTCCAGGTGATCAATGTTACTTGAGAATGAAAACAGGATTTTCTTCTTCTCCGCAATATCGGTGAAAGAAAGACAGGTTTCCCTGCAAAAACTGATAATATCTCCTACGGCAGGATGCAGCTTTATCTCCTGTACTTCCATCTTCCTGAAATCAAGCAGCTGGTTTACCAGGTTCAAAAGACGTTTGGCATTCCGTTGTACCAGATTCAATTGTGCTATCTGTTCATCGTCGGTTGCATGTTTAATGATCCTGTCCAATGGCGCTATGATAAGACTTAACGGCGTACGGAATTCATGGCTCACATTGGTAAAGAACTTTGTCTTTAACTGCTCCAGGGCATGAGCCCTTTCCGCCTCTTTACGTTGCTGCCTGACTTCAAAGCGCATGTGGATCCTGTCTAAAGTAATACGCCGGATGAGCAAAAAGAGACCCGCAGCAATCAGCAAATATATAAAGTAAGCAATGGGAGTTCGCCAGAATGGCGGCTCAATATTGATCTGTAAAGTCTTTACTTCACTCCAGGCTCCTGTTCTGTCCATTACTTTTACTTTGAAAATATAATGGCCCGGGCTGAGATTGGTATAGGTGGCTCTCCGTTGATTATCGTCCGTATACAGCCAGCCGGTGTTAAATCCTTCCAGCATGTATGCATACTTATCATTGGGGCTATGGGAGAAATCGAGAGAAGCAAAGTCGATAGAGAAAACATTCTCCTTATATTTCAGGTCAATACTTTGCAACTGCGATAAAGCACGGTTTAACAATACCCGGTTATTAACCCGTTCACCAGGCTCAATATGTTTATCCAGTATCTGGAAACCTGTGAAAGTGATTGCTGAGTGTCTTACAGGTTGCTTAATGGAAGCAGGGTTGATGATATTAAACCCTGATGGGCCCCCGAAGATCAATTCACCTGCCCGTGTTCTTAGTGCGGCTCTATTATTGAACTCCCGGTTCTGCAGGTTATTGGTGGCATCGTAATTAATAACAGAAAAACCAATATGGCCATTATTTTGCCTGGGAATTGCGTTGCATAAACCACTAGGGGTGGAAATCCAGAGTGTTTGATGTTCGTCTTCCAGGATATCCAATATCATATTGTCCAGCAGCCCGTCTGATGTCGTAAAAGTCTGAAATTCCCCTGTTTGCCTGTTAAACAAATTAAGTCCTTCCCTCGTTCCTGCCCAAATCCGGCCTTTGCTGTCTTCCAGCAGGCAGAAAATACCATTGTCGCTCAGGCTGTTCTTCCCGTTTATATGCTGATAAGTAGTAGTCGTATTATCCTTTCCAAGAACAGTGATCCCTCCACTTGAACCGATCCATAAATCACCTTTTTTATCCTGCATAACAACTGAAACATAATTCCCTCCTCCACTGCTTCTATAATGCGTAAACCGGTTGGTTGTTCTGTCAAAGCGATCCAGTCCTGCCCCTAAAGTGCCTATCCACATTTGCCGGTCCCTATCCTCAAATATCTCCCACACTATATCATGCGCCAGGCTGGAAGAATCATTGTCGTGATGCCGGTAGTTTGTAAATTTCCTGCCATCAAATCTATCGAGGCCGCCGAGGTAAGTGCCCACCCAAAGGATGTTTTCCTTGTCGATCCACAGGCTCACAATCACATTATTGCTCAGGCTATTGCTATTATTGGGGTTGTGCAGGTATTGCCTGAAAGTATTATTTTTCCTGTCAAAATAAATCAGCCCTCCTCCATTGGTACCTATCCATATATTACCCAACCTGTCTTCAACAAAACGGTTTACGTCGTCAAACTGCAAACTCTTTGGATCTGCCTCAACGTGATGATAATAGGGGAACTGGATAATGCTGCTGTTGTAGTAATTTACGCCTTGCTTGTAGGTACCCAGCCAGATGATTCCCTGATCATCTTTATAAATTGCAGTGATGCTGTTCTGGCTGATGCTCTTGGGGTCATTGGGATTATTCAGCAGGTAACTGGAACTGAAATTATTTTTTTTATCGATCAGGGTTACGCCTCCATGGTCTGTTCCTACCCAGAGCAGGCCATTATTGTCCTGGACAACCTGACTTACCAGTTCCGATTTCAGCTTTGCAGGAAACGAATTTTTGCCTATCCGGGTAGCAGTATTAATCCCCGGACGGAAAAAGAAGAGGCCACTATTGTAGTTCCAGCACCACAGGTCACCATCATTGTCAACCAAAAGGGATAACGGATTATCCACGCCCTTATGCTGCTTTTGTATTGCGGTACTGGAAAAAATAACTTTCTCCGATCTTATATCATACTCCTGTAAAAATCCTGACTGATATACCAGCCATAGCTTTCCATCCGCTGTTTCTTTTATGGAGGTGATCTTTTCAGCAGGAGAAGCTGTTCCCGCCCGATTAAATGGCTTTACACCTTTATCATTGGCTGAATATAAATATAGTCCCTTGTAATCATAAAGGAACCAGTATCTTCCCTCCTTTCCCTTTACTATATTGGAAATTGTACCTGCAGGTAAACCAATGGAAGATAAATAGCCATCATAGTCAGCATCAAACTTTTCCGTATCTGCGTTATAGATACAGGGTCCTCCCGTGGTAGATACCCACATTTTCCGGCCGGGCAGCTCGTAAAAATTGATGATATTATTAGCCCTCAGAGAAGTGCTGTCGTTGTGATCCTTGCGAAATATCCTGCAGGAATACCCATCATAACGGTTCAGCCCATAAATAGTTCCAAACCACAGGAAACCATCCTGGTCTTTTAACACTGCGTTTACCTGGTTATGAGACAGTCCATTAAAGGTATTGAACTTTGAAAAATTAAAATGCACACTTTGTGATAAAGCTGCAACTGATTGCAACAATAAAACAACTCCTAAAAGGTAACGCATCACTGTAGGTTTTAGGTATAAAAAACTTAGCCCGCCCGGCATCAATGTGCTTTCCGCACGCACTGCGCTCCATTCATGTTTGCCGGAAAGATACTTATTTCCAGGGCACTGTAACATTTTATACCATAATTCAGCATATTCATATTTAAGTGTCAAAATAACATATAAATATTATTACAGCAAATTCCGGGCTGACACGGGATCTCCGGCAGGTATTTAAATCCCGGTCCTAACTACAGTGAACGTTTGCCATAGTCAATACCTATACAACTGATCCGGTATGTTCAACTATACCAATAAGAGGTTGTATCAAAAATAACCTGATAACACCGAGATGAAATTTTCTTCATCAGGTATACGATCAAATCTGATACATCCTCCTTTTTTTAAGCCAGGGTCTCTTCCTATTTCAGCGTGCAGGTTAATGTTCCATAACCAAGTTGGTCATAGCCTCCGCTGTTAGGCCCGTAATTTCCACCGCCACCCTCCGGCCGTACCTTTTGGGCAAAGCGCGCACAATTGGGAGCAGCCAGCCCTTTGCGGCTTACATAATGATTGTACACCAGTTCCCACACCGGGCGGTTATTTCCACGGCTGCCACTGCTGATCTCATTCTGTACTACTCCCACACAGTTGGTGTAAGGTTTATAGGGCACAGCGTCGCCGAGATTATATGCAGCTACATACTCTGCACCTTTCAGGAAGCGGTTATTATCATAACCATACATATCGTCGTTCTGATTCCAGGCCATTTCGCAAAAAGCGCCCATTAAACCGATGCCAAGGGTGGTATGCCCCTGGTCACGGCCACTTTCCTGCCATTGCCCCAGGCCATCCGGATGAATAAAGTAAACGGCATTCCTGACAGCGCCGTTACCGGCACCGTATTTAAAATAGCTGATGGCCTCATTGTAAAGGTCCCGGTCGTCGCATAACACGCCTATTGCCAGGATGGAATTCATGACGCACAAGTCCCAGTTGGCATAGAAATGACTCATACACCGCTCCCTCCTTGTCAGGAAAGCGTGATTCATCGGGTAAAAAATGTTACGCATCATTTTCTGAAACCGGGAAAAGTCCGCCGGCGCCCAGCCCTTGTAAGTCCTCATGATTTCGGCCGCATTCGCAAACTGATAGCCGTATAACCCCGCAGCCAGGTTAACATCGTTATTCCCGCCAAGGCCTTTAAGTGTGCCCGACCACGCATTCATGATCTGTATCGACTTATCGGCATAAACGTCTTCCCCCGAGATCTTCCATCTTAATGCCGTGGCATAGGCCGCAGCGATATCATTATATAGTTGAGCGCAGTTCTCCCTGTGAACACCATCACTACCGCGGTAAACGGTATCTGCCGGGTGGGGCTGCCAGCTGAGCGCACTATGCGGATTGGCGGTCAGCTGATGCCAGCCCGACAGCCAGGGCTCTGCTCCTGCGCCCACTTTACTTTTCATGCGGTCAAAATCCGATTGTTTATGCAATAATCCCGGATGCACAAAAACAGTGTCATGATTATTTAACGCCAGCTTCTCCGCTGCGTTGCCCATCTCTTTTTTACATGCCGCTGCCACGAAAAATAAAAATATTACTCCAACAGTGCATAGCCTCTTAGTTCTCATAGGTTTTCCAATTATAATTGTTAAAATGACAATATATTATACGGCAAGTCATTAACGCAGGTTGCCTGCTGATATTTTACAGTGTGACAAAACATGTAGCTGAAAGTTTCTTTATGGCATATTGTTGTGCCGCGGCCTCCCGGGCGGGAACGCGGATCTCCGGTGTTTATTTTGCCGGGGGAGTGAAGTATCTTAAAGCCGGACCAGGGTTAGTATAATGTTATCCTATCAATCCTTCCAATTGCTTAAAAACAGAAATGACCTCCACTCCTCTTGGGCTTAGCTGATATTCAATGTGAAGCGGCTTGTTTTTAATAATGTCCTTTTTCAGCAATCCATGCTCCTCCAGCTCACGCAGGGCTACCGATATGGATTGCCGGTTGGCTTCCGGGATATCGCGCAATAAGCTGCTAAAGCGTACAGGGCCGGCGGTAGCAAGACGGAAAATTTCCGCTTTATACTTTCCGGATAACAATTTAAGCAGTGCCTGCGCGGGACAGGTTTCCTGGTTGGCAGTGCTATTGCGTGTGGTCATATTAATCTGACTTATTGTTTGATTGAATTAAATTCAAAACCTTTGGACAGCAAATATAGACATTAAAGGATTATAGTGGGAAGATGCCAAAGGAGATGACCGACGAAACTGCGCTCAAAATGAAAACCACTTAAAACGGATATTATAAAAATGAAAAAATAATTATCATATCCATTGTGTTACCCCCAAAACTTTGATTTTACCCCGAAGCATAACCTGGCAGATCGCTCCAAACAGATGCATGGGTATTTACATTCCGGCAAAAGATATTTATGTTATAGGCCTAAGTAATTGTGACTGTTTTTCCCCGACGAAAGTAACAGGAGACATCGCGGCATTAGTGCTGGATTACCTGTAATTAATACGGCTCCCTTCCGTATTCTTTAAATGGGCCACTACGCTTGCCGGAAGCTCCTTGCTTTCTATCAGGAAACTTATAGAATCGGCAACAAAGTTCCTGGTATTGTTTACTTTCTGGAAGATTTCAAACAACGCTATCGGCTCCTGGTTAAAACTGATACAGGTGCTGATAAAATGCATCTCGCTTAATTTATAACCCGGTTGCTTTAGCTTCTCATTAATATCTTTCAGACGGGAAATAAAATGCCGCTGCCGGATAAAGGTATTGCTGTTCATAATAATGAAAACATAATCCGCATAAGCCGTTATTTTGCCGTAATACTTATGATTGTCGCCTCCGCTCCTCTCTATCAGGTATTCGCCTGAAGATTCTGATCTGTATATTTCCACTGATGAGCGCCAGATCCTTTCTTCATTTATCTTATCCGGGTTATCGGGCAAATTACGATTATAGGAATACCAGAATCCAACTAATTCATCCAATAGTTTGGTGTTCACTGTGGCTTTTGGAATCTCGATCTTTAAATCATTAAAACTGAAAGCCTCCTTGTGTGAATTAATAAAATCGAAGTAATTATCGTATCCTAAAACCTGTACGATCCGATTTAATTTACTGAGGTTAGGCGTACTGGCACCGGCAAGGTTTTTCTTCCCTTCATATGCTTTTAGCTTATTAATGATGAGATGCTCATAAAGATAATTTGCACCCATTAAATCCGCATCCTTTCCTATCCTGAGTTTCCTGTGCTGCTCGAGCAGCAACCTGTTCAGCTCCCCGGCAATATACATCCACTCCGATTTTGAAACATCTTTCCATGAGCTCTTCCGGATAAAATGAGCCGCCAGAAAACTCATCAGCTTTTCAAGGTGTAACAGATCCTCTTTTTTCATAAGACGAATATAAGATAAAAACAGCATCAGATAATACCAATGTAAGACTTTTATGTTTTACAATTTGCAGAAGTTAGTATTAAAACAACACCATGAAACCGCTGCATTCAAATATTCTGTTAACCGACGAACATATAAACTACCGGGAAAATGCACTTTGGATAAGGATTGAGAATTATGTTATTGATGACGCCAATGCCGCCATTCCTTTTTCAAAAAAACTGGCAAAAACAGAGAACTGGACCGGTGATTTTACGAAAGATGCTATCCTGGAATATAAGCGGTTTGTTTATCTCTGCTGTATATCCGGAAACGGAGCTTCCCCGTCTGTTATTGTAGATAAGGTTTGGCATATGCATTTATTGTATACTACCGAATACTGGAAAAACTTCTGCCCCAATATCCTGCAACGCGAGCTTCACCATTTTCCAAATGTGGGTGGCATTATAGATTATACAAAACATCACGACTGGTACCTGGAAACCCTCCTATTATACATAAAGGTGTTTAAACAAAATCCACCAGCGAAGTTCTGGCGCATTCCTCCGGCGTTAACGCCATTCCTGTATCCAGACAAAATCCCCGGCATTCAGCCATCCTCCGTGGGCTCCCGCACCGGTACAGGCCAATTGGCTTATTATCTTACAATAGCGCTTCCCTTTATATTCACCTGGCTGGTATTTGGTGAGTTGCCGCTTCATGATCTTTCCGTGCTGCAGTACTTCGTTCTTTTTACACCCTTGCTCTTTATCATCAGAAAACTTGTTGCCATGAGAGAGGAAAGGCATCTTAAACCTGTTATCAGGAACCTGCCACTTTACAACAGGTATCAACTGGCTTATTTATCGGGTGGCTATAACAATGCATTTTTATTGTTGGTAAATGACCTTGTGGAAAACAACTGGATCAGGATACGCGATACAAAAAATGAATTTGCAAAAAAATACTCCTCGCTCATAGCTGATCAAACAGCATCTTCCGGAAATCAAAATTTCATCCGGCCGGAAATTTTACTTCAATCCATGGATCAACTGCATAATAAATCAAAATTCAGTCTAGCCCAGCTGTCTTCTGCGGTAAACGGCTACCTGCATCCCATTGCTACCGTACAAACAGCGCCCCCGCAAAGGGATGACATGCTTTACCTTGTCTGGCCGGCGTTATTCCTTATGCTGTTTTTTTGTTTCCCTGCCGAAGAAGTTAATTTGTTCACCGGTCTCTTATATGGCATATTTTTCTTCCTGTGCTTCATTTCATTTATTTCCTGGCTTTGCCCGGACAGTGATCATACTATTATGGAAAGAACAATCAGGAAAAAACGTGCTGTTCTTAACAATATCAGTACTGTACAACAGCGGGCGATCATCCTGGATCGCATCAACGGCGTTTGGGATGTTCCCTTCTTCAAAAAAACAGCTAATTTCTTTAGTACAGGAGCTGGTTGCGGAGCCGCCCGCCCAAGTTGCAGTTGCGGTTGTTAACGGTACCTCTGCATCTGCCCTATTTTTGAAAGAAAATCAGCAAAATCATTCATGGCTAATGGCTTTGAAGTAGAAATCACTTCAAAGACCCCGGTGTCTGAGGTAAACATATATTCTGAGTAGGCGCATATGGGGAGCCGTTGGTTACTGCTAAAACGCCTGTCGGGCCCTCCGCTTTTATTCACGTACTGCCAGGTGTAGTCAACCACTTTGGCATCGCCAGGCAATAGCTCGGATTCAATAAACCTGGTAACATTGCTGGTAATGCGCAAATTCTTATAAAATACGGCGGCAAAAGTTTTACCACGTTTTATCAACAGGCGTTCAGGCAAAAAAAACAGATCCATATTATTAAGGGAGATACAGGGAATGGCCACATTGGTCATAAAATATGGCATAGGCATTTTACTGGCCGATACCCCGCGTAGCCTGGCCCTTTTGATCAACCTGCCTGCGCCTGCGTTCCGCTTATAATCAGTTATATTTTTTGTATTGAGATACTGCCAGATCTTTGAAGATTGGGAAAAGGTGGCAAAATGATCCTTAAACTGCCGGTACACCTGTTGATACCTGTCGTCCATATCATAATAAAGCTCCATAGTGAACCGCTTCCTGTCCAGTTTCCCCAACCAATAAATAAGGGGCGCAAAGCAACAAAAACAGAGGATCAATGCCGGTTTCATTACTTCTTCCTGCCGGCCATAGGGAGTTAATAACAATATCAGTAATATGGTGCATAATGGTAAAATGCCCCATCGCTTTACATAGGAAGCCTGCCTGCTTTTCTGGTTCAATTCTGTAATGAATGCCTGTGAATCCGCATCTGTCAGCTGATCAACATGGGCGGATGTTATATTATCAGTTAATCCGCCTGATGGTATGGGGGGCGCTGTCTGCCGCACAGGAACAGCAGGCCCGGATATCTTCTGACGATAGGTAATGCCATGAGAGCTTAAGCTGACATATGTTCCGCGGGAGCTTATATTAACGCGCGCTCCTTTCACGCCTAACGAATAACTAATGCCTTTCTTAGACAAATTTATTCTGAATGGTGATACACCAAAAGATTTCCGGTAAGACCAGCCCATAATAAAAGATTGTGTTCAGATGAAATAATAGCCAGGGTAATTTAGGGTTGATGGGGGTATGGGATGATAATAAAGTATTGTGCTCAGAGATCCGGCGATGCTGTACCTGAGGAATCACGCTCCCAGTCGCAGAGTGTTTTGTTACTGCTAACTGCGCTCTTCAGCGTTGTTCTTACAATCCGGTACTGGCAATCGCTTAATCCCCTGCAGTCCGCTGTATAATGATACTTCCGGGCATTCTTACTGTTACAGATATACACCGTTTTGGGGCCGGCGCATCCGGCGGTACTGAAAAGAAAGAATATGAGTAAAAAAGTTTTCATCCAGCGGAATATTAAACACCCTATCTTCTATGACACTCCGGTGAGCAAAACCTGCAGCCATCAGCATTATAATAGATCTTCTTAGCAGTGCTTACTGCCTCGCGGCAGGATTCAAATTCCCCCAGGAATAAGCGGTGCTCAGATGCCGGCAGGTACTTGCAGGTTTGATCATGCACTTCATGATCGCCACTGCTGTTTTGCGCAACCTTTGATACATAATAATTCCGTTTCATAGATTTTCACAATTGTTATATATCAAAAGTAGATATCTGATGATGATAATTCTTACGGGAAACCGTAACTCTTCCTTCTTTTTATATAATGCCCATGTCTTTGCAAAACGCGATCAGCTGTTCATTCTTTGTAAATTCTAATGTTTCTTTTATATAATTCAATCGCTTCTCTATACTGCTTAAGCCAGCTGGCTTAGTCCCTTCTTCGATCAGGTAAGCAGGAATATCTTTCTGACGCATACCATTTGCAAGCAGGGTGATAATCTTTATATCATACTCTGTAAAATCATGTACATTTTTTTGCCTGATCTTCTGTGTAAGATGCCTTGGAAAATAACGTTGATTTTTAGCCACCGTTTCTATTGCCTCTTTAAGCGCTTTTGCATCATTTCTGCCTTTGCATACATAACCATCGATATCTGATTGACCAAATAGCATTTCAATAGTTGAGGGAATACACGATACAGAAAAAACGATTATCCTTAAGTCGGGCTGAACCTGCCGAACAGCCGGTATAAGCTCCAGTCCGCCGGAAATTTTCTGTACCCGTGAATCTTTAATAAAACTAAGATCCGTGATCAGCAGATCGTAAGACTGATCATCCTGTACACCCTTCTGTATCCTTGCGAGTGCATCATCACAATAGTACACATAATCTGTTTGAGTCATCCCCAGCTCTTCCAGGGTTTTCTCCACAGAAATATTCACGCTTTCGTGATCTTCAGCTATAAGTACTTTTTTAATCATTTCATATTTACTATTGGAAAAGAAACCTGGATTTTAAGTCCTTTATTTACGTTGGTAAAAGTAATCTCACCGTTTATATTCTTAATACGGTTTCCCGTATTGGTTAATCCATTTCCAAAACTGTAGGATGGCGGCAGCCCTGCGCCGTTATCAGTATATTGAATTTCCACTTTGTTGCCTGATTGTTTAAACCGGATACTCACATAACTGGCGCCACTATGCTTTTTCATATTAACCATCAGCTCTTGCAGGATATGCTTTACTTCCTTTTGAATATTGGTGTCCACTTTTTCCCAAAGGCCTTTATCATTGCCTGCAGTCACCACCCTGGTAGTATCTGTATTGAATGCTTTCAGTAACAGGGCTATCTCGGCCTGGAAATCGGTGCTGGTAATTTCAGGTTGTTCATAAGAGATATCCCGGGAGCGCTCGTACATATCCTCGATCTTATCCAACAGGCTTTCTTTTTCAATGGGCTGATGCTCAATTTCAGTCATAATACGGTACAGGCCATTGGCTACCACGTCGTGCACCTTCTGCGAGGTCTTCAGTTTATGATCGCGAATCCTTGATGCCATTTGCTGCCTGCGTTTCCGGCTCCAGATGACAACCAGAAAAACACCTAGTATCATGGCCGCTGCCGCACCATAAATCATTAAACGTTGCTGTAGGATCTGCACTTTTTTATCAGCATTCTCTTTTTGCAGCTTCAGGTTTTCGACCTTATTTTTTTCCGCATCATAACGGATAAGCGCAAATTGATTCTTAGCCGTATTGCGGGCGGTTTGAACACTATCGCTTAAATACTGGTATCGTTTGTAGTATTGCCGGATATTTTGCGGGGGACTGAGTAATATCAGTTTTTGCAGCGCCTCTATTTCATCGTCAGGGCTATTGAGATAACGGGTAATTGCATACATTTTATCTGCATACATCAATGCGGAGTCAGGATGGGAATTGGCGTAATAATCAGACAAATGAGCGTAACTGGCATTTTGTCCCCAGTAATCCTTCTGATTCACCCTTATCTGTAATGCCTCCAGTAACTCCGGGGTGGCGCGGTAACCGGAATCCTGCAGCCATCTCGTCCGGGCCCTGTTGGATAACACCATTGCATATGCCTTTTCATCTTTCTTACCTTTGCCCAGTATGGAGTCATATATGGCAATAGCCTTTGCAAAATCCCGTGTCTTTTGGTAAACAACCGCCTTATTGTTCAAAAACATCAGCTTAAACCCATCATCTTCTGCAAATTTTAGTGCACGGTCATAATAATCAATGGCTGCGTCGTAATTTTTTAAATTTAAACTGGTGCCGCCCAGTTCATTATAATCCGACGAAATACAATAGCGGTCCTTTTCTTTTTGCTCATCCAGGTAGCTGAGAGATATTAAGAGGTTCTCCTGGGCGCCGAAGTAATCACCGGCATCAGACAGGATTACTGCCATGCCATTATAGGCCATGGCAATTTGCAGACTGTCTTTTGAATTGGAAACAACTTTATTAAAGTAATAAAAAGCAGAATCGTTCTTATGGTATAAAAAAGACTCAGCCTTTTTAAAATCAGGCTCTCTTTCTACAGCAACAATACTGTTCTTCCTGTTACATGCAAAAAGGCAGGCGGTTAGTATAAGGGAAAAAAGGGGCGTTCTCAAAACGACAATTTTGCTTAAAAAATAGGATTGTCCATGGAAAAATAAGGAATAAAAATAAAAAACAGGGCTACAATGCTCAGGTATAGGATAAAAGATAAGGCAAGTAAAAACTTGCCTTATCTTTATTGTCTGTTATCCTTTTGGAGGAATCGGGGGATGAGGAGGCACATGACCTGTTTCTCCGCCGGTATCATCCATAGTGGTTACCTGTGAACCATGATTGCAGTTTTTTGTCGTGTTAGTATGATCGGGGCACACCAATGCCCAAAACAAGGCTATAAAAATAGAAAACATTGTAGTTAAGTTTAAAGTGAAAGAATTGGGGGGCAGTCAGCCCAAAGGCTGCACTGCAAAGGGGTAAGAAGCGCTTCTTACACTTTTGGGAAGAGAGGGAGAGCATTGATTGCGGAAGCTGGTAATCGCTTCCCAGGCCGGCTATCAACCACCGCTTTCGTTGCTCAGGGTGAAACCAATTCTGCGCAGTAAAAACCGCTAGCTAATGCGGGATCCAATTGATTTCAAAGCAAAGATATTCCGGGGTAAGTGGTTGATTAGTAACATATTCCGATAATTCCGGTAATTCCGGGGAGATTCCTGAAATGCCGGACGGATTCCATAAATTCCGACAGTTTTCACCCTTATACTTGTAAAATGTATCCTGATTATCAGTCGTTAGTCCTTAAAGATTACCAGGAAAAAAAGGCAGGGAATGCACTTTCACTACGCCTGAGATCTCCTACGCCTGCGCAAATCAGAGATGAATGTATTGCTGTATGTGAAGAGCGGTACCAGGCAAAAGATGAACAGGTGTTGAGAACTTTTTTTGGAAAGAGGGATGATGTGGCGGGCTATATCCTGGCGATAAGAAAACACGACACAGACAGGTTTAAGCCCCTGGTAAATTACCTGAGAGGCCAGGTTGCAAGCACCGATCAGAAAAATACTGAGCTGCTGGCGTGGCTGATCAATTTTGAGCCAAGGCCATTTCAATTAGGGAAAAAGTATGATGCCGCCGGTGCTGGTCCGGAGCTCACTGAAGAAGAAAAAGAAGAAGAGGAACAGGAAGCTGTTACAGGGAAAGTTGATAAGAGTGGAACAAATGTAGGGGTAATGAAGATGTTTGAGCATGTTCCTGAAAAAGCAAAACCCGGCTCTAAAAACCGGGTCATTATCATATTAGCATTCCTGATTATATTTATTGGCAGTGGTTCTTATTGGCTACTGAATCGTAAACCGTCTAAAATAGTTTTAACCGGTAAAGAAAGCTGTATGTATTGGGCGGGTGACCATTATGAACCCGTTTCCTGCAATCAGAAATTTAAGGATACGCTGGTAGTGGCCTTAGATTCCGTAATGCTGCATCGTTTCAAAAAAATAACCAAACCTGATACCATCACCGGAAGGGCAAAGGGATATGTTTGGTATGTGAAGGTAGATGAGGGGATAGAGTTTTATACATCCGACGGATACCATCCCATATACCACCAGAAGAGGCTAAGACCGTTAACCGACTACATTATATATAAATATGTCCGTCCTAACTAGATGGATCAGTTACCTGCAGCAATCTTTTGCACCCATGTTACCGGCGGAGTCATTACCATATTCATCGTTCCGGCGCCACCATATGCCTCCTGTTTCATTCCGTCCTCTTGGGGCGCGATCCAGCCATTGGTACATTCCCCATAGCGCATCCAATCCGCGGGCGTAGGTGGAATAGGTGTGATAAACAACCCCGTCTTCCAGCACGAAAGCGCTCATACCGGGCCTTTCCCGGTGATACGTGGCTGTATCTGTACCGGCCATTGCTGCAAACTTATCTTCTGCTTCAGCGCCGCCTCTCTTCTGGCCCGGGCGCCATTCAAATACAGGTTTACTGTAGTTATAATCAATATCGCCCGATTGCTGTTGCTCCACTGTGAAACTGACGTTGAAATCGTAGTTAAAATCGCTGTTATAGGAGGAAGCCCATGGAAAGTTCCAGCCCATCCGTTGCCTGTAAGCCAGCAGCTTTTCGATTGGCGCACGGGATACCGCCCAAAGCATCACATCATGATTGGCCAGATGGGTAGCAAAACCGTTAAAACCGTCGGCAATAGCCGTACAACTGGGACAGCCGGCCGCATAGTCCGGCCCGAACATAAAGTGATAGATCAGCAGCTGGGAGCGTCCCCTGAACAGATCTGCGAGGGAAACCTTCCCTTCTGCTGTTTCAAACTGGTAGTCTTTGTTTATTTTCACCCAGGGAAGCGACTGGCGGCGCGCTGCCAGTTCGTCGCTGCGCCTTGTCAGTTCCTTCTCGGCTTCCAGCAGCTCAAGCCTGGCGGCCAGCCACTCTTCTTTTGAGACCACTTTATGGTTTTCAGCTCCGTCAACGGTTTTCATGTTTGCCATCATGTTGCTTTTTAAAGGTTATACAATACCTGGATCACAGGATTTTGTAAGCCACAAAATTCCTGCCTTAAACCTGCCGCCGGGAGGTATTGAAATTAATGGGCCATAAGGGTTATCACCTGCTTATCTCCTGGCAGCTTGTCTGGTATGTTATGGTTATTGCACCGCGAAGCAGCAGGGAGATAAACTTCCTGCTGCTTTGAAAACAAGTTTACTGTTTGCTGAACATGGTTATTTCGCTCATGTTGATAGAGTTGGAATTATTCACCGTATGCAAAACCCTTATGCGGATATAGCGTACAGGTGGCGCCTGGGGGATGAAGTTAAATTTCATAGGGTCGTTACCGTTATCGCCCCTGACAGCAGTGGTTAAAAGCGTCCATCCTTTGCTGCTCATTTCAGCGGCCCAGCCCGGATCGGTACTTTTCAGCGAGGTGGCGGCATTGGTGATTTCTGCAATTCCCCATACTTCAAATTCGGAAGGATTATTACAGCAATCCCTGCCTGTTTCTTCTATTTGGCCAAGGTTGTACGTTTTTCCCATATCAAAAGTAAGGGTGCGCGGCAGCGGGGAATTGGAACCGTTATCGTCGCTGTGGAAAATGTTAGGATATCCCTGTGGCCCTACACTCCCGTCCCATAATTTGCTGACACGGGTGTCTGATTGGTAGATGCCCATATCATTTGGCAGGTCATGTTCCTGGAACAGGCTTTTATCGCAGGCTACCAGTTTGTAGATGTCGGGAAAAGTATCGTAGCTGTTGGTATAAAAAGTATCCAGGGCGCCTTTAGAAGGGATATAGGACGATTGATAGGTTACCGGCTGCCCGGCTTTGTATCCCGGTATATTAACAGAATCCTGGTTGCCTGCAATGGTAGCGATGGCAGCTACCCCTGCGGCATTGGTATACTTAATAACAGTATTGATATTAATGGTATCAGGCACGGAGAAGAACAAGGTTACGGAACCGTCGTCACGTATTTTATATGGTGTAGCGGCAGCAGGCAAACGGTTGTGAAGTGTACTTCTATAGATATTGCCATATACATGCGCATTATCTATTTCTGTTACAATAGAGCGGTTCCCGTCGGCATCATACGAATACAGGAAAAACGTATAGGCGTATTCGTTCAAACCAGTGATGAGGCAATGTACCGTATCTGAAGGATTATGCGAAGTGGCATTGATGGTTACGGAATCCTGGCGGTTGTTCCAGAACAGCACATATTTGCTGATGCCGGGATCCGGGCTGGGCTTCCAGGCAATGGCCAGCCGGCCGTTACCCGGAAGTATGGTAATTCCTGATACCGTGCCCGGATACTGGACTTCCGTATTACCCAGGAAGTCGCGGAAATCAGTGGCCTTCCGTGTACAGGCTATGAAGAAAAATAAGCCGCAAAATGGTAAGAGGAGTTTTGCAGCAATAAGATACTTTCTCATCTCTTTATATTTTTAATAAAATAACTTTAAACAATATCAATAAAGGGAATACGCTACCTGTTATCGCCCCATATGCTGAGCTCCATGATGTGAAAGAATTCATTACTGTGCGCTGCATTGGTTACACATTCAAACCGCATGTATCTTACCTTGGGCAGGTTCAGGGAAAAATTGTAACCAAAGCCTGCATTCCAGAAAGCCAGGTCGGCATTGTCATATGCCGGCGACACCAGTCCGGATGGCTGCGCGGGCAGATGATAGATGCCCATATTGATCCAGCCACCTGGTGTTGCCTGTCCTACTGCCGGGAGGTGCATGGTATCGGGCAATATTTCATCCACCGGTTCATCTGCACGGCCCCACATTACCCAGGTATCGGGGTTGCCGTATCCCCAGAGGTAATTGCCATCATCCAGGCCCCGGCCCCAGAGCGTGAACCGGCTAAGCTTTGCCGCCTGGCCCATATCAAATGTTACCCATTTAGGCAGTGGCACTGTAGTTGGATAGGTGGAGTGATAACCTGGTCTGCCCAGGTTGTTATCCCACATGTAACGCAGTTCCCATCCAAAGCTGGATCCATCATCGGAATTGAGCTTATAAACGTTGAACTTCGATTTATCCATGATCGTTTCGTAGATCGGTTTAATAGTAGCATACACCGTATCAGAAATATTCCCGAACTCATCTGTCAGGTATACACCAAATTTCCTCGGGATGGTATCATATCCCCTGATACTATAGTTGATATTCTCCAGGTTGGTATAGTTCTGGTTTTTGATCTCCATTTTTTTTGTGGTCGCATCTTCGGTGATGGTGATCACACCTATGTTATCTTTTGCTGTATTGGTAACATTGATATTAATCCCTCCAAAGTCAGGGCGCAACACTACTGTAGGCAATGCCTCCAGGTAAGTGGGCGTGCCGGGATGTACGGTTACCTGCACGGGGTCCGACTTAACATCTGCACGTGTAACCGTGTAGAGTGTTACTGTATGATCCTGGCTTTTGGCAAATCCGCCAACGGCAATCGTATCTGAATAAAAAGAGGATTTGGTTTGCCTGCTTTTCGTATCGTTGATCATATACTCCGCCTGCACATACAATACATTTTTTGATGGCGGCAATGTATAAGTGATGTATGCACCGCCGTTCTTATTGATCACTTTTATATTGGTAACCGGTTGTGGTTTTGTTTTATCACCGGAGATAATATCATTGTATCCATCACTCTTCTTACAGGAGAACTGGATCATCAGTATGGTAACTACCGGTATTAACACACGGCATATTTTATATATAGCATCCATATAAAAAATTAAAACTGGTTTGAAATGATTTTGTCCTTACCTGCCTGTTATCACCAGTATGGTGTTTGTACCAGGTTGGGATTGGTCAGCATGTCGTAGTCCTGGATGGGGAACAGGTAATCCCTCAGCCCGAATACCGGTTGGTATACGTTGGTGAGCTGGTAGAAACCTTGTATAGTGCGCTGTTTTGCATTCCAGCCCTGGAAAGGTCCGTTGAGCACTGCCTGCAGTTCTTTCCATCTCCGGAGATCCCATCCTGCCTGTCCTTCAAAGGCCAGTTCTATTCTTCTTTCCTGGTGGATGATGGCTCTTAGTCCTTCTTTGGAGCCGTATTTGGTGGGATTTCGGGAGAAGTTGGACCAGGCCTGTACCACTCCCGGTAAACCGGCTCTTTCCCTTACTTTGTCGATATAGCTGTATACTTCCGTACCGGGGCCGCTCACTTCATTCAGGCATTCTGCATACAGGAGCCACAGGGCAGGCAAGCGCATGAAGGGCCAGGAGTAGTTTGTTTGCACGGTAGTTTGACCGAAAGCAGTTTGCCACGGCACCAGTTTCTTTGGCCAATAGCCGGTGATGTTATAACGGGTAGGGGTATACGCAGCAAAGCCATTCACAGCATTTACATAATTGGCGTTGTTATCGTCGGTATTGGCAGAGCCGAACCAGATGCTGCCGTCAAAGGCTACATCTGCATAGTAGCGGGCTTCCCGGTAGAAGTTGCCACGGGCGGTGGTATAACCCTTGCGGATATAATACCTGTGGGCATCGTCGCCTGCCTGCGTTTTATAACGGTTGGCGTAATCCCAGGTCCTGTCTTCATTAATAGGCACGCCGTTTTGTGTATAGAACAGTTCGGATTGCGCTATTGGAACGGAGAAATTGGAATACACGGCAAAACCGTTGGAGGCTGCATCCGCCGTTACTCTTGGTGAAGCCATGTACTGCCATCCGAATTGGGGGTTGAGGGTCCATACCTGTTCGGTGTTCCACGGGTCAGTAACGGCGCCCTGCAATGTTACCAGTTGTTTGGTACTGTCGGACATATGTACAATCCCGCCGCTGGCCCTGAACTGGTAAATAGCGGCACCTGTGGCCACCGCTGCATCAATGGCTGCTTTACAGGCGGTAGCGGCACGTTGCCATTTTGAGGCATCATAGGCTACAGGGAAAAGGCTTTGTCCTTCTTTTCCTTTGATAGCGGCATAATCAGGGTTGCCGTTAAACAACGGGCTTGCCTGCGTAGCCAGGACCTCTGCTTTCACGGCTTTTGCAATTACGGAGGTAATGCGTCCTGCTTCTGCTCCTGCATTCTGGATCACATCCGGCAGGTCGGGAATGGCCTGGTCCAGCAGGCTTACTACATAGCCAAAGCAGGAGTCGACGGATTGTTGTTTCAGCCGGGTTTCTTCTGTGGGCGTATTTACCGGTAATGCCACATCAGAAATTGGAATGGGACCATACATCCTAATAAGCCAGTAATGATAATACGCCTTCAGGAATTTTGCTTCTGCCACCCACCTGTTGCGTTGGAACTGTGGCAGGTCCAGCGGCTGGTCTACGTTGTCGAGAAAGGTATTGCACATGCGGATGGATTGCCACAGGTTTAATCCCATGTTATAACCATCCCAGAAGTTTAATAAAGGATTGGGGCTGTTCTGCAGGCCGCGCATCACATTGAAACCATTATCGCCGCCTGCGCCGCCGAGTGTGTTCTTATCCAGCAGGTCTATCGGAAAAATCACTTCACCGGAGCTGGTAAAACCCGCATTGCGCCTTACATCCGCCAGGCCCTGCATGTTGGAATAACAACCAAACAGGTAAGCCTGTGTTTCATTTGCGTTGGCAAATGAACTGTTCAGCGTAGCCACATTATCCGGTGTTACATCTAAGTATTTCTTACAGGATACTGATAAGATGACCGGCAATACTACCAACAATGTTCTTTTAAAAAATCTCATTGTTTTATATTTTTTATACTTAGAAATTAAGATTTACGCCCAGGTTGAATACTTTCTGGATAGGGTAAGCAAAGCCGTTCCCCGCCTGCTCAGGATCCCACAGTTTGAATTTGCTGAAGGTGAGCAGGTTCAGGCCGCTGAAATACACACGGAAGCTGGTTAACTTCAATGGTGCGATCCATCTTTTGGGCAGTGAATAACCCATTTCAACAGACTTCAACCGCATAAAACTGCCGTCGCGCAACCACCAGGTGCTGCTTTGTTCGTTGTTGGCAATGTGCGTGGTCGACAAGCGTGGCCAAAGGGCGTACAGGTTCTGGTTTTCCTCAGACCAGTGATTATCTGCATACACCTGCAGCAGCTGGGCATTATCTGCAAATGGCGCTGTAGCTTTGGGATCAATGAAAAAAGATTCCCTGGCCAGTCCCTGGAAAAAGGCGCTTACATCAAAGCTTTTATACCCGAATGAAAAACCGAAACCATAAATGATCTGCGGTGTGGTAGGAAGGCCGATGGGCACCTGGTCGTCCTGGTTAATCACGCCATCGCCGTTAATATCCCTGTACTTGATATCACCGCCTTTGGGAAACTCGCTGCCAAAGTTTTGCACGGGTGAGTTGGCGGCTTCTTTATCATCTACAAAAAGCCGTTCTGCTACATATCCAAACTGCTGGTTAACCGGATTACCGGTAGAGAACCGGTAAGCATATTTATACTCCGGTTCTTCATAATATCGCACCTTGTTATCTGTTACCGTGAGGTTGGCCATCACAGATAACCACATATCTTTTGAAAAATTCTGTTTGTAATCAAGATGAAGATCAAATCCTTTTGAATCCACTTTACCGAGGTTTGCCTGGAGATTGGCGGAGGCAGAGCCTTCGATACCTGCGGTAACCGGGATGTAGCCACGCCTGATCAGGATATTGTAACGGTTCTCATTGTATACTTCCGCTGTTACATTCAGTTTATCGGCAATGGTCATTTCCACTGCAAGATTACCTTTTCTGGAAGTTTCCCAGGTTACATCCGGGTTGGGGTATGCCTGTATGGTAGTGCCTTTGAGGGTAAAGCTGTTGTTGGTGCCAAAAGTGGCGCCGGGGCCGTTGCCATCATCCGGCGTTACGCTGGAGAGATAGAAAAAGCGCTGGTTGCCGATATTGTCGTTACCCACCAGGCCATAGCTTCCGCGGACCTTCAGGCGGGAAATGATTTTAGCGATACCACCTTCCCAGAATGATTCGTTGGATACCACCCAGGCGCCGCCGATAGTGGGAAAGAATCCCCAGCGGTGTTGTGGTGCAAATCTTTCCGAGCCATTATAACCAAAATTAAATTCAAGGAAATATTTCTTATCGAACGAGTAGGTAGCGCGACCGGAAAAGCCCAGGTTCCTGTAAGGAAGGGATCCTAACAAACTTCCGGCATTGCCGTAAAGCGTTTGCTGACGGGTACCTATCAGTGTGCCGCTCAGGTTATTTTTTCCAAAGTCGCGGTTATAATCCAGTGCGCCCTGCAAATAGATATAGCTATAAATATTTTTGGCGCCCTCTGAATACCCAAGAAACTCCTGGGCCTGCCCAGGTGAGCTGTTCAGCCAGTTGAGCACATAGGTATTGGCATCGGGATCATAGCTTCCTACACCGTAATAAAATGGTTTGTAGGAACGGCTCAGATCAAAATAAGAGTAACGATTGGTACTAAAAATACCCCTGAAGGTAAGCCCTTCTGTGAGGAAGTTAAAGTCCTGGTTCAGTTCAAACTGCGCCGACATCCTGGATTCTGAAAAGTTCTTATACCCGTACATGAGGCTGGCGTAGGGATTATTCAGCAGGGAACCATCGTTGCCATAAGCGCTGCCGAACAGGATATGTTTGGTGTTCACATTATTTGCATCCGGTTCATAGTAGGCAGGAAATGCCACGGGGCTGGTATGCAGCGCTCTTGAGTACAGGTCGGTGGCCAAACCGGAAGCATCGCCGGTAATAGGCCCCGTATAGTCGTTGAAGTTACCCCAGAGGCGTACCACTGCTTCCGTTGTTTTGGTGATCTTTACGTTCACATTGGAGCGTAGCTGGTAGTTTTCAAACTTCATCCCGGAGTTAAAATTATTCACCGGGTTTACCTGTAAGATACCGTTGTCGCGGGAATAGGATCCGGCCATATAATACTTGGTAACATCCGATCCTCCCTGTACGCTGAAGTTAGCGCGTTTGGTGGTGGTCTGGTCTTTGAACAATGTCTTCATCCAGTCTACCGCCGGGTATACATACGGATTGCTGCCTGGTGCTTTATCGATGGTAGCCTGGGTAGCAAGTATGGTATTGGGGGTGAAATAAGGTGTAGCAAGTGGGTTCCTGGTTGTTACAGCTTCATTGTATTGTTTCATGAAGGTAATAGGGTCTGCCAGTTTCAGGTTTTGTGTGGGTGTGGAAATGGCATCTTCCAGGCGAACGCTTACCCTGGCTTTGCCCGGTTTGCCTTCCTTGGTAGTAACGAGGATCACGCCGTTGGCGCCCCTGGCGCCGTAGAGGGCTGCTGCGCTGGCATCTTTCAGGATAGAAAAGCTGGCGATATCGTCTACCTGCAGGCGGGCCAGGTCGTTGGCGCTCAGCTCCACGTTATCCACCAGGATGAGAGGGCTGGCGCTGTACCCGAGGGTGGTAACCCCGCGGATAAAGAACTGTGAGTTATCGGCCCCGGGCTGTCCTCCCCGCTGGAAGGCGATTACGCCGGCCATCTGCCCGGCCAGGGCGTTGGTAAGGTTACTGGTGGGGATCTTCAGGTCGCCGGGATTGATGCTGGTAACAGAGCCTACTACGGCTTCTTTTCTTTGTTTGCGGCCGAATGCCGTTACCACTACTTCATCTACCGAAGCGATCACACTTTTCAGCCGGATGTGATAATCTTTTTGTGTGGCGTTTACCACGAAGCGTTGTTCAATAAAGCCTACAAAAGTTACCTGGATGGTAGCGCCTACTGCTACATCAAGGATAAATTTACCATTCCTGTCGGTGGCTGTTCCAGCGGAACTTCTGCCATCTACAGCAATGGTGGCGCCTTCCAGCGCCCTTCCGGCAGTATCAGACACCGACCCGGTAATAGTTACCCGGGCGGGTGTTTGCGCAGTGGCGCTTCCTGCCATTATCATAAACAGCAGGATCAAAAGGTAGCAGGGAGCGGATAATGCCGTTGGCAACACGGCAATAAATCTCTTCTTGTAGCAAGTAAATTTCCTGAACATATTAAGAGCAATTATTGGAGGAATAAAAAAACATAACGTGCGTTTATGTGCATAACGGTGTTTTCCGCGCCCGGCGGGGCAAACGGCCATTATGAGTGTACGTGGCATTCAGCAATAAAAGGGAGAAAAAAGTTTTATTTCATAACGTTTACTTCATTCTTTCCATCTTAACCTGGAAACTGATCCTAAGTAACTAATGATTGATTCTGGTATCACGTGAAATAGGAATTCTATTCTGTACTATCCTATACTATCCTATAGCAAATATATATTTTTTTCATAACCGCCAAAAGAAATGCGCGATTATTTTTTGCGTATCCGCAAAAAAACGGGGAGCAGGTTAAACGGCAATCAGGTTAGGCTAAAAGAGTACCAGAACAGGCATAAGGGCACGTTTAATAACAGTCCCTTTTGTGCGGCAATTAATAAAGTGGGGTTATAACGACTTCCTCCTGATGAGTACAGTGGGAATGATTTCCTGGATCTTCTCCCGGGTTAATACAAAAGCAGCGGCCTTTTCCGCCATTAGTTTGAAATCGGTAGTATAGGTGGTGATACCGTCGAAGATCAGTTCTTTTACAATGTCGTCGTTGTGCGACAGGATACCGATGTCTTTGCCCGGCTTTAGTTTCATCTGCTTACAGTCTTTGAGCATGGTCCAAAGCTCGGCATTGTTAATAGTGAAATATACCTTTCCCTTTTCGAGGGTGCCGGGAAGGTATTCGGGCTTTATCTCACTTTTAATATTAAAATCCTTTACAAACTTCTTAAACGCCTGGAGAATTTCTATAGGCGTATCTGCCACCGGGCGATGATAATATATCATGCCTTTATATTGTTTGATCACGCCTGCCAGCGCAGAAAAGGCTTTATAGGATGCATGTTTAAACTCCTGCGCTACATAGGAATAATCACCCGGAATGGGCTCATAACGGTCAATCATCAGGAACTTATCCATCGGGAGCGTGCCCAGGATGCCGGCGGTTTTGTTATGCGGGATGGGCGCTACCACGTACATGCCGTATTTACCTTTCACACTGTTCACAATGCTTTGCAGTATTTCTATGTTATTGTGGTGGAAGAAAATATCTATATGCACATCTTTTCCCAAACCTGCACGAAATGTTTTATAGAACATCTCCTGGAAAGCATCGAATGCAAATAGCACCAATGCGATGCGCAGATGTTGCTTTATATTCACATTGGCCACGAAAAACCCAACGCGGTTCCTGGGCTCCACAATTCCCCGGCTTACCAGTTCCTTGTAGGCCTTGGCAATTGTTTCCCGGGCGAACCCGAATTCATTGATCAGCTCATTCACAGAAGGCAGCATATCGCCCTGTGCAAGCCCTTTATTTTGTATGGCATTTAAAATACCATTTACCAGTTGTTCATGTTTGGATAATCCGCTCACTGCCTCCATCTCGTAAATCTGTTCAAATACGTGGTTCATAAGGGTTAATTAAGTTGTCACTGTTAATAGTGTTTTTTCGGGAAAGCAATAGCAGCTGTCCTATTCTATTCCGACAAAAATAATATTCCCTTTTTATATCTCCCTGATAAAAAATCCACTGATGCCCTATGTTTTGTTTTATACTCCCGGAAAGTTCAATAAAATGGCATCCGGCAATCACTTTGGCCCGCATATTACAGACCCCCGCATTGAAGATAATATGCTTACCGGCAAAATAAAACAGCTGCCATACAGGAGCCCGTTTCCCTTAATGCCCCATTACTCCTGGAAATAAAAGGGGCTGACCAAAAAGTAAAAAGGGCTTTTTGGCAGCCTCAATTTTTTTGGACTGGTTTTATAGTTTGTTTTGGCATAAATAACTGTAGAGCTATTCAAAAGAAGTAAACAGCGTTTTTGTGGTCAATTTTGCCTTTCAGGCAGCTATGGATCCTTCTTCACTTTTAAGATTGTTGCGGGCTTGTTGTTTATAATACTCAAGAGACTGGTTGATTTTTATTGTGTGATTGGATGCTAATGTACCCTTGTAATCCCGGGCAAAAGGGCAATCCTGACAATTCTCACACTCATATAACCGGCTAAAGCTGATATACCCATTTTTATTACGATCTGTTTTGACATAGCGAAAACGAAGTATTTTATTGTTAGGGCAGATGCAACTTTCACTAATCTGGTCATAGACAAAGTTCTCTTTACGGAATGGGTTTCACCATATTTACGACTTCGTTCTCTATGATACAGCGGAAATTTTACATACGCGGCAATCTCCTTATCATCCATTAGCTCATAGTTCTCCCGGGTGCCAAATATGCTATCAGCTTTGATAGCTGCTGGCTCATATTGTCCATGTTGTTCAATAACTTTGTCAAGCCTACTGCTTTGTTCTGCAATTTGTTCTTTTGTAACAGTCTGGCCGCTTGTTCCAGCTTCTTCCAGATCGTTTTATGCCGGTATAATGGTAACACGCCTGCAGACGATGGGTTACGGGTTGTCAGACTCGCCGGCAGGTCTCGCTGCTTTTTTTCCCCGATAAAATGAATGAATGGACTTACAGCGGTGGAAATGCAGAGAAGTCGCTGACAAAAGATGAGATAATGGACGACATCACCCTGTATTGGCTTACGAATCTGGTGAGGATCTCATTTGCACCAAACTGCATTGCTTTTAATTGTAGTTTTTTCATGTTTTTACTTTGATGATTAACAGAATGAGACTTTATCCGTCAGGGATAAAGAATATTCCTTGCTGTTGTTACTCGAGTTTAAACAGTAAGGAAATATTTCAGATCGCTTACACTGTATATTTCAGGCAATTGATATCCATTAATAAAAAATACGGGAGTGAATGAGATCTCCATTTGGCTGCACCATTGTTCCATTGCTTTTATCTTATCGTCCTGCATGTTTAACTCGCCGTTCATGGGGTATTTGGTTGCAAAGCTGGTATATTCCCTTTCCGGGGCCAGGTACCAGTCGTCCAGTGCCTGTTTGAGCAATCTCTCATCTTTTTTACCGGCAATAGCCAGCAAGTGCCTGACCGGAGGTGTTTTGATATCTTCTGCCTGACTGCTGGCAGCGAATATAATCTTCACCTGAATCATGATATCGCACAACAACGTATCATATTTCAGCAGGCATTGCAATCACTTAAAAGTGTGATCGACGATTGGAAAAAAAGATATGTGTTGCAATCACCTGTTGATGGCAATATCTTTTTTATCATTCCGTTACAGGAAAACCAATTCCTGCAACCCGGCAAATTAATCGGATATATTAATCCCGATGATTCCCATTTTTACGCGGAAACCTATTTACCGCAAAATAATTTTGGGAAGGCAAGTATAGGATTAAAGGTGCAACTGCGCTTTGACGCCTACCCCTACCAGGAAACAGGATTTGTGGATGGCACCATCAACTATATCTCTCATGTGGCCTCCGACAGTGGTTTCCTGGCAACTGTACAGCTAGACCACGGCCTTGTGACCAATACCGGCCGCCCCATTTCTTACAAGAGTGGCCTCACAGCCCAGGCCATTGTTATCAACCGGGATTTGCGCCTTTTACAACGGTTATGGTTTAATTTAAACAAGTCTGTTACCGTGGGGAACAAATAATGTGTTAATTGGCACGGAAAAGCAGTTCATTACCGGTTACAGCGTTCATCAAAAAAACAATAACGGCGCCTGGTTTAAAGAATATCTGACACAACAGCAAAAGCATGGTTCCACATCCCGGAAAACATCATTGCAGACAGTATTTTTGGCACTCAGGAAAATTATCACCTGAAAAAAGAAGGCTGACCAAAAAGCGTTCTTTTACTTTTTGGTCAGCCACACTATACCTGGCAATCAGTAACCCGGGTTCTGTTCCAGGTTAGGGTTCAGATCTCTTTCACCTACCGGTATCGGCCACCAGTAGTCGCGCAGTTTATCAAACGTACGGGTTTCTATCTTTTTACCGGCATAATTTTCAATAGGCCCGTTCATTACTGTTTCAGCAGTTTTCCAGCGACGGATATCATTGTAATACAATCCCTCCCCTGCAAACTCCACGCGTCTTTCATGACGGATCTCTGCACGCAGCGCCTCTTTAGATAAGGTATTGGAAATATGCGGCATTTTCACCCTGTCGCGGATAGCGTTGAGTGCGGCAAAAATGGTGGCATCCGGGCCGCTTACTTCGTTCTGCGCTTCTGCATACATCATCAGGATGTCGGCATATCTCAGCACAATAAAGTTAATATCAGACTGGCCGTCTTTCAGATCCGACTTATCTTTTGGCGGTACAATGCTGTCGTAAAGGCTATATTTCTTCATACCATAACCGGTAATAGCAAAGCGGGTAGCAGGGATAATGGCGCCACGGTACATATCGCCGGGATAAGTGAAGGTACCGTATAAACGGGGATCACGGCGCAGGTAAGGGCTATCTGCCTTATACCCGGAAGCCGGATCGGTGATGGGCAACCCATTGTTCATGTAATAGGTTTTGGCCAGGTCCAGCAGCGGTGCGTTGGTGTTGTATTGCGTACAGATCAGGTCGAACGAACTACCTTGTTGCGGGAAGATGTACTGCACATCAAAAATAACTTCCTTGTTATTTTCGTTGGGTTGCAGGAACAACCCACGGTAATTTGCAAACAGGCCGTAGCCGGTACCTCCCAGGTCCATTACCGCCCTGGCGGCATCAGCTGCGGCTTTCCATTTGGCCACGTCGTTGGAAGGGTTCAGCAGGGGGCTGGCTTCGTACAGCAACACTCTTGCTTTCAGTGCCATTGCAGCGCCCTTTGTAGCGCGACCGAGATCCGCCCCGGTGAATTTCACCGGCAGCCGCGTAGCAGCCATATCGAGGTCTTTCAACACATTAGCTACCACTTCTGCACGTGGTGTACGTGGAAGTTTGGCCTGTGCGTTTCTATCAGGTGGATCCAGGATCAGCGGTACTGCGCCATAATAATTCTCCAGTATAAAGTAATAAAGCCCACGCAGGAAATAAGCCTCTCCTTTCATCCTCTTCCGGGTATCCTCATCAAGCGCAGTCACTTCATCTACCTTCTTCAGAAATGTATTACAACGCCCAATGCCGCTGTAGCAATCAGAATAACGAGAGGTAACGATACCGCCTGTGCTGGACATCTGGGTACCGCGTGCAATGGAGTTAAAGCTCATTGCATCCGTTTGGTTATAAGCATTCGGAGAAATGGTTTCTTCCCAGAGGGCAGTGGCATTGTTGGATGTTTTACCACCAAATATGCCCTGGTTGCGCAGTACGGAGTAACAGCCTACCAGGCCTGCGTTGGCAGCTTCCGGCGTTTGCCAGAAAGTTGATTCCGGGTAACGGTCGTGCGGGGAGGTGTTCAGCAGGTCCTTGTTGCAACCTGCAGCCAGGAGACCGGTGCAGGAAAGTAAGAGATATATCTTTTTCATACTATTCATGATTTGGAGGTTTAGAAGGTAACGTTGATACCACCGTTAAAGGTTTTCAACATGGGATAAGTATACAACGTTGTTTGATCCAGTATGGATTCCGGATCGAAATCCTTATAACGGGAGAAAGTGAGCAGGTTTTCCGCATTGATAAACACGCTTACTTTCTGGATCTTTGCTTTCGACAACCATTGCTGTGGCAGCGCATATCCCAGCTGTATATTCTTCATTCTCAGGTAGGAGTTATCCCTTAACCAGAAAGTAGAGCGCTGGAAATTGTCGATGCTGCCGGTGCTGGTGGTTATGATAGGCAGGCGTGCGTTTGGCTTCTCGGGGGTCCAGGCATCCCTTGTCCATTCCCAGGTGGCATTGGCGCCATTGTTGAACGGATATGCCAGGTTAGCGGTAGGCAATACTTTTATGCCGCCTATGCCCTGGAAGGAAGCGCTGAGTGTGATCCCTTTATAACCCACGTTAAACCCGAAACCATAAGTATATTTCGGCACGGAAGAAGAGCTGTTCACAACTACACGGTCATCGCCATTGATGATCCCGTCGTTATTAACATCCCTGAATTTAATGTAGCCTGGTTTTGTATTGGCAGATTGCTTTGCGCTGGCATCCACTTCCGCCTGGCTCTGGAAAATACCCTCTGCCTGTAATACATAAAAAGACTCAATAGGAGATCCGGCCTGCGTGATGGTACCTGAACCATAAATAATTTCACCATGCAGATCCACTACTTCGTTTTTATTATAGGCAACGCTTCCATAAACATTCAGATCTACTTCACCGATATGATCCCGGTACTGGGCTGTTACTTCAAAACCGGTGTTATCTACCACGCCCACATTCTGTTTTGCGCCGGCCAGGTTTCCCACCTGTGATGGCATGCCCACCTCGCGCAGGATACCATCTGTACGTTTTTTATAGGCATCAACGGTAAGGCCTATACGATTATTCCAGAAGTTAAGATCAACGCCAACATTGTATGCAGTGGTGATTTCCCATTTAAGTGTAGAATCCGCATCAGCCGTTTTGGCCGCACCGGAATTCAGTACGCCGCCAAAACTGTAGTCTTCACCAAGGTTTACTGTTGGCTCTGTGGTGTACAATGCAATGGCCTGGTTACCTAATTTGCCGACGGAGGCCCGCAGCTTCAGTACGTTTATGAAATCAGAATGAAAGAAGGATTCTTTATCAATACGCCAGCCGGCAGATACAGAAGGAAAAAATGCCCAACGGCTATGTCTTCCAAGGCGACTGGAGCCATCATAACGGAAAGTAGCCTCCAGCAGGTATTTCCCATCATAGTCGTAATTGAAACGGCCAAAATAAGATTCCAGTACATCGCGGGTAAGATTGCCCGATGTCGCATTCCAGATAGTACCAGCACTTAACGCATCCAGCCGGCCATCCAGGTAACCATACATACTGGCTGCCCAGGAGTCGGAGTCGAAGTTATCGTAACTGGCGCCCACCATGGCGGAAACATTATGTTTCTCTTTGAACTGGTGCTTCCAGTCGAGCGTATTATAGAAGTGGATGTTCATATCATTATAATCCGTTTTGGCCGACCGTGGCGCGGTGGCCGGGCTATTCCAGTTGATGGTATCGCCGGTTTTCGGATTAAAGGTTTGCATACGTGGTGTGAAGCCGCTCAGCAAGCCATCGTATTTATCCACACCGAACTTAATATTATAGTTGATATCGAAGGGCAGTTTATATTCTGCAAAAACGGTGGTCAGGAAACGCTGGATCTGTTTTGTCTGCAACCCGTTGTATGCCAGCATGCGGGGGTTTTCCCAGTTGTTACGGCCGGCGGTTCTGAGCCAGGAGTTGCCATAACGGCCGTCCGGCAGCGTATCTGTAAGGATAGGCAATGTACGGGCCAGGTAGGTCCAGGTATCAGTATAAAACGGTGTGGTGTAGGTTCTGTAATAACCGTCCATAGTAATACCGGCGCGCAGGCGTTTGGTTACATCCATGGAAGCATTCAGTCCTACAGAATATTTCTTCTCATGGTTACCGGGCCCGAAAAGAATACCGTTCCTGTCGAGATAACCGAGAGATAAGCGGTAATTATACTTTTCGCCGCTGCCGGAAATGCTCAGGTCATGTTTTTGAATTACACCATTCTTCAGCGCAATATCATACCAGTTGTTGGCCGGGTAAGTGAAAGGATCTGTCGCCATTCCTTTTTTATATTCCTCAATATCAGATTCCTTGTATTCGATTGCTTTGCCTTCATTAATAAGGGCCTGGTTCTTCAGTTTCATGTAAACAATGGGATCACTGATCACATCCGGCAGGTAAGTAGCTTTCTGCTGGCCATAATAATAGCTGTAGTTTACACGGGAACTGCCTCTTCCTTTTTTTGTGGTAACAAGGATAACGCCGTTGGAGCCACGGGAGCCATAAATGGCAGCAGCAGCATCTTTCAGTACAGTAACGGTTTCAATATCATTTGGATTGAGCTCGTCCATAGAATATTCAATACCATCTACCAGCACCAGCGGATCGTTGGCCCTGGGATCCGTGCTGCCAAAGGTATTCACTCCCCTGATACGGATGGTGCTGCGATCCACACCAGGCTGGCTGTTGCTCAGGTTGGCGAATACGCCGGGCACACCATGCAGGGCGTTACTCACGTTGGTAAGCGGCTGCCCTTCCTTGTCTACCATATTTACAGTGGTGATGGCGCCGGTGAGAGTGGCTTTCTTTTGTGTGCCATAACCTACTACCACAACATCGTTTAGTTTCTGGATATCTTCCTGCAATACTACCTGTACAGTGGAAGATTTTACTTTTACTTCTTTTGGCAGGTAACCAATAAAGGTAAATTTCAGTGTAGCTTCTTTGGGTGCATTCAATTTAAAAGCGCCGTTTACATCAGTAGCGGCGCCGCGGCTGGTACCTGCTACCTGTACATTCACCCCTATCAGTGGCGTACCATTGGCGGCAGTTACCTTACCAGTAACGGGAATATCCTGTGCCTGCAGGGACAGGCTGCCAATGCCTGTGATCCCGATACACAGCAACAGAAAAATCGCCGGTTTTAACTGGCGGAGTCGTGAAAACCATTTCATAAGTGCTTGTTTTTTTTAGTGTTTTGGTAGATAAGATAATGGTCAGAGCCCTGCTTCGCGTAATCTGTTTGGGTAGTCGGTAATAATACCATCAACGCCCAGTCCTTTTAGTTTCTTCATTTCATTAACATCGTCCACTGTCCATGGAACAATCTGAATATGTTTAGCGTGGCATTTGCTTACCAGCTCGGGTGTTACCAGTTTGTAGTTAGGATTGTAGAAAAACGGTGTAAAGCCCAGTTGTTCAATATGCTGATCGAATCCGTTCTTTTTATCATCTGTCAGAAATCCGAGTGCCATACCGGGGTAGCGGCGGTGCAGCACCTGTAGAGGGCGCATATCGAACGATTGCACCAGCAGGCGTTTTCCCAATGGCTGCAATTGTTTTACCGCCATCAGTTTATCCATGTATTCTTCCGGCGCGGGTTGTTCTTTACCGTCTGTTTTTTCGGAAGATTTTATCTCCAGCAGGTAATAAGGCGCCGGCAGATGATGCGCTTTCGTATAGGCCTCCACGGAGTCTATCAGTTCAGACAGCAGCGGCGCATAGGAGCGCATGCGTTGTTGTTCCGGATAGGCCGGATATGGTTTTTCACCAATAATAAACGGGCGGATATCCGCGTAGTTCATCTGGTAAAAAATATAATCCTTACGCTTTTCCGCCGGGATATCTTTCCCGTCGGGCGTGGTGGTGTAAGACGGCGTAAAAGATGCATCGTGGTATACCATTACCTGTCCGTCTTTCGTGATGTGCACGTCAAACTCGATGGTATTGGCGCCTTCTTCCAGTCCGCGGTACATAGCCGGAATGGTGTTTTCAGGCATCAGTCCCCTGGTGCCGCGGTGCCCTACTTTATAAAATGAAGGATAATCTTTTTTGGCAGCAGCCGTTGTCCTGGATGTTTTACAGGCATTGAAGCTGCACATGGCTGCTACTGCCATTGCACAACTGATCAGGCTGATATTGAACTTTTTTTTCATTGCAGGTGGTTCTAACGTGTTATTAATTGCGTGTATGGGTAAGCGTTAATTACTTCAGTAACAGGTATAAGGAAGCTGCGAGCACAGCGCCGGCGACTGGTCCAAAAACGGGCACCCATGAGTAGTTCCAGTCGCTGTGACCTTTTCCTTTTATAGGCAGCAGTGCATACATGATACGCGGGCCCAGATCCCTGGCCGGGTTGATGGCGTAACCGGTAGTACCACCCAGGGATAACCCTATAGACCATACCAGGAAAGCTACGGGTAGTGCGCCGAGAGAACCCAGCCCTACCGGCGTTCTTTCCGGTCCTAATTCTGCCCCGGTAAAATAGAAGATGGTGAAAAGCAGCACAAAGGTGCCGGTAGCTTCGCAGATAAAGTTGCGCCAGATATTTCGTATAGCCGGCTCCGTGCAAAATACGGCGCGCTGCAATCCCACGTCGGGCGTATTGTTCAGATGGTCTTTGTAATTAAGCCATACCAGCGTGGTACCGAGCATAGCGCCCAGCATCTGCATGGCAATGAACAAAGGCACATTTGCCCAGTTGAATTTACCGGCAGTGGCCAGTGCAATGGTGACAGCAGGATTGAGGTGTGCGCCGCTGTATGGGCCCGCAAACACTACTCCTACAAATACGGCCAGCGCCCAGCCGGTGGTGATCACGATCCAGCCGCTGTTGTTGCCTTTGGTATTGTGCAGTACTACGTTAGCTACCACGCCATTGCCCAGCAGGAGCAGCAGGGCGGTACCTATTAATTCAGCTAAATAAGGATACATAGTTTATGATTTTATTGATGAGCCCATGCTTTTGTAGCGTTTACTGCGCGGTTCCATCCGTTGATCCATTGCTGCCTTTGTTCCTGTTCCAGTTTTGGAGAGAAGCACTTTTCCATGTTCCACTGGCTGGCAATTTCTTCCAGGTTCTGCCAGTAACCGGTGGCCAGTCCGGCGAGATAAGCGGCGCCGAGAGCGGTTGTTTCTGTGATACCCGGACGAACTACTTTTGTTTGCAGGATATCAGCCTGGAACTGCATGAGCAGGTTGTTGCCGGTGGCGCCTCCATCTACCCTTAATTCCCTGATACTGATACCGGCATCTGCTTCCATGGCATTCAGTACTTCCATGGTCTGATACGCGATGCTTTCCAATGCCGCACGTGCAATATGGGCTGCGTTGGTACCGCGTGTCATGCCCACCAGTGTGCCGCGTGCGTGCTGATCCCAGTGTGGGGCGCCAAGACCTGCAAATGCAGGCACCAGGTATACGCCATCATTCTGCGCCACGCTGGCCGCCAGTGCTTCCACTTCAGAAGAGGCCCTGATAATACCAAGCCCGTCGCGCAGCCATTGCACAATAGCTCCTGCAATGAAGATGCTACCTTCCAGCGCATATTGTACCTGCCCGTTTACTTTCCATGCCACGGTGGTAAGGAGATTATTCTTGCTGATGATCGGTGTTTCCCCAATGTTCATGAGCATAAAACAACCGGTGCCGTAGGTGTTTTTCACCATGCCGGGTGCAGTGCACATTTGCCCGAAGAGGGCGGCATGCTGGTCACCGGCGATGCCTGCAATAGGGATCTGCACGGCAAAGATGCCGGGGGCGGTTTCGCCGCATACTTCGCTCGACTGCTTTACTTCCGGCAGCATGGATGCGGGGATACCAAGCATCTCCAGCAGTTCGTTATCCCATGCCTGGGTATGGATATTAAACAGCATGGTGCGGGAGGCATTAGTGATATCGGTGGCATGTACGGCGCCATGAGTGAGGTTCCAGATCAGCCAGGCGTCTACCGTTCCGAAGGCCAGCCTGCCTTCGTTGGCGCGTTCCCGTGCCCCGGGCACATTATCAAGGATCCATTTGATTTTTGTTCCAGAGAAGTAAGCATCTATTACCAATCCTGTTTTTTCGCGCACCATGGTTTCCCTGCCGGCTGCTTTCAGTTCATCGCAGAAACCAGCCGTGCGCCTGTCCTGCCAAACAATGGCGTTATACACCGGCTTACCGGTTTCCCGGTCCCAGACCAGGGTTGTTTCCCGCTGGTTGGTAATACCAATGGCTGCGATGTTGCCTCCTTCCAGGCCTACCTTGGCCATAGCTTCGGTAGCTACCCCGATCTGGCTGCTCCATATTTCAGAAGGATCGTGCTCCACCCATCCCGGTTGTGGAAACAGTTGTGTGAATTCTTTCTGCGCCGTGGAAATAACTGCGCCTGCTTTGTCGAAAATAATGGCCCGCGAGCTGGTTGTGCCCTGATCCATTGCCATAATGTATCTGATCATGTCTTTCTTTTTCTACGTGGATGTTTACGTGGGTGCTTTTTTTCGTTTAGTCTATACCGTAACCTTCAGTTGTTTATAGGTAGTTCCGTTCTTCAGGAGATAATGTTGCGCTACCTGCAGAAAATCCTTTACCTGTTTTTGTTGCCATTCCATGTCTTTGTTCATCTCAACAGCCATAATTGCGGCTACAGCGGGCGCGAGGTCAATAGCAGCCTGCGCGTCCAGGAAGAGTGCGCGTAAACGACGGGCCAGTACGTCTTCCACTGTTTGGGCCATTTCATTTCTCACTGCCCAGATCACCTGTGCCTTGATGTATGGCAGGCGTGGGTGCAGCTGTTCTTTCATGTCAGGGTTCAGGGAAATGTAAGCCTGTATCCTGGCGGCATCACTGCCATATATATCCAGTGGCGCAGCTGCAGAAGGTTGTTGCTGGTAGCCGTGGATGTGCAGTGATTTTGTTTTACAGCCCACCGGTACCAGCCCCCCGGTTTTAATGGCCTGGTCCACGGTATCTTCCGCCATCCTGCGGAAGGTGGTCCATTTACCGCCGGTGATGGTGATGAGCCCTGATGGCGCCACCAGGATCTTATGGCTGCGGGAGATTTCCTTTGTGCTGCCTGTTTCCTTCTGTGGGGCTGCCAGCGGGCGTAACCCTGCAAACACGCTGAGTACATCCTCGCGTGCAGGCGGGCGGTCAAGATATTTACCGGCGGTATTTAAGATGAAGCTGATCTCTTCTTCCAGTGCGATAGGCTCCATGCTGTGCTCATCGAGCGGTGTATCGGTAGTGCCCAGTAACACTTTATTATTCCAGGGCACTGCAAATAATACGCGGCCATCGTCCGTTTTCGGGATCATGATAGCGCTTTTGCTGTTGAGGAAAGAAGGGTCCAGCACCAGGTGTACGCCCTGGCTGGGTTTCACCATATTTGGCGCAGCCGGGTTGTCGAGTTGCAGTACTTCATCTACAAATACGCCGGTAGCATTGATCACTGTTCTGGCCTGCAGCGTAAACGTTTCTGCCGTTTCCAGGTCCTGTGCGCATACGCCGCTTATTTTGCCTGCATTGTTTTTAAGAAGACCATTTACCTTGAAATAGTTGAGCAGTACGGCCCCGTTTTCAGCGGCAGTTTGTGCAATGTCTACTGCGAGGCGTGCATCATCAAACTGGCCATCGTGATAAACAATACCTCCTTTCAGTCCTTCCCTGCGGATGGTGGGAAGCCGGTTAATAACTTCTTTCCGGCTGATATGCCTGGAACGTCCAAGGCTCAGTTTTCCTGACAGGAGGTCGTAGATCTTCAGGCCAATAGTATAAAAGGGGCCCTGCCACCAGTTATACTGAGGGATAATGAATTGCTGGTTGTGAGCCAGGTGCGGGGCATTATTAAGCAGCAGTCCCCTTTCGTACAGGGCTTCCCGTACCAGGGCAATGTCGCCCTGCGCCAGGTATCTTACCCCGCCGTGCACCAGTTTGGTACTGCGACTGGAAGTACCTTTGGCGAAGTCGGCCTGCTCAAGCAACAACGTGCGGTAATTCCTGGTAGCGGCATCCATGGCTATACCAAGACCGGTAGCTCCACCGCCTATAATGATAAGATCCCATGGTTGTTCACCTGCCTCCCTTAATTGCCTGATTGATTCGATTCTTTTCATTTTATTGCCACATAACTTTTAATTAGTTTCACTTAATTTCTCTACAATAGTAATAAAAACAAAAAGAAATAATTTGAAACCAAAGTATAAAATAAAATGAAAAAGCTGAAAAAGTTATTGATGAACGGAAAAGAAATAAAAAGAAAAATACAATTCTCTCATTTGCAGTCATAATACATATATTTATTATATATCTATAACTTTCTTTTTATTTCATTTTAAAGTTTCTATGGAGAGAAACGAAGGATATTAACCGATTAATATGTAACCATATTTAACTAATTGAAACAAAATTCGCGGATATTTGTAATCAGGATTTTTTTTCAGATGATCCCGTGTCAACACATTTTAATACGTTACTTTTATCTGATATGTCTATGATCAATATTGCAGAACGTCATAAGTTTATTCTCGGCAAGCTGCACGAGAAAGGATATGTTAATGTACTGGAACTTTGTAAGGAGCTGGATGTATCGGGAGTGACTATACGAAAAGACCTGAAGCTGCTGGAAGATAAGTCGCTTTTGTTCCGCTCACACGGAGGCGCTACGGTGCACAATCCATATACGATGGATAAACCGGTGAATGAAAAAGAGAATATACGCCGGGAGGAAAAACAACTGATCGGGCACGCAGCCGCTGCGCTGATAGTGCCGAACGATGCCATCATTATTGCTTCCGGTACATCTGTACAGGCGCTGGCAAAAAATATACAGCCCAAAGGGCACCTTACCGTTATCACGGGGGCGCTGAACGTGGCGCTGGAACTGCTGCGCCGGCCCGACATCGAAGTGATCCAGCTTGGCGGGCATCTGCGCAACAGCTCTACTTCTGTAACAGGATCTTATGCGGAGAAGATACTGGAAGATTTTTCCTGCAGTAAATTATTTCTCGGTGTAGATGGTATTGACCTGGAGTTTGGTCTTACTACCACTAATATTATGGAAGCGCATCTCAACCAGAAAATGATGGCCACTGCCCAGAAAACCATTGTACTGGCCGATTCCAGTAAGTTTGGCAAAAGAGGATTCGGGCGCATTTGCTCCCTGGAAGAAATAGACGAGGTAATTACTGATAGTGGTATATCAGAACATGTTGTTAAAAAAATGGAAGATATGGGCGTGAAAGTAACGGTGGTGTAAGAGGAAGACCATTGCCTTCCTCTTGTTATCTTAATACTCCGCCACCTCCCCATCCTTATAACACCACAGCCACCGTTCCTCCGGTTCTGCTGAAGCGACCACCGGATGATCCGTTTCATGAAAATGCTGTGTCATATGCTTTGAAGGCGAATCATCGCAACAAAGTGTAACGCCGCAGGTCTGACAGGTACGCAGGTGCAGCCATTTGCCATGATGCTTTATACATTCTTCGCAAACATGATCACTGCTTACTTTTATTTCAGTAATTGCTTCAAGGTGTGAACATAAAGCCATAAAAAAATATTTTAAACTTCCGCCAGGTACTTATGCACCAGGCTAATACTCATAGAACCTTCGCCTACGGCGGAGGCCACGCGACTCATAGCGCCGGACCTTACATCGCCGGCTGCAAAAATGCCGGGGCAGCTGGTTTCCAGCAAATAAGGATCACGCGCCAGCTTCCAGAGTTTACCAAAATAATCAAACGATTTCATTTCCCTTCCGGTTTGTACATAACCCTTTTCATCTTTGATGATAAGATCTCCCAGCCATTCGGTATATGGCCTTGCGCCAATAAAAATATACAAGGCATCTGCAGGTACTTCTTTTATTTCATGGGTTTGCAGGTTCTCTATTTTCAGTTTCTCCAGCCGGTCGGTGCCCGATGCTTCTACTATTTCACTATTGTTCAGGATCGTGATATTGGCGATCGCATTGATCTGGTCTATCAGGTAAGACGACATGGTAGCGTTCAGGTTTTCCTTCCTGATCAAAATAAATACTTCCTTTGCAAACTTCGACAGGTACACGGCTGCCTGGCCGGCAGAATTACCGCCACCCAATATATACACGCTGCGGTCGCGGCAGGAAGCAGCTTCCGTAGTAGCCGCACCATAGTAAATACCCGCACCGGTGAACTGTGCTATTCCCGCTGTATCCAGTTTACGGTAATCCACACCGGTGGTGATCACTACTGCCCTTGCATTTATTTCTGTGCCGTTTTCCAGGCAAACGATCTTATAATCTGCTTTAAGCTTGATTTCTTTCACCGATTGCGGCAACAAAAATTCCGTACCAAATCTTGTAGCCTGTGTAATAGCACGCCGGGTAAGTTCCGCGCCGCTTAGTCCTGATGGAAAGCCCAGGTAGTTTTCAATACGGGAACTGGTACCTGCCTGTCCGCCTGGCGCATGCCGTTCTATCAGCAACGTTTTCAATCCTTCAGACGCACCATATACTGAAGCCGCCAAACCGGCAGGCCCCGCGCCGATGATCACAACATCATAGATCTCATTCTTAAGCGTGGGATTCAATCCTATTTTTGCTGCAATATCAATGATAGCCGGGGATGGCATTACTTCTCCCTGTTCCAGTATCACCACCGGTAATGCCGATGGCTCCAGGTTATTCAGCTGCAACAGCAATTTTCCTTCATCGCTGCCGGCATCAATAGAATGATAGGGGATCAGGTTGCTCGCCAGGAATTCCTTGATGCGGTAAGCATCAGACGAAAAAGGAAAACCCAGCACCTTGATTCCCTGAAATTCAGGCCGGTAATTGGTTTGCCAGTCTTCCAGCAGATCATTGATAACGGGATATAACTTCTCCTCCGGCGGGTCCCAGGGTTTCTGCAGGTAATAATCCAGCCGTAATTCATTGATGGCTTTTATGGCTGCATTGGTATCAGAGTAAGCAGTCAGCAATACCCGTTTAGCAGCAGGGAATATTTCCATGGCCTGTTGCAGGAAATCAACGCCTTCCATTTCCGGCATCCGCTGATCTGAAATGAATATGGCTACAGTGTCGTTCCTGTTTTTCAGTTCTACCAGGCTTTGCAGCGCTTCGTTGGCGGAAAGCGTGCTTAAAATGCGGTACGATTTACGGTAGTATGACTTCAGATCCTGCGTAATTGCATTCAGCACCTGTCTGTCGTCATCTATAACAAATATTATTGGCAAGCTCATATCTTCTTAATTGTTCTCTATGGGAAATGAAATGGTAAAAATTGTTTTACCTGGCACAGAAGTTTGTTTCACAGATCCGCGATGACGCTGTACGATCTGTGCTACCACATCCAGTCCCAGCCCGGTTCCTTTTCCCAGGTCTTTGGTGGTAAAGAAAGGCTCAAATATACGCGATTGTATTTCTTCCGGGATACCCGGCCCGTTGTCGGTGATGGTAACATGCACACATTGCCGGTCCTTTGTGGTGGCTATTTCCAGCCGTCCTTTCTGAGCCGGCTCCATGGCATCCAGGGCATTATCCACCAGGTTGGTCCATACCTGGTTCAGTTCCCCGGGCAGGGCTTTTATTTTTGGCAGCGAGGCATCAAAGTTTTCCACTATTTCCACATTACCTTTCCTGAACCGGTAATCCAGCATCGTGAGCGTATTGCGGATACCGGTATGGATATCGATAAATTGTTTGTCGGGTTCCTGGTCCATATAAGTATATCTTTTCACGGCACTCACCAGGTCAAAAATCCTTTTCGAGGAGATCTGCAGATCGCCTACCATCCTGTTCGCCTCCAGCGAGCTATCTATCCAGCCTAAGATCACTTCCAGGTGCGCGGGATCGAACAAGCGGCTGAAATCCTCCAATGCAGCGGGCTCCACACCGCATTCTGCCAGTATTTCCGCTATTTCAATCCGGGAGATGTTTTTGCTTTCCAGCCAATCTTCAATAGCAGTCGTTTTATCAGAAAGCTCCAGCACGGATAATGCCTTCGCTGGTTTGTTGGCCCACCATTGCTGCAGGTTATCCACAATGGCTGTGGCCTGGTCCTGCGACAGGCACAATGCCACCATTTCTTTAAATATAACGGGGATATGGCTGATATTCTCAAACAGTTTGTCTGAGCTTCTGCAAATAGCGGCTACCGGGTTATTCAGTTCATGGGCCAGGCCGGCAGATAACTTCCCGAGCGCCATCATTTTTTCATTCTGCTGCTGGGAAGAAGTGGTTTCCCGTACGCGGGTGGTCATGATATGCACCAGCGCTTCTGTTAGTTCATAATGCTGTTCAATATGTGCTTTGATCTTTTCTGCCGGGCAAATCAGCACCCTGGTGTCTTTCAGGCAAAGACCATTTCCCATGGCGTTCTTTACGCGGGAAAAAGGAAGCCACCCGGTGATGTTGTCGTCGTTCAGTTCCACAATTTCCCGGTAATGCCCATTAACGGTGGCAGAGATACGCACCTTTCCTGAAATCAGGATGATAGTGGCTATTACCGGGTCGCCGGCTTTAAACAGCAGCTCCCCTTCCGGCACCAGTTTTTCTTCCGATTGGGAAATCAGCCACTGCAGCTGTTCCAGCGGCACATCCTTCAGAGAAGGAATATTTTTCAGTTGAATTGCAGTGATGGGTTCCATAAAAAAAGCTTAAAGTCTGTTCTCAAATATAAGCTTTCAGCGGCGGTTTTTGCAGGTGCTCCAAAAGCAAAGGCCGCCCTTCCGGGCGACCCTGCTTTCTTTTAACCAGTAATAAAAATTCAGGGGGTTATTGCAGCTCAAATGTGTTTTTCAGCCTGATATCGGCAGAGGAGGCGCCAATCATGAGGTCGAATGTTCCCGGCTCGGCCACCCATTGCAACTGGCTGTTAAAAAAAGACAGCTTTTCCCTGTCGATCGTAAAATGAATGGTTCTACTTTCACCCGGTTGCAGTTTTATCTTCTGAAAATCCTTTAGTTCTTTTACCGGCCTGGTAACAGATGCTTCCCTGTCTCTCAGGTACAGCTGCACAATTTCTTCGCCGGTATAGGCGCCCGTATTGGTGAGTTTAAATGCCACATCTATCGTTTTACTGCCGCTTATTTTGTTGGAGCTGAGCGTGAGCCCTTCGTATTTAAACGTAGTGTAGCTCAGGCCGTATCCAAAAGGGAACAGCGGATCATTGGGCACATCCAGGTAGTTGGAGCGGAATTTCTGTGTAGGGCCTTCCGGTTGAGGGCGGCCTGTATTTTTATAATTATAGTAGATGGGGATCTGTCCTACATTACGGGGAAAACTCATGGTGAGCTTGCCGGAAGGATTATAATTTCCGAAGAGGACATCGGCGATGGCGTTGCCGGCTTCGTGGCCCTGGAACCATACTTCCAGCAAGGAAGTAGCTTGCTCATTTTCAGTGGTGAGCGTTAATGGTCTTCCGCTCATTACTACTACCACCAGTGGTTTGCCTGTTTGTGCCAGTGCGGCGAGCAGTTTACGCTGACTTTCCGGGATACCGATATCCGATCTGCTGGCGGCTTCCCCGCTCATTTCGGAGGCCTCTCCCACCACGGCTACCACTACATCTGCCTTTGAGGCGGTAGTAATTGCCTCCGTGAGCAACTGTCCAGGAGTACGGGCATCAATATCGATCCTTTCGCCAAATACATTTACCTTTTTTGCAAAGGTGGTATCATCGCTGATGTTGGCGCCTTTGGCGTAAAGAATATTCACACTGCTGCCGGCTACCTGTTTCATGCCATCGAGAACGGGTACAGACAATGCGGTATCGCCACTTACCGCCCAGGTGCCCAGCATATTGCTTTTGTTATTGGCCAGCGGCCCTACCAATGCAATGGTGCCCGACTTTTTCAACGGTAATGTTTGCCGGTCATTTTTCAGTAACACGCAGGAGCGTGCGCCCAGCTCTCTTGCAGCCTGTCTTTTATCGGCGCTCAGCACTTCTTTGGCGGCAGTGGCAGTATTGCAGTAGCGGTAAGGATCATCGAACAGGCCCAGCTTATATTTTGCCTCCAGCACACGACGGCAGGCGTCGTTGATCTCAGCCAGTGTTATCTTATGTTCTTTAAGTGATCGCTGCAGCGTGCCAACAAACCCCTCGCCTACCATGTCCATATCCACACCGGCTTTTAATGCGAGCGCTGATACGGTTTGGAGGTTACCCAGGCCATGTTCCATCATTTCGTTGATAGCGGTGTAATCTGTTACCACAAAGCCTTTAAAGCCCCATTGCTTCCGGAGCAGGTCTGTAAGCAACCACTTGTTGGCTGTAGCAGGAACCCCATCAATTTCATTGAAGGAAGTCATTACACTGCCTGCGCCTGCATCTATAGCTGCTTTATACGGGGGCAGGTAGTATTCGTACATTTTGATGCGGCTCATGTCGGTAGTGTTGTAATCACGGCCGGCCTCCGCGGCGCCGTACAGGGCGAAATGTTTTACGCAGGCCATCACGCTGTTTTTATCGCCGAGTTGTTTTCCCTGGTAGCCATGCACCATGGCGGCGGCTATTTTTGAGCCCAGATAGGTATCTTCCCCCGAGCCTTCTGCAACGCGGCCCCAGCGCGGATCACGGGCAATGTCTACCATAGGTGAATACACCCAGCACAGGCCATCGGCACTGGCTTCCGTTGCTGCCAGTCTTGCGCTGTGCTCAATCAGCGGTAAATCCCAGCTGCAGGATAGCCCCAGCGGAATAGGGAACGTGGTCTTGTATCCGTGGATCACATCTGATCCGAAGATCAGCGGAATTTTAAGCCTGCTTTTGGTAACTGCCAGTTCCTGTGCCTGGCGGATCTTTTCCACACCAATTACACCAAACAAACCGCCCACATTACCTTTGCTGATCTTTGTTTCCACATCGCTGCTCACTACAGCGCCGGTTGCTACGCCGCCGCCTGGTGTAAGCAGGTTAAGCTGGCCTATCTTTTCTTCCAGCGTCATCTTTCCCATCAGCGTATTAATGAAGGCATTCATTTTTGCCGGAGAAGATTGCGCCTGTACCTGGCCTGCAGCCAGCAGTGCCACTGCCGCAAGCGCGCTTTTAAAACGGGTACGTTTATGTTTCATACTGTTTGTTTTATTCTGATTTTATCACTTTTGTCCTGGCTGATACGCCGTTTTCATTGATGGCCTCTATACAGAAATAATAGGGGCGGTCTTTATCCATTCCTTTGAAGTAATAATCGTTGTTATTATACACCATGATGCAGTTGTACAATTTATCCGGAGAAGTACCGGCATAGATGTTATATGCATATGCATTATCTACCGGCGACCATTTGATCCATGCACTTCGTTTATCCTTCTCCGTGCGAAGCACCAGCAGGTCTTTCACAGCATCCGGTACAGCACCATTGCCGTTTCCAAATACCCTTAGCCCGCTGAGCGCAAACTTTCCGCCGGGCATATGGATGTTTTCCATTTTGATATAACGCGCCTGCACCGGCTTTGTTAGCTCAATATAATCGTGGGGTACATCTTTACGCTGTTTGCTTTTATCAGCCAGCATCTTCCAATGCTTTCCATCTTCTGAAAACCAAAGTATATACTGGTGATAAATATCCGTTTGCTTGCCCAGAAAAGGAGCATCCTGGTCGGCATAATTTACCTGTACTGCATTTACCCGGCTTACTTTACCAAGGTCTGTCTGTACCCACTCTCCTTTATTACCGGTAGCAGCGCTCCAGTAAGTTTTTATACTTTCATCCACGGCATTATTGGGAAGATACCCGCCATATACGGAAGATACAGTGACCGGCTTGTTATAATTCAGCAGCATCCAGCCGGTGAATCCTGCATTGTCAAAAGCGCTGGTGTCTGCACCCCTGGAAATATAATGCGGGTAATCTCCGAAAGAAGTATTACAGAACATTACATCTTCCTTATCAAAGCCGGCAGGCCAGTAGCCGATACGGCGCTCGAAGCTGTTTTTGACAGCAATAACCATGGTAGATACATGCCACCAGAAGCCCTTATTATCCTGGAACGTAGCACCATGCCCTGCCCCGCGGGCATAACCCCCAGGCTTATACGAAACCGGGTCAGGCTGGGGAGTGAAAGGCCCCAACGGGTGATCGCCTACCACTACTCCATCGGCATAGCCGCTGAACTCCGTTCCGGGGGCGCCGTATTGCAGGTAATACTTCCCATGATGCTTCGTCATCCAGGCGCCTTCAATAAAAGGATCCAGGAAAGTGTTATCCAGGTTTTCTCCAAACCGCTGCCAGCCATAGCGATCCGGCTCCAGCAGGTACATTTCCTTACGTGTACCTTTGGGTTGCAGGGTTTTACGGTCCATTTCCACACCATACAACGGGTAGCGGTTACTGCTGCCATTGTACATGTACAGGCGGCCATCATCATCTGCAAAAAAAGCAGGGTCCCAGCCGCCTATCTGCAATGAATCTATCGCTTCTTTCCATTGATTGCCTTTGGGATCTGTGCTCATCCAGATTGGAAAATCGCTGGTATAGGTAGAACCGAATACCAGCAGCGTATCGCCCATTACCCAGGCGGCGGGGGCGCATAATTCATCGTATACATGATGATATGGTTTCAGGAATTTCCGTTCCACAAAATGCCAGTTGAGCAGATCGGGGCTCCACCAGTATCCCCATTGATTGGTGGAAAACAGGTAGTAGTCGCCTTTATAATTTACGATCACCGGGTCGGCCGTAGCGCGGTGTTTTCCCCAGGTGGTAAAATTAGGAATAGGACAGTACCCGTAATCGATATTCACGGGATTGCAATACGTGGTTTGTGCGTTTGCATCCAATCTTATTAACATCACTATCAGCGCATATATCCATCTTTTCATCACCACTATTTTTCTGCAATTTGAAAATCAAGTTTCTTCAATCCCTGCTTCACTTCCGGGCAGCTCATAAACAGCTTCCATAATAACCCTGTACGGTAATTTTCTATCATCACAATAACAGGTCCCTGGTCTATAGCCAGGTGCGAATCCGCATACCATTGTTTGCTTTCGTTGAAAGCATCCGCAAAACCATATTCCGTCCAGATCTTATCTCCCAGGTCGTAATAGAAGTGCTTCAGCGCCTGCATGGAATATTCGGGCGTATATGGGAAGGCCGACAGGGCTGCTGTGGGCGTAATGGTTCCCCAGTCGTTCTCCGGTGAATGTGCATTGTAGCCATCATAGGTATCGCTGGCAGTGAGGCCCCAGCAGTTGGCGCCATATCCTTTAAATCCTTTTGGATTGCGTATGCAGTGCTCGCGGTTGATCAGCGTATGATGCAGGTTCTGTTCCCAGTAATCGGCGTAGCGGTCTTTCAGCCCATGTGGATTCAACCCCAGGAAAGAGTAGTGGGAGAAGAACAATGGTCCGCCGTAATCAAATCCCAGCGGCAGTTTGACCCCATAAAAGGTACGGTCGTTCCTGAAGTAGATATTATTCACCCAGCCCTGGTGGTATACTTCCGGGTTGATGGAATAACGCGGAGAGGAAGCTGCCAGCACATAGGTAATAAGGCATTCATTCCAGCCTTTTATTTCGTGGTTCATGCTCCAGCCGTTGTTTGGGCTCCAGTGCCAGTATAACACATTGCGGCCGCCCTGTGTGTACCAGTTCCATTCCGTTTCATTCCAGGTCCAGTTGATCTTATTACGCAGGTCCGTTTCCGTTGGAGAGTCGTTATTGAAATACTGGCGGGCGCAGAGTAACCCCTGGAACAGGAAGGAGGTTTCCACCAGGTCGCCCCCATCGTCTTTACGGCTGAAGGGGATCGTTTTCCCGGTAGCGCCATTCAGCCAGTGAGGGAAAACGCCATGATAGCTGTCGGCCTTACGGAGGAAGTTCACTATTTTCAGCAGCCGTTCAGCAGCTGCTTCCCGGGTAATCCATTTCCGTTCTGCCGCCACGATGATGGCCATTACGCCAAAGCCTGTACCGCCGGTGGTTACTACTTCATCGCCATAATCAAATGTTTTGTTACTGCGTTCCCTCGCCATGCCGGATACAGGGTGACCAAAATCCCAGAAGTAACGGAAGGTTTGTTTTTGCACCAGTTCCAGCAACTGGTCGTCGGATATCTTTTTCCGGTCAACAGGCATTTTCTTTTGCGCTATAGCAGGCTGCAACAGGAAAAACAAACAGCTGATATACAGTATATGCTTCATTTCTTTGTTTCTTTTCTTTTTTTAAAGATGGGGGCTGGTAAAGCCCAGGTTATGCATACCGGTTTTTATTTCCGGGCAGCTCATTAACAGGTTCCACAATAACCCGCTGCGGTGGTTCTCTATCATCACTATCGCCGGGCCCTGATCGATAGCCAGGAAAGAGTTTGCGAACCAAAGGTGCTGCAGCGAGAAAGCGTCTGTAAAACCGTATTCCTTCCAAATTCTATCGCCCAGTTTATAGTAAAAGAATTTCAGCGCCCGCATGGATTCTTGCGGCGTATAAGGAAACGACGACAATGCAGCAGTGGGTGCAATAACGCCTGCATCATTAGTGGGCGAGCCCGCCGTATAGCCGTTGGGGATATCGCTGGCTGTGAGTCCCCAGCAATCGGGGCCATAGCCATAATTATTCGCCGGGTTGGCTACACAATAAGCATAGTTGATGCGGGTATGATTCACCACCTGTTCCTCATAATCTGCATAGGCATCCTTTAATCCTTTAGGATTAATACCCAGGAAGGAGTAGTGAGAGAAAAACAGCGGTCCTCCCAAAGCAGGTCCCAGCGGCAGTTTAATGCCGTAGTACGAATTATTGTTACGCATGGCGCCGTTGTTTGCCCAACCGCTGTCGTAAGTGGCTTTGGGCACAGGCGTTTGAGCAGATGCAGCAAGGATATAGGTGATGAGGCATTCGTTCCATCCTTTCACCGGCATATTCATATCCCATTTATATTCGTTGCTCCAGTGCCAGTACAACACGTTGGCATTGTCTTTCCGGAACCAGTTCCATTCCACCGCGTTGCAGATAGCATTGATATCATTTCGTAGCTGCGTTTCCGTTATATCTGTATTTTTGAAATACTGGCGTGCGGCGAGGAGGCCCTGGACGAGATAGGAAGTTTCCACCAGGTCGGCGCCATTATCTTTTTCACTGAAGGGGATAGCTGCCCCAGTACTGCCATTGAGCCAGTGTGGGAAGGCGCCGTGAAACCGTGCCGCTTTAGTGCCGAGGAAAGTGGTTATTTGCCGTATACGCGCCAGTCCTTCACTGCGGGTAATAAAGTGCCGTTCTATACCGGTGATGATGGCCATAATACCAAAGCCGGAGCCGCCGGAGGTAACGGTTTCCCCGCTGGTATTCCTTTCCCTGGCCAGGCCGCTCACCGGGTGACCAAAGTCCCAGAAGTACCTGAAGGTTTGTTGCTGTACCAGTGTAAGCAACGCCTCATCGGAGATGCGGGGAAATTTATCGGTGGTATCGATGGCTGTTACCAGTGAAAGGGATACTGCCGTTTGAAGTTTTACGTTCTTCACCGACAGCAAACCAACACTTGCATTTATCGTATAGGCGGTAAGGTTAGACAGCGGCGCTGCGGGTTTCAGCACAATGGTACTATCGCCATGCTCCCATGTAACATGGTATGCCACGTTACCATTACTCCCGGTAAAGGAACAGGCGGCCGCAACAGAGCTACGCATTACTGCATCAGAAAAAGTAATCCTGACAGCAGGTTGAGTGCCGGTGCCGTAATAGGAAAACCCGGCAGATACGCTATCCACACTCAGCAACTGAAAGCTGAACGAAGCCGGCGTAACGGGCGGAGGCGACGTATTGTCGCCCCCGCCCTTACTACAGCCTGCTGTTATTATCATTAATAAACAAGCTATCCATCTCATACAAAAAACTATTTTCCCCGTCCTTCCAGTTTTACGAGGGCGCTTACATCTGCTTCTTCCAATGCTTTGTTATAGATCCTCACTTCATCGAGGCCGCCGGTGAGATAGCTTGCCCAATCCTGTGCAGTAGCTTCAGAAGTAAGACTGGGAACGGTCTGGAACTGTGATGTGCCAAATACCATTTTACCGGGGTTAAGGAACTCCAGTGGTCCACCGCCTGTTACCACCTGTGTGGCAATCCTCAGGCCGTTTACATATACCTTAAAGGAATCCACCCCGTTGTAAGACAAGGCGAAGCTGGTCCATTTTCCCCACACGTTCTGTACATCGTAATTGCCGAGCCATGCTTCTCCATGCGAGCTGGCCACATGCATTTTAAGCACCGCTTTTGTATCTGTGCTGCCGTTCTCAAAAAAGATATCGATATTGCCCCAGAAGCTTTTGGTATTGCTGAGGCTCAGCAGTTCTACGATACCGTTGGTGTTCTGCGGGTTATTTACCCACAGTGTTATGGTAAACGCTTTGAGGCCGGTGATAGATGTTCCCGGTGTGAATAAGGCGTATGCTTTATCCGCGCCTTTAAGCGCAGTGCCTTTAATACCGGTGGTGAAGGAAGTCCCGTGGTTGTCGCAGCTGGTTTTGGAAACGCTGTCTACCAGGTTGCCATTAAATCCCCAGTAGGCCACCAGGTTGGTGGGAGCGATCTCAGAAGCGGAGGTATAGCCACCGATCGACAATGCCGGCTTATAGCTATCTGCATCAAACTTTTTATAGCAAGACGATGCAAACAGCGTGATGGCTGCCAGCAGTAGGTATGATTGATATCTGAAGTTCATAGTAATTGTATTAGAGATTAGTAACCCGGATTTTGTGTCAGTGTACCTGCGCTGATATCAATTTCATCCTGCGGAACAGGCCATACTTCATTTTTCCCGGCCACGAAGCCTTTGGAGCCAAATACCGCCGCACCTCTTCCCTGGCGGATCACATCAAAATAGCGATCGTTTTCCATGGCCAGTTCCACCCTTCTTTCATGCCAGATAGCGTTGCGTAATGCATCTTTATTGGTAGTAGTTACATCCGGCAGGATGGCAGCGTTGCCTCCGCGTGCACGGGCCCGTACTGCATTCAGCGAGGAGAGCGCCTGGGTGGTATTGCCCTGTTCGTTGGCAGCTTCTGCGTTCATGAGCAGCACTTCCGAGTAGCGGATCACGCGTACGTTCTGATCAGCACCTTCCGTATAGCCCGTTACAAACAAACGGAAAGGCACATACGATTTCTGGTTGAACATAGGATTATCGCCGGTAGGTGGAATAAGATCCCCTTCCGGTGTGGTTTCTCCCCTGAAAATGATGGTAGCGTCCCTGCGGGGATCGCCGGCTTCATATTCACTTACCAGGCTTTGTGTAGGCACATTGAATCCCCATCCGCCGCCAACAACCCCTTTCACTCCCTGGATCTGCGAGTACTGGGAATTGGAGGCGTCTTTACTGTTCAGGATCAGCTGGCACTGGATCTCAAATACCGATTCTTTTGAATTTTCATTGGCGATGCGGAACAGCTGCTCGTAGTTGGGAAACAGCGTATAGCCGAGGCCCATTACCTGGTTGGTATAGTTAAGCACATCCGGCCATTTTTTAAGGTACATGGCCACTTTTGCGTGAAGCGCCAGCGCCGCGCCTTTGGTAGCTCTTCCTGCATCGGAAGCGGGATAAGCCGGAGGGAGCACCGCTGCAGCTTCCGTCAGGTCTTTTTCTATAGCAGCCCATACTTCAGCCTGAGGTGTTCTTGGCATATTATATTCACTGGCATCCACAGGTACTTTTAAACGCAGCGGCACATCACCGAAGGCACGAACCAGGCGGAAGTACGCATACGCACGTACGAATTTCGCTTCCGCGAGGTAACGGTTCTTCAGCGCTTCATCCATACTGATGGCAGGAATATTATCCAGCACCTGGTTACAGAAATTGATTTCCTGGTATTGTGATTTCCAGAAATCGAGGATCTGGCCTTCCGTAGCGGTCACTGAAAAATCATCGTACTTATTGAGGAAGCTCGCATCGGCAGCATTACTTCCTTTTTCCGTGTCATCGGAGCCCAGGCTTTCTATGGCTATCGCTGCGAACCCCACTTGTTTCCACTCGCGGAGATTCGCATAGATGGCGTTTACCGCTTTGGTGGCATCTGCTTCACTTTTCCAGAATTGCTCGCTGGGTTGCTGTCCCTGGGGCGGCACATCAAGGAATGATTTCCCGCAACCTGCGATAGCGAGTAATACCGGTACTATAACGCCTCCGGCTAAACGTTGTATATTAAGTTGGATATTTCGTTTCATAACAAGTCTGCTTTATTATCAGAAAGTAACATTTACTCCAAAATTGTAGGTCGCGTATAGCGGGTATACGTTGTTATCGATACCTGCTTCTTTAGGCTTACCACCAATTTCTGGTGTGAATCCCCGGTATTGGAAGAAGTTAAATGCATTCTGTGCATTTGCAAATACCCGCAGGTTTTTCATACCCCATCTTTCCGTCATTTTAGCCGGGAAATTATAACCCAGCTGGATATTCCTGATCCTGAAGTAGCTACCGTTTTCCACGAAGAAAGAGTTTGGCAGGTAGTTATCTCGTCCGCCAATGAAAGCAGAAGGATAGGTATTGGAAGTACCTTCCCCATGCCAGCGTTTATCATAAAAATCTTTCGTGAAATTTTCGTTACCAAAGCGCGCACCGAGGTTCACGTTGTATACATCCACACCTGCAACACCCTGGAAGTCGAGAGTGAGGTCAAATTGTTTCCACGAAAAAAAGGTATTGATACCATAGCTGAAGCGGGGATTGGGATTGCCCAGCGGAACACGGTCGTTGGCATCAATTACGCCATCGGGTGTACCTTTGGGACCGCTTACATCCCTGTATTTAAAGTCGCCAGCCCTTGCTTTAGGTTGTGCAGAGCTTAATGCCTCCGCATCTGTCTGGAAAATTCCATCCACGATGTAGCCAACAAACTCGCCAATGGGCCTGCCTACCATAGTACGCGTGCTGCGGGCCCCGCTGGTAAGTCCGCCGCCACCTGCATAGATTGGGTTTTTACCGGAAACAACGCTCAATACTTTGTTCTCATTATATCCCACGTTGCCACCAATAGAGTAGGTAAAATCTTTCTTTATCTGGCTTTTCCAGCTTAATGCTATTTCAAGTCCGCGGTTCTGCAGATCCGCCTGGTTGGCGATAATAGTACCGGAATTGGTACCTACAGAGCCGGGGATATTTACATCAAAAATGGCCTGTACTGTTTTACGGTTGTAGAAACCTGCTTCCAGGTATAAACGGTTATTGAGCATACTGGCTTCCAAGCCTACATCTGTACCTACGCCTTTTTCCCAATAAGTGGTTGGCGGCACTACAGAGTTGATACTGGCGCCGGTATATACATTACCGCCGAAGACGGCCGTGAGATAAGGGTCCTGGGCCACTCTCAATACAGAGATATTGGAAATGATAGAAGCATTTCCTATTTGTCCCCAGCTACCACGCAATTTCAGGTTGTCGAAGAAGTGCTGCTGCTTCATAAAGCTTTCTTCGCTGATGATCCAGCCCACCCCTACAGAAGGGAAATAGCCCCAGCGTTGATTGCCATAGGAGCGGGAGGCTCCATCAGCACGCAGGGAAGCATTAAGCAGGTACCTGTTCTTAAAGGAATAGTTGATCCTTCCGAAGTAAGAGGATACTGTATAAACATCGCCTTCGTCTGTTATTTCCCTTCCTGCTGTACTTCCAAGTTTCAGGTACATATCGCCTTCACTGTTATTAGGTACATTAGGTGCGGTGGCAGTGAGCTTATAGGTTTGATAACGTTGTGCACCCTGGCCCAGCAATACTCTCAGATCATGGTCTTTGAATTTATTCTGGTAGGTTAGTGTATTTTCCACGATCCAGTTGCGGGTGTCGGTATTTTCCCGGGTGAGTTTACTGTTAGTGGCGCGTTGCGCGATGGTAGCTGCAAATACAGGTACATAGTTACGCATCAGGTTCTCTCCATATTCGCCTCCGGCGCTGGTGTGGAAGGTAAAGTGTTTGGCAAACCGCAGGTCGGCGTATACACTACCGGTAACGGTTTGCTTTTTTGTGATCTGGTTGAAAAAGTCGAGAGTTGCCTGTGGGTTGAAATTAGCGCCTTCACCGAGGTTATAATCGTTCGGATCGCCATAGGTGCCATCTGCATAGTGCACCGGTACCACGGGGCCAGCAGCATAAAACTGGCGCCAGATAAAATCGGGAACGTCATTTGATTTATTGGCAGATGCAGTAACGGTGTAACCGATCTTCAGGGGCTCAAATACCTGGAAATCGTTTTGCAACCGGGCGGTGTAACGCGTAAAATCGTTAGTATTTACCAGGCCCTGCTGATGCAGGTAACCCACAGAGAAATTATAGGTAGATTTATCGGACCCACCGCTTACAGATAACTGGTGATTGGTGACCAATGCGTTCCTCAGTGTCTGGTGGTACCAGTCTGTACCTCTTCCAAACTGGGAAGGATCATCAAACAGAGGAGCTTTATCGTTGCGTTCCTGCAGTTCATTTACCAGTGTGGCATACTGGCTGGCATCCGCCATTTTCACATCGTTGGTTACTTTCTGGTAGCCTACATAACCATTGTAGTTCACTACTGGTTTGCCGGATCTTCCTTTCTTAGTAGTAATGAGCACCACCCCGTTTGCTGCACGTATACCGTAGATGGCTTCGCTGGAAGCATCTTTCAGGATGCTCATATTTTCGATATCAGCGGGGTTAAGGAAATTGATATCATCATACCATACACCATCCACTACATACAATGGGTTTGTGCTGCCATATACGGTACCCATGCCGCGGATCTTGATTTCAGGGGCAGCACCAGGCTTCCCGAGGTTGGTGATGGTTACACCGGGCACTTTCCCCTGGAGGGCGCTTACCGGGTTATTGATAGGTTGTTTGTTGATCTCTTCTCCTTTGATCTGGCTGATAGCGCCGGTAACATCTACTTTACGCTGTACGCCATAACCTACCACCACCACCTGTTCTACCATGCTTACCGATTCCACCAGGGTTACATTGATCACCGAACGGCTGTTCACCGGTATTTCCTGGCTGGTAAAGCCGATAAAGGATACCAGCAGAGTGGCGTTTTCCGGCACCGTGAGCGTATAGGTGCCATCCGGCCCGGTAACTGTTCCGCGGGAAGTACCTTTAATACTGATAGTAGCACCGGGCACCGGTGTATTTCCATCTTTACTGGTTACTTTACCGGTGATTTTAATATCCTGCAGTTCACCGGTGTTAGCCATGATCACTACCAGATTGTTGTCAATCACTTTGTATTTAAGGCCGGTATTGTTCAGTATTTCGCTCATGAGGTCAGCCAGACGTGTGTTGGTCACATCCACATCCACTTTTTTCCTGATATCTTTCAATGCGTTATTATACAGAAAACGGTATTCGCCTTGCTTTTCAATGCTACTCAGCACTTTGGCGATCTCCGCTTCTTTAAGCCGGAGGGTTATTGTTCCCTGCCCCTTCGCATTGGCAGATACCTGGAGCACACCTGCCAGCAGCAGTACGGCGGTCCAATTCATAATTAATAAGACTTTTTTGAAGGCATAGGAGGGTCGCTTCGCAGTTGTTAGCGATTTTTTCATACTTTTAGATCTAGAGGTAATAAAATGGAAGCCAGCTGTTTTCAAGGATTGGCGAAGCTTCCTGTTATGCTTCAGGGGGAAATGTTGGCGCATTTCCCTTTTTTATTACCAGCAGCTCAAGACGAATTAAACCTGTTACCTTTTTTCATAACGGAAATATTACTGGTTAATAATAATTTCAGTACCGTGGATGGTATAATTAAATGCAGCAGTCATTTGTAATGCCTGCAATGCCTGCTGAATATTCTCCTGTGCAAATACACCTGTGAAACGCAACTCTTCTTTCTGTTTATCTGCAAACTGAATGGTTACGCCGTACCAGCGTTCCATACGCGCTGCCAGCGATGCAAACGATTCATCGCGGAATACGAGTTTATTTTCCATCCAGGAAGTTTCCACAATAGCATCTTCCTGTTCTGCATAGTAGGTAAGATGTTTCACGGCCATCACCGGTTCATTGGTTTTCAACGTGTGTAAAGCGCTGGAATCATCTGATACCAGTATCTTCTCGGTGGGCTTAAGGATGATCCGCTCACCGGGGCGCCCTTTGAGGGAAGCTTCAATACTTCCCTGCAGCAGGGTGGCTTCCGTTATTTTATCGCCCGGATAAGCCTTTAAATTGAAACGGGTACCCAACACTTTTACATCCATCCTGGCCGTATGGATGATAAAGGGATAATCTGCATTTTTAGCGATATCAAAAAAGGCTTCACCACTGAGGTTCACCTCGCGGTTGTTATTGCCAAAATCTTTGCCGTAGGTAAGTTTGCTGCCGGCGTTGAGCCATACATGGGAACCATCGGGCAGTTGTACGGAAGTGCGGGAACCATTTCGGGTGGCCACTTCGCTGATAGCAGGTGAATGAGCAGCTTTCCCTGAAGGCTGCCACCACCAGGCAGCAGCAGCGATGAGCACCCCGGCAACTGCAGCGGCAGCCACATAACGAAGCCAGGACCTTCTCTTACCGTCCTCCAGCTGGAATACAGCGGCCTGCTGTTCTTCAGCCGGCAAACCAATGCTGATGCCGCGTTCCTGCATGCGGTTAATGAGGCGGGTATGCGCCTCCTCTCCTTCCGCCCTTTCGGCCGGATCAGGTGTTGTTTTCCAGATATTTGAAATGGCTTCCACCGGGAAGTGGAGATCAGGATGTTCGCGCAATAAACCTTCCAGCTCCTGCAGTTCTTCTGCAGATGCTTCACCGGCCAGTTTCCTGCCTATCAGTTCCCATATGCGCTTATTATTCATAACGTTTCGATAGCTACTCTGTATATAGGTACCTTTTGGGATCAATATCTACTAAAAGAAACAAAAAAAATTAGACGGGGTATCAGCGGGACGATTTCTTCAGCTGTACATTCAGTACCCTGGCTATTTTAGCAAGGGCAACAGCCAGCTGGTTATCGATGGTTTTAACAGACACATTCAGGATTTCTGCTATCTCTTTATACTTCAGGCCATCTTCACGGATCAGCTTAAAAATGATCTTACAGCGGGGTGGCAATCCTTCTATGGCGGCTTCAATGCGGGTCAGCATCTCTGCCGTAAGTAACATCTGTTCAGGGTCCTGATGCGGGCTTGCCAGCTCTACAGACAATTCGTCGATGGTAATGGCCGATTGCTTCTTTTGCCTGAGCAGGTATTTCAGGGCCGTATTCTTTACGCTTACATACATGTACACCTGCAGGTTATTCACATTCTCCAGCTGCTGGCGGCGTTCCCACAGGCTGATGAATACGTCCGACACCACTTCCTCCGCCGTTTCGGCAGATTTAACAAAGGAGACCGCAAACTTCTGCAGAGGCTTATAGAAGTGCAGGAACAGTTCCCTGTACGCTACCTCATCGTCGTATAAACTAATACGGCGTTGCCATTCCTTTATGTCGTTTGCGTGGAACATAAATCAGCTGCTTCGGTAGACAAAGTAAACGAAAAAAACAATGCGGCGTGGGATGAGGTGGTTTTATGACCGGAATACCAACAGGAAAACAACACTAAAATATCCCCAGAGAAAACAAAACACAATATGTACAGTTGTCTCAAAACGTTTCCCTTTCCATAGCAACGGGGAATAAACAAAAAACTGGAAAACCAGGCGGCATAACCAGAAAATAAAGAACCCCAGCGCAAGGAGGTGCCCCAGCCGTGTATGCACAATATCCTCCGCGGCATATATACACGCCATCCCCATCAGCAGCACCATCAGCCCTATAAAAAAAGTATGCACATACATGATCTGCCTGCTCAAGAGACTGATCACGGCAAACTCCTTCCTCCAGTTAAAGTAACGGGGAAAGAAAACATGTACCAGGGATAATAACACCAGTATATAACCGGCAATTCTAAGATGCAGTTCCATTTTTCCGTAATATGTAGGCCGTCAGAAAAGGGGTGATCTTCTTCTCATTTTCCAGCTGCAGCCGGGCGCTGCTAAATGTTCTCTTCCAGGTTGCTCCTGAAAAAAAATGCAGGGACCCAATCGTATAGGCGATGAAGTTAGGCACATCCCTTAAATGCTCCAATACTACAATTTTTCCATCTGCTGCCAGGCAACGATGCAGCTCTTTAAAAAAAGCGGTTCTTTCCACGGGATCCCTGATTTCATGCGCCGCCAGCAAAAGAAACACTAGATCCACCGATGCAGGCTCCAGCGGAACAGCGGCGGTGCTGATCACTTCCGTACCGGCATAAGGCGCATACCTTTTCCGGGCACGTTCAACAGACACCTCGGTATGCCTCTCCCGGTTATAAAAATCAAATACCTGTAAACGCGCTTCCGGGTATTTATGCGCCAGCAAATGACTGGTTTCATCAAACCCGGCATGAATATTCACTATACGCTGCGGCCGGAGCCCCATCTTATCCAACCACCGCAGGGTATACAGATCTGAATGGTCGTAAATATACCAGGAGACCAATAACGACAACAAGGTAGCAATAGCAGCTCCGCATAACATCAACCTGGTTAATGTATATTGCGTGAACAGCAAACCCACTGCTAGCAACAGTAAAAACATCACATAAAAATGCCAGTTGAACCGGATAATATTTCCGATACCCTGAAACGGTGCTCTGTTTATCTTCTCCATATATCCACTTTTCCTTTTTTCCAGTAATAAGGAATCTGCCGGATGATAAATGCGTTCGCCAGCCGCCCTCCCTGTAGTGCAGGATGGTGCAGGAACCCGACCTCGCTATGCAATACAGCAACCGGTACCGGCGTCCAGTGCTCTCTTACCCCTTCAATGATCAATACTTCATCCGATTGTTCGTTACAGGTAAATGTAAAAGGGAGCGGGCCTGCAAACCGCCTTGCCTCCTTCCAGTTATTAAACGGGGAGCCTTCCGGCAATGCAGCAGCTACATCCCCCGCATCAACAGTAATATCCAATCCCGAAGCTACTGACCTGACAGAAATGATATCCTTCTCCCCGCTAACGGTAATATCTGTAGTGGTATAACGGTAACGGGTAAACAGGTTTCCCAAAAGCTGCATCTTCTTACGGTCTGTTTCTGATTTCAAAATATATAAGCCTCTTAACCGCTTACCTTCGCTATTGGTATAACGCACAAACACCCGGTAGCCCGCCAATACAAAATCATTTCCCATAAAAGCGGGAAATCCCCTTGGTCTCAGGTTTTTGGTTTTCACGATAGCAATAGCTATGAAAGCCCACTGGTCCTGGAATACATCCGGCTCCAGCTGGGGAGGCAGTAAGGTTTCCAACACCGCTACAGGAAAAGCATAGGTGAGCACCAGCGAACTTTCAAAGAACGCTTCAACTGCAAAAGGATGATTTTTAATAAAGGCTAACATGGGTTTTAAATTCATTGCGGTAAATGACCAGGATAAAAACAGCGGCTATGATAATATTTATTCGTCCGAACAACAGCAGGTCGGGCACAACAATAAATTCTATGATATTCATGGCGGCTACCAGCAGGATCTGTGCAATAGCGCACCAGCACGATTTCATACGGGAAAGGATCCATATGGCCATCCCTGCCTCCAGGATACCGATGATGCGTGTAAGCGCGATTGCATGAGCCTCCCCCAGTATCCGGGCTACGATCAGCTGGTGTCGGGGAACATAATCCAATACTTTACAGTATATCCCGTTTATGATCCATACAAGGGCAATGGCAACATTGATAACATTTTTCTGCTTACTAACGGGCATGGGACAAACTTAATACACCACAAGTTAACACAAAAAACGCCGGACTCAAAAGAGCCGGCGCCTTATGTTTTCAGAAATTGGCTATTTACTTAAATCCCATGCTTTTAACCCGTTCAATTTTACCTCCCCGTTTTCTGCGAATACCGAAAAACCAGTAGCTGCCTTATCCGGGAATATCAAAGTAGTAAGCACTTTTTCCCCATCGTTTACAAACACTTCTACCGACGATTTATCCAGCAATACCTGTAACCTGATCCTGTTACTGACAGGCTGGATGTTCAGGTGCTGTGTATCCTTTCCATCACGGATATACAGCTCATTCCGTTGCACGTTGTAGCCTACTGTTACGTTCTGCGCTATTTTAAAGCCGAAGTCAGTAGCTGTGCCCGGTGTAAACTCTGCGTCTGCCCAATAGGCGTTCACGTTGAAACCTTTGCTGCTGCTCAACTGCAACTCCTTATTGTTAAGCGATTGCGCTTTCAGTTGCAGTTGTTGTGCAGCGGGAAGTTTATGAAGATAAGTACTGATCTGTGCAGAAGGCTGCTGAAATAAACGTATACCCGTTGGCGTAGTTTTCAGTTGCAGGTCGCGGGGAATAGACATTTGCCCGCGCCATGGCGAGGTTGGCGTTTCAAATGGCATTAACCAGCCTATCATCATGCGCTTATTATCCGGCAGGTTGTTATAGGGAATAGCGGCGTAAAAAGTCCTGCCATAATCCACAAACAGCTGTTCTTCCGGCTTGTTATCGTTAATAAATGTTTTGCCGTTGAAGTCGCCAATAAAATACTGCATGCCTGTAGCAGCATCCTGGTTCCCGGAAGAGATCATCAGCAACCATTTCTTTTTTGCCGGGTTACCATCAACGTTCATGGGTGTGAGCGAGGGGCATTCCCATATTTTACGGGTATCGCCCTGGTTGCCGAATTCGCTCAGCAGTTCCCAGTTCTTCAGGTTGTCGGATGCATAGAACTGCACTTTATGTTCAGCAGGCACAGCTACTGTCATGAGCCATTTGTGCTGGTCTTCCAGCCATATCACGCTGGGGTCGCGGAAATCTTTTTTGTGAATATCCACTACCGGGTTGCCCTCATAATTTGTATAGGTTAAACCTCCATCGTTGCTGTATGCAATAAACTGTGATTCCTTTTGCTGCTTTGGCTGATCGGCGGTATAAATGGCCACCAGCGGTGCTTTTCCGTTCTTACCAAAACCGCTGCTATTGTGCTTATCCAGTACCGCCGAGCCGGAAAAGATCCAGGTGGTGGTATCTTTTGTTTCTATTTCTGGTATAGCTACCGGCAGATGGTTCCAGTGCAGCAGGTCTTTACTGGTGGCATGCCCCCAGCTCATATGCCCCCATTTATTTTCAAACGGGTTGTGCTGGTAATACAGATGATATACGCCATCCAGGTAAATTAACCCATTGGGATCGTTCAGCCAGTTCCGGGGCGCGGTAAAGTGATACACCGGTCTCCACTGAGGAGTAGGCGTTGCATTGTCCTGTGCATATAGCCATCCGGGTAGTAAAGCTGCCAGCAAGATGGAAAAAAGTCTCTTCTTCATAACAATGATATTTTATTTTACCAGCCAGTGTTTTGTTTATATAACCCTTTGCTGTAGTTAATCTGGTTTAATGGTATGGGCAGGTATTCATCCCTGCCTTTTTTAAAGGAAGCATCATTCAGGTGAGCCCGGCGTGTTTTTTCCACAGCAAAATAAGCATTGAGATATTCAGCTGCAATACCCCAGCGCACCAGATCGAAGAAGCGGGAGCCTTCCATGGCAAATTCCAGGCGGCGTTCCCAACGCAGGGCCTGGCGGGCGAAACCGGTGGTCCAGGTGCAGTTAACGCCCGGCTGATAAGTGTTCATTTTATAACTGGAGGTAGAAGCGCCATTTGCCTGCTTTAATAAACCGGTGCTGGCAGCGGCTCTTGTTCTCACCTGGTTAATGAGAGGTAATGCTTCCGCAGCGCGGCCCAGTTCTATCAATGCTTCTGCCTTAAACAACAGCACATCTGCATAACGGATAATTTCCCAGTTCTTGGAGCTCGACATAAAAGGCGGCACTTTCTGAAACGTAGCATCTCCGGGCAATACCGTTTCTTTCAAACTAAGATAACTGCCATACACTTCAGGAGCGCGCGCCCAGGCACGCTGGTAAATAAATGCAGGATCATACTTATACGGATGCCCCGGAATAGCTACTGTATGATCTAACCGCGGATCAAAAGTATGGGTTTGAAAATCTGCTTCTGTAGCGATGTTGGTATTGTTGAATGTTTCAAACAGGGGAAGCCCGTTGGCGCCTGTCTGAAAAGCATTCACCAGGTTACTGCTGGGCGAGTGGAACCCGCAACAGCCATAGTCCTGGTTCATAGGATAATCCAGCGCATGACCGTAGTCGAGGCGGCCTTTGGGCGTACCATCATCTTTTGAATACTGGATAGCAAACACAGATTCCGGGCCATTTTCACCCTTCGACAGGAAGTTATTGGCAAAATCAATTGCCAGCTGGTATTTACCGGAGCTGATCACTTCATCACACAATGAATTTACCTGTTGCAGCAGCGTAGCATCAATAGCTGTTACGTTATTATTTTCATCCTGTTTATAAGCTTCGTACAACAGTGTTTTAGCCAGGTAAGCCTTTGCTGCAAATTTATTGGCTCTTCCAACCTGTGGTTGTATATCGGGGAGATGAGCAGCGGCAAAAGTGAAATCATCCGCGATCTTTGTCCATAGTTCCACGTTGGAATAAGTGCGGTTGGAAATGGTATCGTAGCTTTCCTTAGGCACATTTTCATCGATGTAAGGAACGTATTTGAACAATGTTTTCAGCAGGAAATAATAATGTCCTCTCAGGAATTTCATTTCCGCCTGCCTTACTACCTTTTCAGGGAAATCATTTTCATTCGCCTTGTTCAAACGGCCCAGGGCGTCATTAACACGGCCTATGCATACATACAGGCGAAACCACAGCAAATCGGAAGAACCGTTGTCTATCCTGTTCAGGGAAAAGGTTTCGTAAAAATGAAAGTCGCTGATATCCCCGGCCCCATCACCGCCTTTGTAGGCGTCGCCGCTGCGGATATTGCCATAGGGCCACATACTGGAATAGGGAGCAGTGTAATGATCATTACCCAGCGAAGAATAGGCGGCGGTCACCATTTTCTCCAGGTTGGCCGGCGAATTCAGGTCATCGCCCAAAATAACGCCCTGTGGCTCCTGGTCCAGGAATTTGCTGCATGCGCCGAGCAACAGGCAGCTGAGTAAAAGTATATATTTTGTGTACTTCATGATGGCAGTGTTAAGTATTTAGAAAGACAGGTTGAAGCCAACAGTACCTATCACCGGGATGGGATACGCGTTGTTGGGATTCTCGGGATCGGTAGCGGTAAAGCCTTTGTTCTTGAAGGTGAGCAGGTTGCTGCCCTGCAGGTATACCCGTGCTGTTTGTAAACGCTTGCTGAACAGGTGCTGGAAGCTGTATCCCAGTTGCAGGTTCCTCAGTTTGAGATAGGAGCCCGGTTCCAGGAAATAGGTAGAGGTGCGGTTCTCGTTGTTACGGTCTACCAGTGTAAGCGCAGGGATAGAAGCGTTTGGATGCTGTGGCGTCCACGCATCCAGCGTACGTGCGCCCCAGTTAGTACCCGGCCATATGGAAGCAAAATCAGTGTACGTTTTATAGGTATTATATACCTGGATGCCTTGTATTCCCTGCAGGAAGAAGGTAAGGTCAAAGTGTTTATACTCCAGTGTTACATTCAGTCCGTAGGTAAAATCAGGATCACCTTTCCCGATATAATCGCGGTCTTTATCATCAATAACGTTGTCGCCGTTCAGATCCTTATAGCGGATGCGGCCCACGCCTTTCCCTATCTGGTCGGCATATTCGTCCACTTCTTTCTGTGAATGGAACAAGCCATCTGCTACGTATCCGAAAGTGGAATTAATAGAACGCCCGAGGATAGTTTTATCCTGCCCGTTGCCGGCATAGGAAGTAAGCACATCTTCCGGCAGTTTAGTGATCTTATTGCGGTAAGTGGCCACGTTACCGGTAACGGTGAGGGCCAGTCCGGGCGCAATATTGCCATTGTACGATAACAGCACTTCCAGCCCCTTATTCTGCATGGAGGCGCCATTCACGAATTTGGCACCGCCTTCACCAATCACAGCAAGGTAAGCCGGGCTGATAAGGATATCGGAAGTCTTCTTAACAAAATAATCTATAGAACCGCTAAGGTGATTATTGAACAGGCCAAAGTCTATACCGGCATTAGATTCCATGGTGCTTTCCCATTTCAGTGCCGGGTTGCCCCGCTGGATGAAGGTATAGCCTGACGGCAACTGCCCGGAGCCGGCCCCGCCCAGGTCATACGCGCTGCCATTGTCAAAATCCCAGGTGGGATCTATGCCATAAATAGCGGAGTACAGCGTGTAGGTAGCATTGTTGGCAATTTCCTGGTTACCGGATTTACCCCAGCCATAGCGCAGTTTCAGGTCCGACAGGAAAGGCAGGTTTTCTTTCAGGAAGTTCTCTTCGCTCACGCGCCATCCAAGCGATACTGCGGGGAACATCCCGAAACGGTTTTCCTTTCCAAAGCGGGAAGATCCATCACGGCGCAGGGTAACCGATGCGAGGTATTTATTATCATAAGAATAGTTGACTTTACCAAAATAAGATAATAACGTATAGCCGCTACCGGTACCGCCGTTATCTTTATTGGAAGATCCTGCATTCAGGTAAGCATAATCAATATTCTCCAGGGCGTATCCCTGCCGGCTGGCGTAAAAGTTCTGCGCCATATATTTAATCTGTTCTTCTCCCAAAAGAAAATCGAACCGGTGTTTCTGTAAGGCTACGTTGTAGGTAAGCGTATTTTGCCATACCCAGTTGCCATTATAATCCTGGGATGTTTGGGAGAAGTTGGATGGATCGGAAAGAAATCCTGAAGTATAGGATCTACGCAGCGTACGCTGATAAGTACCATTGTAATCTATACCATAGCTGCTTTTGAAGTGGAGGTTGGGAATGATCTCCACATCAGCATATACGTTGCCAAACAAACGCAGGAAATTGCTTTTGTTCTGCCGGTTATCTTCAATGAGCCTTACCGGGTTCTGCCTGTCGGTCATACCGGGAGCGGGTCCGCCCCATCCGCCATCAACGGTGTGCACGGGCACAACAGGCTGTTGTACCAGGGCAGCGAAAAGTATATCGCCGGCCGGCACCAATGCGTCCCTGATATAAGTGGCAGAGAGATTTTCACCGATCTTCAGCCTGCCTTTAAAAAAGGAATAATCTGTATTGAAGCGGGCGGTTATTTTCCTTTGCTGCGTTTCTTTTACGATGCCTTTGTTATTATACATGCCTACAGAGAAATAGGAATTACCTCTTTCGTTGCCGTTGGCGATGGATACGTTGTAGGTTTGCAGCAGGGAAGTTTGGGCTATCTGGTCGTACCAGTAGGTGTCAGCTGGTTTCATGGTTTTAGCGGCGTCAATAAATTCCGGCAGTATAATTTTGTTGAGCACGGGGTTATTGTAATCACCGTTCCAGTCGTACTGGTAGATCTGGTTATTATTCGGGTTGGCATGATCATTTACAGCAGCCTGCCAGTAGGCACGGCCGCGGCCATCCGTGTTCAGTGTTTTCAGCTTGGTACTGTAATCCTGCAGGGAAGCAGATACATCTGCAGTGATGCGGCTATAGCCCTTCTTAGCTCTTTTGGTGGTAACAATGATTACGCCATTGGCCGCACGGGAGCCATAGATAGTAGCTGCCGATGCATCTTTCAATACCTGGATGGATTCAATATCATTCTGGTTCAGTTCCTGCAATCCTCTTTTGGTAGGGATACCATCAATTACATAAAGCGGGTCGTTGTTGCCCAAAGTACCGATACCGCGGATACGTACAGTGGCATTGCTGTTGGGATCGCCGCTGGTGGTGATGAACACGCCGGGAACGCGGCCCTGCAGGGCTTTCACCGGGTTGCCGAGCGGAATGTCTTTTATTTCGCTCACATTCACTACGGATACGGCGCCGGTCAGGTCTGCCTTTTTCTGCGTCTGGTAACCGGTTACAATCACCTGGTTCAGATCGGTGGCGTTTTCTTCCATTTCTACGGACATATTACCTTCCGTTGCTTTCAACGACATAGGTTTCATGCCGATGTAGGAGAAGTTAAGCACTTCGCCAACAGCAGCCGGCAGTGTAAATTGCCCGCTGCCATTGGTAATGGTGTTCCTGTTGCCCGCCTGTACGGTAACACCGGGCAATGGTGTTCTGTTTTGTTTACTGATAATGGTACCGGTAATGTTACGTTGCTGTGCCATAGCGAAGAGGCTGAACAGCAACATCGGTAATAAGTAAAACAATTTTTTCATAAATGGAATTTGTGAAATGGTGGTGTGGAAATGTAATAATTGGCTAAGTGTGCTGTGGTACTTTCATCATGCTGTATATATCGGCTGGATGGTATTCAGGGCAACCGCCGTGGCGGGATGCCACCAGCGCGCCGAGCGCATTGGCATAGGCCAGGCTCCAGGCGGGAGAGCGCTGCTGCAACCTGCTTACAAGAAAGCCTGCCAGGAATGCATCTCCGCTGCCAATGGTATCTGCAACTTTCACCGGCTGCCCTTCCTGGTAATAAAAGGCCCCGTCTATATATCCCATGCAGCCTTTGCTGCCCAGGGTGACGACTATCGTAGGGATGTCAAAACGTGAGGACAAAGCCTGTACCTGGTCTTCATGAGCTGACCAGCTTCCGTACCAGGCGCTGATCAGTTCCAGTTCCCCGACATTCAGCTTCAGCAGCTGGCAGCTGCTCATGAGCCACTCCAGCGTTTCGCGGGAATACCAGGGTGCGCGCAGGTTAATGTCAAGTACTTTTACGGCGGGCGACTGCAACGCTTTCCGGAGCGTATTGCGGGATACTTCGTGCCTGGCCATCAAACTGCCAAAAACAATATACTGCAGGTCATCTCCCGATAACAGATCTTCCAGGGAATCATTCCAGGCAATATGGTCCCAGGCTACGGGATACAGGATATCGTACTGCATATCGCTATGCGCGTCCATCCAGGCATTTACTTTACCGGTGGCATAAGTATTATTCGTTTGTACGTAAGCGTTAGAGAGCTGCATGTTGTGCATGAGCTGCAGCAACCGCCTGCCATGACCATCGGTTCCTGTGGCCGATACCATCGCTACCTGCTGGGACAGTTTCTGCAAATGATACGCTACATTCATAGGAGCGCCGCCTGGCAATTCCTGGTCTGGTAAAATGTCCCACAATATTTCCCCGAGGCAGGCAATGTTATACTTGTTTTTCATAAACTATTTTTTTAATGCACCACCATTGTCATTTCAATTTCTTCCAGTGTTTGCCCTTTTGTTTCCGGCATCAGTCGCCACACAAAAAGCAGTTGCAATACCATCATACCGCAGAAAAAGGCGAAAATGTGACCGCCGCCGATGTGGCTGGCGAGCCAGGGAAAGGTAAAAGCAATGAGGGCCGCCATGATCCAGTGGGTGAAACTTCCCAGCGTCTGCCCTTTGGCGCGTACGGCATTTGGAAATATTTCAGAGATAAATACCCATATCACGGCGCCCTGCGAGAAGGCGAAGAAAGCTATATAGATGAGCAGGTAAGAGATCACCGCTATACCACCCGTGTGGGTATAAAAAGAGATGGCAGTAAGTCCCAGTGTAGCAATAAGCCCCACAGTGCCTATCAGCATCAGCTGCCGGCGGCCGATACGGTCAATGAACCGTATAGCCGTTAACGTAAAAATGAAATTCACGACGCCTAGTCCTACTGTAGAAAGCAGGGACGAGGCCGTCCCTAAACCGGACATTTCAAAGATCCGGGGAGCGTAATAAATAATGGCATTAATGCCCGACACCTGGTTGAACACCGCGAATAATACCGCCAGCATTACCGGTGTGCGGTATTTCCGGGAGAACAGCCGTTCCTTCGGCGCGCCAATGCTTTGGTGCCTCGACTGCCGGATGGTATTGATATCTTCCGTATACCCCCCAGGGTTGATGATCTGCAGGGTTTTGATGGCAGCCGCTTCTTTCTTCTCGCGCAGCAGCAGCCAACGCGGGCTTTCCGGTACCCAGCGGAGCAATACCAGGAACAGGGCTGCGGGGAAAGCCTGGATGCCCAGCATAAGACGCCAGGAGTTTTCACCGCCATATCCACCAATGAAGTAGTTTGATAAATAAGAGACGAGAATACCAAAAACCACGTTAAACTGGAATAAAGCGACCATTCGGCCCCGGTAGGATGCGGGGGAAACCTCTGAAATATATACAGGGGCAGTTACCGAAGAAGCGCCAACTCCCAGGCCGCCGATAAAACGGCATACCAGGAAAAAGTACCAGTTGGTGGCCATGGCAGTACCGATTGCCGATACCAGGTATATTAAAGCCACCAGCAATAAAGTGGCGCGGCGCCCCAGCTTATCCGACGGCGTACTGCCTCCCAATGCGCCAAACACTGTTCCTATTAAGGCGATAGACACGGTAAGACCGTGCTGTACTTCTGTTAAATGCCAGTATTGCTGAATATGCTGCTCCGCACCGGAGATAACAGCAGTATCAAAACCGAAAAGAAAACCGCCAAGCGCTACTACAAAGGCCCAAAAGAAAACAATGTTGTTGTTCATAACGTAGAAATAGTTTGATCGATGTGTCAAACCTACTTCTTTGAAAAAGGCTGCCGTTATTGTATCACACCAGTTTCTTTTGAAATTATAACAAAGTGCATAATTTCATTTATTATGCTGATAAATAACAATTTATATATCATTACAGATATATTACCACAGGATCTCTTTCAATTTTGTATCATTGTTTTTAGAAATAGGACCAAAATTATTCCCACATTGCCAGCACGATATCTCTATTTAATATGTCTTCCCCTGTTATTATATATAACAGGATGCCGCCCGGAAACAGGGCCGAAGTACCGGATTGGGTTTTCCCAGTGTACCGGTAACGACGACTGGCGCCGGAACATGCTTACGGAAATGAAGCGGGAGCTTTTTTATCATCCGGAGATGCAGTTACTGTATCGCGACGCAGAAAGCGACAGTAAACGGCAGGTGCAGCAGATCCGGGAACTGCTGGCAGGGAAAATTGATATACTGGTAGTATCGCCCAATGAGGCAGCGCCATTGGCGCCGGTAATTGCCACCGCCTATGTCCAGGGCATCCCGGTGATCATCCTGGACCGCAAGGCCGCCACTGATTCCTTCACCGCTTATATAGGGGGCGATAATTACAACATCGGCAAACTGGCGGCAGAATATATAGCTGCACAATTGAACGGGCATGGACGCATTATAGAAGTAACGGGGCTGCGGGGCTCTTCCCCTACAGTAGAACGGCACCAGGGGTTTCATGATGCGCTGCTACGCTATCCCGGCCTGAAAGTGATAGCCACGCTGGAAGGCAGCTGGGTAGCTGATAAAACCCGGGAAGCCGCTGCGCGCAACGATTCCGCTGTGCAGCAGGCCGATATCATTTTTGCGCAGAACGACGTAATGGCGTATAGTATGTACCGTTATTGCCGGGCAAAAGGCAACATGCATACCCGTTTCATCGGCGTAGACGCTTCGCCCTACCCCGATGCCGGCATAGACCTCGTATCCCGCGATATCCTCAGCGCCTCCCTGCTGTACCCCAGCGGCGGCAAAGAGGCCATCAGCATGGCCGCCGATATACTCTCCGGGAAAAAGGTGCCGCGTAATACCCTGCTGCAGACTGTACTGATAGACAGCAGCAATGTAAAGCTGATGCGGTTACAGATAGATAAGATCCAGGCCCAGCACCAGGAAATAGAACAACAGCAATCGTTGCTGCAGGAACAACGCTCCCTGTACCAGGACCAGCAGCACCTGCTGCGCATAGTGGTAACCACACTGGGCATTGCTTTCCTGCTGGGCATCGTGCTGTTCTTTATTTTACGCACCAACAGGCGGATTAACCGGCAACTGAAGCAGCAACGGGATGAGATCCTCCAGCAGCGTGACCAGCTGGTGGAAATGACCGCCAGGGCCCAGGAAGCCACAGAAGCCAAATTCACGTTCTTCACCAACCTTTCACATGAGTTCCGCACCCCGCTCACACTGATACAGGCGCCGCTGGAAAACCTGATGGGCAGCAGGCAACTCTCTTCCCCGCAAAAACAACAGCTGGAGCTGATGCGCAGAAACGTAACGCATCTCATGCGCCTGGTGAACCAGTTGCTGGAATTCCGGCGGATCGAAAGCGGGAAACTGCAGCTGAAAGTAGCTGAAAACGACCTGCCCGGCTTTATGCTGGATATAATGGAAGCCTATAAAGGCATTGCCGTAAAAAAACATATCGACTTCCGCCTCATCAGCCGGCAGCCGGGCATTAAAGCCTGGTTCGACCAGCACCTGTTTGACCGGGTGCTGTATAACCTGCTGTCCAACGCGTTTAAATTTACGGGCGACTATGGCAAGGTGCATATCTATCTTGAACAGCCCGGGGCCGGGCAGGAAGCAGTGATCCGTATTGAAGACGACGGCAGCGGCATGGATGAAAATACACTGGCGCATGCATTTGAGCTGTTTTACCAGAGCCGGAACAATGAACATAAAGGCACCGGCATAGGGCTGGCACTCACCCGGGAGATCATTTCCCTGCATCATGGCAGCATCAGCGTAAAAAGCAGCAAGGGCGCCGGCACTACTTTCAGTATCACCCTGCCCGGTACTTCCGCCCCTTTTGCCCCCGAAGAAATACAGCAGGAAGATGAGCACATGAACGTGATCAATCATTCCCTGCACGGCTATACAGACGACGATCTTAACAACACTCCCGCAGAGGAACTGCCGGCGTCTGTACAGGCACACCCGCATTCCGTGCTGCTGATCGAAGACCATCCCGACCTGAATCATTTCCTTGCTGATTTCCTCAGCGGGCACTACGAAGTGTTTCATGCCGGCAGTGGTGAAGAAGGGCTGAAACTGGCCTTTGAACATATACCAGACCTTATCCTGTGCGATATCATGATGCCCGGTATGGATGGCATACAGGTATTGCAAACATTGAAAAAGGATATCCGTACCTCGCATATTCCGGTGATCCTCCTGAGCGCCAATAGCAGCGAGGAACAACGGATAAAAGGGATGCAGCATAACGCAGACGCCTATATCAGTAAGCCCTTCCACCTGAAATATCTGGCAGAAAGCATCAGCAGCATGCTTAACAACCGGGCCTTGCTGAAAGATCATTACATCGCAGAACCCGAAACCCGGGTACACAGTGAACAATCCAGCAAGCCTGACCGCAGGTTTGTAAATGATTTCACAGCCATTGTGGAAAAGAACCTGGGCAACGACCATTTTGGTGTGGAAGACATCTGCCAGGAAATGGCTATTTCAAAGATGCAGCTGTACCGTAAGGTGAAGTTGCTGCTGAACTGCAATGTAAACGACTATATCCTGGAAGCGCGGGTAAAAAAAGGCAGGTACCTGTTGGTAAATTCAAAACTATCAATTGCCGAAATAGCCTATGAATGCGGCTTTTCATCCCCGGCTTATTTTTCGACGGTATTCAAGGCCCGTACCCAACAAACGCCTAAGGCATTCAGGGATAAGAAACAGGAAGGCTGATCATAAAAAAAGAGGGCTGATCATCTGATCAGCCCTCCTAGAAATAAGATAAGATATGTAAACTTAGATAACTTTTACGTTAACTGCATTCAAACCTTTTTTACCATTTTCTACTTCATACATAACGGTGTCGTTTTCACGGAGCTCACTGGAAGTACCGGAAATATGAACAAAAATATCCGGGCCACCGTTTGATGGGGTAATGAAACCAAATCCTTTGGATTCATTGAAAAATTTAACTGTACCTTGTTGCATTATATTGTATTTGTGCACAAGATAGTCTTAATTATCCATGCTACCTAAAAGAGTTTTTTAAAATACCGGCAGGGCTCACTTAAAAAAACAAATGGCCGGCCAGAGAGCTCTCCGGCCGGCTATTTTACAAGTGAACAGCAAATTATTGCTTAATGGCCCACCATAATGGTGTTAATACCTCATCGCCACCTGCTCCAAGGAAGCTTACAGCCTGGTTATATCCTGCCGCATTGGTATTCTTCAGGGAAGAAGGATACTTAATACGCTGCGGGAAGAATTTCACATTGCTGGTCATATAATTGGAAGCATTGAGTGCCGGCAATGTTACCAGTGGCTCTTCTACGTTTGGATTTTCGAAGAAAGGCAACCCAAGCCTGCGTTTATCATTCCATCCTTCCAGCGGCAGCCAGGGAACCTGCGCGATATACTTTTGAGTGATGATTTTTGTTAAGAGATCGTTTTTAACAGTACCGTTCTTATACAGGTTATTAACGGGGTATTTAATGGCCACTGTACCTGCAGTGCCTGTGTAACCGTTTTTGAAATCCATTGTATGCGTGGCCGGTGGCTCAGCAGTATGATCCCAGCTTACAGAAGTGCCTGTCATGTTATAATTGGTGGAAGTGAGATAGGCGCTCAGGAAACCATCTACTTTCCAGTATTCGAAACTCTGGGCGATACCTTTTTCGTAGGCAGCCTTGCCGCCCAGTGGTACCGTCCATCCTCTTACAGCAGCTTCCGCCAGCAGGAAATGTGTTTCCCATGGTGCAAAGAAGATACGTTTGTTGGTGCTGTTCCTGAATTGCTGACCCAAACGGGGAGCCGCCCCGGGGAAAGCCCTCCATTGGTTACGGGTGCCTTTTACGCCCCATGCACCGGCATTGGAGCCATTCCAGGCAAACTTACCATCCAGTTTCTTCACCACGTCTCCTTTGGCATCCAGGAGATTACGCGCGGTAGTTTCCCAGGTTGGCTGATCGTAGGAAGGGTATTTGCTGAAGTTAGGATTGTTGAAATCGCCTGCCGGAATAAATGCTTTGTATGCACGGGGATCAATGGTTTGTGGCAAACCATCAAACCAGAAACCGGCGAACGGATCATTGGTCATAGTGGAGAAATGATCTGTTAACTGCAGCCCCGCCCAGTTTGCAGGCCTGATATAAGACTGCAGGGAAACATCTACCTGGTCGGCAGTTTTTACGCCACCCAAACCGGTATAAATATTCTCCAGCGTTGTAGACAGTATCTGGGCGTTCCATTCACGGCTCATTACGCCGGTAAGCGCATCCCAGCCGGCTTTTTCCTGTACCTGGAAAATATCGTCCATGCTGGTCATTAGATCTCCTGCAGCTGCTGCTTCAAATTCAGGTTTAGCTTTACCGGGATCCACTTCAGACAAACGCATGGCCAGGCGTAACCGCATAGAATTGGCATAACGTTTCCATTTCATGAAATCATAACCGAAAGCAGGATCTGTTTTTTTCAGTTCATCTGAAGCAACGATGCTGGTATTTAATTTAGCACTGGCATCCTTTAATTCATCCAGCGCAAAATAATATACATCTTTTACGCTTACGAATTCAGGGTTAACGCCCTGAAATGCGTTGATGGGAATGGGGCCAAAATTGTCGGACAACTCGCTTAACAGGTAAGCGCGCCATATACGTGCTACTTGTTTCAGGTTGTCTGTATATGGTTTGGTATCTCCCGTTTTTGTTTTTTCATCCGCGATCTGGATAGCGGTGTTAATGCTGTTCAGCCAGGTGGAGCTGTAACGGTAGTATTCAGAAGACCATCCATCGTCTACCGCGCCGGAAGAGAGACCGCCGCTGAGGTGCTGGCGACTGGCAGTTTTCCAGTACAATACAAAAGAGCGTTCTGCAATATTCGGATCCATTTGAGCGCCAATGATGGAATTGTTGATAAAGTATTCCACCTGTACCTGGTTAAGGCTGGCATCTTTTGGATTTTGATTGATCTCTTCAAACTTATTACAGGCAGACATCACCATCGCAAAAGCAGTCAGCGCCCAACCTGATTTTATGAGTATCTTTTTCATTTCAGTTACAATTAAAAATTAAAAACTAAGGCTCAGGTTCACCAGGAAAGTGCGGGTGGTTGGAGGAGCACCGTTTTCAAAACCAGTGGCATTTGTACCTACCGCAAATACAGATTCCGGGTCCAGGCCGCGCATATGACTGGAAATCATCCATACGTTATTGCAGGATACACCTACCTTAGCTGACTGGATAGGTGTTCTGCCCAGTAATTTTTTTGACAGGTTATAGCTCAGCTGGATGTTCCTCAAACGGATATTGGAAGCATCATAAATATTGAGCTCAGAAACACCGAGGTTACCCACGTTGCTGTTTACCGCTTCCCAGTATTGCTGGGTGGTAATGGATTTGGTATTGGCAGTATATCCGCCGCTGCCATTTGACACTACGCCTGCAATCACCATGTCATTTCTCTGGCCACCCGGCGCTGTTACTTCCGCGGTTCCGCTTCTCTGCATCATTGCCTGGGTTACAGAAAACATGTCGCCACCAAAACGGGCATCAATCAGGAAGGCCAGGGTAAAGTTTTTGTAGCCAAAGCTGTTGGTGATACCAAGTAATGCTTTTGATTGCTGGTTACCCAAACGCACATTCTGTTCACCGCGCTGAGGGCGTCCTTCAGCAGTAAGCAGCAGCTGTCCGTAATGCTCGCTTTTTTCATCTGTTACACGAAGGAATTTGCTACCATAAATTTCTCCATACAGCTGGCCTGTAACTGCTACGATAGATACATCATCAAAGCCGCCCAGCTGGTACCTGTTCACATTATCAGCAGCAGATATTTCTATCACTTTATTCCGGTTCATAGACAGGTTAGCGGAAATATTCCAGAGAAAACCTTTGTCCAGGATTCTGGCATCTGCCATGATCTCGAATCCGCTGTTCTGAATATTACCGGCATTGATCTTTCTTTTTTCATAACCGCTGGCAGGGTCCATTGGCAGATCGATCAGCTGGCGGGTAGCATTGGATTTATAATAACTGAAGTCGATACCAAACCTGTTGTCCACAAAGCGAAGCTCAGCACCTATTTCATGGGATTTGATCAGCTCACTGCGCACGTTTGCATCGAAAAGGGTAGTTTTCCTGGAAGCAATCGGGTGACCGTTCGGATCCCTGTCGATGGTGTAGGTATTCAGTAACTGGTAAGGAGAAAGGCTATTACCTACTTCGGCATAGGAAGCGCGAAGCTTACCATAGCTAAGCCATTTGGGCAGGCTCTTAAACTGTTCTGTGAAAACATAAGAGAAGCTCACAGAAGGATAGAAGAAAGAGCGGTTGGCAGGGCTGAGCGTTGAAGACCAGTCGTTACGCATGGTTCCATCGAGGAACAGGTAACCATCCCAGTTTACGCCTACCGTACCATATACTGAATTAATGCGCTGTTCTGTTACTTCATCTGTAATACCGGGATTACCTTCAGAGTTTTTAATGCTGAACAGGTCCGGTACCAGCAGGGAAGCTGCGTTGTTGCTCAACCTGGAAGAATGCTGTTGCATCAGGTTACCGCCTACGCTTACAGATCCGCCAAAGCGGCTGAAAAGGTTATCTTTTTTAGCGGAGATCAGGGTGCTGTAGTTCAGCTCAGAGAAGGTGAATTTACCCACACTATAGCTGCCATTGGTAGAAAGCGGGCTGCCGGAATATGTTTTGGCTTCGGTGTTGGTAGTATAAATATCCGCACCTGCTTTTACTTCCGCATTTAACCAGTCGGTGAACTCGTACTTAATGCTTCCGTTCATGATAAAGCGGTTACGTGTATCTTCGTTCTGGCTGTAACGGCTTGCCCAGTATGGGTTCACCTGGTTACCTGTACCGTACCAGCGCATTTTGCCGAGTTCATTCAACGGGTCTTTAAACTGGGTGATATCCATAGTACCCGGCATGGTATACAACAGGGAAGAGTAGTTCCTGCTGTTTACACCGCTTGTAGGCCTGTTCCGGGCATCGGTATTGGAATATTGTACTTTAAAATCGGTAGATAAACGTTCGGATGTGCCGTATTTGGTAGTAGCCCTTGCCATGAGGTTTACCCTGGAAAGTTTTGTACCCGGAATCATGCTGTTATCGTTCATGTAGTTGAGGGAAGTATATACAGATGTTTTATCCAGCTGTTGTTGGAAGGAAATATTCTCATTGTGATTTACTCCTGTTTTATAAAAATTGCCGATGTTATTAAAGTAGCGGAGTTTTTCTGTTTTCCCGTTCCAGTTGGTAACATCCTGGCCTGTAATTTTTGGTCCCCAGCTGGTAGTACCAATCGGATCATAGTCGCCAACAGATCCCTGGCCAAAACTTTTCTGCATATCGGGATTAGTGAAAACACTTTCAAAACCCAGGGTGGATGATACGTTGATACCCATACCGGTTGACTTACGACCTGTTTTTGTAGTAACCAGGATTGCACCGTTACCGGCACGGCTGCCATACAATGCAGCTGCTGAAGGGCCTTTTAATACGGAGATGCTGGCGATGTCGTTTGCATTCAGATCAGCAAGACCGTTACCCATATCCAGTGACGGGTTCCAGAAATCGTTATTGCCATCTGTTACGCCTACGAAGTTATCGACAGGGATACCATCCACTACAATCAATGGCTGGTTGTTTCCTGTGAGGGAATTGTTTCCGCGCAGGTTAATTTTGGAAGAACCTGCAGGGCCGGTGCTGGAGCGGATTACCTGTAAACCTGCTATCACACCGGTTAGGGCGTTGGTAAGGTTTGGTTCATGCGCATCCACCAGTGTAGCGCTTTTTACTTCCTGCACTGCATATCCAACAGATTTTTTCTGACGGGTGATGCCCAATGCAGTAACTACCACTTCATTTAATCCTTTGGAAGCATCTTCCAGTACCAGGTTAAAATGAAGGGATGTACCTACCGGTACTTCTTTGGTTGTAAAACCGATGCTGGAAATAACCAATGTTGCACCAGGGCCTACCTGGAGTTTGAATGCGCCTTTTTCATTGGTTGTAGCACCATTGGTTGTACCTTTTTCAATGACTGTTGCATAGATAACGGGAGCGCCGGAAGCGTCTTTCAGGGTACCTGATACCCATTTTTTTTCCTGTGCGTAAACGCTTTGACAGCACACCGCTACTAAACATGTTAGCAGCAGAAAGCCTAGCCACCTTTTCATTACTGTGAATTTAGATGTGGATAAATAATCAAGGCATAGTTCCTCTGACAGCATGGGGAAGCCCTCATGCAGCAGGTAGTTACTGCCTCATTTTTGGATTGATATTACAAGTGAACGTGTTTAATACTCTATTTTACTAAGCTGGCCTTTATCGAGGTGTTCCATAACAAGTGCTGCCGCTCCAAGTCTTTCCGCCGCATACCCCAGAGGCGATATCATAATCTCTATATTTTCTGCAATTTTTGGTATACAATGCTCATTTAATGCATGCTGTACAGGTGCCAGCCATAATTTTCCGGCCAATGTTCCTCTCCCGCTTAAGATGATCAGGTTTGGATTTAACAAGTGAATAAGTATAGCGATGCCGCGCCCGATATGATAACCCGCCTGTGATAATAATTCCACTGCGTACTTATCTCCCTTTACCGCTGCATCCATTATTTTTCTAAACGTGTCGTCGCGGTTGTCCATCGACAAATTTTTCATAACGGTGGTTCTGCCTTCACTGATCCCGGCCACTGCTTTTTCTGCAATCACCGATAAAGATGTTTCTGTTTCCAGGCATCCCATTTTTCCACAACTGCAGATCTTATTATTGGTAAAAAGCGGGATGTGTGAGAACTCCCCTGCGAACCCGTTCTCTCCCCTGAAAAGATCTCCGTTCAGCACCATTCCCAAACCAATGCCCCAGCCTATATTAATGACCAGTGCATTTTGCCGGTTACGTGCTGCACCCAGTTTCCACTCCGCCAGCGCAATGAGACTGGAGTCGTTGTCAATAATCACCGGCACGCCGGTAAGCGCCTCCAGGTATTCATTGATACTGCCGTAGTGCCTGTCGAAAAAAGAGTAGTTGATACCTTTTGTTACATCTACAAAGCCCGGCATTCCAATACCAATGCCTGCAAACTTTTCCACCGCGATACCTGAAGCATCCATAAACGTTTTCAGCTCCTGTCCCAGTTGTGCGATCGCATCCGGATGCGCGGATAAATCCAGCGATACCAGGCGTTCCTCTCCCACTACCCGGTTCTGCATATCCAGTATACTGATACTGGTCACAAACTGGTCCATTGCTACGGACAGTATATACAGGTAGTCCGGTTTCACAGAGTACATCTGCGGACGGCGCCCGCCTGTAGAAATGGCATAGCCCGATTCCTGTACCAGGCCACTTTTCACAAGCTCATTCAAGGCTTTGGTGGTATGCGGAAGGCTCCTGCCGGTGAGCAGCGTGAGATCAGCACAAGACAACTCCCTGTTGAAGTAAAGGTGCTTTAATAACGTTTTTTTGAATGTTTCCTGGCGATCGGTCACCATTTAGATGATTGTTTGCTACAGTTTAAATCTACATCAATTTGGTACAAGTGAACAACATTAGAGTAAAATGCTGATTCAAGATAGGCAAACTTCCTTAAATCCTGCAAGAACTTTTATGAAAATTTTAATTAGTTGGACATAATTCTCCAAAAACTACAAGAACTCATTAAATAAATGTTAATTTTATATCAGTTTAAAGCAAAATAAATCCAGCGGTCTTCAAACAACAAACGTTTGCATCAACGCCGGACCAACAGGTAAAATCAGTGCTTATTTTCCATGAAAGCGATTAAACATCAGTTGAACCGGCACCTGTAACATTTCCATGCAGCGAGACCTGAGCGGCCGGCACAGCGGCACAAGGCGGTAACAACCAAAGATATTCCCGGTTTGGAGGACCATAAAATGCAGCCTGATAAGTGGCTCACGGTATGATAATTGATCCGGCGCAGATATGCCCTCTTCCGTGGTAGCCCATATGATTTATGACGCTGAGAAGCGTACGCTCCGGATCATATTTGTATCGGGGATGGTATATGATTATAAAGATGTACCCGAAAGCGTATACCTGGCAATGAAGTCGTCAGGCTCAAAGGGCATCTATCTTAACAAACATATCAAAGGGCATTACGACTTCGAAAAAATCAAATAAAAACAGCACGTTATCAAAAAACAAATGAAGATCCCGGAATTATTTATCCGGGCGCCGGAAGGAGATAATGCCCAACAAAAAGGATGTATCCTGTTTGGATACACCCTTTTTACAAACAACAGAGGATGGCAGTTAGTGTGGCAGTATTTCCGCCAGTTTTTTGTCCAGCTCTTCCCCGCGCAAATTCTTCGCTATAATTTTCCCGTTGGGATCCAGCAGGAAATTCTGTGGCACAGCCCGCACGCTGTATAATTTCGCTACCTCGTTTTCCCAGAACTTCAGGTCTGATACATGCGTCCACGTGAGCTGATCGGTATGGATGGCCTTCAGCCAGGCATCATGCCCGTTGGCCTGGTCCAGTGATACGCCCAGGATGGTAAAAGACTGGTCTTTATACTTGTTAAAGGCCGCCACCACATGCGGGTTTTCCGCACGGCATGGGCCACACCAGCTTGCCCAGAAATCAACCAGTACATACTTACCCCTGAAATCAGTAAGATTCACCGGCTTGCCCAGTGTATCATTTTGTGTGAACACAGGAGCAGTAGCGCCGATAGCAGTTTGCTTCCAGCCATTGATCAGCGCCGCCATCTCCTTCCCTTTCGTGCTTTCTTTTACGGAAGCCGAAAGTGTATTAAACAGCGTTTCCAGCTCCGCAGGATTTTCAGGAATTGAGCTGGCGCTACTCTGCAGGGCATCGATGCTCACCAGCGATTTTGGATTTTCTTTGATGAATGCCTGGTAAATCTTTTTCTCTTCATCACGGATGGCTTTACCTTTTTCATCGTAGGATTTTTTGAATTCAGGCGACTTCCGGGTTTCGTTGCTGGCAGCAATATAATCTTCCATCAGCTGATCCCGCTGTGCTGTGGTCTGTTTCAGCTTCGCCTGCAGGCGCTGCTGATCGTCGTTCAAACGGGAACCTTTTACGGTGGCGTTATACACGGAGTCTTTACCGCTGAGAACAATAGTGCCTTTTTCAAGATATACGGCCAGCATATCCGATTTGTACGACATCATATTGGTGGGTGGCCCGTGACGCAATACCAGCGTGGCTTTCACAGGATCACCCACTTTGCCTTTAAATTCAAATACGCCCTGCTGCAACGCAGCGGAATCCCTTATGGTAGTTCCGTTGGCCCTATAGGTCAGGAACAATTTGTCGGGTGCATTCAGGGTCCCTATTTTTCCTTTCAGTACATATACTCCATCCTGGGCCATAAGGGCAGCAGGGAATAAAGCCAGCATTGATACTAAGATGTGCTTCATGTGATATTGATTTATGATTTAAAATGGTCTTCCATCCAGCGGTATATTCCATTGCGGGTTAAACTTCAATACCACGTTGGAGATGGTTAAAATAAAATCTTTTGAATCCACCGTTCCCTCGTGTATTTCTGTTCCTATCCGGTGTTGTATCTTCTGTTTGCTCCAGGGTTTACCGGTTTCAAGGCAAAGCCTTTTCAGATCCAGGAAACGCTTGAACGATCCAAGCGGCAGCTCTCTTCTTCTTTCCTCCAGCACCTGGCTGATCACTTCATCCTGAGAGCCTGCGGACAGCGCAGGGGTACCTGTTTTATAACGGTAACGGCGCAACGTGTTCAGATCGGCGATGGCGGCAGACAACTGGTTGGTACGGGCATATCCTTCGGCGCGCATAAGCAGCAGTTCCGGGTAAGTGAAGCCTGCAGTCATGTTTGTTTTAGAACCGCGGTAATACTGGATCCGGTTGCCATCGTCATAAACAACATTATTATAAGTGGTTTTATAACCGGGTGCAGTTAAAAAGAAATATTTGAACCGCAGGTCATTGGCCTGGTCATACAATGCAATCACTTCATCGGAAGGATAGCTGGAAGAAGACTGGCCTGCGCCTGCATCAAGGTTCCGGTAGAACAGGTTCTCCCGGCTGTTGGCTGCATTCAGGAAATTATCCGGTCCTATAATAGTGCTGTTGATCAGGTTGGAAGGATCCGTCCATGAAAAGCTGTTATAGTCGTAGATGAGTTTGTCGGTCCCCCCTTTGCTGGCAGCAGTCCATGCAAGATTGGCGTAATACACTACACTGTCGTACTTCTGTGTAAACAAATGATAGTATGCCAGCAAAGCCTGGGCTGCCGCTTTATTGGGGCGTGATGGCCAGTTGGTTACTTCCGGCACATCCGGCAGGGCGGTGAGCACGTCGCCGGCCACCTGGGCAAAAGCCTGCTGCTGGGTAGACAGATCCGGCAACGGAGCGCCCATATCAGCACTGGTTACATATGGGATCGTTTTTGTATCGTTGGGTGTACCGGGCTTATACACAGGCCCATATACCAGCGTGGTGATAAAATACGACCATGCCCTGTTTACCAGCGCCTGCGCTACCACTGCTTTTGCATACTGCTGGTTTTCTGCGGTGAGATTGGGAATGGCCCGTACCCCATCTATCACGTTGTTGAAATAAGCCATGGACCGGTAGGTACCCCAGTCCCAGAAATAATCCGATGTAGCCGGATTCTTGTAAGGCTGCCTGAAAACATAGGCCCAGTACCGGTCGATGTTAGGATGGTTGTTTGCCTTATAATTGATATTTCCTATTCCCTCGGAAAGCGACAGGTTATCTGTTAAATAACCAAGATTACAACCGCTATTGTTGTCGACAAACACCCACTGGGCAATATTACTGTTATCCAGCAGGTGATCAAAATCGGCCACCTCCGAAGGGATCAGTTTTCCTTTGGGTTTTACATCCAGGAATTTCTGGCAGGAACTGACGCTTCCTGCTATGATAATAACGAGTATGAGTATACGCTGTTTCATGATCGCCGTATTAATTGTTAAAGACTGAATGATAACCCTACATAGAATTCGGGCCGCAGCGACAGGGAAGAGAATCCCTGTTCTGTAAACGCGCCGGTACCGCCCGACAGGTTCAGCTCTGATGTTTCAGGATCGCGGTGGTCGCTGTTGGCGGTGATCATAAACAGATTCCTTGTCTGGAAATAAATGCGTGTGCTGGTGAAACCAATACGTTTCAGCAGGCTGGGATTGATGTCATATGTTAAAGTCACATCGCGCAGCTTCAGGTAATTCGCACTTTCTATGAGTATATCAGAATAAGGGAAATAAAACATATCCATATTCCAGCTGCTGAGTTTCGGGTAAATGGTATGGGCTTCATCACCTGGTTGTTTCCATCTTTCCGATACATGTTTATTAAGAATATTAGATCCGCTGAAAGCATCTCTCCTTAACACATTCCCCATCTTTGCAATAAACATGAACGACAGGTCAAAGTTCTGCACGCGGAAGGAGTTGGTTAAGCTGATGGCATATTTAGGACGCAGGGTACCGCTATAGACCAGGTCGCTTACATCTACGTTACCACCGCCGCTTTTTCCTCCTTTAGTGGTATAGAACTGCGACACGCCGTTGTTATCCAGGCCGGCAAACCTGTAGCTGTACAGGGCATCCAGCGGATCGCCCGCTTTTTTGATGGCGCCGTTGGTGATATTGGAAGGATACTGGTAATTCACATTGTAAGTAACTACTGTATTATTATTGTAGCTGAAGTTGAGGAAGGTATTCCATACAAAATTGCGCTTACGCAACACATCCGCATTTACTGAAATTTCATATCCTTTGTTTTGCACTTCCCCGATATTCTTCACGAGTGAGCTGAAGCCCCTTGTAGGATCTATCGCATCGGATGCCAACAGGTCACTGCTGTTGCGCAGGTAATAATCTGCAGTTACATTGATCCTCCTGTTCAGCAGCGAAATATCCACACCAAAGTTGGTGCTTTTTGTTTTTTCCCAACGCAGCGAGTTATTGGGTGGAGAAGAGATACTGTAAGACACATCTCCCGTATAAATGGAATAACTGCCGGGGGCAATGATCAGGAAAGGACCTGAGTTCAGAGAGATATTTCCATTGATACCATAAGAGGCCCGCAGATCAAGCCGGTCGATGACCGGTATATTGAAGAATTTTTCCTGCGCCAGTTTATAGGTACCGCCGGCAGACCACAGCGGTTTATAGCGATAGCGGGGATCGGTACCAAAGAAGTTGGTCTGATCCAGCCGTATACTTCCACTGAGAATAAAGCGGTTGTCGTATTCATAGGAGCCATTGGCATACCAGGAAACAAAACGGTTGTCCTGGTAAGCATAATTGCCTATACTGGCTGTGGGCCTGCTGGTACCCAGCATATCTGCATTATAGGAACCTGCATTGTAATCGGCATAATTAAAAGTAGAAAACGTACCTGCCTGATCGTTATACCCGAAGCGGGTTGGCAGGGTATTGTTATCGAACGTGTTCCGGCTGATCTCATTACCTGCAATAGCGCTTACGCGGTGTTTGCGGGCGATGGTACGGTTGAAATTAAGTTGTGTGCGGAACATGTAGCTCTGGTTGAAATTTCTTGCTTCATTCACCACGGCCCCATCGGGGATATAGTGTTTGGAACTGTTGGAGACGGAAGTATTATCGTCATACCAGAGCCGCACACGGTAAGCCGTTTTATCGTACAGGGAACGGCTTTGTGCATCGCCGCGGCTCCAGGTACCTCCTGCTTCCACGTTCAAACCTTCCAGGAGCCTCACATTGATGCTGCCTCCCAGCCTGATCTGTAATGCTTTGGTACTGCTGGTTTCCAGTCCCAGGTCTTCCAAAGGATTATAGTAAAGTGGTTTCATACCTGTTAAGGCCGCATACCTGTCTTCCTTCTTCTGGTTTTTGGAAGGCACATTCTGCGGCTCTCCGGTAGCCGGGTCTACCAGCAGGTTATACGGCTGTATCAGCGAGGCGTTTGTGAATGCCAGCATATCCTGCCAGCCTCTTACCGGTGCAGAAGAAGTAGTATAGTTCACATTGGAGAACAAGCGGATATTCACGCCCTTGCGCGGCTGCCAGTCGTTCTTCACATCAAAGATGAGGCGGTTATCCGAATTGCGGACTGTATTATTCTGGTTAGACACATATCTTACCGCAGCATTGAGCATACTTTTTTCGCTGCCGCCGGTCAGGGAAATATTGTGCTGCTGTGTGAACTGGTTCCTGAAATAATATTTCTCCATCTGCGCCAGCCCATCATTTTTTTTCAGGGCATCCAGTTCCGCTGTCACATCTTTTTCGCTCATCCATCCCTGAGATTTTGCGATCATCAGGTAGTTTACCCGGGAGGTGCTCTGGTAGTTGTTGTAGCTGGTAAGATAGCTGTTAGGGGCCTGGTTGTACAGTTCAACTTCCGCATCTATATAATCAGCAGAAGAGGCCCTGTTGAGGTTAGACAGATCCGGTTTGAGCGTGATACCTGTAGACCCTTTATATTCCACCTGCAGCGCGCCTTTCCTGCCCGAGCGGGTGGTAATTACGATCACGCCGTTAGAGGAGCGTGCGCCGTAAATAGAGGCGGCTACCGCATCTTTCAGTACTGTGATCGATTCGATATTATCGATGTTGAGCGATTCCAGCCCTGCGCTGGAAGGATAGCCGTCTATTACCAGTAAAGGCGCACTGGCAGCGGTACCCAGCAGGGTAGACACGCCGCGTACTTCGAGGTTGCCTTCTTTGGTAAGCACCACGCCGGTGGCTTGTCCTTCCAGGGCCGATTTCACATCGGGTTTCAGTTTACTGCGAAGGCGATACGGATCTATCACGGAGAAAGATCCAGTGGCCCTTTCGCGGGAAATGGTCTGGTAGCCGGTGTTTACCACATCAATGGCGGTGAGCTTATTATTGGATGGTTTCAGCTGTATGCTGATAACTCCGCTTTTTCCTACTATGAGCTCCTGTTTTTCATAACCCACATAGGAGAATGATAATACCGCATTTTCATCTTTTACTACCACGGTATATTCTCCGTTGTTATTGGTTTGTGTGCCTTTGGAAGTACCTTTTACCATTACGGAAACACCGGGCAGCGGAACGCCGTTTTCATTGGTAATACGGCCGGTAATAACTATCTGTGCCGGCGCCACCGGCAATTCTGGCATGCGCGGAATGGTGCGGGTAACGGTAATGGTTTTGTCTTCAATGGCATATTCCAGGTTCTGCCCCATCAGCGAGGCGCGCAATAGTTCCTGGATGGTAACGTTTTTTACGTCCAGCGTAACGGGGCGGGTAGTTTGCAGTGCATCATAATTATAAAAAAAGATGTACCCCGTTTGCCGGTTAATGGTACTGAAGACCGTTGATAACGGTGTGTTTCTGACAGTCAGGCTAACCCGTTGCGCCGTGCTTTTGGCGCTCACCTGCAACATACCTGCCATTAGTAAAAGAGCAAATAACCTCATGATCCTCCAAATTTTGGTTGGCAGATTATTTTTTTTCATTGAGCCGGCAAATACCGGCATGTAAGATCTGCATTGGTGGTGATGCGTTCCGGAAGTGTTGATATACTGATGATCAGGCCTGCGGGCAGGGGAACACGATCCCTCCTCCCTGTTTTGGAACAAAGCAGTTAAAATCATACATTTGATTTCGGTGATAAAAATGAGTTTACACGAATAATTTATTGCCGCTAACCAGTGATGTTTGCCCATCACTGGTTTTTTTAATGGCGCTGGTTTTAGCTGATTATTTTCAATTCAATAGCTGGTCAGATTTAAGTGTTAAAAAATATGGCTTACTTACGATCGTAATACGGTTATTTTTCTTCCTTCTATTTTAAATAATACTCCATTTTTTTCCAGTAGCCTGAGAATGGCCGACAGTGGCAGGCTACGCTGCATCCCTCCCCCAAAGCGTATTTCAGGCGGCGTGCCTTCATACACCACTTCTATATCGTACCAACGCACCAGCTGACGCATGACGGTAGTGATATCTGCACGGTCGAAGATAAAAAAGCCGTTCTTCCAGGCTACCGCTTCCTGCACATCTGTATCTGAAACCGTGATGCTGCTATTACCCGTGATACGGGCCTGTTGCCCGGGCAGCAGTTTTTTTACCGTGCCATTGCGGCCTACGTTCACAGCGCCTTCCAGGAGAGTAACGGCCATGGACTGTTCGTTGGCATAGGCCATGATATTAAAATGTGTGCCCAACACAGTAATATCGGCGCCGTTGGCCTTTACCAGGAAAGGTTTTCCGGGCAAGGCAGCCACTTCAAAATAACCCTCCCCTGTGAGCTCCACGGTTCTGTTACTGCCCGTGAACGCCGTAGGGAAATGCAGTGAGCTGGCGGCATTGAGCCATACCCGTGTGCCATCCGGCAGGGTAAGCTGGTACTGGCCTCCCCGGGGAGTGCTTAATGTATTGTAGGTAACAACGGCGTTATTGCCGGCGGCATAATACTGTACCTGACCATTCCGGGTTTTGATAATGCGGGTATTGCCCTGCTGACCGAGAGTACCATTCAGGGCTTCATCCAGCGCAATGCGGGAGCCATCTGCCAGGGTGAGCATGGCTTTATTTCCTCCCGGGGCAATATCATTTTTATAGCGCTGGGCCAGTGCGGGCACCGGCTTCACAGTGGCTGCAGGGCGTAACAGGAAGTACAGCCCTGCTGCAAGCAACAGGCCGGCTACAAGGGCCGCGGCCCACCAGAAGCGCTGAATAGTTTTCACCGGCGCTACAGTTTCCACGAAAGGAGTGGTAAGATCTGTTCCGGTAATACTTTGCAGCAAAGCGTTACGGGCATCCATGTCCACTGGCTCTGTGCCGGCAGGCGCCTGCCACATCAGGTCTGTGAGCGCGGCCATGAGTATTTCCATGTTACCGTCGTCTTCCAGCAATGTGTACAGTTCTTCCTGCTCTGCGGGGGTTTCATTACCTGAAAGCCGCTGCTGTAATAAATATATGGCCCTTTGCTCCTGCATGCATAAAAAGAAAACCGGGATTTAAACGGTTCCCCGATATTAAGAATAAGCCGACGGCATAAAGGACCTATCTGCTTAAAAATATTTTTTACTTACAGATAAAAATCAGGTAAACAAGGGGAATAGCATGCCCGTTACGACGCAGATGCTCCCTTATGGCTTTCAGGGAAAACACCAGTGCATTTTTCACTGAGCTGGGCGACAGATCCAGTTCAGTGGCTATTTCCGGTATTTTCATACCCTGGTTGCGGCTCATCTGGTAAATGCGCCGGCGCTGCGGCGATAATGACATCACCGCCTCTTCAATGATAGCATGCAACTCCTTTAATGTGAGCCGCCGGGTGGCAGTATCGGTTTCGGTTTCTGCTGCAGCTACCGTACCCCGCAGCCGGTATTCAGTGGCTTCCTTTTTCAGGTAGGTATAACATTCGTTGGCCGCTACCTTATAAAGCCAGGCCCTGGGATGATCAATATCAGTGAGCTTGTCGCGGCTGAGCCATACCCGGAGGAAAGTAGCCTGGATCACCTCTTTGGCGCTCTCGGGCGATTTCACCATTTTCCGTATAAATGGCTCCAGTGTTATCAGGGAAGTATTGAAGAGGATACCAAATGCCGCTTCATCGCCCTCTGAAATGCGCTGAAACAGTGATTTGTCAATATAGGTACTATCGTGCATTATCGTTGCAGAATACGCTGATGATTGATGATAAGGTTGGTGGTATCGCTGCTAAAGTAATGAAAATTGGCACATAGGTAAAGTAAAATAATGGACAGTAATCTAAACGCCGGCAGGTATAAAACCATCGGCGCCCGGTTATCCGGTAAGGGCAAAGGCCGGCATTATTTATCAGCTTATCTGCCGGGAATACTGTTCCAGTTTTTCCTTTTCTGTTTTGGTTAAACTGTTGATGCCCTTGTGATGGATTTTGTCGAGGATAGCATCCAGCTCTTTCTGCCGGTTGGCTTTTTCCGCGTTATACAGGTCGTCTATATCTCCCTCTATATGATGCTGGTTATAGTAAAAGTTGTCTACCAGGAGCAGGTGAGGCTTATGGATAATTACATACATAAAAAATATGCAGGGCAGCGTAAGCGCAATAATAACGGCCATGTTTTGCAGGATAGCTTCCGGTGTTATCAATAACCCGATAAACATTCCTGCCATGGCGCCCCCGAGGTGCGCATCGTGGCCTATATTATCGCGGCGCGACTTAATACCATAAATCGAATATAATACATACCCGATGCCATACAGCCATCCGGGCAAGGGGAACAATCCGAAAAAGCTCACTATCATACCAGGGTACAGGGCAATAGCAGCAAAAATAATCCCGCAAACAGCTCCCGAGGCGCCTACTGCGCTGTAATCGCTTTCGCGGCGATGAATGTAAAGAGAAAGCAGGTTCCCACCTATGAGGCTTCCGGTGTAAATAGCTGTGTAGGCAACCGGCCCTGTATGTGCATCCAGCATTATGCTGAACAGGAACAGGGAAATCATATTGAATATAAGATGTTTCCAGCTTACATGCAGGAAGCCGGAAGTGATCAGACGCCGGTATTCCCTGTATAGCAGGATCCTTTCCACCTCAAACTCATACTTATTGAAAAGGGTGCGGCTTTTAAATCCTTTCCAGGATGTAAGCACATTAAGGAATATGATACCCAGGGTGATGATACCGGTATAGCTCATTTTATTGACGGGTCGTTTTCAAACACCGCTGCAATATGGGAAATACTTTAAATATATCAAAATCCGGATTGTTTGCAGTTTTCTTCAAAAAAATTTGGTTGTTTGAAAATATTGTTGCTACATTTGCACTCCCCAAAGGGGGATATAGATCGGCTGAAAGGCCCGTCTGTATTAAGGATCGGTAGTTCAGTTGGTTAGAATGCCGCCCTGTCACGGCGGAGGTCGCGGGTTCGAGTCCCGTCCGGTCCGCAGAAGGGAATCAAAAGTCAAATAAGATTTTTGGTTCCCTTTTTCCTTTTAAAGCACCGTAAATTAATTATTTACATTCGAACCTCACTATTATCCTCTTCCTTTTGCCTTAATTTTCCACTTTTAACTGCAAATACGGCAAACAAATTCATTATCAACAATTTAAACTCTATCAGTTGATAAGCAGCGACTGAGTGGCCTTATTAATACATAATGATACTGAACGGGAATCGAACCCCTTATTAGTATAAAATACCAATAGCTTATATATCTGCATTTAATAACAAATAGTCTTTTCTAACAAATCAATTAGAAATTCCAATTGGCCATTTAGCGCAAATCAGTCTTTTCTTAAGTTTCCAGAGAGCGTCCCTCCATTGATGAAAGCAAGAAATCCAAAACCCAATCATTCTATCAAATATTTTTTCAAATAAAACAAACAAGTTCTTGTTTGTTTTATTTGGGTTTAGTAATTTCGCACCAAACAGACACGTAATGGACCTCAATTCCCAATTGAACATAGATCTGCCCATAGAGACAATTTTGACTGAGAAGATAAAGTACCATCTGTCTCAGATCAGTCACCATAAACTTCAAATTGAAGAACTGGAAAAAGCTCTTAGCTTATTATCTAATAAGGGAATAGTACAGTCATTGCCACCAAAAAAGGCTAGCGGCTCCGCGTTGTATAATAATGATTTCAAAGTGAGCCAGAAGACCATTAGGCCTTTTGTAGAAAGCTACCTGCAGGAAAATAATGGGGCATACACAACCTCAGAAATATTCAATGGACTATTGACGTCAGAGATTGGAACAAAACTACAGGAAAGTAGCAGACGGGATTGCGTAGCAAGTATATCTTCGACACTCAACGCGCTTGTGTTGGTTAACAAAGTGATTGGGGAATTAACTGGAAAAGGTAGAGAAAAGAAATACAGATGGATACGCTAAAATGCATTCATTTACAAAAAAAAGCCCACCTGATAGTGGGCTTCTGTTACAAATCCTCTCGAGTATTCGTTCTAGATGATGGCAAAGATATACCATCGATCACATTAGAGTTCTGACAAAGATTATAAGCTCATTTCTTATTCTCCTCACGTCAGGTTTAGAAAGATCTCGAACTAAAGAAAACCACTGTATCACAGATAGTGGTCGCCCCATTTCTATGGGGCTTTTCTATTTACAAATGTAAGTAAAAAAGCTGTTTAATGAATATATTGACATTTCTTAGTTCCCTTAACAGGTTGCCAAATTTGAACGAATATCTCCACGCCCCTACCCAATCACGTTATTCTTAACACCAACAAAACCATATTAACCATAAAATCGAGAATATACTGCGCCTTTTGAGCATTAATGGTTCTACACCTTGATTGTTCATAGAACATTATCTCCGCTATCAGTTCCTCATTAATTGATTCCAGCTCATTAACCCAATTGAATCTCCGAGGCTCCTTAAACTCTTCCTGGCAAGCCACACCATATACCATCTGTGCTTGCCAGATTAAACTGTTGGTCATTTTTGGATGTTCTGATAATATAATTTCCTGGTCAATTAAAAGGTGTAGAAATTGCCTTTTATTGAGAGCGTCCGCGGTAGACCAAAACCAGCCAGGGTCATTTAATTTCCTTAGGGTCGATTTTAGGATATAATTAGTTGCTTTCCCTTTCTTTTTAGATTCTTGAAAGTTTATTGCAAGTTGCTTGATGTAACGCTCACAATCGACTTTTATGAGCTGGAAATCTTCAACTGTTATTTCATTCATTAACTGAAGCCTATTAGTCTTAACAATACGATCGATTAGCTTGTGTATGCTATTTGAGAGCAAAAGTTGTGTTCTATTAATATCTTCTTTTTCCTGCTGCAGAAAATGGCTCAGTATACGATGGAAGATATTTATATAGCCTTCACCAACAGTTAAGGTTTCGATTTCGTTTTGAAATAGCTGATTGACTTTGTCCGCAGAGGCTCTAAAATGTTTGCAATGTTGACAGTGATAATAGGAATAATATGTGTGTCGTCCTTTTGAACGGCTCCCGGTTAACCTCTTATGACATTGAGGACAATAGACAAAACCTCTTAAAATAAGTTGGGGGTTTAGGGATTCAGTAATCACGGTCTGTTTCCGTTTATCTTTCAGAGTCTGCTGTACCTGTTTAAATAGGAGTTCTGAGACTATTCCTGTATGCTTGCCGTTGACAAAGTGTGAAGGTTCGTCTTCAAAAGCTGGAACGTTGACTTTACCGCAATACGCCGGATTTTGTAGAATTCGCCAAAAATTACTTCTGCTGCACTGCATTCCCTGAGCAAGTAATTGTTCATATATAGATTGAACATTACGTTTTGGGTTGGCCGCGATAAGTATAAATGCAGTTTCGATAAATGTGGCCTCATTCTCTTTAATGCCCAGACATTTTTCTCCCTGACTGGTGTAAATATAGGTATAGCCTAAAGGTGGATGAGAAGTCCATCTTCCTTGTTCTCTTGCCTCATGTATTCCTTGCTTGACATTTAGCGAACGTCTTTCATTTTCCACTTCTGAGGTGGCAATATAGACTGCAAGCAGAATTTTGTTCTCTGGAATTGACAGGTCAAGCGGTTGATCGATTGCTTGTGTAACTATTCCCAGTTTTTTAAGCAGTGCAATTGTAGCGAAGGCCTCCGATGCATTCCTGCTAAACCTGTCCCATTTGGTAAATAAAAGAAAGTTCGGGAAAGAAATCTGCCGCTCTTTCAAGCTACGCATCAATTTGTTCCAACCGGGTCTATTGAATGTTTTAGCAGAATGATCTTCTCTAATAATATCAACGACTTGTATTTTGTATAGCGAGCAGTACTCCTGTAATTTCTTTTCCTGAAATGAAAGCGAGTATCCCCTGAGCGCCTGCTCATCAGTACTTACTCTAACATATAAGAATGCAGATGACATGTGCCAAAAACATTTCAGGTCAATTGACTAAGCCGTGGCACTTAGCTACTACAAAAGTAGAATAATTATCCCTATATCGAATTATCTATAAAATCTTCTTTTGCTGAGTGCAAAGGAAGACCCGAAAGTCTTATTATAGAGATGATGTTTTCTCCGGAAGTTGGGAGAAAACATCAGGACTTTGCCTCTGAAAAGGGTCTAACAGAAATGGAGCTTGCCTTTGCTTGTGGCGAAAAAGATATTCTCAAATTGATAGAATAGAGCTAGGGAAAGTCAATTTCTCTGTTTCCTACCTTACGCTCTTAGCTACTGCATTAAATGCTGAGCCAGGAGATTTACTTCAGCCTTACTGAATATTTCTTTCTTATTCAGCAGCACTTTTTTCAATTCTATTCTGGATTAAATCCTATAGTAGTCTATTTCTTAATAGATCACTAATCTCACTGTCTATCATTGCACAGGCACAGTATCGGCAACACTACAACATCAATGGGCGTTAGAGTGGCACCCTGCTAGTTTAGCGCAATGAGGTTTTATTCAGTCTGTAAATGGATCGGGCTGCTGAGTAACCCGATAGATTATCTAATAACCGAGAAAGACCAATAAAGTCTGTTCTATTGAGACACAATATATCCTAATTGGAAATTTATTGTCAGATTATGGAAATTTATTTTGAAAAATGGAAATTAATGTCTTATATTTGCATTTAAAGGCCACAATAAACAAATCGATAATGGTAAAATATTTTAATATAATTCAGGCATTATGTAGATCCGCGTTGGCAAATCCTAATGAGGCTATATTACATCAGATTAACCGGCTAAAAGACGGTCTGGAGAAGGATGGACACGAAAAGGAAGCCAAGTCATTGGAAGGATTACTGTCTTCTTCGCAAGCAAGCCTGGAAATGTCTCCCAGCAAAATTCAGCAATCCTTCGTAGCAACCATAGGTGAAACGCTAACAGCCAAAACGCCTATTCCTGTTGACAAGGAAACGTCAACCCCCCTTGCTGAAGTGTTTTTTCCGGCAGAGCTGCCTGATGAAATGCCTCTGTTTGATGACAATATCCAATTGGCCATACAGTCAATTGTAAATGAGTGGATGAAGTTTGAAAAGCTTTTAGAAATAAATGCCACTCCAGCTAGTTCATGCCTGATTTATGGGGCTCCTGGAACCGGCAAAACCCATCTTGCAAAATGGATATCAAAGCAAATCGGACTACCGGTAGTACTGGCAAGATTGGAAGGATTAATGTCGTCCTTTTTAGGAACTACATCACGAAATATTGGGAACTTGTTTGCTTTTGCGAATAGATATAGATGTGTGCTGCTTCTTGATGAATTTGATGCCATTGCCAAATTGCGAAACGATCCACAGGAAGTTGGGGAGGTAAAAAGGGTTGTAAATACATTATTGCAAAGCCTTGATTCTCGCCATGAAAAAGGTTTTACAATAGGAGTAACCAATCATGAAAGCCTCTTAGATCCCGCTATCTGGAGAAGATTCGACATCCAGATAGAAATTCCTAAACCATCACCAGAGGTAATGATGCATTTGTTGAAAAAATTCCTAACTCCGTTAGAATTTAATGAAAGTGAGATAAAATTTCTAGCATGGTGTCTTGAAGGATCGTCGGGTGCGGATGCTGAAATGTTATCAAAGTGGCTGAAACGGGCTTTCGTTTTGGAAAAAGGAAGTAGTATCATTTCTGTAATGAAACAATTTGCATTACTCAATTCAGGGAGAGTGGATGTGGGCAAAAGAAATGTTATGCTACATAGTGATGAAGATTTTATTACAATGTTATTGGAAGACAGAGCGTATTCTTTCAAACAAAAAGATATAGCTTCTTTGTTCGGAATAACTCCGTCTACTTTAAGTAAACAGTTATCAAAGTTTAAAGATTCGGAAAAAATATAAGTTATGGCAAATAGTCCTGTTCAAATAGTTTTAAACACCAATGACTTCATTGAAGCTTTGGAGCACAATGGCGGAGGTTCCCCCAAAGACTTTTTTGACGGGAACGATGCTGATTTCGTTGACCACAGAGACAATCTTCAAAAACAATTGGGCGAGATCAGGAACATGCAGTTGGTAAGCAGCTATACAAAGGTATCTTACGCTAAAGTAACTTTAAAGCAGGCGGCATTAGCAAAAAGCCATAGACCTACTTCTCAGATATTCAAAAGAGATATTGCCCCTGTGGTAGGCGCAGGAGATTTGGGTGAATTATTTGTTGAACTAACCCCCGAAAGCATTGACGTAATTAATGGAAAATTTAACCGGGTAGAAACAGAAGTTAAGTATAAAGAGAAAGATGGGAAAAGCGAACCTAAACCAACTCGGCTAAGAAGTGAGATAGGTGCTATTGAGAATATTACTGCCTACACCGCTAGTGATAAAAGAAAATTTTCAGTAAAAGAAGCTATCGAGTGGCTATCCAATCCTCAAACAGGTGGTTCTTACGTGGTTGAGTTATTTGAAGCACCACCTGCAAGAAAAGACTGGGATTTATTGAGTGCACATAAATTTGATCTATTTGAAAGCTTTATTGACGGTTTAGAAAATGTTGGTAACGGTCTTTTTGCCTCACGGGTTATTACTGGAGCCGGAGCTGCGGTTATTTTTGGAGTAAAACTGGAAAAAAGTTCATCCTCTCCCGTGATACAATCATTCCCGGTATCGTCTTCACTGGCAAAATCTAAATCAGGAGAAAAGCACATTATAGACCTTGACATAAAAAAACACAACAAACTACTAGAATTTCTGGACAAACACCCACTGGTAAAAAAAATATCGCTACCTCCTATCATTATGAAAAGTAGCGCAGCCACTTCTATAAAGAGAGGAAAGAACTTTGTAGTTCCTTCAATGGAAGATGATGTCTCTTACCCAAAAATATGCGTGGTAGATGGCGGAGTTTCAGATATATATGGCGACTGGATTGAAGATAGATGGGGCTTAATAAGCCCTTCGGATAAAGACGAGAATCATGGATCGTTCATAGCCGGGTTGGCAATCGCAGGACAAACCCTCAATGGTAACGCTATTTGCAGGGAAATTGATGGATGTAAAATTATTGATTTAGATATTCTCCCCCTTGAGCATAAGTATGATACTTATTTTCCAAAACCATTTCAGTTTTTTAGCGAATTAGAAAGCGCTGTTCAAGAGTTGAAAGCAAGAACAGGTGTTCGGGTATTCAACTTTAGTATGAATATAGAAGAACACGCATCAACAACCGGTTATAGTCTTTTTGCCCAATTGCTGGATAAGATTGCTGAGGAAAATGATGTGGTTTTTGCTATTTCTGCTGGCAATACCCGTCCTGTTGATATGAGAAGGGAGTGGCCGGAAGATACAATTGAGGCCTTGAAGATTTTAGCTTCTTCAAGGAACGATACAATAAAAAAGCCCGCTGAAAGTTGCCGTAATGTTAGCGTGTCAGCACTTAATCCACCCAATATTGATGGGGTCATTCCATATACACTGAGTAACTACAGTTGCAGGGGGCCTGGACTTAGGGTTGGGCTTAAGCCGGATTTTGCCCATGTAGGCGGTTCGGGAACTATTCATCCAACATTGGGACATGGTTTGCTATCTCTGGATTCTAAAGGTAAAATAGTAGATGGTTGCGGTACAAGTTACGCCGCGCCAAATGTAGCCAAAACACTGGCAAGCCTTGATCATGCTATTGAAGGCAGCGTATCAAGAGAAACACTGATAGGTCTTGGCATTCACCATGCTTCCTTGCCGGATTCGCTAAACGACAAAAATCTAAGAAATGTGACCAAACATTTGGTTGGTTTTGGTATGCCAAAAGGGTCGGAAGAAATTTTAAATGGTACGCCTTCTGCAATCACGTTGGTTTTTGCAAATCGGGCGATAATCGGACATAAATTGAGTTTTAAGTTTTCGTGGCCGCCCAGCCTTGTACGAGATGGCAAATGTTTTGGGCATGCGAAACTGACCATCGTAAGCACTCCGCGATTCGATTACCGGTATGGAGCCGAATTCGTTAGAATAAATATAGACGCTGCGCTACGGCAGCAGCAGAAAAACGGAAAATACCTGGGTCGCCTGAATGCTATCTATACACCGGATGAAGGAGAAGGTAGTTTGTTTGAAAAAGACCAGATTGAACATTCATTTAAATGGAGTCCTGTAAAAGTTTATGAAAAGACTTTCCCACGTGGTGTGGGGCCAACAACAGACTGGAGTCTGGATGTAGAATACCTGGCACGAGACGGCGTTGCAATACCACGTGAAGGGGTTCCTTTTACCGCGATACTAACCATTTCGGACCCTAATAATGAACAACCTGTATTTAATGACATGCGGCAAATGCTTCAGTCATTAGGCGTGCAAGCTGTCGATATTAAGACTGCGGCGCGTGTTGTTCCAAGAGTTTAATTATTGAAAAAAACTGATATACTAATGGCAAACTATCATGTAACACAAAAAAAAGGACAAGACAACTGGAATGTTCAAAAGGAAGGCGGCAAAAAAGCGTCTGCTGTAGTTGAAACTCAAAAGCAAGCAGAACAACTTGCTAAGCAGTTTTCATCGAATAACGGTGGCGGTGAAGTTCGCATACATAGACCAAATGGAGGGCCGATAAGGGATAGTGATACCGTAAAACCGGGTAACGATCCAAGTTCAGTAAAAGACACTAAAAACTAATGATGGAAATTAATTAAAAAACCAGGCGAAAATCACCTGGCTTTAATTCCTTTAAAGGAACCCAAAGCCCTTGCGAGGCATTCGGTAGTATTGTTCTTGCACTTCAAAACTACCTCCTTTAATTGAAATAAACAAGCCCTTTCGTGATTTTAACCCTACGACCTCACTCCGGGGTTGTTGGACTGGTATCATAGCTTAAATATTATTATCGCACAGACAGGATTTTGACAGGTCGGTTTAACCGTACACCTATTGCTGAAATGATAGATGCAGTAGACTGGAATTTAATTTTAGAAATTTTAATTATTTAAGAAATGAATACTAACATTCATGAAGGGAAATTGCATTCCCACAAGCCAAAAGAGCCTTTGAGATTTGTGATCGAAGGCAAAGAATACGAAACATTTGATCAATACAAGACCGGCAAAGAATTAAAGAAGTTGGCCGGCATTCCTTTGGATACAGAACTGTTCTTATCTATCAGCAAACCATATAAGGATGAGCTTATCGAAAACGACAAGCAGGTAAACCTTGCCAGGCCAGAGAAAGAGTACTTCTTTGTAAAAAAGAAGCTGGAGTTTTATATCAATGGTGTAAAGTTTACCTGGTATAAGCAATTCATTCGTGGTATTCAGATTCGCGAGTTGGGTAACATTCCGGCAGATCATGATATATTCTTGGATATTAAGGAAGGCTGGGAAGATGATTACATCACCGATGATGAAGTGGTCGATCTTGCCCGCGATGGCAAGGAACGCTTTATTTCCAAACCCAATCCAACGGAGTTTATTATATATGTGAACTCTCGCGAAAAAGCCTGGAAGCATCCCGAAATATCTTTTGAACAGGTTGTTGAATTGGCTTTCGGCCCTAACAACAACAATCCGAACATCGGATATACAGTCACATACATTAAAGGTTATGAACCTAAGCCAGAAGGCACTATGGTTAAAGGTTCTATTGTTCGTGTCAAAAACAAAATGATCTTCGATGCAACTGCAACTGATAAATCATAGTCAGGATCTGAAGCGTCTTCGTGACGAAGGATATGAAATCGAGGTTCGTGGTGGATACTTACTTATCCACCACATTCCTTACCTGAATCAACAACAACATCTTCAGTATGGGATTTTAGTTAGCACTTTGACGCTGGCTAATTCTACCATGACTGCCACACCAGATAACCATGTGATTCATTTTATTGGAGAAAATCCGTGTGAGATGGACGGTTCTGTTATTAGCGCAATTCAGCATAGCAATGCAAATAATAAGTTAGGGGAAGACATTACAGTCAACAGATCCTTTTCTAATAAGCCAGTTACCGGCTACCCTGACTATTATCAAAAGGTGAAGCGCTATGCAGATATTATTAGTGCTCCGGCAAAGTATAAGTTTCCTGATGTAACGGAAAAGACATTTAAGGTTATTGCTGACTCTGGCAACGAGACAGTTTTCCAATACATCGATACTAACTCGAGCAGAGCTAACATTGATGTAATCAGCAAAAAAATGTCGGGGCAAAAAATTGCTATTATTGGCCTTGGTGGCACAGGAGCGTATATTTTGGATTTTATTGCCAAATGCCCGGTAGAGGCTATTCATCTGTATGATGGAGACCGTTTTGATCAGCACAATGCCTTCCGTTCACCCGGTGCAGCGTCAACTGAAGATCTGAATGAACAACTTCCGAAGGTTGTATATTATCAACGGAAGTATTCAAATATGCACAAGCATATTCATGCTCACGACTATTATCTCACTAAAGAGAATTTGCATGAGCTAAAGACAATGCGTTATGTATTTGTTTGTGTGGATAATAACGCAGTACGTAAACTGATTACGGATTATTTGGCAGAAGTGAAAGTTCCATTCTTTGATGTGGGGTTAGGTGTAAATGTTGTAGATGATAAATTGACTGGTGCTGTCCGCGTAACAACAGGTACACCAGATAAACACGATCATCTACCTATCCGTATATTTTCTGAAAATTCAGATAATAACGACTACGCCACCAATATTCAAATTGCAGAGCTTAATGCGCTTAATGCCATCCTAGCAATTCTGAAATGGAAGAAGTTATGCGGATTTTATGTAGATATGGAAAACGAGCACCATTGCTCATATTCTATTGGAGTATCCAAAATATTTAATGAAGATGCTACAGCATAGATTTGTAAATTCCATTCCGGTTGATATTGAGGATAATGTCCTGTATATTTCCATCCCTTTTTGTACAGCCATACACAAATGTGTGTGTGGCTGTGGCAAAGAGGTAGTTACTCCATTGTCGCCGACCGATTGGCAACTTACATTTGATGGAAAAACAGTTTCGCTATATCCATCAATCGGCAACTGGAATTTTGATTGTAAATCACACTACTTTATCAACAAAAGTAAAATTGAATATGCAAGAAAATGGAATGATGTGGAAGTAGAAAAAGGTCGCCGAAAGGATACACGCAGTAAAGAAGAGTTTAATAGTTCACAAAAACCGAAGGAGAGAAAAAGTTTTTGGAGAAAGGTGAATTTTGGAATCGGTTTAAAAAGAAAAAAATGAACATTTTTGAAGTTTTAAAAAAACTGGGTATGGATAAGTGGCTTTGGCAACAAGAAGGCATTATTGATCATGGGAAAGAACGTAAGTTGTCAGGCACTCAACCAATACGTGCCGTTATAGCCGTTACAATTCATTTTTTTCAAAACACGAATAAAGAGTTTTTCGATCAATTGGTGAAGTTAACTACAGATGGAAAGCTAAATAGAGAGTTGGACTTACAATTTGGCGAGGTTCAAATCCAAGAGACAGACACCAGATATCGGACACCAAGAATTATTAATGATACCCGTACTATTCAATTACATGAAACCTTCCTTTCGTATCAATGGTGTATAACATATGCAATTTATACTCTTTATGTAGAAACGATAGATTATCCGAAAATTAACGCCGAACATGGAAAAATTGTAAACCCAATAAGTCCAGATAAAATTGAAAAGGCCAAGGAAGTATTTGATTATGGTAGATTTCTCATAAGAGTATTTGATCAGTGGGATAAGGATTTGTTACCAAATCCAGAACGATATAACGCTGCCGACCGAAACTATATTGAGCAGACAAATATTCTATTCACAGAGGGAATTAAGTTTATTCTATGCCATGAAGTGGCCCATGCTAAGAAGCACCTTGACAACTTACCTGATGAAGATTGCCCATCCTGTTTTCAAGAAATGGAATATGATGCTGATAACGAAGCAATCGATAATATTTTACAAGGAGCCAATGGCAATAAATTCATTCTTGAATTGGGTGTTGTAATTGGGATTTTGTCTATGATCTTTTTCCGTTCAACTACTAACGGCACAAAACATCCAAATATAGAAGATCGGCTTACCAACGCACTAAATAGGATGAAAGTAAATGAAGATAGTATCGCTTGGGCATTCGCTTGCATCGGCTTGGAACTTTGGGATGAACAATTTGACTTAAAGTTTGACTGGAAAGCGAAGGGTACTATAACTTTTAAAGATTTATATTTTTCTGTAATAGGGCAGATAAAATCAAAATAGGCGGGCTCATGTGCAACAATTCATTCAGGAAAAACGATGAGCATTTCGAGCTTCTTAAGTCATAGATATCCAAATTTACGAGGACAATGGGTTCAAACTCAATCTCCTCTTCCGGGAGAAAGAGGAGAATCATAATTTTAGCATTCTAAAGCCCTTTTTCCTATTACTTTTTTCTGTGATTGACTATCAATATTATAGTTTTTTTTGTATTAATATGTTCCAGTTTGCAAATAAATTCAGTAAGGTGTTCAAAGAATTTCCTGCTTCCGGTATCGTTTGGAATTTATAAGCGTTGTCCCTTTGTTCTCTTCTTACCTGATTTTACGCCTACTTTCTTACTATTTGATAAATGGTTTTCAATTGATTTGTCAAGTTCGATACTGCCAATAAACGTCAAAAGAGGCACTAGGGGTTCGATTACAGCCCCGTTCAGCCCGCAAAGAGGCTGTATCATAACTAACTTAATGGGTGTGAGAATCGCATATACGAAATTTTTCTCCACCCGGTACCCGAGTAAAATCGGGTAAAAGTTATTTATGATACAGCCTCTTTTTTTATTTAAACCCGCTTGAATTAACACTGCATGCTCCTGGTCTGCTATGATTTTCTTAATCCGACAATAGCCTGATCTTAATTCTGTTTTACACCACCATTAGCTTTTCTGAAGTATTTATCCGACCGAGGTACTAAAAACATCTTACCCTATCAGGCCTTACTCAGATTTTACCTTTTCAATATTTTTGTCTTCCAGTATCATCAATAATTCTCCATATTTCTTCAAGACTTCGATTAAAGGAAAAGCATCCCTTGCACGTTGGGTCAATGCATATTCCACCCGCGGAGGTTTCTCCCTGAAAACTTTCCGGCTGATCATTTGTTTACCTTCCATTTCCCTTAACTGCGTATGCAGCATCTTGTCTGTTATGCGCGGAATCCTCTCTTTCAGGTCCCCATATCTCACCGGACCGTCCTTCAGGCATAGTAAAATAGGTATTTTCCAGGTGCCTCCAATATGGGAGAATGCAAATTCCACCGGACTATAATAAAGCTTTTTATCGTGTATAAAATCCTGCATAAATCAAATTTATCTATTATAATCCAATAGAAAGCCGCCAAAGCTTTACTGTGAAAAAAGTATGTAAAGCCATAAAGTTCTTTTGTGCCTGTATTTTTGAGGCTTAATCTAAAAATGCAATGAAAGACAGCGCATGGGCTACTATACCCGTTTTGAAATATGTTGCTGTAGATGCAACGCTTACCTTCTGGGAAACATTGGGTTTTAAAATCACTTACAGACAGGACAGGCCCTATAAGTATGCTGTTACTGAAAGGGATGGTTGCCAGCTACATTTCTATTACAACAAAGGTATGGATATTTCAACTCCAGGTAATGGCTGCCTGATCATCGTAGATGATATTCAAAGTGTTTACCAGGAGTTTTCCAGTCGCCTTAAAAAGAAGCTTGGAAGAGTACCTTCATCAGGTTTACCGAGGATTTCGGGCATGAAACCTTTGCAGACACGTTTCACTGTAACAGATCCTTCAGGCAATGCGGTTATACTCATACAGCGGGGAGGTAAAGATGAAGCGGAGTATGAAAGTACAGACCAGAAGGGCTTAACTGATCTTGGAAAGGTTATTGCACTTGCGGTAAGACTGAGGGATTTTAAAGAAGATTACGTAGCTGCGACCAGGGCACTTGACAATGCTTTTAAAAACCAGGAATTGAAACCGGGAATGATCTGTATGCAGAAGCGCTGATCATACGGGCTGAACTTGCGAAACTGTTAAATGATCCAAACAAAGAAGCCGAATGCTATGAATTGCTGGCTGATCTGAACGTATCTGCCGACAAAATTCACGGGTTAAAATCAAAACATAAATACTCCGGGTGATTACAGTCTATTGGAACAGCTACTGCAGTGTTGCGTGAAAATATCAGCGGGATTGTATGGTGTTGCGCTTATGTTTGGTTATAGCATCCTGCATCTGTGCTCCCCATTCGGTCATAGCCATCAAAACAGGGATAACGGTCTTTCCGATTTCACTCAGCTCATATTCTACGCGCGGTGGCTTTTCGTTATAGCTGTGCCGGATAATCAATCCATCTTCTTCCAATTCCTTTAATTGCTCGGTTAATATTTTGCGCGATATATCCGGTATTTGTACGCCCAACTTGCCGAAGCGGACAGCTCCATTTACAAGCCTGCCTAGGATTATCGGTTTCCACTTGCCCCCGATATAGGTCATTGTATGAACGATTGGGCAGGTGGAAGTATGTTCTTTAAACTTCTTCATTAGTTACATGAATGTTACCACTTATTGGCTTTAGTTACCTGGATGTTACCGCCAATTTGTGTGGTCAATATGAATGTTAGCATCCGTTATAGTTACTTTATGGAACTAAAGTAAATAGATTATTTCAAAACGAGCAATACGCTACTAAAACAAATAGTATGAAAAGAGAACAAACAGCCGATGGTGTATTAAACGGTAAAATTGCGCTTGTAACCGGTGGAACAAAGGGAATTGGCAAAGCCGTAGTTAACAGATTGCAGCAAGCAGGAGCAACAGTTATCGTTACGGCCCGAAACCAACCGGAGGCTACCTATCCGTTTATTGCGGCAGACTTATCCCGCCCGGAAGATGTTAACAAAGTGGCAACTGTTGTTCGTGAGCAATTTGGACGAATAGACATCCTGATTAACAACATGGGAGCAAACACCTATCCGGGAGGAGGATTTAACACGTTGACAGATGAGCACTGGGATCAAGCCCTGCAGGTTAATCTGCTTTCTTCCGTACGGTTAGACAGGGCCTTGCTGCCATTAATGCTGGAGCAAAAGACAGGGGTGATCATTCATATATCCTCTACCAGTAGCCAGTTTCCTATCTGGGAATCTACAATGGCCTACAGCGCTGCAAAATCGGCACTAAACACCTATAGCAAGGCGCTGGCTACAGAGGTCGCAGATAAAGGCGTCAGAGTACTTACGGTATCTCCGGGTTTAAACAAAACTGAGGCGATGACTGCCTTCCTGGAAGACTACGCGAATAAAGCAAATATCACTGTAGAAGAAATGTCCGGTAAACTTTTTGAAAGAGTTGGGGGCGTGCCGATAGGAAGAATGGCAGAACCGGAAGAAACAGCGGAATTTATTTACTTCCTTGTGTCGCCGGCTGCGTCCTATTTAACAGGAACGAATCTGATTATCGATGGTGGGAATTTCCCTGTTGTTAAATAGAAAACCAGGTCGGTGGCAGGATAAACCCGATATTTTGTGAGAAGGCTCCTCACACCTCCGCATTTTCCAGCTCTTGTTGCCGGTCCTTGATGAATCCGGAATGGGTGAGCCCCCAACGGTCCATCTGCTCAAGGATGGGCAGTATACTTTCGCCAAGCGGCGTAAGGCGGTATTCAGTACGCTTGGGAAAACTTTCTTCTGCGCATTTCTCAATAGCACCAAAGAACAGCAGTTCAGCCAATTGCATTTCGATCACGCGGGCCGAAGCATCGGTAATATAACGCCCAATATCGGCCGGGCGGTTAATGCCCCTGTTGATAGCATCGAGGATACAGCATTTCCATTTGCCGCCAAACACTTTAGAAGCTACGCGGATACCACAGTCAAGGTCTTCTTCTATCTTTTTGGTGTACATCGCATATAGGTTTCGGTAAAATTAAGCATTCCTTTCTAAGGAATGATGATGGTGCTTACCGAATTTTTTTTCGGTTATTGTATGGTTGCAGGCCGGGTAAGACATTTGTATAAAATAAGACTACAGATGAACAACAAGAGCAAAGCGGCATTCAGGCCTTCCTCCACCGACATGGTTCCTTTACTGATCTGGATCGCCGTCATTTTTATGACCTGGCTGTTTATGCATGGCGCCGACCGCTTCCTGGAACTGACACCTGAAGCCCTTGGCAAATATTTCGAATTACGCTGGGTGCTGATCGCGCATATTACGGCAGGAGGCGGAGCGCTTATTACCGGTATTATCCAGTTCTGGCCAAAGCTGCGCAACTACAGCTGGAAACTGCATCGCTTTATTGGTTTTGTATACCTGCTGGCGATCCTGGTGAGCAGCAGCTGTGCCCTGGTACTGGCCTTTACTACAGCCTACAAGGTGAACTGGGCCAATGCCTTTACGCTCCAGGTATGGGCAACCGTATGGATCAGCGCTACTTTCATGGCTTATTATACCGCGGTTAAAAAGAAATTCCAGCTGCACCGGGAATGGATGACGCGCAGTTATATCGTTACGGTGGCTTTCCTCATTTCGGGCTTTGCCTATAAGATCCCTTATGTGCAGCAGTTGGGCAGCTATGAAGAAATATCTACACCTTTGTTCTGGATGGGATGGGCGGTGCCGCTTTATGTATATGAGCTCCTCCGCAGCAGGAAGGGCCTGGCGAAATAGCCGGCTCCAGGTATGCACCATCAGAAAATGTTTGCTACTTTCGCGGGAAGGCTGTCCCACATGAATGCATACCTACAGGATAACAACCAACTTTTTCAATTAATTTCCGAAGGCGATGAAACGGCTTTCAGACAGCTTTTTCACATATATGCTCCCCACCTGAGGGCAATGGCATTCCGCATCATTCAAAATGAGTCTGTCACCGAAGATATCATCCAGGAAACATTTCTCAGGCTGTGGATTAGCCGCGACAAACTGAAGGAAATAAAACAACCCCGTTTCTGGTTATACCGTATCGCGCTCTATCAATGCTTTACCTATCTGCGTAAACAGGCAGTGCATCATAAGGCCATAGCCAATCTCCCGGCCGAGGCGGTATTTAGCCCGGAAGAGGATATGACCTATGCCTTCATGAGAGAACAGGTAGGTATTGCCGTACAGCAATTACCCCCACAGGCCAAACGGATATACCTGCTAAGCCGGGAACAGGGACTGAAGATACCCGAAATAGCCGCAAAGCTTTCCCTCTCGCCCAATACTGTAAAGAATTCCCTTGTTCGTTCCCTGCATTCCATCCGCGAACACCTGGAGCAGTTGGGCATGCTCTTTCCTGTAGTTATTCTGTGGTTATTGAAATTATAAAAATATTTTTCCCTCCCATAGGTCCTAAATGAAAACTTGCGCGTCTTTTATATAGGAGGGATATTTCACGTTTGAAGAACACACCAAAATCATCCCGTTTAAAAACTGTAAACCAATCTCAAATTGTCAACACAAAACCGCCTTACATACCTGCTTGGGCAGGCAATGCAGCGCTCTGCTACTGATACAGAGCTGCAGGAACTGATAACGCTGATCAGGGAAGATGATAATGGCAACATTACCCGGCAGGTGGAGGCTATGCTGTTAAAGGAACTTCCGGATAATGCCGCTGCCGGCTATGATATGAACTATTGGGATAATATAGCAAGCAGGATCCTGACAGCCGATAAGCCGGAAAACGAAATTACAGCACAGGGAGATAATTCAACAGGAGACACAGATTTACCGCCTGCGATTATTCGCCTCAGCCCATGGCGCCGTTTGCGCTGGATTTCAGCTGTTGCCGCCGCATTGGTATTATCCTTCGGCCTCTACTGGTTTTTACAGCCAGCTGCCCGCAAATCCACCACTATTGCCAAAACCACGGTATCCAATGATGTTACTCCCGGGGGAAACAAGGCCATGCTGGTACTGGCAGACGGTACCGAAATCCCTTTAGACAGTGCCACCAACGGGGCGCTGACGCAACAGGGCAACACCAGTATTATACAACCGGCTGGTGGGCAACTGCTGTATACCCCGCAAACAGCAGGCCCCGAGAACGTTGATATTGTTCAATATAACACCCTGCGTACGCCACGGGGAGGACAGTTCCGGGTAACCTTACCTGATGGGACCAATGTATGGCTCAACGCGGCCAGCTCACTGAAATATCCTGTTGCCTTCAATGGCAGTTCCAGGCAGGTAGAGCTAAGCGGGGAAGCCTACTTTGAGGTAGCGCATAACAAGGCAATGCCGTTTAAAGTGATGGTGCGCACCGGTCAGCGCGACAGCCTCGAAGTAGCCGTGCTGGGCACACAATTCAATATCATGGCATATGCCGATGAAACCATGGTGAAAACCACCTTGCTGGAGGGTGCGGTAAAAGTGAGCAATAGCGGGGTCAGTAAACAACTGGCGCCGGGACAGGGCGCTTACCTGGACAGGCAAAATCATACGCTTGCTTTACAACAGCATGCAGATACCGAAGAAGCAGTAGCATGGAAAAACGGTTTTATTCAGCTGGAAGGGAACGATATAACATCCATCATGCGTATGATCGCACGCTGGTATGATGTGGATGTGGTATACACCGCTTCCGTTCCTGCGCATTTCCGGGGTATCATACCCAGGAATGTGCCGGTATCGCGGGTATTGAATATGATGGAAATGACCGGAGAAGTACACTTTGAGATCAAAGGAAAACAGATCATCGTATCTCCCTGATGCATTTATACTAAAAACTGATACAACATGAGTCCTTAAAATTCCACTCCCTGTACCATACGGACACAAAAAACCGGAAGCGTTGGCCCGCTCCCGGTGAAAGCTGGGTCTGTATGTAAAATCGCTCGTAGCAATTATTCATTATTTACCCAAACCATACAAAAGTATGCAATTGATGCTTTATTCCCAAAGCAGGCAGCTTCGCGCTGCGTGGGATAAAAAATTTCCACGATTATCGAAAAAAATATTACTGATCATGAAACTGACGGTACTCTTACTAACCGTTGTCCTACTGCAGGTGCATGCAACAGGGTATTCTCAGACAGTTACCATTTCACGGAGCAATGCGCCACTGGACAAGATCTTCGAGGAGATCAGGAAACAGACCGGGTATACCTTCCTTTATACCGATGAACAGCTGCTACAGGAACGGAAGGTAAACCTGCAACTGAAGGAAGCTTCACTGAAAGAAACACTGGAGGCGTGCTTCAGGGGATTGCCGTTTACCTACAGCATATCAGACAAAACCATCGTCATTAAACGCAAACCTGCGGGAGATGAGATTGTTACCCCGCCAGACCAGGTAGTCAGGGGCAGGATCACCAATGAAAAAGGAGAGCCTCTACCCGGCGTCACGGTTCTGGTGAAAGGTACAACCAAAGGGGTGTTCACCAATGTGGATGGAGAATATGTAATCACCGTGCCTGATGGCAACATCGTGTTGATCATCTCCTCCATTGGCTACAACAAAGTGGAGATGCCGCTGAACGGGAAGAAGGAGCTGTCTCTCGCACTGGAGCCATCTTCCTCCAATATCAACGAACTGGTAGTAGTGGGATATGGAGAGCAGAAGAAAGGAACACTTACTAACGCTATCTCCTCTATTACTGCCAAAGATTTCCAGGATGCGCCGGTGAACCGTCTCGACCAGGTATTACAAGGCCGCGCTACAGGCGTACAGGTTACCAACTCCGCCGGATCTCCCGGTGGCGCCGCCCGTATCCGCATCCGCGGTTCCAATTCTGTGAATGGCGGTAATGACCCGTTATACGTGGTAGATGGTTTTGTAGGTGCAGAATTTTTTGCCATCAACCCGGATGATATTGCTTCCATACAGGTACTGAAAGATGCGGCTGCAACAGCCATTTACGGTAGCCGCGGATCTAACGGTGTAATTCTGATCACTACCCGTAAAGGCAGCAAAGGCGGATTGAAAGTGAATTTCACAACACGGCAGTCAACATCCACGGTTATTAAGAAACTGGACCTGCTGAACGCCGCCGACTTTGCAGAAACGGTTAATGCACATGCTACAGCTGTTGGTACCACACCCAAATTCACAGATGCACAAATCGCCGATTTCCGCGCTAAAGGTGGTACAGACTGGCAAAATGAAATTTTCAGAAGAGCGCCGGCACAGGAATATATGCTCAGCCTGGCCGGTGGTACCGATAAAAGCGGCTATTTCATTTCTGGCAATTATCTCAACCAGGATGGAGTGATCAACAATTCCTTTTATAAGCGGTATACATTACGTTCCAATATTAACGCCAACCTTAGCAACAGCATCTCTACTTTTCTGAATATTACCGGGTCTTACAGTACAGCGCAAAATATAGATATTCCGGCAGATGGCGCCAGCAGCCCACTGGCACAGGCCATTACCTGGGCTCCTACAACGCCTGTGTATAATGCAGACGGCAGTTTTGTGGTGAATGATCCGGTAGGCTCACTGTCATATAATCCGGTGGCGCTAACCGTTAACAGGCTGGCTGTAAGAGACAGGATGCTTGCGAACCTCATTGGTGGTTTTAAATTCGGAATACTGCCGGGACTGACTTTCAATATGCAATATGGAGCTAACTTCCTGCAGTATGAAGACAAGTCCTTTGGTGGAAAAATCACCAATAATAATACCTCCAGCGCCAGTATAAGATCCAATAAGGAAATTGTGCTCCAGAATACCAATACCCTGAATTACAGCAGGGTATTCAACGGAGTGCATAGCCTGGACGCTACCGCAGTAATGGAGTATCAGCAATCTACCTACAATTACTCTTCCGCCGGATCTTCCAACCTCACCTATGAAAATTTTCAATGGAATAACCTTGCTCTTGGCACAGCAGGCAATCCCGGCTCCGGCTATTCCAAATGGGCATTGTTTTCCCTGGTGGGACGTGTGAACTATGGATATAACGACAAATATCTTTTATCTGCCGCAGTAAGAAGGGATGGCTCTTCCAAATTCCGTGGCAGCAACAGGTACAGCTATTTCCCTTCTGTGTCGGCGGGATGGGTAATAAGTAATGAGCCATTTATGCAGCAAGTGAGCGCGGTCAACTATTTAAAACTACGCGGAAGCTGGGGACTAACCGGTAACCAGGCAATTAGTCCCTACAGCACCATTTCATCCTATTCAAATATAGCAACATCGTTTAACAACAGCAGTCACCAGGTAGGGTTGGTGATTGGCAATATCGGTAACCCTGATCTGAAATGGGAAACTACAGAACAGAAAGATATAGGAGTTGACATCGGGTTGCTGAAAGGCAGAATATCTGTCAGCGCCGATTATTTTATCAAAGATACACGTGACCTGCTGTTACAGGAAAGCGTTCCGATGTACCTGGGAGGCAACTCTATTACACGAAATGTGGGAGCTGTACAGAATAAAGGCTGGGAATTTTCAGTTGATGGAGATGTGATCGATAAGGGAGCCTTCCGGTGGAATACGGGGTTCAATGTGTCTCTCATTAAGAACAAAGTAGTTTCCCTGGGTGAAGGTAAAACAAGGATCTTTGACCCCAATACCCGTAAGATTGGCGGCGGCATGTCTCCCCAGTCTGAATTTGTAGTGATGCCAGGCCAACCGCTGGCCTCTATCTGGGGGCTCACTTATCTCGGTACATGGAAACCGGGCGATGCCAAAGCAGGTGAGTTTGGCGCCAAGCCAGGCGATTCCCGTTATGTAGACCTGAACAACGATGGAAAAATAGATGCTGACGACTATCATATCATCGGTACCGGTATTCCTAAAACATCCATTGGCTGGAACAACACCATCACCTATAAGGCATTTACGCTGAACCTGTTGTTCCAGGGGCTCTTTGGGTTCGACAGGCTGAACTACAATAAAGCAGTTGCCATGTATTATGGCGCTGATGCACGTGAAGCCACCTATGTTGACATCAAGGACCGTTATATTCCCGGTGTGAATGAAACTTCAGATATACCTGCGTTCAGCTCAACCAACAAAAACATCACGCAAAGCACCCGCTTCCTGGAAAAGGGCGACTTCCTGCGCTTGAAAAATATCAGCCTTGCATATAGTATTTCCAAATCCAGACTGAAAAATATTGCAGGCATCAAAGTATTTGTAAGCGCTACCAATCTGCTGACATGGACCAACTATTCCGGCATAGACCCGGAAAGCAATTCATCATCCGGCGATATCCGCCAGGGTATTGATTTTGGGACTTATCCAAATGTAAAAACCATCACCGGAGGGGTAACACTGAGCTTTTAAAAATAACAGTTATGACTATACGATACTATCTGAAATATACGATATACCTGTTCCTCGGCCTGATCCTGGCAGCGGGATGCAGTAAGGAACTAACAGAAAGCCCCAGGGGATTGGTGGCTGGCGACGACGCATTAACCAGTCAGGCTGGCCTGGAAACCGTGCTTACGGGCGCCTACGGAAGCCTGATGGTGCCCTGGACAAGTGGGTTCACTACCGTATCACAAATTGCCATGACAATGGGCGGAGACGACCTCACTACACATCCGGGCTCTAATAAGGAGGAATTCAGGGAATTTGATCTTTTTAAAGTATCATCACTGAACAGCAGGATGAATCCCATCTGGCTGGGCTGTTACAAGACGATACAGTCAACCACCAACATCATTAACAACTATAACAAGGTACTGAATGGCAATCAGGACACTATCCGGGCGATGGTGGGCGAAGCCAGCTACTTACGTGCGCTTTCCTATTACTGGCTGACGAGGCTTTGGGGAGAAGTTCCCATCATTCCATCAGAGAAATACCTGCCCGAATACCTTAACCTGAAAAAAAGTAAACCGGCTGATATATACCAGCTGATAGAAGCAGACCTTCTCCGGGCCGAAGAATGGATGCCCAATGGCAGACGTACCGGGGGACGGCCCAATAAAGGATCGGCAAAAGCCCTGCTGGCAGACGTATATCTTACAGAAGCAGGATGGCCGTTGAAAGACCAGGCAAAGTATGCACTGGCAGCTGCCAAAGCCAAAGAGGTAATAGACAACAAAGCGACCTATGGTTTTGACCTTTACAGCGGCGATTACCTGAAAATTTTTGCAGGAGGAACCGTGGAAGATGTATTTACGCTTTTCACACGCGGAAACTGGGTCACTTACAATTCATTTTACGGATTGTCTACCATGCCGGAAGATGAAGGAGGGTGGAGCGACTTCTTCCCGGAACTTAATTTCTTCAACAACTTCCCCGCCGGCCCCAGGAAAGACGCCACCTTCAGCACGGAGTTCAAACTGAGTAATGGCACCACCATTCCCTGGCAGCAAACCAGTACACATCACCCTTATTATAAAAAGTTCACTATCCAGTCGGGTAAAAAAGATGTGTACATGTCCAATAACCCCGTTATTATGATGCGTTATGCGCATGTACTGCTGATCTATGCAGAAGCGCAGGCACGTTCCACAGGCACGCCTAACAGTGAAGCCTATACGGCAATTAATGCTGTACGGCGCCGGGCCGGTTTACCTGATCTACAAAGCGGTATGTCAGGCGCCAACTTTGCCTCAGCTGTTGTAAACGAGCGGGCGTGGGAATTTGCAGGTGAATGGAACCGCTGGTTCGACCTGGTAAGACTGGAGCTGGTAGAAGCCGCCAATGCCAACAAGGCTGCGGGCGATCTGCAACTGAACGGCAATATTACCAAAGCAAACTACTGGATGCCTATACCCGGCGCAGATGCAGTAGTGAATCCCAATTTATGACCTATAGACGATTGAAGCTCCTGTTCTTTCTTTTGTAACATCGAAAGCCCGAAAAACCCTGCCGGTACGGCTAACAGCTGTACCGGCTATTCCACCCTAAAATGAAACGTTATGAAAACGAGCAAACCAAGATCTGACGCCCGCAAAAGGACCTCTTTGCGACGTACTACCTGGTTGCTGCAGGTTTGCAGCAACCGGTTGAAAATATTCCCTTTATTATTGCTCCCGTTATGTTTGCTGTGCAGCACACTTAACGCGCAATACCTACTGCTGGACGATATGGAGGGGCATGGCCTCTGCTCCGGCAAATGGACTTATTATGCCGGCAATACCACTACCGGCAAAGTGGAGTTTGGCGTAGCCAATCCTGATCCTTCAGGCCTGAATACCAGTCCGCTGGTAGCCAAATTCACAAAAGACACCAGCTGCTTTGAGTATATGAGCGCGAGCTGTCAGCTGAGAGATTCGTTTGATCTCTCTACCAACAGTACATTCAAAATGCTCGTATACAGCAGCACGCTGGATGAAATTATGTTCAAACTGCAACCCGGCAACAACTATAGCAAAGCCGTCTTCTTTACCTTCAAGCCTTCCCGTGTGAACCACTGGGAAGAAGCCACCTATAATTTCCAGAGCGTGAAGACCCGGACAGATTTCAGCACCATCGCCATACAATACATTGATGGCAAAAAAGCGAATGGTATCCTGTATTTCGACCTGATACAGGGACCAAACCCCACCGCCATTGTGTTAAAAGATACCACCATCCTGATGGGACATGAGAACGGGGCGGTGCTGACGGCATCCGTAATAGGAGGCACACTGAGGCCAACGCTGACACCCTCTAACTGGTCGGCCCTTAATTTGCCGCCAGGAGTTACTATCAGCAGTGTTCAACGGGTGAATGACAGCACGGCAAGTATTACGCTCAGCGGAAATTCTCCGGCCAATTATTCAAGGACCACCCTGAAACTCAGTATTGCCGGTGCAGAGCTGACCACGGCTAACGTTGCCAGCTATACGGCAAAAGGAAACGTGCTATTTGAAGGCAATCCCAACTGGACACTGGTATTCGCAGATGAATTCAATGGCAGTGGAAAACCCGACCGCACCAAATGGACAGTGGATCCGCGCCCCAAAGGATGGATCAACGGGGAACAACAGGTATATACAGATACAACCCGCGATAATGCCCAGGTGAGGAACGGCCGTTTGGTGATCACCGGGAAAAAAGATTTCCCCACGGGGAACACTGCTGAGCCCTGGTCTTCCGCCCGGCTCATTACACAAGGCAAATTTGATTTCCTTTATGGCAGGGTTGAAGTGAGAGCCAGGCTGCCACGCGCGCGCGGCTCCTGGCCTGCTATATGGCTGATGCCCACCACCAGCGCCTATGGCGGATGGCCTAAAAGCGGGGAACTGGATGTTATGGAGCATGTTGGCAATAACTTCGGAACAGTATTGTCAACCATTCACACACAAAACCATAACTGGACCAATGGCGGAGGTATCAGTAACAGCAAAAAACTGATGGATGCTGATACTGTATACCATGTATACACTATGGAATGGGCGCCGGATACCATCAGGTTCATATATGACACCACGCAGATCCTGTCTTACGCCAACCCGCATACCGACTGGAAAGACTGGCCCTTTGATCAGAAATTCCATCTCATCCTGAACCTGGCTATTGGCGGGGGAATGGGCGGCTCAATTGTGGAGGCCGACTGGCCGGACAGTATGCTGGTAGACTATGCACGCGTTTACCAGAAAGGCCTTGGTACACCGGTATTAGACAGCATCACGGTAACACCGGCAGACCTGTCATTCCTACCAGGGAAGCAGCAACAGTATACTGCCAGCGCCCTGGACCAAAACGGCCATACCATAGCTATTACACCGGTATGGAGCATCACCGGCACGGGTAATACGATAACGGCCAACGGGCTTGCTACGTTGAACAATTCAGGGCAGGTAATTGCCACTGCTACCGTAGACAGCACCACCAAGACCGGCAAGGCCTTTGTGAACCGGCGCACTGCCAACTACAAGCTCATACCCGCTAAAATAGAAGCGGAAAATTTCGACAATAGTAATTCCAATCGCACAGAACCCTGCTCAGACGTTGGAGGAGGACTCGATATGAGCTATATAGGATCCGGTACCTGGTTTGAGTACGATATTAATGTGCCGGTGTGCGACACCTACAGGATACAGTTTCGTGTTGCCGCCAACAGCGCTTCCAGTCTCCGTGTTCAACTGGATACCACCACACTGCAAACGGTAAGCCTGCCGGCAAGTGGCGGATGGCAGAAATGGGTCACTGTTACGTCAGCGCCTATACGATTGGAACAAGGTCAGCAAACCATCCGCATTATCGCCAACAAAGACGGATGGAACTTCAACTGGCTGCGCATTATTTACGCAGACTCTGTTCATCTTGAGCGCATTGTGGTAAAACCAGACAGCGCAACCATTACTTTAGGACAGGTCCAGCAGTTTACTGCAACAGGATATGCGCAGGACAGTAGCCAGTTACCTGTGTTGCCGGTATGGTCCGCCTCTAGCAGTGGCAGTATCAGCAGCGGCGGTTTGTTTAATGGCAATGTTGCAGGTGATTACCTGGTGATGGCTACCGACGGAAATAAACAAGACACCGCTATCGTGCATGTAATTACTCCTCCTGCGCTTACGCGCATTGTGATCACACCGGATTCGTTAACGGTACCACTGCGTGCCTCCCAGCAATACGCGGCAAAAGGATATGACCAGTACAACAACCCTTATACCTTTAAGGCGAACTGGAGTATCACCGGCACAGGAAACAGCATCGATACAAACGGCGTCTTTACTGCCGGTGCAACGCCCGGAACATTCGCCATCATAGCCACAGGAAATGGTATATCCGACAGCGCTGTTGTAAACGTTGATTATACCTGTACCGTTAATAATAAATACGAGGCCGAAAGCGCTTCCAACCGCGCTCCCGGGCCGGTACTGGAAACCTGTACAGACACAGGAGGGGGACAAAACTTTACCAGCCTGAAAGCGGGCGACTGGTTCGCATACAGTAACCTGGTGGTGCCTGTAGCCGGCAGATACAATATCAGTTTCAGGGTATTGTCCACAGCTCCGTCTAAAATATGGATCGGTCACAGTACCTATAAATTTGATACTATCTATATACCATCCACCGGTGGTGTATGGCAAACGGTTACGGATACCATCAGGCTGCCGGCACTCAATTATACCGGCGTGCATATACTGTCTGGCAGCCCGAAATTTAACTGGTTCAGTATTGATAATTGCGCGGCAAACGAACCCGCAGCCCGTATGGCTTACAGCAAAGCGGAATATCCTGCGGCAGAAACAGATAGCAAAGGGCCTGTCCTTTATCCCAATCCAACCAACGGGCAACTGACCATAGACCTGCGTGGTCAATCGTACCGGCGGCTGACCCTGCTGAATATCCGGGGCAATATATTGCGGCAATGGAATATTCAGAAAGGTGAACGGCAAATCAGCAAAGACATCAGCGCTTTGGCAGCAGGCACTTATATGCTGATACTGGAAGGCGACAAGAAAAACAAAACCTTCCGGATTATTAAAATCTAAACACAAGGAGCCGTCCCATTGCAGAATGGGACGGCTTTTTACTGACATTATGAAACGAACGAAGTATATCGGTTTACTGATCATTAACCTGTTGTTATTTCATCCGGCGTTAGCACAAAATGTAAAAATTATTTTTGATACGGACATGGATTCTGCGCAGGATTGCTGCCAAATCCGATTCGTTGATGGCTCGGGGAAAATAGAGCCAGGAAGATATTCTTTGGCCTGAAAGTCCCTTTTTTTGTCCGGATTGCCCTCCCCATATTTAATGTCATGTCTTATTTTTGGCTTATATCTCTAATCCAACAAAGCCACTAAAATGAGAACTGTAATTTTCGGTTTGAACATCAGCCTGGATGGGTATTGTGATCATACTTTTCCTACTCCTGATGCGGAGCTTCATGACTATTTCACAGGAATGATGGACGGCGTAGACCTGATCTTTTTCGGCCGCGTTATGTACCAGCTCATGTTCCCCTATTGGTCTGACGTTGCCAAAAACCAATCCGGCACAGCAGATGAAAACAGGTTTGCGGAAAAACTTACTTCTATCAACAAAGTTGTTATTTCGCGGACATTAGACAGTGTACAGGATAATACGCGGATCATTCGTAGTAATCCCGTAGAAGAGCTTCTTAAACTGAAACAGCAACCCGGGCAAAAAATTGCGGTAGACAGCGTAAGCCTGCTTCCGGAATTGATAACAGCAGGTCTTATCGATGAATTCCGCTTAGTTATTCATCCGGTAATAGTGGGGAAAGGCAGACGATTGATGGATGATGGCAGTCTTCATGAAAACATTAATTTAAAGCTGGTTGAAACCATCCCTTTCAAATCCGGATGTGTGGCGCATCATTACCTGAAACAGTAACAGGGAATTTACTCTCCTGATTCATTGATTGAACGCACTGGCCGGCACGGATTGCCAAAGGCTACACAATTTTCAGGGATAGACCTGGTTACAACGCTACCGGCGCCTATTACAGCGTTTCTTCCGATGGTTACACCGGGTAGTATAATTACTCCACCTCCTATCCACACATTATCCTCTATTTTAACCGGCAGTGCGAAAGTGCGGAAATAGGGGATCTCTTTATTCCCTGTCCAACCTTCCACCAATCGTTCCTGCATTTCTACCGGGTGTGTGGCAGTGTATATCTGTACATTGGAAGCGATCAGTACATTGTTACCTATTTCAATCTTATTGCAATCAACAAAGGTGCAGTTGATATTAATAATAACATTATTGCCAATGGAAATATGCTTGCCATAATCACAATAAAATGGCGTATCAATATTCACATTACTTCCGATAATATTGAATAACTGCGATAATATTTCTTTTCGGCTGGAAGTATCATCACTGGCTGTACTATTGTATTCCCGGGTAAGTTTTCTTGCCCTGTGAATAAGCGACTGAATTTCACTATCAGAGGTATTGAACAGCTGTCCATCAAGGCATTTTTCTATCTCAGACTTCATTTCATGTATTTATTTTCCGAAGGTAAAATCCTTTTGGCAGCTTTTTTTTCATCTATCTTAAAATCCTGTTCTGCGCCCTCAAATTACTTAAATACTGTTGGGTGATACCAAGAAAGGAAGCCATGTAGCCTAAATTTACCCGGTTTAAAAGAGTAGGATTTTCCCGGCAAAATTTATCATACCGTTCATGCGCTGTAAGATTTAATCTATCCAGCCGCAAAGTTTGCATTTTAAATAATACTTCCTGGTGAATTACCCTGCCCCAGTTGGCCAGGTCTATATCCGATGCGAATAGTTGCTCCAGGATTTCAATGCTGATCAAATATATGCTGGCATCTTCCAGTACTTCTATAAATTCATAAGCGGGCATCTTATGATAAAATGAGGTAGATGAAAAAGTAATATCACCTTCACAACTAAACCAGTTAGTTACCTCCTTTCCTTTTACAGGAAAATAAGTGCGGGTACATCCTTCTTCTATAAAATATACATAATGGTCTTTTGTACCAGGCCTGGTAAGCAACTGCCCTTTGGAATACTTATGTTCTTCCAAATGCCCGGCCAGCAGATCAAGAGAAGCTTCTGAAACATGGTAATAACGCCTGATCCCTGATATAATGTTAGATATTCTATCTTTATTCAATATTGGGAATTTCCTTCAAATTTAGCCAGAATATTCTTTATCACCAATCAGACAACTGATCTGAAAAACCAATACTTTTGTGTATGCAATCGGCAATCACGCAGGTAAAATTTAAAGCAGGGCTTCCCTTGGAAATTGAAATTATTTCAATTGCAGATACCGTTGCAAAACACCGCGATACTATTGCTATACCTCACAGGGCGGAGTTCTATCATATTTTTTGGGTACAAAAGGGAACTGCTGAATATCTTATAGACTTTGAGCCTGTAAAGGTAAAAGGACCTTCCTTTCTCTTTGTTAACAAAGACAGGGTACAGGCAATTGATACCAGGAGCAGGCATGATGGTAAGCTCCTGTTATTTACAGATAACTTTTTTGGGAAAACGGCAGAAGATGCAATGTACCTGCACAGTACAATTCTTTTCAATGACCTCCTGGATATTCCTGTTATCAGTGTTGCCTCTTCTCCTTCATTACAGGTTATTTTCAATGCTATTGAAACAGAGCTAACAAAAGACAATGATGTCTACCATTACCAGCTCTTGCACAACCTGCTTCATAACCTGCTTTTACTTGCAGAAAGAGAAAGGAGAAAGCAAGGCTTTAAAGAGATCGCCAAAGGCCCCGACCTTGACTATACAATATTATTCAGAGACTTGCTGGCAGCACATTTCAAAACCCTTAAATCAGTAAGTGGCTATGCTTCCCGGATGAATATATCAGAGAAACGTCTGACCAATGCCACCTCCAAAACAATGGGTAAGTCGCCCAAAACTATTATAGATGAGAGAGTAATGCTGGAAGCCAAACGGTTGCTTACCCATACGCATCTTTCCATTAAAGAAATTGGCTACGATCTTGGCTTTGAAGAACCTACCAATTTCATTAAGTACTTCCGTAAGCATACAGAAAAGACCCCTATCGAGTTCAGGGCAGCCTGCCTTCATCGGTAAGTTCCCAAAAGTATCATTCTTCTTCCCTTTTCTACCTTTCCCGGCCTTTTTACTTGTGCCATCTTTGTACCACAAAAAAAGAAGAATGAAAGCACTAAAAACAACATGGCAAATAGCTGCAGTCATCAGCATTACTTCATGTTCACCCAAACTCACAAACACGTCACATATAAACAATACAGGTATGAGCACAAAAAAACAGCAGGTCACCGACCTTTTAAAAGCAATTGAAACAGGTGCAGCAGCACCGGTTGCCGTCATCAATCCGAACAACTACAAGCAACATAACCTGGCAGTTGCAGACGGTTTGGCTGGCTTTGGCGCAGCCCTTCAGCAACTGCCAAAAGGTTCCGCAAAAGTAACTACCGTGAGGGTTTTTGAAGATGGGAACTATGTATTTGCACATACTGATTATAACTTCTTTGGCCCTAAGATTGGTTTTGATGTTTTCCGTTTTGAAGATGGAAAGATCGTGGAGCATTGGGATAACCTGCAAACAACAGCAGGCCCTAACCCCAGTGGTCATACCATGACGGATGGCGCAACACAGATAACAGACCTGGATAAAACAGCAGCCAACAAAACATTGGTAAGAACATTTGTAGATGATATCCTGGTGAACGGCCGGATGGAAAAGTTAGCAGGTTACTTTGATGGTGATAATTACATCCAGCATAATCCCCTGATCCCTGACCAGCTTTCCGGTTTAGGAAAAGCATTAGGTGAGATGGCCAAAGCAGGGATTACCATGAAATACGATAAAATACACCAGGTGTTAGGCGAAGGCAACTTTGTGCTTGTTGTAAGTGAAGGTCAGCTGGGAGGTAAACATAATTCTTTCTATGACCTGTTCAGGGTAGAAAATGGGAAAATAGCAGAACATTGGGATACAATTGAAGAAATTCCTGCCAAAGAGGAATGGAAGAACAACAACGGTAAGTTTGGATTCTGATTCAATTTACTTATCCAGCTTTATTACGGTATAAATCAACAAGGGCCGCGCAGCCCCCAAAGCCACTCTCTATGAGTGGCTTTGCCGGTTAAATTTTACTTGCTCCTGAAAAAAAGAAGATATACATTTGTCCAGCACTTTTCGCAACAAGTTTTAACCCTCATCTTTTGAAAACCGCTCAACCCAAACGTAATATTCTGCCGTTTAGAGGGAAGCTAATTTTACATCTGTTTTTTGGAGCTCATTTTATTGTGTCGTAAGATACCTGGCCTATGCATACACAAAACAGAAGGCATTTTTCAAAGAATGCCGCTATTTTATCTCTCATACTTATCTTTTTGCCGTCTACCCTGGTGGTTGGAGCAGGACCGGAGTTTCGTGTCGCGTTCACGGATACCGGTTATCAGGTTTACCAATACAAAGATCCGCATGTAAGTGCCGTTTGTATAACCAATACGGCAGCAACCAACCGGGGCAAGGCAATTCACAGCGTTCAGAAAACCAGTTATATAAATTAAACCCTCATTAAAACCGATTCTATGGATCAACCTTAGCCGATCAAAGTAAAATAACAACTCCGTACTGATGGGACAGATGGACCAGGGTAACAAGAGAACTTTATCCCTCACCAGATTACCTGCAGTCAAAATTATCAAGATCAGTACAACCAATAATAACGTAAACAAATTAATTCTTGATCAGGGAGCAGGAATGCGCTATGCTGTGAAAGCACCAGTGACTGGCTGGCAAAACCCTTTCCCCTGCATTTAACAGTTTTATATGAGCGACCTATTTATCCGGGCTATCAACAGGAACCTGCTGATACTTTTCCTTATACTGGTTGGTTCCAGCAGCTTTGCAGCCGACAGGCATTTCAAAGATCCTTCTTCTCCTGCAACAGCTGCCACCGGTCCACAAATCATAAGCGTCACTGTGCCGGCAAACGACTACTACGGAATTTATAAGACCCTTAGCTTTAAAGTAAAATATGATCAGGTGGTTATTGTAGACCAAACCACAGGTATTCCATATATCAACCTGATTATTGGCGCTGATATGGTAGAGGCTTCATATATTGGCGGGACCGGTACCGATGAATTAACATTCCGCTATGCTGTACAGTTTGACCAAATGGACATGGACGGTATCACTGTAGCACCACTATTACAAAACAACGGCGGCACTATCAAAGATGCACTGGGTAACGATGCATCCACCACATTACAGAACGTTGCCTCAACTGCCCTGGTAAGGGTAAACACCTCCATACCGTCTGTAACATTATCAACTGTGCCTATGCCAACCAATGCACCGTTTTTTGTTACGGCTACCTTCAGTGAACCGGTGTCCGGCCTTACCGTAAGCGATTTCAGTGTGCTGAATACAACGGTAAGCTCCCTGTCAACCTCCGACAATATCACTTATAAGGTGTTGATGACCCCAGCTTCCGAAGGTACCCGGCCGATCAGTCTTCCTTCAAATGCAGCTCAAAACATTGGGCATAACCCGAACACCCCTTCCAATACCTTAGTGTATACCTATGACGTAACACGTCCGGTAGTTACTTCTGTATCTGTACCAACACCACGCTACTATAAAGCAGGAGAAGCATTAACCTTCACGGTTAACTTCAATGAGAACATCACACTGGACCTCACGGGTGGTTCACCGGAGCTTAAACTCGGTATAGGATCGGCGGGCGCGGATGCTGTTTACAGCAGCGCTACCAACAACAGTATCACCTTCAGTTATACCGTAATGGACGGCGATACGGATATGGACGGCATCTCAGTAAATGCGCTTCTGCTCAATGGTTCAGGCATTCGCGATATTGCTACCAATATTGCCGATCTCACACTTCACAACATTGCCTCTACGGCGAATGTACGTGTAAACACATCACATCCGGCCGTAGCGGTTACAAGCACTGCCCCTGCTATTATAAATGCACCATTCAATGCTACCATCACTTTCAGCGAATCCGTAATCAACTTTGTGGCAGGCGATGTGACCGTTTCCAATGGTACCGTAACTAATTTTACTACTATTGACTCCCGTACTTATGCCATAACAGTTTCACCAACTACTGATGGCGCTGTAACCGTGAACATAGCCGCCGATGTGGCAGAGAATATCGCCGCCAATGGCAACAACGCCTCCAACACGCTGTCCCGCATCAATGATGCTACTCCCCCTTCAGTAACATCAGTAGATGTACCACCCAATGGTTATTATAAAGCATCTTCCATAATGGACTTCACTGTTCATTTCAGCGAAAGCATTACGCTGAATACAACCGGCGGCAATCCTCAACTGAGTCTTACCTTTGGCTCATCTACCGTAAATGCTACCTATACCGGCATGGCAGGTACAGATGCATTGAATTTCAGTTATACTGTGGTGAATGGCGACATGGATATGAATGGTATTGCAGTAAGCGCTCTCCTGCTTAATGGCAGTACCATTGAAGACATTGTCAGTAACAATGCAAACCCGGCATTGAATAATGTGGCCAATACCACAGGTATATTTGTCAATACACAGCATCCATCCGCAACACTGTCTACAACAGCGCCAGCATTAGTAAATGCTCCTTTCTATATCACTATTGTCTTCAGCGAAGCCGTAACAGGTTTGGCCGGGGATGATTTCAGTGTAACAAATGCAACCGTCAGCGCCCCACTTACTACAGACAATATCACCTATACCGTATTGGTTTCGCCTACCTCCAACGGCGCCGTAAGCATCAGCTTACCGGCAGGTGCGGCAGTAAATATCGGCGGCAACGACAATACTGCTTCCAACACGCTCAATAATACCTTTGATGGTACCGTCCCAACAGTTACGGCCGTAGCGGTGCCCGCAAACGGGTACTACAAAGCAGGTACAACGCTCGACTTCATTGTCAGATTCAGCGAAGACATCACGCTGAATACAACCGGCGGTGTTCCTTCACTGGGGCTCAACATCGGTACTGCAATTGCTAACGCCACCTGTACCGGCACCAACGGTACGAATGGGCTAAACTTCAGTTACACAGTACAAAGCGGCGACATGGACATGGATGGCATCAATGTAAGCACCCTGTCATTAAATGGCGCTACCATCAGGGATGATGCGACTAACAACGCTGACCTGGCATTGAATAATATTGGCAACACAACATTTGTACGGGTAAATACTGCTATCCCTACAGTAACGCTATCTACTACTGCGGCCAGTTATGTTAATATGCCATTTGTTGTTACTGTTACTTTCAGCGAGCCGGTGAACGGCCTTACGATGGGTGATTTCACCACAGTGTCTGCGGGGCTTAGCGGCCTTTACACCACAGATAATATCACTTATACATTAACAGTAACGCCACTCGCCGAAGGCCCTGTAAGCATTGCCTTACCGGCAGATAAAACAGTAAATATCGGCGACAATGGTAACGCGGCTTCCAATACGCTGAGCGTTACCTACGATATCACCCAGCCAACTGTTGCATCTGTAACCGTACCGGCAGATCAATATTACAGAGCTGGACAAGTGCTGAACTTTACCGTCAACTTCGATGAGGACATCCAACTGGATGCCATCGGCGGTCCCCCTTATCTCACCCTTACTATCGGCACCACTACTGTGAATGCTACCTATACAGGTGTTTCCACCGCAAGAGGACTCAACTTCAGTTATACGGTAGTAAACGGGGATAATGATATGGATGGCCTCACTGTTAATTCACTTGTACTTAATGGTTCCGCAATAAAAGATCTTGCTACCAACAATGCTGTGCCAACGCTGACTAACATAGGGAATACTGCTAATGTCAGGATAAACACTGTCAATCCGACCGTAGTATTGACTTCTGCTGCCAACGCATTGATCAATGGGCCATTCACTGTAACAGCTACTTTTAGCGAGCCGGTGACAGTACTGACCGAAAGCGATTTCTCACTCACCAATGCCACTGTTTCCGGTCTTACATCTCCGGACAATATCACTTTCACCTTAACGGTAACACCAGGTACCGATGGTCCTGTAAGCGTACAGATACCTACTAATGCAGCAGTTAATGTTGGAGGTAACGCTAACCTCGCTTCCAACACACTTAACTTTACATACGATGGCACTAAGCCAATCGTAAATGCAGTAGCCGTACCAACAAACGGGTACTATAAAGCTGGTGATGTATTGAATTTCAAGGTATCCTTCAGTGAAAATATCATACTGAATACAAGCGGCGGTACTCCCCAGCTGGGCCTTATCATTGGTTCATCAACGGTAAATGCTACTTATACCGGCACTTCCGGTACAGATGCGTTGAACTTCAGATATACTGTAGTGAATGGAGATATGGATATGGATGGAATTGCAGTAAGCTCCCTGTTGCTAAATGGCAGTACCATTCATGACGCCGCCAATAACAATGCAAACCTGGCATTAAATAATACAGGCAATACCACAGGCATATTTGTTAATACGCAGCATCCAACGGTAACATTGTCTACCGCAGCACCAGCCATAGTGAATGGTCCTTACACGGTAACTGCCGCCTTCAGCGAGGTGGTAACGGGCTTCACTGCTGCCGGTATTACAGCGGTGAATGCAACGGTAAGTAACCTGCAAACCGCAGACAATATCACCTACACCATGCTGGTTACGCCTGCCTCCAGCGGTAATGTAAGCATCAGCGTACCGGCGGATGCAGCTATAAATACAGGCAGCAATGGCAATGCGGCTTCCAACACATTAACCAATACTTATGATGGCATCGCCCCTAAGGTTACATCTGTAGCGGTTCCTGGAAACGGGTACTACAATGCAGGTACCATACTGAGCTTTACAGTTAACTTTGACGAAGATATCCTCGTTAATACCACTGGCGGCACTCCAGCACTGGGTATCACGATCGGATCGGCAACGGTCAATGCAGCTTACACCGGTACTAACGGTGCAAATGCAATGAACTTCAGCTATACCGTACAGAACGGCGACAATGATATGGATGGTATCACTGTTAATTCATTGGCGCTTAACGGTTCCACTATAAAGGACCTTGCTACCAACGATGCGGTGCCAACACTGAATAATATAGGGAATACTGCCAATGTAAGAGTGAGCACCAGCAATCCCACTGTAATACTGTCTTCCGCTGCCAATGCATTGCTGAATACGCCATTCACAGTAACAGCAGCGTTCAGTGAATCTATAACAGGCCTTACAGCAGGAGATTTCGCTATAACAAACGGTACGGCCGGTAACCTGCAAACAACAGACAACATCACTTATACCTTCACGGTAACACCAGCTGCAGATGGTGCAGTAAGCATATTGCTTCCCGCCAATGCGGCAGTAAATACCGGCGGCAATGGCAATACAGTTTCCAACAGGCTCAACTTTACTTATGACAATACCGCGCCTATAGTAAATGCAGTAACCGTACCGGCAAACGGTTATTATAAAGCCGGTGATGTAATGAACTTTACCGTATCCTTCAGTGAAAACATCCAGCTTAATACAAGCGGCGCTCCTTATCTTAATATTATCCTTAACTCCGGTACGGTTAAAGCGGCCTGCACTACCGCTACGGCAAACAGGCTGGTATTCAGCTACACCGTACAACCAGGGGATATGGATCCGGATGGTATCGCGTTGGGCACGCTGACATTGAACGGCGCCGTAATAAAAGATGTTGCCGGCAACAATGCGGTGTTAACACTGAACAATGTTGGCAATACTTCCGGCGTATTTATTCAAACAGGATCTCCATCCGTACAATTATCTGCTGCTGTCGCTACGCGTGTGAATGCTCCGTTTATAGTGACTGTTGCTTTCAATGAAGCTGTAACCGGCCTGGCAGCAGGCGATTTCACCGTGACTAACGGTACGGCCGGTAACCTGCAAACAACAGACAATATCACTTACACAGTAACAATAATACCTGCGTCCGACGGCATTGTTACAGTTCAGCTTCCTGCTGATAAGGCACAGAACGCAGGAGCCAATGGCAACACAGCGTCTAACACACTTACGGCGACTTATGATGCCACGGCACCAATTATCACCAGCGGACTGGCCTTCAGTATACTGGAAAGAAGCGCACCAGGCACACTGGCCGGTAAAGTGACCGCTACTGAAACAGCAGGCAGCCTGCAGAACTGGATCATCACTGCTGATGACTCCAACGGCGCTTTCTCAATAGATGCCAATGGCAACATCCTGGTAAAAGACCAGGTAAAACTGAACAGCAGGGTGAATACCACTGTTACCCTGGCTATTACCGTTAGTGATGGATTGAACACCAGTGCTGCTGTACCGGTAACTATACAGGTGAAAGCAGTGAACCAGGCGCCAACCCTCGCTGCAATAAACGATGTAACGATTTGCCCCGACGGCCGGGAACACACGATCCAACTGAATGGCGCCTCTGCAGTAGAAGCGGGACAGACCTATAGCTTTAGCATCTTCACCAACAAAGCTGCCAATTTCGATAAGCTGAGCATAAGCGCAGCAGGTCTTATCACTTACCAGCTGAAAGGTAACGCTACCGGTATATCTTCCATAACTGTTACTATCAGGGATAATGGTGGTACGGCAAATGGCGGTACAGATACTCTACGCCGCTCCTTCAATATGGAAGTGGCTACGCTGGGAGCTATCACCATCAGCAGCGATAAAGGCAGCAATATCTCCAAAGGAGATATTGTACAGCTCAGCGCAACAGGCGGCAACAGTTACCAGTGGGATAATGCCGATGGTATCATCAGTGACCGGCAAAGCGCTGTTCTGAAAGTAAGACCAATGCAGAACACTACTTATCGTGTTACTGCAAGCAATAGTGCAGGCTGTAGCAATACCGCCGACTTCACAGTTACGGTAATGACAGACTTCAAGGTAGACGCAGTAAACCTCCTTACACCAAATGGAGACGGTAAGAATGATAGATGGGTGATCCGGAACCTGGATAGCTATCCGAATAATGAAGTGAAGATCTTCGACCGCACAGGCCGTCTTGTATACACACGCAGGAATTACAGCAATGACTGGGATGGTACTATGAATGGCAGCCCATTGGCAGAAGGTACTTACTACTACATCTTAACGATTGACGGTGGAGCGAAAACAGCAAAAGGTTATATCACGATCATCAGAGACAGAAATTAATTCAGTAACAACTATCTATTATGAGCCATAAACTCAATATACGTTCGCTCATTGCCGGTGGCCTTTTATTGGCTGCCGGCATTAACAGCCAGGTCAGCGGCCAGTCGCTCAGTAATGCAAAGGCTTTACTGGAGCCATCCGCCACCCAGTACTTCCAGAATCAGTACCTGGCTAATCCTGCTATGGCTGGTGCCGAAGAAGGGTTGCACCTGAATGCAGCCTACCGTAACCAGTGGAATGGCATCGAGGGCGCTCCGGTTACCAAGTTCTTCTCCGCCGACTATGCTGTAGGCAACAGGGTGGGCGCAGGCTTACATATTTTCAATGATATAGCGGGTTTGATCAACAGAACACGCATTGGCCTCACCTACGCCTATCACCTGCCACTGGGCAACCAGGACCAGCAACTGCACTTCGGCCTGTCCATGGTATGGAATGTGCAACGCATCGATTATAAGAACCTGAATGGCGACCCGAACGACCCCTCCGTAGGCGCGTTCAACCGCCGGGATGATTACTTCGAAGCTGAATACGGTATGGCCTATATGAATAAGAAGCTGAACATACAAGCCTCTCTGCCCAATGTAAGAAGCCTGTTTACCGGTGACGACAAAGAAGCAGACGGTGGCGGCATATTCTTTACAGCAGCTTCGTACAAGTTTACAGTAAATGAAGCCGTCACTTCCATTGAGCCTAAGATCTGTTACCGTGGAGTACGTGGTTTTGATAACATTCTTGATGCCGGTGTGAACGTTTCTTTTCTTAATGATGTGGCCAACGTTATGACCATGTATCATACCACGAAAAGTATTACGGGAGGTATTGGTGTGAATATTATGAAAATGGTAGGCATACAGGCGATGTATACCACACAAACAGGAGGCATTAAAACCTATGTTGACGGTACCTATGAAATAGGTGTTACCGTTCACCTGTTTAAATAGTGATATTTTAAAAAGCGCGCCTGCCCGGGTATGACCCGGGCAGGCGCGCTTTTGGGACAATAAATTATTTTATCAACTCCTGCAATTTCTTCTCCAGGGCAAAGCCTCTTAAATCTTTAGCTACAATTTTCCCGTCGCGGTCAACCAGGATATTCCAGGGAATGCCACGTACGTTATAATATTGTGCAATAGCATTTTCGCGGCCTTTCAGATCAGACAATTGTGTCCACGGCAGATTGTCTTCTTTAATGGCTTTCTTCCATTTGCTGGCATCGCTGTCGAGAGAGATGCCTATTATTGTAAAATCCCGGGACCTGAAGGTATTATATGCTTTCAGCAAATTAGGATTCTCCGCACGGCAGGGACCACACCAGCTCGCCCAGAAATCTATCAGCACATACTTTCCTTTAAAGCCGGCAAGAGAAACTTCATGTCCGCTGGAATCAGCCTGGGATAAATCCGCAATCATGGTTCCTTCTGCACTTCTTTTCATCACAGGCAACATCTCAGCTACTCGTCTGCCTGAAGGCGTTCCACGGATTACTTCCGGCAACAATGTATAAAGCGGATAAACGATGTTGTATTTGGGGCCGGAAATATCTTCTGCCATATCTTTTACCAGTTGTAATGAAAATAAACTGTTGGGATGTGCCTTTACATATTGCTCAACATGTTCCATGTACCGGCTTCTTGCCAGCGTGAGGATCCGCTCTCCGACTTTTGGTTTTTCCTCCTGTGGCGCATCAGTGAGTTGCTGCAGCAGTTCCTTTTGCTCCTGGCTAAGTTCCCTTGTAGTAACATAGAAGCGGTTAGCTTCATACTGCATATCAGAGCCATCCAAACTGAAGTTGGGTAATGAATCTACGTTAGCTGATAATTGCAGGTAACCAATATCGGAGAAAAAGCTAAACTGCTCGTTTTGGGGAAAGATGATTGCGTTGACCCTTTGTGGTTCCTGCATTTCAGTCAGCCAGGTAAATTTACCGTTGTGAATAGGTACGGTATCATACTGGTATTTATTGTCTTTATAATATTTAAAAATGATCCTGCTGCTGTTCTCACCTGTTATATTTCCATCCATGCGCATATTGTATCCCTGGTCAAAAATATTCATCAGCGTATTCATCAGGTCCCTGTTACGTTTATTTTTGGCGATTATTTTACCATCAGGGTCTATGAGCACATTCTGCGGAATCCCCTTGATACCGTATTGCACAGCAGCTTCATTATTTCTTCCTTTCAGGTCCGATACCTGCTGCCAGGGCATGTTGTCATCCTTTATGGCCTGTAACCATTGACGACGGTGCAGGGAATCATCCAGCGATACGCCCAGCACCGTGAAGCCTTTATCTTTGTAGGCATTATAGGCACGCAGCACATTTGGGTTTTCTGCGCGGCAGATGCCACACCAGCTGGCCCAGAAATCAACCAGTGTGTACTTACCACGGAAAGAAGATAGTTTGATGGTATTTCCTGCCACATCTGCCTGTATAAAATCCGGAGCGGGCGAGCCTACCATTATTTTCCTGACATTGCTGATCTGCTTTGCCAGTGCTTTTCCCTCTTCCGAATTCTTAAACCGGGCACTGAGCGCCTCGAACAAAGGAGTGATCGTTTCAGGATCCAGGCCTATGCGGTAACTGTACACCATATCCCAGGATGCATAAGCGTTTGGATGCTGCCTGATAATGCTGGCTACTCCCTCATTAAATTTTATCTCCACCTGTTTTTTTTCCGCATCTATAGCCTGTACGGAATCTTTCATACCACGATTGTAGTAGGCCCGTGTGCTCAGGGAAGTAAAAGCAGCTGCATACTTTTCTCCATTCCTGACAAATTCATCCAGCACAGCTGTATTGGGACTACCTGTTACCGTGGCTGCATCGAGGGAACCGGTTGCCCTCATTTCAACTTTCCCGGGTTCTAAATAAAAACGCCGGGAAATATATTTAGCAGCTGATGGTTGCATATATACGCTTGCTGATACCGGCCGGCTTAACCTGCCATTGAATACGAAACGCCCGTCCTTTTGCAGCAACACGGAATCAGTTGCCATTTCCCTGTCGTTCAGCTCATACTGAAGATAAAGTGTACCGGTATATTGCGGAGCAGTTATTTGCCCGGTTAGTGTGAACGGTTTGCCGCCACCGGTTTGTGCCTGTACCACAACCGTTCCGGTCATGAGCAGGGCGGCAGGCAAGCATTGCCTGAATAATGATAGATAACGCATAATATGTTTGGTTGCTGTTTACGCTAAAAGTATCCCTTGTTCTGGGTTAGGTTTACATTGGAATTGATAGCCGATTGCGGAATAGGATAAAGCGCATCCGTTGGCTGCCATTGATTTCCTTTAAGACGGGATAATACTTCATCCGCCCTAGACACAGCAGGATTACTTACACCCGGCCATCTTTTCAGATCCAGCCAGCGATATCCCCATTCACAGAAAAACTCAATACGGCGCTCATGTTCAATGGCAGTCATCAGCGCAGCCTTATCGGCGGCATTGGTAGCCGGCAAACCCGCTCTTGATCTGACGCTGTTAATATCTGCTGCGGCCTGGGTATAATTGGATTGTTGCGCCCGGGCTTCGGCACGGATTAAATATTGTTCAGACAAGCGCAATACCTGGTTATATTCCACCGGGCCAACACCTGCCATATACTTATATTTCGCAGGATATGGATAGTTAATGCCTCCATAATTTTTATAGCCCACCCAGCTGGTTTTGCGTTTATCGCCCGGTTCAAAATCTTCATGAAGACCATCCTTTAATACAAATTTCGGCGTTGTGCTCAATGCAGAAGGAACAAAATTGTTGGCTATCCATGAACTGGTAATCCCATTTACAAACTGAAGGATTCCTTCCTGGTTGTTGGCCAGGAATACCTGGTCAACAGCCGCATTCAAACTAAACAGCCCGGGATTGTTGATCACGGAAGTAGCCATATTTTCGGCCAGCTGCCATTTTCCCCTGTAAAGATATACCCTCGCTAACAGCGCCTCTGCAGCCCAGGTAGTAGCGCGTATACGCTTACCGCCATAATAGTCTAATGTAGCGGGCAATACTTTTTGCGCATCTGTAAGGTCCTTTTCTATCTGATCATACACGGCATCCACGTTGTCGCGGGGTTGCATGGTAGTAGTGTTTACATCGGTATACAATACTAATGGTACGGCTCCGTATTCATTCACCAAATAGAAATAACAGAATGCACGGATAAACTTAGCTTCTCCTACCGTTCTTTGTTTGTATGCTTCAGATAAAGGAGATCCGGGCATCCCGCTTATAACAGAATTGGCGATGTACACATTTTTATAAATTGTGCTCCATAAACCGTCTATATAATAGTACAGGGGCGTTAAGGAATTGTTGGTAAAATCATCATAATAATTCATGGAATAGGCGTATGCTTCATCGGCCGACATACAATTGAACAGCGTAATTAAAGTACCCATATCGTTGCCGGGATTGGGGTTAGCCACATTGGCGTATAAGCCCACCATGGCCGCTTCCGCCGTGGTGGAATCCAGGAACACACTGTTGGAAGCCAGCTGGTCTTTGGGCGGTCCTATCTCTATCAGCTTCTTACAACTGCTCATCATCGATCCGGCCAATAACACCCAACAAGTATATAAAAAGAGTTGTTTTTTCATTTGTTTATTGTTTAAAGTGAGCAATGGATGCCCGCTGCAATCTGCCTTAACGGCGGCAGCACGGCCCCGGCGGTTTCAGGATCAAATCCCAGGTAACGGGTGATGGTAAATAAATTTTGCGCCCGCACAAATACCCCGGCCGATTTTAACCTGATTGATTTTGTCCAGGAAGATGGCAGTTCATAAGACAGGTTCAGGTTTTTAAGTCTTATAAAACTGGCATCGGAATAACCGGCATCCGATAACAGGTAGTAATTTTTATAGGCATAAGTAGCCTCACTGCCGGATAGTACGGATGGCCTGAAGCCATCGGAAATAATCCTGTTATCCTGGTTAGATAATCCCCCGGGCTGCATATCTACAGAAGAGCGAACAGAAGATTTGGTTTGCTTCACAAATTGTAACAGGATATCCAGCTGGAACCTGCCGAGCTTGAAAGAGTTGCTGAAACCGCCATAGAAATCAGGCATACCGGAAGCTATCACCTGGTAATCTCCGTTAGCTGTTTGTAATAACCCTGTTGTAAATTTTCCATCTTTGTTGAGATCTTCAATGGTAGCGATACCATCTTTCAGGCCTGTATAATGATAGCCGTTTAAATTATTGATAGGCTGTCCCTCTATATAAACATAGGCATAAGCGGTTGTTTTTAAACCAGGGAAAGAGATGAGCTTATTGCGGGGGATGGTAATATTAAAAGAACTGTTCCAGGAGAATCCCTTGCGGCTGATATTTTTTGTTTTCAGTTCAAACTCCCATCCTGAGCTTTGCAGCAGCGCCGGCATATTCCCGGTAAAGGAAGAAAATCCTGATTGGGAAGATAACGGCGAAATGACCAACTGGTTATCCGTACGGCTGGAGAACCAGGAAGCGGAGAAGAAGAGCTGATCATCCAGGAACCCGGTTTCCAGGCCAATATCCAGTTTGCGGTTGGACTCCCATCCAAAATCGGGGTTGGCGCTCCGCAATGGATAAATGCCGGTGCTGCCATACTGGTAAAAAAGATTACCATAGGACGCCAGGTATCCATAGTCCGGGATCTGATCGTTACCGGTTGTTCCATAACTGGCCCTGAGCTTACCATAGCTTAACCATGGCAGGGTTGATTTTGTCCACTCCTCACTGCTGAATATCCAGGCTCCTCCAACAGATCCGAAATTACCGAACTGGCGGTTGGGGCCGAAGCGGGAGGAACCATCCCTGCGGCCGGTTAAATTAAAAATGTAACGGTCCTTCAGTATGTAATTAATACGTCCGAATGCGGAAACGTATTTGTATTCCCTGAAGCTGCTGCTCTTGTACGAGATGTTGGAAGCGGCTGTCCAGGAGCTCATCAGCTTATCGTTGGAAAAGCCTGTGGCTCTTACATAATATGGCTCGGCAAAACTGGATTGCTGCCAGGTTCCTCCCGCCAGCACGCTGAGCTGACCATCACCCAATGTTTTATTATATGTGAGTTGCGGCTCTACTATATAGCTTTCGATGTAATCGGAAGTATAGGTAGCAGCAGACTCTCCTGAGCTGCTGCTGGGATCAAGAGAGGTTTTAGGAAGATAGGTTTCGTTTGTTTGTGCTATCTTATTATATCCAAGATTTACTTTCGCTTCTAATCCTGGTAGAATAGTATACCGTAAACTGGCATTCGCCAACAGGTTATTCGAACTGAAATTGGCCGATTGCAACAGGTAGGAATCAGGATTAGTAAATCCGCCGGTCCAGTTTAAACTGCCATCCTGGTTATGTACAGGATAGTTGGGTGGCAATATATATGTTACGCGTGTAAGATCAGTAGCTACCTGGTTGTTGGATTCTTTGGTGTACATTGCCGAAACTCCCAGTGTGAATTTACCGTTACGCGAAGTGTTGTCAATGCTCAGATGGGATGAGTAGCGCTTATATCCCCAGTCGCCCGGAAACACCGTAGATTCCTGCCTGAAAGTATTTGAAAAACGGTAGCGCAAATATTGATTTCCGCCTGAAAATGCACCGGTAACCTCTGTTTGCCTGGCGGTGTTGCCGATATAATCTTTCTGGAAATTCCTGGATGTTGTAGTGTCCCAGACAGTGAGATCCGGGGCATTCGAAAAATCAGGTGTTACATTATCATTGGCAAAAGCGGTTCTGCGCATAGCCAGGTATTCAGAAAGATTGAGCATCGGTAAATAATTGGTTACTTTACCTGCCCCTGAATAAATATTGAAATCGAAATGTGGTTCCGAAGTTTTACCCTTTTTAGTGGTGACCAGGATAACCCCATTGGCGCCCCTGGAGCCATAGATGGCAGTGGCATCGGCGTCTTTCAGTACGGATATCTCCGCAATATCTGCCGGATTAATGGAGTTCATAGGATCTACCGGTCCGGAAGCTCCTGCGCTTGAAAATGGTGTTTCCACGAAAGGCACTCCATCGATAATAAACAGCGGCATACTTTTGTTGACATTGGGCAGCGGAATCGTTTGCTGCTGCCGGATAGAAATATTCATCTGGCTGCCAGGGCTGCCACTGGAACGGGTAATGAAGAGCCCCGGTACATTACCTTGTAATGCTTCCAATACATTACTTACCGGTTGTTTTTCTATCTCTTCTGCTTTCACACTGGTAACATTGCCGGTATTAAAGCGCTGCGTAGTGGTGCCGTAAGCAATCACCTGCACTTCATCCAGTTTAGAGACAGAGGGAGGAAGTATTAATGTAAATCCAGATGAACCGGAGAAAACAGATTGACCGACTTTCAGCGTCCCGCTACCGGCTTTATTTTCCGGGTAAGCAACTATAACGGCATTTGTGGCAGAGGTTAATTTTAACTCTATACTTCCGTATCCAATCCTGCTTATCAATAAAACATCGCCTGTATTGGCATCGATAGTAAAAGAGCCATCGACCCTTGTTGCAGTGCCTTTTCTGGTACCCTTTATAAATACATTGGCGCCAGGAAGCGGCTCTCCTTCGCGGTTAAGAATAATGCCGTTAACGGAAAATGCCGGGAGCGGTTCAGGAAATACGGCCGCCGCCGTGGTGTTATTTCCGGCCGGCTGCACAACAGGATAGATGCTTATTGTTTTACTTACAACCAGGTATTTTAAAGGCTGATTCCTGAATACATTTTCCAGGAACTGAAAAAGCGGCTCATTGGTAGCCTGAACAGTCACTGGTTTGGCTTTGGACAGATCGGTTTCCTGGTATAAGAACAGGTAGCCGGTTTGTTGCTTTACGGCTGAAAAAATTGTTTCGAGCGCTACATTTTTTCCGGAGAAGGTGATACTTTGAGAGAACCCTTTGGCAGCCACATTAAAGAAAGCCGCGGTAAGAAAAAAGAAAGTTAGTTTCATCACTAACACGATTTTGGTTAAGGGACGGCTCCCCCCACGGGCGGGCCATCCACAAAAAGCAGTTTTTGTCATACCTTTGAAACTGTTTTAGGTGCTTAATAGGCGGTCTGTGCAGACTTTGTCTTTGAATGTTACCTAAACTGCCCGGCCAATGATGTTTCCCCATCATTGGCCTTTTGTTTTAAGTAAGGGAATATATATAATGCCCTGTTAAGGGAGAAATTGGCGGACATGCAATATCCTATCGCGAGAGGCGATGCTTATATTGTGCTGTCCTGGTTGATTGGTTGGTTTACTGGCAAAACTATTTTACGAACATATCATATTTCAGAGCCTGGATTTATTTACTTTTCTCCTACCATCAATATCCTGTCTTTCAATTCAACATGCAGGCCGAACCCCTGCAGGAAACGGATTAAATCATTTAATTGAACTCCCCTGTCCATTTCTCCTTTTAATTTTCTTGTTGGAATAGCTCCTTCATATCGGACCTGGATATCATACCATCTTTCAACATCTTTCATTACAGACTGAAAAGACTTACCTGTAAAACTGAAAATACCATTCTTCCATGCCAGCACCTGTTCCAGGTTGGCGTTGGAACTAATGTTAACAGTGGTTGTATTGTTTGGCAGTAACGCCTGCTGACCGGGCGTTAGCGTAACAGCCATATGTTGTTCCTCTTCTGATGCAGAACCGGTTGTGATATTACCAGGCCATACCCTGACTTTACCTTCAACAAGCGTTGTGGCAATTGTACCCTCATCGGCATAGGAATTAATATTGAAACCGGTTCCCAGCACTTCAATAGTAGCTTTTCCATCAATATCCACCATAAAAGGCATTTTAACGTTTTTCGCAACCTCCATATACACTTCACCGGTTACTTTTACTTTGCGGCTATTTCCTGTAAATGAAGCAGGGAAAGTAATGGAGCTTGCTGCATTCAGCCACACGGTTGTTCCATCGGGAAGTGTGAGACGGTATTGCCCACCACGTGGTGTAGACATGGTATTCATCATTACCTCTCCCTGGGAAACGCCCCTCGCATCGTAGATAATTGCACCACCGGCTGTTTTGACAATTGAAGAACTCCCTTGTTGGGCAATGGCTCCACTGGCAGCACTGTCGAGTGTAATCGTAGTTCCATCAGACAAAGTAAGCAGCGCCTTATTGGATCCGGGTAAAATACCGGGTACTGCCTTTCCTTTCACTACCTCTTGCCCCGCTTTCTTTGATGTTATATAGAAGTAGGTACCGGCGCCCAGCAGGATCAATACTGCCGCCGCCCAGCCCCATTTTTCCAGGAAACGTACCCGGCGGACAGGAGGAGGATCTGAGAAGCTATGATCCGCCCGGATCATAGCAGCTACCCCCAGTTCTATACGGTCAATTTCCTGCGAAAAATCCAGCTGATTACGTTCCCATAATGGCCAGTCCCTATCCAGGATCTGCTGCACCATTTCCTTGTTTGCCGGATCTTTCAGCAAATCAGCGAAAACAACACGCTCCTCTTTACTCAGGTTTCCCTCTGCGTATCGTTCAAAATAATATGTCAGTTGCTGTTCAGTCATTCTATTCAGTACTAAAGACCCGGTTTAAATACCGGTAGGACGGGTCGGAATAAAAAAAAATTTATACTCATTTAATTACTTCCTCACAACAGGTTTATGAACGCCCATAACAGGGCGATAATAACTCCGGCATTTCTCCTTAAATAAGCCCGTAGAAAAACCAATGCCTCCACCATGTGCTCCCTTACGGTGCTCCTCGAAATCCCCAACCTGGCGGCAATTTCCTCATAGGTTAAATGTTCGTTGCGGCTCAACAGGAATATTTCCTTGCGCCTGGGTGGCAGTGATTCAATAGCCCGGCGCATAATTGCTGCGAGCTCTTTGGTTTCAAGGGCTGTTTGAGGATTGGTCAGCGCCTGGTCCGCCTGCGCAACATCAGGGGCTTCTGTTTCCAGCAGCCCTCGTTCGAACTGGGAATGAACGCGGTTCCAGGTAACCACATACACATAACCCGGGAAATTGCTGACATCGGGAAGTTTCTGCCTGTTTTTCCAGATACGTAAAAAGACGTCCTGGGCAACCTCTTCGGCAAGCTGAGGCGATTTAAGCCAGTAAAGCAGATAGGGATAGATTACCTGGGAATATTTCCTGACAATACGGTTGAATGCCCGCTCATCCCCCAGTGCAACCAGTTTCAGCGTCTCCCGTTCACCCTGTTCCATATTTAAATTATTGTTGCTCAATCCTATGCTGTTAACAATTAGACTGTAAAATAGAATAATTCTGAAATATGGATTTTCGCAGGAGAGTATTAAATGGCGGATCTTAAATATCGAATATTCATCGTACAAAGAAAAACAAAAGTAGGTATAATCATTTTCAATTACTTCCCTATATTATCCATACCTGCTTCCAATATGCGCCTAACTTCGGCAGGAAGATAAGCCGGCTCCAGGATCTTTGCTACATCAACGAAGCGCATAAACCATCTGGCAAAAGAAACAGGGCTTTGCCTGCAATCAAAATACATTATTATTTCATTACTTAGCATTTCTTCCCGCGAAAACCCATAGTTCTGACGTTCCCAATACAGGAAGTGTGCATAATCCGGGTCAACAGCTATAACAACAGGGGTAATATTATTTTGTGAATCAGCTTTCCGTAACTCATCAACAGATGGATGCTCCTGTTTAAAGTTATCATCGCAGCGTATTATCCTCTGGATCCTGTCTAACCGGAAATTCCGGTATCCCGATTTTAACCGGCACCAGGCAAGCACATACCAGGAGCCGTTTTCATAAAACAGGCCAACAGGCTCAATTGTGCGGGCCACTTTCAGGCTGGTGCCACTCTTTACGTAGGAGATCTCCACTACTCTTTTACTGAGGATACTTTTTAACAGTACATCAATGATATCAGGCAGATACTTAGTTTCCCTGAACGGCTCGTTGATCTGCAGTTTATTTTCGAGGTGTGATAGGTGATCTTTCTGTTGCGCGCGAAACGAGCCCTTTATCTTAATTAAAGCAGTTTCGAAATGTTGTCTTACAAACGCCGTTTCATGCTTTTGCATTACTTTCTCTGCCACCATTAAACTTAGTACCTCTTCCTGGCTAAACCTGGATGGCAGCACTCTGAATCCCTCAATAATAGAAAACCCTTGCCCGGATTCATTAATTACGGGCACCCCGGCCTGTTCCAGCACTTTTAAATCCCTGTAAACTGTTCTGCGCCCGATATGAAACCGCTCCTGCAGTTCCTTATTGGTAACAACAGACCTGGATTGCAGTAAAAAGAAAATATGTACAATTCGTTCCAGCCGCCTTTTAATATCCATCGGAATAGTATTAATTACCGTTTATTAAAAAGAACAGGGACTGATGTAGCATCAGTCCCTGCTGTACATTACGCTGATTATCTTACAACAGTCGCTTCCAGCTCAACTGTTAAGGTTGCAAAAAGCCCCTTCACCTCCAGCAGGGTAGTTGCCTGTTTGATACCATATCTGGCAATGAAGCCTGCATACACATCTCCGCATTCCGTAAAAAAGGTTGCAACGGAAGTGGTGTAAACATTTAGCCTTACAATTCCACTGCACTCGTAACCTGCGGTTTTAATCAGGTGTTCCAGGTTCTCTATTGTCTGGATAAGCTGGGTACGCATATCTGCAGCGCTTGGCGCCCCGTTGGCATCTATGGCTGCCTGTCCTGAACAGTACAGCGTTCCGGTTGGGTTTTTCACTTCAACTGCCTGGGCTGAATTAGTTGCTTCCCCCCATTTCCAGGGATCGATGATCCTTTTTTCCATTTTCATTTGCTGTTTTAGGTGTAAATAAATTGTTGCTTTTACAAAGCTAAGGGTGGGGTGTGACAACCCTATGTCACACAGGAAATCGGCTCTCCTGATTTTTTTTATAACAGGTTAAAAAAACGAAAAATTACCCCTGGCGACCAGCTCAGGACAAGACCCAGGACTAAACCATTAGACCTAGTGCATTAGTAGTGCATTAGTAGTGCATTGGAAGTGCATTGAAAGAGCATGAGAAGTGCATAAAGACAGTATGAAAACTATATAAGAAGTACTATGCATAGACGATTCCTAAGCTACTGAGAAGTATCCGACAAGTATGATACAGCTACCGGGGGCTCCGCTTAAAGGGCGGATTCCCCGGATGTAATCAACGGCCCAGGAACTCATCCGTAGTTTGAATGTCCGCGTAATAAAATGCCAGTGCGCCTATTACAGTTTTCTGCACCAGTGAAGCCGTTATCTGTTCCCCTTCAACATCCAGCGCCCTGGTGGCACAGGCATCAGAAATAACGGTGCAGCTATAGCCCAGGTCTTTCGCCGCCCGGGTGGTTGCATCCACACATACATGCGTCATCATTCCTGTAATGACCAGGTCTGTAATTTCCTGCGCCTGCAGGTATTCGTGCAATGCCGTTTCACGGAAGCTATTGGGATACTGCTTTACAATCACCTTTTCCCCGTTTACAGGGGCTATAGCCTGGTGAATCTCGGCGCCTGGCGTATCGACTACCAGGAACCCTGCAGAAGGATCGATGGCCATGTGCTGAATGTAAACGACTGGTATGCCCTCTTTCCGGCAATTCTCCAATAACCTATTGATATTTCCTGCAGCATTTTCAGGGTTTACCAATTCCATTTTACCTCCAATGAAGTAATCGTTCTGAACATCAATAATAAGTAATGCCTGTTTTCCCATTGTTTCTTGTTTTACTGAAAAATTTACACAAAGGTGGGCACATGGAAACAGATCCGGGTTGACCTAGGTCAATCCGGATGTTAAATAATGGCAGGAAAATTATTTGCGTTTTGCTTTCAGCATCCGGCTGAAGAAGGCAGGGGTTACGCCGATAAAGGAAGCGATTTGTTGCTGCGTGAGCGAAGCGGCAATGTGTGCATAACGTTGCTGAAACTTTTCAAAACGCGCAGCTGCTGTAAGACTTAATATATCTGTAACCCGCTGCTGGCTTACTGCAAAGGCCCTCTCTGTAAGGATCCTGAAGTACCGTTCAAACTGAGGAAGTTTCCTGAACAATTCTTCCCGCTTCTCTTTTGTAAGTATAAGTGTACTGGTATTGTCGATGGCTTCAATAAACAGGTTGCCGGGTTGTTCAAAAACGAAGCTCATATAATCAACCACCCACCAGTCTGCCGGCGCGATGGTAAGTATATGTTCATCTCCCTTCTGATCCAGGAGATAACTTTTCACACACCCGGTAGTGATAAAGGTAAAGTTATTACAATTGCTGCCTTCCCGCTGCAGATATTCCTTCCTGTGATAATTTCTTGATTGCAGGAGCGAAAGGAAGTATGCTTGCTCCTCCCCGGTAATGGAGATATAATTGCTTACATTCCGGAGAATCAGTGCCTGGCCGTCCATTGGATCTATATCAATTTGCGTGGAAAGTTACCTAATCGTTGCGCAATAACCATACATCTTCTGCCGTAATACATAATTTTCAAATAATCCTTACATTCGGACATAAATATTATCTGATCATGGAAGATGTAAAAGCGCTAAACAGTGTTGCAGAATTTCACAGCACCTTCAGGCATCCAATTGAAAAAGCACCTGTTATCCCAAGTCCGCAGAGATGTGATTTAAGGGTATCGCTGATCCAGGAAGAACTGAACGAACTGAAAGCGGCTATTGCGGAAAAAAATATAGTGGAAATAGCAGATGCACTCTGCGACCTTCAATACGTATTATCCGGCGCTATCCTGGAGTTTGGGCTGGGAGAGAAATTCAGTGCGCTTTTTAATGAAGTGCACAGGTCTAATATGAGTAAAGCCTGTAAATCGACCGAAGAAGCGGAAAGCACCGTTGCACATTACAGCAAAACTGAAAATACAGCATGTTATTATACAAAGGTAGATGATCTTTACCTGGTGTACAGGAAGTCAGATAATAAAACGTTGAAATCTGTCAACTATTCTGCTGCGCAGTTAAGCCAGTTTTTGTAAGATATAAACCGGGTGAAAACGGGATCTCTTCACCCGGTTTATCATTTAAGATTTCCTGTTGAGATCCGTTATCAGTAACGGGTTATCTTTCCTTAAATCATTGATCAATGCAGCTACCTCTGTAGTGGTAGGATTCCGCATTAATTGCTCCAGTTCACTGTTAGTGATCCCTACCAATTGCAGGAAGGATACTTCCCCATGCGGGGTTTCTATTCTTCCCAATTCCGGATCAAGCGCCAGTGCGAATGCAGTAATTTCCGTCTGGGTATCCAGCCGTATGGGGCCTTTTGCAGGTATAAAATGATTCTCTTCAAACCACTTACCGCTGTTAAATACGTAACGCGCCAGGTTGTTCATTACATGCACTGCCCATAAAGGGTCTGCCTGGTCATCGGCAAACGGCTTCAGCCTGAAAGTAAATTCAAAGCCCCATTTACTGAATTCACCACCAGCCTTTTCACTGTCGTAGTAAAGCTCCGACATTCCATAACTGATAATATGACGGTGGAAGTCCTGTTTGGCAGAATCATAAATGCTGGCGCCATCTATCGGATCTGTTCCGCCGGCCATATAATGTATCCCGCAAAGCGGCCCATAATGACGGGGCTCAGTTTTACCATATACCTTTTCCAGAGCTTCATCTATGGAAAACCATCCAACAGGATCTTCTTCTTTAAATCTTTGCTTATATTCTTCGGGAGTCATAAGAATATCAGGTTAAACAATTAAATAACGCCAATATAAGCCAAGTTGGGAAAAAAGCCATGCTTAAAGCTGCTTATTGTTTTGTCGTAATAGCCCTTCAATTTGACATTTTTGCACCCATCCCGGTTTGTTCTTTTAATGTAGGTTTACATTATCAAAATTAGTATCGCATGAAACGTATCTCCATTATTGTTCTCTTATTAATACTAACACATTTCCAGATGAATGCACAGCAGCAAACAGGCCACTATGCAACGGTGAACGGCTTAAAAATGTATTACGAGATCCATGGCAGCGGTGCCCCGCTGGTATTGCTGCATGGCGGTGGGTCCACCATCGTTTCTACATATGGTACCATTTTACCGGAGTTATCAAAAACCCAGCAGGTAATTGCTATAGAGTTACAGGCGCACGGCCACACTGCGGATATAGACCGGCCATTGAGCTTTGAACAGGATGCAGATGATGTGGCCGCCCTGCTCGCGCAGCTGCATATAGCCAAAGCAAACATTATGGGTTTCAGCAATGGAGGCACTACGGCACTGCAAATTGCCATACGGCACCCCAAACTGGTGAATAAACTGGTGCTGGCTTCCGCGCTCTACAAACGTAATGGTACCCCACCAGGTTTCTTCGACGGCTTTAATAACCCAACTATTGATCAGGTACCTCCTCCGTTAAAAGAAGCCTTCCTCGCAGCCAACCCCGATCCAAAAGGATTTGAAGCCATGTTCCGCCGGGATGTGGCGAGAATGAAAAACTTTAAGGACATCAGCGATGAAGCTATAAAAAGCATACAGGCGCCGGCGCTCGTGATTAGTGGTTATACAGATGCGATCCTGCCGGAACATTCGCTGCTACTGGGCCGTACATTGCCGCATGCCCAGGTGGCCATACTGCCGGGCGGCCACGGGGATTACATAGGTGAAGTTTGCGCGGCCGATAAGCAGAGCAAATTACCTGCCTTGGTAACTACCATGATCATTGAATTTCTTAAATCATAATAGCAGCTACTCCGTTATACGTAGTTGCGCGGCCGGGGTGAGGTAGGGATAAAACATACCTGCAATAATTTTACTGTAATGCTTTATGGCATTGCCTCCCCTCAGCCGCCCTGTTAACTCGTTATTCGACAGCCAGAAGTCGCCCACAATAAATATCTGGGTTACCAGCGCCTCCCAGATGCTCTCCGGCAAATCATCCCGAAACACCCCGTCTGCTTTCAGCTGCCTGAAAATAGTAAAGAACTCCGTTGTGCGGCGCCGGGTTAAGGCATAATAATCTTTCCTGATGGATGGTATCCGCAGGGTGATCTCCACAAAATGCAAAAATATAAACCGGTACTTGTATGCCAGCTCCAGCGACCGGACGGAAAAATCACGGAGCGTATCCAGGGTAGCAGGGCTAACTGATTCCAGTTCCGACATCAACCTGTCAAAATCAGTTGCCAGTGATTCATAAAGTGTGCTTATGATTTCATCTGTTTGCCTGAAATGATAATGCAGGTTACCCGGGCTGATCCCCATTTTTGCAGCAATATGCCTGCTGGTAATGGCATTCACACCCTGGCTGTTATAAAGCTCCAATGCTGTTTTGAGAATATTTGTCCGTGTATCCATTCCCAAATTTAGAACAATTGATCTAAAAAAAGAGTATTTAGAACAAATGTTCTAAATAAATTAGTACATTTGTTCTAAATACAAATGATATGAATGGGGAAACGCATGATCAGCAGGAGGAAAATCAACCTATATGGCAAAGGCTCAGGAGCAGTGTTCTCCCGGTTAAGCCAACAGACTCCATACCCGTAAAATTGCTGAAGAACAGCGGCTTCTACCTGTTTGCTGTAATGGTATTACTGGTAACGCTGCTGCTCGGAGGCGCCATTATGTTCGTGTTATAAAATGAAACCTTTATTTGATCCGTTATTTCTTATTTATTGCGCCCTTTGGTGTATCATCCATTTTTTCAGGTATTTACACCTGCCTGTTCCGCTATTGAACGGCTACCTTACCGATTTCATTGCAGTGCCGGTTATGGCACATATTGCCCTCACCTTTACCCGCAGGTACCTTGTACATGATAACCACTACAACTATCCGCTGTACTACTTACTTTTCATTGCTTTTTATATGTCTGTTGTTCTTGAATGGCTAATGCCACAGTTTTCGTCCGTTTATACCGGGGATACCTGGGACGTGGTGGCATATTTTGGAGGAGCGTTGTTTTATTATTATGTGCATGGGAAACAAACTTACCTCAAACATAAAACCCGGTCATTTTAATCCTATACACCCCGCTACCACTAACCCTACAGCAACCACCGCCGCTACCGTACGCACTGTATGCAGCCGGTTCCACCGCTGTTCAAAAGCAGCCCGGTGCCGTGCCAGTTCAGCATTTCCGGCGACTGTAAGATCCGCTTTGTCCAACGCATTATTGAGCGGCACGTTACCGCCCATCGTCACCCCAAAAACACCCGCGAAATAAACAACAGTAGCTCCCAGCAAACACCAGCTCCCTGGCGATACCTCATAACTGAAATACGCCCATGTACAAACAGGCAACAACACCAGCGACCCTAAAAAGGAAGCAAAAAATACAGGATTGAGAATAGCCCGGTTGATGGATTGCATGGCCTGCAGGTAACCGCTATCGGGTAACCGGCCAAGCCCGGGATTCACGGAACAGGAATAGGCGTAAAAAAGTCCCCCTATTAATGCAGTGGAGACTGCCGTAATTCCCAGTAAGATCTGCAGGAAAATAAGTCCCATATGCTACCTGTTTAAATGATACCGTCAAGATACAAAAAACCGCATGGACCGCTTGATCCATGCGGCAGAATATTTTGCGGAGAACGAGGAACAGCCGGGAAATTAACCCGCCAGCGCTTCTGTATATTTTTTGAAATTATCCAGGATAGCCTGCCAGCCACCCTGTTGCATTTCGATACTGTGCGTATCTTCAGCGTCAAAGGTTTCTGTAACAGTAGTAGTGTTGCCAGCGGCAGAAAAAATAACCCTTACAGTTCTGCCATCGCCCATGGTGTAGGCAATGAGCTCGTTTTCTTTCACTTCGTCATATACACCGCCGAAATCAAAACCAAAGCTACCGTCTTTTGCTTCCATACGTGTTTCAAACTTACCGCCCGGGCGCAGGTCATTTACAGATTTCGGACTGTGCCAGTCATCGGAAGCAGTATTCCATTTTACAATATGCTCCGGTGCATTCCAGAATTCCCAGACTTTTGCAACGGGTGCGTTAATAGTTGCAGTTACTGTGATCTTGATGGCGTTATTAGCTGTTTGCATTTTTGTAAGATTTAAATGTTAACCGTTGTTGTTAATGCAAACATAGCACGAGTATTTTATTCCCGGCATGGCCAAATCCGACAAAATAGCGTACTATTTGCGACAGTCTCCGCAATATGGTTTATTTCCAGTTCACCACTGTAAATACAATGGAAGTATAATGATCTTTTTCATACAGCACTCCTGTTTTCCGTTTCCCCACCTGCACAATATCAGAATAAGCAGCATAGGCATAACCGGCTTTCTTTGAACCATTTCCTCTATAGATCACATAACTTTTTTTCCAGGTTCGCCCGTCATCAAAACTGATACGGAGCGTAAGGTTATTCCTTTCCAGTGAATCAGCGGCGTTGCAAAAAGCAATGATGTTTTTTCCTTTGAAGGTGCCTACGTTTAGTATACTGCCCTGGCATACGGCATCCGGCAGCTGATGATCAAAATAAGTAGTATCCCAGGTGGCGCCGCCATCGCTGCTGATAGATACGATCCGCTCTTTCACATCCCCGGCCTGGTTGCGGCTGTTCATCATCAACCTGTTACCGGAAAGCTGCACCGCCATAGATTCATTGCTGCCAGGTATATCCACGTTGCTGCCTAAATGAAATGTTTTACCATGATCATCGGTATAGTAGCCATGCGCTATGTAGTGCCGCGCAGCCGGTAATGCCTTACCCGCAGTATGATTGGCGGCAATAAAGATCCTTCCCTTAAAAGTTCCTTCGGAAAACTGCATGGCATGCCCCGGCGTATTGGCGTAATAGCGCCAGTCTTCCGCAAAATTAAACGCAGTATCTATCTGCGGTTGCCTGGGGCGATGCACCTGCAGCGTAATATCCACTGGCGGCGCCCAGGTACGGCCGCTATCTGTGGAAGTGATGTAATAACAATGCTTTATTCCTATCCCTTTAATGATATCTTTTTCCCGGTGGGTACCGGTGTTATAAAAAAGAAAGATCCTTCCCTGCGGATAGGCCGGATCGGTAAGATCTACTACCGGTGCGGGGTTGGACAGCTGCAGGTTGTCGCCTCCTGCTATTACCTGCATGGGCGACCAGGTTTTGCCTTTGTCTTTGCTACGTTTCATCACTATGTCAATATCCCCGAAATCATCACCACCATTTACACGGCCTTCTGCAAAGGCCAGCAGTTCGCCATCCGGCAATGCGATGATAGCGGGAATACGGAATGATTTATAACCATCTGCTCCCGAAACAAAAACAGGGACTTCTTTTTGTTGTGCATATACAGTGCCCAGGCACATCACCAGGAACGCTGTTACTATCTTTTTAATCATTATCATTTATTATTTACCAGGTCAATATCATTTGCTTCCGGACGTAAAAAGCTCCGTTGAATAATAATAGCTACCAGCGCAATTCCTGCCAGCATGGCAAAGCTTTGTCCGAGGTTGTCTGCATCCGTGGAACGTCCCGGCAGACCGGTGATCTCACCGGCGGGTTATTTTGCTATTGATTCATCCGGCTAATATAAAAACTATTTGTCGGCCCGGAACATCATGTAAACAGGGCTTTCACTAACCGGTAAACGGATACTGGTAACTCCCGTCTTCTCCCATGTCACCTCTTTTGCAGGTTCGCTGGTTGTGCTCATAGCAGTAACGCTTACCGGCAATGATGGCAGGTCATGCAGTTCCGCATTTACTACACGCGGCTGGTACCCTTTCTGTTCATGGGTCCGGGCGCCGGTTGGCGACCATGCCACCCAGGCCATCGACCGTGAATCATTTCCTTTCACAAACTCAAACACGTACAGGGAATCTGCTTCTTTTTTCACCACCCGCCGGAAACGGTAATCGCCCAATGTATGGTACAATTGCTTTACCGCCCAGAACGACATCTTCGGAACAAAATTCCGCGTAAGCCCCGAAGCAGCGTGGAAAGAGGCCTCGTCTTCATCATTGTAATAATACAGGTAAGCCCGCCTGATGTCCAGCGTGGCAAATACCAGGAAAGACCTCACCAGGTACTGCGCCTGCTGCAGATCGCTTGCCCCCTGCCAGTTTAGTTTCAATGCCCAGTCTTTCCGGTGCTTCATGGCCTCCGGTGTACAGGCATCATAACCAAATTCTGTTACCCAAACTTCCTTATCTTTTGCATACCTGTTACGCCAGGCAATTGCCTCTTCAATCACCTTCAGGTATTGCAGGGAATTATCTTCAGGGTAACTCCTGTTCCAGCTGTTTTCGCTGTTGGCCGATTTTTCGATGGTAGGATAAGTATGTATATTGATCACGTCATAAAGAGGCAGTATCTTTTTATCTCCATACAAATCATTCAATCCCTGTGAGTAAGGATCTGCTTTCACGGCCACTGCAGGCGTAACGATCTTCATCAGCGGATCCCCGGCACGTATGCCTTCCGCCATCTTCGTGAAGAGGGTTTTGAATAGCGCCGGATCAAAACGCGTTCCCGGCTCGTTGTCAATTTCCACGGAGGTGCATAATTTTTCTGCGCCGGAAGGGCCGTAATAGGTGGCCATTGCTTTCCCGTAATCATATGCCCATTGCTCATGCCCTGCCCATAACTTTTTATAATCCGGGTTACCTAATCCCACTCCCAGGAACTGCATACAGATATCTGTTTCAAACCCTGCCGCTTTCCACGGGCCGTATACATCGCGTTTCCAGTTAATGTTATTAATGGTGTTGGGAATGGTGATGGCATCGCCGGGAGCTTTTACATCCCAGCTGATGTTATGATAACTGCGTAACAACCTGCATACCTGTTTGTACAGGTCAGGTTTGAGCGTAACATGACCGTTAAGTCCCATAAAATCCCTGAACAACGGCCGGCTGGTACCGGGTATTGAATCGGTGGTATCAGGTTCTGTTTGTGCAGGGCTGCGTTCCGCGCAACTAACTGTAAACGTGGCAAAGAAGAAGATAATGGCGGTAAACAAATGATTCCGTGGCATAGTACAATAGCATAAGGAATGAACAAAAGAGGCGAATGGCAAGCATGAAGATATGCAAATATCTTTACGCTTACCATCCGCCGGTATCATTGTTCGCTATTGCCGGTTAATTCCTCCAGCCAGGCACCTGTTTGTAAACGCCGTTACTCTGCGCTATTACATCAGGGTTCATCGGCCATGCCATATGCTTAGCCGGATCAAAATTACGTGCAGGCCATACCTGTTTTATTTCGTAAGGCGATGCCGGGTTTACCTTATCGCTGTGGATGCGGCCATGCAAAGGCGCATTGATCTTCGCATAATCGCCCCAACGTTTCAGATCCTGCAGCCTGTCTGTCCATTCGCAGGCCAGTTCCACACGGCGCTCATGTTTGAGATCATTCATGGTAGGATTTGCTATGCCTGCCAATCCTACGCGGCTGCGCACTTCATTCAGCGGCGCGGCAGCTTCGCCGCTCCGGCCCAGCTTGATCAGCGCCTCTGCTTTAAAGAGCAGGATCTCTGCATAACGCATCAATGGTAAATTGAGCGCAGTGGTTGGATAGTCCGGGCTCTGGTTAATATTGGTGTTGGTAGTGATCACGCCGTCTTTACCATAGGAATAAGGCTCCATGTACTTATTCATCTGGAAACCGGATAAGCTGTTGGTGGAGTAGTAAGAGCGCACCAGGCCAAAGAAGGTAAATTTATCTCCGAATTTCAGGATGGTCACTTCCCGTCTTGGGTCATTGGCTTCGTATTCGTCATACAGTTCTTCTGTAGGCTGGAAATAGCCCCAGCCGTTGAAGATAGCCCAACCGGTATTTTCCAGTACTACGCCGGGAAACTCGGAGCCTCCCTGTACACCGGAAGTTACAGACCACATATATTCTGAGCTCCAGTTATTGGCGATGCTGAATACAGCGCGGTAATTCTGCTGGCTGGTTGCCTGGCCCTTGATGAGCGCGCGGTGCCCTTCGTCCCGGATCTTATCTGCGAGAGCGGGGATCAGTGCCCATTTGGAAGCGTCGTACTGTGCCCAGTAAGCATATACTTTTACCATGTATCCCCAGGCTGCGGCGCGATGTGCGCGACCCTGGTCGGAGGTGCTGTATGTTTCAAACAGGGGCAGCAGGCTGGCTGCTTTTTCCAGATCGCTGATGATCTGTGCATAGTTATCTGTTACAGATGGCAGTTGTGGCGGAATGCGTTTTCCGAATTCCGGGTTTTCTGGTCCGTCGAAAGGCACACCCTGGTCTTTATGCCCCCAGAGATAGGCTACCCAGAAATGAGCAAATCCGCGCATAAAATACGCTTCGCCCAATGCCTGGTTGCGGGCAGCTTCCGTGGTATTTTTTGAAGTGGGCACATTCTGGATCACCTGGTTGGCCCGGTTCATCATTTTATACAGATCGCTCCAGCCGCTTGTCAGGTAGCCTTCCCGGCCACTTGGAATGAAGTTCTTGATATTTTCACCATCGGCCTTCGCTCTTCCTACAATCAGGTCGTCGCTGGCATCCTGCACCCAGAAAAGGTCGCGGCCCCAGGTAGATTCATTACGCATGGCCACATACATGTCGTTGGTAGCCTTCCGCAGATCATTATCGCTCTGCCAGAAATAGGCAGTAGTAGGCGCACCGTTGGGTTTTGTATCTACCCATTTGTTACAGGCACTTGCCCCCAGCATCAGTGACCCCGCAAGAAATATATGTTTGAATGTTGTTTTCATAAAAGCATTTGGTTTGATCAGAATTTAATATTTGCACCCAGGGAAAACACGCGTGATACCGGGAACTGGCCGCCATCAAGCCCTACACCGCCTACTTCCGGATCCATACCGGTGTATTTGGTAAAGGTGAGCAGGTTGTCGCCGCTGAAGTATACGCGAAGTCCCTGGTTCCAGCTCATTTTCTTAAAGGTATAGCCGATCAGCAGGTTCTTTAATCTCAGGTAATTACCGTTTTCCAGGTACCAGTCGGAGTTGGTCTGAAAGTTTTTGTTGGGATCATTAGCGGAGATGCGGGGAATACTGGATCCTTTATTTTCCGGAGACCAGGCATCAAGGATTTTATCCCAGCGGTTGTATCCCTGTTCGGAGCCGCTTAGGGTAGTCATTTTGAAAGCGTTGAACAGTTTTACACCGCCTACGCCCTGCATAAACAGGCTCAGGTCAAAATTTTTCCAGGTAAAGCTGGCAGTGAACCCGTAAGTGAGTTTGGGAAATGCGTTCCCCATATATACGCGGTCGCCATCATTGATAGCGCCGTCTCCATTCTGATCTACAAATTTCAGGTCGCCGGCCTTTGCATTGGGCTGGATCATTTTACCATCTTTCTGGTAGGCTTTTGCTTCATCGTCCGACTGGAAGATGCCGGCGGTTTTTATCAGCCAGTAAGAATAGAATGGCTCTCCTGCTTTAGAACGGAAAGGTGTGAGCACGCCCCTGAAAGCATCGCCATGCAACCATACAGAAGCCGGGTCTTCATCTATAGATTTCACCCTGTTCTTTAATGTTGCAATATTAGCTCCCAGGTTATATCCTACCATACCGATATGATCGTTCCAGGTTACCGCTACTTCAAAACCTTTATTACTGATTTCCCCTTTGTTAATCAGCGGTGCGCCTATACCAAAAGTATTAGGCCAGTTGGATTGCTGCAGCTGGATCAGGTCATAGGTAAGTTTATCAAAATAATCGGCGGTAATTGACAGGCGTTGTTTCAGAATGGCGATATCGATACCGATATCTGATTGTTGGGAAGTTTCCCAGGAAAGCGATGGATTAAATGCACTTGTTACTGCAAGGGAATTGGACCTTGGCGCGCCATCCCCGATCTGAAATGTATAATCCGGCGTGAGCTTGGCATAACCGTAATAGTGTCCAATCGAGCCCAGGTTACCGATTCTTCCCCAACTGCCCCTGATCTTGAGCAGGTCCAGCCACTTTACATTATCCATAAAAGATTCCGAACTGATCTTCCATGCGGCAGTTACACCGGGAACTCCTATAGACCTGTGCCCCTCCGCCAATCTACCAGCCACGTCATTACGGTAACTGGCAGTTACAAAGTAGCGGTCGGCCCAGCTGTAGGATACCCTTCCTACATAAGATACTGTTCTGTCTTTCCATTCATCATCAGCCGGCTGATTCTGATCAAAGATGGTGGCATTGGTAAAAAACTGTGCCCAATCGGCCTCGTTCTCAAATCCTTTTGCAGCGGCAGAAAAATTGCGGTTAGCTTCTTCCTGGCCGGTCATGGATAACATTACACCGATGTTATGCCGGTTAATGATCTTATTATAGTTAAGGGTATTTTCCCAGATCCATTTATAACCTTTATCGGTAGAATAGGTTAATGTATTCTGATCATTTGGTTTTCCAGGCTCTGTTCTTTTAGGCTCAAAGTTTTTCCACAGCGCATTTTGCTGACGGTAAGAAAAGCGGGAGAGGTAAGTAAGGCCGGGAATAATATCTGACACCGTTAACTCGGTCACCGACTGCAGGTCATTTCTTTTGTTATAGGGCTGATTTCTCAGCAGGGTGGCTACAGGATTGATCACATCTCCATAGATACCGTTATACTGGGAACCTCTCGGTCCTACGCCTCCAAAGGTACCGTCGCTGTAGTATGGGGTAGCAGAGCGTGGCATGTACAGGGCAGAGAGGATAACGCCACTGTAACCGCTGGCAGTTTCCGCATCCCTGTTATCATTATTATTCCAGAAGAGATCCTGGCGCAGTTTAACGTGCTTGTTAAACTCGTAATTCGCATTAAATCTCAGGGAGATATTTTTATTATAGGTATTGATCAGTGTACCTTCTTCCTTTTCGTAACGGGCCTGGAAGAGGGTAGAGAATTTATCTGTTCCGGCGTTTACGCTGATATTGTGACGTTGTATCAGGCCGGTGCGGAAAATTTCATCCATCCAGTTGGTACGGGTTACCAGGCCATCCGGGTTTTTGGCAGGATTCCATCCTTCCAGCGGAGGCAGGCCGGCATTGGTTTGTGCCAGATCGGATACTTTACCCTGTTGTTCTGCTGTAAGCGATTGTAAGGTGCGCCATGGTTGTTTGGCGCCTACAAAACCGGTATACTGCACACTGGGCACTCCTTTTGTGGCCTGGCGGGTAGTAATGAGGATAACCCCTGCGGCGCCGGAGAAAGCACCATAAATGGAGGCGGAAGCCGCATCTTTCAATACTGTGATCGACTCCACATCTGCAGGGTTATAGGGTGCGCCGGGCACACCATCTACCACATACAGTACATTATCGTTCAGAGATCCTACCCCACGGATCACTACACTGTTGGCATTACTGGTATGCCCCCCATTACTTACAACCGTGATACCAGGTACCTTACCCTGTAACATATTGGCCACATCCAGTACAGGACGTTCCTTGATCTGTTTCATATCAGGCACTACTGACACCGCTGCGGACAGATCGCCCTTTTTAGCGGTACCATAACCCAGTACCACTACTTCATTCAATGAGTTGTTGCTCGTTTTCAGCGTGAGGTTCAGCGTATTGGAAGTACCGGCCGGCATTTCCACTGTTTCATAGCCCACAAAGCTGAAGCTGAGTATTGCCTTGTCGTTTTCCAGGGTGATTTCAAATTTACCATCCGCATCGGTCACCGTTCTTATTTTGGTGCCTTTTACCCAAACGGATACACCGGGAATAGGCTCATTATTTTCTGCAGTTACACGGCCGGCGATTTTGCGGGTGATTGCCTGGGTAGTTTGCACTTCCGGGTCTTTTTCCGCCTTCCTCAGCAGGATGGCTTTATCGCTCACGCTATACTCTATACCTGATTTATTACGGAGTATATTGAGGGCTTCGTTCAATGTAATATTATCTGCCTTGTAATCCCTGACAATAATTTTGTCGAAGTCCTGTTTAACATAGTTAAATGTAAAACTGCTCTGGTGCCCAAGGGCGCTCAGCACCTGGGAGAGGGAGGCGCGGGAAATATCCAGTTTCACTTTTTCGCTCAACCCTTGCTGCCTGGCGTATCCAAAGGTAGCTGGCAACAGGGCACATCCCAATAGCAGGAATCTTTTCAGGCGGGATACAGCCGGCCCGCTGCTGCGGGTATGCTGATCAGCGGAAGTAAATGTCATTTTCATGTGTTGAATTTTTCAGGAGCGTTCACGTGTTTTTTAATAGATGATCACCTGTCTGTCAGAAATACGGAATTGTTTACGACTGATGTAGCATAGATTTCCCAGCATTTTTCTGAAGCTGTCTTTTTTGAAAAGCACAGATACATTCTTTTCGATGCCCTGTGTATTTTCCCATTTCACCTGATAACCGTTGCGTGTGCACAATCGCATTACGGCATCTTTGAAAGGGAGATCAGTAGCGCTGAAGGCGCCTTCTTTCCAGGCAGCCACTTTTCCTGCTTCCGTAGCGGAAATATTTAGTGCTTTGTCTTCATTATTATAGGCAGCGGCATAGCCGGGTTTCAATACAGTACTGTCTTTTCCCGTGCGTACTTTTACTTTACCCTGTACCAGGGACACGCGGGTAAGTCCTTCGCCGGCATAGGCTTCCACGTTAAATTGTGTGCCCAGCACCTGGATAGCAAGATCGCGGGTGCGGATAACGAATGGCTTGTTCCGGTTGCCCTGTACTTCGAAGAAGCCTTCTCCGGTAAGTTGTACATTGCGATTCTGTTTATTAAAGTCTTCCTTCCACCGAAGTGAAGCTGCTGTATTCAGCCAGATGCGGGAACTATCCGGCAATACCACCAGTTTTATCTCATTGGTTTCATTGGTTACCTGGAATGATTTTAAGCCAGCCAGGGGAGCAGATGATTTCTGTGTATAACGGGCCCACATAAACCCGGCGCCTGCCAGTAATAATATACTGGCTGCAGCTGCCCATTGGATGGAACGTTTTTTCCACCAGGCCACAGGTGTAGCCGGCAGCATACTATGGAAGTTGGCCAGGAACTGTTGCCGGTAAAGGTTTGATTCCAGGGCTGACAGGTTTGCATCGCTGTTTAAACCGTCATACCAGTTGTCCAGTAGTGCCAGTTCTTCGGGCGTACATTTTCCCGCATGAAATTTTTTCAACAGGGCTTCGGCCCTGGGATATTTTTGTGTTGCCATCTGTTAATGAATACCCGCAACACAAAAAATGTTAACTCGCCCTAAGGTTAAGAAATTGTAAACAGCAAAAAAGAGGAAACAAGGCTGGCAGACAAAGCCGGATTTGCTTTAATATGTGCTTTTACCTGTTTGAGGGCACGGCTGTATAAAACCCGCGCCGATCCTGCGTCTATACCAAGTTGCTGTGCTATTTTCTGGTAAGAATAATGATGGTTTACGCGAAGAATAAATAATTGCCGCTGGCTGGGAGAAAGTATTTCCAGGGCTTCATTGATAATGGTTTCCTTTAATCCGTGCAACTCATCGGAAGCAATGGCGCCAGGTGATTCCAGGGTATTATTCAATAATATTTCCAGCTTTTTCAGGTGTGCCTGGTAACGGCCATTTGTACGGTAATATTTAAAGATACGCAGCTTCAATGCGTTGAGCAGGTAAAATTCCAGTGTTTCATCTTTCGGCACTTCCTCCCATTTCATCCATAATGAAAGTAACACATCCTGTACAATATCAAATGCGTCGTGCGGGTTTGTTTTCGCCACGGCAATGCCCAGTAACTTATCCCAGTAGGCAGCTACGGAAGCCTCGAAATGAGCCTGACCGGACATACCGGTTGTATGATGGAAAGATACTTTCTTAAGCGCAGACATAAGTTGAAATATAACAGTCCCTACAAAAGTAAATGTCTAATATTACGTGGATATTAACGTTGCGAATTCCAGGCTCTTTTTTCTAGTAAAAATCGATTTAGCAAATCCCGACAAAAGGAAGTAGTACCACTTTTGTACTATTCATTCGTAAAAAAAATTGTTACTGTATTTTGATTGATCGTTTAATGTGGACTGATTGGCGTCAGCCAAATATAAATTTACTTTTTCAAACGGTAAAGAATATTTATAAGTGTACATCTTACCTCAAAAGTGGTATCTTCCGGTTTGTTTTTAAAGCCTGTTTATGCTAACCGAAGATGCAGCTATTGCCATTCAGGAAGAATTACGCCGGCAGGTGATCATCACAGATGAATTGCCGGATACCATAAAAATTATTGCCGGCACCGATGTGGAATACGATAAAGATTCCAACCTGATTGCAGGCAGCATTGTGCTGCTGGATTATGCTACCCTGCAGGTAGTGGCCATAGCTACCCATTGTATGGAAGTTACTTTTCCCTACATACCAGGGTTGTTCTCTTTCCGGGAAATGCCCCCGTTATTAAAGGCCTGGGAAAAACTGCCCCTGCAGCCAGACCTCATTATTTGCGATGGCCAGGGCCTGGCCCATCAGCGCCGTTTTGGAATGGCCTGTCATTTTGGAGTTACAGTTAACAAACCCGTGATCGGCTGCGGTAAAACACGGCTATGTGGTGAATACAGCCAGCTGGGAGAAGAAAGGGGAAGTATTGCTCCACTGCTGGATGCAGGGGAACATATAGGCAATGCCCTGCGCACACAAACCGCTATTAACCCTGTATTTGTTTCCACAGGTCATAAAATATCCCTGTCAACTGCTACAGGTATTGTGCTGAAACTATGCACACAATACCGTTTGCCGGAAACCACGCGCATATCAGATCACTATGGGCGGCTGGCATTACTGGAGTATAAAAAAGGAACCTGAGAGAAATATTTGGAGAATTGAATTTATTATTTATATATTTGCAACCCCAAACGGGGAATACAGAATGGCTGAAAAGCTTGACTGTAGGAAGGATCGGTAGTTCAGTTGGTTAGAATGCCGCCCTGTCACGGCGGAGGTCGCGGGTTCGAGTCCCGTCCGGTCCGCGAAAAGGGACAAATCATCAGACGGATGATTTGTCCCTTTTGCATTTTCGGGGGTATTGACAGGTGACCTTTGGCGCAAAACGGATCAAGTTGAAAAGTTGGGGGATATGTAAAAAAATAGTTTTTTTGCACCCAATTAAGATTAATAGCCGTGGATAAGAATTTTAGCCTTCTGATCGAGGCCCTGCTACCAGAAGGGATTTTATATTATTTCGAGATAACTGATGCTTGTCAAAGTGAGACTGAAATAAGTATTTATTTAGAAGAAAAGAATATTGTTCCAGCTGAGCATCAGCATAAAAAACTTCACGCCAAAGACTTTCTTCCTCCCGTTGCTGTTCAGGATTTTCCTATCCGCAGAAAGAAGGTTACTTTATATGTAAAGCGGCGTCGGTGGGAGGTTGTAGCCACCGGAGAAACAGTAACAAGAGATTGGGAAATAGTGAAAAAAGGAACGCGAATGACATTGGAATTCGGTTATTTTTTAAAAGGACTACTTAGATAATCACCCCATCAGCCCCGTTCAACTTGGCCATCTTTACAATGTTGACGGTAAACAACTCGGGCAACAATACAAACATCATTTAAGTGATTTTTCCAGTTGGGAGCAGAAAGAACATGCTACTGAATGGATGCTTTTTGAACAAAACATTGGTGCCGCTTTAAGTATAGACGAGACAGCCTTTTCCAGTGGAGAACTGTATACAATTGTCACTAATAAGCTGGCCAAAGGGCGCAAAGGCTCAATAGTGGCTATGATCAAGGGCACTCAGTCTGAATTTCTGAAAGAAATACTGTTTAAAATCCCTAAGCGCCTGCGTAGGATGGTACAGGAAGTTACCATCGATATGTCTGGTAGCCTTAATAGCGCTGTTAAAGCCTGTTTCCCTAACGCCCATCGGGTGATAGATCGCTTCCATGTGCAACACCTGGCTTTTGATGCGGTACAGGAAATCAGAATAAAGCATCGCTGGGAAGCCCTGGAACAGGAGAATCTGGAATACGAGCAGGCAAAACGAGCCGCAATGAAGTATGAGCCAGTCAGGCTCGCTAACGGCGATACAGCTAAACAGCTGCTGGCCAGAAGCCGATACTTGCTATTTAAGCATCCCAGACTATGGACCAGAGAGCAGCAGCAGAGAGCGGAACTTTTATTTAGTCATTACCCCCTTATTCATAAATCCTACCAGCTATCCCTGCGACTCGGTGAGGTTTACAGACATTGTAAGTGTAAAGAAGAAGCATTTAAGAAGCTGGCTTTGTGGTATAATGACGTGGAGGAAGCGGGGATTTTATCCTTCAAGACCGTTGCCAGGACTATCAGAACTCATTATCTGGGTATCCTCAACTTCTTCAACAACAGAGCCACCAATGCGGCGGCAGAATCATTCAATGCAAAAGTAAAGGCCTTTAGAAATGCACTACGAGGGGTGCGGGATGTAGAATTCTTTCTCTATAGATTAACTAAACTCTATGCTTAAAATTTATGGACATCCCCCAACTTTTCAACTTGCTCCGCATTGAAGGCATAAATTCTTAGTCTACTGGCGAAGGTAATGTACGATTACACTATCGCCGTCAGTTATTACTTATAACTTGTTCCGTCCTCTCCTGCTTACCTATATACCGTTCCGCTGTAATTCCGTTTCTCTTGTATAGCAAATAATTAGCTGCGGGTTCATACTAATTAAAGGATTGTCTGAACTCCAACGGTGATTGATTGGTTTTTGTTTTAAACAATTTGCTGAACGATTGCAAATGTTCGAAGCCTAAAGCGTAAGCGATCTCACTAACTGACAAATCGGTAGTGGATAACAGCTCTTTGGCTTTGACAATGAGTTTTTCATGGATATGTTGTTGGGTATTCTTCCCGGTGATTGATCTTAACATTGCGCTCAGATAGTGTGGAGAAATATGTAATGCTTCAGCCACCGCTGCAACAGTTGGCAAACCTGGTTTGGATAACTTTTCGCTATCAAAATATCTGTTCAGTAAATCATCTAATTTGTCAAGTAATTTATGACTGGCAACCTTGTTGGTATTAAATTGCCGCTGATAGAACCGTTCAATATATGCCAGCAATGCATCAATTAAAGCAATCGCAATCTTTTCACTAAATATATCCCTGGCTTTTTGAAACTCGTGAGCAATATTTGCAACAATTGTATTGATCGTAGTTTGTTCTTCTTCAGATAAAAACAGCGCTTCATTGAAATCATAGTAAAAGAAATCATAGGCCTTAATTTTCCTGGCAAGCGGCGTATGCCATAAGAAATCCGGGTGAATGCAAAGCATCCATCCTGATGCAATAGCACTTACAGCTTTGTTGGGTGTTACCTTTACTACCTGCCCGGGTGCCCGGAAGCCTAAAACGCCCGCGTTAAAATCTTCGGGTAGCCGGCCATATTTTGTCTCTGCTGTACTGCCTTTTTTTAATGATATCACATAAAATCCGAAGACTACATTTCCCGATTCTATCTGGTTATATATAGGGGCAGTAGCAATATCGATAACACTAATCAGAGGATGCTCCGGTTGAGGTAAATTTCTTAACTTATAAAATTGCCCGATTGTTTTTATCTGATGAATCATTCTGTTAAACTGTAAGTACGATTTTCCCTGCGGTACGGCGGGTTTCTACCTGGGTGTGCGCTTCAGCGATAGCAGTAAAAGGATAAATTCTGTCGATGAAAGACTTTATTATGCCTTTAGACATTAAACCCGCGAATGCCCTGAGATCATCCCCGTTAAATTGCAACGCTCTTAAAGATAAATTTACGCCTTTTTCTTTCGCTTTGAACATTATATCTTCCTGTGTAAGCGCCACAATTGAAATAATGGTGCCACCCGGCTTAGCTATATCAATAGAATGTTCCAATGTTTCTCCTCCCACAGTATCAAAAACAAAATCGACCTCTTTAATTACTTCCCGGAAATTTTCTGTTTGATAATCAATATGTTTATCCGCACCGAGAGCCATAACAAAATCCCGGTTCTTCCCTGAAGACGTTGCAATTACTTCCGCACCCAGGTATTTGGCTATTTGTACCGCATAGTGCCCCACACCACCTGATGCTCCATGAATAAGAATTTTGTCACCCTTTTTGATATTCATCCCATGCACCAGTGGCTGCCATGCTGTTAAACCAGCCATGGGTGCAGCAGCAGCTTCTTCGAAAGTAATATGCGCTGGTTTATGAGCTAACAACCCTACATTGACCGCCACAAATTCGGCATAACCGCGGGCATTTTGTAAAAGTGCAAAAACTGCATCACCAACCTCAAATCCATCAGTGTTATCTGACTTTTCGACAACCTCTCCGGATATATCCCAACCCATGATCACGGGGCGCTCTTCGCCGAATATATGGGTGATAAATGCTGGTGTACTACGATAAATTGCATCTGCCGGGTTTATGCCGATAGCCTTTACCCTGATTAAAACTTCCCCGCTTTTTAAAGCAGGTTTTGGTGCTTCGCCGGGAACCAGTTTATCGGCTCCTCCTGCTTCATATAATAAATATGCTTTCATAGCTCAAAATTCGGAACAAATCGCAATACCGGTTTAGCCTGAGCGGACTAATATTTAGTCAAAATGGAAATATTCCGGCAATTCCGTTATTTTGTGATATCCTCTGGCCTCACATTTACCACTGGCATTCTTTCGGTGTTCCAATATCTCCTCACAATGAAATTTTACTGAAGTAAAAGGTGATATAACATAAATACCCTGATGTTTCCTGGTATGCAGTGATAGCTATGCGCAATAAGCAGATGTTTAGTAATTTGTGGATATGACAAACGAAAGACCAACCATATACGACGTCATCATTATCGGCGGAGGACAAAGCGCTCTATCTGTTGCATACTATCTCCGGAGAACCACATTGAAATATATCCTGCTCGATGCGGCTACCCTTCCGGCAGGAAGCTGGCAGCATGCCTGGAAATCCCTTTCACTGTTCTCACCGGCGCAATGGAGCTCACTCCCCGGTGTTATTATGCCAGGAGGCCAGCATCATTACCCCAGCCGTGCAGAAACCATCGCCTACCTAACCGCTTACGAATCACGATACAAATTCCCGGTAGAAAGGCCCGTAACAGTAACGGCAGTGGATAAACGGGAGGATACATTTATACTAACCACTACCGCCGGCTACTACTATGCAAAGGCTGTAGTGAGCGCTACCGGCACTTTCAGCAACCCCTTCATTCCTCATATTCCCGGCACAGGCATTTTTAATGGAACACTGATTCATTCATCGCAATACAGAGAACCCGAAATATTCGCGGGGAAACGCGTGGCCATTGTAGGAGAAGGTAACTCAGGCGCCCAGATCCTTGCAGAAGTTTCGAAAGTAGCTGCAACCCTTTGGATCACACTACAGCCACCCAGATTTTTACCGGACGATATAGACGGAAAATATCTTTTTGACGCAGCTACCCGGCAATACGAAGCAAAACAACAGGGCAGGGATTATCAACCACCTTCACTTGGGCATATTGTAATGGTGCCTTCTGTAAAAGAAGCAAAAGAAAGAGGTGTGTATGCACATTTCCTCCCGGCATTCGATCACTTTTACAAAGATGGGATAGCGTGGGCCAATGGCCAACAGGAAGCGGCAGATGCAATTATCTTCTGTACAGGGTTCCGGCCCGCCCTCTCACACCTGGCCCCACTTGGAATAATACAACCAGATGGCAGGATTAAAACAAACAACACCAAAGCAACAGGTATCAACGGCCTTTGGTTAACCGGTTACGGCTCGTGGACCGGCTTCGCCTCCGCTACCCTGATAGGCGTAGGACGAACCGCCCGGCAAACAGTGGAAGAGCTCAGCAGTTTCCTCCAATAATTACTTCCCCCCTTTAAACGATAATCCCTTCTCTTCCAGCGCATGCTGCAATTTAGGCACGGAGCTTTTACCCATACCATGAAGCGCCAGTATTTCCGTCTCGCTGAACCTGGAAAGCTGCTGCACAGTCCTGATCCCTTTACTTTCCAATGCACGGCGTGCCGGCGCCGGTAGGGAAGCAAAAAGATCCCCGGGAGCGGCGGTATGCCTGGCAGCATTTTTGGCCATGCTCTCCTTCACCCTGAACTTTACTATTTTATTGATTAATGCAATGGGCAGCGGTTTGTCCAACGGAAACTGCACAGCGCCTTTGGAATTCTTATAAACAGAAAGTTCTTTTTCAAATGCTTTAATACCGGAAGCCCCCGGATAAAACCCGATGTGTTGCTTATAGCCCCCAAAATGCACCAGGTTACCGTTCAATGTAAATGTTGGAATACCGTAACTTATTTTCTCACCCGCTTCAGGTACAATTGCCTTGATAGCTGCTCTCATTTGCTGCAGCAACACCTGTATTTCCCGGGGAAAATCTGCTATGTACTGATCAATAGTGCTTACTGTTTTCATATCGCTTAATTCTTACTGAAAATTACCACAATCCCTGCATTCCCGGAAGGTATTAACGCGACATTATACAGGGCCATTTGCGACTTCCTCCCTGTAAAAGAAAAAGGCGCACGGGTAACTGTGCACCTTTTTCCTTTTTTATTTTAGGAAGATGGATACTAAAAACGGTACCCGATCGTCATCCTGAAATTGCGCCGCGCTTCCACAATGTAATTATAAAAGCCGCTGGCAGTAGTAGGAATAGAAGCGGCTGTAAGCAACCGCTGGTTATCCAGCAGGTTATTGACCAGCAGGGATACATTGTATTTCCCTTTCACATAGCTCAATCCGGCATCTGTACGGAAATAGTTAGGAATACTAAACACTCTCGTAGCGCTCCCCACATACCTGTCTGCCATCCACTGGATGCCTCCCGTTACACCAAATCCATTTAAAAACCCTTTACCAATGCGATAATTCAGCCAGGCATTGGTAATATGCGTGGCGGTATTCGGCGTAATATTTCCCACCGTTTTTGTAATGGCTGTTGGCGCTTCTTTGGAGATTTTTGAATCGGTGTAAGCATAGTTCAAAGTTGCATTCAACCCCGGTAATATTTCCCCGTTAATATCTATTTCCACACCTTTGGTAAGTGTTTCTCCCAGCTGCTCCTGTACGTTAGCGCCGCGACTGTCCTTTATATCCAGGTTCACCACAGCGTTCTGGCGGGCAATGCGGTATACAGTAGCCGATGCCACCCATTTACCATCAAACCATTCCTTCTTCACTCCCGCTTCCACATCTATGCCTTTAATGGGCTTAAATGCGTTCTGGTTCGAGTCAGCACCAGCCACCGGCACAAACGACTGGTCAAACAAACCATAAATGGTAGTGGACTTATCTATCGAATAGCTCAGGCCAACCCGTGGCGTAAATACATTATCCTTAATAGCCAGCGCCTTGGTTTTTCCAACTGTCTCAGCATAAGTGAAACGCCCTGCCAGCGATAAACGCAGGCGGTTATTGAAAAAGCCCAACTCATCCTGCGCATAGGCGGAGGTGTAATTTACAGATGTAACATATCCACCGGCCCCCGCCCTTATAGCCAAAGGCTGGGTGCGATCTGTTACCGGGAACGATGCAAATGGAATGCTGTATTCGGGGTTATACACATTGAACATTTTTCCTCCACCCATTTTAAGATCAGAAGTCAGCTGCCTGAAATCCCCCCAGAATTTTTTGTTGCCCATATCCACACCAGCCAATATCCTGTGCCGCACCGTTCCGGTGTATTCCTCCCCCGAAATGGAAGCCTGTGCAAAACGGTTTTGTCCTGCTTCGTCAGCAATGCTGTATGCCCTGCGCATATCCCCGTTTACCGCTACGCTGTCGGCCCACACGCTGTTAGCCACCATACTGAAATTAAAATATGCCACCTGCGCATGCGCCTCCCAATTGTCGTTAAACTTATGATCGAAGTACAGGTATACGCTATGATCTTTCAGTTTGCCCGGGGTAAAGGAAGGATCTCCATAAAAGAAATCATTGGAAATCTTTTCATCCAATAATTTATTTTTAGAAAAAACATAGTTGCCATTAGCCAGGTAGGTGGCTCCCTGGTAAGTATATTCCAGTGTAACGGACGTACGGTCATCTACCAGGTATTTCAATACCGGCGCAAACAGGTAACGATTGTTATAATTGTACCTGGTATAATAATCTTTTTGCTGCCCTGCCAGGTTCAATCTGTACAGCAGCTTACCATCCTTGCTCAGTTTACCATCAAAATCCAAGGCGGCGCGATAAGTGCTGAAACTTCCCATACTGATGTTAACTGCTCCTTTGGTGATACCGGTTGGCTTTTTTGTTACCACGTTATAAAAACCACCGGGCTCGCCCCCTGCCAGCATAAAACCTGCAGGTCCTTTTACAAATTCAATGCGGTCAATCATAGCGGCATCTTCTGCTGTTGGTCCCCAGCTGGCCTCTATATTCATACCATTACGGAAAGCCGGGATCTTGGAACCACGCATCCGGATGTTGGCATACTGGTTATCCCAATGGCCTACGCGCGTAGCGCCGCTTACATTGCGCGTAATACCATCTACCAGGTCAAACGCCTGCTGATCAGCCATTACATTCGCAGATACTACCTGGATATTTTGCGGCACTTCAAGAATGGGAGTTCTCAATCGCAATGAGCCGGAAAGGCTATCATTCTTATACCTGTTCCTGGCACCGCTTACAATTACTTCTTTCAGTTGCTTGTCAGACGCTTCCAGCTGTAATCTTACCTGCGCAATCTGGTCTTCTTCCACAACAATTTCCTTCGACATTGTTTTATAACCGATCAGCATCACCTGCAAGGTATATTTTCCGGGCATCAGCTTCCTGAATACAAATTCACCTTTCTCATTGGTAAGAGTTCCCCTGTTCTTTTCTTTGATCTGCACTGCTACATAAGCTGCGGGCGCTCCATCTGATGTAACTACCAGTCCCCTGATAGCAGATAAGGGCTCAGCAACAGCCAGCGCATTAACGGAAAAACATACAGTACAAAAAAAGCATAAAAGTACCGCAGTCCGGTTGATAAGTAAACGCATATAGGTTAGTTGAATCATTTTAAAAATCAGGCGCAAAATTAGCTGCTGGTATAAAAGCAAGGTTATGGATTCGGGAAAATGGTTTGCGCAATGCGGAAAATCCGGAAGTATTACAATATTGGTGGAAGAAGGCAGAAAAAAGGCATTTATTATATTTGCACTCATATTGTGCGTATATGGATAATACGATGTTTATTGCAGCAGCTCTTAAAGAGGATATTGGTAACGGCGACCACTCTACACTAGCCGCTATAGATAAGGCGGCAAAAGGGAAAGCCGTACTAAAGATAAAAGAAGGTGGCATACTGGCCGGCATTACATTGGCACAGGAAATATTCCATTACCTGCAACCCGGCGCAACATTTACCTTATACAAAAAAGATGGCGACCACGTACAGAATGGTGAGATAGCTTTTGAAGTAGCTGCCGATGTACATACCATACTAATGGCAGAAAGGCTGGTATTAATTGTATGCAACGCATGAGCGGTATTGCTACCCTTACCAATCAGTATGTAGAAAAAATAAAGAACTATAAAACCAAAATATTGGATACACGCAAAACCACCCCATTGTTTCGTGTGTATGAAAAAGAAGCAGTGCGCATAGGCGGCGGCGTCAACCTCCGTATGGGCCTTTATGATATGGTGATGCTCAAAGACAACCATATAGATTTTTGCGGCGGCATTGAAAAAGCTATTAAAAAAACGGTGGCCTATCTGCAAACAAATAATCTGGATTTGAAAATAGAAATAGAAACCCGCAACCTTGATGATGTAAAACGCGTATTGAGTGTGGGCAATATACACCGCATCATGCTGGATAATTACGACCTGCCCACATTAACCAAGGCAGTACAATTGATAGATGGTAAATATGAAACAGAAGCATCGGGCGGCATAAATTTGAATACAGTAGCAGACTATGCAGCCACAGGAGTAGATTATATATCGGTAGGTGCAATAATAAACCATGCCGTAAGTATGGACCTTAGTTTAAAAGCACAATTGGTATAAATGAGACATTTGGTTTTATTATAAACCCCAACTCGGGCGTTGGCAAAGAGCCAGAAAAAAGAGAGTATAAAATAGTTTGTGTAAATCAGAAGTAACTGGCATTAGACGCGGCATCTGTTTTCAAAGATAGTAACAAATTGATGTAGTAAGAACCCCCAATTGTGCAAGGGCGCATTCCACTTTTTTTGAATATTCATCAGGGCCAGGTAGACCGCCTTCTGGGCAGCCATATCATCGGTAAACTGAACCTTGGTTTTGACATACTTCCGAATCCCCCGGTTCACATTTTCGATAGTATTGGTTGTGTAGATGATTTTACGAATCTCCAGGGGGAAGGCAAAATAGCTGGTCAGGTTGTCCCAGTTATTGCGCCAGGACAGGATAGCATGCTTGTACTTTTGTTCCCACTTTTTGGCAAAGCCTTCCAGGGCATGTTCGGCGGCCTCCTTATTGGGAGCGGCATAGACCTCCTTCAGGTCAGCACAAAACTCCTTCCGATCCTTCCAGACCACATATTTGCAGCTATTGCGGATCTGATGGACAATACACAGTTGGGTAACGGTGTCCGGAAAAACGCCCCTAATGGCGTCTGTAAAGCCCTTGAGATTGTCCGTACAGGCGATCAGGATATCCTCTACTCCACGGGCCTTCAGGTCCGTTAGAACCGCCATCCAGAAAGAGGCCGATTCGGTCTCTGCCATCCACATCCCCAGCACTTCCTTGAGACCGTCCTTTTTAAGGCCGATGACCAGGTAAATACACTTGTTGATATACTTACCGTTTTGCTTCACCTTCAGCACGATGCCGTCCATCCAAACAACGTAGTATAAGGGCTCCAGGGGCCGGTTCTGCCATTCCTTGACTAGCTCGATCACCCGGTTGGTAACATTGGTGATGGTGCCTTCACTGACGTCTACGCCATAGACCTCCTTTACCTGCTCACTGATATCGGAGTTGGTCATACCTCGACTATACATGCCGATAATGGCTTCTTCCAATTTATCGCTCATGCGCTGGCCCTTAGGGATCAACTGGGGCTCAAACTCGCTGTTGCGATCCCGGGGAATGTTGAGCACCATATCGCCCAGCGAATCGGTTTTGACCTTCTTCTTGTAGGAACCATTGCGGCTGTTGCCGGAATTACGGCCTTCCGGGGCGTGCTTCTCGTAGCCCAGATGCTCGTCCAGTTCACCTTTGAGCATCTCTTCCACGCCCTGCTTATACAGGCTGTTGAAAAAAGAATTGAATTCTTCCTTGCTTTTGAACTGTTTGAAAAAGTCCTTCGGGAGTTGTGATTGTTGTTCGTCCATAAAAAACTGTATTTAAAGGTAAAAAAAACGGGGCACATTTTGCCGCCGTCCCCGGGCAGGTGGAGCGAAGTGAGGCTCCGCTACGCTTCGCTCCACCTGCCCGGGTGGTTTATCCCCCTAATACAGTTACTTACATTTATTTACACAAAGGATTTAATACTACCAGAAAAAAGCCGCATCGCTGCTGAACGATACGGCTTTCAATATTTATCCGGCTTGCTCAATACAATACACGGAAGCTGATAGTATCTTTAATCTTCTTCAGTTCTTTTAATATTCCTTTATCATACTCACTACCGGTATCAGTGATCACATACCCGATCGCTTTGTTGGTCATAAGGAACTGTGAAACTATATTGATACGATGATCTGCCAGTACCTGGTTCACTTTTGCCATTACGCCCGGAACGTTGCGGTGAATGTGGATAAAGCGGTGCGCATTCTTCACTTCGGGCAGCTGGATATTGGGAAAGTTACTGCTCTTAAACGAATCTCCGTTGTTGATAAACCTGGCAATTCTTTTTGCCACGGATTCAGGTTTGCGGATATTGTCAAAAATCACAATCCCCATTTCCGTGCAAAGCTCCTGCGGTATATGCTTTTTGCTGTTGCCCGCGTAACCTATCACTTTTAGTTTCACCGCTTTTTTAAGCTGCTCTGCACTGATCTTCTCTCCTTCTCCCAACAACAATATCCCCGCAGCCGACAACAACTTATCATCTGTTCCTGCATGCTTAATCGTAAAGCCATCTTTCTTCAGGTATTTTACAGCAGCTTCCGGTACATCTCCTGCTACCAGGCAAATAATACGGTTCCTGGGATAGGAAATCGCGGAGGGCAGGTTATTCACATACAGGAATTCATCGAGACTTGGCGTAATATGATCTGCTTTCTCGGTAACCGACTTGCGTTCTATATTTTCTGTAAACGCATAAAATTTCTTGATCATTCCCGATTCCTTCAGCTGGAAATCGGAATACCCGTCGCCGATACCATGAATTTCACCCTGGAGCTGCAATTCATGCAGCAGTTTCACTTTACCGCCTTCGTTGGAAAGAGGATTGGCTGCATCATAGCCCACTATTTTCCCTTCTTCATTAAACAAAAAAGTATTTGCGTAAATATTCTCCTTTTTGATATGAAAAGGTAACACCACCGGTGTAATAAATTCTTTAAACCCACCGGAAACGATCAACACATCATCAGCATGATGTTTGAAAAAATTTTTATTACGGGAGAAAGAAGTGGATACCAGTTTTTTCAGATGTTTTACCAATAACTTCAGGTGGTCTTTGTTGGCCTCCAGTAATTGTACCCTGGCAGCCAGGCTTTCCCTGAAAGAAAGCTTCCCTTCCATGGCCAGGTTGGTCAGATCTTCAATCTTTTTATAAATCTGTTCTCTTTCCGGATGGTCCTGCAGGGATATACGCGCCAGTTCATCCAATGCTTCCACCTGTGTGAAGGTGCTGTCGAAATCAATTATATAATATTTTTTGCCCACGGAACGATCATTTGGAGCACAAAAATATAAGTTTAAATAGGATTTAACAGGCAATCTTGTAATTCCCGGAATTTATGTGTGCCCCGGGCGTCGCCCTTAGATTTGTATAGAAATCTAAAAGCTGACTACATTGTAATTATATTAATGATAATACGTAACTTGCTTAAAATAAATGGCAACTATGGTAAACTAAGAGCGTCGCTAGGTTTCCTGACCTAATCGTTGCATGAGTCCACAGTTGCTTCTCAGGTTAAAGAACCTAAATAGAATGCCGGGGCACATGTACCCAGTAAGGGCGTCAGGATATTTAACCGTTTAATCATCAGTAATTTAAGCATATATGAAAAACTTGTTTGTTGGAATTGATATTTCCAAACAATGGCTAGACGTATGCCTGGTAGGCAACAATATCCAAAATGTCTATCTCAGAGTAGATAATAACAAAACAGGGTTCAGACGCATGGTACAATGGCTGACCTCAAAAGCTGCCATAGACGAGTACCTGATCTGCATGGAACATACTGGAATCTACGGCCAACCACTTTGGTATTATCTTACCGAAAAAGGGATTGAATACAGTGTGGTAGCAGGTTCGGCCATCAGCAACGGACTGTCTGTCAAACGAGGAAAAACTGATAAGCAGGATGCATTAAGTATAGCTCGTTTTACCAGGCGCTATGCCGATGAGTTAAAACCACATAAGTTACCAGCACAACTTTTACAGCGCTTAAAAATGCTGCTGGCTTATAGGGATCGTTTAGTAAAAGCCAAAGTCCTGCTGGCGGTGCCTGCCAGGGAAGTCCGCAGCCTGGCTATTCAGGGCGGTGCGGAAGTAGTAGCTGATACTTTGGAGGTGATAAAGCTGCTGCATACCAGGATCAAAAGAGTGGAAAAATTGATGTTGGAACTGATTAATAGTGACCCACAAACAGAGCAATGCTTTAAACTCGTCCATTCTGTGCCAGGACTTGGAATTATCACAGGAACATACCTGTTAGTAGTCACTGAATGCTTTACCTTATTCAGTAAAAGCCGTCAAATGGCTTGTTACAGTGGGGGCGCTCCCTTGAGCATAGTAGTGGCAGCAGTATCAAAGGGGGAACCAGAGTATCGTCAAAGGCTGATAAAAAGCTCAAGTCTTTACTTAGTAGTGGTGTCAGTACCTTATTACTCCACCACCGCCATACCCAGCAATACTTCGAGCGTAAAACGGCTGCAGGAAAACATTCCAACCTGGTCAGAAACAATATTCGCAATAAAATACTGCACACCGTGTTTGCAGTAGTACGTCGTGCTACCCCTTATGATCCTGATTATGATACCCAACCCTTGAAAGTGCCTGCATAGACCCTGTCCTCAATATTAAATTTAGAAAAAGTACTGATTTCAAAGGGTAAAAAATAGTAGTGGTTGTATCATTTCATTGTAACTGTATCACTATGAAGATGTTTGTTGTCGTCAACCAATATTAAGAAACCCTTAAAGTATATATGAAAAAACCAACACTACTGCCCCTCCTTCTGATTTCAGTAGGTATCTTGCTTTATGCCTGCAAAAAGGATTACCTGTTAGAGGAAATCAAAGAGCCAACTGCCAGCATCCAATCCAAAGACTCGCTTAAAACTACTGTTGAAATTATTACAATAACAGATGTAAAGGATGATCCGGCATTACTAAAATCTGTTAGCAAACAAAACCAACATCTCTTGTCCATTCAGACCAATACTGCTCCACAATGAACCAACGTCATTTCCGGATCCTCTGTTTGTTGAGCGTTATGTTGAATGCCTGTAACAAACAACCTCCAATACAGTTACCCAGCGATAAATTCAACATTGACTCCATTCGTCCTCTCTTTGTCAAGGAAGGACAATCCTTTACTGTTTACGGAAAAAATTTCAGTCCTGACCCGGAAAAAAATGTTATTACCATCAACGGTATCCCCGTTCAAGGAAACGTCATGGGAAACAGAATACAACTAAAATTGCCTACTGGGGTTTTTCCAGATTCGGATAAATTACTAGCACAGCTTGTACTTAAGAAAGAAGGGGGGCCATATGTAGACACCGCTTATTTCTATTCAAGCCTTACCCCCAGGATCTATTCAGTTGTACCAACTACCGTACGTATTGGAGATACCATCACTATCACAGGGGAGGGATTCGTCAAAGGTAGAGATGAAAAGAGAATACTTTTTTTACCTGCAACCTCTGATGGGCACATCTTACTTGAACCAGGAGATGTTCCTTTATCAGGGAACGTTATTCATGTTTCATCCTCCAAAATTAAAGTAATTGTTCCAATGAAAGCCGTTTCTGGGTTTCTTGCATTCCCGAGTAATCTCCCTGTGTTAATTCCAGGATCTTTACTAAACATGATACAAATTTTCGTCCTTTCTTAGCCAATTATATTAGTCATATATGAAAACCTTTTACTTCAATATCTACTTTTTTAGCTTATCCCTCATTTCTACAATGTTCGTTTTGTTTAATCCTGTATCTGGTCAGGTAAATCTAACGGTATAACTGTTGGAATAAGAGATTGTCGCCAAAGAGATCTAACCACAACGGCCTCAGGAGGTAGTGGAAACTACTTCTATTTGTATGGAGCTGTTACACCGGGATCCACTATCAAATCAGAGAATAAAGCACAAATTATTATTGAACCTCAGCCCACCGCTCCTACAACATACATTGTAACTGTGTTAGACCAAGGAAATAATATGGCGTTTATAGGTCAGAAAACGGTTACTGTATCTCCAGTAGCTACAGGATCATTGGATAATCTATTTATTCCCAACGCTTTTAGTCCAAATTTTGATAAGGTAAATGACGCCTGGGAAATAAGAACTGCCTCTAAAGATCCAATCAGTAGTAACAAGCCTATTGGTGCTTATAAATACAAATTAAATATCGTTGATAGGGACGGAAGATCTTATGCAAATCTTGAAAATGAGGTGGGGGTAAACGGTTTTGGAGATAATCTGAAAGACATAGGACTAATTAGTGGGATGTCTTATTGGAATGGATTCAAACAGGGCACGCTAGAAGAGGCTCCAGTAGGCACCTATTTTTACTCGCTGACGTTTTATAATTGTACTTATCCAAATGGCAGAGAGTTTAAAGGTTGGATATATCTGGCCCGTTAATACATTAATGGAAAAGGGTCCTATTTGAGCTGAATTCAGCATTGAGTTCCCAGCATATAAAATTAATCTCTTAGTAATAGCTGATGACATAATTTTGACACCAGCTCAATAGTTAAGTAAGGGGCTGACCAAAAAGTAATGGTCAGCCTCTTTTGATTCGGGTATTATTTACTAAGTTTTATTTGGTGGAACCATAGAATGCTATAAAGCATCCCAGCCAGGCTCATCTTCTTCATCAGGCGTTTCCTTTTCCACAGCTAATTCCGCAGTCCTTCTTTCCCCAATCTGCTGGCGCCACATGGCGTAATACAGTCCCTTATGCTCCACCAGCTCTTCATGTGTACCTGTTTCAGCGATCTTACCTTTTTCCAGTACAATGATCCGGTCGGCATGCATGATGGTCGACAACCGGTGTGCAATCAGCACCGTGATCTGCTCCCTGCGGGCGGAAATGCTCCTTACAGTATCGGTAATCGCCTCCTCTGTAATAGAATCCAGCGCGGAAGTAGCTTCATCAAAGATCAGCAGGCGCGGGTGCCGGATCAGCGCGCGTGCAATGGAGATCCGCTGCTTTTCCCCGCCTGATAGCTTCACACCACCCTCTCCCAGCCTGGTATAGATCCCTTTGCCGGAACGCGCCAACAGGGCGGTACAGGAGGCCTTCTCCAGGGCTTCAATCACTTCTTCATCCGTGGCATCCGACTTTACAAACAAAAGGTTCTCTTTGATAGTGCCCGCAAACAGTTGCGTATCCTGTGTTACAAATCCGATTTGCCTTCTCAGCGCATTATACCGGATATCACCTGATGGCACATCATTAAAATATATTTCTCCCTCCACAGGTTTATACAGTCCTACCAGTAATTTTACCAGGGTAGATTTCCCTGAGCCAGACGGACCGACAAACGCAATAGTATCGCCGGTTTTCACGGAAAATGAAATATGATCAATAGCATTGGAAGTAGCGGTTTTATGACGGAACACTACCTCATCAAAGCGCATCTGCCGCAAATCGCCGATTTCCACGGGCTCCTCGGGACGCTCTTCCACCGGGCGTTGCATGAGTTTATGAAACAGCTGCAACGATGCCTCTGCTTCGCGGTACTGGATAATGATGTTACCCAGGTCCTGCAACGGTACAAAAATAGCCGTGGTAATAAACTGCATGGTGATCAGCTCACCGGTGGTAAGTATATTCCGGAAGATCAGCCACAGCAAAATAAACAGGATGCTTTGTTTTAACACATTGAGCGTGGTGCCCTGTAAAAAAGACAACGTTCTTACCTGCCGGGTCTTTTCCATTTCCAGGTCAAAAATCTCTTTGGTAAAGGTTTTCAACCGTCTTATTTCGGGGAAGGTAAGCCCCAGGCTCTTTACCAGTTCTATATTCCGGAGAGATTCCGTAATAGCGCCGGAAAGCTGCAGGGTTTCACGGTTGATAGCCCTTTGTACCGTTTTCATCTTCTTACTGAGCAAACCAGTGAGTCCACCCAGGAAAATAATACCGATCACAAATACCGGAATCAGCGCCCAGTGTTTGGTAATAGCGTACCAGATCAGGAAGCCCATGCCTACCAGCGAGGTAAACAAAATATTAATAAAAGCAGTGATGAACCTTTCTGTATCTGTTCTTACCTTTTGCAATATAGCCAGCGTTTCGCCGCTGCGTTGTTCTTCATATTCCTCAAACGACAGCCGCAGGGTTTGTTTAAGCCCGTCGTTGAATACCAGCATACCGAACTTTTGTACCGCCAGGCGCAGGAAATATTCCTGGAAGGATTTAGCCAGCCTGGCCATCAGGGCCACCACAATGGCAACACCCAGCCAGAACAATACGCCTTTTACCAGTGTCTGTTCCGGCAGTGTTTTTACATTACCTGCGTAATCATCGATGATCTTGCCGAAGATCAACGGATCTGTCATCACCAGTATCTGGCTGATACCCGCCAGTAATAAAGATAAAACGACAAGCCACCTGTGAGGCTTCAAATAGTTCCAGAGGATCTTCATATTTTAAAAATACGATAAACGAGGCACATAATACAGGGCCGCATTAAACGGCAAGAGGCCGGATCAGCGTTTGATCCGGCCTCTTCTACGGAGTTTTCAGTTAATTTTTAGCCCTGACCGCTTTTACTTCAGCGGCTGTAACCGCACTGGCCTTGTTACCGAAATTGTTTCTTACATAAGTAAGTACATCCGCTATTTCCTGGTCTTTCAGGAAATTATGCGGGGGCATATTATTGGAATAATACTCATCATCTATCGGAACAGACGACTGCATTCCTTTTAATATCACCTGTATCAATGTTGGTTTATCGCCAAGCACAAAGGAGGTTTTGATCAAAGGAGGATTTAAATGTGGTACACCACTGCCATCTACCTGGTGGCAGGTAAGGCAATACTGTTCATACACTTTTTTCCCTCTGGCTGCAGCGCTGCCGGCATTGGGCTTTTTTGTTTGTGCAGATAAAAAAGAAAGTGTTGTACTGAGTACAACACCTGTTAAAATAATCTTCTTCATACATATCATTATTTACCACTGTAGGTGATCTTGTAAACCGTTCCTTTCACATCGTCTGTTACATACAAGGAACCGTCGGGCCCCTGTGCCAGTCCGCAGGGGCGGTGCTTTGCCTGGCCCGGCGACTGGATATCCGGCACGCCGGCAAAATCATCTGCAAAAATTTCCCATTCGCCGGATGGCTTACCATCTTTAAATGGCACAAAGGCTACGAAATAACCCTTTTGTCCTTTCTGACGGTTCCAGGAACCATGAAAGGCAATAAAGGCGCCGTTCTTATATTTTGCAGGGAACTGGCTGCCGGTGTAGAATAATAAACCGTTGGGCGCCATGTGCGCAGGGAATGCCACTACCGGGTCAATCGCGTTTTCGCCACCTGTTTTCTTCCCATCGCCGCCATATTCAGGCGCCAGTATTTTTTTATGCTGCTGTCCATCGTAATAAATATAAGGCCAGCCGGCATCGTCTCCTTTCTTCAGGGCATACATGCATTCCGCAGGCAACTCGTTGCCTTGCTGCAGGCTGTAATATTCAGGGAACATATCAAACAGGCCATCTCTTCCATGCTGCATTACAAACAGCTGATTATCCTGCGTGTTCCAGTCGAGCCCCACCACGTTACGGAGACCGGTAGCATAACGCGTACCATCGCCATACGTCTGGTTTTGCTTATCTGCGCGGAACTGCCAGATCCCTGCTGCGGAATCACGGATAGGGCATCCTTCTATTCCTTTGGACCCTTTCGCGCGATCCTGTACCTGGCAGGAATTGGAATAAGCCCCGATGTTCACATAAATATTGCCTTCGTTATCCAGCGTTAAAGATTTGGATTCGTGCTGGTGGCGGTTAATCAACCCCGTTACGATCTTCTCCGGCTGATCGGGATTGATCACTTCAAATTTGTCATTCAGGGCGTAACGGTATACTTCCTCATCGGAGGAGGCATACAGGTATTTGTCTTTAATCACCATGCCGGTCCCCCGGTAGGTGCCAAAGGTTTTTATGTCCTTCCCATGTATAACCGCAATGGCTTTTCCCGGTTTTGAAGTCTGTATTTTTACATAGACATCCCCCAGCGGTGTTACCGCTATATGGCGGGCGGCGCCCAGGTTTTCCGCTATTGCGGTGGCCTTAAAGCCGGCAGGCAGCTTCAGTCCTGCATTGCCGGGATCTGCTGCGGTACGGCGAATGGCACTGCTGTCACCGTTATTGGCCAGGCCCTGAACAGATAACAGGGTCATCACGGACAAACATCCCAGGAGAACTATTCGTGTTTTCATGATTTTCTATTTACAATGATTGATGAGGGGATATTTAAACTACCCTGTAAAAATAATAAGGTTTTTATGGAATCCGTAATTTATGGATGAATGGCATTAGCTCCTGGCAACCAGGGATACATAATATTTCATCAGGTAATGATAAATTACCAGCTCATGTAAACGTGCATTGGCTGTAAACATCCGGTTCAGGAACATGTGCAGGTAATGCGGTGGTAATTCCGTTACTGCATTCTGCTGTATAGTTTGCAGGTCCCGAATAATATCCTTCCATGCCATCGCACGTTTCATGAATGCTTTGCGCGCCCCATCGGGCAACGTATAATCGTGTACGTTATCCAGCAGCGCAGCATTGATCAGTCTCCTGTGTGTACGGTATTTATTGTTTAGCTGTAATAGCAATGCGGCATTCCCATGATATTCTGCAAAGAACTGTTGTTGCAGCTGCTGCAGCAGTTTCATTTTCATCATTGGTGTATAGCCAAAACTGTTCAATAACTCATCAGCCCCCTTTAATGCCAGCAGCCATCGTTCCTGGTTTTCAGCGCCGCCAATGGTTTGCAACAATTGCAACACCGCTTCACTGTCGTGAAAAAAGAAAGCTTCGCTATGCTCCATTAAAGCCGGACCATAACGCTCCAGTTCGCGTACATATGTATCCAGTTGTATTTTCCGGACAATGTCGTTGTTAAGATAAGGATGTAATATTTCTTCTATCCGCTGCATCGCCATGCTGCTGTGCTGATGATATTGTGGAAGATGAAACCGGAGCCGTATATGATGATCCGGATCCTGGTACCTGGTAAAGAACCAATGGTCCGTTATCCCGGCCTGCTGCAATTCCCTGGTCAGGGGTTGCAATACTTTCAGCAGCAGCTTATCCATCCATTTAGGGCCACAGTATATTTTGATATACATCCATTCGCTGCCGGGGGCAAAGCTACGCTGCAGGCTTGTTGCGGACGGCACTGCCGTTAAACCGGCAGGCGGCTGCCAGGCGGTATTACATAGCGGTATAATAATTTCATTGCAGAAAGCGCCCTGTTCATTTACAGACAGGCGGGTGGTTTCATTAAACAGGCATTCATATAATATTACGTTTCCTTTCTTCAGTTTATCTGTCAGCAACATGCGGCCAAAAGCGCTGGTGAAATCTATCAGCAGGTCGTTATCCCCTTCCGCCAGCTGTACATGCCGGGGCAATTGGCGTTGCTCTTTTAAAAGCAGTAATGCCTCATCAGCCGGATGAGATGCCAGCAGTGATTCAAAGGCTTCGCGGGTCAGGTACCACCTGGCTCTTTCCAGGATTACTTCATGGTATACCACCCTGGGAAGAAAAGGCTCCTCCTGTAATATTCGCCAGTTCCACTGCACAGAAAAGGCGTCCTGCTGTTGTAGATCGCACAAAAATTTATAGACGGATAGCCCGCGGGTAAAATTATGAGCGCTGGTGAGCCGGGGAACTACTTCTTTCTGCCATCGCTGCGAACGCAATACCACCCGGTTGTTTCGCACACTTACCAGCAGATCGCTTAACGGCAATTGGAAATCCTCAGGCAGGCTGCTCTTTCCCAGGAACGGTATTTCATAATCGTACAGGGATGGCCGCAGCAGAACATTTCCTATACGACCTTCCGGCAAATGCACAATTTCTGCCAGCAGCCTGTCTTTCTCCAACAACTGCTCCTTTCTAGTAAGATCACGTAACAGGTTTTCCAGCCCGGGGTTACCAGCGGCAAACCGGCCCATCAGGGCCAGGGCATTGGGGCCATGACAGGCTTTAAGTAAAAAACTGAAGTTGCCATTATCCATGTCGGTCGCAGTAGCAGCTATCAGTGAGCCCATAAGGCAAAGGAAAGGGGGCAATTCCGGTTGGTCTGTACCCGCTGCCAGTTCATCCAGGTCTGCATCCGTTAACGAAATCACGGCAGCCTGCGAGACCCGGGACGCAAGGAAATGTTTTAATACAAACTTCGTTTGGGCGTTCCAGTTAACCATGTTGTCCTTTTTCCCCACAGGCATTACAAGATCGTCTATAAGAGGGGTATAGCTGGCATATTCCCCGGTTGCTACACCGTATCCGATACCTGATTCGCTATCCAGCGCCATCATCAGGGGTATTTCCCGCTGATCGTACTGCCGGAGAAATCTTTCTTTGAACTGCTGCAGGTCGCCACCGGCGCCCGGATTGCCGAATACACGCAGCCGTTCCAACCGTTGCATCAAGGTATTAGTGACGGTTTCAGCCAGGCGGACGGAATCGGGCCTAAAAAAAAGATCCACCTGTATAGGATCTTTGGCGCCCAGGGCCGGGAAATGTGAGGCGAGGATATCAATCACTTCCCGGTAGCTACTTATGCCCTCTGCAGGCTGCTGTAAAAGCTGCTGTACCTGTTGTAATGCAGGCACACAGGCCGGAACAGGGCTCAGGGCCTGCAGACTTCCGATCAGTTTGCCCAGATTGTCGCCACCGGTAATTTGCGGTGATAAGTCGGCTACCAGTATCTGGTTATGGATGAGGGTTTCAATAAAAGCCCTGGCTTCGGCATCCGGGATATCCATGCCCGTTAATACAGCAATCAGCCCTGGCAGGTCTGTTCCTTTGCGGGCGGCTGCCAGCAGCGCTTCCGTATAATCATTCTGTGAAAAGGCACTGAGAAAATAATGCCGTCTTTTATCGCGCAGCTGGTACTCAAAATACCGGTAGCCGTCGCCGGAGCGGTATAAACTATTGTTGGGGAAATAGTGCAGTTGATTACCAATTTCAGGCAGCCGGGTCAGTGCCGCCATCAGTTCGGATAAATACGCCATATCCAGCCTGGCCACCGGCTGATGCTGCTGTAGGGCCGGGGCCGGCAGCTGTGTAGGGCCTGTATGAATATACCCTGTACTGCATCCGGCGAATAAACCGTAGGGAGTACAGCGGGTGCTCATCCTCAGCAGATAGCGATACAGGGCGAGCGGTAGCTTCAGGGAATTATCCGCTGCCGGCAGCCACTTCATCATTTCAGTATACAGTTCCGGGCTGGCAAGGAAAACAGCTTCCTGTAGTAACGGGCGGGAATATATTTTCCGGAGGGCAGCTACAAAGGCGTCCTGGTCATTGGAAGTGTTACGGTGAAGTTCCAACACTTCTTCATATGACAATAATGGCATTCTCAGTAAATAGAAATCGCAGATACGCAGACGGGACATACATAACGGGCATACTTACTTTAGTGGGAAAGCCAGGCTTCCCTGCTTCGTATGCCTGAATAAAGATAAAATGTTTTCAGGATCTCAGGTAACTGCTATTTTGACACCCGGAATCACTCTTTCCATTTCATCTACAAACTTTTTGTAACTGGCGGGTTTACCCAGGTAACCCTGTCTTTCTTCCCGGCAAAGATGTTGTACCTCACGACTGGAATAGGCAGTAACAAGAATAAAAACACAGTCCTTTTTCAGAAACTGCGCTATAATTTCCCTTGTATTGCCTCTCAGGTTAACATCCAAAAAAACAACATCCACTTTTCTTTCAGCGATCAGGCTTTCCACAGTATCCAGCTCTGATGCTTTTTTTACAAGTTTCAGATAGGAGGTTCTTTGGATATAGCTTTCCAGTATATCTAATGCCAGAGGCTCGTCATCTACTATGGCACATCTGTATTGCATTTCTGACCAAAGGGGTTAATCAATTAGGAATAATAATCAAATTTGTTTTAAGATCTAGCGTACAAACCTCCTGTTAAAGTAGTAGGAGTAGTCGGAATACTGGATGGTATTGTTACCGCTCCTTCATTCTTGGAAGCCCTTATGTTTTCTATTGCATTTATATCAGCTTTTGAAATAATTTCCTTTTCTAAAATTAACATAGGGCGGCAATTCACAGACAATTTGTTTTCCAACATAAAATATGCATTTAAAGTGACCTGATCTATAAATTCACAACCGAAGCTCGCGCAATGATCCCAAATATCATATTTTATTAGACATAATTACACATTTCTTCGACAAACTGACCGGGTTGAGCCTATTGCTATTCTTCCTCCTCATCGTTATAGTTAGCAATGCCAAGCAGGCGCTTAAGGTCCTGCCGGGAAGCTTTGGAAATGATCACAGACTGACCGTTAACCACTTCCACCGTATTCCCCATGATGGATTTAATGGCCTGAAGCCGCACAATGTATGATTTATGGATGCGCATAAACTGGTCGGGCGGCAAAATATCTTCTATAGCCTTCATCCGCATGTAGGTGATAATATTTTTTTCCCTGCACACGATCTTGATATAGTCTTTCATCCCTTCCACGTAATAAATATCATCGAAAAGGATCTTTGTCAGCTTGTTATTGTCTTTTACAAACAGGTGATTGGCAACCTGGGCTTTGGGTTTGGCTGTTTCAGCAGCTGTTGGCTGCCATCGCTGGCTGATGTGGGCCCGTGCCTTGTTTACCGCTTTAAGGAAGCGGTCAAAAGATATGGGTTTCACCAGGTAATCTACTGCATCCAGTTCAAATCCCGCAATGGCATGATCCTTTGAAGCGGTAGTAAAAATCACAACAGGCGGGTTGCTCAAAGAACGGATCATTTCAATACCATTAATATTGGGCATCTGGATGTCGGAGAACAGCAGGTCTACAGATTGCCGTTGCAGTTCATTGATTGCATCAAAGGCGTTTTCGCAAAAAGCTACAGGTTGCAGATAAGGCACCCTTCCAATGTAATTTTCCATCAGATCCCTCGCAAACGGCTCATCGTCCACTACAAGGCAGGTAATTACTTGATCCATATTTTTTTAATTCAGCGTTAGTGTCAAGACAACTTTGTAATATTCGGGATTATTTTCAATAAATAAAATGTGTTGATCAGGATATAACAGAATAAGCCTTTTACGGGTGTTGCTCAATCCGATCCCTCCAGCTATCTTTTTACCTTCCGGCAGCTCTCCTTTGCTGTTTGAAATTTCAAATTTCAGTTTGTTATCTGATACGTCCATTGATGCATAGATCCAGCATTTATCTGTTGTGGTGCTATGCGAATATTTAAAAGCATTTTCTACAAAAGGAAACATCAATAATGGCGCTATCTGGTAACCATCCATTTTTTCTGTATCGCAATCGAAACGTATACTGGCGTTTTTTCCATAGCGCACACTTTCCAGCTCTATGTAGTTTTTTAAGAACTCTGCTTCCAGGTGCAGCGGCACCATTTCCGTGTTGGAATCGTAGAGTGTATAGCGCATCATTTCCGACAGGTGCATAATCAAGTCTGATGCCAGCGAATCGTTCCTGATAGATAGTGAATAAATATTATTCAACGTATTGAAAAGGAAATGCGGATTGAGCTGGGAACGGAGAAAATCTACTTCCAGGTTCAGGTTATCCCGTTCCAGCCTCAACGTCCGGGTAGACGCACGGATAATGTCCAGGATCAGCTTGAGTGACATAGGTGGCGCTACAGTCATCAATACAGGAAGAAAAATTTTAAAGAGATGATTAGGTGAAAAAGTATCAACCCATCCCGCATTTACTACTCTTACCAGGAAACTTTTCAGCGCGCTATCCGTAATATCCAGAAAAACAACCGCATACAATGAACAAAGATAATTGATGATAGACCAGAACAAAAAAGGTATCAGCAAAAATAATATCGTCAGAAAGAAATAGCCCTTAAGTAAAACTTTGGGTATAATAAAGTAAAAAACAATGTAAAAGAAAAACATTGCGCCCAGAATATTGCGGACTACAAACACCAGGCTGGCGCTTATTGATACCCCGAAACTTGAGCTCAACAGAAAAGCATATAATAATGCCATGCATCCCCACATAAGCACATGGGCCCATATCCTTACTCTAGTTCCATAATACTTATCAGATAGGAAAAAAGAAAACCATTCCATGAGCTTCCGGCTGATATCAGGCGGCTCTCCGTTGGTCTTACGTCTGAAAAAAGCTCGCATCGTATCCCTGAATATAAATAATTTACAGTAAGCAGGAAGCAAGTAAAATAAAAATACTTTACGAATCTGAATTTTCTTTTATCATATAAATTATTACTATTATACAAATAGTATTTCCTTTCTATAACTTACACATTATGAATGCCTTCCGGAATCTCTCAAAGTACACAATGTTGGACACAACCGCATTTTCATCGCGTTTATTGGTCAATTCATCTAATAAGTTTAATTACCAGTTATTAAATGCTGACTTTTGATATGTAAGCCTGAATATATTCGTTGGCTAAGCTCTTTGCCGTTACAAATTCTACAAAAACAATGATGAAGTGCAGTCCGCTGCATAAAAGATACCTTTCATCCATTGTTGTTACCATTGTCACTTTAAAAAATTGACATTCGATTTATTAATAATATTACACCAATCTGGTCAGAAAACCTAGCGAATTTTGTCCCTTGTGAACTCCAAAAAGACTACAGGCGAGGGTAAGAACATCTACCTGCTAATACTATTCTATTCTATGGAAACACTATGAATTCCCCCTTACAGCTCTAAGAGATAGGCAATTTGTCTATCTCTTTTTAATATATAACACCTGCTGCCAGAGCAGCAGCAAACTCATCACTAATAACAGCAGGTAACCAACCGGCTTATGATAATAAAGTCCCTGGCACAACCTGGCTAAGCCGGCCACCAGTAATACAATCATCCATTTGCTTAAAAAAAGGGGAAAAACGGCGAATTTCCGGGATAATAACAATGTGAAGTACCCAGTGATAATGCCGGTGCCATAGAAAACCAGGAATTCCTTCCCGTTAATGGCAAAAGGATTCCACTGCAAGGTAACATGGTAAACATATAAGAAGGGCAAAGAAAACATGCCGGCAGCGAGAATATAAACGAAGAGCACCCGGGGAAACATATTATTTTTCATAGCTCATTTTTTCAGATCAGGACCCGCAGCCTCCACACCCACCTCCGCACCCACTGCCACAACTGCTACCGCAGCTGCTGCCACTGCTACAGCCATTTCCACTGGTATCAACATCCCCGTCCGCTTTCGTCTTTTTGTCTTTATTACTTCCCGTAAGGAGAAATGCAAACAGCATTAGTACTGCCATAAAACCAAATAAAGAACCATTGTTACCTGCACAACCGGTAAAGAAAAAGAAAGAAAGGAAGAGGAGAAGGATTAACCAGCGCCGGGGAAACAAGTTAAAGCGCATGAACAGGGAAGAAAAAATAATGGGGGATTTATTTAACCAGATAGCCTCCGGGGGATCTTCTCCAAAACACTGCCGGTACAGCTGCAGCGTATCCTCCTGCCAGGCGGCATGCTTCCGTTTCTCTGCCATCCCTCCACCGGAAGGGAAGTGGTGGATCTTTCTGCCCAATGTTTTCTCACAAAATAATTCCCAGTAATTCTGCGTGTAAAGCAAATGCTGATGCCAGACCTTATCTACGATCCCGGAAGGAGAAGCACCCGTTGGAGAAATACAGCAAAGATAAATAAACCGCTTATACTCCTGTACCGCCTGTCTCGTGAAAGCCTCACTCCAGCCCTGTTCCCGGGCCAGCTTCTTTGAAAACGGCAGCTTTATCCCTGGTTCATCCAAAGGGAAGTTATTGATCTTTTCCCATAGCAATTTACCTGGTGATAAAGCTATGAACTGGTTGTTTTTCATCATCATAATTTCATCTTTTATTGTTACCACTAAGATGAAATTATCTAAGAATACTAAAGTCTTGCGCGTATCTTACGCCGACCTGTTTCCGTATTATAATCGTATTATTATAAGTAGGGAAGGAACTGCTGACAAATTATACCGCTTATCAATTCTTTAAAAAGGTAAGCCGGGAAGAGGTTTCAAAAACAGAATGGAGCCGTGGTGTAAACCGGAAGTTTATCCACTTCATTAACCATCAACGATGGTCTATATAACAGAATACTGTTTGGCTATAAATTTAAAGCAGGGGATGCAGCTTAAGATCCGCACTGAATATAGATTGGGCAACAAAAGAGCACACAGGAAGGGGTAATTATAATCTCCTATGCAATTACATCCTTATTATTATGAACAACTCTACGTTTAACCGTCAACGTGATTTCATCGCCGGCTGAAAAACCTGGACCCCGAAAGTTTGCCGAAGCATATCCCGGTATAACCGAAAAACAGTGAGCAGAAGGATTATGCAGCACTAACGGCCAGGGTTGAACGACAATTGCACCCAGGGGCTTTCGGGTGCAGATAACAGGTATTCCATATTATTACGCAGGATATCAAAGCTGCCCATTTCCACACCGTTCCATACACAACGGGCAAACTGGTAGGAAACGGAAAGCTGTTTCCAGGAAGAATAGGTACGTTTAATCAGCGGAACACAGGCCAGGATATACTCATTTGACTGCTCATAACTGGTATAACCGGCATCATACCCAAGGCGGCTGAGGTTTATAATGCGGGCAAAGTCCCAGATAAGCATATCCGGCTGCAGGTTTTCACTGATCAGTTTTCGCTTTCTGAAAAGGTCAAGCGCATCGCGGGTATTACGCAGGCGCTCCATCACTACAGCCTCTTCAAGCTCATTGGTAGCAATGTGTTCTCTCAGAAAGGCCTTACTTTCTTTCATAGATACTGCATTGATGGCCTGCCAGATAATATCATATTCTATCCGGTGGCCGCTTTCCAGTAACCAGCCCAGCTTTTCCTGCATTGTAGCAGTATCCCTGATGTCCCACCATTCCAACAAGTGCTCACGGCATTGTTCCTTACCGGCGCCGGTGCTAAGATCGTTAAGGTACTGGCGGTTTACAAAGGCAACATCCGCCCCGCAGGCAACGGCCCATTGCTGTGCGGCATCCAGCCTGCTGTGCTGATTCAGATATATGACCGGCGGATGTTCATCTCCATCGGTTACATCTGCATCATCGCCTGAAAATAACTGGTTGAATTGTTTCACACTATCCCTATAAAGGGCTGGCCAATCAGACCGGCTAGCCGGGTGTGCCAGTTGCTGCTTGTACATGGCAATAGCTTCTTCACTAAGACCCATGTTACGCAGTTGCTGCTCCATATAGTGCTGCTGATCCATCAGGATTGGTTAAGGGTTCGGTTAAAATGAGCTTATTCCTGGTATTTACGGATAAAACCGGGGTAAAGATTTTTCTTTAGGTACAGCAAATATAGATAATGTTCTGATACGTATCTCTTATTCAGGAAAAAGTAAGCTCAATAACCGCTTGAGAGAGGGCCGTCTGTGGCCCCGGAATAAAGTGAAATACACGTTTACCCGTTACCGGTAGTGCCTTCAGTTCCCGGCTGGCGCGCACCTGCATCTTGCTGTTCACTGGCTGCAGGCTGGCGGGTATATGCAAAATAAAAGGGATGCTGTGGTACAACATCCCTGTCACTATAACTATCTTCTAACACTAAAACGTTTTGTCGCGCTTATCAATTTTGCCTCTGCGGTTATGCGGTCTGGGCCTTCTTGGTGGGGCCTTTGGCATATCGGGGTTGGCACTGTTGGCTTCCATCAGGGCCGCCTCTTCAAACGGGTGTGACACAGATGGAATCGTTTGCCGGATAAGTTTATTGATGCTGTGGAGATATGGCCTTTCAGTGGTATCACAGAAAGAAAGCGCATAACCTGCTGCACCTGCCCTACCGGTTCTGCCTATACGATGTACGTAAGTTTCAGACACGTTTGGCAGATCGTAATTGATTACATGCTCCAGTGAATCCACATCAATTCCTCTGGCGGCAATATCCGTAGCTACCAATACACGCAGGCGGCCGCTCTTAAAATTGTTCAGGGTATTCTGACGGGAAGCCTGCGATTTATCACCATGCAGGGCATCCGCATTGATATTGCATTTCTTCAGGTTTTTAGCGATCCTGTCGGCGCCATGCTTGGTTTGCGTAAACACGATGGTACGCTCAATACGGCGGTCTTTCAGAATCGTTTCCAGCAGGGACTGTTTATCTTTCTTCTTTACAAAATAAACAGATTGTTCAATCCTTTCTGCGGTGGAAGATACCGGTGTAATGGTAACTTTCTCCGGCTTATAAAGCAAGGAGTTAGCCAGTTGCGCAATGCTTGGCGGCATAGTAGCCGAAAAGAAAAGCGTTTGGCGTTGCTGTGGCAGCTCCCTGATCACCTTCTTGATATCGTTGATAAAGCCCATATCCAACATACGGTCGGCTTCATCCAATACAAATATTTCCAGGTGACTGAGGTATATATACCCCTGGTTCATCAGGTCGAGCAAACGGCCTGGGGTAGCAATGAGGATATCGGTTCCGTTACGCAGGGCAATGGTTTGCCTGTGCTGGGGAACACCACCATAGATCACATCATGTTTCAGACCAGTGTGTTTGCCATAAGCGGCAAAACTTTCATCGATCTGCACCGCCAGCTCCCTGGTAGGTGTGAGGATCAGTGTACGGATATGTTTAAAGCCCTGTTTTGCCGGGGTACTGTTATGTAATAACTGCAAGATGGGGATAGCAAACGCGGCCGTTTTACCGGTACCCGTTTGTGCGCAGCCGAGAAGGTCTTTCCCTTCCAATACAATAGGAATAGATTGCAATTGTATAGGAGTAGGTGTGGTGTACCCTTCGTTTTTAACTGCTTTTAAAATGGGCTCAATAAGCCCTAGTTGTTCAAATAACATATTGATATATCTGATGTAATAAATATAAAATAACGCTTCTTCGTCTTTAGCGTTATCACAATTGAGGAGAGCAGTAAAGAAAAGATTTCCGGACTGGAGAGAATAGATATTTCTGTGCTTTATGCTTTTAACTCAACAGACGGGAGCAAAGATACTGATTTTTCTCGTCAGGATGTGGATAAATTAAAAAAAAGACATATGAACCAGGTCTGCCCGGAGGCAAAAACGCCTGAAATTGCCGTTATCCGGGGATTACATAAAAAAGGTGTATCAAAAAATAAATGAAGGCACCGGGTTTTGTTTAAACAGCGGCCGGTCCATGAGGTTCCTGATAGAAAAAGGGCATATCATACTTTGATACGCCCTCTCTAAAAATTTACTTTGCCGTTTCCGGTGCGGCATCGGGTTTGGTTTTTGGTTCTTCATTCCCGTGGTGGCAGGTATAGCAGGAAACCGCCATTACTTCACTGCCCTTAAAGAACTTCTTGTTGATACGTTTGGTCATCTTCATCATATCCCTGGCAGTGCCCTTATGCGGATTGGCGTCGCTGGCAAAATCCAGCTTCTTTGCATCGTCCTTTCGAGGCTCATGACAGAAATTACATTTCACACCCAGGGCGGCATTAAAGCCCCGCATTACCTTAATGAGGTCGTCGTGACTGATGTCTTTCGGTAATACCTTTAGATTAGTGGCCTTTTCCGGCTCCTGAGGCAATGCGTGTGAACATAGGGTACCGACAGCCATAAATGCCGCCACCACTACATAGCTTTTCCTGATTTTCATTGACAATGGGTTTAAATAAGTCTATAAATGCTTCCTTCAGAAAGGAATCTACAAAAAAGAACAATAGGTAGTAGGGGTATCTACCGGCTTTTTCTTCTGTGCAACAGGCGCCGGCTCCAAACATACCGCTGCACGACTGAAAAAAGAACCCCGCACCCAAATGGATACGGGGGGCTTTTTTTGCTATTAAGAGGACTTAGTTATTGTCAACGCAAAGCTTGTTATAGATCAGCTCATCGGAAGATATAGGCCATATGTATTGCGCTGCAGTTGGTGCAATAACAGGCACTGTACTGCTTTTGGCAGGGAACGGGATACCCAGCCGGGTAACTTCCATGCTCCGGAAGCCTTCTCCCAGCAATTCAATATGTTTTTCCCGGGTAATGGCTGTCAGCAATGCAGCAGCATTGGCAAAATCGGCAATGGTATAAGTGATCGTGGCATCGGAGCGGTGTCTTACTGCGGATAATAACGCCACTGCAGTCGGATCAACTGAATTGGTTTGCCGCACCCTGGCCTCTGCCAGGTTCAATAACACTTCTGCATACCTGATCACAGGAATATAATCTGTAAAGGGACTGGGAGTAGGGAACTTCGTCCAGTAGTTCTTCCCGAGCGATTGAACAATGAACTTCCTGCGAGCATCTGTGGCCGGCTTCCAGGAAGAATCAGCGATCACGCCATTGGGATGCATTGAATATTCCCCATTACCTGTAAACGGTTTGGAAGCAGGTGTAAAATAATATCCCAGCTGGGTTTGCGTACCCGGGAAATCATCTGTAGAACCGGTAAATGGCAGTGAGAATATTGATTCCTTTGTAGAATACGGCGGTGCAAATACCTTTTGAATATCTGCTTCCAATGCGTGCCCTCCCGGTGAAACAAACGGTGCGCTGCCGGATACCATCTTTGCCGCCTCTGCTATCACCTTATCATACTGCTCCATAAACAGGTATACCCGGGTTTTATAAGCGATGGCGCTATAGGCATTGGCACGTGTAATAGAAGTTAATGCCCCGGCAGCGGGTTTTGGTAATAATGCCTCCGCTGAATCCAGGTCGCGGATAATCTGTGCATAGGTTTCATTCACAGTGCTGCGGGCACGTGCATAATTTCCGATTTTAGCATGGCCTTCTGTATGAATGATTAAACCGGGTTTACTGCCTGCCCCGTCCCAGTGAGGACGTGCAAATAGTTGCAGCAGTGAAAAATAGCTTACGCCACGTACAAACTTCGCATCGCCGGCATACAGCTTTGCTACAGAATCGCCCACTACCTGGTTACCAACTGCATTCATGCCTGCCAGGAAAACATTTACGTTGTTAATAGTGATATATCCCTGCGACCATATCTCCTTTACTTCCTGCGTTTCACCGGTTGGCACCATTCTCCAGCTGGCATTCAATGTTACGTTGTTGGATTTTTCATTTACAAAGTCCTCTCCTCTCACTTCATTGGCGATCAGGTATTTCCCGCCCAGGAACTTACCATGCTTCATTACAGAATACAGCCCATTCGCCTGGCTGGCAATCCGCTCCTTGGTTTCAAAAGCCCTGAAATCGGGGATATCTGTAGATGGCACTGGGTCCAGCAAATCTTTCTGGCAGGCGTTCAAACCTATCACTGCAACAACCAATATATTTAAAGCATATTTTCTCATCTTCCTTCAGTTTAAAAGTTAACATTAAGCCCCACTGTAAATGTCCGGCCATTGCCAAGTGTATTACGGTCCACACCCTGGCCGGAAGCATTATTACCATTGGAGGAAACTTCCGGGTCGGGTCCCGGGTACTTTGTGATCAACGCCAGGTTCTGGCCCCTTACATACACTTTGGCGCCCTGTAACCGTATGGATTTTGCCACATTATCAGGAATATTATAGGTAAGTGCTGCCGTACTTAATTTTACAAAATCGCCTTTGAAAACATTCGCAGCAATGGCAAAGGAAGAACCGTTGGAAATGTTATCGCCATATACTACGCGCGGCATATCTGTCTGATCCCCCGGTTGCCTCCACCTGTTCAACACATCTGTGCTGTTGTTCCAGTAACGCTGATCCCTTAACCCTGCATTACTGCCATAGTAAACATAAAAACCGGTTTGATAGGTAAGCAGTACATTCAATTCAAAAGCTTTATAACGGAAAGTATTTTCCAGTCCGCCCAATACTTTCGGATTTGTGTTCCTGTAGGCAACAGCATCTTTGACACCAACAGTAGGCGCCGTTTTACCGTCTTCATATTTATACTTAACCGCATCGGCATTATTAAAATAGACCTTATCGCCATTTGCATTAATAAAGATCCTTCTGCCGGTGGCAGGGTCTACACCATCGGTACGCACTACATACAACATACTGGCAGGATACCCTACTTTATTGATACTGGTTTGTTCCAGGCTGCTGGTAACGAAAGGAATAGCAGTGATATCTCCGGCGAGCGATGTTATCTCATTCTTATTGTGCGCAATATTGAAACCTATGTTCCAGGAGAAATCGCGCTTATCGATAGCTACTGCATTTACACTGAACTCAACTCCTTTATTATACATACTGCCCACGTTGGTAGGAATAGTGGCAATAGTAGCAGTGATACTGGTAATAGGGATACCGGCAGACGGCATCTGCGGTACAAACAGGATTAACCCGTTGATATCATTATAGTAGTAAGAAAATTCACCACTGATCCTGTTGTTTAATATGCCATAGGTAAACCCTATATCTGTTTTCTTACTGGTTTCCCAATTCAAATCAGGATTGCCCGCCTGGTTAAAATAAATAGAAGGACTGCCGCCGTAAGGAGAAGGCTTGTACAATGATAAGGCATCATAGTCGCCAAGGCCCGCGAAGTTGCCCACCTTACCATGACTGGCCCTGATCTTGAAACTGCTGAACACATTATTAAGACCGGCGTTTGTCCAGAATGCTTCTTTCGTAATTTCCCATCCTGCAGAAAAACCATAAAAGGTACCTTTCTTAAAATTAGGACCAAAGGCAGAGTACTGGTCCTGTCGCACATTGGCGCTTAAATAATATTTCTCGTTATAATTATAATTTAAACGGGCGAAGGCAGATAACAGGTAGTTCTCCTTACGCAGCAAATAGCGCGACAGGTCCGTGAGCCAGCCACCTTCACTGTTATTGAAATAATTATCCATCTGCTTCTGACGCCGCAGGCCATAGCGTTCGCGGGCATCACGCTGTTGTTCGAAACCTGCCAGCAGGCTAAGGTTGTGCTTTCCAAAGGAACGGTCCAGCTGTGCGGTATTTGTCCATACCCAACGTTTGTTCTGCGTATAAATACTGTTAACATCGCCGGTAGAAGAAACACCATCGCCCGAGAGGTAATTAAGATAGATATCATTATTCATCAGGATATAGTCTGCACCATACTGGGTCTTTAACGTGATCCAGTCGGCCGGCTTTAACTGCAGGTAAACATTACCCTGGATATGACTGGCTTCTGTATTGGAATGATCCATATCCAGCAGTACCTGTGGGTTATAGATACCGATGGGCAGTGTATTTTTTCCGCCGCTCATACCCGAGCCGCTGATATTATAGCTTCCGTCGTTGTTATATGGGGATACCAGTGGAGAAGTAAGAAAAGCAAGACGGGCAAGCCCTCCCGAGTTAAAGGCTTCTCCTTCCAGCGAGCCGGATGATCCGGAGATCAGGCTTTGTTCATTGGAATAAGACATCCGCGCTCCAATGGAAAATGCTTTTCCTAATTGCTGGTCTATACTGAACAACAGGCTTTTACGGGCAAAGTCATTTTTCTTCAGGATACCCTGTTGCTTGGTGTATCCGGCTGAAAAATAATAACTGGTATTCTCCGAGCCGCCGGAAACATTCACGTTATGATTATGCGATATTGTTTTATCGCGGTATATCACATCCATCCATTTTGTATCGATCACTTTGCCGTTGGCATCCAGATTGGCTACATAGCGATCGGTATTACCGGCATTTGCCAGTGCTTCATTTTTCATTTCAAGAAACTGTTCCGTGTTCAGCACTTTCGGCAGGCGGGTAGGCCTGGTGGTACCAACCCATCCATCGTAGGTTACTTTCGGACGGCCGGGCTTTCCTCTTTTTGTAGTTACAAACACTACACCGTTGGCAGCACGGCTACCGTAAATGGCGGTAGCAGCAGCATCTTTTGCAATATCGATAGAAGCAATATCAGCCGGGTTAATGCTTGATAATGGGTTCAGGGGAGAGTTGGAAATACCGGCGCCTACATCTCCTGAAAATGCAGGTACCCCGTCAATAACAATTAACGGATATGCGCTCATGGAAATAGAGTTGGAACCGCGGATACGGAATACCGGCGGGTTATTCACAATCCCGTTGGGCACAGTGATCTGTACGCCGGCGGCACGTCCGCCCAGCCCGGCTTCAAAGCTCTGTACCGGCAATTCAGCGATAGCGGTTCCTTTAACAGAAGCAATACTGCCGGTTACATCTTTCTTTCGCTGCGTACCATAACCAACCACCACTACTTCTGAAATAGCTTTTGAATCTGGCATCAGGATTACACTGCCTACTGTGTTACCGTTAATAGCTAATGTTTTTGTTTCGTATCCTACAAAAGATACTTTGAGTGATTGCGCATTCTCTGGTACAGAAAGGGAAAACTCTCCCTTTGAATCGGTGACCGTGCCTGTTTTTCCTCCGGGCAGGCTTACAGAAACACCGGGCAATCCATTCCCTGTATCGTCTGTTATCTTTCCCTTCACGGTACGGGAATGCTGTGCCAGCAGCGAGGTAGCGATCAATAGCACACCTGCCAGCACGAGTAGAAGTTTCCTCATGTCAGTTAGATTTAATTGTTGATAAAAATTACAATGGTAGTATTCAGATTTTGGCAATAAACACCCTGTTCCGGCTCATGAAACCGGATTGGGATGCATAAAAGGACCAGGTTACTAAATTAGCTACAATGCTCTACAGTATTGAATTTTAGGTTTAGTTGCAATATTTAAAGGTTTAGATTCAGGTTTTTGGTTGCCGCTACAATTACATCATAAGGTTGCCAGTATTACTGGTAGCTTAAAAATAAAAAAGAAATTCCAATTTTCATCGCAGTAAAAAAAATTACTGCCGGTTCATTCTTTCAGAAATAGGTTAAGCATCCGCCGATACTAGCTATCAGCATCTTATATATTTAATTCACAAATGAATTTTTTCTACTCATCCTATCCTGTTAACGTATAGGCATCACCGGTACCTGCCGGATACAGCTTCCGGAGCGGCGGCAATTCAGGGCCGGGATATTTCTGTTCATCAATCCCCTGCCCGCTGCAGGTACCCGTCTACCTGCAGCGGTTCAATTTGCCTGTACAGCAATACGGCATAACAGTCGCGGATCCCTCAAAAAAGTACCTGCCGCAGTATTTAATCCGCAATAACCGGGTTTTTTGCCGATATTCACGAAGCTACCTTTGTTTAAAAAACATTGAAGCCATGAATCATTACAACACCATTGCCTCGGCAATAGACTATATAAAAGCGCATTTCAAAACACAGCCTGATCTCCAGGAAATTGCCGCAGCCGTACATATGAGCCCGTTTCATTTTCAGCGGGTGTTTGCAGAGTGGGCAGGAGTAACTCCTAAAAAGTTCCTTCAATATCTCACACTGGATTATGCAAAAACAATACTGAGGGAGGAAAAGGTGACCGTTTTCGATGCAGCCTTTGAAGCGGGGCTTTCAGGTACCGGGCGCCTGCATGACCTGTTCATCAATATAGAAAGCATGACACCGGGCGAATACAAAAACGGCGGTAAAGCACTGCACATTAATTATAGTTTTGCAGAAAGCCCCTTTGGCGATATCATAGTGGCTTCTACTTCCAAAGGTATTTGCCACATGGCCTTTGCAGACAACCAGCAGCAGGCCTTTGAGGATCTGACCGCCCAATTTCCCCATGCCCGGTTTACCCAGATGGTAGATCTTATCCAGCAAAATACCCTGTATATTTTTACACAGGACTGGAGCCGGCTGTCTGAAATTAAACTGCACCTGAGGGGAACCGATTTTCAGCTGAAAGTATGGGAAGCGCTTCTGAAAATCCCGGTGGGGAACCTGACTACTTATTCGCATCTGGCAACAACCATTAAGCATCCGAACGCATCCCGGGCAGTAGGCACCGCGGTAGCCCAAAACCCGGTGGCATTCCTGATCCCCTGTCACCGTGTTATTAAAGCCAGCGGCGATACCGGCCAATACCACTGGGGAAGCACACGCAAAAGCGCGATCATCGGCTGGGAAGCTGCAAAAAAAGAGAATAAAGACGGATGAAAAATATAATCATCTTCCCCTTTCCTCTTCTTACCAACATTCAATAGCAATCAAAACAAAGGGCTGCCCGCTTGTGTAGGACAGCCCCGTTTTTGCTTATGAAAAAAAGGACCAGCACTAAATAGTGCCTGCCGGTTAGACGAGGAAAAAAAATTTATCAGAAAGTCAAAAATATCACTATTGTATAAGCGTCATCACATGCCTGCAGGCATGCGCATTAGTTTCTCACGAAAGATCAGCGCCTGGTTTAGATGTTAATCAAGTTAGTATATCGCTTGTGATAATTCCGTTTTTCAGATTTTGGTTGCTATAAACACATCCTCTCGCAGATGCTCAGTAGTGCTTAATAGGTTACCTTAAAAATAAAAAATTATTTCGCATTTCCATATATAAATTTTTGCGTTTGTTCCACGGGAGGAATAAAAGCTATATCAATATTCAGCATCAATCCTTTACATATACCAATATCCGTGGGTTTTCTTATCTTTCCGGAAAAACAATGACCTCCGGAAAGAAACTTGTTGGCCTCACTAACTCCCAGGGCTGGGAAACCGGCATCCGACGCACTTTTACCATCGCTCCGGCAGATGCCTGGGAAACGTTGTTTACCCAACCCGTTCTCGGATACTGGCTGGACAGTAACGCTGGCCTTCCCTTCGAAAAAAGCGATACCTATACCACCAGCTCAGGTATCACTATCAGGGTTACCTCCGTTACTACCGGGAAAGTGATCAGGATAAAATGGCAGCAGGCTCCCGATACAGATGCGTCTACCCTGCAAATAAGGGTGATTCCGGCCAGGGAAAAAACTGTTATCGCCTTTCATCACGAATGGCTGAAAAATGAGGAAGAAAGAATTAAAATGAACGATTACTGGAAAGGTGTATTGGATAAAATAGAAGCATACCTGCAAAGGTAATCCGCCTTTTTTGCATGAATGATATTTAAAGTTTAGCTGTCTGAAGATGTAACCTTAAAAATACCTTAACAAATTATACGCTTTTTTCCCCAAAGAACCTATTATTTTTAAGCCTATTATAAGGCTGTGCTCCGATTCTTCCCCCTAACTTTGCAATACCAAACCTACGGGAACGCGAACTTATGAATGTTTACAGTATAGTTAAAGGGCCCCAACAGCCAGAGCTGCTTCATCATGAAACACTGGCGGATATCTTTTCCCAAACCGTGCAGGAACACGCCCAACACACCGCACTGGTATTCCGGCAGCAAACACTTACATACCAACAGCTGGATCACTGGAGTGACGCTATTGCCGCCTATCTTCAATCAAAAGGAATAGGCCCTGGAAGCGTGGTGGGCATATGGTGGCCACGCAGCCTGGAGCTGCATGCTGCTATACTTGGCATTATAAAGGCAGGTGCTGCCTATGTACCGCTCGACCGGGAAATGCCCGCGGAAAGAGTGGAAGGAGTGCTTACTGAAGTAAAGGCTGCGGCCTGTTTCAGCGAAGTGCCCCTGCAGCTGAACGCCGAAATATTAACCGTACCTCCGGTACCGGATCATTCCGAGGTGTTTTCCCTCAGCGCTGGTCCGCAGCCGGAAAATTTCGCCTATGTACTGTATACTTCCGGCAGCACCGGTAAGCCTAAAGGCATCCCGATCAGCCACCGGCAGATCTGCCATCTGATCAGGGCGGAACAAACCGTATTAAACATCCGCACTACTGATAAAGTATACCAGGGCTTCTCCGTATCGTTCGATATGTGGTGCGAAGAAACCTGGCTTAGCTATTTTGCCGGCGCTACCCTCTGGGTGGCCGATGCAACTACGGCCAAGGCTATCGATGAACTGGGCGATGTATTGCGCCGGGAAAATATCACCATATTGCATGCTGTTCCAAGTTTACTTGCCATCATGGACGATAATATTCCTTCGCTACGCCTCATCAATGCCGGCGGAGAAGCATGTACCCCCCAGGTATTATCCAGGTGGGCCATTCCTCCACGCCGCTTCTATAACAGTTACGGCCCTACGGAAACCACTGTAAGCGCTACTTTCGCTGCGCTCAAACCCGGGGATTATATTACCATCGGCCAGCCGTTGCCTAATTACAACATGGCGGTTGTAGACGAGAAGCTGGATATCCTCCCACTGGGAGAACGTGGAGAACTGGTGATCTCCGGCCCCGGTGTAGGCGCAGGTTATATCGACAGACCCGAGCTTACACATGAGAAGTTTGTGGATAAACCAGCCAGTATGACTGAACTGCCCGGCGACCGCCTGTATCGCACCGGCGACGCCGCTATCATTTTACCCGATGGCAGTATCGATTTCCAGGGCCGGCTGGACGACCAGATCAAATTACGGGGATACAGGATCGAACTGGGAGAAATTGAAAACCAGCTCCATACCATTGCCGGTATCGCGGCAGCAGCAGTGGCTGTAAAAAAAGACAGCAACGACCAGGATCAGCTGGTGGGTTATATCTTGAAAGAAGATAATGCCCCTTTTGATGAACAGGCCCTCCGCACCGCACTCGCCAAAGTATTACCGCCCTATATGGTGCCGGGCACCATTGTAGCATTGGAAGATATGCCCCGCCTTCCCAGCGGAAAAATAAACCGCAAAGCCCTGCCCCTGCCGGCAGCCTTCGCAGAAATAACCACCCACGAAGCTATCGATCCGGATGCACCTGTAGCGGAAAGGATCACCGCTATACTATCGAAAATATTTCCTGACCGGGCCATCGATCTTCAACAGGATTTTTTTACAGACCTCGGCGGACACTCCTTACTGGCAGCCGCTTTTGTATCACGATTGCGCCGCGAGGCCAATGTGCCTAATGCATCTCTCAAAGATATTTATATACACCGCCCCTTACAGGAACTGGTAAACGTATGGGCTGCACAACCACAGGCAGATCAGAAACCACCACGTGTATTTAATAAAATACCCTGGTGGCGCCACCTCAGCTGCTGGATAGCCCAAACCATTGCTGTACTGGTGATTTTTGGATTATTTGCGATGCAGATATTCCTGCCTTACCTGGGATACTATTATGTAGAACAGGATACCAGTCATTTAGGATATGCTATTATTACTGCGCTCGTGATGTTTTGCCTGCTACCACCTCTTTTCTCTATTCTTATTATCAGTACCAAATGGCTGGTGATAGGAAAAATGAAAGCAGGTGATTATCCATTATGGGGTACTTATTACTTCCGCTGGTGGCTGGTAAAAACAATCCAGCGGTTGATGCCATCCCAGTTTCTTAATGGTACACCGCTATACCCCGCTTACCTGCGGATGCTTGGCGTGAAAATAGCGCCGGATGCGCAACTTGGTGCGGTGACGATCGGCGCTGAAGATCTTGTTACCATTGGCAGTGATGTGAGCATCAGTTCACAGGCCGTGATTAATAATGCTTTTATCGAAGACGGCCTGTTAAAACTGCGTACAGTGCACCTGGGTGATCACGCCTATATAGGCAGCAGCGCGGTCATTGGCGGCAGCACTGTAATGGAAGACTGGAGCGAATTACAGGACCTTAGCTTTTTGCCTGCCAACAGTACAGTAAAATCCGGTGAAGTATGGCAAGGCAGTCCGGCTGTATTAAAAGTAACCAAAAATGTCAGCGACTTACCGCAACCATTACCGGTATCCAATGCAACCCGCAGAAAATACAGTGTTATCTTTTCCATGTTCCTGCTGGTATTCCCATTCACGGTGTTACTCCCGTTACTGCCTACCATCATCACACTGAACCAGATGGATAACGCGGCGCCGGATTACAATTTTAATTACATGGTGATCACACCGGCGCTGGCGCTGAGCTATATTATACTATTCACCGCGCAAACCGTGCTGCTCACCCGTTTACTGCAATGGGGAATAAAGCCAGGCACTTACCCGGTTTACAGTGCATTCTATGCTCGTAAGTGGTTCGCCGATCAGCTCATGTCTCTATCTCTGATCGTGATACATCCCATTTTTGCCACGGTGTATATTTCTTCCCTGTTCCGCGCGCTGGGAGCTAAAATCGGCCGTAACACAGAAGTATCTACCGCCAGCAGCGTTACCCATCCTTTACTGGAAATTGGTGATGGCGCCTTTATTGCCGACGCAGTAACACTCGGTGAATCAGATGTACGCGGACAAAAACTGATACTGGAAAAAACGATTATCCATAATACAAGTTTTGTAGGCAACAGCGCGTTGATACCACAGGGATATGAACTGCCGGAAAATATGCTGATAGGCGTGTTGTCCACACCCCCCTCCAAGGAACAACTGGCTGCAAGCACCGCGCGCGACTGGTTTGGTTCGCCGGCTATTGCGCTGCCACGGCGCCAGGAAAGTCATTTCTTTCCACCGGAACTAACTACCCATCCTTCTCCGCAACGTAAACTGGCAAGGGCTACTGTGGAGTTTATCCGTATCCTTATTCCTGAAACAGTGGTGATCTGTTGCAGTATCCTCTTCATCGCCTATGCGCATGACCTGGTAACAGATGAATCCTGGTGGATGATCCTGCTGCAGTTCCCTTTCTATTATCTCTTTTTCCTGGGGCTGCCTGCATTCCTCTTTACCGTATTGCTTAAGTGGATACTTACCGGCAAATACAAGGCTTTACAAAGCCCTATGTGGACTTCCAAGGTATGGCGCAGTGAAGCTATCACTTCTACCTACGAAGCGCTTTCTATCCCCTTCCTGCTGGAATACCTGAAGGGCACTCCATGGCTACCCGTACTGCTTCGCTTACTGGGCGTAAAAACAGGTCGCCGCGTACTACTGAACACCGCAGACATCACCGAATTTGATATGGTGGAAATAGGTACAGACAGTGTGCTGAATGAAGATAGCGGTCCGCAAACACACCTGTTTGAAGACAGGGTAATGAAGATTGGACCTATTAAAATAGGCCGCAGGAGCAGCATTGGCGCCAGGTCTATCATCCTGTACGACAGTGAAGTGGGAGATGATGTAAACATTGCGCCACTATCGCTGCTGATGAAAGGAGAAAACTTACAACCGGGTACCAGCTGGACAGGTAGCCCGGTTAAACCAGACTAACGTTTTCAGCTATACGAAATGATCACTATTACATCTATACAGATCAGGGAGCACTACGATCTCATCAATGCCATGATGAAACAGCTGCATCTTTCGGAAAAAGCATTTTTCCTCAAAACAGCAAACTGGGATAACATCGCTGTCGACTATATGCAGCACGTGATGGAAATGCAGGAAACCTGCAACGGCACCTGCCTGCTGGCCTATGCAGATGCTACGCCGGCGGGTTTTATTTTTGCCTACCTGGAAGAAGCAGATGAAAGCCGGATTGAAGATTACACCGGCCATACGTTGTATGTTTCCGATGGTTATGTGGCCAGTGAATTCCGCAGGCAGGGCATCTACAGGATGATGAATGACAAACTGGAACGGATATACGTAGAGATGGGTGTACGCAGGATAGTAAGGTATACGTTATCCAACAACCACCGTATGCAACAGTTCCTGGTATCGGAAAATTATGAACCGGTGCGGCTGGTGTATGAAAAATGGCTGACACCCGACGGAGAAAAACCAGTCCGGCTATTTCCGCCATCGCCCGGCAGGAGGTAGCAATTCCTGCGCTACAGACATCCGCATTATTGCTGAACCGGCATCTTAAACAATGTTACATCAGTAGTCAATAGCATGATCTTTTTTTACCGCAGCACCACTGTATACCTTTACGGCTGTCCATGGTTGCGCGGGATCCGACCAGAATGGATTCGCAGGCGGTAATCCCAATGCCAGGAAGCCGGTGCTGCACAGGTACAGGCTGCCTGTAGAGGTATAGATATCCGCAATGTCCGGCTGATGCCCGCAAAAGCCTATCTGCAGCCATCCCTTTTTATCGAAGGTACCAGGCGCCTCGAATATTCGTTTATTCACTGCCGTTAGTGCGCATCTTACCTGGGCCGGCGAAAGCTCTTCCGGTAGCTTTTCCTCCAGTGCAATTTGTGCCAATGCCTGAAATGCTGCATTGCGGTAGGGCATAGAGCGGCCTACAACAGGGAAAGTGCCCTCGGGGGATATTTGTCTTTCCAGGATAGCGGCATAACGTTGCATACGTTTCAATGCCAGTTCATAGTTTGCTTTACTGCTTTCTTCTTTTTCAGCCATCACCTTGAGCACATCCACCAGCATAGGTTGGATCACAAAAGAGTTGTAATAGTCGTAATGAAAATGTGCGCCATCCCCATACATGCTGTCGCCTTTATACCACTCCATGATCTTCTGCACGGCGAGGTCTATTGGCTTGCGGTCCCAGTTGGCGCCAAACTTCAGCAACATCGCTTCAATGATGGCGGAGAATAATACCCAGTTATTTGTAAATGCTTTAATGCTGCGCAGGCTGATCAATCCGTCAATCACCTGCTGCTGCGTTTTTGCCGGTAACCGGCTCCATACCTGTTTGGGTGCACGCAATAATCCATGTGCAAGGAACGCGCCGTCTACCAACGGCTGTGCATCAAACTTACCGGTAAAGTTCATATAGTCAGGCGATGCAGGATCTACTGCCATTTCAACTGCCTTACGGGTCATTTCCAGCATGGCCATACGTTTGCCGGCTTCAGGTGTATTATCGTCTCCCAGCTCAAGCCAGGGAGCAATCCCCGCAAGGGTTCTGCCAAACGCCTCCAGGTAGGTTACTTTCTCCACCGGTTTTGAGTACCCGGGTGCCACTTCGGTAGGCATAGTGGCCTTCAGTTTTCCCCTGCTAAGCTGCTCTATAACGGGGCTGCATATACGGAGCATCAGATCCACATTATATGCCCTGTCGCCCGGCAACGGTTTATCCGCGGCCACTGCTGTCAGAACTCCTTTCCCCGAACCTATGGAACTGGCTATGCCCGCCATGGGAATAGCTTTGATAAAAAAACGTCTGTCCATGCAAAAAAATTTACCGTATTATTTCGCCCATTGTTTATACCGCAGCAATGCTTCAACAAAATAGTAATCAGCATAGGTAAGCGGTACATCCACTTCGGATTTAGCAGGCAGATGGCCTACGCTATGCATCAATATAAAGTCATTATTCTCCCCTTCCTTTGCCAGGTAAGCAGGGCTGCAAAGACTTGTCAGCATTTTCTCTGCTGCGTTCCAGTAACGTTTGCCATCCGCCTTGTTTGTATAGCGGCTCAGTTCAAGCAGGGCAGATGCAGCCACAGAAGCGGCCGATACATCACGCAGGGCATTTGGAATATCCGGTGCGTCGTAATCCCAGTATGGCACCAGGTCGGCCGGCATATGCGGATTATTCAGTATAAAGTCGGCAATATGACGTGCCTGTTCCAGGTAAGCTTTATCTTTCGTATCGCGGTACATAAGTGTATAACCATATAATCCCCATGCCTGTCCACGGGCCCAGGCAGAGCTGTCTGCCAGCCCCTGGTGCGTTTTACGCTCATTTACGGCGCCGGTGACAGGATCATAGTCTACCACATGATAAGAGCTGTGATCCGGGCGGAAATGATGCTTCATGGTAGTGTTGGCATGTGTGCGTGCTATATCTGCAAACCTTTTATCACCGCTTTCCCGGGTGGCCCAGTTGAGCAGTTCCAGGTTCATCATGTTATCAATGATCACAGGGAACTTCCAGGTGCCATGATCCCAGGATTTTATACACCCTACCGTTGGATTAAAGCGGGTGGATAATGACCGCGCGCTGGTAAGCAAAATAGCTTTGCAGGCAGTGTCTTTCGTAATGCGCAGCGCATTTCCGAAAGGACAGTACATCATAAATCCAAGGTCATGTGTATTTGTATTATACTGTTCTTTTTTTACTAAGGCCATTCTCTTAAGCGCTTCGTTCTTAAAGGCCGGGTCTTTTGTATACTCAAAAAGATACCAGTTGGTGCCGGGATAAAAACCAGATGTCCACCAGCTGGAGTTGGATGTCATCAGGCTGCCATCTTTGCTGGTGCTGCGTGGTAATACGGTATCGGGTACGTGGGTCATCATCAGCTTATATTGCCGGGCGGCAAATTGCAGGGTGGCATCTGCTTTGGCAAGTAAAGCCTTATCTGCTTTTCCCGCTTGTGCATACGATTGCATGAAGAAAGCGGGTAACAACAGTACCGTAAAGAGCAGGTTCTTTCTCATAATAACGTGATTATAGTATGATCATTTCTTTTTTCCGCCGCGCTTTGCTGTACCGGCAGAAGACTCGCGGGCTATCAGTTGAATAGGTATTATTTCCTGTGAATAACGTGGCGTATTGGATGGTGCAGTATTGATCAGTTCCATCAGGGCAGCTACCACGCGCTCGCCCATCATGGCCGGGTACTGGTCGATGCTGGTAACAGACGGCGTAACTATTTCGGTGCGCGGATCGTTGGAATAACCCACTATTTTCAGATCTTCCGGCACCCTTACATTGATCTTACGACAATACTGCATAATGGTAATGGCAGTAGTATCATTGGAGGCAAATATGCCATCGGGAAACGGTGGTTGCGAGAATATTTTCTCGCAGGTTTGCCAGGCATTGTCGCGGGTAAGCTCATGGTAGAACACCCGTGTTTTTTTGAATGGTAATTTGAATTCCTGCAAGGCATTCTTATAGCCCGCTACCCTTTCCACATAAAGATTACAGCTAAGCGGGCCCGATATGTGAACTATATCCTTGCATCCTTTTTCTATCAGGTGAGTAGTTGCGGTGTAACCTCCTACGTAGTCATCTCCCTTAATTACTTTTACATTATAATCTTTGGGCACCCTGTCAAAAAATATCAATGGTATTTTGTTATCCTTGAATACATCAAAATGGGAAAAATCGGTAGTATACAAAGTGGTGGATACAACCAGGCCGTCGACCCGTGCAGAATACAGCGTGTTTACCAACGCTACTTCCTGTTCATATGAATCGTTCGACTGGCAGATGATAAGGTTATAACCATGTTCCTGCAGTTTGTTTTGAATAATAGTACTGATTGCAGCTGGAAAGAACATAGAGATACGCGGCACAATGAGCCCGATGGTTTTGCTTTTATTGTTACGCAAACCGGCAGCCAGCGCATTGGGACGATAGCCTAATTTACGGGCCATCTTCTTCACCTTGTCTTTCGTACGTGCGCTGATGTTAGGATTATCATTCAGGGCACGGGATACGGTAGATACTGAGAGCTTCAGTTCTTCTGCAATATCTACAATCGTTTTTTCAGTACGTTTGCTCATGTATAGAGACTATTAGCTGTAAATGTTCTTTATCTTCCCATCCAGCCACCATCCACTGTAAGGATAGTACCATGCACATAATCCGCCGCTTTTGAGGCGAGAAATATTACAGGTCCTGCAAAATCTTCCGGTTCACCCCATCGGCCTGCAGGAATACGGTCCAGTATGGAGCTGCTGCGTTGCTGGTCCGCCCTCAGGGCCGCGGTATTATCCGTAGCAATATATCCCGGGGCAATGGCATTCACATTCACCCCTTTTGAAGCCCATTCATTGGCAAATGCTTTTACCAGCGATCCTACAGCGCCTTTGCTGGCGGCATACCCTGGTACATTAATTCCTCCCTGGAAGGTGAGCAAAGATGCTGTAAAGATAACTTTTCCGTTTCCACGGACAATCATTCCCTTCCCGATTTCACGGGTCAGGATAAATTGGGCGTTCAGATTGATGTTAATTACCTCGTCCCAGTACTCGTCCGGGTGCTCTGCCGCGGGCTTCCGGAGAATTGTCCCTGCATTGTTAACGAGGATATCTATTACCGGCACATCCTGCTCCAGTTGCCTGATAAAGGCATAGAGACTGGTACGGTCGGAAAAGTTGCACTGATAGGCTTTAAAACTGCGGCCCAGTGCCGTTACTTCCTTTTCCACTTCGCTGCCGTTCAGCTCCAGGGAGGCAGAAACCCCTATAATATCAGCGCCTGCGGAAGCCAGCGCCACCGCCATTGCCTTTCCTATACCACGTTTGCAGCCGGTAACCAGCGCAGTTTTTCCTTTTAACTGAAATAAATCCATGATAAATGAGATAGGTATTTTTCAGCAGGCCATTCACCAGCCTGCTGAAAAGTTATTGAATTTTTACCTGTAAAGGTTGTTTAATCTTTTGCGCAAATGTTTCCAGGTAGTGGAACCATTCTTTGGCTGAAGTGATCCTCCCCCCTTTATTCCATGCCGCTCCGAAATAGTATTCGTATGGCTGCCCGTTTTCCGCTGTTCCAGGGCTCAGCAAATGTACCTGGTCAGTTTTCATCCCGGGCATTTCACGGGCAAAAACACAGCCTACGCCCAGTGTACCGTCTTCTCCATGCACCGGCTCCCAGTAACCCATCACGCCGGTTTTCTCATCCAGCAGCACTGTACCAGCTTCCTTGCGTTTTACAATACCTGTTAACACAGGAATACTGCTCCCTTTGAAACTATACTGTACCTGCATTTTGTTAAGCTGGGAACCTGCATCCAGGGAAATGGTTTTGGTAACGGTAACGGCAGTATTGCCTGCCTGCCAGGTATCATAAGTAAGGGAAAAAGTGGTACGCAACGGTCCGTTATCAAGAGTTTTGGAATGGCGGTAATTTTTGGGGAAATAGATGGTATCCTTTCCGTATGGCGCGGTATCACCGGCTCCCAGCGTTAAGCCTACGCTGTAATAATCCAGTCCCTGCCCGTTGTCGTGGTGATAGTTATCCAGTTTATACCAGGTGTCAATGACCATATCGGTAGTGCGTTTGGCCCAAACATCAATGCCATAGGCCATTTCCTTCGGCACCTGTTCAAGCGCTTTACCATACATACGATAAGCCATGCGGTCATTTTCCCATGCATAATCATCTTTACGCTCCGGCACATAACGACCATAGGCTTTTGCTTTTACAGGCGAAGGAGTTCCTTCTGCCACTGCCGCATATAAACTGGCGGCTGCCGGTACGGTTACCTGTAATAATATCTGCTTTACAAATTTACCGCCTTCATAAACTAACTGGTAAGGGATTTCCTGCCCGCTTAATACATCTGTTACTTTAAACCCCTTCAGCGTTTGTTTGGACAGCTTTGCACTGAAATCAGCGTAGGGAATTTCTGTTACTTCTTCTATCCTGTTGATACCAGTGTTATTAGAGATGACCAGGTGGGCTGCAGCATTTTTCCTGAGATCATATTTGATGAGCTCAGAGCCAGCTAACAGGAACGCACCTACGCCGTATACTTCTGTATCACCGGCAGTGGCTTTTCCTGGCGCAGCGCCTATTTCCTGTACAAAGCCCAGTTTACCGTTTGGTTGTACGCAACCGGTAAGCGCTTCCCATCCTTTTTGTATCACCGGTAAAAATTCCTTTTCAGGAAGCAGGCCATTGTTCATACCCCACATCAACGCATATACGTAAAAACCGGTGCCACTTGTTTCCTTTGCCGGATAACTGTCCGGGTCCAGTAAGCTGGCATGCCAGGTGCCATCTGCTGTTTGCAGTGCCGCGATGCGGTAAGCCATTTGCTTATACAGATCCTGAAAACGTGCCTTGCCGGCATAACCGGCCGGCATATTATCCAGCATACGTACCAGGCCGCCCATCACCCAGCCGTTTCCCCGGCTCCAGTACACATTGGTACCATTCTTTTCTTTTTTGCCGATGTAACTTCCATCACGGTAATAAAGACTGTCCTTCTTGTTGTACAGATAATCGGTGGTTTTCCACCATAACTTGTCTGCTGTTTCCAGGTAGCGGGGATCGCCGGTAGCAGTGCTTAAATAAGCCAATGCCGGAGGGCCCATGAATAATGCATCACACCAGGCCCATTCCCGGTGATGTATACCATCTTTCCATTCGAGCGATTCGGTATGCGGCGCCGCTACAATACTGTCTGCCAGCTTACGGAACTTCTCTGTCATTACCGGATCTTTGTACACACTGCTCAATTGTGAATACAGCTGTCCTACGCAGTATTCATCTGCGAAGAAACGGTCTGGTCCTGTATTCCAGTCGTTATCTTTCCCTACCTGCACAAGGCGGTCAATAAAGAAAGGGTTGGAAGTTACCTGTGCCAGCGACATCATACCGGCGTACATGGCGCCGTTGGTCCAATCGGTGGGCGCATGATTCCAGCCATTGGCTGTAATATGATGCCATTGCCAGGAAGCAACTTTTTCCATTTGTGCTCTCACTGCAGCCGCAGTGAAAGCATCGGCGGCAACCACGGTATGCCGGCCGGTAACCGGCCCTGTTGCATATACCGGCAGCCCGGCTTGCAGGAAAGACAAGCCCAGCAAGCTTCCTGCGATAATTTTTTTCATCATCATGATAGCAGCTATTATCAGTTCATTAACGTAGTTCAGTGATCTTACAGTGATCCATGTCACCATAGTCGAGATTCTCACCGGCCATACCCCATATAAAAGTATAATTGCTGGTGCCTGCACCGGAGTGGATAGACCAGGGCGGGGATATCACCGCCTGTTCATTCTGCATCCATATATGACGGCTTTCCTGCGGCTGCCCCATAAAGTGGCATACAGACTGCCCTTCCGGCACTTCAAAATAAAAGTATACTTCCATTCTCCTGTCGTGCGTATGCGCGGGCATCGTATTCCATACGCTGCCCGGTTGCAGCTCTGTCATACCCATCTGTAGCTGGCATGTTTCCAGTACACTGTTCACCAGCAGTTTGTTGATGGTACGGTGATTGGAAGTTTCCAATGCGCCAAGTGTTACTACTTCCGCATCTTTCCTGGACACTTTACGGGTTGGATAGCTATGATGCGCAGGTGTGGAGTTCAGGTAAAACTTAGCGGGTGTTTGCGGATCTTTACTGGAGAAGATCACCTGTTGTTTTCCTTTGCCGATGTATAACGCTTCTTTGTACGCCAGCTCAAATTTCTCTCCATCTACTTCCACTATTCCATCACCACCTACGTTGATCATTCCCAGTTCTCTCCTCTCCAGGAAATAAGCAGCTTTCAGCAGATCAATTGTTTCCAGTGCCACCGGGCCTTTCACGGGCATTGCACCACCTGTAAGGTAACGGTCGTAATGCGTATGCGTCCATGCAATATGATCTGCGTCAAAAATTTTTTCTATTAAAAATGCCTGCCTGAGCTGAGTGGTGTCCATTTGCTTTACTTCAGCCGGACTGCTGGCATATCTTGATTCGAACGTGGTACTCATATTGTGTTTTAATATTTTCAGGTTATTGATAACATAGCTGGATACAGCCCTTTCAGCATAACGGTTTCGGGCGAAAGCTCTAAAATAATGCAAACGTTTGCAAAAATCAAGTATTTATTTAAAAAGTCTTTTATGGCGCCGCTGATCAAACACATGAGCCAGGGCAAAAGAAGCGGCAACCAGAACAACCCTGCTCTACCAGTAAAACCATCCATCAAAAGCTGTCACCTTGGGTTATGGCTCATGGTAAATCCAACGGAATGCTTACCGGTCAGTGCTTTGCCGCGTGATTTCAGGCTGATGCGTGTAACATGATCACCCCACACCGGTGATAACCGGCCGTCTTTCACCTCCTGCTTTTCCACTATCACTTCAAACAAGGCCGGATCATAAGTAAGTAAAAGGTTAGCGGTACTGCCTTTTAACAGTATCTGCCCCGGTGCACTGGTATCGGCAGGCAGGCAGGTCATGAAATGCAACAGGAAAGGCTCCTTCCATTCTTTAAGCTGGTATGCTTCAGATAATTGCAGGGAAGTTTTTGCAGGATTGAATGTAAAGGTACGTTTCCACGACTGCACCTGTGCCTCTGCAGGGTACGCAGCGGCAATATCCATACTCAGCTTATTATTGGCATACTGCACAGCAGTGGCCTCGAACTGCCGGCCATCGCGTTGCTGAATACCATTTATAGTAGGACAATTATGCCATTGCGACTGCATAAACCACAACCTGTAGCGGTCGGCGCTAAAAGTTTGTTTGGTATAAGTGCCCACACCAACATCAATAAGAGCAGGCTTACCATCCATATAAAGCACAAAGTTCCCCACATCGTTATGATTATGGCTTTCTGCATTATGACCACCCTGTGCTGCGAAGAACAAACCCTTTGCTTCACCGGCTGATGAACGCAGGGACAATACCTGCAGATCGGGAAGCCAGTTTTCAGCAGTATAGGGCGCCGCTGCTTTGGCCTGCAGCAATGCACTACGGTATTCTATATTGTACACAAAGAAAGCCAGGGAAGGTGTTTTAACCCGGTTACTGTCTGGGTTTTCCAACCGCGACAAATAAGCGGCAAAATTGGTAAGTAATGGATCATGGAAGGCCGCTCCGTACAAATAAACTGTATGCGCCGGCGGGATAGTACTGGCAGAGGCATCTGCAAAATTCACAAACCGGCTGCTATCTACATGCATTTTGTAAATATAGGCGCCAATACGATGAATCAATTCGTTGTGGCTCCAGTCAAGCTGATGTTTTGAAGCACTGCTCAACAGGTCAATAAACTCGATAAGTTTCCCGCCGGCATGTCCCCAGTAGGTAGGGCCTTCGTCGCAACCACCATCATCAGGGTAGCCATTCACGAAGTTATCCGCACTGCGTATTGTTTTCTCAATTACCTTATTTCGTATATCCGTTTCATTTATACTCAGTAAAGCTGTCTGCAATACATTGGTATTGATCCAGATATTCCAGTTATTCACAGAACGGCCGGCCCATCCCATCCACCAGAAATCGGTTCGTTCCAGGAAGGGCGCTATGATGCGGTGCTGCAACTCAAAGTTGATCCGCTTATTTACTACCGGCGAAAATTTATCCAGCTGATCATGCAGTAAAAACCGGGCCCAGCTAAGCGTGGCAGCAGTTTCGCCGGCAAACAGATCCACCACCGGTTCAGTGGGATCGGGCAACCCACTGCCCGCTTTCTGTGCGCCTATATGAGCCGGTAACACCCAGGTGCTTTCTTCCAGTATCAACCACAGGCCATTTACTATCTGCGGGATATATTTTCCTTTGCCGTCCACCAGCTCACCCGCTACTAATGCAGCCAAAACTTTGCGGCGCTCAAACTGCGCATTTTCAAAATTTACACGGTTGCCGTTATCACGGTATTGCAGGTATAAAGTAGCCGGTAACGATGGCCAGCTAAATGACAATGCCTTATCTGCCTCTTTCAGCAACAAAGCTTTGCTGGCTACAGGCAGTGCTGCAATTTTTTCTGTAACAGACCTGTATCGCTCTTCCCTCCATTGCGTAATGTCTTTAAAAGCAGCATCACTCCCTTTTTTCCTGTATTCCTCATATAGATAGTTCCTTCCTTTACCGGCATCCTGGGCTTTGGGATTGATGGATATACCTGAAAAAAGCAATAAGGTACAGATCAGTTTTTTAACGTGCATTGACATTTATTTTTTTATAAGATGAATAACAGGATCTAATAAGAGATGGCTGAAGGCACTACGGAATAATTGTCAGAATGATAAAATATTAATACTCAATTGCTCTTCCCTGGAGTATCCGGCCAAATACTGTTCCCGGCTGAAACCTTCTAAAGCTGCTTACTACCGTTGGCCGGTTCCGACAAATGTGCCCGTTTTTGCAAAGGGATCATCGGCCCTGCCGCCTGAAACCCGCTGTCATACTTAAAAATATCAAAATATGCTGTAATTACAAACGTTTGCATAATATTACATCAAAACATATTTTTTGCATACCGGGAGCCCAACCCAACTGATAGCGGATTAACAATTTCTAATTCTTTCCTGACCGGCACCCACAAAGTGTTACAGCCATATAATCAAATAGTCAAAATCTTATCAAGGATTAACATTTTACTATCACCAGCCGGAGCAGTTATTTACTACTTTAGCTGCTATGAACGCTTATTTACAAATTCATCCTGACGATAATGTGCTGGTAGCCTTACAGGATATACCGGTAGGAACCGATATCTCATTTAACGGACATAACATTCAACTGCAACAAAATATTTCTGCTAAACATAAATTCCTGATCAACGATATCCTGGAGGGGGATCCCATCACAATGTATGGTGTACTGGTTGGAAAAGCCAGCAAGAATATTGCAAAGGGGGAATCCATTACCACTGAAAATGTGATACATGATGCCAACGCATTTCACGAAAAAGACAGTTCACTGGAATGGCAGGCCCCTGATGTGAGTAAATGGAAAAACCGCACTTTTATGGGTTACCACCGGGCCGATGGACAGGTAGGCACCCGTAATTACTGGCTGGTAATTCCATTGGTTTTTTGTGAGAACAGGAATGTAGGGGTGATTAAAACCGCTTTCGAAAAGGGATTGGGTTTCTCTCCTGCAGAAGTATATAACGAACAGGTAACAGACCTGGTAGCTCTTTACAGGAGCGGCGACCTGGAAGCCATTAAAAATTATGAAGCAGGCGAACTAACGGAAACGGGCAAACGAAATGTGGTTTTCCCAAATATTGATGGTATAAAGTTCCTTACTCACGAAGGAGGTTGCGGTGGTACCCGCCAGGATTCAGATGCCTTATGTGCCCTCCTGGCCGGCTATATCCATCACTCCAATGTGGCAGGCGCCACCATTCTTAGCCTGGGATGCCAGCATGCGCAGGTATCAATTCTCCAGGAATCACTCAAAAAGTTAAACCCGGCCTTCAACAAGCCGGTACTGGTATACGAACAGCAGAAAAGTGCCTCGGAATTTGCAATGTTGTCTGCCGCTATCAAGGATACCTTCCTTGCGTTGGTGGAGGCTAACAAACAGACGCGTAAACCAAGTCCTCTTTCCAAACTGGTAATAGGACTGGAATGCGGCGGATCCGACGGGTTTTCCGGCATCTCGGCTAACCCCGCGGTAGGTCATACTTCAGACCTGCTGGTTGCACTGGGTGGTACATCCATTCTTTCTGAATTCCCTGAACTGTGCGGAGTGGAACAGGAACTGATCAACCGTTGTCAGACGGAAGAAATATCCGATAAATTCATCCGCATTATGCGTGCTTATGAAAACCAGGCCCAGTCTGTTGGTTCCGGCTTTTATATGAATCCATCTCCCGGAAATATCAAGGATGGCCTTATTACAGATGCCATCAAATCTGCCGGAGCGGCAAAGAAAGGAGGTACTTCCCCTGTAACCGATGTATTGGATTATACAGAATATGTAACTAAACCTGGATTGAACCTGCTTTGCACACCAGGCAATGATGTGGAATCCACTTCTGCGGAAGTTGGTTCCGGCGCTAATATAGTGTTGTTTACTACAGGACTTGGCACACCTACCGGCAATCCCATTGCCCCCGTGGTAAAACTGGCCACTAATACCAAACTGGCTACCCGTATGAAAGATATCATCGATATCAATACCGGTACCATCATCAGCGGAGAACAAAGCATTGCCGGTATGGGCGAAGAGATCCTTGAATATGTGATCAAAACCGCCAGTGGTGAAGTCCATACTAAGGCAGAACAACTCAACCAGGACGATTTCATTCCGTGGAAGAGAGGCGTTTCGCTTTAACGCGGATCTTGCCGCGAAGGTTGTCAGACAACCTTCGCGGCAAGATCCATGCTAATCAAGTTTCACCTGCTCCATTTTAGGTGCGAAGAAGTGCATCACCAGCCAGGCTATCAGGTAGGCCAATGCACAGATAGTGAACAGGATATTGTATCCGATACCAATGTTGCCGATTAATTTATAGTGATCCAGCATGGCACCGATCAGCATCGGGAACAGGGTACCGCCAATGGATCCTGCCATACCGCCAATACCAACAACAGAACTTACCGCCCGTTTAGGGAACATATCTGAAGCAGTGGTGAATATAGTAGCAGACCATGCCTGATGCGCAGCCGTAGCCAGGCTGATCAATGCGATGGCAAACCATACATTATTTGAGTACTGGATGAGCATAATAGGCAGTACACACAACGCAAAGATCAGCATAGATACTTTACGCGCTTTGAAAACCGGCCAGCCGGATTTAATGAGGTAGGAAGATAACCAGCCACCACCAATGCTGCCGAAACTTGTAATGGAATAAATAATGATCACCGGCAATCCTAATGATTCTTTCATATTTACATGAAAAATGGATTCCAGGTAACCGGGTAACCAGAAAAGGAAGAACCACCATACCGGGTCAGTAAGTAACTTACCGAATATAAAAGCCCAGGTTTGTCTGATCCCCAGCAGCTTAGCCCATTTAACCGGTTTGGGCTTCACCTCTTCCACTTCCTGGTCGGAATGAATATGATCAAATTCTGCCTTAGATAATTTCTTATGACGGGCAGGAACTTCATAATAGATCCACCAGAATATCAGCCAGATAAAACCAATGGCGCCTGTCCATACAAAGGCATTCCGCCAGCCATGATTAGTAGCCAGCCAGTACACCATTGCCGGGCCAACCACCGCGGCTATATTGGAACCTGAGTTAAAGATCCCCGTGGCCAGTGCCCGCTCTTTCTTGGGAAACCATTCTGCAGTGGCTTTGATAGCAGCAGGAAAGTTACCTGCCTCACTTATTCCCAATATGGATCTTACCACGCCAAATCCCAGCGTGGAACGTACCAGTCCGTGCGCCATGGCCGACAAGCTCCACACAACAATAGAAAGCGCATATCCCAGTTTGGATCCTATCTTGTCTACCAATGCCCCAAAGAAAAGCAAGCCAATCGCATAGCAGGCGGAGAACGCCATTACCAGGTTGCTGTAATCCGTTTCTGTCCAGTGGAACTCTGCCGACAGATCCGTTTTAAGCAGCCCCAATATCTGCCGGTCTATATAATTAATGGTTGTGGCTACGAATAAAAGTGCGCATACCCGCCAGCGATACTTGCCTAAAGTTGTGGAATTCATTACGGTCTATTTGGAATTTATAATGTGCATAAGTTACTTCATCGCGCTGAGAAATGCAAACGTTTGCATTATTTTCTCTTTCAGCCCGCTCCAGTCCTTACTTTCTATCAGGGACTTGGACAGTAAATTGGATCCCATTCCCATGCAAACCACGCCGGCGTCAAACCAGGCGTCCATGCTGAGCTGTGTGGGCTCTACTCCACCGGTAGGCATAAATTTCAATTGCGGGAACAGGGGTTTAATGGATTTCACATAGCCGGGGCCCAGCACGTTACCCGGGAAAAGCTTTACCAACCCGGCGCCATTCTTTTCTGCAACAGAGATCTCAGTAGGCGTCATACAACCCGGGATCCAGGTGATGTTCTCAGACCGGCAATAGGCGGCCGTTTCCGGATCCGCTACCGGGCATACAATAAAATCAGCACCCATACCGGCATATATTGCAGCATCCGCAGCATTCTTTATTGTACCGATGCCCAGGTACAGATCAGGCATAGCAGCCAGTTTCCTGTCGCGCATAGCAGCAAAGTTCTTACGTGCATTTTCTCCCCTGCTGGTAAATTCAAATACGCGTAAACCGCCATCATAACAGGCCTGCAGTACTTCCAGGCAAACATTCTCGTCGTCGTGATAAAAAACCGGGATAATCCCGCTTTGCTCGAATGCAGCTATAATTGTTTCGGAACTTGGTGCCATATTGTTATATCAGTTTTATTATTTCTTTTTCAGAAGTGGTATTGAAGTCTCCCTCCACAAAAAATTTGGAATAGGCGGCGGCCGCTGCAAAAGAAATGATCTGCTGATCATCCAGCCCCTGCAGCTGTGTATGGATCAACCCGGCCATAAAACAATCCCCGCTTCCTACGCGATCCACCACTTCATTGGTGTCGTATTCCCGTGAAATGCTCATCTGCCCATTATTATAATAAAAGGCATAATACAGATTATGCGTGGCTGAATTACTGAAACGGAAAGTAAAAGCCACCCGTTTGCAACGTTTATACGTAGCCGTAATTTCTTCGGCTACCTTTTCCGCCTGCTGCAGGAATACATTTTTTGTATTGGCTGCCAGCGCAACAGTATCCAGTGCAGTATCAAGCATATTGTTGGCGGCCCAGATATTTCCCATGGTCACATCGCAATACTGCACCAGCTCCGGCATTACATCCACCGGCTTTTTCCCATACTGCCATAACTTGCTGCGATAATTAAGATCCGTGGAGATGGTCATACCCTTCCGGGTAGCTGCCTGTAATACTTCCTTGCAGACTGCAGCTGCATCAGGGTTCAATGCCGGCGTAATAGCGCTCCAGTGGAACCATTCAGCATCTCCAAGCAGGGCATCCCAATCTACAGTGCCCGGCGTAATCTGGCTGAATGAAGACCAGGCCCTGTCATATACCACCTCAGCATGCTTAAGATCGCTGCCCTGCGCCAGGTAGTAAATACCGATACGCTCACCACCCCAGAGGACCCTGTCGGTATAAATACCGCGGTTACTTAGCTGCGCCAGCACATCTTTCGACAAGCCGTTTTCAGGAACTTTACTGATATAGGCCACTGTTGTGCCCCAGCTCGCCAATGCCGCTGCCACATTGGCTTCTGCGCCACCAACATAAATGGCGGCTGTATTCTTCGCCAGTTGCGGCGACAAGCGTAATAATATTTCTCCGAATGTGATAACTTTTACCGGCTTCATTAGAATCCAAAATATGCTTTTGCGTTATAGTAACATATATCCTGTACCATTTTTCCTAACCAGGCAATATCATTTGGCAATTCACCATGTTCCACATCGTTGCCGATCAGGTTACACAAAATACGGCGAAAATATTCATGTCGTGAGTAAGATAGAAAACTTCTGGAATCTGTTAGCATTCCCACAAACCTGCTCAATAATCCCATATTGCTCAACACGTTCATTTGCTTTTCCATGCCATCTTTCTGGTCCAGGAACCACCATCCGGAGCCATACTGGATCTTACCGGGAACAGTGCCATCCTGGAAATTGCCTGCCATGGTGGCAAAAACCTCATTATAGGATGGGTTCAGGTTGTATACTACCGTCTTCGCCAGTTTATTCTTCTTATCCAGTGCATCAAAAAATGCGCTCATCGTTTCAGCAACACGCCAGTCACCAATAGAATCCACACCGGCGTCTGCCCCCACCCGCTGCAGTAAGCGGGAATTATTGTTACGGATAGCTCCCACATGGAACTGTTGCACCCATCCTCTTTCCTGGTTCCATTCGCAAACCGCCTGCAACACTGCAGTTTTAAACTGCGCATTTTCATATGGCGTAACAGTCCCGTGCTGACGGGCATTCCGGAAAATGGTGTCCAGTTCCTTTCCACTGGCAGGTGAAAAATAAAAAGTACTGATGCCATGGTCGCTTAAGCGGCTGCCGGCTTCATGAAAATAAGTATGCCTGCTGTGCAATGCTTCCATAAGGTCATCAAACCCGTTGATTTCCTTATTGGCAACTGCTGCCAGCTCATTAACAAACCGGTTGAACACTTCAGGGTTATCCACCGCCATAGCCCGGTCGGGGCGGAAAGTAGGCAGTACTCTTGTCCCAAAAGGTTTACCGGCAATGGCCCGGTGATGTTCCAGTGAATCCACCGGATCATCCGTAGTGCACAATGTATCTACTTTATAATGCTGCAGCAGTGTTTGTGTGGATAACTGTGGTAATTGTGCATTACAGTCGTGGTATATCTTTTCTGCCGTCTTTTCATTGAGAAGATCAGTGATGCCAAAAGGGTTTTTTAATTCCATGTGCGACCAGTGATACAAAGGGTTCCGCATGGTATAAGGTGTAGTAGCGGCCCAGTGACGAAATTTCGTATAGTCGTCGGCGCTACCGGTAATAAACTCTTCTGGTACGCCGTTCGCGCGCATGGCGCGCCACTTATAATGATCTCCCTTGAGCCAGATGGCATACAGGTTGGCAAATGTTTTGTTCGCAGCTATTTCATCAGGCGGCAGATGATTATGATAATCTATTACCGGCATTGAAGCGGCATAATCAAAATATAACCGTTTAGCCGTTTCCGTTTGTAGCAAAAAATCTTCAGACAGGAATTCCTTCATAACATCATTAATTTTTGAGCAGCTGCGATTGAATAAATGCTTTTACACCGTTACTTTTCAACATTTTTAAAAGATGGGCTACCTGTTCGGCAAATCCCGGAATAGCGGCCAGGTCTGTTTCCCATAACCGTTTATCGCTGCAGATACCTGCCACCATATCGTCTATATTGCTGTGATCACGCCACCAGGTAGCAAATACAGCGGCATTGTCGTCTGTAATAACATACTCTTCCCCGTTCCTGTTGCCATAATATTTTCCGGCCTCCTCCCGCACCGGGCAAAGGAATAGCAGCATGGCTGCAAAACCCAGGCTCAGGTGATGCGGAAGCGTTTTATATTTCTCGTAATAACGGAGCAGTGTGCGCACATTGCGGGCATTCATCTTGGAACTTTCCTGGAAGGTAATGCTGATGAGCTTATGTGCTATAAACGGGTTCGCAAAGCGATCCAGCACTTCCGGTGCAAATGCAGTAGCGGTAGGACAGGCCTCTTCAATAGTAGGCAGTATTTCCCGGAGCACCACTTCTTTAAAGAAATGGCTCATGTAGTCATCCTGCATACATTCATAAACCGTATTAAGGCCGGAAAGGAAAGCCAATGGCACCGCTGCCGTATGGCTACCATTCAGCAACCGCAGCTTCTGTTCCCGGAATGGTGTGATGCTTGGTTCAATAAGCATTCTTTCATCTGCCTTATAAAAAGATAATACAGAACGAACATGCTCATTCCCTTCAATAGCCCATAACAGGTAAGGCTCCACTTCTATCCATAATTTATCGGTATACCCGGCTTTTTGCTCAATTTCAGCAAGGTTGCGGGGCTTGCCCGGAACAATCCGGTCTACCAGTGAATTACAGAAATGATTATCCTGGTTTACCCATGATATAAAGGTATGCGGCAATTCGTTGTAAGCGGCCAGCTGCAGTACTATATCTTTCAGCAGGCGTCCGTTATCTACCACCAGTTCCGTAGGAACAATCACAAAACCGGTATTGGCGCTGCCTTTGAAATAGGTGAACCGCTCCCATAGCACAGCCAGCAACTTTCCGGGAAAGGAAGCCGGCACACCATCTGCGATTTTCTCAGGGACATACTGGATACCCACTTCCGTGGTATTTGAAATAATGGTTTGTAAAGCGGGCTGATGAACAGCGGCTAAAATTGCCGCCCATTCTGCATTCGATTGCAAAACCCGGCTAACAGCTGCGTTGATCAGGACCTGATCTACCAGTTCTCCCTGGGAAACACCTTTAATGTGGGTAGTAAACAGGCTATCCTGGCTGGAAAAATCGGCAGTATCGCCATCAGTCGATTTCACGACAACAATTCTTCCTTCATAAATACCCTGCCGGTTGGCTTTGTCTACCAGGTAATCTACCAAACCGCGCAAAAGCACGCCAGTACCAAATTGCAGGATCTTTTCAGGAAAGCTGAAAGTGTTTACAGGAACACCGGAATCTGGATTTTTTAATATAAATTCTTTATTTAATATAGGCAGCATCGTAACTGATTTATGCTAAAAGGTGGCTAAAACTAATAAATATATAATTCACAATTAAGAATTTATAATTTTCTCTGAATAATCACTAAAACGGGCTAAATATAATCAGAATCAATCAGCCCATTGTCAGGATCAATAAAGCACAGATGGCCGTTGGCTTAAATTTAAGTAATTTTGCTGCTCTAAACTTTTATAAATGAGCAAGCATGGTAAAGTGCTGGTAGCCATGAGTGGCGGTATCGACAGCACTGTTACAGCGCTGATGCTGCATGAACAGGGTTACGAAGTGGTAGGAATCACCATGAAAACCTGGGATTATGCATCTGCCGGTGCCAGTAAAAAGGAAACCGGTTGCTGTAACCTGGATTCTTTTAACGACGCCCGCGCTGCAGCGGTGCATCATGGGTTCCCGCACTTCGTGCTGGATATCCGCAATGAATTCGGTGATTTTGTAGTGAATAATTTTGTCGAGGAATATATTGCAGGACGCACGCCTAATCCCTGCGTACTATGCAACACGCATATAAAATGGCGCGCACTGATGAAACGTGCAGACGCGATGGATTGCGAATTTATTGCCACCGGCCACTACGGCCAGATCCGTCAGCACGACAACGGCCGCTATGTGATCAGTAAAGGCCTGGATGAAACCAAAGACCAGAGCTATGTGCTGTGGGGTATCCACCAGGATGTACTGGCCCGCACTATTCTTCCTTTGGGCAGATACCGTAAAACAGAGATACGCCAGATGGCATTTGATTTCGGGTACCCGGAACTGGCTAAAAAAGCCGAGAGCTATGAAATATGCTTTGTTCCTGACAACGATTACCGGGGCTTCCTGAAAAGAAAAGTAGAAGGCCTGGAAGAAAGGGTAAACGGAGGCAATTTTGTACTGGCAGACGGCACGATCGTAGGTCATCACAAGGGTTACCCCTTCTATACCGTTGGGCAGCGTAAAGGGCTTGATATTGCCCTCGGTCGCCCGGTGTTTGTAACTGAGATCATCCCAGAAACCAATACAGTGGTTTTAGGTAATGAAGACGAACTCCAGAAAAGCGAAATGTTTGTGAGCGGCATTAACATGGGTAAATATGATACCATTCCCGAAGGTATGGAGGCTGTTACCAAGATCCGTTATAAAGATAAAGGCGCACTGAGTAACCTGTACAACGAAAACGGACAGGTAAAGGTAAACTTCTATGAAAGTGTGAAGGGAATTGCACCGGGACAGTCCGCAGTTTTTTATGAAGGCGATGATGTGATCGGTGGTGGAATTATCCAGCGGAGTATGCCTGTGTTATAATTTTGCAAATCAGATAAAAGAAAAAGGGTGGGAAGATGAGATCTTTCCACCCTTTTTCTTTTATCAAAAAACTAAGATAATCTCACAGCGTACATCGTATCCGCGCCTTTATCATACCCGGCAATCACGCCCCCTTCCTGTTTCCGCAGATCACAGATGGTTTGTATATATTTTACCACTTCTTCATTTTCCTGCTTAAAAACAGAACAGGTGATATAGATCAGTGAGCCGCCTTTTTTTACAAACGGCGCTACGTTACGCGCTATCTTCTGTTGCAACTGCTGGTATTTGCTGATCTCTTCCTTTTTAAAGAAAGTAATACTTTCCGGTGTACGGCCCCAGGTGCCGGAACCACTGCAGGGCGCGTCCAGGATAATACCATCGAATTGCTGATTGCCCATGGAGGCAGGAAAATTTTCTGCAGTAAGATCTGCCACCCGGGCTTCATAATTCTTCACTCCAGCTACTGCGAAGCGTTGCTGCAGGTTTTCCAGGATAGACCTTCTCACGTCGGATACCAATAGCTGCACACCCGGCTGCTGGTCTTTGAGCAGAACGGACTTACCGCCACTGGCTGCACAGCAATCCCACCAGCGCTGCTGCTTCTGCGGATGAAATAATTCTCCCGTGCGCTGACTGGAAGCATCCTGCACCTCGTACCAGCTTTTCTCCGGCACTATTGCCTCTATTTTAGTGCCATTGGGCAATGCTATAGTGGCATTATTGGGAAACAGCTCGTATGCAATGGCCGCCTTATCCAGTAGCTGCAATATTTTATCGAGCTTATTATTGCGCACCCGGATAAATAACAGGGGCTGTTTTAAAATAGTATAGGCGTATGCGTTAGGTTCTATTGTATCCGACAGTTCAGTCAAAAATGGGAACAGGGCATCGGCGGTCAATGGAGCAGGCAGCAGTGCTGCCTTGTCTGCATACGGCAACGCAACCTGCTCATTCCAGGCCGGCCGGATAGCAGCCAGGAAATCGCTGGAGGCAGTTTCGCAAAGAAATGCGCCGGCAATAATCCGCTCTTTTACAGAAAGCGATTCTCCCCATTTCCCAAGCCGGAAATAATGATATACCAGCTGTGAAATCCAGCGCCGGTCGCGCCCTCCCATATAAGGGTGCTCCTTAAAAAACGATTTAAGGAAATGATGTAATGGCAGGCTGCCCTGGTAGGCGCCGATAATTTTTTCTGCAGATGCTAAGTAATTTTCCCAACGGGTCATATGCGAAGATACGGGCTAATACTGACGTCCCGGGAAATAGCATAAAAAAAATCCGGCCTGTTGCCAGACCGGATTTCATTATATGTTGCAAGCTGAAACTAGAGTTTCAGCAATGCTTTCAGCGGGTCTTTCCCGAACAGCAGCTGTTCAGGATTTTCCAGCATTTCTTTTACTCTTACGAGGAAGCTTACTGATTCGCGGCCATCAATGATACGGTGGTCGTAGCTCAGCGCCAGGTACATCATTGGACGGATTACCACCTGACCGTTGATGGCCATCGGGCGGTCCTGGATTTTGTGCATACCCAGGATAGCGGATTGCGGGATGTTGATGATAGGTGTGCTCATCAGGGAACCGAATACGCCGCCATTGGTAATGGTAAAGGTACCGCCTGTCATTTCGGGCATGGTCAGTTTGTTGTCGCGGGCCTTGGTAGCCAGCTCTACTACTGCTTTTTCAATACCTGCCATATCCAGGCTTTCTGCGTTGCGGATCACCGGTACTACCAGCCCTTTCGGAGCAGATACGGCGATGGAAATATCGCAGTAATCGTGGTACACCAGTTCTTCTCCGTCGATATAGGCGTTTACGGAAGGGAATTCCTGTAAAGCGAAGCAGCATGCTTTTGTAAAGAAGCTCATGAAGCCGAGATTCACCTCATGCTGTTTTTTGAACACTTCCTTGTATTTGGCACGCAGCGCCATGATTTCGGTCATGTCTACCTCGTTGAAGGTAGTTAGCATTGCCGTTGTATTTTTCGCTTCCACCAGGCGGCGGGAAACGGTTTTACGCAGGTTGCTCATTTTTTCGCGGCGTTCATTGCGGGAGAACATTTCCTGACCGATAGCCACGCCCGGGTTTTGCAGGGCGGCAAATACATCGTCTTTCATGATCTTGCCATGGGCGCCGGAACCTTTGATGCTGGAGGGATCCACATGTTTATCGGCAATCACTGCTGCAGCCACCGGTGATGCTTTCACATCATTGGGAATGCTGGTAACAGGCGCCTGTTGCGGTTGTGGTGCAGCCTTTGCCGGTTGTGCAGCAGGAGCTGCCACCGCTGGTGCGGCTTTACCCGCCGGTCTGCCAACGCTTGTATCTATTTTGCAGGCTACATCACCTATTTTCAAAGTATCTCCTTCTTTTGCTACGGTAATCAGCGAACCGGCTTCTTCTGCATTAAGCTCGAAGGTAGCCTTCTCTGATTCCAGCTCACAAACCACTTCATCACGCTCTACATAATCACCATTATTCTTTAACCATTTCACCAGTGTTACTTCACTGATAGACTCTCCTACTGTAGGCACTTTCATTTCAATCGTCCCTTTATTTACCGCTGGAGCTGCTGGTGCTTCCGCTGCGGGAGCAGGCGCCGGTGCAGTAGCTGCAGCTGCAGCAGGTTCAGCAGCCGGAGCAGCGCTGGTGGTCGGTGCAGCGGCATCTGTATCAATAGTACAGGCCACATCACCAATCTTCAAAGTAGCTCCTTCCTGTGCAGCAGGGGCTATCTTCAGGACACCCGCCTTTTCTGCATTCAGTTCGAAGGTTGCTTTCTCAGATTCCATTTCACACAATACCTCGTCCTGCTGAACATAATCTCCGTCTTTCTTCAACCACTTTGCAATTGTTACCTCGCTAATAGATTCTCCTACCGTAGGGACTTTGATTTCGATAACCATATTTAATCAGTTGATGGTGATACCAGGTTTTTCGTTGAGTGGTTAACCTTAACGTAAAGCCTGGTTATTCTGTTTATACTTTGAATTTTTTTAGATGTTAAAAGCCGTGTCTATGATCTGTTGCTGCTCACGTGCGTGCACTTTTGCATACCCCGTTGCTGTGGAAGCACTCGGGTTGCGGCTGATAACACCATAGTTGATCTGTTTCAGGTTCATTTGCAGGAATGCTGCAGCACCCATATTCAGCGGTTCTTCCTGTACCCAGAAGAAGGTAGCGCCTTTATACTTCTGTGCAATGGCTTCCAGTTGTTTAACCGGCAGCGGGTACAATTGTTCCAGGCGTACAATCGCCACATCCTTGCGATCATCCTTAGCCTGTTTATCACTCAGATCAAAATACATTTTACCGGAGCAAAGTAATACTTTCTTCACTACTGCTGCATCGTCTATAAACGGATCATCCAGTACTTCCTTAAAGCCACCCTGTGTAAATTCTTCCATAGCCGAATAAGCGCCTACATGCCGCAGATTGGCTTTTGGAGAGAAGTTAATGAGTGGTTTGCGGAACTGCCAGGTTAACTGGCGGCGTAACGCATGGAAGAAGTTAGCCGCAGTGGTAATATTGGTGATCACCATATTTTCCTCTGCGCATTGCTGCAGGAAGCGTTCCGGGCGGGCATTGGAGTGGTCTGGTCCACCTCCTTCATAACCATGTGGCAATAACATCACCAGGCCGTTCTGCGTAGTCCATTTCTGTTCTGCACTGCTGATATACTGGTCAATAACCGTTTGCGCACCGTTTACGAAATCGCCATACTGCGCTTCCCATAATACCAGGTTATTGGGATTGGCCATGGCATAACCATATTCAAAGCCCAATACGCCATATTCGCTCAATAAAGAGTTATAAATTCTGAACTTACCCTGGTTTTCCTGCAAATGACCGAGGCGACTGTAAGTTTCATTGGTATTTTCATCAAACAATACTGCATGGCGGTGGGAGAAGGTACCACGTTTTACATCTTCCCCGCTCATTCTCACATCTTTACCTTCAATCAGGAGACTGGCATAGGCCAGCAGTTCGCCGGTGGCCCAGTCTACCTTACCCTCCTCCTGGTAAAGTTTTACTTTATCCTGCAGCAGTTTACTCACTTTACGCAGTGGAACAAAGTTGTCCGGCCATTTCATCAGGCTGTCGAACAGCCGTTTAAAATCTTCTTCCTTAATAGCGGTTACCGGGGAAGTCTCAAAATCCTGGGGGGTAGCTTTGCGCAGGGCCTGCCACCATTGTTCCGGTTTCTGGCTCACATAGGGCAGCGGATGTTGTTTTACATCATCCAGGCGGGCCTGTAAGTCGTCCCAGAAGCTTTTCTCCATTTCTTTGGCCAGCGCCTGTGCCTCAGATTCGCCGTTGTTCAGGAGGAACTGGGTATATACTTCACGCGGATTGGCGTGTTTTTCAATAAGGGCGTAGAGGCTCGGTTGTGTAAACTTAGGCTCATCACCTTCGTTGTGGCCATGTTTGCGGTAGCAAACCATGTCTATGAACACATCTTCGTTGAATTCCTGGCGGTAACGGGCGGCCAGCTGGGATACTTTCACCACTGCTTCTGCATCGTCACCGTTTACATGGAACACCGGGGCCTGTACAATAGATGCCACGCTGGTACAGTAATCAGAGGAGCGGGCATCGTCAAAATCGGTGGTAAAGCCGATCTGGTTATTGATCACAAAGTGAATGGAACCACCTACGTAGTATCCTTTCAGTTTGCTCATCTGTTCCACTTCATACACAATTCCCTGTCCTGCCACTGCGGCATCACCATGGATGAGGATGGGCAGTATTTTATCGTAGTCGCTGTTGTAGATCACGTCCGCTTTACTGCGTGCAAATCCTACAACGATCGGGTCTACCACTTCCAGGTGGGAAGGGTTGGGCATGAGTTGCAGGTTAACCGGTTTGCCTGCAGGAGTAGTTACCTGGGAGCGGAAGCCGAGGTGGTATTTCACGTCGCCGCTGCCCATGGTCATATCCGGAACAGCCAGTCCTTCAAATTCATTGAAGATCTGCTCGTAGGTTTTACCCAGGATATTGGCCAGTACGTTCAAACGGCCGCGGTGCGCCATTCCTATCACGGATTCCTGCACCCCGTATTCAGCCGCCACGTTGATAATAGCATCCAGCGCGGGAATAGTGGCTTCGCCGCCTTCCAGGCCAAAACGTTTCTGCCCTATATATTTTGTGTGAAGAAACTTCTCGAAAATAACGCCCTGGTTCAGCTTTTGCAGGATGCGTTTACGTTGCTCAAGGGATAAAGGCTGCAGCATGATTGTCTCAAACTCTTTCTCCATCCATTTCGCCTTTTCCCGGTCGTTGATGTAGGTGTATTGAAGTCCTACGGAACCGGCATAAATCTGCTGCAGGTAAGCAACGATCTTTTCCAGGGTGGTTTTACCCACACCGATGGTGGTTCCTGCGTAAAATTCTGTTTTAAGATCAGCGTCCCCTAATCCAAAACTGGCGAGGTCGAGGTTGGCCTTGCGGTCTTTTCTTTCACGGATGGGGTTGGTTTTAGCAATTAAGTGGCCTTTTTTGCGATATGCCTGTATCAGGCGGTATACACCCAGTTCTTTCGCCAGCTGGTCGTCGCTCACCGGCAACGAAGTGCTGCCTCCTGCTACCGGCGCTGTTGCCGCCGCTTTGCCGTTAACATTGGATACTGCAAAATCAAATCCTTCGAAAAATTTAACCCAATCCGGGTCTACAGAGTTGGGATCTTTGCGGAAATCCTGGTATAACGATTCAATGTAAGCAGGATGTGAGTTGGTGACGAATGAGAAGTCCTTCATTTACAACGAGTTTTGCTGATCTTCAGTTCAAATACTTTTCTGTTGATCCCAATATATTAATATATGGGATTGCAAATATCGCTCGTTTTTTGATACGCTGGTTGGAAAAAATGAGAAAAAATCAAGTGATTATCTGTGATAAAAGGTACTTATATTTGCAGTTCACCGGAAAAACTACATTTAGTTTGTTTTGTAAAGGTAATATAGTTACCTTTGCCGTCCGAAACTTGAAATTTGAAAAATGGCAAACCATAAAGCAACAAAAAAAGACGTACGTCAAAGCAGAAAGCGTAATGAGCGTAACCGTTACTATGGTAAAACTACCCGTAACGCCATCCGTGATTTGAAAGCAGTTACCGATAAAGCAACAGCGGAGAAAGATCTGGCAGAGGTAGCTTCTATGCTTGATAAACTCGCTAAACGTAACGTTATTCACAAGAATAAAGCTGCAAATCTGAAAAGCAAGCTGGCTAAGAGAGTATTAACTCTGGCTTAATTGCTTCAGTAACAATATTTACAGCTCTTCCTCCAAAAGGAAGGGCTTTTTGTTTTTCCGTTATATCAAGCAAGATGATGAAAAAGATACTTCTGCTTTTTGCCGCCCTGTTTCCCCTGCTCTCCTACACGCAGGACCTCACAACAAGATATGAAAAGACCAATGGCCGCGAAACGGCTACATATACTGAAGTTATACAATATTACCAGCAGCTCGCCAAACGTTTTCCACAAATAAATATACAGGCTATCGAGGCTACAGATGCCGGTTTTCCCCTGCACCTGGTTACTTATTCCCCCGGGCGAAATTTCGACTTTAAAAGCCTTCACCGGCAAAATAAACGGGTTATTCTCATCAATAACGGCATTCATCCCGGTGAGCCCGATGGCATAGACGCCAGTATGATGCTCCTGCGCGACCTGGCACAGGGCAAAATCCATCTCCCTGAAAACATTATTCTTGCTGTTATCCCGGTATACAATATCGGCGGAATGCTGAACCGTTCTCCCTGGTACCGGGTAGATCAGAACGGTCCCGATGCCTTTGGTTCCCGTGGCAATGCCCAAAACCTGGATCTTAACCGGGATTTTATAAAAGCCGATTCAAAGAACGCCCTTGCCTTCCAGCAGATCTATCACCTCACTGATCCGGATGTGTTTATAGATAACCATGTTAGCAACGGGGCCGATTATCAGCATATCATGACCCTGCTCACCACCCAACATAATAAGCTAGGGGGAGCAATGGGCGAATTCATGAACAAAACATTTGAACCCGGCTTATATGCCCTCATGAAAAAGAAAGGATACGACCTGGTGCCCTATGTAAATCACTTCGGGGAAACACCCGATAGCGGCTGGGTAGAATTTGCCGACTTACCCCGTTATTCCAGCGGTTATACCACCCTTTTCCACACGTTCGGTTTTGTGCCGGAAACACATATGCTGAAACCCTATCCGTTGCGCGTAAAAGCTACCTACGCCCTGATGGAATGCTTCATTGAATTTACCTCCACACACAGCGAAACAATTAAACAATTGCGCGAACACGCAAAACAAGCCGCACTTACACAAAAAACCTTCCCGCTGGCCTGGCAGTTTGATATGAATAAATACAGCCTGATCACTTTCCGTGGCTTCGCGTCGGGGCACAAGCCCAGCGCTATTTCCGGGCTGCCCAGGTTATATTATGACCGCACCAAGCCCTATACCCGGCAGGTGAAATTCTATAACTATGCCACAGAAGAAAATTTTGTGGAAAAACCCGAAGCATATATCATCCCACAAGGCTGGTGGACGGTGATCAACCTCCTGAAAAATAACCAGGTAAAAATGCAGCCGTTACAACATGATACCACCATACTCGTGGAAGTATATCATATTGCCGACTTCCAGAGCTATACAAAACCATTTGAAAAACATTACCTGCATACCAATATCAAAGTAAGCAGCAGCAAAGATTCCATCAGGTTCCGAAAAGGCGATTATTATATCCCGATGAACCAGAGCGCTAACCGTTACCTGATAGAAACACTGGAACCCACTGGCGGCGATTCATTTTTTGCATGGAACTTTTTTGATGCTATACTCGGACAAAAGGAAGGATATTCTCCTTATGTTTTTGAAGATACCGGCGCTGAATATCTAAAACAACATCCGGAACTGCAGGAATTATTAAATAAGAAGAAAGCGGCTGATACTGCGTTTGCCAACAGTGCCAGTGCGCAGTTAAATTTTGTGTTTAAAAATTCACCCTACGCAGAGCCGGAATATATGCGCTACCCGGTATACAGGGTACGATAAAATATTCTCACCAATTGAAGCGGAGATATAAGCAGGGCTTATGTCTCCGCTTTTTTTGTGCATGCTGTTCATGAGAATGAACGGATCATTTCACCCCTGAATAAAATGAACGGGATTTTAATAAAGTATCCTTTAAATTCATGCCCGTTTAAATGTTTGTTGACTACGATGATTCCTCTGTTATAAACCATATCAGGCTATTCATATCATACACTTTATAAAAAAACCAAGACATGTCTTACAAGGAATTTGTACAGGATTTAAAACAAAACATTGTCCGCAGCAGGTACATTGCTGCCAGGCTGGCCAACCAGGAACAGTTAAAGCTGTATTTTAAAATAGGTCAGATGCTTTCTGAGAAGATAAATGCTGAGAACTGGGGAGCAAAAGTGATAGAGCAAATAGCACTTGATCTTGAACAGCAACTACCTGGCCTTAAAGGATTTTCCGCAAGCAGTCTAAAAAGAATGCGCCAGTTTTTTGATGTATATGGCAGGTTTGAAATTGGCCCATCAGTGATGGGCCAACTTCAAACCTGCTTTTACAGTATAAGTTTTACACATCATAACCGCATTCTTGAAAAGTGCACTGGTGAAAGTGAGCGTTTGTTCTATATCATTCAATCGGCAGAACAATTCTGGTCCGTCCGGGAATTAGAACGTCAGATCAACGCCAATCTTTTCAAACACCAGGGCAACATGCCCCATAACTTTAATAAAACCCCGCCGGAAAATATCAAATCTAAAGCACTGGAAGTATTTAAAGATGAATATCTCATCGACTTTGTCAATATCAATGAAGAAGATGATGAAGGTATCCTTGAAAACGAAATAGTAAACAATATCAGGAAGTTTATTATGAGTATGGGAAGGATATCCTTTTATCGGCAACCAGTATAAACTGGAAGTAAATAACCAGGATTTCTTTGTAGATCTCCTTTTTTATAACCGGCACCTGCAGTGCCTTGTGGCCATTGAGCTTAAACGTAAAAAATTTAAACCGGAATATGCCGGCCAGCTGAATTTTTATCTGAACGTACTGGATGATAAAGTAAAGCTGCCTCATGAAAACCCAAGTATCGGGATTGTGCTCTGCAAACAGAAAGACAATATGGTAGTGGATTATGCCATCAAATCCATTGATAAAGCCATGAGCGTAGGCACTTATACTCATTACCAGGCGCACACTGTGCCTGAAAATATGAAAGAGTTTTTGCCTGACGCAGAAGCATTAGGCAAGATGTTATAATTTCCGGACTGCATCACCAGGACAAAGATCTGCATAAACTTCCAGGTTAATACAGCAATCAACGGAAAGCCTGGTAACACCTGCCGATTTCATCAGAAAAGTATATTCGTTGAATTCATGGATCTCCGGGAAGCAATAGAAAAGAAAGGCAGGCTAAACTTTCTCCAGCTTCAGCATAACATGCTGTTCGCCATAAAAGTGATTATAGAAAAGGATGGAATGAACAGGCGTAGGCAAATGCCCTATACCGGGAAACCATGCTGCGGGTATTTGCTGCGCTTTAAGGATCCGCGCGGCCAACCATAACCCAAATGCGCCCGCCGTATCATATTCACCGCAAAGATGCTTGAATGGCAGCTGTGGTATGCCAGGGAAACATTGATCCAGCTCCTGGTAATAGTGCTCAAAATTGCTATCCCCATTGCGGCCGGTAATAATAAGATCGGGAGCTTCGGTGAAGGCTCTCAGGGCAATCGTTAATTTATTGCCGGTTGGCTTATACAGCATCCTGAAATCTGAAATAGCAGCATAGCTTTGTGGGGTAGGCGTGCCCGTTAGTGTGAAGAATGTTGCGCCTTCCCCGGCAATGCTGCCCGGTGAAAGATGACGGTATAGCTCCCTGCTATCTGTGGGCTGATCTTTCCAGAATCCGATCCGGCTTTTAATGTAAAAATGCTCCTTTGTAATTTCTTCAAAAGCGCCGGTAAGCGTATGCGTGGCGCCTTCCTGCAACAACATCATGCTGTCCAGTAAAGCATTTTCAAAGGAAAAACCACGGTGTACAAAAGTATTATTATAAGCCGTACATTTTTGCTGTAAGGCAATTAAACCATTTACAGAATTGTAGGTGGATTGAATAAAAGGAGTAGGATTCAGCGCGGTTTCCTTGTACTCAACGATTTCTTTGATAAATTTTTCAGTATCCTGCAAACTGCCCTTACCGGTACCGGTAACAATAGGGCCTGGTGTGGTAATGCCGCTCTCCTGGCTGCATTTAAGCGCAGCCGTTAATCCCATTTTAAGCACCCTTGTCATACGACGCAGGCTGTTACCCGGAATAAACGGTTTATAATCAGGCTCTGCACAGGCAAGCAGATTACTGTCTGTATGTACCAGCTGCGCCGAAAAAATATCCCCTTCAAAAGTTGGCTGCGGGGAGATGGCCGCCATTGCTTGTATGTAACACTTACCCTTCATATTTGCTGATCACCAGGGAAGCGTTGTTGCCCCCAAAGCCGAATGAATTTGAAATAACATGATTTACCGGGTACCCTTCCATCAGGGTGGTAACCGGGCTGATGGTCAATTCCTCCATTCTTTCCGAGAAATTGAGATTGGGAAAAATTAACCCATGTTGAATAGCCAGTATAGAGTAAATGGCTTCTATGGCACCTGCCGCTGCCAGTGTATGACCGGTAAACGGTTTAGTGGAACTGAAAAGGGGCACTTTATCGCCGAATAAACGCTCCAGTGCTTTTCCTTCGGAAACATCATTATTGAGGGTAGCTGTACCATGCACATTGATGTAGGATACCTCCTCCAGTGAATGCCCGCTCATTTCAAGCGCCGTTTTCATGGCTTCATAGGCGCCGTCTCCATCCGGCGAGGGAGACGTTGGATGGAAAGCTTCATTGGTATTGCAGTACCCGCTCAGCTCTGCCAGGATACGACTGTTATTGGCCCTGGCGAAAGTTTCGCTTTCCAGCACCAGGTATGCCGCACCTTCCCCCAGGTTCAAACCGGTTCGTTGCTGGTCGAATGGCCGGCAAAACTGCTTATCCACATTCTTGAGTGAGTTGAATCCATTCAATGTAAAACGGGTGAGCGCTTCTGTACCGCCGCATACCATCCGTGGCAGCATGCCCTGCTTAATCATTCGCGCGCCAAACATCAGCGCGTTGGCAGAAGAGGAACAGGCAGTGCTGATGGTGGCAATATGTTCACTGAACCCTACGGTATCGGCTATACGCTGTGTGCAGTCCGCACAATCCAGTGTATCTATGTATTGTAAAAAGGATCCTGTCTTTCCGGGATCAATGATATCAAAATATAACTTCTCGGTATCGCACATGCCGCCTACTGTGCTGGCATTGATAAAGCCCGTGGGGGCAGATTGTATGTCGGTAATACCTGCATCCTGCAATGCTTCCCGCATAGCAGCCAGCCCAAGTAAGGTGGTACGGGTATAGCCCTCCTTTGCCGGCATGCCGGCAAGTGCAAACAGGGAATCACTGGCATGTTTCACTTCTGCAACCGGCAATACATTCTTGTAAACGGTATCAATATAGCTGCTATATCCCAGCCCGCTGTGCTGTAACCGCAGGTTGCGCAGGTTTCCGGCTACATTATCACCAATAGCGGTGATCATTCCTATCCCTGTTATAAACACTCTTTCCGCCATGTAGCCTGCTTACTTATGCCGGTTGTTTCGATTGGATAAACTCTGCCATAGATTGAACTGACTGCAAAATCTTACGGCCTTCGCGGGGATCTTCTACTTTGATGTGATACTGTCTTTCCAGTAATACCATCAATTCAAGTGAATCGATACTATCGAGTCCCAGGCCTTCTCCAAATAACGGTGCATTGTCATCAATATCTTCCGGTTTGGTGTCCTGAAGGTTGAGCGCCTCAATGATTTGTTCTTTCAGTTTCTTTTTTAATTCTTCCATAATGTTGTAGGTTTATCACCTGTTGTTCACAACAGGCGAATGCCCTTGTGGGGAGTAAAAATACAGCTTTACTATTGTTTTGAAAACATTTATCAGTTCATTCTTCTTTTTTCCACCCATCCGGCTATGGCCAGCATGGCTAGTCCGGTAAGTATTAATCTCAGCACATTCTTCCACACAAATGCCATATCTCCGTTACGCAAATAAATATCGTTGATGGCATCAAGCCCCCAGCTTAAAGGCGACAAATGCCCCAGCAGCTGCATCCTGGCGGGCATTACCTCCAGCGGTATCCATATACCGCCAACGGCCGACAAGATCACGATAGAGATAGCTCCGAAATTAAGCGCCTGGTTAGGCGTTTTAAATACCGTGCCAATCAGGATACCATAAGCCGTTGCTGCCAACCCAATTGCGCCTGCTACCAGTAATGTTGCCCCCGGATGATGGCCCATTACCAGCTGCGGCAGATCGAGCAGCGGCAGCACATAAATACCCACCAGCATCATCAGGTAAAACTGCAGGACACAAACTCCTACAAAAAACAGCATCTTACCGGCAAGGATGGCGAGGTAAGATCCCGGTATCAGTTTCATCCGCAACAGGCTGCCATCTTCCCTTTCCCGGATCATGTTCCCTGCAATAGGTATCACAATGAAAAACATGGCAAAAATACTCCAGGCAGGTACGTTGTGCTGAACAGAATTGGATATTACATCCAATTGTTTCCCCGAACCGGTGCTTTGTTCCTTCAGTCCTACCGCCTGTAAACGGATGGCTAAAGTGTCTGCAGTGCCGGCGCTACTGTCTTTGCTCCGCAATTGTTGTTTAATGCGGCTCAGCAGCAGATCGGTTTCCACTTGTGTAAGGAAGTTATCTACCGATTGGTGGATAGCGCCTTTAAATGCTTTCTTTGCAGCCGGATCAAAATAGATCGTCACGTTTAGTGAATCGGGCGTTTGCTTTACCGGTAATGATACCGACATTCCCATCCTGTGGGTGATGTCATTTACAATACGGTTGGCATTGCTCACAATAGCTGCTGTAGCACCTGCAGGTATAATAATGCTGATCTTGTATTTACCTTCGTTCACCAGTTGCTTGGCCTGTCCGGCAGTTACCGGCCGGCCATCAAGGGAATCGATAATATTGAATTGTCCGCCTGAAGCCAGCCCTTCTTTCACAGAGCGGCCCAAACGGCCATGATCATTATCTACCGTTAAAATATCGAACCTGATATCCTGGTAATCTTTAAATGGGGCATCCTGGATCAGCGCCATTACAGTAATTAATACCACGGGCATTATAAACAGGAGGATGATCCCTGTTTTATCGCGTAACAGTAATTGCCACTCTTTCCTGATTGTTGCCAGTAGTCTTAACATCGCTTTTTAGCCCTTCGCTTTAGCATTTAAAAATTAGTCCCGGAGCGCATTTCCGGTAAAATGCAGGAATACGTCTTCCAGGTTATTACAGCCGGGATGCTGATGTATCAGGGTTAACGGGTTACCCTGCACTATCATTCTACCTGCATCCATGATCACTACTTCTTCGCATAACGACTGTGCCTCTTCCAGCAAATGGGAAGTATACAGGATGCTGGCTCCCTGTCTGTTGTAATCACGCAGGAATTGTAATATCATACTACGCGACTGAACATCCACTCCTGCAGTAGGCTCATCCAGCACCAGTAATTTGGGGTTGTGCAGGATAGCGGCAATAATGTTGGCCCTCCGCTTCATTCCACCGGAATATTTATGTATTTCCTTGTGCGCACTTTTCTCCAGGCCAAACAGTTCCAGGTAATGCATAATTTTTTGTTGCAGCGGTTTCCCTTTAAAACCGTACAGGTTGCCGAAATAAGTAAGATTTTCAACGGCAGAGAGTTGCGGATAAAGGGCTATCTGCTGCGGTACTATTCCGATAATATGTTTGATGGCTTCCCTGTGGGAAGCCTCCTGCTTTAAGTCCTGTATGATCACCTCCCCGCTGTCGCCCCGCACAATGCCGCATAATATTGAAATAGTAGTAGTTTTGCCGGCACCGTTAGGGCCAAGCAAACCGGCAATCTTTCCCTTCCCGAACTGAAATGTAAGTCCTTTCAGTGTAGGCTCTGTACTCCCCTTGTAGGTTTTATATAATTCTTTTACAGATATGCCGGACATGATTTTTTAAATATTTAATTACCACTTCACCTGTGCCAGTTTGCGGAAAAAAGCATCTTCGGAGGCCGCGCATTCCAGTAACATCTGGCTCAGCTCTTTATAGGAAACATTATCTGCTGATCTGCTTTTACATACACGGCCGGCGGCAAATGCAAAATTACGCCATAAGTCCCCGGTTTGCGTCAGTTCTCCCGCCAGTTTGCTCAGTTCATCTTTCTTCAGTAACACCGCTGCTTCCTGTAAAAATGCAGCGTACAGGAAACGGAAGCCTGCACCGCCGGTACCGATCTCTTCCTGCATCCGGATAATATTTCCCAGGTACAGCGTCGCTTTCCGGTCGCCAGGATTTTCAGCATAGTTAGCTACTCTTTTGGCAAGAAAACGGATCCCTTTCACACCAAACATGGGGATAGGCACTTTCAGCATAAAGTGACATGCCTGTTCTATACCCGCTTTGATCGGCTTTTCAAATGAGGCGGTAGGAGGTACATGTACAGGGTAGTACATTTTTCCTTTTGGCGCCGGGAATCCTTTGGCAAAGCGGGCCTGCGCCAGGCTTTCCGGGTCAATGGTGGTCACTGAATCCATTACCGGATCACTTACCAGGTATTGCCCATCCTTTTTGTCGTAAACAACCAGGTTATGTGCATTAAAATGAAACCGGTAGGAAGCGGGGAAGTAAGGCAGGTAATATACGCTGGACTGCAGCCCTACAGGGATACCTGCCTCAATTACTTTATCCAGCGCCTGCATTCCTTTTTCCGGTGTGGAAAATTTCTGTGACTCCATCCGCACACCCAACCGCTTACACACCCGCTGGAAAATGGCCCCCGGCCATATCCGGTAGGTGGTGCCCGGCACTCCGTTTACCTTTAGGAATGGCAGGTGGCCGAAAAAAATACCTGCACCAATACCAAATGCCATTGGTTCACTGATCTGTAAACCATAATGCCCCAGCAGGTTTGATATTACACCACTTTCACAATGCGCGGTCTGGTTGTGTTGGAAAAAAGAATTAGTCATAATATTATTTGTAGCAGCATTACGAATAACGGATCTGTGGGAAGATCATCGGATAACACCTACCCACAAATCCGTTATTGACATTATGCTTATCTGATCTGCAGGAGATCTGTTAAACTCACTTTGAAGGCATCTGCATAACGCTGCAATAGTTTGGGACTGAGCTTTTTGAAAACGCCTGGTTTCATATGCCTTTTCACCTGCCATTGAAATTTACCTACATAGCTGGCCAGCAAAGGCAGGTCCATCAGGTTCTTTTCCATGTAATAGGCTACAGGGCTTATTTCGCCGGCTTCCACCCGGGCGCGCGCCGCTTTTACCCTTTCATTTACTTCTTCCCAGGCCTGGTCAAGCGCAATGTTTTCCGGCTCCCAGCCGGCACTTTGCACCTTTACATAATTGCCGGAATTATCCACCGCATACATAATTTGCTTGAATGTACCTTCATGCAGATTATCACTATCCTGCGGTACTTCCTCTTTTTTCATGAGAGCAGTTTTAGAAATGATTGCTTACACCACAGTGATGTGTGCATAAGCATATGAAAAACGTGCGCTTTCCGGAACCATCATTACAACTTTCTGTCCTTTCTTAAAACGGCCGGTGTTCATCAGTTCTTCCAGCATCAGGTAAGGGGATGCAGTACCAACATTACCTACGCTGGCCAGGTTGGTAAACCACTTCTCCAAAGGAATAGGAACACCTAACCTGGTAATTTCCTCATCTATCTTTAACCTGAAAAACTCAGATGACAAGTGGGGCAGGAAGAAATCTATTTCATCGAGATTAATATTGTGGCGCTCTACCAGCTCTTTCCACATCTGTGCTCCGGAAGGAACAATATTTTTACCAAGTAACCGGGTATCTTGTTTAAAGGAGAATACGCTGTGCTGTGCCCATTCTTCCGGGGTCATATCAATCCAACCGGTGGTAGTACCGTCCGGTTGTTTGATAGCGCCGGCATACATACAGGTTTCCAGCTCATTGGCATATGAGAGTATTTCTACCCAGTCAACCCGCAGGGATAAACCTTCTTCATTAGGCTTATCCTGGAAAAGGGCGGCGCTGGCGCCATCTGATAACATCCAGCGGAGGAAATCCTTTTCAAAGGCGATGATGGGATTTTCATCGAGACTTTTCAGATTTTCAGCTTCCGGCTGAAATTTCTGCGCCAGCATCCAGGCGGAGAATTTTTCAGAGCCAGTGCTTACAGCGTTGGAAGTATTACCGCAACGGATAGACATCCAGGCATATTTAAATGCCTGCATCCCTGCAGCACAAGCGCCTGTAGCTGCAATCAGCTCCACCGGCTGGCATTTCAGGATGCCATGCACCATGGCGGCATGATTGGGTAACAACTGATCCGGAGAAGTAGTACCGCAGGCCAGTAATTGCAGTTTGCTGATGGGGAACTGCTCATCGAATAACTGCGATACAGCTGTTGCTGTCATTTCCGCATTGGAATGGGTGGATTTCCCTTCCTTGTCCAAAGAGTAGTAACGGGTTTTGATCTTATTGTTACCAAGTATCTTCAAACGCGCACGGGAAGCCTTTCCATCTACCATGCCGAGAATGCTCTCCATTTCATCATTTTCTACAGGCTTGTTCGGTAAAAATTTAGACAGCCTGGTAATATAAACTTCCTTCATTTGAATTTATTCGTCTTTTAAGGCTACATGTAAAACCTGGTCTGAACTGTCCTGCCTTGCCAGCCAGCTCACAGTAAAATATATTTTAATTTAATATACGTTGTATACAGACGTAAATATAGAATTCTAATTGGAATTACAAGTATCAAGCCATGGTGTAAAGGTCGCTTTGTACCGGCATTACACCAGGCTTTGGTGTACCTTTAAGGTGGACTTGATACGCTTTTATCTCAGGGAAATACCCTTATAATAGTCCACTTCTCGGCGCAGTTTGGCCTTTTTCAGATTTAACTGTATAATGGAAGTAACCAGGGATATAGGTGTTAAAACAAAGATACCTGCCAGCAGTAACGCCCGGTACATGGATACACGTCCCTGGCGGGAGGCCGCACCAGGACCGCCCTTTGCACTGATGAACTTAGCCCAGAAACGGAATGCCCTGATACCTTTGTTTTCAAGAACTACCAGGTTGGGAAGCAGTTCCACGGCGTCGAGCGACAATAGTTCCGAATGCAGTGTGTCCCATTTGTCATGTTGCAGTGCTGCGGCTATGGGCCCGGCAAACCGTTCGGAAGTAAGGATCTCGTTTTCCTGCACCCCTGCCTGCGGCAAAAACCGGGTGGCCTCTTTTTTTCCCTTGAAAGCCCACCGCAGAATAGTGATCACAGAAATGAGATTAGGTGATTTGTCTACCAGCACAATGTTACCCACAAGGGTACTACCCGCCTGGTGCAGGTAATTTTTTACTCTTTCCTGTGCGTTCAGCCACATATTACGGCTTCCCAGCAGCGTAATCACCTTTTTACCTTTCAGCAGCTGTTTGCCCGCCTCACTTTGCAGGAAGGCAGCGGTTGGCTGTGAGGGGGAAAGGAACCAGGGCTGATAAGCCAGGATAACCAGGTCGAAATGCGCATTCACGTCCACTTTCAGCGGTTCAATACCACGAGGGGTGGATTGAACAGTTTCCGGCATAGTGTCGTAAAATTGTTGCTTTCCCCAAGGGAAAGGGAAAGGCGTTACAGGCACCAGTTCCTCAAATGTAAAGTCGGCTTTGCCTTCCAGCGGGGCCAGCACATGATCAATAATCCTTTTCAATTGTCCTGTTTGTGTATAATATACCACCAGGACCTTCGGTCTTTCGTTCATAAAAGGAATAGGAGTTCAACAATTCAAAACGTAAATCAACAATTCAAACGGTAAAATCTGCAATTCAAGCCGTAAACATACAAAAAAACAGCAATCATTCATGTGATTTAATGATAATTTGACGCGAAATGTTGATGGAGCGGGGATATTTTTATGGGGTTCTGTCTTGTGCCCCAGCCAGGTACAGCATCAGCGGGTTAATTATAGCGAATGCTGTACCTGGACTCAAGGACTTTGATATGTTTTCTTCAAAACATCTCTATAAACTCTCTGACACTAACAAATATGATATTTAAAATGTTAAAGATTTGTAAATGTTGATGCCTATCTTTTATTAATATTGCCTGAACCCGCTACAGAAGAGGATATCTGGGGAGAACCCTTATAATTTACGTTTCCGGAACCTGCAATTTTCGCTTCCAGTTTTACACTGGCGTAAACATCTGCATCACCACTACCGGCAATATTAACATTTACATTTTCAGACAGCAGCTCATCACCTTCGAAGTTACCGCTGCCGGCAATGGAAAGGTTCACATCTTTTGTTTCCCCTTTCAGCTTCATATCGCCCGAACCGGCAATAGAAGCCTTTACTGCAGGCGCATTGATTTCTCCTTTGAGATTACCGGAACCGGACAGGCTGAATTTCACATCAGAACGGGAAGTAAATTTTCCATCCAGTTTCAGATCGCCCGAACCTGCCAGGCTGGCGTCATCTATCTCAGGAGTGGTGAGGAACACGTTCAGGTCTTTATGGGTGCTGATGGAAACGCCCCGCCTGATCCTTACAACGAGACGGTCATCTTCTTCCACCAGTTCCACCAGCGGAGCAATATTATCCTCTGCTTCAATAACAGCTGCTTTAGCAGCGCCCTGGGTGAGATATACGTTCATGCTGCCCTCTACCTTGATCCTGTGAAAAGGCGCAACCTTCCTTTCCTCTTTAATTACATGACCATTGCCTTTTACACGATTTTGTCCGATTACGTCGCAGGAATAAAGGAGTACAGCAGCAGAAAAGGCCATAGCGGCCTGACATAGGAACGATTTTGTTGATATCATGGGTTTAAATTATAACAGAAAGATACGCCAGATTTCCGAAATTCGAATTTCCAAATCCGAAATTCGTGGAAGGACTTTATCTTTGCACCACCATGACAGAAAAGATACTTATCCTCGATTTCGGTTCCCAGTATACACAGCTGATTGCACGCAGCATCCGTGAACTGAATGTTTATTGCGAAATTAAACCTTGCCTTCAGCCTATTGCCTGGGATGAAACCATTAAAGGTGTTATATTATCAGGCAGTCCTTTTTCGGTAAATGACGAAAATGCGCCCATCCTTGATATTGCGGCCATCGCCGCAAAGGTGCCGGTACTCGGTATCTGCTATGGCGCCCAGATGATGGCCAAAGTTTTTGGCGGCGAAGTAGCTAAAAGCAACCTCCGCGAATATGGACGCGCCTTTATGGAGCACAACGACAAAGAGGAAAAGTTGTTATATGATATCTCTGCAAAAAGCCAGGTATGGATGAGCCACGCAGATAGCATTAAACGCATCCCTGAAGGATTTGAAATCATTGCCACTACAGAAAATATACCGGTAGCGGCTTTCAAAAATACTACCCTGGCAGCCAACCCCATGTTCGGCTTACAGTTCCACCCGGAAGTAACCCACTCCCTGGAAGGAAAACTGATCCTGCGCAACTTCCTGTTACATATCTGTAACTGCAGCCAGGACTGGACTCCGGCCGCTTTTGTACACGAAACAGTGGAAAGGATCAAAGCACAGGTAGGCGATAAAAGAGTAGTAATGGCCCTCAGCGGCGGCGTTGACTCTACTGTTGCCGCAGAACTGATCCATAAAGCCATCGGTAAAAACCTGTTCTGCATATTTGTGGATAATGGCTTGCTGAGGAAAGACGAATTTGAAACCGTACTGGAATCTTATAAACATATGGGCCTGAACGTAAAAGGGGTCAACGCAAAAGATCTTTTTTACGGGAAACTGGCAGGCGTTTCCGATCCGGAACAAAAACGCAAGATCATCGGTGGCCTGTTCATCGATGTTTTCCAGCAGGAAGCCACCCATCTTACCGATATTTCCTTCCTGGGCCAGGGCACTATTTACCCCGATGTAATTGAGTCCGTTTCTGTGAACGGCCCTTCCGTTACCATCAAATCCCACCACAACGTAGGCGGTTTACCGGAAAAAATGAACATGCAGCTGGTAGAACCGCTGCGCTTTCTCTTTAAAGACGAGGTACGCCGCGTAGGCCGTGAAATAGGCATCAGCGATATATTCCTGGGCCGTCATCCTTTCCCAGGCCCCGGACTGGCTATCCGCATTCTCGGCGCCATTACCCCCGAAAAAGTACACATGCTGCAGGAAGCAGATAATGTATATATAGAAGGACTGAAAGAAGCAGGCTTATACGACAAGGTTTGGCAGGCAGGCACCATCCTGCTGCCGGTACAAAGCGTAGGCGTAATGGGCGACGAACGTACCTACGAATTTACGGTAGCTTTACGCGCAGTGACTTCCGTAGATGGTATGACGGCCGATTGGGCGCATCTGCCATATGAATTCCTCGCTAAAATGTCTAACGACATCATTAACAAGGTAAAAGGCATCAACCGCGTGGTATACGATATCAGCTCCAAGCCGCCTGCTACTATTGAGTGGGAATAAAAAGGAGGCAATAAAATACTGAGCTATAGTTACGGAGTTGTGGATAGACAGAATAATTTCTTCTATCCATAACTCCGTAATGCTTTATTTCACATTCCCCGGAATGATTTTTGTAAATTAGCGCCAATTATGAACCACTTAGTTTCTATTAAGCACCTGTTATCCGGATTGGCTTTATTGGTTTTGATCAGCTCCTGCTCATCTACCAGGAAAAGCACCAGTAAGGTAGACGGGCCACCGCCATCTCTGAGTAAACCTAAACCGGAAAAAAAACCGGAGGATAATAAGAAAGAAGCTGCAAAGGCGCCTTTTAATGTACCTGCATTCGGTAAAGAAGTTAAAAAAGCCTCTTACAACATTGCATTCTTTGCACCATTATACCTCGATTCCGTTTTTGCCAACAGTACAGAAATCCCCGGCCGCACTATGCCCCGGTATGTATTGCCCGGTCTTGAATTTTATGAAGGCGCCCAGCTTGCACTGGATACCCTGCAGCAACTGGGATATAACCTGAAAGTGACCGTATACGACAGCAAAGCCAGGCAGAGCGTATCTTCCCTGATCCGCAGCAAAGCACTCGACGAAACAGATCTGATCCTCGGAGCAGTAAGCAATCCCGAACTGAAAGAGCTTAGCGATTTTGCCAAAAGCAAAGAGATCAATTTCGTTTCCGGTACCTATCCCAACGATGGCGGTATCAGCGACAACCCGTTTTTATATATCTCCAACAGCACATTAAAAACACATTGTGATGCGCTCCAGAATTATATCCAGGACGCTTTCACCAATAAGAACATCGTGCTGTTCCGCAGGAATACTGCCTTTGAAACAAGACTGGCAGCAGATTTCAAGGCTTCCTACGAAAAAATGGAAAGCACCCGGAAATCGAGGATCCGAGAAGTAGTATGGAATGAAGCTACCACACCGGAAGAAATTTCCAAATACCTGCTTACAGACCGCACCAATGCTGTCATTATAACTGCCCTGGATGAAGCCGGCGCCAAAAGCATGCTGCGCAAGCTGAGCGTTTCCGCCGCCACTTATCCCCTGCAGATCTTTGGTATGCCCACCTGGGATGTGATCAAGCTGAAAGAACCCGAGTTTAAAGGCTTACAGGTATACTATTCATCTCCCTATTTCAACGACAAAACAGACTACTACAGCCGGTATATTTCTGATTATTTCCGCAGGGTATATAAAGCACGCCCGTCGGACATGGCTTTCAAAGGTTTTGACCTGACTTACTATTTTATAAAGCTGCTGTACTCAAATGGCGTTTATTTCAACAGCATGGTGAGTAATGCACCTAAAGTGATCACTAATTACAACTTCCTGCCGGTGTACCTGAAAGAAGGAGAACAAACACCTTCCTACTTTGAAAATAAAAATATCTACATTATCCAGAAGGGGGACAGCGCAGATATTAAAATGAATAAATAGTTGCCTTGCAACATCATCTGAATCGTGCCACGATGGTTGTCGTGGCACGATTTTTTTTGCGTACATTCCCTATATGAACGTGCTGCAATTCACCGATAACGGCATATACTGCGCTGCCGGGGATTTCTACATTGATCCCTGGAAACCCGTTAAGCGCGCTGTGATCACACATGCGCATTCTGACCATGCCCGCTGGGGAAATCAATACTACTTATGTGAAAATGCCAGTGTTCCCTTGCTACGGCTACGCCTTGGTAACGATATAAAGGTGCAGGGCGCTGCTTACGGGGAAACGATTTTCTTTAATGGCGTGAAAGTGTCCCTGCATCCCGCAGGTCATATTATTGGCTCAGCACAGATACGGGTAGAGCAGGATGGAGAAGTGTGGGTAGCCAGCGGCGATTACAAACTGGAGAACGACGGGCTATCGGCCCCGTTTGAGCCCATCCGCTGCCATACCTTTATCACAGAATCTACTTTCGGCCTGCCCATTTACCGGTGGGCGCCTCAGCAACAGATCTTCAATGGTATCACCCAATGGATATACGAAAACCAGCAGGCCGGTAAAGCCAGTGTACTGCTGGCTTACAGTCTTGGTAAAGCACAACGGCTGCTGTATCACCTGAAAGATAAAGTGGATCACTTCCTGGCGCATGGCGCCATTGCCATTCCGCATGAAGTACTGTTACAGGAAGGCTGGCCTTTACCTCCCGTGGAAAGGATCACTCCTGAAACACCAAAAACAGCTTTTAAGAATGCTGTGATCATTGCACCGCCTTCGGCAGAAGATAATGTGTGGATGCGCAGGTTCCAGCCTTATTCCCTGGGCATCTGCAGCGGCTGGATGCAGGTACGCGGTAATATGCGGCGCAGGAATGCGGATGCGGGCTTTGTGTTATCTGATCATGCCGACTGGGCCGGGCTGCTGGACGCAGTTACCGCTACCGGCGCCGAACAGGTATATTCCACACATGGCTTCAGCAGCGTATTTGCCCGTTATCTGACAGAGAAAGGTATTGCCGCCAGAGAAGTAACTACTTCCTATGGCGATGAAGAAATTATTAATAACCCAGAATCTTAAACCGTGCAACAATTTGCTGAACTGGTACAATTATTAAGCAACAGCACCAAAACCAACGAGAAGCTGGGGGCGCTGAGCCAATACTTTGCCACAGCGCCGGATAAAGATAAAACATGGGTGCTGGCCTTGTTTTCCGGGCGACGCCCTAAACGGACGGTTAACAGCACACAGCTTAAAACATGGTGCATACAGGTTACGGGGTTATCCGACTGGCTTTTTGAAGAATGTTATCATACAGTAGGCGATCTTGGTGAAACTATCGCATTACTGCTTCCCCCGCGGACAAATCCTGTGGCTGCCCCTCTTCATTACTGGCTGGAACAGTTGCAGCAACTGGAAAAGGCAACGGAAGAAACCAAACAGGCTTTTATTTTACAGGCATGGGATGCTTTGGATAACGGGGAAAGGTTTGTGTTCAACAAACTGATCACCGGGGGCTTTCGTATAGGCGTGTCGCAGAAAATGATGGTGAACGCATTGGCCAGAACTTACGACATCGAGCCTGCTACCCTTTCACATATGATCAGCGGCAACTGGGATCCGCATAATGTTACCATCGAAGAATTGTTACATCAGCATACCACCGGTGCAGACGCGTCGCGGCCCTACCCATTTTATCTGGCTTACGCGCTGGAAGGACCGCCCGGAACATTGGGAACGGAAAAAGAATGGCAGGCGGAATGGAAATGGGATGGGATCCGCGGGCAGATCATCAAGCGGGAAGGACAACTGTTCGTATGGTCGCGGGGAGAAGAACTGATCACCGAGAAGTTCCCGGAATTTGTTCCCCTGAATACTGCATTACCAGATGGAACTGTATTGGATGGGGAAATACTCACTTTTGCCGATGGATTACCATTGCCATTTCAGACACTGCAAACAAGGATTGGCCGTAAAAATGTAACCCGCAAACAGCTGCAGGAAGCGCCGGTCATCTTCCTTAGTTATGACCTGCTGGAATGGGAAGGAACAGATATCCGGGAAAAAACACTGGCAGAACGGCGTGCCCTGCTGGAAACATTGGTGCAAAACATACAGGCACCAGTGTTACAATTATCACCGGAAATTATTTTCGGTAGCTGGGATGAATTAACACAACTACGGTTACAGTCGCGCGATAAAGGCAGCGAAGGATTAATGCTCAAAAGAAAGGCTGCTGCTTACCAGGTAGGCCGCAAGCGTGGCGACTGGTGGAAGTGGAAAATTGACCCGCTCACCATAGACGCGGTGATGATATATGCACAGAAAGGCCATGGCCGTCGTTCAAATTTATATACCGATTATACTTTTGCCGTGAAAGACGGGGATCAGCTGGTACCCTTTACCAAAGCCTATTCCGGCCTTACAGATAAAGAAATTGCCGAAGTTGATAACTGGATCAAACGCCACTCCCTTGAAAAATTCGGACCGGTAAGAACAGTGCAACCCCAACTGGTATTTGAAATTGCCTTTGAAGGCATTGCCGCTTCCAACCGTCATAAATCCGGCGTTGCCCTGCGTTTCCCACGTATTAACCGTTGGAGGAAAGACAAGCCAGTAGCAGAGATCAATACCCTTGAAGACCTGAAAGAGCTGTTACGGGTGAACGGCCACAATACCGGGAGCTGAGGCATTCTTCCGGTAGAACACCCCTAGTTGTACAACAGACAGCACCGCAATGATCACCAGCATGGTTAACGCGACACTATAACTGCTCCAGCCTTTTGTTGCTGCCAGCTGCATCACCAGTGCTGATAAAGATAGGCCCAGTCCGCCTCCCAATGCATTGGCCGTACCGTTGATCCCCGAGGCAAGCCCCTGCTGCGGCTCCGGTACAGATTGCACTGCCAGGATGGTGACGCAGGGAAATGTGATAGCCATACCAAATGAATTAATACAGGCAGCTGCGCAGAGAATAAATAAAAAAGAATAATCCGTAAAATAACTGGCCATAAAAAACAGGATGCCGCCCCCCATAAATGTATTACCAAGCATGGCTGTTTTTATTACACCCAATGTTCTGAAAAGATGTGGCAGTATGAATTTCGAAACAATACCGGATAAAATACTGAAAGGGAATAACAGCAGCCCCGCTTGTGAGGATGTGAAACGGAGATCTTTTTGCAGGTATAAGGTAAGCATGAAGATATAACTCAGAAAGATGCTGCCAAGCATTACTGCACCAATGTTTCCTGTGATCACTCCGTGTAACCGGAACAAGCGGAAGTTTACTAACGGTGAAGGATGTACGCGTTCCCGGCGTATAAAAAATATACCTGCGGCGAGGAACAACAGCAACCACAAACCGTACTGAACAAAGTGATGAGCAATATTACCAAGATCATGGATAAGCCACGCCGCCAGCATCATAAGGCAGGTGATCAGCAGAGCGCTCAACAGGTTATGCTCCGGCTTTATCACCGGCTTTTCGTCTGCCGGAATATAGATCATGGCCAGTATAATAGCCGATCCTATTACCGGCACGTTAATAAAAAACACCCATTGCCAGCCAAGATAATTACTGATTAAGCCGCCCGTAGCCAGCCCCGTAGCAAACCCGATACCAGCAGTGGCGCCAAAAACACCAAAGGCACGGTTCCTTTCAGCAGGTTCAGTAAAGGTATTGGTAATAACAGCCATTGCTGCCGGGATGGCCAGCGCCACGCCTGCTCCCTGCAAGGCCCGGCATATCAGCAGCCAGGAAAAGCCTGTGGCAAATCCCGCCACCAGGGATGCCATCACAAAACAGCTGGCGCCTGTCACAAATACTTTCTTCTTCCCGACGGTATCTGCCAACCTGCCGCCAAGTAATACAAATCCTGCATAAAATAATACATACACTGTTTGCACCCACTGAATGGCGTTTACACCGAAATGGAAAAATGATTCCATCTGTGGAATGGCCATATTAAGCACAGACACATCCAGCGCTTCAAAGAAAATAGCCATACAGGCTACGGTCAATATAATCTGTTTTCGTTTCACGGCACAAACCTAGCAAAACATCTCAAACGACATTTAATTATTAAAAAATTAGAATAAACAGCTATTATCTTTCAATAAATCAGATATTTGTTCCAAATTGAAATACTCATGGCCGGTAAAAAAGAAAATAATACGGATATACAATTAAACCTGGATGAGAAAGATCTTGGCATCCTGAAATTATTACAAGAGGATGCTAAAATGACCATCCGGGATATAGCCCGTCAGTTAAACCTCAGTACTACCCCGGTATATGAACGTATACGGAAGATGGAGCAGGCAGGCGTTATCAAGCAATACGCCGCCATAGTAGATCCCCGGAAAATTAATAAGAGCCTTACCGTGTTATGTTATATCACACTGAAAGAACACAATAAAAAATGCGGCAGGAAATTTATCCAGGAAATACTCAGCTTTACAGAAGTAACGGAATGCCTTAATATCTCCGGTGAATTCGACTTCATGATCAAGGTACAGGTGAAAGACATGGACGAATACCGTGAATTTTATGTGAACAAACTTGGTGAGTTGGATAATCTGAGCCATACACAAAGTATATTTGTTATTTCAGTGATTAAAGCTACACACCAGGTAGTTTTTTAACGCTAACGCAGTATCTCTGAAACTATTCCCGGTACCAATGTTACGACCATACGCATTACTGTGTGCAGGATGCTTTTTAATACAATGTGTTACTGCCCGGGCGCAATCGCCCTTGTTTTCCCATGCAATAGGCGGCGGATTATTTTCCACACATAATTTCCTGGGTGGAGGAATCGTTTATTCTCCCCGGCTGAACATGATACGTTTCTCCGATAAATCGGTTATCTCTGCCGGTGTGCAGCTTGGTCTTGGCACCTCTATCGGTGATAATTACAACAGTAGTACCGGTGGCAATTCTACCAGTATCTTCATGGCCAACGTACCGTTCCTTTTAACATGGAATTACGGGAACGCGGCCACCAGGAAAACTTTTACAAAATGGGGATTTTATGCAGGAGCAGGTTATGGATTTCAGAACTCCACCCGCAGTGTGGAATTTGTGGATGATGAAGAAGTAACCACCAACCAGGTACATGTATCGGGCGTTGCGCTTGGTACGGGGATAAGATTCCCGGTTAGTCATCACTCATTCGGTGTTAGTTTTTCTTATCTCTTTAATAACAATCAATATAACCCCGATATTCATGGTATAGCCGGCGTCGCTGTCAGTTATAATATAGGGTGTAAAGAACACAAGATAAAATGATCCATAAAAGTTAGCGGTTATAGTAACCAAATGGCTTATCCCTCCATTTATGAATTTTCTAAAAAGGAGAGTTTATCAATTGCGCATAATGGCCGGTGCTTTGTAGATCCCGGCCCGACAGAGAAAAAGAGAAGCCCGGCAAAAAACTATGGAACTACGGGGTTCATAAGATCAAACCCCGTATGAAAATCCAGGACACCCGCAGCTGATTCACCGGGATCAAAAACAACTACCATGGAACATACCGGTTTCCTGCTCCGGGAATTAGCCGTTTCAAAGGCAATTCCCAGTTTTTTGTCTTCATATACCACAATCTTTCTTGCTTTATTTGCCGATTCATAAGCCTGCGCTTTCTCCACACCGGGATATGCTTTCCTGATAGCGGCAATAGTACTTCCCGGTCCTACTCCCTTACTGGTTCTGAATTTCGGTGAATTAACCCGTATCTGTTTTACAAACTGCGTATCCTGGGTACGCATAGCAGTAAATACCGCCAGCATATGTGATGAATCGATGCTGTTATCTTTTCTGCGGCTGTACCAGATGCGCCATGCTTTCATCATGGCTGCATCGCCGCCATCCGGTTTTCCCAATACGGAAAGGCTCTGGGCAGGAGCTTCAAGATTTATCTGTCCTATAGATTTTCCGGGTGTAATAAGCCAGGCGCTTTTCTGGGCGGTTACCACAGTGGTAACAAATAGAAGTGATAAGCAAAAAAAGAGGAGACGCATAGCATCAGGTTTTGGAAATGGATTCAAAAATGCTGCCATAATAACATTTGGGATGTGGAAAGGTTAAAAATCAATTTCCCTTACCTTTATCCTATGTTAGTCAAATTTCCAACAAACCAGGAGGGACAACAGATCCTTAAAGCAGGCAACATCCATTTTGCCCAGCTAAAGCAAAGAAACAGGGCCGATAAGCGCACCATATTCCTGACGGAAAATGTAATGATATTTGTATTAACAGGGCATAAACTTTTACATTTCGACCATCACACCGTGAAAGTAGAAGCAGGCTCTATACTATTGATGAAACGTGGCTTCTATGTGATGTCGGATTTTGTGGAAGATGGATTACAGTTTCAAAGTTTGCTGTTATATTTTTCAGATGAACAACTGCGCAGGTTCCTGCACAAATACAATTATACAACGCCGGTAAAAGCTGCTGCCACCAACTATCTCACAGTCCCGGTAACCCCTTTGCTGGAGGCTTTCAGGGAGCAGTATACTGCTTACTTCAGGCAGGAGCCATCTACGCTGGCTGCCTTGCTGTCTGTAAAGTTATACGAGGCATTCCTCCTATTACTGGGTACACCACAGCATGCTTCCGTACTTGCCTTTATGCAGCAGATTGTATATGCGCAACCACAGGACATTACATTCATTGTAAAGCAACACCTGTTTCAACCGGTTACCCTGGATGAGATGGCAAGGTTATCCGGCCGCAGCCTGGCTTCTTTTAAACGTGATTTCCAACAGCAGTATCAAATATCCCCGCGCCGGTGGATCAATGAACAACGGCTGTCTTATGCACGCACATTGCTGGAATCCACTACACAGCAGGTAGCCGAAGTAGCCGCCACCTGTGGCTTTGAAAGCTCATCGCATTTTATCCGCATCTTCAAACAGCGCTATGGCCTCACTCCCAATCATATCAGAGCCAAAAAGGCGATCATCTGAGCTTTTCCCGTTACCGGCCGTAAATATTCCGCGATAATTTTGTGTGCATAAAAAAGAAAGAAGATGCAAACATTATCCGAAAAGAATAAGGCAGTGGTAAAACGCTTCAATGAAGAGTTCCTGGTGAAAGGCAACTTGCAGGCGTTTGAAGAAATCGTTGCGCCGGACTTTGTAAATCATACGGCGCCGGAAGGCAGCAAGGACCGCAATGCCACCCGCGATTTTATTTTAAAATTGTTACATCCTGCTATGCCGGATCTTCAGCTGGAAATTTTTGATATGATAGCGGAAGATGATAAAGTAGTTACCCATAAAGCATTTACAGGAACCTTCTCCGCTCCTTTTATGGGCCAGGCGCCCACCGGCCGGAAAGCTACTCTCCGCATTATTGACATCATCCGGTTGAAAGATGAACAATACGTTGCCCACTGGTCTATCCGCGAAATGATCACAGTATAGTTATCTGGCGAAATATGCTTATTTTAAGCGTATGAACCGGAAACACTTTTTGTCTGCCCTTATTACCACCGGCGCAGGATTACCTGCGCTGCAAACACTTGCCGGCATTGGATTATCCGTTCCTTCAGATAAGAAGGAGCCACTTGTTCCTCCTTATCTGAAGCCCGGCGATATCATTGGCATTACCTGTCCCGCGGGATACATTAACAGGGATGAAATACAACCTGCTATCCGTATTATGGAAAGCTGGGGGTTTAATGTACGTATAGGCAAAACCGTTGGCGACCGCGACTACAGCTTCGGCGGAACTGATGCCAAAAGGCTTGCGGACCTGCAGACCATGCTGAACGATGATGATATAAAAGCAATTATGTGTGGCCGTGGAGGCTATGGCACCGCGCGGATCATTGACAAGCTCGATTTCTCACACTTTCAGCGGAAACCCAAATGGGTGATCGGATTTAGCGACGCGACAGTACTGCATTGCCATATCGGACGGCATTTCGGCATAGCGTCCCTGCACTCAAAAATGTGCAATAGCTTCCCCGATGATTTCGGAAAATCAGACCCTGTTGTTCAGGATACCATCATGTCTATTTACCAGGCGCTCACCGGTAAAAAAATGCAATACACCGTATTGCCGGATACCCGTAACCGCAAAGGAAAAGCACGGGGCGTGATCACCGGCGGCAACCTCTCCATTATCCAAAGTATGTCGGGCACCGACTCTGAAATTGATACAAACGGGAAGATCCTGTTCCTGGAAGAAGTAGGGGAATATCCGTATAGCCTTGACCGTATGCTGGGCACCCTCCAGCGCTCACATAAGCTCGACAACCTCGCTGGTCTTATCATTGGCGGGTTTAACCGCATTAAACCGGATGATCCGGGCGAAGAATTTGGCAGAACAGTATACGATATGGTGCTGGAAAAAGTAAAGGATTTCAATTATCCCGTGTGTTTCAATTTCCCCGTAGGGCATCAGAAAAATAACTATGCCCTTAAATGTGGTATGATGCATACCCTTTACGTAGGCGATGATACCGTTACACTAAAAGAATAATTACTTCACAAGAAAAGTGATGATAAACAACACTGCCAGTACATACATAACAGGACTGATGCTTTTGTACTGCCCGGTTAATACTTTCAACAATACGTAAGACAACATACCAAACACAATCCCTTCTGCTATGCTGTAACTGTAAGGCATCATCACAATAGCTAAAAACGCAGGAATCGCTTCTGTTACATCGTTGAAATCTATTTTGGTAACAGCCCCCATCATCAGCATACCTACAATGATCAGCGCGGGTGCTGTAGCCGCCTGCGGGATCATGGCAAACACCGGGGCAAAGAACAGGGAGAGAAGGAACATTACAGCCACCGTAAGGGATGTTAAACCGGTTTTACCTCCTGCAGCAATACCACTGGCGCTTTCCACATAAGCCGTTACCACGCTGGTACCTAATAGCCCTGCCGCCGTGGTGCCTACTGCGTCGGCCATCAACGCCTGTTTGGCGCGGGGCAGCCGTCCTTTCTCATCCAGCAGCCCGGCTTTATTACAAAGCCCTATCAGCGTACCTACAGTATCAAAAAGATTTACCATCAGCAGGGTAAAGAGGATCATCACCATATCCAGGCTGAATACCTTATCAAACTGCAGTTTGAAGGCTACCGGTGTCAGCGGGGGCGGAAGGCTTACCAGCTGGCCGTTTGCCGGGAGATGCGTAATTCCCAGCGGGATTCCCACCACCGTGGCCGCCAGTATACCGATCAGCAATGCAGCGTTCACATTACGGTACATCAGCACAGCGCTGACAATCAGCCCTATCAATGCAATAAGGGGGCCTATACTGGTAATGTTTCCCATTTTCAGGATCACTCCGTCCAGTTTTCCGTTGCCCACATGGTGCATACCCGTTTCAATAATGCCCGCATTGGCCATCCCTATCAATGCAATCAATAAGCCGATACCCACTGAAATGGCATGTTTCAGGTTCTCCGGTATGCTGTTGATGATCGCCTCCCGGATCCGGAACATCGACAAAAAAATAAAAATAATCCCCTCCAGGAACACGGCGGTCAGCGCAAATTGCCAGCTATAGCCCATAGAGGACACAATAGTATAAGCAAAAAAAGCATTCAATCCCATTCCGGGCGCCACGCCTATAGGCAGCCTGGCATACAACGCCATTACCAGCGTACCAATGGCTGCCGCCAATGCCGTAGCGGTGATCAGCGCATTGAAATCCATTCCTGTGCGCGACAGGATACTGGGATTAACCGCCAGTATATACGCCATAGTGGAAAAGGTGGTTAACCCTGCCAGTATCTCTTTTTTTACAGTTGTCTTATGTTCGGTGAGATGGAAAAATTTTGCGAGCATAACGCAAAAATAAGCGTTTCACGATTTATCATTTTATGCTAATTTCATTCCTATGCAACAACGTTCGGGTGGATGGAAAGTGATCAATAACTGGCTGGGCGAAAAAGACCTGAAGCCCTTCAAATTCCAGGAGGATGCCTGGAAGGCTTACCTGCAGGGTAAATCGGGAATTGTAAATGCCCCTACCGGCTTCGGGAAAACCTTCTCCCTGTTCCTGGGAGCCGTTATCGCATGGATTGATGCGCACCCAAAGGATTATACCCGTAAAACAAAAAATGGCTTACAGCTTTTGTGGATAACACCGCTGCGCGCACTCGCCAAAGACCTTGGCAGAGCCATGGAAAGCGCGCTGCAGGAGCTCAATGTTCCCTGGCAGGTAGGCATCCGCAGCGGCGACACGCCTGTTTCTACCCGCGCAGCACAAAAAAAGCAAATGCCGGAAGTGCTGATCATTACACCGGAAAGCCTGCACCTGCTGCTGGCACAAAAAGAATATCCCTCCGTTTTTAAACACCTGCACACCGTTGTGGTAGATGAATGGCATGAACTCATAGGCAGCAAGCGCGGCGTGATGGTGGAGCTTGGCCTCAGCCGCCTGAGAGGACTGCATGAAAACCAGCTGAAGGTGTGGGGGATCTCCGCTACTATCGGCAACCTCGACGAGGCGATGGAAGTATTGCTGGGACCGTATCACAGCGATGGGCTTATTATCCGCGCCAAACTGAAAAAGAATATTACCCTGAAAAGCGTGATCCCCCATGAAATAGAAAACTATCCCTGGGCAGGGCACCTGGGGATCAAAATGCTGCCACAGGCGCTTCCTGTTATCAACGACAGTCAAACCACGCTGATATTCACCAATACCCGGTCCCAATCTGAACTATGGTACCAGGCCCTGCTACGGGAAGATCCCAGGCTGGCCGGCGCACTGGCACTGCATCACGGGTCTATAGACATGGAACTGCGCATATGGGTGGAAGAAGCCCTGCACAACGGCATCCTGAAAGCGGTGGTATGTACCGCCAGCCTGGATCTGGGCGTGGATTTCCGGCCGGTAGACAGTGTGATACAGGTAGGCAGCCCTAAAGGAGTGGCCCGGTTTCTCCAGAGGGCCGGCCGTAGCGGGCATCAGCCCGGGGCTATCAGCAAAATTTTCTTTCTGCCCACACATGCTTTGGAACTGGTAGAAGCGGCTGCACTGAAAGCTGCTATGGAACAGGACCTCATTGAAAGCCGGATGCCTGTGCTACTTGCCTATGATGTATTGCTCCAGTACCTGATGACACTGGCAGTATCCGACGGCTTTCATGCCACCGACATCTGGGAAGAAGTACGACATACCTTTTGTTATCAGCATATCACGGAAGATGACTGGCAGTGGCTCCTCTCCTTTCTTACCACCGGTGGTGACGCCCTGGGCAGTTATGATGAATTCAAAAAAGTAGAACGGGAAGGTAATTTCTATATCTGCCGCAGCCGCATGATGGCCATGCGCCACCGCTTGCACATCGGTACTATTGTAAGTGATGCCATGCTGAAAGTGAAGTTTATGAGCGGTGGCTATATTGGCGTAATAGAGGAAAGCTTTATTTCCCGGTTATCTCCCGGCGACTCCTTTACGCTGGCTGGCCGCAACCTTGAATTTGTGCTGATCAAGGATATGACGGTACTGGTCCGCAAATCAAATTCGAAAAGATCCATCGTACCCAGCTACCAGGGAGGCCGTATCCCATTGTCGTCGAACCTGGGGCGCATGCTCCGGGAAAAATTCAATGAAGCCTTATCAAGGAACACAAAAGATCCTGAGCTGATCGCCCTGCAGCCGCTGTTCAATTTGCAGGAAGAGCTGTCGCATATTCCCAAAGCAGGCGAGCTGCTGATTGAACAGATCAATACAAAGGATGGTTATCATCTTTTCGTATATCCCTTTGAAGGGCGACTGGTACATGAAGTAATGGCAGCACTGCTGGCCTACCGGATCAGCCGTATCCAGCCCATTACTTTTTCTATGGCTATGAACGATTATGGCTTTGAATTGTTATCCGACCAGCCTATTCCCTTAACGGCCGAAAATGCCAAAGAACTGTTTTCTACCGAAAACCTGCTGGCCGAACTGCAAACCAGTGTAAATGCCACGGAAATGGCACGCCGCAAATTCCGCGATATCGCCGTAATAGCCGGTTTAATATTCCAGGGCTATCCTGGCAAACACAAGGCCAACCGTCACCTGCAATCATCGGCGTCGCTGCTGTTCAATGTGTTCAGGGATTATGATCCGCAAAACCTGTTGCTGAAACAGGCATTCAATGAAGCTTTCTTTTACCAGATGGAAGAAGCCCGGTTGAGGGAAACGCTGGAACGTATCGCAGTAAGCCGGATTGTGATCACCACGCCGCAAAAACTTACACCTTTCTGCTTTCCTATTAAGGTAGACAGCTTGCGTGATACCATGACCAGCGAAAAGCTGGAAGACAGGATCAAAAAATTGATCACGGTGAACGGCTAAGAAATCTCTAATTTGCACCTCATTAAAAAACAGTTGAACCAGTGGTTGGGGAAATATTTCACTTTCAGGAGCAGCATTGGCATTTATCGCCCCAGCGGGCAATTTTTTGGGAAGAAGAGAAAGCGCTGATCCTTTCAGATCTGCACCTGGGGAAAGCCGCTCATTTCCGGAAGGCCGGAATTGCAGTACCGGCGGGCATTGTACAGGAAGACCTCTTCCGGTTGCAACAGCTGATCACCCATTACCTGCCGGAGCGGATCATTATAGTGGGCGATATGTTCCATAGCCGGGAAAACAACGAGGTGCAGTATTTCAGGCTATGGCGGCAACAGTTTTCCCGGATCTCCTTCGACCTGGTAAAAGGTAACCATGATATCATGGCCGATGATGTGTACGAACAATTGCAGATCAACGTACATCCTGCGCTTACCCTGCGTAACATTCATTTTATCCATGAGCCTTGTGAAGATAACAATGGCTTCGCCTATACTTTTTCCGGGCACCTGCACCCGGCTTTTGTAATGCAGGGTGCAGGCAGGCAACGACTGCGTTTACCTTGTTTTTATTTTGGCCGCCATTGCGGCATTTTACCCGCTTTTGGCCACTTTACCGGCTCGGCTACCCTTGAACCTGGCGAAAGGGACCCCGTGTTTGTAATAGCCGGAAAATCGATTATACGCGCACAATGATAATTGCCAGTCACGATATATATATCCATCCCCTGCCGGCCGATCATCGCTTCCCGATGCTCAAATATGAACTGATACCTGCCCAGCTGCTGCGGGAAGGTGTTATTACACCCGGGCAGTTGTTTGCCCCTGAACCCGCCACAGAAGACATTATCCTCCTCACACACACCGCTGAGTACTGGCATAGGCTGCGGGATCAAACGCTGGAACCGCGTGAACAGCGGAAGATAGGGTTCCCGCAGTCGCCCGCCCTCACCTTACGCGAAATCGTTATTACACAGGGCACCATTAACATTTCGCTGCATGCGCTGGATCACGGTATTGGCTTTAACGTGGCGGGAGGTACCCATCACGCGTTTGCAGATCATGGGGAAGGTTTCTGCCTGCTCAACGATTTTGCCGTAGCCGCCAATTACCTGCTTCACAGGCAACTGATCCGGCAGGCGCTAGTGATAGACCTGGACGTTCACCAGGGCAATGGCACCGCGGCGCTGTTTGCAGGTAACCCCCATGTATATACGTTTAGTATGCATGGCGCGCACAATTATCCCTTTCACAAAGAAGCGTCCGACTGGGATATTCCCCTGGCAGATGGTATGGATAACGGCGCCTACCTGCAATTACTTGAAGATGCTCTGCCCGTGCTGATTAACCGGGTAAAACCCGATATCGTTTTTTATCTCTCCGGGGTGGATATCCTGGAAACAGATAAGTTCGGGAAGCTGAAAATAACGCAGCAGGGCTGCCTTGAGCGGGATGAAATGGTTTTCCATTCACTGCGGCAACATCATATTCCCTGTGCAGTGGCCATGGGAGGCGGTTATTCCACCCAGATCCGCGATATCGTAAATGCGCACTGTAATACTTTCAGGGCCGGCATCCGTATTTACGGCTAAATAATTTTACCATCCTTCATCACCAGCTGACGATCGCTCATAGGCGCCAGCTCTTCATTGTGCGTAACAATGATAAAGGTTTGCTTCAGCTGATCCCGCAGTTCCATAAAAAGGTGATGCAGCTCCCTGGCGTTGCGGGAGTCGAGGTTACCGGTTGGCTCGTCGGCCATTACCACGTCCGGATCATTGATCAGGGCGCGCGCCACGGCCACTCTTTGCTGCTCTCCGCCGGAGAGGGCGTTGGGTTTGTGCTCAAGCCGGTCTTTGAGGCCCAGCGTTTCCAGCAGGAACACGGCTTTTTCCTTTACCTGGCTTCTCCGGGTGCCGGCAATGTAGCCGGGGATACAAACATTTTCAAGAGCAGTGAATTCCGGCAGCAGGTGATGGAACTGGAAAATAAAGCCAATATGACGGTTCCTGAAATCGGCCAGGGTATTTCCCTTTAAAGCCGTCAGATTGACATCATTCAGCCATATCTCCCCCGCAGTAGGCGTATCAAGGGTTCCGAGGATATGCAGCAATGTGCTTTTGCCCGCCCCGGACGATCCTACGATAGTTACTATCTCTCCCTTACTGACAGTAATATCTACCCCCTTTAATATGGGTAAATTGGAATAATTTTTGGTGACATTGCGAGCGGTTAGCATAACCCAAAGAAAAGTAATTAACCGATAAAATAGTAAAAGTTGTTTATTTCAAATTAAATAATACTTTTGCGGAAAATTAAAAAGTAAAAATTTTAATAAGATGTACTGGACATTAGAATTAGCTTCATACCTGGAGGACGCTCCATGGCCAGCTACTAAAGACGAACTTATCGACTACGCCATTCGTTCCGGTGCACCGATCGAAGTAATCGAGAACCTTCAGGAGCTGGAGGATGAGGGAGAAATTTATGAGGGGATTGAAGATATTTGGTCTGATTATCCGTCGCAGGACGACTTCTTCTTTAACGAGGATGAATATTAGCCACTATCGCTTACCGCACACTCCCGTTTTACTATGACAAATAATTACTAAGCCGCTCCTGATAAGGAAGCGGCTTTTATTTTGGTATCTGCTGATCCGGCGATGCTGCAATGATGATGTCATCATCTGCCACATCGCCGGGCTCAATAAATAGAATATTTATTTTTCCATCTGGTCGATCACTGGCTTGGAAACACCAGTGAAGGAGAAACCACCGTCGTGGAACAGGTTCTGCATAGTCACCATCCTGGTGAGGTCAGAGAACATGGCCACAGCATAGCTGGCGCACTCGTCTGCAGTGGCGTTACCCAATGGGCTCATTTTTTCCGCATAAGACATAAAGCCATCGAAACCTTTCACACCACCACCTGCAGTTGTTTTAACCGGCGACTGGGAGATAGTGTTTACGCGTACTTTCTTATGTGTGCCATAGTGGTAGCCGAAACTGCGTGCAATTGACTCCAGCAGGGCTTTGGCATCTGCCATTTCGCCATAGTCCGGGAATACACGCTGAGACGCGATATAAGACAATGCAATAACAGAGGCCCATTCATTCAGTGCATCCAGTTTATAGGCTGTTTGCAGAACGCGGTGCAGCGACATTGCAGAGATATCAAATGTTTTGTGATTAAAATCGTAATCAAGATCAGTATAGCTTCTGCCTTTACGGATGTTCATACCCATAGCAACAGAATGGAGAATGAAGTCGATCTTGCCTCCAAAATGCTCCATGGATTTGTTGAACAGGTTGGTCAGATCGTCCATATTGGTAACATCAGCCGGAATAACAGGTGCTTTACAGGTTTCCGCCAGTTTGTTGATCTCACCCATACGCAGGGCAATAGGGGCATTGGTAAGCACAATTTCAGCGCCTTCTTCCACGCAACGCAGTGCTGTTCTCCAGGCAATAGACTTGTCGTCCAGTGCGCCAAAGATGATACCTTTCTTCCCTTTTAATAAGTTATGAGCCATTTGGTCAAAAATTAATTTCGGCAAAAATAGTCGTTATAGTTGAAAAAAAAAGCTGTTAGCTGTCTGCAACGGCATTTAGATGGTTTTATACCAGCTAAAGGCAATCTGCTAAAGGCTAACAGCTGTTATGGAAAGGCTGTTGTTAATGTACAGCCAGCATTTCACGTGCATTTTCCAGCGCGGCAGCGGTGGGCCGCTCTCCGCTCAGCATCTGGGCGATCTTATTTACCCGTTCATCCGGCGACAACAAACGTACACTGGTAGTTACTTTATCAGCTTTGGCATCCTTATACACGAAGTAATGTGCATCTGCTTTGCCTGCAATCTGCGGCTGATGGGTAATACAGATGATCTGGTGCGATTTGGCAAGGCCTTTCAGGATAACCCCTACCTGGCGGGCCGCTTCTCCGGAAATCCCTGTGTCAATTTCATCGAAGATCAGCGTGGGTAATGCTACTGACTGCGCTACAAGCGACTTGATACATAGCATAATGCGGCTCAATTCACCACCGGATGCCACCTTACCTACCGGTGCAAACTGGTTGCTCTTATTGGCGTCAAACAGGAATTCGATGGTGTCCTGTCCATATGGATTGAGCTCTCCGGGTGTGATAGCTACTTTCAGACGGGCATTGGGCATACCTACCTGTGCAAGCAGGGTATTCACATGTTTTTCAAAAGGCCCCGCCTGTTCCTGGCGGTGACCGGTAATAACGCCGGCTGCTTTCATAAGGTTTTCTTTCAGCCGCGTTTGTTCCTGCTCCAGCGATGCCAGCTGCTCATCCAGGTTCAGTACATCGTCTACCTTCTGTGTCAGCGTTTCCTTTATAGCCAGCAGTTCACCCGTGGTATGTACACCATGTTTCTTGAATAACCGGTAACCCAGCGCCATCCTTTCATTCACCAGCTCTATCCGTTGGGCGTCGTATTGTACATGATCATTAATACTTTCCACTTCCCCGGCGATATCCTGAAGCTCCAGATAAGCAGATAACAGGCGTTCAGCCACTGCCGGTACATCTTTATGAAAACCTGACAACCCTTGCAGTGACGACTGCAGCTGCTTTAGCTGCTGCAGGATGGGTTGTTCATCTTCTTTCAGCTGAAAATAAACACGGTTGAGGGTATTCTTGATCTCTTCCGCATGACTTAATGTTTGCAGCTCCGCTTCCAGGTCTTCTATTTCGTTCGGATCAAAACCTGCTTCCGCCAGTTCATCGAGGAGAAAACGGTTATAGTCCAGCTCTTTGTTTGCATTATCACGGTTATCGAGCAGTTGTTTATATTTCTTCTGTACCTGTGTGTACTGAATAAACTCCTGGTGGTATTGTTGCAGTTCCGCGGGTTTGTTCACCAGTGCATCGATCACTTCCCTCTGGAAATCGGCATTGCCGAGCGCCAGTGTATCAAACTGCTGGTGCAGGTCTACCAGGTAGCCACTGAGCTCTGCCAGCTGGGAGATATTCACCGGCGTATCATTTACAAAGGCCCTTGATTTACCTGCGGCACTTATTTCCCTTCTTATGATCAGCTGGTCTTCCAGATCCAGTTCATGTTCCTGGAAGAAATTGGCCACCTGTGATTTTTTCACTTTAAAAAATCCTTCTATGATGCATTTGCCGGTTTTATCGAACAATACCCCGGGATCCGCTCTTTCTCCCAGTATCAGGGAAAGGGCCCCGAGCAGAATAGATTTACCTGCACCGGTTTCCCCGGTGATCACGTTCAGGTTTCCTGAAAAGTCTACTTCCAGGTGATCGATAATTGCGTAGTTCTTGATGGTTAATCGCTGTAACATAAGTAAGGAAATTCCTTTATGATGTTGAAAGCTCAGGTTCCGTTGACCCGTTGCATGCCTGCTTTGGCTCGCTGGTCAAGGGAGTTTTTATAATCATGGCCTTTCATGTTCAGACAACGCTGATAACATTCTATGGCTTTTGTTTTATCATTTCTTTTTTCATAAATGTAACCCATTTGAAGGGAAGCGCGTGCCGCATAATATTCCGGCCTGTTGCTGCCTACTTTTATGGTTACTTCATACATGGCAATAGCCTGATCGTCTTGCCCGCTTTCGTCGTAAATGCGGCCCAGGCGGTAGGCATATTCCAGTTTATCTTCCATTGCCGGGAAGTCCGCGGCTTTTTTTGTGAGCAGTAATGCCAGCGCCTTGGTGAAATACCCGCCATCGCTCAGTAAACGTACCCGCAATAAGAAGGGATTAGGCCATTTGCCGGTTTTGGCTTCCTTCAGTGCCTGTTTATCTGCATCCGTTTCCAGCCCGCCTTTTGTAAGGATCAAAGCCCGGTATTTATCTGCCGCTGCCTGGTTCCCTTCCAGGTAGTAGTACCAGCTGAGCCGCTGCAGGCACTCCTTCACATAAAACTTGCCTTTGAAGTTATTGACAAACCGTTCCAGGTAAATGTGCGCGTCCTGGTCTAACCTGGTAAGTTTCAGTAAGCCCATTACATAGTTGTAATATTGGATGTCCGCATACTCGGCTGTATCATTACGCTCCTGGAGCACTTTTATCCCGGTGGCAGCCTTCTGGTTGTTCAGCGACAGGTTTGCCACCATTAAAGCAAACAAGTAATTGTTTTTTGTATCCAGCTGTTTTCTTTGCAGGAATTCCCACGTTTCTTCCGGTTTATTCACAATAAACAACATCAGGTAGCAATAATAATAGTAGGATTCCTCCCGGAACATCTTCGCTTCCGGCGCATTGCTCTCAATGAACTTGTTCACATTGGCCATTCCTTCTTTCATACTGCCTTTAAGGCCCAGGATATTGGTGATCCACTTATATCCTTCCGGAATGGTCCCGAATACGGTTTGCATAGCGCCCAGCAACAGGTTATTGGGCACAAAACCGGGAAACCGCTGCTGGTTTTCTTTCAGCATCATATAAGCTTTCCGGATCTCCCAGGTGGCATCCCATTTTTCATCAAACTTTATTTTGATCAGCGCCCACTGGAATTTAATAGCCGCCTGTGTGTACAGGTAGTAAGGAGAATCCGGTGATCCCTCCGTCATTTTATTCAGCCGGAACGATCGCAGGCTCCTTTTCCTTGAATACTCTGCGGGATCTTCATTAAAGAAGAGCGGGAAAAAATCCGCATAGTTATCCAGGAAATAAGGCGCCAGGTTATCCGGGTGTTCTTTTTTCTCTGCTTCCAGCAAAGCCCTTCCGGTGTTTAACCTCAACTGCATGATAGCATCATACGCCTGCTCACAGCGGGTATTAAAATCAAAAACTTTCTGCCTGGCGCTCACGTTAAATCCGACGCTCAACAATAACAACAAAGAAAAAATAATACGCATACGGGAAAAATTCCTGAATTAAAGGCCAAATCTCTCATAACATCTTCCAAATCCCAAATAACACCTCACATTTTTTAAAGTTGTATTGTTTAGCTAATTCCCTGCCACAAAATAAAAGAACTACTACGCAAGGTACCTGCGCAAAGGCAATCATCACAAAGCTAATATAATTAGTAAAACAAAACTAAATAAATTAGTATATTTTTTTATACACATACGCCAATAAAAAAAGGACATCCTCAGATGTCCTTTCAAAATGTTTATGCCGGGATGGTTAGATCGTCACGGTAGCTTCAAGATCATTATCCACCAGGATACGTCCGCAGTGTTCACAAACGATGATCTTTTTATGCTGACGGATTTCCGCCTGGCGCTGAGGAGGGATGGCATTAAAGCACCCGCCACAGGAATCACGCTCTACAGTTACCACAGCCAAACCATTGCGGTAGTTTTTACGGATCTTTTCGTAAGCCTGTAATAAACGGGGATCTACCTTGGTTTTAGCTTCTTCACTTTCTTTGCGGAAAGCTTTCTCTTCTTTATCTGTTTCGCCGATGATCTTTTCCAGTTCGCCTTTCTTATGCTTCAGGTTCGCTTCTTTATCCGCCACCGCTTTCTTGGCTACTTCCAATACGCGGCTTTTTTCCTTGATCTCTTCGTTAGCGTCCTTGATATGCTTTTCAGCCAGCTTGATTTCCAGCGCCTGCATCTCCATTTCTTTGGTGATGGCCTCGAACTCACGGTTATTCTTCACATTATCCTGCTGCTTCTCGTACTTCTTGATCAACGCTTCCGCTTCCTTGATGGCGTTCTTCTTGCTGGCAACAAAGTCCTGTATACCTTTCATTTCATTCTCAATGTGAGACTGACGTGTATTCAGGCCTTCGATCTCGTCTTCCAGGTCTTTTACCTCCATCGGCAACTCCCCTTTCAGCACCTGGATCCCATCCAGCTTGGAATCAATCTTTTGCAATCTGAGTACAGACGCTAATTTTTCTTCAACGGAGTATTCTTTTACGGTTGCCATGTATTATAAATAATTTACCGGGTTTGTTTTAATCGTAGATTTAAGAGGCGCAAAATTACGGAATTTTTCGGTCAATATATGATAAAATAATTCCACAGTGAACTGCTCACTCTCAAAATGTCCGATATCTGCTATAATTAATTGATTATCAGCATCAAAAAATTCGTGATACTTAAAATCAGCAGAAATGTAGGCATCTGCCCCTGCAGCTATCGCCTGTTTTAACAGGAAACTGCCCGCTCCCCCACATAACGCTACTTTTTTTACGGAACGCCCTCTCAAAGGGGTATATCTCACACAACCGGTAAGGAACTGCTTTTTCACAAACTGTAAAAAATCCAGCTCATCCATTGCCTCCGGCAAGGTGCCAATCAATCCCGAACCCACCTGCTGATAAGCATTTTCCAGGCTTATCACATCGTAGGCCACCTCTTCATAAGGGTGGCTACCTAACAGCGCCTGTAAAATTTTTCCTTCCAAATATACCGGAAAAATTACTTCCAACTTTATTTCAGCTTCAAAATGTCTTTTACCAGGCGTACCCACATAAGGATCTGTGCCCTCGGCCCCCCGGAAGGTGCCCTCACCGGCACTGTTAAAACTGCACTCGCTGTAATTCCCGATATGACCGGCGCCTGCTTCAAATAAAGCAGCCCTTACTATCTCCACGTCCGCCACCGGCACAAATGTGTATAACTTTTTCAGTAATCCCCGTTTGGGCTGTAATACCCGGGTTTGTTCCAGCCCCAGTTTAGCCGCCATCTGCGCGCATACCCCGTTACGAACATTATCCAGGTTGGTATGTGCCGCATAAACAGCTATATCGTGTTTAATAGCCTTAATTGCCACCCGCTCCACATAGGAATTCCCATTGATCTTCTTTAATCCCCCGAAAACAATCGGATGATGGGCTATCACCAGGTTACATCCGTTTGCTATGGCTTCATCAATCACCTCCTCCGTTGCATCCAGTGTGAGCAGGGCATTGGTGACCTGCACATCTGCACGCCCGAAAATCAGCCCGGCATTATCGTAACTCTCCTGGTATTGCAAAGGCGCAAACTGTTCAATGGCCTGTATGATCTCTTTTATCTTCATATGTGCAAAAATTAATGGTTCATTCGTGGCATCAGCTAAATTTGCAAAAAATATCTTTTATGCCCGGAAGCAAATCTACAGCAGAACAGTATTCGGATTACAAAATAAAAATGCAAAAAATTGCGGACGTAAGAAACGCCCTGGCCGTACTTGGCTGGGACCAGGAAACCTATCTTCCGGAAAAAGGAGCCGGGTTCCGGGGTCAGCAGATCACTACCCTCAGCGCTATCGCACATGAACTATTCACTGCCCCTGAGCTGGACGCCATCCTCCTGGCGCTGAAAGGAAATACAGATCTGGATCCGGTAGAACAAAAGAATATCCTTCTTTCTACCGAGGATTACGAAAAGAATAAAAAATACCCGGCCTCCTTTGTAGCTGACCTATCGAAAGCGACCAACGAAAGCTATCACGCCTGGATCAAGGCACGTAAGGCGAACGACTACTCTCTCTTCGCCCCCGCACTTGCACGGATGGTGGAACTGAAAAAACAGGAAACCGGTATTCTCGGCTATGAAGGACACCCCTACAATGCACTGCTTAACGAGTATGAAAAAGGCGCGCATACCGGTATGCTGGATACTATTTTCAACGAGGTGAAAACTGCCCTTTCCCCGCTGCTCAGCCAGATAGAACAGCAACCCGTTATTAACAAGGACTTCCTCCACCTGCACTATAACCGCGATGTACAATGGAAATTCGGTATCTCCCTTCTTGAAAAGATGGGATACGACCTGAAAGCAGGAAGGCAGGATGTTTCAGAGCATCCATTCACCACCAGCTTCAACCCGCTTGATGTAAGGGTGACCACCCGCATTGATGAAAACGATTTTGGCAATATGACCTGGAGCTGCATCCATGAAGGCGGTCACGCCCTCTATGAACAGGGATTGCCCACGGAACAATATGGCCTTCCCTGCGGTGAAGCCACCAGCCTCGGTATCCATGAGTCGCAGTCCCGGCTGTGGGAAAACAATGTAGGCCGCAGCCTTCTCTTCTGGCAATATCATTACCCACGCCTCCAGCAACTGTTCCCTGAAAACCTCGGAAACATTCCCCTGGACGCATTCTATAAAGCCATTAATAAAGTTCAGCCTTCCCTCATCCGCACAGAAGCCGATGAGCTAACCTATCATTTCCATATCATGATCCGGTATGAAATTGAAAAAGGGCTGATCGATGGCAGCATTGATGTAAAAGATCTGAAACATACCTGGAATGAATACTACCGTCAATACCTGCACGTAACCGTACCGGATGATGTACACGGCGTACTACAGGACATCCACTGGTCGCATGGCAGCTTTGGCTACTTCCCTACATATTCACTGGGTAGTTTTTATGCCGCACAATTCTTTGCAGCCGCACAAAAACAGGTACCCGGTTTAGATGCAGGCATTGCCGCCGGTAATTATGAGCCTTTGCTGACATGGTTACGTACCAATATCCATCCGTTCGGACGATTGTATACATCAAGCGAGTTGTGTGAGAAAGTAACGGGGAAACAACTGGCATTCGGGGAATTCCTGGAATACGCGAAAACGAAATATGGCGGGATATACGGATTTTAAAATAAAAGCCCGGAACTTCCTGTTAGTTCCGGGCTTTTAAAATTCTTTGTTCAGCTATAATCCTGCCAGCTTCTCCAACTCCGCCAATTCCATTACTCCCTCCTTTCTCGCTATCTCCTTACCATCTTTATAAAAAATAAAAGTGGGCAGCTTAGCCGCATTTACAGACTTCATCACTTCCTGGTCGTTACCGCCATCTACAAATACTTTTTTCACCTGCGGATGTTTTTGGAAGAATTTTCCCAGCACCGGTTCCATCTGTTTACAGGGAGGACACCATGCGGCTCCTACATCTGTCAGCACATAGCCCTTTGCCTGCACCGACTTATTATACTCAGCTATACTGAGTTGAGGCTTTTTCTCTGCCACGCCATCCAGTGGCTTTCCGGCCTGCTTCCAGGCATTGATGCCACCTTCCAGTTCAACTACATCCGTAAAACCGTTTTCCCTCATCCATTTAGCGGCAGCACTGCTCCGGCCACCACTCAGGCAATAAATATACACCGGCTTTTTCTTGTTGAGATACTGTACCCGTTCTTTGAACTCCGCTTTCTTTGTATAATCGGCCTGTAAAGCATGTGGCAGATGACCGGTGCTAAATTCCCCGGCGGTGCGTACATCAAATACCTGTACATCCGGCTGACGGATATCCTTATCAAATTCAGCGGCGTCTACCATCTTTTCCTGTTGTGCCATTGCAGTAATACCTGTAAGCATCATCACAACGGCTAATAGAACTCGTCCCATATCGTCTTTATTTTCGGCATAAAATTAATAAACAATTCTGCTCCCTGTCTTGCCGGATGCGAGTTATAGCAGGGCTGCAACGTTTTGATATCAAACAAAGGAGAAAACAACTTCCTGTATTCTTCCTCTGTTCCCCCGAAAGGCGGGCCTTCCTGCGGAAAGTGACGGTTAAACAAAACTCCTGCCAGATGCCCGCCCGGTTTGATCAGCGAATACATATGCTCCACATAATTTGTCCTGAGAAACGGAGGCAGGGCGCAGAAAAAAGTCTGCTCCAATACAAGGTCGTAACTGCCCTTATGATCAAAAAAATCTTCCTGCAACACTTTCACACGGGTACGGGCAAACGTTTTTTGCAACTGTTCCACCAATACCGGTGCAATATCCAACACGGTTACATCGCCAAAAGCCTGTCCGGCCAGGTAAGCGGCTTCATAACTGTTGCCCCCACCGGGAACGAGTATACGAATATCCCTGTCTACCAGCTGATCAATATACTCCTTTAAAGGTGGTGATACCATTCCCATATCCCAGCCGGTATCTCCTTTAAGATAGCGGTCATTCCAATACTGACTATCCATATCCGGAACTCTTTTTATGCTAAGTTACGGCCATTCAGCCACATACATAAATACATCGCTTTTCCAAACATTATTGTTATTTTTATGCTTTGAAGATACCTGTGAAACGGCCTTAACGCCAACCTATGCCATGAAAAGCCTACGCTATTATTTACGGATTGTCATTAAACATATTTTGTTTTGGCTGCTGACGGCACCGACTGTCCGCGCACAATCAGTTACCATCAATGCAGATAAAAAAGCCGGATGTCCTCCTTTCCTGGTAAACTTTACCGCTGCAGCGGACCCCGGCTACCAGCAGATTGAATGGGACTTCGGACTTGGCGCCAATGTTACCAACGACCTCACTCCTTCCAAAACATTCCAGGATCCCGGGATCTACCATGTTAAACTGACGGCTACCTATGGCGCCAATGTCATCGTAAAACAGCTTGATATCCAGGTGTATAATAAACCGGTGGTCAACTTCAGCATACTTAATACTACCGGGTGCGCGCCCTTCATGGCTACATTCAGGGATCTTTCAACACCCGGTGATGGCAGCATTGCAGATATTACCTGGGATTTCGGCGATGGAGGCGGCGCGGTTGGCGCCAATGTAACGCACACATATACACAGGCGGGTACTTATAATGTGCTCAGCGCAGTTACTAACAGTTACGGCTGTACGGCATTCAAAGGTCCTGAACCCGTAAAAATACAGAGCGCGCCTACACCTGTTTTTTCGGCAGACAAAACCCAAAGCTGCACCACTCCGTTTGCCGTCACCTTCTTTAATAATACCATCAACAACTCCCCTGATCCGGTTACCTATACGTGGGATTATGGCGATGGTTCCACGGGCACAGCCAACCAGTACACCTATACAAGGGAAGGCCGCTTTACAGTAAAATTAACGGCTGTCACTTCAGGCGGGTGCACTGTTCCGCTCACCAAAACAGATTATATTTCTATTGAAAAAGTAAAACCGGCGTTTACGTTTTCCACTCCATGTGCAGATCAACCGGTTAACTTCACCAATACCACACAACCGGTTCCCGGTCAGGTAACATGGGCATTCCCCGATGGTACCATACAAACCACTGCCAATGCCATCAAACAATTTGCCACACCGGGCGACTATATCGTAAAAATGCAGGCTACGCTTGGCAGTTGCATGGAGGAAACACAGCAAACCATTCACATCAATCCCTCTCCGCAGATCAACCCGATGGCTACACCGCTCAGCGCCTGTAATACTCCTTTTACTACACAATTCAGCGCTCAATCGGTTAACGCTACTTCCTGGAACTGGAACTTTGGCGATGGCGTTGTTTCTACCCTGGAAAATCCTTCCCACACTTATACCCGCGAAGGATCCTTTACGGTTACTCTTACTGCATCAAACGCCTCCGGCTGCAATAAAACCATCACCCTTCCCGGGTATATCAATATTGCGAAACCTAATCTCAGTATTTACCGCAATATCACCGAAGGCTGTATTCCGTTACCTGTAGATTTCTATGCAGAACTGGATGTTACAGATCCCATTGTTAGCTATCAGTGGAATTTCGGAGATGGCGCCACTTCCACCGCAGCAAGGCCACACCATATTTTCACCACCCAGGGCACTTTCTCTGTTACTGTTACAGTAACAACGGCCAGCGGATGTACGGCCAGCGGTACCACCATCATCATGGCCGGAACAAGGCCGGTGGTGGATTTTTCTGCCACTCCTCTGAAATCATGCGCTAAAGATCCGGTGCAGTTCACTAACCTTTCTGTTCCCCGCGGTACTTCCTGGATATGGACGTTTGTACAGGATAACAGCACCAGCACAGAAGAAAACCCTAATCATACTTTTAATGAAATCGGTAACCACGACATTATCCTCGTGGTAAACAACAACGGGTGTATTGAACAGTTAATAAAACGAAATTATATCCAGATCATTCCACCTGTTGCAAGGTTTGAAACACCCCCCGATTGCGTGGATCCCTATCACCGGAAATTTACCGACAACTCTACCTTCGGCCCAATCCCTACGCCCATAAAAACATGGTTATGGGAATTTGGCGAAAACGGCGCCACTTCTACAGATCAGCATCCGGATTTCAAATACCAGACAACGGGTTTGAAACAGGTGCGGCTTACTATCGATAACGGGATCTGTACATCCACCACTACCCAATCGGTTAACATCATCGATGAAAAACCAGTCATTACTCCCGATAAACCAGGAATATGCAGGGGCGAAAATATTTATATATCGTTAGGACCACTAAATAATTCGAATATCAATGAATACAGCTGGGATTGGGGAGATGGCAGCCCCATACAAAATATACCGGCCTATAATTTTGATCCGGCCACAGGTATTGCGCATACCTATAATCAAACAGGCACCTTCACCATCAGGCTCACCATTACAGACAAGAACAGCTGCACCCGCCAGGCGCCGCCAGCAAGCATTGATGTGAACGGCGCTACGCCTGATTTTGATTATACCGGTAAAAGATGCAAAGATGAGATCTTCAGCTTCACTGATAGATCTACTGTGAACAGTGGCAACAGTATCCTCAACTGGCAATGGGACTTCGGCGATCAGAGCAATAAAGAAAATTACACCACACAACCAATTGATATAAAGCATACTTATACTAACGCTAACGATTATACGGTTTCATTAACGGTAACCGATAAGTTCAGCTGTGTGGTAAAAGTGCAGAAGGTGATCCGTTTCGACAGGGTGAAGGCCGATTTCATGGTACCCTCCAATATTGCCTGTCTTGATAAATCCTTCACGTTTGTGGATCAGTCGCAAGGCACTATCCAGAACTATGCCTGGAACTTCGGCGACAATACCACCGGCTCCGGCAACAGGCCTGTAAAGGTATACAGTGCGCCGGGTAAATACAATGTAACCCTGAAGGTAACCACTCCTGCAGGCTGCACGGATGAAATCACCAAAACAAATGTGGTCACCGTTCCTGATCCCAAAGCTTCTTTTACTATTCCGGACAACCTGGATCTGTGCCCACCGGTGAAAGTGTTATTCACAAACACCTCAACGGATTTTGTAAGCTCCAGCTGGAATTTCGGGGACAATGGCACTTCTTCCAAAAACGATCCGGACGTACATATTTACGCACGCGCCCGTACCTATGATGTAGTACTAACGGTATATTCCGAAGGGGGCTGCTCCAGTACGGCTACGCTGCCCATCACCATCAAAGGACCCGACGGCAATATGAAAACCACGCCAACCCAGGGCTGCGTACCTTTAAGGGTAAGTATCAGCGCCACTTCTGTTAAAACAGACAGCTATATGTGGGATTTTGATGATGGTACCGTGCTCACTTCCACCACACCGGTTTCTCCCGCACACACCTATACGAAAGCAGGTATCTATTATCCACGCGTGTCATTACTCGACAACCAGGGTTGCGTGGTTAAAGCAGAAGGAAATGATAAGATCATCGTGGATCAGGCAATAGCAGATTTCGTTACGAACGATTTCCAGGTATGTGGTGGTGGGGAAGTTACATTTACCAATAAAAGTAAAACGTTAACGAAAGATTCGCTTGGCCTGGATTTCGCTAACAGCTGGGATTTTGGCGTACCGGGCAACCCGGATAATAATGCCACAGGCCTGAATGGATTGTTCAATTATCCCCGGCCCGGTACTACCAACGTTAAGCTGGTGGTAACCAGCGCTTATGGCTGTATAAACGAGAAGACGTTGCCGGTGGTAATTCCCCCTCAGCCAGCAGCTGTCATTGCACCCATTGCCCCACTTTGCGTATCCGGCAAAGTACAGCTATCCGGCAGCGACAGCAAAAACATTGCGGGCACCAAATGGCTGTGGAGCCTCGGTACGGGGCAAACATACGACGTGCCTGCTCCGCCGGAAATACTGTTAAACAGCACAGGCACCATACCGGTAGTATTAAGAATTACCAACGGGGATGGCTCCTGTCCATCAGAGGCTACTGCTGAAATGATCGTACATCCTTCACCGTTATTAAACCCTTCCCCTGCCACCGCTACTATCTGCCGCGGTGCTGTACTACAGCTGCAGGCAAATACTACCGCCAATGTAATGGTGAACTGGACTGATTACAACATCTCCGATGTGGCCAGTATATCACCACAGGTAAGGCCGGATATCGATACAGTATATCATGTTACAGCAACTAACGAATACGGCTGCACGAATACAGGCGAAGTGGCCGTTACGGTTACCCAGCCTTTCAGAATATATGCACAGGATGCGGAAATATGCGCCGGCGAAAGCGTAAAAATGAATGCAGGCGGCGCCTTGCGCTACCAGTGGATTCCCGCCAGGGGATTGAACCGGGCCGATGTCGCCGACCCAGTGGCCAGTCCTGATGGTACCATCACTTACCAGGTAGTAGGTTATAATAACAGCAGCTGTTTTACAGATACGGTGCTGGCAAAAGTTTACGTACGTGCGGCGCCGGTAGTGAACGCCGGCCCGGACATGGTGATTGCCACCGGTTCTGTTATTCCGTTGCCCGTAACAGGAAGCGACGACATTATTAAAACCGAATGGACGCCTGTAACAGGCCTGAGCTGTTACAACTGCCTGACGCCAACGGCTACCCCAACAGATGATATCACCTACCATGTAAAGGTTACCAACCGTTTTGGTTGCGAAAGTACCGATGATATAGCCATCAAACTGGTGTGTAATGAAGGCAATATATTCATCCCAAACACTTTCTCACCCAATGGCGATGGTCAGAATGATATATTCTATGTGTGCGGTCAGGGCATGCAATCCATCCGTGTTTTCCGGATCTTTAACCGCTGGGGGCAACTGGTATTTGAACGCAGCGGTGTGAACACCAATGATCCTTCGTCCGGATGGGATGGGCGTTACAAAGGCACTGCCCTGAACCCGGATGTATTTGTATACTATGTGGAAGTAGTGTGTGATAAAGGCGCTGTGAACCTGCTGAAAGGGAATGTTACACTGATCAGGTAAAACATTGCCAACGGATTTTTTGTCGCCGATGTTATTGATTTGCAGGCACTCCGCCGCATTTTCATCCCCCGGTACGGAAAATTCCGAAAATCAAAAAAATTATATATGTGTTTTTTACTAATTTGTGTAGTCATTTAGTCTATGGAAAACCTGTGCACCCTATGAAATACCTACAGGCAAAGTGTTTTTGGACCTTACTGCTCATATCCCTTTTGCAGGCCAACTCCTTACTGGCACAGAAGGCCGACTTCACCTATACCGCTTCGCCGGGTAGCCTTTGTACACCGGTTACACTTACCCTGAGAAATACAAGCACCGGCACACCTCTTACCTATAATTGGGATTTTGGTGATGGCAGAACATCACATGAAGAGCATCCTCAGGTAACTTATACCAGTGGCGGGCCCGTAAAAATCACCCTGGAAGCAGTGTATAAAGTAAGCGGGGGAACAACCACCAGCACTTACTGGAGGGAACTTGTAGTAGGTGCCACCCCACAGGTGGTTTTTTCGGCAGATGTAACAAAAAGCTGCAAAGTATTCACCGCCAATTTCACCGATGCCACAACAGGCGCGGCCAGCCGGACCTGGGATTTTGGCGATGGTACTGCTCCGGTTACTACCAGTAACGCTTATATACCTCATCAATATACGCAGGCCGGCAAATATGATGTGACCCTCACCGTTACTAACAGTAACGGATGTACGGCCACGTTGAAGAAAGCCGCCTGCATCGATATTTCATTGCCACAAATTACCATGTCAACACCGCTTTCCGGGTGCGTGCCTTTCACTGCAGCCTTTACGGCTGTTTCCACCAACGATATCAGTGACCCCGTAGTATCATGGGCCTGGAACTTCGGGGATGGCACTACTCAATCCACCACCGGTGGCAATGTAAACCACACTTATACACAAACCGGCACTTATGATATAGGCGTTACCGTTACTACACAGGGGCAATGTGTGGTAACTGCCTCCTTCGATAAATTTGTACATACAGGCAATCCTCCTTCCAATGTGAGCTTCACCGTATCGCCGGAAAGCACCTGCACAGGCGCCCCGGTAAGACTACTGGCCAACGCCGGCTTCGCCGACACCTACAGCTGGGATTTCGGGGACGGGCAAACGGCATCCGGCAGCAACAACGATATCCGGCATTCCTTTAATGTCAACGGTACCCTTACAATACAAATGAAAGCCGGCAGTAATGGCTGTTTCACCGATGCGCCACCTGCCACTGTAACTGTAACCGGGCCGGTATCACAGTTCTCCGTAGTACGTGACTGCAATGATAAAAGTAAATTCATCTTCACCAATAATTCCATCGGCACCAGCGCCAACTCTACCTACCAGTGGGATTTTGGCGACAACTCCCCGCTGGTAAACACCCGGGATGCGGTGCATAATTATACAACACCTGGTAACTATACCGTTCGTCTTACTATAGGAGAGATAGACAACAACTGTAACCACAGCAGTTTCCGGACGGTGTATTATTTCCGGGCAGATTTTACCGCAGGCGTCAGCTCTGTCTGCCGCGGCAGCAAAGCCACCTATGGCGTACTGAACGTACCACTGGGGCTGGTATCCAGCTACACCTGGCAGTTTGGGGACGGCACTACGTTTACTTCCACGGATCAGACCTATATAAAAACATGGGCCACTGCAGGCACCTTCGATAACCAGCTCACCATTCGTTATAATGATCCCGCCTATTGTGATGATATTGTGTATAAACCGGATGATATTGATATTCTGGCGCCGCAGGCTGATTTTACCACCGGCCCCGTTACCTGTGCAGGCCAGCCGGTAAGCTTTATCAACAATACTGTTACCTCACCCAATATCCCGATTGCAAACTGGTACTGGGACCTGGGCAACGGCCAGAGCTCCACTGCCCAAACGCCGCCAGCCGGTAAGTACAGTACTTCCGGCGGACAGGCAGTAAAGCTGGTGGTAACCGATGCCCGTAATTGCAGGGACTCTGTCACTAAAACCATTAATATTCATCCTACACCGGTTGTAAAAGCAGCTGCCAGTCAGCCAAAGATCTGCGAAGGAAACAGCGTTAACCTCAACGCCTTATCCGACGGCACTGTTCAATGGCTTACCGCCACTCAGCTCAGTTGTGTGCTCTGTACAGATCCTGTTGCCTCTCCGTTGGTAAATACCCGTTACCTGGTTCAGGCATCTAACGTATACGGTTGTACGGTATTTGATTCTACAGATGTGGTGGTGGTACCTAAAGTAAATCTTACCGTAAACAATGATACCATTGCCTGTTACGGTACTTCGGTGCAACTGAAAGCAACAGGCGCTGCTATCTACAACTGGACGCCTGTTACCGGTTTAACCAATAATACCATTGCCAACCCGGTAACCACACCCATAGCAGATATCACTTACCAGGTAACCGGCACCAACGATGCCATTTGCCCGATGAGCGCGCCACTGTCTGTAAAAGTAGCTGTAAAACCGGTACCACATGTAAATGCAGGTAAAGACCAAACGGTAATGGTGGGAGATGTTGTGCGGCTGATGGCCAGTGGCAGCCCCGATATTGTAAAATGGAAATGGAGCCCGGATGATTACCTGGATAACACCAGCTCTCCTTATGTTACTGCCGCTGTCAGGAAACCCATTACCTACAGTATTACCGGCACTAACCAATACGGATGCACGAAAAGTGACATCATGAATGTGGACCTCGTTTGTAATACCGATGTGGTGTTTATTCCCAACACTTTCAGCCCGAATGGCGACGGGCAAAATGATATATTCTATCCACGCGGAAAGGGCATCAGCCTTATAAAAACGTTCCGGATCTTTAACCGCTGGGGACAGGAAGTATATCACCGTGAACGGATCAACATTGATGATATCAGCACAGGATGGAACGGCTCCTTTAATGGCAAGCCCCAACCATCAGATGTATATATCTACTTCATTGAAGCATATTGTGATACCAATGAATTTTTTAAGATGAAAGGCAACGTAACATTACTCAGATAATTATTTAACCTGGCTAACATGAAAACCATATACCGCGTATTACTGTCGATTGTTTGCATCACGTATGCAACTCCGCTGTATGCCCAGGATATACATCTTTCACAGTTCTATGAAACGCCTGTTCTCCGCAATCCTGCATTGATAGGCATTTTCAACGGCGATGTGCGTGTACAGGCCGTATACCGCAACCAGTGGAACAGCGTTACCATTCCCTACCAGACCGGTACGGTAAGCGGTGAAATAAAATTCCCGGTGGGCCGCAGCAACGATTATATTACCACGGGCTTACAGCTTACCTACGACCGTGCAGGAACATCCAAACTACAGTCCACACAGATCTTCCCTGCCATCAACTATCACAAATCCCTCAACGGGGATAAAAGCAGTTTCCTCTCCATGGGATTCATGGGCGGGTTTGTACAACGGCAATTCGATCCTACCAACATGACCTTCAACAACCAGTATACCAACGGGCGTTTTGATCCTGCCAACGCCACAGGGGAGGAAGGCAAGCTGGCGCTGAAAGGCTACAGCTACCTGGATGCCGGCGTGGGATTGAGCTACAACAGTGTGATTGGGGAAGATGTGAATTATTTTATCGGGGCCGGTTACTTCCATTTTAACCGTGCTAAAATTTCTTTCTACAATGATCAGAATATTGAGCTGCACCCCAAGCTGACCTTTAATGCGGGTATTACAATACCAGTAGATGAGAGGCTGAAGGTGATCGCCCACTACAACCAGTTACACCAGGGCACCTATTCGGAATATATTGGCGGTGCATTAATCGGGTACGGCCTGATGGACCAGGGACTGGAATCGACCAGGGCTATTTATGGCGGCCTCTTCCTCAGGTGGAACGATGCCATTATCCCCACCATCAAAATTGATATGGATAAATACGAGGTAGGAATGAGTTACGACACCAATATTTCAAAGCTGAGAACTGCCAGCCAGACGTTTGGAGGCTTCGAAATTTCACTGGTTTTCAAGGGTTTCCTGAACAGCCGGAACTCGACACTGGAAAGCGTAAATTGTCCCAGATTTTAAACTATTATAAATCAATTATTTATGAAAATAAACTTTCTAGCGTTAAAAATTACATAAAATGTGAGAAAAAGCTAACAAAATGGCCTGTAGTTTGTTATTTTTATGTAAGGACACGTGGGCCTTGGACGGGCTGAATTTATCAAACAAAAAATTAGGAAATATTTGAAAAAAACTTTATTTTTATAATACTATGTGGAAAACCTCTACCCTGATTCTCATAATGGTTTTCAGCCTTTTTACCAGCATAGGTAAGGCTCAAAGCGATAAATCCCAACCAAACACGGAGGGGGGTAGCAAAATTGTGAAGTTATATCCCAATCCAGCTACAACCGTCATAACATTTGAAGTTCAACAACATAATAACGATCGCTTGTACGATCTTATTGTATATAATTTCCTCGGAAAAAAAATAGATCAGTTAAAAGGCATCAGTTCTAAAACAACGGTTAGCCTGGATAATTATTATAATGGTTTATACATTTTCCAGTTACGGGATCAGCGGGGCAACCTGGTAGAATCCGGGAAATTCAATGTTGTAAAGTAGATATAGATATATCTGGCATCAAAATAAAAAGAAAAAGTCACGGTTTAGATCGTGACTTTTTCTTTTTTAATAATTGTCCTTATCAGGAAACTTCTACGATCAGGAATTTCAGGTAAGTAGTGTTCTCAATATTTCTCAGGATAGGATGGTCCTGTGCCTGCGTCTGGAAAGTTACCTGGCGCAGTCTTTTCTTTGCATCCTTTGCCGCAGCGTCAATGGTTTGCAGGAACAGGTCGGGCGATACCAGGTTGGTGCAGGAAGCCGTTACCAGGAAGCCGCCCGGCTTCAGCAATTTCATTCCGCGAAGATTGATTTCCTTATAACCCGTTACAGCCTTGGAGATATTTTCACGGCTTTTAGTAAAGGCCGGAGGATCCAATATTACCACATCGAATTTCTTCTCCTCTTTTGTCCACTGTTTCAGCTGATCAAATGCGTTCACTGCCTGGAACTGGCAAATGTTCTGCAGGTTATTCAGCTCTGCATTCCGGCGGGCGGTGCTTACGGCTGTTTCGGAAATATCGAGTCCCAGCACACTTTTGGCGCCGTAAAAACCAGCGTGGCAGGAAAAAGTACCGGTATAGCAAAAGGCCTCCATTACATCGGCGCCCTTTACAATATGACGGATCTCACGGCGGTTATCCTGCTGGTCCAGGAAATAACCGGTTTTCTGGCCATTCACTACATCCACATGGAACTTCAACCCGTTCTCATTAATGATCAGGTTAGTGTCGAAAGGCGCGCTGAGAAAGCCCTTCTGCTGGGTCATCCCTTCCAGCTCCCTTACAGGCACATCATTTCTCTCATAGATCCCTTTGGGAGAAAAAATACGGTTGATGGCATCCACGATGGCATCTTTCCATTTTTCCATACCCAATGCGAGTGTCTGTATAACGAAGTAATCATTGAACTTATCGATCACCAGTGCAGGCAGATCATCGGCCTCCCCGTATACCAGGCGGCAGTTTTCCACATATCCCAGTTTCTGCCGGTACTCCCAGCATTTCAGGAGCCGGCGGTAAAAGAACTCAGGATTGATCTCCTCATTCTTATCACGGGTAAGCAATCTTACGAGGATCTGCGACTGGGGGTTGATATACCCGCGGCCCAGGAAAAAACCTTTATGCGTATATACATCTACAATATCACCGGCATTTATATCTCCTTTTATTTCGGCCACTTCATTGCCGAAAATCCAGGGATGCCCTTGTAATACCCTGTTCTGTATCTGTTTCTTTAAAAAAACTTTAGTCATCTATTGTATTTCGAGGGGCAAAGGTAGCTATTTAGCGGTTAGCCTTTGGTTTTTCGCCCCAATTCTGCCTTTTTGTCGGCAAAACCGCTGTTGGCAAAGAAATTGACTGGATATCTGCGCAGACAATTATTACTTATTATGACAGAAAACGAAAAAGACATGCAGACAAACGGTCAGGCTAACGCTGGTAGCGAAAACGAAAGCATGCCAGAAGAAAATATAAGCAATAGTTCAAATACGAATACTGAATCAGAAGAAGTGAGTGAACTGGAGAAGAAAGAAAAAGAAGTAAGCGAGATCCGTGACAAATATCTCCGGTTACAGGCGGAATTTGACAATTACCGTAAACGTACTGCCCGGGAACGTATAGAACTGATGCAAACAGCCAGTAAAGAAGTTATCATATCTTTGCTGGATGTGCTGGATGATACCGACAGAGCCATAAAGCAATTGGAAAATACCACAGACATTGCTGCTGCCAAAGATGGCGTAATGCTGGTTTTCAATAAACTGAGAAGTACCCTGCAAGCAAAGGGACTGAAGCCAATGGAGAGTATACACACCCCATTTGATCCGGATCTGCATGAGGCTATTACCGAAATTCCCGCTCCCACGCCGGAGCTGGTTGGCCAGGTAGTAGATGAACTGCAACCAGGTTATTACCTGAATGACAAATTGATCCGTCATGCTAAGGTAATTGTGGGCAAATAAAATGACGATGTGGCATAATAACCTATGCCAGCGATGACGTAAAACAATATTTTTTACCGAAACAAAGGCTGGTGCTTGCACCGGCATTAAGTGATTTTTATAATGTCTACCAAGAGAGATTATTACGAAATTCTGGCTGTTGCCAAATCTGCTTCCCAGGATGAAATCAAAAAGGCCTACCGTAAGGTGGCTATGCAGTTTCACCCTGACCGCAACCCAAATAACAAGGAGGCAGAAGAAAAATTCAAAGAAGCAGCTGAAGCTTATGAAGTATTAAGCGACCCCGATAAAAGGGCGCAATATGACCGCTTTGGCCATGCCGGTATGAATGGCAACCGTGGTGGTGGATATGGCGGTGGTGGAATGAACATGGACGACATTTTCTCCAACTTCGGTGACATTTTTGGTAATGATGATATTTTCGGCAGCTTCTTTGGCGGCGGTGGCGCACGTGGTGGTGGAAACCGCCGTGGTCGCGGTACCCGTGGCTCCAACCTCCGGGTAAAGATCCGTCTTACCTACGAGGAGATCGCCAAGGGCGCCAACAAGAAGATCAAAGTAAAGAAATATGTACCCTGCCAGCATTGCGGTGGCCTGGGCGCAAAAGACAAGAACGCATTCCAGTCGTGCAACACCTGTGGCGGTTCCGGCCAGGTAAGAAAAGTTACCCAAACTTTTCTCGGACAAATGCAAACCGTTACCACCTGCCCTACCTGTCATGGGGAAGGACAGATCATTACCAGCAAATGCGGCCACTGTAAAGGTGAAGGCCGTATGTATGGTGAGGAAATGGTGAGCATCGATATCCCGGCAGGTGTTCAGGAAGGCATGCAGCTGAGCATGAGCGGTAAAGGTAATGCCGGCGAAAGAGGCGGCGCTCCCGGCGATCTGCTCATCCTGATCGAAGAAGAACCACACCAGGAACTGCAACGCGATGGACTCAATGTGGCTTACGACCTGCACATCTCTTTCCCCGATGCAGTATATGGCACCTCCCTGGAAGTACCTACCATCGACGGGAAAGCCAAAATTAAAATACCCGCCGGTACACAAAGCGGTAAAATATTCCGCCTGAAAGGCAAAGGATTCCCTTCCGTTAATTCATATGAAAAAGGCGATCAGCTGATCCATGTGAACGTATGGACGCCACAACATGTAAGCGCTGAAGAGAAGGAAATGCTGGATAAATTGCAATCGTCCGATAACTTTAAACCCAACCCGGAAAAATCTGAAAAAGGATTCTTCGAAAAGGTAAGGGATATATTTAGCTAATGCAGCGAAGGGGATCGCCTTCGGCGATTGTCTTGGAGCAGGATTACGCTGATTATACTGATTAGCTTGATTTTTACTTTTGGATTTTATAAATGATTAAGGGAGATATAAGCGGATACTCGCTCCTATCTCCCTTAATCATTAAAATCGGTACATAATCCAATCAAACAAATCAGTATAATCAGCGTAATCCTGCTCCAAGACAAATTTCCTGCGCCGAAGGCGCACTGCGCTCTAAACTCCACACGCGATGGAACAAAAAATGCAGATGTTCGAAAACCGGCTGACGAAAGTTTTCCGGCATACCTCCAAACTGGCCAGGCGGCAAAACATCACCTGCTATAGGGTGTACGACGATGATATTCCTGAATTCCCTTTCAGTATAGAAATATATGAAGATCATGTTTACATTGCAGAATACCACCGCAAACACGGTATGGAAGAAGATGCTCATGAAGAGTGGCTCGATACCTGCCTGGAACTGATCAGTAAAGTGCTGGAGGTAGCCCCCAATAAGATATGGGTAAAACAACGGCAGCGTAAGGAAAACAGGAAAAGCCAGTACGAAAAGCTAAGCCTGGAAAGCCATATCATGACGGCCCATGAAGCGGGTCTTCAATTTAAAGTGAACCTTTCCGATTATCTCGACACCGGCCTGTTCCTCGATCACCGCATTACCCGTGGTATGGTAAGAGAAGAAGCAAAAGATAAAAAGGTGCTGAACCTGTTCTGCTATACCGGTTCCTTCTCCGTATATGCTGCTGCCGGCGGCGCTGCAGAAGTAACATCCGTGGATCTTTCCAAAACCTACCTGGCCTGGGCGGAAGAAAATATGAAACTGAACGGGTTTGATAACCCTAAACATACTTTTGTACATGCCGATGTATTGCAATTCCTTGACACCCTTAAACTCAATACCTACGACCTGGTGATCATAGATCCTCCCACCTTCTCCAACAGCAAGCGGATGAAGGATTTCCTCGATGTGCAACGGGATCATGCAGACATGCTCAATAAAGTATTGCTGGCTACCAAAAAAGAAGGGGTTGTTTACTTCAGCAATAACTATCGCAGGTTTGTACTGGAAGCCGATAAGATCAATGCCTCCAGCATTAAGGATATTACCAATCAGACCTTGCCTTTTGATTTTCAGCAGAAGATGATCAGGAAGTGCTACCGGTTAATAAAATAAAGGGATCAATGCTTTCCTTTGCGCAGCATTTTTACCATCTTCAAAAACTCCTGGCGATAGTTGCCCTTGTCTGGTCCCAGTGCATGACGCGCAATATCGCTCACCATTCCGGCATTGCCTTTACCGCAGTAAGACGATTTACGCAACACCATCCCAAATAATGCAACGGCTGCTGCAAAACGGCAGTCGTTAGATGCCTTGTCAAAATTTTCCACGGCAGCGGGAACAACACCGGTTAAATGCTGTATCACCGTATCCTGCGGATCACGCCAGGAAATTTTCACCTTAGCCAATACGGTATCATCTGTAACGGTTTGCGCAGGGGCAATTTCATACAATGCCACGGAACAATGCCCGCTGCCAATGATTCCTCCGCTGAACTCCCCTTTCACAGAAGTGTCTGCCGGGAGCACTTTGTTCTCATAACCAATAAGCCTGTACGATTTTACGAGCGCCGGGTTAAACCATACTTCCGACTGCACATCGCGGGCAATGGTGAACAGGGTGCTGCCGAATTCACGGGCAAATATCTTATTGGCTTCTTCCAGGTCGTCTATATAAGCAAAATTACCATTCCCTTTACTGGACAACGACTGCAGCTTTGAATCCTTGTAATTGCCCATGCCGAAGCCCAGGCAGGTTAGCAATACGCCGCTTTCCTTCTGCTCAATGATCAGCTGTTCCATTTCATCGTCGCTGCTGAGCCCTACGTTAAAATCTCCGTCGGTGGCCAGTATCACGCGGTTGTTACCTCCCGGGATATATTGCTCTGAGGCAATCCGGTAGGCGAGTTTTATAGCGGCTTCGCCGGCAGTGGCGCCACCGGCGCTGAGGTTATCTATTGCATTGAGGATCTTTTCTTTCTGATCCCCGGGAGTAGCAGGCAAAATAACGCCGGGCTCACCGGCATAGGCTACTATCGCCACTTTATCTACCGGGCGGAGGTTATTGACCAGGATACGGAAGGCTGCCTGTAACAGGGGCAGCTTATTGGGCGTGCCCATAGAACCGGATACATCCAGCAGGAAAACCAGGTTGCTGGCGGGAAAGCTGTCTGTTTCCAGCGCCCTCGCCCGGATGGCCACCTGTAACAGGCGGTGGGCGCTTTCCCAGGGGCAGGTGGTATAATGACTGTACAACGCCATTGTTTCACCGGCTAACGGCAACTGGTAATCGTAGTGGAAGTAATTGATCATTTCTTCGATGCGCACTGCATCTACAGGTACGGGTTCTTTCAGCCGCAGGAAGCGGCGGATATTGCTGTAGGCAGCCCGGTCCACATCCAGCGCAAAAGCCGATACCGGGTGCGTGGAAACAGGCACAAATTTATTTTCGTAGGTAGCGCCGTAAGTTTCGTTGTAAAAGGCACGGGTGCCCATACCGGTGTTGCCGTAATTGGGATTACTGTTATGCTGCAGTTTTGAACGGGCCTTGGCAAGGGCCACGGGGTCCGCATCCTTTCGTATAGGCGACAACGTTATTAACAGCCTGTCGTATTTGCGCACCGTTACCTGTTTCGGCTGGTAACCGTTTTGCGTGAGCAATAACGTGGCAGATGCCGTGGGGATAGCAATTTTAAAAAGACCGAAAGCGTTTGTGACTACATGGACTGTGTCATCCATCACCTTCACCTGTACTCCTGCAATGGGACGGTGGGATAAACTGTCTTCTACCGCTCCCGACACCCAGATTGTTTGCGCCTGCAGCCCTCCACCCCAAAAAAGAAAGAGTAAAAGGTACTTGAGCATGTATTAAGTTAAGATTTTTTCCGGGCAAGCGCCCGGAAAAAATAATTACTGCCCTGCTTCCACCAGCTGGTAAATGGCTGGCAGGTTCCGGCCCAGGCCATCATAATCGAGGCCATATCCCAGCAGGAACTTATTGGGAACGGAAAAGCCCAGGTAATCAATTTTGATGGGATGCACCATTGCCTCCGGCTTTGTGAGCAGGGAGGCCACCAGTAATTTTTTGGGTTGCTGATGCTCCAGCTGGGGCAGGAACTGGCTCAGCGTTTTGCCGGTGTCCACAATATCTTCCAGGATCACCACGGTGCGCCCGAAAAGATCTTCATCCAGCCCGATGGCCTGCACCACGTTGCCGGTAGATTTGGTGCCTTTATAAGACGCCAGTTTAATAAAAGAGATCTCCGCTTCAATAGTGAGATATTTAAACACATCTGCGGCGAACATAAATGAGCCGTTAAGGATAGCTATGAATAAAGGGCGTTCTCCCTGCAGGTCTTTGTTGATCTGTTCCGCCATTTCCTTTACCCGCTGCTGCAATGCTACTTCATCAATATAGGGTTGGAACTCTTTGTCATGCACTTTAATCACTGACATAATACTTCTGCATTTCCTTATTTAACAATCATCAGCAAAAAAAGATCGCTGCTTATTTATTTACCAGCAAACGCTGGCCGATTTTGATATCAGATCCCTGCAGGTTATTCCACTCCTGCAGCTGGCTTACCGACCTGTTATACATCCTGGCTATGCCATACAATGTTTCTTTCGGCTGCACATCGTGGTACTGCGTATTGGATTTCTGTACCGGCGCCGGCGTAGCCGGGCGGGGAGCAGGTTGCGGTGTGGATGCCCTTGGTGTACCCGCGGTGCCGGAGGTGGTTACCTGGCCGGCTTTCTTCAGGTCTTCTATCATTGCTACCGGTACGCCACCCTGCTGCGCAGGTTTTGTTTCCGGTACAGCAGTGCCACCGGCTGTATTTTTAGCTACTTCTTCTTTAATGTCATCAATCGCTTTACGCGGGGAAAAATCTTCAGGAGGTTCCTGGTCTTCCTCTTTCAGTACCCTGGTATTTTTGGCCAGTCGCGGTGCTGCGGAAGCAAAGCCATCGAGTGTTAACCGTTGGCCGGCTGCCGGTTCTTCTCCCTCATGCATTTTATTACGGCGGCGCAACCATCTTAACTGTACCCCTTCTGCCTGGGCTACATCGTGCATGGTTTCCCCGTTCACTACGTTATGAAATTCCCTGTTTCCCTTTTTGCTTTTCTTTTGTAAGAAGATGATCATGTCTTTTGCAGGCGGATTATCGTTCTCCAGATCGTTATAGCGCACCAGTTTGCGGAGGCGCATATTACGCTGGTCGGCCACCTGGATCAGGGAGCTGCCGGCCTTTACATATACTGCTTTGCGGCCGTTGATTTCAAAGATCCCTTTGGGATAATTGCGGGTTGGTCCGGCAGTGGAAGTGTTGTTATGATTTTTTCTTCCGGTGGATGTCCTGGTTTCTTTTTCCGTTACTTCCGCATACATGGTACCATCGGAAGCAGCGCCGCCATCGGAAGGATCTTTCCCCATAGCAATCAGCGTGTATTGCTGAAGGTTGTAATCTTCAATTACTTTGATCAGCTGCTGTGGATAAGTTTTATTGGTGGCGTACCCGGCCTGTTTCAAACCAAAGGCCCAGGATTTATAATCTTCCCCGTCAAACTGGAAAAGGAATGCATAGCGTGGGTTGGCATGCAGGAAATCGGAATGATCACGGTAGGAATCACGGGCGGATTCGTATACCCGGAAGCATTCCTGGGCTGCGTCATCATCGTACTTGATGGTTTTGCCGGTCCAGGTATTTTTACATTTAATACCGAAGTGGTTGTTCGACTGCAAACACAGGGTACCGTTGCCGGACTGTGTTTCTATAATTCCCTGCGCCAGTTTGATGGCGGCGGGGACACCTGAACGGCGCATTTCCTCGATGGCTAAGTTTTTATAGGTGGCGATATACTGCTGCGTTGTGATGTTCTGTGCCTGCAGTATGGTAACGAAGCCAATAAGAAAACTGACTACCAATAAGAATTTTCTTACTTGCATGTATGTTCGGATTTAATGGGCGTTTTATTTCTTCCTGATCAGCAATACACCATCCCGGATGGTAATTAATACCTGTTCGGCACGATCATCTGCCAGCACTTTTTCACAAAAGCTTACCATGGCCTTTGCCTGGCGGCCCTGTTCATTTTCAGGCGCCAGTACCTGGCCGTGATACAGCACGTTATCAGCCAGGATAAATCCGCCAGGGCGCAGTTTATCCCAAACCAGGTCGTAATACTGTTCATATCCGGACTTGTCCGCGTCAATAAACACCAGGTCGAATACTTCGTCCAGTTGTTCAATGACGTCAGCCGCTTTGCCGATATGCATTTTTATTTTGCCGGCATTCCCGCTTGCCGAGAAATACTGATGACAAAGGGCTTCCAGTTCTTCGTTGATATCTACGGTGTGCAATATTCCCCCGGGTACAAGGCCTGCTGCCAGGCAAATAGCCGAATAACCGGTATAAGTGCCAAGCTCCAGGATGCGGCGGGGCTGGATCATATGGCTTACCATACTGAGAAATTGTCCCTGTACCTGCCCGCTTAACATATGTGGCTGTTCTACCTTCAGATGTGTTTCCCTGTTCAGCTGGTACATCAATTCACTTTCCTGACTGGTGTATTTTTCTGCGTAGGCTTCCACTGCTGCCGGTATAAGCTCCATATATTAAAATTTCTGCAAAGCTAAGGAAAAGCGGCTAACTGTGAGCCTGTTGCCTTCAAACAGCAAAAGCGGATATATCCATAAACGTTATTCTGCCGGGTTTTATTCTATCCGGGGCTACGTTCATGTATATCCGCTTTTGCTTCCTAAAATGGAAATTATCAAAAATTCGGTCTTAATTTATTGGTTGTATAGAAAACACGGAAGTATTCCACCACTTCATCTGCCGTATCAAACAACTGCAACAGGTCAAGGTCTTCAGGATTAATATTGCTTTCCTTTTCCATCATTACGTTGCGGATCCAGTCGAGCAGGCCGCTCCAGTATTCTTTTCCCACCAGCACCATCGGGGTTTCATCCATCTTCCTGGTTTGAATGAGCGTGGCCACTTCAAAGAATTCATCCATGGTACCAAAACCACCGGGCATCATTATAAAGCCCTGGGAATACTTGGTGAACATTACTTTGCGGACAAAAAAGTAGTCGAAATTGAGGCTATTTTCCGGATCTATATAAATATTGGGATGCTGTTCGTGAGGCAGGGTAATATTTGCGCCTACTGATTTTCCATGGGCGGCCTGGGCTCCCCTGTTGGCCGCTTCCATTACGCCGGGGCCGCCCCCGGTAATAATACCAAAGCCTTCTTCTGCCAGCCTGGTGGATATTTCCTGGGCCAGGTCATAATAACGGTTCCCCGGTTTTGTACGGGCCGATCCGAATATGGAGATACAGGGGCCTATTTTTGCCAGTTTCTCAAATCCTTCAACAAACTCCGCCATAATCTTGAATATCTGCCAGCTGGAATGCGCTCTTGTTTCCGTCCAGTCTCTTTCTTTAAGATTCTTTATACTACTGTTCATGCGACTGCTTTTTTATTATGCTAAAACATGTTCCCGTGAAGGCACGAAGAATGATGTAATTTATATAATAATTGGCTTACAGTAATGGCAGTACACATAAAAAAAGCAGGTAACTATATAGAAACCTGCTTTATATTTAACACGTTATGAACGTGCAGCGTTGTTAAATAAACATCGCTGCAGAAACGTTGCTAATGCTGGCAATTAAAAAAATAAATAATGTTGAAATTTAGTAAGATAGTACTATCGTTTTCATCAACAGATGTTCTCATAACGCTTAATCTGCAATTAATTTATTAATTATTTAAGCAATAACCTAATTTAAATTTATCAAGGTTACGCAAAGGTATGCATGCCCGCCACCACTTCTTCTGCGAGACCGAATGATAAGGTCATACCGGCTCCGCCAAGACCATTTACAATGGTGACATTTTTTTCGGGAGAGAACACCAGGTCTGTTTTTCCGTTAGTTAATTTTGGATAGATGCCATGCCATTGTTCCTGGATGGTATACTCCGGCGCCTGCAGGAAGGTATGCATATACTGCAGGATGAGATCATTGATAAACGCCTTATCAAATGGTTCGAAGTCCGGACCATATTCATGTGAATCGCCGATGGTAAGCTCTCCTGCGCCATTCTGTGAAACCAGCAGGTGGATACCCCATTTCACATACTCCGGCATTTCCTGTGCGTAGCGTTGCTTCAGCGGTTCCAGGGTTTTACAGCTTTCAAAGGCCGCATAGTGCCCGAGTGTTAAACCTGCGCAGAGCGCAGGCCCCAGCTGCCAGTTGCCCGGTTGGGGAATGGTACGCATCATCTGCAGCTTGCATTTCTTCAGGGGCGCGGCTGCAAACTGAGCGGGATAAAGCGTTTCAAAATCCGCACCGCTGCATACAAATACTTCATCTACTTTCCAGCGCTCGTCTTTTGTTTCTATATAAGGCATGCTGATGCCATTTACCGCGGTGCCAAAACGGACCGTTACCTGCAAGTGCTCTTCCAGGTACTTTGCAATGGCGGCACTTGCCTGCCGTGGATTTACCGTCATTTCGGAGGCGCTCCACAGTGCGCCTTTCAACCCGTTTGTTTTAACAGCGGAAGTATATTTTCCTATTTGCGAGGGGGGCACCAGTTCACAATTGTAACCATTGCCGGGAGCGGCCTGTACAAATTCTTCCAGCACGGCCAGTTCATCTTTTTCATACGCCAGGTGAAGCGATCCTGTTTCCTGGCACTGCAGGCCGGTCACAGCGGCCAGCTCCTTCCAGGTGCGGCGGCTGCGCATGGCCCGGTCGTGCATTTTACCGGCGGTTTGCCCTATAGGCCAGACCAGCCCGAAATTGCGGATGGAAGCACTGATCGCTTTGCTGTTGCGCTCAAACAGCACTACTCTTTTCCCCTTCGATGCCAGGTGGTACGACATGGCCAATCCCACTATACCTGCGCCTATTACTGCTACATCTGCCTGTTGTTGTTGCATGAGATAAAAATGATAGTGTGATTAAAATATAGATAAAAGCTCATCCAGTGAGGCCACCAGGTGCGTATGCGGGCCTTTTGCCAGTTCTTCGCGGGTATAGGCACCGGTGGTAACGCCTATTACATAGCGGCAACCGGCATTAGTGCCTTCTTCCAGGTCGGAAATAGTATCGCCTGTTTTAGCGACGGTCTGTATACTTCGGATTTCCAGTTCTTCCATGATCCGGTAAATCATATAAGGATAAGGACGGCCAAAAGGTACTTCATCACTGGTGGCTACCGCATCTATCAGCCCTTTCTGCTGCCAGCCTACCCTTTCCAGGATCACGTTGGTGATTGCCCTGTCAAAACCCGTATCCAGCGCTACTTTTATGCCTTTCGCCTTTAACGCGGCAAACACGGCCGATACCCCGTCTTTTTCCCGCACTGCCGGATGTGTGGCATAATGCGTTTTCATATCAGCTACGAAACGCCCATGCAGGTCGCCAATAAAAGCTTCATTGCCATAGCGGCTGTCTTTCTGCTGCTGCAGCAAATAGCGGATGGCATAGGGTTTGGCATATCCCATCACTTCATTCACCTGGTCCAGCGTTACGGCTACTCCTGCCAGCCCGATAGTTTGCTGTAATACCTTTGCTACATTGGATTCATCATGCAGGGTAGTGCCTGCAATATCAAAAACTACTAATTGTATCTCCATCGTTCCTGAAATTTAATACCCTGCAAAGATAAATACTTACTAAAAATAAGTTTAGCATTTATAAACATTTAATATGCGGTTAATATGCGCGAAAGAGATCGCCTTCGGCGATTGTCTTGGAACACTGATTACACTGATTATGATGATTAGTTTGATTTTTATTTGGAGTTTGAAAATAATTAAGGGAGATATAAGCGGATACCGCTTTTATCTCCCTTCGTCATTTATAAATAAACTAAAAATTAAATCAAACTAATCATCATAATCAGTGTTCCAGGACAAAATCCGCATCAGAAGCCCAGACCCGCTCCTACCCTGTATACCAGGTTGTTGTTATAAGGAGAACGGCGATCCTGGATCACGTCGTATAAGATGGAAATACCAATACCTACCCTGCCGCCTACGCTTTGAGTATAGCCGGCGCCCACCAGCAGGCTGGGAACACCATAGTTGGTCTTATAGGTTTGCTTCTCCGCATTTTGCGGGTAATAAGTAGTGTTCTGCGTGATGAAGTTATATTCAGGCTGGATATGTATAAACACCATTGGAAGCGGGTACACACGGCCCCAGATACCACCGCCAAAAATGGTGTATTTATCCCGCTGCGTTACGCGGTCATATTCCCACCATTTATTCTGGCCATACTGCGCATTAATATTCACACCGGCGGCTATATAATCAGAAAAACGGTAACCTACCAGCGGGGAAATATCTACATTGGTATAATCGCCAAACACCATTCCCAGCGAGCCTCCCAGTACCAAACGGGAAGGGTCGAAGCCTTTACGGGTAGCAGTGTCTGTTTTATAATACTGGGCCTGGGCCAGCTGCACTCCGGCCAGGAAGAAAAAACATATAAGTAAACGTTTCATGGGCACATTTATTAATTTAACTATTTACCGGTGGAAAGGTTTAACAATCAAAAATTTTACCCCGGTTTAATATATTCTTTGGGTCAAAGATCTGCTTTATTTGCTTCATAAGCTGCATGGAGGTCTGGTCAAAAATAATATCCATATAGTTCTTCTGCACTAAGCCAATACCATGCTCGCCGGAGATGGTACCACCCAATGTTTTCACCAGCTGAAAAATTTCCCGTATACCTTCCGTGAGGGTACCATTCCACTGTTCTTCGGTGAGCGTGCCCCGGATGATATTCACGTGCAGGTTACCATCGCCGGCATGGCCATAGCATACCGAATGGAATCCATACCTTTTGCCGATCTCTTTCACCCCTTTCAGTAACACCGGCAATTCCGCACGGGGCACAACAGTGTCTTCCTCCTTGTAAACGGAATTTGCCTTTACTGCTTCTGCCACCCGGCGGCGCAGTTTCCAAAGTTCTTCTTTCTGCTGGGAATCCTCCGCAAACAATATCTCCCCTATATCAAAACCTTCCACTACACCGGCAATGCCTTCCATTTCCTGCATCAGCACTTCGGGGTAGTTGCCATCTACTTCAATGAGCAGATGCGCCTGTATATCGTCTTCAATTTTTACAGCACTGCTTTGTACATATCTGGTAACCCATTCAAGGGCGTCACGTTCCATAAACTCCATGGCGGAAGGCGTGTAACCCGCGCGGAAAATAGCGCTCACCGCTGCACAGGCGCTTTCCGCAGAGCGAAAAGGTACCAGCATCAGCAGGTCTGTTTTCGGTAATGGAATTAAGCGCAACACAATTTTGGTAACAATGCCCAGGGTACCTTCGCTGCCCACTACCAACTGGGTAAGATTATAACCAGTAGCATTTTTTAATACATTGGCGCCGGTCCAGATCACTTCCCCGTTAGGCAGCACCATTTCCAGGTTCAGCACATAATCCTTTACCACACCATACTTCACGGCTTTGGGACCTCCGGAGTTCTCCGCAATATTGCCGCCAATAAAGCAGGTACCGCGACTGCTCGGATCGGGCGGATAAAACAATCCTTTCTCTTTTACGGCATTTTGCAATTCTTCGGTGATCACACCCGGCTCCGTGATGACCTGCAGGTTCCTTTCATCTATAAGCGTGATCCGGTTAAACCGTTCCATTGAAATGAGCACGCCGCCAAACTGTGCAAGCGCACCACCACTAAGACCGGTACCGCCGCCACGGGGCGTTACAGGCAACAGCGCTTCATTGCACAATTTCATGATCCGGCTCACCTGTTCAGTGGTTTCCGGCTTTACCACCACTTCGGGAAGATAATGCAGGTCTTCGGTTTCATCCTGTGCGTAACGGCTCATACTTTCCGCATCTGCCAGAACGTACTGGTCGCCGGCTATTTCACGTAATGCCGCTACATGAGCGGCAGTTACTTTATTAAACGTTGTCATGGAACAAAAATAATCATATTGCCGGTCAGGTGATAATATCCCGGCAGTTAAAAAGATGGGCAGATGGTAGATCTCCTGGCATTGTTAAAAGTGCGGTTGCTGTAAAGACCTGTATAAACAATACCTATTTCATAAGCGCCCCGCCGGTTGTTGGCAGCAGACAGGCTGGAGGTAGTGATATCGTAGTTAAACATCAACCTTATGGAGTTGATCTGGTAGCCTACCAGGAAAATAGCCGCATCATTGGCGCGGTAGTAAACACCGCCATAGAGCTGCTGTACGCCGTCGCCGGAAAGATTATAAGCGGCATTGGCGCCCAGCATCAGTTCCCGTGCGCCGGCCTGTGTAGCATAATAAGCTGCAGGGTTCAGGATCACCTTATCGCTCATCTTCAAACTGGCATTTAAGAAGCCGATATAACGGCGGGGCACCACGTTGTTGCCATCAAAGAAAGTTTCTCTTGGCGTGTTGATATGTTGTACAGAGAAGCCTGCGTTTACATAAATATTATCTGTAGGGAAATAAGCATAATTCAACCCTGCCTGCAGGTCGAAATAATTGACACTGCTTTGGGTAATAGGTTCACCGGTGGGGATCTGCGAATCAAAGAACTTACCATTCCACTGGTCGGCAAAAGTGAGCTTGGTGATATCTACCCGTTTGCCGGCGGAGCCTACGTTAAAGCCGGCCGACAATAAGCTGCTGAACCCAAGTAACTGATGATAAGCAATGGAAGCATATCCTTTGGTAGAGGTCAGGTTCCCGGCGCCGGCCACATCGCGGAGCAATACACCGCCAATGCCCACCCAGCCATATTCCAGCTGGTCACGGAATAACTGGAAATCGCCATATGCCGACATTGTTCTGTATGGGATCGGAACACTGGTCCACTGATCGCGGTAATTAATGCCAATACGGTAATTGCCGTCCGGGATAAACCCGGTATTGGCAGGGTTAGTTGTCAGCGGCGAATTAAAGAATTGTGAGAAATGGAGATCCTGCGCATACGCCCCACCCATTGAAACAATTAATAAAATTGCCAGACATGTTGATAATTTAACGATCTGATTCATGGCTCATCATCTTAACAAGGTTACACTTCCTGATCTGCTGCCTTTAGTGCCATCCGTAAACTCAAGATTTACGATATAGGCATAAACATCCATAGGTTGCAGATTCCCTTTAAACCGGCCATCCCAGCCGATCTGAGGATCTGAACTTTCAAAAACCAATTGTCCCCAACGGTTAAATATTTTAAGATTGAATTTGGTGGCTCCAAATGCTTTCACGTAAAACACATTGTTCTTGCCGGTTGGTGCAAATGCATTCGGTACATCAAACAGTGGTACCACAATAGCACTTACTTCCTCGCATTTTGTATCCGTACATCCTTCTGCGTTAGTAACAGTGAGGCATACATTATACGTACCTGTTCTCAAGTATTGATGACTGGGATTGGCCAGGGAAGAAGTATCCCCGTCTCCGAAATTCCACAGGTAATGTATAGCATTCGCTGATGAACCGTTCAGGAACTGTATCGGTGTATTTTCGATCGCCTTCGTGGGCGAAAAGTCAAAGTCTGCTGTAGGCAGCGCCGCCACATCTATTTCCTGTGTAATAACATCCCTTTTATTGCAGGTATTCGGATCATCTACCTCCAGGGTAATTTTCCAGCGACCGGCTTTATTGAATTTATGTATCGGGTAAGGATCATGGGAAACAGAACCATCATCTTCAAAGGTCCAGGTAAAGGTTTCACCACCTTCAGTGGTATTATCCATCTGCAATTCAGTGCCTACGCAAATAGTTCCCGGATCGGTAAACTTAGCTACTACGTTCTGGGCTACACGAAGTGTGTAGGTGATTGTTTGCGGCGCATTACAGAAATTGGTATCCACCAGCGTAAGGGTGGCATTATAGATGCCCGCGTTCTTGTAGTAATGGATCAGCGGAAAAGTATCTATGCCGGTATAGAATGGCGGTGTGCCATCGCCATAGTCGAGGATAAATGAGCTATCCCTGAAATCAGCAGCCGGTGTGGATTCGTTGGTGAACATATACTTCAGGCTATCGCATGGATCCTGGCGCCTGGCCTCAAACTGGAGCACTGCCCTGTTGTTGCCCAGCTTCACAGTTACATAGGCGGTATCTGAGCCATTGCAACTGGACGGGTCATATTTCACCATCCTTACACGGAAGGTACCTACCCTGTTGAAGGTATGCTGTACAGTATCTCCTTCCGGGCCCAGGTTGAGCGTGGTGCCATCGTCGGGGAAAAACCACTGGTATGATTTACCCGGCAGACGGGTGGTATCCACAAAGGTGATCGTTTCCGGCACGCAGTAGTTGGTGCGCCGGTCCAGTGTTTTTGCGCCGGCTTTCACTCCATCAAGATTAAAGGCAATCTTTAATGCGCCGAAATTACAGGCGGCCGGCGGCGTGCTGGAGTAGGCGCCCGGCGTAGTAGGATACCGTGGCTTGAAGCCGCTTTGACTCACATTACACCAGGCGCAAATACCCTGGTAAATAATACCGTTACGGTCGAAGCGGCTGGTACCGCCATCCACGTGCTCGTACAAACCATTTCCGCCAAAGTAGCTGGCATACAGCGGACCCTGGGTAGGACTAAACCTCACCGCATCGCGCTGCAGCACGTAAAAATAAAAATCCATCCCATCGGTACTGCGCTGCAATCCATCACTGGTGGTGGTTAAGCCGGCAGTTCCCGAGTTCGGATAATGCAGGGAAGTATTGATACCTCCGCCCCAGCCGGACACATATACGTTCTCGCAGCGGTCTACCAGGAAAGCGGTGGGGGAAATATTGGGAGAGGAAACCAGTGTTCTTTTTCTGCCGAAGGTAGTGGAATACACGAAGGCCGACAGGTTGGGCTGTAATTTGGCAATAAACTGCAACCCGTCTTCATTATATCCATTGGCGCTGATTTGTTTAATGGGCCATGCGCCTTCGGTAGTGCCCATTACATACACAAATCCGTTTTTATCCAACTGGATACCGTATACCTGGTCTGCAGCTGGATTATCTGATCCCAGGAAAGTACCCTGTGTAATACTTCTTCCATCGCCGGAAATATGCACCACAAAGCCATCGCATACGCCACCGCGGTATTGCGGATACAGGCTGCCGGCTGTTGCGGGGAAATCATCGCTGGCTGTGCCGCCGGCTACATACAGGCTATTGAGACCGTTCAATGCAATTACATAGGCGGCGTCTTCTTTGGTGCCACCCAGGTAACTGGCCCATACCAGGTCCTGGCAAAGCGGATTTATCTTCATGATCACGGCGTCCTGTGAGCCCCTGTTGGTACCCTGGAATACGCCTGGAGTTACAGGGAAATCAGTAGAGCGGGAGCAGCTGGCTACATAGATATAACCTGCATCATCCACTACCACTTCGCTGCGGGCATCGTCGCCATAGTTGCGCAGCAGTACCCAGTCGCCACCCTGGCGGTCGGCCCGCATGTTCACACCATCGTCACCGGTACCTGCAATGATCAGCGAACCGATGATGGCGCTGCCTGCTGCATTTATTTTGGTAATGGCTATATCCCATCCTCCGCGTGTTCCTTTTACAGCGGTATTGGGATAGTCGCTGGAAGTGGTTCTGCCGGAAATGACGAGGTTGCCCTGTTGATCTACGAATAAGCTATGCGGTTGTTCCAGGCCGCTGCCGCCCATGTAGGTGGCGTACACCAACCGGGTTCCGTTGGGATTGAATTTGGAGATGGCGATATCAAAGGTGCCACCGCCATAAACGCTTTGCACGGCGCCGGTTGTTACGGGATACCCGGGGTTAAACACGATACCGCCGCCGTATAAATTACCGGCATCATCATAAGTAGCAGTAAAGCCCCAGTTATCAGAACGTGCACCGGATACGGTAGAGAACACATAGATCGGGTCTATTACCAAAGGGTAAGCCGGGTTATATTCCCCGGATATTCTGAAACCCAGTTTATTACCGTTCAATTTATAAGACACCTTAACGGTTACACGTTGATTATCGATGTATTGATATGCAAAGGGCAGTTGTTCTATCACATCTCCCACAGAAGTATGCACATACAGTTGTCCTTTTTTCAGTTCCATACCGGTAGCGCCTTCGTACACCATCTGGATATTATCGGGATTAGCGCCGGGATGCACAATCAGGTCATATTTAAGCTGGGAGCCTTCTGAATAAACATGTGCATCGATGCCGGAATACAGTGAGTTATAGTTAATGCCCTGAAAGGAACTTACGCCGGTGGCCCATTTGGTACGGTCGTTACCAATGAAGTAGTTGCTTTTGGCTTCCTGTTCTTTTTCGGGAACTATTTGTACATCCGGATTGGCGTTCACGAAGGTAACGCTGTAAGCATGCCCGCGAACATCGGGAATTTTACCGGGCCGCGGAGGCGGCTGGCCGTTGCCTGGCTGGGGCTGTACCGGTTTAACGCTGCTTTTGGGAACGAACACAGTATCAGCGCGGTGAGAGTGGCCATGAACATAGTCGTTGAGATTCCACAGGTCCTCCTGGTTCATCATCAGGAAAGTGAATCCTGTTTTTTTAAGAAAGATAGCGGCGCCATCCAGTTCTGTCTGGTAGATGATATTTCTATCCCACTGGCCTTTGTTCTCAATAAAATTCAGGGGTGTGAAGTTTGCACGTTGCTGTTGCGCCTGGGCGGATCGTCCGGTGAACAAAAAGCAAATCATCCATCCAATAAGGCCGGTCGGGAAGGTAAATTTCAACGGGATCAGATTTATTTTATTCTTAAAAACTAATATAATACTATTAAACGCAGAAGCCACTCAAATTGTTACGGTCGGGACAAGCACAAAAACTTCTGAATTGAGGTACGATAGGCTAAATGGGAAACAAGGTGAATCTCAGCTTCAGTAGCTTCTATACTTTTTTCATTCATCCATCGGTTAATAAACGTAAAAACCATCAGGAAATTTTACTCCAGATAGATTTACTTCTCTGGGCGGCCAAAAATTCTTTTAATGCCTGATTCTGAGGCAAAAGCAGATCGGTATCTTCTTCGAGGATCTTTTCAGCGCTGGCGCGGGCGGCATCCAGGATCGGTTTGTCTGCCACAATATCTGCCAGTTTAAAGTCCAGCACCCCGCTCTGGCGGGTGCCTTCAATATCGCCGGGGCCTCTCAGTTCCATGTCTTTCTCCGAAATAATGAAACCGTCGTTGGTTTGCACCATTACGTTGATCCGTTCCCGGGAATCCTGGCTTAATTTATTGCCTGTCATGAGTATACAGAACGACTGCTCCGCTCCGCGTCCAACCCTTCCGCGCAACTGGTGGAGCTGCGACAGCCCGAAACGCTCTGTGCTTTCTATCACCATTACCGAGGCATTGGGCACATTCACCCCTACTTCTATAACAGTGGTGGCCACCATGATATTGGTGTCTCCGGTAACAAAGCGGTGCATATTGGTCTGCCGCTGCTCTGCCGGCTGGCGGCCATGCACCATACTGATATAAAACTGCGGTTCGGGAAAGAAGGCCTTTACTTCTTCATATCCTTTCATCAGGTTTTCATAGTCCAGCTTCTCAGAATCTTCGATCAGCGGGTACACAATGTAAGCCTGTCTTCCTTTCTTCACTTCTTCCTTAATAAAATCCATTACCTGCGGGCGCTGGTATTCTGTACGGTGAACGGTGGTAATAGGTTTACGCCCCGGGGGCATTTCATCGATCACCGATACGTCGAGATCGCCGTAGATGGTCATAGCCAGTGTTCTTGGTATAGGCGTTGCCGTCATAACAAGAATATGCGGCGGGATAGTATTTTTTTCCCATAGGCGTGCCCGTTGTGCCACTCCAAAGCGGTGCTGTTCATCCACGATGGCCATTCCAAGGTTTTTGAACTCCACTTCTTTTTCCAGGAGGGCATGCGTACCTACCAGGATATCGATACTGCCGTCGAGCGCGCCAGCCAGGATCTGCCTGCGCGCTTTGCCTTTGATGCTGCCGGTTAGCAGGGCTACTTTTACATCCATACGTTCCAGCAACTCAGAGATCCCTTTGAAGTGCTGCTGCGAGAGGATTTCCGTGGGCGCCATTAAACAGGCCTGGAAGCCGTTGTCTTTTGCCAGCAGCATGGTGAGCAGGGCCACCATTGTTTTACCGCTGCCTACATCTCCCTGCAGGAGGCGGTTCATCTGCCGTCCGTGCACAGTATCAGTACGTATTTCTTTCAATACTCTTTTCTGTGCGCCTGTTAAAGAAAAGGGAAGATGATTGTTGTAGAATTCATTAAAAGATTCGCCCACGGCGCCAAATACAAATCCATGCGATTGCTTGTGCCTTTTGAGTTTTAGCCTGCATATGCGGATTTGTGCAATAAACAGTTCTTCAAATTTCAGGCGTCGCTGTGCCTGTCGCGCATCATCTTCGCTGGCAGGCATGTGTATCCTGAAATAAGCCATAGACCTTGGCATGAGCCTATACTGCTGCAATATATCCAGCGGGATGTTTTCCCTGATCTCCAGGGGAGATAATTGTTCCAGCAGGTTCTTCGTCAGTTTTCCTATAGCCTTGGCCGTTAGTCCCCGGGCTTTGAGCTTTTCTGTGGTATAATAAACCGGCTCCAGGAATTGTTTGCCCGTAGCTATTTCTTCAGTAAGCAGATCCAGCTCCGGATGTGCCAGCTGGGTAACGCCATTAAATACAGAGATCCTGCCGAACACAAGGTAAGCCACATTTTCGCGGAGCGATTTCTGCATCCATTGCCAGCCCTGGAACCATACCAGGTCAATGGTACCGGTTTCGTCTTTAAAGGTGGCCACTAACCTTTTCGACCTGTTTTCGCCCATTACTACCATGTTCACGATCTTTCCGCGGATCTGCACAAAATCTTCATAGCCACTGAGGGAAGCTATTTTATCGATCCTGGTACGGTCCACATAGCGGAAAGGAAAATATTGCAGCAGGTCGCCGAAGGTATATACTTTGATTTCCTTACGCAGCAGTTCTCCTTTCTGCGGACCCACTCCTTTCAGGTATTCTATCGGATTGGATAATATGGCGGTAAAAGTAGAAATGGCTATTTCTTTTTGGTGAACAACAAAAATAAAAAAGGCAAATGGTAAAAATTCACCACTTGCCTCTTTTACTAAAAAAACAATTATTAAAACTATTCGGCTATTGCATCTACTTTTCCTTCCACGAACTGTTTCATCCATTCGGTGGTAACAGATTTCGGTCTTTCCAGGGAAAGCCCGAGCGCCCTGTCCCAGCAGAGGGAAGCCAGTACGCCTAATGCGCGGGACACACCAAACAATACGGTGTAGAATTCATATTCAACAAGACCGTAGTGTACCAGCAATGCGCCGGAATGGGCGTCTACATTGGGCCATGGGTTTTTCACTTTACCCAGGTCCTGCAGGATCGGTGGAACGGTTTCATACACCTGCCATACAATTTTCACCAGTTCATCATCGGGCAGGTGTTTTTTGGCGAACTCCATTTGTGCGGTGAAGCGTGGATCTGTTTTGCGCAGTACAGCATGACCATAGCCTGGTACTACTTTACCTTCGGCTAAAGTTTTACGCACGTATGCTTCGATTTGCTCTTTGGTAGGAACGCCACCACCCAGTTCTTCGCGCATCTGGAGGATCCATTTGATCACTTCCTGGTTAGCGAGGCCGTGTAAAGGACCGGCAAGGCCGTTCATACCGGCTGCGAAAGAGAGATAAGCATCACTAAGTGCGGAGCCTACGAGGTGCGTCGTGTGTGCGCTCACGTTACCACCTTCGTGGTCGGCGTGGATCACCATGTAAAGACGCATCAATTCTTTGAACCCTTCATCAGAGTAACCGAGCATGTGTGCAAAGTTACCGGCCCAGTCGAGCATGCCGTTTGGCTGAATATGCTGACCACCTTTGTATTTGCGGCGGTAAACATATGCTGCAATACGCGGCAGACGGGCAATGAGGTTCATGGTATCCTCATAGGTGTAGCTCCAATAATCTTTTTTATTTATTCCCTCAGCGTAAGCATGTGCGAAAGAGGATTCTGTTTGCAGGGCCATGATACCCACGTTGAACATGGTCATGGGATGCGCGGTGATGGGCAGCGCTTCAATAGCATCAAAAACATGGTTGGGTACATGAGAACGGCGGCCCCACATACTGGACAGATATTGTACATCTGCTTCTGTAGGCAATTCTCCGATCAGCATCAGGTAAAATAAGCCTTCAGGTAATGGCTCTGCGCCACCTGGCGCTTTTGGTAAATGTTCCCTTAATTCCGGGATGGAATATCCACGAAAACGGATTCCTTCATTGGCATCCAGCAGGGAAGTTTCCGTTACCAGGCCGGTGATGCCGCGCATACCCTGATAAACCTGTGCCAGTGTTACGTCCTCAATTTTCTTGGTGCCGTGATTCTTTACCAGGTCTTTTACTTCAATGTTAAGTTCATCTGCTTTAACCTTGAATTTCTCTTTTATGTACCCCATTTTACTGCTATTGTTATGTAATGAAAACAAAATCGATCAATAGTCAAAAGTAATGATTTGTTAACGAAGTTACCACCATTTAGTGGTATTTAATGCCAAATTAACAACGATCTGCGTATGAAAAACAGGAGCCATATTGCCGCGGCGCATCTACTTAATTATATAATTATAACCATCTTACAAATGAAAAATATTGAATATTTATAGAGACGTTAAAGAAATGTAAAATTTTCAGAATGAATTGAAAATTTTGAAAGAAAAAATCTTTGAAATAAATTTATTAAGAGATGAGAAATGTATTTTTATCCTGAAGAGAACTTCCCGGGAAAATGCCGGGGAACGGTAGATCCAGCTTTTCATAAATAGGATGACAACAGCATTGTACCAGGTACAACTTATACGATACCTGCAGAAAGAAAGTGATAAGATATAGATACGTCATATCTTATAGGTACGGGGTATATACGGCGTAAGTATGGCGTAAATATGAGTTAAATATGGGTTAACCAGGGAGTATCCATGCTTTATCCATCACTTCGGCGCCCTGCGGTACAGGTAAAATGCCAGCCCGCCGAACAGCATATTCGGGATCCACACTGCCAGCAGCGGGTTCAGGTCTGCTTTTACAGAAAACACCGTAGCGAATTGCAGGAATATAATATAGCTTGCACTGATAACGATACCTACCGCCAGGTGTAATCCGCTTCCTCCCCTTACCTTCTTGGCGGCAATAATACCCCCGATCAGCGTGAGGATCACCACGGCAAAAGCTGCCGAAGTTCTCCTGTAATATTCTACCCAATAGGTATTCAGCCCTTCCGCCCCCCGGATGCTTTCCCGCTGGATATAACGCCGGAGATCGGGAGTGGTCATGGCCTCCTGGAGGTTCTTTTCTTCCACAAGGTCTTTCGGTACCAGGGGTATTTTGAGCAGGGTATCCTGCTTGCTGGTCCAGGTTTCCTTTAAACCGTTCATGGTGCGCATGGTCACGTAATCCAGTTTCCATTTTTTGGAAGTGGAATCCCAGCTGATACGGTCGGCCTTCAGTTTGAAGGTCATGTTTTGTTTATCTACAACAGACAGCACGAAGTTGCTTCCGCTTTTATAGTTGGGGTCATAAGTGCCAAAGGTGACATAAGTGAAGCTATCGATACGGGTGGTACGGTCGTATTGCGACTTCTCATCATCATGGCTATGGAGGTATTTGTTTTCAAAGCTGGTACGGATACGGTTTGCATTGGGAACCACCCAGTAGTTGGCCAGCCAGAGCACCCCGCCAAAAAGGAATGCACCCATCCAGTAAGGCCGCAGGAAACGGCGAAAGCTTACGCCGGCAGCCAGGATAGCGATGATCTCCGAACGGTATGCCATCTTGGAAGTAAAGAAAATCACCGACAGGAATATAAACAGCGGGAACAGTAAAGCCAGGATGTGGGGAATAAAGCCGAAATAATAATCCACTATGATCTCATGCAGCGACAGGTGGTGCTTCATGAAGTCGTCCACCTTTTCCGTAGTGTCTATCACCACAGAAATCAATAGGAATATCATCAGGGAATAAATGAAAGTACCTATGAGCTTACGTAAAATGTACCAGTCAATTTTAGTCATGACCCCAAAGATATTAGTTTATTTTATAGTCCAGGCTTTTTACAACCGTGTTTTCAGCTGTGCTATCATCCCGGTTTTCCAGGTAGAGAAAGTGCCGGCCAGTATTTGTTTACGGGCTTCCTTCACCAGTTCCAGGTAAAATGCCAGGTTGTGGATACTGGCTAATGTCATGCCTAAAATTTCCCCGGCTACAAACAGGTGTCGCAGGTAAGCTTTTGAATAGGCACTGGTAGCAAAGCAGGGACTGTTGGCATCGATGGGGCTGAAATCGGTGGCCCATTTCTTATTGCGGATATTCACTACCCCGTTCCAGGTGAACAACATACCATTACGTCCATTGCGGGTAGGCATCACACAATCGAACATATCTATACCCAGGGAAATGTTTTCCAGGATATTCCAGGGGGTTCCCACGCCCATGAGGTAACGGGGTTTCTCTGCCGGCAGGGATTCACATACCAGTCCGCACATTTCGTACATTTCATTTTCCGGCTCTCCTACACTGAGGCCACCAATGGCGTTGCCGGCGCAGTTGTGGGAAGCGATATATTCAGCCGATGCTTTACGGAGATCTTTATAGGTGCTGCCCTGCACAATAGGGAACAGGGTTTGTTCATGACCGTAGGCAGGCTCGGTATCATTGAGACGTTTGATGCAGCGGTCGAGCCAGCGGTGCGTAAGCTCCATCGACTTACGTGCATAGCGGTATTCCGACGGGTAGGGCGGGCATTCATCAAAGGCCATAATAATATCGGCCCCGATGGTGCGCTGGATATCCATCACATTTTCAGGGGTGAAAAGGTGGCGGGAGCCGTCGATATGCGACTGGAACACCACGCCTTCTTCCTTGATCTTACGGTTGGCAGCCAGGGAAAACACCTGGTAACCGCCGCTATCCGTAAGGATGGGCCGGTTCCAGCCATTGAACTTATGCAGGCCTCCGGCGAGTGATAATACTTCCAGGCCGGGTCTCAGGTACAGGTGATAGGTGTTGCCAAGAATGATCTGGGCCTGTACATCTGCACGCAGCTGTTCCTGCGTAACAGCTTTTACGCTGCCCACAGTACCTACCGGCATAAAAATGGGCGTTTCTATTTCCCCGTGGGCAGTGGTGATCTTCCCGGCCCTGGCATTACTGCCGCTGTCTGTAGTTATCAGTTCAAAATTCACTCATCGATATTTCAGGCCGCAAAGATATTGAAATGAAGTGAAGATCAGCGCGGGGGAAGAAGCGGCTGGTTGGGTTGCCGGGAAGCCCCTGTGCAATGTTCATAATTAATTCTTTTACAGATAATAAAAATATTATATTTTTGCCAGCATTATGGACCATTTGGGTGAAATTGCCTTATACTTTTTTGCTGCCGTAGCAGGGATACAAATCATTTATTTTCTCTTTGTATTTTCCCGGGTAGCTTTTTATAGACGTAAATTTGACCTGGACCACACACCGGACGGGCCTTTTTCAGTGATCATCTGTGCTAAGGATGAAGAATTGAACCTGCAGAAGAATTTGCCGGGGGTATTGCAGCAGCGGTATCACCATCATATGAAACCGGAGTACGAGGTGATCGTGGTGAACGATAACTCCGAAGACGATACCAAGTATTACCTGCGCTCTATTGAGCCGGGTTATCCTCACTACCGGCATATCGAGATCAAGCAGCCCGCGAAATTTATTCCCGGTAAGAAATACCCGCTTTCCATCGGTTTGAAAGGCGCCCGGTTTGAAAATGTACTGCTTACGGACGCCGATTGCAAACCTGGCAGCACCTACTGGCTTTCCCTGATGAGCCAGGGCTTTACAGACAAGAAGGAAATTGTACTTGGATACGGCGCCTATCATAAAAAGCCGGGGTTCCTGAATAAGATCATCCGGTATGAAACCTTCTTCAGCGCGCTACAGCACCTTTCCTTCGCCATGAGCGGCATGCCCTATATGGGAGTAGGCCGTAACCTGGCCTATAAAAGAGAACTTTTCTTTAAACATAAAGGTTTTACAAGCCACCAGCACCTCGCCAGCGGCGATGACGACCTGTTTGTAAACACAGCGGCCAACAGGAAAAATGTAGGCGTGGTGATCGACAAACAGGCTTTCACTTACTCAGAACCTAAGCTGAGCTGGAAAAGCTGGTTCCGGCAAAAAACCAGGCATATGTCTACCGGCAAGCATTACCGCTTCAGCCACAAGTTTGTGCTGGGACTATTTTCACTGACGCATTTCCTCTTTTACCCGGCCTTTATTTTCGCGCTGTTCTTTCCGCCGCCCATCCTCTGGTATGTGCTGGGAATTTTCGGAGGTAAAGTATTGATACAGTCCATTATTACTTATTCCGCCATGCGCAGGCTGGATGAAAGCGACCTGTTTAAATTCAGCTGGCTGATGGACATTTTCATGGTATTGTATTATATCATTTTTACCCCTGCCCTGTTCTTCAGGTCCAAAAACAAATGGTAGCCAGCATAGGCAAATAGCTTCCTGCTTATTTGCTTTTGCTTTACTTTTGCCGCATGGAGATTATTTTAAAGTATTTCAGCGACTTTACACCGGAACAGCTGTCGCAGTTTGAGGCCCTGCAGGGATTATACCAGGAATGGAACGAGAAGATCAATGTGATATCCCGTAAAGATATAGATGCCTTGTATGAAAAACACGTATTACACTCTCTCAGTATAGCTGCTATCGCAGATTTCCAGCCCGGTACCCAGATCCTTGACCTGGGCACGGGCGGCGGGTTTCCCGGCATTCCCCTGGCCATCTTTTTCCCCGAAGTACAGTTTCACCTGGTAGATTCCATCGGTAAAAAAATCAAGGTGGTGGAAGGGGTAGCGGAAGCGTTGCAACTGAAAAACGTCACTGCGGCGCATAGCCGGGTGGAAGATATCAAAAACCGGAAATTCGATATTGTGGTATCGCGTGCGGTGGCTCCCCTTGGAGACCTGTGGCGCTGGAGCAAACATTTAATAAAGAAACCCACTGTGCCGGGTAAGCAATTTGAAAAGGGGCTTATATGCCTCAAAGGCGGTGACCTGGCCCAGGAAATCTCAGATAGCGGTTTAAAACCGCGCCTGGTAAAGGTGTATGATATTTTCCCGGAGGAAAGTTTTAAGGAGAAGTTCGTGGTATTGGCTAAGAGCTAAAACCCCGGTCTGCAGTGCAGGATGGCGGATGCCCAACGTTTCCGCCGGTGTATTGGCTAAGATCCAAATCCTGTTTCCAGTGTGGAGTGGCGGATGCCCAGGTGCTCCAGTTCATGGCGCAGCGCTTTTTTCAGGGCTTCGATGCCGGCCGCGTCCAGCCGGGGATCTATGGTTACCTGGGCCGTTAAGGCGTTTTCTGTGGTACTGAGCGCCCACACATGGATATGATAAATATCCTTTACCCCATCCAGGGCCAGGGCCTTTTTCCGGATCTCCTGCAGGTCGATATCCTTTGGCACTCCATCCATCGACAGGCGCAGGCTGTCGCGCAGCAGGCCCCAGGTACCAAATACAATAACTATCATTACAATAATACTCAGTAAAGGATCCAGCCAGTACCATTTTGTGTAGATGATCATAATGCCGGCCAGCACCGTTCCAAGCGATACCAGGGCATCAGCGGCCAGGTGGAGATAGGCTCCTTTAATATTCAGGTCTTTTTCTTTGTCTTTAAAGAACAGCCAGGCGGTAAATGCGTTGATGAGGATACCGATGCCCGCTACTATGGCAATTGGCGTTCCGGGCACTTCATAGGGCTGGCTGAAACGGCGGATAGCCTCGTACCCGATCACTCCTACCACAATAAGCAGCAGCATGGCGTTAAACAGGGAAATAAGAATTGTACTTTTGCGGTAGCCGTAAGTATAGCCGGGGTTGGAGGTTATTTTGACCAGGCGGAAACCGAGCAGCGACAGGGCCAGGCTGGCCACATCACTGAGATTATGCCCTGCATCGGCCATGAGGGCCAGGGAATGGGTAAGAAAACCGGCAATAAACTCCGTTGCTACGAAAGCCAGGTTAAGGGAAATTCCCCATATAAAAGCCCTGTTAACCTGGGCATTATTTAAAGGAGGGGTATGAGCGTGGGCATGATCATGCATAAACAACAGATTTCCTTGTACGTAATTTAAGAAGATTTTTTTTGTCCTTATAAAATATCCATTCTGTTGTTTCGTCATCCTTATTAAGATGAAACAACTGGTCCTTACAAATAGCATTATGGCCATAGAGCAAAACGAACGCATACAGGCAACCGTGAAGCAGGAGCGTAAGCGATTGCTGCACTTTATCCGGCAGCGGGTAAGTAATGCGTCGGATGCTGAGGATATTTTACAGGATGTTTTCTACCAGTTTACCGAATACCTGCGCCTTGGCAGCCAGGTGGATTCAATTACCGGGTGGCTGTTTGCCGTTACCCGGAACAAGATCACCGATTGGTTCCGTAAGAAGAAAGAAACTCCTTTTTCTGATTTCACGCGCGAGATAGAAGGCGAAGAAGTGCTATTTCTCCCCGAACTGCTTTCCGACAGGAATATGGAGGCAGACACCCCCATGACGAAAAAAATTATGTCGGAAGCCATTATGGAAGCCATCGACGAGCTACCGGCCGATCAGCGGCAGGTATTCCTGCAACACGAACTGGAGGGAAAATCCTTTAAGGAAATGAGTGAAGAAACCGGCATCGGGGTTAATACCCTCCTGTCACGCAAACGTTATGCAGTACTGTTCCTCCGGGAGCGACTGGCGGAGCTGTATAACGAATTACTTAACGACTGATTTAATTATTAAGATATGAGAAACAATTTTGGCAGAAGAAGAGGTGGTCTGCAGGTACTAAAATTTGTAGTACTCGGCGCACTTTTCATTACGGCGGTAGGATTTGCTACCATGTTGTTATGGAACTGCCTGATCCCTGAACTGTTCCATGGGCCGGTAATCACTTTCTGGCAGGCACTGGGACTGTTGTTACTGGGCAAACTGCTTTTCGGATGGCATCACAACCATCACGATAAATTCAACCGGGGCAGGGAATGGAAGGCCCGCCTGAAAGAACGCATGGCCACCATGACGCCGGAAGAACAGGAGAAAATGCGGGAACAACTGCGCAACCGCTGCAGAACCGGCTTTGAAGGCTGGAGACGCGACGACTGGTACCGCGGCCGTGACCGCGAACGTGATGACCGGGAACGCGAACGTGATGACCGCGACCGGGAACGTGGCCGTGGCCCTTACCGCGATCCTGAAGCCCCTCAAAACGACGAAAAAGAATCACACTAAAAACATTGTGCGATGATAGGAATATTCAAAACCAATATAGGCAGCCCGGAAGAACGCCAGCAGATGATCCGGGCCATTGCTTCCAGTTTTCCGGTAGGCGCCTGCCATGTGGACCTGGACGATTGCGATAAAGTATTACGCATTGCCGATCTCCAGGTGGAAGAGAATATTATTATAGAATTCGTTCAAAAACAAGGCTTTGAATGCGCTGTGCTGGAATAATTTAAGTTTTTCTTCATAGCTGATCAATATTCCCGGGCTACATGGCGGTTTTATTATACATAAATCCATTTTATATATAACTTGCTATTGGCCGGCTCGCAAATCTGACGTAACTTCAAAGGAGAATGCAGTGCCCCGGGTATATTGTTTACAAAGCCAGGTATTGTGTATTTGAAATCCTCTAAATTTTGTTTCCTATGTACCTGAACCAGCACGAGATCAAATCTCTATTAAATACCAGTTTCGACAACTTCGTGGATTTTGTGAATACGTTGCCGGATATACGATTTACCGCATCTCCTTACGGTAAATGGTCTGCCGGCCAGCAGCTCGATCATCTCATAAAATCCATCAGGCCCGTAAGCAGCGCCCTGGGATTTCCCAAAGTGACGTTGCTTTATTTCGGCACCAGCGCCATCCCGTCAAGATCATATGACCAACTGGTAGCAGACTACCAGCGGGTACTGAATGCCGGTGCAAAGTCGACCAGGGCTTACCAGCCAGGGGTGATCTACCCGGCGCAGCGAACTGCATTGATACAGGGTTTTCTTCTTCAGAAAGATAAATTAATCAGCAAACTGGCCGGCTGGCCGGAAAGTGACCTGGACAAGTACCGCCTTCCCCATCCCCTGCTTGGCAAGCTTACTATCCGTGAGATGCTGTATTTTATTGCGCATCACAATGACCATCACCTAGGAAAATTAAAGGACCAGGAACTACAGGGACATACCTGGGAAAACCAATTACAGCAGCTGATATTTTGATTTTTTAGTTAAATTGTCGCTACCTAAAAAATCCTCATGGCTACAACTGCGTTAGTCATCAGTGGCGGCGGCTCCAGGGCAGCATTTGCTGTTGGCGCTCTGAAGCACTTATATTCACAACAACCAGCCATTGATTTCGACTTTCTCTGCGGCACCGGCATCAGCTCTTTAATTGCCCCCCTGGCGGCTTTGGGCGAAATAACATTGCTGGAAAAACTATTCACCAGCAACACCACCGCCGACCTGGTAAGCACCAGCTCCATGCTACAACGCTTTCCCCAAAACAACTCCCTTTACAACGCCACCGCCCTTACGCATAAGATCACCAATATTTTTACGGATACCCGTTTCCGTGCCTTGCAGCAACTGAACAAGGAAATATTCGTGAGCGCCCGTTGTCTTCAAACCAACCGCATCACTTACTTTTCCCCGTCAGGTACGGATATAGTGACGAAAGATTATGATGTAATATCCCTTCACGATAATTACACTTTCCGTGAAGCTATGCAGGCATCCTGCAGTATGCCTGTATTTATGCCGCCAGTGGAAGTGGCCTCTCTCCCCGACCATGTACAGCAGTTCACCAACGCCGGAGGCGCCCACTATCATCCTGTGAAACTGGCTATAGAAAAAGGCGCCACGGAGATCTATGTGATCCTTCTCACCCCGGAAATACCAGGCGAAAATGATATCTTATTTAAAAACCTGCTCGATATCCTGGAACAGCATGTGGATAACAACACCAATGAAATAGCTGCCACAGATATCCTGGTAACACAGCTCATCAACAATGCACTTACCTACCTTGATGCAGTAAAAAAAAATCTGAAAAAAGCAGGCATCAGCGCCGCAGATATAGCACGGTACTTTGATGCACCTGCCGCCAATCCCTTCAGGGGAAAACGAAAGATTAAGCTACATGTCATCCGCCCGGAAAAAGCGCTGGATGTACATATGGGAGGACTGGAATTTATACCGCAGGTAATGAAAGAAATGATGGAAGAAGGAGAACGCAGGGCTGCAGCTTTATTGACATAGACATAAATGAGTACCGGGACTTTGTTTTTATAAACAACATCCCGGTACTCATTTATTAACAACGTATCTTTTTAAAACACGGCTTTATTATTACTTCTGTCCACATCCGCCATACGCTGGCTGGGATCTATTTCCAGCTCCCTGATATCTGAAAGCGGGGTATCCAGTTCCACTTCATAAACAGGGTTTGTCCAGTACCAAACGGGATCGACTATACGTTTTACATCCGGGTACTCATTAGGTTTTTCACCGTACATGATGGACAATGGAATATAATGCAGCACTTTGTTGCCGCTTTTATCAGTTACCATAAAATCAATGGGCATAGGCATATATCCTATTTTGCGTAAACGCACCACTGTTTTATTGCCTTTTGCAAAAACGCTGTCGATACCATAATCGATATGCTTCACCGCATTGATAAAATACTGCTTGTACCAATCCAGCTCAATACCACTTTCCTTTTCCATTACCCGCACAAAATCATTTACGTTAGGATGTTTGAAACGCCATTCGTTATAGTAGCGCAGCAGGCCATTGTCGCGGTTTTGAGCGCCAATTACATAACCCAGCTGTTCCAGGAACACAGCGCCTTTGGAGTAAGCGGTAAGACTGTAGCCATAGTTGGTATTAAAGTGATCGGCATGTGTACTGGCCGGCTCTTCATACGGGCTTCCTGCCAGCGCAAAATAACCGGCGTAAGAGCCTTCCATTGCATTACGTCCTTTCAGTGAATCGATGGTGTTATAGATCACGTTGTTTTCCGCAAAGGTGGTAAAGCCTTCGTCCATCCATGGATACAGGTTTTCGTTGGTGGCCAGCATTCCCTGGTACCAGCTGTGCATCCATTCATGCATGGCTACCCCATACAGGCCACCCATTTTACCGTTGCCCATAATAAGGGTACCCATGGGGTATTCCATGCCACCATCGCCTCCTTGTATAAAGGAATATTGTTCGTAAGGATAGGCGCCGTAGTGTGCTTTGATATAGGCATAGGCAGCAGGAACCATTTTTGCCAGCTGCGGCCAGGTATTGTGGGTAAATTCATTGTCGATGTAAAAAAAGTGGGCGGTAAAGCCATCTACTTTCTGCGTGATATGCTTGTAGTCCGGATCGGCAGCCCACATGAAATCATGCACATTAGGTGCAATGAAATGCCAGGTGAGCGTGTTACCGGAGGGCGGCGTTACTTTTGCGCCAGGTTTTTCATACCCATGCCCGATCTGATCAGGGTTTTGCAGGTAACCGGTACCGCCTATTACATATTTTTTATCGATGGTGATCTTAACGTCATAGTCGCCCCACACGCCATAAAATTCACGGGCAATATAAGGAGTGGCATGCCATCCTTCATAATCGTATTCACACATTTTAGGATACCACTGCGCCATGGAAAAGTCAACGCCTTCCGAGTTATTGCGGCCGCTGCGACGGATCTGTACCGGCACCTGTGAGGCAAACTCCATATCAAACACTGCTTTGGAGTGCGGCAGGATCGGCTTATCCAGCGGCACTTCCAGGATGGTTTCCACTACTTTAAAATCCTGTGGTTTTCCATCGCGTTTAAGGGAGATGATCTTCTGGTAGCCTATTTCGTCGGGCTTAAGTTTGGAGATACGGTCGCGTACCCGGTTGTCCCAGTCGCGGAGCTCGTTGCCGTTCTTACCTTTTCCCAGCACAATTTTACCCAGTTCACGGCTGCGCACATCCATCATACTTCCCGGCTGAAAAGCGTTCCAATACAGGTGATAAAAGACCTTCTTTAATGTATCGGGGGAGTTGTTGTAATATTCAAGGTGTTGTTGCCCCTTGAACTGGTTGGCCGGCGCATCCACCTTCACGTCCATTGTATACTTTACTCTCTGCTGCCAGCGGTCCGACTGCGCGCTTAGCTTTAACCAGCTGCCTGCCAGCAAAGCGATGGCCATACAGCTGCCTGTTGTAACCGGGTACTTCATTCCGTTTCATTTGGTTTAAGCAGCTAAAATAAGGATCATTTAGCGATTTCGCCATTGATATTTGATGAATGCGGGAGGGCCGGGATATAAATCAGGAGAAACTGCTGAGGGTAAGCCCGAGAAAATCCGCATACCGTTGTGCAGCAGGCTCAAATGCTTTAAGGGCAGCCTTTTTGAGTGGTTTAAACGGGTCGGTAACAATGGCTACACTGTCTTTTTTAAACGTGCGTTTCCAGGTGCCGGTGACCTGGCCATTGCTCACCATAACAGGATTAAAAATGCCGTTGATGGTCATTACTTTTTTGGCAAACTGCATGTCTATCAGCGTACTGCGGTCTTTATAGCCAATGAAATATTCATCGAAGGCCGGCAGCAGCAATGCGGTATCCTGTGGTGTTTGTTTCTTTCCCGGGGCCATCCAGTAAGTGGTGTCATTCACTTCCAGTGATTTTAAGGCGGATTGTGCGCCTTCCAGTCCGGCTTTGGCGTCTGTAACGGGCAGGCCTGCCCACTGGGAGAAATCGGCTACAGTAGCAGGGCCATGGCTGGTAAAGTAGCGCGTTGCCAGCGTTGCCAGCGATTCCTGTTTATTGTATGCGGTGGTACCTGGAAGCCATTCATCGAGCAATGTATAGGTGAATTGTTTACCACTCAGGGGGCCGTTACAGATGATACCGTTTATAGCGGCGTGGTAAATGATATGGTTCATGCGATGATCGTCTGTATTGATGCCTTTTTCCTGTAGCAGGGTAACCAGCTCTTTGCGGGTAAGGTGATTCCCTCCCTGTAATGCTTTAGCGATGTGCTGGCCGGTTTTCTTCAGGAGGGCTTCATCCATTTCCAGTTTACGCATCATACTGCCCATGCGGGTTTTTATAGAAGGAGCGATGAGCTGCAACATCCAGCGCACATCGGCGGCGGCTACCAGGTGCAGGGTGCCGCGGAATACGGTGGTGCGGATAATGGTTTTGTTGAGAAGGGCTTTTTCTATATCTGCATCGGTGCTGCCGGGAAGCCTGACGCCAACGCCCCATTTGCTGTTGGCATGCTCCTGGGCCTGCATGGCGCCGAAGTAGGCAACAAGGTCCTGTGGTTTTTTAAACGCAGTTTTGATCAACTGCTGGTGTTGCAGTCGTAATGCGGCAATATCAGTAACGGGCATGGCTAAATGATTTGTTATACAAAACAACAGCACGGGTGCGGCAAGGGTATGCCGGCAATCAACGGGAAGTTAAAAATAATTATTCAACGCCCTGCACTACTACCACAATTTCTCCTTTTACCCCTTTTTCGCTGAAATAATCGTGTACTTCCTGTAGTGTGCCCCGTTTATTTTCCTCGAACATTTTGGTGAGTTCCCGGCAAACGCAGCATTGGCGGTCTGGTCCGAAGTACTGGATCAGGTCGGCCAGGGTTCTGAGCAATCTCATGGGCGACTCGTAGAAAACGATGGTGCGTTCTTCCGTGGCGAGTTTTGTAAAGAGGGTATGGCGGCCTTTCTTGAGGGGGAAGAAGCCTTCAAAGGCAAATCGGGTCATGGGGATGCCGCTGTTCACCAGGGCGGGCACAAAGGCCGTGGCGCCGGGGAGGCATTCCACGGGTACGCCTGCACGGGCACATTCCCTTACCAGCAGGAAGCCGGGATCAGATACGCCCGGTGTACCGGCGTCTGTGAGCATAGCCATTGTTTTACCATCCTGCAGCTGTTGCAGGAGATGCTGTACTATTTTATGCTCATTATGCTGATGGTAGGGTGTAACGGGTTTGTTGATCTGGTAATGCCGCAGCAGTACGCCGGACGTGCGGGTATCTTCCGCGAGGATCAGGTCTGCTTCTTCCAGCACTTTTACGGCCCGGTAGGTAATATCGGCGAGGTTACCGATGGGAGATGGAACTAGATATAATTTCATAATTTAATTACGAATTACGAATTACGAATGTGTGGGGAGATGCAGCCCGGAGACAATTCCAGTTATCTCCCCACAGCTCCGTAATCCGTAATCCGCAATTAATTATTGTATTTGTACTTCAAAAGATTCCATTACCTGGTTTGCCAGCAGCTTCTGGCAGGCATTTTCAGCGATCTGCCTTGCTTCTTCCTGGCTGGCGGCTTCAATTTGCAGAGTAATGTGTTTACCAATACGTACATCTTGTACCTGGCCCAGGCCGAGGTTCTTGAGACCACTCATTACCGCTTTTCCCTGCGGATCTAATAATTCTTTCAGTGGCATCACATTGATATGTGCAGTAAAAGTCATTGTGCTAGAAATTTTGCCGCAAACCTACATCAAAAAATCCAGAATGTTAAACCGCTTCTATTTTCGGCGGTACTGCTACCGATAATATTACGTAACAAATAAATATAAAGGGAACGGCAGCGAATTGCAGGAGCGGTATGCTTATAATGGTAAGAAGGATCAGCAGGAAACGGGGCCAGTTGGCCGCTAGGCTTTTACTTTTAAATTTCAGGCTGATCATGGGGATTTCGGCCACCATCAGGTAACATAGCAGGGCAATGATGATATAGAGCACCCATATATTCTGGAACCAGTGGGCCAGGTTGAACGGGTTAAATAAAACGATCAAAGGGAAAGAGGCCACCAGCACGGCTACTGCGGGAGTTGGCACCCCGATGAAATTTTCCGACTGACGGGTATCAATATTGAACTTAGCCAGGCGATAGGCGGCGAAGCAGGGCACCAGTAAGGCCGGCGCCAGGTTGATGACAGACACATCAAAAACATCCGGTTGCTGGAAATACGCGCTGCGCAGGAGGCGGTACAGCATCATACCAGGTACCACGCCAAAAGTAACTACATCCGCCAGTGAATCCAGTTCTTTTCCCATAGGACCAGATACTTTGAGAAGACGGGCTATCATGCCATCAAAAAAATCAAAGATCCCTGCAATCACTACCAGGGCGGAAGCCCAGTATACCGGTTCAGGGCTGATAATCGTATAGTCGGCACCGTTAATCTCTGCGCGGTATTCAGGAGCGTGCAATATACAGATAATGGCCAGCGCACCGCAAAAGAGGTTACATAGGGTAAGAATATTCGGTAATTGTTTCATTAACTATGATTATGATGATTTGTGATTATCCTGGTGAGCGAAGATAGAATATTGTCTTTTAATCTTTGCTTACCAGGATAATCATAAAAATCACCATCGTTATTTTGCCATCAGCGCTTCAATTTCATCGGCAGTGATGGGAATATTCTTCATCAGGTCCACATTACCTTCGGCCGTGAGCCAGATATTGTTTTCGATGCGGATACCCAGTTGTTCTTCTTCAATATAAATCCCTGGTTCGATGGTCATTACAGCACCTACCGGGATTGGCTGATGGAAAGAAGGACCGAGGTCGTGCACATCCACGCCGAGATGATGGGAAATGCCATGGTACAGGTATTTGCGGTAGGCCGGTGTTTCCGGGTCCTGGTTTTTTACCTGTTCTTCTGTAAGCAACCCGATCTTTATAAATTGTTTGGTGGCTTCCTCTCCTACCATTTCGTGGTATTTAGCGATGGTAATACCGGGGCGGAGAATGGATTTCGCGTAGTTATGCAGGTGCAGGCAGGCATCATATACCTGGCGCTGGCGTGGTGAAAATTTTCCGTTTACCGGTACTGAGCGGGTAAGATCGGCATTGTATCCGCCGTATTCCGCACCAAAATCCATCAGGACCACTTCCCCGTCTTTACACTCCTGGTTATTGGAAACGTAGTGGAGGGTGCGCGCACGGTCGCCGGAAGCGATGATAGAGCCGTAAGCCTCGCCGCCGGAGCGGTTGCGCAGGAACTCGTGCAAAATTTCCGCGTGGATCTCATGTTCCCACACACCTGGTTTGATAAATTTCAGCAGGCGGCGGAAAGTTTTTTCCGTGATATCCATTGCTTCCTGCATCACTTTAATTTCTTCCGGTGTTTTTACCGCACGCAATTCTTTGAAGATAACGGCTGCGCGCAGGTAATTATGCAGCGGGTAGCGTTCTTTCATTTCCTGTGCATAGCGGTAATCCCTTACCGGTACCAGGTTTGCCTTGCGATTATTTTCATTGGAATTCAGATAGATGTTGGCCGCATCGTTGATCCACTGTTGTAAAAGTGCATCCAGGCTATCGAGCCATATTACGGTAGACATACCGGATACAGCGTAGGCTTCATCTTTGCGTAACCGGTGCCCGTCCCACTTTTCCTTTAATTCGTTCGGGCGTACCAATACCAGTACTTCGCGGTACTTAGGATCCGGGTTATCGGGAAACAATACCACCATGGTATCTTCCTGCTCAATACCTGTAAGCCAATACAGATCTGAGTTCTGTTTGAACTTGTACAAGGCGTCGCCATTGGTGGGCAGTTCGTCGTTGGAGTTGATAATAGCTATAGACTGCGGCTGCATTTTAGCCACAAAGCGCTGGCGGTTCTTTACAAACAGCTGCGGATCCAAAGGCAGATTCTTCATGTCGCTTAATTTCAAATGAGGGCTCAAACCTATGTAAAATTCGGGAGGTAGAAATGTGAAAAGGGCTTGAATTAGCAAATCGGTCAATATCTGCAACATTAAATGACAAAATCGTACTAATATTTCCTTACAACTAATTAATAGTATATTCTCTCTTTTTTGGTTAGACAATCTAGCAATGAACCACACACATTTTGAAGATATTGCAACGATCACCCATAAAGCGGTAACTAATTTCTAAATTTCAATGGTATAACACCTATAGAATTCGATAATATCAAAAAATCGCTAGTTTTGCTTATACACCAAAACAATCTTGCTTTTATGCAAATAAGTAGCGTAAGGAATCCTGTTGCTGACTTACGGGGACTTGGCATAGAGAACGTAACGAACGTCTATTACCAACTGTCACCCGAACAACTAGCGGAGCAAACGGTGGCCCGTAAACAAGGAGTATATGCCGATACAGGCGCATTGGCCGTAAACACCGGGGTGTATACCGGCCGCTCACCCAAAGACAAATTCATTGTAAAAGACAACATCACAACGGGCACTGTTAACTGGAACGATTTTAACCTCCCTATCTCTGAAGAAAATTTTGATCGTTTATACAGCAGGATCACCCGTTATTTCAGCGGCAAAGATGTATGGGTGCGTGATTGCTATGCATGCGCCGACCAGGATTACCGGGTCAACATCAAAGTGATCACAGAATTGCCGTGGTCAAGCCTGTTCGCCTACAACATGTTTTTACGCCCTTCGGAAGATGAGCTGGATGAAATGCACACCGACTGGACCGTGATCCAGGCCCCCGGCTGCCTGGCGGATCCTGCTACCGACGGCACCCGCCAACAGAATTTCTCTGTAGTGAACTTTACCAGGAAGATCATTCTTATAGGCGGCAGCGCCTATACGGGGGAAATCAAGAAAGGTATTTTCACCATCCTGAATTATGAACTGCCGCAGAACAAAAATGTACTGAGCATGCATTGCTCCGCCAACATGGGCGACGACGGTGATACCGCTATTTTCTTTGGTCTGAGCGGCACCGGAAAAACCACGCTGAGCGCAGATCCTGCACGTAAGCTGATAGGCGACGACGAACACGGATGGACCGCTACCGGCGTATTCAATTTTGAAGGAGGGTGTTATGCAAAATGTATTGATCTTTCCGAAGAAAAAGAGCCGCAGATATTTCATGCCGTACGTGAAGGTGCGTTATTGGAGAACATCAAATTTTTTCCGGGTACCCATACGGTAAATTATACAGATTGTTCCATCACGGAAAACACTCGTGTATCTTACCCGTTGCCTTATATTGAAAATGCGATGGAGCCTGCCATAGGCGGCATTCCCAAAAACATATTCTTCCTTACCTGCGATGCCTATGGTGTATTGCCACCGGTATCCAGGCTGTCGCCCGGACAGGCTATGTACCAGTTCATTTCCGGTTATACCGCGAAAGTAGCCGGTACCGAAGCTGGTATCACCGAGCCAAAATCCACTTTCAGTGCCTGTTTCGGCGCGCCTTTCATGCCTTTGCATCCTGCACAGTATGCGCAGATGCTGGGTGAAAGAATGCGCAAATACGATGTTAATGTGTGGCTGATCAACACTGGCTGGACCGGTGGGGCCTATGGTACCGGCAGCCGGATGAAGTTGTCGTATACCCGTGCCATGATCACTGCTGCACTGAACGGTAGTCTCGATAAGGCAACCTTCCATCCGCATCCTGTATTCGGTTTCGCCATCCCGGATCACTGCGACGGCGTTCCATCCGATATACTGGATCCGCGCAATACCTGGGAAGACAAGGCTGCATACGACAGGCAGGTAAAGGATCTGGCCGGTCAGTTCATCCGTAATTTTGAAAAATATGCAGGCGCATCTGCACCGGAGATCCTGGATGCGGCGCCAAAAATTTAATAACACCTGTGATCTGGCTCTTCCGTTGCGTATATCAGCAGGAAGAATTATATTCAAGTTTTGCCTTATAATTTCCACTGAACCAATCGTAAGTTCCTGACGGGCGCAATGCCCGGGCAAAACAAGTTCCTTTACAGGGGCTTGTTTTGCCGGATCTTAGGAAATATTTTCTTCCCCTCCCCCTACTTACTGCAGCAGGCACTTCCCAAAAAGCGGATTTCATAGCTGATTACATACAGCTTTTTCTTACCTTTGCACATGCAAATTTTAGACGGTAAACTCGTTTCTGAGGCTATAAAAGCCCAATTAGCCGCCCAGGTGGCCGAATTGAAGGCCGCTGGGAAAAAGGTCCCTCACCTGGCTGCCATATTGGTAGGTAATAATCCGGCAAGTGAAACCTACGTAGCATCCAAAGTAAAATCATGTGCAGAATGCGGTTACAATTCCACTCTTCTGCGTTTTGATGCACAGATCTCTGAAAAGCATCTGCTGGACCAGATCATTCTGCTGAATGAGAACCCGGATGTGGATGGTATCCTTGTACAATTGCCATTACCCAAACATATCAACGAAGAGCTGGTGATCAATACCATTGATCCAAGCAAGGATGTGGATGGTTTTCATCCCATGAACGTAGGTAAAATGGTAAGCGGATTACCTGCATTTATTCCGGCTACTCCATACGGTATTATGCTGATGCTGGAGCACTACAACATTCCCACCAAAGGAAAGCATGCCGTGGTAATAGGCCGCAGCCATATTGTAGGTACGCCTATGAGCATTTTGCTGAGCCGCAATACCAACCCTGGTAACTGCACTGTTACCCTTACGCATTCCCAGACACATAACCTGGCTGAAATTTGCCGTCAGGCAGATATTATCATTGCTGCTATAGGCCGGCCGGATTTTGTAACTGCGGATATGGTGAAAGAAGGCGCTGTAATTGTGGACGTAGGTATTAACCGTGTGGAAGATGCCAGTAAGAAAAGCGGTTTCCGCCTGAAGGGTGATGTGAAGTTTGATGAAGTAGCGCCCAAATGCAGCTATATCAGCCCGGTACCGGGAGGTGTAGGTCCCATGACCATCGCTGCATTACTTAAAAACACCTATCATTCCGCTATTGGTTTGAGAGGAAGTATGAACTAACCGGCAGACCGGAAAACTGATTTAGCATTAAATGCAGCCGGACGCTAAAAAAACCGGACCTTTGTGAAGTAAGACATGTCTGTAACAACAATAAATATTAATACCGATACTCTCCCTGTGATGGAGCGCTTTTACACCATCCAGGGAGAAGGCTACCACCAGGGAAGGGCAGCCTATTTTGTCAGGCTGGGTGGCTGTGACGTAGGTTGTGTGTGGTGCGATGTAAAAGACAGCTGGGATGCAGACAAACATCCGCAGGTAGCCGTTTCTGAAATTGTAACGGAAGCAGCCGCTTACCCGGGCCGCATTGCGGTGATTACCGGCGGAGAACCGCTGCTTCATAACCTCGATGCACTTACCCGCTCCCTGCATAAACAGGGATTTCATACGCATATTGAAACATCCGGATCTTCCCCGCTCAGTGGTAAGTGGGACTGGATTACTTTATCGCCCAAAAAATTCAAGGCGCCATTGCCGGAGATCTGCAAGGCAGCACATGAGCTGAAAGTGGTGATCTTTAATAAAACAGATTTCGCCTGGGCCGAAAAATATGCCGCCTTAGCGGGCAAACATTGTAAGCTGTACCTGCAGCCGGAGTGGGAACGCAGCGCCGAAATGACGCCGCTGATCACGGAGTATATCAAGGATCATCCCGAATGGACCATGTCGTTACAGATCCACAAGTATATCAACGTTCCTTAATCGCCTTCGGCGATGCGAATTTTGCCTTGGAACACTGATTAGGCTGATTATAATGATTTGTTTGATTTTTACTTTTATTTTTTTAAGCAATAAATATTAATAAGGGAGATAAAAAGGTGTATATCCGCTTTTATCTCCCTTATTATTAAATAAAATCAAACAAATCATTATAATCAGCCTAATCAGTGTTCCAAGACAAAATTCGCTTACACTATTTTTCCCGGTAATTTCGTTAATTACATTGCGAATACATACTATGAAGAAAACCTCCCTGTTAATACTAAGTTGCCTGTTGGGTTCCGGGCTGCTGTTGCAAGCCCAGACCGTTACCTATGAGAACGCTCCTAAAAAGGCCAAAGCCAGTTTTGACCGCGCTATTGATGCCGTAAGAACTTACCAGACCAAAGCCGCTATCGGGCTGCTACAGGAAGCTATTAAAGCAGCGCCCAATTTCACGGATGCCTACGGGCAAATGGGTTTATGCTATGTGGAACTGAAAGACTATGCTGCCGCCACAGCTGCTTTTGAAAAATTAAAACAGCTGGACAGCAGCGGATTGCGCCCGGTAATGGTACCCTATTCAAAAGCCATGGCGGGAACAGGTAATTTCGTAGGTGCGTTACAGTTAATCAATCAATACATTGCAACTGTAAAGTCGAAAAGCGCCAATGCGGAAAAACTGAAAGTGAATTATGAATTCGCCGTAAACAATGGCAGGCAGGCAGTACCATTCCACCCCGAAAACCTCGGAGATCCGGTAAACAGTAAAGACCCGGAATACTTCCCCTCATTAACCATTGACAGTAAAACATTGATCTTCACCAGGCGTGTAAATGGCCGCAACGAAGATTTCTATATTACAAACCGGGATAACGATCACTGGTCTGCTGCACAAAACATGGGTGAACCTGTAAATTCCTCTTTCAATGAAGGCGCACAAAACATTTCACAAGATGGTACCATGCTGGTATTCACAGGCTGCGAATTTCCGGAAGGCAAAGGCAGCTGCGATCTCTACTACTCAGAAAAAACGGCTTCAGGCTGGACCACACCAAAGAATATGGGAGCGCCCATTAATACACGCGACTGGGAATCACAACCCTGCCTCAGCGCCGACAAACAAACACTTTATTTTGCACGTGAAACACCAGATCACGGTGCAGATATATTTGTAACCAGGCGGCAACCCAACGGGCAGTGGAGCGTTCCGGAAAGGATGGGGCCCAATATCAATACCAACGGCAGGGAAACAACTCCTTTCATCCATGCCGACGGGCAAACACTGTACTTCGCTTCCGACGGGCATCCCGGGTATGGCGGACTGGATATCTTTTATTCGCGGCGCCAACCGGATGGCAGCTGGGGGCCCGCCACCAACCTTGGCTATCCTATCAATACCATTGATGAAGACGCATCGCTGGTAGTGGAAGCAAACGGGAAAACCGCCTACCTGGCCTCTGATCGCTCCGATACCCGCGGCGCACTGGATATTTACAGCTTTGAACTTTATCCCGAAGCACGCCCCCTGCAAACACTGTATGTTAAAGGGTATGTGTACGACACGCTCACGCATAAACGCCTCACCGCCAATATCGATATCACCGATCTGCAGGGTGGGTACAATATTGCTACCGTTACCACCAATGAAAACGGCGACTACCTGGCCCCGTTACCGGTAGGAAAAGATTATGCCATGCACGTGAACAGGAAAGGATATCTTTTTTACTCCGATAATTTTTCACTGAAAGAACATAACCCGGGTGTACCTTACGAAAAAAATATTCCATTACAACCACTGGCAGCCAACGCGAGCATCGTGTTAAATAATATTTTCTTCGACAGCAAACAATATAACCTGAAACCTGAATCTGTAACAGAGCTCAACAAACTGGTAAACCTGTTGAAAGATAACCCGGCTGTAAAAATTGAAATTTCAGGATATACCGACAATGTAGGATCGGACAAAGACAATCAATTGCTTTCCCAGAACCGTGCAAAAGCAGTTGTGAGCTACCTGTCTGAGAAAGGCATTAAGCCAGACCGGCTTACTGCAAAGGGTTACGGCGAAAGTAACCCCGTTGCTACCAATGACACCGAAGAAGGAAGAGCTGCCAACAGGCGTACGGTGTTCCGGATTATCAGCCTGTAGCGGATTTTGTCTTTTCCAGGATTATGATGATTTCGCTGATTATACTTTTGGGATTTTGTAATAATTAAGGGAGATGTAAGCGGACGCTTATATCTCCCTTAATTATTTTTAATCATCAGTATTGTCAGGTTAAGGCATGAATGGGAATAGAGTTACTTTCCGAATACTTCTTGGATACTTGTTGGATACTTAGGAGTCGTCTATGTGTAGCACTCCTCATACACTCAGGATATACTCCTCATACACCCATTATGTGGTCAACTCGAACTAATAATGCACTTTCAATGTGCTTAGTGCATGCACTCAGGATACCAGAAATCGGTTTACATTGTCGTATAGCTGAGCTGATTGCCGGGTATTTTTTTATAATTCTTCCGGGTACAAAATCCGGCAAAAAGCGCCAGAACCGGCGGATTGGTTTGGCCGCTTTTTGCCAGGATGGTAATTTAGTGGTAGCCTTTATTTCAATGCGTGTACCAGTGTCCTGCTGCAATTATCCGTAGAGCGGCACCTGAGCGCCTTCATCGGCTGATATTGCGGATCAGGATAGCATTGCAGCGCCGGCGACGGGGAACGCCGCATTAGTAATTCCGCAACCTGCTTCGCAGTATGGAGTCTTTCTGCTGGGTAGTTAGCTTATACTGGAAATTGTAGAGCGCTCCTTCCCAGTCGCCATACATAGGATTGGGGAGAACGATATACCGGCTGCCGAAATCCGGCGCAGCCTGTAATGTAGCGGTATTTCTTTCCTCAAAAGGTTTTTTATCGAAGGTGGAGGAGAAGTCGCCAAGGTTATCTCCAAACAGCATTACAATTTCATATTGCTGTAATACCTGTTGCCGGCGCGGCTCTTTACCGGAAGTAGTGGTTTTCAGAAACAGGTGCTCATTGTCTGCATCCGGGAACTGGTAGTGCTGGAGGTTTTGCAGGGTTACCGCCCTTTCGGCTTCCAGCCTGTTGGTGATATAAAATACTTTCACGCCTTTGGAAGCAGCGTATTTAAAAAAGGAGGGAGCGCCGGGAACTGTGTCTGCCACGGCTTTGGCCGTCCATTCCATCCAGCTTTTATCATCGTATGTTTTGCCGGCCAGCGCCTGGTGTACCGAGTAAGGACTGTTGTCGAGTACGGTTTCATCGATATCAGTAACTACCGCCAGTGGTTTGCTGCCTTTGGCCGCGATGTACTGATCGAGGCGAAGGGCTGCCAGCTGGTATGCCTGGAGGCACAGTGCTTTGTATTCGCCGGATTGCTGCTGCCATAGTGCAGCCCATGCGGGGCCTCCGGGAAGCAGTGGCGATCCCGCATTTTTTTCTGCTACCGGCCGGGTAGTTTTACAGGCCAGTAATCCTGCTGCCATTATGCCTGTCAGTATCCATTTCATCTTCATAAGAATATCCGTTGGTAGCTGCAAAAATAATTCATGCCAGGGAGAAAAAAGTGCCGGGAGAAAATTGTAAATTATGCGGAAATTATTGTTTGTTATGCCCCAGGAACTCATGTATCAACTGGCGTTAACCCGTATTCCCCTGATCGGCGATATAACTATAAAGAAACTGCTGGAACATTTCGGCAGCGCCGGCAACATTTTCAATGCCCGCAGGCAGGAGCTGGAAAGGATTGAAACCGTAGGCGCCATAAGAGCGGGCGCTATCCGTAGTTTCCGTGATTTTACGGAGATAGAAAAGGAAATAGCGTTTATGGAGAAGCACAGGATACAGCCGTTATTCTGTACAGATCCGGCATATCCCCAACGGTTGCTGCATTGCTATGATAACCCGGCAATGCTGTATTACAGGGGCAATGCATCGCTGAATGCCGCGCGGATGATCAATATTGTGGGCACCCGGCACCCTTCTGCCTATGGCAGGAGCGTTTGTGAGGCGCTGGTTGCGGGCCTTTCAGAGGCTGGTGTTACCATTGTTAGCGGTTTGGCCTATGGTATTGATATTATTGCCCATAAAACCGCCCTGACATCTGGGATTCCCACTATTGGGGTGCTGGCACATGGGCTGGACCGGATCTATCCGCCGGTGCATAAGCAGGTGGCTGTGCAGATGCTGGAGCAGGGCGGGCTGCTTACTGATTATCCAAGTCAGACGGCGCCCGACCGGCAGAACTTTCCCAAGCGGAACCGGATTGTAGCCGGGCTCTGCGATGCCACTATAGTAATAGAAAGCGGAATGCGTGGAGGCTCACTGATCACCGCCGACCTGGCCAACAGCTATCACCGCGATGTGTTCTGTATCCCCGGAAGGCTGCATGATCCGCAATCGGCAGGTTGTAATTACCTGATCGGGCAAAATAAAGCAGCGCTGCTCACCGGTGCAGCGGATGTACTGGCATTTATGGGCTGGCAGGAAAAGACGGGAGCCGGCTCCGTACCGGTAGCACAAACCCGGTTATTCCCGGAACTGAGCGAAGAAGAACAGCTGATCATGTCGCTTTTCCGGGAAAAATCACAGCGGCACCTGGAGGAATTGTACCTGCAAACACGGTTATCAGGCAGCCAGGTAGCTACCGCCGTATTTAACCTGGAGATGCAAAGTGTGCTCAGAAGCTTACCTGGACAACTTTATGAACTGGTTTGTTAATGATTAATTAACAACCTGCCAGGCCGGGTGGGGAGTGATTATTTTATTTATTGGGTAATTAGGTGTACATTTGCGTGCAATTATTTTTTAACTGATTAATAGTTGCATCATGCCTGCGGGAAAATCTAAACCCAAATTTGTAGCTGACGGACTGACATTTGATGATGTACTCCTGGTACCGGCCTACTCTGAAGTTCTGCCTAAAGAAGTAAATCTCTCTACGCAATTAACAAAAAACATACGCCTGAATATACCAATGGTATCTGCAGCGATGGATACTGTTACAGAAGCGACGCTGGCCATTGCGCTGGCAAGGGAAGGCGGAATAGGTATTCTCCACAAAAACATGAGCATAGAACGGCAGGCCGAAATGGTAAGGCGTGTAAAACGCAGTGAAAGCGGCATGATCATAGATCCCGTTACACTGAAAGTGGATGCCACCATCGGAGAAGCGCTGCGACTGATGAAAGAAAACGGTATCGGCGGTATTCCCATTGTTGACGACAACAGCAAACTGGTGGGGATCCTGACCAACAGGGACTTACGTTTTGAGAAAAATAAAAAACGCCTTGTAAAAGAAGTGATGACCAGCGAAAACCTGATCACTGCTCCCGAAGGCACCGACCTGAAAAAGGCAGAAAAAATCCTCCAGCAATATAAGATTGAAAAATTACCGGTTGTTAACAAGCAGGGCAAACTGGCAGGGCTGATCACTTACCGTGATATCCTGCAGCTGACCAGCTACCCTAACGCAGTAAAAGACGAATTTGGCCGTTTACTGGTAGGCGCCGCATTAGGTATCACCGCCGATCTGCTGGACCGTGCACAGGCCCTGATCAATGTAGGCGTAGATGTGGTTTGCCTGGACAGTTCCCATGGTCATTCCATTGCTGTACTGAACAACCTGAAGAAATTAAAGAAAACATTCCCGAAACTGCAGGTGATTGCCGGTAACGTAGCCACTGCGGAAGGTGCGCTGGCCCTGGCACAGGCAGGAGCCGACGCTGTAAAAGTAGGTGTAGGCCCAGGTTCTATCTGTACTACCCGTATCGTTACAGGTGCAGGGTTCCCGCAACTTTCCGCCGTTATGGAAGCTGCTGATGCCTTGAAGAAACTGGGTATCCCGGTTATTGCAGATGGCGGTATCCGTTATACCGGCGATATGGTGAAAGCCCTTGCAGCAGGCGCATCTACCATCATGGCAGGATCCATTTTTGCGGGTGTGGAAGAAAGCCCCGGGGAAACCATCATTTACGAAGGACGTAAATTCAAATCCTACCGTGGTATGGGCTCTATTGAAGCCATGCAGGAAGGCAGTAAAGACCGTTACTTCCAGGATGAGGATGATATCAAGAAACTGGTACCCGAAGGCATTGTAGGCCGTGTTCCTTACAAAGGCATGCTGTCTGAAATAGTACAGCAGTTTGTAGGCGGTTTACGGGCTGGTATGGGCCTTACCGGTTCCAAAGATATCAAAGCCTTACAAGGTGCGCAGTTTGTAAAAATTACCGCAGCTACCGTGAAGGAAAACCACCCGCATGATGTGGTGATCACCAAGGAAGCACCTAACTACAGCAGATAAGCAACATGTCAGATATAAACGCCTGGTACCAAGTACCGGGCGTTTTTGTTTTCAGTGATTCCGCGCTTATCTTCGTCATAATTCGTCATTCATAATCCGCAATTCCTACATGAAGAAGCCTTACCTGTTGTTGAGTATACTGAGTGGTTTGATCTGCTGGCTTGCCTGGCCCACCATGCCGCTTACCCCGCTCATTTTCGTTGCTTTTACGCCCCTGTTGTATATCAGTGATAAAGTACAGCACCGCTGGAAATATTTTGGTCTTCTTTTCCTGGCTTTTCTTGTTTGGAATGTGGCGTCTACCTGGTGGGTAGGCAATACCACGCTTCCGCTGAGCGGTGTGTTTGCCAATTGCTTCAACGCATTGCTGATGAGCATTCCCTGGCTGGGATACAAAAACACGAAGCGGAAGCTGCCGGAAGCGGTGGCTTACTTTGCACTGATCGTATATTGGTTAACATTTGAATACATTCATCAAACCTGGGAATTCAGCTGGCCATGGCTGGTATTGGGCCATGCTTTTGCATTGAGGCCGGGATGGATCCAGTGGTATGAGTATACCGGTACCAGCGGAGGCACCTTTTGGGTACTACTGGCAAATATTGTGATCTACAATGTATGGAAACGGGCGCGCCTATACGATTTCACCTGGAAACAGATCCTGCTGGGCGAATGCTGGAAACCGCTGCTGGTAACAGGTGTACCATTGCTCATATCAGCTTTTATATCCGCCCCGGCAGATAATGCTGCGCGGAAAACCGAAGTGGTAATTGTGCAGCCGAACATAGATCCCTATGATGAAAAGTTCAGCGCAGGATCGGCGATGGAGCAGCTTGGAAAACTTTTACATCTCACAAAAGAAAAAGCAGACAGCAATACCCGTTATATTATATGGCCGGAAACTGCTCTATTCCCAACGGGCGCCTGGGAACATGAGCTGAATTATCAGCCGGAGATCATTGCCATCCGCGAGATGCTTCAGCACTACCCGAAGGCAAAACTCATCAGCGGCGCTGCTACCACGAAACGGTACAACGCTACCGATGAAATACCGGCTACCGCCAGGACCATGAACGACGGCACCCGCTGGGATGCCTATAACAGCGCGATCCAGGTGGATACTTCCCGGAACATCCAGGTATATCACAAGTATGAGCTGGTGCCCGGGGCCGAATTAGTGCCCTATGTAGGCTATTTATCGTTTATGCAAAGCGTGGCGCTGGATTTTGGCGGCATTACAGGCAGCTACGGCAGGATGCCAGGAGTGGAAATGTTTACCAATCCGCAGGACAGTATCAACGTGTTCCCCGTTATCTGCTACGAATCTGTATTCAGTAACTACATGGCCACCCATATTAAACCAGGCGCTAACTTATTGGTCATTATCACCAACGATGGATGGTGGGGAAACACAGAAGGGCACCGGCAGCATTTACAATATGCACGCATACGGGCCATTGAAACCCGGCGATGGATAGCCAGGTGCGCGAATACCGGTATTTCCGCTGTCATTGACCCTGCAGGGAACGTTCATCAGCCGCAACCCTATTGGAAAGAAGCTGTTTTTAAAGCAACTGTAACACCGGAGGCAGGTATTACGTTCTATGTAAAAAATGGTGATCTGGTTTCGAAAGCAGCACTAATATTTTGTATCTTGTTAGTGGTACATGCTTTTATTTCACGATTTATTCCCGGCTTAAGACATGCGGAAATCAATCAATAACGGAAACATCACCTGGCTCGACGAAGGCAAGGGTGCAACGATAGTGCTTATACACGGTTTTTCAGAAAATGCAACGCTTTGGAGCAACCAAACAATGCGGCTAAAAGAGCATTACCGGATTATTATCCCTGATTTACCCGGCACCGCGTTATCGCCCCTTACTACTCCGCTTACCATTGAATCCATGGCGGAGTACGTATATGCCATCCTGTTAGCAGAAAATATCAGTGAAGCAATTATCATCGGTCACTCTATGGGCGGATATATTGCGCTGGCACTGGCGGAAAAATACCCCGCACTGCTGAAAGGACTGGGCCTCTTTCATTCTACTGCCAGGGCAGACAGCGAAGAGAAAAAGGAAGGAAGGCGCAAATCCATTCGTATAATGGAGCAGTACGGGGCCGAAACATTTTTAAAGCAAACATTGCCAAATATGTTCAGCCCTGCTACCAAAAGTAAACACAACGACCTGGTAGACGCCTATGTGAAAATGGGCATGGAATGCCAGCTTCCCGCTCTGGTGGCGTACTATGAAGCAATGGCAAAAAGACCGGACAGAACAGAAGTGTTGAAAACCCTCCGGGCGCCGGTATTATTTATGATCGGAAAAGATGATAATGCCGTGCCACTGGATAACATACTGCCGCAGATAACTTTACCGGCAACAGGCAGTATACATATTTTTGAAAACGTAGGCCACATGGGAATGTGGGAAATAGCCGAAGAAAGCAATGTGATATTGGAACAGTTTATAGCGTTTTGTCAACTATAAATCAAAAAAATACCTGTTGTGAAAAAACTCCTTGTCATCCTGCTATGCATGGTGTGCGCCCTGGTGGCGCAGGCCAGCCATATCATAGGCGGACAGGTTTACTATAAGTATCTCGGGCAGAGCGGGAATATGCTTCAATATTCCATCACGCTGAAATTATACCGCATTTGCGGCGATGGGGAACGTATTGCCAAAATGCCCAGCGCTGTTGTACTGTCGTCTTTCGACAGAAGCGATTACCGCACCATAGGACGTTACCAGATTACCCGTACCAATTTTGAAGTAAAAACCCTTGCCAAAATTGATCCGTGTATTGTTAATCCACCGGTGATCTGTTACCAGATAGGCACTTACACCACTACTATTTCCCTCCCGGTGAACAGCTCCGGCTATACCATTGCTTTCCAGAGCTGCTGCCGCGACCCTTATATGGAGAATATAGTAGCAGAGCCTATTCCCGGCGGCCGTCCCGGCGACCTTGGCACCGGCGCCACCTATTATGCAGATATACCTGGCAGCAACTCCGGCGCTACCAATAATTCAAGCCCGGTCTTTAATAAAGAAGAAGCAACGCTTGTTTGCGCCGATAAGAAATTTACCTATGATTTTTCTGCTACAGACCCTGATGCGGATTCCCTCAGCTACGAGTTCTGCGATGCGTATAAGGGCGGGCAAACCAGTGAAGGAGATATTCCCCCGGCAGCAGTAGCGCCACCTTACAACTTCGCCAGCTATGTGTCGCCCTTCAGCGGCAGCAGCCCGCTGGGTTCTACTGTTACCATAGATCCTAAAACCGGTATTATTTCCGGCATAGCCCCGGCAGCCGGAAAGTACGTGGTAACGGTGTGTGTAAATGAATTCCGCAAGGGGCAGAAGATCGGTACATTACGGAAAGATTTCCACATCAACATCACTTCCTGTGTGAAGCTGGCCACTGCTTCCATGCCGGAAAAATATGCAGACTGCAGCAGTTTAACCATCACCTTCACCAACAACAGTACACTGGGAAAACCCTACCACTGGGACTTTGGGGACGGCACCTTTCTCGATACCAACAGTGCGGATCCTATTCAGCATACTTATGCCAGGCAAGGCACGTATACGGTAAAGCTGTATGTGGATAAAGCCAGCAATTGCGGCGACAGCGCCATTGCCACCGTATATGCGTACCCGGTATTCAAGCCTGCATTCACTACTGCCGGCGCCTGTGTAAATAAAGAAACCAGGTTCAACTCCGCACCTACCCAATCTGACGCCGGTGCCATCGAGTACTACAAATGGGATTTCGGTAACGGCGATACGTCTAACCTGGTCAATCCCCTTTATACCTACAAAACACCGGGCACCTATAATGTAAAGCTGCTAGCAAGGAATGTAAAAGGATGCGAGCAAACCATTACAAAGCCACTGGTAATATACGATAAGCCTCCTTTTACCGCTACCAACGATACATTGCTTTGTGCAAAAGACAGCCTGCAGATGTGGGCTACCAGCACACTTCCCGGCACTTACGCATGGACGCCCGATAACTATTTTATCCTGAATCCCGCTACGCCTGATGCCATTGTATTCCCTCCAAAATCGTCGGAATACAAAGTAACGTTTACCGATGCACAGGGTTGTACCAATTTCAAGGATATAAAGGTAGATGTAAGAGATACCATTCGTGTGAAAACCATTTCCGACAGCACCGTGTGCACCAATGACGAAGTGCATTTACCGGCTGTTACCGATGGAGCTTATACCTACCGGTGGACGGATCTTGACCGCAACCAGGTAGTGTCTACACTGGCAGATGCGTATGTAACACCTGCGCCGCCCAAACAAAGTTATGAGATACAGGTAACATTGGGAAAATGCCGTTCAGCCGATACCGTTACACTTAAAGTAGTGGACCCTCCCAGGGCCACTGCCGCTCCGGACACCACCGTTTGTTCTGGCGTTCCGCTTACGCTGCGCGCTACCGGTGGCGCCTACTACAAATGGACGCCTGCCTTTTATGTAGATAAAGCCTCATCGGCCGTTACGCTGGCACATCCGCCTGATACCACTTTATTCACAGTAACTGTAACGGATACACTGGGATGTCCCAAACCGGTTACCGCCACTGCATTGGTAAAAGTAGTGCCCAAAGTAAATGCGTTTGCCGGCAACGATACCATTATCATGCTGAACACGCCGTTCCAGCTGAACGCTACCGGCGGTGTGCGGTATACCTGGAGCCCGCCGGATGGATTAAACAACCGCAACATTTATAATCCGGTAACTACGTATAACCGCGATATTACATATACCGTTACCGCCTATACGCAGGAAGGCTGTTCCGGAACAGATAACATTTTTGTACGCTTTATAAAAGGACCTGATATATATATTCCTAACGCTTTCTCTCCTAATGGAGATGGCCTGAATGATATATTCCGCCCGTTGCCAGTAGGTATTGTGCAGATGGAATTCTTCCGTGTGTTTGACCGCTGGGGTAAGCTGATATTCTCAAGCACGGCTTATCTGAAGGGATGGGATGGCACCGTTAACGGCAGTATTGCTGCAGTGGGTACCTATGTTTGGGTAGTTCAGGGAAAAGATATTAACAATAATACCGTTCAACATAAGGGAACCGTCACACTTGTAAGATAAAGTTGGCGTGATTGAACCGGATATGCTCTTTTTTTGTTAAATTCAGAGAGCAGTATCCCCCATCATGAAGAGCGCAGTTTTAATGATATTGAGCTGCTGTTTGTTCCCTGTTTTTGCGGCTGGATATCATATCATTGGTGGCGAAATTTTTTATAAGACATTAGGAATGACTGAAGATAACTCCCGCTACCGTTATCTCATCACTCTCAAATTATACCGCGACGCAGATTTTACCTGTGGCGAACGCCAGGGTTGTATTGACAGATTTGAGAACCCCGTTACTGCCAACGTGTTTAGTTCCAACGGCTCCAAAGTTTTATCATCTGTTTACCTCTATATTTCTTTTACCCGCCCGCTGATAGATACGCTGAAAAATCCTTGTCTTGCCCCGCAGGCCCAACACCTTGAAGTAGCTTTTTATACCGCCACTATTGAGCTGCCGCCAATTGCCGGCGGCTATTATGTTTCCTCACAGCGGTGCTGCCGGGGCGAAAAGCTGAGTAACATTTATAATTCCGAACATGAAGGCTCCACATACTACACCGTAATTCCGGGTATAGAATCGAGACCCAATAATAACAGCGCGTACTTCGACCGGGATACTGCCATTGTGATCTGTAATGCCATGCCGTTTCAACTGGATTATGCTGCTTATGATGAAGATGGCGACAGCCTGACCTATAATCTCTGTAGCGCATTAACAGATGGCTCCAACGCCAATGAAAGCAATTCCACTACCCCACCTCCCTATAATTCCACAGTGAGTTATATACCTCCTTACTCGGGCAGCAACCCCATGGGCGGAAGCCCTGGTATTTCCATTTCCTCCAAAGGACTGATCACCTGTACACCAGACCGACCGGGAAAATATGTGGTAACCGTATGTATAAATGAATATGATCCGGTTACCAAACAATTCCTGGGCTCCCACAGTAAGGATATACTGCTGACCGTATTCAACTGTCAGACAAAGATCACTGCCATCTTTCCATCTGTGCTGAATAACTGTACAGAAGACCCTTCTTTACATGTTCCTATTACCAATTCCAGCGTAGCCGGTTATACATCTACCTATTACTGGACCTTTGGTGATGGCACAGATACCCTCACCAACACCAGAACAATGTTCTATCACCAATATCCCGACACCGGTGTTTATAAAGTAAAAATGGTAGTGAATCCCGGACTGGCCTGCACCGACAGCTCCGAAGGCAAAGTATTCAATTACCCCGGATTAACAGCGGGCTTTACCAGCACCGGCGTTTGCAGGGGCGATCCCATACAGTTCAATGATACCTCCTCCTATGTGTATGGAAATATTACCAGTCATATCTGGGACCTTGGTATGCTCGACAGTGTGATAACACCGGGCGCAGAGCGCGCCATGAGATATGTGTTCCCTAAAGGAGACGTATATACGATTTCGCTGACCCTGTTAACGGATAAGCAATGTGTAAAAACCGTCAGCAAAAATATACGGATCTATGAAGTGAATCCCTATGCCGGTAACGACACCATTCTGGCCAAAGGGCAGCAAATGGTGATGCAGGGCAGCGGAGGCGATTTTTATTCCTGGTCGCCCGCCGACGGGCTTAGCAACCCCAACATTGCGCAACCGGTGCTTAACTATAACAGGGATATATCTTTTGCACTGCGGGTATCCAATCAGCAGGGCTGTTTCGGGTTCGACTCCGTGCATGTAAAGTATTATACCGGCCCCGACATGTATATCCCCAATGCGTTTTCCCCCAATGGGGATGGGCTGAACGATCACTTCCGGTTTATCCCGGTGGGCATTACCACTTACAAATTTTTCCGGATCTTCAACCGCTGGGGAACGGAAATTTATTCTTCTACTGATTTCCGCACCGGATGGGACGGTACTTTCAAAGGAACGCCTGCTCCGATAGACACCTATATATGGATATTGAAGGGTACTGATTTCAACGGGAAAGAGATCATGAAAAAAGGAACTGTTACGTTGGTCCGCTGAACCTTAGTAAATTGCAGAAAAAAATAACCGCTCATGGGAATTGTTCTTATCACTGGCGCCACTGCCGGTTTTGGTCAGGCTTGCGCTACTACTTATGCCGGTAAAGGTTATGATGTAATTATCACCGGCCGCCGGAAAGAAAGGCTCGAAGCATTGCAAACCCAGCTAACGCAGGAATTTGGTATCAATGTGCTGGCATTGAATTTTGATGTAAGAAAAGAGGAGGAGGTAAAAGCTGTTTTAGGCACTATTCCGGAAGATTGGCGCAAAATTGACATCCTTGTGAACAATGCAGGTCTTGCTGCCGGTTTAAACACCATTGATGAAGGCAGTACAGATGATTGGGATGCCATGATAGATACCAACGTAAAAGGATTGCTGTATGTGTCGAGCACGGTGATTCCATGGATGCGCTCCCGGACCACCGGGCATATTATCAATATCGGCTCTACTGCGGCCAAACTGGTATATGCCAGAGGCAATGTATACTGTGCCACCAAAGCAGCGGTAGATGCTATTTCCCAGGGTATGCGCATTGATCTGCTGCCATACCGGATAAAAGTAACTGCTATTCATCCCGGCGCCGCTGAAACTGAATTTTCGCTGGTGAGATTTAAGGGAGATGAAGATAAAGCGAAAGATGTATATAAAGGATTTATTCCCCTTAGCGCCCAGGATGTAGCAGACGTAGTATACTATTGTACATCGCTGCCGCCGCATGTTTGTATCAACGACCTGGTACTTACGCCTTTACAACAGGCTAACGCTTATTACATAGATAAAAAATAACACATAGGTGTGATTTCGTGGCTTGAGGATAGTTTTTATATTTGGAAACATTTATATATTTTCTGTGGATTTTTTTATTGCAGAAAATTTATGCTAACTATCCTGATCATGAAAACCTATCCCTATGCTTACATTTATGACTATGTATTTGCTGCGTCTGTATTATCCCCGGTGGAAAGAAGGATGGCGCTTTTATTTCGGTAATTCCCGGAAAGGCAATTATGGCCGTTGGGCATCATCGCGTAAAGACTGGGCCGGACAAAAAGGCTTTTCATTGGGTTACAGCTGAAACAAGTTTTTGAATTTTGGGATTTAGTTATTTGATCCCTTTTAAGAGGCAAATGACTAAATCCCAAAATTGTGTTACGGCATACCTAACAGGTTTACCACTACCTCGCTCTTATCTCCCACTCTTCTCTTATAGGCCACCAATACTTTACCGGCGCTCACTGCGCTGATCACCGGGAAATTGGCATAGGCACTATCGACCGTAAGGACTCCTGCCTCTTTTGTTTTTCCATCTGCTGCTTTATACTGGAAACCGATACGGCTGTTAAAATCGTTTTTCCACTTTACCGGTTCATCCCATACCACCAGGATCTGGTCTGCTATGGTAGCCATTTGCGGATGCTTTGCCATAGGCGATCTGCTCAGTGATTCCTTTTGCGTATAGGTGTTACCGTTATCTGCCGAGCGGCAGTAAAAAGCGCCTTGTCCGCCGCCCATTGTAAACCATGCGAAGTGCAGCCCTTTACTGTTGGCAGTAAGTGTTGGCCCTGTATGCGGGCAGCCGTTCACCACCCAGTTATCTGCACTGATACGCACCGGTGCCGAAAATGTACGGCCCCCATCAGCAGACACCTGGTGCACCATATCGCGGATAGAATCGTTGATAATATCACGGTAAGCCAAATGGATATCTCCATTCTCTGCTACATACATTTTGGTACGGCAGCACTGGCAGATAGTGGTGGCTACAGGAACAGCGTTTTGAAACCCGCTGCGGCCCCGGGTGGTGGCAAAGTAAAGTGTGGAACCTTCCGCGCTGGTATCCTTCCGGTTATCCAGCCAGATAGCAGCTGCTTCCCCTCCCGGCAGCAGCGCCATATCGAAATACCGCTGGTCGTACCCCGCTGTATCAGTTACCATAGGTATGGCGGCCTGCCATGTTTTCCCGTTATCAAATGACTGGGTATACATCACTTTACCTGCATACTTATTCCTCGGGTCATTGGCTTCTATTCCAAAAAGGGCTATTACGGTACCGCCGGGCTTATACAGCAGCTTAGGTAAATTTTCATCATGCGGGTATACACCTGAAGAAGCAGGGATCGCTACCGGCTCAGAAAACGTATACCCGTTATCGTTAGATACCGAATAATACATCAAACCTGTATCGGCGCCTTTGACTGTTTCCACCCAACTCAATACCGGCCGGCCTTCCGCATCTTTTGTAAGATAAGGACAGGAAGCATCCTTTCCTGCATGCGACACTACCAGTGCTTTGCCTGGCTGCAACCTGTGCGGCTGGCATGCGGCAAATATTATCATCGTTACTACCCATACTGCTGCCTGCTTCATTTGCTTATTTTTTTCCGGTAAATGTATAGGCCACGCCCAGGTTAAAAGTCTGACGCGGGCCAACCCTGTACGTTTTGCCATAGGCAGATTTCTCTGCAGTGGTGGCATACAGCTGATCTCCCACATTCATGCAGTTGAGCCAGCATTCAAATCCTTTATAGCTGTAACCTGCCCTGGCGTTAAACAAATCGTATCCATTGTATATGGAAGTGTTGGCAGGATCCATATAGTATCTGCTGATATGCTGCCATTCGGCGCCTATCCTGAAACCATCCAGGAATACAGGTTTCCAGGTGATCTCGGTATTAGTGATCCATTTAGGCGCACCGCTCATCTGGTTGTTGTTATATACTTTGCTTCCATCTGAATAGGCTTTAAAAAGATGCGCTGCATAAGTGCCGCTGGTGCGTACAAATACACTTCGAAGCGGCGTATATTTAATATTCCATTCAACGCCGCTGTGGGTGGTAGCGCCGGTATTCCGGTTTTCGTACACGCCATCGGCATTTCTTACACTGATAATTTCGTTACTGCCGTTCATGCGGTAAATACTCAGATCTGCATATCCTTTCTCCTTTGCAAATGCAAACCAGCCGCCGGCTTCATAGTTCCGGTAAGTAGCAGATTTCAGCACCGGCACTTTTACCCCTGTATACAATTCTGAGATATTAGGCGGCGCAAACCCAACACTATAATTTGCATACAACCCACGATCTTTACCGAGGTTATAAGTAAGCCCCAGCTTAGGTGTCAGGGCATTAAAGTTATTCCGTTCACTGGGTGCGCCGGTATATGCAGAAGGCGTGAGATGATTTTCAAAATTATAATCCATCCGATCGTAACGTAAAGCTGCTACTACCCTCATTTCCGGCAACGGTGAAAATTCAAACTGTGTGTACACGGCACTGTTCAGTAGTCCAACGCGGTAATCGGTGAGCAGGGAATCAGTGTTACGATAACTGGTGTAATAACCGGCAGCATCTTTCGTAATATCTATATAGTTAGCGATATAGGTAGCAGGACTATAATCCGCGCTTATACCGGCAATGAGCGCTGCCTGTTTCCAGCTGAACTGTTTTTTGTGCTGTGCTATAATGCCATAACTGTTGAAGCCATCGCTGTTGATTTGCCCGTTTGCTTTCAGAGTACCTCTTATGTCTTTGATAGCATAGAAGGGATTTTGCCCGATAGTATTATTACGGAAGAAGGCAGTAAAAGTAGTATGGTTACCAGCATCCCATTCATGATCCAGCGTGCTGCGCAACCGCAATGCTTTTACTTCACGATAGGTAAATGTTTGAAAGTTGCGGTAATCTTTTGCAAAGAAATGAGTGCTGTCGAGCCCACCAGTCTGGTCTGTTTTATAATTGATCAGTGTAGCAGCGTTGGTCCATTTATTCTTTTCATTCACCTGGTATTCCACTTTTGCGGTGAGCGCCAGTTTATGAAAATCGCTGTGGTCCATATAGCTATTGGCCTGGTTGGCATAGTAACCACTCAGTACGAAGCCTGCCTTCTTTACTGTATTGGATACGCTGAAGTCTGTTCTTTTGTATCCCCAGTTGCTACCTTCCAGTTGAATTCTGGCAGTAGGCACCAATGTGGGAGAAGCTGTAATAAAGTTAACGGCGCCGCCTACCGCTTCACTGCCATATAATGAGGAAGCAGGCCCGCGGATCACCTCCACGGATTTTAATGCAGCCATATTGATTTCGATCAGTGCATTATGATTAAAGTCGCCGATAGTTCTGATAGGAATACCATCTTCCAGGTAAAGAAAAAGGCTTTTATAACCAATAGGCTGGCGGATGGCCATGGTATGCTGTTCGTTGCCCAGATCTACCATGTATACGCCGCTCACTTTATTCAGTACCCTATCCAGTGTAGTGGCTTTGGTTTCGCTCAGTGTTTGGGCGGAAATGGTGCTGATGGCTATTGGCGCTTCTGAGCGCTGCTGCTTATCGCGCGAAGAAGAAACGATGATCTCATTCAGACTGGTAGTGCTCTGCCGCAGGTAAATCACCGGCGTTTTTGCCGCTGCATCAACGGGCAGCTGTATAGGAACATATCCTACATATGATATTTCTATGGAATCTGCTTCAGCAACAGTTAATTCATATTTCCCCTGTGTATTGGTATTACGCCCGGTAGCGGTATGTAACAGCCTTACATTTACACCTGGCAGGGCTTCTTTGGTTTGAGCATCTGCCACGCGCCCATGTATCTGCTGTGCATAACTGTTTGCCACAGCCATGCATGCAATGAGGAGTAAACAACATTGTTTCATGTATGTACGTCGTTATACTGTTCGCTGATAGCAAACAGGATTAGTCAGGTAGTTAAGGTTCAAAAATCAGGCTACTACCAGTTGGGGCGGGTGGAAGACGGACAGGGCCAGCGAATGAAGGCGGGGCGCCTTATAGTATGCGTTAAAAACGGGTTGATCAACCGGGGGCGTAGTGTGGAAAGATTGTAACGTTTCTACAAACATCACCTCATATTTATCTTTCCCGCTGTTGGTATTTTTATCCTGCTGCGCATCCCTGTCGAGTTCCTTTTTAAGATGACAGCGACCGTTACAGTGCATTTCAGGTTTGTTCTTATTTTCACAAAGAACGCCGGCGATATAGGACTGGTTCATTTTAAACTGCACGAAGATCACGCTCCTGCTGAAGTTTTGTAACAGCAGACCCAGAAATATGCATATGATCCCAAACCCTTTCACGCCGCAAACCTAGTAAATAATTATCAATCCCCGGTTATGAAAAAACGGATTTATAGTTAGACAAACGGGACAATTCACGCCGTTGTCCATCTAACTATAAATCCGTTTATATATATCCGGCTGCTATTGCGACAGTACAAACCTGAAGGTAATACCGCCACTGGTGCTGGTAATCGGGTATGCCGTGGAGATTACCGGTATGGTTTGCCTGCGGTCGTAGAAGAATTTCAGGTTTAACCGGTTATTCACTACGTAATCGATAGACGGGGAGATACCCACTACCTTCTGACCGCTGGTTGGAATGGCCAGGTCGGCATCCAGGCGGTTATTGGCTGTTTTATCGTCCCGGAAACTGAGGTCCAGCCTGAAGTTCATATCGTTCTGCAGCTTTTTGCCACCATTCCTGCTGAAGGAGAATGGGAGCTGAAGGCCTCTTACGCGGTAGCCTGCGCCGATAATGATCTCACTGGAGCGCACTTCTGTGAGCTGGTAATCGATAAGGCTCAAACTGAGAGATCGGCTCTTCCTGAATTCCACCCTGGCATTGAGGCTGTTTACAAAAGTAAGGTCTACTCCCAGTAACGGGGAGAAGGACTCTGTGAGCGTAAGGTTGGGCACCATAAAATATGGGTAATAGTTTCCGGATATGGTATCCCTGAACGCCGGGTAGCCTGTGAGCCGCGGATCTTCAAAATACATGGAAGTATTATAAGAGCTCATACTCAGCGTTCCCGTATAGGCGTGCCTGATAGTAAAATTGGTCAGGAAAGAGCGGAATGGCTCCAGCTTGGTTAACCCGTTATAAGTGAGGCTCCAGTTCGGTTTTGGAATATAATTGCTGAAAGGATTGCTTCTCACATTATCGTTACCCTGTTTCAGCAGCGACACCTTATCGGGGCTGGTACCTGTGTATGCCGCCAGGAAGGCTGGTATCAGCACATCCTGTGCATACCGGGTATAACCGTATGCGTAAGTTGGATCTTTAGGATCGCCGCTTGGAATGCCCGGATCTTTATTATAAGGATTCGCTGCGCCCAACCGTTTTGAAATGGCGTTACGGTACGATTCAAAGTTGCGGAAAGTTTGTGAAATACCATCCGAAGTATTGATCTTACCAAACATAGTTTTGATGGCGATATAAGTAATTTCAAAACCACCGGCATCATATGGGCTCAGGTGCTGGAAGTCCACTGGATCTGTGAGATTTTTGAACAGTTCCGTATGTGTTTTGGTAAACGACTTGGTCATGGTCAGATCGATGCGCAGGTCATTTATTGGTTCCAGCTGGGCCTGTAAATCCCAACGTTGTGTAAATTGTTGCTGGGCCTGGATGTTAAATAAGGTATCCGGTGTAATGAGCCCTTTCTGTGCAAACTTGTCGAACCATTTCCGGTCTGGCTGGTAGCCGAATACAAAGTTCAGGCCCGGCGCCATGGTGGCCCAGTTCATACCAATGATCCTGGTACTGTCTATATAACCAGGTAAACGGGTACCGGCGTTCTCATTGAAGTTGAACCCTATCCTTTTCAGCATCATCAATGGTTTCAGCAATCCTTTCAACCAAGGTGAAATTTCATCGGAAGAAGCGGTCTGGTTCTGGTTCTGCTGGTTGCCGTTTTTATTGTTATTGTTATTGTTTTGATTATTGTTTTGCGGCTTCCTGGCATTTACATCGCGTAGGAATTTCGATTTATTATACAGCTCTACGAATTTGAATTCTGCCGTCAGTGTTTTCTGCTGGGAGTTTTCGATAGCGTTACCGAGATACAAAGCCAGCTGGGAAGCGCCTGTCCAGCGGTATTCCGTACTGTAGCCAAACGCGATGTTGGTCCAGCTTAGCGCCGGGAACTTCGCCGTAGGCAATGTGTACGTGAAGTTGGCATTGTGCATGTAATTGGTATTACGCCCTCCTTTGAAGAAGTTACGGCGTACCGTATCTTTTTTCGCCGAGTTATCGATACGCCCGTTGGGCTCATCGATACGGGCATTATTCACCGCATTGAACTCAAAGTTGATGCTTCGTGTCAGATCCCATTTAACAGTATAGTAGCGGTCGAACGTAAAGTACTTGTTATAGGTTTCCGGGAGCTGGTATTTCACATCGCCGCCTACGTTGCGCACGCGGGTAGCGCCAAACTGCCGGGAAACGTCTGCCCTGAAGCTCAGGATAGAAGGTACATAGTTAATATTGAAGTCGCGTATGAGGTCGAGCCAATGCGTTTTACTTTTGATCAGTTTTTTAAACGGCTCCAGGTAATGCGGCTGGCCGGCGAAATTGTATCCCAGGCCTCCCCTGTGCTTGGTGAGCACATCGCTTTGAATGATGGGGTTATGGCGCAGGATCTGTGAGAAGGAATAGCTGATGTCAAAGTTTTCTATATCCCACAGGTGCCGTTTTCCACCACCGCCCAGGTTGAGTTTCCGGACGTTGGTAAAGTTCAGGCTTTTGATGGAAGTGAAATCCTGCGCATCACGCCGGATAGAATCCTTCTCCCGTCGGCTCCTGGCGAGGGCAATTTTATCTTTCAGTTTTATATCCAGGTCGTAAGGATCATATTCCGGGTTACTGGCCGATTGCGAGTAGCCGGCGTATACGGGAATAGAGATCCCTGCTTTCTTTGGCAGCAGTTTACCCAGGTCGAGATTGGCGGCTGCATCGTATTGCAGGAAATTATCCCTGAACCGTTCGTTTACACGCTGGTCAATATTTCCGAAACCGGCCGTATGCATGTTACCGGAAATGGAAATGGACCCCAGGTCTGACAGTTGTACATCTACCCTTGCCAATGCGGCGTACCCGCCTTTTTCATCAAAATCGGTAAGGCGCAGTTCATCCAGCCATACTTCCGCGCAGCGGGGTTGTCCGTCATCTTTGGGATTCTGGATACCTATCATCATGGTACGGGCATCACCCAGGCTGGGGTTACCTACTACCGTCATAAAGTTTCCGTACTGGTCGGCTACCGGGTTGGCAGGGTAAGGCAGCAGCGGTGAACAGGAATCGCACATATTGCGTTGCTGTTTCAGGGTGCTGAGCTGCGACATCAGGAGATCGAGGTTGTTGCGCTCAGGCCAGATATCGAGCGCTGTTTTCGGACCATTCCAGTCTGTTACTTTCAGCGGAATGCGGTATTCGTAGTAGTTGCTTACAAAGTCGCTACCAATACGGATCACTGCCTGTATCTGCCCGTCTTTCAGCGAGGTGGCGGTACCTACTGCTTCCGCGTGAATGAACATCTGCAGTTTTTTGTACTGGCGCAGATCCATATTCAGTGTTTTGTACATGGCGCGCATTTCGCCGTCCTGCAGGTTGCAGAGCTGAACAGACAGGGATTGTTCATTCAGCTGCAGGGTAGTATTGTTGGTGCTGATGGTATTCTGGCGAACTACTCCCGGAGGCAACACATATGGAATAGGTGTACGGGAAGAGTTTTCTTCAATATTTACAGCAGATGAATTAAAGGTAGTGGTATTATCCAGCGGGATAGGATCGCCGGGGCGCAGTTCATACAGGTAACGGCGCCATTGGTTGCGCACCAGTTCCAGTTTACCAAAACGCACTACGATGGAATCGCTGAAATTGGTGAGGAACATACGCATGAAACGGATGGATTTGAAATCCGGTATGTTACCAATTTTGGTGTTGTACTGGTTCAGCGGCACTTTGAACTGGTACCAGGTTTCGGTTGTTTTCTGGTTATTGGGCAACGTTACATCCGCTTCTATTTTATCTACAATGAAGTTGGAGCCTACCGCCATATTGGGTTTTAGATCCACCCGGTACTGGAAATACTCTTCCGTTTCGTTCATGGTATTATCCCTGTTCAGGTCTTCCGATTCGGGGATATTGGTAGCTGCGGAAGAGAACTGTGATTTCGGATCAGATACGGGGGAGTTGCCTTCCGGGTTGCTGTAGTTCTTATAACGCTGCAGGATGTTCAGACCATTATATACCGGGTCGCGGTAGTGTTTATAATCATCATTCGCCGGATCCTGAACGGCGCGATTATATACCGGGCTTCCGCCAAAGTTCTGACGCAGCGTATCCATATAGCCTTTGAAGAAGGCCGCTTCATCCTGCGATTTTAAACCGTCGTATCCAACGTCCTGGTAGTTGCGGATATTCGGATCATTGTCAAATGCCTGGGTGATCTGCTGCTGGAACTTGGGTACACGTCCCCATTTGGAAGAATCGATCTTATTTGGGTCCCGGTTAGGATCGGGCATCCCGTTTTCAAAGAATTTTTTGGAGTCTTTGAGGATATCTTCCGATACGTTACCCAGGTTGAAATACAGGGAACCGCCGGTGCTGTTAGGCTGTTTGATAAAAGGATCCTGTATCCAGAATTCGATGTATTCTATATTGGCTGTTTCAAAGTCGCTATTATCGATGGCCCTCATAATACCGCCCCATTTACCCTGTGGACGGCTCAGATGGCCGTTGTTGTCCATAGCTATAGGCGTATTGGTAAAGTTATAAGGACCTCTTTCTGTTGGATAGTAAGCCAGATCGAGGGTACTCAGCTGGCTTTGTCCGAAGTCGGTAGACCTGTTTTTAAATACTTCTTTCTGGTATACCAGCCTTACCCGGGGGTCCGACTGATCATCCACAGAAATGCCTGCCGGCAGGTTCGGTGATTTGGGCAACTGGAGGGTGGGCTCAATAATATACCAGGCCAGTTTTGCCCTGTTCTTTCCATAATCCAGTATATTATTCAATTCTGCTTCGGGGAACATCACCCTGCCATTAGCGTCGGTAGCGCCTTTTGGCGTGGAGGCGAGTGCCCAGCTGGTAGCAGGGAACTTCAGGTCATAACCGCTTTTCACGCCTTCGAAGTCGTCGATGTAAGCGGTACCGCTCCTGCTGCCCGGCTCATTCACCAGTTTACTGTGACCCGGGAACAGGCGGGCTACTTCACCGGTGAACAGGATATTGGAGGGAGAGGTGCTGGTATAGTTGGGCAATTTATCCAGGAAGCGGTTAAGACCTTTCCATTCGGAGGCATAGTTCGCATCCAGGCCCACCATGGTGTTTTTAATAGGGTCTTCTCCATAATTCACTTTCTGGTAATATGGTCTTTCGCTCATGCGCACTACAGTACCGCCCAGGCTCAGTTTATCGTTCACGAGATAATCCAGCCGGGTACCAAAATAGTTACGGACCTGTTGTCCGAAGAGGGAGTTATTTTCAAACTGCACATTGATAGGTACGCCGGAGTTGAGCACTCCCCCATTGATGATTTTCAGCCTGCCGAGGTTATAGTCGATGATATAGTCCACATTTTCGCGGAGCTGCTGGCCGCCGGCGGTTACCACTACTGATCCCGGCGGGATGGTGGTACCGGAGCCGAGATTGATTTCGGAGCTGCTGGCCGATTTGTAGGATCCCCTGATCACATACCGGTTCAGCTGCGGGAACTGCTGCGCTACTACTTTAATGGAGTCGTATAATACATTATAGAGATATTGTTTTTCCAGGGCGGCATCGCCGTTAAAGGCTTTTTTCAATCCGTCTGCGAATGGTTCCAGTACGGGGAACATGATCTTACCGGTAAGGGAATTGATCGTATAGCCTTCCACGTAATCGAACACGCCATCCGGCTGTGGGTCCAGCTGGTTGTTGAGGCGGTCGAGGTTGAGGATGGTGATGATCGGTGCGCCGGCGTAGTTGCCTTTGGCATCGGGGATATACCGTTTATCGCTGGGAGGGCGTCCTTCGGCGCCGGGATCTTTATAATATACATCCATGCGGAAGTCTTCCTTATTTACCTGGAAGGCGCCGGTGGCGTAAATATTTTTCATCATCAGGTCCCATACCGGGAGGGTGGGACGGGCGGAAGTGGCTTTAAGCAATTTGAGGAACAAAACCGGCTGGTTGGCGCTGTTGTTCTGATCCGGGGGTACATCCTGGGAAAACTCACCCACCTGGTATACCCTTCCGTTGTAGGTATACTGGTAGGCTACGGCCAGTACTTCATCCGGTTGTAATTGTTGGTTAAGGGAGATGAAGCCCAGCTGGCGGTTATAAATGTATTCGGTGGAATCGAGCTTACGGGCAAATGTTTTCTCAAACTCTGATACCGGCTGCAGGCCTATATTCAGGAGGCGGCTCACCACTGTTCCGGTGTTCCGGCTGGCCGGGTCGCTGATCAGTTTTGAATAGAGGTCGTTGGTTCCCCTGTCCGGCAGCTTGGAGCTGGTGAGTACATTGATGTCTCTCTTATTGTAGGGGTTTTGTTCCGCCAGGTCCATCAAACCAACGATATCGCGGGTTTGGGTGGTGGCCCCGGTTTTATTGGTTACCCATACTTCCAGCCTGGTGATATTGACCAGCGATTTAATTACCGGCAGGTTAGACATGGCGGTGTTAAAGTTGTCGCGGAAGTATTGCGCCAGCAGGAAGTGCCGGTTATCTTCATATTCATCGGCCCTGAGGTTATAGTCCTGTACCTGGGTACCGCCTTTGAGCATGAGGTTCTGTTTCTGTGATTTCTGGTTAGAGAGCACACTTGTAACAGTTAAGCGGCCAAACTGCAGCTGGGTTTTCACCCCAAAGAGCGACTGGATACCGGAAATGAGGGTGCTGCGCAGGGGAAAGCTTACATTACCCGCTTCAATTTTCTTGATAATTTCATCATTGTAGCCGGTGTATTCCAGTTTAACCTGGTTTTCAAAGTCGAACTGCGACTCGGTCTTATAATTGGTGATAAGTTTCAGTTTATCCCCGATCTTACCTACTACGTTCATATTGATGCCCATATCGAAATTGAAACCGCCATTTTTCCTGGCTTGTTCTACCAGTACGGGGTTCTTGATATTCTGGCCCTGGTATCCGAAGGTAAGCTCCAGGCTACCCTGGGGGCGGATATCTACTTTGCTGCCGCCGAAGATACGGTCGAACAGGTTGTTGCCGTTGTACAGCGCAGGCCCGTTGGCGCGCTGGTTCAGGTTACCGAGAGCGCTGGCCCTTTTCTGCCAGTAGTCCTGTTCACTTTGTCTGGATTGCAGCTTATAGAACTCGTCGAAGTTCATATAGGTAGGGTTCCGGTAGTACTGGTTCCCTATTTTCTCCGTGACGGTATATTGTTTGGTAACCGGGTCGTATTCTACTGACTTGTTGATATTCGAGGGGTCCTTGAGGTCAATAGCGTTCCCTGACCCCTGATCCGTTATTTTGGGGCCGCGTCTGTCTTGAAGGGGGTATTTCAAGGTATCTTTTTTCCCGGTAGTATCGATTTTGGTTTGAGGAGTAATGGTGGTATCCGGATGCCATCTACTTCTCAATAATTTCAGATTCCCAGAACGATCCCTAGCGGCAGTATCAACAATGATAAAGGATACAATTGTTATCACCACAAATGCACCATAGTATGTCTTTCTTGCCAAGAAAAATAGGTTTTTATAGAGGATTTTATTTACTTCTTTTATAACGTTTTCAGAGCCTTCTTTATCAGTTCTTCCAAATTTTGCAATAGCGGCTCATTTTTCAGGACTTTCTGGATCGACGATTCTGCCATATTCCGGGCTATTCCCAGAGTTATCAGAGCATTTAACGCATCTTCGTGGATTGTATTGTTCACACTTGCAGATAAATGTATACCGGTATCCTTGTGTTTCGTCAGCTTATCTTTGAGCTCCAGAATTATTCTTTTGGCTGTTTTCGCACCGATTCCCTTGACGCTTTCGAGCATTTTCTCGTTTTCCATCATGATAGCACGTTGCACGTCTTCCGGCTGAAGGGAAGACAACATCATGCGCGCAGTGCTGGCGCCTACCCCGGAAACACTGATCAGCAGGAGGAAAAGGCTTCTTTCCGCCTCTTCAAAAAAGCCATACAACGTGTGTGCATCCTCTTTAATCTGCAGGAAGGTTAACAGTTTGCAACTCTCCATATTCTGTATCCGGGAATATGTGTTGAGGCTGATCTGTACTTCATAACCGATTCCATTCACATCCACATGAACAAGAGCAGGCGACTTATAGGCTAATTTTCCATTCAGATAAGCAATCATACGACGACGTAAGGTTCAGTAAATTTATTAAACTTTTGGAAATTGATTAATAATGTATTCGGGAAAACTGGGGCAAAGATGCTAACTTTTAATGGATTGACAATCCCTAATATTTGTCATATGCGACTTTTTTAGGAAATATACGTTTATATCGTATTTTTACGCCTCGTTTTAAACACATATTTAGTTTATATGAATAAAATAACGGCCGCTATTACAGCGGTGGGTGGATATGTTCCCGATTACGTGCTAACCAACCAGGAATTAGAGAAATTAGTAGATACAACCAACGACTGGATAATAACCCGGACGGGCATCTCGGAGAGAAGGATATTGAAGGGAGAAGGGAAAGGCACCTCTGATCTGTGTGTTCCCGTAGCACTGGAAATCTGCAATAAAAGAGGAATTTCCCCGGAAGAAATTGACCTGCTGATTGTGGCCACTGTAACCCCTGACATGACTTTCCCGGCTACCGCCAACGTGGTAACCGATAAAATTGGCGCAAAAAATGCCTTTGGCTTTGATATCAGCGCTGCCTGCTCCGGTTTTTTATATGCCCTGGAAACCGGTGCACGGTTCATTGAAAGTGGCCGTTACTCCAAAGTAATGGTTATCGGAGCCGACAAAATGAGCTCCATCATTGACTATACCGACAGAACCACCTGTATCATTTTTGGAGATGGCGCCGGCGGCGTACTGCTGGAACCGGATACTGAAGGCTTTGGCTTAATAGACAGCATCCTGAAAAGTGATGGTCATGGCCGCGAATACCTGCACATGAAAGCCGGCGGATCTGTAAAACCTGCTACCATTGAAACAGTAAATAACCGTGAGCACTACGTATACCAGGAAGGTAAAATGGTGTTTAAATATGCCGTTTCCAACATGGCGGAGGCTGCGAAGGATGTAATGGAACGTAATAACCTTACTGCAGAAGATATTTCGTGGCTGGTCCCTCACCAGGCAAACAAACGTATCATTGCCGCTACTTCCCAGTACATCAATGTGCCCGACGAAAAGGTAATGATGAATATTCACCGTTATGGTAACACTACTGCAGGTACCATTCCTTTATGCCTGTGGGATTATGAAAAGTTCCTGAAAAAAGGAGATAACGTGATGATGGCTGCTTTTGGCGGAGGATTTACCTGGGGCGCCAACTATATTAAATGGGCGTACGACGGGGATAAATCCGGTAAATAATATACTGCTCAATATTAAAACGGATAACAGCAGCGATCATCCGCAGCTGTTATCCGTTTGTATTTTTAACCTCCTCCAGCATGGCGGTGAACACCAGGTACCTCCCTTCACTGGCCGTTGCCTGCAGGCCGCCCTTCATCTTATCTAAAAAGTCGCGCGTAATAGCAAAACTAAGGGCGTGCATATCCTGCTGCCAGCCGGAGAGGCGTTGCAGGATATCACCGGCACCGGCGCCGGTGTCCGCAATAATGCGGACATACACCCTCCCGTCTTTATTCCAGGCCGATAATACCAGCAGGCTGCCTGGTTGTGCATATTGTACGGAAAGCCGCAACAGGTGGAGCTGGGCCCCCCTGAGCATCTCAGGATCGGCCATTACCCAACAGTCGGCAGGCAGCAGGTTCACCACCACCAGGCCTTTTTCTTTTATGGCGGATGCCATTTGCTTCAACGTATGATCAACAGTATCATCCAGCAAACAAGGCTTTCCCTGGTAGGCAAATCCCGATAACTGCATACGGATCCATTTTAAAATGTTATCAAATATGCTCAGCGTATTACCTGATACGGCTGCTATTTCCCTGACCAGAGCCGTCATTTCCGCCTGGCTTGCGTCCTGGTTGCGCAGTTGCAGCGCTGCGGAGGAGATATATTGTAACGGCTCACGGAAATCGTTGGTAATAATACTGATCAGCTTATTCTTGAACTCATCATTTGCCCGCAGGGCTATATTTTTAAGGGCAACGCCGGTATAGCTGTCGGATAATGCCTGCTCCTGTCTTTTCCAGGCCAGGTATTGCCGGTGCCGGCTGTAAAGCAGGATGAATAACAGGATCACAATAATGAACAGCCCTGCTATAATAAACTGGCTTTGTTTTCTGCGCAGCCGCACCTGTTCCAGCTCCTGCTGCTGCCGCTGGTTGTTACGGGCCAGTTGTTGCAGCGACTGTTCCTTCAAAAAGAAAGCGATGTAATTCACCTGGTCCTTTTCCTGCTGGTAGCGGTACTGTGCGGCCAGCCGCATTATTTCCCTGCTGTAGTAGCCTGTTTTCGCTGTATTCCGCTGTTGTCGGTAGTAGTCGTATAACCCTGCGAGGGTGGGCAGGTTCAGCTCAATACAACCGGCTTTTTTTGCCAGCTCATAAGACAGCTCCCGGTAGCGGGTTGAATCCGTACGGTACCCCAGCCGGTTATAATCTTCCAGGCGGTTATAAATATCCATTGCCACATAGGTCAATCCCCTTTTCAGCGCCGCCTCCGCCAGTTGATTGATCCTCGCTTCTGCCTCTTTCCCCCTTCCCTGTACTACCAATGTATCAGCGGCATAGGCATCGATATAAAGCGGCAGCCGGCTGTAAGGATACTTCCGGCTGATATCTGCTGCAGTTCTCAGCGCCCATAGTACGGAGTCCTTACGGGTGGTATCCCTGTAAAAACGCATGGCGTAATTCACCAGCAGTATGCTATAAACAGAGTCCTGCGACGCCGGCAGCCTGGCCGCCATATGAAAGGCCTCATAGAAATAATTGTTGGCATCTTCCGGTCGCCCCATATTCCGGTAATAGAGATACAGGTTGCTAAGCGTTTTGGCGATACGGGCGCTGTCGGCCACAGCTTTGTGAAGCTGCAGTGCCCTGTAGCCATAAATACCGGCAATATTAAAATCTGTTCTCAGGGCATAACAGAAGCTCATTACATCAAAGGCATCTGCCAATCCTTTTTTGTATTGATATTTTTCTGCCATTTCATATTCCCTGATGGCATAGGTAAAGCTGCTGTCGAGGTTAATCATCATATATAATGCCCCAATCTTGCCAAGGGTATTAATACGGTCAATACTGTCCTGCTGAACAGACAGTTCCTGTAACAGCCCCGGTAATTGGGATTGCCGGGCGGCGGCCCGCTGTGTAGTACATAACAATATCATCGCCAGCAGGCCGGCGGCGTATATATGTTTATAATACAGATATCGGATACTGTGCGTCATATTTTTTCCTGGTCACTCCGGCAACTGGTAATAAAAAGTACTGCCTTCATCGGCATTGTTTTCAGCATGTATCTTTCCGTTCATTTTATCAATAAAATCTTTACAGATGATGAGCGCAAGGCCTGCGCCTTTACCGGCGCGTTCTCCTTCAATGGCGTTGCGGTTCCAGTTAAACAGGTGAGGAAGCATGGCGGCATCTATCCCGGAGCCTTCATCTGTGAAGGCAACGGTGAGCCAGCCATCCTTACATGTAGCTTTTACCGTTATCATCCCCTGATCCGGGGAGAATTTAATAGCGTTATGTAAAAAATTCCGGTGGATAAACTGTAGCATTTCATAGTCGGCCGCAACGGTGGTGTTTGCCGGGATATCCACTACTATGCGGATCTCTTTCCCGGCGACCAGGTGTTGCAGGTTTTTTACCGTATGACTGATCATTTCTTCCAGCCGGAATATTTCGGGCCGGTATACAAAACCGGATAACTGGGTACGGATCCATCGCAATATTTCTTCAAAAATAACCAGGGTACCGGCAGCAGTATGTTCCACTTCCGAGATCATGTTGGCGGCTTCCCTTACGGTGAGCGACTTTTCATCTATAAACCCGGTAATATTAACGATGTTATGCAGCGGTGTCCTGAAATCATGCGCTATCATGGAGATCAGTTTATTTTTAAAGTCGTCGCTATCCCTGAGAGCGTTGTTACCCAGCCGGATCTCCTCCTGCAGGGCGGCCATGCTAGCAGTATTTTTCCGGGAGAGGCGGTAAGCGCGCACAAAATATGTTACCAGGATAACCAGTAAAATCGCGATAGCAGCTATGATCAGCAGCTGGTAATACCAGAAATGATTGGCGGCTTTATTAACTGCCAGTTGTTGTTTTTGTGATTGGTTTTGTTGTTGCAGGGAATCCAGCCATTCATCGCCAAAGGCATAGGAAAGATAATCTGCTTCGCCGGCCTGCATATCTTCCTGTTGCTGCATCATTACGCCGAGGGCCAGGCGGCTATAGCCGGCAGCCCGGGGGGAGTCGCCCGTTCGCAGTGACCTGTTATACAGGCTTGTGATCACCGGCAGCATTAAGCCGGCATAACCGCCGGCTACTGCGTAGCTCACCGATTGGCGCTGGTACTGTAAAGAATCCGGTTGTTGCTGCCAGATGCGGTAGCCTGTTAGCTGGAGGCAGGCATACATAGCTATATAATTAAGGCCGGCGCTGTCGGCCGCAGCTATTACACCTTTCAGGTTTTCTTCTGCTTTTTTTATTTCACCTGCGCGCAGCTGTTCATTGGCTGCAAATAACCTGGTATACAGGATCCCCAGTTCGTCGTGATACCTGTGAGCCAGCGAGATGGCCTGCTGTAGCCCTTTTTGGGCAACGGGCAATGCAACGGAGTCTGATTCATTAATGAGGTAGTAGCTGGCCAGCACCCATGTCCGCAGGGAGTCCAGTCCCATATCCCAGGTCACTTTCAGTGCCCGGTTAATATAACGCTGCGCTTCCTCGTGTTTTTGCTGGTACTGGTAGAAGGTGCCGATATTCATCAGGGCTACAGCCACCCCGGCAGAGTCGCCTGCGGCGCGGCAGGCCGTAAGGGCGTTGTCATAGAAAAGATAGGAAAGATACCGGTGAGGGCGTAGGGCATAATAGCGGCCCATACCGCGCAGGGCGTCGCGTTGTCCTTTGTTGTAACTGATGCGCTCCGACAGCTCCTTGGCGCGTTTGGCGTATACCCCGCTGCTATCGAGCTGGCGGGGCAGATAGAGCGTTGATAGCCTGTTCAATGCATCCACATAGTTTGCACTGTCCGTTATCCGTGGTAACGCATTCTTAATTGCAATAATATCATTATGCTGGGCATATAATGCCTGCGAAATAAAAAGCAGGGCATACAGGCCAATACGGTGTAAACATGACATAATGGGGAATCAACCGACTGTAAAATAATTTTATTTACAGTCCCTGCTTCCATCCATTTTGTTCATTTTACCGGCTAGATTTCGAATACCAGTCCTTTCCGTTTCAGGGCCTCATATTTTTCAGGATCGAAGCGGTAGAGGTGAGCGCCTTTTTTAGAGGAGGTTTTATCTTTTTCCTCCAGTTTTTCCATTACATCCAGCGACAGGATCTTCTTGCGGAAGTTACGTTTATCAAGGGTTTTGCGGTATATTTCTTCATAGAGGCTTCTCAGTTGGGAGAGGGTGAATTTCTCCGGCAGCAGTTCAAAACCTATGGGATGGAACTGTGCATTATTCCGAAGTGCGGCCAGTGCATCTTCAATCATTTTACCATGATCGAAGATCAGTTCTGGTATTTCATGCAGCTCCAGCCAGTGCGCACCATGTTCGCGGGCCAGTGGCTTATCATGATTTTTGATACGGATCAGGGCGTAGTAGGCAACGGATATTACCCTGGCGCCGGTATCGCGGCCTACATTGCCATAGCAATGCAGCTGGTTCATATAAATATCGTCCAGCCCGGTGGTATGCGCCAGTACACGGGCGGCCGCTTCATCGGTGCTTTCATCTTCCTGCACAAAACCGCCTACCAGCGACCATTCGCCGGCCATAGGCGCCACCTTCCGTTCCATGATCAATAATTTCAGGCGGCCTTCATCAAATCCAAAGATGATACAATCCACTGCCACCAGGTGTTTCGGGGCCTTTGCATAAAAAGAAGCAGCATTCATATAGGAATTTTAAAAGGCGGAAAATCTATCAAAAATAATAAAACCGGATTATTTTTTTGGCTTAAAACGATTGTATTCCGTGGCCGGTATCTTACCCACTCCCAATACCCCTAACATATATACCAGCTGACCGCGGTAAAAGGTACTATGGTTACATACCTCCATCACCGCATCCTGTACGGCCATTTTATAGTGTTCGCTTTTCTTGAGGGTATATGCAATGGTATGGTTCAGCTTTACCTGGCTGGCTTTTTCCACCCATTCTTCCAGTAAGGCCGACTGTGAAAGCCAGGCGGCACAGGCTTCTGTAAAACTGCCGCTGAAGCCTGCAGTGGGATCCGTTGTTTTTTCAGTGAGCTGCAAACGCTGATGCCAGAGGCTTTCCGTATACCATATGTGATAAACGGTATTACGTAACGTGGAAAAACCTCCCCCCAGCTCCCTGTTCAGCTGTTCGTCCGTTAGTTTAAGCAATACCTTTGCCAGCTGTTGATTAGCCCAGCTGTTATAAGCTGTATAATGCGCAAGCATATTTTTCATGTAAGAAGCAATTAATGCCATTTTCACCTAAACAACCTACAAATTACAATATTGTTCGTCATTTTAGCTATAGATATTTGCTACGTCCTTTATCCCAACGGGCCGGTAAGGAACTTGAAATTTTGATTATTTTTGGTTAATATACCGAGATATGGAAGATATAACGTTAAGGGTTGCACGAAGAGAAGACAGCGCCCGGTTGATGGAGCTGATCCGTGAGCTGGCAGCATATGAAAAAGCGGCGGAACAGGTTACGGTAAGCCAGGAGCATTTTGAAGAAGCCGGTTTTGGCCCTAACCCGGTGTGGAAGGCATTTGTAGCCAGCACAGTGATCAACGGCCGGGAAGTGATCCATGGGTTTGCGCTTTACTATACGCGCTACTCTACCTGGAAAGGCTGCCGGATGTACCTGGAAGATATCATTGTTACCAAGGAGTGGCGGGGCCAAGGCATCGGGAAATTGTTGTTCGACCAGCTGGTGATCGAGGCAAAAGAAAAACAGTTCAGCGGAATTGTTTTCCAGGTACTGGAATGGAACACGCCAGCCATTAATTTCTACCAAAAATATACTGATAAATTTGATCCCGAATGGATCAATGTCAGCATAGAACTGCAATAATTTTTCCGCTCATAAAATTCCGGGACGGTATGTCGTCAATCCTTGCTAATATTGGCGACATACCCATTCCACTATGATCTATATCCACGATTTCCGTACACTTCACAACGTATCTACCCCTGGTCTTTGCGATACCTTCAATGCTGCTTTCAGCGATTATATAGTACCTCTGCACCTTACGCCCTCCATACTGGAACAAAAGATGCAGGGTGAAAATATCCTGCGGGATTATTCTATCGGCGCCTTTGCAGGCAATACACTTGGCGGCTTCATTTTACATGCCGCAGATAACAAAGTGCATCCCACTATGCTATACAACGGTGGAACCGGTATTATCCCCGAATACCGCGGGCAGCACCTCGTGCAGAAAATGTACGACCAGTTCATACCTGCTTACCAGGCACAGGGCATCCGTAAAATTATCCTGGAGGTGATCAGTACCAACCTTCCTGCTATCAAGGCATATACGAATACCGGGTTTGATAAAACCCGTACCATTCATTCTTTCAAGGGGAATATACATACGCGTAAAAAACCAGCGGGCATCTCCATAAAAGAAAACAGGACACCCAACTGGTCCCTGCTGGCCACCTTTATGGATATGGTTCCTACCTGGTCTAACACTATCAGCAGCATACAACGGGAAGCGCCGTTCTCCGTTACCTGGGAGGCTGTTATAGACGGGCATACAGCGGGATTTATCAGTGTGCATAAAGACACCCGGAGGATCAGGAATATAGCCGTACACCCGGAGTTTCGCAGAAGAGGCGTAGGAAGCGCCATGCTGCAGTATGCCTCCGATCTGTTCATGGGAGCGGCCGTGAGCATCATTAATATCGATGAGCATTTCCCTGAAATAGACAGGTTCCTGCAACAGGCGGGATTAACGAATTACCTGTCGCAATACGAGATGGAAATAGTATTATAAAATAAAAATGCAGCGGGTTATCCACTGCATTTTTATTTTACAGAGATGATATTATCAGTTGATACCGTTCACCACTGTTTCCTTGTTAATTTTCTGGATCAGACCCTGTAATACTTTACCGGGACCAACTTCCGTAAATTCCTTACCACCGTCGGCTACCATGGCCTGTACGGATTGTGTCCATTTAACCGCGCCCGTTAGCTGATCTATCAGGTTCTGTTTGATCTGTACAGGATCGGTTACCGCTACGGCCACCACATTCTGGTAAACCGGGCAGGAAGGTGTATTGAAGGTAGTAGTGTTGATAGCTGCCTGCAGCTCTTCTTTGGCAGAAGCCATTAACGGCGAATGGAAAGCACCGCCTACAGGGAGGATCAGGGCTCTTTTAGCACCGGCAGCCTTCATTCTTTCGCAGGCGATTTCCACCCCTTTGAGGGTACCGGAAATCACCAGCTGACCGGGGCAGTTATAGTTAGCCGGCACTACCACTTCTCCGGTTTCTGCAGTAACAGCAGCGCATATTTCTTCTACTCTGGCATCGTCCAGGGCCAGTACAGCAGCCATGGTAGATGGTTGCAGCTCGCAGGCTTTCTGCATGGCATTGGCGCGGATGGCCACCAGTTTCAGGGCTGCTTCAAACGACAGTACGCCATTGGCTACAAGGGCCGAAAATTCTCCCAGGGAGTGGCCTGCCACCATTTCCGGTTGTGCGTGCTCTGTACAGAGGAAGGCAATCACTGCATGCAGGAAAACAGCAGGCTGGGTAACATTGGTTTGTTTCAGGTCTTCTTCGGTGCCGCTGAACATAATATCAGAAATACGGAAGCCTAAGATGTTATTTGCCTGTTCAAAAAGTTCTTTTGCTTTTACGTTGGTGTCGTACAGATTTTTGCCCATACCCGGAAACTGGGAACCTTGTCCGGGAAATACAAAAGCATGCTTCATGTGGATATAAATTAATATTTTTTCAAATATAAATAAGAATTACGGATTTACAGGTAGCTGATAAATGTAAATTACTATTATCATCTACCCATAAATCCGTAATTAGTAATATAGATTTTTTATTTGGAGATCAGTTTCATGAATTCTGCCCTGGTGGTGCCATGCTCAAACTGGCCACTGAACGCGGATGTGGTGGTAAGGGAATTTTGTTTTTGTACTCCTCTCATCATCATGCACAGGTGCTGCGCTTCAATTACCACGGCAACGCCCTGTGGCTGCAGCGTTTCCTGGATAGCATCCAGGATCTGGTGCGTAAGGCGCTCCTGCACCTGCAGGCGGCGGGCATATACATCCACTACCCTGGCAATTTTGCTCAGACCGGTGATATAACCGTTTGGAATATAGGCTACGTGCGCTTTTCCAAAGAAGGGCAGCATATGATGCTCGCACATAGAATACAACTCTATGTCTTTCACTATCACCATTTCACTATATGCTTCTGTAAACTTTGCGCCCTCCAGTATTTCACGTGCATCCTGCTGGTATCCCTGTGTGAGGAACTGCATGGCTTTGGCCACCCGTTCGGGTGTTTTCTGCAGCCCTTCTCTTTCAGGGTCTTCCCCCAGCAAGTGCAAACATTCTTTATAATTTTCTACAAGACCGGACGTGATCTTTTCATCATAACTTTCGTTCTTATTATACGCCATTCTTATATGATTTAATATATTTCAAAGGCCGGGACAGGATGTATTATTTCCCACCGTAATACTCTACGTATATACGTGGGGTTTCATATAATTTGATACAGTGCAGCTGTACTTCCGCCGGCAGGTGTTTGGCCAGCTGGTCCCAGATAGCGATCGATAAATTTTCGGCGGATGTGAATTTATCTTTCATAAAATCAACATCCATATTAAGATTCCGGTGATCTATCTTTTCTATCACCGCATCCCGGATAATTACGCCCAAAGTTTTGGCATTAAATACAAAACCCGTTTCCGGATCAGGATTACCTTTTATAGTGACGTGCAGTTCGTAATTATGACCATGCCAGTTTTCGTTGGCACATTTACCAAAAACTTCTTCGTTCTTCTCTTTGCTCCAGCCCGGGTTAGATAACTTATGCGCTGCATTGAAGTTCTCTACTCGCGTTAAATAAATCATTATTGCAAAAAATTTTTGCAAAAATACCACTATTAAACGAGTAGTGCCAATTTATCCTAATTCCTGTCAATTGTTTTACACGGCAAGCAATCATTTTTGCCTTATTTTTACCGGATGAAAATATTGGTGACCGCGGCTACCACACTGGAAATACAGCCCTTTTTACAGTATCTCGACACACATATCCCGGCCCTTAAAGCCGCGAACTGCAATATAGATGTGCTGATTGCCGGTATTGGCATGATGCACACCGCTTTCAGCCTGGGAAGGCACCTGGTGGTAAACCGCCCCGATATAGCCATACAGGCCGGTATTGGCGGCTGTTTCCGCCATCACCGCGAATTGGGGGAAGTAATGCTCATTAAAAAGGAGTACCTGGCCGACCTCGGTGCGGAAGACAACGATCAGTTTAAAGATTTATTTGATATACAGCTCTGGCAGCCATCACAACCGCCATTTACCGGTAACAGCCTGGTGAACACCTTTGCGGGACTGCCCGAAGTGCCTCCCCTGCCCCTTGCAACCGGCGTGAGCGTAAACCTTGTAAGCGGCAGCCAGTTTACCATACAAAAGCTGGTGGCCAAATACGACCCGGACATAGAGAGTATGGAGGGCGCTGCCTTTCATTATGCCTGCCTGCTGGAAGAAATACCATTCCTTCAACTCAGGAGCATCTCTAACTACGTGGAAATCAGGGATAAAAGTAAATGGAAGATCCTCCTGGCCGTAAAAACACTTAACGAACAATTGATAAAGACCGTGGAAACACTGGCCGGCATTTAACGACAGCATATAAAATTTCGACAGCTATGCATTTATCTTTAGGTTTTTCACCCTGCCCGAATGATACTTTCATTTTTGATGCACTGGTAAACAACAAAATAGATACAAAGGAATTTACCTTTGATACGCATCTTGAGGATGTGGAAACATTGAACAACTGGGCGCTGCAAGGCAAACTGGCCGTTACAAAGCTGAGCTTTGCAGTATATCTCAAAGTAAAAGACCAGTATGAGCTGCTCAACAGCGGCAGCGCACTGGGACGGGGCTGCGGGCCATTACTCATTGCAAAAAAAGATATTCCCCTGGAAGAGATAAAAAACAAGACCATCGCCATTCCAGGCGAAAACACTACCGCCAACCTCCTTTTCTCTATTGCTTTCCCGGAAGCCACCAACAAAAAGGTAATGCTGTTTTCTGAAATAGAAAACGCCGTACTGAACGGCGATGTGGATGCAGGCGTGATCATCCATGAAAACCGCTTCACCTACCAGCTTAAAGGCCTGGTAAAACTGATGGACATGGGTGAATACTGGGAACAAACCACCGGTAACCCTATCCCACTGGGAGGGATCTTTATCCGTAAGGATATACCGGAAGCTGCCCGTGCCCAACTCGACACACTTATCCATAACAGCCTGCAGAATAGTTATACTACTTATCCGCAATTGTCTGATTATGTAAAATCACATGCGCAGGAAATGGATGAATCTGTGATGCGTCAGCACATTGATCTGTATGTGAATGATTTTAGCCTGGATCTGGGCAAAGAGGGAAAAGCCGCTGTGGAAGCGCTGATGGAAGCAGCGGAAAAAATCCGTCCGTAAGCAGCCGATTTTTTCGTTCTTTTGTTGCGGTATGATCGATAATAAGGATACAGACCTGTGGAACAGGTTTCGGCAAGGAGAGGAACAGGCACTATATACCTTGTATGAAAAGTATTATCACCTGCTCCTTTTCCTGGGCCTTAAAATATGCGCCAGAAGCGAACCGGTGAAAGACTGTATCCAACAGGTGTTTCTTTATTTCTGGGAGAAAAGGGAAGGCCTGGATACCGTCAATAATGTACGCAGCTACATTATCACCTCTTTCAAACGCAAACTGTTATTACATCTTCAACAGGAAAAAAAAGACAATGGCCTGCTATCGCTCTGGATGGAAACCGAAACCGGCAGCGATACACCCTCTGCTGAACAACTGCTGATGCAGCAGCAACAAAGCAAAGCAGCCATCGGGCGCATACAGGAAGCCATCGCTTTACTCAGCCCGAGGCAAAAAGAACTAATTAATCTCCGCTTTTATGAAGGCAGGAGCTATGATGAAATAACAGACATCACCGGGCTTACGCACCGTACCGTCTACAATCATTTGTACGAAGCACTTAAATCCCTCAAACAATCACTTGAACAGGATCTCAAATCCGGCAACCTGCATTTGAGAACATTACTGCTGTTACTTCCCTTATAAATTCCTTGTTAGATTATTTTCAATAAAGCTTCTTTAAAATAAAAAATATCAAAATCTGAAAATTTACCGGTACATACCCGGTAAAAGAGAGCTGATTGTCGCTCTACTTTAAAAATGGATGGAGAATGCTGCCAAAGGACCTGAATGAATTAGACCTGTTGCTTGACGATACCTTTCTGCAATATATCCGGGGAAACAGTGCCACGGCTATTGCTAAGTGGGAAAGTTATATCCGGCAGCACCCTGAAATAAAGGATAAGGTAGCTGCAGCGGTAGCCTTGTATTATAATATTAACGCAGCCGAAGCAGAAAAAGACAGGGCTGCACAATTAAACAGGCTGCAACAGGCAGTAAAAGCTACCCGCCCTGTGCGCCGCATCAACTACCGGCAAATAGCATGGCGTGCTGCTGCAGTGCTGCTGCTGGGAGGCATCGCCCTGCTTTGGCCACGGCTGAAACCGCGTACGCCGGCTGCAGGTTCCAACACCCTCCTGGTATACTCCAGTGAATGGGGACAACGCAAACTGCTCACTTTGCCGGATGGCTCTTCAGTGATCCTGAACGCCAATACAACTGTAAGGATTCCTTCCGATTACAGCAATAAACACCGGCACGTGGAACTGGTAAAAGGTGCAGCGTTGTTTGATGTACAAACCAACCCGGAAGATCCGTTCATGGTAACCAGCAAACAAATTCAGACAACAGTGCTGGGCACTTCCTTTCTGGTAAAATCATATCCGTATGAGCCACAGTCGACAGTATCATTGCTCAGCGGAAAAGTAAAAGTGAGTGAAAAATCAGGCACAGCTGCACCACTTACCCTGGCGCCCGGTGAACAGGCGAAGTGGAATGAAACGAAACAGGAAATGAGCAAAGCATCTTTTGATACCATCGCTTTGCGTACCTGGAAAACAGGCAAATTAGTATTTGATAATGCCAGCGTATCCGAAGTAATACGGCAACTGGAAAACTGGTATGGAATACCATTCCGCGTAAATGGAAATCCGTTATATACCAAACGGTTTTCCGGCGCGTTCGACAACGATAAATTAGAAAAGGTTTTGAACATCTTTTGTTTTACAGCCGGATGTAGTTTTCAAATACAACCGGACAAAGTGCTGATTCAATTTTAATAACAGGCGTTTCCACCAAAATCGCTGAATCGGGATCACATGCAGGCTGCCGGTGCCTGCATGCAGTTACCCACATCAACCATCATTAAAAAATCTGATGCATGACTTTTAATTATGCGCGCCTCCGTGCGCCGTTAAGCACTGCGGTAAAATGGCAGTTCCCTCTTTTGGTGTTGTTAATGCTAACTACCCGTATGCTATCATACGGACAGCAAAGAAAATCAATTGCGTTCAGGGAGGCAGACATTGCCACTGCCTTCAAAAAAATCGAAAGCACCTACCAGGTAAAATTCTTCTATGCTGCGGGTACATTGCCGGTCAGGCGGATCACCCTGGCTTCTAAACAGAGAAGCCTGCGGGAAGTGCTGGAAGAGCTGGAAGATGCATCTGGTCTTCAGTTTAGGACCAGCGGCAATATGATCGGCGTGGTAATGCCTTACAACAATATCAACGTTACCAAAGCACAGCCGATGATCAAAGGAAAAGTAACCGACCGCAAAGGACAGCCGCTACCAGGTACCACCGTCCGCGACATAATCAGTGGCAGGGGCACAGTAACCGATGCCAACGGCGCATTTGTTATTGCTTCTGAAGAAGGTCGCCCCTTAATGATCAGCAGCATTGGCTACCGCCAGAAAACACAGGTTATTTCCGGTACAGAAAACCATATTACGATGGATGAAGATGCTACCAGTCTTGGTGGCGTAGTGGTAATGGGTTATACGAATAAACAGGCCAGCGAGCTAACCGGCGCTGTCCAAAAGATTTCGGGTGATCAGCTACGCAGTTCCGTTTCTTCTTCCAATATACTCTCTATGCTGAAGGCCAAAACCACCGGCATGTATATAGTGGAACCTTCCGCCGATGCCGGTGCAAGAGGACAGGTATTGCTCCGCGGCCAGTCGTCTCTCCCATCCGGTACCAGCGCCTACTTTGGACCACTGATCGTTATTGACGGCGTAATTTCCAACTCGCAGAATTTACAGGACGTGGTAAATCCTGCTGATGTGGAAAGCATTACCATCCTGAAAGATGCTGCATCTACCGCCATCTATGGGTCGCGCGCGGCACAGGGTGTAATTGTGGTGACCACCAAAAGGGCCGCTGCGAACAGCGGCGTGCATGTAACACTGGATACCCGCTATGGCGCTATAAAACAGAACCGCGCCATCCACATGATGAATACGTCTGAAAATATTGCACTGATGGACAAAGTGATGCAACGCAGATGGGAGGAAACACCTTCCCTTCAGCAACAGTTCCCCACTGCGGCAGATTTCATCCGGCAAAGAAGGATCTATACCGATGAAGATAAAACAAAGAACTTCGACTGGGAAAAAGCAATGTTTGATGATGGAAATTTTTCTGATATCAGCCTGGGGCTTAACAGTGGCAATGATAAAACAACACTGTATGCCGCCGTTGACTGGTACAAGGAAAAAGGAATTAATGTGGGTAATACTTTTGATCGTCGTAATCTCCGGCTGAACATTGTCCAGCATTTTTCCAAAAAGGTTTCCGGCGGGCTGAACACCAGTGCTATTATCGATAAAACCATTTCCCGCAACGGTGTGCCGGTAATTTACATGACCCAGCCCTTTGTAACACCATACAATGCAGATGGATCGCTGGCCGACAGTATTCCTGTGAAACAATCCAATAATTTTGGCGTGCCCTATACTACCTGGTCGCAGAATTTTATAGGTGAAAAGAAGTTCGATAATACGGCGGTTATAAGTAACCAGCACTTCACCGGAACTGCATGGCTGAGCTACCAGGTATTGCCCTGGCTGAGCGTTAAAACCGCCAATACCATCGATTATATCAGCAACCACCGGAATTCTTACATGGATTCCCGCAGCTATTCAGGGAAATATGGCGGTTATCCTTACCTGTTTGCGCCAGGCGCCGCAGTTCCCAATGGAACGCTTACCATAGCAGACACCAGGTTCTTTAATTTTACTTCTACCAATACACTGAGTGCCATCAAACAGTTTGGCAACCACAGCCTGAATTTCCTGGCTGGTACAGAATGGGCAAAACGTACTAATGAAACCAGTACCATTGACATGTATAACCTGCTGCCCGGGGAAAGGAATATGGGTGCAGCAAAAAACTTTGGCAGCGCCATCAGCGTCGCTTACAATTCCCCTTACAGACCCTCGGGTGGTTATACTGAAAGAGCCAGCTTTTCCGCCTTCAGTGAACTGAATTATAATTATCTCGCTAAATACTATGCAGCCGCTTCTCTTCGTACTGATGCCTTCACCAATTTTGGCCGCAATAAAAGATACGGTACTTTCTACGCAGTTAGCGCCGGCTGGTTGATTAACAAAGAAGCATTTCTGGCAGATGTGAAAGCTATAGACCTACTCAAGCTGCGGGTAGTGCACGGAACTTCCGGAAGGGACGTGGGCGATGGATATCTGAATCAAACCCTTTACTCAGCAAACACCAATTATACCTATGATAACGTTAATAATATAGGTTCCTCCATTACACAGCTGGAAAATCCCGACATCAGCTGGGAAACCACTGTTAATAATACAGCAGGAATAGATATCGGCTTGTGGAAACGCATAGAGCTTTCGGCCGATCTCTACTCAAAACTCAGTAAAAACCTGCTACAACAGGTATTTGTGGGCTCTGCACAAGGCTCCTTCCAGCAGTATCAAAATGTGGGAGAAGTGCTGAACAAAGGACTTGAACTAATGCTGAACACCCGCAATATAGATACCCGGAACTTCAGCTGGACCACCAACCTTAATGTAAGCTTTAATAAAAACACCATAAAAAAACTGTACGGCGATTCTCTTCTCGACAATTACAACCGTGCGTATTACCGTTATAGAGGAGAAGATCTGAATGTAATTAAAGCTATCCGTTATGTAGGGGTAAATCCTGATAACGGCGCACCACTGTTTGAAAACTATGATGCCTCCGGAAAAAAGCAGGTAGTAGAAGGCATTGGCGGAATAGCAGATATCCGCAATTACCAGACGATTGGCTCCGCCACACCCAAATTCTTTGGCGGCTTCACCAATACCTTCACTTATAAGCAATTTTCCCTGAGCGCGGAGATGTGGTTCCAGGTAGGCAACTATACCGCCATGAGCCTTATCAATAACTTCCAGGATCCCTCCGCTCCTTTTCTTGGCCGGAATAATGTAAACTGGCAGGCCAGTCAGAAAGTATGGCAGCAGCCCGGTGATAAAAATGCGAACTATCCCGATGTATATAGCAGCAAAATGAGCACCTGGCGGGTGTTCGACAGCCGTTCCTCGCTTATATACGGCAATGCCAGTCATATCCGTATGCGGAACATCAGGGTCGGGTACGATCTGGCGCAAAAAACATTAGCGAAGATACATGCACAGCGTGCAGGCGTATTCGTTAGCATGGACAATGTTTTCGTTATCAAACATAAAGACTATGTAGGGGCCGATCCTGAAGGCGCTACTATTGGCACCTCTACCTCCTACGGAGGTGTAGGCGTCGGAAATGCCAATCCACGGCGCATTACTGCCGGTCTTAATGTTACATTCTAAACTACTGAAAAAATGAAGCGTACAATTATAATAGCCGCCGTAACTCTTATTTCACTAAGCGCCTGCAATAAACAACTGGATGAACTGCGCCCACACAACGTTACCAATGAAGAGGCCCAGTTCAATAGCCCTGAAGGATTTGCACAGGCGGCACTGGGGCTTTACCCAATGATCACCACGGGAGTTTCCATGGGAAGTAGCTTTGGATATGGTGATATCACCATGTTTCTTTCTGAAGCACATAGCAATAATGTCCATTCACTGGACCTGGGACCTAACTTTTACACCGATGCATTTAACTATGTCAACTCTCCTGATAAGGATCATAGCTGGACGTACAACTTATGGAGAGGAAGCTATTTCACTATTCTTCATGCCAACAAATTGCTGGATAATGTTACCAAAGATGAGCAACGCCCGGTTGTGCTGCAGGCCAAAGCAGAAGCATTGTTCGTGAGAGCATTTGTATACTTTAACCTGGTGCGCTTCTATGCCAGGCCCTACTACCAGGATGCGGCATCATCGCCGGGTGTAATGCTTATTACTACCGCTGCCAATGGCATCGATTATAAACCCGCCCGCAGCAGCACAAAAGCAGTATATGAACAGATCATTGCGGACCTGGAAACATCTATTTCCCTGTTTAACCAGGAAAAGTCCAACAGCTTCGCCGGGAAGCAGGCGGCAGCAGCCTTGTTATCGCGTGTGTATCTTTATATGGGCGGTACCTTCCAGCAGCCGGATGCTGCATTCAACCAGAAAGTAGTGAGCTACGCCGACCAGGTAATTAACAGTAACAAGTATATTCTACTCCAAAACGATGCATACCGCGCTTACTATAACAGCAGCAATGTAGCTAATAAGGAAGATGTTTTTGCAGGCAACATGGATTTCGGAAATGCCTCCATCAGCCAGCAATATGCGTACCCGCCACAAATCAATTATACAGGCGGTTATTATCGTCCTTCTTCCGACCTGCTGTCGCGCATTGCGAAAACAGACCTGCGCAGTTCCCATTACAAAGTAAATGTAACGCCAGGCTTTCCCGACGACAGTATTGCCACCGTTAAGTACATGTATCTATACAATGCCATTTACAGCAAATCGCCCTTCCGTTATATCCGCCTGGCAGAAGTATATCTGAACCGTGCAGAGGCTAATGCAAAGCTCGGTAAAAAAGATGCCGCATTGGCAGATCTGAACATTATCCGTAACCGTGCAGGTCTTGCTGCCGTGGATCTTTCCGGGCAGGCGCTGTTTGATGAAATACTATTGCAACGCCGGATAGAGCTGGCCTTTGAAGGGCATTCAGGGTTTGATTATTTCCGGAATGGCTTACCAATGGTACGGGACTATTCCTCTGCCAGCAGTGGGGCCATGACCATCCCGGCCACCAGCCCTAAGATATTATTGCGTATCCCGCAGGAAGAAATCATCCTTAATCCAAATCTTACACAAAACGAACAATAAAATTATGAAAAAAATATTCTGCGTATTGTCGTTACCGTTAGTATTAAGTCAACTGGTTAACGCACAGAAAAAACTCAGTATAGCCGGCACCGTTACCGGAAATGCACCTGCCAAATATTACCTGCAGTACAGCAATGGCGCAAAGTATGTAACAGACAGCGCTGAAGTAAAAGACGGCAGGTTCAGCTTTACAGGCACATTGTTACAACCAGCTCCCGGCGTGGTTTCCGCAACGCTGATCAGGAATATGACCGGCAATAAAAAAGAACAGGCATACCTGTTCCTGGAGCCAGCCGCCATGACTATCAACATAGCAAACGGCGATCTGAGCACCATTGTTATGAAAGGCTCTGTAAGTAACGATGAAAACGTGCAGCTGGAAAAAGAAAAGGAAGCAGCTGCCGAAAAATACAAACCATTACTGGAGGCCTTGCGCAACGAAAAAGACCATGATAAAGCAGCAGCCATCCGGGAGCAGCTGGCGCCGTACTTTAATGCCAACAGCCAGCTGTCAAGAAAATTTATCCGCGAACATCATAACTCCTTCCTCAGCGTTTACCTGATGCGTTTTGAAATTGGCAGTATGACACTGGACTCCGCCAGATACTATTACAATAGCCTGAGCGCCGCCTTGCAAAAAAGTAAAGAGGGCCTGGATATCGCCAAAGAAATAAAAAGTCTTGAACAAGGCTCTCCTGGCAGCATTGCTTTTAACTTCAGCAAAAAAGATATCAATGATCAGCCACTCAGCTTATCTGATTTCAAAGGAAAATATGTACTGGTAGATTTCTGGGCCAGCTGGTGCGTGCCTTGCCGTGCAGGTAACCCTCACCTGCTGGAATTGTATAAACAATACAAGGATAAAGGGTTTGAAGTGATCAGCGTATCGGACGACGACCGTAATCATGATGCCTGGAAAAAGGCGGTGGAAAAGGACGGTATCGGTGTATGGAAACATGTACTACGGGGACTGGATATGAATAAACGCATGAAGAATGAGCCTAACCCCGAAGATATCAGTGAGCACTTCGGCATTCATTCTTTACCCACCCAGATATTAATTGATCCCAAAGGCGTAATTATAGCGCGTTATGGCGGAGGAGGAGAAGAACATGAAGCGTTGGACAGCAAACTGAAAGAGGTCTTCAACAAATAATTCTTTCCTAAAAAAAATGCAGTGATTAGCTCACTGCATTTTTTATTTACGGAGTGCCTTACTATACACTTCCAGCGCACGTTTACGCGCGTCTTCATGCATCACCACCGGCTTCACATATTCAAATCCTTCAAATTCCGGTACCCATTTACGGATATATTTTAAGTCTTTATCAAACTTCTGCGTTTGCAGCGCAGGATTAAACACCCTGAAATAAGGCGCCGCATCGCAACCCGAACCTGCCGCCCATTGCCAGCCGCCATTGTTTGAGGCCAGATCGTAATCCAGTAATTTGGCTGCGAAATAAGCTTCTCCCCAACGCCAATCGATCAACAGGTGTTTAGTTAAAAAGCTGGCAGTGATCATACGCACCCTGTTATGCATAAAGCCGGTAGCGTTCAGCTCCCTCATACCTGCGTCTACAATCGGGTAGCCTGTTTCTCCTTTACACCATTTTTCAAACTCAGCCTCATTGTTCCGCCACACTATCTTATCATATTCCTTCTTAAAAGAATTTCCAACCACGTGCGGATAATGCCAGAGGATCATCTGGTAAAATTCCCTCCATATCAATTCCTTTGCAAACGTGGCATTAAGCTGCATGGCCTTTTGCATCACGGCACGTATGCTCACGGTGCCAAACCGCAGGTGAATGCCTAGTCTCGATGTGCCATTCTCAGCCGGGAAGTCACGGGTTTCATCATAATGCCTGATCAGTGTTTCTTCCAGATCTTTTGAAGGAAAATACTTCTCTCCGGGCGTAAATCCTATTTCTTCCAGGGAAGGAATCTTTATTACCTGTTGTTTAAAAAGATGCTGATAATATTTTTTACAGGGATATGGTTTGAGATGAAAAAAGGTAAGGGTATCATACCAATTCCTGCTGTAAGGCGTAAATATCGTATATGGCTCACCGTTATCCTTCACAACTTCGTCCTTTTCCAGTATCACCTGGTCTTTATAACTGTAAAACGATATTCCTTTCCGGCTGAGTTGCTTTGCTATAGCGGCCTCCCTGTTCTTCGCATATGGTTCATAATCATGATTGGTATAAACGCCGGCTACTTCGTATTTATGGGTCCAGTGTTCGAACGCATTTTCCGGTGTACCATAGAACACATCCATCGATGAGCCCAGCTGTTGTAATTGCGCTTGCATTTCCCCAAGTACTTCATGAATAAAGGTAACCCGACGGTCCTGTTTATCTTCCAGGTCATTCAGTATATGGGTATCAAAAACAAACACCGGTACAACCCGGTTACCAGAACGCAGCGCATAATAGAAAGCTGCCTGGTCGTCCAGCCGCAGATCACGGCGAAACCAGCATAAACTGATCTTTTGTTCCATCCCGGTGATTATTTTTTACAGCATGCTTTCATGCAATACTTCGTGTAAAATAGCGGCGGTAGCGTTGCCATAGCTGCTGTCGCGGAATAAACCTACCCAGCGGATACCATAGATCGCATTGGTTAAAAATATTTCGTCCGCATTTTCGAGGTCTTCTATATTGAGGGGTTTCTCTTCTATTTTGAACGGTAGTTCTGTTCTCAGCAGGTATTTGCGCATTACGCCGCATACCCCGCCTTCAGACAATGGCGGAGTATACAGCACCTTATTCCGTACTACAAATACATTGGCAATGGTACTATCGGCCACCCTGCCGTATGGATTAAGCAAAATAGCTTCGTTTAACCGGTGCTGTTTGGCATACATTGCCGCCATTACATATGGCAGGCAGTTGTTTGATTTAATTGCAGAGAGCTTATCGCAGCTCTTTTTCACATCAGGGAAGATATCTGTTATCAGCCCGTTATTATTTAATTCCAATACGGTTCTGCTCAATTCCCAGCATTGGATAATATAATTGGGTAAATTATTGACAGGATCATAGAGGCCGCCATCAGAGCGGAATATAGCGAGCCGCACACGGGCCAGTTGTGATACATTATTCTTGCTGCAGAGCTCCAGTATCTGCTTAACGAAATATGCTTTTGTAAAATGCGCAGGGATATCAAAGTGTAGCAGGTGTAAGCTGGCGAGCAGCCGTTCAAAGTGCAGGTCCGCCAGCAATACTTGTCCCTGGTATACTTTCAGGGTTTCAAAAAAGCCGTCCCCGTATCTGAAAGATCGATTATCTGCCGTAAAAATCGGGTCAGCTGCAGGAATATATTTACCGTTATAACAAAGAAATCCAACTTGCACCTCGAACTATTTTAGCAAGTAGAAAGGTACCAATTATTTAGGGATTTTTAAGTTTAGAGATTTAGATGTTTTGTTTCAGAGTAGTATGTATTCCAAAAACAAAATATAGGCTATTAAAGCGTCCATTTTAACGAAAATAAATGCCCTGCTTCCTGGAAGGAGGCAGGACACGGTAAAGTATATACGAAGTTTTCGCTAAATTTTCATTTCAGGGATATCGCCATCAATAACCAGTTTCCCGGCAGTTTTAGCGCGGATCTCTTCCACGGTAACGCCGGGTGCACGCTCAAGGAGCTTAAATCCTTCAGGCGTTACATCCAGCACTGCCAGTTCGGTCACAATTTTCTTTACGCAGTTAACACCGGTAAGCGGTAAGGTACAGGCGGGTAATAATTTACTTTCGCCTTTGGGATTGGTGTGCATCATGGCTACAATGATGTTCCTGGCAGAAGCTACGAGGTCCATAGCGCCACCCATGCCTTTCACCATTTTACCCGGGATCTTCCAGTTGGCAATATCACCGGTATCGGATACTTCCATAGCACCCAGCACGGTAAGGTCTACCTTGCCGGCGCGGATCATACCAAAGCTTTCTGCAGAATCAAAGAAGCTCCCTCCTGGCAAGAGGGTCACGGTTTCTTTCCCGGCATTGATCAGGTCTGCATCAATATCTTCCTCAGCAGGATATGGTCCCATACCAAGTATCCCGTTTTCAGACTGCAGCATAATTGAAATGCCGGCGGGTATATAGTTAGATACCAGTGTAGGAATACCAATGCCCAGGTTCACGTACATACCATCCCGCAGTTCCTGCGCAATTCTTTTGGCTATACCATATTTATCGAGCGACATAAAATGTAAGATTTGAGAATGAAAAATTTGATGAACTAGATCTTAACCGTTCTGCGTTCGATCCGTTTTTCATAGTTAACGCCTTTGAAGATGCGGCGTACATAAATACCCGGCACATGTATCTGATCAGGATCCAGCTCTCCGGGCTGCACCAGCTCTTCTACCTCAGCAATGGTAATATGCCCGGCACGGGCCATTGAAGTGCTGAAGTTCCTGGTGGTTTTACGGAAAACCAGGTTACCCAGCGTATCACCCTTCCAGGCTTTTACAATAGCGAAATCGGCGTGCAGCGCCAGCTCCATCAGGTGGGGCTTTCCATCAAATACCCTCACTTCTTTCCCTTCAGCGATCTCGGTTCCATAACCAGCGGGGGTAAAAAAAGCGGGGATACCCATACCTGCCATCTGGATGCGCGTGGCAAGGGTTCCCTGTGGGATGAGGTCTACCTCCAGTTCACCGGCCAGGAGCTGTCTTTCAAATTCTGCATTTTCGCCTACATAGGAAGACATCATTTTCCTGATCTGCCTGGTTTTCAGTAACAGGCCAAGACCAAAATCGTCAACTCCTGCATTATTGGAGATACAGGTAAGGTCTTTCACGCCTTTTTTCACCAGGGCGGTGATACAATTTTCCGGAATTCCACACAAACCAAATCCTCCCAGCATCAGTACCGCGCCATCCCGGATATCTTGTATGGCTTCGTCGGCATTTGCTACTACTTTGTTCATGTTTTGGTGTTTTATAGATTAGGGCTGCCGTTTGATAAAAGGGCGGACGGTGTCCACCTTCGGCAGCAATAGCACGCTGTCTGCATATGGGAAAATGCTCTTCATACGGAACCGGAGCGGTGCATTTTCATCCACCGGGTTAGGCAAGCGCTGTTTCCTTGCAGCAATATCAGTTTGTACCATTTGAAATACTTCCTTCAGCCTGTTGGGATGGCTTTCATAATACCGGTAACTTTCCATAAACTCCTTCACACTTACCTTGTGAAGATCCAGTATCTGTTTGTAATAGATCTTCACCTTTTCCTGCCTGAGGGAATCAAAATTAGGCGTGAAAGTAACCTGCATCTGTTGTTCGTTGCTGTAGGCGTCTGCAATGGACATATCTACCAGGATCCCTGTCATACGCTCCTTTGAAATATACTTACGCGGCACCTTGTCGCCGTCACTGCAGGCGAATAGGAACAACACTAACAAGGCCAGGGTGGCGTATTTCATCATCATATTCATCATAGCTGTTACTTCATCTGTTGATACTTCTGTGCATTGGGCACATCCATCTGGGACAGTAATTCCGCTGCACGGCTTTTCTCCTGTGGTGTGGCACGGGAGAATATTTTCAATAACTCCTGTCCTTTTGAAAGGAAAAAGGTTTGCATCAGCATGGAGTTGGGGATATCCTGGTGGATAGAATAAAGCATGTTCAGGCAGTTCAGGATTGCTGCCCGGCCTTTCATCACATCGTCGTACATCAGGTCCAGCCCCTGCCGGTGGTACTGGTACATCACATCATGAAACTGGAGGAATTTTGCATTGAGGAGATTATCCTGCAACCAGTAACGGTTGCGGTTCCCTTCAAAAGCTTTCCATCCCGAAATTTCCTTTCCATCCGGTGCGTTATTTACAATATTCAGTGCTTTCTTAAAATACAGATCTCCGCCGCGGGGGGAAAAGGAATCATAATCCAGGCCGAGAATGATATTCACATAGTATGCGAGGATAGCGGTTAAATTGGATGCCAGCGGGTCGTTGCCCACCACCCTGTTGTCGCTGAATTCCAGTTGCTGAAATTCCACGTAGCGGAAAACCACGTTGGGATCCTGGATGTTCAGCAGGCTGGTTACATAGCTGCTGTTGAATACCGGCCTGGTGGCCTGTATGGTCAATGTTCCCTTGTAGCTGTCGTTCCCCGAGGTACCGGTAATATTCAGCAGGAAATTACATTCTATCCGTTCTGCCGGTGTAAAGGCATCAGCGGCCCAGTGGCGGTTATTGAGGAAGTCCCGGATGGAGTTCTGGAGGGTGGTGAATATTTTTTTATCCACTCCCTGGATCTGTTGGGCTACTACAGATACATTGGCCCTGATTTCCTGGGCTTTAACGGGAGGGCAGCAAAATAGTAAAAAGGCGCCTGCCAGCAGCAGGATCAAGGGGAAGCGGTTATGCATGTTGCAATTCGATTATAGCGGAAACAATATCCTGTGCCACGGCCTGTTTGGATTTGAGCGGGAAACTGCGTTCGTTCCCGTTCCTGTCAAACAGCGTTACTTTATTGGTATCATAATTAAACCCTGCACCTGCATCTGCCAGAGAGTTCATCACAATCAGGTCGAGGTTTTTCTCACGCAGTTTTTTCAGTGCATATTCCTTTTCATTGTTTGTTTCCAGGGAGAATCCTACCAGCAGCTGCTGTGGCCTTTTGCGGTCGCCCAATGAGCGGAGTATATCGGGAGTTTTTTCGAGATCGATGTGCAGCTGGGCCTCGCCTTTCTTGATCTTTTTATCTGCCACATTTGCCGGGCGGTAATCTGCCACTGCTGCAGCGGCCACTACTATTCCGGCGCCGGGGTACCGGGATGTTACTGCATCAAACATTTCCTGGGCGGTTTGCACGGGGATGGTAGTAATTCCGGGATGGGTCGTTTTCCGGGAGGTGGGACCAAGTACCAGTTGTACGTTGGCGCCGGCATCCGCCAGGGCCTCCGCAATAGCAATACCCATTTTCCCGCTGGAGTGGTTGGTGATATATCGAACAGGATCAATATGCTCTATGGTAGGGCCAGCAGTAACAATGACCGTAGTCCCATTCAGTGCTTTTTTTCCGTTTTCCTGGCGAAAATGCTGTTCAAGGAAGGCTAGTATCTGTTCGGGCTCCGCCATGCGGCCTTCTCCAAAGAGTCCGCTGGCCAGTTCACCGGATTCCACGGGAATTTGGCGGTGGCCATATGAAATGAGTTTATCCACATTGGCGCGGGTGGCGGGATGGTGCCACATGTCTTCATCCATTGCCGGGGCAAACAGCACAGGGCAGGTGGCAGACAGGTATACGGCCAGCAGGAGGTTGTCGCACAGGCCCAGGGCCATTTTAGCGAGGGTATTGGCGGAAGCGGGTGCAATGAGCATTACATCTGCCCACCGGCCAAGCATAACATGGTTATTCCAGCTATTATGGTCGCTGATATTCAGGGGAACCTCATTCTTAGAAAGGGTGGCCAGGGTGAGGGGGGTAATAAAACCGGCAGCTGCAGTGGTCATCACCACTTTCACTTCCGCTCCTTCCTTTACCAGCAGGCGGATAAGGGTAGCGGCTTTATAGGCGGCAATACTGCCGCTCACCCCGAGCAGGATTTTCTTTCCTTGTAGCATTTTGATAGCGTCCATGGACATATATAAAAACAAAAGCGGCAGAAATCATTCTGCCGCCATGAAATTAATATTTTTATTTTTCGCAATCGCGCACCTCACAAAATAATGTGTGGCGGATCAGCTAAACAAATCGTCGTCGTTCTTGCGGAAATAAATTTTGTTGTCCAGGAACTCCTGAGTAGCCTGGATAGCCGGATTTGCCAGTCTTTCATAAAAACGGGAAATCTCGATCTGCTCCTTGTTCTCGTGCACTTCCTCGAGGTTGTCAGTATGGCTGGCAAACTCTTCCAGTTTGGAATGGAGCTCCTCTTTCACGGAAATATTGATCTGATTGGCGCGTTTGGCTATCACGGCAATAGACTCATATAAATTACCAGTTCTGTTCTTAATATCGGTAGTGTTTTTGGTTTCTACCCAGGGATTAAGGCTACTGGTTAGACTTCGCTTTAATTTGCTCATTATCCAGTGTTTTTATGTTGTTTTGTGCTAAGGTATAAAATTTTTCGGCATCAGGCTTTAATTTGCTGTTCGGGTAGTGATCCGCGAAATCCAGGTATTCGTCGAGAACCGTTGTGTAGCGCTCTTTTTGTCTCTCCGGAATGCTGTTTTTAGCATAATTATAGTAAGATCTGATGGCCATTACTTTGTAACTGTCGCTTTTATCAGAGTCCGGGTAGTTGCGCATCAGGTTTTTGAAGGCAATACCGGCGGCTTTGTAGAAGCCCAGGTTATAATACAGTTCAGCACTGGAGAACTCTTTCTTTTCCAGTTTACGCCTGCACAGCTCTATCACCAGATTGGCTTCCGACACTTTATCGGCGGTAGGATAGTTATTGATGAAGGTTTGCATTGCAGCAATGGCCTTCATGGTATTGGTTTGATCCAGCGATACCTTGGGCGATTGTTTATAATAGCAATATGCCTGCATATAATCTATCTCCACAGCCCTGGGGCTGTTTGGGAACAGGTCCAGGTAGTTTTTGAACTGGAACGCTGCCTGAACATAATCCTTTACATAATAAGAACAATATGCGAAATTGTAATACATAGGCTCAAACTTATCAGTACCCTTATACACCTGTACAAGGTCTGTATAGAGTGTTATTGCCGTATTGTATTTTTTCTTCTGGAACAGCTGGTTCGCGTAGTCCAACTTTTTCTCAAAGTTGTTGCTTTTCTCTATTCTCCGTAACTGGTTGTTACAGGAGGTAGATACAATAACCACAAGAACACTGATGTACAATAAAAATTTCCGCATAAAAGAGTGGCAAAATTAAGAATTAAATGTAAATGTAAGGCAGAGAGATTTTCATTGCTGTTAAAATTTTGCAAAAGAGGGAATTAAATCGCCGAAAGAGGGGTTTTCCACTATGGCTGAGCCGGCGGATGTTATCTCCTGGGATGATGCAGAATTTACTTTTTGTTATTCAGGGTACGCTAAAAACCTCCATTAAATTATAAAAACATATAACGTATAAATATTTTCCTGTCGTCATTTTCCCACCTGTTGTTACCCGGTATAAGTCTTACGCTACAGGCTATCTACAAGTTATAAACACACAGACACTAGTTATCAACATATTATCAACACGCATTCTTATCTAATACACCATTTTAGTGCATAAATAGCAGGAAAAGGGCGCTGATGGAGGCATTTGCATCTGTGGAAAAAATTTATAAAGTATTTTTTCGTTAAAAAGTGGGAAAAAGTGTTATTTTGTGTTAGAAAAGGATTTTCAAGGACTTTGCCCCATGGTATGACAGGATTTCTCGGTGAATATGAATCGACGCTGGACGCAAAAGGACGCTTTCTGTTACCTGCCGGGTTTAAAAAGCAGTTAACAGACGGGGCCGGAGACCAGTTTGTGATTAACCGAGGGTTTGAAAAATGCTTGTCCCTGTATCCCATGAATGAATGGCAGCCTATTTTTGAGCGTATCAGCAAGTTGAATGACTTTGATCCAAAAGTAAGGGAATTCAGACGTTACTTCTTAAACGGGGCTACTATTCTGGAGTTAGACAGCGCAGGAAGACTGCTGGTACCAAAAAACCTGCTGTCGTACGCCAATCTGGAAAAAGATATTGTGCTGGCAGCAGCAACCAATAAAATCGAGATCTGGGATAAAGGTAAATACCAGGAGTTCTTTGAAAATTTCTCACCGGGAGCGTTCAGTGATCTGGCTCAACAGGTAATGGGAGGAGGAGACAACAACATATCAATTTAAAGAGGGGAGCATATGGGCGAGCAACAATATCATTTACCCGTTCTGCTACTGGAAACAACGGAGCTGCTACAGATAAATCCCGATGGGATCTATGTAGACGCCACGTTTGGAGGCGGAGGACATTCAAGAGCCATACTTGGAAAACTAGGCGAAAAAGGACGGCTGATAGTATTTGATCAGGACGAAGATGCTTACCAAAACAGGATTATAGACGAACGCGTAACTTTTGTACAACAAAACTTCCGTCACCTGCAACGCTTTCTGAAACTACATAAAGCAGATCAGGTAGACGGCGTACTGGCGGATCTGGGCGTTTCATCGCACCAGTTCGACACTGCAGAAAGAGGATTCAGTACCCGCTTCGATGGCGATCTGGATATGCGGATGGATACACGGACAGCATTTACTGCCGCCCAATTGCTGGCCACATGGGGAGAAGCAAGGTTACAACAGATTTTCCAGGACTACGGAGAAGTAACCAATGCAAAAACCCTGGCTCAAACAATTGTAAAGCAGCGCAAAACACACCCCATGCGCACCATCACAGAATTCAAATCCGTGATCCAGCCTATTGTAAAAGGCAATCCGCAAAAATACCTGGCACAGGTTTTCCAGGCATTGCGTATAGCCGTTAACGATGAACTGGGCGCTCTGAAAGATTTACTGGAACAGGCTACAAATGTGCTGAAACCCGGAGGAAGGCTTGCTATCATCACTTTCCACTCACTGGAAGACAGGATGGTGAAGAATTTTATGAAGACAGGAAGTTTTGAAGAAGCACCGGAAGATCCGTTCGCAAAAGAAACACCCCCTAAATTGTTCAGATTAATCACAAAAAAACCGGTTACCGCCAGTGATGCAGAATTGAAGCTTAATGGAAGATCCAGAAGTGCAAAGCTGAGGGTGGCCGAAAAACAAGCGTGACGCGGTTCAAACCGCCCATCACATCCTACCCTATCCTATACACATCCGTTTAGATTTGCGTTCAGGTTTATATTGTCAATTTTAAAAAGACATAGCGCGTGGGAGACGATTTAGAAAAGATACAGGAAAATCCGGCGGAGGAAAACATCATCCCACCGGAACGTAAAGAATGGCGTTTGCGCATCAACTACAGAGCGTTGGTGCAAAACATGCCCTTTATCGGGTTCCTTTCCCTCCTGGCTTTGATCTACATTGCCAATAGCCATCTCGCTGAAAAGAAAATCCGGCGCATTAACAAACTGGGCAAAGAAATTAAAGAGCTGAAGTGGGAGTATATCAATGTGAAAAGTGAGCTCATGTTTCGAAGCAAAATGAGTGAGGTCAGTAAATCCGTAGAGCCGCTGGGCCTTAAACAGCTCAGCTCCCCTCCACAGAAGATTGTACTGAAAAAGGAAACAGAAAAATGATTTTAATACTGATGCCTGACGCTGCCCGCCTGACCCATAACTCAGGTCGGGGATGCTGGTAAATCAAATCAATGGCAAGCATCTCAATTATAAATGCAGCCAGTGTCAGGCGTCTTCTTATAAGTTATCAGCCTTTAGCCGTCAGCCGTTTGCCTCAGGGTAAACAGCTGACAGCTAAAGGCTAAAAGGTAAAATGGTAATACAACATCGTGGATGTAAAAAAGGACATATTGTGGAGAGTGTATCTGTGCCTCATCGGCATGGCGCTGTTTAGCATCGCTATCCTGGTGAAAGTGTTCTATATCCAGAACGTACAGGGCAACTACTGGCGCAGTATGGCCGATAGCCTGCATACCGGGTACGTGGCGCTGGATGCGGAAAGAGGCACCATCTACTCGGAGGAAGGCAGGATGCTGTCGACCTCCATTCCTTATTTCGACATCCGGATAGATTTTGCAGCAGACGGCCTCCGGGACAAAAACGGCCAGGTGTTCAAGGAAAACCTCGACTCCCTGTCTTACCGCCTCTCCCAGATATTCACCGACCGCAGCAAAGCATCCTGGAAACAACAACTACAGGAAGGATATAAATCAAAGGACCGTTACTTTTTATTAAAAAGAGACGTGCCTTTTAATCAATACCAGGAATTACGCAGCTTCCCGATGTTCCGCCTCGGCAAAAACAAAGGCGGCATGATCGCTGAATCAAAAAGTAAGCGCATCAATCCCTTTAAACTGCTTGCCAACAGAACCATCGGACTGGCGCGTGAGAATTCCCAGAGCGTAGGCCTCGAAAGAACCTACAATGAATACCTGAAAGGCGTTACCGGTAAAAGACTGATGCGCCGCATCGCAGGTGGTACCTATGTGCCCGTTGACGGTTACGATATTGAACCCGAAAACGGCCGCGATATAGTGACCACCATAGATGTGAATATGCAGGATATCGTGGAAACGGCCCTCATGAACATGATGGTGCAGAACGAAGCCGAACACGGCACCTGCATCCTGATGGAAGTGAAAACAGGTAAAATAAAAGCTATAGCCAACCTCGGCAAACAACCCGATGGCAACGGCTACTGGGAAGATATGAACTATGCACTGCAGGTAGCAGAACCCGGTTCCACTTTCAAACTGGCCACCATGATCGCAGTGCTGGAAGATAAATACGCCACCATGAATTCCATGGTAAACATGGACGGTGGCCGCTGGCAGGTAGGCCGCAGAACCGTATTCGATTCTGAACCCCATCCCGGCCCGCAAAACGTAACCATCAAACACGCATTTGAGCTGAGCTCAAATGTAGGCATGGCAAAACTGGCCTACCAGTTCTATAACCGGCAACCCAACAAGTTCGTAGCCCATCTGAAAAAATTAAGGCTCGATCAGTTTACCGGTATAGACCTCATCGGCGAAGGAAGACCAGTCATTAAAACAACTGCTTCCAAAACATGGAGCGCTACCTCCCTACCCTGGATGGCATTCGGGTATGAAGTACTTATCAGCCCGCTGCAAACGTGCATGCTGTACAATGCAGTGGCCAACAACGGGAAAATGATGAAGCCCTACCTCGTCAATTCCATACAGGAATACGGCCAGGTAGTAAAACAGTTTGAGCCTACCGTATTAATGGACAGCATCTGCTCACAAAGCACGCTGAAACAGGTACAGGCCATGCTGGAAGGCGTACCGGTTAATGGTACCGCGAAGAAGTTGCGCAGCCAGTTCTACACCTTCGCAGCCAAAACAGGTACCGCACTCGTGGCTAACGGTAACCGCGGGTACGCAGATAAAATATACCAGTCGTCATTCGCCGGATACTTCCCGGCAAATGATCCGCAGTACACCTGCGTGGTAGTCATAAAAAACAAACCGCATGCTTTGCACTTTTACGGTGCGGGCGTTGCGGGTCCCGTTTTTAGGGAAGTGGCAGATAAACTGTACGCTATCGCAGTGGAAAGACAAAAACCCATGCAGGCAACCATGCAACTGGATACCCTGCTGTCACTGAAAAATGGCAAAGGCAGTGAATGGAAACAGATCCTGGGTAAACTGCAGCTGCCTATCAACAACGCCCCCGCTAACAACAGCTGGGTAAGCGCCAGGGTAGCAGACCGCAAAATTGCTTTTGAACAGGTAACGCAAACAAAAGGCGCTGTGCCGGATGTTACCGGAATGGGCCTCAAAGATGCCCTGTACCTGCTCGAAAACGCCGGGCTACGCGTAGTAGTTAAAGGCGCCGGTAAAGTGAAAATGCAATCACTCCCCGGCGGAACAAAAATAGGAAACGAACAAACCATCGTAATAGAACTGAGCTAGATGAAAACGCTGCGCGACATATTGTATAATGTAAGCATCCTGGCAGTGCATGGTAATACCGATGTTACCATTCACGCACTCGCCACCGACTCCAGGTCAATAAAGCCCGGAGATGCTTTCATTGCGGTGAAGGGCGTACACACAGACGGACATGTGTACATTGAAAAAGCGATTGGTTTGGGTGCAGCAGCGGTGATCTGTGAAACATTACCTGAACAACTGGCAGATAATATATGCTATGTACAGGTAAGCAACAGTGCCGCCAGCAGCGGTATCATGGCGGGCAACTTCTATGATAACCCTTCCCATAAAATACAACTGGTAGGCGTTACCGGCACCAACGGGAAAACAACCATTGCTACCCTGCTGTTCCGGTTGTTTACCAAACTGGGATACCACTGCGGATTATTATCCACAGTACAAAATCAGATAGGCGACACCGTTATACCGGCCACACATACCACGCCCGATCCCATCAGCCTGAATGCCCTGCTGGCACAGATGGTGGACGACGGCTGCCTGTACGTGTTCATGGAAGTAAGCTCCCATGCCATTCACCAACAACGTATTGCCGGGCTAAAATTCGCGGGGGGCATCTTTAGTAATATCACCCACGACCACCTGGATTATCATAAAACCTTTGATGAATATATCCGGGTAAAGAAATCGTTCTTTGATAACCTGCCTTCCTCCGCTTTTGCCCTCACCAACCTGGACGACAAAAGAGGAATGGTGATGCTGCAGAATACAAAAGCGAAGAAAGCTACGTACAGCCTGCGCACACTGGCTGATTTCAAGGGCAAGATCCTGGAAAATAATCTCACAGGGTTAATCATGCTGGTAGGAGATACGGAAGTGCATTTCCGCCTGATCGGTGAGTTTAATGCGTATAACCTGCTGGCTGTTTATGGTGCTGCAGTATCACTTGGAATAGATAAAGCTAAAGTGTTACAGGCGCTGAGCGATACCACAGGCGCAGAAGGAAGATTTGATTATATCATTTCAGATAGAGAACAGATCATCGCTATCGTTGATTACGCACATACGCCGGATGCATTAAAAAATGTACTGGCCACCATCAAAAATCTGCGCAAAGGCAATGAGCAGGTGATCACAGTAGTTGGTTGCGGCGGAGACAGGGATACCACAAAACGCCCGGTGATGGGAGATGTGGCAGTGGAAAACAGCGACCGTGTTATTCTTACCTCCGATAATCCCCGTTCGGAAGACCCAGCGGAAATTATCAGGGAAATGGAAGCCGGCATTCCTGTTCACCTGAAAAAGAAAGCTATTTCCATTACCGACAGAAAAGAAGCCATTAAAACGGCACTGTCGCTTGCCAACCGGGAAGATATTATCCTGGTGGCCGGTAAAGGACATGAAAAATACCAGGAGATCAAAGGTGTAAAACATCACTTCGATGATAAAGAAGTGTTGCTGGAGCTGATGAAAATACTGGAGAAATAAACTAAAACTGAAGAACAGATACTTAATAATCCAATGACTTAAAAGCCTGTACTCCTGCAGCGGAGAACAGGTTACGACTAAAACATATGTTATATTATTTTTTAAATTACCTGAAAACAGAATTTAAGATCAGCGTCATCGGCGGTGGTATGTTTCAGTATATCACTTTCCGTGTAACGATGGCATTGTTGCTGTCGCTGGTGATTTCTTTGCTGTTTGGTAAAAGGATTATTAAATTTCTTCAGAAAAAACAGATCGGTGAAACCATCCGGGAACTGGGCCTGCAGGGCGAGAACTCCAAAAAGGGCACCCCAACCATGGGCGGGCTTATTATTCTATCCGCCATTGTAATCCCTACCCTGCTGTTTGCACAGATAGCCAATGTGTATATCTGGCTGATATTATTATCCACTATATGGTTGGGGCTGATCGGTTTCCTGGATGATTATATCAAAGTATTTAAGAAGAATAAAGAAGGACTGGCAGGACGTTTCAAGATCATGGGCCAGGTAGGACTTGGTTTGATCGTTGGCTGTACCCTTTATTTTAATACAGATGTGGTGGTATCACGTGAAGTAATAGGAGCAAAACCACTGGCACCGTATGAAAGACAGGTGACCAATCACCCGGAACGTGTAACCCGCGACGGGCACCGTTTTGTGGATGTTAAAACACCCATCACCACCATTCCGTTCGTAAAAAACCATGAGTTCAATTATTCCAAACTGATCTCCTGGATCCCGGGAGCAGAAAAATATACGTTCGTTCTTTACATCCTGATAGTCATCTTTATTATTACCGCAGTATCAAACGGCGCTAATCTTACAGACGGTCTGGATGGACTGGCAACAGGTGTTTCAGGTATTATAGGTATAGGGCTTGGCATCTTTGCTTATGTATCGGGTAACATCCAGTTTGCGGAATACCTGAACATCATGTACATCCCCAATCTTGGTGAGCTCTCTATTTTCATTGCAGCCTTTGTGGGCGGATGTATCGGCTTCCTTTGGTATAACGCTTATCCCGCGCAGGTTTTCATGGGCGACACCGGTAGCCTTGCACTGGGTGGGATCATCGCTTCCCTTGCCATTATTGTGCGGAAAGAGTTGCTGATCCCCATCTTCTGCGGTGTGTTCCTGGTGGAATCATTATCGGTGATGTTACAGGTATCTTACTTTAAATACACCAAGAAGAAATATGGCGAAGGCCGGCGCATCCTGAAAATGTCGCCGCTACATCACCACTACCAGAAGATCGGTTATCATGAAAGTAAAATATCAGTGCGGTTCTGGATCGTGACCATCATGTGCGTGGTAGCAGGTATTGCAACATTAAAAATGAGATAATAATAAAAATCAAGCAGGCAGACTAAACGAAATGGGATATAAACTTGTCATATTAGGCGCAGGAGAAAGCGGAATAGGAGCGGCTTTGCTGGGAAAACAGCAAGGGTATGAAGTATTTGTATCCGATGGAGGAACTATAAAAGATAACTATAAACAGGAACTGGCGGTAAACCAGATATCTTTTGAAGAAGGACATCATTCCTGGGATATCATACTGGATGCAAACGAAATTGTTAAAAGTCCCGGTATCCCCGAAAAGTCGGAACTGATGAAAAAGGTACGCGAAAAAGGCATACCTGTGATTTCTGAAATTGAGCTGGCCTACCGTTTCTCGACAGGTAAAAAGATCATTGCCATTACCGGCAGCAACGGCAAAAGCACCACTACTGCCCTCACCTATCACATCTTTAAAAACGCAGGGTTGGATGTAGCTATGGTAGGCAATATTGGCGTGAGCTACGCAAGGCAGGTGGCAACCGCACCAGCGGAGTATTATGTGATTGAAATCAGCAGCTTCCAGCTGGATGACATTAAGGACTTCAAACCCAATGTGGCCATCCTGCTGAACATTACGCCTGATCACCTGGATCGCTACGACTATAAAATGGAAAATTACGTAGCCTCCAAATTCAGAATTGCCATGAACCAGACAGCTGAAGATTACTTCATCTACTGCATGGATGATCCTGAGATCATGCGACATTTAGCGCAGCAACCCATTTATTCAGCATCAATACCTTTTACCATCATGAAACCACTGAAAGAAGGCGGCTCTATTGCCAACGACCAGTTGCACATAGATGTCAACGGAGAACCGGTTATCATGTCAATGTATGACCTGTCTTTAAAGGGAAAACACAATCTGTATAATTCAATGGCAGCAGCAATTGCAGGCAGGACCATGGATATAAGAAATGAAAAGATCCGCGAGAGCCTTGCGTCATTCGAGAGTCTTGAACACCGCATGGAATATGTGACCACGGTGAGAGGCGTGGATTTTATAAACGATAGCAAAGCTACCAATGTAAACTCAGTTTGGTTTGCACTGGAAAGTTTTGATAAACCGATTGTGCTTATCATGGGCGGCGTGGATAAAGGCAACGACTACGATGCCATCCGCGATCTCGTGAAAGAAAAGGTAAAAGCAATTATTTGTATGGGTGTGGACAACACCCCCATCTTTACGGCGTTATCAAAAGACACACCGGTGATGATCAACACCACCAGTATGCACGATGCCGTACAGGAAGCTTTTAAACAGGCAGCAAAGGGAGACATCGTTTTATTATCGCCCGCCTGCGCCAGCTTTGATCTTTTTAAAAATTACGAAGACCGTGGAAGGAAATTTAAGGAAGAAGTAAAAGCATTGTAAACAGGTGCTGATAAGCAGAATAAAGGGTTATATCTAAAAAACAAAAGAAAACAAAAACAGGAACCGATGGCATTGCTCTATAGAACAAAAGGCGACAAGGTTATCTGGGCGGTAGTACTTTTTCTATCGCTGGTAAGCCTGCTTGCTGTATATAGCGCTACCGGCTCACTTGCCTACCGTGAAAGAGGCGGCCATACGGAGTATTATCTCCTGAAGCAGCTTACGGTACTGGCTATGGGGCTGGTGATCATCTATTTTGCTCACCGCGTGAACTATACCATTTATTCCCGCGTGGCGCAGATAGGGTTCCTTATATCCATACCATTGCTGATGTACACGCTGGCCTTTGGTTCCAATATCAATGAAGCAAGCAGGTGGATCAAGCTGCCCATCATCAACCTTACCTTCCAGACATCGGATGTGGCCAAACTCGCCATATTCATGTATGTAAGCAGGCAGTTATCAAGAAGGCAAAACCTGATCGACGATTTCAAAAAAGGATTTCTGCCCATCATCATCCCGGTTGGCATCATCTGCGCGCTGATCATGCCCGCCAATATGAGCACTGCGCTCCTGCTGGGAGCCAGCTGTATGCTACTCTGCTTTATAGGCAGGGTACCCATCAGGTTCCTTGCCTCCATGGTGGCCGCAGGAGCAGTATTGATAGTACTTCTTTTCATGGTGGCGAAACTCACATCAATGGAAATGCGTACCAAAACCTGGGAAAAACGTATCGATAACTTTATTCACGGTGATCATACAGAAACACCCTACCAAGTACAGCAGGCCAACATTGCCATAGCGGGTGGCGGATTACTGGGAAAAGGACCCGGCAATAGTACACAGCGTAACTTCCTGCCGCATGCCTATTCCGATTATATCTATGCTACCATCATAGAAGAATATGGCATGTTTGGAGCTTTCCTGATACTGGCGGCTTATATGATTTTATTATTGAGAAGTATCAGGATCTATAAAAGATGTCCTTATGCTTTTGGAGCATTCCTGGCAGTAGGACTCAGTGTGACATTGGTAATACAGGCATTAACCAATATGGCGGTAAACGTACAGCTGTTCCCGGTTACAGGGCTTCCACTCCCGCTGGTGAGTATGGGTGGATCTTCGGTATTGTTTACCAGCATGGCCATCGGTATCATCCTGAGTGTATCCCGCAACGTGGAAGAAATGGAAGGAAAACAGGCAGAGAAAGAACGTTTGGAAAGAGTTATTGCGCAGGCGGAAAACGCTGCCGTCGCTTAATACGTATTTATAACAATAATCAGTAATCAGGAACAACACATGCAACGCAAAGTGATCATAGCAGGCGGCGGTACGGGAGGACACATCTTCCCGGCGATAGCGATCGCGAATGCGTTGAAAAAAATAGAACCGGATATCAACATATTATTTGTAGGTGCTACCGGGAAAATGGAAATGGAGAAAGTGCCGCAGGCAGGTTATCCGATAGAAGGACTGGAAATAGCCGGTTTTAACAGGAGCAATATCTTCAAAAATATCCTGCTGCCTTTTAAGATATGGAAAAGCCTTCGGCGTGCAAAGGCTATCCTGCAAAATTTCCAGCCGGATGTAGTAGTGGGTGTGGGTGGATACGCCAGCTTTCCGATGCTGAACAGGGCACAGAAAAATGGTACACCTACCCTGATACAGGAACAGAATTCCTTTGCAGGGAAAACAAATAAAATACTGGGCAAGAAAGCGAAGAAGATCTGTGTGGCATATGATGGTATGGATAAATTTTTCCCGGCCGAAAAACTGGTAATGACCGGCAATCCCGTGAGAAACAGCATATCACAGTCGGCCGTAACGCGTGAAGACGCCCTGCAGCATTTCGGGCTGAGCACCGCAAAGCAAACCATCTTCGCCGTAGGTGGCAGCCTGGGGGCTAAGTCCATTAACGAAGGATTGCAACCGCTCCTGAAAGAGATAGCGGGAAAAGATATTCAGCTGATCTGGCAAACAGGGAAGCTTTATTACGAAACAGCAAAAGCTGCCGCTGCGCCATATGGATCGCATATTAAAGTATACGACTTCATCAACGTGATGGACTTTGCTTACAAAGCAGCAGACGTAGTGTTATCAAGAGCCGGTGCATTGGCGATCGCGGAACTGTGTGTAGTGAAGAAGCCGGTGATATTTGTGCCTTACCCGTTTGCAGCGGAAGATCACCAAACATCCAACGCCATGAACCTGGTTAATAAACAGGCAGGGCTGATCATTAAAGATGAAGAGGTGCCTGCACAACTGGGTAATGTGCTGTTCAGCCTTTTGCAAAACAAAGCGCTGATGGAACAACTGGAAAGCAATATCGGCAAGCTGGGCAATCCCCATGCTGATGTCACAATTGCCAACCAGGTGCTGGGAATTATTTAGCAAAGATTTTTTTAGAAGAATATATGGATTTGAACAACATACAAAGGGTTTATTTCATCGGCATCGGTGGTATTGGCATGAGCGCTATTGCACGCTTCTTCAATGAGAAGGGAGTGCAGGTAAGCGGTTATGACCGTACCTCCACAGCGCTTACAAAGCAGCTGGAGGCAGAAGGTATGCAAATCCATTATACAGACGATATTAACCTGATCGATAAAGCGGCTACCCTGGTAGTGTACACACCGGCAATTCCGGCTACACACACAGAGTTGCAGTGGCTGCGTGACAATGGCTATGAAGTGGTAAAGCGCAGTGATGTGCTGCAGGAAATTACCCGTTCCCTGTTTGCCATTACCGTGGCGGGCACACATGGTAAAACAACTGTTTCCACCATGATCGCTCACCTGCTTACCGATAGCGGTTATGGCTGTAATGCTTTCCTCGGTGGTATCAGTGTAAACTATAATAAAAATTTCTGGAGCAGCGAAAAAGCGGTAGCAGTAATTGAAGCAGATGAATACGACCGCTCTTTCCTGAAATTAAGTCCGGATATCGCAGTGCTGACTGCCATGGATGCAGACCACCTGGATATTTACGGCACACCGGAAGCAATGGAAGACGCTTTTATCCAGTATACACATAACATCAAGCCCAATGGCACGCTGATTGCTAAGTTCGGCCTGCACCGCAACAAAGAGCTGAATGCAACAAACAAGTTGTTGTACAGTTTACAAAACGATGCTGCCAACGCTTACGCCGCCAACATCCGCATGATCAACGGCGGATACGAGTTTGATGTAATGCAGCAGGACTGGATGATCGATAACGTTGTAATGCACATTGGTGGCATGCACAACGTGGAAAACGCAGTAGCCGCTATTACAGTAGCACAGCTGCTGGGAATAGACGCCGCCAGGATCCGTGCTGCCATCGCCAGTTTTAAAGGCATCAAACGGAGATTTGAATACGCGGTAAAAACAGATCAACAGGTATATATCGATGATTATGCACACCATCCGGAAGAATTGCGTGCATTGATCACCAGTGCAAAGGCATTGTTTCCCGGGAAAAAATGCACGGTTATTTTCCAGCCGCACTTATTTACCCGCACCCGTGACCTGGCAGATGGCTTTGCAGAAAGCCTGTCCCTGGCAGACGAGGTAATACTGCTCCCTATCTACCCGGCACGTGAGCTGCCGATAGCGGGGGTAAGCAGCGAAATGATCGCGGATAAAATAACAGTGCCTGTAAAAATTTTATCAAAAGAAGATGTAATGGAATATCTGGGAAAGCACGATGTTCCGTTACTGATCACAGCAGGAGCAGGAGATATAGATCAGTTAAAAGAACCTGTGGCTCATCTCCTTAAAAACAAAACAACATTACATTAAAAAATAAAAAGCTTGTCCAAAACTGCCACAATATTAAAACGACTGGGTATCGCTGTTCTCTGGGGAACAGCGCTCACAGGCTTTGCAGTATTGCTGGTGGCTGCTATACAAGACAAGGATGCCGGTAAATGTAAAAGTATACTGGTAAAATTTGAGGGGAAAGATGATAATTTCTTTATAGAATCAAAGGATATAAAATCTTTGATCACGAAAGATAAAAATCTGAACCCGGTTGGTAAAAGTATTGCCGATATCAATATAGCAGAACTGGAATCCATTGTAGACCAGGATCCCTGGGTAAAAAATGCGGAAATTTATTTTGACAACAGCCGGCAGCTGAATATCAAAGTAACGCAACGCGAGCCGGTGGCAAGGGTATTTACTTTCTCCGGTAACAGCTTTTACCTCGATGGGGCAGGCGAACATATACCGGTATCCAGCCGGTATGCAGCCAGGGTGCCGGTATTTACAGGTTTTCCTACGGATGCAGAAAAGCTGCAGAAACCTGATAGCCTGTTAGCCGCACAAATCGTGGACCTGGGCACCTACATCGGTAAAGATCCTTTCTGGATGGCACAGGTAGAACAACTCATGATCACAGATGATCGCAGGTTTGAGTTCATACCTAAGCTGGGCGACCAGGTGATTGCATTCGGAGAAGGTACAGACATAGATAAAAAATTCACCAAACTGCTGGCTTTTTATAAAGAAGGATTGAACAAAGTAGGCTGGAATAATTATACACGCATCAACATCGCATTTGAAAACGAAGTGGTGTGTACCCGTAAAGATGGCGTTGTTCCATTGCAACCAGTGATCAAAACAGATAGTTTGAAACTGGCTGGTGCAGATGAACCGCCGATAGCGGACAGCGAAGATTCAACAACGGCAGCACCGGCAACAGTAAAGCCGGTACATACCGAACCTGCCAAACCGGTGTCAAAACCGGCGCACGCAGTAAAAGAAAAAGCCAAACCGCAGAAAGAAAAAGAAAAGGTGAAGAAAGAAAAAGCAGCTGCGCCGGCCAAACAACAACCCAAAGCAGTGTATAAGCCAGGGAATAAATCTGTTAACACATCAAAAAAACAAAAAACGCCATGAATCAGGAAGCTCCCATCATTGTAGGACTCGATATAGGTACTACGAAGATTGCTGCCATTGCAGGACGGAAGAATGAATACGGGAAACTGGAAATCCTGGGATTCGGAAAAGCTACATCGTTTGGTGTACAGCACGGTATGGTGCTGAACATCGACCAAACCATTAAAGCTATCAGGCAAGCACTCGAAAATTGTTATGCATCCAACCCTAACCTGGAAATTAACGAGGTATATGTTGGTATAGCCGGTCATCATATAAAAAGTTTGCAAACCCGCGGAGATATTGTACGCAATGACACTGATGCGGAAATATCCCAAAAAGATATTGACCAGCTGATCAACGATCAGTACAAAACAGTTATTCCCGCAAGCGATCAGATCATTGATGTGATCCCGCAGCAATATATAGTGGATAGTTTGCAGAACATCACTTATCCTATCGGTATGTCCGGGGTAAAGGTGGGCGCCAACTTCCATATTATTACCGGCGATAAAAACGCCATCCGCAACATTAACCGCAGCGTGGAAAAATCCGGTCTTAAAATCCGCGACCTGGTATTACAGCCACTGGCTTCTGCTGCAGCGGTAATGTGCGATATGGACTTTGAGGCAGGTGTAGCCATTGTGGATATTGGTGGCGGTACCACCGACCTGGCAGTATTTTATGAAGGTATACTGAAACACACTGCAGTTATTCCATACGGTGGTGAAAACATTACCAACGACATCAAGAACGGCCTGGGTGTATTAAAAACACAGGCAGAACAGATGAAAGTACAGTTCGGTTATGCACTGGCAGATGAAGCTAAAACCAACGCCTATATCACGATCCCGGGATTAAGAGGCCAGAGCCCCAAAGAGATCTCCGTGAAGAACCTGGCGCATATTATCCAGGCCCGCATGAGTGAAATACTCGATTTCGTGGTGTATCATCTCAAGCAGATCGGTATGGATAACAAAATGCTGAACGGCGGTATTATCCTTACAGGTGGCGGATCTCAGCTAAAGCATCTTATACAGTTAACAGAATACACTACCGGTGCAAGCGCCCGTATAGGTTTCCCCAACGAGCACCTCGCCAGCGGCCATATAGATGAGTTAACCAAACCCATGTATGCCACCTGCGTAGGCCTCATCCTGAAAGGATACAACGATTTTGAAAATGATCGTAAAGCACTGGAAGAAAATTATGTAAAAATTAATACCAGTTACCTGGCAAAAGAACAGGCTGCACAGTCGGTGGCTCCAACCGAAGACTGGATAGAAGAAACGGTTCCAAGCAGCCAGGAAATACAGGACCGGAAAGCAAAAGAAAGGAACGCCTCATTGAAAAACTTCCTGGACAAAATGAAAACAAAGATCATTGATATGTTCACGGAAGAAGAAGATGCAAAACTTTAATAGTAAGTGGCGCAATTGTTGCAAAAAGCAAACGTTTAATATAATAAGAATTAAGAACGATAATTAATAATGACAGGACAAATGAACCATAGTAATAACATACAAGCATACACGCACTTAATTCTTAATAGTTCATTATTAATTATTCGTACTAACCCATAAAAGTATAGAGTCATGATACATTTTGATCTTCCTAAGGAAAAATCTTCTATCATCAAAGTCATCGGTATCGGTGGCGGTGGAAGTAATGCGGTGAATCATATGTATAGCCAGCGCATTGAAGGGGTAAATTTCATTATTTGCAATACCGATGCACAAGCTATTGCCAATAGCCCTGTTCCCAATAAAATACAGTTGGGACCGCACCTGACACAGGGACTTGGCGCCGGTGCAAATCCTGAAATCGGGAAACAGGCGACGGAAGAATCCTTTGAAGAAATCAAAAAAATACTGGAGGTAAATACCAAAATGGCCTTCATAACTGCCGGTATGGGCGGTGGCACCGGAACAGGTGGCGCTCCTATCATCGCGCGGATATGTAAGGAGCTCGGTATTCTGACCGTAGGTATTGTTACCACTCCTTTTTCCTACGAAGGAAAAAAGAGAATGCTACAGGCTGATGAAGGTGTTACCCGCCTGAAAGAGTATGTAGATACCCTGCTGATTATCTCCAATGATAAATTACGTCAGAAATTCGGCGACCTGAAGTTCAAGGCCGCGTTCGAAAAAGCAGATAACGTGCTGGCTACCGCCGCTAAATGTATCACTGATGTAATCAATTCCACTGGTCAGATCAACGTTGACTTTGCCGACGTTTGTACCGTTATGCGTAACGGCGGCGTGGCCATCCTCGGTGCTGCACTGGCAGAAGGTGAAAACCGCGCGCAAAGGGCTATCGAAGACGCATTGACTTCCCCGCTGCTGAACGATAACGATATACGCGGCGCCAAATGGATCCTCATCAATATCTCTTCTTCCGAAGGCGAATTTGAGCACACCCTCGATGAAATGGATATCATCCAGGCATACGTGCAAAGCCAGGCTGGTGAAGATTGCGATGTGATCCTCGGTGTGGGTTACGATCAAACACTGGACAGGCAACTGGGCGTAACCATTATTGCTACCGGTTTTGAACAAAAACCCATCACACAGCAAAAAATTACTCCCGCCAATACTGAACGCACAGAGCCTAAAATTGTAATGCAGTTGGGCAAAGACGGTGATGAAAAAAAGATGAGCGTTCAACAGGCACAAGGCACTTTATTCCAGGAACCACAAGACCTGATGGCACCACGCCTGATGGAGCCTGTAGTGAACCATCCTGAGCCTGTGATGGCTTATACGCCACCGCAGCCGCAACAACAGGCGCCTATTGCTCCTGCACGTCAGAACTATGTGCTGAATATTCAGCAGGTACCACCTGTACAACCACAACAGCCTGACCCGCAACAGATACAGCAGCAAATGCAACAGCAGATGCAGCAACCTGTTCAGCAGCAACCTGTTCAGCAGCAGCCTGTTCAGCAGCAGCCAATACAACAACAGCCTGTACAACAAGTCCCGCCTGCACATACGCAGCAGCCTGGTGTAAATATTATTCAGCCACAACAGGGTAATGCAGCAGGAGGTTATTTAAACAGGCCTTCACACATTTACGTGGAACCAGGTACCCCTGCGCCTGAAATGAAAATGGTGTATAAAGAGGAAGAAGAAAGTGCAGCAAATGTACCGCCTGCTCCTCCCGAAGTGCCCATGCAGCAGGCTTATGAAGATCTGGAAGAACAAAAACGCAAACAGGCGGAAAGAGTAGCCAAATTACGCAGCATCAGTTTCAACGTGAAGAACATGGACAATAATGCGGAACTGGAAAATGTACCGGCTTACCTGCGCAGAAATGTGAACCTGGATAATGGCGCTGGTTCTGCTGAGCACTTCTACTCTAACTATACGGTGAGTGGTGATCAGGGACCTAATAATCATACAGAAATTAATACGATCAATACCTTTTTAGATGGGAAAAAGCCCGATTGATGAACACATTTGATTGTTTTTTAGTTGTGTTAAAAAAAATCCTCCGGTTCCCCGGAGGATTTTTTTTATGAGTTATACCTGTTATAATTCGTTTAATCCTTGTTTTGCCACTTTTAAAATATCCGCCGCTGGCGTGGTTCTCAGCGTTTCTTCCTCGAAAGGTTTTACGAGATCATTGAGTTTACTTAGCCCTGCAGAATTGCCGCTTTTTACAAATGCTTCCCGCAGGATTCTTATCTTTTCATAATCCTGTATACCTTCAATCAGTCTCTCGTAACGAATGGAAGATCTCGGGCCGGGATAAACAAGGTAAGTATCCCCGGCGGCCCAAGTGCGGAACCTGGAATCGTGTAGCGGATCAGCTACCCAGCAGTTGAAGGCCCAGCGCAGGTAACCGTTGTATCCTCTCTTCGCTGCATGCCAGCCCATAAAAGCTGATTCAGCCGGAGGAGAAAATGTAAAGGTATTTGGAAACCCTTCCGTACAGCAGGTATAAAAGGTAGTAGGCAAGCCTTTCTCCAAACGTGCTTTCATAATGTTTTCAGGGAAAGATTCCTTCAGCGCGATACAGTAATCATGTATTTCATTGGCCAGTGGCTCATGATAGCTGCCGGCCAATGATAACTTAAAATCCTTATCCGCACTGCGGATTACCTTCAGAGTTTCCAGCATTGCCTCCATAGGCCTTTCATCCATAGCAATAGCAGTGATGTTGTACCAGCCTTTTGCTTTCAGGTGCTTTACAAAATCAGTCAGCATAGGTTGCCAGTGTCCGGTATACTCTTCAGAACCCGGCTTGGCCACAATGAAAGTATCTTTTCCTGCCGCCTCATCATAATAATAGAATTTCAGGTTCCATGGAATCATGCTGTAACAGTTGATTTCCTTCCGGATACCCTGATCCATCATAAACTGCACCCATTTATCAAAGATGCTGTAATCATAGGTCCAGCTGCCATTTTTCTTCTTCGTCCATTTCACCATTGTACCATAGATGTCCTCTGTCTGGCTGTTCCAGGGATCATAAATGATAGTAGTAGTGATCACTTTCTGCCCTGCATCCGCCAGCATTTTCATATACGGTTTCATGGCTTTAAAGTGTGCATCGCTCCAGGGTTTTACACCGTATACACGTGCTATTGCGTATGGGCTTTGCCACAGATCGAGGTGAAACTGCCAGTTTTTCGGAGCGGGCAGGGTATGTTCCAGCACTGTTACTCCAAAGGGCATATTCACTGTTGTAGTGCCTGATTTAACACTCACCGAGCCTTTGTATGCGCCTGCAGGTGTATTTGCCGGCACCTGGATGCTCAGCCACACCGGCTGAGTAGTACTGGCGGCGATGGTGCTTTTATTAATGATATCAATGCCATCTGCTACCAACGATGAATCGAAATCTTTTGGGTTACGGTGCCCGCAACCGCTGCCATCTTTGTTAAGGCCATCTGTGAGCACATATCTCACAAAGCCGGTGGTGATCGCAGAAGCGGCAATTGTATACCCTTTGCTGTCTTTCAGGGCGGAAGCCTGGATACTAACTTCAGGCTGTGCTGCAGCAGACCATATCACCAGTTGTGTATGAACCTTTTCACCTTTCCAGGCTTTTGTTTCCCAGGAAGGCGCTAATCCATTATTATCCGGTGCATTTCTTTTTTCATAACGGGTATCCGCAGTACCGAATGCAACGTGAAGCCTGGTGTCATTAACAGCCGCCCAGGAAGCTTTATTAACGGGTTTGGGATCAGGCAGGTCCCTGTAACCAGCGGCAGGAGATGTTTGCGCCCATACGTTTTGTTGCAGTGCCAGCATTACCAGCACGCCAAAAAATTTGTTCACCATACTAAATTTAAGCGTTTTCAGATATTGGAATTACATGATGGGTTATTCATCATTGTTATCCGGAAATCCCAATATCTATAAAAAAAGTGGATTTTTTCCGTTTATCAGGACAACTGGTCATATAAAAAAAGGAAAGCCGGATCTTAATAAGACCCGGCTTTCTATGATAAGGATTTATCGTTAATGTACGATCCGCTTCAACTGCAGATTGGTTACCGGCGCTACTACCAGCGGGTACTTTTCGATGGTTACATAACTGGAGTCCAGCCCGAAGCCTCTTTCTTCCGACAAACTGATCTTTTTCAGGAAGAAATACATCTTCATCACCATTCTCTCGTATAAAGGCAGGTCATTGTCGTGCGACAGGAATTTCTCCATCACAATAAACTGGAAATCGCCTACTACATTATTCTTACTCAATGATTCATAACGGCTGGTGATATTCACTTCTTTATTACGTACCATATCTTCCACTACCATTCTGAACATGAGATTAATGCGTTGTTCCACTTTGAAACCCAGGCGGAACTCTACGCGTATCACTTCATTTGGAATAATTGTTTGTACAGAGTATTCGCTCAGGTAAGGCTCGTCAACTACATCTACATGCACAAACCAGTATATGTCTGCCCTTTTGGGTTTTTTATTGAGAATAGAATAGATGATCTTATGCTCTATTTCCTTCGGGTTATCGGCACTGCTCATGTACACAAGATGTGTAGCATATTTGGGAATAGAGGTATCATTACTCAGTTCCTGGATAATGGGCAGATAATCTTCCAGTCGCACAAATTCCACATAACGGTTTTTGATCTTACGCGATTTAAACCATACTATCATCACCAGGAAGAGGCCGCCGGCTACTATTACCGTCACGTAACCTCCGTGCATAAATTTGATCACGTTCGCGAACAGGAATGAGAATTCTATGGTGAAATAAACAATAAGATATAGCAGTATCCAGCCTACCCATACCCGTTTTGTATAGAGATAGAAAGCAAAGAGACAGGAAGTCATGAGCATACAAATAGTAATAGATAATCCGTATGCCGCTTCCATATTCGATGATTCCTGGAAGATGAGGACAATTGAAACGCAGCCAACAAACAGCATGGTATTAATGCCTGGTATATATAACTGCCCCCTCATTTCAGTGGGATAGTTCACCCGCATTTTGGGCCAAAGGTTAAGCCGCATAGCTTCCGCGATGAGGGTAAAAGAACCTGATATGAGTGCCTGGCTGGCAATTACAGAGGCGAGTGTGGCTATTAATACGCCAAAAATGATGAACCATTCTGGCATGATGGTAAAGAAAGGGTTCTGATCTTTTGGCAGGATTTGTCCTTTTTGTGTCAGTAACCAGGCACCTTGTCCGAGGTAGTTCAGTATAAGACATAACTTAACAAAGATCCAGGATACCCGGATATTACCTTTACCGCAGTGGCCCAGGTCGGAATAAAGTGCTTCCGCCCCTGTTGTACAAAGAAATACGGCCCCGAGGATCAGGAATCCTTTAGGATAAGTTGTCAGGAGTTCAATGGCGTAATGGGGGCTAAAGGCTTTGAAAATGCTCAAATCATCCGCTATATGTGAAATACCGAGTATTCCCAGCATGGAGAACCAGAGTACCATGATAGGGCCGAACATCCGGCCAATGGAAACGGTACCAAACTGTTGCATCACAAAAAGCCCTGTGATAATGGTAAGCACTATTTTAACGATGGTCATCTGTCCCAGGTCTTTAAAGACTTCCAGGGTTCTGAGACCTTCAATGGCGGATGTAACGGTAATGGGCGGGGTGATAATGCCATCGGCAAGCAGGGCAGCTCCACCGATCATCCCAAAGATAACAGTCCACCTGGCATGGCGCCTTACGAGCGCATAGAGTGAAAAAATGCCACCTTCCCCTTTATTATCTGCCCGGAGGGTGAGGATAACGTATTTAACGGTTGTTTGCAGGGTAAGTGTCCAGATGATACAGGAAATACCCCCGATCACCAACAGGTCGCTGATGGGATTCCCTCCTACAATGGCCTTGAAAACATAGAGTGGAGATGTTCCGATATCGCCGTAGATAATACCAAGAGCTACTACCAGTCCAGCCAGGGATACCCTGTTAATGTTAATTCCCACGTAATAATAAGTTTATTAAAAAAGCCTCCAAAATTAGGGGTAAATATTGACACTCCAACAATATTTCGCAGGGGAGTGTTTGCTTCAAAAAAAAATCCTCTCCCGAGCAAACGGGAGAGGACTTTTTAGTTATCATCTTAATGAGTGATACTGATTAGTTAGCAGGAGCTAAGTCAACAGTGCCAGACTCACCAGGAGTGTTTTGTTTGATGAAACGACCGCGGTCGATACCTTGTTTATCAGCCAGGTAGTCGATTACTGAATCAACACGACGGCTGCTCAGGTCAACACCACCTTTCTTACCTTTAGCACCTGCGTGACCTGTTACCAGAACGTTGCAGGAAGGGTTAGATTTCAGGGTAGCTGCTACAGAAGCCAGGATAGCTTCCTGATCGTTACCAATTTTGGTAGAAGAGCCTTTGAAAGAAACGCTAGGCAGAACCAGTGTAGAGCAAGATTGTTCAACACGGTTTTTGCAGCATTCTGGATCTGGGCATTTACCAACACCATCAGCGTCAACTGGCTGGCAGTAAGTTGGAGTGATCAGCTGTTTGTCTTTGTAATCAGGAACACCGTCACCATCAGTATCTTTAGCAACACCGTGAACATCAACTGGTGCACCTGCTGGAGTGTTAGGTTCGCGATCGAACTGATCAGTTACGCCATCGCCATCAGCATCAGGCAGAACCGGAGCTGGGAGCTTCATGTGACGTGGGTTGCTCAGCTCGCTGTAAGCGTATTCCAGTGGGTTGATCCACCATAATGGCTGTACGCGTTTAGCTGGGTTACCCAGGTTGAAGTTCAGACGAAGGCTGGTGTAAGAATAGAAGTCCTTGGTAGAACCGCCCGGACCAGGATATCCATCCAGGTAAGCGTCAAACGGCATAGTAACTTTCTCTTCAATACCAATATTGAAACGTTTAGAAACTTTAAACGCCACACCAGTACCGAGATCCAGTGCATGACGGAGCAGCTGGTTGTCATCGTTACGGCCGATGGAAACTCTGTTACCCTGAGAAGGAGCGTTCTGCTCGTATTTGTCATCTCTCAGATTCTTGATCTGTTTTCTGATATCGCTGCGTTTTGCACCGAAATTAATGCTGGAATAGTCATAACCATTTCCGTTTGCATCCAATGCGTCAACGTCAACGTCTGCCATTACAATAGAGTAACCAGCCAGTAAATACCAGTTAACTTTAGGTTCTGCTCTGTAGAACAGGATGTTGCTCAGGGAAGCGATCACATCCAAAGACAGTTGATGGTTCTGGGATTTGTAGTTAGGAACGATCATACCGCCGTTTAAAGCAGCTGTCTTAGCCCATGGGTTGATACCACCAGCAGGCATGTTTGGACGCAGTTTGTAGTCCTGACCCTTATCGATAGAACCGATGTACTCAGCTCTCAGGGAGAAAGTATGTCCCAATGCTTTTCTCAGGGAGATACCGCCACCAAAACCTGGTTGAGGAGGAACAGTTCCGCTGATCAGGTGTAAACCACCACTAAAACCCAGTTCCCACATATCTCTCGGTTTAGCCGGGAAATTTGATTGGTGGTTCGTGAAGTTATTTTGCTGTACCATACGCTTGCTAGACACTTTGGTGCTATCCAGAGCATCGTAGCCGGTTGGTTGAACCTGTGCAAAACTAGTAGATGCTGATAGTAAACCCACAGCGCCTGCCAGTAATAAGTACTTTTTGCTTGCCATAATTGTTTTTTTTATTAAAAACTGTTAAAAATTTACTAATAACCCGTTTTTTACCTAGCAAAGGTAAATATCATAAATGAATATACAAATTTTTCTTGCAATATTATTTTCATTGATAAGTCCCTCAAAATTAGAGCTTAAATGAAAGTATTTATATACCTTAAATCCAGTTAAGTTAAGGATATGTATATCTCCTGTTAAAGGATTCCTTAACTCCTGTTAAAGGAATGTTATACTCACTATACAAATTAGAGGCCAAAATGTTAAAATATGATTTATAAAAGCTAGCTTAGCAATCCTTTTTATTTAATTCATGGACGATATTAAACACCTGATAGGTAAAGAATTACAGGATTTTGAAAGTAAATTTGCAGATTCAGTAAAAAGTCATGTGCCATTACTGGACCGGATCATGCATTATATTGTAAAACGCAAGGGAAAGCAGATCAGGCCCATGTTTGTTTTATTATCCGCAAAACTTTTCAGCGATAATATCCAGGAAAGCACTTACCGCGCAGCGGCGCTGGTGGAACTGCTCCATACTGCCACGCTGGTGCACGATGATGTAGTGGATGACGCCAACGAACGCCGCGGCCTTTTTTCTATTAATGCCCTCTGGAAAAATAAAATTGCTGTTCTGGTAGGCGACTACCTCCTGTCAAAAGGGCTGCTGCTATCCCTCAACAACAACGATTTCCGGACCTTACAGATATTATCGGAAGCCGTAAAAGAAATGAGTGAAGGTGAGCTGTTGCAGATTGAAAAAACCAGGAAACTTAATATTAAGGAAGATATTTACTTCGAGATCATTCGCCGCAAAACAGCTTCATTACTGGCTTCCGCCTGCGCTGCAGGCGCATGGAGCAGCAGCAACGACGATCATACCACGGAACAAATGCGCCTTTTCGGCGAAAAAGTAGGCATCGCCTTCCAGATTAAGGATGACCTGTTCGACTACGGCTCCGCCAAAATCGGGAAACCAACCGGCATCGATATCCGTGAAAAAAAAATGACCCTCCCCCTGATCTATACCCTGGAACACGCTTCTACCGAAATAAGAAGAAAGATTATTAATATAGTAAAAAATCACAATACAGAGAAAGACCGCGTGGAAGAAGTGATCCGCCTGGTAAAAGCATCTGGCGGTATTGATTACACCAGGCAGAAAATGTTTGAATACCGGGACGAAGCCCTTGCCATCTTAAATAGATTTCCTGAAAACGCGGTTAGGAACGGGTTGGAATCCCTGGTGCGATTTACAACCGACAGAACATTTTAGTAAGAATAAAAAATAATGTAATATGCGGAAGAAGCGTAAAGCTTAGGCCTTTAAAATATAATAATGCAAAAACGCTGGACGGTAAAGGCATATCAACCAAATCAGGAACAGTTACTACAGTCATCATTACGCATACATCCGTTGTTATGCCGGTTACTGGTGCAACGCAATGTAACCAACTATGAGGCTGCCCGGCAATTTTTCCGCCCTACACTGGAAGACCTTCATGATCCCTGGCAGATGAAAGATATGGATAAAGCCATTTCCAGAATTGAACTGGCTTTTTTCCAGCACGAAAAAATATTGGTCTATGGAGATTATGATGTAGACGGCACCACCGCAGTTGCCACTGTATACGCCTTTCTGCAAAAGCTCTACACCAATATTGAATTTTATATTCCACATCGTTACCGCGAGGGATACGGTATTTCCATGCAGGGTATTGAATATGCCAGGGACAATGATTTCAGCCTGATCATTGCGCTCGACTGTGGCATCAAATCGGTGGAACATATCAGCATGGCAAAAGAATGGGGCATCGACTTTATCATCTGTGATCACCATTTGCCCGATGCTGTACTGCCTCCTGCTGTGGCCATCCTGAACCCGAAGCAGCACGACTGCCCCTATCCCTATAAAGAACTTAGCGGATGCGGGATTGGTTACAAACTGATTTCTGCTTTTGCACAAAAAAGAGGCCTTCCCCAATCGGAAGCCAATAAATTCCTGGACCTGGTTGCTACCAGTATTGCAGCCGACATTGTTCCAATGACCGGGGAAAACAGGATACTGGCCTTTCATGGTCTTGTAAAAGTAAATGAAGATCCGCTACCCGGTATTAAAGCACTGATCACCCTCAGCGCACTGAAAGAAAAATTAACTATTGCCAACCTGGTATTTGTTATCGCACCGCGTGTAAACGCTGCCGGCAGAATGGATGATGCCCGGAAAGCAGTTAATCTCTTTATCGAAAATGATGTGGAGAAAGCCGCTGCCATTGCAGCTGTGCTTCATTCGGATAATTTCGACAGGAAAGAAATTGACAGCACCATTACCCAGGAAGCAATTGTACTGCTACAAAATGATGCAGACATTGCCCGCAGGAAATCAACCGTGCTTTACCAGGCACACTGGCACAAAGGCGTGGTAGGCATTGTGGCTTCCCGGCTGATCGATAAGTACTATTACCGTCCCACCATTATCCTAACCCAATCGAATGATAAGGTTGCAGGATCCGCCCGTTCTGTAATGGGCTTCAACGTTTATGAGGCAATTCACCAGTGTAAAGATCTCCTTGAAAACTATGGAGGGCATTTTTACGCAGCAGGGATGACACTTAAAACGGAAAATGTAAAAGCATTCCAGGAACGTTTCGAAGAAGTGGTGGCACGAACCATCCACCCGGATCAGCTGGTACCGGAAATTGTAATTGATACCGAAATCCAGTTCCAGGAGATCACACCTGCATTTTATAATATTCTCCGGCAATTTGAGCCATTGGGACCGGAAAACCTCCGTCCTGTTTTTCTTGCCAGGAACCTGGTGGATAACGGCTATTCGAAGATTGTAAAAGATGACCATATCAAATTTTCTGTAAAACAGGGAAGATATGGTCCAACTATGTCGGGGATCGGCTTTTATATGGCAGATAAATTCCCCTTAATGGCAGGAAAAAAACCGTTTGATATGGTATTTACTCTCGATGAAAATGAATGGAACGGACAAACCTCCCTCCAGTTAAAAGTGATTGATATCAGAACCTCTTCAAATAATTGATAAAAGGAAGAAGCTGTCTCAAATATGAGACTGTAAAATGAACTGTGTCAAAGGTTAAAAATAATTTCAGACCTTTAATACAGTTTATTTTTTATGAGCAAAGAGAACTTCAACTACGATGCCTTAAAGAAGAAGGCTTTAGAACAGTTTCGTTCTGGTAAATCCTTATTTGGTAAGGATGGCGCGTTTGCCCCTCTCCTCAAAGAGTTCCTGGAAGCGGCTATGGAAGGAGAGCTGGAGGAACATTTGGATGATGAAAAGCGGGATAACGGCAATCGTAAAAACGGGCGCACCTCAAAACGTCTCAAAACCGCAGAAGGGACAATAGATCTTGAGACTCCCCGTGATCGCACCACCACTTTCGAGCCCTCAATAGTTAAAAAAAGGGAAACTATTCTGACTGAGAGTCTGGAGCATAAAATAATTGGCATGTACGGCCATGGCATGAGCTTTCGTGATATTTCAGCTCACATAAAAGATATGTATGATACAGATATATCAGCCAGTACTCTATCAACCATTACAGATAAGGTTATACCGCTGGTAAAGGACTGGCAAAACAGGCCACTGGAGCAGGTCTACTGCATTGTCTGGCTGGATGCCATGTATTATAAGGTTAAGGATGAAGGTAAGGTAGTGAACCGCTGTGTATACAATATTTTAGGTATTAACCCTGAAGGCCGTAAGGATCTGCTGGGTATGTATGTATCAGAAAGTGAAGGGGCCAACTTCTGGCTGGGTGTATTAAGTAATTTACAACAACGTGGCGTTTCTGATATATTGATAGCTTGTATCGATAACCTGAAAGGCTTTGCAGAGGCTATTTCTAGCATTTATCCTAAAACGGAAGTCCAAAGCTGTGTAGTTCACCAGATTCGTAATTCTCTAAAATATGTAGCCAGTAAAGATCAGAAGGCTTTTATGGCTGATCTTAAACCCGTTTACCAGGCTGGATCCAACGAAATGGAGGCCTCTGAAATTCTATGGACGTGACTGTTAGATATGGCAGTAATGATTTATATTGTGAAAATTAAAAGGAGCATATCAATGCTAGCATTCCACAACTTAGGAATAGGGAAACTCCGGCTAGGGTCTGATTTAAGCAGCCTGGGATCAGTAGCACCATTTGGTAAAAGTGACGCTGAATATTTTATTCCTGCTCCCGACGCACAATCCTGGTATCGGTACATTGACGATGACCTTGTGATATGGGGCAACGGAAAATCATTTAATCCCAGGTCGATATACTTAGGTGTAGATGAACGTAAACAACTGGTAAAGATCTCAATATTTCCAGAACCCGGTACTTCTGTTAAAGTGGAAGGCATTATTAATGAGGTATACGAACAGACTGGAATGTTAGGGGATGGAGGAATCAGGGGTTTATTAGGCAGTAACGGCGCGGATTTTAAAATTTGGGCACCAAGTGATAGAAAAATCATGGTCACCTTTTTTAATCCGGCATCTAACTACCTAGGCCCCCCGGTAATCAATATGTTTTTTGCCACCGTCGCGGAGGCATCCAGAAAGCAGAATCTAATCTACCGGTCATGGAAGTTTCTGGACAGACAGTAACATTCCGTCATAAATCCTTAAAAAGAGGCTGTATCATAAATAAATGATGCAGCCTTTTTTTATTTACTAATTAGGGTCCATTTATCCACGTTGGTGGTTGATAAATATTTTGATTTTGGGGTATTTGCAGCCAAAATGATTGCCTATTTTTAATTTATGGCAAGAGGAAAATCATTAGTAGTGTCCTTTAAGAGCAATCACCAGTATCAGGGAATGCTCCTACCTCCTGATTTAAGTGAGCTGGTGGCTCAAAATCACCCTGTACGGGTAGTCAGCGATATTCTGGACAAAGTAGACATTGGGCAGTTAATGCAGCAGTATAAACCAGGAGGGGCAAGTAACTATCATCCCCGAATGTTGCTGAAGGTACTGGTTTTTGCATATATAAATAATATATATAGTAGTCGCAAGATAGAGGAAGCCCTTCATCAGAATATCAACTTTATGTGGTTAAGTGGCATGAGTAAGCCCGATCACAATACAATTAACCGATTCCGGGGCCAACGTCTTCAAAAAACCTTGCAACCTATCTTTACGCAGGTAGTATTACTATTATGTGAAGAAGGAGTTTTGAGTTTGAAAGAACTTTACACCGACGGCACAAAAATAGAAGCCAATGCAAACAGATACACTTTTGTATGGGGCAATTCCATAAAAAACAACAAGGCAAAAATGCAGCAGCAGCTGAATGAATTATGGCAATACGCTCAATCTATTGCTGCTGCCGAGTTAGATGACGATCACGATCCATCGGGCTTTGATAAAATTGCCAGTGAAAAAATTGAGCAAACAATAGCCACGATAAATGAGGCATTAAAAGACAAACCAATAGATAAAAAAATAAGGCAGAGATTAAACTATGCTAAGAAAAATTGGCCTTCTGCACTAGCGCGTTATGCCGAACAGGAAAACATAATGGGGGATGACAGAAGCAGCTATAGCAAAACAGATGAAGATGCCACTTTTATGCGAATGAAGGAAGATCATATGAAAAACGGACAATTAAAACCAGCATATAACCTACAGATAAGCACTAATAACCAATACATTGTCAATTACAGTCTTCATCAGAATACCACTGATACCAATACCCTGCAGGGGCATCTGAATATATTTAGACGCCAGTATGGGAAAATGCCTTCCAATATCACGGCTGATGCAGGATACGGAAGTGAACAAAACTACGAATGGCTTGAAAAAAAACGTATTACGGCCTATGTAAAGTATAATCATTTTGACCGTGATCAACATGGAAATAGCCGGAATAAAAACCCATATAGGACAGATAAACTTACCTATGATCAGGAAAAAGACAAATATATCTGTCCGTCTGGGAAAACGATGAAAAATATTGGTAGTCACCAGCATCTTACTAAGGCTGGCTTTAAGCAAACCATCACCAGGTATAAAGCTGGAAAATGTAATGGATGTCCATTACGGAGTGATTGCCATGGGCAAAAAGGGAATCGAATAATCGAGGTAAATCACAATTTAAACCGCTTAAAACGGCGAGCAGAAAAAAGGCTGAAAACCAAGCGGGGCATCGAAAAACGTAAGCAAAGATGCCATGACACCGAACCTGTTTTTGCTAATATCAAGCATAATCACCTATTTAAGCGATTTATGATGCGAGGGCTGGACAAAGTGAGTATTGAAGCCGGATTATTAGCATTAGCACATAATCTTCGTAAGAAGGCTGCTTAAAATGGCTGGCGAACCCTTGGTTTTTAATTTTCAAATCAAATTGACGGAAATATTATTATAAACGAAAGAAGCTGCCTCAATATTTATGAGACAGCTTCTTTCGTTTATTTATGCTGCTTCAGCAACCAGGTGTAAAGATCCTTGTTAGCATATGCTCTTGTCCAGGCATCATGCCCGCCGGTTGGATATTCTGTATACTGCACATTATTCCCCAGGGCCCTCAACTGCTGCACCAGGGTACGTGAATTCTCCACATTTACAGTAGGATCATCTGCCGAATGGAAAACCCATATAGGCATAGTTTTCAGATTCTTCATCCGGTTTATATCTCCCCCACCGCTGATAGGAACAATGGCGGCAAATTTTTCAGGATGTGCGGAGCTCCAGTCCCAGGTCCCATAACCACCCATACTCAACCCGGTAAGATATACCCTCATAGGATCCACATGATATTTATTAACCACTTCCTTATATAAGATATCCAGATATTGCGGGTTCCACCAACCGCTGAGGCATTGCGGCGCTATGATCACAAACGGTTTCCCTGCTGCTACTTTTACCAGTCCCGCCTGTTTTATCACATCAATATTATTCCCCATTTCCCCCACTCCATGAAGAAAAATCACGATGGGCCATTTATAATCTTTCTTCTCATTATAACCATCAGGGATATAAAGCACATAATTGCTGATATTCCCGCCTTTGGTGTCTATCTTTCGCACAGTGATACCTGTTTGCTGTGGAGGGAACGTATCTCCGGCTGCCGGCGGTGGATTAACCGGTATGGTGTCTCCCGGCGGATTAACCTGTACCGGGTTAGCCGTTTCAGTTTTTGAACAGGAGAAAAGTGCGAGCGCACTCAGCACAAAGACATGGCACAAAATTTTAATTGCTCTTTTTTTCATATAACTACTACAAACTAAAAGTCCCCCGGCATGAGCCGGAGGACAGGTTTTTACAATATTTTCTTCCTTCAGTTTCTTTATTCAGATGGGCATCCCGCTACAAATAAAAACTAAAAAGAATAAATACTGTCAATTTATTTATTGTGTAGTGTTATTACTTTTTTTCGCCCATCAATTCCACGCTTCTGTTCACAAATGCAGTGAGATCCGCGCCCGTCAGTAAATTCTGCGATAATAATGCCAGGTCCGCCAGATTCTTTATCTGCTTCTGCTGCAACGCGTTGTCATTTTCTTTCAGGATTTGTGTATAAACCGGATGGTTTGCATTGATGGTCATATTTATTTCATCGGGCATATTTGCATACCAGTTCATTCCGCCACCGCCCATAGCCGCCATATCTTTCATACGACGCATCAGCTCAGGACGGGTTACAATTACCGGTTGTGCTTCAGCGCTGAGCCCTTTCATTTCTACCTTAATATTGGGTTGCGTTACCTGGTTACCAAACAGCTCCTTCAATGTACTTTCCTGTTCAGCAGATAATACGGTAGTCGTGTTCTCTTCTTTATCGATCAGGTTATCAGCAATATCTGCATCTACACGGGTAAAGGAAATATTCTCCCATTTCATTTCCATGTTGTTGATGAATGCCGCATCCACCAACGTTTCCATCTTCACTACTTTAAATCCTTTATTTTTTGCTGCCTGTACATAGCTGTCCTGCTGTACCGGGTTAGTAGCATACAATATCACCAGTTTCTTTTCCTTATTGGTTTGCAGTGCTGCGGTGGCGGTGCGGTATTCTTCCTGCGTATAGAATTTACCACCATCCACATCTTCCATGATAAGGAATTTATTGGCCTTTTCCATGAACTTGTCGTCGGTCATCATACCATACTTGACAAACAGGCCGATGGAATCCCATTTTTCTTCAAAGGAAGCACGGTCGTTACGGAATATCTCATCCAGTTTATCCGCTACTTTCTTTGTGATATGCGCGTTGATCTTTTTCACATTAGGATCGCCCTGCAGGTAACTGCGGCTAACGTTCAGCGGAATATCCGGGCTATCGATCACACCATGCAGCAGCATCAGGAATTCCGGAACAATGTCCTTCACTTCATCTGTTACATACACCTGGTTGGAATACAGATTGATCTTATCTTTCTGCATTTCATAACTCTTATTGATCTTCGGAAAATAAAGGATACCGGTGAGATTAAACGGATAGTCGACGTTCAGGTGGATCCAGAATAAAGGAGGTTCCGCAAACGGGTATAATTCTTTGTAGAAATTCTGGTAATCTTCTGTAGTTAATTCGCTTGGCTTCTTTGTCCAGGCCGGAGTAGTATTATTGATCTGTGTGCCTTCAAAGGTAACAGGAACAGGCAGGAACTTACAGAACTTTTCGAGAATGGTACGAATACGTCCATCTTCCAGGAACTCTTCACTTTCTTCATTGATGTGCATTACAATTTCTGTTCCCCTGTCGGTCTTGCTGATCTCTTCCAGTTCATACTCGGGGCTTCCATCGCATTCCCAACGTACGGCAGGCGCTTCTTCCTTCCATGATTTTGAGAAGATTTCCACCTGGCTGCTCACCATAAACGATGAATAAAATCCAAGTCCAAAATGCCCGATGATATTAGTGCCGTTCTCCTGTCCTTTATATTTTTTCAGAAATTCTTCCGCACCTGAGAAGGCTACCTGGTTAATGTATTTATCCACTTCCTCAGCAGTCATACCGATACCGTGATCTGCAATAGTAATGGTTTTCTTTTCCTTATCTACTCTTACATCAATAGCAATGTCGCCCAGCTCTCCTTTGAATTCTCCCACACTGGCCAGGGTTTTCAATTTCTGGGTAGCATCCACGGCGTTACTTACCAGTTCGCGGATAAAAATTTCATGATCTGAATACAGGAACTTTTTTATAATCGGAAAGATGTTCTCTGTCTGAACACGTATTGCACCTTTTTGCATTGATTATCTGATTTTTTTACAGACCTTTTCCAAAGTGTATGCCAGCAGGACTAAGGCTGACAAGATGGCAAGTAACCCCTCTCAAAACCATAAAATGCAAACAGGATGGGAAATATCCGGCCCGGATTGGTTATCTCCGGTTAGAAATGCTGTAAAAAGGGCAGCTTCAAAACAAATGTAAAAAAAGGGCCATGTTACATTTCCTTCAAATTAACAAAATAATCATATCTGAAAAATCCAGGGCAACGGTTTATTCAGTAGATTTATTATACCGAAATCTGATTCCCCATTTTTCAAAAATTACTATGGAAAAACCTCTACTTTCTTTATTACTTATTGCTTCTCTTGTTTGCGGCAATGCGGGCGCCCAAACCAATCCGGCGGCGCAGCCCTTGCCTTATGAACAGAATTTCGATGCCTTGCCCTCGTCTGCTACGGTATATCCCGCAGGATGGCAGGGATGGCTGCTGAGCGGCAGCCCATCGGGTAGTTTTAATACGGCTGCCCCTGCTTCGGACAAGCCGCTGATAAGCGGCAGTGCGTCCTCTACCGCCAATGGTGTTTATAATTATGCCGGCAAACTGGGATTCTTAAACAGTGGCAGCGCCGACAATTCACTGGTACTATCCCTTAATACCAGCGGTCAGCAAAATGTGCGTTTAGCCTACGACGTTATGACCATCAGGAATCCTTACGATGGCAATTCCAACACCAGGATCAATGAGGTAGTGGTACAATATCGTATAGGCATTGCCGGTACCTTCACAAGTATTGGTGAAACTACTTACCAGAACGACACTATCCAGCAAACGGGTTCCGGTGTTACCGTACCTCAACATCTGGTGAACGTGCTGATAACACTGCCGCCGGAATGCAGTAACCAGGCAATAGTACAACTGCGCTGGGTGAACCGTCAGATCAGCGGTGCCGGCTCCAGGCCGGGATTTGCGGTTGACAATATAGCTGCATCGGGAAGTGGCCGGGATACCACTCCGCCGGTAATCAGCTCCCTGGAACCGGCTAATTCAGCTGTAGATGTATCGCCTGTTATATCTCCCGAAATTACTTTCAGCGAAAATATAAAAGCAGGCAACGGGTATATCAGGTTGCACAACAGCAACAGCGGGATAACAGATAGCTTCCCGGTAACCGGCAGCGCAGTTATTATCAATAATAACACGCTTACACTGAAGCATATCCTGCAACCCCACCATCATTATTATATTACACTGGATAGCGGGATCGTGAAGGACCTGTCGGATAACGACTTTGCCGGGATCACAGATACCACACAATGGCATTTTACTACAGGGAACCAGGAGCTGAGCTATAACTTCAACGACTGTACGCCGGTTGGCAGTAGCCAGCTGAGCGGAGGTTTTACTCAATATAGTGTGACTGGTGCACAGTTCTGGGGCTGTACCAATTTCGGACAGCAAAACACCAATGGTGTACAGATAAACGGTTACAGCGGAGGTGCGGTTGAAAATGAAGACTGGCTGATATCTCCTGCATTCGATCTTACAGGAATGCAGTTTCCGCTGCTGCAATTCTCCAGCCGAACTGCGTTTGCCGGACCGGCACTCAGCCTGCGTGTTTCTACCAATTACTCCGGCAGCGGCGATCCCCGCAACGCTACATGGACAACACTGAACGGCCGTTTCCCTGAAGCTGCCAGCGATGTGTGGACCTTGTCTTCCGGTATTAATCTCGCTGCCTACAAGCAATCTGCAGTTTATATTGCCTTTGTTTATACTTCAGGCCCGGCTGTGCAGGCCGCACGATGGACCATTGATGATTTCAGTCTTACAGATACCACCGCAGCGCCGGCGCCCAGCCTGAACAACAGCCCCGCCGCCATTGATTTTGATTATGTCAAATCAGGACAAACATCAGAAGCGCAACGCGTCAGCTTCTGGGCCAATGATTTTACCGGAGATCTGAAAATCACCGCCCCCGCCGGTTTCAAAGTATCGGCAGACAGTAGCGGTAGTTACGGCAGCCAGTTAACTTTTACCGCTGCAACATTGACCGAAGGTCCGGAAGAAGTATGGGTGAAGTTCGCGCCCACAGCTGCTGACCAGGCTTACAGCGGTAACCTCACATTTAATTCCACCGGGTTCGCTGGCCGTTCTGTTGCCCTCAGCGGCACTTCATTACGGTCACTGAAAGTGGTTAACTGGAATATAGAATGGTTTGGAAGCCCTGCTCAGAACCCGGCCAACGACAGTTTGCAGCAGGCCAATGTAACCACTATCCTTAAAAAGCTGGATGCGGACATTTTTGCATTGGCTGAAGTGGTGGATACTGCCCGTTTCCGCGCAGTGGTAAGCCAGTTACCAGGATACAACTATGTATTATCTGATTTTGGCTCCTATGCCGATAGCACCACAGACGTTGATTACGTAGCAGCGCAGAAACTGGCATTTGTATATAAAACCGCTGTCATCAGGAAGATCAGCACCTATGGTATATTACGACAGGGTGGTAGCAGTAACGCTTACTATAACTGGTCGTCCGGCAGGTTCCCTTACGAAATGGAAGCTACCGCGAAACTGGGTAATGATTCCGCCCGGATCCGGTTCATTTTGTTACATGCCAAGGCCAATACAGGTACCAAGCCGGAAAAGATTGCCTCCTGGAACAGGCGTAAAGACGGGCTAAAGGAATTGAAAGACACACTGGATCTGCAATATCCGTACAGTAACCTTATTATGCTGGGAGATTTTAATGATGATCTGTCCAAAACAATTACGACAGAATTATTGCCGGATACCACCACTTCTTATATCGACTTTATCCGCGACAGCATTAATTACCGGCCACTGACCCTGCCGTTAAGCTTATCCGGCCAGCGTTCTACGGTAAGTTATGCATCGGTGATAGATAATGTGATCAGTTCCAACGAAGTGGGCGTTGCGTATTTACCGGCATCTGCACGGATCCAAACCCAAGTGGCCGGGCTGGTAAGCAGTTACGGTACTACTACCACAGATCATTACCCCGTATTGAGCCGCTATAACCTGGGTATTTTAGCCAACCCGTTACCGGTAGAAAACTTTGATGCAAAGGCCGACGGGGGCAAAGTGCTGGTTAGCTGGCATACTCCTTATGAAATCAACAGCAGTAATTTTGTGGTAGAGCGTTCCCGGAACCTCCGGACCTATGAGCCGGTGGATACAGTGATGGCGCAGGGCAGCAGTGTTGAAAGATCTGATTATATTTCCTATGATGAGCGGCCATGGCCCGGATTTTCTGCCTACCGTTTAAAAATAACCGGCCTGGATAGCACTGTAAGGTACAGTCCGGTTAAAATGGTATTGGTTACCGGCCGGGATTCCTGGCTGAAATTGTTATGGTGCATATTTGGGCAACAGTTGCAGTATTGGCTCGACTGGCCCCGCAGCGGCGATGCCAGCGTGACGCTGATAGATGTACAGGGCCGGGTTCGCTACCAGGGCAGAACCGCGCTGATTAAAGGCCGGAACTACAGGACCATAGCTGTTGACCAGCTGCCATCGGGTATCTATTTCCTGAGGATACAGTCCGGCGAGCAGGTGCAGGTAACAAAGATTCTCATTAACCGTTAAGCTTTTTTTGAAAAAACCATGCAAAAAGAAGCCGTTCCGTGAAACCGGACGGCTTCTTACATTTGGTTATCAACCAATTACGCATTATTCTTGATAAAAGACAAGATATTTAGGGAAATCGGCCGTTCCTGCGTGGAAATAAGGAATAGTTCTGTATCTTTGCGGTCCTAATTTTTTAATTAAACCATTTAAAACAGGGAATTATGAACTACGAATTGATGGTGATCTTTACCCCTGTGCTTTCTGAGGACGACTACAAAGCCGCCCAAAAGAAGTTCGCTGATATCATTAAAGATAACGGCGGCGAAATCACGCACGAAAATCCCTGGGGATTAAGATCACTGGCGTATCCTATCCGGAAAAAAACTACAGGAATGTATGTTGTTCTGGAATACAATGCGCCATCCGACCTCAATGAGAAGCTGAAAATCCAGCTGAATCGCGATGAAAATGTATTACGTCACATGATTACTGCACTGGATAAGCACGCTGTTGCTTACAACGGTCGCAAAAGACATGGCGTGAATGCTGAATCTAAAACCACTGAAGCTTAAAATTATGGCAGTTAAACCTAAACAAGAAATCAAGTACTTAACAGCCGTAAAAACTGAGAAACGTCAGAAGAAATATTGCCGTTTCAAGAAGTTGGGCATCAAGTACGTAGATTACAAAGACGCGGAGTTTTTGAAGAAATTTTTGAACGACCAGGGCAAGATGTTGCCACGTCGTATTACGGGTAACTCCCTGAAATTTCAGCGTAAAGTAGCCCAGGCTATTAAGAAAGCTCGTCAAATGGCTTTATTGCCTTATGTTACTGACCTTTTAAAGTAAGAAGTTATGCAAATTATCTTAATACAAGACGTAGATAACCTGGGTCAGAAGAATGAACTGGTTAACGTAAAAAATGGTTACGCCAGGAACTTCCTGATTCCCCAGAAATTTGCGGTAGAAGCGAGTCCTTCTAACATGAAGCAACTGCAGGAACGCCTGAAAGTGCAGAAAGTGAAAGAAGAGAAACTGCTGGCTGAAATTGCGAAAGTAGTTGAAGTACTGAAAGCTTCTCCTGTTAAAATTGGCGCTAAAACCGGTACTTCCGGTAAGATCTTCGGTAGCGTAACCGGTGTTCAGATTGCCCGTGCAATTAAAGAACAGAAAGGTTATGAAATTGACCGTCGCCGCATCCACATCCTGGATGATGTAAAAGAACTGGGTACATACAAAGCACGCCTCGATTTCGGTAAAGGCAACGAAACCGAACTGGAATTTGAAGTGGTTGCTGAGTAATATTCCAACCTGTTGGAAAAAAGAGAATCCCTGGCTGAATCAGCCGGGGATTTTTTTTGGAGAATACGCATCATTTCCCCCTTCTGTAACCTCAGCAGCTCCACCCTCCAAAAACTCAAATCTTATTAGTATTTTCATACCATATTCCGCCATGAGTATGAGAAATATTATTTGCTTCTTTATTATCATTGTTACGGCTTCTGCCTGCAGTACAAGGAATCATCGCCCGGGGCTTCCCCGGCTTACCGCCATCAGTATCCAGGGCGATAATATCCCCCAGTATATCTTCCGTTACGACCAGCAAGGCAATCTGGCCGAACTGGTTCATCACCGGCAACAGGACGATACCAGCATCAGTACTTTTTCCTATGATCGCTCACACCGGATCACCGGGATGATACTATTCAACCGGGAAAATAATATCACCGAAGTAAAAGAACGCGCCAGGGTAACTTCCTGGGATAATGATGGCAATATTGCCACAGTAGAGTATTTTGACGCCCGCGAACGCCTCCTGCGCGTGGCGAATATACGTTGGAAGAACGGCGTACCCGCCGCCATGAAGTATTCCGATTCCACCCAGGCGGTGAGCTGGAATTATGATTCGGAGCATCCTGTCCGAAAAGACATCTGCATAGATAGTTTCGCCGGTAAAAAAGAAGATACCCTCATCACTTTAAGAACCGCGAAGTACGAATGTGACGATTCCATTAATCCATTGCACCCGCTGGTAAACCAGTTGCTGCTCAGCCATGCAGTAGCGCCTGTAGTAAATCCCTCTCCACAGGGTGATCTGTCGGATGCTTTTTTACACCTGAATGCGCGCAATCCTTTTCTTGTAAAGATCACTGAAAAAGAAAAGACCCGCTGCCAGGAGCATTTGCTGGAATACGAACGCTCCACCACTGTTCAGTATGCCTACTATTACAATGGGGGCCGGCAGTATCCTGCAGGCGCATGGGTACATTTACACAGCGAAGGTTTTACGAAACTTGGAAGCGATAATCATTTTGCTCTTCAATATCAATATGAATAGTGCGTAATTGGTGTTTTTTCATTAACTTTTAGGAGATGAAAATCACAGACCGATTAAAGGCGATGCCGGTTACGCTGGCGCTGATCGGCATAAACGCACTGGTGTTTTTTTACACCATACTAACAGGAATGGATATATGGTGGGGGGATGGAGCCCATCTGCTGCATGCCGGTGCCAATTACTGGTCACTTACCATCGGGCAACATCAGTATTGGCGGCTGTTTACCAGTATGTTCCTCCATGCGGGGCTTGTACATCTTTTTACAAATATGCTGGGACTATTTATTGGCGGCATATTCCTGGAACCGGTATTACGCAGTTTCCGTTATGGCCTGGCCTATGTGATCACAGGATTAATATCCGACTATGTCAGCATCTGGTATCATAAAAGCGCAGTAGGTGTGGGTGCATCGGGAGCTATTTTTGGTATTTACGGCGTATTCCTGGCGCTGCTAACCACTCCTCTCTTCCCTGGCGAGATACGGAAGGCATTCCTGGCTTACATCGGCTTATTTATAGCGCTGAATATAATTGCCGCCGCAGTTTCACAAGGTGTGGATAATGCCGCGCACCTGGCGGGCTTTTTAAGCGGTGCCCTTACCGGGTATCTTTTCTTTTTTACTTTAACCAAAGCAGATGGAGAAAGACTCTCCCGCTGAGCCTCTTTCGAAATTCTAATTACTTACATTTGTATACTCAAACGCAACAAAAAGATGATGAATAAGTTATGGTTTCTGCTGTGTGTATGCACAATACTAATATTGAGCTGCAAAAGCAAAACAGCAGATAAAACCAGCACCGCTGCCAACGATTCCACACCTCCTGCCATTAATAATACTCCTGACGATACTGTTCAGCTGGGTAATAAAACTTTCTTCGTATACTTTATCGAAAAAGCAGATTTCGATAAGTTTCCGCTGGCACCTGTTGATTCCAACGAAACAGATGTGCTGGCAAAAGATACCCTTGTGAAAAGAGAAGGTAATAAACTGACCATCCGGCTGGAAAATGGAAAACAAAGGATCATGGCCAATAATAACAGCGATGGGGAGGATTATATAGGTTACACCTATGCCGGCAACTATCCTTCAATTAAAAGAAAAGGCTTTTTTGTTTCGTACTATGAAGGCAGCGCCTTCGAGCTGGTGAATGTCCTGAATGGCGATTCCATGGTGACCTGGTCTGCCCCTGCAATTTCACCGGATAAAAAATATATCCTCACCGCGTCAATGGACCTGGTAGCCGCCTTTGACCCGAATGGGTTTCAACTGTTTTCAGTAAATGGTAACGACATAAAAGCAGTGGGAGAAGCCAGTATTGACGACTGGGGCCCCGGCCTTGTACACTGGATCAATAACAAAACCGTTCTGTCTGAATACATTACTATCGATGAAGAAGGAAATACACAAATACGCTATGTAAAAATGGTGATGCAATAACAGTATTCAGTATATTTAGAGAGATCAACAACATCAAATCCACGCCTCATGAAAAAACTGTTCACCGTTGGTTTATTAATGGCACTGGCTTGTTGCTATACGGCTTTTGCTACGCCTTCATCCATCACTACGGCATTCCAGGCGCCCACCATGAATATAGAAGGTACTGCCAGCTCCATTGTCAGTAAACTGGATAAATCACTGATGCTGACAGATGCACAGAAACCACGGTTGCTCAATATAGTGACCAATTACCTGCGGCAAAAAGTCAATATCCAACCCTTACAGCAAAGCAACCTGAAAGCATATACCACCAAGATGAACAGTATGCAGAATGGATTACATGCAAAACTGAAACCACTGCTCACCCTTTCACAATACACAGAGTTCCTGGGATTAAAGCCCAAAACCTTTGATGATACAAACGTTTTATCGCAATTATATTACTAAACAAAAAAGCTATTTAAAATTCCTTTAAATAGCTTTTTCGTTTGTGTTTTCTTCAGATGATAATTTGCCTGTCGCGCGCTATTACGCGCCAGTTCGCCATTACCGCGTTATGCGCAGCTACGTAGGCTTTTTCATATAATGCCACCGTGGGACAAATATGTTTTGGCACCCCATAAAACACGGTACCTACCGGGTATAAGGCAGCATTCTCCACCTTCAATACCAGGTGCTCTTCACTTTGTGATACAGGTATGGCCTCCGGTGCATTCAGGAATTGTACCCGCGGTTGAGGGTTCTCTGCTGCCACCGATTTATGACCAAGGTCAATACAGATATGCTCATCATCAATCACTGAAATCACACGGCTGATCACCAGTGCAGCCCATTTAAAGGCTTGCTCCGGAAGGTGCGCCGCGTAACCCGCATCCCAGAAAACAAAAGTACCGGGGCTACAGGTAACACCTTTTCTTGCCGCATGCACCGGAAAAGTAGGCGTGCCGCCGGCAACAATTTCCGGTTGTGGGAAACCATTATTTACAATAGATTCCGCCAATTCGGCAACGGGTGCATATGCTGCATCGCAGCGCTCCCTTCGTATATCCATATCCGTATCATGCAGGTGACCGTCGTAGGCATGCAGCCCTACCGGTACCACACCTGGTAATGTATCCAGGTATTTGTACAGTTCCAGCGCTTCCCGCCCGGGTTTAATACCAGTCCGGTTCATCCCGACATTCAGATCCAGGTACACCGGCAAACGACGGCCCTGCGCGGAGAAAACCGTACTGATAGCCAGCGCGGCATCAACGTTATCTGTAACACATGAAAACGCAGTTTGCGGATACTTCTGCACCAGCTCCAGTAAACGTACTATCTTTGGTCCTACCGGTTGATATGCCATTAATGCGTCCTTTGCATTTATCATCCCCAGCATTTCTCCTTCCGCAATGGTGGCAAATTTGAACTTTGTTATTCCTGCTTCCATGATCAGCTGCACCACTTCGGCGATCTTACTCGTTTTTACGTGTATGCGTAAACGTTGTACGTCGTCGATCATTGTTTTTAACAATGATATATTCTCCTTTATCCTGTCTTCATAAATAACAATCGCCGGAGAATCAACCTGCGCTATATTTGTAAGCCGGTACCATTCCATAAGAAATATTTTTTTAACTACGTGTATTCTTTGAAGTTATACGAACAAGCTTAAGATCAGGCATCCTATCAATCCGGTTACCGACACAATGGTTTCCATTACCGACCAGGTTTTGATCGTATCTTTTACAGTTAAGTTAAAGTATTCCTTGAACATCCAGAAACCGGCGTCATTTACATGTGAAAACATCAGGCTGCCCGCGCCGGTAGCCAATACCATCAGGTTGGCATTTACACCGGAAGCAGCTATCATTGGCGCAACAATTCCCGCAGTGGTGAGGCCTGCCACTGTTGCAGATCCAATGCACACCCTGATGATGGCGGCTATTCCCCAGGCAAGTATTAACGGGTGCAGGTGCATATTCTGCAATGTGGCTGCAATGTAACTGCTAACCTTACTGTCGTGCAGCAATTGCGTAAGCGCACCGGAGCCTCCTATTACCAGGATAATAACGGCTACATCGCGTACGGCATCATCCATTACCACCATTACTTTTTTTGCGGGCATGCCTCTTCTCAACCCCAGTAAATACATGCCGTTAAGTACTGCCAGCAACATCACTATCAATGGCTCTCCCAGCCAGTTAGCCAACCTGAAAAAGAATGTATCTGCAGGTATCCATAATTTCATTATAGCGGTAATGGCCAGCAAAAATACCGGCAGCAACGCGGCAAAAAGACTTACAAACATGCCTGGTAACTGCTCTTCAGGAATGGGAGGCGCTACAAACATTTGCCCCGGGGGATTGGTATAGTGCTTCAGAAAACGTGAAAACGCCGGTCCTGCCAGGATGATAGCAGGAACAGCCACTATAAAGCCATATAACAAAGTAAGCCCCATATTTGCATGGAACTGCTGTATCAAAGCAGTGGGAGAAGGATGCGGCGGTAAATACCCATGTGTAACTGACAGAGACGCCAACATGGGGATGCCCAGGTACACTACCGGCAATTTTGTACGTGCCGCTACTGTAAAGATCAGGGGCACCATTAATACAAACCCTATGTTATAAAATAAAGGGATGCCTACTATAAAACCCGTAAGCATCAGCGACCATTGCACATACTTTGGCCCGAACAGGTTCATCAAACCGCCGGCAATCTTTTGCCCCGCGCCACTTTCTGCCACCAGCTTTCCAAGCATACTGCCGAAAACAATGACAACAATCAGGGAGCCAAGTGTTTTACCGATACCGGTTTGAATAGACTGCGTGATGTCTGTTACGTTCATATGCAACGCAAGCCCCATCAGCAAAGACACTATAAGGAAAGAGAGGAAAGTATTTAAACGCCACCAGGCAACCAGTATTACCAGCAAAAGAATGGCCGCAATAACAATTAATAAGGGCATACAGCTGTTGTTTTACATGAACATGGAAAACAACAAGATAATAAAATATTATTCGTATCTCAAGGCAATGATAGGATCTAATTTGGAAGCCTTATAGGCAGGGTATAAACCGGAAACGAGCCCTACTGCAGCACAGATAGATACCCCCACAAAGATCCAGAACCAGGGCACAATAAAGGAAGATTCTAATAAGGCGGAAACGATATTTCCCAGCAGCATTCCCACAAATACCCCGATCAGTCCCCCCATCACACTGATAATAATGGACTCATACAGGAACTGGGTGCGTACCACATGACTAGTAGCTCCCAGTGCTTTGGTAACGCCTATTTCACGCGTTCTTTCCGCTACAGACACCAGCATTATATTCATCAGCCCGATAGCAGAACCAAACAGTGTAATAAAAGCTATCACAATAGCAAAGAGGTTTACCTTACCCAAACTGGAAAAGAGCATTTCTGCAATACTATCGCTCTTGCTGATCTCAAAATTATCTTCTTCATTGATATTCAATCCCCGTATAATGCGGAAAAGCCCAATGGCTTCCCCCTGGGCGGCATCCATCTGCTTAATATCTTTCACGGCCACTGCGATCTGGTAACTGGCATTGGGGCGGTTAAATACCCTGCGGGTATTATTCACCGTGGTGATCACCACGTTATCTGCACTCATCATTTTACTGCTACCCTTAGACGCCAGTACACCTATTACCCGGTAGCGGATATCCCCCACCCGGATGGTACTATTCACTATATTCTTTAATTGCTTGCCAAAGAGTTTTTCCGCCACATCAACTCCCAGTATCGCTACATTTCTTCCGGATTGTACATCCAGCTGGTTAAAATCCCTTCCCTGTGAAATTTCATAATTGGAGATCTGGAGATAGTGCTCATCACCTCCTATTACCTGTACATTGGGATTGGTTTTCTTATCATCCTTGTAAACGGTGGCAATACCGGTAGCCTGGAAAGACACACTAACAGTAGCAGGAAACGTATAACGGTCGCGGAATGCCACGGCTTCCTGGTAACGGATAATTTTATTGCTGTTGGATTTTTTGACCTTTTTTATATTCTTGTTCCCTTTAGAAGCCTTCCTGTCGTCATCCCCGATATGCACCTGCATCCCGCGGTTACGGATAGAGAAACTGTTGGCGCCCATACTTGCAAAACTGCTGTAGATACTGCTCTTCATGCTGTCGATTGCCGTAAGGATCCCTACAAGTACCGTGATACCCAATGCAATGATAGACACAGTAAGGCCTGTGCGCAACTTGTTGCTGGTTACAGAACGGTATGCCAGGGAAAAAATATCTCTTGATTGCATAATAACGGGTTACCTATAAAGTTAACGTAATATACCTATTTAATCCATTCAATTTGGGATGAACGGCGTGTTGTATAAAAGAGAAGACCGAAGCGGATCATTTAAATCGCTTCGGTCTTCCCGGTTAATTTATAAGCTAACAGCTTTTACAGCCAGCATAATAACAGGTTAGGGAACAGGCCCAATACCAGTACCAGGGCTATAGCCAGCACCAGGGCTGCTTTAAAGCCACCGGAAACAGCTTCTACTTCCGGTTCGCCCTGTTTAAAATACATGGCGATGATCACGCGGAAATAATAGTATACGCTGATGGCAGCGCACAATACCGCGATAAGCACCAGCCATAGAATATGACCGTGCTCAATAGCTGCAGATAAAACAAAGTATTTGGCAAAGAAACCGGCGGTTACCGGGATACCTGCCAGGGAAAACAGGAACACTGCCACCGCTCCGGCCAGTAAAGGCTGTTTGCGGGCCAGGCCGTTGAACCCTTCGAAGGTGTAGTCTTTCAGCTTCATCAGCACTGCAAACACACCAATGGTGGCAATGCTGTAGGCAGCAGCGTAAAGGATAATTCCTTCTGCGCCCCTGTTGTTCATTGCCACTATGGCAAACAACATAAAGCCTGCCTGTGCGATACTGGAATAAGCCAGCATGCGTTTCACACTTTGCTGGAATACTGCGCTGAAGTTACCAAGTACAAGGGTAGCAGCAGTGATAATGGAAAGGATCAGTGTCCAGTGTTCGCTGATGTTACCGCCGGCAAAGCTGCTGTGGAACATCCGCAGAAAAGCCACAAATCCACCTGCTTTTACAACGGTAGACATAAAAGAAGTGAACACAGTGGGAGAACCATCATATACATCCGGTGTCCAGAAATGGAATGGAACCGCAGATACCTTAAAAGCAAGTGCAAATACCATCAGGATGATACCGCATAACGCCAACGGATGTACGCTTTCCGCGCCCAGTCCTAACCCCGAAATATCGAAAGTGCCGGCAGCGCCATAAATCAGGGTAATACCCATGAGCAGGATACCGGTAGAGAAAGAGCCCATCAGGAAATACTTCAGGGAAGCTTCATTACTTTTCAGGCTTTTCTTATCAGCCCCCGCGAGGATATACTGCGGGATAGACATAATTTCAATCGCCAGGAACAACATGAGCAGGTTACTGAATGAGGTGGCCAGCGAAATACCCGCCAGTATAAAAAATATCAGGGCGAAATAATCGGCCACATGCTCTCCTACCTTTTCAAACTCACTGCCTGATAACAGGAAATATAGCAAGGTGGCACCCAATGCTACAGCATTGAACAACACACCAAATTTGGTCACTTCAATCATGCCATACATGATATACCCGCCATGCTCTACAGCCGGATATTGCGCCAGGTTAGCAATAAATGCTATGAGGATGGCCGCGATGGCAAAAAATTTAATATGCTGCTTATTGCGTACAAATAAACCAACAAACATCAGTACAACGCCCGATAAAGCAGTAGAAATTAGTGCATTCATATTTTTGCGTTACAAAACCCCGTTACAAATTTTTCCATTCCGGTATTCAGCTGACAGCTGAAGATCAGAATAATTTACTTACCACTTCAGATGTGCCGCTCACCAGGTCCAGCATAGGTTTGGGATAAACGCCCAGCACTATGATCATGATCACTACCAGGCTCAGAGCCAGTGTTTCACCCGGCTGCAGATCTGTAGTAGTGGCGGTCAGTTCATTTCCCTCGCCAAATATCACCTTCTGAATCATACCCAGGGTATATACAGCAGAAAGGATGATACCTAACCCGGCAAATGCCATAAACCAGTGATTATATTGGAACAACCCGCTGAACATCAGGAACTCCCCAATGAAACCGTTGGTGAGTGGTAAACCGATGTTAGCCAAACTGATAATAACGAGGAAAATAGCCATCCGCGGCGCTTTCTGCGCCATGCCACCCATCTGGTCCAGGTTCTTAATACCCAGGCGGTTCTGGATTACTTCCACGATGATCCACAAGCCGATGATATTGATACCATGGTTAAACATCTGTACCATGATCCCCTGGAGACTTTGTTCGTTATTGGCGAAAATAGCTGCGCACATCAAACCGATGTGGGCGATGGAAGAATAAGCGATTAACCGTTTCAGGTCGTTTTGCACCATGGCGATGCAGGAAGCGTAGATAATGCCGATGATACAGAGTACAATAGCCACATCAGACCACATAGCAGCACCCTGCGGCAATACCGGCAGCAGCCAGCGGATCACGCCAAACAAACCCATTTTCACCATTACACCGGAAAGGATCATAGTTACAGGGGTGGGCGATTGCTCGTAGGTATCGGGCTGCCAGGTGTGAAACGGAAATACCGGCATCTTAATGGCAAAAGCCACGAAGAACAGCCAGAACAGCCATTTCTGGTCTTCCGGGTTCACCTGCATGGAGGTGAAGGAAGCCCAGCTGAAAGAGTGATCCGGGGTTTGCGAATAAAGGTAGATAATACCTATCAGCATCAGCAGCGAGCCCAGGAAAGTGTACACAAAGAATTTAAAGGTAACGGCGATCCGTTTTTCACCACCCCACAAAGAGCAGAGGAAATAAACAGGTATCAGGGCCAGTTCCCAGAATATGTAAAACTGCAGGGCATCAAAAGCGGTGAATACACCGGTTAAGCCGGCCTGCGATAATAACATCAAACCATAAAAGACATTCGCCTTTTCGTAGTTGCGGTTATAAATAGTAATGAAAACAAGCAGGGAAGCAATCGCTGTAAGTAAGCAAAGCATCACACCCATTCCATCTAATCCAACATGGAACTGACTCCCCAGCTGCGGAATCCAGTTGGCAACAAAGTTCAGGCTGTCGGGAGCAGTACGAAAGCGGCACCACGATCCAATTGCTATCACCACTGTTGCCAGCGATGAGATCATGCCCAGCACTTTTGGCCCGGATCCCTTCAGACCAAATGCAATAAGGCCCGCTATGAAAGGAATCAATATTAATAAAACTGTCAACATAATTTATCTGCGCTTGTAACTTCTGCTATTGGTTTATAATAAGAATCCGATCACAAATAATAAGATCATACCGATGACCATCGCAAAGATGTAAAAACCTACCTGTCCGTTCTGTACCAGGCGGATCTGCTGACCACCCCATTGTACGCCGCGGCCTACACCGTTTACCAGTTTGTCGATACCTGCTTTTTCCACAACATCGCGGAAGAAACGGGACAATTCATACAATGGTTTTACGATAATAGTATCATACAGTTCATCTATATACCATTTGTTTTCGAGCACTTTTGCCAAACCAGTGCTTTCCTGACCTGCATCTTCAAACTTCGTGAATTTCTGCCGTGCCAGCAGGATAAATACAATCACCAGTACACTGCTCACGCCCATCAGCAACCATTCTGTGTTGTGCGACAAGTGATGTTCCACAGCAAAAGGCGCAGACGGTGCAAACACCGGCGCCAGGTATTCTGCCAGCATATTCTTTGTTCCAAAAACTTCCGGTAAACCAACATAACCGCCAATTACGGAAAGTACCGCCAGGATCACCAATGGAATGGTAATGGCAGCGGGGCTTTCATGCAGGTGATGCTCCTGTTCGTGCGTGCCACGGAATTTACCGCTGAAGGTGATATAATATAAACGGAACATATAGAAAGCTGTCATCAGCGCACCTATCAGCCCCAGTACATATAGAACGGGGTTGTTGGCAAACGCTTCTGCCAGGATCTCATCTTTGGAGAAGAAGCCAGAGAAACCGGGAATACCTGCAATGGCCAGGCATCCTACAAAGAATGTCCAGGCAGTGGTAGGCATAAATTTTCTGAGTCCGCCCATTTTCCTGATATCCTGTTCACCGCCCATTGCGTGGATCACGGAACCGGAACCGAGGAACAGAAGGGCTTTGAAGAAAGCGTGTGTCATTACGTGAAACACGGCAGCTCCGTAAGCGCCCACACCCAGGGCAAGGAACATATAACCTAACTGGCTCACGGTGGAATAAGCCAGCACTTTCTTAATATCATTCTGCTTTAGTGCAATAGAAGCTGCAAACAAGGCAGTAGCAAGACCAATAACCGCGATCACCGTCTGGATATGCGGCGCCAGGGTATAGATCACGTTGCTGCGTGCAATCATGTAGATACCCGCAGTAACCATTGTAGCGGCGTGGATCAGGGCAGATACCGGCGTAGGACCGGCCATTGCATCCGGCAACCAGGTGTATAAAGGAATCTGTGCAGATTTACCCATTGCACCTACAAACATCAGCATGGCAATAGCAGTGATAATGCCGTTGTTCATACCCAGTGGCGCTGCTTTGGCAAATACTTCCGGAAAAGTAACTGTTCCAAACTGCATGATCATAAAGAAGATGGCGATCAGGAAACCAAGGTCGCCGATGCGGTTCATCACGAATGCTTTTTTAGCAGCGTTGTTATAGCTGGTATTTTTAAACCAGAAACCGATGAGGAGATAAGAACAAAGACCAACACCTTCCCAGCCTATGAACATCATCACGTAGTTGGCGCCCAGCACCAGTATTAACATGGAAAAGACGAACAGGTTGAGATAAGCGAAATATCTTGCGAAGCTCTCATCGCTCTCCTCGTGCATGTAAGAAGTAGAGTAGATATGGATCAGTGTACCAACGCCGGTGATCACCAGCAGGAACAGGGCACTTAACTGGTCTACCTGGAAAGCGAAAGGAATCTGCAGGGAGCCTACAGATATGAAATCAAACAGGTGTACTGTTTGTGCAGAAAATCCCGGGGCTTTAACTTCCAGAAATATTAATAAGCTAATCACAAAGGACGCCAGTACGGCGCCGCTGCCAACAAATCCTACCAGGGACTTGGATAAAAATCTGCGTCCCAATCCATTCACCAGGAAACCCAATAATGGTAAAAATGGTACCAGCCAAACAAGATTAATCATTTATCAATTCTATTTACGACGTCGAAAAATTTAATAATTGAGAAAGCAGAATTATTAATTTTTCAGCCTGTTAAGAATGTTAATATCTACTGAGTGTGTGTTTCTGTACACCATTGTAATGATAGCCAGTCCAACCGCTACTTCCGCAGCCGCTACCACCATTATAAAGAATACGAAGAGTTGTGCAGAACCGGCATCAACCCTGCCTGCATCTGCCCACATCTTGGAAAATGATACCATCAGCAGGTTCACTGCATTCAGCATCAGCTCTATGCACATAAAAATAATAATCGCATTTCTGCGCATCAGAACACCCATCACACCTATACAAAACAAGGCGATACTCAGGAATATGTAATATTGAACAGGCATAAAATAAATTACGAGTTAGAAATTACGGATCATCAATCCGTATGGCTATTCTTTTTTACCGATTACCACGGCGCCGATCATTGCACTGAGGAACAGGATACTGCTCACCTCAAACGGCACCACATATTGTTTGAACAGGATCATACCGAGGTTTTTGATCAACCCGATATCAGTAGCATTTGTGCTCAGGGCCGGCATGCTGGCATCGCGCAATGCAGCTACCAGTACCACCAGTAATGCACCGCCGCTGATAGCGCCGGCATATTTCAGCCAGTTCCGTTTCTGGGGCTCCAGTTCAGCATTCAGGTTCATGAGCATCAGTACATACAGGAACAATACCATGATAGCCCCCGCATATACAATGATATGTACTACTGCCAGGAACTGGGCATTCATCATGATGTAGTGCCCCGCTATGGTAAAGAATGTTACGATCAGGCACAACACGCTCGTTACAGGATTTTTACTCAATACCACGCCCAACGCTGATACCAGCGCTACGACCGACAGCACCATGAAAATTATTTGTTGTATACTCATTCCCATCTCTGCTATGTTTGACTATTGTATTTTTAGCTAAATGTGCGCTGTGAATAATATTATTTGCCTTCTTTCGGATGAGGAATCAGCAGATCATCTTTTCCATAGATAAAGCCTTTACGCTGATAGTTTGCCGGGGCAAATGTTTCAGACATATAAACAGCATCTTTCGGACAAGCTTCTTCACAAAAACCACAGAAAATGCAACGGAGCATATTGATCTCATATTTCGCTGCATACTTCTCTTCCCTGTATAGGTGCTCTTCCCCTTCTTTTCTTTCTGCTGCTTCCATGGTAATAGCTTCAGCAGGACAGGCCACTGCGCACAATCCGCAGGCGGTGCATCTTTCGCGTCCTTCCTCATCCCGGTTCAGCACATGTAACCCGCGGAATACGGGGCTGAAATCACGCTTTTTTTCAGGAAAGCTAACAGTCGCTTTCTTCTGAAAAAGGTGCTTAAAAGTGATACCCATACCTTTGGCAATAGCAGGGATGTACATCTTCTCGGCCAATGTCATTGGCCGGCGGTCTACTGCTTTTGCCCTGTTAGTTAATGCTTGCATAATGAATGCTTTATTTAATCCACACGTTCTGTGTGTATTTGATCAGATAATAATTAGTGTTGACGGGCCAATACAAGGGCGCCGGTGATCAACATATTTACCAGTGCCAGCGGGATCATCACCTTCCATCCCAGGCGCATCAGCTGGTCGTAACGGAATCTTGGAACCGTCCAGCGTACCCACATAAAGAAGAAAATGAACAACAGTGTTTTTACAAACAATGCCAGGAACCCGAGGATAGTCACCATGTTCGGATCCAGGCCCAGTTTATCCATGTAAGGGAAGGCGTAGCCTCCAAAATACATAGTGGAGATGAGCGCGGAGCTGATGAACATGTTGATATATTCCGCAAACAGGAAGAAACCGAGTTTCATGGAAGAGTATTCCAGGTGATAACCACCATTCAGTTCGTTTTCGGCTTCCGGTAAATCGAACGGAGCGCGGTTACATTCTGCAAAAGCGCATACCAGGAAGATAAAAAATCCTAATGGCTGGTACACCACGTTCCATAAACCATGACGCTGTTGCTCTACAATATCTTTCAGGCTCAGGGAACCGGTGAGCATCAGTAATGCGATCAGTGCCAGTCCCATTGGCAGTTCGTAGGAAATGATCTGCGAAGCTGCGCGTACAGAGGCCAGCAGGGAGTATTTATTATTGGATGCCCAACCGCCTATCATAATACCATATACGCCCATACTCACTACGCCGAAGATGAAGAGTATCCCGATGTTCACATCCGCGATCTGCAGGGAAACAGTGCGGCCGGCAATTACCAGCGAATCGCCCCAGGGAATCACGGCGCTGGTCATACAGGCTACCAGCATAGCGATGGAGGGACCCAGTATAAAGAGAAAGCGGTTGGAATTGGTGGGAATGATTTCTTCTTTAAAGAAGAGTTTACCACCATCCGCCAGCGGTTGCAGCAATCCCATGAAACCTGCGCGGTTAGGGCCTAAGCGGTCCTGGATCCAGGCAGCTACCTTTCTTTCGCCCCAGGTAGAATACATGGCCACTACCAGTGAAAGTACCAGCACTCCCGATATCAGGAGCACTTTTTCAATTATAAAAAACCAATCTATGCTTAATAAGGTCATACTTACACGTAATTACGATTGTTACTTCTTAAAATCATCAGAGTGAGCAGGGCCGTCGATCTTCGACAGTTCGATATCAGGCCTGTTTACCTTGCTTTCAGAGTGGATATCAAATAACAACCGTGGTTGTCTTCCATCCAGTACTTCCACCAGCGGATCTTTAGGTTTTACGGTATTTACGTAGTGACCCTGGGAAATAACGCTGTTACGTTCTATTTTGCGCGGACCTTCAATGATCCAGTCTTTTGCATCTTTCTTATCGAAGCGGCAGGTATCGCAGATAAAATCTTCCACTTCCCCGTATTTATCTTTACGGGCAGTTACGCGGAATATCTCATCGCCACGCATCCACAATACGGTTTTACCGCAGCATTTCGGATTTTCGCAGTTACGGTGCGCATCTACCGGTTTCAGGAACCATACACGGTTTTTAAAGCGGAAGGTTTGATCGGTCAACGCGCCTACCGGGCAAACGTCGATGACGTTACCGATAAAGTCGTTATCGAGCGACTGGGAGATGTAGGTGCTGATTTCGGAAGCATCGCCACGGCCCAGGATACCATGTTCGCGTTTTTCTGTGAGCTGATCGGCAGTGTATACACAACGGTAGCAAAGGATACAGCGTGTCATATGCAGTTTGATATGATCGCCGAGATCCACTTTATCAAATGTTCTGCGTTTGAACTCGTAACGGGTGCTGTCGGCGCCGTGCTCGTAGCTCAGGTCCTGCAGGTGGCACTCTCCCGCCTGATCACAAACCGGGCAGTCCAGCGGGTGATTGAGCAGCAGGAATTCCACCACGCCCTTACGTGCATCCAGTACTTCCGGGGAAGTGATGTTGGCCACTTCCATACCATCCATTACGGTAGTACGGCAGCTGGCCACCAGTTTAGGCATGGGGCGCGGATCGGCATCGGAGCCTTTGGATACTTTTACCAGGCAGGTACGGCATTTACCGCCGCTGCCCTGCAGTTTGGAATAGTAACACATGGCCGGCGGCACTACTTCTCCTCCTATCTTCCGGGCCGCATTCAGTATGGTTGTACCGGGTTCCACCTCTACAGAGATGTTATCGATCTTAACCTTAAATAATTTTATTTCCTCCGCCATCTTAATATCTTTTGTGCTCGCGGGGAGCAACGTTTGTTATATATAGATTCTTTTTTTCAGTAGATACATACCCGTTATACCGCTGCTGGTGTTGGTACCGGCAACGGATCTGCGTAATGGGCCAGGCCGAAGTTACGGGTCTGTGATTCTTCGGGATTTGCCACATGCCATTCAAATTCATCACGGAAGTGACGGATGGCTGCTGCTACCGGCCATGCTGCTGCATCGCCAAGCGGGCAGATCGTGTTTCCTTCTATTTTACGCTGGATATCCCACAGTAAATCGATGTCGCTCATTTTGCCTTTACCATACTCGATGTTGTGCAGCACTTTCTTCATCCATCCGGTGCCTTCACGGCAAGGGCTGCACTGGCCGCAGCTTTCATGGTGATAAAAGCGTGCGAAGGTAAGGGTGTTGCGAACAATACACTGGTCTTCGTCCATTACAATAAATCCGCCGGAGCCCAACATAGATCCTGTTGCAAACCCGCCGTCGGCAAGGCTTTCATAGGTCATCATCCGGGTTTCGCCTTTTGCAGTTTTCAGCAGCAGGTTAGCGGGTAATACCGGTACGGAAGAACCGCCGGGGATACAGGCTTTCAGCCTTTTATTATTTTTGATACCTCCGCAATATTCATCAGAGTAGATGAATTCCTCTACGGAGATATTCATTTCGATTTCATAAACACCGGGTTTGTTGATATTACCGCAGGCAGAGATAAGCTTGGTACCTGTAGATTTGCCGGTGCCGTATTTAATATATTCGTCGCCGCCAATATTGATAATAGGCACTACTGCAGCCAGTGTTTCCACGTTGTTTACCACGGTAGGCGACTGCCACAGGCCTTTCACCGCGGGGAATGGCGGTTTAATACGTGGGTTACCGCGTTTGCCTTCCAGGGATTCTATCAGGGCTGTTTCTTCACCGCAGATATAGGCGCCGGCGCCGCGTTGTACATATATTTCAAGATCAAAACCACTGCCCTGGATATTTTTTCCCAGCCAGCCTTTATTTTTTGCTTCTGCAATGGCCTGTTCCAGGATATCCGGGATCCAGGCGTACTCGCCGCGGATGTAGATATAGCAACTGTTAGCGCCGAGGGCAAAGCTGGAGATCAGTAATCCTTCAATGAGGAGGTGGGGAATGAATTCCATGAGGTAGCGGTCTTTGAACGTACCTGGTTCCGATTCATCGGCATTGCAAACCAGGTAGCGTGGCACGCCTTCCGGTTTGGCGATGAAACTCCATTTCAGGCCGGTAGGGAACCCCGCGCCGCCACGACCTCTAAGGCCGCTCTTCTTCACTTCATCCAGTACGCCGTCCGGTCCCAGGGTTTTCAGCGCTTTTTCAGCTGCAGCATAACCGCCGTTGCTCCGGTAGGTATCAAAGTACCGGATGCCTTCAATATGTGCTTTATCTAACAGTAATTTGCGTCCCATTGTCTTCCTTATGGTGTAATGTTACCGGTATTTCCGGCGTCATTACCAGATTTGTGTATATCTTTTATGCCTTACGTATGCCGTGTTGCGAAATGCGTTCTGCCAGCCTGTAGAACAGGAGTCCTGCGCTGACACCACAAATAACGGAAACAAGCCAGTTATCGATCCGCCACAGTGCTGTGAGTAACAACATCAGCAGTATAGCTTCCGCTATTAATAATTTGTGGCGCTGATACATTTCCTTTGCACGCACGATCATGTTGTTTTTAGGATGCATCAGTTCGCGTTTGCTTTAGACCTGCATTCCGCAATGATTTCATCTACTTTGGCCGGCGTAAGGTGTTCCCTGTAATGTTTGCCCAATTGCATCATGGGAGCATAACCGCAGGCGCCGAGGCATTCTACCGTTTTAAGGGTAAACAGCCCATCGGCGGTAGTTTCACCTACGCCGATACCCAGCTTGCTTTTAATGTAATCAATGATCTGATCGGAGCCACTTACCATGCATGGACCTGTTTGGCATACCTCAAATAAATAGGCGCCTACGGGTTTCAGGTTAAACATGCTGTAGAAGGTAGCTACTTCATACACTTCAATTGATTTCAGTTGCAGTAAAGTAGCAACGTAGTCCATTGTTTCTGCACTCAGCCATCCACCAAATGCTTCCTGAGCCAGGTGCAACACCGGTATCAACGCACTTTTCTGCTTTCCTTCCGGGTAGCGTGCAATGATTTCTTTTACTTTATTCAGTTTCTCTTCAGAAAATTGAACCACAGCCATTTTTTTATTCAGCTTTAATCTTCGAAATATTCAATAGCGCAACTACGCATCCAGTTCACCTGCAATCAGGTTCAGGCTACTCATACAAACGATCGCATCGCTCAGCATAGAGCCTTGTACCAGTTCGGCGTAAGCCTGGTAGTAAATGAAGCAGGGACGGCGGAAGTGCAACCGGTAAGGGCTGCGGCCACCATCGCTGATCAGGTAAAAACCAAGTTCCCCATTTGCGCCTTCCACTGCGTTGTACACTTCACCGGGAAGTATATCTGCTTCTCCCATCACTATTTTAAAGTGATAGATGAGCGCCTCCATTTTTGTATAAACATCCTGTTTTTCAGGCAGGTAATAAGCAGGTACATCTGCGTGGTATACATCTGCCGGCAGGCTTTTCAGTTTATCCATCGCCTGGCGGATAATGCTGATGCTTTCCCACATTTCGGCATTACGCACCTGGAAACGGTCGTAGCTGTCGCCGGTAGTACCTACCGGTATAGAAAAGTCGAAATCCTGATAAGAGCTGTATGGATTGGCCACGCGTACATCATAGTCCACACCGGCAGCGCGCAGGTTAGGACCGGTAAAGCCGTAGCTGAGCGCTCTTTCTGCGGAGATAGCACCTACACCCTGTGTACGTTCCATAAAAATACGGTTACGGGTAAGCAGGGTTTCAAACTCTTTCAGCACAGCGGGATATTCGTTCAGGAAGCGTTCTATTTTTGCAAAGGCAGCCGGTGTGAAATTCCTTTCAAATCCGCCAATACGGCCGATGTTGGTGGTAAGGCGGGACCCGCAGATCTCTTCGTAAATTTCGTAGATCAGTTCGCGGTAGGTCATCACGTATACGAAACCGGTTAATGCACCGGTATCTACTCCCATTACGGAGCTACAGATCAGGTGATCGGCTATACGGGCCAGCTCCATGATGATTACGCGGAGGTAATCCACTCTTTTAGGCGTTTCAATGCCGAGGAGCTTTTCTACTGTGAGCAGCCAGCCCATATTATTGATGGGGGCTGAGCAATAGTTCAGGCGGTCTGTGAGTGGTGTGATCTGGTAATAAGGGCGGCGTTCTGCAATTTTCTCAAATGCGCGGTGAATATACCCTACGGTAGAAACAGCGCTTACGATACGTTCGCCATCGATTTCCAGAATGTTTTGAAATACGCCATGCGTAGCCGGGTGTGTAGGGCCCAGGTTAAGCGTTTGCGTATCTTTTTCTATAGAGCCTTCCGGCAGTTTTATATGTTGTTTTTGATCTAACATAACCTCGTTGTATTAAAGATTTCCTCCCCTTCCAAACATCTCATCATCTTTATCGATGCGCATGGAGTCTTCCAGCGGAAATTCCTTTCTCATGGGGAAATAGGTCATTTCGTCTACATTCAGTACACGGATCAGGTTAGGATGCCCTACAAAGTTGATCCCGAAGAAATCGTAAGTTTCCCTTTCCATCCAGTTGGCAGATTCATACAGTTTGGTTGCTGTAAAAACGTCTGGTTTGGCTACGGGTGCAAAAACTTTCAGACGGAGCCTGATATTATCCTGCAGGTTATGCAGGTGATATACTACTGCCAGTTCTTCGTTCTTCCGTTCGGGATAATGCACAGCAGTGATATCCGTTAAAAAACGAAAACGCAATTCCTCATCATCAAACAGGAATTGCATTACTTTCAGGTTATAATCTTTCTGTGCGGTGAGGGTAAGCAGCCCAAACGGCTCTTCAAAGCCGGTTAGCACATCTCCAAACTTCTCCGTCAGGCGTTGCTGTATGCGTTCGTTTGTTAAAGACATTAACAATTTGAAATTTACGATTTACAATTAACCATTCCCCTCTGCTTACTTGATCCCGTAAGACTCCATCAGTTCTTTATACCTGTCGGAGTTACGGCGGCGCAGACTTTCCTGGCCTACCAGGGCTTGTATTTTCATGAAGCCATCGATGATACCTTCTGGTCTTGGAGGGCATCCCGGCACATACACATCTACCGGAATCACCTGGTCGATCCCCTGTAATACAGAATAGGTATCAAATATACCACCGCTGGAAGCGCAGGCGCCCACGGCCATTACCCAGCGTGGTTCTGCCATTTGCAGGTACACCTGGCGTACAATAGGTCCCATTTTTTTGGAAATGGTGCCCATTACCATCAGCAAATCGCACTGGCGCGGCGTAAAGGCCATACGTTCAGCCCCAAAACGGGCCATATCGTAAGTAGCGGCCATGGTAGCCATAAATTCGATACCACAGCAGGAGGTAGCAAATGGTAAAGGCCAGATAGAGTTTTTACGCGCCAAACCTATCACCTTGTCAAAAGAGGTGGCATAAAACCCTTCACCGGAATATCCCTCGGGGATTTCCACCATCTTCACCTTGTTATTATATTGAACCGGACGAGCCATTGGTTTTAATTTAAAGAGTTAATTAATCTTCCCATTTCAGTGCACCCTTCTTTGTAATGTAGATAAATCCACATAAAAAGAAGCCTACAAACATCAGCACAGCGGTAAAGCCTTCCCATCCCAATTCCCTGAAATTAACCGCATAAGGGTAGAAAAAGATTACTTCCACATCAAATAACACGAAAAGAATAGCGGTCAGAAAGTACTTGATGGCCACCGGCTGACGGGCATTGCCCTTTTGCTCGATACCACTTTCAAAGTTAATAAGCTTGTCGCTGGTTTTGCGTTTAGGACCTAAAAAGTGAGTAGCTAACATCGTGATCCCAACGAAACCTAAAGCAGCAATTAATTGCAGTACTATAGGGAAATAGCTAAAAGGAGTAGTCGTTGCTGACAAAAATACAGTTTCTGTATACATAAGCTTCCCGATAAAAACAGTGTCCGAATGCGCAAAAATACTGTAAGTTGACCAATTATCAAATCTATTAAGAGTTAAAATATTATCTTTTTTCACCAAACGGAAACTAAAAAACCTCCTGTGAGTACAGGAGGTTTTTTAGCAATTATATGCAAATAATGCTTATTTCTTGTTCTGGCCCTGCTTAGCAGCTGGCTTAGCGGCTGGTTTTTCGCGGGCGGCCATGTTTTCGGTGATCTGCTTAACAGAAATGTTATTAGGATCGATAGCAGTCAGTTTATCTGCATAAACCTTAACATTGGCTTTATCCTCCTTAAAGTAGTAGTATAACAGCTCATAAGTGTAAGCATTGATCAGGGTGCTCCTGTTTTTGGCAGGATCTCCTTCAGACATTTCTATGTATTTGTCATAGAAAGGCTTTGCAACACCAGCCTGTGCCTGTTGATCTTTCGCAAAATTGCTCTGACCTCTCCAGTAGTAACCAGTTCCCAGATCTGGTTTTACTTCGATTACCTTCTGGAAAGCGGAATCTGCTTTGGCGAGGAGAACAGTGTCAATTGGTTTTGCGGTTACAGCGCCATAGTAGTAGTTAATACCTACGTTAAAGTAGTCGATTGCCTGTAATTGTTCCTTATTTGCAACGCTAAGTGCATTCGCTTTTTCATACCATTCTGCAGCAGCAGTATATTTTTTAGCTGCTTTCAGCTGATCGGCGATCTGGAGGAATGTTTCAGGATCTTTTGCAGTGATTGAGTTAGCATATTTTTCCAGGTAACCCAGCGCTTTGTTGGTGTAACCTTCCTGGGTAGCAGAATCAGAAGATTTCAGCTTCATGTAGATGGCTGACAACAGTTTGTAATCTGCAGAATCCAGTTTGCTTTCTCCAACCTGCTGCGCATAAGCATCCATTGTTTTCTGCGCATTCAGGGAATCACCTTTCTGGAGGTAAGAGTCACCGATCAGCAGTACCAACTGGTTCTTATAGGCATCGCTGGCGCCTGCCAATGCTGCCTGACCTTTGCTGATAGCGCCGTCATAATCTTTCTTGAAGAAAGAGATAGAAGCTGCCAGCAGCTCATTCTTGGTTTTATCAGCAGGATCGGCTACCGCCATGTATTTTTCCAGGTATTGTGCTGCATTTTCCCAGGAAAGCTGATCTTTCTTAGGAGTAGTATAGAACAGGAACAGTTCATACAAAGCCGGGCCATATTTAGGGTCCATGTTGGTAGCTTTGGTATAATCGGCCACTGCTTCAGCTTTCAGCCTGGCGTTATAGTTCACCAAACCCTGCTTCATTACTGCTTCAGCGTTGTTAGGATCAAGCTCCAGTGCTTTCTCATAAGTAGTGATGGCTTTACCACCGTTTTCACCACCCAGGAAGCGGTAAGCATCTCCCAGTTCAATATAGTCGGCTGCAGTTGGCGTGTATTGTTCTTTTTTCTTACGGCCCTCATTGTTCAGGAGTTTTTCCATTACAGTGAGTGCATATGCACGGTCGCCACCTTTGATTTCGGTGTTGGCATCGGCAATAGCACGCGCAACATCTCCGTCGCGGCCCTGTGTGGCAGTGCTGGCACCTTCAAATTTGGCTTTAGCGGCAGCAGCATCTCCCTTCAGCAGGTCAATACGCCCCATACCAACCTGCAGTAAAGCAGAGGTAGGAACCGCCTGTAAACCCTTCTGGAAAGTGGCTGTTGCACCGGCAACATCTTCCATACCAAGTTGGGCTATACCGAGGTAATAATACGCTTTGTCTTCCGTAGGCTTTGCCGCAATCACTTTCTCTAAATTCTGCTTGGCAGACAGGTACTTACCGTAATACAGGTCTTTCAGTCCGTCTTCCACAGATTGGGCCATCACACCGCTTGAGGCGGCGCAAAGCAATGCTACGATTAAACTTTTCCGTTTGTTCATGCAATCTGGTTTTTTAGTTTTAGTTGTGTTTTTCTTCTACTTTAGGTTGGCTTCCCTGAATACTACATTCAATCTCGCCGGGAATAACCGGAACTGCTTCATTACAAGCTGTCCTTCATAACTACCGAGAAAGGTTGCAAATCCACTGCCAAGACCATGATATGGTTCTTTCAGGCAATAGAAGAAGCCGCGTTTTAACGGATAGGTGCCAATACCAATATAGGCCTGGTATGGCTTAACAAATTCCGAACCATTATCTGCCCTCAGTCTTACTACAGATACTTCACGTGTAAAAGCCATTGACAATGAATCGTTAGGATCAGAGATCCAGCTAACACCTATTACACCAATCGCGTCCTTGTTTTTTGTTACATAATCCACCACTTCCGGGTTTGTTTTCGCAGCCATTGTATTGGTTGGCAAAGGCTTACCCTTATTAATGGAATCCATGATATACCGCACAGTGCTTGAGTTGGCATTATCAAACACCAGCTGCCATTTCCTTTCATCGTTGGTGCCATCCATGATCCCTCTCACCTGTTCCATGTTCAGCACAGAATCAGGATTATCTTTATTTACTACCAGCGCAAGTGCGTCCCAGGCAAGTAAAAGGCTGTTAGGCGTAATTTTAATCTGCTTGAAGTAGTCGCGTTCCTGCTGGTTGAAATCGCGGGTAACGATTATCAAACGGGCACTATCATTTAAAAGATCTTTAAAGCAATCAGCCTCCGGTTTATAGGTAGGGATGATATGTGCTTTCGGGTACAGTGATTCAAAAACCTTTATCTCTGAATCAATCAGCGGCTTGTATGTTTCATCCACACTGATATGGATGGTGCCTTCTGTTGCCGTATCCAGTTTTTTCGCATTGGGATTTGGCCCGCACGAGGCCATCACCAATATAATAGCTGCTAAATATACAGCATTCATTCTTTTTAAACTGAAAAACATATCACACCTCTTTAGTTCCTGTTAAAAAAAAGTTTTCTCACTCCGTTATAAACCCTAAAGAGGCCGTAGACTATTAAAACCGCGCCAACAATACTCATCATCTGCGGGGATAATCTGAATTCTCCCAGTCCCAGCTTTTCCGCAAAAATTGCGAACAAGCCAAAGAGTATAAAGAATATTCCCCTGATCAGCTCACCCATTGGCCGATACCTGTTTTCCTGCCGTCTGCTTGTTTGTTCTTCGTGTGTTTCCATGTTGCGAATTACAATTATACAAAAAATAATTTTTTAATCGGGTATAGAGAATTTTAGAAGAATGTTAAAAAACTGCCTTAAAACCGCACTCTTTTACTTGTCCAGCCGCAATCTGAGGCATTTTTTCAACATGTTGTAATTTCTTGATTTAAAATATAATCATTTACTGATTATTACAGTTTGCGGTAAATACTTCTCTATAACTTGAAAATCTCTGTTTTTTTCCCCTGTTACCGTTAAAAGATGCAAATAGACGCAGATTTCCATAATATCTTGTAGGTTTGCGGCCTGATATTCAAATATTCATCCGCATGAAGATACTGATGGTTTGCCTGGGCAATATTTGTCGCTCTCCGCTGGCAGAGGGGATCATGAGGCACCTCGCAGCAGCAAGGGGACTGGAATGGGAAATTGACTCCGCCGGCACCGGTAACTGGCACGTGGGCCATCCACCGGATCACCGCTCCGTAAAGGAAGCCAGGAAAAATGGCGTAGACATCACCGGGTTACGGGGCAGGCAGTTCCGGACCGCCGACTTTGATACCTTTGACCGCATCTATGTTATGGACAGGAATAATTATGCTGATGTATTGCGGCAGGCCCGTAACAACGCCGATAAAGCAAAAGTAGCCTTCCTGTTACCGGATCAGCAGGATGTTCCTGATCCCTGGTTTGATGATGCACTGTTTGCTCCTGTTTATAAAATGATATATGAGGCCTGCGAAAACATCGCAGACCAGCAACCATAAAACTTTTAATATTTTTTTGAGATGATAAAGCCCGGTATTCCTAAAGGCACCCGTGATTTTGGCCCCGTAGTAGTAAGAAAACGTAACTATATTTTCCAGACCATCCGCGAAACTTTCGAAGTATTCGGCTTTCAGCCGCTGGAAACACCCGCGATGGAAAATTTGTCCACCCTCACCGGGAAATACGGGGAGGAAGGGGATAAACTGATGTTCAAAGTACTGAACAACGGAGAGATTTTTGACGAAGCCCGGCAAGCCAACGACAACAGGGAACTGGTGGCCGCTATCACCGAAAAAGCCCTGCGCTACGATCTCACCATTCCCTTTGCACGTTATGTGGTAATGAATCAGCACGAACTGGCCCTTCCCTTCAAACGCTACCAGATACAACCGGTATGGCGGGCAGACCGGCCACAGAAAGGCCGCTACCGCGAATTCTACCAGTGCGACGCTGATGTGGTAGGCAGCAACTCCTTACTGAATGAAGTAGAATTACTGCTGATCTACGATACTGTACTTACTAAATTAGGTATGCAGGGATATGAGCTCCGCATCAATAACCGTAAAATATTATTTGGCCTCGCTGAGGTGATCGGCAAAACTGAATTGCTCACCGATATTACCATCTCCATAGATAAACTGGATAAAATAGGGGCAGACGGCGTAAGAAAAGAATTACAGGAACGGGGGTTAAGCAGTACTGATATTGATACCATCGAAAAGTTCCTGGCCATCGACGGAAGCAGCGAAGAAAAACTGGCGCAGCTGACAACACTCCTGCAATCTTCCGCTACTGCATTGAAAGGTATTGAAGAACTGTCATTTGTGCTCAATTCCGGCTATGCCACTTTCAATACCGCCCCTATCATTGATGTAACACTGGCACGCGGCCTCAATTACTACACCGGTATGATCGTGGAAGTAAAAGCACCGCCTGCCGTGAAAATGGGCAGCATTGGCGGCGGCGGCCGATACGATGATCTGACGGGCCTTTTCGGGCTTCCTGGTATTTCCGGTGTTGGCATCTCCTTTGGTGTTGACCGTATTTACGATGTACTGGAAGAACTGAAATTATTCCCGCAAACCGCGCAGCAATCTACCAAAATATTATTCCTGAATCTGGGGGAAGCCAGCGCCCGCGCAGCTTTCAACTACATGATGCAATTGCGCCGGCAGGGAGTTGCAGCCGAATTATTTCATGAACCGGCCAAGATGGATAAACAGATGAAATATGCTGACAAAAGAGCCATTCCCTATGTGATCATCCTCGGTGAATCTGAACTGCAGGAAAACCTGGTAAGCGTTAAAAACCTTACCACCGGCCAGCAGGAGAAAGTTAGCGGCGCAGAACTCATTAGCTATGCATTCTGATAACTGTTTAAAAAAAGAAGGCCGTTTGTATGATACAAACGGCCTTCTTTTTTTAAAACAGTTATCTATTTCGCATGACGTTTTGCAAATTCCGCTTTTGCGTCTTCGAGATATTTTACGAAAGCATCTACGTCTTCCTTCGGATCATAACCATAGCCCTTCTTTGCCAGCGGCTTACCTTCCAGGTCTACCGGGATGTAGTAGGGCTGTGAGTTACGGTTGAAGTTAGTTACCTCGATATCCTGGTTCCGCTGCCCCACGTTATTCACCTTTTCACCGGTTGCTTTAGACACATACTTCTCTTCATCCGGCAGAGAGGTTTTCTCATCGGTATACAGGGAAGCCACCACGAAATCGTTGCGCAGGATTTTCATTACCGCAGGTGCAGACAATACCGATTTCTCAAACTTGCGGCAGTTCACACAGGTATGACCAGTAAAGTCGAGCATCAACGGCTTATTAGCCACCTTAGCGGCTTCCAGCGCTTCTTCATAATTGAAGAACAGGTTTTCGACACCAGGAATTTCCGAATGCAGGATATCTACCAGTTTCTTTGGTTTCACCACATTCACATTATTGCCGCCGGCGCCGCTTCCGGCACCACTTTCCAGGGATGCCTGGATATCGACCAGTGATTTATTGAGATTAAAATCCTGTGAGCCTTCATGCGGCAGGAATCCGCTGATCCCTTTCAGCGGCGCGCCCCACATACCAGGCACCATGTAAATGGTGAAGGTGAAGGCTGCAATGGCAAAACAAAGACGGGTAACGGTGAGGAAAGGAACATCACTGTCGTGGCTCAGCTTCAGCTTACCCACCAGGTACAGCGTGAGCAGCGCAAAAATGGCAATCCACAGCGCAAGGAATATTTCCCTGTCGAGCAGGTTCCAGTGATAAGCCATATCCACATTCGACAGGAATTTCAGCGCCAGTGCCAGTTCCAGGAAGCCCAATGTTACCTTCACGGCATTGAGCCAGCCTCCGGATTTACCGATCTTATTCAGCAAACTGGGGAACAGCGCAAATAAAGAAAATGGTATAGCCAGTGCCAGTGAGAAACCAAACATTCCTATCAGCGGCCCGGAGTTACCTCCTTTGGCAGCCAGTACCAGCAGGTTGCCTAAAATAGGACCCGTGCAGGAGAACGACACAATGGCCAGTGTAAGCGCCATGAAGAAAATACCTAACATGCTGCCCATGCCCGCTTTGGAGTCCGACACATTAGCCCAGGAACTGGGCAGGCTTATTTCAAAAGCCCCCAGGAACGAGAATCCAAACAACAGGAAGATCACAAAGAAGATCATATTGGCAACACCATTGCTGGCCAGTGAGTTCAGGGCACTTGCCCCGAAAATTTTGGTGATCAGGAAGCCCAGCAGTGTATAAATGACAATAATAGACAGGGAATAAGTAAATGCATTTTTAATCCCCTGTGCCCTGGTTTCACTACGCTTGGTAAAGAAGCTCACTGTAATAGGGATCATAGAGAATACGCAGGGCGTGATCAGTGCAATAAACCCGCCGCCAAAACTGGCCAGGAAGATCCACCACAAAGATTTATTGGAAGCATCATCATCGGCTATATCATCGTTTGCGGCCGGGGCGCCTGTAGTATCAGCAGCTGCTTTGGCAGTGGCCGGGGCTTCTACCGGTACACTGAAAGTAGTTTCTTCCGGTACCGCATCCTCTCCTTTCAATACCATGTAGGTAATGGTGCCGGAAAGTTTTGAAACGGGGCCGGTGGCTTTTACCGCCGCTACCAGTTCCACTTCGTTCTCAAAATATCTGATCTCGAGATTATCGAATAACGGTTCTTTACGGTTCTCCAGTTTGCCATTTTCCGTGATACCGGTAATAGTGGCTTTAATGCTGCTATCCAGCGCTACCCTGGTATTGGGATCATCGTTTCCCATGGTAGTGGAAAACAGGAGCCAACCTTTATCTATGGTGCCCTTCAGATGCAGCGCATATTCCTGGTCGTTTTTCTTTTCTGCAGAAAACTGCCATTTAACAGGCTTCGGGTCTGCGTCCTGCGCGTTTGCATGAAATGCAAAGAGGGCAAAGACAGGTATCAGAAATGAAAGCAAATGCTTCATATAGTCAATAGGCTTTAAATAATATAAATCTGAGAAAACAAGAAACGAGTTCCTCAAAAGGAACTCGTTTTGCGAGTATTGTTATCAGTTACCGGATTCAATTTATTTTCCTCCAACACTTACTGCAAATTCCACTTCCTTAGGAGGCAAACACTGATGATCGTCGCACACCATAAACTCTACTGAACCTTTTACTTTGGTAGCGGCTTTACCTTTTACCGTTACTTTTTGTATGAAGTCGACAGTGTTTTCGTAGAACTTCAGTTCTGAGTTAAAGTTTTTGTCGAACGATTTATGCAATTTGCCTACTTCTTCCACTTTTCCTACAGAAGCGGCCAATGGGTTTTTTGCAAATTTAAACGAGGTTGGTACCGGGCCTTCCCCTGCTTCCTGTGCATACAGATGCCAGCCGGCATCAATAGTGGCAGTAGCGTGTACTTCGTAGGTAGTGGCATTCACCTTCTTCGCTGTAAAGCTCCATTTTACCGGGTTCTCTATCTGCGCGCTTGCCAGGATAGGCAGGGCAAATAAAGCCAGTGCTGTTAATAATTTTTTCATGCTTTTCTTTTTAATTGGTTGGTAGGTTTGATCTATCTAATTATTATTAATAAGACTTTGTAAAATCAGCTGCCCATCTGTATTTCCCAGGGCGAGACTTGTAGCTCTTTCCGGGTGGGGCATCATACCAAAAACATTTCTTGCTTTGTTACAGATGCCGGCTATGTTACGGATGGCGCCGTTATGGTTAGCAGTTTCAATAATGTTGCCAAACTCATCGCAGTACCGGAATAATACCTGGTTGTTCTTAAACAGCTCATCCAGGGTGGCGTCGTCTGCATAGTAACGGCCTTCTCCGTGTGCGATAGGGATCATTAACGGCCTGCCTGCTACATCTTTGGTAAGGGATGCAGTGGTGTTTTCACTTTTCAGGTATACATTTTTGCAGATGAACTGCTGGTGCTGGTTCTGTAATAATACGCCTGGCAGCAAACCTGCTTCGCATAACACCTGGAAACCGTTACAAACACCAATTACACGGCCACCTTTGTTGGCAAATTCGATCACACTCTGCATCATAGGGCTGAACTTCGCAATAGCGCCGCAACGCAGGTAGTCGCCAAAGGAAAAACCACCGGGTAATACGATGCAATCTTCCGTACTGAATGCGCTCAGGTCTTTATCCTTATGCCACAGTTCTATAACTTCCTGCCCGAGGTCGTTACGCAGGGAATCAATCATATCATGATCACAATTAGAACCGGGAAAGGTGACAACGCCAAATTTCATCTGAAAATGTTTTGTGTTTATATGTAAATAATGCTTTTAAAACGTTTTTTTCCTCGTTTTTGCCACCATTTTTACGAATGACAAAACTAATGGGAAAGGACAAAATTACTTCGCCGTTCGCAATTTTCCATTGCCGTTTGTCCTGATTTAACAAAATACTGGTAATCAGGCCCTTAAAATGAGGAAATCAGCTGAAATATTGCATTACGATAACATATGCCAGGGCAATGAAGTGGATAATGTTGGCAAATGTGTCGTTGGTGACCGACCAGAATACGTTGCCGGCAAACATGGAGATCGGCAAAACTGCCAGGACCCAGTACGCTGCCGAAAAGTGAACATTAAAGAAGGGTACCGTGATGGCTACCAGTACATATATGATTAATGCGGCCCATATTTTACGGCCCTGTATCAGCATTTTTTTAAGCGGGCGCTGCAACAGCAGCCATCCTATCACAAAAAAGAGCAAACATGCGACCATGGCTCCCCATACCTTGTAATCACTGATCATAGGCAGGGAGGCTCCCATATTCGGGATCTTCCGGAGCAGGGTCATCTGGCCGGTAAGGAAAAGGTAGGTGCCCATCAGGTACAGCGGACAAATGAGCCCCAGCACGGCAATGATCCATTCTGCCAGCCGGAAGGCACGCATAATGAGCATGCTGGCCAGCAACAGGAAACAGAATATAACAGACGGGAAATAAAAGAGCCCGCCTATTCCCAGGGCAAACCCGATATTAAACACCACATCACGGGCTGAGGTACGTGTATACAATTCCGTTATGCTTGTAAATACCCATAACATGATCAGGTTCACGATCAGTGCCGGTGAAAATACATTCCAGCTCTGCAGCATGGAGGTAAACAACAGGTAGCACATGGCCGGCAGGTAGGTGGGCTTGGGAAATAACCGGTGATGATTAATGATACGGGTAAAGAACAGCGACTGTAAAAACAGCAGCAATATTGCCAGCGAGGTAAATACCAGCGGGCTGCCGCCGGTAAATGTTGCCATCCATTTCACCAGGAGGTGATACAAAAGCCCTTCTGATCCGTCTGCCATGTAAGTGGACGGATGGATCAGATAGTAAAACTTAACAACCAGCGTGTATATTAACAACAGCAATACCGTTAACGGATTGCCTGAGCGAAAAAATTTTATCACAGTGCAAAGGTGTGATTAAAAGTCAATTTTAGCAAAGCAAATATAATTCCTGTAAATGCATGGTATCACCACAGTACGGGCGCTGATTTGTTTGCCATACCGGGGCATCCAGGTGAAACCTTTGTCCAGGTTACGCAGCGTAGGCATGCGATTCACTTTACCTCCCGGGGCCAGACTAACATCTGTTAACATATAACTTCTCCTGTCCAGTTCATTATACAGAAAACGTAATTCGCTGCCCACGTTTACCATCAGGTACGACAGGTAAAGGTCTGCATTATCATCAAACTGGCTTTTATGTACAAAGTTATTCCACTGCATGTTGCCTTCATCGTCAAAGGAAAGCACCGCTACATTGTCGTAATGGTAGCGTAATCCCTGTGAATTGTTCCAGTAGTACGGGTTGTAATACATGGAAGAATAGGGTGAGTAATAATAAGGGGCATACATACCGCCATAAGGACTGCCATACATGTAATTCCACCGGTTCCAGGGCTGGTAGCGGGAAGAAGTGGAAAATGATTCTGCCGTAAGCAGGAACCCGCCGTTGCTGGTGTTAATGATCTTACGGATGAAGTAATCATTAAAGGCGGCGTTGGTGCTGGATTCGCCGCGGGCATTGGCTTTCAGATCGTCGGGAAATACCTGCGATTTCTCGTATATGGTTTTATAGTTGGCGTAGTCATACTTATACAGGTAAAGCCCTTCCACGTTACCCCTCTTCTGTTTGTAATAAAAAGCGGTAACAAGCGCCGTTTGCTTATTATTATCAAGCTTCATTTTCACCTCATCCAGCAACTGTGCCTTGAGCGCCATGGGAGACGTCTCAAAGCTGTCGACCAGCGGGCGTTTCACTATCATGCTTCCGCTGATGACATAGTCGCGGTTGGAGGTACGTTCCAGTTTGTTAAAGATCAGGTCACCGGTATTGGTAAGATTAAAATTGCTGAGGAATTGCCTCTTCTGCATGGGCATGGAAAGCCGGCTGTTGTTCACCAGGCTCATGGCGCTATCGTACAGGAAGGTGTAGAATATATTGTTGTTCTCGTTATCCTGGTTGATCTTATACACCATGATACGGCTTTTATCTTCCGACACTTCCACAGAATATACCTTATTCTCTTTGGAATACATACCAATGCGGGTGGAATCGATCAGGAGGGGTGCATCTGCAAATTTTGCTTCGGGCGACATGGTTGCGCAGAAACTATATACAGCGTCTTTACGCTGAAACTGGTAAATCATCAGCACCCTGTCTGGATAGGCCACAAAGTCCATACTGATCACCTTACGTGGCAGAAAGTCCAGTTTCACCCTTTCTTTCAGCTGCATCCCGTTATCATAAACAGACACTACATACTCGCCGCGGTCTGTTTTATACACCAGTATATTGCCTGCTACTTTACCTATAATCTCAAATTCGGTGCTTTTATAGTCGTCCTTCTCCGGTTCAGAATAGGTTATTTTCTGTGCCATTGCTACTGTGCCGGCGAAAAGCAGCAGCAATAATAATTGTAGGCGGTATAGCGTATGCATGCGGTAATATAGATTTCAGATTATTTTTATGATAATGCAGATGGCCCGTTTGTTGATGCCATTTTCAAACTTACATTAAAATTCAGAAATTAACTTGTCTATTTAAAGCCGGTAAGCCCTGCTTTTACATAAATTCCAAAAGGCCCGATTTATTGTGTATTTTTATTAAATTATTTTTTAAAAGCAGCTATTATTGAATGGATACCGTTATTATAACCGGTGGAACGGGGCTTATAGGGACGGCATTAACCCGGCTGCTGCTGGAGCGCGGCTATAAAGTGATTATCCTCAGCAGGCGCCCTGATAAACGCAGCAACAGGGATGTTACATATGCCCATTGGAATGTAGAAACGCAAACAATAGACAAAGAAGCCATTCAACAGGCAGACTATATTGTACACCTGGCGGGCGCCAATGTGGGTGAAAAACGCTGGACGGCTGCACGCAAACAGGAAATTACAGACAGCCGCACCAAAAGCAGTGAACTGATCTATACCGCACTGAAAAACTTCCCCAACAAGGTAAAGAAAGTGATCAGCGCGTCGGCAACCGGGTTCTATGGAGAGTACTCAGATCATATCTTCACAGAAACAGACCCTCCCGCAACAGACTACCTGGCCACTACTACCCAGGCCTGGGAACAAAGTATATCCAAAGTAACCGGGCTTGATAAAAAGCTGGTAATTTTCCGGACAGGCATTGTGCTCAGCCAGGATGGCGGCGCCTTAAAGGAGTTCTACAAGCCGCTGCGCTTCGGATTTGCCACCATACTTGGATCCGGTGAACAGTTTGTTCCCTGGATACATATCCACGATATTGTACGGCTATACTTCAACGCCATTGTAAACGACCGGCTGGAGGGGATCTACAACGCAGTAGCACCCAACCCCGTTACCAACCGTGAGCTGATTCTCAGCATGGCCCGGATGGCCAAAGGCAAGAGCTTTATGACCACTTATGTGCCTTCTTTTGCCCTTAAACTGGCATTGGGAGAAATGAGTGTGGAAGTGTTGAAAAGTGTAAAGGCTTCCGCCGACAAAATACAACGGACCGGTTTCCAGTATTCTTATCCTACCATCAATGAAGCGATGGAACAGTTATTCAGCCGGTAACGGTTTTTTCCATAGCAGCGGCTTTCAGTAAGCACTCTTCCCATTCTTTTTCGGGATCACTGTAAAAAGTGATAGCGGAGCCGGTCTGGAAAGAGAGATAACGGTTACCGGCGTTATACAGCATACTGCGGATCACCACGTTGAAGTCGAAATCACCTGCCGGCGTAATATATCCTATGGCTCCTGAATAAAGTCCCCGGCGGGTTTGCTCATATTGTTCAATCAACTGCATCACCCTGATCTTTGGCGCGCCCGTCATAGAGCCCATTGGGAAAGCGTTGCGCAACACTTCTGTGAAAGGTGTTCCGGGAGATATCTGTGCAGAAACTGTAGAGATCATGTGATGTACCTGGGCAAAGGAATAGATGCCAAAAAGCTCAGTTACTTCCACTGTTCCCTGCATGGCCGTGCGCGACAAATCATTGCGTACAAGATCTACCACCATTACATTTTCAGCACGTTCTTTTGCGCTGTTCAGCAGGTCCTGCTGCAACTGCCTGTCTTTAACAGGATCCGCATCTTTCCTGCTGGTACCTTTAATAGGCTGGGAGATAACGGTACTCCCCTCTTTGCGGATAAACCGCTCAGGGCTGGAGCAGGCCAGGTAGCATTGATGCAGGCGGTAATATGCGGCGAAAGGCGATGGCGAAAGATCATTCAACCGGGTGAATAAGGCAGGGGGATGTACGCTTATATTTTCGACAAAGTTCTCGCGGCAGAAATTAACCTCGTAGCAGTCGCCCTGCAGGATATGCTGCTGCAGGTTTTTCACTGCGGTAAGATAGCGTTGATGATCCAGGCGGCTTTGCAGCGGTTGTACTGAGGAAGTAACCACCTGTGCTGCATCCGGAGGTGTGTGTAAAACGGCGGTGAGTATTTCCTGTGCTTCTTCCCTGGTGAAAGATTCCCCGCCGATATGTGCCTGTTCATTTTGCAGTTGTATGATCACACGGGGCACAAAGAAATGCATATCCGGGAACCCGATGCCATCGTAATGCCTGGATTGAAGGCCCGGTGCTGTTTCGTTCTTAAGATCGTAGGCCAGATGCCCGAAGAGCCAGTCGCCATGTGTTTGATGAAACTGCTGTAAAGCGGGGAAAGCGTTACCGGCGTTTATTTCGAGGGTATGCAACGCATCTGCGGCGAGTACGGCTTCATACCGGTGCCATGGGGAGGAGTAGTTATTATTGTCTAAAAAACAACAAATGTTGAACTGGTTTCCCCAATCCAACATTTGTTGCTTAAATATTTTCTGATCATCAACCGGAAAAGTGTGGAAAATCCTGATAACAATCGTGTTTTTAGTACTTAAAAATCTCGTCAAGAGTTTGCAAAAGAGCAATTTCCAATCAGATCACAACTAAAAATCGTCATCGTCATCATCAAAACGATCGTTGAACAGATCCATATCTTTGAATTCATCATCGATACCCAGATCATCGTCGTCATCGGTTTTCTTGCTGCCGGTGCTGGGGCGGCCGCGTTTACCCTTTGACTTAGGCATGTCAAATTCTTCAAAATCAGGATCATAATCATCATCCTCTCCTTTTTCCCAAGCATCATCCAGGTCGTCATCATCATCTGAATCGTCATCATCCTCCTCATCGTCGTCTTTGCGTTTGGATTTGGATGCAGACTTATCTGATTTCTTTGAGGCAGATTTGGAAGGTTTCACATCTTCATCATCTTCCTCCTCATCATCATCGTCATCCACCTCTTTCTTAGGCTTGGCCGCAGCTTTGGGAGCGTCTTTTGCAGTCTTAGGAGAAGTAGTTTTTTTGGTCTCTTTCTCTTTATCAGATTTTGATTTCATAATAGGTTACCTTATTTCTTTGCCGTAAAGTTTTAATAGTTTTTTTTATTCGCCAAATTTTTTTTGCTGTTTTTTTTCCTTACTTTTTTGCTCTTACTTTTCAAGGATCTGATCACGTCCAGGTCCATTGGAAACGTATTTCACGGGAACCCCCAGGTAAGTATCTACTGCTGCAACAAATGCTTTCATTTCCGCCGGTAACTCGTTGAACTGCTGGCAGGTAGAAGTTTTATCACTCCATCCTTTAAACGTTTCCCATACCGGTTTAATGTCCAGACCGTTAAGCTGGAAGGGCAATTGCTTTGTTTGTTTTCCGTCAATTTCGTAAGCAGTGCAGGCCAGCACTTCATCAAATTCGTCGAGTACATCGCTTTTTGTCATTACCAGTTGGGTAACGCCGCTCAGCATGCAGGTATAATTCAGTGCAACCAGATCGATCCAGCCGCAGCGGCGCGGACGGCCGGTTACTGCGCCAAATTCATGACCTGCGGAGCGCAGCTGTTCACCGGTAGCATCATGCAGTTCGGTAGGGAAAGGTCCGCTGCCAACGCGGGTGCAATATGCTTTGGTAACGCCGATTACCTCTTTGATCCACTGCGGTGCAATACCTAAACCGGTACAAACGCCGGCAGAAATGGTATTGGAAGAAGTAACAAAAGGATAAGTTCCAAAATCCACGTCCAGCATACTTCCCTGGGCGCCTTCGGCCAAAACCTTTTTACCTGCTTTCAATTGTTCGTTCAGGAAATATTCACCACTTACCACATTCATTTTCTGCAGGAAAGGAATAGCTTCAAAGAACTCAGCTTCCCAGTTGGCAATATCTTCTGAAAATTCATTTATATCATACTGACATAACAGCTGCAGGTGTTTCTGCTTCAGTTTCTCGTAGTTTACCTTAAAATCAGGGGATAACACATCACCTACACGCAAACCGTTTCTACCGGTTTTATCCATGTAAGCGGGGCCTATACCTTTTAAAGTAGAACCTATTTTATCATTTCCTTTTGCTATTTCAGAAGCTTTGTCCAGTGCACGGTGAGTAGGAACAATGATATGCGTTTTTTCAGCAATAAACAGATTTTTTGTCAGATCTACTCCCAGAGCTGAAATATCTTCACTTTCTTTCTTGAAAGCTACAGGATCCAGCACCACACCGTTACCGATCAGGTTAATGGTCTTATCATGAAATACACCTGATGGGATGGTGCGCAATACTACTTTCTGACCGTTTACATACAAAGTATGACCAGCATTTGGTCCACCCTGGAAACGGGCAATCACGTCGTACCTGCCGGCAAAATAGTCCACAATCTTACCTTTGCCTTCGTCGCCCCATTGCAGGCCTAACAAAACGTCTACCATAATGATTTAATTAAATATCGGAGGTTTGTTGCTTTAAAAGAAGTCGCAAAATTAAGGCGAATATTAAGAATTACAAACAAATTACTAATTCCCCGGCGTAATTACAGAGAAATGGGAAGATTTCAGCAAGAAACCTTCCCATGGCCAATAATTCTTTATCCGTTGTTTACAGGTCTGATTAAGATTCTTCCAGGCGCTGGATGGATTGTATGCCATCGAGCTTTTTAAGCCTTTCTACCAGCTCATCCAGTTCTTCCTTGTCGTGCACATATACCTTGATCAGCCCCTCAAATAAGCCTTCTTTCGACTCAATGCTGAGGGCGGAAATATTGATCTTCAGTTCACCGGAAATAATGTTGGTGATCTTATGGATTACACCCACATCATCCATACCGATGATACGCAAACCAGTAAGGAAGGAAATTTCGCGGTTTTTCACCCACTTGGTCTTTACCACGCGATGGCCGTAGTTAGCCAGTAACTGGGCGGCATTGGGGCAATTGGTACGGTGTATCTTCAATCCTTCGCTGGCTGTGATAAAGCCAAATACGTCGTCGCCTGGAATGGGGCGGCAGCAGTTCGCCAGTTTATAGGCGATCTTATCTGAGCTTTCCCCGAAAATGATCAGCTCTGCATCTTTTTTAGAGGGCAGCTGATGTTTCACATGTTCTTCCGGTACATGCTCCGGCACTTTCACCGGTTTTGGCGGCTCCAGTTTATCGCCCAGTACAGAAAACTGTTTCAGCTCTTTCAGGTCAATGTTCCTCACTGCCACCTGGTAATACAGATCCAGCGGGGAAGGTTGTTTGTAGAACTGAACCAGCTCATTGATATTATGCTGACTGGCAGAAATATTCAAATGCGACAACTTACGCTCCAGCGCGGCCTTCCCGTCCATGGCCACTTTACGCTTTTCTTCCTTCAGCGCATCCTTGATCTTGGATTTGGCTTTGGCCGTAAGCACAAAGTTGAGCCAGTCTTCCGAAGGCTTCTGTTTATTGGAGGTAATGATCTCTACCTGGTCGCCACTGCGCAGTTTATGGCTCAGGGGCACCAGTTTGTAGTTCACCTTGGCGCCAATACATTTGTTGCCCACAGCACTGTGGATAGAGTAGGCAAAATCCAGTGCTGTAGAATTTACGGGCAATATTTTAAGGTCCCCTTTGGGGGTATATACATAAATTTCCTCTGTGAAGAGGTTGCTCTTAAAATCGGCCAGGAAATCGAGCGTATTGGAATCGGGATTGTTCAGGATTTCCCTGATCTGGGTAAACCACTGATCAAATTTGGATTCCTGCTGGGCGGAGGCATTGCTACCTTCCTTGTACCGCCAGTGGGCGGCCACCCCTTTTTCCGCATAATCGTTCATACGTTTGGAGCGGATCTGCACTTCCACCCATTTACCGCTAGGGCCCATTACCGTTACGTGCAGCGCTTCGTAGCCGTTGGATTTCGGGTTGCTGAGCCAGTCGCGGGTCCTTTCGGGGCTGGGGTGGTAAAAATCAGTAATGATGGAATATACCTTCCAGCAATCCGCCTTTTCCTTTTCTATAGGAGAGTCCAGGATGATACGTATGGCAAAAAGATCGTATACTTCTTCAAAGGCAACGCCTTTTGTTTTGATCTTGTTATGAATGGAATGGATTGATTTCGGACGGCCGTAAATCTCGAATTCAAATCCTTCTTCCTGCAGCACTTCCTTGATAGGCTTGATAAATTCGTTGATATAGCGGGTACGCTCACGTTTGGTTTCCTTGAGTCGTTTGGCTATTTCACGGTAGGTTTGCTGCTCCGTATATTTCATCGCCAGGTCTTCCAGTTCGGATTTGATATTGTATAACCCAAGACGGTGAGCCAGCGGCGCATAGATGAACACGGTTTCAGAAGCTATTTTCAGCTGTTTTTCCCGGCTCATGCTATCGAGCGTGCGCATGTTGTGCAGCCTGTCTGCCAGCTTGATAAGGATTACCCGCGGGTCATCCGCCAGCGTCAGTAATATCTTCTTGAAATTCTCTGCCTGTGCGGTACTGGTACTGGAATCTATTACGGTAGATATTTTTGTGAGACCATCAACGATATGTGCGATCTCATTCCCGAACTCGCGCGACACATCTTCCAGTGTTACTTCGGTATCTTCCACGGTATCGTGGAGCAGGGCACATATGGCGGAACGTACGCCCAGGCCTATTTCCTCTACGCAGATCTGCGCTACGGCCAGCGGATGCAATATGTAAGGCTCCCCGGATTTACGCCGCATTTCCTTGTGTGCATCTGCTGCCATTTCAAAAGCAGTACGTACCAGCTCCCTGTCGCCTTTTTTCAAACGGGGTTTCAACGCCCTCAATAAAGCACGGTAATGCCGAACGATTTCCTTCTTTTCCTGCTCTTCGTCTAAATTATATTTTTGTACAACCACTGTTTCCATTACTATAAAGTTACGATTTAATATAATCTGAAAGAAAAAAGCAGTGTCTGACAAAAAACAGCCACCCTTACCCGGCGGATACCGGGAAGGGTGGACAGATGATTATTCAGCAGGGAAAAAATAAATCAATGAAGGGGCACAGTGATCTTTACCGGCAGAATGTCTTCCGGTACATTCAGCCGGAGACCTACGTTATAAACGGTTTCCAGCTCAATGCGGGGCACCAGTTTGAGTAACCTGCGGACGCGGCCAATGAATACGTCCATACTCCGGCTGGCATAAAAATCTTCTTTTCCCCATACCCGGAGCAGCACCTCGTCTTTTTGTACGATGATATTGGGGCGGCTGAGGAAATACCGCAGCATTTTAGCCTCAATGGGAGAAATCCTCCCCCTGGCCAGCTTGCTGTTGGCTTCAAAAATCTTCATTTTCCGGTAATGGAAAGTGATGTTGTCGACCGTATGCCCTACCAGCAACTCGGTGCGGTTGGGCCGGGTCCATTTCAGGATCACCTTCATTCTCTTTACCAGCTCTTCAAAACTGAATGGTTTTACGAGGTAACCATCCCCTCCCAGCTGGAAACCGCTGATACGGTCTTCTTCCCCGGTTTTTTCGGCCGACAGGAAAAAAATGGGCGTGAGCATGGTAACATTCCGGATCTCCTTTGCCAGTTCAAAACCGTTCATTTTCGGAAGTACAATGTCGATCAGGCAGATATCGTATTTGGACCTTGAATAAAGATTCCAGGCATCCACGCCATCAAAACAATGCTCAACGGTGTAACCGGCTTGTTCCAGGTGCTGTTTGACAATACCGCCGAATGCCTTATCATCCTCAACAAGCAAGACTTTTGGGTTTCTGTTCATATAGCTACCATTTGTGATCAGTTCGACTATAAAACAAAAAAGAGATGGGCGCGGGTAATGCGCCCATCTCTTTTTTGTTTTATCAACACTAATTCACATTAACTTACATCATAATCACATTTTTTCCACAGCTGGTATTTTAATAGCTACCGCATGCTGAAACCCTTTATTACGGAGAGATGCAGGGATCTGCACTTCCACCCCGGCCGCTGTAGTTTTCCACACCAGCTTGTTATTGGCTCCCAGCAGTTGTAAGCGGGCGCCTTTGGCAGGCGTAAGGCCTTTGAAAGAGATCGTGGCAGGCAATGGCTCATTTTCATCCAGCAGGTAAATAGCATACACGCTGCCATCCTTTTTACGGGTGAAGCATACCTTACCATCTTTATAAGGGGCTACTGCACGGGTGCCATAAATAGCATCCCCGTTTATATGGATCCATTCGCCGATATGTTTCATAGTGGTGTAGGCATCGTTGTGCAGCTCCCCGTCTGGACCGGGCGCCACATTCAGCAGGTAGTTACCGCCTTTGGCCACAATATCCACCAGGTTATGGATCAGCACATTTACGGATTTGTACTTGTCGCCCGGTACATACGACCAGGAGCTACCCATGGTCATACAGGTTTCCCAGGGATAGCTGAGCGGCTTATCAGGGATCTGCTGCTCAGGGGTGCGGTAGTTCTCGTAAGAGCCATGCACACTACGGTCTACCACAATAAGCCCTGGCTGATGACTGCGGGCCATGGATGCAATTTTACCCATGTCTATATCCTGGTCCTGCGGAGCGGTTTGGCTCCAGGACAATGATTCCTTGGTTTGCTGTTTCAAAGGGCGTACCCAGCCGCCATCCAGCCAGAGGATATCCAGTTTGCCGTAGCCGGTCATCAGCTCTTCAATCTGGTTATAGGTGTATTGCTTGAACTGGTTCCATCTTTCAGGATACTTCTTCAGATCGTAATTAGGATTACGGTCTTTTGGCGGGAAATAGCTCCACCAGTAGTATTCCGTATGCCAATCGGGCTTGGAAAAATATGCCCCGGCATGGATCCCTTCTTCACGAAAAGCCTGGAACACCTCTTTGGCAAGGTTAGCCCGTGGGTTCTTGCTGAAAGCTCCGTCTGCCGCTGTTATCTTATAATCGGTTTGCTTCGTATCAAACATACAGAAGCCATCGTGGTGCTTGGTAGTGAACACCAGGTATTTCATCCCTGCATCTTTGGCTGCTTTAGCCCACTTCTCAGGGTTGAAATGAACCGGGTTAAAAGTTTTCCCCAGCGCCTCATATTTCTGCAGATAGTCGTAATAAGGAATGCCTGCCGGCTTACGTTGTGTCCAGCCTTCATCTTCCGGGCAGATGCTCCAGGATTCCACCACGCCCCATTGGGAGTATGGGCCCCAGTGCATGATCATCCCGAATTTCCAGTCCTGCCACTCGTCCAGTTTTTTTACCACCGCCTGGTCTGTTTCAGGCACATAAGGTGGTTCTTCATGCTGTGCCTGGAGGCTATTGAAGCCCAGCAGCGCAAATCCCAGTAAGAGGAGGTATTTCTTTTTCATTGTTAGTTTTTATAAGACGATACTAAAGTAGTTACTTTCAAACCCTGGTGAACGATTTCGGGCAATTGCCCCGTTTGCAGCCGGATGGTCCGGGTTTCACCCGGCAGCAGATCAAAATAATTTTCTTCAAAATGATCTGTTACTGCGGCATTGTCCAGCGACAGGTAAACATTTCTTGCCAGCTTGTCTGTTTTCAAACGGATATAAACAATGCCTTTGTCTTTAGCCACCTTACTGGTTACAATATCAAGGTGGGGCGCTTCCAGGTTCATCTCCTTCGCCGGAGCAAAGTAAAAGATATTCCGCTCCATATCCTTATTGTCTATTCGCAGTTGCGCATAGAATATTACCCTTGCCGGGTTATTTCCCTGCAAAACAGCAGCGGTATCGATGGCATGCAATTTTTCACTGGTATCCGCTTTTACGGAGATGTCTTTTATTTCTTTCTGCCAGATCAGCTTTCCATTTATATCCACGGCTTTCATCAGCAGATCAGCTTTACCTTCATACGCATCTGTTACCAGCCAGGTACACAGCTGCCCGTTTTCAATAACGCTGGATACCAGCCGTGGCTTAAAAGCTTCTTTTACATAGTACTGCAATGCTTTCCAGCGACCGTCGTAGTCCCTGCCGGACCAGGAAGCGCCCGGCCAGCAGTCGTTCAGCTGCCAGTAGAGGGTGCCCATGCAATATGGCATGGCCCTGCGATGAGCTTCTATGGCTACTTTCATTCCTTCGGCCTGTAATACCTGGCTGAGATAAACAAACGAGGGAAAATCCTTTGGCTCACGGTAGTAATGCAGCATATATGTTTTAATGGCGGTGTTGCCTTTAGCCGGGCTTTTCTGGTGGGCCTGCATCACGTTGGAAAAAATATCATAATCGTCTTTCGTGGCAAATGTGCGGATGCTTTCCATAGAGGGGAAGGACTGGAAGCCATACTCGCTCATGAAGCGCGGTATATGCGTATTGAATGCTTCAAACCATTCCATGCCATGCCATACACCCCAGTAGTGATTGTCGCCTTTGGTGAAGTCTTCCGGTTTGCCCCAGTTGCTGATGGGGGAAGAATGAAAATAGAAAGCCCCCGGCTGATACGTGGCTACCTGCTGAGGCAGCACTTCTTTAAACAATTTATCATATCCTTGCTGCAAACTTTGCCACTGCATATTCGTATAGGCGTAACCGCTTTGCCAGCCCCAGTTTTTAATGGCTACTGCAATTTCGTTGTTGCCGCACCACAACGCCAGCGAAGGATGATTGCGCAAACGTTTAATGTTATCTGCCGCTTCCTGTTTTACATTTTCCAGGAACGCCGGATCGGAAGGATAAAGGGTACAGGCAAACATAAAATCCTGCCAAACCAGTATCCCGTACTGATCTGCCAACCTGTAAAAATTATCATCTTCATAAATTCCACCACCCCATACACGTACCATGTTAAAGTTGGAAACCACCATATCATGGAACAGTTTTTCCTGCTTTGCTGCTGTAACGCGTGGCAGGAAATTGTCCTGGGGAATATAGTTGGCGCCTTTCATAAACACGGGGCGCCCGTTTACTTTTACATAAAAAGATTCACCCAAGCTATCCGGTTTGTTCACTATTTCAATAGTGCGCAGCCCTAACATATTGCTTTGCGCCGCCAGTACTTTCTTATTACTGAGCAGGCTTGCCTGCAGCTCATAACGGTAAGGATCGCCCATGCCGGCGGGCCACCACAATATTGGCTTTTTTATGGAGAAAGGTACTTTTATCACATTGGTGCCAGCCTGCAGGCTAACAGGCAGTTTGGCCAGCGCAGCAGTGGTTTTTCCCTGTGTTACCTGCAGGGTATAATCCCCTCCAACAGTAGCTTCAATGGTTACTTCCGCCTGCATGTCTGCATTGGCAGAATCCAGTTGCAGCTGCTGCCAGTATACATCGCGGATCACTGCCTTATTCCAGCTCCGCAACACTACCGGACGCCAGATACCAGATGTAACCAATCGCGGGCCCCAATCCCAGCCGTAATGATAAGGAGCTTTACGGGCATAAATACTTAAAGGAATATCACTGGCATCGTTACCTGCGGGATAGATGATGCTGTCTTGCAGAAATTTCGGCATATCTGTTCTGATAGGGCTTTTAAACAGGATGCGCAATTCATTGTCGCCGGCCACCAGCCATTCTTTTACATTTACCGTATGCGAAATAAACATGTTTGCCGATTGCAGGATTAAATGCTCATTCAGGTATACATCTGCATAAGTATCCAACCCTTTAAACTCCAGTTCTATTACTTCTGCACTCAGCTCCTGTTTTTTAATATGCCATCTTTTGCGGTATTGCCAGTCTTTCTTATCTACCCACTGTACGGCTTTCTCATTGGTACCCACAAAAGGATCAGGAATTAAATGCTGTGCCAGCAAATCGGTATGAACGGTACCTGGTACGGTGGCCGGCCGCCAGATGCCCTCATCGGCCCGGGAAAATTCCCAACCGCTGAGCATGGGGTTGGTTTGCGCTATTCCATTGGTAAACAGGGTTAAAAACAGCACCACTGTTAACAGCAAATATTTCATGTCCTATTTTTTCAGAAGGACCAAAAATAGCATTGATTTTTCGATCTTTGGGAGATGAAAAGTATCTGGAAACAAATATTGAGGTACCTGTATATAGGCAAGAAAGATCCCAATGCACCAAAAACACGTTACGTGGCCATGATGCACGGGATGAACAGAATTTCCCTGTTACTTTTTATAATCGCCATTATCATTATGGTGATCAGGCTTATCAGGAGACACTAGGCAACTGCGTATTCGTAGATCACTTCCGCAGCGCGGCGGGAAGCATCTTTCTCGCCCAGTTTATGCCACAGCTCCGAATAGTCGTTCATGACACGGCTCCTGGCGGCTTCATCGTTCAGTAACGCATTTAATTCCGTCAACAGGTTTTCTTCCGTAAGATCGTGCTGGATCAGTTCTTTCACCACCAGTTTATCCATTACCAGGTTTACCAGGGAAATATATTTTACTTTGATGAGGCGCTTTGCGAAGAAGTAAGAAATAGGATTTCCTTTGTAACATACTACTTCAGGAACGCCGAACAAAGCTGTTTCCAGCGTAGCGGTTCCGGAAGTAACCAGCGCAGCTTTTGCCTGTCGCAATAGCTTATAGGTTTGTCCTTTTACCATGGATACATTGGGATGCTGCCCGGTGAGGCTTTCCAGGAAATGATCATCCAAACTGGGCGCCTGCGCCACTACAAACTGGTACTGCGGAAAATGTTTGGCCATAGTGAGCATAATAGGCAGCTTTACACTTACTTCCTGTTTACGGCTACCCGGCAGCACAGCTATAACCGGTTTATCTGATAAAGGGGCATCTGCAGGCTGTTCTTTGGCCGCTTTAATTACTTCTACCAAAGGATGTCCTACATACTCTGTTACATAATTCCATTTATGATAAAACTCCGGTTCAAAAGGGAGGATGCACAACATCTTGTCTACATACTGCCGGAGCTTTTTCACCCGGTTTTCTTTCCAGGCCCACACCTGCGGGGAGATATAATACACAATTTTAAAACCCTGCTGCTTTCCCCATTCGGCGATGCGCATATTAAACCCGGGGTAATCTACCAGTACCAGCACATCAGGCTTAAAAGCGGTAATATCTTTTTTACAGATCTCTATATTCTTTAAGATAGTGCGCAGGTTCATCACCACTTCCACGAAACCCATAAAGGCCAGTTCCTTGTAATGCTTTACCACTTTGGCTCCTGCAGCTTCCATCAGGTCGCCTCCCCAACTGCGTATATCCGCAGACGTATCTAATTGTCTTAATTGTTTTACAAGATTACTGCCATGCAAATCACCTGACGCTTCTCCTGCAATAATGTAATATTTCAATATTGTCTGATTAAAATTATCTGATCAGTTTAAGTAATAATATGCCAATGGCATACAGCATGGTCATCAGGAATATACCTTTGGCGGTAATATCCAGCCGTTTCCTTGTATACAGGAAAAACACCAGTCCGTTCAGTAACAGGCAGATGCTGGTAAGCTTCGGGATCATCTGCTTATTATCTTTCAGGATACCGAGGAATTGTCCCAGCCCCACATTGTTATGCGGTTTGATAACAAAGAAATAGTACAGGAAAAACGCGAACAGGGGTGTTAAAAACCCCAGTAAAATTCCTAACGGAAGATTGTCTTTTTTTAACATACTGTAATTATAATGGCGATATAACGAATGTTCACAGATCTTTCCAGTCTTCTTCCAGCTTCTTTTTCAATGTATAATTAGTCAGATCAAACTGCACCGGTACAATAGAGGCATAGTTATTATCCAGTGCCCATACATCCGTATCCTGTCCGTTATCGCGGTTTTTAAATTCTCCTGTGAGCCAGTAGTATTTTTTACCATGCGGATCCCGGCGCTCATCAAACTCCTCTACCCATTTAGCATCAGCCTGACGGCTTATCTTCAGTCCTTTAAATTCCTTTTCACTTACTATCGGGATATTCACATTAAACAAGGTACCCGAGGGCAGGTCGGATGCCAGCATTTTTTTAGTGACCTCCTGCGCCACTTTTTTGGGCAGCGAAAAGTCTGCATCATAGCTGTATTCCAGGAAGGAGAAGCCTACAGAGGGAATACCTTCAATAGCTGCTTCCATGGCGGCCGACATTGTACCGGAATAGATCACATTGATAGAGTGATTGGCGCCGTGGTTGATACCGCTTACACAGATATCTGCTTTTTTACCATGCAGGATCTTATCACGGGCCAGCTTTACACAATCTACCGGTGTGCCTGAGCACTGCCATGCTTCTATCCCTTCAAAGATGTCCACCTTTTCCAGACGCAGCGGAATACCGATGGTAATGGCGTGCCCCTTGCCCGATTGGGGACTGTCGGGTGCTACCACTACTACTTTGCCTAAAGGTTTTACTGCTTCTATCAGCGCCCGGATACCCGGCGCCGTGATGCCATCATCGTTTGTTACCAGTATAATCCGCTCTTGTTTTGCCATAATTCACCTTTTAGCTTTACTCAACAAATTTAAGCTCTCTGCTAAACATTTCGCTTTAAAAGAATGTGAAATATATGGATATTTCTACAGATCGGATTTTAATATTTTCCTGAAAACCAGGTAGATGCCTAAAGCGATGTAGGCAATCATGGCCGTTATGTATACAGAGGTTTCATACTGATCGCTGGCAGACACCATTTTACTTACCAGTGGAAACGGCAGCAGTTCATCGCCGCTTTGCAGCGGCAGCAAGCCTCCTACCGGCCCTATGTATCTTTTCACGAAAAAAGACAACAGCTGATCCAGCATCATATTGTAGGCAATAAACAGCACAATAGCAAGCCCCGCCCGCTTTACCAGCACGCCTATCAACAGGGCGATGATAAGCATCACATTAAACTGCAGGAAGTAATACAGCATATACTGGTATCCTTCCAAGCTGAATGGCTTATTGCCGTATATAACTCCTATCAGGGCGGCGCTGATGGTAGCCACTACCAGTGTGAGCAGAGAGATAGCTGCCAGCCAGAATAATTTTGCGTATACAAACTGACTCCTCTCCCATCCGTCAATTACGTTCTGGCGATTGGTGCGGTAAGTGTATTCATTGGTTACCAGTATGATCAGCAACAGCCCAAACAATATGGAAATATAACTGTTCATGGAAGCCATGGTGAGCCACACTTCCGGGAAGCTGAAGGGATTGCCAAACATTTTGCTCACCTGTTCCAGGTTTTCGCTGAACTTATCGGCCACCATGAAATTGCCTGCGGGAATAATCACCAGCGCCAGCAGCAGCATTACCCAAAATGTGCGGTAACTCTTTACTTTGAGCCATTCGGTATAGATGATCTGTTTCATGATGCGTTGATGTTAGTGATTTCCAGGAATGCGGTTTCAAGACTTTTCTTACGGAGCTGCAGGTAGCCGAGCCAGATGCCCTGCTCTGCACAATAATTGTTGATAGCCGCAGGGTTGGGTAGTTCTGCAAACGAAGCCTTCACGATACTACCCTGTATAACGGCGCCCGTACAACCCGGGTACTTCAGCATCACCGCGCAGAGCGCGGGAAGATCCGCCGCGGCCATTTCTACGAAATCGTTCCGGCTGATCACAGTATTTACGGGCCCCGACAACAATAATTTGCCGCTTCTTAAAATGGCCACATGCGTGCATACCTTTTCCACTTCATCGAGCAGGTGACTGGCCAGGATAATGGTTTTGCCACTATCTGCCAGTTTGCGCACCAGCTCCCTCACTTCGGCAATGCCGGAGGGATCGAGGCCGTTGGTAGGTTCATCAAGGATCAATACGTCCGGATCACCGAGCAGTACAGCGGCAATGGCCAACCGCTGTTTCATACCCAGCGAATAGGTTTTAAAAGCAGAGTGCTGCCGTTGTGTGAGGCCGCAGATTTCCAGCACCCTTGCAATGTCGTCTTTACCGCGTTGTTTGATGGCAGCGGATATCTCCAGGTTTTTATATGCACTGAGATAGTGATAGAAATTAGGCGTTTCCAGCAGCGTGCCTATTTGCCGGCGTTCTGCCGCAGAAGGAACCCTGTCGAAAAGGGTGAAGCTGCCTGTATCCGGCCTGAGCACGTCGGTAACGATACCCAGCAGGGTGGTTTTACCGCTGCCGTTAGGCCCGAGTATACCGAACACGCTACCAGCCGGCACATCAAAGGATACACCTGACAATGCCTGCACGGCTCCATATCTTTTGGAAATATTCTGTAAGGATAGAATTGACACGGGAATTAATCTAAAAAGATGAAAATAAAAAGGGAAATGCAGCGAATGATCTTATGGCTAATCTTCACTACATTTCCCATACATTGAAATAACAGTTTTTAATTTCGTACCGGTTTGCCGGTTTTAATCACGCTTTGTAAGCGTTCCAGCGTTTTGCGTTCACCGCACAAACTCAGGAAGGCTTCCCTTTCGAGATCCAGCAGGTATTGTTCGCTTACAAAAGATGCTTCTGTAAGATCTCCGCCACACATTACATAAGCCAGTTTATTGGCTACTTTCTGATCATGTTCTGAAATATAGTTACCGAACTTCATGGCGTATACGCCAGCCAGTAAGGCTCCTAAAGCACCGCGGCCCATTACTTTGATATCTGTTCTTTCCAGGGGGCGGGTGTATCCTTCGTCGGCCAGCGCTATTACGCTGCGTTTGGCATCGGCGATGAGGCGGCTGAGGTTCATGGTTACTTCATCATGTCCTTTTTTCAGTACGCCCATATCAAACCCTTCAAAACCGGAGGTGGCCACTTTAGCGGTGGCAACGGTCATAAAATAATCTTTCAGGGGCTCTTCTTCTATACGGCCTTCTTTGAATTCCAGGCTGGCGCGGAGCGTCATTTCCTTGGTACCACCGCCGCCGGGAATCAGGCCCACGCCCAGCTCCACCAGCCCTATATAGGTTTCGGCTGCGGCCTGTACTTTATCTGCATGCAGGCACATTTCACAACCACCGCCCAGTGTAAGCGCATGTGGCGCCACCACTACCGGTACGGAGGAATAACGGAGACGCATAGTGCTGCGCTGGAAAAGGCGCACGGCCATGTCCAGTTCATCATATTCCTGTTCTGCCGCCAGCATGAAGATCATACCCACATTGGCGCCGGCAGAAAAGTTAGTGCCTTCGTTGCCTACAACCAGTCCGCGGAAGTCTTTCTCAGCGCGGTCTACCGCCTTATTCAAACCTTCCAGCACTTCCCCGCCAATGGTATTCATTTTTGTTTTCCAGTCGAAACAAACCACGCCATCGCCTATATCAATAAGACTGCAGGCGCTGTTTTTCCAGATTATATTATTGGAGAAGTTTTCCAGGATAATGAACTGTCCTTCCCCGGGTAATGATTTGTAGGCCTGCGTACTTATATCGTAATATAATTTCTTGCCGTTATCTGCTTTGTAGAAGCTGGTGATGCCTTTTGCCAGCATATCTTTTACCCATTGAGCCACGGTGAGCCCTTTGGCTTCAATAAGTTTTACGGATGCTTCCACACCGAGCAGGTCCCAGGTTTCAAAGGGACCAATTTCCCAGCCGAAACCCGCCTTCATAGCGTCGTCTACTTTATAGAGGTCGTCTGCTATTTCAGGAAGGCGGTGTGATACATAAGAGAAAAGGAAGGCATGGAACTGCTGGTAGAATTCACCGGCTTTGTCTGAAGCTCCCGCCAATGCTTTAATGCGTTGTTTCAGGTCTTCAATGGGTTTGGCAGCATCAATGCTGGAAAATTTTGCCCGTTGCTTGGGGCCGTATTCCATTGTTTGCAGGTTCAGCGTAAGAATTTCCTTGCTGCCGCCTTCGCCTTTTGTTTTCTTATAAAATCCCTGGCCTGTTTTATCTCCCAGCCAGTTGTTCTCCACTACTTTCTGGAGGAATGGAGGTATTTTAAAGATGCCGATGGCTTCATCCTGCGGGCAGTTTTCCATCACGCCTTTGGCTACTTTCACCAGGGTATCTATTCCTACCACATCGGCGGTACGGAAGGTCGCGGATTTGGGACGGCCTATTACCGGGCCGGTGAGCGCATCAATTTCGTCGATGCCGAGACCCATTTCCTGCATGATGTGAAAAATGGCCATGATAGAGAATACACCTACCCTGTTGGCGATGAATGCCGGGGTATCTTTACACAGTACGGTTGTTTTTCCGAGGAAAAGATCACCGTAGTGCATGAGGAAATCAATGACGGCGGGATCTGTATGTGGTGTTGGAATTATTTCGAGTAAACGGAGATAGCGGGGTGGGTTAAAGAAGTGGGTACCACAGAAATGTTTCTGAAAATCTTCGCTGCGGCCTTCCGTCATCAGGTGGATGGGGATACCGGAAGTGTTGGAGGTAATGAGTGTACCCGGTTTCCGGAATTGTTCCACCTGGGTAAACACACTTTTCTTCACATCCAGGTTTTCCACCACTACTTCAATGATCCAGTCTACATCTGCCAGGCGTTTCATATCATCCGTAAAGTTGCCTGTTTTAATGCGTTTGATCACATCTTTGGTAAAAACGGGCGAGGGGTTCGATTTAACAGCTGCCTGCAGTGCTTCGTTTACAATCCGGTTCTTCACGGCCGGATGATCCAGTGGCAGGTTCTTTTTCTTTTCCGCCTCATTGAGTTCCTTTGGCGCTATGTCCAGCAGTAACACCTGTACGCCTATACCTGCAAAATGACAGGCGATCCTTGATCCCATTACCCCCGAACCTAAAACGGCTACTTTGTTGATGTGTCTCATTGCTTTGGCTTTTAGCTGTCGGCTTACGCGGAGCTTCCAGCATTTGTAACTTAAATTTACCGATCCCTGAATTTAGCATTTTTTGGAGTTCCACCATCAGGGGGCATACGATTTCTGTAATACTTTTTTGTAAAGGCGGTTAAAATGGGCAGGAGCTTAACAATTTGAGGGATATTTCAGGTGCAGGGAGATAAACATATAATAATCCACATATAAAAATAAAGCCGATACAAAATTGTACCGGCGATCGCCCTTGGCGATGCGGATTTTGTCTGACCCAGGATTTTGATGATCAGGCTGATTAGCTTGATTTTTGTTCTTTGGATTTTTATAAAGATGAAGAGACTGTATCATAAATAACTTTTACCCGATTTTACTCGGGTACCGGGTGGAGAAAATTTTCGTATATGCGATTCTCACACCCATTAAGTTAGTTATGATACAGCCCCTTCATCCTTTTTGTAGTTGCTTTGCGCTCCCTGTACACCTGCTTTACACCTGCTTCGCACCCGAAGTATCCGTGCTGTGCACACAGAGGCGATGCGGAGGGGAGGTGGACTTGAAGCGGGAACGCTCTACCCTGCCTGGTTTCAGCTTACTCCGCTACCTGGTTTCACCGTTTCGGCGGGGTTCACGAAAATAAGCTTCCCGTTATCTTCTGCCATGAGGATCATGCCCTGGCTTTCAATGCCGCGCATTTTGCGGGGGGCCAGGTTGGCCACCAGGGTTACCTGTTTGCCTACAATATCTTCCGGGTTGAAGTGCATAGCGATACCGGAAACAACAGTACGTTGTTCTGTGCCGATGTCTACCAGCAATTTAAGTAACTTGTCTGCCTTGGCTACTTTCTCCGCCTGCAGGATGGTGCCTACACGCAGGTCAAGCTTGGCGAAATCATCGTATTGAATTTCGGGTTTTGCAGGGGCCGGTGGTGTTTCCTCCACAACAGGAGCCGCTGCTGCAGAGGCATCCATCGCCTGTTTTAAACCGGCATGGAGTTTTTCCACCTGTGCAGTGACCTGTTCATTTTCCACCTGTTTGAACAGCAGTTCCGGCGGACGCAGGGAATAGCCTACGCTCAGCAGTTTGTCGCTGCCTGCATTGTCCCATTCCAGCATACGGTCTACCACCTTCAGCATGTGACAGATCTTTTTAGCTGTAAACGGCAGGAACGGGTGAGAGAAGATGGCCAGGTTAGCGGTCATCTGCAATGCGATGTGCAGGCAGATGTTGATACGTCCCTGTAAAAAAGCCATATCCTTTTCTTCGTATTGCGGGTATTTCGGGTGCTGTTCCCCTGCCTTCAGCTTATCAAGTACACTGGCCAGGATCCAGGGCTCATTCTTCTGGAGGTACTGGTTGCCTTTACGGGCAAATTCAATCACTTCAGACAATGCTTCCCGGAAGCGGTAAGTTTCTATACTGGTTTCTATCTTCTCTTTTGCCAGGGCAAATTCTTTCAGTATTTCCGTGTCGCCGTCGTTGATGAACTCCGGATGTAACGGCGGTACTTTTCCTCCGCACAGTTTATGCATCAGCACCATAGCACGGTTCACGAAGTTGCCAAATACGGCTACCAGTTCGCTGTTATTCCGGTCCTGGAAATCTTTCCAGGTGAAGTCGTTATCTTTTGTTTCCGGAGCAGTAGCGCATAATACATAGCGCAGCACATCCTGCTGATCGGGAAAGTCCTGGATATAATCATTTACCCAAACTGCCCAGTTACGGGAGGTAGATACTTTTTCTCCCTCAATATTGAGGAATTCGTTGGCCGGTACATTGTCGGGCAATACAAATCCGCCGTGCGCCTTCAGCATGGCGGGGAAAATGATACAGTGGAAAACGATGTTGTCTTTACCAATGAAGTGTACCAGTTTGGTATCGTCTTTACACCAGTAGTCAGCCCAGTTTTCGGTCAGTTCCTTTGTAGCGGAGATATAACCAATAGGCGCATCAAACCATACATACAATACTTTTCCGTCTGCATCGGGCAGGGGTACTTTGATACCCCAGTTGCTGTCGCGGGTCATAGCGCGACTTTGCAGACCGCTATCCAACCAGCTTTTGCACTGACCGTATACGTTATTCTTCCACTCTTTATGCCCGTCAATGATATATTCCTTCAGCCACGGCTCATAATTCTGCAGCGGCATGTACCAGTGTTTGGTTTTCTTTTTCACCAGTGGCGCATTGCTCAGTGCAGAATGCGGGTTAATCAGTTCGTCGGGGCTGAGGGTTCTGCCGCAGCGCTCACACTGGTCGCCATATGCTTTATCGTTACCACAGTTGGGGCAGGTACCTATAATGTACCTGTCTGCCAGGAACATTTCCTTTTCCGGATCAAAAAACTGTTCGCTTTCTTTTTCTTCAAACAGGCCATCATTGTACATCTTCAGGAAAAAATCCTGCGAGGTCTGATGGTGTACAGGGGCGCTGGTGCGGGCAAAAATGTCGAAGGAAATACCCATTGCAGCAAAGCTGTCGCCAATCACTTTGTGGTATTTATCTACCACATCCTGGGGGCTTACTCCTTCCTTCATTGCTTTGATGGTGATGGGAACTCCGTGCTCATCTGTACCGCAAACAAACTTTACATCTGCTTTCTTTGCACGTAAATAACGTACGTAAATATCTGCAGGCAGATAGCAGCCGGCAAGGTGTCCGATGTGCACCGGGCCATTGGCATACGGTAATGCCGCAGTTATTAAATATCTATTAAATTTTGCCATATTCTCTTAACGAATGCTTAAATAAACTTTAAATCGATGATTGTTTTTGGAATCACCATAACAATTTATCACCTTAGTCGGCGAAAAAAGAATGAATTTACGCTAACTAATCTGCAAAGGTAAACAAAAGGAACAATGGTAAAAATTCCGCCATATTTGAAAAAAGGTGATCTGATCGGAATTACCTGCTCCAGCAGCAAAATGGATCTGCAGGCGGCGGAGTATGCACGTGGCGTACTCACTTCCTGGGGATACCGGGTGCATCTCGGGATTACTGTGGGAACCAGCTTTCACAATTTCTCCGCACCGGACGAGCTGCGGCTGGAAGAGCTGCAGGATATGCTAAACGATCCTGAAATAAAAGCGATTATATTTGGCCGTGGTGGTTATGGCATGGTGTGCATCATAGATAAACTGGATTTCACCCGTTTCAGGAAGCATCCCAAATGGCTTTGCGGCTACAGTGATATTACCACGCTGCATGCGCATGTACAAAGGCGTTTAGGCATTGCCACACTGCATTCCATGATGTGCAGCGGTATTACTCCCGCCACAGTTGACAATGAATATACCGAAAGCCTGGCGGCAGCATTGCGGGGCAAAACCTATCGTTATTCCGCACCGGCACATCCGCTGAACAGGGAAGGAAAAGCCACCGGCATACTGGTGGGCGGTAATTTGTCTATCCTCGCCAACCTTTCAGGTACACCATCGCAGATCAATACAAAAGGAAAGATCCTGCTGCTGGAAGATATCGGTGAATACCGGTATAATGTGGACCGTATGATGTATAACCTGAAACGCGCCGGTTGGCTGGATAACCTCGCCGGGCTTGTGGTAGGCGCTTTCACAGATGGCCAGGAAACGGATACGCCTTTCGGGCAGTCGGAGTATGAAATTATCAGCAATCTCGTTAAAGATTACGACTTCCCCGTTTGCTTTGGCTTTCCCAGCGGGCACCAGGTGGAGAACTACTCACTTAAGCTGGGCGTGAAGCATGAACTGAAAATAGGCGCCAAAACGGTGCTTGCGGAAGTTTAATGCAGCGGAGAGGATCGCCTTCGGCGATTGTCTTTCTGCAGGATTAAACTTATTAATCATGATTATCAGGATTTTGATCATCATTGATTTTAAAGATTAAGGGAGATAGAAGCGGATAACTGTTCGCTTTTATCTCCCTTAATTATTCACCATAAAATCACGACATAATCAAATCCTGATAATCATGATTAATAAGTTTAATCCTGCAACAGACAATTTCCCGCCGAAGGCGGGAGAACTAGCTAATCCTCCACGTCGGGAACTATTTCCAGGCCGTATTCTTCTGCGGTGAGAACACCGGCTGCACGGGTGCTGTCAATCAACGCAGTGTCGGGTTGCAGGTCGTGCACGATGGTTTGGTTATGCAGGTAGTCGATACCATAAAATTTACCGGCAATACCCAGCGGAACACCGATCAGGTATTTGATCACTTCGCAAACGATCTGGGTGCCGAGGGCGCCATGAGTAGCTCCGAGGGCGCCTGCATCGAAATTGCGGTATTCTTCCGTAAGTGGTAATGCACAACGGTAAGAAGCGGAGGTGGTACCATCCGGCATAGGCATATTAAAACCGGCGAACCAGGCCATCCAGTTATGCACTTCCCCTGTAATAAACGGTTTATTATGTACCAGGCAGGCATCGTTGATCACCAGGTGGGTAGGCAGGTGCTGGGTACAGTCGATCACCAGGTCAAATCCCACCAGCATCATGTTAATGCTTTCAGGTTTTACCTGCATGAGAATGGGATAATGTTTTGTATACGGGTTGACTGCCCACAACCGGCTGGCTGCCATTTTCGCTTTGTGCTTGCGGATATCCTGCATCTGGTAAATGGGTTGCCGATGCATGTCTTCATCATTGATCACTCCATAATCTGCAATGCCGATCACTCCTACCCCGCTGGCGCTGAGATATTGTACCACCGGGCTTCCGAGCCCGCCGGCGCCTACTACCAGTACGCGGGCTTCTTTCAGTTTTTCCTGCATGGTGATGCCCAGGCCCGGAACTGCAATAGGATTTTTAAAATGCTGTATTTCTTTTTCACTCAGTATCATATGCTTTAGCCTTTATCTAATTCCTGTGGAAATTCGAGGGTAAATTTACTGCCTTTACCTACCACGCTTTCCACTTTAATTTTTCCCTTATGTGCATCTACAATGGCTTTAACATAAGTAAGCCCAAGGCCGAAACCTTTCACGTTATGTACATTGCCGGTATGTGCGCGGTAGAACTTTTCAAAGATACGTGAAATAGTATCGCGGCTCATACCGATACCGTTGTCGGCAATCACGATGAACAGGCTTTTACGGGTGTTATAAGTTTGAATCCTTATCTCCAGCTGATCATTGGAATATTTGATCGCGTTATCCATCAGGTTGAAGATGAGGTTGGAGAAGTGAACATCGTCTGCCATAATAACGGGATTGATGGCATCCAGCTGGAGGCTTACCGAGCCGTTCTTTGCAGCCAGCTGCAGCTGCAGGTTGTTGGCGGTATTTTCAATCACCTGGTGTACATCTGTAGCCTGCAGTTTCAGCGCTATTTCATCTTTCTCCAGGAGGGCAGACTGCAGGATGCTTTCCACCTGTTTGTTCATCCGTTTATTTTCTTCCTTGATGATGCCGGAGAAATACTGGATTTTTTCCGGTTTTGACATAACTTTCTCATTCCTGATAGCGTCGATGGCCAGTGAAATAGTAGCCAGTGGTGTTTTCAGTTCATGGGTCATGTTATTGATAAAATCGGATTTTATTTCCGAAAGTTTTTTCTGGTTCAGCAGGGTGCGGATGGTAAGCGCAAAGGCGGTGATAATGATCATGGTGAACAGTACACCGCCGGAGATCATGATCCCTAACTGTTTGGCAATAGAATCATCGGCAGGCATAACAATCATCAGCCGTTCCACTCTTGGGCTGAAATCAGTTTGTTCCGTGAGATTGATTACCTGTACTTTATAGTCGTTGAGCCTCTTCAGGCTGTCTTCCTGGCTTTTCTGGTACATCTGCACAAAGCCGGCAGATTGCATCTTGATATTGGCCAGATCGGACCCGGGCACTATCCCAAGAATGGCGAACTCAAAGTTGGTGGAATCGAGGTGATTTTTCCTCATATTGGACTGGATACAACGCCTCACTTCCTGCACGGTAAAAAAGTCGCTCACTGCCGGTGGCTGGTAAGGCACGCGGTTAATATCCAGGCTGAATCCTTTTGTAGTAGCCGGTGGCTCTTTGGCGTCCAGTTTAAACATCACTGCGGCCTGACGGCGGTACATCATGTCGTTGTATACATCCTGGGTCATATTGATGGCACGCTGAAAAAGCTGTTCCTGTTTGATGAGAACAGCACTTCTGATCCAACTGACCTGGATATAGATAATGCCTAACAGTGACAGTGTGATCAGTACAACGATAACGGGGAAAATCTTCTTCAGTGGTATCATGTAAGTTTTATCAGGCTTTATTATCTCAAAGATAAGTGCATAGAAATATTAAAATATGTTAAAAAAGATGTTTGCTATAGCAACTATGATACAAAATTCCGGACCGTATCCTGCCTCTGTGCGTTATTTTCGCAATACAATATCACTTTAACGTAATTTTAACTGGGTGTTGCTGATTTTATTATTGCTTCTTTCCTTACCTTTGCTTCAGAATCTGGTACTAATTTTGATTAGTTAAGGATCATAACAAAGTAATTAAACTTTCTACATACATCGATGTGGATTCGTTCCATAAGCGATTTAGATTTTGGTTGATAAAATGGTAAGGAGGTTTTCTAGCCTCCTTTTTTATTTTCCCTACTTTCCTTCTTATTTTCTTTTTTCTTTACTATTCAATCATTTAGTTAAATTTGAACAGGCTATAAAATTGTTTGTCTATGGTAACTTTGTCGCCCGGCATTTTGCTGATAGCTGATCCATTTTTGAAAGATCCGAATTTTGCGCGCGCGGTAGTACTTCTTTGTGAATACCAGGAAAAAGGCAGTTTTGGTTTTGTAATTAACAAGTTGTTTGATCAAACGCTTAGTGATCTTGTGCCGGAGGTATTGATCACTAATATTCCTGTTTACTATGGAGGCCCTGTACAAACGGATACCATTCATTTTGTGCACCGGCACCCGGAGCTGATCAGCGGCGGGCAGGAGATATTGCCCGGGGTGTTCTGGGGAGGTAAATTTGACCAGGTGGTGAATGCCATCAATAAGGGTTTACTGGAGCCCAACAGGGTAAAGTTCTTTATTGGTTATTCCGGCTGGACCGAAGGGCAGCTGGATGAGGAGGTGAAGGACAAATCCTGGATCTTGTCTGACAGCGATACTTCCCTGATATTTGAGCGCAGAGAGCAGCAAATATGGCAGCAATCCCTTAAAAACCTTGGCAGTACCTTTGCCATGATGGCAAACTACCCAATTGATCCTTCCTTAAATTAGCGGTAATATTCTGAAAAAGAACAATATGGGCTGGGGCCGTTATTTAAAGTGAAAAATGAACAGGATGAATGCCGTTTATTTAAAACAAATTAAATATCTTGCTAAAGTAATTGGCAGGTCAAACCAGCTACATAGCCCGTTTTCAGGTAAGTAAAATAACCGATAAGATACACCTATGAAGGCAAAACCCATGAAATTTTTTGCTCCTTCTATAGATCGATACCAGCATTTTACCTGATCACTAACTGATTATCGTCAAAGGCATATTCATTAGGTAATATATACAGCCTTGATAGGGTTGTCTATTGATGTACATGTAGTTACTGCGGATATCTCGTATAGCCGTACCGGTAATGTATTGTACATAATGAATAGAGAGGAAATCCCGGTGGGGCAATCCTGTCATTCACCGGGTCATCTAAGATTGGAATAGTTAGGACAAAACGAAGGCCGGGTATTCTTACCCGGCCCGGTTATTATATTTTTGCTGGTATGCTTATTTTTCCACTGCTACAGCGCCTTCAACGAGTACGGTAGCCTTATTGCGCAACACTTCCACAAATCCGCCGCTGATGGTAAAAAACTCGGAGTGAGCTTTATCTTTCAGCACTTTCATTTTACCATTTCCGAGGGCTGCAATTAATGGAGCATGTTTATCCAGTATTTCAAAAGAACCGTCAATGCCCGGCAGCTGTACTCCGTACACTTCTCCGGCATATATTTTTCTTTCAGGTGTTAATACTTCTAATAGCATGTTATGATCGTAAATGGTGAAGGGTAATGATCCCGGCAATACCGGGATCATTGACTTAATTAGTTATTCGCTGCTTCCAGTAATTTCTTACCTTTTTCAATAGCTGCTTCGATGTTACCTACCAGGTTGAAAGCTGCTTCCGGATACTCATCTACTTCACCGTCCATGATCATGTTAAAGCCACGGATAGTTTCTTCGATGGGCACCAGTACACCTTTCAGACCGGTAAACTGTTCTGCTACGTGGAAAGGCTGTGACAGGAAACGCTGTACACGACGTGCACGGGATACTGTCAGCTTATCTTCGTCGCTCAGTTCATCCAGACCGAGGATGGCGATGATATCCTGGAGCTCTTTATAACGTTGCAGGATCATTTTCACGCGTTGTGCACAGTTATAGTGAGCTTCACCTACGATAGCCGGTGTGAGGATACGGGAGGTAGAGTCCAGCGGGCTCACAGCAGGATAGATACCAAGATCGGAGATCTTACGATCCAATACGGTGGTAGCATCCAGATGGGAGAAGGTTGTTGCCGGAGCCGGATCCGTTAAGTCATCCGCAGGTACGTAAACCGCCTGTACGGAAGTGATGGAACCATTTTTAGTGGAGGTGATACGTTCCTGCATCAGACCCATTTCAGTAGCCAGTGTTGGCTGATAGCCCACCGCAGAAGGCATACGGCCTAACAGCGCGGATACTTCAGAACCTGCCTGTGTGAAACGGAAGATGTTATCTACGAAGAAGAGGATATCTCTACCACCACCTGCAGAACCATCTCCATCACGGAAATATTCTGCCAGTGTTAAACCGGACAGGGCTACACGCGCACGTGCTCCCGGTGGTTCGTTCATCTGACCAAACACAAACGTAGCCTGTGATTGTTTCAGTAATTCTTTATCTACAGCGGCAACATCCCAGTCGCCGTGTTCCATTGATTCTTTAAACTTGTCGCCGTACTTAACGATGTTTGCTTCGATCATTTCGCGCATCAGATCGTTCCCTTCACGGGTACGCTCACCAACACCGGCGAATACAGACAAACCTTCGTAACCTTTTGCGATGTTGTTGATCAGTTCCTGGATCAATACTGTTTTACCTACACCGGCACCACCAAACAAACCGATCTTACCACCTTTTGCATATGGCTCGATGAGGTCGATTACCTTAATACCAGTGAACAGTACTTCTGTTTCAGTAGCGAGATCTTCAAATTTAGGCGGTTCACGGTGAATCGGGTAACCATTTGAAGCATCAACATCACCCAAGCCGTCAATTGCTTCACCTACCACATTGAACAAACGTCCTTTAACCTGGTCGCCAACTGGCATTTTAATAGGCGCGCCTTTATCAACTACGGTCATGCCACGAACCATACCGTCTGTAGAGTCCATCGCCACTGTACGAACACTGTCTTCACCCAGGTGCTGCTGTACTTCCAATACTACTTTCTGACCATTTTCGCGGGTAATTTCCAATGCGCTGTAGATTTCGGGCAATTTGTCATCAAAGTGCACGTCCACCACGGGACCGATTATTTGTTTGATCTTACCTGTGTTAGGCATATTTTTAAAGAGGTTTATAAAAATACTAAAATGTAATAGTTCAAAAACGGCAGCAATTTATAGCGTACAGTTCCCAAATTTGCCGCAAAGGTAATAGTTAATGGATGAAAATCAAAACGCTAACGACGAAAAAAAACCTTTTCCCACCGCATTTTTCACCGATTTTATCATTAGTAAAGTTTTATGCCCCGGCAATGTAAAGCGCAGTCTATCAAATTATATTTTTTCATTATTCATAAATAACGTGAAGCTACAGGCGCCATTCATATAAAAATAGCTTTCTTTTCTTAATTCCTTTGCTATTTTTAACAGCTATCCTGACATATACATAATATATAAATATGATAAAGTCAAACAGTGAACAATCCAGGAGATCATTCCTGGGCAACCTTTCCAAAGCAGGATTACTGGGCATCACCGGCATTGTACCGGCTGCGGCCAAAGCGGCTATACTTCCGGGAACTACCCCCACGGCAGGGCCTGAGCATGCCTTCCTGTGTAAACCTTATCTTCAGTATCCCGGTCCGCATACCATTTCAGTGATGTGGCTTACCAGCCGTCCCTGCTACAGCTGGGTGGAATACGGAACAGACGGCCAGCTGAATAAAAAGGCCCACCGCGTTACAAACGGGCTGGTAGAAGCCAATAACCGCCTGCACCGCATAGAACTGGAACAGCTGGAGCCCGGAAAAAAGTACAGTTACAAGGTTTGCTCAAAAGATATTGTGTCGTTTGAACCTTATAAGCTTACCTATGGCGATACCATAGAAAGCGCCACCTATACATTTACCGCGCCCGATCCGCAGAAGAAGGAAGTTTCCTGGGTGATTATCAACGACATCCACGACCGCCCTGCTTCTATTCCCCACCTGATGAAGCTGAACGGCAACGACCCTTACGATTTCGTGTTTTTTAACGGGGATGTATTCGATTACCAATCAGACGAGCAACAGATCATTGACCATATGCTCACTCCCTGCGGCGATACCTTTTCCACGCAAACGCCGTTCATGTATGTACGCGGCAACCATGAAACCCGCGGCAAATACGCCCGGGAATGGCACCAGTACTTCGACAATCCCGGCCACAACAATTATTTCACTTTTAACATAGGTCCCGTGTCGGCCATTGTACTGGACACAGGAGAAGATAAGGAAGACGAACACCCGGTATATGCAGGCATCGTTGATTTTGATGCCTACCGCGAGCAACAGGCACGCTGGCTGGAGCAACAACTGCAAAGTCCTGCTTTCAGAAAAGCAAAGCATAAAGTTGTAATGATGCATATTCCGCATTACCATTCCGGCGACTGGCACGGCGTGAAACATTGCCGCGAGATGTTTGGCAGCCTGTTCAACAAACATAAAATTGATATCCTTATTTGCGGCCATACCCACAAATATGGCGTATATGCGCCTGTAAAAGGAGAGCATGAATACCCGCTTATTATTGGCGGCGGACCAAAAGATGGTTATCGTACTCTGATAAAAATAAAAGCCGATCAGCAGAAACTGGTGCTCACCATGCTGAAAGATGACGGCACTAAAGTGGGTGAATACACCGTGTAGGTACAAAATGCCGGGGTGAGAGCTCCGGCATTTTACCCCGGCACAATAGTGCTTTCACTGCCCCGCATCGCCCCAAATTATCATTTCCTTCTTATTCCTCTCCCCGCCTGCATTTATACATGTTATCCTGCACATGAAACATTACTGTAACACACACTAAACGTAACGACTGTACGACAGGATCCCGGTTAAAAGCCAAGCATATATCAATGCAACCGATGGAATATTACGGGAATGTTTTATTATTCCATATATGCTTCTGTTATCCGCTGGAATGCAAGCTATTACAGCGATTACGAATTTGGAATCATTTTTGTCTGATAGCATATATAGCGCTGTAACTGCAGCAAAGCGCGTTATAAAAATTTTAACATAATCCTTTAACAATTTAAAATGATTCCGCCTTCTAATACTTTTTCACAAACCATTTAAAAATGCTTGTTGATATAAAGACAATCTTTACAAAGCATTCATTACATCTCCAGGGTCTTACAAAAAACAATACCTACAGGACTAAAAAACAGGAGTTATGAACAGTTTATTAAAACATACAGGAATATCACTTTTATTTTTGGGCTTTTTCGTCAGCAGTTGCGCATCTACATATGCACCGGCTTACGATGATCAATATGGCTCTTCCTATGCCAGCGGACCGCAGGTACAGGTGAGCGGATCTATTTCCTTTTACGACGAATTGAGCCCTTACGGCCGCTGGGCAAGCTACCCCGGGTACGACCGGGTGTGGATCCCTAATGCAGGGCCAGACTTCAGGCCTTACTATACAAACGGGCACTGGGTATACACCGACTACGGCTGGACCTGGGCATCTGATTTCGCATGGGGTTGGGCAGCGTTCCACTATGGTCGCTGGTTATATGACGACTTCCAGGGATGGATGTGGGTACCCGGCTACGACTGGGCGCCGGCATGGGTAAGCTGGAGAACCGGCGGCGACTACTATGGATGGGCGCCAATGGGACCACAGTATACTTATAATGCGCCAGCCAATTATTGGGCGTTTGTACCACGACAGTACATTAACAGCCCACGGATCAATAACTACTATGTTAATAACAGCAGGAATGTAACTATTATCAACAATACCACTGTTATCAATAACACCAATAATTACGGTGGCAGAAGAGTATATGCCGGTCCGAGTGCCAACGAGGTACAACGTTATTCAGGCCAGGCTATACGCCCTGTGAGAGTGGAAAACACCAGCAGACCAATTGGTGGCAGGGTTGAAAATAACCAGTTACGTATTTACCGCCCGGATGCTGCCGCTATCCAGAGAGGACGTGAGATAGACCGTACAAGACCGGTACAACCAATAAATAACAATAATAACAACCGTCCCGGCCGTGTTACACCCGGAAATACTGTTACCCAACCAGGCAACAGTAATAATGGAGGTAACAGGGTACGCCCCGGTGAAGTGAACCAGCCGGCCAATAACAATACCGGTAATAACTTCCCTGGTAACAATAACGGAAGGGTGAGAACAGGTACTACACAACCGGTGAATCCGGCCAATAACAATAACAATAATCCGGGCAACTTTAACAGGCCATCGAGAATAACACCAGACAGAACTGCCGAACAACAACAGATACAACAGCAACAACAGCAGCAGAGAATTCAGCAGCAGCAACAACAGCAACAGCAGAGGGTTCAAAGGGAACAACAACAGCAACAAGACCAACAAAGGATACAGCAGCAAAGGGTAAGAGAACAACAGCAACAGCAACAACAGCAGAGGATAGAACAGCAACAGCAACAACAACAACAAAGGGTACAAAGAGAACAACAGCAACAACAGCAACAGCAAAGGATACAACAGCAACAGCAACAACAACAAAGGGTACAAAGAGAACAACAGCAACAACAGCAACAGCAAAGGATACAACAACAACAACAGCAGAGGGTAAGGGAACAGCAGCAACAGCAAAGAATACAGCAACAGCAGCAGCCAAGGCAACCGCAGGAAAGACAGCAGGGTGACCGTCCTTCACGTGTAGGATAAACCACCTTTGGATATATGACGAAAGTACGGATGATAACAGTGGCAAAGATGTTTGTGAGATTACATCATTAATGCGCTGGATATTATCCGTACTTTTTTATTTATTATAAACGTATTTATATAACCGGTCCTTTACAGTTTGAAAAGTGGCCGTACCGGACGATAATCCCTTTTGCATCAGGCGCAATTCCAATGGCGGATATTGAGGATAATATGAGGGCTGGTGATAAGGCTCTGTAAATGCCTGGTAACCGAGCCGCTCATAAAAGCCAATTCTACGTATAGCCTGCTCCGTTACCGGCGGTTCCACTTCCAGTACAATCCCTCCCAGCTCAGCTTCCATCAGCAACATTACCTGCGTGCCTGCGCCACCTCCCCTCGCTCCGGGGTGAATGGCAAAATGCTCTATAAAACTGAAACCGGGAAGACGCCAGAAAAATATAAAGCCCGCGAATGTATCGTCATTTACAATATGCAGTAACTGTAACTTTCCTGACGCTATCAGCATCAATTGCTGATCCCAGGGTCTTCTTTCCTCTTCGGGGAAAGCTTCTTCATATAAATTCTTTATCGCTTCACTGGCGATGGTAGTAGGTATTAGCCGGATCATGCGGTGAAGTTACTGATTATCCCGTGTGGTACAGGTGGCTATTCGGTTGTATTTTTCACGGATGGCACACATTCGTACGGATCCGGATTACCTGCGGGAACGGGCTTATCAGCCGCCCAGCAGAAGTTCATCGGCTGACTGGTAATACTCACCAGTTTTACAGCTACCTTGCTGCCTTTGCGGCTGTTGGAGGCGGCAATGCTGCGGGTGCCTTTCCCGGGGATATTGGTGATGGTGTATCTTTCTGTTTTAAAAACCTCGTTGTTGTTGCGCATATAGGATACACTGACAACCACATTATCGAGCGCATATTCCGTTTGATTTCTTACAATAATGTCCAGATCTTTGATGCCGCCAAGCAGCCCGGTGCGGTAATCCCCGGCGGTAACAGCGATAAATTGCTGCCAGTTCCGGCGGTAATACGCCCTGCGCTCAATAAACTGGCCGGCTACCCGCTGGCGAAGCTCCTGGTGGTTGGTAATTTGCTCGGACATGGCCCCGGACTGGTCAAGGCTTTTACGTAGATCGCGGTTCTCGTTCCACAGGCGCTGGTTTTCAGACAGCACTTTACGGACATAGCGTTGCTGCTGGCAGTACCCCAGGCTGAATACCACAATAAGCAGGAACAGGATAGCGGGATAAATGTAGCTTCTTTTCATACCGGGGAAAGAAGAAAAAATAATGCCAATGCATTTTTATTACATTTGTATAAACGGTTTCAATGCAATTGATTATTGTAAATGACGAACGGACAGCCCGGCAATTTCTCGACGTGCATGTGGAATTAAACAAGAATGTACCTGGATGGATAAGGCCGCTGGACAAGGATATTAACAGTGTTTTTGATTCTGAAAAAAACAAGGCATTCCGTCATGGTGAATGCATCAGATGGATTTTAAAAGATGACAAAGGCAGGTTAGCCGGCAGGATTGCCGCTTTTGTTAATAAAAAATATAAGACCAAAGGAGACGAATGCCTGGTAGGTGGCGTGGGTTTCTTTGATTGTATAGATCAGCAGGAAGCCGCCAACCTGCTTTTTGATACTGCCAGGCAGTGGTTGCAGGAAAGAGGAATGGGCGCGATGGATGGCCCCATCAATTTCGGGGAACGGAATAACTGGTGGGGGTTGCTCACAGAAGGGTTTCATGAGCCATTATACTGCATGAACTTCAATCCTCCCTACTATATACGTTTATTTGAGGAGTACGGCTTCCAGCTTTTTTTCAACCAGATCTGCTACGGAATGAAGGTAAGCGATCAGCTGCAACCGAAATTTTTCAACCGGCATGCTGCAATTAAAGCGGATCCTGCATTCAGGGCGGTGCATATCCGTAAAAATGAACTGCCGCGTTTTGCAGAAGCCTTTAGTATCGTATACAACAAGGCATGGGCACAGCATATGGGTGGTAAGGAAATGGCAAAAGGACAGGCTTTGGTGTTGTTTAAACAGATGAAGCCACTGCTGGATGAAAAAATTGCCTGGTTTGTTTACTATAACGAAGATCCCATTGCTATCTGGCTGAACCTACCGGATCTGAACCAGTATATTAAGCATATGAACGGCAGGTTTGGTTTGTTACAAAAGCTGAAATTCCTGTGGCTAAAACAAACCGGCTACTGCAAAAAGATGGTAGGGATTATATTTGGTATCGTCCCTGAATTCCAGGGAAAGGGCGTAGATGCCTATATGATCGTGGAAGGCGCAAAATTAATCCAGGACGGAAAGTCGAATTACGAAGAATATGAAATGCAATGGATCGGCGATTTTAATCCTAGAATGCAAAATGTGGCAGAAAGCCTTGGCGCTGTTCCTTCCCGCAAGCTGGCCACCTACCGCTATTTATTTGACCGTACAGCTCCCTATAAAAGGCACCCGATACTTGGATAAGAAAGGATAAATATATTATTAACAATAAAAGAGTACTGTCTTCAGGCAGACAGTACTCTTTCAGAGCATGTGGATAGATATGTCAGCCATAATATAATACTAAAAGTAATTGCTATGGATCCGTTACAGCAGAGGGAATAATACATCTCATATCAATATACGATACTGTTGGGAGATGAATAATTTTATGATATTATCTTCATTTAAATCCCTTTTGCTGTTACGACCGCATCTAACCTGACATTTTGTTATGATCAACTTATACCCTGAGTGCCCTGATAACGCGGATCTGGCACTTATTGAGCCCACGTTATTATTTAGGCAACAAGTAGTGAAAGCCATCAGCTACGTTGTGTTGTTTTTTATTCTCTACGTGGTATTATTATTTGCAGCCATCGCCCTGGCTGTTGCCTGCATATGGGGAGGGATCATGTTATTCCGTGCCTATCCGGCCTGGAGTACCGGCATCACCGGGCTCAGTTTTATTGTACTGGGTGGCATGGTCTTATTTTTTCTGATAAAATTTCTGTTTAACAAACGTCCCGCAGTTAGTCCTTACCGTACACAGATCTTTCCGGATCATCATCCCCGTTTATTTGACTTTATTACACGGCTGGTAAAAGATACGCGCATCAGTTTTCCTAAAAAGATATTCGTTGTACCAGACATGAATACCGCGGTATTCTATCATTCGAGCTTCCTGAGTTTATTCTGGCCGGCGGGGAAAAACCTGGAAATTGGTTTAGGGTTGATCAACAGCGTAAATGTGAGTGAGTTCAAAATGCTGCTGGCGCATGAATTTGCGCATTTTTCGCAGCGTAGTATGAAGCTTGGCAGCTATATCTATGCGCTGAACAAGATGTTATATAGCATGCTGTATGAAAATGACCGCTGGAATGAAATAGAACTGCGCTGGAGCAGGGGGAGCAGCCCGCTGAATTTTTTTGCGCACATCACTACAGGGATCCTGAACGGTATGCAATATGTATTGCGGAAAATATATGCTGTCATCAACCGGCAGTACCTGGAGCTGAGCGGGGAAATGGAGCACTATGCAGATACGGTAGCAGTAGGTCTTACCAGTACAGAAACAGCGGTAAGCGGTTTGCGAAGACAGGAAATGGGCGGTTATTGCCTGGATCACTGTTTTCATAAATTACCGGACCTTGCAGAAAGGGCACTCCGTTTTTCCAATATTTTTATGGCACAACGCGGCATGATCCGGTATCATGCCGCCCAGAACCACCTGGCATTGGATGCTGCCGGGCTGCCGGTTATTACCGACAATTATTTCCAGACATTTCTTAAGAGCCGGGTACAGTTGAGGGAGCAATGGACCTCACACCTTTCGCGGGAAGCGCGGGAAGCGCATTATCTGGCGGCAGCAGTACAGTGCAAACCTGTGAGCACCAGCGCCTGGAACCTGTTTAACGAGCCGGAAAGTATCCAGGAACAAATGACTTCACTGGTGTATAATTTTACGACGCATGCCGGTGAAGCGCCGCTTACTGAGATATCGCCGGCCACGTATATTGAAGAACTTTCTCACCATCACCGGCTGTACGAGTATCCCAGGGCATTTAATGAGTACTATGATAACAGGGAGTTCGCCGGCATTAGCGGGGAGTTCACCCGGCTGCTTACACCCGCGGAAATAAAGACAAGTAGCTTTCAGGACCTCTATCATCCGGATAACATTACAAGAATGCGGGCTTTTTACCGCGACCGCCAGGATGCAGAAACCCTTCAGGCCATCAGCAACGGGCAGTTCCAGACCAGTTATTTTGAATTTGACGGGCAAAAATACAGTGCAGCACGCGCCACGCAGCTGGCCAGGATGTTATCCACACATGTTGCCGCCGAAGAAATGTGGCTTCAGCAGCACGACCAGCAGGCGTTTCAATATCACTACAGCATAGCTATGCAACGCAGCCAGGCTACGGCCGTTCTGCTTATGGAAAAATACACACAGATCCTGCAGTACCAGCAAACCAGTCGGCAGCTGAATGAACAGGTGATACGGATCATTCATTGTATCAGCCTGTTGTTTAATTCCGGCGGGGAAGAAATGGAATCGTTGCAGGCATTGTTTGATGAATTGTCGGCCGAGTGCTGGGGATTCCGGATGGTTATGGAAAACATCCGGCAGGGGAAGCTGTTTCTAAATTTCCCTGAAGACATGGAAGAAAGATTAAAGCGGTTCAATGAGCGTGATTGCACTTTTATGCAGGATATGGTACCGGATTATGCAGCCATCCAGGAACTACATGAAATCAGTTCTGCCACGATGGAACATTTTAGCAACAGCATCATATTACTAAAAAAGTCATATCTGGAGTTTGTTTTATCATTGGAACCGGGAGAATAGACCCGTTAAAGCGCCGTTACTGCTGCGCATTTTTCTCTTACTGAATTTGTGCGTATTTTCGGCGCTCGCGAAAGCGTAGCACTCATATGGAGAATTTTATCGTTTCAGCCCGTAAATACCGTCCACAGAACTTTTCAACAGTAGTAGGACAGGCACATATTACCACCACACTCAAAAATGCCATCCGCAATAAACAGCTGGCACATGCCTTCCTGTTTTGCGGTCCGCGTGGAGTAGGGAAAACCACCTGTGCCCGTATCCTGGCTAAAACCATTAACTGCGAAAACCTGCAGCCGGATGGGGAAGCCTGTAATGAGTGTCATTCCTGCAAATCGTTTAATGAGGGCAGTTCATTCAACATCCATGAACTGGACGCTGCCTCCAATAACTCTGTAGATGACATCCGCACCCTGGTGGAACAGGTGCGCTTTGCGCCGCAGGCAGGAAAGTACAAGATCTATATCATAGATGAGGTACACATGCTCAGTTCCTCGGCTTTCAATGCTTTTCTTAAAACCCTGGAGGAGCCGCCGTCTTATGCGATCTTCATCCTGGCTACTACGGAAAAGCATAAAATATTGCCGACCATTCTGAGCCGTTGCCAGATCTTCGACTTCAAGCGTATTACCATACAGGATACGGTAGACCATTTGCAGGAGATATGTAATAAGGAGCATATCCAGGCAGAAGCTGATGCCCTGCACCTGGTAGCGCAGAAAACCGACGGGTGTATGCGTGATTCCCTGAGTACGCTGGATAAGATCGTAAGTTTTACAAGCGGGCATCTTACCTACCAGAATACCCTGGAACACCTCAATATTCTTGATTACGATTATTTTTTCCGGGTAATGACGGCTGTGTTGCAACAGGACGTAGCCAATGCCCTGCTGATATTTGATGAAATTTTACAGAAGGGTTTTGAAGGAGATAATTTCCTGAACGGATGGGCGGAATTTTTACGTAACCTGTTATTATGTAAAGAAGATAAGGCCCTTCACCTGGTAGAGGTTTCCGGTAACCTGAAAGAGCGTTATAAACAGCTGTCGGGCCAGGTAAGCCCCGCTTACCTGATCACCGCCCTGCACCTGCTGAATGAAACCGAGATCAATTACCGCATGGCACGTAATAAGCGTTTGCATGTGGAAATGGCCCTGATCAGGCTGTGTTTCCTGCAACAGGCTGTAACGCTGGTGAGTGACGACAGCAACGGAGAGGTCTCAAAAAAAAAGCTGGTAGCTGATGGCTCTCCGCCGCAAAAACTGCGGGCGCCTGTTGCCCAGCCGGTAACCGCTAAAACCATTACCGGTACTCCGGCCACTACAGAAAGCATTGCAGCAGCGGGCCCCCGTTTAACGGTAGACATACCGGTGGCAGCACCGGTGCAAAAAACATCGGTACAAACTCCGCCGGTTCAGGCTGCGCCAGTTGTCCAAACGCCACCACCAGCAGCACCGGCCCCTGTGCCCGCTACGCCTTCTTCCAATGGAAATACGGGAGTGATTAATACGCCTGCTATGGCGCCTTCCTCCAGTATACCTGTTACCAGTTCACCGGGAACAGCTCAAGCCACAGCTCCTGTGGCCTCTCCTGCTGCAGGGACTTCCGGTTCAGCAGCCGCCACGGCCCCTGCCGGCAAACTGACCGGGCTTGCCGCTATGAAAGAGGCAATGGCTGCCAAACAGCAGGGCACCACTCAGGTGCAATCCACCCCTATTACCATGGGAGCTATCCATGTGTACTGGGAAGAATTTATTGATCTGTACCGGCAGGCCAACAAAATGACGGTGGTAAGTAATTTGCAGCTGGCCCAGCTGAAGCTACTGGGTACTGCTGAGGTTGGAATTGTAAGCCGGAACATTGTACAGTTCCGGTTTATGGAAGAAGAAAAGCTGGTGATTGCAGAATTCCTGAAGAAGAAATTCAACAACCCCGCCATTGTGCTCACCCTGCAGCTGGATGAAAGCCAGCAGGTACAGGATATTGGTCCGGCCCCGCTTTCCAGCCGGGAGCAGTTCCAGCAGATGGCAGAGAAATACCCATTGGTAAAAGAGCTGAAAGACCGGCTTAACATGGAATTGGATTTCTAGCGTACATACGCTGATTAAATATTAAGGATAGACAGACATTTTTAAACAGTTTACAATTCCTTCTTTGCGTTTTTGCGCAAAAACATGTAGGTTTGAACAAAATTTTGAATAAAGCACTATGGCAGAAGTTATCAGAATGCCCCTTTTGAGTGATACGATGACGGAAGGGGTGATTGCGGAATGGCATAAAAAGGTGGGCGATACAGTAAAAGCAGACGATGTTATAGCTGAAGTGGAAACAGATAAGGCCACTATGGAAGTGATGGGTTATGTAGAAGGAACCCTCCTTTATATAGGTGTTGAGAAAGGGAAAGCAGCTAAGGTAAACGGGATCATTGCCATTGTAGGTAAACCTGGAGAAGATTACAGCTCCCTGCTGGAAGGCGAAGGTAAAAAAGATGCTGCCGCTCCTGCACCAACTGCCGCCGCACCGGCACCTGCTCCACAGGCTGCTCCGGCCGCTGCCGCTCCGGCTGATGATGCTGCATTAAAAGAAGCACTGAAAAATGCTACTGTTATCCGGATGCCGCTCCTGAGCGATACCATGACAGAAGGTAAAATAGTTGCCTGGAATAAAAAAGTAGGCGACATTGTAAAAAGCGATGATGTACTGGCTGAAGTGGAAACGGATAAAGCGACCATGGAAGTTATAGGTTATGCCGACGGTACTTTATTATATATAGGTGTAAAAGAAGGCGATGCCGCCAAAGTAAATGGTATTATAGCCATTGTGGGTAAAGCGGGTACTAATGTAGACGCGATCCTGGCAGCTGAAGGCGCTGCCCCCGCGGCACCAGCCCAGGCTGCATCTGCCCCGGCCCCTTCCCAGAACGGTACTCCTGCTCCGGCGCCAGCCCAGGCCCCTGCCCCTGCTGCAACTACCTCCACTGATGGCCGTGTAAAAGCGTCTCCGCTGGCAAAGAAACTGGCAGAAGAGAAAGGTATTGATATCAGCCAGGTTCCGGGTTCCGGCGATGGTGGCCGTATCATCAAAAAAGATGTGGATAGCTATGTTCCTGCTGCCAAAACGGCTCCTGCAGCACAAGCCGGTACAGCGCCAGCTGCTCCAGCCTTTGTACCTGCCGGCCAGGAAGGCTTCAAAGATATTCCGCTGACCAAAATGCGCCAGACGATTGCCAGACGCCTCAGCGAAAGCAAATTCAGTGCGCCTCACTTCTATCTGAAAATAGATGTGAATATGGATAAGGCGATAGAAGCCCGTAAATCCATCAACGAAATTTCCCCCGTTAAGATTTCCTTCAATGATATGGTGATCAAGGCCGCTGCTATGGCACTGCGTCAGCATCCTGCCGTGAACAGTAGCTGGATGGGCGACTTTATCCGCGAAAACCAGCATATACATATTGGTTCTGCAGTAGCCATTGAAGAAGGCCTGATAGTACCGGTGATCCGCTTTGCAGATCAGAAAACACTGAGCCAGATTGCCAGTGATGCAAAAGGCCTGTACGATAAAGCCAAAAACAAGAAACTGCAACCACAGGAATTCAGCGGTAATACTTTCAGCATCTCCAACCTGGGTATGCTGGGCATCGACGAATTCACTGCGATCATTAACCCGCCGGATTCAGCGATCCTCGCGGTTGGTAACATCACAGAAACTGCGGTAGTGGAAAAAGGCCAGATAAAAACAGCCAACATCATGAAACTGACCCTGAGCTGCGACCATAGAAGCGTGGATGGAGCTGTAGGCGCCCGTTTCCTGGCTACCCTGAAAGGTTTCCTGGAAAACCCGGTAACCATGCTGGTATAAAAAATTGTAATAGCTATACGAAAGGCGGAGTGAATACTCCGCCTTTTTGTTGCCCTGAACTACCAGAATATCGTTGATGCCTGCCGCTGATCGCCCCGTCATTCACCGGTAAAATGTTTCATTAGATTTTGAAAGTTCAAAAACCTGGTATACATTTGATGCTGTAAACCGTCAAACGCTATAAAATAACGACCTACATGAATTTAGTGGAAGCAAAAGCGCAGTTTATCCAAACATGGGGCTCTTTGGGCGCCCAGTGGGGCATTAACCGTACAATGGCCCAGATCCACGCTTTATTGCTGGTAATGCCTGATCCCTTGAGTGCCGATGATATCATGGAGGAACTGAACATCTCCCGGGGAAATACCAATATGAATGTGCGGGAACTGATTAACTGGGGCCTGGTAGAACGTATCCTGATCCCGGGGGAAAGAAAGGAATTCTTTGTAGCAGAAAAAGATATCTGGAAAGTAGCCACCTATATAGCCCGTGAAAGAAAGAAACGCGAGCTGGATCCCATCATGAAAGTGCTGTTACAGCTGCAGCAGGCAGAGGGTGATCCTAAAGACAAAGAGATGAAGGCCTTTAAGGATTCCATCTCCAACATCACCAAATTTGCGCAGCAAACAGATAAAACCATCGGCGCATTTATCAAATCAGAAGAAAGCTGGTTCTATAGCAGCCTGCTAAAGCTGATCAAATAATATTTGGAGATATATTTCCATTTCTCCGAAAATCCGGAATACCAAAAAGATGAAACCGTTTTACATAGCAGACGGTATTATCCAGGGAATACTGACAGTGATTTGCACAGTCGATATTACCCTTTTACTATGCAATGTGGCATTGTTTGCATTACTGGTCCGGGCAGAGAAGTGGCTGCCTATCCATACACCTGCATTTACAGATGTTTTGCAGGCGTTTACCGCAACCAGTACGTTTCTCCTCCTTCCGGGCCTGATACTTGCCATAACCGTGTTATCTATACGAAGAAGCATTATTACCTTACGGGAAGAAGCGGTTTCCCTTCGGTTGCAATCACCCTGCCGTCTATACGAAAACAGCCATATCAGCGTTTCCCCTGTAAAAGCCCGGAGCGCTTATCACCTGCCCCGAATTCCGTAAATTAGCAGTATGGAAACCAATAATGATAAAAAGCTCACCGTGGTACTGGGCGCATCGCCTAACCCGGAAAGATACAGCCACCTGGCCGTGAACCGGCTGAAGGCCAAAGGGCACCCGGTAGTAGCGATAGGAAAACGTGCGGCTACCATTGGTGATACGCCGATAATCACCGAACATCCGCCGCTTGAAAAAGTAGATACTGTGACCATGTACCTGAACCCGGTGGCACAGAAAGAATATTACGACTATATATTACAGCTGCGGCCCAACCGCATCATCTTCAATCCAGGTGCAGAAAACCCGGAGCTGGAAGATATTGCCCGGCAGCATAATATCCGTCCGGTTGAGGCATGTACCCTTGTAATGCTCAGCACGGGGCAGTTCTAGCCCTCCTCCACTCTGAATCTTCTTATTTTTTTAATATATAGCTGTTGGTTATTGCTAACAGCTTTTTCGTATATTCGTATATATTGCTGTTATCCCCAATGAACGCATTCCATATTGTTGACCCAATTAGCGCATGGCATTACTTCAGCAGGCAGGCATTATAGCATAACCCAATTACGCATGTTCACCCTTAATATATACATGTATGCAATGGAGAAGATTTAATGGAGAGGTTATCCACCTTCCGGTAAAGGAAGAAGTACGACAAGCCATCGTCCGCGAAACCGCAAAGGGATTCCGGCTGAAGGTATGCATCGGAACTGATTCCCAGGTAAAAGGAGTAGATACGGAATTCGCCACAGTGATCGTATTCCTGCGGGAAGGTCATGGCGGATTTATGTTTATTCACAATGAAAAAACCAAAGACCGCTATTCTATCAAAGAGCGCATGCTGGTAGAAGTAGCCAAGAGTATTGAAATTGCGTATGAACTGTGCGACCTGTTTACAGAATATGATGTAGACATGGAAGTGCACGCAGACATCAATACCAACCCTCAGTTCAAAAGCAACCTGGCGCTACGGGAAGCAATGGGCTATATCCTGGGGATGGGCTTTGCCTTTAAAGCCAAACCCGAAGCCTTTGCCAGCAGCAGCTGCGCCAATAAGATAGTGAACTAAGGCGCCCCGTTTTTTTGTACCTCTCTCCAATTTTTTTGACGTGCTACCACGTCAGGTGGCGTTTTCTCCCCTTATCAAGCTATACAATCCCCTCTTTCCATTGTAACTTTTCACTGGTTTCTGCTCTATACATTCAATAAACACCCATTCTGTATGATACTACCAAAATCATTGGCAGCCGTATTGCTGCTGGCATCTCTCTGCGCGCTCTCCTGTAAAAAAGATATGGTGGAGGCTCCTGATACTACCTCATTGTTTGTTTTTGACGGAGGCTGGAGCGTTCCCAATGTGGAAAGCCAAACCTTGCAAATCACAGCAAACGGCAGCTACGTGATTACTCAAAAAAACAATGAGAAAAGCACCAGGGAATTGCCCCGTAATGTGCATGACAGCCTGAAGCCTTATCTAAGCAGCTTTCCAAGAACAGCTATCAAAGCCGATCCAAATACTTACTCTTCGCGTGGTGCAACTGATGTCCCTTTCCGGGCATTTATATATGTACAAAAAAATCCAATAGACAGTACTGAAATCTATTTAGATATACCCCTTGTATCAGTCCCTGCTTATTTTGCAGATTTTGAAAAAAAGATCAATCAAACGATCATCAACAATAAAATATTTAACTGATCACCCTATCTGGAAATTGTTGTTTTAATAACACCCAAATCTCCTGTTATGAAATTTTATTATTTCCTCCCTATCCTGTTTTTAATAACTGTTTTTTCTGCCTGTAAGAAGAAAGACGCTCCTCTGCTTACTTCCGTAGAAGGAAAATGGCGGCTGGCAAAAGTAGAAGGATGTTTCAGCGGGCAAGGCGCAGCTGTTACCAATAAGCAGGAAATAGTTTTCCACGGCAATCAGTATGCATTATTTGTCAATGATGTAAAAGAAAACGCCGACACGTTTCATATTAAGCAGGTTAACAACGAAACTGTGCTGACAATCGGCGAAAGCAATCAGTTCTTCGTCACTTTTAAAAGCGATGCAATCATTCTAACCCCCAACCTTTCAGATGCCTGCATAACGACGTACGGTAAAGTAGCTTACTGATGAAGAAATTATTATTAAGAAGGGAGATGAAAACGAATATCACTTTCATCCCCCTTCTTGCTTTAATCTTTCAATAACCACATCACACTGTTCACATTATCGCTACCGCTGAACTGCCGCTGGATAGCATTGTTGAGATTCGCATTGTTATAACTCAGCTCATTATCAGGGTAAAGCCATCTTACAGGAAACTGCGTGGCAGGCGTATTCAGGTTAGTGGTTACATTCAGTTTGAATACAGGATAACCTGTTCTTCTCTGCTCATACCAGGCATTGTAGTTTGCTCCCTGCAGGAACCCTGCGAGGTATTTTTGTGTAATGATCTGCGACAACTGCTGCTGCATACTGCCCGTGAGCGCCACCGATGTTACATAGCCCTGGATATAACTGTCGTCCATTTTCATATTGTGATGATAGTCTTCTACATCCGGTGTATATGCTGCTGTAAATTTCATGGAATTAGTGATGCCGGCTGCATAATAGTTTTGCGCAGGCGTACCGGTAATCCAGCCGCGCAGCGCTGCTTCTGCCAATACAAACTGTAATTCGGAATAGCTGAAAACACTTACCGGTTCTGCATTTACCAGGTTCACATAGCGGTTGTTCAGATCGGAATAATCTTTAGACAACCGGACAGACTGCAAAGCAGGAAACGCGTCAGACGGTTCTGCACCTACATAGGCATCATAATCATCTGCCGTTTTACCAGCTGCAATTTTAACTGGCGAAGGTTTGGCGTAGTAAAACAAACGACGATCATGCAATGCCTTCAGCGGATCTATCAGCGTGGCGGTGAGCATCGTGTAATTGGATTTCACAAAGGAGTTACCTGAACCGGCCGGTACATCAGACCAGGGATAGTTTTGCCCGGCTGCAGCGGTATAGGTGAGCGCAAAATTATCTGCATAGGAACGCATCAGCGGCCTGTTGGCCACTATATCTTTAAACCGTTCTATAACTTTCAGATCCGCATCAGTTGTTTTCCTGTACAGGTTCATCAGCACATGTAATTCGAAGCTGTTGGCCAGCCGGCGCCAGTTATCTACTTTACCGTTATAAACAGGATCGCCGCCAAAGTCTTTACCTTCTGCAAAAAGCAGGTTAGCACTGTCCAGTTCATTCAGTATACCGAGGAACACTGCTTTCTGTGTATCATACTCAGGTTGAATAAGATTCTCAGACTCTCCTTTTACAGCTTGTGAATAAGGAATATCGCCTACCTGGATGGTGGTCTGAAAAAATTGCCAGGCCCTGATAAAATGTCCCAAGGCATTATAGGATTTCCGGAGTTGTTCATCCGGCGCATAACCTATCATGGGTGGTACGTTACGCAGCAATGCGATCCTGTTAAAATTGGTTCTGCCCAACCTGTTATACTGGAAGCTCTCCTGTCCTTCTCCCCAGGTAAGATATTTGCCTAACAGGTAAGGCTGCATAAAGCTTTTGGTGGTGCTGATATCAGACCTGGTAATGCTCAGGATCATATTGGTGGCCAGCATAGCGGAGCTCACCTGTGTGGTTTTATTGGGGTTGGTATTGATCTTGTCAAATTTGGAGCAGCCTGCAGTCAACGCGGCTGTAAGGGATACTGCCAGTATATATTTCAATGAATTATTTTTCATGAGATTTATTTTGATGTTGAAAGATATCAGAACCCTACTCTGAAATTGATACCCAGCATCCGTTGCGATGGCGAGTTCAGGTTTTCATCATCCACATCGGGATCTGAAAATTTGAAAGCGGTGAACAGGAACAGGTTCTGTGCAGTGAGTGAAACAGATGCATTTTTTATACCGCTCTTCGCCAGCATAGTGGCAGGAAACCGGTATCCAACGGATATTTCACGCACCTTTACAAAGGTTTTCTTTTGCACGCCATAATCACCGCCCCTGAAGTTCTGTGCATAGTTCTGGTAAGATACTTTTGTATCGTTTACAGCATACTTACGGGTATCACTGGTAATGTTACCGAAGTTATCGTAAGCCACACTTCCTGAAGTAACCTTTACACCTTGGCCTACATAATTGGTAAGGCCGTTTACTACTTCATCATAACGGTACTGATTATCGGATTCAGGGTTGGTACCGGAGTCCCACATTTTATCATAGATATAGTTGTACATCAGTCCGCCGATACGGCCATCTATATTGAGAGATGCGGTAAAATTTTTATAGGAGAAGGTGTTAATAAAACCGAAGCTGAAATCCGGATCACTGTAACCGTACTTTTTCCTGTAATCGCTTTCCACGGGATAGCCGCTGTTGTGTATTACATTGCCATCCGGATCTCTCAGCCAGTAATAATCTGTATAGGTATCCAGTCTTTCCTTTTTCTTCACCCAGGGGCTTTGCGCGGAGTATACAGGATCGAGGTCTACATAATAACGGTGTTGGTTGGACCAGTTGATGGTAGATAACCATTGAAAATCTTTCTTCTTCATTACAGTACCGCCAACAGTAATTTCCAGGCCTTTCCTTACATAGGTTTCAGATGTATTTACCAGTGTGCTGAGGAAGCCCGAGGAGCCGGGAATAGAAACGGAAGTTTGCTGGTTGTAATAATACTTATTAAAATAGGCAACGTCTATATTCAGGCGCTTTTTAAACAGGTAAGCGGCAGTACCAATTTCCCAGGTGCGTTGTGAACTTGGCAGCAGGTTAACGCCCAGCAGGTTGCTGGGATAACTGGCGGAATTGGTGCCATTCCAGGCGCCCGTAACGGTAGAGTACAAGCGGTTGATATCATACACACCTGCGGGCGTTTTAAACGTAGCCCAGGAACCGCGTATTTTCCACATATCAGTAAATGCAGGCATCTTAAATAACTCAGACAATACCACACTGGAACCAACGGACGGATAAAAATATGCCCTGTTGTCTGCCGGTTGTGCAGAGTTCCAGTCGTTACGCCCAGTAGCGTCAATAAACACTGTATTACGCCAGCTTACGGCAGCTCTTCCATACAAACTGTTCACCTGCCTGCTGCTATAGGCGGGCGTGAAGGTAGGCGGTTCTACAGAGCCGTTGAGCGAAAAGAAAGTAGGGCTTGTTAACCCGTTTTTCGTGGAGGCTTTCAATCCTTCATCCACCCAGTAATAAATAGTTCCGCCTACCATTGCTTCGAAGTTCCAGTCGCCCGCCTTTTTATTGTAACTAAGCATGGCATCATCGTTGGTGCTCCAGCCCCAGGTATTATTGATACTGTATAATCCCCGGGCATTCCATCCACCGCGGGTAGAATAGATATTGGCGGTTGGGTTGGTAAAGGTCTCTTTGTTGTTGTAAACATCATAACCGATGCGTACCAGCAGGTTCAGATCCGGGGTGAATTTATAATTGGCGGTAAGACTTGCATTGGTAGTATTCTGCTGAATGGCATCCAGTTTTTCGTAGGCGATGAGATAGGGATTATCGTACCAGTTGGTATACATCCAGTTCTGCGTCTGATTGGGAGTTTTCCAGTAATCGCGGTACTGGCGGATATCGTATTCGGGGCCGGTCCACATGGTGAGCTGGTAAATATATCCCTGGTTACCATAGCCGGTTCCCCATACCTGTGGGGCCATCCGCTTGCTTACGCCCATATGTCCTTCGAGACTGAATTTTTCGGAAGCCTTCAATTCCCCGCCCAGGGTGAAATTATACATATTCAGTTTGGCATTGGGGAACTGTCCTTTATTGTAGATATGGTTCAGGGAAGCGCGGAAGCTGCCGTATTTACCACTTTGAGACACGTTGATGTTGTTATTGGTAACAATGCCCAGTTCCATAAAATTCTTCAGGTTATCTTTGCCTATGGAGTTCAGCGGCCTGTTATCTTCAAACTGTTTGGTAACGGGATTCCAGTCCCTGGCTGTATTTCCTGCATCCAGTCTGGGCCCCCATACGTAGTCGTTATCAATTTTCCCGTTCTGGCCACGGCCGTAAGAAGTTTGTGATTTAGGTATGGCCAGGAAACCGCTCTGGAACATGGTGTTGCTGTTCACGTTTACAGATAATCCTGTACCTGTTCCTTTTTTTGTGGTGATGAGGATTACGCCGCCGGCAGCCCTTGAGCCGTATAATGCCGAAGCAGTGGGCCCTTTGAGGATATCGAGGCTTTCTATATCATCTGTAGGAATATCGCGTAAGGTCATATTACCATAGGGTACACCATCTACTACCAGTAAAGCGCTTTCCCCTCTTAGTTCAATAGTAGGTTTCGCAAAAAATTCCGTGGAGTTCTTGATCACAAGGCCGGATACCTGGCCGGTAAGGGAAGTAGCCATATCTACTCCTTTCACGGTTTGTACTGCTTCTCCTTTTACCCGTTGCACAGCGTATCCCAGGGCTTTTTCCTGGCGTTTGATACCGAGCGCCGTAACCACCACCTGGTCGATACTGATGGCCTGATCGCTGAGCACAATGTGAACAGACTGTTCTCCTTTCACGGTATATTCTTTTGGCGTATAGCCCATGAAGCTGAACAACAGTACATCGCCATCCTTTACATTATCGATGGAAAAATTGCCGTCTTTATCTGTAATTGCGGCTTTGGAGGTACCTTTCACCTGAACAATAACGCCTGGCAATGCATTACCCAGAGAATCCCTTACCGAACCTTTAATACTTTGCAGTGGCGCGGTGTTAGCGGTTGCAGCCTGTACGGACTTTGCATCAGTGGCATCTTCCGCTTTTACCACGTATAGTTTTCCGTTGATTTTCCTGCATACCAATCCAAGCGGCGCCATACACTTGTTAAGGTTACTTTCAATATTATCTGCCTGAAAGGTATTTGTGTTTGGCAGGAGCACATTTTTTCCTTTCAGCAGATTGGTGTTGTAACTAAAGCGTACATCAAATTTTGCTTCCAGTTCATTGATCACGGTAATAAGTGGTACAGCGTTTACTTTGTTTTCAGGGGTGCCCGCTTTTAATTTCTGTGCTTCTGACCATTGCAAACAGCATAGCAAAGCAGTGACCATTATCAGTAGGGTACTGATTGATTTAACTCTTTTCATAACTAAGTTTTGGTTGTCTCTAAAGGATTTTTTTGTTGCTTACACGAATGATTCTGTGTTGTAAAATGAATTTTAAATTAAAGGTCTGTTCTATCGTAGCAATGGCCTGTTGCAGGTTATCAGACGGTATGTAACCTGTAAACAGTAATTCTCCTGTTTCTTCCTGATCAAATACTATTTCATAGTCATATTGTTCACCGAGTTTTTGCATCACTGTTCTCAAGGATTCTCCTTTGAATGCCATCAGGTTGTATCTCCAGGATGTCTGGAAGAGGGTATCTACTTTCAGCCTGGTGAGCATTCTGGTACTTGCGCTGTAATCGGCCATTTCGCCAGGATGCAGCAGCAGGGCGTCTCCTGTGCTGGTATTAACTTTTACGCTTCCTTCGTTCAGCACTACCGCAGCGTTGTTGTCTATGCTGCTCACATTAAAGGCAGTACCCAGTACATTTATATCAATACCACTGGCAGCATGTACTACAAACGGGTTACCGGCCTGGTGTATCACGGTAAAGAAGGCTTCTCCTTTCAGCCATACTTCCCTGCGTTTATTTTTACCGGGAGATGTGCTTACGGTGAGGCTGCTTCGCTGGTTAAGACTTATCACGGTACCATCCTCCAGCCGTATGGTTTGCACCTGGCGGGTGTTATTCGCAAAGTGGCGTTTATCATTTTTATCCCTGTAAAAGAACAATACGAGTGCTGCCAAGCCAACAAGCGGTACCAGGGCCGCCGCCACCCTGAACACGGTTCTTCTCCACAGCGGGATCACCGGTTTGGACGGTGTTTGCTGCATAATGGCGGTGAAAACCCGGTTGGCTGTATCTGCCGGCATTACGGGCCAGTTTTCCTGCTGCAGTAAATCCTCCACCTCCGGCAAATGCTCCGGCGCAGGGTTTTCCTGTAACCAGGCGAGAAGCTCCTGCCGCTCTTCCCGGGTACATTCCCTTTTGGTTAATTTAATAAAGAGAAGCCTGATCCGTTCCTTACTTTCTTCCATTGTTCACGGTTGACATAACACTAATACGATCGGATAACATTAAAAGACGATCGTTCCTGAAAATATTTTTTCAGAAACGGATGATATGGCAAAAGGCGGTAACGATAATCGAAATATCGGCGTGTTGGCAGAGATAGTGTCTTACAAAGCGGGAAGCTTTTACCAGCTGATCTCTCACGGTGTTAACGGAAATACCCAGCTGATCTGCTATTTCCTGGTTAGAGCAGCCCTGCACTTTGCTCATTCTGAAAATCAGCTGACGCTGGGCCGGCAGCCGGGCAATGGCATTCATTTTAATGACTTCCAGTTGCCTGGTGTAAAGGATATCGTCCATAAGGCCGGTATCTTCTGTATACATCTGCAGAAAATATTCACGGAATTTCTGGTCATGTACTGCTTTTCTCAGGTAATCAAATACATAATTGCGGGTAGTAGTATAGAGGTAAGATTTGATAGATAACTCCGGTTTCAGGGTATCTTTTTTTACCCATATCTTCATAAATACTTCCTGAACGGCGTCGGATGCTACTTCCGGTAACCCGCAGAGCTTCATGGTATAGCCATATATGTGATCCCGGTATTTTTCGTATAGCACCCGGAAGGCATCTTCATCTTGCTCTATTATCTTTTTACACAGTATTTCATCTGCGATATCCGGCATTCCAACAGTATTTAAGCAAAAAATACCATCACTGGCTGAGATAAACAAATAAATATAAAAAATTACCCCGGAATACCGGGGTAACAATAATGTGTATATAAGAAAGCATTACTAAGCGATGGCCCGGAATTGTGCATTCAGCTCATCAATGTAAGTGAGGATGGCATCCCTGCCGGTTTTCTTCACGGTAGAAGTAATAAAGTTCGGGGGGAGGAACTGCCAGGTTTCCCTCATTTTATTGAGGAATGCTTTTACATTTTTACTGACTTCCGCCTGGGTACTTTTATCTGCCTTAGTGAACACAAGGCTGAACGGCACATTCCATTCTCCCAGCTGGTTAATAAAATCAATATCAATTTTCTGTGGCTGATGGCGGCTGTCGATCAACACAAATACGCTGGCGAGGTTGGGCCGTTTACGCAGGTAATTTTCGATCATCTGTTCCCACTGGCGGCGCTGCGACAAACTTCTTTTGGCAAATCCGTAGCCGGGCAGGTCTACCAGGTACCAGGCGTTATTGATGGCAAAATGATTAATCATTTGTGTTTTACCCGGTGTTCCGGAAGTTTTGGCCAGTTTTTCATTGTTAGCCAGTATATTGATCAACGAAGATTTACCAACGTTAGAACGGCCGATGAATGCGTATTCCGGCCATATGGGGTTGGGGCATTTCTCCCAACTGGGGCTGCTGATAAGATATTCTGCTGATTTAATAATCATAATGATATTGCTTTGTTCCATTAAAAATCCCGTATCCCTGTTTTTGCATACTGTCACATGACTACATTTCTTTAACTTTGCGCACTATGTCAGAAAATGCAAATGTTCAGAAGATCGTTCCCTTTGAAGGATCAAAATTAAGCAAGAAGGAGCAGATAGCGACCATGTTTGATGATATTGCTTACCGCTACGACTTTCTTAATCACTTTATGTCGCTCGGGATCGACATTATATGGCGCAAAAAGGCACTGAGGTACCTGAAATCGCTTCAGCCCAAACTCATGCTGGACGTGGCTACCGGTACGGGCGACTTTGCTATTATGGCGGAAAAGCGGCTGCATCCCGACAAAATTGTGGGAATTGACATTTCCGAGGGAATGCTGAGCCACGGCCGGGAAAAGATCCTGAAAGCGGGGTTAAGCAACAAAATAACCCTGCAAGCCGGCGATAGCGAAACAATAAGTTTTCCCGATCAAACGTTTGATGCGATAACAGTGGCATTCGGTGTGCGTAATTTTGAGAACCTGGAGAAAGGATTGTCTGAGATGTACAGGGTTTTAAAGCCGGGTGGTAAATTGGTGATACTTGAATTTTCGAATCCCACAGTTTTTCCTATTAAACAATTATATAATTCGTATTTTCGTTATGTTACTCCCCTGATCGGGAAGTGGGTAGCCAAAAGCCAGGCGGCTTACAGTTACCTGCCGGAATCTGTGAAAGCGTTTCCCCAGGGTGAAGCAATGCGAACTATTTTAACCAATACCCGTTTCCAGGCCGTTACATGCAAAACGCTAACATTCGGCATATGTTCCATTTATTGCGCTACGCGCTGATATTCATTATATTCGGGGTACTTCCTGCAAGGGCGCAAACCCAGATGAATATGTTGGAACACGATGCAAAACCCTATTACTTTGGTATTACGCTGGCCGCAAACCAGTCGTATTTCAAACTGGAGCATTCCCCCGCTTTCCTGGCCAATGACTCTATTATGATAGCGGAGCCGCTGAAAACTATGGGGTTTAACCTGGGACTGCTGGCCAATGCCAGGCTGAGTGAGCATTTTGACCTGCGCTTTAACCCGCAGCTTATATTTGCTTCCAAAAACCTTTACTACCGCGACACTTACCCCAAACCCCAGGATACGGATAAAAAGATCGAGTCTATATTACTGAGCTTCCCCCTGCAGATCAAGTTTAAATCAGACCGCATAGGCAATATGCGCGTTTATACTATTGCAGGCCTTAAATATGATTATGACCTTGCTTCCAATGCCCGTTTACGCCGGGCGGAAGATCTTGTAAAGATCAGGAAGAGCGATTATGGCTATGAAGCCGGCGCCGGCTTTGAATTTTATTTCGAGAGCTTCATTTTTGCCCCGGAGTTTAAGATCAGCAACGGTTTCGGCAATGTACACGTGAAAGACCCCAACCTGCGGTATTCCAATGTGGTGGAGAAACTGCAATCAAGAATGATTGTGTTTTCGATTCATTTGGAGGGATAGGATCTATGATCGCCTCCGGCGACTTGTCTTGTTCAGGATCAGACTGATCAACCGTGATTACGCTGATTTTTTTACCTTTGCGCCATGCAAAACTACCTCATCAGGAATATAGCCGTGGTAAACGAAGGGCGCACCACGGTACAGGATGTATGGATCAAAGACCACCGCATTGAAAAAATAGCGCCAAATATCACCATCAGCGGTAACTACACTGAAATTAACGGGGAAGGTAAACACCTGTTACCGGGCGTTATAGACGACCAGGTGCATTTCCGGGAACCGGGCTTAACCCATAAAGCCAATATTTATACTGAAGCACGCGCTGCAGTAGCCGGCGGTACCACCAGCTTTATGGAAATGCCCAATACCAAACCGGCTGCGCTCACACAGGAACTGCTGGAAGATAAATACAGCATTGCCCAACAACATTCGCTGGCCAACTACTCCTTCTTTATGGGAGCCGCCAATGATAATGTGGAAGAAATACTGAAAACAAACGCCAAAAAAGAAAGTGTTTGCGGCGTAAAAATATTCATGGGATCTTCCACCGGTAACATGCTGGTAGATAACTACCTCACCCTTGAAACCGTATTCTCCAACAGTGAGTTGCTGATCGCCACCCATTGCGAAGATGAAAAAATCATCCGCGCCAACATGGAAGCCTACCAGCGGGAAAAAGGGGATCGCCTCACCGCAGCGGATCATCCGTTGATACGCAACGTAGAAGCCTGTTTTGAATCTTCCCTGGTAGCTATCCAGTTTGCACAGAAACACAATGCCCGCCTGCATATCCTGCATATCTCCACAGCAAGGGAGCTTCAGCTGTTTGGTAATATGCTGCCGCTGGCTGAAAAACGGATTACAGCAGAAGTGTGTGTTCATCACCTTCACTTCACCGCAGATGATTATGCCCAATATGGCAACCTGATCAAATGCAACCCTGCCATTAAATCAGCCGACAACAAAACCGCACTCTGGCAGGGGCTCCTGGACGACCGGCTGGATATCATTGCCACCGATCATGCCCCCCATACCTGGGAGGAAAAACAACAGCCTTACCTGCAGGCCCCTTCCGGCGTTCCGTTGGTGCAACACAGCCTGCTGCTGATGCTGGAATATGTAAAGAAAGGCAACCTCTCCCTGGAAAAAGTAGTGGAGAAAATGAGCCATGCGCCCGCTATCTGTTTCCAGATAAAGGAAAGAGGGTTTCTGAGAGAAGGGTATTATGCCGATTGCGTAATAGTGGATCTGCAGGACCAGACCAATGTTACCAAAGAGAATATTCATTATAAATGCGCCTGGAGCCCGTTTGAAGGTCATACTTTCCCGGCTGCGGTAACACATACTTTTGTAAGCGGCCACCTCGCTTATGCCAACGGCGTTTTTAATGAGAACGTATTGGGGCAGCGACTGGCCTTCAGCCGATAATATTTTTGCTACCGTAAATGCAGCTGGGATGGCTGCATTTACGGTAATGCCGGCACAGCCTTTCAATTCTTATGGAATTTTTCTATCCTTGCATCTTCCACCGTATATTCACCAAAAAGATGCTGCATGCAACTGGACAAAACATCCTACTACGACCTGTCTATTTTTAACCGCGACGAAGAATTCTCCCTGTTCCACCGCCTTGATTTCACTACCACAGCCGGCGGCCGTGAATACCTGCGGCAACTGTACAGTAATCCTTTATCCGACATCAATGCCATTAAGAACAGGCAGCGTGCATTGCAATACATCCTGGAACGGGAAAGCAACTGGCCGTCTATCATCTCCAACGGAACCATAGTAGTGGTGGAAAACTATATGGATGCGCAGATTGAGCCCATTTCCAGTACCGAAGGCATTGCTTTATACCTTCATGCGGTACTCAATAAAACCATCTATGCGCCTGATTACGGTTATATCAAATTCTCTTTCACGCAGCTGGTAATATTACTGAAAGGCTTCCGCACATTTATCAATGCCTTCAATTCCGATGAAACGCCAACGGTGTTGAAAGTGTTGCTGGACAGGGCACAGCAGCTGCTTACCAAAAAGGAATTTTATGATATTTTAAAAGCTGATGAAGAAGGCAAGCTGAATTTTGTAGAGATCCTCCGTTATGATAATTATATCCGGAAGAAACACAGGAAAGTGATCCAGGAACTGGTAACCCTTTACCAGCAGCTGGATGCCTTTTATGCGATGGCCAAGGCCATTAAGCATTTCAACCTGCAGTTCCCTGTTTTTTCCGGCAGCAGCAGGCCGGTTATTAAAGCCACACAACTTTATCATATCATTCTTCCCGAGCCCGTGGCATATGATGTAAAGCTCGATGAAGCGGCTCATTTCATGTTTCTTACCGGCGCCAATATGGCCGGCAAAACTACCTTTATCAAAGCCGCAGGAGTGGCCGTGTTCCTGGCACATATAGGCATGGGCGTGCCTGCTCAGGATATGGAGCTGAGCTTCTTTCACGGCATCTTCAGTAACATCCAGGTACAGGATAATATTTTTAAGGGAGAAAGCTATTTTTACAGTGAAGTACAACGCATCAAAAATACCATCCTGCAAATCAGCAACGGTAAAAACTGGCTGGTACTGATCGATGAAATGTTTAAAGGCACTAACGTGGAAGATGCCCGGAATTGTTCCCTGGCCGTGATCAGGGGATTTCTTCAAAGCACCAACTGCCTGTTCATCCTTTCCACACACCTGTATGAAGTAGCGGAAGAACTGAGCAATGAAAAACGGATCCAGTTCAAGTATTTTGAATCGACCGTTATTGATGATGACCTTCATTTTACTTACCTGCTGAAAGATGGAATCGCCAAAGAAAAAATTGGTTACCTGATCCTTAAAAGAGAGAAGGTACTGGATCTGCTTACTCAGATAAAATAACTGGAAGCATTTAACTGCCGGGAGCTTAACAACGTTTTCCAGCAGTTAAATGCTTATATTCGTACCTGTTAACCCAGATATCCATATGATTGTTAAAACCTACGGCAGCGCCATCCTTGGCGTAAATGCCATTACCATTACCATAGAGGTAAATGTATCTTCCAAAGGCAATAAATTATTCATTGTCGGGCTGCCAGACAATGCTGTAAAGGAAAGCGAACGGCGTATAGAGTCCACTATCCAGTGTATGGGACTGCGCATGCCCAGAACGCGGACCGTGGTAAATATGGCGCCTGCGGCTATACGCAAGGCCGGCGCAGCGTACGACCTGCCCATTGCCGCCGGTATTATTGCCGCTTCCGGGCAGGTATCGCCCATGCACCTGGAGCACTATGTGCTTATGGGAGAGCTTTCGCTGGATGGCACCATCCAGCCTGTTAAAGGCGCGCTGCCAATAGCCATGCAGGCGTTGAAAGACGGCTTCCAAGGGTTTATACTGCCCAGGCAGAATGCGCTGGAAGCCGCTATGGTGGATGGTTTGAAAGTATATGGCATTTCACATATTTCCGAAGCCATTAACTTTTTGAATGATCCTGGTAGTCTTACGCCTGTTTCAGCACGGCGTGATGAGTTCTATTCCACGCAGACCGGTTTCAATATTGATTTCAGTGAAGTTAAAGGCCAGCAACAGATCAAGCGTGCCCTTGAAATTGCCGCTGCCGGTGGTCACAACGCAATACTGATAGGACCGCCCGGAGCCGGCAAAACCATGCTGGCAAAGCGACTGCCTACCATACTGCCGCCACTCACCTTACAGGAAGCACTGGAAACCACTAAAATTCATTCCGTGGCCGGCAAGTTGCCGGAGCACACTTCACTGATCACCCACCGCCCGTTCCGTTCCCCGCATCACACCATCAGTGATGCCGCATTGGTAGGCGGCGGCAGCATCCCGCAGCCGGGAGAGATTTCACTGGCACATCACGGTGTACTGTTCCTTGATGAGCTGCCTGAGTTTAAACGGAAGGTGCTGGAAGTAATGCGGCAACCGGTAGAAGAAAGAAGAGTGACCATTTCCCGGGCAAGAACGGCTATCGACTTTCCCGCCAACTTCATGTTGCTGGCATCTATGAATCCCTGCCCCTGCGGGTATTTCAACCATCCGGATAAGGAATGTTCCTGTGCTCCCGGGCAGGTACAGGAATACCTGAATAAAGTATCCGGGCCGCTGCTGGATCGTATAGACCTCCACGTGGAAGTAACGCCGGTGAAGTTTGCGGACCTGTCGTCGACCAATGCCGCAGAGAAAAGTACGTATATACGTGAACGTGTGATCGCTGCTAGGGCTATCCAGGCCAGCAGGTTTGCCGCTTATGAAGGGATTTACTGCAATGCGCAAATGCATAGCCGCCTGTTGGCAACGGTGTGCGTGATCAGTGATAAATGCAGGGAACAACTGGGGCTGGCCATGGAGAAACTAAAGCTATCCGCCCGTGCTTACGACCGGATACTGAAGGTAAGCAGAACAATTGCCGACCTTGAAGGAAGTCATAGTGTAGAACCTGTGCATATGGCCGAAGCCATACAGTTCAGGAGCCTTGACAGGGAAGGCTGGAGGTGAAGGTTACACTACTTCTTCTTTCAGGTATTCATCGCTGAGTTTCTTCTGAATTTCCGGGGGCACGGGCGCATATTCCGCAAACGCAGCGTGGACCTTTGCCTTGCCCTGGGTAACATTACGCAATGCGGCGAACAACTTATCCAGTTCCGCCTGTGGCGTACGGGCTTTGATCACCTGGTACCCGTTCAGTGTATCCATGCCCGTTATAACGCTGCGGCGGCAAAACTGTCATTCCTTCTACTATCCGAGAATTCAGTTTTCTCAGCGGAAGCTCAATTTGATTAATAACAGGTATCATTGACGTTGATGTGAGCTGCGCCCAGAAATTGCTGCCGTTGATAAAATTCAGAAACGCAGAGGCGTAGAGCTGGTCACTACCCGTAAATAACGGCATGCCGCTCCCCGCAACTAGCGCAGGAAGAGGTCTACCGCCAGCTACTACCATCCTGGTATGGCGGTGAACAGATCCGGCGCCTGACCGATGATCAAACCGACGGTTCTCTTGGAAATTTCTTACACAAGTTTAATGGCCCTGTCCTCTATTGCTCATACATTCACACTTATATTCTGAGCCGGGGAAAAAACTCTAGAAGGGCTACATTGAACAATAGATAGTATTGTGATTAATAGGCCAAATGTGTATCAAAACTGCTTGGAAAAATTGAAAAATTAGCTCTAGAATTAGGCATAATCTGCACAGATAAAGCCAACAATGCCCCAAAGTGCATGGCTGAAGATACTTTAATATCAGCTCTATAACCGCTTATCAGCAAATTGCGATTGTTTTCGGCAAAATAATAATCATATGAAAACGTCCATTAACCTAATATCCATATTCTGTAAAATAGGGTTAGTAATTTTGTTTATAAGTTGCACCAAGAAAGATTCCTCTGTTTCGAAATCAGACCATCCGATTAATAGCACAGAAGATTTTCAGAAAAAATTTGATTCAACTGGATTTGCTCGTCAATTAGTAGCCCGGTTTAATGACACATTGAATATTAATTGGAATCCTGAATGGAATCAAATGTCTACAGCTCTGCCAAAAGATAGCCTATACTATTACTATATTCCTTTGAAACCGGGGCTTTTTCACAATGAGAAATCCGATGCACACTACAATGTGAGAACCGTCGGGACTCTTCAGTTTCTTATTGTACAAGCGAACCCAAAAGGAAATGCTCAATTTTTTAGAGGAACATATTCATTGGATAATAATAAAGGCGACACGATTAGGCGAATTGACTTTGCACGGTTTACCGGCTGGGTTTTGATTGATGATTTTAAGGGAAACACCTGGCTAAGGCACTATAATTTTGGTATGATACAAGACCCCCATAGGCAGGTAGAGGTCATAAGTGGTGCAAAAACTGAAATGATTGTTTGTGACCAAAATTGTACTTGGACTTCCTATTGTGAAGGAGCTGATCTTGGCCATGGAGACTTTACAGTGACTACAACTACAGGAAGTTCCGGAGGAGCTTGTCCTACTCCCACTGGACAGGGGGCGCAATGTTCAGCATGGAATGGACAACCGAAAGGTTGGTCAATAAGTAACGTAGAATATATAAATTGCAGGGATAGCGAAAACCCTGGCATTCCATTGCCAAGGATTCCCGGACAAGGTGGCGGGGAAACAGGGGAGACAGGATACACAATAGAGGAAGAGAATTTGTTTAAGGCGTTTGCAGCCAGCATTCGAGATTCATTAACTCATCCATGTCTCATCAATATCCTTGAAAGGATTAGGGGGCTTGGTCAGACTTATACACTTGGGATAATGATTCGAAAAATAGATGGAAACGCGCCCGGTTGGAACTGGACGATCAAGGAAGGCAAATTGGGAACAGGTCTGAATGCACAGACCCATGTAGAGGGGAGGTCAGTGACAACTGTTCTCAATTATGACGTGTTAAAAAATGCAACTGAATTATCAATAGCAAGAACAATATTCCATGAAGCGGTACATGCTCATATTTCTTTGTATTTTATTAACGACCCAATAAACGCTAATAAGTCATATCCTGATATCGTAAATGCTTACATAAATTCAAAGAACCCGGATTACAACAAAATTCAGCATGATCAGATGATTAATTTTTTTGTGGGTGAAATTGCCGAAGCAATGTTTAGATATGGTAATGCGGCTGGTTATACGGAAAAAATAGGTATTTATTCGGATCTCGCGTGGGGAGGATTGGATTTTTGGAATAATAGTCAAGTTATGACACAACAAGCAAAAGAAAGAATACAGGCACGACTTGAGGCAGAACAAACAGGTGTTGCTAATGAAAATGCTACTCCGATCGGGAAGAGAACTTGTAAATAAATTATATATTCATGAAAGCCACTAGATTAATAACAATTGGAACCGTGATAGTATCATGTTGTGGGATGTTTGTTTTTCATTCTTGTAAACATACTAATAAGATAGTTAATGTTAATTCCAATGATACATCACAGGTGCGTTTGATAATTGAAAAAGCTGACATCCCTAATTCGGTTATTAAAGGATACATTAAGAGGGATTCATATACAACTCCAATAAACATGGGTGATATATGGATCAAAAAACAACGAATACCTTGCAATGAGGCCGGTTTCTTCAACAAGGAACTAGATCCAGGCACATATAATATACTCGTTAGAGGATTAAACTTTAATAGTATTCAATATAAGATAACGGTAAAAAAAGGTGAGATATACAACCTGACTTTCAATCTGCAGCCATATATTTTTAAGAATAAAATTCCTTGATATCCAATTCCAGAACCTGAGTGGCAATGGCACTGGCGCAGATTGCCAACACCGGATTCCTTTGAGTACTAAATATATCGGGCTCATCCAACAAATAATTCCGCAACTTCTTCTCGTGTCATCAATTTTTCAAGTCGCCTGTTCCTTAATTTCTCTCCAATGGTAACTGGATTTTCGACATATCCCGCTCCTCGATTATCAAAATCGTTTTTGTCAAACATTGCAAGTTTATCAGTTGAAAGCGCAATAATTTTTCCTCGAATATTTCTTCCTGGCATTGATTTTCCGCACTCGTAATATTGGATTGTTGATTTCATTTACGCTTAACATTTTAGCTAATGAAGCTTGAGTGAGCCCGTTCATATAGCGATACATCGTTATTCTTCCACTTAGCTTATCAGTATTTAAGGTAAAGGGGAAGTAGCCTAAAAATTCAATGACCTTGGGGTAAAGTTGAATGCCGGGTTGGGATTTATTGTTTTCCCATAAAGTAACACTTGATTCAGAAACGCCCATCAGTTCTGCTAGTTCAATTTGGAGCATTCCTTTTTCAATTCGTCGATTTCGCACCTTCTCACCCAGCGTCACGGGATTACTTAAATACTTGCTTCCCAATGGTTTAGGTACTGTCTCGTCAATTTTGGAAAAAGGCAACGCATCTATGCCCCTGCGGGTATTTCAACCATCCGGATAAGGAATGTTCCTGTGCTCCCGGGCAGGTACAGGAATACCTGAATAAAGTATCCGGGCCGCTGCTGGATCGTATAGACCTCCACGTGGAAGTAACGCCGGTGAAGTTTGCGGACCTGTCGTCGACCAATGCCGCAGAGAAAAGTACGTATATACGTGAACGTGTGATCGCTGCTAGGGCTATCCAGGCCAGCAGGTTTGCCGCTTATGAAGGGATTTACTGCAATGCGCAAATGCATAGCCGCCTGTTGGCAACGGTGTGCGTGATCAGTGATAAATGCAGGGAACAACTGGGGCTGGCCATGGAGAAACTAAAGCTATCCGCCCGTGCTTACGACCGGATACTGAAGGTAAGCAGAACAATTGCCGACCTTGAAGGAAGTCATAGTGTAGAACCTGTGCATATGGCCGAAGCCATACAGTTCAGGAGCCTTGACAGGGAAAATTGGGGGAACTAAGTCCGAACAGGGTGAAAGGAATAAAGTAAAATTCAAAATTATAACCAACATAATCCTGAGTACCAATCAGCACAGCTGGAAATGTGGCCTATGGCGGAATTGATGCAAAGCAACAATGTTCCTTTCACTATTCGGCCAACAAAAGTTCGGCAGGAGCAATCTTCCCCGCAACTATCAGGCGATTACATCCAGGTCTTCTTTCTGAAATGAAATCCGGCGCCTATAGCGGTTACACACCCAGATCTTCTTTATAACTTTCACTCAGCTTCCGCTGCATTTCTGCGGGAACGGGCGCGTATTCAGCGAACCGGGACTTTAGCTTGGCTTTGCCCTGGGTAACATTACGCAGCGCTGCAAACAGCTTGTCTATTTCCGCCTGTGGCGTGCGTGCTTTGATGACCTGGTAACCATTCAGTGTATCCATTCCCGTTATAATGCTCCGATGCGTTTGCAGTTCGCTCATAATATCGCCCATCATAACATCCGGAGCCACCGCCTCCAGGTCGTAAACCGGCTCCAGCAGCTGCGGTGCCGCCTGGTGGAAGGCTTCGCGGAAAGCCATCATACCGGCTATTTTAAAGGAAATATCGTTACTGTCCACCGGGTGCATTTTACCATCGTATACGCTCACACGTATATCGCGTACGTACGAGCCGGTAAGTGGCCCTTCCTGCATTTTCTCCATCACCCCTTTGAGAATGGATGGCAGGAAGCGGCTATCAATAGCGCCCCCTACGATACAGTTGTTGAATACCAGTTTGCCGCCCCAGTTCAGCGCTATCTCTTCAGATTCGCGCACGGTGTGCTCTTTATAGGGCGGCATACCCTCATACCAGGGCTCTATTTTCATAAATACCTCTCCGAACTGGCCCGCACCACCGGATTGCTTTTTGTGGCGATAGGAAGCCTGGGCGGGCTTCTGAATGGTTTCACGGTAGGGTATTTTTGCCGCATGGAATGCCACCTGCATTTTATAAATATTTTCGAGCCGCCATTTGGTAACGAGTAAATGCAGTTCTCCCTGTCCGTGGAGGATCACCTGTTTCAGTTCCCGGTTAAACTCCACAATCAGCGTAGGGTCTTCCATGTGAATTTCCGCCAGTACCTCGCTGAGCTTTTCATCATCGGCCTTGTTCTTCGCTTCAATGGCTACACGCACTTTAGGGGCTGGAAAATCGATAGGAGTAATTTGCCCGGGGAAATTTTTCTCTGCCAGTGTCTGATTGGTGACTGTGTTTTTCATTTTCAGTGTGCAACCTATGTCCCCCGCCCGGAGGCGTTCTATATTATTGCGATTTTTCCCGTCTGCAATAAACAGCTGGCTGATACGCTCGGTAGTATTGCCTGCTTCGTTGACCAGCTCCATACCGCCTTTTACTTCTCCCGACATTACTTTAAAATAGGTAAGTCTCCCGATATGTGGCTCCTGTAAAGTTTTAAAAACAAATAATCCCGCCGGACCGGCAGGATCACAGGGAACAGATTTGCCTCCGGTAGTGGTTTCCGCAGGCATTTCCACTGCACCGGGGGCTACATTATCGATAAATCCCATCAGGCGGCCGCTGCCCATATTATTTTTAGCGGATAAGCAGAACAGGGGAAACACGTGATGATTGAGCATACCTATCTTGATACCCTGGCGAAGCTCATCTTCATCAAGACTACCTTTTTCAAAATACAGTTCCATCAGGGTGTCATCATTTTCAGCGGCTTTCTCCACCAGCTCGTTGTGTAGCTTATCAGCCCTTTCCTTTTCGCTATCGGGGATGGGGAGTTTTTCGGGTTTACCACCACCTTCCGGGAAGCGGTACATGGTCATTTTCAGGAGATCGATGATGGCATTGAACCCGGGACCGGTGTTAACGGGATACTGCATAATGGTAACAGGGCTGCCGAGCACCCGGACGGCATCTTCCACTGTTTTATTAAAGTTGGCGAGTTCCCCATCCAGCTGGTTAACGGCCAGTATGGTGGGTTTCCGGTACTTATCCACATAATCCCATACCAGCTCCGTTCCCACTTCTACCCCGTATTGGGCATTAAGCAGGAGAACAGCCGTATCAGATACGCGGATGGCTGCAATTACCTCCCCTATGAAATCTTCCAGTCCGGGGGTGTCTATAATATTGATCTTATAATCTTTCCATTCAGTGTGCATCAGGGTAGCATATACGGAGTTTCCCCGTTCATGCTCAATATCGTGGTAGTCAGACACGGTATTTTTCTCTTCAATTGAGCCTCGTTTACTGATGATGCCGGCTTCAAATAACATGGTTTCAGAGAGGGTAGTTTTGCCGCTTTTGGGTGCACCTAACAGTACGATGTTTTTGATATGTTTTTCATCATACGTTTTCATATGTGGAGATTTATTTAGATAATAGATATCTCACCTGTGTCTTTACAAAGAACTTACTATTAAGTTAACGTTTTTTGACTAAAATAGCCAGTACTTTTCCCCGGAATATGTTGCAACATACAGTAACTTTGCACCTCAGGAAAACGGACATATGAAACTATTACTGCATTATTTGAAGAGATATAAATGGTTGGTCGTATTAGCAATGGCTCTGGCCAGTATTAACCAGCTTTTCTCACTGATGGACCCTATGATCTTCGGATGGATCATTGACAGGTTCGCTTCTCATCCAAAAACTTTTAAAGACGGGCTATTCCGGCCGGAGAACGAGTACCTTACAGGGGTACTGTTACTGGTGGCCGCAGCCATAGGTGTGGCAATGGTGTCCAGGATAGCCAAGGCTTTCCAGGATTACTTTGTGAATGTTATTGTGCAGAAATTCGGCGCCCAGGTATATACCGATGGGCTGAAACACTCACTCCGCCTGCCTTACCAGCAGTTCGAAGACCAGCGCAGTGGTGAAACGCTGGCTATCCTCCAGAAGGTACGGGTTGACTGTGAAAAATTCATAACCGCCTTTGTAAACGTGCTTTTTGTATCGCTGATAGGTGTGGTATTTGTAATGGTATACGCCATCACGGTGCACTGGAGCCTGCCTTTTGTGTACCTCACCGGCTGTATCCTGTTAACCATCCTGATGAGTGTACTGAGCAGGAAAATCAAGGTGATACAGAAAACAATTGTAAAGGAAACCACCGCACTGGCAGGATCTACCACAGAATCACTCCGGAACATCGAGCTGGTAAAGAGTCTGGGCCTCTCCAACCAGGAGATCGGGCGCTTAAACTCCACTACCATGAAGATCCTGTTACTGGAACTGAAAAAAGTGCGGAGCATCCGCAGTATCAGTTTTGTACAGGGCACTTTTGTGAACCTGATGCGCTCAGCCATCCTGTTCCTGCTCCTGTTTTACATTTACCGTGATGTAGTGAGCATAGGACAGCTGATGACACTACAGCTGTATTCCTTTTTCATTTTCGGGCCGCTACAGGAACTTGGCAATATTATCCTGAATTACCGCGAGGCACAGGTGTCGCTGCTGAATTTCCAGAGCATCCTGAACACGCCGGTAGAGGAAATGCCCGCCAACCCTGTAAAGGTGACGCATATTGATGAGCTGCTGTTCAAACAGGTAGGGTTTAAACACCTCACCGCGGCCACCAAAGCCCTGGATAAGGTGAACTTTTCCGTAAATGTAGGGGAAACCATTGCTTTCGTAGGACCCTCAGGATCTGGTAAAACCACGCTGGTAAAGCTGTTGGTTGGATTGTACAAACCCAATGAAGGGCATATTTACTACAACGGGGTAGATGCCAACGACGTAGACATGGAAGACCTGCGCCACCAGGTAGGTTTCGTTACGCAGGATACCCAGCTTTTTGCAGGCACCATCCGTGAAAACCTGTTATTTGTAAACCCTGGCGCCAGCGATGCAGACATCATGGAAGCCCTGGACAAAGCCTCCTGCTATTCCTTACTGGCCAGGGCCGACAAAGGACTTGAAACAGTAATTGGTGAAGGCGGTATTAAAATTTCCGGGGGTGAAAAACAACGTTTATCCATTGCCAGGGCCCTGCTGCGTAAACCGCGCCTGCTGGTATTTGATGAAGCTACATCAGCGCTGGATTCCATTACAGAGGAAGAAATTACCAAAACGGTACGTGAAGTAACGGCCACCAAGCAACATATTACCGTGATGATTGCACACCGCCTCAGCACTATTATGCATGCCGACCGTATTTATGTACTGGAAAAAGGACATATCGTGGAAGTGGGCAAGCATGCAGACCTGGTGGCTGAAAAAGGCCTGTATTATGCCATGTGGAGACAACAGATCGGTGAGCGCAAAACAGAAGCGGTATAGTGCGCTTTGGGTGGCTAAGAAGTAATTGATTAATTTTGTAAGATGAGTACACAACAGCCCAGGCGCCCTAATTATTTTGTTAGCATGCTGACTATGAAATGCCCCAGATGCAGGAAAGGAGATATGTTCAGGGATCAGAACCCGTTTCACCTCAGGTTTTCGAAGATCTTCAACATGTACGATAACTGCCCTGTATGCGGACAGAAATATGAGCTGGAAACGGGCTTCTGGTTTGGAACAGGCTATGTTAGTTATGCTTTATCAGTGGCGTTCAGTGTATTTAACCTGATCTGGTTCTGGTTGTTTTTTGGATTAACCTGGAGAGATAACAGCATCTTTATATGGCTTGGCGTGAACGGGGTGCTGCTGGTGCTTATACAACCATGGCTGATGCGGTTGTCGAGAGCTATTTATCTGTATTTCTTTGTATACTATGATGAGGAAACGGCAAAGCTGAATAAGCCCACACATCAACATTAAAATAAGATAACCGAAAAAAATATGGGGCTGTGAAAACAGCCCCTTTCTTTTTCAACCAAAATCTGAACCAATGGTGGTCAGAAAAATCTTAATACAAAAACCAATTTTTGAAAACTGAGGGAACTGTTCCTCCTGGCAGGACATTCAATCTGACACTTACTTAAGTAATGATCCTCTAAACTACAAAATCTATCAATATTTCAACTAAATTTTTACATCAATGGTAAAACAAGCCGGTATTTGTACCGGAAAAACGATTTTACTTATCAAGCCCGCCTGCAGGGAGTTTACCTCGGCCCTGTAAAATTATACAAATCATTAAATATTATAATGTTATTGCTATAATTAATACATAAGTAACCTTTATATATAGTCAGTGGACAATGACCGGTTCCATAAAATTTAATAGCTTTATCTTTTCAAACAAGTTATTCATCGTGCAAAGAACCTTATTACTGCTCCCTGTGTTAATACTGAGCTGCAAGCAGCCGGCCACCAAAACCTCTTCCGGAGCTGCTGTTATATCGGATATACAGGCTGAGCCAGTGCCCTTTACCCTTACCAGTGGAAATATTAACAGCGATAGCGCCATATTTGAGGCGGCGGGCATTACTGCATCTATTGCTAATTCCGGAACAGGTATGCAAACCATTCATATTACCAGGGAAGGCAGGCGGCTGATCAATTATATGCGGGCTATAGATACCAGCGATACCGTTATCCCCGTCCCCCAACTGATAATAACGGGAACGGATACTGCAGTAGGAATCAATACAACACCTGCAACATCCCGGAAGATCTTCTTTAAAATAAAAAATAACAAGGCTACCTATACCAGGATAGCAGATTCCGTAAAAGAAACAGCAACCGGCATAAAAAAAGCCCCTGCGGATGCAGGAGCCTTTTAAAAGAAACATTAACACTATTTAAAATCAATCGGGATTGCGAGTTTCACACTGAAATTCCGGCCAACATTATATACACCTGATCTGCCGGTTACCTCGTTGATGGGTGCATATTTCAACCTGCTCAGGTGATTCTGATAAGCCACATCTGTTAAGTTATTGACTGCGAAATGCAGGGAGAACAATGTTTTATTCTTCCTATTTACAAAATCACTGCCCAACCCGGCGTTAAAGAGGGTATAACCGGAAGTGGGGGTTTCTGTTTCATAAGCAGAGAACACGTCATTCTGTGCAAAATTCAGATCCATCTGCACACCTATATAGGCATTCTTCAGCGGGCTTTTTCCTACGTTCTTAAATCTTCCTTTTAATTCAGACAACCAGTGTGCTGCCGGGATATTAGGAAGATATTTCGTAGAGTCGGAACTGTTAGCAGTAGTAGCTCTTACATAAGAAAAAGTATTCTCAAAATGGAGCCAGTCGATCGGATGCGGGTGAATATCCAGCATCAGCTCTCCACCATAAAGGTTGGCATCTGTTTGCTGATATTTAAACGCAGCATATCCTTCATCGTTATCTGTGGCAGGAATGGAGTCCGTGCCGGCTGCATTGAACAGTTTGCGGGAGAAGATGAAGTTATTGATATGGTTGTAAAACAGGCTGGCCGACAGGGAAACGTGTTCGGTGTTAAAATCCACGCCCGCATCTACCTGTGTGCTTACCTCCGGTTTGAGATCCTGGTTGCCATATTCATACTTGATAGTTCCTTCATGAACGCCGTTGGCGGAAAGCTCTGCAATGTTCGGAGCGCGGAAACCTCTTGCTGCATTGAGCTTCAGCACCACCTGATCGCTGGCCTCATAGCTGAGCCCAACGCTGGCAGATACATTATTGAAGTTGCGCTTAAAGGCGTCAAACTTTGTATCCCCGGTATTGGCCGGTTTGCCATCTGCGTCCAGGAGTAGTGATTTGGAATTCAACGAGCGGTTATCGAAACGTACGCCTCCGGTCAGGGTGAGCTTATTGAATGTTTTGCTGGTTACTGCAAATGCGCCAAAATCGAACAGGTCGTATGCAGGGATCAGGAATTCTTCTCCTTTATTCTGATTGGTTTGCTGCATCCCATTTACACCTACGGTTGTTTGCCAGCCGTTCATTTCGGGCAGGTAATACTTCAACGCATAGTTGAAAGTTTGCAGGTGCAGGTACAGTTCCGGTGTAGATGGCGCCAGCACATCGCCAAATTCGCGGCGCTGGTTCAGCTGATATCCCAGGGTAAGACCAATACGGCCACCATTATGCAGGTACAGGCTATTGTCCCATACTATTTTCTGGTGATTGATCTGCTGCTTGGGCACCGTCATGCTATAAGATTTATTATCGCTGCCGGTTACCGGTACTTCTTCCTCTGTGCCGTTGTTATTGATCAGTTTCACAAAATCGCCATTGCTGTCGCGGTCACCTTCCACCAGGCCCAGGTGCTGGTTAAAGGATGAGAAGGAAAGGTGAGAATATCCCCATTGTTTGTTGATACCGATATTAGCGCCGAAGTTGGTATTGTTAAAGCGGGAATTAAATACGTAGCCGTCGTATTTATTTTTATAATCGTGCGCTTGCTTTTGTGTAACGAAGGCGCCCCAGCTAAAGCCATTGCTATTACCGGCAATATCTGCATGGTATGCCATCAGCCCATTGTTGGTCTGGTAGTTGGCTTCCACGTTACCTTTTATTTTTCCCAAAGGCAGCGGTGCCGGCGGAACAATGTTCACCACACCTGCCAGCGCATCAGATCCATAGATCAGGGAAGCCGGGCCTTTCAGTACTTCTATCCTGCTTACATTGTAGTCGTCTATTTCGATACCGTGCTCATCTCCCCATTGCTGGCCTTCCTGGCGCACACCGTCTCCTACTACCACTACGCGGTTATAACCAAGACCGCGGATAAAAGGTTTGGAGATAGCTGGACCGGTGGAGAGTTGTGTAACACCCGGCACTTTTGCTATCGCATCTATAATATTTGTAGAGATATTGTCGTCGAGATAATCGCGGCGGATCACGCTGATGGGCGTAGGTGTTTTCCTGGCAGATGTAGCCAGGTTGGCGCCTGTGATAACGATTTCATTTTTTTCTATCAGTGTTTCACCAAGCTCGAAATCCTGGGTGGTAGCGCCAGATATCGTTACAGGAGCGCTATAAGCGGCATAACCGATGTAGTGTACATCTACCACATATTTTCCTTTTGGCAGATTTTTGATGGTATAATTTCCCTGTGCATCGGCAGCAGCGCCCACGCGAAGATCCGGCAGGTAAACTGTAGCGCCCGGCAGTGGCATATGGGTTGACTTGTCCACTACTTTACCGGTCAGTGAATTTGAATATTCCCCATCTTCGGGGTTAGTACCGGCATAGGCAGCTGGTAACGCCAGTAACATTACACTCCAAAGCCCGAGTATAAATACACGCAAATAATGCATATCTGAAAAGTATAGAATCTGTAAAAATGAATACCCAACGTGAACAGGTGGTTCACGCTGCAATAAAAAAGCTAGGCCAGGGAGGCAGGCGGCGCCCTGGGTGTGAGATTGAAGTATGGTACGTGAGTGGTTTCCGGTAATGTAAGCGGGGAAAATATCCAGATTACTTTTTGGACCGGTGGTATGTATATAGTAACAAATAACTCGTAGGGCTCTACGCCTATCTGCAGGAAATCGCAGTGCCGGTGTTGTTCAGAGATGGTAAGCCCGCCGTGTTGATGGAGGGCGTCTGCCGTATCGTGGTGACCTGCAAATTCGTGTATAAACTCCCTTGGGACAGTATTTACAATAAATACTCCCAGGAGAATAATTGCTAATATTTTATGCAGATAGCGTTTGTACACGGAAGCAAAGGTAGCAAAATCCATCTATTTGCAACAGCGTTGCACGAATATTAATGAAATTATAAGGTCAGTTTACTTTGAGCATAGGGCGAACCTGTTGTACCGGGCCGTTCTGGAAGCGGGCATAATAAATGCCGTTGGGCAGGTTATGCGCATCAAAGGTGAAGGTATAGGTACCGGGAGTATGCACTTTATTCACGGGGATGCCAATGAGGCGGCCTGTGGTGTCAAAGATCTGAACCAATGTGTTGCCGCTGCCGGTAACATAGGTGACCGTAGTATAATTTGCGAATGGGTTTGGTGAGTTGGTGATGAGCTTTTTATCTTCCGTATCAAGGTCTGGCAGGCCGGTAATGGTACCGCAGGCTACGCCGCTGATAAGAGGCAGGCGCTGGTAATCGTCCCGGAGAATGGTTTTCAATACCGTCTGGTCCACGCAGAACCATTGTTCCAGGATAGATGCGTAGATAGAGCGGAAGTCGTACTGCATGGGAATATTATCTATTACAGAGGATGCGTCTGGCAGTGCCGGAGAATTTCCCAGTACTCCCTGGTTTACATAATCTCCAAAAATGATAATGGGAGCAGCAGCGCCATGATCTGTACCCATGCTGTAATTTGATTTAATACGACGGCCGAACTCGGAGAAGGTCATGCCCACTACCCTGCGGGAAGCGTGCAGTCCTTTCAGGTCGTCCATAAAGGCTTTGATAGCATCTGAAACGCCACCAAGCAGGTTGGCGTGCCCGCCTTTACTGGTATCTCCGCCCTCTGTTTGGTTGGCATGGGTATCGAAACCACCGGTGCTTACCATATAGAGCTTTGTTTTTAGTCCGCCTGCGACCAGGCGAGCCACTATTTTCAGTTGTTCGGCCAGGCTGTTATTGGCCGGGTAAGCGCCCTGTGAGGTTACTTTCTTAGCAGCAGCAGTAATAGCTTTTTCATAGCTATTGGTTTGTTTTGCAATCAGGCGGATATATTCCAGCTCTTTTCCCCATTTGGTATTGGGAACCGGGTCTGTAACACCATCTATCAGGTTATAGAAATCTGTAGCGCTGGTAATAGCGATGCCCATGCTGGCATACGGTCCCTGGAAAGCGGGTGATACGATAGAGCCTATCTGAACAGCCAGTGGATCCGGCGCTTTGTCGTTAGGGTATCCATCGGGAAATCCTTGGTATTGTGTATCAAGATAGCGGCCTGCCCAACCGGTAGTAAGTACTTCGTTGGAGTTAGACCCGGTGAGCCATATATCTGTAGCGCGGAAATGTGAAAAATTGGGGGAAGGGTATCCCACACTTTGAACGATACTTACCTTTCCCTCGTTGTACAATTTCTGTATGCCCGTCATAGCAGGATGCAGGCCGGATTTGGTGTAGTTATCGAGCCGGAGCACCTTTCCTTCCTGTATGGCGATGTTTGAACGTGCGGCCTGGTATTTACCATAGATATCCAGTGGAACAACCATGTTAAGCCCATCATTACCGCCGGTCATCTGGATCATCACCAGTACATGATCATTATCGGCCGACGCGGTACTAAGTGCATCCAGCATAGGAGATGAACTGAAAGCTTTAACAGTAAAGCCATTGATTAAAGTTGGCAGGATAGCAGCTGGCGCTGTATATTTCAGGAAGTCTCTTCTTTTCATAAAAAGGTTTTTCTGCTATCAGGATAATTGATATTCAGACAGGTCCATAATGTATTTATACAGTGCCTGGAGGCGGCTTTCCACGTTATCTTTCAGGGAGGCGTCTGTAGGTGAGGCTTTCCAGGCGTTCCAGGCCTGGGTCCAGTAATAGTTGCTATCGGGACTTTGGTCGCTCAGGAGGATCTTATTTTTCAGGAATCCTTTCACAGTATCGGAAACGCCTACACGATAAAGTATATCGAGAGAATCATTGACCAGCGCCACCGGGTCTTCCGGGTGAGGAAGCCGGCTGGCAAAAGCGAGTGTATCTATACGGAGGCCGTTGAACCCGCCAGCGCTTACAAGGCCATCGCTGAAGCGGTTGCGTTTGGGCAGGGTGTCCGTATTGATCCAGAGTTCATGAAATGCGGGGGCCTGGTAATAGGCGTCCCACCCAGCCACCAGTGGGGGATCACCGAAATCCTGCAGCATAGCGGCGGCCCTGTCGTGCACCACTGCCCATGCTTTATATTGATTGGTGTAGTCCGACGGAAAGGGAATGCCATATTCGCGGCAGATACCCACGCAGAAGTCGGCCGGGCTTTTAATAAGGCAGGCCATATTGAGCGGGTCGAAGAAGTGCTCGCTGGTAAACAGTGCATTGAGCGTTACTTTAATATCGTAGCCGCTGCTACGGAAAATATCTGCCAGGGGTGTTATGACGTTTTGTTCCGTGGCTGCATCAATATCATAATATACAAAGAAGCGGTACAGTTTGCGGCAGATGAATTTTGCTACTTCCGGTTGCTGGAAGATGATCGTGAGAAGCTCGTCGAGCTCCTTGGCGCCATCCTGGCCGGTTTTCCCGGAGATTACTTTATTCAGATAGAATCCTGAAAATTCCTTGTTGCCAAGATCATGTTGGGTAGTATCGAAGAGGCTTACGATGTTAGTCCTGTCTACACGGAAGCCGGTGAGCACACGTGCGGTAGCTCTTACATCATCTTCTGTATAATGTGAATCCGGTCCTTTTCCTACTGTAAAAAGTTCATGCAGTTCTCTTGCATAGTTTTCATCAGCTGCTCCCTTGGAATTGAGGTATCCATTAAGATATACCAGCATAGCGGGATCCAGGGTGATAGCTTTGGTAAGTGCCTTGAAATTACCGAGGGCATGTTGGCGCAGGGTCAGATTATATTGATAGAGAAAACGGCTATCGTTTACCATACCTGTTTCCGTAACAAAATGATTATGCCAGAAGAGCACCATCTTTTCGTGTATGCTTGCCTGTTGGTTAATCATCTGGCCTGTCCACCATGCTTTATAGGACGCAATCCTTTTCCTTTCAAGCATTTCATCGCCGAGTGGAGCTTTGACCCATGTTGCGCCGGGTGTAACGCCGGTATCATCGATACCATAGTTATTAACGGGCGGTAATGGATCTGGCTGTGCGGTTAGGAGAGTATCTACCGCCTGTTGCATAGTGAGACTGCTGAAGGCATTTACGTTTGCGGGTGTAACCCCGAACAGGGTACGTTTCAGCAGGTGAATGCGCTGCAGTGTATCCCAGGCGCCGGTATATGGAGTAATTCCGGTGGCAGTACGGGCAATAGCAGTGGCAGTCCGCGTTTGATGGCGATCAGGTGATAAGGTAAGGAATTGTCTGCGATCCATAAAGCGATATGGTTGATGGCTTAGGGGCCGTTTATACCGCCAAATTAATAAAAACTTTAATCTAATAAAAAAGAAAGTGATATTATCTTAATTAAAAGAATCAGGATGATATTTTTTATATCATCCTGATATTTAAATTATCATTTAAACAATGTTTATATCATTTTGAATCAATAACTTACAAAATATTTTATTTGCTTCATCCGTTGAAATCCATTAATTTTGAAAATATACTATAACCTAAAGGGAGCTGCCCGTTCCTGCAAAGAAAGACAGCCCCTTTGGTTTTTTGTCTTACAACAAAAAATATCAGTGATGGATTTTTTTAAAGTTCCGGCGACCTGCCGGTTGGTACTCGCACCCCGCTATCTCACGTTTCTTTTTCTTTTTTCTACACCGGGTTATTCCAATAGTTGTTAGTATCTGTAATTAATGTGATTGCCTTTCCACTACTTTTTTACCGGTATCCCGGTAATGGGCATGCTATGCTCAAAATGAAAATCTATTTCTCAAAAATTTGTTATCTGTATCAATTCAACACTATTAAGATCAATCACTTACACATTACAATACAAATATAGTCAATAATTGTTACAGTGGCACATTTTTGTAACATTTTTAAACCTAATCCATGCAATTGTACAATCACCATGTAATAAAAATAATCCGCAAATCGCTAAAACTAACACAACATGAAATGAGTAATATGCTGGGAGTATCGCGGGCCTGCCTTAATACATATGAGAACGGGAGATCGAAAGGAATACGTGATTTCTTTTTTGAGAGAATGATTGCGCAATTCGGTATTGATCTGCGCCGGCCTGATAATCCGCACCGTATCGTGTTTGTGGACTGCACACGGGTTCCATTGCCGGTATATCAATACCTGAGTACATTGGAAATAAATGAAACATAAAAAAAAGAAAGGAGCCAATGGCTCCTTTTTTAGTATTAAGGTGAGTTGACCAGTATTATCAGTTGATATTTTCAATGATACCTGCAATGCCTTGTCCACCGCCCACACAGGCAGTAACAATGCCATACTTCTTATTTAATCTTTTTAAATCGCCCAGCAACTGTACAGTTAATTTGGCCCCTGTACACCCCAGCGGATGTCCTAAGGCAATGGCCCCGCCATTGATATTTACAATATCCGGATTAATGCCCAGCTCACGGATAACGGCAATAGACTGTGAAGCAAAGGCCTCGTTCAGCTCTACCAGGTCGATATCCTGCAATGATTTGCCTGCACGTTGCAATACTTTTGGCACTGCGGCTACAGGGCCTATTCCCATGATCCGTGGATGCACCCCGGCGGAAACACATGCTACCAAACGCCCGATCGGCTTCAGTCCCAGCTCATTCACCATGCGCTCGCTCATTACTACCACGAATGCGGCTCCATCAGAAGTTTGGGAAGAATTACCTGCTGTAACGGAACCACCGGCAGCGAAAACAGGTTTCAGTTTTGCCAGCGCTTCCAGGGAAGTATCTGCACGTGGCCCTTCGTCGGTATCAACGATATAGGAACGTTTCTGCTTTTTACCTTTTTCATCTACATAGACCTCTTCTACGGAAACGGGCAGTATACCTGGTTTGAAATAGCCGTTCTGAATAGCGTTCAAGGCTTTCTGATGTGATTTATAAGAGAACTCATCCTGGTCCTGGCGGCTTACTTTGAATTCATTAGCCACTGCTTCAGCGGTGAGTCCCATACCAATATAATAATCAGGATTAGTACTGGCCACAGTGTAGTTGGGCACTGTTTTCCAACCCGCTACCGGTACCAGGCTCATACTTTCAGTACCTCCTGCAATAATACAATCGGCCATCCCGGTTTGTATTTTGGCAGTAGCAATAGCAATTGTTTCCAGCCCGGATGCGCAGTAGCGATTCACCGTCATTCCCGGCACATCAATACCCAAAGCCCTTACAGAAATCATACGGCCAATCTGTAAACCCTGCTCTGCCTCCGGTACCGCATTTCCTACAATCAGATCGTCGACCCGCTTAGGATCCAGCTGTGGCAAGGACTTCAGTAACCCGGTGATGACATCTACAGCCAGATCATCGGGCCTGTAAAAGCGAAATCCTCCTCTTTTGGATTTTCCCACCGCGGTGCGGTAGCCGGCAACTATATACGCTTCTTGCATGAAAAAAAATTTTATAATGAGCTAACGGTTAGATTATCAACATAATTGATATTTATCCACATTTCGTCCTTCTTCTCAAATTTAATTAAATAAAGTACACAAATATTCAGAAGATCCGTTAAATTTGCGCTCACGTTTTTTAACAAAGATGGTGGAAAGACTCCCTAGCTCAGTTGGTTAGAGCTACTGACTCTTAATCAGTAGGTCCTGGGTTCGAGCCCCAGGGGGGTCACTTGAAAGGACATTTCGGTAGAATTACTGGAATGTTCTTTTTTTATTTCTTCAAAAGCCTCGTCCAGACTACATATCAGCCGAACGGCTTCGTTGATGCGGGGAGTTCGATAATTCAAACCGTCAAAAGTCAATTTTTCGGGATAGATCGAACTCACGATCAAACGCTTTTCTGTTATAGTTCTATTTTCATAAAGGCAATCGAGCCTGGAAACATTATCCACAGCCCTGTTAATCAAGTCATCAATCTTATTGGAGGGGGTTGCATAGTTCGATACTTGTGCCTCTAGGGAATTAATTTCAGGTTGATATTCTGCTTTTATTTTGCGGTACTCGGAAGGCGTAATTTCTTCATTCAACATCAGGCGTCTTGCTTTTGCCAGTTGTTTGTTCAATTCTTCCAGTCGCTCTAACAATAACCGGCGGCCATTCATGTGGTCTTTTGTCTGGCTGTTATACTCGCTGATCATGGCTGATTTATAAATCTCTATCATACCTGGATGCGGCACCAGCTTTCTCAACTCAACTGTGAATAGTTTGTTGACTGCATCTGTTCTAAACCGGCTGCCACAAGATGAAGAACAATGGTAGTAATGATAATACCTGTATTTCCCCTTAGATGCGCTGCCGGTTAGCACCCTTCCACAGCGGGGACATACAAGAAAACCACGGAGCGGCAAATTTTCATCTACCTCAATTTGTACCCGCTGTTTCTTTTTTCTACCGTCTAACACATCTTGTACTTCATAATAAAGTGCATCTGAAATGATTGGTTCATGTTGTCCTTTCACAAAATGCGCTTCTTCCTCTTTGTACTTGGGGATTAAGATCTTCCCACAATAAACAGGGTTGCGTACAAGCACCCAAAAGCCGTTCTTACATATAGTCAGCCCTTTTGTTTTTGCTTGTTTCCAAACTTGCTCTGTAGTAAATATCCCTTTAGCCAATGTTTCAAATACCCATTGGATAATTTCAGCGTGTGGATTTTTAGGAGTGATATATTTCTGGCCTACTTCTGTAACCTTGTTGGTATAGCCAAAGGGCGCTGTTCCCATCCATCTTCCTTCCTTCTTTGCGCGGCGCATACCGGAAAAGGTATTTAATGCTCTGCGATCATTTTCCACTTCAGGTGCCGCCAGATAAAACGCCAGCATCATTTTGTTTTCTGGAACTGACAAATCTAAAGGCTGTTCAATGGCCTGCGGTTCAACTCCTACTTTCCTTAACAGGCTAATCATTTGGTAGGCATCGCCAGCGTTCCGGCTGAATCTATCCCATTTTGTAAACAGAACTAAATCCGTTTGTCCTATATGCTTACGCAAATCAGCCAGTAGCTTCTGCCATTCAGGACGATTAAATGTTTTGGCAGAATGGTCCTCGTAGATAATCCTGCGTACCTGAATAGCATTCAATTCGCAGTACTTGCGAAGCATCTCTTCCTGACTACGTTGGCTATACCCCTTCTCCGCCTGTTCGTCTGTACTCACCCGAATGTAAATGTCTACTGTCTTCATCACGTAAACATTGTGCTATAGCAATTGCTGCCATAGTGTAAACAAATTCTAAGATCAATACGGCCTGTTCCCTGCTTACTTGTAAACCATGCCTTTGCAATATCTCTACTGCTGTGTCCGGCTTCATTCTTTCCATAACCCACTTTCATTTTCACGTTACCAACCAGCACAATTCCCTTACGGGCAAGGCTAGGAATACTAATTTAAGAAAAGTTTTGATAATAATTACATTTTGGTAAAACTTTTATTCTTAAATTCGTGTAACAATTTAAAATGAGGTAAGTATTGGCAAAGACATATAAAGTCACTTATAAACCGTACTTCAACGAACGGATTAAGCCGGTCCGGTTTCATGGCAAGGATGTTCACCCCTTGTACATGCAGGTTACCTTTGACCGGAAATCTATATTCTTTAAAAGCTACTACTTTGATCTATTCTCCCGTCCCAAATACGCGGAACTGGAAACAAGTATAGAACAGATCAAGGAACAGGAAAGCCGCCTGATTGAGTATATTGTTGATAAAAACACTGATACCTTCTCGCTTGAACAGTTTGCCCAAGAATACAAATATTTATCTACTGACCTATTTGATCTAATGGACGAACGTTTCAAGGACTACCTTGTAGATTTCTTTATGGATGAAGGTATTCCCAGATATGCCGGAATAGTAAGGGCCATTTATGATAGCTTAACAGCTATACAAATAGTTGAAACTTTTAAAGAGGGTTTCAAACCTGAACTATATAGCAAAATGATAGAACATGCTATCTTTTACGCTCCTCCATATATCCCCTTAGTGGCCTTTGTCCGGCAACAGCATCCTAAAGGTTTAATCAGTTTCCCTGTTTTTGAATGGAAGCAGTTGGGGACAGCAGCAGCGTTGGAGCATTTTTTATCGGCGTCCTTTCCCGAATACGGAATAGCTGAGATAAAAAAGGCGATAGAGCGATATATAAACCATATATAGCCCTATCCCACGGAGGCCGAGCCAATAACACGCAACCAATACATATTTCAGCGGTTATTGACTTGAACCTCCACGGGCAACAGGACATTATTTCCCCCACATTTATAATACAATAGATTACTAGCCAAAGAATCTTCAATATGTCAAAGAACTTTACTCACTCCCATTTACGGGAATAGCTGTTTTAGTAAATCAGCAAGCCTGCTTTTGCTGACCGGTTTAATCAAGCATTCTATAACCCCCATATCCCAAATATTTACCTTTCTATCAATCAATAAATCTGCTGTTATTACGATCAATGGTATATGACGTAACTGATGATCAGCTTTCAATAACTTCAATAACGTTTCGCCATCCATATCGGGCATTTCCATATCCATCATAATAAAAGATGGAAGCACCTTATGCGCCATTGTCCAGCCTTCCGAACCAGTTCCGGCTATGTGCAACTTTACGCCAAGATCACCCATGTAGAGCATCATTAGTCGCTGTTCTATCAAATTATCTTCAATATAAAGTGCTTCCATTGTGGTTGGTTTTTCACATATGGGACACTATCAAATCACCGTTTGGGTCGACGATATTTATCACAGTCGCCCGCAATACTTTTAATCACGTCTTCAAAAATCTCGGCAATCTTTTCCTTTTCAGTATTGCTCAAACCTGAAATCAACCTTTGTTTGCGGTAAAAAGTAGGCGTACTCCATGCACATTCCTCCTCTATTTTCTCACGGAAGGAGCAGGGCAGGGCGATCAATTTTGAATAAATTTCACCTAGTAAATTATCCGGTGGTCCTATCATCCTGTTCATAAAGAAGGGGGTTAGTGTTTAGATAATAGTTGACCACTGCGCACAAAAATAGCGCAGAACTCAACTTGCGGTACCTGTACGCCTTCGGAAGCCCAGGTAACCAACAAGCGAGCCTGCGCCATAAGGTGCAGGCACCGCCCTACTCTATTCCCGGGCTTCCGAAGGCGTACGGGAATGAGAACGATGGCAATGCGGATAATTCATTTACGAAGCCCCGCAAAGCTAATATTTTTATTAATTATGCCTAAAACAGCGTTTCAGGCCTTATAACACTACAAAGATAAGGAACATTTCAAATGAAATGCGACTAATGATAATCAATTTGATAATTAAAATTAAACAAATTGATTAGCATTAGTAATCATTTCATTATGCTTTAGAACTTTTTTGCTACTTTAAATCTATGGCAAAGGATAAGCGATATAATGCAATCAAGGAATTGATAGAACGCGGTGGCATCACAGATTTCAACAAAATCTTTGATATTATGCCGCCGTCAACGATGGCGAGGCATATGGGTATTAATTATAATAATTTTACGAAAAGGCAGGCTGATTGTAGCCGGTTTACTGTGAAGGAGATAATGAAAATGGCGGAGTTGATTGGGGTGGATGATTTAGTAGTGGCAACTCTAATAATTAAGGCTACTAAAAGCCAAGGGAAGAAATCACGAGGTTAACTACTACCTCTCGTAGGGTCTGTTGAACACATATCATTATCTCTGTACATATAGCTCCAATATGAAAAAAGTCCTTCTATCTCTCTCAAATCTCATAATTACCCCTAAGTACTTATTAATAGTTCTATCAATATCAGTAGGAGTATTATTCTTCAATCCACTAACATCCCTCTATGATAGATTCGTTATACAAAAACTCCTTTGTAAAGTCACTAGCTCATATGTAAACGACCTACTTTTCGTATTTTTGGTTGTCCTAGCAATTATGATTACGGTGAAGGCATGGAAAGACAAACTAAACATTAATCCGAGTTTCTTTGTCCCTGTTACAATTTCTCTTATTCTAGTATTAGGCTTTCGTCTAATTTCAAAAGAGTATATCTATACAAGCACGAAGACCATAGAGCAATGCAGGTATGTAGACCTACTGTTACTCTTTTCTATTCCTTACTACGTTCTACTTTTAAAAAACTATCACAACAAGCAAGTGCCTCCCCTACCTCAAGCCTCTACACAACCATTTATACAAGACAAACCAATAACAACTCCTTCTATGGACAAATACCATAGATCAAAAACTGCAGAATATATAGCACAAAAAATAGAAGTCCAGCCGCCTAACGCCGGAGCATTTGCAATTGGAATCAGTGGCAAATGGGGGACGGGTAAAACTTCATTCTGCAATCTTATAAAGAATCATTTAAATGACGAGAATACAATTATAATTGATTTTAATCCATGGAGGAGCCATTCTCCAACTAAAATTATTGAAGATTTTTTTGAACTCTTGATAAAGAAAATTAACTACTACGATCCCAGTTTATCAAAAGACATAGCAGATTATGCCAACTCATTACTAACTATAAGCGAAAGTAAATATGGAAAATTAGTTTCAGAAGCTATCAATATTCTATTTTCTAAGGAGGAGAAAAAAGATTTATACGGTCGGATTAACGACGCCCTTCCCAAAATACCAAAAAAAATTTTGGTGTTCATTGATGATGTAGACCGACTAAATAAACTTGAGATAATCGAAGTTCTAAGGCTAATCAGAAACACAGCCAATTTCAACAATGTTGTATACGTGATTTGTTATGATAAGGAATATGTAAACGCAGCAATCAAAATTATAAATGAATGCGACAGCGATACCTTTCTTGAAAAAATAATTCCTTTTGAATTCAATCTTCCAAAATTATCGGTAACCTTCCTACGAAATGAGATTGCATCTCAGCTACAAAATTCACAAGAGTTTGATGCTTCTATTGAGAAACAAATAACCATAATCATCAATACTAACACTAGAGGAGAAGTAAATTTCACCGACGAAATTGTAAAAAACAGCCGCGACGTAATTCGGTTATGCAACTCATTTATATTCGATTCACGAGGGATAATTACCGAAATATCAATTCACGACTTCTATCTCATTCAACTACTAAAACTCAAATTCATTAATATTTACAACGATATATATAGGTATAAAAGCATTTTTTTCTTACTTAACAAGAAACAGAATCATTATTACCTACGCTTTAGAAGGACAGACGAAATTGACAAAAATTTCTCCGACCTGACACGCGCTGATATACTTTCAATACAAAATTATCAAAGCAAAACGCCTACCTCTCAACCTTCAGATGACGATTCAGACACATTCATTATTAAACATATTAACAACACAAGTGGCTATACTGAAATACAAAGGGTATTAATAACGAAATTAGTAACCGAAATTTTCTCATATCGGGATAACAGAAATTTGGGATTATATGCTAACATAAACGCTAAATCTATAATTGATCCAAATTCATTTTATAAGTATTTCTCTTATCAAATCCCGGAGGGAGAAATATCATATCAAGAATTCGATGATGCAAGACAAAAGGATTTCTCAGATTATAAAGAAATAGTAAATAAATGGCTAAGTAGCAGTGAACGTTTTGGTCTTATTCACAAGCTTAAAAATATAAGCATCTTTAACAGTGTCAAAGAATATGAGAACCATATAAGGATAATGATCCATTTAGAAAGGATAAAATACAAGGAAGGGGCATCAAGGAACAAGACAGAATTAAAGGAGATAGCAATGCTACTTTCATATCCAACAGAACATCAGGATCTATATAACTCCAAAGAGGATTATAAAAATTTTCTCCAAAATTTATTGATAAATGAATCAAAAATGCCACAAATTATAGAAGGAGAGATTATTGAAGGCATTGTCTACTATTCCATCCCCACAGCGTTATCCCAAGAAGAGTACTGCAACATTCTTTGTGACTATTTTCGTGATTTTTGCAAAGAAAATAGCTCCGTGAATAACGATTTTTTCATTCTCTACAAAAATACGCGGGACATTGCGCCTTGTGACAATGGCGATATCAAAGACCTGGCTGTAGACTTTTTCATAAGGAAGTTAACAGCTTGTGAACTTGGCATATTCATAAGACAAGAAACTCCAAATTCAAATCTTTACCGTTTGGATGATGAGCAACGAGCATGGTGTTTCCCTGAATATTCCAAATTCAAGGAGTGGCTTAATACAGCTAACAATTTACAATCATCTAGTAAATGTATAGAAGAAATGAAAAGCTTTCTCGCTAAATATGAAGCTAACAATAACCAGCGAATTGAATTCGCTTTTAATTCGCTCAAACCAATAGGGTTTAAGCCTTTGAATTCCTGACAAATCAATAAAAGTTCGCTAGGTTACAAGAGATTTCAAAAATGTCCCTTTCAACTAAGAATTATGAAAAATCAAGATCTACTGCGCCACATTAAAAGAAAAACTGTCAACTCTACAAAATTGAAGTTCAATGATTCCGTTGACCAAATTGAGTTAGACGCGGCTATATCAAAAAAATATAAATATTCAGATTTGAAGGATCTAGATATTTTACTCTTTTATGAAAACGAAACAGTGAGATGTTTTAGTTACAATGATCAAGGCAATGCCTGCGCTATTCCAATTGCCGATCCCGTTTTGCTATATTTTAATATGGCCCAATCACAGCTAAGACCTATTCAGGAGCGACGAAAAGAACTCTTAGGACTTTTTAGGAATAATGAGGGGACTACTATTTCAGAAAACTCTATGACAGAATTTTATCAGTATTTCGGTTACGCTAGTAGTCTCATAATAATGGCAATGACTTCTATAGAGGCATTTGTAAACAGGATTCTCCCATCAGAAGATATATCACTGCCTAAAACAAAGTTTATTGAAGTGTATACAAAAGAGCAGGCCCAACGTTGGCTTCGTTTCGATGAAAAATTAAACATTATTAAAAAGATGTACAATAAGGATTACGCAAAAAGCCCTAGATACGCACATTTTAATAATGTTAAGGAGTTTAGAGACGAAATAGTACATACAAAAATTGATATACAAGGATATAAACAGTACTCTGATTTATATAAGAAAGCATTGAACTTTAAATATAATGAAGGCTTGTACGCAGTTAGAGAGTTCATCAATCTTTTTGAGCCTGGTCTAGTTGAAGACTGCCCCTGTGGAAAAGATTTTTAATCTATTGACCGACTTCTATGAGTAAATCAAATAGGCAGGTAAAGGGCTTATCATTATGGAAAGCATAAGTAATATCCGTTGTGCTGACAAAACTTTCATATGTTGAAAACATTTATTTATTACGGATAATATCGTAGTAACTTCTAAAGAATCAAATCAAAATAGAATTTCGTGAACATCAATGAATCGTATTTAAAAAAATCCTTTTCTCGCTAGATCAGGAGTATATACTCCAATTTATCTTCCTCAATCAATAATATAATCTAACAGTTATTCTCTTTAATGATATAAGTCGGTCGCCCTTTACTCTCTATATAAATTTTTCCAACATATTCCCCTAATATTCCTAAAACAATAAGCTGGATCCCTGAATAAAACAATATACATATTATTATAGAAGTCCATCCATGAACCGCACTAGACGTGAAAAATGCTATGAATAATGCATAAAGTCCGTACGAGAATCCTGCTATAGTAGATAGTAATCCAATTATGAAAGAGATTCTCAATGGAAACGTAGTAAATGATGTTAATCCTCTATCAGCAAGAATGAGCATTTTCGATAGAGAGTATTTACTTATGCCGGAATACCGTTTGGACATTTTATAAGAAACTGTCGTTCGCCTAAAACCTATCCATGATACCAGTCCACGAAAAAAAGGAGACGGCTCTTTCATCTCCTTTAAAATGTTCACTACTGACCTGTCTAATAAACGAAAATCCGCACCTTTTGGTTCAATATATGTTTCTGATGTTGAATTTATGATACGATAAAATGCTTGCGAGGAAATCTTCTTAAAGTATGGGATATTATTTCCCGTCTCTCTAATAGCATTGACAATCTGATAACCCTCTACCCACTTCTCTATCATTTCAAATATGATGTCCGATGGATGCTGCAAATCTCCATCCATCGTTATTACACAATCGCCCAAAGCATAATCTAACCCAGCTTTTATCGCATTCTGCTGTCCAAAATTTCTTGATAAACTAATATACTTTATTCTGGTGTCTTGCTTTGACAAATGCTTGATGACTATTAAAGTATTATCTGTACTTCCATCGTCAACATAAATAATTTCAAACTTTGGTATATATATGAGCTTCTTATTCAAATCTTCAAATAGCGGCACTATATTACTTTCCTCATTAAAGCAAGGAATAACGATTGATACAAGTATGTTAGAATTCAATGTTGACCTCTTATCCATTTTGTCCAATTTAGCATGACAACTTTCAAGTTATCCAGATCTATAGTAATAATGACCATTGCATAATCTAATTACATAAGCACTCAAAAGACTAAATTGCAACATTGTCAATATCTATTTCATAGGCGTCAATTATGGCGACCATATCGCGAAGTATTTCATCCTAAAAATTCTTTTTTTGTAAATTAAAGAATAAATTATATATTCAATAAACATTTTGTAAACTGCTTTGATATTCCTCAATAGTCCTATACTACTATTTTATATTAATTGTTCGTTTTAACCTGACCACAAGTTTAGCGTTGGAGAGTTGGTAGAAAAGTCAGAACCAAATTTACCTTACAGAAATCAATATTGCTAATATTTAATACCTATTCTTATATTCAAAATCTATCATTATGAAAAAAAACAACCTTCTATCCAAGTTCCTAACGATTCTAACTGTTGTGAGCATTACTACTGTATTGTTCCTGCATTCCAACACAAAGGGTGCTGCTTTCGCTGGGTATAATCCAACTCCTACGACAATAAGCGCGTCTGTTAATTGCGTAGATGATAATGGAAATGCATTCACAATCACAACGAGTTGTCAGAAAATGTCCTGCCCTCCGGGCGAGAATCCAAACTGTACACCCACTACATGTGCTCTCGTACAACCGGTATGCCCTTGATCTTTCTATTTCCCAAACTCAAACAACGGAGTAAGATTTCTTATTGAGGCCCGCACTTAAAAGGCCTTGTTTTTGTTTCTATATTTACTAATTAGTATAATCGTATGGCCAGTAGAAAAGCTCTGGCCATACAATTATATGAGCAATGGTAATATGAAAATGGTTATGAATAACCAGAAAAAATAATAGCCCTTTAAATTATGAGATATTCCAATTACTATTCTTTAATTACTTTAATATTGTTATTGCTTAGCTGCAAAGATGGTTCTGTAGAGGTGGCTGAGATTAAAGTAAAAGGCGATTTTAGAAAGATAAAAGTGGACGCTGAAAAATCTTCTATTGTAAAATTATCCAAGTTTGCAACCCCTTCCTCTATCGAAATTATTCCCCTTGAGTTTAATCAAAAAAACATACTGGGATCGGCAAACAAAATTCTTTTTTTTGATCATAAGATATATGTTGCAGATTTTAGTATATCTAAGGCGATATTCGTATATGACTCAAGCGGACATTTCCTTTCAAAATTCGGAAAGGCAGGAAGAGGGCCAGGTGAATATTTGGAGTTGTGGGACTTTGATGTTACAAGTAAAGGAGTAGAGTTACTGGCGGATGATAGGAGAATCTTAAGATTTACTCATGAAGGTTCATTTGTGAATGAGATTGCTACGAGGTTCTATAGTTTCAAGTTTAAGATACTTTCTGATAACAAGTATGTTTTTTATACAAAATACCGCGAAAACACTTCATTTTTCAAAAAATCAGTCCATTATAATATAATCCTAACAGATCAGAAAGGAACGCCTGAGATGTTTGCCTTTCCATATAAATCAGATGGCAGTGGGATATTATTTCCACTTGCTGCTTCTCACTTTATTAGTTCAAATAATAAAACGTATTTTATTCCCTCTGTAGGCGACACCATTTATGGAATCTCTGATAAAATGATTTCCCCAATCGTGTTTTATGATTTTGGGGAAAAGTCTCTCCCCAGGGATTATCAAAAAAACAAAATATCAACAGAGGAAGCTACATTTAAACAAATTGCATCAGCAACATTACTGGATTTTTTTTACCAAAAGGACAGCACTTATGTATGTAATTACAACTACAATAATACTATATGTCTTTATATCTACAATGCAAGTAATGGAGAATCGCTCAATATTCGTGGAATAATAGACGACATAAATTATCTTCCCATACAGATTCCTTCGAGCATTGACGGTGACAAAATTGTTTCTGTATTTAATTCAAGTAATTTAATTGAAATGCATGATCTTTTGAGGGAGCATGGAAAAACCGACAATGAGATTAAAGTATTTAAGAACCTGATGGACCAGCACACAAATGGAGAATTTATACTTGTAAAATACAAACTAAACTAATAATGTTGATTATTCAGAAACATACGGGAATTTCTGCCATTCTGAAGTATAAAAATCTGCGCTACCAGCTAATTACCATTGCTTTGATACTTATTGTGTTTTTCAATTCTCTTCATAACGGTTTCCTATATGAAAGTGATGATAATTGGCAGTTGCTAAATAATAAGCAAGTTTATAATTTAGCATTCTCAAATATCTTTAACTACTTCACAAGCTTCTATTATGGTCAATACTCTCCAATTAACACCTTTGTATATTCACTTCTCTATTATTTTTTTGGACTTGATCCCTTTTGGTTCCATTTCTTGAATGTGAGTGTACATATCTTAAATGCATTACTGGTATATAAGTTGATTAGAGTGTTAATCTCATCATCTGGATCGGGTGATGAAAACGCAGAAATTATCGCATTTATTGTCAGTCTTTTATTCGGTCTTCATCCAATGCAAACTGAAGCCGTAGTGTGGATTTCTTCATCAAAAATTATTCTATACTCCTTCTTCTTCTTTTTATCGTTGATCTGTTATGTTAAATTCGTTAAGGATGGGAAACGACTCTATTTGAAGTATTCGCTCTTGTTATTTATCATATCAATTGGGGCAAAGGAACAAGCAATCGTTTTGCCGTTGTGTTTATTAGTAATTGATGTATACTGTAAAAGGGCTCATAATTTTTTATATTTAATAAGGGAGAAGTATATTTTTTTTATAATAGCCTTCGCTTTTGGAGTTATATCAATATATGCTCAACGTAGTACTGGATTCAAATTAGTAGATAGCCAAAATTATTATACATTATATCAAAGGGTAGTTTTGGCCTGTTATGCTACTATCACTTATATTATAAACTTAATTTCTCCAGTCTATTTGTGGAAAAGTAACGCCTTCCCATTCCTACCAAGTCAGGAAATGCCAGGCTACTTAATAATTTATCCAATATTGGTATTATTGCTTATTTTTCATACTATCAAAATCTGGAATCGTAAGGATCGAAGCGAAGGAACGCTAGTATTTTGTGTTCTGTTTTTCCTTGTAAATATTATCCTACTTCTGCACTTGGTTCCAATGGCTCGATGGTCATTAATGGCGGATAGATATGTTTATATTCCAAGCGTAGCGGTTTTTTTTCTAATAACTTCAGTTTCTATCAGAACCATAAAGAACTATTTTTACCATAAAACTACTGCAGTTATAGTTTTGGCAACTTACATAATCGTGTGTTGCGGATCATCGTATTACCTGTCAAATATTTGGGGCAATTATTCAAAGCGGAATAGAATAACTTTTCACCATTCAAATATTGACTCTACATTGACGAAGTTTAAATCTTCAATACTCATACATAAAATCCTCGTTATCGGCAATATTTAATATTATATTTTTGTGAAGTACATAATTGTGACCATATCTATCCTTTTCTTCTTTGGGGCGTTAGTCTATCAAAGATATTTGATGAATGGAAGATTCCAGGCAGACTTGCAATTAAAGATTTCTCAAGCAAATGAATTTTGCGCTCAAAGGCAGCGGATGTATTATTTGCAGGGAAGCTATGTAAAATTGCCTGACTTTAATACCCTGGTCAAGGATGTGGATGGAAAGGAGATACCCTTAATGGATGTACTGGTCAGCAGCTCAGGTGTTTTAGTTTATAGATTCACATATAGAATGTGCCAGGAGTGTATATCATCAGAAGTGGATCGGCTAAAGAAATTGTATAGAAAGCTTGGACATGGCAGCATTATTATCTTAGCAAGTTATAACGGTATAAATGACTTAAAGGTCGTAATGAAGGATTTTAATACAGATATACCGGCCTATAATTTACCGTTTGGAACGATTGGCGAAGGTATAGACGGATTAGACATGCCCTACCTGTTCTATGTCCGTAGTAAACAGGTAAAAGGAAGCTTCCTATTCTTTCCTGAAAAAGCTCAAGAAGAATGGTCACTTCAATACTACAAGGACGTAATTAATTATGGAAGAACGAATAAAAGTCAAGCGCCAAAAAATCCATAGATCACGAATATATAGGTTTCAATCTCTACTATTCTTATATATCATTCTCTTGTCAAGCTTCTGATAGGATTCATCAAAGCCGCCTTAATTGATTGAAAACTTACAGTAAGCAGTGCAAAGAGTGTTACCAATATTCCAACAAGCGCAAATATCCACCATTTAATTTCAATGCTATAAGCAAAATTCCGCAGCCATTGATTCATTCCGTACCATGCCAACGGTGATGCAATGATAACCGCGATAATTATCAGCCAGATAAAATCCATAATCAGCAACTCAACAATACTAATAATGCTCGCCCCCATTACTTTCCGAATTCCGATTTCCTTTGCTTTTACCTCTGCCGTGTATGTTGCCAACCCAAATAAACCTAAGCAAGATATCAATATGGCAATAATTGCAAATAAACTGAATAACCTTCCTGAACGTTGCTCGGATTTATACAGGTTATCGTACGTTTCATCAAGAAAAGTATATGAAAATGGGAAAGTGGAGCCATATTTTATCCATAGATTCTCAGCAGAAGCGATGGCAAATGGTGCATCCTTTCCAGTGGTTTTTATAAAAATCTCCCGACTTACTGGTCTATACGAAAAAACCATTGGTTCAATTCTTTGCTTTAAGGAAGCAAAGTGAAAATCTTTGACTACACCAATTATTGTACCCTCAGTATTAAAGAGAGTAAATCTCTTGCCAATGGGATTCGTAATACCGGCATTTTTAACCGCTGTTTCATTGAGTATAAAGTGCATTGAATCAGAGGTTATGTTCGTAAAACCCTTGCCCTTTACAATTGAAAGTTTAAAAATTTTCAAAAAATCGGCATCAATAATTAACGTCTTAATATCAAAACCATCATTTAGATTTTTCCCTTCCCAGTCCGTGTCTGGCGTCGAAGATTTTAATTCCACAATCTCATCACTGGCAAAGCTTACGCCTTGTATACCTCGTTGCCTTGCAAGTTCTTCTTTAAATGATTGAGCACTCGGTAATAGATCCATCATCTTGAACATCAATACGTGTTCTTTATCATATCCAAGCTCTTTCCTGTGAATGTAATTTAATTGAAGATGAATAATCAGGGTAGTCGTTATTAATGCAACCGAAACCGCAAACTGAATAGTAACCAGTATTCTTCGATATTGCGCTGTACTAATGCCGATCGATAGCTTTCCTTTAAGCACTTTCAAGGGTTCAAATGAGGATAACAGCATGGCTGGATAGACGCTTGATACTATAAACGAAATGAGGCCAGTTGTTCCAATTAGCCCCCAAACACTAGGCTCACTTACTTTGAACGTAAGGTTTTTTCCGGATATATTATTATACAAGGGCATTAGAATTGGTGTAAGAATAAGTGCAGCTATCAGGGAAAAGGAAAAAATCAGAGCAGTCTCAATTGCGAACTGAATAAATAACTGGGATCGATCCGCTCCAACCATTTTTCGAACACTTATCTCTTTTGCTCTAAGCATAGCCCGTGCCGTAGATAGGTTAACATAGTTTATGCATGCAATAAGGAGAATTGCAATTCCAATAATAAAGAAAAGTCTTACAGTTTGCATTTGTCCTTCACTTCCATCTGTATTGAAGAGATGAATATCAATTAGCCTTTGAAGACGGTAAACAGGCTCAGGGCCATCATTTTGGCTTTTTTTAATGGGATTCACCAATAGTTTCCTCTCAACAGTCTTAACGATTCCTGCTGGTTGTAATTGCAAAAATGTCGTATAATAGGAATTTTGCCAATCTTCTTCAATGGGTACAGCACTCCCACTTCTTACGGAAAGTTTAGCACTGAGACTCATTGGAAAAAACATATCATAGTTAATACTTGAGTTTTCAGGAAAGTCTTCCAGAACACCTGAAACCACGAAATTCTCATTTTTCTCCGTCTGCAAAATATTTCCTATTGGTTCGGCATCACCAAAATAACGTTTTGCAGTCTTGGCTGTAATCACAACACTAAAATCACCTTGAAATGGTACATCGGGATTTCCCCTTAACATTTTGAAGCTGAACATCGTAAAAAAAGATGGATCAACATAGCATTTCTTTTTTTCAGTGTATTTGTTATTCTTGTATTGAAATAGAGAAAAGTCCCAATTGTTTTTTACACGCACGGCTTCCTTAACATCTGGAATTTCTCTCTTGGCAAAAGTTGCTAGTGGGGCAAATGTAGCGGAAGACATTACTTTACTATTCCCTGAACCTGTATTTGATGTTACCATGTAAATATCTCTGCTCTTCTCATGGAACCTGTCATAACTTATCTCATTCTGTACCCAAAGCAGGATCAATATTCCAACCGTTAGGCCTATCGTAAGTCCCAAAATATTAATACTTGTATAGAACTTACTTTTTATAAGTCGTCTTATTGCAATCTTAATATAATTTCTCAGCATGGAAAATGGACTTTGAATATAGCCCTAGATAAATGTACAATAATGCCACCAAACCGCACAAACGCAAATAACATAATTTTATGAATTATCAATTATTTTATATGTTCGAATATGAACAATTGCTGTCTGATTTTGAGCATACCAACTTGAAGGTAATCCCTAAGGATTAGAATATCGGCATTCATTAAACAACAAGATCATCAGACTTTTGCCAGTGGTTTAATACCTGTAGCTTTAAGCGCGAGATGAAAGCCTTTAAATGTCATTGTATTCTTTAATTCAATGTAGTCCTAGCCGTCGTCTCTTTTCATTCTTCTATACCCTTCGGCTGTCAGCTCATAAGGCAATGAATTAAAAGACTGTTCTGGCCTCAAAAGCAAATCTAATATGCTAACAACTTCCTTTATGATAGGAACAAAAGGAGAACGCTCCATCAAGGCATCTACCTTTATATCTAATAACAGTCTTTGTGTGGCGGTAAAAGATTTCTGCCCCGCCACACCTCGTTTTATAGCCTGTTTATAATTCTCCTGCTCTTTTACATTGATTTCCAACTTCTGTTTCAGGTCAAGTATTTGCACTATCTTGGACAAAGAAAAGCCTACTTCACTACCTTTAATCCTCACCTTCTTATTATCAATAAAAGCAATACCGCGACCTTTAAGAACGATATACCCCAGTTCTTTCATCCGTTCTGTGAACTATCAAAATGATTAACTTCTGTCAATGCTTGCCTAATGTTTTTTTGTAATTGGGCTTTTCGTGAATCATGTCGGGGTAATAATCGCTCATTGGGAGATAAAAAAGCCTTGGGGCTTAACACTTCTTGCAGATGATATTGCTTTTCCAACCTCCGGCAAAGTGCCGCCATCCGCTTATAACTATTGCTATCACTGGCCGCTTTCTTGTCAAGTCCTACGCGGTTGGCTACGATGTGAATATGCTGCTCACTGATATCCTTATGTAACACACAGATATATTGGTTATTGGCTACCCCAAACTCTTTTGCACATTCATGCCCTATCTCCTCCAATTGATTGCGGTTGAGAGATTCTCCCGGAGCCAGCCGCAACGAAAAATGGAACACCGGTTTCTCTACCCGCTTACTTAATTTAGCCACATCTCGGAATTGTTGGGCTAACTCCTTCGGATTTCCAAAACACCGGTTGTACGATAGAATTTCTGCCCGGCCACTATGTTGCAAGCCATCAATTCGTGAAAGCTCCTCCTTTTGTTTTTCGGAAAGTTCTTCTTTATCATTCAGGCAATACTGAATACAGCCAAGGAAAGAACTTCCAGTACCTACATAACCTATCATCGGAAATACTTTTTAATCTGTTCCGCTAGCTTTTTCAAGTCGCCTGATTGCATTTTCAGCTGTATTAGCTCCGTTAGGGATAATTGTTCTATGCCGTTCCGTACTTTAGCAATCTGATTGAGGTTGGCAGCAAGGTGGTTCAGTGTTCCGGTTAACTCCAATACCTCTTTTGGGAACACCTTTTCCCGTCTGTCAATTTTTCCGGCAACGCCCATTTTCCGAAGGTATTCTGATACAGTAAGATTTGAATTTCTAGCCTTATCTTCAATAATGGATCGTTCCCACTGATTACATTTGATAGCCAGGAATTGATCTCTTTTCGTTCCTTTGCGGGGCCGGCCTACCTTCTTTTTGATTGGTTCATTCTCCTGCATCATAGTCAACTTCACTTTTAGATTTTTGAATGCGATAGCATGAAAAAAGCTACACACCGAATGCGGTAGCATGAGGTGAGCCAGTAGTTTTGGTTTTACCAAAACATAGCTGGCTACCTAAGCGACTTAAAGCCCTTTGCCTCTCCGCTGGCTTTCTTTTGGGTTGTTGCGCTGACTAATTAACCAGTCGTTTAAATCCTTATGCCCTTGATAAAAATCACTGCGATCTATGTATCGGTTTCCACCCCATTTCAGGGCTATTTTGGTATGGCTGATCCCGGCAGTATCACGATCCAAAAACAGTTGGACTTGCTGGTGTTGTTCCATGCGAGGGCGGCTCTTTTCAAAGAAAAAAAGTGAATTGAGGATAAGACAATTTGACTGTGAGGTGGTCCGATCAAGAGCAGTAGATTGAAAAGATAGAAAACTGAAAAAGCCTTCAAATACGGAAACCTGTTCAGTACCATTATTGATAAAGGTTACATCTTTAGGAGAGCTACTCCCTTTAAAATACTCGCTCCGCAGCTCGTAGCCCCCGGCCTCATTCCGAAAACCGATAGCGGTATTTTTCTTTCCATATAAAAGAAAATCCACCTCCTCACAGAAACGGCGGGCAATTTCTACTGGAATACGCCGCTTGTGAATATAACCCAACAGCGCCGCATCATTCAAGGGGGGGGTGGCAACAACCACTATTTTATCTTCATCTGGTTCTTTTTTTTCACCAGCAAAGGACGCCGGGGCCGGCGGGTGAAAAGAAAAAGTTGGGGATGGCTGGTATTGAGCCAAGCGCTGCAAAAAGTCGGAAATTGGACAGTTAAAATAGAGCAGCCCGAAGTCTATGAGATTACCTCCCTTCCCAATGCCGTGATCATACCACATGTTCAGCCGACGGCTAACCTTAAAGGAGGGGGTTCGTTCTTGCCGTAACGGGGATAAATACCAATAATCTTGGTTTCTGATCTTTTGGGGATGATGGCCGAGGGAAGCCAGGTAATCAACCAAATCAAGCGGCCTGGCATCTTTACATGATAACTTTAACATACAGCACAATTTTCAGGTTCACAATGATCATATACAGAAAAGCCCCGCAGGCAGGCTGTTTATTAAACAACCATGCTTGCGAGCCTTTTTAAATCTTCCATAAAAAAGTTCGAAAAACGTACCGAAGGGGTCACTGAAAAATGAATTGCTCTATCAGATACAAGTCTGGTAGGCCTTTTTTGTTTTTACCCTCTCCCATTTTATATGTTTTTCCAACTCTCTGGTGGAAAATCTGGTGGACTTACCCAAAATCTCTGGTGGACTTTTTACCACCTCTAACATTCTCACTTTTAATCTCTTACACATTTACCCTTTACTCCCAAAATTGAAAAACATGGAAAACAGAGTGGACATTTTGTTTTTTTGCTAAACTCAAAAAGAAAAACAAGAAAAATCTTGCTCCTATTTATGCAAGACTTGTAGTAAACCATGACAGATATGAATTTTCTACAGGATTCTCTATTGATGAAAAACTCTGGAATGGCAAAGCTGTAAAGGTTTCAGGAGATAGCCAACAAGCTGTTTTAATTAATAACTATATCAATACAAAGAAGCTGGAAGTATTTAAGGCATACAATGAACTATTGCTGAATCAGCAAACTATAACACTTTCCAGCATAAAGAACAAGGTTTTTGGAATAAAAAAAGAAACCAGTAAAACACTTCTCCAACTGGTAGACTATCATAATGCTCTCTTCAAAAGCAAGATTGGCACTGATACAGCTATTACCACCTGGATTTCCTGAATTATCAATACAAGGAGAAAGATATCCTTTTGAGAGATCTAAAGCAGGAATTTGTTGCCAGTTTTGATCTTTATTTAAAAGTAGTTTTTCAAAACAGCCATAATACAGTGGTAAAGCACTGCAAGAATCTAAAGGCTATCATTAACTTGAGTATACAATATCAATGGTTAGAACATAATCCCTTCTTAAGGCACAAAACACCATACAAAGAAGGGAATAAGAGCATTCTAACTAAAGAAGAACTAGCTGTAATAGAAGGAAAAGTGTTCACCATTCCCAGACTGGAACAGGTAAGAGATCTGTTCATTTTCCAATGCTATACAGGATTAGCATTCTCTGATATGAAGATATTAACTAAAGCTGAAATACAGATTGGTATTGATGGTAACAGGTGGATTATCAAAAGGAGGATAAAGACAGATCAAAGATCTTCTATTCCCTTACTTCCTAAAGCCATCAAAATACTAGATAAGTACAATTGGCAGATTAAGCAGCATAATGAATCTGTTTTGCCTGTATTATCCAATCAAAAGCTGAATGGATACCTTTCTGAAATTGCTGGATTATGTGGTATCCTTAAGAAATCATCACCCATGTTAGAAGGAGAACATTTGCTACCACAGTAACATTGAGCAATGGGGTACCTATTGAGACAGTAAGTAAAATGTTAGGGCATACTAATCTGGCTACTACACAGATTTATGCCAAAGTGGTGGATACTAAGATTAGTGAGGATATGGGGAAACTAAAGCAAAGGCTGCTTTGATGTATGATGGCCAGTCAAAAAGCCCTACTCTGAAAGAAATTGACTGGCCATTTTTCTTTATCTTCCATATTCTCTAATAGAAAACAATATGACCAATACCCATCCATTACAGTTTTTCAAAGATTTAGTGGAGAATCCTTTAGCTATTCTAAGGATAGAGAGGCAGTTTTTTGAGGAGGAGGAAGAGATTTCAATTGTGTTAGAAATAAATAAGGAAGAAGGTTACATAGTAATTGATGATTTTTTTGCAGATGGAGCAAATTCTTATAAGATTTTTTTTAAAGATCACATTCAGAGACTTTGCAAGGAGCAGGAAAGAGAGGTTCTAAATTCCTTAGATAGTTATGTGTTTCATGAGAAGGATATAAAAATTTCTCATGACTATTTGCAAAAGTGCCTTTTTGAAGTTAACCATCTGATTTCAATACAGGAAGGAAGAAACTGGCTTAGTAAGTATCCTATAATTATTGATACAATTGCCTCCATTAAAAGTTATCTGCATTCCAAATATGGTTTGCCAGATGATACTATTTCCTTCTCTAAGAAGAAAAGTAATAATCCCAAAATACAGTGGCTAGGCAAAACCAATGTTTTAACTACTCTTTTTTATGATCTCCTAAATGGTCAAGATAAAGGAGAGCCTTATATTCATGCCAATAAGAAAGATGTAATGCAGTTTCTTATTGATAATTTCCTTGATAAAAATGGTGATGAACTAAGTGAAAGTACAGTTCAAAGCTATTTTGATAAGCAGGAAAAGAAAGCAAAAATTGGAGATAGGATTGAATTGCCCAATAAAAAGGTGATTAGATAAATCATTTACTGTATTGAGTTTCCCATACTTAATTAGTCTTGAAAGACCTTTTTATGACTTTAGGACTTTTTGTATTGGAGAATCTTTGTGTCATAAAATTAAAAATTTATGAACAAAGAGAATCAAAATCAAATAATAAGCAGTCAGTCAGAGCAAATACCAGGACTAAGCACTGACTGTCCAATCAAGCAAAATGAAAAAATAGATTTAGAATCAAATTCAGAAAACCAAGATGACAGCCTTATAATGGAACTTCTTAATAAAGAAGTAATGAAAGGCTCTGAGCTTGCAGCTTTCAGTGGAATGAGTGTTCCATACTTATGGGAAGGCTTGATCCCCCAATATGGAATCAGCTTTTTAACAGGTGCTAGTGATTGCAATAAAAGTACATTTTTAAGACAGTTTGCACTTTCCATTGCTAATGGAGATGAGGATTTTCTTGATATCCCACTTAACATTAGATATCAGAAAGTAATACTTGTCATTACAGAGGATTTAGCAGTGAATGTTGCTGCTTTGATGAATAAGCAACTACAAATATTTCCAGACAAAGCTATATTGGATAATATCACTTTTGTTTTCCCTGCTTCAAACATCATCAAGAGACTAGATGAATTACTTTCAAAGGGAAAAGTTGATTGTGTAATAGTTGATACTTGGACAGATACTTTCACTGGGGATTCAAATGCTTCAAATTCTGTAAGAGCTCCCCTCCACCCTTACAATGAGCTAGTAAAAAAATATGGCTGCTCAATCTTGGCCTTGCATCATGAAAAGAAGGGGTCAGAGGATAAAGACCCATCCAAGGATAATATGCTTGGTTCAATGGGTATTCAAGCATATGCGAGGGTCGTATTGCAGATGAAAAGAGACAATGGGAATAGCAAGAAAAGATTGTTGACTGCTGTTAAGGGCAACTATATTCAGGATTGTTTCAAAGATCAGTCTCTAGTTCTGGAAGTTGATGAACAGACTTTAATATTAACCAATACAACAGATATTTCCATTCCAGGTATCCAAAAGAGTACTAGAATATAGGTCAATATAATCCAAACGACAGCCACTTTACTAAACTTGAGAAGAGTTCCGAGCAATATGGTACCATCTATATTGATTTAAATCAGGACAGTTTACCTGGAAAATCGAAAGAACTTATCGCTACTGCTATTTATCACGAAATTATCCACGGCGTTCTCGCAATCAATAAAGTACCCTGGATTGTTCAGCATGAAGCAATGGCTGAGAGTTATCGCCAAAAAATAGCGGAAGGGTTAAAGGAGCTGTTCCCTGCTTTGAGTGACACTGAAGCCAGTGCATTAGGATGGGAGGGTTTGGTTAAAACATATCAGTTTACCAGTATTCAGGTGAAGGATCTTCAAAACTATACTGGAACAGCTTTGAATATAATGAAAATAATAGTAGCATACCAAATCGGACAAAAAGGAACACCTTCCGGTTGTAAATAGCGAAATGATCATTAAATTTAAATGTATGAAGACAAAGTACCTTATAGCATTGGCTACTCTCATTTTTATAATTAAGCCATACAGCCTGTATGCACAAAACAAGTTATTGGATGATCAGAAGGACAAACTAACAAGGTTTTTTTATAAGCAAGTTCCCATGTCGCCTTCGTTTGTCAAAAACGGGAAATCAGCTATTTATGCTCTTTTGATAACAGTTAATCCAAACGGAAAACTTTCCTCCATTAAGTTATCTGAGAATACTCCAGAAGAGTTTAAAAATGATCTGCTAAAATTAAAACAAGCTGATATAAAATGGTCTGCATTCCTGCATGGACGTCCTGCTGGAAAAACTTATAATTTGCTCCTTACAATCTATACAATAATAAATGCGGATTATTTGGCATTTGCAGCCTCTCGCAACGGGTTCCAGCCATCCTGGTATTTTGAGCAGATTTACAATTTTGGCGATACGAAATACGACCTAAGCTCAGCCATTTTTATTGGTCCTATTTTCAAAAGCGCTTCGAACCAAATAATAGAAGAGCACCAATTGCTTGATAGTAATGATATTCGAGAATAGTTCTCGCAACCCTGAATAGCTTAGGAAATTTTCGTTTTTTATTGGTCTGATTTTATGTTCGGGAACCTTACGAGCTATGAGCTTTACCAAAGACTTCTTCCCATTTAGCTCGTCTATATGGCTGAATCCGGTATCCATACGATTGCCTAGGGAGCGAATAAAAATATAAATCAAATAATGAAAGGCACACCTTCTGGATGTAAATAAATTTATAGATAAAAAATGTGTTTTTTATTAACATTAAGAATATCAATAATATTATCGAATTACTCGTTTTTTTAACTAGCATAAATTTGACTACCAAACTCACAATGCTTCTTAAGCAGAACAAGAAATATCTAAGCCGTCGGCACTTATTGAATCGGAAAGAAAAGAGCTTGGAAAGGAAGCATGCCACGATTGTTCATACATTACTTAATCCTATCAGTTTCTTTTTATTTTAATGCCATGTTCAATTCCGAGATAAACCTTGGAATTGAACATGACTTTTGTTATAATGCAGATGAGTTGATTTATCGTTGCACATCTAAATTTTTTAATTTTTATCTTTCATGCTTATTTTAAACAATCTCGGTGTTAATGAAATAATATTGGGATCAGCAATTCAATCAGTTTCGCCTATCTCCCCTTTCAGCTCTCAAGATAGAGAATTGTTCATTCCAGATCCCAATCCTGAATCTTGGTTCAAATACAACGGTGAAACATCGTCAATATCAAATGGTGAAAAAGTAATCAGTGCCCAGTCAATTTTTCTGTCTAAAAATGCAAATCAGAAGATAAATAGAATTATAATTCACCCCGATACCAATAGCACAAACGAACTTATTGAAGATTTTCTAACTTCGATTTATGGCGCCCCAATGACGACTGCAGGCGGAATGGGCAATTTAGGGGGTGTAACAAATTACACCATCTTTTATTTTATCTCTGAGGATAAAAGCTCGCAAATTATTTATTTCAAAACCTTTAGTTCGGACTTTGGCATAGACGAAATTTCCTTCAGATTTCTTAATGATGAAGACGCCCTCTTTAACTATAAACTGGTATTTCGCTCTTGGGCCAACTTGAAGTAAGCTTTATATTGTGTTCATTTTGTTATTTGCCATATAATAACTTTCGGGTTAACAGCCTCTCAATAAGCTTTCAAATCTAGTAGTATCTAGTTGCCTTGGTCTTTCCGCGATCCTCCCTTATACTTTATGTGGACCTTAAAATTTGTTCGAATATTCGTCCCCAATCTATTTTGTACATCTCCTTTGGCTACCTATAATGCGCAAATATGCTAGATTCATGAGGATATTTTATATAATGGTCCCTGAAAAAAGGTCCGGTATTTAAGCTAGAAAAAATCATCTTAAATTGCCAAAGTAATGACTAAAAAGAGCAGACGTAAATTTACCGGGGGCTTCAAAGCAAAAGTAGTATTAGAAGTCCTTAAGGAGCGCAGCACAATTGAAGAGCTGGCGAAGAAGTATGAGTTACACCCGACACAAATAAACAAGTGGAAGCGGGAAGCTGCCGCGAAATTGGCCGGAGCATTTGACTTTGATGTTCAGGTAAGCAATAGCGAAGACCAGGAGGCGCAAATGGAGAAGCTATATGCCCAAATCGGTCAGTTGAAGGTGGAGAATGACTTTTTGAAAAAAAGTTGCGGTGAAGTCATTAGTCTCCCGTAGGGGAATGATTGAATCTTCAAATCCATCAATAAGGATTCGGCAACAGTGTTGGTTATTGAGCTTGCATCGTAGTGGATTATACTACCAACCGCTTGCAGAAACGGAGGAGAATCTGACAATAATGCGCTTGCTTGATAGCAGTACTATAAGACTCTATTTTTCGGGGAACGGAAGTTAAAGATCTGGTTGCGCGGCCTGGGATATTTCGTCAATCGCAAGCGGCTTCGCCGCTTAATGAAGCTAATGGGCTGGGAGACGTTATATAAAAGACCTGGTACGAGTGATCCGAATACATCGCATAAAGTATACCCCTATTTACTTAAAGGGCTAGCGATTACGAAAGCCAATCAGGTATGGGCAACAGACATTACTTATGTGCCTATGCGTAAAGGCTTCATGTACCTTTGTGCGGTAATTGATTTGCATACCCGGTACGTAGTAAATTGGAGTGTCAGCAATACGATGACCGCAGACTGGTGCAAAAGCGTAGTTGAAGAGGCTATAGTAACAAATGGTAAGCCCGAAATATTCAATACTGATCAAGGAAGCCAGTTTACCAGCGAGATATTTACCGGCATACTGAAAAAGCATGAAATACAGATCAGCATGGACGGAAAGGGCAGAGCGATTGACAATATTTTCATCGAACGGTTATGGAAAAGCGTGAAATATGAAAATATTTATTTGAACGTATACGAAGACGGAGTAAGTTTGTATCAAGGATTGCAACGGTACTTTGAGTTTTATAACACAGAGCCCTTCCATCAATCACTGGGATACAAAAACACCAGCTGATCTTTACAAAACTATTGCTGCTTAGCCCCTGACGGGGCTTGTGCTAACAAAATAAATGCGCAGGCGCATCCATTTTATTAGCACTTGATAAAGCTTAGATCTACAAATTACCGGTCCTGACATTGGGGACTATTATAGGGATCAGTGGTACTGCTCCTCTTAATTTAGGATCATGTAAATAAATATTTAAAAAGTCTCATTGTATAAAAACATTTATTTATGAAAATTATTCTTGGGATACTCATGATTTTAGGTATTACGCCTACATTGATGACAGCAAATAGTCAATCTCTTCCTCAGGCAGATATTATTAGAGGCTTTCTATTAAATCTTGAGTCAGACAACTGGTCATTGGATACGATTACTACCAGATATCTCAATTTTGAACCGGCAAATAATAAGAATATCACAACCAGTGAAAGGAAAGAATTGTTAAAAAATGCGTTGGAGAAAGTAAGTATTGAATTGAAAGATAAGGGAGTTAATGTAAACGATTTAGTAATTGAAAAGTACAGCAACGCTGATCAAGCACTTAAAAAAATGATAATACCCAAAGATGAGGCCGGACAAACCTATATTGCAATTGATAAAAGCAAGAATTATGTCAGGTATTTTCTTATTGAAGGGAAGAGAATAAAATCGTTTACAACCTTCAAAGATGGTAAGGTGTTCCTAATACTTTAAGCCAGTCTTGTCCTAAATGGATCCGGAGAAGATAGACGGCTTCTTTGCAGCTCTCATCTGCGGTCCCAAAGTAATCTCAATGTCAAAATACTTTCAATATATGGACGTAAGCATTCGCGCAACGCCCTGTTTTTAGAGACAGCATATTTTGCTATAGCAATTGCTCCATCTTCCATCTATGTGGCATTAGATCAGCATATGTTCCCTCATATTTGGCCCGCACCCAACAGTCATGTAATTTGGGGCCACATTAAAAAAAATCAATATACTTTTTAATAGTAAACCTCCAAGGAGGTGTGTCATTGTAATTTAAGAATTTCTCCTATGCTGTTGAAAAACAATAATTTTACGGTAACCATTCTGCTTCATAAGGGTCATATTTACATTTTACTGGTTTAGAGTAGAGGTCGATAGGATCTGTTGTATATGCACGGCAATCGGTGCACATGTACCTGAATTCACAATCTCTGCATACTTTTATTTGGTCTTTTGAAATCATCCAATATTGTTGAAGACCATTTTCTTTTTTAAAAACATGAATGAGCGAGGTATCTTGGATATTACCAAAATGCTGTGACAGTGAAGGACAATTTTTTATATTGCCCTGTACATCAATTGCAATTTTTCTATTAAGACAGGAATTGAAGGATTGGGCCTCTGTAAAAAAAGAGGTATTGCAACTGTTTTGGAAATGCAAGGGGTTAATTTGCCCGCAATGTTGTTCAGATTTTATGCCGTCTTTGATGTGAAATACGCTAAAATTGTTTTGTTTTGATTCTATTTTCCTTATCTTCTTCGTATTGAAAAGCGTCACGTAAGACAATCGGTAATTAGATTCGTGTAATTGCTCTAACGCTTTCTGGCTATAGGAACTATGAAAAGGCAGCATAATATCTATATGTCTTGCCGTACTATTTTTGAAATCAGCGAGTAAAGCTAATAAGAAATCTATCGTAGGAACGTGGTAAAACCTAAATTGTATAGCAAGACAGAGGAGCTTTGATAATTCAAGGCTTATCTTTTTCAGATCATGCCTGCTGTTAGCGTCAAAGTCAATGATTGCATTGGTAATAAAAGAAGGATGATCCCAGGAAAGATCTAAATCCGGGTATAATTCCAATTCACTTTCATGACACCAGAATCCAAGTTCATTTTTTAATAAAAAATCAAAATATTCATTTATCGTGCTTACATTTTCATCACCGTATTTGTTTATAATAGCCGGTATGGATTCACCTTTACATTCGGTGAGAATTTCATAAAGGATATTGGGAATAAAAAAATACTCTATCCGTTGTATATCGTAAATAATAGATCTTTTATAGCCTTTTACCGGTTGGCAACAGGCGAATAGCTTAAATATGTTGTTCATGCTCAAAGGTTATCATTAACGAAAGGGGCTTATAGAATTCAAAACAAACATATGAGTCGGAGTGGAAATGACTGCAGGTATCTGTTCTCCGGATGCTATAACTTTCCTGCTCCAATTGTTGGCTCAATTGGAAGGAGGGAGGGAAATGAGATAATGGCTTCCCTGTTTGCTGTATTACTTCCTCACTTAATAGCTTCTTTTCTCTTTCTTTCATAACTGATTAATTTTTGTGCCAGCTTTTTTTCTAAATGATAATTACATGGGATGGAAACCATTCCGAATTGACCGGAGGGATTTACTTCCAGGAATACATAATCCCCATTTGTTGCCTTAACCACATCAAGTGAGCCTGTAGTAAGATTTAATAACTCCATTAGTTTTTGTATTCTTTCCAAAATTGCCTTCGGTAGATTAAAGGGTACCCATCTATTCTGCTTGCCTGAATAATATCTAAAGTCCACTTGTGTTTCTACATTTGATTGCGAAAAGATGGCCATCGTATACGCTTCTCCCATTAAGTAGAAAATACGCAACTCAACGTCTTTCTCTACACAAGATTGAAACAAGCAAGGAAAGAAAGTTTCAGGTAGATGGTCTACCGTCTCCATTTCAACTAAAGCAGTATAGAGTCCGTATCCCCCTTTGTTACTATCCGGGAACAAAAACGTAGAATCTACAACGGGCTTGGTTATGATCTTCCCATGCTTTTGCTGGAAAGTAATGACATCTTTTTTGTTATTCGTGATGATCGTTGAGGGAATATGAAAACCAACACTACTGGCGCATTGAAGCTGGTAGATCTTGGAAGGATTACTGTGCTCCAGTTTATCTATCCAGTGGGTATGCTCCCCGGCAAAATACTGAATGAGTCTATTGGTTGCTCTAATTTCCTGTGAAAGGAAGAGCATTAAATCATAAAAAAAATCTTTTCCATGGATCTCCTTTAGTCGATCCCGGATACTTTGTAGATTATGCCCCCTTCTTAGCCAGATCACGGAAATATCCGCTACTGCTAAAGGGGGATCGTCCAACCGCTGTATATCGAAGGACTTTCCGGAATCATCTAAGAGGAGCTTAAAAAAACTGTTCGGTCCTTCGTAATCTTCCACATTTAGCCGGTATACTTCTTCTCCCAGGTAATTGACCCATGCCATCACTTCATCTGTTGTTAAATCGCCACCACTCCGACTGAAAATAACGATCATAAATTAAGTGTAGAATGTAAAAAAATAGCTAAAAATTATGGGTGAGTCTGGGAATATTTGACCCCACACCTTTCGGCGTAAACTTCTATAGGCTCTAAGCCCATAGTCTCTCTACGCTTATTTACATTTTTAATATCTTCGATTTTCAGGAATTCATTTTCTCCCGTTTGGGGATTTTCTTTGAATTGACTTCCATAGATTTGCGGCTTCCCTTCTTCCACATTTATTCTGTCTACTAAAAAAGCAAGGTTGTCAGGACTTGATTGCCCTTTTTTGACTGATGCCTCTAAAAGTGGTATGTATTTTTTCTGTTCCGTAATATCCGCATGTTGGATTGTTAACCATACAGCTCTATTAGCAGTTGTTCCGACTAAATCCTTACCCGGCCAACCATAGCTTTGGATGATTCTTTTTACTTTTGAAAGATTAATGCTGTCCGTTACATCGATCTGGAACCAAAGCTCTTTCAGTTGTGCTGAATTCGCGCCAAATTTTTTTTGAACTGAATCTAGCAGCAACCGATATTGCTGGTCCAATTTATATATCACTTCGAGTTCCGATTTCAAGGGCAAATTCAGCTTTTGCTCCTGATCCTTAATAGTTTTTTTTAAGTAATCCAGGAGACGGTTCCAACTGCTGCTTTTTGCATGTAAGGAAATCAGGTCCGCGTCTTTTTGCAATGCATCAATATCTAAAAAACCTTTTTGAATTGATTGGTTCAAATACTGAAAAGCTTTATCGGTTTGGCCGGCTAAAGCATTATAGCAGGCGGCATCGTAGTATTGCCCTTTGGTAATAATTCCTTTTTTTAATGATATGGCTTTATCCATCATATCTGCAGCCATTTTGAAATTTTTTGCCCTGTATAAAGAATCTGATCTGTTGAGAAGATAATAAACAGTTTGTGCTGATATGTTTAGGTTGAAGCTTAATAATAAAAATAACATTAAGCAACCAACGGCTTTCGGGTTATCCATACAATATTTAAATTAAAAACAACTCTTCAAACGGAAAGGAAGGTAAAAGAAAGGAACTATTTAACCATAGCGGCTGAAATAGTTCCTTTCTAAATAGTTTGAGTTACAATCAATCTTCCACAGTATTGGAATCCTGATTATCTTCTCCAGAACCTTTTTTAGTGGTCACTTCGTAGGTTTTTTGTTTTGAGATGTATATGCCACCTCTTAATTTCTGTATTTCATTTAATTGAATGGGCTGGAATAATGAGTTGTCCAAACTCTGGAATTGTTTTTTCATAAGAAAGATTTTTGAATAATAAAATCTGTTTAAGGTAATATGAATTTAGTAAATTATTTTTTACTATAAATCAGCTTTCTTTACTAGAAAAAATAATTAAATAATAATTCACATAAAAAATATTATACATTTCATAACAATATGTCATAACCCATATTCAAAATATTTATGTAAATAATAATTAGCTTAATCCTTCCAAAATGAAATTTCCTTTCTATCGACAATATGATGTAATGGACTGTGGACCTACCTGCCTCCGTATGATAGCTAAATATTATCGTAAAAGTTATTTCCTGGCCCAACTGCGTAATCTAGCCTATATTAGCCGGGATGGTGTCAGTGTATTAGGCATCAGTGAGGCTGCAGAGAAAATAGGATTCCGAACATTAGCGACTAAAATTAATTTCGAACAATTAACTGGGCAAGCTCCGTTGCCATGTATTTTACACTGGAACCAGGAGCATTTTGTGGTGCTTCCCCCACAGAGACGTGGTATTTGGAGGAACAATACAAAATTGCTACTGGCTGACCCGGCACATGGGCTGATCAGGGTAGATAAAGAGACCTTTTTGAAATCCTGGATTTCTCATAACAACCAAGGTGTAGCACTGTTACTGGAACCAACCGAAATGTTAGGGCAATACCAAGAGGATGGTTCTCAGCGTCGTGGATTAAGGTTCTTAATACCCTATATTCGGCCTTATAAAAAGTATATTACTCAATTATTGATAAGTGTATTGATAGGAAGTCTACTTACTCTGATGGTGCCATTTTTAACGCAAAGCTTGGTGGACTATGGTATCAATCATCAGAACATTGGATTTGTTTACCTGGTACTTATTTCTCAACTAGTACTATTTGTTGGAAGCACGGCCATCGAGTTTTTCCGAAATTGGCTGCTGTTACATATGAACAGCCGAGTCAACATCAATATCCTTTCCGATTTTCTCATTAAATTGATGACGCTGCCCATTAAGTTTTTTGATACTAAGTTAATTGGTGATTTACGTCAAAGGATTTCTGATCATCAGCGAGTACAGACTTTCCTAAGTAGTACCACGTTATCAACCTTGTTCTCCTTTGTAAACCTGATCATTTTTATGGCGGTAATGGCTGTTTACAGTTGGAAGATCCTTACAATATTCCTTGTATTCAGCCTTACTTCCTTTATTTGGATACTTCTTTTTTTAGGCAAACGTCAGGATATAGACTACAAACGCTTTCAGCGGATGACCGAGAATGAAAATGTATTATTTGAGCTTATCACTGCCATGCAGGAAATTAAACTGAACAATAGCGAAACGGCCAAACGCTGGGAATGGGAACGAGTGCAGTTAAAGCTTTATAAGATCAGCATCCAGGGCATGGCCTTGGGGCAGTATCAACAGCTCGGCAGTATGTTCTTCAACCAACTTAAAAACATACTCATTTCATTTCTGAGTGCTCGGGAAGTCATCAATGGCAACATGACTCTGGGTATGATGTTGTCCGTGAGTTACATTATCGGCCAGATGAATAGTCCGCTGGAACAATTATTGGGATTCATTCAAACAGCACAGGATGCCAAAATTAGCTTGGAACGTTTGAATGAAATTCACGGACTCGAAGAAGAGGAAAATAAAGAGCGACATGCACTTTCACTTATGGAAAGCAAAAACAGAAGTATACAACTGCAACAACTGTCTTTCCAATATGAAGGCCCACAGTCCCCCTACGTTCTACAAAATATCAACCTTGCGATACCCGAAGGAAAGATAACTGCTATTGTGGGTTCTAGCGGCAGCGGAAAAACAACTTTGTTAAAGCTGCTGTTGCAATTTTATACTCCAACGGCAGGCATTGTAAGGATCGGCAGAACAGATCTTCAACAGATATCACCGGCTTGGTGGCGGCAGCAATGCGGTACCGTCATGCAGGATGGCTTTATTTTTTCTGATACCATTGCTCATAACATTGCAATAAGCGATGAAAGGGTGAATGAACATAAACTGCTACATGCTGTGCAGGTAGCCAATATTCGTGACTTCATAGAAGAATTACCCTTGCGGTACAACACTAGGGTAGGCAATACCGGTAACGGAATCAGCGCGGGTCAGAAGCAGCGTATGCTTATTGCCAGGGCGGTCTATAAAAATCCCCACTATCTCTTTTTCGATGAAGCTACCAGCGCGCTTGATGCCAACAACGAAAAGGTGATCATGGAAAATTTGGATCGTTTCTTTAAAGGTAAAACGGTGGTGGTAATAGCCCATCGTTTGAGTACAGTAAAGAATGCTGATCAAATTGTCGTGCTGGAAAAAGGAAAGATCGTGGAAACGGGCACACATGAAGAACTGACCGCATTAAAGGGTAACTATTTTGAATTGGTAAAGAACCAACTTGAATTGGGAGCCTGATTATTTCATTTATTTTTGAACGATATGGCTGATACATCAGAAGTAAATAATAGCATTAGCAGGAAACCTGCAGCAGAACCGCTGAACGGTCAATTTCATACCGGTTATGAAATCCGCAGCGAGGAAGTACAGGAAATTATGGGGGAAATGCCTGCCTGGATTTTTCGATGGGGTATTAGCTTAGTCGGTATTCTCATAATCGGTATTTTCATTGGTTCTTATTTTATGAAATATCCTGATATTATACTTTCAAAGGTTACCATTTCTTCAATTAATCCACCAGTGAAGTTGATTGCCCGTAGTAGTGCCCCTATTCAACGGATATTAGTACAAAATAACAAAGAAGTAGCGCCAGGTCAGGTGATTTGTGTACTTTCCAATCCTGCCCATTATGAAGATGTGGAACGAGTAACTGCCTTCCGCGCCAGCATAGACAGCAGTATATATCTGTTTCGTATCATTGATCAACTTAATATTCCATCGGGTCTACAATTGGGTGAATTACAAGCACAATACACAGAGCTATTCCAGGCCGTTGAACAATATAGGTTTTTTATGACGCACAATAGCTACAAAGCAAAAGTTGGACATTTACTCACGCAGGCTACCTATCAAGCTAAATTGGCGACAGAGCTGAAAAAAAAGGACGTAGTATTACAGGAACAACTAAAAATACAACATAATCGTTATGCAATTGATTCTACACTTGTCACCGACAGAGTTATTTCTCGTTTTGAGTTTGAAGAGGCACGAAAAAAGCTGCTGGACCAGAAAATGAATACAGAAGGAAATTATAGTAGCATTTTACAGAGTATGTTGCAAGAAAAAGAATATCAGAAAAACATTACTGAAACAGAGCTTCAGCTACAAGGTGAAGAAAATAATTTACAACAGCGAATACGAGATGCTTCCAGAAGATTTCAAGGAGCCTATGCTGTCTGGCGGCAAAATTACGTACTTAGTAGTCCCATATCGGGGAAAGTACTATTTTTTAAATATTGGAAGGAGAACCAGTTTATACAGTCTGGAGAAGGAGTATTAATGATAGTGCCAAGTACGCAACAATATCTTGCAAGGGGTACTATTGGCATTAATGGTGCTGGAAAGATCAGAGCTGGCCAAAAAGTATTAATCAAACTATCTGCTTACCCCTTTGAAGAATATGGCATGCTGCGGGGCTATGTGACTTCCCGCTCCACTGTTTCTATGGACAGTACTTTTGCGTTAGAGATCAGTTTAAATGATGGGCTTAAAACTAACGCAGCCAAACAAATACCTATTCAACCTCAATTTGAGGGTATTGGCGAGATACTAACTGAAGATAAAAGTGTATTTCAAAGACTGTTTGAAAAAGTGTATGGTAAATGGAGGAGATAAATTCTTTGTAGCAGTTAATTGAATAATAGGCATAGTCCCAACAACCATGAGAAATAATATTATTAATTCTACAGGAACAATGGATCACAATGATATGCTGAGAAAGTATTACAAAAGTACCGTTGCTATGATGCAATCAATGTTTCCAGGATTAGATCCTTACGACGCGCAGGCACTTATCTGGATAGGCGCCTCTGATACAGTTTACTGGTCAGCCCTTGCTAGTATATTTCCGAGCAATCTTAACGATTTGATTAACCTTGCACTTAAATATAAAAGTGGAGAGAAGGGCACCAAATGTAGTAACTAATGAGACCAATCACTGTTTTATAAAGAATCGATTATGAAGTTCATACTTTTTGTAATTTGCTCATTCAGCTTCTTATTTAGCTTTGGACAAAAGAAAGAATCATTTCCCGAAAAAATGGTTCAGGAGATCAGCAATGCAATCGTAAATCCATATAGCTCAAGCATGGACTCTGTGGATATGTACACAGTGGCTATTATCTTAAACACAAAAGGGCAGATTGAAAATTTGTATTACTCAGATGGATTGGATGACGATTTCATAGCTTATATAAGAAGGAAATTGTCATTATTAGAAATAGGTGAGCAAGGACTAGAATCCTACTGGGAAAATTATTGCAAAAGAAATGGAATTACTAATTCTACCTGTATAATCCAGTCTGTTATGCTAAGATATGAGGCAACTGATTCTCTTAAAATTGGAATGGCTGAGTTACAATCGAAATTTGTACGAGCTATGAGCTTTACCAAAGACTTCTTCCCATTTAGCTCAAAGCTTTCGTTTATATGGCTGAACCCGGTAGCCATACGATTGCCTAGGGAGCGAATAAAAATATAATCAAATAATGAAAGGCACACCTTCTGGATGTAAATAAATTTATAGGTAAAAAATGTGTTTCTTTATTAACATTAATAATATAAATAATATTATCGAATTACTCGTTTGTTTAACCAGCATAAATTTGACTACCAAAGCTCAGAATGCTTCTGAAGCAGAACAAGAAATATCTAAGCCGTCGGCACTTATTGAATCGGAAAGAAAAGAGCTTGGAAAGGAAGCTTGCCACGATTGTTCATACATTACTTAATCCTATCAGACTTTTTCTTTAATGCCATGTTCAATTCCGGGATAAAGCTTGGAATTGAACATGACTTTTGTTATACCGTAGATGAGTTGATTTATCGTTGCACATCTAAATTTTTTAATTTTTATCTTTCATGCTTACATTAAATAATCTCGGTGTTAATGAAATTATACCGTTCATTTGGCTTACGAACTGCGTGATACACCCTTCAAAGTAAATGCAGTTTGCCCGGGATATACCAGTACTGATTTTACCTTTAACAATGGTGGCCCCGTAGATACCGCGGCAAGCCGGATTGTAAAGTACGCATTGATTGACCAGAACGGTCCAACCGTTAAATTTTTCAGTGAAGAAACTAATCCTGAAACAGGGGAAATTCACTGGTAAATTATTACCCCCAGAAATTCATATTTATAATATACGACAGCTACATTGCACAGTTTAAATTTCGCTCAATCTCTTCAAATACCTTAGCAGATGTTTCAGGCTTTGTACCGTAAGGTTCCCTGGTAACCTCATCTGCTTTGCTATCCTGCATATTGCCTACTATGATTTTATTTTCGTAATATCATATTATGATCCAGTTGCAGACCATAGAAGATTTTTATAAAGAACGGTTCGAATCAATTCCGGATAGTTTCAAAGCAGAAATAGGTCATTTTAACGTATTCAAATTTGACTCGGTGGAAGGCTGTGGTTTGAAACCTATTCCGTACAACATAAGAGCATATTTCAAAATCTGTCTGATAGCAGGGAGAAACCAGGTTCATTACTCTGACAAAAAGTTTAACATCGAAAAGCAGGCCCTGCTGTTTTCCAATCCCCGCGTTCCTTACAACTGGAAACATATTACCGGGGAACAACGGGGTCATTTCTGCATTTTTACGGCAAATTTTTTCCATCATTTCGGCAATCCGGAAGATTATTCTGTATTCAAGCCAGATGGAATGCCCGTCATTGAACTTAGTGACGAGCAGGCGCATAAGGCAGCTCAACTTTTTGAAGACATGTATACTGACTGGATATCTGACTACGCATACAAATACGACAGAATGCGGGTTTTAGTCTATGAGCTGATACACCTTGCCGTAAAAGCGCAACCAATTAAAAGTGCTAAGCGTAGGCTTTCCAGTGCTTCTGAAAAGATTGCCAGGCAGTTTATTGAACTTTTGGAACAGCAGTTCCCAATAGAAGATGGTAACGCTCCGATGCGCCTGCGTTCTTCCTCCGATTTTGCCAAGCGGCTGTTAATTCATGTGAACCACCTGAACAAGGTATCCCAGGAAATGCTGCATAAGCCTACCTCAGTGATCATACAGGAAAGGATTTTGTTAGAGGCCAAGATATTATTGAAGCATACAGATAAAGCTGTTTCAGAAATTGCATTTGCTTTGGGGTTCAAGGAGAAAACACACTTCAATAACTTCTTTAAAAAATATACGCAGCTTACCCCTACCCAATTCAGGAGTATTTGATTTTTGTAACAATTGCATTGTTTTTCGTTACCCTGCTTTGTTGTTTGCAAACGACCTTTGCTTCATTAGTTCATTGTATCACATCAGCAAAGACAACAAAATGCAAAACAAACAAAATGAGCACAAGGACCTCACAGGCAAAACGGCTTTAGTAACAGGAGGAACAAAAGGTATCGGGAAAGCAATTGCAGACAGATTACAGCAGGCAGGGGCTAAAGTTATCGTCACTGCCAGAAACCCGCCAGAAGAAAGCAATTCTGATCATCATTTTATTGCAGCGGACCTAATGCAAGCCGGGCAGGTAACGAAGCTGGCACAGGACATTAACGAAAAGTTTGGAGGAATTGATATATTGGTTGATAATATAGGCGGACTTACCACTCCGGGTGGCGGATTCAGTGCTTTGACTGATCAGCACTGGGAGAGCGAGCTTCAATTGAATCTGCTCGCTGCTATACGACTGGACAGAGCCCTGTTGCCTAAAATGCTTGAGCAGAAAAGCGGTGTTGTCATTCATATGTCTTCCGTTTCCGGTATGCTTCCTCTGTGGCAGCATAATATGGCCTATGCAGTTGCCAAGGCCGCCCTGAACAGCTATAGCAAAGCATTGGCAAATGAACTAGCCGGGAAGGGAATAAGGGTATTAACAGTATCTCCAGGAGCAACTAAAACACCGCCAATGGAAAAATTCATACAGCAAATCGCCAGCTCTACAGGGCTGACACCTGACGAGGCTTTCCAACATTTAATGCGTGAAATTGGAGGTATACCGATGGGCAGGATGGCAGAGCCAAACGAGGTTGCATCGTTGGTATATTTTCTAGCATCACCTGCCGCTGCTTATCTCACCGGTGCAAATTATCTCATCGACGGAGGGGCTTTGCCCGTTGCTTAAATCATCTGTAGGTAGCAGGAGAAACCGCGGCGTTTATCCCAAGGCTATTAAGTTAGTGTACCCGGAGCTCTATATTTATTTTGGCAAGAAAATATAGCCCTTTACTATTCGCTCAATATCTTTCACATATAAAGTGACTCGGGTTTTGAGCCATAGGGCTCATCACACAGTATTCAGCTAATAATGTTAAGCAAAGGAACCCGCGTAAATCTGGTATTTGCACGGGTTCCTTGTTTTTTTTCAGATAGATAAACTTTAAAAAGTGAGTGTTATGGTCAGCAGATTTACAACATACATTTGCTAATCTCATTGCATTGCCCTGAAGTGCTGATCTGACTTTTACTTAAATCCTTCCATTCAAATTGTCCGTTCTGATTAACTATTCTTCCCACGCCAGGATCCCATAGTTTTTAGCGGATATTTCTTCTTATCCTGCTTAACGAAGTCGGCGTAATTCCCAAATAAGAGGCAAGATATATAAGCGGAATCCTATTGGCTAGATTCGGAAAGTTTTTAAGAAAATTCAAGTATTTTGTTTTCGCGTCCAGCATGACCATTGGCTGCACCATATGAACTTTATCCAATAATGTTTTGACGGTAATTTTATTGACAATCGCATTCCAATCGATGATAGTCGTAGCGAGCTCGTGCCAATCTTCAAAAGTAAATGTAATTAATTTGCAGTCTGTAACAGCCCGTATATAGATCATTGAAAGAATTTTGTGGTTGAAACTTTCCAAATCAACCACAAAATGATCCTCACATATAAAATGGTGAACAGTTTCTTCTCCTTTGTTATTATAATAACAAATCATTAAAACGCCTTCCTTAACAAAAGCAATTTGTCGGGCTATTTTCCCCGCCTCGGAAAAATATTCATTCTTAGATAATAATTTTTCTGAGGCCCGGGTTTCAATCAGATCTATTTGCTTTTGATTCAGTTGCCCGAATTGCAATAAATAGTTAATTAACTGTTCCATAGCTCCTATTGTTCAAAAATGGATTTACTCCTTGCATCAATTACAACATCTATTCCGTCTTTTTTCAACGATTGATATCTTGTATTTGCGTCATCGCCTGCAAAGTAATGCAATTGTTTTTTTCCGTCGGTCACAGCTTCATAAACAATTAATGCAATATCTTCCGGATTATCTGCGTTTGTTCCCGCTTCTGAGTTAGAAAATGTGCTAATGACTTTGTCAAGGCTTTCCTGGTAAGCAGGATGAAGTGCAATTTTGGCATTTCCTACAAAATTAGTATTCATAAAACTGGGGACTATAGTTTTAATCCTGATCCCTATACGATCTAATTCATAATACATTCCTTCTGTCCAGGCTTCCAATGCAGATTTAGTTGCACTGTACACAGCCATGAATGGCTCGGGGATATAGGCGCCCAAAGAAGTTGTCGTAATAATTAATCCTTCCTTCCTGTTTCTGAAATAGGGAAGTAAAGCTCTTGTGACTCGAATTGTACCTTGCAGGTTGGTGTTGAGCTGATGATCTAATTGTTCATCTGTTATAGCTTCTAATGCTCCTGCTAAAACATAACCCGCATTATTGAACAATACATCTATGGGACTGATTTCTTCAGCTTTTCTTGTCACTTCAATAACTTGTTCCGGGTTATTAACGTCTAATTCCAAAAGGTGTACGTTGGGCAACTGCGCAAGTTCTGTCTCTTCAATATTTCTCATGGTTGCAACTACCGTCCAACCTTTTTCTGAAAACAACTTTGCCGTAGCTTTTCCCAATCCCGATGATGTTCCTGTAATAAAAATTGTCCTGTCCATTTTAAGTGATTTTAATTTCTATTACAAAAGACAATAATAAAATAGACGGAGGACTTGCCATTTGGTAAGAAATGATTTAACGGGGTTGAAATTCTTCCGGCCGGATCACGGGCAATCATAGCGATCCCGGATGTTTCATATCTCCATAAATTATGGACAACAATTAAAAGACCTATTGATTCATGGCCTATCGCTGCATTTTCTGTAGATAACGCATCTTCCATGTCGCTTTTCTGGCAGGATTGGTTAACAAATGCCAGTGATCCACCGAGGATCCATACAAACAATTTTCTCCTGTTTGAGGGATATGGGTTTTAATGAGTAAATAAAAGTCCTTTAGGATTATTAAATGCTGCATTAACAGGCCACAGGATGCGGTGTGGTTAACGATATTATGATTTCAGTGGAATGAAACCAAGTAAAACCCAGAAAAAAAGATTTTCTACCGGATAAGTAGAAAACCTGCGAAAACATCAGCATTAACATTCCTGATTGATAGCTGTTATTAGGGAGGATAATTACTATCCGGTTACTTCATATTAAACTTCGATTTCAGAAACTGATCCAGGTCTGCTACATACCCATCAAAGAAAGTTTCAATGATCTTTTTATTATTTGCATTTACGATCTTTCCATCCGGATCAAAGATGCTGTCGGGATAAGCCAACTTATAATTGATCTTACGTGAAGTTGCCTGCCCTAAAAGGCCGCCATGCGGGGAAACAGCGCTTTGTGTACGGCCATCAGTGGGCTGTATAAATTTAAATTCATTAAACGGTACATCCTGTTCTGAAACTACATCATCTCCGGGGCTTATGCGCAATTTTGCATCGAAAACAGAAGCATATATTTTGGAGTTACCTCCGGCGCGGATGGAAATGTATCCTTCTTCGGGAACTGCAAACATATAGATAATCCCTGTGAGATCAGCAAAACAGTTTTGCTTGTTCCCGATGGTGGCAAAATCGCGGTAAACCACAACGGTGCCGCCGTTGAGTATCATATCAATCTTCAGAATGGGCCGGTTTTTCAGGTACTCCAGGATACCTTCCAAAAGTTGCCGTTGCTTTTTGCCATTATAGAAAAGCTTCGCATCATACTGGCCATTGAGTGGCTTTACCATCCCGTAATTTCCATATGTTCCCTTCTCAATAACCACCTCAAAGTACTTACCCTGTGAGCGCCCGGAGAAACTTAAGATCAGCAGTGTAGCCGTAAATATTGCTTTAAATACATGGTATATCCTGGGGTATAGCTACCTCCCGAATAATTGGATACTTTTTCATATACCACCACCTGGCCCCGCTTCCATCGGGGAAAGCTTTTGTAGGAGCGCCCCATTTTTGTAAATATCAGTCAGGCTTACTCCCACCCATGAATTCTTCCAGTTCTCCCTATTATAAATACCTCTTTGAAGATCCGCATAATATTTATCATCCTTATAACGCTGCTCCAGCGCTTCTTTCATTCTCTTCTCTAACTTTGCCTGTGCACCTCCGGTAAAAGAAAAAAACATCAGAAAAATAACAGCGGATATATATTTCAGGTATTGCATGAAAGGCAGTTTTGGCCACATTAAAATTTATACGTGAGAAGAACAGATAATACCGTACCCGGACTGGCCGTTTCTTCTTTCTTCAATACATCATCTACATAAATTCCCACCTTTAGCGTAGAAGTATTACTGGTACCGGTTCCATTTACCACAATGTTAGCATTATATGCGCCGGCTGGAGCCGTAAGCTCAGGACTGGTCCATGAAGTACCACTAAGATTGGTGGCTGTATGAGCGTCGCCATCTACCCCATAAGAGGCAGTGCTAATATTCCCCCCAGCCGTAGCCGTAGCTTTAAACTGTACCTTATGTGTAACGGATGTTGGATTATCATCCTTATCTTTGGAGCAGGATGATGTGAGCATTGCAGCGAACAGGATACTTACAATGGATAATTTTCTGTACATATGCTATGATTTGTAATTTAGCCTACTCTGAATTAACCCGGTTTTCGGCTACCCCGTTTGTTTATGTGCAGCGCAAGCTGACTAAATTAAGCGCCTGGCGTTATAAGATGAATCTTTAAAAGCTACAGAACAATCGCTTCAAACCTTTTATATCAGTACGTGGAACAAAATTACTTACAAAAACAAGGACAAGCAATGCCGTGAAATGGTCATTTTGTATATAGCTGTTTTCAGTCATTCTTCTGATGTATCTTTATTATTATGGTTATATGTAACAACTTGCGAATTGTTATGAAACTTTTTACCCTCGTATTTATTCTTATGCTGTCTGTTACCCGGAGTAACGCCCAACAAGCACCGGGAAGATTTGATAAAGACAGTCTTGCCCATATTCTTGAGCAGGCAGTAAATGATAGTACCAAAGCCAGCGTGAGCTTTCTCCTGTCTGATGAATGGGCAGATGAAGACTCCGTGCTATCAAAAAAATATGCGCAGCTTGGAATAGGGCTCAGTAAAGGACACCCCTTCCTGGAAGGCATTTCTGTATTCTACAAAGGGCGGCAACTTGCCACCACAGCGCCCGATTCAGCCGCTAAACTTTTCATGCAGGCAGAAAGTATATTAAAGAAATTTCCTGGCAAAGAGGCTTTACTTTTCCGTTCTATGTGCTGGCACGATTACGCACGGGTATTCCACTTCGACAAAGATGATCCTGAAACCTATGTGAACCTGCTTGTAACTCAGGCAATACCATTGGCGCAAAAGTCAGGCGACCAGCTTTACCTGGGGAAGAATTACCTCGATCTTTCCTATGGGTTTAAAAACCTGAGAGAGCATGCCAAAGCTAAAATATACCTGCAACTTGCTATTGAAACATTACGGAACAAGCAAGGAAATACCAGCTACCTCGCCACCGCTTATCATACCTTATCAGAGAACTATTCGTTATCGGGCGATTCAGCTAATGCCGCTTTGTACATTGACAGTATGAGGGTACTGCTGACGCCTTATCCACAGGCAAGCGAGTGGCTGGATTACTATGCAGGAGAAAGTATGCGGCTTACCATTGCCGAAAAATTTGACCAGTCCCTTGCAGTGGCAGAAAAAGGTATTGCGCTTGCGCAGCAACTGCATCAGGCATATCCCGAACAACGCCTGTTGCTGCAAAAATTTTATGCGCTGTATAATAAGAAAGATCTGGTCCAGGCCCGCCGTGTAGGTCTTGATCTTTACAGCAGGCTGCCATTTATGAATACCTCTGCTAACCGGCTCTTATTGTACTATGGCATGATGGCCACCTATGAAGATCTGAAAAATATTCCTGAAGCTTTCGTATGGCTGAAACGCTATAGTTATTTAAGCGATAGTGTTGCGCAAAGCAACCTGACAACAAAGATCAATGCACTGGAAATAAAATTCAGGAATGCAGAAAATCAACGGAAAATTGTGGAATTAAACGCATCCAATGATAAAGTAAGTTATGCCTTAAAGCGAACCGTCCTGTTAAGCTGGTCGCTGGGCTTGATAAGTGTACTTTTACTGGCAGTTTTACTACTGGGATATTTCTTTTATAAAAACAAAAAGAAAACAGCCCTCCAGCAGGAACAGATAAAGATCTCACATGCAATGCTGCAAGGCCAGGAAGAAGAGCGCAAACGGGTAGCGCGGGATCTTCACGACAGCCTGGGAGGGTTATTGGCGTCAACGAAGATCAATCTTTCCAAAATTGCCGGCGGCGCAAATACCGGTCAACGGCCGGAGCTGGACAATGTTATCGGCCAGATGGATACATCTGTGGCAGAACTAAGGAGGATTGCCCACAATATGATGCCTGAAATGTTATTACGACTGGGGCTGGAAGCTGCATTGAAGGATCTTTGCAATACATTTGAATCAGAAAAAACAACCGTCCGCTTCCTTTGCTTTGACATCCAGCCAAATATTCCGCAGGCAGAACAGGTGATCATTTACCGCATTGCCCAGGAATTATTAACCAATGCAATAAAACATGCCGATGCGAAAAATATACTGTTGCAATGTAACCAGCGGAGCAACAGATTTTTTATTACTGTGGAAGATGATGGCACCGGTTTCAATGAAAGTGTTCTGCATGAAAACCAGGGCATGGGCTTTATCAATATTAAAACCCGGGTCGCCTATCTGAATGGTAAAATAGACATCCTTTCCAAAGGCAATCAACCAGGTACTTCCATAAACATTGAAATGTATGTTACAACCGAAATACAGGCTGGCCATTCTTGACGATCATCCCGTAGTGCTTCAGGGACTGGTGAATGTGCTTTCAGGAGAAGAAGCATTTGAAATTGCAGGTACGTTTACCAACGTCCGTGACTTTCTTCAATTTTTCAATAGTAACCCTGTTCATGTGGTGTTACTGGATATTATCCTTCCGGACGGGAATGGGATGGACCTCTGTAAGGACATCAAAACAAAAGCACCCGATACTATAGTGCTGGCATTGAGCAACCATGATCAACGCAGCGCTGTTATGAAAATGCTGGAAAACGGCGCGAGTGGTTACCTTCTCAAAAATGCATCTATAGAGGAGCTGGTGCGTGGTATCCACGATGCCCTGCAGCACCAGATCGTATTCAGTAACGCTGTGAAAGAAATTATCGCCAGGCCGGGATTAAAGAATATGAATGATGCTCCGGTGCTTACCGCGAGAGAGCAGGAAATTTTAAAACTTATTGCTTCCGGTATCACCACCAGGCGCATTGCAGAAATGCTTTTTTTAAGCAAGTTCACTGTGGAAAATCATCGTAAAAACCTGCTGCAGAAATTGCAGGTAAAAAATGTAGCAGCGCTCATTAAGGCCGCAAGCCTGCATGGACTGGTTTAACAGGAGCATTCGCCATCATTTTGGGTCCTTATCAGTAGCAACAGGCTTTGTAGCCAGCAATTCCCTTCCCTCTGCGGTAAGTTCCACTACAACCAGTTTCCCACTCAGATCCATTGATTCCATCATGTTATCTCCCTTAATCTTTTTATAGCGCTCATTATCTTTAAGGTCTTTGGTTTCCTTTGTGCCGGTCATTTTATTATAGGTAACTTCATCGTTGTCTTTATCTATAAAAGTTGACCAGTCAAACTTTCCGGATGCAAGGCTCATGTTTGAATTAAAGAGCTTATCAGTACGAAAATTTGTGTTATATCCATGTTTTGCGTCAGGAGAATGCTCTTCAATGGTGTCTGCAATCTTTACCATTCCGGGGCCTTCCATACCGTTGATCATTCCCCAATGAGCATGTTGGGGAATAAAATCCTTGTGCGATACTTTTGTCTCCAATGCTACATCCATCTCACTTTTAGCTATTTCCAATTTTTCTCCGCCTTCGTTGAGCTTACCTATCCACTCTCCTCTCTTTCTATAATACTCATCATATTCATCCGGCTTTGAATAACCTATCAGCAAAGAAACCTGCGGAATAGCATTATAGGTATGCAGTATTTTTTTAAGCTCTTTATGGGATTTAAAACTAACAGTTTTTGCAGTCAGTAGTTGCTTACCTTCATATTTAAGATTACTATTAATAAGTTGCAACATAAGATCAATGTTAAAAATCTCCCCTACAAATGTATCCGGTGATTGGGAGGTGAATTTATCCATTGTTTTTGTCATCTTTTGCTGCACGGCCTCATCAAATCCCATTGCCCGCATTGCTGCAATAATTGAAAACAGGCCACAGTTGCCATGCGTTTGCACTGGTATCTGTTTTTCAGTGATCGTTTCTATCCGCTGTACCACCGCGGCCGTATTTACTGGCAGCCGGAAAGGTACCGCCTGCAACTGAGTTGCCGTGAATATTTCTTTTCCGGCGGGCTTCAGCTGAAAGGGAGAGGTAATTAATTTTTCGCCCGGATTTACTGCAAAGGGGCCGGAGGCTGCAGGTTTTTCCTTCGGTGCATGCCGGGCAATGCCCGCAGTATTATGGTTATGCGCAGCTGCGCTGGAGGTGGCTGCAGGCTGGGATTTAACCGGATCCTGTATCATATTATTATTGAGGGATTGGGTGTTTCATTTATTATTATATAGATAAGTTACGGATTAAACTCCGATTAACAAACAAATTAACACAGCTGCTAACAAATATATTAATAGCGTAAAAGCGGGTCTGACAGCATTATATAGCAGAAAAATATATTTCTTGTAAACCCCGCTACCACTGCCATTCTACCTTACTGCACCATTATTTTCCGGTTATATTATTAGGCCTGCCAACAGGCTATAGCTAATTTTCCTCTCTTAAAAATCCAGGCTATCCTGATGCAAATTCCACATTCCGTATAACGTGTTGCCTTACCCGGCATCCTGAACAAACTGTACTATACAATTCCACTTATAAACCATCATCAAAATCAAATTCATGAAACAAATGATTTCCTTATTCAACACCCTGCCCGGTGTTATGCAAAAGCTGGGGTACCATTGCCTCCTGTTGACCAGTATAGCCTGTTCCAATAAAGACATGCTAAAACAACCTGATGATCCTGCCACCCCGCATATCAAAAGCGGCATCCGTACCATGGCCGCTTCGCCGGTAGGCGATGTGGTAGGAAAACTGGTAGTTGGCTACCAGGGATGGTTTGCCTGCAAAAATGATGGCTCCCCTTCCAATAACTGGATACATTGGGGCAGTACTCCCGGCGGCCTCCCTCCTTCACCAGGTAATCAAACATTCGAGCTGTGGCCCGATACAAGAGAATATACCACTACTTTTCAAACCGGTTATGCCAACCTGGGCAATGGTCAGCCTGCGAAGTTATTCTCGTCCTGGACCGATCAAACCGTGAATACGCATTTCATGTGGATGCAGCAATACGGTATCGACTGTGCAGCCATGCAACGATTTGGTAAAAGTACCCCGCAAAAGGACGGGATTGCCAGTAAGGTAATGGCTGCCGCACAAACCTACGGACGCAAGTTTTATGTGATGTACGATATCTCCGGATGGACAAATTTCCAGACAGAAATAAAACCCGACTGGACAAATGTGATCGTAAATACCCTTCATCTTACCGCCTCGCCAGCCTATGCCAAACAAAATGGCAAACCGGTAGTTTGCATATGGGGTGTAGGTGTAACGAACCGTCCGGGTAACGTTACTTCCTGGACAGATGTAATTAACTGGTTCAAAGATCAGGGTTGTTATGTGATTGTTGGCGGACCGCGCGACTGGCGTACCCAAACGGCAAACCTACCCGCCTATAACGCCAGCAATATGATCATGCCCTGGGCAACCGGTACCTTCAGCAATATTACCGGCGCCAATAATTATGTATCCACTATTGCAGCCGATTTTGCATATTGCAACAGTAATGGAATTGATTATCAGGCCGAAGCGTTTCCTGGCTTCGCATGGTCCAACTGGAAAGGCGGTGCGCCCAACCAGATCCCAAGATTACATGGAGATTTCATATGGCAGCAATTCGCCAATATCAGGAACCAGGGAATACCAAGTGTATATGTGGGTATGTTTGATGAATACGATGAAGCTACTGCTATTGCTAAAGCTGCAGAAGATGCGTCGATGATTCCTACCAATCAATACTTCCTGACACTGGATGCGGATGGGGTACATGTATCATCCGACTTTTACTTACGGCTGGTAGGTGACGCCGCAAAAATGATCAAAGGGCAAACACCATTGGTATGGGCACATCCTACTCCTCATGTGGTAAATGCAGGCGGCGTAACTTTTTACCAGAATACCAGTTATGGCGGCACTGTCAGCCAGGTATTGCCTGTTGGCAATTATACCATGTCTCAATTGGCTGCACTGGGAGTTCCCAACGACTGGGCCTCTTCTGTTAAAATACCCGCCGGCCGCACATTGATTATGTATGGAGATGATAACTTTTCGGGCAGCTCCTGGACACGCACCAGCGACACTCCCGACTTTACAGCATTAAACCCTTCGGCAAACGATAAGATGTCGTCCTGCAGGGTACAATAAATTATAAAGCAGGGGTTACATTGTTGCCCCTGCTTTATAACATTATGATCAGCTCTTTCGTTATGGGTTCTCTACAGTTTTTGTTTCTGCCAGTTCGGCCTCATCCGGCTCTTTCTCCAGGTCACGGTCTAACGCATACAATGCCTCGTCCGTAGCCCGTTCACCACCTGCCACTTTAATCTTGTCCAACAAACCCAATGCAAGGGTTTCTTCTTCCGTTTGTTCTTTCACAAACCACTGCAGGAAATTCCATGAAGCCCAGTCGCCTTCATCGAAACTCATCTTTACTAGTTTATAAATGCCGGCAGTATTATTGATTTCCTGCTGAAACACCTGCTCAAAACAATGCTGTACACTGGTCGGATCAGCCGGTGGTTGTGGGATAGCAGCTATCTCAACCTTCCCGCCCCTTTCCAGGATATACTCCAGGAATTTCATCATATGATTACGCTCTTCGTTTGCATGGCGAAAAAGGAAATTGGCAATTCCATTGTATCCTGCGCTTGCAGCCCAGGCGCCATACGACAAATATATCTGCGCTGCCAGTGCCTCCTGGGTCATTTGATTATTAAGTCCTGCCTGTAAACTGGCCGAAAGTCTGTTTCTATTCATGACATCAGTTTTTTAGGATGAATGCTGTTCACTAATAGCAAAACGCCAAATCAAAAATTACACCACAACGGTGGCATTGTGTTCCTGAGTTTGCTTTGGCTGTTTCAGGAAAAACCACTTTGCATAGCTATTTACAATCCGCCAATGGCCAGCTTTTCTTTCAATGGCTAATACCTCACCTTTGGCACATAACCAGCCACAACGGAATTCATAGTATAAAATTCCCCGGGTATATTGTTTGTCAAAACAGATGGCCGATAACCTTATCCGGCCAATACAAAACCTTGTAGTATCTGTCTCCCTGATACTTCTGATCATGGCAAAACAACTCTTAAAATCAGCAGCCCTGTAAGTTTGCTGCAGGCGATTTAAACTATCAATAATGAATTCCGGCTGATCTGAGAAAGAGAATATCTCCTGTAAGAATGAACGGGAGCAGGGATCTATTGAGGCCCTATACACACTAACCGGGGAAAAACATGGACGTAATGCGGTATCAAGATACAATACGCCAAACCTGTAACTATTCCAAACAACTTGTCTCTCTGTTTTAACATCTCCTTTCCTTCAGCTACAATATCATTATTCTCATAATTATATTTTAACGATAGTTTTTCTGTTTCTGCTCCTAAATAAAAATTATAAAATCTTGTTTCTATTTCTCCGCCCGGAAAAGCCGGTGGCAATTCTGCAAATGAATATATACTATCCTCCGGTCGCTGACCATCAGCTGATATAACTGCCAGCAAAAACAAAAAACACATCATTAGTTTTAAAGACATAGATATCTTTTTATAAAAAACCAGTTCTGGTTGCCACCTCCCCCGGCAACCAGAACTGCGCTTTACTAAAACGCCGGATCATCCGGTGTATTTGGATTATCATTCCGTTCCACAAACGGGTAAGGGAAATAGTTCCGTTTCCTTTCTGCCACGGGCCGGCCAAACCGGCGGCTATCTTCCAGCTCCTGGCCGTTCATAAACAATTCTATTCTCCGGTGCTTATAGATCAATGTCAGCAATTCTGCTTCAGTGGCTGCAGTTACGGGAGGCAGTGATGCGCCAACGCCATAGATATCTCCGGAGGCTGTTTTGGTTACAACTTTATTCAGGTAAAGCAATCCATTAACAATATCATGCTGCCTGGCATAACTTTCCGCTTTAATAAGCAACATTTCACCGGGAAGATAAATAGGAACAGCGGTAAGGTTGCCTGCAAAAAAACCATTGATATTGAACCTTGGCTTTGCAGGCCTCGCAATATAGAATGGTATCCGTTTGTCGGCAAGATCCGGCTGGATGGGCACCGGTAAACCCATCGTAGAGTCGACCACGTTATAGATATTATTCGTAGCTGTTACCAATGCAAAGATCGGGTTGGTGATCTGCGGATTAAAAGAAAGAGTCGAGATTACATTCAGGTCCACTTTATCAGCTGCCCTGATGGCTGCAGCATAATCGCCGGCACACAATGCATATCGTGCTTTCAGGGCATACAAAGTATTAATGATGTCCACGTTTTTGGGTATATTGGCTAAAAAACTGCTTCCTACAGGCGTGGCCGTTACAGTACTGATGGCATTGTCCAGCGCCGCAACAGCCATTATATACCCCTGTTTCGCAGGCACAAATTTTACACCGCCGGACGACAATACAGGCGTACTGGTATTTTCCGGTACCTGCTCCCAGAAATTGGCCTGTACACCAATGGCCAGTGCCTTAAAGATAGTGGTGTAGGCAATCAAACCGCTGGCAAAGCTTTTATCTTCAACAATGGCCGCCGTACGGCGTAAAACACTGTCTGCTTCATACCTGATCTTATTGGAAACATTCCACATCCCGGTTACCACTACATTGGTGGTCAGAATTTTACTTCCCCCTGCTCCAATTTGCGCTTCATCTGTATTGCCCGGGTTGGTAACAAAAGTTTCCCCTACCAGCAAACTACCGGAAGTGACGGTGGTGTATAAAAGGCTTTCCCGGTTCTTTGAGTACCAGGTCTGTAAACCTACTGCTACATTGGCTAATGTAGCGGGTGAGCTGTAAGCGCCTTCCGATGAGGGCCCTGAGGGGTCCTGGTAATCTTTCCTACACGCTGTGAAAGTGCAGAGTAAAGCGATGGCGATAGTGCTATATTGAATATGTCGTTTCATGTTGTTCTTTTTTTGTGATTAGAATTTTGCACGGATAGCAAGGTTATAACTTCGTGGTACCGGCACCGCACCAAAATCAATACCGCGCAATACGGTACTTTGCCCTGCTGCATTCAATTCCGGATCATATCCTTTATAGTTGTCCCAGGAAATAAGATTCCTGCCACCAAGACTAATTGTAAGATCACTTAGTCCCTTCAGCTTACCAAAGCTGTAACTGAAAGCTACTTCCCGCAGCTTCACAAAGGAGCCATCGTCAATCCTCCATTCCTGGATGTTATAATTACCTGCGACAAAACCACGCGGAAGCAGCCCCAGGTCTTCCTGTTCTGCTACTTTTCCGTTATCCACCCCTTGCCTGGTTCTCCAATCGGCGTTGAATACATCTCCTCCCTGTACAGCATCTACCTGTATATGAAGCCCGAGTTTTTTATACTGGAAATCACTGGTGAGCGTACCGGTCCAATCGGGGTTGGGATCACCGATCTTTTTATTCAGTGCAGTAGCGCCGACCGGTGGTAACCCGGTGGCAGGGTCGCGTGCTACTGTATAGGTGAGCGGCGTGTTTTGCTTGCCGGCTTCTGTAACTGGTATACCGGCGGGCGTTTTCAGTTGATTTCCATTTTCATCCCTGGCGAAAAAGGTGCCATAGAAAAACCCGATCGGTTCCCCGGCAGCAATACCTACCGGAGCGCCGCCTACCGTATTATACAGGATGAGCGCCTGCCCTATATCTACCGCTTTATTGCGGTTGCGGTTATAGATAGCGGTAAGATTCCAGGTAAAGTTGGGGGTTTTCACCGGCATGATATTCAATATTGCTTCCACACCGGTATTCTGTAAGGTGCCGATATTATCCTGGTAGAAAGAGTACCCTTTGGTAGGCGCCACAGCCCGACTGATCAGGAGGTTTTCCACCCGCTTGTGATAGTAGTTAACGGAGAGGCCTATACGATTATCCCAGAATGCCAGGTCCGTACCCACTTCCAGTTCCTTTTGCTTCTCTGGCTTCACATCGGGATTGGTATAGGTGGAGGGCGACTGGAAAGCCGCGGCTCCTATAAAAGCGGTGGCATTATAGGTATTATAACGGCCATATGCCGGGATACCGGTTAGGTTACCGGACTCGCCATAGGCAGCCCTTAGCTTCAACAGGTTCCACCATTTGGACACCGCTGATTTTTCCCAGAAATCGGTGCCGGATATTACATAACTGCCGCTCACCTTTGCATACAGCTGATTCCTTTCATCCACACCAAATACGGATGATCCGTCTACACGCAGCGCACCGGTAAGAAACAGCTGGTTACGGTATTTAAAGTTCTGCTGGATATACTCACCGGAAATGGATAGTTCCGTGCGTTGATCCGCACCGGGCATAATAGTAGTTGCCTTATCTGCTGTTTGCACAAAAGGTGGCAGCCCTCTTCCCTGTTCCAGGGTATAGTGCATGCGCTGGTATTGTACAGAGTAACCTAATTGTGTTACAGAACTGAGCTTATCGCTGATATCCCAGTTGTAAGTAGCATTAAGATCATGGTTGATCAGGAAAGAATTATTATTACCCGCGCTGGCATAACCATTTTGTGCAGGATCCAGGGTAGGTCCGCCGCCATAAAAACCGGGGCTCACAAAATAAGAGAATGCAGGCATAAAGGTGGTGCCTTCCTGGTTGTAGTTATCAATACCGAGCCGGTAATCTACCGTAAGATTTTTAATTGGCCGCAGCTTAACTCCTGCGCCGGCAATTACCCTGCCTACATGTTGCTGCTGTTTAAAGTCTTCCATAATGGAAACAGGGTTCACACGGCCACGTTCCCCTACTTTCATTAATTGTCCCAGGGCATTACGTTTTTGTATATCGTAGTAGTTACCGATAATGGTAACGCCATTCATGGGAGAATAGAAAGTATTTCCATCAGGCTTTTCGTTGGCCTTGCTGTACACATAGTTCAGGCTGGCGTTAAAGCTGATCCAGCTGGCCAGCTCCTGGTCGAGGTTCAGGCGGAAACTAAACCGGCTGAAATCCGTTTTATTGATAATGCCCTGGTTATAGAAATAACTGCCGGAAGCATAATATTTTGTTTTGTCTTTTCCACCGGCCACGGATATATTATTGTCCGTACCCACTCCCGTGCGGAAAATGTAATCCTGGTAGTCGTACCTGTTTACTGGTGTGGTACTCAGAACGGCGGGTGTCAGGATGTTTTGTGTGGAATCGTCCGGCGATCCGCCAAACTTAATCGGTGCCCGGTTTACATCCAGTTTTTTACGTAGCTGGTTCACTGAAAAGGAGGTGGAAAAATTAACTACCGGCGCGCCTGCGCTGCCTCTTTTTGTGAAGATCTGTACCACCCCGGCATTGGCGCGGGAACCGTAAATAGCTGCGGCAGCGGCGCCATTCAATACTTCTATACGCTCAATATCTGCCGGGTTAATGTCTGAAATCCGGCTTTGTCCTACGTTCCCTACAAAGTTGTTCCCTGCGCCTCCCGCCGGATCAGCAGCGCCGCCAACACTGTAGCTCGGATCGGCATTGGTTACACGCGTGGTAGAGTTATCGATAATAACTCCGTCGATGATATACAAAGGCTCTGTAGAACCGGATATAGTACTGATACCACGGAGTTTTACGGAGATGCCACCGGCAGGGTCTCCCGAGTTCTGGGAAATCTGCGCACCGGCAGTTTTACCCTGCAGGGCTGCCAGCACGTTACCGGAACCGCTCTTGCTGAGTTCATCGGCTTTTACGGTGCTGATGTAGTTACCCAGCTGCCTGCGGGTAGTACCCTCGGAAGTACCGGTTACCACAATTTCATCCAGCTTGGATACTTCCGCGGTCAGCTGGATGTTCTGCGTATAACTGCCCGTACTGGCGCTTACCACCAATACTCTTTCACCAGGTGCAAAACCAATTCCCGTATAAGCCAGCGTGTAGTTACCCGGCGGCAGGTTGCCGCTGATGGTGTAACGCCCTTCGCCATCTGTTTGGGCGCCCAGTTTTGTATTTCTCACCACCACCGTTATACCGGGAATAGGCGATTGCTGGTTATCTGTAACCTGGCCGGAAATTTTCACCTGCGCATAGGCAGTGACAGCCAGCACGTTCATGAACAGAAACAGCAAAAAGGACCGGCCTTTAGCCATTTTCAATAGAAACAAGCTCATAGAAAAAATTTAGCGGGTTTAAGTTTGGTCGATTTACAGTCACATGTAGTATTCAATTACTACCAGTTCTTGGTTTTGGTTGTCTTTACTTTTGCTTTGATTCTTGCATTTATGTGTATTCTCAATACATTAAGTTCGCTAAAAATCAGCAGGCCACCAAAAGAGCATAATGTTATTGCAACACCTGGCTCAACGAATTGAAATGATATCCCCGCTGCTTCAACACGGTGATCAGCGCATCCAGGCGCTTATAAAATTTATCCTTTCTGCGGGGATCTGTGCCGATGTGCATGAGCAACAGGAACCCATTCAGACCTGCAGGATGGCTGGCTTCAAACTGCAGAACGGATTGATAAATCTCTGTTGATGTACGGTATTGTTTTCCGAGCTCAGGGTAGGTGTAATCTGCATTGGAACGTGTTCCCGGAGTAAAGTTGATCAGCCGCAAACCTGCATTGGCAGTCCAGGCAGCAATGCTGTCGTTGTACCATTCATATGCCGGCAAAAACCAGGGTGCTTCTTCTTTTGAAATTCCTGCTGCTGCCATTTTTGCATAGTTGGCCTGCAGATCATCCGTAAATTGTTTTTCTGTGACCAGCAAACTGTCCCTGCGATGCCAGTCGCAATACAAAAGATGCTGATCACCGTGCGCGCCTAAGTAATGGCCATCTGCTCTCAATTGCCTGATGAGCGCCTGGTTAGCGGGTTGTTGATAAAATTTCCCCGTAAAGAAGAATGCTGCCTCTACATGCTGTTGTTGCAATGTATGCCGGATCACTTGTGCTCCGTCCGTGTATTCATCTCCTGTAAAAACAAGTACCAGTTGTTTTTTACTGCTATCTCCCCGGATCAGGCCTCCGTGATCGTATTGGCGTTTCCCCGCCCCTTCCTGCGCTTTGGCCGCCATCAGGTATACCAGGGAAGCCGTGCCATCCATAGTGGGCTCATTGGTGCTGTAATCGCCTGCGTCATCGTGATACACAGCAAGGCCACTCTGGAAAGCAGCATATTCATCAGGCGCCGATAAGTGGATACCGATCAGGTTTTTATAGATGTTGGTATACACCGGGCCATCTACCAGTCCTCCATCCACGGGATAGTGGCCAATAGCGGAAAAAGCGGCATGCGGGTCTGATGGAAAATCTCCATTGGCTGGCAATCCATACACCATGCTGGTGCCCCAGGGATTACAGCCGAAGAGCCAGTCGATATTCGCCTGCTCCAGGGCCTCAAAAGTATTTTTATTGCTCAGTTGCCGGTACCAGTAACATTGGATGGCAAATGCCGCGGTAAGATTATTACTGCACCAGATAAATGGAATACCGCGGTAAAAAGCATTCTGTTTTGCTTTACTCCAAACTCTTTGAATACCGGTTTCGTAATAGGCTGTGAGCCGTGCCTTTCCTGCTGCATCCTGTTGCGCCAGTGCATAATGCCCAAGGTTGATGAAGGGGTACCACTGGTAATGATTGGCGGTATCGGCGCCCAGCCAGGGCGTTACTTTTTCCCCGGCGGCATAATCCCTGGCAGCCTGGCGGTACTGTGTTTCCCGGGTGATCCCGTACAACTGTGCAGCCGCCAGTTCCATATCATCCGTCCAGTTATCTTCTGCATAAATGTAGGGCGACAATACCGATGCGGTTTGACATACGCCCAGTTGTTTCCTTCCCATTTGCCAGGCAGATAACGCGCGCGTTTTCAACAACGCTGCATAACCGGGCAAAGTGTTTTTCAGCAGCTCATATCCCAATGCAAATGCGCTGGAAAATTTTCCGGCTGTGGAGGCCACACCCGTGCTTTTGTTTTTGTATTTACCCAATCCCTGCGGCGTACCCGTACAAAAGTATACAGGCCGCTCAATGCCTTTACCATAAAAATTATCTTCCCCCGGCAGGCGAAGACCTTTATGATCGCGGTCGTCGGCCACCTGGTTAAACATCAGGTGATCCGACGGATGCATTTTCAGTAACCAGTCGAGCCCCCATTTTGCTTCATCCATCACATCACTGATATGATTGCTGCCAGGCAGGCCATTGGCCGAATATCTATCTTCAAAAACACCCGGAAAATCACGATAAGCGGCCAGTAAATGAAAGGTGGCGTTAGCAGAAGTGGTTACATACTGCAGGTAATCAGTAGCATCATGCCAGCCGCCTGCTACATCAATATGCGTACTGTCGGGCATAGGACCATACATGGTATACCCGTCGTACATATGGCAGGAATCCCTGAGCGTTGGATTGAAGCCGCTTCTCTGCTGTCGCATATAACGCAGTAAAAAATCAGGTGCGCCGGTATAAACGTTATCGCCTATACGAAAAACAGGAGAAGTGGTACTGCCTGTTTTCAGGTAATATTTTCCGGGAGATGAATAAGCGGAGAAATCCAGCCGGCAGGTTTGATCAAACGGCCCGTAAGCACCGAAAGGCTTACCTGTACTACCGCTAAAAACCACTTTATCCGAACCGGCAGCCACCAGCTCAAATGTGCGGGGTTGCTCCTTTCCTTTACTACCCCATACAGCTACTTTAACGCCACCCGGAAGGTATCCGAGCTGGTTAATGCGTATCCATGCCGCAGGCGTTTGTGCATGGCCGTTAGTAGCTATGAACAATAAGATGAACAGGTATGCAACAAACAGCCGTGCGTTTTTCATTATTCAATGCAGGTTGAGGATATTCAATAAAAATACCCTTTTTAACGCACAGGGAAAAGAAAAATTATTCTGCCCGGAGGCTCTTTACCGGGTTGGCCAGCGCGGCTTTTGCCGCCTGGTAACTCACCGTGAGCAAAGCTATCAGTAAAGCTCCCAGCATGGTGAATGCAAATATCTCCCATACAATGGTAGTATGATACTCGTATTTCAACAACCATTTATTTAAGGCATACCAGGCCACGGGAATAGCAAGGCAGCAGGAGATACTTACCAGCACCACAAAATCTTTTGACAACATTTTCCACAACTGGAATACAGTAGCGCCCAGTATTTTGCGGATGCCTATTTCTTTGGTACGTTGTTCTGCAAGATAGGAAGCAAGACCAAACAGGCCCAGGCAGCTGATGAGGATAGCCAGCAGGGCAAAGAAGGTAGACAGCTGACCAATACGTTCTTCTTCACTGAACTTCTTTGCATATTCTTCATCGGCAAACTTGTATTCAAACGGTGCAGCAGGATTATATTTCTGCATGATGTTCTGAATAGCGGCCATTGCTTTACCAGTGCTCACTTCAGGGTTGATCCTTATATTCACAAAGTTACCGGGCTCTTTCAGCAGGTAATAAAGTGCGGGTTGAACTTTCTCGTATGGGGAGGCCATGATCATGTCATGTACTACGCCAAGTACATGATACTCCAGGCTGTCCTTACGGATAATCTCTCCCACAGGATTATCAAATCCCATATACTTTGCAGCAGCTTCATTCAGGATCAGTCCCATGGAATCTGTAGCAAATTCTTCAGAAAAATCCCGGCCCGCAATAAATTTCCAGTCCACCGTTTTACCATAATCCATTCTGCCTCCGATCACGTTAAACCCACCCATCTGATCGGGTCGCTGCCCTCTCCATTTATAATCGCCTGCGCTGGCCCATATATCTGTAAGCGGTCCCTGCGACTCTGCCACTGCGGTAACCATGCCTGAAGCTATCAGTTCGCGTTTGATCACGTTATAATTCCGGTAAATTTCCGGGGTGGTCATTTGTATGGAAAGCAGCCCGTTACGGGTATATCCCACAGGGAGATTTTTCGCAAACTGGATCTGCCGGTAAATAACAATAGTACCGATGATTAAAATAATAGATACTGTAAACTGTAACACTATCAGGGCTTTACGTGGCAGGGCAGAAAAGCGGCCGGCCCTGAAAGTGCCTTTTAATACTTTTAACGGTTGAAAAGACGACAGGTAAAGCGCGGGATAACTGCCGGCCAGTAGGCCCGTGAACAGGGTGAAGCCAATACCCACGCACCAGAATACCGGGCTTCCCCATAAAATGCCAATATGCTTATTGGCCACCTGGTTAAACCAGGGCAGGACTATTAATACGATCAATATAGATAAAACAAAAGAAAAGAATGCCACCAGTACAGATTCACTTAAGAACTGCCAGATCAGCTGCCGGCGCATGGAGCCAATGGCCTTGCGGATCCCTACTTCCTTTGCCCGTTTCTCAGACCTGGCGGTACTCAGGTTCATAAAGTTGATGCAGGCAAGCATCAATACAAACAGCCCTATGATGCCAAATAGTCTCACATAACGTATTTGTCCGCCTGTGTTCACACCATTTTCAAAAGAAGAATACAAATGCCATTTGCTCATCGGGTGAAGAAACAGTTCTTCTTTCACACCCGGATCCAGGGTGATGTGGGAGGCCAGTGCATTGCTGATTTTTGCGGACACCTTATCCATGTCGGCATTATCGGCTATCTGTACCTGTAACTTTACGGCATTGAAGTCCCACTTATCTTTCATATCGCCAATCCAGGTCCAGTTGTTAATAAACAGTGCCCATGGCGCAATATAGTCGGTGCCGCTGATAGAGGTATTTTCGGGGAGGTCTTCATATACACCGGTTACCTTCAGCACAAGGTGACGGTTATTATCCATCTTCACCAGCTGGTCCATCGGGTCTTTGTCGCCAAACAAAGCGCTCGCTAGGCTGGCGGAAAGTAATATAGATGCTGGTTCTTTCAGGCCGTTGCGCGTGCCTTTCAACATTTTTATACTATACATTTCAGGACCACCAGGCTCTGTAAACACACCGCTTCTGGTAAACTTTTTATCGCCTGCTGAAAGAGTATGTATGCCGTCTGCCGACATTACCACCTGTTTGAAATCGTCGGGATAGGTGCTGCGTAAATGGGCTGCCAGGGGAATGGGTAATGAATTAAAGGCTCCCCCTTCGTCGCCCTTCGTCATCCGTTGCCACACTGCAGCAATACGGTCGTAATTGGCGTGGTACTTATCGTACGACAGCTCATTCCATATCCACAGCCCGATGAGCATCGTAACGGCCATACCGGCAGATAAGCCGAAAATGTTGATAAAGGAGGTACCCCTGTTCTTCAACAGGTTTCTAAAGGCGATTTTCAGATAATTCCTGATCATGGCTAGGCTGATTTGATGGACACCCTAAAGACACAAGAAGGCCGCCATAGTTGCACCCCCTTACCCACAAAGGGTTTCAGGGAGTAAACACAACTTTCCCCGTTCGGAAATGGACAATAAACGGCCGGAAATGAACATCAGGACGGTTGTTGAAGGATAACACAAACATCTTCGGCATCTCTCAGGGCAAATTCAAGCGCCCCCCAGGGTTGCAGCTTTATCTCGGATAAGTTGGGGTGCAGCAGTTCGGGGTGACTTCCCTTCACCAGCGCGTATGCTGCTTCTATATCATCTGTTTCCAATCTTATCTGGGGCCTGTCTTTGATCGCCCATTCATGGCTTTCCACCAGGTGGATCACCAGTGTATCCCGCTTGATAATACAAAAAGGCTGTTCTGCATTATCATCCCGGTAAGCCATTGAAAAACCCAACGTATCCACAAATAGTTGCAAGCCCACATTCATATCCGAATAAAAGATATTCGGGATCAGTTTGGTTAATTGCATATGATCAAATTTTACAGGAAAGTAAATAATAATTCGTCAATTCAGTAGCTTTGAAAGCATGAAGGACTACAAAAAACATTTTATGCTCGCAGCGCCGCCGGAGGAAGTGTATGCTGCACTTACCAATCCCGCCACTATCCAGTTATGGACAGGCGAAGTAGCGGAAATGTCGACAGAGCCGGGCACTGAATTCTCTTTATGGGAAGGGAGTATCGTAGGTAAGAACCTGGAGTTTGAACAGGACAAAAAGATTGTGCAGCAATGGTATTTTATGGAAGATGAGGAAGAGGAAGAAGAAAACCCTTCCATAGTAACCATCAAGCTACATCCATCTCCCAAGGGAACAGATGTGGAGCTGAAACATGTGAATATCCCGGATGAAGCTTATGAAGATATCATTGCCGGCTGGAATGAACAGTATTTCGGCTCGCTGATAGATTTTTACAAAGATTAGAATATATAGAGCCTGCTCAGCATGCGCTCACATGCTGAGCAGACCTGTTATTCTCTTGTCTGGTACGGGAAGCTGCTATCCAGCCATTCAAAATTCATTTCTTTCTCTACAATTTCATGCAGGGCCACATTGGTCAGTCTTCCAAAATCATATACAGCTTCTACAATCCCCGCCTGTTTTGGCGTCAGATAAGGGGCATGTGTACGCAGGAAGTTGCGGCAATTCTCTTTCATGTTGCCATGGGCAATCAGGGAAGGATTCCTGGGATCCAGGTCTGTTACAGCTTCCAGCATCTGCAGGAAAATAAAATCCTGCAGGTTCTTGGCAAGGATGCAGGCTTCATTGGAATCATGAAACACCTGTACAATGGGCACATCATCACCGTTTTGCAGGTTATAGTAAAAAGCAAACCAGTCGCCGGCGCCACTCATGGCAAAGGGAACAAAACGGTGTACCGGGTCTGCAAAGAGCAGTCCTTCATCCATTTCCTCCTCTACCGTGGAAAGGGACATTATTTCAAGATCATTGGCGTATAGCAGTAATGGAGGCGCAGTTTTGATGGCGGGATATACCTTATCCAGCCAGTCTTCTCCAAATTCGCCCCAGTTCAGCATACCATCCTTATACAATTGTTTGTACAGCGTTGGATAGGTAAACCCGTAGTCCTTTTCAATTTCCTCCAGCATAGATTTTCTTTTAGCATCCCGAATGTCCGGCAAAATAGCTAAACTTTCGGAAAAACCTGTTCATTCTGTCGCTTCAGCGGATTCATGATGAAGGAGAGCAGGCTGCCATCTTCTTTGAGCTCCACTACCCGGAACCCGTGATAGCCTACGCCCCAGCTACCGCCAACATGGCCGTCGAACAGGAAGGGAATGGGGCAGTTGTCGAGCATCTTCACGCTGTCCTGGTCATGATCATGGCCGTTGAAAATAGCTCTGATATTAGGGTATTTGCGGATCAGCGCCTGGAATTCCGCACAATCAAGGCCATTGTCTGTCCATTTTACCGGGGTAATATGCAGGAAGATGAATATATTTTGAGCCGTTTTATATTCCTCCAGTTTACGGGCGAACCAGTCAACATCGGGACAGATGTACTTTCCCTTCTCGTCTGCGGTATTACCAAGCAGGATCACGTGGTTGCCAATTACCATATCATGATTGAGAGGCATTCCCCAGGCCTGTTCCCAGGCAGCAGCCGGCACCATGTCGTGGTTCCCGTGGGTTACCAGCAGTCTGGGATGCAGCTGTTTCAGTTTGACAGCTGCGGGCAGCAACAGGGCGGGATCATTGTGGATCACATCTCCGTTGAGCGTAAAAAACTCGCAGGGGTATTGCCGGTGGAATTGGCTGAAAGCTGTTTGGAGGTCCAGGAAGTACTGGTCGTAATTGGTTTTGGGCTCCCCGTAGTGCCAGTCGGACCCTACGGCAAAGCGGAAAACGGTTTTGCTGTCGAAGTGCCGGGGAGTTACGGCCCTTACTATCTTGCCGCAGGCAGAAATAACTACTGCTGCGGATACTCCTTTTAAAAACAGGCGTCTGTTCATCATAGAATAAAAATAAACTTTCCGGGTAGTCAATTATTTCATTGCCAAATGCTTAACTAAAAGATAAAAATATATATCCATGTAACAAATTCAAAACTTTCAATCCGTTCAGAAAGAATTGTAATAATATTGTTAAAGTGTAGTAAAACGATCAATTTATTCTACCTGCATAAATGTTTTGATTGTAACTTTGCACCTCGAATAAAAATGGGGTTATGTTTAGAAGCAAGAGTACAGCTGGAACAGGTCCGGATGTGGTTTTAATCGGCGCCGGGATCATGAGCGCCACACTTGGAATGCTCCTGAAAGAGCTGGAACCCGGGTTAACCATTGCAATTTTTGAACGACTGGACGTGGCAGCTGCGGAAAGCTCCGATGCATGGAACAATGCAGGCACAGGGCACTCCGCATTTTGCGAGTTGAACTACACGCCACAGAAACAGGATGGATCAGTAGACATTAAAAAAGCGGTGAACATTGCAGAGCAGTTTGAAGTGTCACGCCAGTTTTGGTCATACCTGGTAGAAAATAATATCATTTCCAATCCGCACGATTTTATACAATCCGTTCCCCATATGAGTTTTGTTTGGGGAGAAGAGAATGTGGATTACCTCAGAAAACGTTATAATGCCCTGCAGCAGTGCCATCTGTTTAAAACGATGGAGTATTCTGAAGATCCGGAGAAGCTGAAGAACTGGATGCCCCTGGTAATGAAAGGCCGCGATGCCTCCCAGAAAGTAGCGGCCACACACATGGAAATGGGTACAGACGTGAACTTTGGCGCTCTGACCCGTGCCTTGTTCGGTCACCTCGAAAAAATGGAAGGCGTAACCATGCACTTCAACCATGATGTGCGCGACTTCAAAAAAGAAGACGACGGCAGCTGGACCATCAAGGTAAAGAACCGTGGTACCCGCGAAAAACAATCCGTCAACACCAAATTCGTATTCATTGGCGCTGGCGGAGGTTCCCTGCCGTTGCTGGAGAAATCAGATATCCCGGAAGGAAAAGGTTTCGGCGGTTTCCCGGTAAGCGGACAATGGCTGCGTTGCAACAATCCTGAAATAATTGAACAACACCGTGCAAAAGTATATGGCAAAGCCTCTGTGGGCGCGCCTCCTATGTCTGTGCCGCATCTCGATACCCGTATGATCGACGGACAGCGGGCATTGCTGTTTGGCCCTTATGCAGGGTTCTCCACCAAGTTCCTGAAGAACGGCTCCTTTATGGACCTGCCTCTATCCATCAAAGCCAACAACATCGTACCAATGGTGTCTGCCGGCCTCGATAATATTCCGCTCACCAAATACCTGATTGCACAGGTAAGGCAGAAGCCGGAAGACAGACTGGAGGCATTGAGGGAATATTTCCCTGAGGCCAAAATGGAAGACTGGGAACTGGAAATTGCCGGTCAGCGTGTACAGGTGATTAAAAAAGATCCTGAACATGGTGGCATCCTGGAATTTGGTACTGAAGTGGTGAGTGCTGCCGACGGCTCCATTGCTGCCCTGCTGGGCGCCTCTCCCGGTGCTTCTACCGCTGTTTCCATTATGCTTAACCTGCTGAAACGCTGCTTTAATGAAGACGTGGAAACAGAAGCATGGCAGATAAAATTAAAGAAAATGATCCCTTCCTACGGACAATCACTCCTGAACAATCCGGCACTCTGCGATGAGCTGCGTGTATGGACCACCCAGGTACTGGAACTCCGCGAAATGGAAGTGGCCCAATAAATATATTCCCCAGTTGGCTCTTTTATCCCTTTCCCCGGGATAAAAGAGCCAACTAAAAAACTACCAGTTTCCGGTAAAATCAGCCCATCCGGGACCATTTTTTTTATAGATATTTATGTGAATTGAAAAAGACCGGCGCGCTAAGCGCTTATTTTTACATGGATTATGCAATCGTTTGCAATAACAATATCAATTTCCACATATGTTTATGAAAAAAGTGATGCTATTCCTGGTGATGCTCTTATCCACAGCGCTTCTGCACGCGCAGCACACACTTACCCGCGACCAGCGCATGCAGTGGTGGCGGGACGCCCGCTTCGGGATGTTCATTCACTGGGGCGATTATGCCGTACTGGCTGGTAACTACAAAGGCCACCAGGTGGGGCGCGGCGGTGAATGGATCATGAACCGCGGTAAAATACCGGTGCTGGAATACCAGCAATTCGCCAAACAATTCAATCCTGTTAAATATGATGCAGACGCCTGGGTAAAAACAGCCCGAGACGCAGGCATGAAATATATTGTGATCACCGCCAAGCACCATGATGGTTTTGCCATGTTCAAATCTGCCGCCAGCAAATGGAACATCGTTGATGCCACGCCATACGGCAAAGATGTACTGGCGCCGCTGGCCGCCGCCTGTAAGAAATACGGCATCAAACTCGGGTTCTATTACTCACAGGCGCAGGACTGGAATAATCCCGGCGGGGCCGCTGCCCGCAAAGTAGCCACAGAAGGCTGGCCCAATCCTGACTCTGCTCAGATAGACGCCTACACGCAGGCGCATACCGGCAACTGGGACCCTTTGCAAACCTCCGCTACCATGTCAGACTACATAGATAAAGTAGCCGTGCCGCAGGTAAAAGAGCTCCTCACCAATTACGGCGAAGTGGCTGTGCTCTGGTGGGATACTCCTACCAATATGACAGACGAATATGCACAAAAACTGCAGGAAGTGCTGAAACTGCAACCCAATATCATTACAAACGACCGCTTAAAGCGCCCCAACTTTCCCGGCGACTATAAAACACCGGAACAAAAGATTCCCAATCAGTCGGAGCTGGATGGCCGCGACTGGGAAACCTGTATGACCATGAACGGTACCTGGGGATATAAAGATTACGATCAGAAATGGAAAAGCACGGAAACGCTTATACGAAACCTGGCAGACATCGCTTCCAAAAACGGCAACTACCTCCTGAATGTAGGGCCCGATGCACTGGGCCAGTTTCCTGAAGGCAGTATTACCGCACTGAAAGGTATTGGCCGCTGGATGAAAGTAAACGGCGCTTCTATATATGGAACACAAGGGACTCCGCTACCAGCCTTATCCTGGGGACGTTGTACGCAAAAGGTGAAAGGTAACACTACCACGCTGTACCTGCATGTTTTCAACTGGCCCGCTAACGGGAAGCTCCATGTTCCCGGCATAAAAAGCAAAGTGACCAGCATCCGCCTGCTGGCCAACAACAAGCAGCTTACCTCCGCCACCAGCGGCGACGAACTTGTTATCAACGTTCCAGCCTCCGCTGTTGACAACATCGATACGGTAATAGCTGTTACGCTTTAGCGGCAACGCGGATTTTATCCCGCTATTCCGCCCAGCATGCTGAAGAGAATGATGCCCAGTACCAGGAGGGTAATACCAACGTAAAGGAAATCCTTCTCCACTAAAAAAGCAATCACTGAAAAGGCTATACGAATAATAGGAGTAGCAATCAGCAGCACAATTCCCAGCTGGATGATGTTCATACCTTTGTTTTCCATTACGCCCTGCCAGATGCCGGGAAGGCTGGTCAGTCCTTCCCTTACACCGGTAAAATCGGCATAGGAGGGCTGCTCATGCCCGTGACGAACAAGATAGATCACTCCGCCGATAAACACGATAATACTGGAAACTATAACGCCTATACGAAGTTGTTTACCAATAAGCTGCTGAACATCCTTATCGCGGAAATATTTTGATAATACCTGTTTCATAGCTTATAGTTTTCCGGTGACACCATTGTAGATCATCTGCAGCGCCAGGAGGCCGATCACTACGCTGAAGACTATACGTAACCATTTTACATTGGCGCGTGCAAGCAAACGTGAGCCTGCAAAAGCGCCTGCCAGCACGCCCAACACAACCGGCATACACAGCCCGGGGGAAATATATCCCCGCTGCAGGTATACCACCGCGCTGGCGGCAGCTGTAACACCAATCATAAAATTGCTGGTAGTGGTAGACACCTTAAAGGGGATACGCATAATATTATCCATTGCCAGCACTTTCAGCGCGCCGGAACCTATACCCAGCAACCCCGACATTACACCAGCGAAGGTCATCATAAGATAGCCGCCAGGCACATGATGCACCTTGTAATCAACTATCCCACCGGCAGAAGGGTAGCTGCCATTGAGCCGTAGCTGCTCCGCTGCTTTGCTATCGTCTTTCCCTGCGGTGAATTCCACTTTTTTACGGAACGACATCAGGGAAGAAAAAATGAGGACCAGGCCAAAAATGATAGCCACTACATTGGTGGGCATATACACCGCTAACAGTGCGCCCACAACAGCTCCGGTGGTAGTGGCAATTTCCAGGAACATACCGAGCCGGATATTTGTAATACCTTCCTTTACATAGGCAGAAGCAGAGCCGGAGGAAGTAGCAATGGAAGCCACCAAAGCAGTGCCAATGGCGTACCGGATATCGGCATGAAACACCAGGGTTAGCAGGGGAATGATCACAACGCCGCCGCCAAGCCCGGTCAGCGACCCCAGCAGCCCAGCCATAAAGGCCCCGCAGAGGAGGATCAGGGTGAATGATAAAATCGTCATAAGATGGTTTGGTTGGTTTAGACCGGATACCCGGCATTCAAGGATTGCCTGATAACTGATGTTTGCAAAAGTAAGCAGAATATGATTCCCGTAATCCGGCAATCTATAAGTAACTTGCAGCCGGACAATTAATCGTTTTTTATGATAAAGGTGGGTGAATACAACCTGTTAAGGGTGAAAAAAGAAGCTGATTTTGGGGTATACCTCGAAGGCGTGGACCAGGAAATCCTGCTGCCGGCAAGGTTTGTGCCTCATGGTACCCGTGTGGGTGATGAACTGGAAGTATTTCTTTACCACGATTCTGAAAACCGGCTGATTGCCACTACCCAGCGCCCGTACGGGATTGCAGGGGATATTGTGATGCTGAAAGCAGTGAGTGTTACCAAACAGGGCGCTTTCCTGGATTGGGGACTGATGAAAGACCTCTTTGTGGCATCGTCGCAGCAGCTCACCCGCATGGTGCCCGGGCAGGAATACCTGGTGAAAATATATATCGATGAGCTGACCGGCCGCATTGCTGCTACAGAAAAAATTGACCGTTACCTCAGCAATGAAAACCTTACCGTAAAGGAAAAAGACCAGGTAAACATGGTGGTATACCGCCGCACAGATATCGGGTACGTGGTGATCATCAACAATCAGCATACAGGAATACTGCATCACAGCGATATATTCCGCCCTATGGAAACAGGCGAAAAATTAACAGGCTTTATCCGACAGATCAAAGACAATAAAATAGATGTGATTGCCGGTAAACCCGGGTTTAATAAAGTGGAAGATGAATCGGAAAAAATCCTCCGCCTGCTGCAGGAGAATAACGGTTACCTGCCTTATCATGATAAATCCTCCCCGGAGGAGATACAGGAGTTTTTTGGCATGAGCAAGAAAACATTCAAAATGACGATCGGCAACCTGTATAAACAACGGAAGATCGTGTTTACACAAACAGGCATTAAGTCGGAAGAAGAAGATATATAAATAGCCGCAGCCGGTAGATACTTCAGCGTATTTGCCGGCTGAAACATTACTCGCTTTCGTTCGCCCCCGCTATCGGGAAACTCATCAGGAAGCTGGTTCCCTCTCCCAATTCGCTGTCCACGGCAATGGTGCCCTTGTGCTGAAGTATAATATTCTGGGTAGCGGTTAGCCCAAGCCCTGTTCCCTTTGTTTTATTGGTAAAAAATGGCTCAAACAGTTTAGCCAGGTTCTGCGGGGAAATACCGCTACCGTTATCGGCTATACGAACGAATACCTTCTCGGTATCCTGCCATGTTTTAATACCGAGCTTTCCTTCCCCCGCTTTCATTGCTTCAATACCATTGATGATAATATTCAGGAAAGCAATGAGGATCTTGTCTTCATCTGCAAGGATCATACAATCCGGTTCACATATTTCCTTAGTCACCGTAACAGCATTCAGCTGCAACCTGTCTGCCGCAAGGTCCAGCGCCTTTTCCACCAGCATGTTCAGACCAAGTGGCACCATATTCAGCTCCGACATGCGCGTCGACTGGAGCAGTTCTGTTACCAGCTGGTTGATACGATGGCAGTTGCGCTCCATGATGTCCAGGTACAGCGCGGCATCTTCTGTTTCGGCCACTGGTTCCGTTTTCAGCTGGGAAACTGCCAGCAGGATATTGGTGAGCGGATTGCGCACTTCATGTGCAATAAGCCGGGCAATGCGGCCGGTAATCACAAATTTTTCCTGTTGCTGCTTTTCTCTTTCTTTCCGTTTACGGGCTGTAATATCCTGGATGATGCACAGGTATAATTGTTTCTTCTCATCCAGCAATGAGGCGTTGATCATTACATCCAGCTGCTGCCCTGATTTACTGCGGAATACATACTCCTTTTGCACCACTCCTCCTTCCCCGCAAAGCTGATCCAGGAAATCACTGATTACTCCCTGATCTGCAAACAGGCCACGGAGATGGGTGTTATACAGCTCCGTTTCCTCATATTTCAGCACGTTAAGGGCAGCCGGGTTAGCAGCTACTATCTTGTGCTCACAGTCTGCCAGCAGGATAAGGTCGTTGGATTTTTCGAAGATGCTGAAATACCGTTTCTCGCTTTTTTCGATTGTTTGCAGATGACTGAATTTATCGAGCGTATAACGGATGGCCCTTTCCAGCAGGGCCGCACTGATCTCGCTTTTAACCAGGTAATCGGATGCACCTGCCTGCATGGCTTCCTTATCTATAAGATAATCGCCTTTGCCTGTAAATAAAATAACGGGGGCTTTATATCCCAGGTTGCGGAAATGATGCAACACATCAATACCTGTGTAGGCACCAAGACGGTAATCAACCAGGTATAGATCATGCGCCCGGGCTTCAATTGCCAGCAAGCCTTCTTTATAGGAAGAAACCCACTGTAAAACGTATTGATCGGGTGAAATGTCCTGTAATAACGCGTTTACAAGGAAAAAGTCATCTTCATCATCATCGATCATCAATATATGCTTCTTACCATTTATTGCCATAAGTGCCGGAAAAGTTAACCTATCTCCACCAATAATCATGCACTAAAAGTATCAGGTATCAATATGAGTATCCATATCTTTCAGCACCACATTCCTGCGAGGCAGGAACCAGGCGGGGATCAAGGTTATCAGTAATATAAAAAGGGAAATATGAAAACCCTGCTTCAGGGCAAGATGATGCGCGTAATGGCCTTCCTGTCCTGCCAGCACATGTTTATTATAGGCAGCCTGGGTAACAATGGCCAGTACGGCAATACCAATAGCCCCGCCTACCTGCTGCATCAAAGTACTGACAGAAGAAGCCATGGTTACTTCACCTGGCCGCACGGCGCTCAATGTGGCGGCATTCAGCGGGGCAAGTAAAAGCCCCATCCCAAAGCCTCTCACCGTCATGGCAATGATCACTGCGGTAAGGCTGCTTCCTTTATCTAATAAAGCAAACAGGTACATGGACACAGCCAGCAGGGCAATTCCCAGCATGGATATTTCCCGGGAGCCATGTTTATCAGACCAGCGCCCTGCGAAAGGCATCATGGCGGCCATAAATACAGAGTTAGGCAATATCAGCAGGCCGGACATTCCCTCAGAAAAGCCCATCTGCTCCTGCAACAGGAAGGGCATAAGAAATAACCCGCCATACAGGGCAGCAGCCCGCGATATAGTAACGAGGATACAACTCACAAAAGAATAATTGGCGAACAGATTAAGATTGATGATCGGTTCTTTTTTGTGTTTATCTATCCAGATAAAAAAAGCAAGCGCTATTACTGCCACGCCCAGAGTGGCCAGTATCCCGGGAGAGGTAATGCCTACTACCTCCGCCCGTGCCACTCCATATTGCAGACAAACCAGGAAGATGGTAAGCGCTACAAACCCCGTAAGATCAAAAGGCAGTTTCAGCCTCGGTTGCTTCCGCAGCACACCCAGGTAACGGAAAGCCAGCGCCACGGTAAGGATCCCGATAGGAAGATTAATATAAAAAATGGAGGGCCAACCGAATTTTTCAGTGAGTATTCCTCCCAGCGTTGGGCCTATAGCCGGACCTACCAGGTTGCCGAGGCCCCACCATCCCAGCACTGTGCCCCGCACCCTGGCGGGGAACACATAGGAAATGATGGCCATAGAAGTGGGCGCCATGGCCCCGCCTCCCAGGGCCTGAACCACCCTTGCAGTAAGCAGGGAATCCAGGCTGGTAGACAAGGCGCACATTAAAGATCCTAAGGTAAAAAGGGAAATGGCGCCAATATAGAGATTAAAAAAGCCGATCCTGTTCTTCAGCCAGTTGGTAAGCGGCATCAATATGGAAAAGCTCAGCATGTATACGGTAATTACCCATTCAATTTCGTCGAGCGTACAGTTGAACTGCTTACTCATAACGGGAAGGGATATATTAACGATGCTCGAGTCTATCCCTGCCATAGTAGTACCCATTATCACCACTATGAGGATGCCTGTCCGGTTGATATCTCTCATACCCGGTCTTTCATCATAAATATCAGCTGGGCTTTCGCCACAAAAGGATTCAGCGGGTTACAGTTGATCATGAACAGGTAGGTAGCCAGTTCAGACAGCTGCCAGTCGGTGGTTAGCTCACCATCCCTGAAGCAGTATACTTTCTTGAAATTATAGTCCACCGGTATGTTCAGGGCCGCACAGGCGTGCATGGCCCTGTCAAGCGGTTCCTGTTCCATACCCGATTGCCCGTATCCCAGTTCCTGCATAATTTCGCTGGCGGTATACAGCAGGCGTGGATTATTAAGTTGTGAGATTCTTTCGGTGGAAATCACTTCTTCCAGATAATCAAAAAGTTTAAGCATGACCATTCTCATTTAATTGTGAAAGTTGCTGAAACAATTCTTTTTCCTTGTCGGAAAGTTTCGACGGAATATGTACGACCGCCTTAATATATAGATCCCCGGCGGGTCCGCTGTTGTCGTAAGCAGGCATCCCTTTGCCTTTTAAACGGAAAACCTTACCACTGTCTGTTCCTGCCGGGATATTCATGTTCAGGGATGCGCCCGGTGTATTTACGGTTAGCTTGCCTCCCAGTACAGCTGTATACAAAGGCACTGCCAAATCTGTATAAATATCTTTCCCCTTCAGTTCATACTGCGGATTTGCTGCCAGTTGAATGGTAATGAGCAGGTCGCCGCTTTCACCGCCTTTACGGCCGGGATGCCCTTTTCCTTTTAAGCGGATCACCTGGCCCTCGTACAGCCCGGGTTTCAGCTTAATATTGAGCCTGCTGCCCCCTACTTCCACCTGCCGGGTTGCGCCGGTGTATGCGTCTTCCAGGGATACTTCCATTGTTGCCTGTACATCACGGCCCCTGCCCGGCCCCTGTTGCTGCCGGCGGCCACCGCTCCCTGAAAACCGGCTGCCAAAAAGCTGTTCAAAGAAATCGGAAAAATTGCCTTCCCCGCCGCCGAACATATCATCCATATCGCCGCTGCCATAGGAGTATGTGCGGCGCTGTCCGCCGCCACCACCGAACTGCGACCAGTCATAATCTTCCGGCCGGCCCCCGTGCTGCTCATAATATTTATAATTTTCCCCGAACTGGTCATACTTCTTCCGCTTCTCGGGGTCACTCAGCACTTCGTAGGCTTCATTGATCTCTTTGAATTTGTCTTCAGCAGCTTTATCACCGGGATTCTTATCGGGGTGATATTTTACCGCCAGTTTACGGTAGGCTTTCTTAATCTGTTCAGCTGTTGCCGCTTTCTCTACTCCCAGTATCTTATAATAATCCTTTACGTCCATAGCTCTAAAACATGTTAAAGTGATAACTTGTTTTATGAATTTACGAATTAACGGGGAAAAAGTAATTGGTGAACAGCCCCGGCAGTACGGGCGCTGTTCACCAATTACCTTTCCAGTGATATGGACTATTTCTCGGCGTAAATGTTGGCGTTCAGTTTATCGGAAATATATTGGATGGCTTTCTGCGCCCTTACGCTGTTGCCCCGTCTTATCCGGGGAGGCGAAAATACGGCAATGGCATATTTACCGGGCACCATGCCGGCTGAACCCAATGCCATCACGGCACAGGTGTATGCATATGCCTGCCGATCTTTTTAATTCGTCCGGATATGCTGCACGCGCTGCGTAAAATATTTGGAAGAAAATCCGGTGAGAGAACCGCTTTCACGGAAAGAAGGCGGCGGCTTTCACCATTAACCTGCAGATTCGCATCCGGAAGAAGTTTCCAGGATATTGTAAGCATCGATCAATGCCTGTACCTCCGCTGTTATATTTGCCAGCGCAGTAATTTCAGCGGGAGTTACCAGCATCATTACATGATCGGCCGGCAGGGGCAAACAAATCATCTTTTCGTTTTCCGACGCATGATAATGATCGTCTGATAAGCGGCCGACCATTTTTTTGAAACACTCAAACTCAGTGATATCAAGGTTAACAACCGTCGTGCCAAAGGCCAACTGGATACCTTTGCAATGCGGGCAGCGGATTACATATCCTGCAGCACCGTGGTATAATGTCTGGTAATTACACATGGGCTATGGGTTTGTGCCTCCAGCGGCCGGTTCAGGGCCGCTGTCAGGACTTAATTCATCACTCTTTACCTCTGAAAATGGAGGTAGCAAACAACGGAGGCATAAACTATGTACAGCTAATAACTCCGGGGTATTATTACATCTCACAAAAATATAGCAGGAAATCGGGGTAGAATGATCGGATCAGGAAAACGACTTACGCAAAAGGGAAAATCGTCTCCGGCGGTTCTAGTAAGTAAACCCGGGCATCTCAGCCCGAGATTCTGTTAGAACCGTGCGTAACAGTCTCCCGTTACACGGCTCCGGTTATCAAATCGTTGGTTTCGATCCTAAGAGTGCCCAGTGGGCAAAGAGCGTGGGCTGTCGGACGGATATTCCGTGCAACCACCGTATCGCTTTCATTTCACTGGCTCTCAGGTGCTTGTATTTTCGTCTTGCCCGGCGCGCAAGTTTTACATTGACTATGTGCATATAATTCACAAGTGTTGCTTTGTAAAATTTACTGTAGTAATTAATCCAGCCGGTTAATACCGGATTGATCTCTGCCGCTACTTCCTGCAATGTATTCGTCGTTCGTTTCAGCACTTCCCATTTACCCATCTTCTCATTCATCGAGCGCATCGACCCAATGCTTACTGCCGGTAGCCAGTTGGTAAACCAAACTCCACGTTGACTATTTCGTGCCAATCGTGGTTTGAAGGTGTAGCCAGGGAAGTCGAAAGACATTTTCGTTACTCCTTGTTGCCTCCTGTTGCTATCCTTGCAGTAGACCACCTGGGTTTTCTCTGGATGCAGTTCTAACCCACATGTTTTCAGTCGATCACTTAACGATGCTTTCAGGTTTACCGCTTCTACCATACTTCCACAATGAATGATAGCATCGTCTGCGTATCTTTCAAAAGGACAGTGCGGGTAGCACTTTTCCAGCCACTTGTCCATACTATAATGCAGTTATAAATTTGCCAGTACAGGACCAATAACTGAACCCTGGGGAACTCCTTTAGTTCTTTCCTCTATCCTTCCGTCTGATTGCTGCAACGGTGCTTTCAACCATCTTTCAATGTACAGCAGCATCCAGCGAATCTTACAATGTAGTCTGACAGCCTTCATCAACAAGTCGTGCGGAATGTTGTCAAAGTAACCTTTGATATCAACATCTACTACCCAACTCTGATTCCAGCACCGCTCTCTTGCACGCGACAACGCTTGTAGTGCCGACCTTCCAGGCCGGTAACCATAAGAATCATCATGAAAGATCTGCTCTAACCCCGGTTCTAATAAGCCTCTTACTACTGTCTGGGCAATTCGGTCCGATATCGTGGGTATACCCAGAGGTCTTAGTCCACCTCCTTTCTTCGGTATCTCTTTCAGTTTCACCGGTGGGGGCATGTAGCTTCCTGAACTCATTCGGTTCCATAATTTGTACAGATGATCTCTGTATCCTATATGGAACGATTCCAGATTGATTCCGTCTACTCCACCTGCTCCCTTGTTCGATCTTACCTGATAATAGGCTAAACTCACCAATCGGCGACTTATACTAAACGATTTTGTTTTGCTCATTTCAGTACCTCCTGAGCTCCAGCTCAGTTTTCTTCCATGAAAAAAAAACTTGATAACAGCCTCCCTTCGCTCCATTCCCATTACAGGAACTTCTTTACTACTACGAAGGCTTCTGCCCCTGTGCAGGCCATCGATACTTTCTATCTTGCTGTCCTTGCAGCTTGATATTTTCTCTTAACATGCCCGCGACAGGTTCTCCTGTTCCCGGTAAACGCCTGTGTTAAGATCACGCTGTCTATACGCCGGATGCCACAGCAACAGTAATCAGGTAACTTTGCTGCTTGTCCCAATGACGGTACTGGACATTGGTTTTGACATCTTCTTACCCTTTCGACGCCTCTATCGACAGTTCACAGTGTTCGTCTTCTTAACACACACCTGACATATTTAATATGCCTTTTCCTTTCATGCTCACTACCACAACTCTTAATTGCAGCAGCTGAAGGTGGTTTGAGGGCTGCTCCTGAAAACCGCCCCCGATGGGCCTGCCATCATCATTTAACCAGCATTGAATATCTATGATCAAAGAACTAATTTGATAACAGCATTCATTCAGGACACTCAATACCCCTGGTTCTGCACTAGCTTGGGGTTCAGCGTTATTTCATCTACTGGAATTGGATAAATGCGGTGCAGGGTATTGGCATCTTTTTTAAAGCCCCAGGTGCCTTCAAAAGCACCGAAACGGATCATATCATTCCTGCGCCACGCTTCCCAGGCCATTTCCCGGGCGCGTTCTTCCAGCAGGCTGTTGAGGTTGATACCGCTTACCTGCGGGGCATGCGCACGGGTACGGATCTTGTTCACCAGTACATCCGCATCCTGCATTTCTCCATTTACAGCAGTGGCTGCGGCGCCTCTCAGGATGGCTTCCGCTTTCATCAGCAACACATCTGCCAGCCTGAAAACGGGCACATCATTATTGGAGTTCCGTTCGGAAGGTTCGGTATTTTTATCAGGATAATATTTGATAGATCTTACCCCGGCCGCCTTAGCCAGTTCATCATTCCCGATATCCATAGAAGAATCCACCCGCAGCACCATCTCTTTTGAAAAGGAAAGCTGCCAGCTGATCTTTTTATCCGGTTCAGGCCCGGTGTACTTATCGTTCAGACCTTTGTTAGTAGTGCTAATCATAATAGGCGACCCATCGGGATTAAACTGTGGTCCTTCCAGCCAGGTATTATTACGTACATCGCCGGTTAAATTGAACTTTTCATAGAAGGAACCAATAGTGCTCATGGCAATACTGGGGCGGAATGGCAGGGAATACTTCACCACCAGGTTAGGATGCAGGCCAAAGCGGGAGAACTGGTTGCCTTTGATCACGTTTCCATCATAGGGAATAGCAAAAATGGTTTCAGTGATTTTCGGGCCGTTATCCGGCATAAAAATGCTGGCGTAATCAGCATCCAGCGTATATTTCTTACCAACAAGGATACTGTCTGCCATGGCTACGGTTTCAGTATATCTTGGCTTGCCGGTGTACACAACTGAATTAAGGTATAATTTTTCCAGCAGTGCAAAAGCGAACCATTTGGTAGGCTTGGAATAAGTGACCTGTCCTGTTTCAGCTCTCAGCAATGGTAATACATCTTTCAGCTCTTTCTCTATAAAATCAAACACCTGCTCACGGGTCGATTGTTCCGGTGGCGTAGGATCTCCAAAGGTAGTAATGATGGGCACTTTGGCATACAGGTCCATCAGGTAGAAATAATACAATGCACGCATTGCTTTTGCTTCTGCTATGGCGCGTGGTTTAGAATCGCTGTCGGGCGCCTTTTCAAAAAGCGTGATAATGCGGTTGCAGGTATTTACGCCGCCAAAAGCCCATTGCCATACATTTTTCACGGTGATATGGTCCTGTGTCCACGAATGCCGGTGTAGCTGCATATACACACCACCATCTACATAGTTACCGCCGCGTGCAGGGATAATTGCCTCATCGGTCGACAGTTCCTGCATACGCCAGTAATCCACCGCATAACCGCTGCTGAGCTGCGTATAAATAGGCCCCGAGGCGGAGATGAATGCATCAGCCGTGGTAGGAAAATTTTCTTTTATGTATTCGGATTCCACATCCACATCCAGCTTGGTACATGCTGAAAGTAACGTAAAACCGATTGTCATTCCAGTGATAAAAATATTTTTCATGTAGCTGTTTTTAACCGTCAGTTTTTAGAATGTTGCATTTAAGCCAAAGAGGAAAGAACGGGTCTTTGGATAAAAATTGCTGTTGTCAATGCCAGGTGTAAGTCCGCCCATATTGATTTCCGGATCAATTCCCGAATAGTTCGTGATCACGAAAAGGTTATTACCGGTAACGTATAAACGCAGTTTACGGATATACTTGTTTTCCATTGGAATACTGTAACCAATGGTAGCATTATCCAGCCGCAGGTAAGAGCCATTTTCCAGGAACCGGGAAGAAATAAAAGAGGCTTTGGTATCATTAGGCGATTCACCCTGTGAATACTGCGGGATATTGATGCTTCCTGCCTCATTGGGTGCATTCAGGTTGGCCAGGGTGGCATTCAGTATCTTGTTGCCCGATACGCCGCGCAAAAAGATATTGGCATCAAAATTACGCCAGGTAAAGCTGTTGCTCCAGCCATAAGTGAAAGCAGGTTGTGCATCTCCGCTGTATACACGGTCGGTGGAAGCAGGGTCGGTGATCACGTTTCCTTTGGAGCCCTGGTACTGCGACAATCCATCGGCATTTTTACCGAGGTACTGCCACAGATAGAATGAGCCCAGTGCATAACCGGCTTCTACCCGTTGTGATTTATTGCCGGATTGTCCGCGACCGCCCAGTTCAGCAGTTTCAAGGTATTTTACGGAGAAGATATCGTTGGAGAGAGATAATACCCTGTTTTTGTTATGTGCAATGTTGGCGGAGGAAGTCCATGTAAAATGCGCTGTTTTCACCGGTACTGCATTCACCTGCAGCTCAATGCCTTTATTACTCATAGATCCTACGTTAGCCAGCATGGTAGGAACAAAATACTGTGTAGTAGGCACGTTGTAGGAATAGATCAGGTCCGTGGTGCGCTTGTCATAAACATCTAAAGACAGTCCCAGTCGGCCTTTCAGTGTACTGAAGTCGATCCCGATATTCGCCATACCTGTGCGTTCCCACTTCAGGTCTGGGTTATCATTCTGTACCGGGCCGATCCCATTTATCAGTTTACCATCGTTATAGAATTTTCCGGTGATGTCATACCGGAGAATAGCGATCAGCGGATCAAACCCGAGGGAGTTACCAGTAACGCCATAGCCTGCACGAAGTTTCAGGTCATCTACCCAGGAAGCACCGGACAGGAAGCTTTCCTTATTGATTTTCCATGCGCCGGATATAGCGGGAAAATAGCCCCAGCGGTTATTGGCGCCAAAGGCAGAAGAGCCGTCCCTTCTCACAGAAGCGGTGAGCAGGTATTTTTCATTGAACTGGTAATTGGCTCTTGCATAGAATGAGATAAAGCGCAGGGTCTGGATACGGGTAGTGCCAAAATTAGGCAGGAATCCATCCACAGGGCTTCCCAGCCCGAGGTTATCGCCTTGTGTGGCGTCTGATACAAATCCCTGGTTGGAGGTCTGGAACCCGTCGCCGCGGCGATCTTCCTGCCAGGAGTAACCGGCCAGTAAGCGCAGGTCATGTTTCCCGGTGAGCAGGTCGTAGTTAAAATAAGTTTCCAGTACTTTCCTTGAATTCGTATAGGCGCTGCGGGTAGCCCTTCCTTTAACGCCCTGTGCGAGGCCGGATGCACGGTTGTTATAAATATCGCGGTTGATCTGTTCATCCTGCATGGATACGTTCAGGGTATAACGCAATCCTGGCAATAATTTCAGTTCAGCGCGGGCATTTCCCAGCATGATCTTGTTTTTGGTACGGTCGCTGTTATTATCTATCAGCGACACAGGGTTCAGATAGTTGCGGGTACGTGAAAAGTCCTCCTTATAAGTGCCGTCCGGGTTAAAGATATTCACGGTAGGCATATAGTTCAGCATGTTCATAAACACCAGCTCAGGGATCTGGTTCTGTGTGCTTAAACTGTTACTGATAGAAAGGTTCAGTTTTAACAGGTCGTTGAAAGCACGTTGTTCCAGGTTGGCTCTTACGTTTAGCCGTTCCAGTGACGATGTTTTCATGATGCCATTATTCTGCAGGTAGTTCACGCTTCCGTCGAATACTGTTTTTTCGTTGCCGCCTCCGAAGGAGATGTTGTGGCTGTGCGACAAGCCATTGCGGGTTACCAGTTTTTGCCAGTTGTTGTTGGCTTTATCGTCGTATGCAGGTGTGATCGTTTTTCCATTGTCCTGCAGGTATCTGGTAAGCTCACTGCTCGACATCATGCCAATGGAATTGGAGATACGCTCACTGGCTACATAGGCATTGTAGCTGATCCAGCTTTGGCCGGGTTTTGCGCGACGGGTGGTGATCATGATCACGCCATTGGCAGCGCGGGCGCCGTAAATGGCCGTGGAGGCCGCATCTTTCAGCACATCCATCGATACAATGTCTGAAGGCGATACCAATTGAATATTGGCGCCAGGAACACCATCAATTACATAGAAAGGCTGCTGCGCCTCTCCTTCACGGAAAGTAGAAGGACCACGCAGGATCACCGCTGGTGTGGCATTGGGATCACCGCTGCGGGTAATATTAAGGCCGGGCACTTTTCCCTGCAGCAACTGCTCCGGTGAGCTGAACACACCGGTGTTAAAATTCTCTGCGCCCACATGCGACACCGCGCCGGTAAGATCACCTTTGGTAGTAGAGCCATATCCTACTACCACCACGCTGCTTAGCAGGCTGGCATCTGATTTTAGTTTAACAGCCACCCGTTGCTGCCCGTTTAAAATTATACGGGTAGATTTATATCCCAGGGAAGTAAATAGCAGGGTATCGCCGGTATTATCAGCCTGCAGGGTAAAAGCCCCGTTGGGATCAGTGATACTGCCCTGTGTGTTTCCTTTTACCATTACGCTTACACCGGGTAAGCCCACACCGGTTTCTTCATCGGATACCTTACCGGTGATAGTGGTTTTACTTTTTTCCTTTTTAATGATGTATACGCCTTCCGTTGCGGAGAACTGGAAACCGCTTCCCTTCAGCAAAGCACGCAGCACTTCCTCTATTGGCTGTGAACGGAAGTCCTGTGTTTTCACCGACAGGTTCTTTAATAAAGCTGCGTCGTACACAATATCGGCGCCGCTTTGTTGCTGCAGCAGTTTCAGCGCATCTGCAAGCGGGCCTGCATTAATGTGCAGCTCCTGCACAATGGCCGTTTTCTGCTGGGACATGACGCTACCGCATAGCGACAGCATAAGCGCTACAAGAAAAATCTGTTTCACAGAGCTCCTTGTACGCAAGTGAATACTACGTACATTCATAAACGGATGTTTTAATTTCAGTTCAGGGAATAAATATTTATTGGTCTATAGAGTAATTTCCTGCGCCGGCAGATGTTATTTTCAGCTGATGATCCGTAAGATCTTCCATTACATTTATGATCTGCGTAATCGTTAAGTGCATATTGAGCGATCCGCTAATTTGCCTGTCAACAGGCCTTTTAACGTGGAACTTCACCGGGTAATAATTTTCCAGTAACATTAAGACATCTTCCACCGGCATATTATCGAACACAATTTTATCCTGCTTCCAGCCATTGATATCCGGCGAAGATACCGACAGCCTGGAGAAAGTATAGTTATTCCTGTTAACCTGCAACAGCTGATTAGCGGTTAAGATGCCCATTACCTGGCCTCCTTTGTGAACGCTTACTTTCCCCGTGCTCACACCTATTTCCAGCAACTGCTGAGGATAGGCCCTGATATGGAACGAGGTGCCCAGTACCTGCACCTGTAAACTGTCGGTAATAACGCTGAACGGGTGGCCCGGAGCCGGTGCTATATCAAAAAAAGCTTCTCCTGTTACCAGCTGCACCTGCCGGTCGCCCGTAAAATGATCGGGGTATTTCAGTATGGCATTGGCCCCCAGCCAGATACAGCTACTGTCCGGCAGCAACAACATTTTCTTTTCCCCAATGGCTGTATGCAATTCCAGCCACGCTACTTTTTGTGCCGCCCGGTTATTCATTACCCACCAGCCGCCTATGCCCATTACCAGCAATACAGCCGCAGCAGCGGCTATTTTCCTCCACAGGGTATGGATAGTAGCAGGTTGACCTGTACGCTCTTTTATGACCTTTAAAATGCTGCGACGCAGCTGTTCCCTGCTGCGTGCATCCTGCTCATTTACCGGACCAGCATCTTTCGCCAGTACATCCAGCCAGCTGTCAAGCAAATGCTCTTCTTCCGGGGTAGCTTTGCTATCCAGATATTTGCTGATGAGTGCATTTATTTTTGATCGGATCAAGGTGTGGTGTTTTATGAATAAGTTCCACAAACCACCCTTTTTAACTATTGGGATTAACGGCTTAACATTATGGTAATACGGGAGGAGAAAATCATAGGAACATTAACAGGCGATTCAGCAACGGCCGGGCTTTCTTATAGGCATTTCCCAGCTGGTTACGTACCGTTTGCTCGGCCGTACCATGCATCATGGCTATTTCCCGGATGCTCAGCTCATCAAAATGGTACCACTCAAATACCTGTCTTTCTTTTTCAGGTAAATGCTGAAGATCCTGCTGCAGCTGGTTCAGGATGTCTTTATGGATCAGGGTATTAAGAGTAAGCTCTGAGCGCAGCTCGCTATGGGTAACAAATTTTTCCAGGTGTTTTTCTTTTAATCCGTCATCGCGGAACTTACGGAGGATCTGCTTCCTCACAGCGCTAAACAGGTAATAACGGACATGGGTATGCAGCTCCAGCTGCTGCCGGCGCTCCCAGATACTGGTGAACAAGTCCTGTATGATGTCCTGTGCATCCTCTTCACTACCTGTTACTTTAGCTGCGTAGGCATACAGTTCTTCCCAGTAAGTATTGAAAATCAGCTCAAATAGTTTAAAATCACCAGTACGTAGCCGATGAATAAGATCAACGGGGAATTGTTCAGGCATACAAAAATATATATCCTAAAAATAGGGAGGTTTTTAAAAGAAAGAACGGGGTAACAAAAATATAGCGAAGTATTAATATAAGGGGAGAAAACGCTTAAAGCATACTTCTTTCTATAAACAAAGAAGGCCTTTACTGTGATATTATCTTATTTACAAATATCATTGAGAGAAGGGGGCTTTATTTTTAAACCGGCTGTTACTCTATTTTAAACACCATCTTCCGGGTATTGATGCCTCCTACAATACCATAGCCATTTGTAACATTACTGAATACCCTTACAGGCGAACCGGTAATAACATTACCGGATTCCCGCTGTGCGAAGAGTGTATTGAGATACTGGTAAGTGCCATAGGTGAGCGCACTTACTTCCACTGTCATTTCACCGGCATTCATGATAGGCTCCTCTGTTTGCAAAACAAAGGTTACCTGTTTTCCATTGAAGCGTTTATCATTCATGATAAGGCTGTTGTAATTGCCTTTGGAGAAGAAATCGGCCAGGCTGTTATTGAAGGCGGGGTCCAGCCTGAACAACAGGAATGTACCCCGGCCGGTGGCGGCATCGGTCATATAGATCCTTACCCGGTAGTAATCCGCTGAGGAGGGATGATCTTTCAAGGTAAACTCTACCCGGCTGCTGCTGCGCTGTGCGCCGGCATTATAGGCCAGTGGCGCCGCCGGCAGCGTGTCGGCGCCTGTTACCGGCTGCAGGCCAGGAGCCGTTACCGCTACTTTGTATTGCAGCCCCAGTACCGCTTTCCGGTCCGACACATAATAAGAAAGCCCTTTTATTACCTGTGTTTGCAGGGGCCATACAGACTCATCGCCGGCCGTAAGGGTCACAGCGGCGCCGGGAATATCTTTATACCCGGCATCGTCATACACGCTGGAAGGCACGCTGCGCGTTACACGGATATACACCACGCTATCCGGTTGTATCAGCGTGTTCACTACAATTTTATCGCCTTCATAAGGCAAACTGATCTCTTCTCTTTTTTCACATGCGCTTAACAGCATGGATAACCCGATCGCACCTACGAAAAACTGCTTCATACAAATCTCTTTAAAACTTAATCGCATAAGTGATACTGGGCAATATGGGCAGAATAGTTACTTTAGACAAATAACGCTGCTGTTGCACAGGATCTGCACTGATATAATAGTAATATGGGTTCTTCCGGTTGTATACGTTAAACACGCTCAGGTTCCAGCTCCTGGTCCACCGCTTTTTCTGCCTGCTCCATGTAATGCCTACATCCAGCCGGTGTACGGCTGCTCCCCGGTAATTGTTCCGGTTATCGTACCGGTCGATGCCCGTATTACCTGTGCCGGGCTCCCAGGGCGAGGCGCCATCTGTGCCTGCATACCCCGATACAGGCAAGGTAAACGGCATTCCGCTGTTAAAATGCCAGGAAGCGGAAAACTCCCAGTGCGGCCCCAGTTGCTGCACCAATACCAGTTCAATATCGTGGCGTGTATCGTACCTGTAAGGATAAATTTCCCCGTTGTTTATACCCGGAAACCGCCGGGTAGACCAGGCCAGCGTATACCCCACCCATCCGGTGGTGTTTCCTTTTTTTTTCTGTAGCATCAGCTCTGCACCATAACTCCAGCCTTTACCTACTGTTACGTTTTCATCCCAGCGCGTTTCAACCGGGGCAAGGATGCTGTTGCTCTCCTTATTTTCAATCATGTTGTGCATGGATTTGAAGTATCCCTCTAATGAAAATTCATACTTCAGGTTAGCCGTTGTTTTTGCCACACCGGCAGCTATCTGTTTCGAAAACATAGGCGCCACATTCTGCGTGGAAGGCACCCATATATCGGTAGGTAATGAGGTACCGTTACTGGAAAGTAAATGGATATACTGGTTCATATGCGTGTATGCCGCCTTTACCGCCCAGTTGCGCGGAAGCAGATAACGCAGTCCCAGCCTGGGTTGCAGCGAATAGTAAGAACGGCCTTCCACCAGGAACCCCGACGCATGCAAACCGATGCTTGCATAAAGGTCTGGCTTGATCTGCCAGTTGTCTTCTGCGTACAACGACAATTCCAGGCCGGTTACTCCCGGCGATTCATCCAGCGTATCCAGGGGTGTAACATGGCTGTCTTTATCTTCAAATACGGAGCTCCCCGGCTTGAAATTATGCATAGTGGAGATGGCTCCGAAACGGATAGAGTGGCGGGGATCAGGCCGGTAATCAAAATCTACGCGCCCGCCGCTGTTGGCCATACGCGAACTGTATCTTCCATATACATCCGACTTTTCGCCGGAAGCTGCCAGCGTATATTTATGTTCCAACTCCGTGAAAAATTTGTACTGCGAATAATTCAGCGTGATATTGGAAAACAGTTTGGGCCCATAGATGTGGTTCCACCGTATAGCCGCAATGGTATTGCCCCAGCCCACATGAAATTTCATTTTCTCACCAACATACTTCGATGGGTTACTGGCATATGAAGTATCATCCACCGTTTGTTTAAGTAACAGGTTATCTTCTCCCTGGTAAAAGCTGAGGAACAGGCGATCTTTGGAGGAAAAAATATGATTCACCTTCGCGTTGATATCATAAAAGAAAGCCTGGAAATTGCCACCGGAGCCCAGTGTATTATCTACCTGAAAAGCTGCATTTATAAAGAGATCAGGATATGAGCGGCGGGCAGATAACATGAACGAGGTTTTATCTTTTACAATAGGTCCTTCTATATTAAACTTGGCGGCGATCAGCCCTATAGATGCATCTCCGTGATAGTTTTTCATATCGCCTTCTTTCATGGCAATATCCACCACGGAAGAGATCCTGCCGCCGAAACGCGCGGGGAAGGCGCCTTTATACAGATCGGTTGTTTTTACCACGTTGGCGTTCAGCAGGGAGTATACCCCAAAAAAATGTGAGAAATTAAATACCGGGGAACCATCTATCAATACCAGGTTCTGATCAGGGCCGCCGCCCCGTACATACAGGCCACCGGCTCCATCGGCACCACCACTCACACCTGGCAGCGATTGCAGCGTGCGCATCACATCCACTTCTCCGAGTAAGCGGGGCATGGCCTGCAGCTCAGAAGTGTTCAGGTTTACCTTGCTCATCTGGGTCTGCTCCTGCAATTTTACACTTTCCTTTGCGCTGATCACCACTTCCTTTAAACTACCCAGGGGCTGCAGGTGAATATTGATCATCTGGTTACCTTTTGCAGCAACCTTTTGCACGAAAGGCTGGTAACCTATGTAAGAAATCACGAGGCTGTTGGTATCTTTTACCGTGGTTAAACTATAAAATCCATACTGGTTGGCAGTAGTGCCCTGTTTGAGCACAGGCGAATATACCGTGGCGCCGATCAGGTTCTCACCACTTACCGCATCTTTGACAAAGCCGCTGATGGTACGGCTGCTGCGTTGCACAGGCGATAGCACAACCTGTTCGCCTACACGGGCAAACCGGATATCATCGGGGGCAAACAGTTCATCCAGTACCTTTTTAAGACGTTGCTGATGGATGGTTAAGGTAACTTTCCGTGACAGGTTAACAAGTTCCCTGCTGTATGAAAAATGAATACCATATTCTTTTTCCAATAATCCACATACTGCCTCAATGGGCTGATCTTTTACTACTACCGTTACTCTTGTTTGCCAGTCCCACCCAAAAGCAGAGAGGGGAAAACTTAATATCAATATTCCCGTCAGCAGTTTTAAGGCTAACGACATAATATAGCTAAATTGAAAGTGTGACTACAGCTCTAGCTGAGGACTAAAACCTATTTTAATTTGTATTGACGGTCGTTTACTTTTTCATATGAAGCATTCAGCATAAGTGCCAGCGATTTCATCACCTCTTCTGTCGACTCATCCGTGAAGTTAGCCCGTACCGGGAGTTTCAGCAGGTCGGTATCCATTACTTCCACTTTGATATCATATATTTCGGTAATAGTATGCAATACTTCTTCCAGCGGCGTATCATGAAAAGACAATGACCTTTTACCCATATCAGTTACATGAGATGCGATACGGAAAGAAGGCCTGTTATCATCGCTCTGCAGCAACATACCATCGGTAAGCAATACGCTGTCTTTCTTATCATGATTGATCACCATTACTTTTCCACTGCTTACATGCACTTTCAGGGTGGCGGCGCCAGGTTCATAGTTGATCATAAACCGGGTGCCCAGCACTTTTACTTCATTATGCCCGAGGATGATCACAAACGGGTTTTCCGCGCTGCCGTGTACATCAAAACTGGCAGCACCGGTAAGTGTTACTTTCCGGTTATTGCTGCTGAAGCCCTTTGCAAGCGCCAGCTTCGCACCGCCTGACAGCTGCACCTGGCTTCCATCGCTTAAAACTGCGCTTATGGGGCCGGCGTATACCTGTTCCGGCTTGCTGCGTGTGAGGAACCACCATCCTGTACCCAAAGCCACCAGTAATACAGCGGCCACTTTCAGCCAGGTAAAACGTGGTTTGGGCTTAATGGCGATCAGTGCCGGCTTGTCATCTATTTTTTCCCTGAGCTGGGACCAGGCGTAGCCGGTATCTGCAGCCACCGTTTTTTCATTGGCGGCAGCTGTATCGAGCACCTTTCCCAACGATACCAGCAGGGCCATATTACCTGGATCCCTTTCCTTCCATTCTTCCACCCACGCACGCTCCTCCGCGTCCGCTTCATCAAGCAGATACTTGCAGAGCAAGGTGTACAGCGCCTCGTCGGGCAGTGCCTCGTTAGGAAAAGATGGTGTCATCTGTTGTTGTAAGTTTTTACAGTCGTCGCCCTGGGGCGGTAATATATTAATAAGACGCGCGGGAAATAACGATGCCCCTATGCGCCCGGAAATATTTTCAAAACAGGAACCCTGTCAGCAATGGCAGGTACTCTTTCAATTCCTCATGGAGGATCTTCAATGCTTTGCCCATCTGGTTTTCCACCGTTTTTACGGAGATATTCATTGCCTCCGCTATTTCTGCATATTTCATATGCTGCTGGCGGCTGAGGATAAATACTTCGCGACAGCGCTCCGGCAACCTTTCCAGTGCCTGCCGGTACAGCCGTTCCAGCTCTTTTATTTCTTCGCCTGCACCAACAGTGACCTCTTTGCTCTTCCCGTACCCGTTCTCCTTTTCAGAACGCACAACATCCTTGCGCCACTGGCTGATGGCGGTATTACGAATGGCAGAAAACAAATATGCTTTTACCGGCCCGGTAATAGTGATAGTATCCCTTTTTTCCCACAAACGCAGGAATACCTGTTGTACTATCTCCTCCGCTACATGGGAATCCCCGGTGTAGTGGGTGGCAAAGGCCAGGCAATGAGCATGGTTTTCCTTAAATAATGCTTCAAATGTCTGGAGCTCGAGCATGATGAAGGGCAAATATAGGAAGGATTTTTACTTGCGCGAATTTTGTTCTTGCACCTGCATGCACAAAATTCGCCTCCCTTCTTGCTCCCAACCGGGTAATGCTTATCTTTGTCCCCGCAATGTACAACCTGATCAAAAAATTCCTCTTCCGCTATCCGCCGGAAAGTATTCACCATAGCGTAATGCGTGGTATTAAGACAGTTTATTCGTTACCACTGGGAAAAAATATCCTGAATGCCTTTTGCGGCGTTAAAACCCCGGGCATGGAACGCGAAGTATTCGGGCTTAAATTTTCTAACCCGGTAGGACTGGCGGCTGGTTTCGATAAGGATGCAAAGTATATTGATGAACTTACCTGCCTCGGTTTTGGTTTTGTGGAGATAGGTACTGTAACGCCGCTGCCCCAGCCGGGAAATGAGCAACCACGGTTGTTCCGCCTGCCGGAAGATAAGGCCCTTATTAACCGTATGGGCTTTAACAACGAAGGCGCCGTAGCCGCCGCAAAAAGGCTGCAACGCAAAAAATCCAATATTATCGTAGGTGGCAACATCGGGAAAAATAAACTGACCCCGAATGAAGAAGCAGTAAGCGATTATGAAAAGTGCTTTCATGCACTATACGATGGCGTAGATTATTTTGTGGTGAACGTAAGTTCTCCCAACACGCCAAACCTCCGCGCCTTGCAGGAAAAAGAGCCGTTAAAACAACTGTTGCATCACCTGCAGGTATTGAATGCACAGAAAATAAAACCCAAACCCATCTTACTTAAAATAGCACCGGATCTTACTACCGAACAGCTGGATGATATCATTGAAATTGTAAAGGAAACTAAGCTGGCAGGTATTGTAGCTACCAACACCACCATCAGCAGGGCAGGATTAAAAACACCTGCTGCGGAAGTGAATGATATCGGCGCCGGTGGGCTCAGCGGCCTGCCTGTAAAAAAGAAAGCAACAGAAGTGATCCGCTATATTCATACCCATAGCCAGGGCAGTATTCCTATTATTGCAGTGGGCGGTATTTTCACTGCTGAAGACGCACAGGAAAAGCTGGATGCAGGGGCCGCACTGGTACAGGTTTATACCGGCTTTATTTATGAAGGCCCAACTATTGTGAAAAAGATCTGCGCCGGCTTACGTCAGTAACCGGCATTCATCAGCGTTACCGCCACCATACCCGCCGTTTCTGTACGCAGGCGGGTATCGCCCAGTGATACCGGAACAAAACCTTCTTCCAGCGCCAGTTTTATTTCTTCCGATGTAAAATCCCCCTCCGGTCCTATCAGTATAATTGTATCTTTCCCGGGCTGCATCACCTGTTGCAACGGGGTCTTCTGCTCCGGCAAACAATGCGCAACAAACCGTTGCGGGTCTTTATTATTCTTCACCAGTTTATCAAACGCCTGCGGCTCCTGCAGCTCCGGTAAATAAAACTGCTGCGACTGCAGCATAGCTGATACAAGGATATTCTGCAGCCGTTCCGGTTTTATCTTTTCTTTCTCCGTACGCTGGGTCACCAACGGGATAATGGTCTGAATACCGATCTCCGTAGCCTTCTCCAGGAACCATTCTATACGCGACGCGTTTTTCGTGAAAGAGATAGCGATCCGCAACGCCCTGGCAGGAACAGGCACCATTTCGTATGATAATATCTTTACTACACATTTCTTACGGTTATCATCGGTGATCACCGCGGTAAATTTATGGCCCCGCCCATCTGCCAGTATCACCTCATCGCCCTTTTCATGACGAAGCACCTGGATACAATACTTGGATGTATCCTCGTTCATAGTATATGCTGTGGCATCCGGCTGTATTTCCGGCGCATAAAAAACTGACATATGGTGGTTTTAATTCTCCTGACCTGCGAAGATAATATAGGAAGACTGATATCCGCGTTACAGTTTCTTTGTTTTGATCTGGAACCGTGCGAACAACAGCAGGGAAGCCACCAGTAAGCCCAGCAGCAGCGCCCACCATACGCCTTCCACACCATAGCCCAGTTTGATGCCCAACAGGTAACCCAAAGGAATACCCAGCACCCAGTAGGCCAGCAAGGTGATCACGGTAGGGATACGCACATCGCCCAGACCGCGCAGGATACCAAGTCCCACTACCTGCATACCATCAAACAACTGGAAAAACGCAGCAATGATCAGTAAACGGGAAGCGATCACAATCACCTGCGGATCCTGGATATAGAAAGATGGCAACAGACGGTTACCCAATGTAAACAACAAAGCAGCGCCTCCCATCAGCAACAGCACCATATGATAACTGGCTATGGCAGACAAACGTAATTCCCGGAAATCTTTCTTCCCGAAATTATTGCCGCTTTTAATACCGGCTGCGGCAGAGATACCGCTGGCCATCATATAGGTCATTGCAGCAAGGCTCAATGCTATCTGGTGGGCGGCCAGTTCCGCAGCGCCCATCCAGCCTACCATTACGGCGGCGCCGCTGAAAGCGCTTACTTCAAAAAGATATTGCATGGCCACCGGCGTACCTATGCCCAGGATCTTTTTAATGGCAGCCGCCTGCAGGTTTTTAAACCCGAACGATTGCAGGTAGGGTTTAAAACGGGGCGCACGCAACACATAAATGGCCATGGTGATCCCCATAACCAGGCGGTCTGTAAAGGTGGCAATCCCCACGCCGATCACGCCCATGCGGGGAAGGCCGAACAAGCCGTACACCAGGGTGATCCCTATCAGGATATTGAGCACATTCCCGATAATACTGATGTTCATGGCCTGTCGTGTAAAGCCCAGCCCTTCCGCAAATTGTTTGAAGGAAAGGAAAAGCATCAGCGGGATAAAGGAAAAGCCCAGGAAACGCAGGAAAGGCCTCGCCTGGTCCGCCACATCCCCCTCCTGGTGCAGGAAAGATAAATGGCCGCTGCCTACATAAATTACAGCCGACAACAGCACGCCCACTACCATATTAATAATGAGACTATGACTCAATAAATGCCCGATGGCGCCTTTATTGCCACGCCCGTTTTCCTGTGCAATCAACGGAGTAAGGCCATAAGACATACCTATACCCGCCACCATAAATATGGAGAACAAACCATTACCCAGTGATACCGCTGCCAGCGGTACCTTCCCGGTATGACCAATGATAATACTATCCGATAATGCTACTAACGTGTGTCCCAACTGGGATATAACTACTGGATAGGCTAAACTGAAATTGTCTTTGTAGTGTCCTTTGTACTTTAAATACAGCTGTTTCATTGATTGCTCTGGTATTAAGCGCGAATTTTGTCTTGGAACACTGATTACGCTGATTATGATGATTTCGCTGATGTTTTTTTTAATTTAAGAAACACCTTTTAAGATCTTTAAAATAGCTGCTGAATTAGTTTTAAAGATTAAAAAAAATCCGTGAAATCATTATATCAGTGTTCCAAAAAATAGTTGCTGAGTTAGTTCTAAAAGATTCTAAAAAAAATCAGCGTAGTCATCATATCAGTGTTCAAAAAAATAGCTGCTGATTTAGTTCTAAAAGACTTTAAAAAAACATCAGCGAAATCATCATAATCAGCGTAATCAGTGTTCCAAGACAAAATCCGCGCGCGTATAAAAAAGGCCGGCGATCTTCTCGATGCCGGCCTTTAGCAATATCTTTTTTATGCGCTAAAATGGTGCATCTTCAAATCCTTCATCGAAGTTCATGTCATTCATCTTGGATCCCTTCTGGATATACAGCTTCGCTTCGTCGTTGCTGCCTCCGCCCTGCTGCGGACGGTTGATTCCTGCGAATGGACTGCCTCCGCCGGGGTTTTCCAGGCTGCCATCATCTTCAAAGCGCTGGTATTCCAGTACAGCCCTGAGTTTGATAGTATCCAGCTGACCATTACGGTGCTTGGCTATACGAACGTGGGTTTCACCTTTATTGGATTCGCCCATTTCATTGGTATTGATTTCATAATATTCAGGTCGGTACAGGAACATTACCATGTCCGCATCCTGCTCGATGGCGCCCGATTCACGGAGATCGCTCAGCTGGGGCATTTTATTACCGTCTTTACGCTTTTCCACATCACGGCTCAGCTGCGAGAGGGCGATTACCGGAACCTGAAGCTCTTTTGCCAGTCCTTTCAGATCGCGGGAAATTTTACTGATCTCCTGTTCACGGTTGGATCCTTTACCATCGCCACTGCCGCTCATGAGCTGGAGGTAGTCGATGATGATAACACCTACACCGTGGTTATGCACCAGCCTGCGGCATTTGGCCCGCAGCTCAAAGATGTTGAGGGCCGGGGTATCGTCAATGAAGATGGGGGCTTTGGCCAGGCGTTCAATACCATGGGTCATCAGCTTCTTCATTTCATATTCTTCCAGCTTACCACGGGAAATCTTTTCCAGCTTTATTTCTGATTCGGCCGAGAGGATACGTTGTACGATCTGGCCGGACGACATTTCAAGGGAAAATACCGCTGCCCCTTTCGGGAAGCGGGGGTGAAGAGCGGCGTTGCGCGCAAGGTTCAGCGCAAAAGCGGTTTTACCTACCGACGGACGGGCAGCTATGATGATCAGATCCGTAGACTGCCAGCCATAGGTTACCTTATCCAGTGATGGGAACCCGGAAGGTACCCCGGTGATATCATCTCCTTTATTCCGCAGGTCCTCGATACGCTTCATGGTGTTCACCAGTACACGGTCGATGGAATCGTAGTTTTTACGGAGGTGATTATTCGTGACTTCAAATAGTTTTGATTCCGCGCTGTCCAGCAGGTCAAACACATCCGCCGTGTCTTCATAAGACTCTGTCAGGATTTCCCCTGAAATGCGGATCAGTTCCCTTTGAATAAATTTCTGGAGGATGATACGGGCATGCGCTTCAATATTTGCGGAAGACACCACCATGTTGGTGAGCTTCATAACGGTAAATGGTCCGCCGATCTGTTCCAGTAAGCCCATCGATTTCAGCTCTTCTGTAACGGTGAGGATATCCACCGGCATCGACTTACCCGCCAGGCGGGTCATGGCACTAAAAATAATCTGGTGTGCTTCTACATAAAAACACTCTCCCTTCAATATCTCTATAACGGTGTCGAATGCACCTTTTTCCAGCATTACGGCTCCCAAAACAGCTTCTTCCAATTCTTTAGCCTGTGGTGGTATCTTGCCATACACCAAGGATGACACATCAATGGACGGTTTTCTGCGCACATTGCGGTCCTTCTTAAGATTGAGATCCATTTATGGTTAGTGTATTAAAAAAAGTTAATAAAAGGTTACTGTCAATGGGCCTTTCCTTTGTTTTTACAATCGATATCTGCATTTTCCCGCATTCTATAGGGCGATAGCTACGTTAAGAAATTGTAAACTTTTTCAAGCCGAGCAAACTAAGGTAAAGGCATTTTTCCGATTAATGCCCTCTCTTTCGTTATTAAATTTATTAAGCCCCATACACAGGTTATCCACAAGCAAAATGTCAGTTGTCCACTGACAGCAATATGGTTATCCACCAAAACACAGGAAATTCCCATGCAAAGGTCTGATTATTCACACACATTGTGAGAAAAGATTTTCCACATCCTGCAAAAATACAGCACCATGGCGGTTCTATGGCGTTTTTAAATCCAAAGAATCAAAGTGGATAAGCCGCAAAGCCTGAAAATCAATTCTAGTTGTTAACTTTACGCCACTTTATAAACCGAGCAGATAAATGACGATTTCATACAACTGGCTATGTGAATATTTACCGGTAAAGCCTACACCGGAGGAACTGTCTACCATTTTAACCAGAATTGGACTGGAGGTGGAAAGCCTGGAGAAATTTGAGGCAGTAAAGGGAAGTCTGGCTGGATTAGTGATCGGCGAAGTACTGACGGCAGAAAAACACCCCAACGCCGACAAGCTGAAACTCACCACCGTTAACACCGGCAACGGTGAGCCCCTGCATATAGTTTGCGGCGCTCCCAATGTAGCCCCCGGGCAAAAAGTAGTGGTGGCCCCCATTGGTACCACCATCTACCCACTGGGTGGCGAACCGCTTACCATGAAAAAAGCAAAGATCCGTGGAGAAGAAAGCCAGGGAATGATTTGCGCGGAAGACGAAATAGGCCTGGGTAACAGCCATGATGGCATACTGGTGCTCGACGCCTCCCTGCAACCGGGCACTCCCGCCGGCGAAGTGTTTAAACCCGCACAGGATCACATCTTCGAAATAGGGCTTACCCCCAACCGTATGGACGCCATGAGCCATATCGGCGTGGCTAAAGACGTTTGCGCTTTCCTTAATAATATAGAACAAACACATAAATACCAGGTAAAACTGCCTGAAATAAAGGCCCTGCCTAAAGCAGATACCCCTTTGGCCATCAGCGTTACCATCGAAAACACAGATGCCTGCCCCCGGTACAGCGGTATTTCCATTACCGGCGTTCAGGTGGCCCCATCCCCGGAATGGCTGAAAGCCAGGCTCACCGCCATCGGCGTTCGCCCTATCAACAACATTGTGGATATCACCAACTTCATTTTGCATGAAACCGGCCAGCCCCTGCACGCTTTTGATGCTGCGGCTGTAAAAGGCAATGCCATAGTGGTGAAAAACCTGCCGCAGGGCACTCCCTTTGTTACACTGGATGAAAAAGAAAGGAAACTGGAGGCTACCGACCTGATGATCTGCAACGGCGCAGGCGAAGGCATGTGCATAGCAGGCGTATTTGGCGGATTGTACTCCGGTGTGACAGATGCCACCCATAATATTTTCCTGGAAAGCGCCTTTTTCAGTGCAGGCGGGATCCGTACTACCTCTTTCCGGCACGGGCTGAGGACTGATGCCGCCACCCGTTTTGAAAAAGGGGTGGATATTTCCAATGTGGTGTTTGCCCTTCAACGCGCGGCTGATCTCATCTGTGAGCTCAGCGGCGGTAAAGCAGCTTCTGAGATCATTGATTTGTATCCCTCTGTTAAAGTAAAAACACAGGTGGAAACTACGTATAGCTATATCCGTAAACTCAGTGGTGGCAATTATCCTGACACCAGGATCAAAAATATCCTGCGCAGCCTGGGCTTCGATATCCTGTCCGAAACCGAGGAAGGTCTGCGTGTAGCCGTGCCCTTCAGTAAACCGGATATCAGCCTGCCGGCCGATCTGGTGGAAGAAGTAATGCGGATCGACGGACTTGATAATATTGAGATCCCGTCTAAAATTACCATCTCCCCGGCCCTCTCCGCCCAGCCGGATGCCGAAAGGGTGAAGGAGAAAGTTGCTGATTATCTTGCCGGTAACGGGTTCAACGAAATATTCACCAACTCTATCACCAACAGTAAATACTATACACCGGAGGTGCTGGAACATGCGGTAAAAATGATGAACAGCCTTACCGTGGAACTGGATATCATGCGCCCTTCCATGCTGGAAACCGGCCTGGAAAGCGTTGCCCATAACCTGAACCGCAAAAACGAAGACCTCCTTTTCTTCGAATTCGGTAAAACCTACCGTGTGCTGGAAAAAGGCTATGGTGAAAATAATCACCTTGTACTATATCTCACCGGTAAAAAAACAGCGGAAACCTGGATGCACAAATCCAGTCCGGTCGACTTCTATTTCCTGAAAGGATTTGTGATCAATATCCTGCAGCAACTGGGCTATAAGCAGTTCACCTGGGCAGAAAGCACTGAACCGGGCCTGCAGCCGTCGTGGGACATCAAGGTAAAAAACCAGGTGGTAGTTACACTGGGAGGCGTGCCCACGGCTAAATTGAAGCAGTTTGATATCCGCCAGCCGGTATGGTATGCTACCTTCAACTGGGATAAAATACTGGGACTCTTGCAAAAAAGTGATAACTTTTACAAGGAAATACCGAAATTCCAGGCAGTACGGAGAGACCTGGCGTTGGTGCTTGATAAACAGGTAAAATTTGCCGCAGTGGAATCAGCAGCTCGCAGCGTGAAATCCGGCCTGTTACAACAGGTAAACCTGTTCGATGTATTTGAGAGTGAAAAACTGGGGGCTAATAAGAAGTCGTACGCCGTGAGCTTTACCTTCCTGGACCCTCAGAAAACACTTACAGATAAGGAAATTGATGGTGTAATGGACAAACTTATCAAAACGTTTGAAACACAGTTACAGGCGGAGATAAGAAAATAAGTATATTGAAATGGTTCTGGAGCAATACATTCAACGTGTAGAAGAAAGATTGCACCTGCTGGTCAAAAAACTCCAGCAGGTGCAGGCCGAGAATGCATTGCTGAAAGAAGAAGTAAGCATACAGCAACAGGAGCTGCAACGGCAGCAACAGGCGGTACAGGGACTGGAAGAAAGACTGCAACTGATGAAAATTGCATCTACTGCCCAGGGCACCACTACCACCATAGCAGAAGATGAAGCGTTCAAAAAAGAGATCCGCGGCAAGATCAATGATTACATTAAAGAAATTGACCGCTGCATTGCTTTGCTGAACAGCTAACCTAAAATCATACATCATGGAGCAACTCATTCCCGTTAATATCATAGTAGCCGACCGCTCTTACCGGATCAAGATCAAACCGGAAGAAGAAGCGGAAGTACGTCGTATTATGAAAGAAGTGAATGAGAAGATCGTCGATTTTAAAACAGCATATGCAGGGAAAGACCTGCAGGACTATATTGCTATGGCCCTTATCATGTACGCCACACATCCTGTAACCAGCGGCGGTAAAGCCCAGGCTAGCACTGCACCTTTTTTGCAGGAGAAGCTGGAAAAGCTGGAAGAAATTATCAACCAGGCATTGGGTTGATCACGTTACCCATTGCTTAACAATGAATTAGCTAATTGGTTAATTATCACGTATCAAAGACGCTTTAACTGCTATTTTTTTGTATTTTCGCGGGTCAGTTCTCGCCCCTGTCGTGTTTTAGCAGCGATATGGGTAGGAGAATACTACATAAATCAAGTATAAATAATTCATATGGATGTTACACTTATCACGACAATAGCTGCAGTAGTGGCATTGATCATTGGGATTGTGCTAGGTAAGGTGATTTTTGCCAAAAATACGCAGCATAAGATAGATGAAGCTGAACTACAGGCTAAGAAAATCATTGCAGATGCACAGATCAGTGCAGAGAATCTTAAGAAAGACAGATTACTGGAAGCCAAAGAAAAATACCTGCAACTAAAAAGTGAATACGAGAAAGACGTATTGCAGCGTAACCAGAAACTGGGAGAATCGGAAAACCGTATCAAACAGAAGGAACAGGCATTAAACCAGAAAAATGAGCAAATCCAGAAGCAATTAAACGAAAATGACGCTATCAAGGAAACCCTGAACCGTCAGATGGAACTGGTGACCATCAAACGCACCGAACTGGAAAAACACCAGGAAGAACATATCCGCCGCCTCGAAAAAGTGGCCGGCTTAACAGCAGAAGAAGCGAAGCACCAACTGGTAGAGAGCTTAAAAGAAGAAGCCCGCTCACAGGCCCTCTCTCATATCCAGGAAATTATTGAAGACGCCAAGTTAAAAGCGAACAAGGAAGCCAAGAAGATCATCATCCAATCCATTCAACGTACTGCCGCAGAGCAAACCATTGAAAATACCATCACTGTATTTACCCTGGAAAGCGACGAGATCAAAGGCCAGATCATTGGCCGTGAAGGCCGTAACATCCGCGCCATTGAAGCGGCTACCGGTGTAGACCTCATCGTGGATGATACCCCCGAAGCCATCGTATTATCTTCCTTTGACCCGCTGCGCCGTGAAATTGCACGCTTATCGCTGCAACGCCTGGTACAGGACGGACGTATCCACCCTGCACGTATCGAGGAAGTGGTGGAAAAAACCAAGAAACAACTGGAAGAACAGGTAATGGATATCGGTGAAAGAACCGTAATTGAACTGGGTATCCACGGCCTGCATAAAGAACTGGTACGCCTGGTAGGTAAAATGCGCTTCCGCTCTTCCTATGGCCAGAACCTGCTCATGCACTCCAAAGAAACCGCTAACCTCTGCGGGGTAATGGCAGCAGAACTGGGACTGAACCCCAAATTAGCCAAACGTGCGGGATTGCTGCACGATATAGGTAAAGTACCTGATGAAGAAACTGAACTGAGCCACGCCCTCCTCGGCGCCAAGCTCGCTGAAAAATATGGGGAACACGCCGCCGTGGTAAATGCTATCGGTGCCCACCACGATGAAATGGAAATGCAATATGTGATTTCTCCCATCGTTCAGGCCTGCGATGCTATCAGTGGTGCACGCCCCGGCGCACGCCGCGAAATCATGCAGAGCTACCTGCAACGTATCAAAGACCTGGAAAACCTGGCACTTGCCCACGATGGTGTGGAAAAAGCCTATGCTATCCAGGCCGGCAGGGAACTGCGTATTATCGTAGAAAGCGATAAAGTATCCGATGGAGACGCTGATCGCCTCTCTTTCGAAATCGCCAATAAGATACAAACAGAAATGCAGTATCCCGGTCAGATTAAAGTAACTGTGATCCGTGAAAAAAGAGCAGTGAATATAGCAAGATAGTTTTCTGATTTAATAATTCAGGAATTTGAACTTATATTGGAGTCCTCCGGTTTACCCGGGGGACTTTTTTTTACAGAACAATCACTAAACTTTAGCAGTGTTATGAAAAAAACCTTTTTCAATTGTCTACTTGGAGCCGCCCTGTTACTGGGAACCGGCAGTGCCTTTGCCCAAAAAGCACAGTCTTTATTCAATGGTAAAAATCTCGATGGCTGGAAAGTATACGGTACAGAGAAATGGTATGTGGAAAATGGTGAACTGATATGCGAAAGCGGCCCGGATAAAGAATATGGCTACCTGGCCACCGATGGGCAGTACAAGGATTTTGAGCTAACCGTGCAATTCAAACAGGAAGCCAACGGCAATAGCGGCGTATTCTTCCACTCTTCACTGGAAGGCACCAAAATTACCGGCTGGCAGGCAGAAGTAGCCCCTCCTGATATGCACACCGGCGGTATTTACGAATCATATGGCCGTGGATGGCTCATTCAACCCGACAAGGAAAAAGAAAAATACCTGAAAATGGGTGAATGGAACACCATGAAAGTGCGTGTACAGGGCGATAATGTAACCACCTGGCTCAATGGCCACGAAATGATCACCCTGAAAGATGAAAAGATTGGTGCAGCTAATGGCCAGATAGCCCTGCAGATCCATTCCGGTGGCGGTATCAAGGTAAGATGGAAAAACATCAGACTGGTGCCTTTAAAATCGTAACACCGGTTAAATGCACTTTACAGATAAAGTAATACTGATCACAGGCGCCAGCTCGGGTATAGGCCATGAGCTGGCGCTTTTGCTGGCAAAGGAAAAAGCCCGGCTGATCCTCGCCGCACGGAACCAGCCTGCCCTGGAAACAGTGCGCCTGCAATGCCTGCTGCATACACCCCACTGCGAAATACTCCTGATGGACATCACCAGCGAATCGCAGGTAAATGAAGGCGCCCAACGCGCCCTGCAGTTTTTCGGGAAAATAGATGTACTTGTTAACAATGCCGGCGTTACACAACGTTCCAAACTGATAGATACCTCCGTAGCCGCCATCCGCCAGCTGATGGAAGTGAACTTCTTCGGCGCCGTAATGCTCACCAAAGCCCTGCTGCCACACTTCAGGCAAACAGGCAGCGGACAGATCATCGTGATCAGCAGTATGGCCGGACTTATGGGATATCCCTGGCGCTCCGGCTACAATGCCGCCAAACACGCATTACAGGGCTATTTCGAAACTCTGCAAACAGAACAACCCATCCCCGGCTTATATACCACCATCGTTTGCCCCGGACGCATCCACACTCCTATCACCTATTCCGCCATTACCGCCAACGGCGAACCTTACCGCAAAATGGACCCCGGCCAGGCAAACGGTATTCCTGCTGACCGCTGCGCCCGGAAGATCCTAAAGGCCATGCATACACGAAAAAAAATAGTGCTGATTGCCCGGGAAGAAAAGATCCTGCTATGGTTTAAACGATATTTTCCACCACTGTTTTACCTGATTGCGCGCAAAGGGAATTAATTTGCAGCAAATTCAACAAACACATGGACCTGTTACTGCAACAAATAGCTGCGGCTACCACCTATTTGCAATCCTTTTCCTTTGAACAGCCGCGCATTGGCGTAGTATTAGGCACCGGCCTCGGGGAACTGGTAAATCATATCAAAATAGCGCATTCCATTCCCTACCAACAGATCCCCCATTTCCCGGAATCCACCGTGGAATCGCATAAAGGTCACCTGATCCTCGGGCATATTGATAATACACCGGTAATAGCTATGCAGGGCCGCTTTCATTACTATGAAGGCTATACGATGCAACAGATCACTTTCCCCGTACGCGTCATGAAAGCAATGGGCATCCAACAGCTGCTGCTCAGCAATGCCGCCGGCGGTATGAACCCCGATTTTAAAAAAGGCGACCTGGTACTGCTGGATGATCATATTAATATGCAGCCGGAAAATCCCCTCCGTGGCCTCAACGCACCTGCGTATGGTCCCCGCTTCCCGGATATGAGCCACCCTTACAACCCGGAACTGGGCAGCAAACTGCAAAGCGCTGCCGCTTCAATGGGTGCCACGTTAAAAAAAGGTGTATACGTTTCCGTTATGGGGCCCAACCTGGAAACAAGGGCGGAATACCGCTTTCTCCGCATGATTGGCGCTGACCTGGTAGGCATGAGTACCGTACCGGAAGTAATTGTGGCCAACCAGCTGCAATTACCCTGTGCAGCTGTTTCAGTAGTAACAGACGAATGCGATCCCGATAACCTGCACCCTGTTTCCATAGAAGAAATTATTGCCGTGGCGGGTAAGGCAGATAAGCTGCTGAGCGGGCTTTTTGCGCGGGTAATAGCCGCGGAGGTTGTCTGACTCAGGATTATGATGATTACAATGATTTTTTTAATAAAATAGCGGCCTTTTGAGCCGCTATTTTTATTTGGAATTGCTTTTATTTTCCGGAATTCTTGCTGTTTTCATCATCATCGTCTTCTTCGTCTTCTTCATCATCTTCGTCATCGTAGTCGTCGTCATCCTCATCTTCATCATCTTCCTCTTCCTCCTCCTCATCATCATACTCTATGCCCGGTCCGCTTATTTCCAGTAATTTTTCTCCTAAAATGGCGTCTTCCATTGTGCTCTCAGGTTCCTCGTCACCATCTTCTTCTTCCTCCTGTTCTTTTTCCTCCTGTTCTTCTTCTTCCTCCTCCTGTTCTGCTGCTTCTTCTATTTCCTTTTCTTCTTTTCCGGAGATGATATCTTCAATAATACCATCCGGGTCTTCGCTTTCTTCATCATTGGCGCGGGAAGCTGTATCTTTTACGGCATAAGGGTCTTCATCTTCACTATCTTCATCTGCCTCATCTGTTTCTGCCAGGCTGGTTTCGCTTTCCTCCCCCAATTCTTCATTCACCTCTTCAATAATATCATCAAAGCGAACAATTTCATCGTCCGGTTCCACTTCTTCATCCTCCGAAGCTGGTGGTTCCTCTTCTGCGTCGGGCGATGTGAGCTGTTCCAGCTGACGATCGGGGTCCAGGAGCTCCCCGTCTTCCGATACCATCAGCGAATGGGCAGTTTCGGCGGTATGAGTACCGTGTTCCCCTCGCCCTAAGGTGGCGGTATCATCGTTGATGAGCGTAGGCTGCACCATTTCCTCATCAAATAATTCCTTCAGTTTGGGCAGGTCTGCTACGGAACTGATCCCGAAATAGTCCATAAAAGAGCGGGAAACGGCATACAGCAAAGGCTTTCCGGGCTGATCTTCGCTACGGCCGGTGATCACGATCAGTTCTTTTTCCAGGAGCTTCTGGATAGAATAATCGGTGCTCACCCCACGGATATATTCAATTTCACCTTTGGAAATCGGCTGCCGGTAAGCGATAATGGCAAGGGTTTCCAGGGCGGCTGTAGAAAGGCGCTTCAGGAACTTATCCCCGTTGAGCTGGGCTACTGTCTGGTAATAATCTTTTTTGGTGAGGAACTGGTAGCCTCCCCCGCTGCTGCGTACTTCGAAAGCATAAAATTCAGAGCTGTATTTTTCCCTGATGGCTTCCATAGCGGCTTCCACCTGGTCCAGGTTGGTGCGGTCTTCCAGGAAAGCCAGAGCATTGTTGAGCAGATCCACTATTTCCAGCAAAGGTAACGGCCTGTCGGCCGCAAAAATTAATGCTTCCACGTGCGGGATGATCTGTGATATTTCCATACGTTAAACAGGAGATGTGGATTTACAAAAAAGGTCAAAGACCGAAAATACAGTCTTTGACCCTAATCTGAAAATATTAATTCAGTTGTTGACTTAGTGTTAATAAACCCTTCAACAGCTTAGTTCGCCAATGCCGCAGCACCGCTCACAATTTCTGTCAGCTCGGTGGTGATGGCCGCCTGACGGGCACGGTTGTAAGAGATCTTCAGGGAACGGAGCAATTCGCTGGCGTTTTCTGTAGCCTTGTCCATCGCAGTCATACGGGCGCCGTGCTCAGAAGCATGGGAATCCAGGATGGCTTTGAAGAACTGGGTGTTCAGTATTTTAGGCATCAGTTCAGCAATCAGGGTATCTTTTTCCGGTTCAAAGATGTAGTCTGCTTTCAGACCACCTTTATCCGTACTTTCCACTTTTGCAATCGGCAGGAACTGTTCTGCTACAAATATCTGGGTAGCGGCATTTTTGAATTCGCTGTAAACAATTTCAACAGCATCGTAAGTACCGTTTATAAAACCCTGCAGGGCTACGGCAGCCGCTTCTTTCACATGATCAAAAGTAAGATTGCCAAAAAGCTGCCAGAACCTGTCATTTACTTTATAACCGTTCTGTACAAAATGATCATATCCTTTTTTACCAATTGGTAAGATCTCAACCTGGCCCTGTTCAAACTGCTCCGCATACTTTTCGCGGATCACGCGTTTTGCTGTTTTGATCAGGTTGGAGTTGAAGGCTCCGCACAAACCCCTGTCTGAAGTAATGACCACAATCAGTACCTTTTCAATCTGGCGCTGTGCTGCCAGTGGCGTGTCAATATTGCCTTCGCTGTTGGAAACGATGTTCTGCAGCATTTCCTGGAGCTTCACGGCGTAAGGGCGCATCAGCATGATAGCGTCCTGGGCACGTCTTAATTTAGCAGCACTTACCATTTTCATGGCTTTAGTGATCTGCTGACCAGATTGAATAGACTTGATTCGGTTACGAACTTCTTTAAGCTGTCCGGACATATATAAAAATCAATTACGAATTACAAATTATCAATGACCAATGCAGGGATAGCCTCCTGAATTTGGCTGCAAAGGTAAGCAATGGCAGTTTAATTTGAAAATCCGCTGAAAGATAATTTAAATTTTCTTTATTTACTTTTTAATCAGCCATTTATACATCAGAAAAATTATAGTGTGATACTGGTTCCCAGTACCTGCAGGAATGCCGCGATCCATTGCGGATGAGCCGGCCATGCAGGCGCTGTTACCAGCTTTCCATCCACTACCGCTTCGTACACATTCACAGATACATAAGTGCCTCCGGATGCAGTAACTTCAGGTGCTACTGCGGGGTAGGCCGTGAGTTTCTTCCCGCGTACTACGTCGGCTGCGGTCAGGATCTGGATACCATGACAAACAGCTGCCACCGGTTTATCTTCCAGGAAAAAATGCCTTACCAGTTCCAGCACATTTTTGTTCAGGCGCAGGTACTCCGGAGCCCGGCCACCGGCTATCACCAGTGCATCATAATCAGCGCCGGCCACATCATTAAAGGAAGCATTCAACACAAAGCCGTGTCCCGGTTTTTCACTATAGGTCTGGTCGCCTTCAAAATCGTGGATCGCTGTTTTAATTTTTTCACCGGCTGCCTTATCGGGGCAAACCGCGTGTACTTCATGCCCAATCATCTGCAGCATCTGGAACGGAACCATTGTTTCATAATCTTCTGCATAATCTCCTGTCAGTAATAATATCTTTTTCTGTGCCATAGAAATGAGGGTTTTATTGTGTTAAAAAAGGCTTACTGAAGATAAGCATTTAGCATTTAGCAAAAAATGCAACGGAGACCATGGGTATGATCTCCGCTGCATTTTTTTATAAAGGAAAACGATTAGTAGCCCGGGTTCTGCCGGAATTCGTTCACTGATCTGTCTATCTGATCCTGTGGAATAGGACGCAGCATATGCGTTGACCTGATATTGTTACGGGCTTCTTCGTTATGCAGCTTTACCCTTTCCACCAGCTTATGAGTGCGGGTAAGATCAAACCAGCGCATTTGTTCTCCTACCAGCTCACGGCCTCTTTCATCCAGGATAAAATCGATATTCATATCAGCGGCTGATACAGTCATGGCATCACGGTTAGCCTGTGTTTCAGCCGGGGTAGCGCCAATGCGTGCAGCTCTCCAGCGGATCGCATTTACGAGATCGGCAGCCTCCTGTTTTTTGCCATCCATCATCAGCGCTTCTGCTTCTATCAGGTAAGCTTCTGCCAGGCGCATAGCAATAAAGGGCCTTACGCCGGAGGCCTGGTTATCCGGACGAAGGGCATCAGCAAATTTATTCAGGGAAGGGTACAGTTTTTCTGTGTATAATCTTGGTGGCACCAGCATGTAAGGCTTACTGGCAATCACGGCGTCGGATACATCATAACCCGGGAGGTACACTGCCGTATCCCCCATTTTCAGGTTATCGATGGGGGCATTGGTTCTCCACAGCACGGTATAAAACTTCTCATAACGCACATCGTGAACCCTGTCTTTATACAGCGTATCCAGCAGGAACTTTGTGGGTCTGAAACGCTTCCAGGGCGTACCGTTGGGCAAATCGCGCTTCATTCCTTTCAGCACATCGTACTGCATCAGGAAAAAGCGGCAGGCATTGTTATCGGGATAACCATACAGCGGATCGGTAGTATACTGCGCCGCCCAGATGGTTTCGTCATTGTTTTCTTTGCCCTGCGCCCATACCTGTCCAACATCAGCCAGCAATTTAAAACCATAGTTCTTAATCACCATATCGGCATATTTGGCGGCATTGGCATAATCGCCGGGCTTTGCCTGGGGAGAGGAAGCACGGGTCAGGTATACTCTCGACAGCAAGTGCTCTGCAGCTGGCTTGGTAGCACGTCCCCATTCAGCCTGTGTGGTGGGTAAATCAGCTGCAGCGGCCTGCAGATCGCTGATCACAGCATCATAAACGGCAGACACCGAGTCGCGGTACGCCTCTCTTACAATTTCTGTGTTCTCCTTCATGCGTAACGGTATATCGCCAAACATCTCCATCAGCACAAAATGATAATGTGCCCTGCAGAACTTCGCTTCCGCCACGCCCTTTTTCTTCGTGGCTTCATCGAGATCGGTGATCTTATCTGCCCTGTCAATTGCCACATTACAGGTGTTGATGGTTTGATAGAAACTGTTCCAAACTTCCCTTACGTGATCGTAGCGGGAATCCAGCTGTGAAGTATACTGACTGGTGAATTTATAGTTACCATCAGAACCGTTGGTGATGATATCTGTGCCTGTTTCGGTGAGCGTCATACCGCGTTCTGTACTGTAGAAGTTGCGCATAGACACATAGGAACCATTTACGGCCGTCTGAAAACCCGCCTTGGTATTATAGAAATCATCTGTTACGTTGGTGACTATCTTTTCATCCAGCATTTTATTGCAGGAACTGGCGGCAAGGGCCAGCAGTATGATGACAGGAATTATATTTCTCATAACGTTTTCTTTTAAAGATGGTTGATTTAAAATTTGGCATTTATTCCGAACTGCAGCATCCAGGTGGCAGGGGCATCAATGCCGATCACATTTACGTCTTCCGGGTCAACTCCTTTCCAGGTTTGACGGTAAGGCGCCAGGATCATTGGGTTCTTTACCCCAACATTCACCCGGAAATCCTGCATGTGCATGCTTTTCACAAGTGCGTCTGAAAAGGCGTAGCTCAGTGTAACGTTCCTGATCTTAAAGAACGAGCCGTCGAAATAGCTGAGCGACTGGTAATTGCTGGGTCTTTCCTGGTTGGCGTTGGGCCGTGGGAAATCGTTGGTTGGATTGGCTGGTGTATTATAGTCGATGTTCAGGTTATTATATCGGCCAAACAGCGTGTTATAGTTCTGGTAGAAATCACTTTTGATCATGCTTCCAATGCGTGCAAAGGCTACGATCGATAATTCAAATCCTTTGTAGGAGAAGCGCTGAGTGGTACCTGCCGACCATTTAGGCTGAGGTGAGCCCAGTATCTGCCGGTCGTTTTTGGCATCAATAAGCGTATCCTTGTTTACATCTTCCAACCTGATTTCACCTGGCTTCACATTGTACAGTTTAGCCAGTGCGACATCTTTATCCTGCCATATGCCGATCTTCTTGAAATCATAGTACACATAGGTAGGCTGGCCAACAAACCAGGCATTGCCTATATCCGCTGTTCTGCCATCGCCGAGCGAAAGGATCTTGGACCGGTTGAGGAACAGGTTAGCATCCATTTTCCAGCTGAATCCATTGGGATTGTCGATGATGGTAGCGCCAAGACCAAATTCAAAACCGCGGTTCTGGGAAGTACCGAGGTTCATCAGCACTTCGTTGAACCCGTTGCTGAAAGGAAGCGTTTGCGGCATGAGCAGGTCGGTGGTGCGTTGATTATACCATTCCACCACACCGGTGATACGGCCGTTCAGGAACCCGAAATCGAGGCCGATATCGGTAGAAGTGGTAGACTCCCAGGTGAGATTGGGATTACGCAGATCCAGGGGCACAAAACCCAGCACACCTTTGTTTCCGAAGGAATACGGGATCCGGCTCAGGTTCCCCTGGGTAGCGTAGGGATTAATACCGGTGTTACCGATACGCCCAAAGCTGGCGCGCAGTTTCAGGTTATCCAGTACCTGCTGCCCTTTCATCCATTTTTCATTTACCATATTCCATGCTGCTGCAACGGAAGGGAAGTACCCCCATTTCTTTCCGGGTGCAAACCTGGAAGATCCATCTGCACGGAGAGTGAGGGTAAGGAGGTAACGGTCGTCATATCCATAGTTCAAACGGCCCATATAGGAAAGGATGGTCCAGGAGCTGAGACTGCTGGTTACGCCTGTTACATTAAGCGACTGGCCCAGGTTATAATATTGCTGACTTTCTACAGGGATACCTCTCACGTTGGTAGTGGAAATATCCACGTTCTGGCGCTGAACGCTGTATAAACCGGTAAAGCCTATATTATGTTTCTTGATCTCCTTGTTATAGGTAACGATGTTTTCGATGGTATACGCCATGGTAGCGGCGTTCCCTTTGGAGGCTGTAGCATCGCCGCCGCCGATCAGCAGGTTGGTATTGTTTTTACCCTGGAAAAGGCCATAGTTGTAGTTCTGAACATCCGGGCCTACATTGAGGCGGTATTTCAGACCGTCTATGATCTCTACTTCTGCGAACAGGCTGGTAAAGATGCGGAAACGTTTCATTAATTCAATGCGGTTACCAGGCACATAATCCAGCAACGGGTTAGGCTGCTGGCTGTCGCCGGTAGGATAAGTGATCAGTTTCCCGTTATCATCGTAGGGAGCGGCAATGGGCAGCATTTTCAGGGCATTATCGATACCGTTATAGGTTTCTCCGTTACGTTCGCTGTAAGCGCCCAACAGGGTGGCTCCCACACGAACACGGTTGCCGATCATCTGGTCGATGCCTATATTGAAATTATAACGCTCATAATCCTGCAGTTTCAGTACGCCCTGGTCTTTGAAGTAGCCAAGTCCCACGGTGTATTTTGTTCTTTCTGTACCGCCGGCTACACTGAGGCCATGATTTGTCTGATAACCCGGAGAGATCATCAGGTCCTGCCAATCCACGTTTGTGCCTTTCTTGATATTGGCATATTCAACGGCATTAAAAATTTTCTTGTCGGAGGCATCGGGGTTGGCATCATCGTATTTGCCGATGGTACGGTTGGCTTCGCGGCGCATTTCGATGAAGCGGGAAGCATCCATCATGTCCGTTTCACCGAGCTGCTGTACATAACCATAGGAGCCGCTGTAGGAAACCACGGGTTTTCCTTCCTTGCCTTTCTGGGTGGTAATGAGCACTACACCGTTGGCGCCCCTGGAACCATAAATGGCTGTTGCAGAGGCGTCTTTCAAAATATCCATCGATTGTATTACTCCTGTGCCGATATCGCTGAGGGTACCAGCATAAGGAATACCGTCTACCACGTAGAGCGGATCGTTGCCGGCCCTGAGAGAGCGGCTGCCGCGGATACGCACAGTGGGCTCATCGCCGGGCTTGCTGCTGTTATTAAGTACTTCCACCCCGGGAGCACGGCCCTGTAGTGCTTGCTGGGGATTGGTAACCGGCACATCCTGGATGGCTTTGGTACCCACCGAGGAGATAGAGCCGGTCACATCTTTTTTCTTCTGTGAACCGTATCCCACTACTACTATTTCCTCCAGTTTTTTCCTGTCTTCCTGAAGAATTACGGAAACGATTGCACGACCTTTTACAGCTTCTTCATAGGTGGTGTATCCGATGTAGGTAAATACGAGCGTTGCATTGGCAGCATCTGCAACTTTAAGGCGGAAATGCCCGTTACCATCCGATTGGGTACCTGAATTTTTTCCTTTGATGGCCACTGTTACACCAACCAGTGGTTGCTTCTGAGCGTCCAGCACATTACCTTCTACGGTAACCGGGTTGTTTTGTGCCTGGATGAGTTGATAAAATAGCAAACATGCTATTATACAAGTTAGACGTGAAAAAATTTTTTTCATAACGTAGTTTATAATGATTGTAGATAAAGAGTATTGGTCTGACGATTTCGGTTTTGCGCTACGTGGACTATTGGGAAACAAAATAAGATATTTTCACATTGCTGCAATCGTTTGCAGAAATATTTTTAATTATAATTCTGTCAAACCTCGTATTGATCAGATTATCATGTTCATAAAAAATAAAAAATAAGATTAATCTTTTGCAATCGGTTGTAAAAATCATTTTCATTGTTTATTTTGGTCACCTTATTCCGTTTTAGTTATGAAAAAGACGATCCTTTTATGTGGCTCCCTACTGTGTATGTATGGTGGCCTTTTCGCCCAGAAAGCCCAGTGGCAGCAACTTTTCAACGGTAAAGATCTGAAAGGCTGGAAACAACTGGGGGGAGAAGCAAAATATAATGTGCAGAACGGCGAAATCGTGGGCACCACGGTACAGAACACGCCAAACTCTTTCCTGGCTACAGACAAGGAGTACGGCGACTTTATCCTGGAGCTGGAATTCAAGCTGGGTAAGGAGTTCAACTCTGGCATCCAGTTCCGCAGCCAAAGCCGGGCCGATTACCAGAATGGCCGTGTGTTTGGCTACCAGATGGAGATTGATCCCTCCGACCGTAAATGGAGTGGCGGTATTTATGAAGAAGGCCGCAGGGGCTGGCAGTATCCTATGGAACTGAATCCTGCAGGGCAGAACGCCTTCAAAAAAGATGGCTGGAACAAATACCGCATTGAATGCCGGGGCAATGAAATGCGTACCTGGGTAAATGGAGTGCCTGCCGCCCACCTGGTAGACACCGCGCTGCCAAAGGGTTTCATTGCTTTACAGGTGCATAGCATCGGCAAAAACGCGGCAGATGAAAACAAAAATATCTACTGGAAAAATATCCGCCTGATAGAAAATCCGGCAGCTTCCCAGTATACGCCCTACGACAATATTTACGTTGTAAATAATGTGGATAACACTATTTCCGGCCAGGAAAAGAAAAACGGCTACCAGCTGTTATGGGACGGAAAAACCAGCAAAGGCTGGAGGGGTGTGTATAAAAAGAACTTCCCTACTGCCGGCTGGACCATGCAGAATGGCGTGCTTACCATTGGTCATTCTACAGGAGATGAAGAAGGCAGTGGTGGCGATATCATTACGGAAAAACAATACAGCGCCTTTGAACTGGAATTTTCCTTTAAACTCACGCCGGGCGCCAATAGCGGGGTAAAATACTTTGTAAGCGAGGCCTACGAAACAGGCGGTAAGTCGGCCATCGGGCTGGAGTACCAGGTACTGGACGATGAAAGGCACCCGGATGCCAAGTTGGGACGCGACGGAAACCGTACTTTGGCAAGTCTTTACGACCTCATGACAAGAAAACAGGAAAAACGTGCCATCAACCCTATTGGAGAATGGAACAAAGGTCGTATTATTGTGTATCCAAATAACCACGTTGAGCACTGGTTAAATGGATTCAAAGTATTGGAATATGAGCGAGGCTCCCAGGCTTTCAAGGATCTGGTGGCCATCAGCAAGTATAAAAACTGGAAAAACTTTGGCCTGTTGCCCGAAGGGCACATCCTTTTACAGGATCATGGTAATGAAGTTTCTTTCAAAAGCATTCGTATAAAAAATCTTAAATAATATTTTTTACCTTTTTTTTCATTGTTCACTGTTCTAAATAAGCATTCCGATTCTTCGGAATGCTTTTTTTCTTGGATAAAACGGTAAATTACTACCTGTTCACAACGCATCAATATGAAAATGTTACAACAAAAAGGGGCTCTTCTCCTGTGGGCCACCCTGTTGGCCGGGGCCTGCCAGCAACCGGAAAATCATGGTAATCCGCAAGCCATGCAGGACTCCCTGCGCCACCTGGCCGAACGGTATTACAACGAAAGTATGGCCCTCAATCCATTACAGGCCACCCAGAATGGAGAAAATCAATATAACGACCAGTTGCCTATAGACATCAGTGAAGGCTACCGCGCAAAACTCGATTCTTTTTATACCAGCTATCAACAGGCTATTAAAGGCATTGATACAGCTGCACTTTCCGGCAACGACCGCATTACGTACGATATGCTCCAGCGCGAATTCAGCATTAACCGGGAGGCGCTTACCTTTCACGACCACCTGATGCCGGTGCAGCAGTTCACCTGCCTGCCCCTTACGCTGGCGCAGCTGGGTTCCGGCTCCTCCGCCCAGCCCTTTAAAACCGTAAAGGACTACCAGAACTTTATGCATCGTATGGAGCGCTTTGCAGTATGGACCGATACGGCCATTGCCAATATGCGCCGGGGGATGGCCACCGGCTATGTATTGCCCAAAAGCCTGGTGGTAAAAGTAATACCACAGGTAGCGGCTCTTGCTAAAAAAGATACCGCCGGCAATGTATTCTATGCTCCGCTGAAAACCATACCCGACTCACTGGACGCTGCGGCCAAAACCAGCCTGGTAAAGGATTACAACACAGCCATTGAAACATATATACTGCCTTCGTTTGCCAAACTGCGCGACTTCATGCAGCAGGAATACCTGCCTAAGGCCCGCAACAGCAGCGGCATTGGGGATATTCCCGACGGTAAGGCCTATTATGCCTTCCTGATAAAAAGCTGGACCACTACCAGTCTTTCCCCGGAAGAAATTTTCGCCCTGGGAGAAAAAGAAGTGGCCCGGATAAGAGGAGAAATGGAAGAGGTGAAGAACAGCACGGGTTTCAAAGGCGACCTGCCGGCCTTTTTTGCATCTGTACGCAGCGATAAAAAGCTGCGCATCTTTAAAACACCTGCGGCCATCCTGGATTCCTTCAAAGCTATTGAAAACAAGATCATGCCTGGTGTAAAAAAAATGTATGGTCATCTTCCCAAAACAAAATTCGAGATCCGTCAAACCGAAGCTTACCGGGCAGTTTCCGCATCTGCCGAATATATGCAGGGCAGCGCAGATGGTACCCGGCCAGGCGTATTTTACGTGCCTATCCTGGATGCAAGCGCCTTTCCGTACACCGGTATGGAATGCCTGTTTTTACATGAAGCCATTCCAGGTCACCACTTCCAGATTTCACTGCAGCAGGAAAATGACTCCCTGCCTAAGTTCCGCCGGTTTTCCTGGATTGGCGCCTATGGCGAAGGTTACGCCCTCTATTGTGAGAGCCTGGGAAAAGAGCTGGGACTGTATACTGATCCATACATGTACTTTGGACGTTTAACGGATGAAATTCACCGGGCTATTCGTTTAGTCGTGGATGTTGGTATGCACACCAAAGGCTGGACCCGTGAGCAGGCCATCAAATACATGATGGACAATGAGCCCGTGTCCACGCAGGAAGCTACTGCTGAAATTGAGCGCTATATGGCTATTCCCGGGCAGGCGCTTTCCTATAAGATCGGGGAGCTGAAGATACGCGGGTTACGGAACCAGTATACAGCCTCGCTTGGCAACCGGTTCAGCCTGTCCTCTTTTCATGATGAGCTGTTGAAAGACGGCTGTGTGCCGCTATCTGTACTGGAGCAGAAAATGGCGCGCTGGGCGGCGGCGCAGCCATAAAAACGCTTACCTGGCTTCACTTCCGGCTTGTACCACCACTCAAAAAGGCAGCTGTACAAGCCGGAAACCCTTTTATATACCGGATTAAATTTCGATTAAGAAAGAAATCTATTTTTCCCTCAAAACCGCAATGGTTGCAGGTATAAGAATTCTCTGCCAGAAGGAAAATCTTTTTAACATTCGCGATTGGTTTTTATTCCCTATTTTTATAGTGCAGTTTCATTCACTATTTACAGCTTAGATTTACGTTAACCACACATACTTCATATTTTGATATGTTAGTCTGTGCCTGTAAACTATTGACACAAGTCGTCCTAAAAAAACGGCCCTAATAATTATTCTTTAAAACCTGCTGCTATGTTTGATCATACCCTTGATCTGTGCCGGTCACTTCCGGCTGTCATCACTGAACAAAAGTGGGACAATGAATTGCGCTTTTATGTAGGCGAAAAATTATTCTGCATGATTTCCCTGGAGCCGCCCCACAGGGTATCTTTTAAGTGCAGCCAGCACCAGTTCCATCAATTGATCTCCAGACCTGGTATTGTGCCGGCGCCTCACCTGGCGCGTTATCACTGGGTACAGCTGAAACAGGAGGATGCGCTGCCAGCCACTGAACTGGAAAACTTCCTGCAGAATGCCTACGAGATTATAGTGAGCACACTTCCGCCATATGAACAGGAAGCCATCCATAAGATGAAAGCGCACGCCTGATTATTTCATGATGGTAAAGAAGATATCGTATACACCGAATACGATAAGGGTAAGTGCAAATAATTTTTCGAGGGCAGGAGTTTTCATTTTCACGGCTGTTTTAGCCCCGAGATAAGAAGCAGGGAATGCCGTAAGTGATAGCAGCAGTGCGATATTCCAATCTATATGCCCCAGCCACCAGTGAGTTAAGACGCCTGGTACCGATAAAATAGCTGATAAAACCACCGCACAGGCCAGCGCCTGCTTTATAGGCATTTTTAATTTCTTTATAAAAAAGGAGCTGAACAATATTCCCCCGGCATTTGCCAGTAACCCCGATAAAAAACCGATAAACAATGCGGCTATCAGCAGCTTACCCGCAGGCACCTCTTCAGATGATACCGTTGTTTCACCATGAGGTTTGTTCCGCATAAAGGAATACATGAGCGACATACCCGTTATCATAATAAACAGGGCTGTCATGATCATCAGCATTTTACCGGGCAGGTAGCTGCTGAGCCATGATCCGGAAATAGTGGCCGGAACGCCGAAAGCCGCGCTCAGCAGGATCACGCGTTTGTTAAACAGCTTTTCCTTACTATATACAGCCGTGGCGGATAATGTGCTGGTAATGGAGGCCGGCAACGGCGATGCCAGGGCCAAAAACGGGTTTACGCCGGCAAAGATCTGCAGGGCTGGTGTACTGATAGCACTCCCCCCTTTTCCCAATAAACCGGACAAATAACCTACTATAAGCCCTATCAGCAATACTGGCAGGTACTGAGATTGTTGTAAAAATTCCATTCAATTCATCCCTCCGGGTATGCGCAACTTCGTGGTTGGTCTGGTTGGTTATAAATATTACAGGTAGACCAAAATTAGGGGATCGTAATTAATAGTAGTGATAACTAAAAGTTATGGGGGATAACAACTTATTATATTTATTGTTAGCCTATAAACCCAATAGGAGAAGGGTTTATAGTTTGATAAAGATAAGAATTCCGGGTAACAGTCAAAGTGTTTTTCCAATTTTTTTGTGCCTATTACCCGGAAGAAAAATGTTTATTTATGCTTTGGGAGCCCAGCCTTTTTCATACTCCCTATCCCACATTTTCATGGCTTCCTTATCGTTCAGGATATGGCCGTTTGATGGATCGGTATGAAGGATACGGCCGGTACGTTGCGCAATATTTCCCAGCAGGCAAAGCAGCGTACTGCGATAACCTATATTGATCTCTGAATTAAGAGTGGCATTGCCGCGGATACTTTCCAGGAAGTTGTTGATATGCACGGCGTCGTAAAACTCGCCGGCCGGGCTTACGGTGTTGGTTACGCTCTGGTTGGGATTAGCGGCCTGTTTTACCTCCTTGATCACTTTCCCTTTCGGATCGATGAGCTTGTAGCTGTCGCCACCCGAGTTGTACAGGCTGCCGTTTTCACCAAACAAGGCAAACCCTCGGCCGCTTCCTTCCAGGTTAAAGGGGCTGCAGCTGCGTCCTTCCCAGGCGATGGCTTTATTTCCTTCAAATTCGAAGTTCAGGGTTTGGGTGTCCGGCGTTTCCCAGTCGTCTTTAGCATAGGCATAACGGCCGCCTGCAGAAGTGACCTTAGTAGGGAATTCCACATCCATAAACCAGCGAAGGCAATCTAGTTCGTGGGTGGCGTTATTGCAGGTTTCGGAGGTTCCCCAATGCCAGCGCCAGTGCCAGTTATAGTGAACAATGTTGTCCAGGTAATCACGGCGGGGAGCGGGTCCCTGCCACAGGTTCCAGTCGAGCGTGGAAGGAACCGGGATCTTTTTCCCGATACCGATAGGCTCACGGTTATTCACATACCATCCGCGGCCATAATACACTTTGCCCAACACGTTTTGCTCTTTCACTTCTTTTACAGCCTGCTGAAGATTGGGCCAGGAGCGGCGCTGGTTACCCATTTGCACGAGGCGGTTATGCTTCTTTGCAGCCGCCAGCAGGATCTCGCCTTCGCCCGGATTATGGGCGCAGGGCTTTTCCACGTACACGTGCTTGCCGGCAGCAGTGGCCATAATAGCCGCAGGAGCGTGCCAGTGGTCAGGGGTTGCCACCAGGAGCGCATCAAAATCCTTCCGTTCCAGCAGTTTGCGGATATCTTTGATCACCTCCGGCTTACGGTCCTGTGCGCCTGCAATGGCTTTAAGGCCTTTGGCAATGGCACCGTCTTCCACATCGCATACATAGCCTATTTCGGCCCCGGGCAGTTTGGCGGCACATTGGGCCAGCCAGTTACCCCTGGAGTTAACCCCCATTACTCCCAGCACTAATTTATTGCTGGGCGCATTTTTCCCGAATACAGGGAAATTCAGAATAGTTAATCCTGCTCCCAAACCAGCCATGCTACCGGTTTTTAGGAAATCTCTTCTTTCCATAACGTTAATATTATTGTCGTTTTCGTGCATAAAAACAATCGGTTGCATGAATGTAGAAAAATAAATCAGGGATGTGTAGTTTTTTTGATGAGCGCGAAGTTTGTCTTGGACATGAATGGCATATGCTTAGCGCATGCTGTAAATGCAGAGACTATGTGGTGCTGAGGTGGACTTGATCGGCTACTGATTGGTTGTCATTGAGTTATGGGGCGTTTTTCTATCCGGTTACATCACTTGCAAAATGGTAAACGATTGTATTCCAGGAAGTTAGCTATTCGCCGGTGAGTTGCTTCCATATTACACCGTAAACGTCCGTTGCCTGTAATTGTGGTGTAGTAATGGGCTGGGGACTGATTACCACCGGGTGGTAGCCGGGGTTCTCTTCCAGCCTGCCGTGAGAGCCTTTGATAAGGGTGGCATCCAGTGGAATCACGTTCATCAGGTAGCGGAAACCGAGCTTTTTCCTGAGCAATTTTCCTGCCGCTTTCAGCTTGATGAACGGATCGGCGGGATCCATGAACATTTCCACAGGGTCGTAGCCGGGTTTGCGGAAAATATCCACGATCCTGGCAAAATCGGGGGCTTTGTTATCGTCCAGCCAGTAGTAATAGGTGAACCAGCTGCGGGCATCGGCTACTGCAATGAGATCGCCGCTGCGGGCATGATGCAGGTGATGCTGACGTTTGCCTTCCCTGTCAAGCACCAGTTCTACCCCGGGAACATTTTCCAGGATGGTACGGACTTTTTTATAGCAGGAAGGATCGTTGATATAAATATGCGCGATCTGGTGGTCTGCCACGGCGAAGGCTTTTGAGGCTCCTGCATCCAGCAGTTCAAGGCCATTTTCCACGCGCAGTGCCAGCAGGCCTTCATTCCTCAGTATCCTGTTGAGATGAATGGGATTATTCACATTGGTGATACCATATTCCGACAATACGATCGGATCGCAATTCTTTTGCTGGTAGTAAGTGATCAGCTGTTTGCATACAGCGTCTATCTCTGCCAGCTCCTTTGCATTTTTTACCGGGTCCTGTCCGAATTTCTGCAGGCAGTAATCCAGGTGAGGCAGGTAAATAAAAGTGAGGGTGGGATCGTATAATTTATCGGTGAGGATAGATGCAGCTGCAATCCACTGGCTTGATTTGATGCTGGCAGTCGGGCCCCAGTAATTAAACAGCGGGAACCTGCCCAGTTGTTCCGTCAGGTAATCCCGCAGCGTCGACGGGGTTGTATAGCAATCCGGCACTTTGCGGCCATCGGAAAGGTAATTGGGACGGGGAGTAAGTGAGTAATCAACGTTCGCATACATGTTGTACCACCAGCACATCTGCGAAACAGTAAAGGATGGATCCAGCTTCCTGGCGCGGTCCCATATTTTTGGGGCATCCACCAGTTTGTTGGATTGTTTCCAGAATTTAACTTCCGCATCGGTTCTGTCGTACCAGCCATTACCTACTATTCCATGTTCACTGGGCCATTCGCCGGTAAGGTACGTGCTTTGTACCGCCGTGGTAACCGCGGGTAACATAGGCATCACAGTGGCCATATGGCGCTGTTGGGTGTAAGCCTTTAAAAAAGGCAGGTGCTCCAGCAAAGAAGAGGAGAGCCCTACTACATCAATTACTACTGTCTTTCTCATAAATTCGATCGCCGTTGCAATTCCGGCATAAAGCTATAATTCCGGGCGCACAATTCCAAGATGGCTTACAGTTGCGTTCTTATCCAGTTCAGTTCACGGGAAACGGACAAAGACATCTCCTGTTTTAATGCGGGCGGTAATACGTCCCATGTATAGGTTTCCACTTCCATGTGCGTGGTAAAAGGCTGTTCACGTTGTATAGCCAGCACCTGCCTGATATCTTCCTGTGTGGATTGCAGTACTTCAAACTTATCGAGGAACACCGGCACGTGAAAATGGGAGCGCCATTCTGTTACGGCCGGATTTCCTTCATCTGCCAGGGCTTCCGGCAGATCGGGATAATGAATAAAAGTACCATCGTTTCTTTTTGCGATCACCTGGTGCAGGTAGACGGGCTCATTGAATTTACGGAATGCATCCGTTACCACGCTACGGGCGGCGGTATCCGCCGGCATATCGGCTTTCAGTGCGGCGCTGATCTGCAGCTTACCGATCTTCAGGCCGTGATGCTGCATCCGTTCAATCACCCGCTGAGGCGCCTCATATACCAGTGCAAAATGACAAACATCGTAACACAGCTGAATATGCTTTTTAATGATATCAGCCGCCGCCTGGTCATCTTCCAGATTAAATTTCTCTTTGACAAACGGGATACCGGCAGGCAGCAGGTCATTGAAGTACCAGTTGATAAACTCGCTGGTATTTTCCATCATGCCATCAGGCTCCGGTTCAATATCGAGGTGCATCAGCGGTCCTCCGCTGCGGTGTATGCGTACCAGTTGTTCCAGTACCAGCAGCATATTGAGCGTAGCGCTTTCCGTGTAGGAATTCTTTTCTTCCTCACAACGGTTGCACCAGTGTTTATATCCAAGTGGATTAGTGGAAATACCGCCTTCCATTCCTTCCGGCAGCAGCGCTGCCAGGATCCTGAACAAGCGGATGGTATAAGCCACACGATCAGCGCTGGTCCAGTCGGGCGCATGTACCTGGTCTTTTACCACTACGTTATGAAAGCCGCCATAAGGAAACCCGTTCATCGTGAACACATAGCAATCCTCTTCTTTCAGCCATTGCTGAAATTCTTTCAAAGCCGCTTCCTTGCTCAGTTCCAGGCTGGCGGTATTAGCCAGTCTCAATCCTATTCCAAACGGCTGATCCGGCGATACCTGTTGTTTAATGGCAGGTATAAATTTTTTCAGTTGTGCAAAATGATCTCCCCAGTTTTCGCCGGGATGAATATTTGTACAGTAGGTAAGATGTCCCGCAGCTGTTTTCATTACTGATTATTTTTGCAGATGTCTACTGACTTGTATAATAAGTTAAGATCCATTTCATGTACTTCTTCTCCTTTTCCAATTGCGCGCAACAGGGAAATGGTTAAGCGGCCGCCAAGATGTTCGCGGAATTCTTCCAATCCGGCTACTACCGGAGAAGGTTTACCATCCTGCATTTCCAGCAACGGATGCCATACCGGCAGCTTCATATTTTTCAACACGGTAAGAATGCGATGCATATCAGCTTCGGGCAGCCATCCTAACAGGAACGAATACACGCTGTCTACCGCAATACCTATAGACACAGCTTCCCCGTGGCGCAATTCAAAGTTGGTGAGCTGTTCCAGCTTATGTGCGCTCCAGTGGCCAAAGTCGAGCGGACGTGAGGAGCCGCTTTCAAACGGATCGCCTGCACCGCCGATATGTTGAATATGCAATTCGGCGCAGCGGTAAATCAGGTCGTGCATGGCTGCCATATCTCCTGTGGTAAGCGCTATTGCGTTCTGTTCAATGCTGTTGAAGAATGCAGCGTCTTTGATCAGCGCTACTTTCACGGCTTCCACCATGCCGGAGCGCCAGTCGCGCGGATCAAGCGTAGTTAAAAACACCGGGTCATTGAATACAGCAGCGGGAGGGGCAAAGGAACCGAGGAAATTTTTCTTCCCTTTATAGTTTATACCGTTTTTCACACCTACACCGGAATCATTTTGCGACAGCACGGTAGTAGGGATCCTGATATGCTTCACACCGCGGTGTGAAATAGCAGCGGTAAATCCTACGAGGTCCAGCAGGGATCCTCCGCCAATGCCTATCACGTAAGAGTGGCGATCGATACCATACTTATCGATGGCATCCACGAGGCTGAACAGCAGGGGCAGGTCATTTTTTACAGCTTCCCCGCCACTGATGGTAATAATTTCAGGGGCGAGCTGAAAGCCGCGCACCTGTTGAAAATAACGATTGATCTGTTGGGTTAGTTCCGGATGGTGAGCGGCTACGCCACCATCCAGGATCACCAGTAATTTTTTTACGTATGCACTCTCTGCTTTTGATTCCAGGAAGGTAGCTAAACAGGTGTTGGCAGGATCGAATAAATTGCTGCTGAAGAAAACACCGTAAGAGAAGTTGACATCGAAGTTTTGTTGAATATATTCCATGGCTAAATCCGCATCATCTGACTAAAAAAAACTATAGCCTTTAAAAGTACATAGAAAAAACGTGATTTTTCACAAGAAAAAGGTCCAGGGGAACAGGGCTTGTTTTTTTGGGTTAGCTGGTAGAACAATTCACCGGTACGCAAAAAACCTGAGGTAAGGGATTTTCCCTACAGTATAAACCATTATTTCATAAATTGCGTAGTTCTGTATAGCGCCTGTCAAATCCTTACCGGCAGGCGATTCCGGCAGGCGGGGTTATACGCATGCACATTCCTCCTTTCATTCATCCCGTTTGCTGTTGTGTATTAAAAGAGAAATACAGCACTTTATGCCGCTGCGGAAAATAATGACAGTTCCACAGCCCAGATTAGATTGTTTGACCAGAAAAGAAACACGGGATACCCGTGTTGTTAACCCTGTAACATCGGTTGTATTTCACATCTTTTGTTGCATGCTGAGCTTTCGTCAACGCACTGCGATGGCGGGGGGATCGCTTTTCCAGCTATTCCCGCCGGGTTGTTTATTGTAATGATTAAAAGTGAATCAGAAATGCTGAGAATATTACTTTTTATTTGTTGTATTCAAACAGGCAGCGGACCGGGCTATCATAAAGCCCTGACCGGCTTTTCATTGAACGGGCGGATGCCTGCAGCGGTTGTCAGGTAACGGCAAAAAGTTTTCCCAGCACCAGTGATATTGGTAACAGCAGTATGACTGCTATTGCAAAAGGAATGGTAGCAAAAGCCGCCACCCAGGCTGCGTTCATAGCAATCAATGCAATGATGCCACCCTTTACCGCTTTCCCGATATTTGGCCCGGAAGGGTTTTTCATAGCCCTGAACAGCGGTACATTAATCATAATAATGAACAGCAGGATAAACGGGAGTGCCGGCCAGAAATGATGATGTATGCAGGCCAGGATACCCATTGTAATGTATACCACTGCATAGCAGGCAGCGGTAAGGCGTAAACTTTTAACACTGCCCCCGTGCACTTCTCCCCTGCTGATGTTGGTTACTGCCGCAATATAGAGAATGGGGATAAAGCCCATCCACCAGTATATTTCCAGCATTCCGGGCACAATACTTATGCCCAGGAGAAGATTAAGCCCGCGGCAGAGGCCCATATTCAGCGGGCCGAGCAGGGCATGATGTTTTCCCCATTTATCATAAATGAGCGCCGAGGCGGCCACTCCAATAGCGAGCCATCCGGCATAACCCGTGAGACGGCCTACCGAAAAGGCAGCGAGGACACCCACCAGGAGCAGGTAGCTGCCGAGTATAACGGCTTGTGTTTTTGTGATAACCCCGCTGGGAATAGGCCTTTCAGGACGTTCCGTGCTATCCAGTTCCGCATCAAATACATCATTAAAAACAACACCGCCGCCATACAGGCCAATGGTTGCAAGGCAAAGGCATACAACCGGGAGGATAAGATCCAGCGTAACAGTACTGAACGTAACATTTATAAAATAGGCCGAAATAGCAACGCCAGCCAATATATCTGCTATTGCAGTTACGATATTGGCAGGTCGCATCAGGCGCAGATATCCGATCAATTTGCTAACAATATAACTCACCGTGTAATTAGGTTTTCATGGTTCATTGCCAGCAGAACCGAAGCTGTCAGGCCGTTACCGGATGATGGTTGTGTTTTTATCAATTCGAGGCTGTTGTCCTCCGCGCAAAATAGAGCTTCCGTTAAATTTCTCACTTTGATCAATATTTGCTGCTACATCAAAATCCGCTTCGTTTATCTGACCGCTCTGCGCAAAGGCTTTTACAGCATTGGTGTAAGTTACCAAATGAATGTCATTCGAGTCAATACCACTTTCGTGCATTAAAGCGGCGGTTTTAGGAACGGCCAGGGGATCGCTGATACCCCAGTCGGCAGCGGAGTTCACCATAATACGCTCACTTCCGTACTGTTTAACTACAGCTACCATGCGCTCATTCCCCATTTTGGTAAAAGGATAGATGGTAAATGCAGCCCAGAAGCCACGATCCAGTACTTCTTTGACTGTTTCTTCGTTATTATGGTCTACAATGATCATGTGAGGTTCCAGTCCGTGCTCCAGTGCGATGTCCATACTGCGCTGGGTGCCTTTTTTCTTATCCCGGTGAGGAGTATGTATCTGAACGGGCAAACCGGCTTCTTTGGCCAGTTCCAGCTGGGCGCGGTAGTATTTTTCTTCCAGGGGGGTTTGATCATCGAAACCGATTTCGCCCACGCCTACTACGCCTTCTTTATAAATGAACTGTGGTAATATTTCCATTACGGCTTCAGCGAGCTTTTCGTTATTGGCTTCTTTGGAATTGAGGCCAATGGTGCAATAGTGTTTGATACCAAACTGGGAAGCGCGGAAACGCTCCCACCCCAGGAGGCTGCTGAAATAATCGCGGAAGGTATCAACACCTGTGCGGGGCTGCCCCAACCAGAATGCTGGCTCAATAATGGCTACCACGCCGGCATCGGCCATTGCCTGGTAATCGTCTGTAGTACGGGCCGTCATATGTACATGCGGATCAAAGAAGCGCATGCCTTTTATTTTATTAAGATAAGCGGGGCTATAGGTAAGTGGTTGGAGATCTTTCTCTGTTAAATCATGGATTCCGCACATAATCTGATCAATTTTATTGTTGGTTATTTAATTATTTTTTGGGCCAGCGTATCCCAGGTTATGCTACCGGCCTGAATTTCGGCCTGTAATGCCGGGTCGGTGGCCAGCAAAGCCTTAGCAGGTGGATAATGGCATTGGGCGCACACCAGTGCGGCGGCTTCTTTCTCTGTGCTGTTCACAGAATGCCATACACGGGTGATATCTGCAAAGTTGGCTTCTCCTACAAAGTTCACCAGCACCCGCCATTGCATAGGATCCAGCGTTCGGCCGGCGGCCCATCTTTCATGGGCAAAATCGACCAGGATCGTTGCCAGTGCGGCATTGGCTCTTTCGTCCAAGCCAATGATCAGGTGTAGTGGTTTATCGGTAAAAATGGCTTTCATTACCAGTTGGTTCCAGGCGGGCTCCGACAGGTATTTTGCCGGGTAAGGGTTGCGGAGCATAATGGCCTCCTGCACAACGCCTATATTGGAACGGATGCCTTCCGAGGTGCGCGCAGTCCATTCTTCCGGCCATGGCAGCAGGGGCAGGGCGCTGTATAAGGCCGCCAGCTCGTTCATTTCCGCCGCGTTGAAGAGGTTTTCCACTACTTCCAGGTACACAGATTTGTTGGTTACCGGCAATTGCAGCAGCCACCATACCCTCGCAAGACGGTCTAACGTCCAGCCCTGTACGAAAAATGAAGGCAACAATGCCTGCAGCTGTTCACTTTCCGTTGTGGAAATACGGATCATCTCTTTACCTGTGAAACGCGGAATAGCTGTGAAAGTTTGATTAAACTGCGGGATGGCACCGGTTTGCTGTTGTAGCTGCAACCGCTGTTGCAGCCAGTTATTTGCTTTTTCGTTTCCGTTGTTTCTTATGACCGTGCTAAGCAGCGTGCTCACTTTATCCTGATCGTATACATATTCAGCCACTGACATATCCTATTTAAACTAATAATGCTGATTTCCCAATAAAATTAACCAGTAATAATGGGATTTTCAGAATCGGGCCACTTTTTTATGATAGATGGCAAAAAAAGAAGATAAAACCGTTCACATCAATGGTTGAACGATAGGGAGGCATCTAAATAAAAGAGAGGCATTACTGCCTCTCCTTCCGCCATTCTAAAACCTGATTATACATCAGGATATCTTTACAGCACGGCGTCTCTGACGGCAGACACGATGCAATAAGGTATATGTTGGGAAAATACTGATCAAGAACGAAGGTGCTTTAAAGATCTGTAATATATGAGTGCTCTTCTCTATAAGTTTAGACCTGTAACAAGCAACAATGCACGTAGCAATAAATACGGCCGTAAGATACATATTGTCTCCTTTCATTCCAAATAAACAAACGATTTTTACGTTGCATTTAACGGGCAACATTGTTTTGCAATACTATAAAAGGCTGATATTCTTTCCAGTCAGGCTTATAATCATCAAGTATGATAAAACCCTGTGCGTAGTTTCCTAGTACAATATCCAGGTCGCCATCGTGATCATAATCCTTTACGTCCATACAGATCCATCTGCCTTCTTTGTCGAGCGGCGGTGAATGGGGCGTAAACGTAAGCGCTTTATTTCCACCTTCAAAGAAAATAAATTTTTCCCCGGGCTGATGCCGGAAATCAGCAAAAAAGGCGATAGAGGCGATATCGGTTTTGCCGTCTTTATTGAAATCCGCAGCCACCGCCTTTGTACAGCCATTCACGGGGTAATGCCAGGCTTCCCTGTATTTATTATTTCCGTCATTGAGGTAGACGAATATTCCGTGATAAGGTTTAAGCACCATGGAAAAATCTGCGTTATCACCGCAGGTATATAGTATATCAGGTTTACCATCACCATTAAAATCGGCCAGCTGGAAACTGGTAGAACCATTGAGTGGCGGGAATCTCAGCAGGTTGGTAGATAGGAAGCCTCCTTTCTTATCATTCTCAAATAGCCAGATCCCTTCATCGCCGGCGGCAAACAATACCATGAAGTCCGTATAGCCGTCGTGGTTAAAATCGCCTGTTTCTGCGTGAATAGCCCCGGGCACTTCCCGGATAGGCAACTGCCTGTAACTGTGATCCGGCAGCTGTTTCAGCCAGTAAAGGCCCCCCTGGTTATGGCCGAATGCGCATACCAGCAGATCGGGCAGGCCATCTTTATCAAAATCCGCCTGCAGGGTTTGTACAGGCCGTTTGAGGAAAGCCATGAGGTCGTGCTGCCTGCTTTCCGGGTCGTTGGGCTGCACGCTGGTAATAATGCCAGCAGGCGCATCCAGGGCCCTCATGTTACCAATTTCAGTAAGAATGGCCTGTTGCTGCCCTGCAGTATCCTTTACAAAGAGTATGTCAACAGCGGGAGATGGCAAACTGCGAATGTTAACGGTTTGTAAATCCTGGCCCCATTGCGTGAGGGTATTGGTGAGCCCATCGCTGGTCATAAGATGGCCGTTATCCGGGTTAAATGCCACCATGGTGGTAGCTACGGGGATGGTATCTTTCAGTACGGGGTACTTCACAGTAAAAACGGACCAGTCGCGTTGCAACGGCTGCGGCGCTTTTGCAGGCGGTAGTTTTTCCGGGGCGGTATTTTTGTAGTACTCCACCAGCAGCTCCCAATCCTGGATGGAAATCAGCCCCGGTTTATCACCGGGCATGGGTGGATAATAGGAATTCTCTCCCCATACTTTTATGCCCAGTTTGGGCGCCATAGCAGGCAATACATGTTTCAGCCAGGTTTCTTTATCCAGCAGTTCTGCATTTACGGGTAAATGACAACCGGAGCAATATTTATCTGCCAGTGCTTTTCCTTTTTCTTCCTTAGTGGGCGTATGGCAACTGATACCGATGACAAAGCTGGTGATGATAAAAAATAAGGCAGCGAGACAATTCCGGTTACTCATTGGTTGATTGGTCATCAGTAAATATTTTAACGGGCATTGTAAAGTACGAAATGTTGTATAAAAACGAATGCAGCGAAAAGATCCGCTGCATTCGTAACAATTAAAAAAGCGACAGATATAGCTGTTAGTAATTCGGATTCTGATCCAGCACCCTTACCCCGCCTATCATAGTGATGTCGATCTGGCGTTGTGGGATCGGGAAGTATTCATTCTTTCCTTTGGTGAAATGTCCGCCTTTCAGGTCGTTGGTGATGCCTGATTCATACTGGATGAAGGCATTCAGGGCCACATCCGCAATACCCCAGCGTACGAGATCGAAGAAACGGTGGCCTTCTGTGGCCAGTTCCAGTTTGCGTTCAAAATAGATGGCTTTTAGCGCCTGGTCTTTGCTGCTGAAGGTAGCAGTATACCTGCCTATCTTGTAGTTAGCAGCCATTTTGGTAGGATCAAATCCTAACATCGGTTTGCTGTCGTCCAGGTATTTATGCAGCCAGTGTTCAGGGTGGTTAATCATCCTGTCGCGGACCTGGTTCACCAGGGCGGTAGCTCCGGGCAGATCGCCGGTTTGTGCATGGCATTCAGCCGACATGAGGATTACATCTGCGAAGCGGATAAGCAATACATTGATGGCAGATCCTGGCGCCCAGGAGTGTGCATCTTTGTATTTATCCTGGTTAAACTGCCAGTATACCATTTTCTTTGGTGCATATGGCCCGGCATAAGCCTGGTCCCTGATCCAGTCGGCGCCCGGGTGATTTCCCCAGTCGTGATAAGGTATTCCACGGCGGCCAACGGTCCAGTCGAGGCGAGGATCCAGCGTACCTGTTTCCGGTGTAAACGGTTTGGAGGAAACAATGCCCTGATCATTCTTTACCGTGTCTGCATTCCAGGTATCGAGATTAGGCAGACCAGTAGCGGGGTCTGTACGATAAGAGTTTACAAGGTCCTGGGTAGGCTGATAAAATCCGCAGCAGCCGAATGGGCTGTTATAGGGGAAGTTGAGCATTTCGCCCTGGTTCGCATTGGCAATGGTGTTGGTACCATCATTTGCCGTCATCTGGATGGCGAATACAGATTCAGAGTTATTCTTTGTGGCGGCATCGAAGTTGTCTTCGAACCTGGCTGTGAGCGCATACTTCAAACCATTGGAAGTAACGCCTGATGCGATAGCCTGGTCGAACAGCGGCATTGCTTCCGCGTACTTTTTCTGGTAGAGATATGTTTTGGCCAGGTAGATCTGAGCCGCCCATTTATTTGCCCTTGCTACGTCGCTTTGTGTAGCTGGCAGGTTATCTGTGGCGAATTTAAAATCGGCTTCAATAAAGGGCCAGATATCTTTATCATTTTTAACACGCACTTCCAGGGTAGTATCTGAGATATAAGGTACTTTATTGAACATTTTTTTCAGTTCAAAATAGTAGTGACCGCGCAAGAAGCGGGCTTCGGCTTCCACCTCAGTTTTTTGGGCGGCGGTCATGTCTGTTACAATCGGGAGTTTTGCCAGCACAGTGTTACAACGGATTACCCCTTCATATACCGCTCTCCATTTGGTATTAAAAAAACCATTGCTTGGATCTGTTGTAAATTTTGCGATGGGATCAATGCCTGGCTGGTCACCACTGAAGCTGCCTTTATGGGCATCGCCACCGGCTACACTTCCATAGATCCAGTTGGTAGGGGAAGCTTCCCAGGGGCCGCCACCACCAAGGGCAGCCTGGGCAGTTTGCTGTCCGTCGAGCGAGGCGTAGGCGCCTATCAGTAAATAATTGACACCATCTTTAGTGGGCACTATTTCTTCACTGAGGGAGCCAAGTGGTCCACGTTCCAGGAAATTCTTGCTGCAAGCACTGATTCCTATTGTCAACGCAAGAGATACACTTAAATATCGTAATGTTTTCATTTTTCTCAATTTTGCTTTTCAGGAAAAAATTATCAGAATGTTACATTCACACCAAGCAGATACTGACGCTGATTAGGATAAGCTCCTTCATCTACGCCGAAGTTGCTGGTGCCACCAGTAATTTCAGGATCTATACCTGAGTATTTGGTGATGGTAAACAGGTTAGCCGCCTGCGCATAAACCCTGAATTTTGTGATACCTACTCTACTGAGCACATTACTTGGGATAGTGTATCCCAGCATCATATTTTTTGCACGCAGGTAAGAACCGTTTTCAACGAAGTAGGAGTTGGGTACGTTGGAGGTGCTGAAAGACGGAGATGTTTCCTGGATAGGCGCTTTCGCATTCTGACGGGTTGGCAGCCAGGAATCATACAGTGCTGTTTTGCTTTTTGCACCTTCGAAGGAAGGATAGAAATCAGTCCACCATTTCACCTGGTTCCAGATCTTGTTGCCCTGTACACCATATAGGAACATGCTGAAATCCCAGGCTTTATAGGTAAGCCCGATATTCAGGCCATAGCTGAATTTTGGGTTAGGATTACCGAGGTAAGTACGGTCGGCCTCTGTGATCCTTCCGTCTCCGTTCACATCGGCATATTTGAAGCGGCCTGGTTTGGTGTCTGTCTGATATACCAGTGAGTTGTTGTTATACTGTTTCCGGGTGGCCTCGTTCGCTGCATCAATTTCAGCCTGGCTGTTCCAGAATCCATCTACCTTATAACCAAAGAATTCGCTAATGGATTGTCCGATAGCATTACGGATAATGAAGGTACCGTTGAACCGGCGTTGCTCCTGGTCGAAATAGGGAGCAGCGTCGGATATTCTAACGATCTCATTATTATAGGTGGTGAAGTTACCGTTCAGGTCCAGTTTAAGATCTTTGGTAAGATTCAGGTTAGCCGTAGCGGAGAAGTCGAACCCTTTATTTTTCATTTGGGCCACATTCACATAAGGAGCGTTGGCGATACCGTAAACGCCGGGTAATTCAGGGTTATACAGCAAATCCCTTACATCCTTACGGTAGTAGTCTGCCGTTATTTCCAGGGCGCCTTTGAAGAGGGTCGCATCTATACCGATATTGGCGTTCACATTGCTTTCCCATTTTGCATCGGGGTTACCGATACGGGTGCGGTAGAAACCCTGCATGATGGTGTTACCGGTACCTTTCAGATCGTAGAAAGAATTTCCTTTATGAAACCCATAAGCAGTGAAAGAGTTCTGCGGGTCTACGTTGATCTGGTTACCCATAATACCCCAGCCTCCGCGGATCTTCAAATCGGAGAGCCAGCTGATACCTTTCATGAATTCTTCCTGTGTAAGTCGCCATGCAGCACTTACTGCGGGGAAGTTACCATACCTGTTAGAAGAACCGAACCTGGAGGAACCATCGCGACGGATCAGTGCGCCCAATAAGTAGCGGTCTTTATAGGAATAGTCGACCCTTGCGAACAGGGAGAATAATCCATCAGAGAAACGGCCGCTGTAGTTGGTAGGTGTGCCGAAACCAGTACTGAGGTTGGTGAAATCAGGATCGAAGGTGAAATAATCAAGGTTAGATCCACCAACAGTACTGCCTTGGTTATCAAATGCTTCTGTACCTATCAGTACTTTGAGGTCGTGTACCTTGTCAAAGTTCTGATGATAGGTGAGGGTGTTGGTCCAGGTCCAATCGTAACCGGTTCCTGAATTTTCTGTATACGAATTCACTTTATTGTTTTCAGCGTTTTCGTATTCGGGTAAAGTAAAGCTATGATTATTGAAGGAATAGATTTCACCACCGAAGCTGGTGCGGAGGGTGAAATGATTCAGGATGTCTGCCTCAGCAAACACATTACCTAACAGGCGGTTGGCCAGTGTTTTGGTGGTACCAAAACGGTCCTGGATGGCCACGGGATTACGGGCATTACCCAAACCTTTACCGAAGCTACCTGCGTAATTCCCTTTAATATCATGTACAGGGATGATAGGCATTTCGCGGAAAGCCATACCAATACCACTACCTTCAGTGAGGGCGCCGATCTGCGGGTTATTGATGAGGGAATATTCCAGGTTTTCACCTACACGTATCTTGTTGGTGATGTTATAGGTACTGTTGGCACGAACTGCATAACGTTTATTGTAGGTGTTGGTTAAAGTACCCTGTTGGTTAAAGTAGTAAAACGAGAAGAAGTAGCTGCCAATATCGCCGCCACCTGCTACTGAAATATTGTGGCTTGTGATGGGGGCTGGTTTAAATATTTCGTGGAACCAGTCGGTACCTGATTTATTGGCCTTTACGATACGGTGGAACGCATCCACATCACTGGCTACTTTATAATTCGGATTTACGAAATAGGTAGATGGATCAGTGCCGGGGTCACCTTCCATTGCGCCCTGCGGAGCGATATAATCAGGCAGGCGTGGTGTTGCGCCAGAGCCGTATTGTTCATCATTATATACAGGATTGGGAGTAGTATTGGCAATAGCCATCCATTTCAGGTTGGCTTGTTCCTGCGGACTGAGGATGTTCCATACATTTCCGCTTTTAGGACGTTGTGTACCATAGTAGCCATCGTAGGACACCTTTACTTTACCGGTTCCTCTTTTGGTAGTGATGATGATAACGCCGTTGGCAGCACGGGCACCATAGATGGAGGCAGCGCCTGCATCTTTCAGTACCTGCATGGTTTGTACATCGTTGGGATTTACATCAGTAAGATTGGAGATGGGCACTCCATCTACCACATATAATGGTGTATTGTTTCCAAAGGTGTTTACACCACGGATCTTCACCTGTGGTTCCTGGCCCGGCTGGCCTGAGCCGAGAATAGTAACACCCGATACCTGGCCCTGCAGCTGATTGGCTATCTGGGAGGTAGGTTGTTTGGTGAGGTTTTCCACTTTTACAATGGATACCGAACCGGTAAGGTCTTTCTTTTTCTGGCTGGCATAACCGGTTACCACTACTTCTTCCAGCGAGCCTACTTTTTCGCTTAGGGAAACGCTTACCGGACCGGGTCCTATCACTGTTTCCAGCGGATCATAACCTACGAAGGAGAACACGAGTGTTTCACCTGATTTGGCCATAAGGGAAAAGGTTCCGGAAGGATCTGTGGCAGTACCCCGGTTGCTGCCTTTCACAAACACGGTAACGCCTGGCAGCGCATTGCCGGAGGCTTTGTCGGTTACTTTACCCGTAACTTTTGTTTGTGCTGATACATTGTTGCCGGCTAATAGCAACAAGAGGCCGCATAGTGCAGCGAGTGCCTGGTAAAATTGCTTTTTCATAACGTGATTTAAGGGAAACGTTTAAGAAAAATTGTTAGTAAATAAGGATTCCTATCTATCTGTCACCTTATTGAACAGTCACAACTTTGCATACAGAACCCGTTCCCGCTGCATTTCATTTTTACAGCAGGTTAATTTTCAATAAATACAAAGCATTAGTTTTTATCACCCGTGCATGATGCGCTACACGGCGTCAAAAAAGAAAATAGTGTCCGATCAACAGTTAAACAAAAACTACGATTTTAAAAGAATGAATGAACTATAAAACAAACACTAATGGTCAAGCTGATTTAGGTCATCCGACTGTTGTTTAATTGTTTACGATAGTGAATTCAATACAATAATTAATAATTAGTGAGAATCTTTTGCTCTAGTAACAAACATTTCAATCTCAGATTTTGGTTCTCACGTGGAACGATGTAATGAACCGAATATATAACATTATTTTAGCCTAAACAAGTGGTCTTTTAACATTTTCTTTAAAAGTGACAAAATTGCAGACTGTCATTCCACTATTCCACACTGCCGGGATAAAATAATACAAGGAATATGCTTTTGAAATTCTTTTGTGTATGTTTAAGCCCTAATCTTTGCGTCATGAAAATATTGAATGTTGTGTTTTGCCTGATGTTTGTTTTGTTTGCAGGCTTGCAGTATAACGATCCTGATCCTTACGTGTGGATGCCCATCTACCTTTACAGTGCCCTGCTTTGCTGGCTGGCTTCGCGTAACCGCTTTTACCCGAAATGGTATATTGCGGGTATACTGGTATACCTGGCCTACGCCATATATAAGTTCTTTGACCAGAACGGTGTGGAAGACTGGTTCACCAAACACAATGCAGAGAACCTTGCTGAAACCATGAAAGCTACCAAACCCTGGATTGAAGAAACACGGGAATTCTTTGGATTGTTCATTTGCATTGGCGCATTGGCGATAAATTATTTTTACGCGAAGAAAAAGCGCGCGTAGATCGCCTTCGGCGATGCGAGTTTTGTCCTGGAACACTGATTACGCTGATTATACTGATTAGTTTGATTTTATTTTTTGGGATTTTTAGAGATAAGCGGATATGTTCGTTTATGCCTTTCCTTAAAAGATAGCAATAAGGCAAATCTGCATAATCCGATGAAAGCGATGGTTATTATAATTATTAAGGGAGATAAGAGTGGTATTCGCTCTTATCTCCCTTAATAATTTATAAAATTAAAAAATAAAATCAAACTAATCAGTATAATCAGCGTAATCAGTGTTCCAAGACAAAATTCGCGATCAGAGCGAAATTTCCTGCGGGCCTCCATACAAAGTGATCTCTTTACCACGCCAGCGGAATTTGCCGGTTATACCGAACGGGACTACAACGGTACCGGTTACACGATTATTCTTAAATATCAGGTCTACCTTAATTAAACCCTCGGGGTGTACCATAGTAGCTTTTACCTGCGGCGATGTGCCGGGATCTGGTGCAATCAATACTGTTCTGAAGCCATAGGAAGCCGGTTGGATACCTGCGGTGATACCCAGCAGGAAAAGATTGGCCACAGCAGCATTTGCCTGGTAAGCTGCAGCGTTGTTTTGTTCCAGCAGTATTGCGAGCGACTGCAATTCGGCAGGGAAAGTTTCTGTAACACCGGTTTCCTGCATTGCTTTAAAAATATAATACTTTTCGCGCAGCGATTCTTCCCCGGGCGTTTTTTCAGCCAGTAAACGCTGCATTACATTTTTCACCTGCCGGGGCGGTACTGCCTGTGCCAGCACCGCCATGGCATTGGTATAACGGGAAAATGTTTTCTTTGCTGCGGTTTCTGCATACAATCCTTTCCCTGCATCATAACACTGCTGGTACCATACCTCCCTCAGTTTATCGGCCGTGCGTGTATAGGTAAGCGAGTCGGTCGTTTTATCGCAATAACCAGCAATAACAGCCGCCTGACGGAGGGCATACAGGTACTGACCCGTGGCTGGCGACAATGCCACACTATCGTCGTAAGGCATACTGCCAGGCAGGCCCGTAGCCGGGTCCTGGTAGCGATCCACCCAGTCGAGGATGCTGCGTATCCCGGGAAAACATTGTTTCGCTAATTCCTTATCCGCCCTGTAAAGTAAATAATCCTGAACAGCACCGATCCATGCCAGTGCATCCGTTACTGATACCAGCCGGTCGTTCGACGGGTAACGGGAACGGACCAGTCCTTCCGGAATGCGCGACTGATCCGTTTGTACCAACGCATTTCTCAACAGTCGATCATCTCCCGAAAAAAAACTGATGGCAAGCCCCTGGATACGGGCATCCTGTATGTATTGCAGTTGCTCGCTGAAAGGATCATTGTACAGGTTATCCTGCGCTCCGTTAAGTGCGGCTCTTTTGCCGGCCGCCCACAGCGAGTCGGCCATTGCGCCGGCGCTGAAAGCCGACCTGTCGTTCAGCAGGTACTGCGTATATACGTTGTAGTAATCGACCAATGTGAGGGGCGACCGCCCCGTTTCGATATCCAGCTGCACATACCTGAAACTTCTATAGCCCGAGGGCGTGAATTTACGACGGGTGCCGCCATCCGGGTGTATTATATCCTTTATCACCGTACTGCTGGCATATGCCGGCCGGTAGGTAATGCTGATAGCTGCTTCCAATCCGCCGCTGATCAGCATTTCAGGGAAGCCGATGGTTTGCTGCCCGGCATCGAGCAGCAGTGTCACTTTTCGTTTAGCCGGTATAGTTAGTGGAGATGTACCTTTCAGCAACCCCATGCCTGCGGTTGCGCCCTGTTGTGAAACAATAGCGGGGAACGATTGCCGCTCCTGGTGCAGGCGGCCAATGGGCGATGGCATAAGTAAAGGCCAGCTGCCCGCGCTACGACCTTGCAGGGCCACCCCGGCAGCAGTTGTGGCAACCTCCCAGGCGCTATCATTATATGCAGGCTGTTCCCAGCCCCAGGGATGATACTGTGCCGTGATGCTATCGCCGTGATAAGCGCCGTAGAAAACATTATCCGCGGTTATTACCGGGGCGGGGTGTAGGGATTCATCTTCCATTACCTTCCAGGAGGCCGTTCCGGTATTGATAATAGCCGCCTCCCTGGGCGTATGTCCCTGGATCAGCAGGCCCGTTGCTTTGCTGAACTGGCCCCGTGGCATATGCGGGCCGAAGTTCACTACTTCCGCAGCAATGATGTTGGGGCCATATTTCAGGTAAGCGCTGATATCGATAGTTTCGTAATACCAGTTGGCCAGGTCGGATCGTGCAGGTCCCATGCCGGCTAACCGGCCGTTTACATACAAACGGTAACGGTTATCCGCAGAGAGATGAATAATAAAGGGGCCGGAATAATTGAGCAGCTGGAACTGTTTCCGGAAAAGGAACACGCCGTAGGCGGAAGGAGTGGCATCGCCGGCCGTGATCCACCGGGCGTCCCAGCGGGTGGGAATATTACCGTTCTTTTCCTGCGCTGGCAGGGCGGTGGCCAATCCCATGAGTGCCGGCAACAACAGGCATCGTAACAGGTATTTCATAGAAGGAGGTTATAGGTAGTCAGGATATATCGATCGCATACAAATATATTAAATATATTATTAAGATGAATAAGGCCGTGCGAAGAGTCTGCCACCGCTGGAAAATGTTCGTATATTCATCCTCCCTTAAAACTCACCAGATGAAAAAAACGCTATTAAACCGGACCCGGGATATTACTCCACTTATATCAACCTTGTACCGGACGTAGACCTTAAAACCGCGCTGGAGCAGTCGTTGCAAACACTGAACGAATTAGATGCAGCAGCGCTGGAGCCATTGGGTAATTATGCCTATGGACCAGATAAATGGCCCCTGAAGAATGTGCTTCAGCATATTACCGATACGGAGCGGGTATTTTCTTTCCGTGCCTTGTTATTTGCGCGGAAAGACACCCAGGTGCCGCCGGGAATGGAACAGGACGACTATGCCGCCAATGCGGAAATAGATGAGCGGAGCGTAGCAGAAATACTGGCGGAGCTGAAAGCAGTGCGTAATGCCAGTATTATGCAGTTCAACAATTTTTCAGAAGCAGCACTGTTAAGAACCGGTATGAGCTGGAAAACGGAACTTTCGGTACTTGCACTTGGATTTGCGATAGCAGGGCACCAGGCACATCATCTGAACATACTCCGTGAAAAGTACCTCCAGCCCAATTCTAACATGAAGGTTAGTATTTAACAATTATCACTCCTCTTCTTTACCTGGGTTAACCGGTCTAGTTTTGCCAGCATAAAATCATTTATTATGAAACGTCTGGAAAATAAGATAGCCCTGGTAACAGGAGGTAGTCGCGGTATGGGCGCCGCCATTGTAAAACGTTTGGCTGGAGATGGCGCCACGGTAGTATTTACCTATGTAAAAGGTGCTGCGCCGGCAGCAGCGCTGGTGGAGGAGTTAACTGTCCAAGGGCAGAAAGTGACCGCAATAGCGGCAGACAGCGCCGATGTGAACGCGGTGATCGCGGCGGTGGATCATACCGTTAACAGTTATGGCCGTATAGACATACTCGTTAACAACGCCGGCACTGCAGTAATGAAAGAATTTTCAGATTATACCCTGGAAGATTACGAGCATACAATGGCCGTAAACACCCGTGCAGTATTTATGGCCACCCAGGCAGCTACGCGGCATATGGGCAGCGGCGGCAGGATCATCACTATCGGCAGCTGTATGGCCGACCGTGTAGTGGGGCCGCAAGGTACGTTGTACAGCATGAGCAAATCCGCGCTTACAGCTTTCAATAAAGGGCTGGCACGCGACCTGGGGGCAAGGGGCATCACCACCAACCTGGTACAACCCGGACCGGTAGATACAGATATGAACCCCGCTGATGGCCCTCATGCGGAGTATCAGCGCCAGCATATTGCACTGGGCCACTATGGCACCGCCACTGATGTTGCCGACCTGGTAGGTTTCCTGGCGGGCCCGGAAAGTGGATTTATCAATGGTTCTGCACTGACGATTGACGGAGGACTAAATAGTTAAGCGGAAATTGTCCTGGAACACTGATTATGATGATTATAATGATTAGCTTGATTTTATTTTTAGATTTTGTTTGTAAAATCAGGGGAGATATTGGGAGATAGAACATTAGGCTTTTTACTATAAGGGAGATATGAGCTTTTTATTCGCTTATATCTCCCTTAGTAGTTATAAAAAATATAATCACTTTCTCTCTCCAGGGATAAAATCAAACAAATCGACGTAATCAATGTTTCAGGGCAAATTTCCCACTGTGGGCGGCTTCAAAATAGATTGGCAAATAATTTCTTTATCTACCAAAAAGTAAAGTCAAACTAATCAGCGCATTCAATGCTCCCGGCCAATCCCCGCTGAAGCTGGCTTCCAAAAAACAACAGCCGGTAGTCACTTTTATCTACCCAAAAAAATAAATCAAACAAATCATTATAATCATCATAATCAGTGTTCCAAGACAAATTCCCCTGCCTGAATGCGAAACCATAAACAGCAAACAATCGCTTTATCCCCCCAAAAATAAAATCAAACTAATCACCATAATCATCATAATCAGTGTTCCAAGACAAATTCCCCACCCACAAATTTGGTAATTTGAAAAATACACCTACCTTTGTTGTATAAACAATAGTTGTAAATGTAATTATGAAACTGGAAGAGGAACTGAAGCAGACCCGGTTTAAGGACGAATACCAGAAAGCCATGCTGAATATCATATTTACCGGCAATTGGCTGGAAGTATGGACTTCACAGATACTGAAGCAATACGACCTGTCGAGCCAGCAATTCAATGTATTACGGATACTTCGCGGAAGCAGTCCAAGCCCCTTAAACCTCCTGGATATACAGGAGCGAATGATGGACAGGATGAGCAATGCCACCCGGCTGGTGGAAAAACTCCGCCAGAAGGGCTTACTTACCCGTAAGCAGTGCGACAGTAACCGCAGGAAAGTGGAAATTGAGATCACCGAAAAAGGACAGGCCCTGTTAAAGGAACTCGATCCTGTAATGGAGAAAAGCCACCTGGAACTAACACAAAAGCTCACTGTAGCAGAAGTGAATACCATCAACAAATTACTGGATAAACTCCGCGACTGATTTTTTTTGCCCTAACACTTGTATATACAATAAAAGTACAAACGCTAATAAATATCTTATGTTCAAAAGAATACTTCGCACAGACGATCATCTCACATCCTTTATTATCCGTATTACCGTGGCCCTGGTAATGTTGCCCCACGGCGCCCAGAAATTACTCGGCATGTTCGGCGGCTATGGATTCAAAGCCACTATGAGCTACTTCACTTCCCAGGGCACACCGGCTATCCTTGCTTTTCTTGTCATCTTTACCGAGAGCATCGGTTCCCTGCTGCTGCTTTTGGGATTTACTACCAGAATATGGGCAGCAATGCTGACCGTTATCATGCTGGTAGCCATGAATATTCACTCTGCCAACGGATTCTTTATGAACTGGGGCGGTACACAACCGGGAGAAGGATTTGAATATCACTTACTGGTGATCGGTATCAACATTGCCCTGATCATCAAAGGCGCCGGACGCTGGTCTGTTGACCGTCAGCTTTCCAAATAAACAATTAACTAAATTCAATAAAAAACAATCATGAAAAAAGGTTTCTTTTTCACCACCCTCCTGGTACTGGCCAGCATCACTACCTTTGCTCAGGTAAAATGGAACGCGGACCCCGCGCATACCAGCATCATCTTTGGCGTGAAGCATTTAGGCCTGAGCTATGTTCAGGGCCATTTCACTAAATTCAATGGTACCATTGAAACTGCCGACAGCACCAATTTCCAGAATGCAAAAGTAGATTTCACCGTAGATGCCTCCAGCATCTCCACCGGTGTTGATCAGCGTGACGGGCACCTGAAAACAGATGACTTCTTTAATGTGGCTGAATATCCATCCATCACCCTGAAAAGCGTGTCTTTGAAAAAAGTATCAGGAGATAAATATGTATTGTTAGCAGACCTTACTATCCGCAACACTACAAAACGTGTAACCTTTGACGTTACTTACAACGGTGTGATCAAAGATCCATGGGGTTTAAGAAGAGCAGGCTTCACTGCAAAAACCACCATTAACCGTCTTGATTTCGGCGTAAAATATGCAGACAAATTACCTTCCGGTGTATGGGCAGTAGCACCCACTGTTGATGTCACTGTAAACGTGGAAGCAGTAAAACAATAGTTACAGGTTTAGAGAATATGTTTGAATGGCGGTCCCGGTATTAAGCCGGGACCGTTTTGTTTATTTCTTTTTTGCCTTCTTCTTCAAATTTGCCGCCGCTCTCTTCTTCACTTTCTTCTGCAGCTGTTCCATCTCTTTATTATGCTCATCCAGCAATAGCTGCCAGTTGTCGTTGGGGATATCTTCAGAGAAGCTGATGGTTTCCCGGTAATCATCTTTATTGATCTTCATTTCAGTAATTTCTTTACCAAGGAACTTCTGGATCTCATCAAGGATGGGCCTTTCTTCTGTACTGCAGAAAGAAACAGCCTGGCCTTTCTGTACACCGCGCCCGGTACGGCCTACACGGTGTACGTAATTTTCCGGCACATCGGGTAAGTCGTAATTCACTACATAGTCTACATTGGGGATATCAATACCGCGGGCATTTACATCTGTGGTAACCAGCACTTTGATATCGCCTTTTTTGAACTCCTCCATTACATCCAGGCGATCGCCCTGCTCCTTGCCACCGTGCATGGTAAGGGATTTGATGCCGATACGGGCCATAGCCGCCATTACCCGTTCTGCACGCACTTTGGTGCGTACAAATACGAGGATCTTGCTTTCAGGAAATTCTTTGATCAGTCTTTCCAGGAAAAAACGCTTATCATCCATTTCCACAAAAGCTACCGCATGGCTTACATTTTTGGCAACAGGATCTTTGGGAGATATTTGTATGCGGATAGGATTATTCACTACGGAATATGCCAGGTCTTTTATGTCTTTGTTCAGGGTAGCAGAGAAAAAGAGGGTCTGATGCTCGCGTGGAACGTGTTTGATCACATCGCGGATATCCCGGATAAAACCCAGGTCCAGCATATGATCGGCCTCATCAAGCACGAGGATCTGTACCTGGCTGAGGTCAATATGCCCCTGGTTGATCTGGTCGAACATCCGGCCGGGTGTGGCAATAAGCACATCCACACCTTTTTCCAGCACTTTAATCTGCGGCCCCTGGTCCACTCCCCCTACGAGGGCGAGAATGGAGAGGTCGGTATACTGTGCGATTGACTGGAAAACTTCTGCGATCTGGATAGCGAGCTCCCGGGTAGGTACCATGACAAGGCATTTCACCTCGTATTTACCCTTCCGGTAGCGGCGGTCCTGCTGTTGCAGGCGGTGCAGAATGGGAATGGCGAAAGCAGCCGTTTTACCGGTGCCGGTTTGTGCTACGGCCATTACATCATCCCCATTAAGGATGGAGGGAATTGCCTTAAACTGTATGTCTGTAGGCTTTTTAAAGCCCATTTCTGCTAAACTTTCCTTTATTTCCGGGGAGATATTATACTGTTCAAATTTCATGTGCTACTATTGGAAAGCACAAAGATAGCCAATAGGCGTTAGCTTTCCTTTTTTAACCAAATGGCCGCGGAGAAGAAAGGAAATCCTTCTTCTCCGCGGCCATTTTTGCTTATGGGTGAAAATTATTCTTTCACCAGCTGTATTTCCATGTTAAGTTTTACTTCATCACTAAGTACAATTCCGCCGGCTTCAGTGGTGGCGTTCCAGCGTAAGCCGTAATCCGCCCTGTGAAGGCGGCCTTTGAGCGCAAAGCCTGCCTTTGTTTGCCCGTATGGATCTACAGTTACTCCTCCATGCAATACATCCAGTTCAATGGGATGTGTTTCTCCTTTAATCGTCAGCTCACCAAGTAATTTGTACTTCTCGTCATCTATTTTCTTTACTCTTTTAGAAACGAAACTGATCTTCGGGTGATTGGTAGCGTCAAAAAATTCACCATTGCGTAAATGCTCGTCGCGTTGCTTGTTCTGTGTGTCAATACTATCCGCTGCTGCTTCAAAAGAGATCCTGGCGTCACGAAAATCGTCGCTCTCTGTTTGAATGGTCCCGGTAAAACGGGTAAAATATCCGCTCACGTTTGTAATCATGAGATGCTTAACTTTGAATCCTATTTCGCTGTGTGATTCATCAATTTTCCAGTTTGCCATAGCACATTGTTTTTATGTTTTCAAAGACTTAATAAAAATAAGTGTAAATCATGGCAACAGCGTTGGACATTTTACCGGAAATGATGGACGATTATAACATTAACATTTCGTTATAAGATTTATTAAAATTCAATTAAATTTATAAGACAATTCCCTAAGATGCCATTTACGATTTCACACGCAGCGATTGTTGTTCCCTTTACAAATACCTCCCGCAAATACCTGTCAGCAACCGGTTTAATTATCGGCAGCATGGTACCCGATTTTTTGTACTTCATCTTACTGAACCCTTATTTCAATGGCGGGCATCAATGGTGGGGAATTTTCGTATATGACTTACCGTTAGCCATCCTGCTGGCATACGGCTACCACGGAATTATAAAACCGGTAGTGATTCCTTACCTGCCGGCATGGGCCAGCGACCGGCTATACCTGTTCAGGCCGTTTAACTGGGATGCCTATTTCCGTGAACATTATGCCGTAGTGATCTACTCCATCCTCATTGGCGTGCTCACCCATTTCTTCCTGGATGCATTCACACATCAGGAAGGAAAATTTGTGTCACATATACACTTTTTACAAAAGGATATTACAGTGGGGCGTCATCCCATGAAAATGTGGTACCTGATGCAATATATCAGTTCTGTAGCAGGTTTGCTGGTGATGCTTTATTTCTTCCTGAAACTGCCCAGGGTAAATAATCTTCCAAAAGTGTCCATGCGGCTGAAAGCCCGCTTCTGGGCTATACTGGCTGTTTTAAGCGGACTGGTGTTATTGCTGAATGAGCATTTCCATCATATCGACTGTAAGAACATGGATTACCTGGCCACCGCATTGGGGGGCGTTTTCTACGGGTTGCTGCTTACCGTTGGGTGGTATTGGTGGGTCACTTATTCATCGCGGTCGATGCGGTAGCTCCATTCCATTTGCAGCGTGCTCATAATAGCATTGTATTTCTCTTCCCGGTTAGTGCCTGTATAAATGCCATTCACCTGCCCGTTTTGTTCCGTAGTGAATACCAGGATATCTTCATAATCGTTGGTGAAAAAACGCAGCAGCTGGTTGGAAATACCGGTTTGCTCCTGCCAGTTGGCGGTGACATGGGCAATACGTTCCGGTGTAAGATCCTCTTCCAGGTCGGTGAAAGCCGTATGGGCAAGTCCGCCTAAAGCACCGTTCCACCAGGCCATCGACAATAAAAAGTGTTCTGTGGTATCAGCATCGGTAAACCATTCTCTCCGGGCACTGTCGTACGTACCGTATACCGGCGGATTGGGCATGCCCAGGTCTGCCTTTTCAATCCCCCATAACACCACCGCCTGGTTCTCTTCATAAAAGACCAGGTGGTCATCTTCCGAAAATCCAATTTCTCCCAGGGAAGTTAAACGGTTAAAACTATCGTTCACCATTTTGTTTTTACCTATGGTAAGATAATATTGGCGCAGGGTTGCAGGTAACTGAATCTTCAGGCGGTTTTCCAGTGCTGCAATTTCTGCTTCCGAATACCCCTGATTGACATCTTCCGGTAAGTTGTATAATTTGTGGATGATCTGTAAATAGTGCATGATAACAAACATACAAAGTAAAGTTGATAACCATATGACCAGATACGTTGCTTTTTTAAGAGCGGTGAATGTCGGAAAAAGGATCGTGAAGATGGAGCACCTGCGACAGCTGCTGGATGCAGCAGGCTTCAAAAACGTAACCACCTATATACAGAGCGGGAATGTGATGTTTGCTTCCCGCAGCAATAATGCTGCGGCGTTATCAGAGAAAATAGAAAAGCTGTTGCTGGCCACTTATGTGATTGCACGACTGGAAAAAAACTGGGCATCCCCTGCACTACCCGCAACTGGGCAACAGTAAACAAGCTAATCTGGTAAAGGATTGAAGATATTTTTTGGTGAGAGTGTAAGTTTTTTCCACGCAATACAACTAACCAGGTAAATAAACTGTATGGACCAATCCGCATTTCCCGATACGATACAGCAGCACCAGGGCATCCTGCATAAGTTGTGCCGCCTGTACCGCGACAGCCGGGAAGACAGGGAGGATCTGTTCCAGGAGATGATCTACCAGCTGTGGAAATCCTATCCTTCATTTGCAGGCAATGCCCGCATCAGTACATGGATCTACCGGGTGGCGCTCAATACCGCGCTGGCGGACTTCCGGCGTAAACAACCGCGTATCACCTATACCGATAGCTTACCCGATATACCCGATAACAGCGGACAGCCTACATCTGTGCAGCAGGATCAGCTTTTTGCCGCGCTCAAACAGCTGAGCGATGCAGAGAAAGCCATCATCGCGCTATACCTGGAAGATATGAGCTACCAGGAAATTGCTGATATCATCGGGATAGATGAAAATTATGTAGGCGTAAAACTCAACAGGATTAAAAGTAAGATCAAAAACATTTTAAAATTATAATTATATGGATCCTTTAAAATCAGCCTGGGACAGCACTCCCACCCCCAGCAGCAACATTGCCGCCATTATGAGCCGGCATACTTCTCCCGTATTAAAAGATATCAGGAAACAGGTAATACTGGAAGCCATCGGGTACAGTATTTTCCTCCTGGTGTACTACGACTTTTTTGACGGCGACAAAAAACCTTTTTACCTGAACCTGTTGCTGGTTGCTTCTGTATTGTGCATGCTTGCACAAAGCGTTACCGGTTATATACTGGCCCGTTATCCTGCGGCAGAATATAACCTGCTGGAAAGTATGCGGAAAAAACTGCAGCACATCAGGAAATATGCCCTGGTTTCTATCTTCACAAAAGTCCTTGCCTTTGCCGGTATCTTTGCCTTCTTCATTTTAAGTGTCCGCTGGACACAATACAAGTCCCTCCTGATGATCCTGCTCGTCCTTGTTATTGCGGCACAGGCATATTTCCAATGGAAAATATGGGCAGGAAGGATTTACCGGGTGAAGCAAACAATAGAAGAATTAAACCCATAAACAGATTTTATTGGTGGTAATCTCTGGCAGAAATAATAGCTTTATAGCTGTTAAAATGAGCCTATGCACGGTGTGAGGAAAATCTGTTTTATCATATTATTGTTGAGCATTATAACGGGAGATAGCTTCGCTATCAACTATCCCATCAGGTACCTGGGTATAGAAGACGGTCTTTCGAACAATGCCGTTCTCAGCGTATACCAGGACCACAAAGGGTTTATGTGGTTTGGCACTTATGATGGACTGAACAGGTTTGACGGATACAAATTCAGGATCTACCGTAATAAGATCAACGACAGCACTTCTCTCCTGGATAACGGCGTATACACCCTGGCAGACGATACCCATCACCAGCTTTGGGTGGGCGGCCGCAGAGGCGTTTGTGTATTTAACCCGGTAAGCGAAAAATTCTCATTGCCCCGTTATACCCCTCTTAACAGCAAAGGGGCGCGTATCATCAGCGAAAATACCCATACCATTAAATCAGATGAAGCCGGCAACATTCTGATAGGCACAGAAAAAAGCGGGTTGCTGCTGTTCAACAACCAGCAGGCTACCGGCAAACAGATTCCTTTAACAACAAACCGTGGCGGTATTACCGGTTATGAAGTAACCGCCATTGAATTCAGCGGCACTGCCGCCTGGGTATTTGTACAGGATATAGGCTTATGCCGGTATGATATAACCAGGCAGCAGTTAACCATCATCAACAGGGACATTACCAGGGGCAACTGCCTTACTGCCGATAAGGCCGGCAATATCTGGCTGGGAACAGATACCGGTATATTCCGTTATGTTCCATCTACCGGCAAATACACCGGGAATGTGTTACCTGTAAACAGCAAAATGGTGAACCTGTACATTGGTAACGACGGCATAATGTGGAGCGCCTCCGATGGCAACGGTATTTACCTGGTAAATACATTAAACAGTACCGCCAGTTCTTTTACCTCTGCCGGCGAACAACAACTGAGCAGTAACGCCGTGTACTCCATTTATGAAGACCGCCAGGGCCGGAAGTGGATTGGCACCCTGCGCGGCGGTATCAATATCGTGGAACCAAAACCCAACCCTTTTGAACTAAATATCCCCAACAACGATCCTGTGGCCAGGGTGGTGGAAAATTTTATCTTCTCTTTTTGTGAAGACAAATACCAGAATATCTGGATAGGTACCGATGGTGGGGGGCTTAAATACTGGAACCGGGAGCACAACAGCTGGACTACCTACAGCCATACCGGGAACAACAAAACAGGGATCAGCAGTAATTTTATAACCTCCATTGTACAGGATGCCCGGCAGGACCTGTGGATCTCCACCTGGTTTGGAGGCGTAAACCGCTATAACCCCGCCACCCGATCCTTTGAGCATTTTGTATGTTTTAATCCCCACACCCGGGCGGCCGAAAATAACGTATGGCTGGTATACGAAGACCGGCAGCAACAGGTTTGGGCCAGCACTACCAACAATGGTACCCTGTACCGGTTTAACCGGCAGCAAAACCGCTTCGAGCTTTTTGACAGCAGCCTGGTGAACCTGCAATGCCTGGCGGAAGACCAGGACGGACAACTGTGGGGAGGCAACTATTCCACTCTTATCCGGATAGACCAGGACCGGAAACAGCACCAGCGTTTTAACATAGGGTATACTGTGCGCTCCATCCACCAGGACCGGAACGGAGCATTCTGGATAGGTACAGACGGCGGCGGACTATTGCGATTTGACCGGAAAAAAGGAAATTATACACGATTCACCACCTCAGAAGGACTTCCCAGCAACTCCATCCTGCGGATGCTTGAAGACAAAAGCGGCAACCTTTGGCTCAGCACTTTTAACGGGTTATCAAGATTTGACCCACAGAAAAAGAGCTTCCGTAATTTTTCCGCCTCCGATGGGCTCCAGAGTAACCAGTTCAGTTTTAACGCCGCCCTGAAGTTACAATCCGGCGAGATGCTGTTTGGCGGTATCAAAGGGTTCAATATATTTTATCCTGACAGTATCTACACTCAAACTACCATCCCACCGGTGCTGTTAACCGCCGTGAGGATTAATAATACCTCCGTTACGGAGCAGGACCAGTATGTGTCTGAACGGAGCCAGGAAGAGATCCGGGAAATAACTGTACCCTACGATAAAGCCACCATTGCATTTGACTTTGTGGCGCTGGAATATACCCTGCCGGACAAGATCAGCTACGCCTACCGCCTGAAGGGATGGGACAACAACTGGAACTACGTGGGCCAAACCAGGACTGCCAACTATACCCATCTGCAGGAAGGAAGCTATATTTTTGAGCTGAAAGCCAGCAATGCCGACGGGTTGTGGAGCCATGCCATACATACTGTATCTGTAGTGGTATTGCCCCCATGGTACAGAACCTGGTGGGCTTACCTCCTTTACATAAGCAGCATTATGGCCGCTATTTACGGGTATATAAAGTATAAAGCACGGGAAGAGAGATTAAAATATGAAATAAAGCTGGCCCATCTTGAAAATGAGAAGGAAAAAGAACTGAATGAGAAGAAGCTCTCTTTCTTCACTAATATTTCCCATGAATTCCGGACGCCTCTTACGCTGATCATCAACCCGCTGAAGGAGCTGCTGCAAAACAGGGACTATCCCGATCTGAGTGTGGTATATCGCAATGCCCGGCGCCTGCTTAGCCTGGTGGATCAGCTCCTGCTATTCCGTAAGGCCGACCGGGAGGCTGATCAGCTGAACCTTTCCAGGCTTGATATTGTACACCTTTGTAAAGAAGTATACCTGTGCTTTTCCGAACAGGCCAGGATAAAACAGATCGATTACCGCTTCCTGTGCCAGTACACGCAACTGGAAATATGTGGCGACAGTGAAAAACTGGAAATCGCTATTTTCAACCTTCTGTCCAATGCCTTTAAATTTACCCCTGAAAACGGGAGTATCACTTTTGAGGTATCCGGCAATGAAACAGATATTGGTATTATTATAACAGACAGCGGTTGTGGCATAGACGGCAGCGCGGGCAACCGGATCTTCGAAAAGTTCCGGCGGGCGCAGGACCGGAAAGAGTCGCTGCAAACTGGCTTTGGGATTGGATTGTACCTGGTGAAACATTTTATTGACAGTCACCATGGCACTATTACCTACCAGAGCGAAATAAACAAAGGCACTTCCTTTCACATTACCCTGAAGAAAGGGAACCTGCATTTTGAGGGCATCTTACTAAGGGAAGATGCGCCGCAAAAATCCGCTTTCCTGGAAGAACTAGCCACAGTGGCTGCTTTACCCAAACCGGAGCACCGGGAAGCGGAAGCTGCCCCCGCCACTACTACCATTACCGAGAAGAAATCCATCCTGCTGATCGACGATCATGACGAAATACGGCAATATCTCCAGCAGCTGTTCCAGGACCGGTTCATTGTATATGAAGCCGACAATGGGACCAGCGGGTTTGCCGCCGTCCAGAAATTTATGCCCGACCTGGTGATCAGCGACATACAAATGCAGGGGATGGATGGAGTGGAGCTTTGTACCAAGATCAAACAAACAGATACCGTGAGTCATATCCCGGTGATCCTGCTTACCGGGTCGTCGGCATCCGATACAAGGCTTCGGGGACTTGAAGGCGGTGCAGATGACTATATCACCAAGCCATTCGACAAAGACCTGCTGATGGCCAAAGTGAATAACATCATTAAGAACCGCAACCTGCTCCAGCAGTATTTCTTTGACCGTATTACCCTGAAAAACAGCAATATTAAAGTACCTGCCGAATACCAGGATTTCCTGAAGCGGTGCATCGAAATTATTGAAGACAACCTGGAAAACGAGGAATTCTCCATTAAAAAGTTCACCCTTGAAATAGGGATGAGCCATTCCAGTTTGTATAAAAAGGTGAAATCCATTTCTGGGCAAACCATAAATTCCTTCATCCGGTCTATCCGCCTCCGGAAAGCCGCCGTACTGTTACTCAAGGAGAACTATACCATAACGCAGGCCGCCATGCAGGTAGGCATTGGCGATGTGAAATACTTCCGCGAACAGTTTGTAAAGCTGTTCGGAATGAACCCCTCCGATTATGTAAAGAAATACCGGCATTCTTTTAACCGGGACTTCAATGTTACAGAAAGTGAGGGGTAAAACTACTGAATCCGCCATGGTTAACGTTTTAGAATGTACTTAGGAGAGAGGTGCCAGGAAATACCCCCTGCTATATTTTACGATTTTACCCCCTTTTTTAAATGATTTACCCCCTCTATGATCTCTGGCAGGCATAGTACATTGCAGCTATCATGATAAGGATGTGTGTATCCTTCATGCAGCCAAAACGGGTTTTCCACTCTTCCAATTCATTAAACTATTACGTTATGAAAAAATTGTTATCCGGAACGGACTATCAGAAGTTTGTCCTTTTGCGGAGCCAACCTTTCCCTTGCCTTCTGCTGGCATTCACTTTATTGCTGATGGGAATGAAAGTGCAGGCGCAACAAGGCACTGTTACAGGAAAAGTATCTGACGCCAGCGAACCGGTGCCCGGTGTTACAGTACGTGTGAAAAATAAGGCAGCCGGCACACTTACAGATGCTACCGGCAAATTTTCTCTCAACGCTGCGCCAGGCGATACCCTGATATTCAACCATATCTCCTACGAGGCGCTGACTGTGCCGGTGAGGAACCTGTCTCCCTTAACAATATCACTGACGCCACTGAGCAAAAGTGTGAATGAAGTGGTAGTAGTGGGATATGGCACCCAGAAAAAGGCCACACTAACCGGGTCTATTTCCGTGGTTAAAGGAGCAGACATTGTGCAGAGCCCCCAACCTAACGTATCGAATGCCCTCACAGGGCGCTTTTCCGGGATCATTGCCAACAACCGTTCCGGTGAACCGGGATACGATGGGTCCCGCATCACCATCCGCGGATTGGCCACCACCGGCAACAACGATGTGCTGATGGTAGTGGACGGGGTGCCCGGGCAGATAGGCGGTTTGGAGCGCCTGGACCCTAATGATATTGAAAGCATCTCCATACTCAAAGACGCATCTGCCGCCGTATATGGCAGCAGGGCGGCCAATGGCGTTATGCTCATTACCACCAAGAGGGGTAAAACCGGTAAACCTGTGATCAATTACAGCTTTAACCAGGGATTTTCCTCCCCCAGCCGCCTGCCTAAAATGGCCGATGCCGCCACTTATGCGCAGATCAGGAATGAGATCCAGTATTATAACAACCCTGCCGGTGGTATGAACCAGTTTTATACCGATGAGCAGATCCAGAAATTCCGCGACGGTTCAGACCCGGTAAATTATCCTAACACCGACTGGCAGAAGGCTACGCTGAAAAAAACAGCTACCCAGAACCAGCATAGTTTATCTGTAAACGGTGGCGGTGAAAATGTACGGTACTATGTGTCTCTCGGTATGATCAACCAGGATGGGTTGTATAAAAGCGGGGTGACCAAATACAACCAGTATAACTTCCGGTCTAATATAGATGCTGATGTGACCAAGCGGTTAAAGGTAAGCCTGTATTTATCCGGCCGCCAGGAAGATCGCCTGTATCCTACTACCAGTGCCGGCGACATTTTCCGGGGTATTTACCGCGCCTACCCAACAGTGCTGGACAGGTATCCCAACGGTTTGCCTACCACCGGTATTGAGAACAATAACCCTATCATGCAGGTAACCGACGCCGGTGGCACTGCCCGCAACCCCACACAGGTATTTAACGGTATCCTGAAAGGATCGTATGCCATCCCTGGTGTAGAAGGCTTATCCCTGGACGGATTCTTATCGGCCGACAAATCCTGGAGCGCCAATAAAGTTTTCAGCACACCTTATAAAGTATACACGTTTAATGCCGCTACACAGTCGTACGACAAAACCGTAGTAGGCGGTTCCAACGGGCTGGCATCCCTTGCCCAGCAACAGCGGAACATGTCGCTGATCACTTCCAATATTAAACTGAACTTTACCCGCCGTTTTGGCCAGCACAATATAACTGCCCTGGTGGGTTATGAGCAAAGCCAAACCAACAGGGATACCCTGGGTGCATCGCGCCTGAATTTCCCGACACCTCAAACACCGGAAATGTCGCAGGGAGGATCTGCCGCTACCGATAAAGACAATTCCGGTACCAGCTACAGCTTCACCAGGAAAAGTTATTTCGGAAGAATTGCCTACGACTATATGGAAAAATACCTGCTGGAAGTACAGGCCCGTTACGACGGCTCCTCTACCTTCCCTAAAGGTGAGCAATATGGTTTCTTCCCGTCAGTATCTGCCGGATGGCGCGTTTCAAAAGAAGAGTGGTTTAAAAACATAAGCTTCATCAATGATCTGAAACTGCGTGGTTCCTATGGTACATTGGGTAACGACAACGTGGGACTGTTCCAGTATTTTGATAACTACTCTTTCGTTAACCAATACGTAGTAGGTGGCCAGATCATACCAGGTATCGATCTTACCAAACTGGGCAACCCGTTCATTACCTGGGAAATTGCCCGGAAAATGGACCTTGGCCTCAATATGGCCTTCCTCCAACACTTTAACCTGGAATTTATTTACTTCCAGCAGAAGCGTTCCAAGATCCTTACCCAGCGTAATGCATCGCTACCGCAAACTTCCGGTATTGTGAATCCGTTTGATCCGAATACACCGCTGGTGCCTGCCGAAAACATCGGTAAGGTGAACAGCAATGGTATTGAAGCTACCCTGGGATATGACAATACCACCGGAGGCGGTTTTCACTACAACGTATCAGGTAACATCACCTACGCAAAAAATAAGATCATCTTTATAGATGAGGCTCCCGGCACCTTGCCTTATCAAAGACAAACCGGCGGCCCGATGAATACCTCCCTGCTGTATGATGCCATCGGCATATTCCGTACAGCCGACGAGCTGAATAAGTATCCCCATCCGGCGGGCACACAACTGGGCGACCTGATTTACAGGGATGTGAACAACGACGGACAAATCAATGCAGACGACCAGGTAAGAACAAAGTATGGCAATATTCCTGAGATCACCTACGGTATTATATTAGGAGGTGATTACAAAGGATTTGATTTGTCGCTGTTATTTGCCGGACAAGCAAACGTGAGCCAGTATGTGCTCCCTGAATCCGGCACCATCGGTAATTACTACAGCAGCTGGGCAGACAACCGCTGGAGCCCTTCCAATCCCAACGGCTCTTATCCAAGGGTAGATGAACGCGCTTCCTCTTCCATCAGCGGCGGCCGCTTTGCCAACACCTTTTGGCTCAACGACGCTTCCTTCCTGCGTTTGAAAAACGTATCGCTGGGCTATACTTTCAGCTCCGGCGTTTTATCACGTATCAAAATTGGCAGCCTGAGAGTATATGCCAACGCATTTAACCTTTTCACTCTTACCAGGGTAAAAGATTATGATCCCGAAGGAACCAGCAGCAGCGGGCAGTTTTACCCCCAACAGCGGATTATCAATTTGGGTGTAAATGTTAGATTCTAAACCAGAAAAAAAAAGTCATGAAAACAACGCACTTTATATACAGCTTAACTTTAGCCGCCGCAGGATTGCTGGCATCCTGCAAGCAGGATTACCTGAACATTACGCCAACAGACCGTATCCTGGGCGAGGCCGTACTGGCCGATTCCGCCCTGTTCCAGAATTATGTGATCAACCGGTACCTGAGCATCAAACTGCAGGACAAGGAAGGAGAAGGTACTAATCCAGGTTTCGGAAGAGGTTTTGAATACGGGTTGTGGAGCTCCATTACCGACGAATCTATTTATAATAATGATGATAATACCTGGGTGATCCAGCAGGGACAGGTAGCGCCGGAAAATACCGGTATTGCGGGTACTATCTGGGGAAGAAGCTATCGCAGTATCCGGGAATGTAACTACGCACTGAATAACATCGACAGCGTGGAAATGAGCGTTGCTCTCCGTAAAAAGCTGACCGCTGAACTGCGCTTTATCCGCGCTTACCGGTACCACGACCTGATCCGCAACTATGGCGGCGTAGTGATGATGGGCGATAAAGAATACCAGCTCACCGACAACCTCACCGACCCGGCATTATTTAAAAGAGCAACCCTGAAGGAATCCATGGATTATGCCGTGAGCGAGCTTACCGCCGCAGCAGCAGACCTGCCGCTCACCAACGATGATAGCTGGAAACTTGGCAGGGCCACCAAAGGCGCCGCACTGGCGCTGAAAGCACGCCTGCTGTTGTATGCCGCCAGCCCTCTTTACAATGTTGGCACCTGGCAGGCAGCTGCCGATGCCGCAAAAGCAGTGATGGACCTGTCGCAATACACCCTGGCGGCAGATTACAGCCAGTTGTTCATAAAGCCGGATAACAACGAAATTATTTTTGGCCGGCGCTATGCCGTGGGCGCGCGCCACGTGTGCCTGGAAATATCCAATGGCCCTAATGGCTACGGAGGATGGGCCGGTAACACACCGCTGCAGAACCTCGTAGACGCTTATGAAATGAAGAACGGTAAACAGATCACCGATCCTGCCTCCGGCTACAATCCGCAAAATCCTTATGCGAACAGGGATGCGCGGTTCTATGCTACCATCCTCTATAATGGCGCTTCTTACCGGGGATCTACCATACAAACATTTTCCCCCGGTGGAAAAGACGGAAAAGATGGCCCTTCCAACTGGAACTCCACCAAAACGGGTTACTATCTCCGCAAATTCATGGACGATAACAACCCTATAGACAATCCCTGGAACGTAGCCGGGTTACAGCCCTGGATCTACATCCGGTATGCAGAGATACTGCTGAACTATGCAGAAGCGCAAAACGAAGCCGTAGGCCCTGATGCCAGTGTATATGCAGCCGTAAACCAGATCCGCCAACGCAGCAGCGTGCAGCAACCCGCACTTACGCCTGGCTTAAGCAAAGACCAGATGCGGACCGCTATTCAACATGAAAGACAGGTTGAACTGGCATTTGAAGAACATCGCTTTTATGATGTACGGCGGTGGAAAACTGCGATCGTAACAGAAAACGTACCCGCTTATGGTATAGACGTTGCCGTTAGTGGCGGCGTATATACCTATACAAGGAAAATAGCGCTGAAGGATCGCCTTTTCAGTGAAAAAAATTACTGGCTGCCTATTCCAAGAGCTGATATACTGGCCTCCAACGGGCAACTGGAGCAGAACAAAGGCTATTAAATCCTCATCCGCTTCACACAAAGTCGCCGCGTTGACTTTCCGGTTGTCATAATTGAAAAATATTTAACAGCCATTTTACTATTTTCCGGCGGCTTTGTGTGAAGCAAAGCGTTTTAGGAACATGAAAAAAATCTTCTGCCTGCTGCCACTGTGCCTTGCGCTGCATACTGCATCATCGCAGCAAAGCAACAGCAACATTATCCAGGTAAACATCGACCTACAAAAAACTGCGCAGACGATCCGCAACTTTGCGGCCTCCGATGCGTGGGCCGGTCAGTTTACCGGTAACTGGCCGGACAGCAAGCGTAACCAGATCGCCGACTGGCTGTTCAGTACCGATACAACCGCCGGTGGCCAGCCTAAAGGTATAGGCTTGTCTATGTGGCGCTTTAATATTGGTGCTGGCAGTGCTGAACAGGGTAACAACAGCGGCATAAAAGACGAATGGCGCCGGGCGGAGTCATTCCTGCAGGAAAACAATACCTACAACTGGAAAAAACAATCCGGGCAATTATGGTTCTTACAGGCCGCAAAGCAACGCGGCGTTACCCGGTTCCTGGGTTTCCTGAATAGCCCGCCGGTGGCGTATACCCTCAATGGTAAAGCATTTGCCGATAAAGGACTGAGTAATCTTCCCAAAAAAAATTATACTGCTGTTGCTCTTTTTTTGAAAGATGTAATACAAGGCATCCACTCAGCCACAGGCGTTCAGCTCAATTATATCAGCCCGGTAAATGAACCACAGTGGGATTGGAGCGACGGCGGACAGGAAGGCTGTCCTTATAACAACGAACAGATTGCCGGCTTCACCAAAGCTATCAGCAAAACTTTCAGCGAAGCAAAACTACCAACGAAAATACTGGTAACAGAGGCTGGTAAAATCAATTACCTGTATGCAGCGGAAGACAAACCGGACAAGGGCTCACAGATAAACGCCTTCTTTGCCCCCCACAGCGCCGCCTATATAGGCAACCTTCCCAATGTATATAAAGGTATTGCCGCACACAGTTATTTCACCACTTCACCTGAAGATACGGCCATCACTATACGAAAACGGCTGCATACAGCGCTGAACGGGCTGGAGTTCTGGCAATCGGAATACTGCATCCTGGGTGATAATGCCGGGGAAATAAACGGCTCCGGCGCAGACCTGGGCATGGATGCCGCATTGTATATGGCGCGTGTTATCCACTCGGATCTTACCATTGCCAACGCCGCCGCCTGGCAATGGTGGCTGGCTATCTCCCCTTATAATTATAAAGACGGGTTGATTTATATCGATAAAAATAAAACAGACGGACAGCCCCGCGATAGCAAAATGATGTGGGTGCTGGGCAACTATAGCCGGTTTATAAGACCCGGCGCAAAAAGGGTCCAGGCAGATATGAGCAACAGCGCTGCTTCAAAGGACCTCTATCTGTCTGCCTATAAGAACAAGGACAATACCCTCCGGATAGTAGTGATCAATAATGGCAGCAGTGCAGCCACTGCCATTATTCATTGCAAAGGCTTGAAACCAGGCGGCATGCGCAGCTATACCACCAGTTCAGCAGGTAACCTGCAGCCAGGCGATGTTCCGGGAAACACAGTCGTTATTCCGCCACGGTCAGTAGTTACATTGACAGGTAACATTAAGCAATAAACTGTAGACAATGAAAAAATTAAGCGTTGTTATTTTAATGATATTGTGCAGCTTCCAGCTATCCGCACAACATACATTCCAGCTGGGCGACTCCACCTTTCTGCTGGACGGGAAACCCTTCCAGATGATTTCCGGAGAGATCCATTACCTGCGCGTACCGCGGGAAAGCTGGCGCGACCGCCTGAAAATGGCTAAGGCTATGGGACTGAACACCATAGGCACCTACGTATTCTGGAATATGCACGAACCGCAAAAAGGGCATTATGATTTTTCCGGTAACAACGACGTTGCAGCCTTTGTAAAAATAGCCCAGGAAGAAGGGCTATGGGTAGTGCTCCGTCCCAGCCCATATGCCTGCGCAGAATGGGAGTTTGGCGGATATCCTTATTGGCTGCAGAATATAAAAGGCCTTGAAGTGCGCAGTAAAGAACCACAATATCTTGCTGCTTACCACAACTATATCAAAGCTGTAGGAAAACAATTATCAGGGTTGCAGATCAACCATGGCGGTAACATTCTGATGGTGCAGATAGAAAACGAATATGGTTCTTATTCCAATGATAAAAGTTACCTGGATATTAACCGGAAGATGTTTATTGATGCAGGATTCGATGGGTTGCTGTATACCTGCGATCCTGCCGCAGACGTGGCCAAAGGGCATTTGCCAGGCTTACTGCCTGCAGTAAACGGTATAGATGACCCGCAAAAAGTAAAACAACTGGTAAGGGAAAACCATAACGGCAAAGGCCCTTTTTATATTGCTGAATGGTATCCTGCATGGTTCGACTCGTGGGGGCAGAAGCACCACACCATCCCTTACGAAAATTTCCTCGACCGGTTAGACCGTGTACTGGCAGCTGGTATTTCCATTAATATGTACATGTTTCACGGTGGTACTACCCGCGGTTATATGAACGGCGCCAACTACAACGACAAGAACCCTTACGAACCACAGATCAGCAGCTACGACTATGATGCGCCACTGGATGAAGCAGGGAATGCTACGCCTAAATTCATGAAGTTCAGGGAAGTGATTGCACGCCATCTTCCTGCCGGTGTAACCCTGCCGGAAGTGGCCGCGAAGAAACCAGTGATCACCACACCAGTGATCAATTTTAAGCGCAGTGCTGGTGTTTTCAGTAAACTGCCTGCCGCCATTAAAAGCGTAGATCCGTTGACGTTTGAAGACCTGAACCAGGCCTATGGATTTGTACTATACCGTACTTCTATTCCGGGAGGACATAGCGGTTTGCTGAAAATAAAAGACCTCCGCGATTACGGCCTTATATTCGTTAACGGAAAAAGAGTAGCTATCCTTGACCGCCGCCTGGCGCAGGACAGCGTGGAAGTAACGCTTCCTGCCGGTACGGTAACCCTGGATATACTCGTGGAGAATCTTGGACGCATCAACTTTGGTGCCTACCTGCTGAAAAATAAGAAGGGAATTGTGGGAGAAGTATTATTTAACGGCCAGGCCATACACCAGTGGCAGCAGTTTAAATTTCCTTTTGATGTACAGCCTGCAGTTACACCTTCTGCTACTGCTGCAGATGTCCCCGTGCTGAAAGAAGGTAGTTTCACGCTTTCCGCTACCGGCGATACCTACCTGGACATGACGCAATGGGGCAAAGGAGTGGTATGGATCAATGGCCATCACCTGGGCAGGTACTGGCAGGTAGGTCCGCAGCAAACCCTGTATGTACCCGCTGAGTGGCTGAAAAAAGGCAACAATAAGATCACCGTACTGGAACTGATCAAACCTGCTGCAAATACCCTGCAGGGCATTGATCACGCCATACTGGACGTACTACAATAACACAAGAGAAGTTTGTAAAAAGCTATTGGGGCGGTTTTCCGTTTCAATAGCTTTTTACTTTAACTTTATACTGTATCCTTAATCCCACCGTTGCCACATGAAAAAAATTGTACTGTTAGCAATTGCCTGTATTGCCGGCCTACCGGTTTTCTCACAGCGTTTTATGCATGGTATCGGGTTCACTACTTCCATTGATCATACATCCCGGGGCGGAAGCATTCCAAGCTTCGGTTTAACCTATGCTATCCGTTATAACGTAATGGAAACGGATAAAATGGCGATATCTGTAGGCATTCCTCTGACGGCCGGCGGCTCCGGCGGATCTGGAGAAGGAGAAGAGATGGACTGGTATTACGATGCCGATGGTAATATCATATATTATTACACCGGTGAAAGAAAAGATGGGCCGGTGAAGAAGTTCCGTTCTATGGTAGATATACCGCTTATTATCAACTTCAATTTCGGCTCGTTTTCATCGTTTGATAATAAAAAGGCCGTGGGATTCTTTGCAGGCGGCGGATTCGCCTATCATTACGGTCCTGTAAATGTTAAGTACAAAGACGTTAACGGCGGCACCCTTACAGATTCCATTACCCAGCATTCCTTTGGGCCGGTAGGAAACATCGGTATGCGGATAGGACTTGGTAAAAAACAGAACGGGGCCATTGAGGTGAAGGGCTCTTTTATGAAGAGCCTGGCGAAGCGGCAGCCTGATATTTACGGTATCAGTGTATTGTATATACTTCCGAAACTGGGCCGCCACGGTAATCCCATCGGCTTATAATTATTTTTTGGGAGATAATATTACTTCCACACTCCACTCACTGCCGCTTCCTATATGATAGGTAGCCGCAAAATTACCCATGTTAAGTGCAAACGATAATTGCATTAAGCTGTTCAGGTAGCCCAGTGGCTTACCTTCCGGTACCGCACCAAAGGTTTGACTGTAAGGCGCAGCGGTTTGATGTACTTTTTTCCCGTTGTGGAAGAATGTTACCTGCAGGATATCGCCGTATTGCAGATGCAGCTGGTTAAGCAGGTCGGCGCTGATGTTGGTCCATACGTTACCATATTGCACATCCAGTACAGAGATGTTTCCTTTCAGTTTTCCGCCTTCCAGTACCGCCGCCTGGTAGGGAATCTTCACTACTTCACTGGGTAACAACGGTCCTACTTCTTCAAAGGTAATGGCGCCGGATGCCAGTCGCGCGCCGGTATAGGCATATACATCCCTGCCATGGAAGGTATAGGATTTTTGAGAATCTTTACGGCGGTTTACGGCTTCATCTATTTCACGTATTGCTGCAATGCCTTCCGAGGCTGCAATAAGGGTAAGCGTACCATTATCGGGCGTTACCACAAAGTGGCCATTATTTGTTTTTAGCACTACCGATTTGCGGCTGGTGCCCACACCAGGATCCACTACAGAAACAAACACCGTACCTTTGGGCCAGTAAGGAACTGTTTGTTCCAGCCGGTAGGCAGCTTCCCATATATTATACGCGGGGATTTCGTGGGTAAGGTCATACAACTTCAGATCGGTCGATACCCCGTTGGCTACGCCCTTCATGGCTGAAACGGCCCCGTCTTTCAAACCAAAATCAGACTGAAAAACAACGATCTTATTTTGCGCAAATGCAAAGCTGGTCGCTATTGTGATCACCAGGCTGCTGATAAAACGGAATAATGCAATTCTCATGGGGCGAGTTAATTAGTTTGCAAAGCTAAGGGTTATCATGAAATCATTAAAAAATCTTACCTTGAAAGTAATTCACCTGCCATAAAATGAGGTACCAGGAGCTGCCACCGCCATCTTATCTTAAAAGCCACGTTCGTTATTTCTGGACGCTGGAGAGTAATGGCGTTGTTCATGAGCCTAAAATTCTGGGGCCAATGGCAGATGGCTGTCCCGGCCTGATTATCCAGCAATCGGCGGATGGTATTTTCTACCAGGAAAACAAAGAGCTACCCGACTTGCTGTTGTACGGCCAAACCACCAAATATACGGAGCTGCATGTAACGGGCAGCATTTGTTCAATAGGGGTAATTTGTTACCCGCACGCGTTGAAATCCATTTTTGGTTTGAATGCCGATGAGTTAACCAATTCCTGTATGGACCTGGATATACTGGCAGTTACCAAAGATTTTTACCTGGCAGAAAGGCTAAGCAATGCACCTTCTTTAACAGGGAAGATAGATATCATTTCCACATTTTTATTTAACCAGATCAATAAAAACAGTGCATCGGCCGATGAGATCACGCATTTTGCGTTGTCACAGATCATTGAATCGGGCGGAAGTATTGCATTAAAAGACCTGCAGCAGCAGTTGCAGTTAACGGAAAGAAGTTTTGAGCGCCGGTTTAAACAGGGCGTTGGCATCTCCCCGAAATTATTTTCCCGGATATGCCGTTTTCAGAATTCATTAAAGCAGTTAAAAAGCAATAACTACAGTAAGCTGTCTGATATTGCTTTTGAGCACAACTATGCCGATCAGTCCCATTACATCCGGGCTTTCAAAGAATTTGCCGGTTTCTCTCCTTACCAGTACCAGAAAAAATCCACCAAAGCAGAAGCGGGCACTAATTTCCTGCTGATACCTGAATAAATTCCTTTTTTATTGTTCCTGTTTAAGATAGTTCCTTTAAATTGGGTGCCAAATAACACGTGTATGGAGATCTTTGCATCCACGCCCCGGTTGATCTTAAGGGAACTGATACCGGCTGATGCGGCCGGCATGTTTGAACTGGATTCAGACAAGGCCGTGCACTTATACCTGGGAAATAAGCCCTTAAGCACTATTGAAGAATCGCGGGAAGTGATCCGGTTTATCCGGCAACAATACCGGGAGAATGGTATTGGCAGATGGGCAGTGGTGGAAAAAGAGAGCAACCGGTTTGTGGGATGGGCTGGATTAAAGCTGGTGAAAAAGCCTACCAATGGCCATGTTAATTATTATGATCTTGGCTACCGCTTCATCCAAAAATACTGGGGGAAAGGATATGCTACGGAGTGTGCACAGGCCTGCCTGGACTATGGCTTTAACCGGCTTCGCCTGGAAAATATTTATGCCATGGCAGATGCAGGCAATGCTGCATCGAAACGTGTTTTAGAAAAAGCCGGCTTCAGGCCGGATGGTACTTTTTACGAAGAAGAAATACTGCATAACTGGTTTACCATCAGCAGGGAAACCTGGCAATCGTTGCATGGCTGAGCACACGATACCGACTGAGGTGTAATTACAGCAGCCCAGCTTAACTTGCTTTACACAAAAGTGACCGGTGTTGCCATCCTTTACCCTCAATCAGTATCCCATTTATGAAGATTAACAGCATACAGTTATTAAGGGCAGTAGCAGTTATCCTTGTGGTACATGTGCATGCCATAGATCTGCAGGAAGCATTTACCGTTTCCCATCAGCAAAAATTCTATTTCCTTGAAAACTTCGGCGCTATTGGTGTAGACCTCTTCTTTGGTATCTCAGGATTTATTATCAGTTATGTGGCCAGTAATTATTTTGGTGCGCGTGATGGAATAGATTTCCTGAAAAAACGTTTCTTGCGGATCAATCCTATTTACTATGTAGCAAGTGTTTGTTATATGGTATTCTTTTGCTTTTTTGACCGGATGTATCCTGTTACGGCTATCCTTTACGGATGGAGGGACACAGTGTTTATGTTACCTGTACTGAACTCGCAGAAGTGGCTGGCGCCAATTCTGGTAGTAGGCTGGTCGCTTAGTTTTGAATGGTGGTTCTATTGTCTTTTTTTCTTCCTGATCTTATTCCGTACAAGATATAAGACCTTATTGCTGTTACTTGTTATCCCCGTGCTGGTGACTATAGGCCAGCTGCTGAAGCCAACTGATTTCCGGTTGATATTTTATACCAACCCTATTATGCTGGAATTCCTTTTTGGTGTGATCATTTTCTGGCTGTACCGGCATGTAAAGGTAGCTACCGGCATAGCCGGGTTATTACTTTTGCTGGGAATAGGCGGTTATGTTTATAATGTTGTTTATGGCTTTGGAAATATATCTGAGCTGAGCAGTGTTACCAGCGGTACCGGCAGTTTAAAACGGGTATTGTTATGGGGCCTGCCCAGTGCGTGTATCCTGGCCGGATGCATTTTCCTTGAACAGCAGGGTATATGGACAAAACTCTGGAACAACAGGCTGGGCTTACTGATAGGTGACGCTTCTTATTCCATTTATCTTACCCACTATACTTTCTATTATTTTATCGCGCAGATATATGCTTCCACTGGTTACTTCCTGAATGCCGACCTTTCGGTTATTGTGCATATGGTACTGGCGGTGGCAGTGGGCATTTTCTTCTACTACAAGGTAGAGCGGCCGCTGATAAAGCTGCTGCACTCAAAGCCTGCTGTGCGACCTGTTCATACGGCTATGCCATGATTTAATATCAGATCAGGGGGTGTTGGGGATCCAGCCCCCTCTTTTCATCCACCACAACATAGGATCGAGCCATTCGTTTACTGGTAACCGTTGGGTGAAGCCATGGTTGCCGGTGGGATAGAGATGCAGTTCAGCAGGGATACCTCCTCTCAGCATGGCCTGGTAAAAGGCAATACTGTTATTTACATTCACTACGGCATCATCGCTGGTATGCGTGATATAGGCCGGCGGCGTATTGTTGTTCACCCACTCTTCATTCGAAAAGAAGGCGATCTTTTCTTTGGATGGTTCATTCCCCAGCAGGTTAATGCTGGAGCCCTGGTGGGCAAGGTCTTTATTCATGCTGATCACGGGATATACGAGGATCATAAAGTCGGGGCGCAGGTCCGTATTTTCCTTATTGGGTATATAGCTACGTCCGCTGTGCGTGCCCAATGTAGACGCTACATGGCCGCCGGCGGAGTATCCTGCAATACCGATCTTATGGGGATCCAGCCCCCATTCAGCCGCATTCATACGTACCAGCTTAATGGCCTGCTGCGCGTCCTGGAGAGGCCCCATGCTTTTATCCCGCATGGTAGCATCTGAAGGCAGGCGGTATTTTACCACGAAGGCGGTAACCCCTTTTGTAATAAACGCTTCAGCTATTTTGGTGCCTTCCTCCGCAAAGGCCAGGAACGCGTATGCGCCACCGGGGAAGATGATCACCGCTGCGCCGTTAGGCTTTTCAGGCTTATAGATGGTGATGGTAGGGACATCTGCCGGGGCGGTTTTACCAATACTGTTGGGAACAGAGTCCTTATAGAGGGGCCTTACCTCCTGAGCTTTAGCGGATATAACTGTAAACGACCATGTGAAAATAAAAAAGGCCAGCATTTTCCCGGTACGCGGATAAGTTTGTGCAATCATCCGTCAAAAGAAAAAATTACGGCCCGCCAAAGTGTTTTACAATTGTGAAAGCGGGGTGATTAACAAATGATTAATTCTCATTTCTGCCAGGCACAGGCGCTGACAGCCTTTATCCATCTGCCCGAAAAAAATTAAAAAAATTTCCGGGTAGATGTCCAATTTCCTTTTTACCGATCCTTATTGGTGTATAAACAAACAAATATTCACCAATAAAACTTATAAACATGAAACAGAGAATTAATCTGCTGACCAATGGCGCCAACGCAGTGAAAGCATTATCCGGAGTAAGTAAATACCTTGCGGAATCATCCATTGAAAGGTCACTGCAGCATTTAATTTACTTCCGGGTATCAGAAATGAACGGTTGCGGATTTTGCCTGGATATGCACTCCAAAGACGCAAGGGAAGAAGGAGAAACGGAACAACGCCTTTATATGCTGGCAGGCTGGAGAGAAGCTACTGTATATACCGACCGTGAACGGGCAGCCTTTGCCTGGGCAGAAGCAGTAACCAGGATCACCAACAGCGATGTACCGGACGATGTATACAACCAGGTGCGCCAGCAGTTCTCAGAAGAAGAAATTGTAGACCTGACCATAGCTATTACCACCATTAACAGCTATAACCGTCTTAATATCGCCTTCCGTACCGCGGCAGGAAGTTATACACCTGGATTATTCAAGGTGAAAGCGAATTAATTCCTATATTTCACCACGATTTAAATTATGAAGAGATGAAAGAATTCTTATTGCTATTCCGCCAGGCAGACTTCGCCTATCGCGACCTATCTGCAGAAGATTTCCGGGCGCTGACAAAGAAGTGGCAGGACTGGGCGGGCGGTATTGCCGCAGAGGGCAAACTGGGGAACAAAGGCAGCCGTCTTGCCCAGGAGGGAAAAGTACTGAAACCGGGAGGTGTGATTACAGACGGCCCGTTTGTGGAGATCAGGGAAAGACTGGGCGGGTTCCTGGTAGTAAAGTCCGATACGCTGGAAGAGGCTACCACACTGGCGCACGGCTGCCCGGTACTGGAAACCGGAGGCAGTGTTGAGATCAGGGAAATTGTTTTGTAACCGGTAATCAGCGAAAAATAAAAAACCACTCTTTCGTTAGAGTGGTTTTTACTGTTTTAATATGGAAAAGGAACTCGAATCACTGAAGCATTTATTTAAGCAGGAATTCTCCAAGATGGTGGCTGTGATCAGCAGGCTTTTCGGGTTACAGCATATTGAAATTGCGGAAGATATTGTGAGTGAAACATTTTTACTGGCCTCTGAAACGTGGGGTATGAAAGGGCTTCCGCCCAATCCAACCGCCTGGCTTTATACCGTAGCCAAACAAAAAGCGATACATCATTTCAGGAGAAATAAAATATTTGACACAAAAGTATTGCCTGAAATAACAGTCCGGCAGGAGCTGACCGATGAGGCGGAAGCACTGAGCTTTTCCCAGGAAAATATCCAGGACAGCCAGTTGCAGATGCTTTTTGCCGTGTGTAACCCCGCTATTGCCAGCGAAGCACAGATAGGCCTGGCACTGCGTATCCTTTGCGGTTTTGGGATAGATGAAATTGCAGAAGCTTTCTTATCCAATAAGGAAACCATTAATAAAAGATTATTCAGGGCCAAAGAGAAACTACGTGCGGAGAAGATCAAAATGGAGCTTCCGCCGGAAAATGATATCCCCCAACGGCTGGACAATGTGCTGCATATTATTTACCTGCTTTTCAGTGAAGGGTATTATTCGCAGACACAGAACCAGATACTGCAGCAGGACCTCTGCCTGGAAGCGCTGCGCCTGGGTTTAATGCTTGCTGCATACGACAAAACCAATCTGCCCAAAACAAACGCGCTTATTGCCCTGATGTGCTTTCACGCCTCCCGCTTCAATGCCAGGCAGGCAGGTGAAGGCGAGGTAGTATTGTACGAGGCGCAGAACGAATCCCTATGGGACTATTCACTAATTAACCAGGGCATTCATTTCCTGCAGCTTTCCGCCGAAGGAAATGAAGTAAGTTCCTACCACCTGGAAGCCCGTATTGCTTACTGGCACTGTATAAAGGAAGATACGCCTGAAAAATGGAACGAGATCCTTCAGTTATACAATGCCCTCCTAATGATCAATTACTCTCCCAGTGTAGCCCTGAACCGTACCTTTGCATTGTATAAGGCAAACGGGCAACACGAAGCGCTGGCTGAAGCAGAAAAATTAAAGCTGGAGAATAATCACTTTTATTATGTTCTGCTGGGAGAACTGTATAAGAATATCGACAATAAAAAAGCAAAAGCAAGCTTTGAAAAAGCCTTCCAGCTGGCCAAAACTGATACCGAAAAACAAGGCATACAAGCCCAGTTAAACCGTTTTACAGATGAGCATACACACTAACCTGATCAACGTTATCGGGCATTTTATCCGCATGGATGAAGACGAAAAACAGTTTATATCTTCTTTGTTCGTAAGCCGGCAGTTCCGGAAAAATGATTATTTCCTGCGGCAGGGACAGGTATGCCGCGAAGCAGGATTTATAGAGAAGGGATTGATCCGTTACTACAGTATCAAAGATTCCGGTGAAGAACTGACGTTTGATTTTGGAAAGGAAAATGATTTTACCTGTAACTATGAAAGCTTTCTTGATCACTCGGTTTCCCGGCGCAGTATCCAGTGCATTGAACCAACAGAAATTTTATGCGCTTCATATGAAAACCTTCAACTTATTTACAGTAAAGTAAAAGAAGGTGAAAAGTTTGGCCGCTTAATTTGCGAACAGTTGTATGTATATGCACTGAAAAAGGCCACCTCTTTTTATGAAGACCAGCCAGAACAGCGTTACCTGCATTTTATAAATAACTACCCCGACCTGCAGCAGCGCATCCCTCAATATTACATTTCCTCCTTTGTAGGCGTAAAACCTCCGTCTTTGAGCAGGATCAGGAAACGATTGGCGATGTAGATTTATTAACCTGGGTGAACGAACAGGCGGAAAGCGGTGTGTACTTTTGTTGCATCATCATAAAAAAGCAACAAATGAAAAACATCTCTGAAAAAACCGCCTTCTATGCCACCTTATCAATGGGAGCTCTGCTGGTATTTATCGGCCTTCGTTTTCTCTTTAGCCCATTAGTAGCAGAAGCCGACTTTGGTATCAGCGTCCCTGAAAATGGTAATTTTTCCTTTCATTATATCAAAGGTATCCGCGACCTGTTCACTGGTATCGCTATACTGGGCATACTATGGACCGGGGAGCGCCGCGCACTGGGCATATTGCTGCTTGCCGGCACCATTGTTCCCGTAATGGATCTTTGCCTGGTGCTGAACAACCCTGCACATACAATTGATAAACTGATCCCTCACCTGGTGGCTATCGTGATAGCATCGGGGCTGGGAGTATATCATATTGCTTTCACCGCTAAAAAAACATCCCATGCTCTTTAGTATAGTTCTGTTACTTCACTTCGGATGTTTTTTGGGATACCTTGCCGTATTGGTAACGCAACGATCCGATTATCACACAAAGACCCGCGATCATAAAGGATTACTGCTCGGTATCGCGCTGCTGGTAACGGGTATAATAATGGTGGCTTTGAAATATCCGCATGTTAACTACTATAAAGTGGTTCCCAAAACCGGTATATTCCTGTTGATAACGTTGATCAATATACGTTTTACCAACAAACCGTTTACCAAAGGAGCTTACTATGCCCTGGTGGGATTAACACTGGCGGCGGCGGGCATCGCAGTATGGCACTAAAAAAGAGAGCCGGCCAAATAAGCCAGCTCCCTTCCGACGTCATTGCTCTCTGCTATTGATAATTATAATTATCCCAGTAAGGATTCTTTGTTCTTGCCGCAGCAGGCACCCAGAAAATTGGGCTGGTCAGATTATTTTCACCGGCCACTTTTTTGAAATTATCCGGGTTATTGGTCAGCTCGATAGTTGGATAACGCACTCTTTCCGGCATTGGCTTCCATACAGAAGAATGCCAGGTAAACGGTTCCAGTTTCGGATGACGGGTCCTTCTCAGCTCTGCCCAGAGCTCATATGGCTGGTAGAGGTTGAGATGGATGTATTTCTGCTGCATCAGGATTTCCATTTTATCGTCCTGTGTGGGGGCGGCGGCGAATTTGGCTTTAACAACATCGCCCCATGCGCTTATCACTGCATCAGATGGTTTGGTAGGATATACCATTGCTGTTTGTTCAGGTGTCATCTGGGTTTTAGCGTAGCTGCTCAGCTGGTTAATTGTATACCAGAAGGCAACGGAATGCGTTACTTCATCCTTAATATGCTCTTCTGCTGATTTACCTGTGTTTGCCAATCCTTTCAATGCAATTTCAGCCAGCAACAGATCCAGTTCCCCTAATGTGCTCATATATACCGGCATTTTCGAATTCCGGTGGAACGTAGCATGATTGTAAGTGGATTTTGCATTGGTAGAAAAGGTAGAAGCTATATTATCTGCATATGGATAATACCGTTCTCCGTTATTATACAATACAGATTGTTCTTCGATATTGGCAGACACACCACGGTAATCCATATATTTTGTTGGCATAGCCAGTACCGGTAAGCGTGGATCATCAATTCCCTGCTGATAGGCAGGTGTACCATAGTTCAGCCTTTTCATAATGATATTCGGAATGAAAGAAGCGAAAGTATTTTCATACACGCCGCGGATCCATGTTCCACCACCGGTTGGATCTATATCAAACCAATAGAACCAGTAAAGATCTGTTTGCGGCAATGGCTTTGCCAACGTTGCCTGGATCAGTGGTTTGGCATATGCTTCTTCCACGCCGGCAATTCTTACCAGTAATTTCAGGCGGGTAAAATTGATCAATGCTACCCACTTATTGATATCACCACTGAAAGCGATATCCTGTTGTGTAAAAACAGTTTTAGCTGAAGCAGACATCTGTGAATATGCACCAGGCAATTCATCTACAATCGTTCCCAATTCCTGTATGATAGACTGATAGATCTCTTTCGGATCATCATATTTAGGGAAAAGATACTTCGGCTCTTTTTTAGCGCCCTGGAAAGCGTCTGAATAAGGGACTGAATTAAAGAAATCCACCAGCTTTGCACTCTGGTAACATTTGATAAAACTCACCAGTTTCAGGTACACATCTCCATCCAGCTTTAGCTGACCGGTACGCGCCTCCACGGAATCGCGGATCACTTCATAATTCTTCAACCGGGTATAACTATGCTGAAAAAAAGACTGCCCGTTGATAGGTGAATCGTCAAAACCATTACCCGTGGTTAAATCATTATAGGTGGAAAACCAATCGTAACGGTAAGACACAAAACGCTGCGCCACCTGCTCATACCCCGTAATACTGGTACCACCATTGAGCAGGTAATACCACTCTCCGTAGTCCTGTGCAAATATTTTATTGTTTGTAAGCACGCCGGTGAATAAGCCGGGCACCACATCTATATCACTGCCTGTAGAGAGCTTGTCCTTATCGTAAAAGCGATCTTCCAGGTCCTTTTTACAAGCTCCCAGGAAGGAGGCTGAGAGCAGGAAAATATATAAATAAGCTTTTTTCATTTTTTTCAGTTTATACATTAGAAAGCAACATTTAACCCCAGGGAATAAGTCCTTTGGGAAGGGTAGATGGTATTTTCCACGAAAACATCTGCTCCCAACGCTCCTTCCGGATCAATATTGGGAATAGATTTATAAAGGTAGAACAGGTTACGGGCAGCGGCTGTAATAGTAAGCCTTTGCATCTTTATCCTTTTGGAGATATCGGTAGGCAATGTATAGGAAAGCGCTACTTCCCTCACCTTGATATAGTTGTTTTTAAACAACCTGTCTGGTGGGAAAGAAGTGGCCAGGTCGTTGGCGTAACTTCCATAGTAAGTAGAAGCGCTGGTGATAATATCATTGGTTACGTATTTACCATTGTCGTCCAATTTCATACCAGGAAGGATCAGGCCATCATGATATACTTTACCGTCTTGGGATTGGGCTGGCGCCGGCAGTGAATGCTGCCAGGGCACTTTTTGTTCGTTGCTGTTGATGTAATAAGCCAGCCCTCCGTTTTCTTCATCACGGTATTGCATGGTATTTTCCAGCTGGCCTACACCTGTTAAGCGGTTATTGGTATAACTGAAAATGGTACCGCCATATTTATAATCCAACCCTATGCGGAAATTGAAGTTTTTATACATGAAGTCGGAGATGAACCCGCCGTAAACTTTTGGCATTATGTTACCGGCCACGGTTGTTTTCTGATCATCAAGGATATAGATGCCCTGGTTGTTTACTACTTTATTGCCTGCTTCATCGCGTTTATAGTCCAGCATAACGATTTCGCCATAAGGGCGGCCTTCATCTGCATGAATAGATGCAGCGGCGCCATTGATCAGGTTACTGAAAGGATAATTGGTAACACCCTGGTACAGGTCTATTACTTTTGATCCCTGGCTGGCGGCATTCAGAGTAAGGCTCCAGCGGTAATTTTTACCAACCAGCGGTACGCCTGTTAACGCCAGCTCAAAGCCCCAGGCTTTTACGTCTCCGGCGTTTACGATCATACCGGTAGAACTGGAGGCAGAAGAAATGGGCAGACTGATGATCTGGTTATAACGGTGATTGGTATAGAAAGAGAAGTCGAGGATGATCCTGTCCTGAGGGAGGAAGGTATTGTTGATACCCACTTCAAATTCCCTTTTACGCTCAGGTTTCAGCGCGCCCGGCAACAGTTTATCCGGTGGTGAAACGGAATTGGCATCCGTGCTTGGAAGGCGGTTGTATCCATACAGGTTATTGGCAAAATAACGGGTGGTACCGTTACCCACGTCTGCCCAGGATAATCTCAGCTGCCCGGTGTTTACGCCGGCAAGCGGGAAGCGTTCGGTATAGTTCCAGGTAAGTGCAGCACCAGGATAGAAGTACCTGTTGTTTTCAGGAGGCAGTGTGGAGTTCCAGTCCTGGCGTCCCTGCAATTCCAATGTAAACTCATTCTTCCAGGATAAGGCTGCCGATGCCAGTAAACTATATAATACGTCAGACCCTCTTGTGTAATTTCTCAGCAGGTAGGCATTGTCTGCATTAGGTGTGCCCAGCTGGTTGGCAAAAGAGTACCAGTCGGGGAAGGTAAGTCCACCAACGGTATTTGTACCAAGATAATCTACATTACGCAGGCGGTATACGCCACCTCCGAATGCAAACAAGCGGAGATCGTTGTTTAAAAAGGTTTTATTATAGTTCAATAATGCCTGGTAGGTTTGAGTGGTGGAATTTTCCTTTGCCACGCCAAAGCTTCCCCCTGCAACCGTTGGGAGCACCCTTGTTACGCTTACTTCCGTGTTGTAGTTAGTGTTATCATAATCCAGCCCTGCCTGACCTACGAGGAACAGCTCTTTCGTGAAGTTCAGCGTTACCTTGGCAGAGGTGATCATGTGGATATTCTCATCCTTATAACGGTTCATTTTGGTATTCCACAGGTAGCTGCCCAGCCTTGTAAACGCATCAGATACGCGGGCATTGGAAAGGTCTCTTTTATAACCGGTGGCATCTGTATAATAAGGGTATATAAGGTTATAGTCATAATCAACCGGGTATCCCCATGCCACAGGGCCATCGTTTTGTGAACGACGGTTTTGTGTAGAGATGCTGTAAATATTGGAGATCACTTCAAAGGAAGCCAGTTCAGAGGCCTTGATATTTCCGTTAAAGCTGAAAGAGTTTCTTTTTTGCCAGGAGTTATCGCCGGAAATATCCTGGTAGTTATAGTTGGTATAAGAAGCCCTGATACTGCCTTTTTCATTGCTACCGGCAATAGCTACGTTAGCAGAAGTGGAACGGCCGTTCTGGAAAAGGGACATAAAGTTATTCGCGTGTGGCGAATTTTTCACGATGGAGCTGTCGTAGAACATCACATCGGCGCCATCGAAAGCAGGGCCAAAGCTGAAGCGTTTATTGGGCAGCATCCTGGTTTGTACGCCATTAATGGTGGCATAAGTGGTATCGTAAAGGTTATCTCCCAGGCCGTATTTGGTTTGCAGTTTCAGGTAAGACACCGGTTGTTCAATGGTTTGCTGCACGTTGGCCGTCATACCGAAGCCTTTCACATTGCGGCCGTTTTTAGTGGTAATGATCATTACACCGTTTGCTGCATCGCTGCCATACAATACAGTAGCTTTTGCGCCTTTGAGGATATCAATAGATTCGATATCATCGGGGTTGATATCGTTGATACCGGCGCCATAGTCGAAACCCTGTCCTACGTCGCCGCCTATCTGTGTTTTACGGTCGCTGAGAATAACGCCGTCTACCACAAACAGGGGCCTTACGTTCTGATCGGGGTTCATACTGGCTGCGCCGCGGATATTGATCCTTACGCCACCCTGTGGACCGGAGGTACCAACGTTTACGCCAACGCCTGCCGCCTTACCGTACAAAGCCAGGAAGGGGTTCATGGTAGTACCTGCCTTTGTAAGCTCATCTGCTTTAATGGTGCTGATAGCGTATCCCAGTGTACCCTTCGGGCGTTTGATACCGAGCGCCGTTACCACCATTTCATTCAGCCCGCTGGAGGCAGTAGTAAGTGTTACGTTCAGGAAAGTGGAAGTACCCAGTGTGATGGACCTGGGTTCAAACCCAACCGAGGTAAAAACCAGTACCACGTTGCCATCCGGCACATCGATACTGAACCGGCCCTGCACATCGGTGGTAACACCGGTTTTGGTACCTTTTATGAGGATGGTGACTCCCGGAATGGGCGCTCCTGTGCTGTCCTTTACCAGGCCGCTTATTTTACGAAGCACTACTTCAGGTATCGTCATATAGGGTAAGGCATGCTGCAGTTGTATATCTTTTTCTTTTACAGCGATGATCTTTCCTATCACCTCATAGCTGAAAGGCTGATTTTTAAACAGCAGTGCCAGTACTTCCTCCAGGGATCCGTTCCGGATGGAAATGTCGACCGGCTTACTTTTCGTAAGCATGGCATCTTCATACCAGAATTGATAGCCTGACTGTTTTTTTATTTCTTCAAATACCTTCTGGATCGGTGCGTTCTTTTGCGACAAAGTGATCTGTTGCGACAGACTTTTTGCGCTGATCTGCAAACAAACTACCGTTAAGAGGATAGCTGTAATTTTCATTTGCTTAATCAGTTGTTTTTTTATCCTCAGATGGGCACCTGATTTCCGGAATGTCAGGACACGATCTTTGATGGTTGATAATAGCCCGGGTATATAGACGGGCTTTGCATGACAATTAGATTGCATACATTTGTAGTGTTTGGGTTGAGATAATTCTTGATTTCTGCTAAGTATTGATGTCAGGTATCAGACCCAGGCTTTTTTACCAGGAACGGGTGAGATCGCTCCTGGTTTTTTATGCCCCGGTTCTTACCACACGTCGTTCAGGGACCGTTATTCATGGTAATAGTGATTTGGTTGATATAATAATTAGATTCAGTTGCTTACGGCATAACGATCAGCTTCCGTTGTTCCATTTTAAAATGGATCCTGCTTATTTCCAGTAGCCGTAATAATTCAGACAGGTTGGCATCGCGTGGAATATCTCCTGTGAACCTTCGGGAGGGTATAGTTCCGTTATATACCACCTCCACATCATACCAGCGTTCCACCTGTCGCATGATTGTTTGGATATCTGCGCTTTTAAAAGAGGTAAGACCGTTTTTCCAGGCAACTGCCAGGTTTACATCGGCTTTTTCTATTACTTCCATCCGGCCGTTAGGCTCCAGTAGTGATTGTTCTCCCGGCTTCAACAAGCTGGAAGTACTTGCCTGGCTTACTTTTACGGCGCCTTCCAGCAGGGTGGTTCTCATGGCCGCCTCGTCCGCATAGGCCATTACATTGAAACTGGTGCCTAGTACCGCGATGCTGGCGTTATTTACCGATACAAAAAAAGGCTGACTGGCATTCCGGGCCACTTCAAAATAAGCTTCTCCGCTTAGTTCCACCCGTCTTTCTTTTCCAGGAAAGGCGGTAGGGAATTTCAGGGAAGATGCCGCATTGAGCCACACTTTTGAGCCGTCGGGCAATTCTAGCTGGTACTGTCCTCCTTTGGGCGTTTTTAATATATTATAGGCTATTGTATTGACAGATGACTGCCTGTTTGGGTCGTATTTAAGCATTCCGGGGCTCACGTGCAGGTTCGCCTCTCCTTGTTTGGCTAATGTACCTTTAAGGGTACTGTCGAGCGCTATTTCCTTACCATTGGCCAGCGTAAGCATCGCCTTCGACCCGCCCGGCCCTACATCTTTTTTTGTGTTTACGGCTATGGCAGATGGTTCTTTTTCCATTTTCCCCCTCCTTGCAACCAGCAGCCATGCACCGGCGCCGGCAATCAGCAACAATATCGCAGCGGCCCAACGCAGCCAGCGAACCGGTCTTAATGGAGCGGCTAACGATCCCTGGTTCAGTTCGGGCGAGGGAAAAATGTTTTCATCTTCCTCACCTGACTTTATCCAGGCTTCCTCTATCAGCAATTCCAGCTGCGTTTGATTATCTGCCGCATTTAAAAAATCACTTAATTCGGATTCTTCCGCCTGGGTGATCGTTTTGCCCGCGTATTGGCTAAGCAGGTATCGCAACCGGGTGTTGTCCATTAGCATAGATTGATTCTATACTATAAGACAGCAGGAAGTACTAAAAAGAGGTAATGGATGAGAATTCTTTTTTCAAATGCTGAAAGGCGTGGCCAGAACAAGTATCAGTATATTGATTTCCGGGTGAGCCATTGCATAGCTCCGGATAGAGCGGAGCGCAAGTACCATATGCTTTTTTACTGTTTCCAGTGAAATTGCCATACGTTCTGCAATTTCAGCCTGGCGGAGCCCTTCGTCTCTGCTTAAAAGGTATACTTTCTGACGCTGGGCGGGCAATTCTGAGATGGCCTGGTCTATTATGCGCCGGTAATTCCTGATAACAGTATCTTCCTCTTCCGCCCGTGTAGCCATGCTCATTTCCCATGCCTGCTTTTGGGCCAGTTCCTTTCCGAGCTTTTTCAGGAAAGACAAGCTATAGTTGCGGGCCACCGTATACAGGTAGGAATGAAAATGCTCCACCTGGCTTAATTTCTCCCGCTTTTCCCATATCCTGATAAATATTTCCTGTACAATTTCTTCTGCGAGCGGCCTGGATCCCGTAAGCTGCATAACAAAGGCTCCCAGCCTGTTTTGGTAGGTGTGGAACAGGTGTGCAAAGGCAGCTTCATCGCCCTGCGACACTTTTAATAGTAAATCCGGTTCACTATTTAATTGCACGGTATTCAAAATAAATTTGGACACTTCCTATAACAAGCGAATCTGGTTGATGTGGTACTACGTGGTATAAAGATAGACATTCCTGTGCTGATAAAAAATCACACGTTTTCGTTACCTGCCGGATTTGTTAATTCCACATCAAAGATTGTTAACCCACAATTAATTTCCACTGCAATGAACCAAACGGTATTGTCCTGTATTTTTAAGATAAATACTTTCACTATGAACCTAAAAACCCTCTCCCTGGCTTTGGCCGCATGTTCTCTTTTTGGCTGTAAAAAAGACCTGGTAAATCCTAATGCTTTAGCCGGCATTGAAACAACGAACAACACCGCTCTTACCAACACCCTAAACGTAACCCTTACAGAATGGATGGGCGCTATTGCAGACAATACCAGTCTTACCAGCCTTTCCATTCCAGGTACGCACGATAGCGGCGCCCGGGTGGAACCTGTTGGCGGTACTGCCAAATGCCAGAACCTCAGCATCCGCGAGCAGCTGGATGCAGGTACCCGCTTCCTGGATATCCGGTGCCGGCATATCGGGGATGCCTTCGCAATTCATCATGGCTCTATTTACCAGAACCTGAACTTTACGGACGTAACTACCGCCTGTTACGATTTCCTGGCGGCAAATCCTACAGAAACCATCATTATGTGCGTAAAGGAAGAGTATGACCCTACCAACAACACCCGTTCCTTCGAACAAACTTTCGACAGCTACACCCAACTGCAGCCATCCAGATGGTACCTGGGCGATGCTGTGCCCAATCTCGGCCAGGTAAGGGGCAAAATTGTGCTGCTGAGACGATTTGGAGCCTCAGGTACCCCCAAAGGTATTGAGGCCACCAATTGGGCCGATAACACCACTTTTTCCATTAATAACGCCAATTCCTCCCTCCGTGTGCAGGACCAGTACGTAGTGCCCGATAATAACGGGAAATGGACCAGTATCACCAATCTTTTCACGGAAGCAAAAAATGGCAGCCAATCCGTGCTGTATATCAATTTCACCAGCGGTTACAAATCGCTCATCTTCGGTATTCCAAGCATTACCACGGTATCCAATGCCATTAATCCACAGATCAATACCTACTTCACCAATAATACACATGGCAGGTACGGTATTATCCCCATGGATTTTGCGGCATCCGACAGGAATACGCTGATTGTTAATACCAACTTCTAAAACCGCTTCCATAAACAAACAAGAGGGCGCTTCATCCGGAATGAAGCACCCTCTTTAATCTTTAAAATGCCGGGAAATTGTTATCTTTAGATAACCCTGTTATACCAATAATATTTTTAAACCATTGTATATAATTCTTTCTTACCCCAACTTTTTAAAAATCAATTGTTATGAACTACCCCAACAAAGTAATTAAGGCTGGAGAAAAAAACAGCCAGATCGTAAAAGCTATTCAGCAGCGACTTATTGAGCTGGGTATCGGCGCCCTGCAGGGCACAGGTACGTTTGGCCCTAAAACCGTGTCGGCCGTAAAGCAGTTCCAGGCCATGCACCGCGACCGGTTTGGCAATCCCCTTATTGTGGATGGTGAAGTAGGCGCCATCACCTGGGAAGTACTGTTTGACGATGGCGTGCCCGAGCAACATGAAGCGCCTGCCCCCTTACTTGCAAAAGCCATTGAAGTTGCCAAAAGCCAGATTGGCGTAATGGAGGTGCCACCTGGCAGCAACCGCGGGCCACAGGTAGAAGCCTATCTTGCCAGTACCAATACTCCTCCGGGCAACTACTGGTGCGCCGCATTTGTATACTGGTGCTTTAAAAAAGCTGCTGCAGAACTGGGCATCCCTAACCCCGTTGTAAAAACAGCAGGCTGCCTTGACCACTGGAACCGGACCAACGCAGTAAAAATCACTACCGCAAAGGCTGTCAATAATCCCTCACTGGTGGTTCCGGGCAGCATCTTCATTAAAAGCCATGGCGGCGGGTTTGGTCATACCGGCATTGTTACCGCCGTCAACGGCGGCTTCATCGAAACCATTGAAGGCAACAGCAATCCCAACGGCAGCAGCAATGGCATCGGGGTATTCCGGATAACGTTCAGTAAAATAAATTCTATTGAGAAAGGATTTATTATTTATGGATAACGCATCCTCCCGGATAGCTTCGTCCTGTTATACGGGAACTGCTCATTATTCATCTTACTATAAAAAGTTAATCTTCTCTTTTTTCTTTTTTGATTAAATTCATTGAGTAAAGTCAAGCATACCAGCCCCCAAAAACACCCTCAAAAAATGATACCTCATTGGAAAGTTATCCAGGAAGTAGCCAATCGCTTCGGTGACCGCCAGCCCCAGTTTGAAGCCGCTGAAAGAAAGCTATATGCATTACGGCAGGCCAATCTGCCTTTGGTACAACTGGAAGATAACCCTACCCGCGTACAATATCGCGTGGCCCGCGAAAATACCCCCCTCGTGGAAACAGCGCTGGAGCGTATTACCGGCACTACCGACTTCCAGGATAAATACGTGCTTGACCGCCTGTCTGAAATGTCGAAGGCTGTATGCCGTATCCTGAAAGGCGGCTCTCCCATCGGCACCGGTTTTCTTGTAACGGAAGATATCCTGCTTACCAATCACCATGTGATTGAATCAGCTGCAGACGCAGCAGATATGATTGCGGAGTTTAACTATGAAGTAGATGCTACTACCAAAGCATTGAAAAGAAGCGCTTCCTTTAAACTGGATGCCCGCAAATTTTTCCTGACCTCCAGCCTGGAAGTAAGCAAAATCACTCTTAACAGCGGGCTCGACTTTACACTTATAGGAGTAAGTATTACCGGTACTTTTGGCGAGCTCCTGTCACAATTTCCACCGATACGGCTTGATGGAAATATCGGCAAGATCATCAAGGGAGAATCCTGTGTAATTGTGCAGCATCCAAATGGATTACCGAAAAAAGTAGTGTTGAAAGATATACGGTTCTTTTCAGAAACGGGAACCCGGCTTATATACGAATCAGACACACTGCCCGGCAGCAGCGGCTCTCCGGTGTTTGGGCTGGGCACCTGTGAAATCATTGCGCTGCATCATAGCGGTCTTTCCCGAACAGACGATCAGAACAGGGTACTTACCCGGAGCGGACAGCTGGCCACTCCCGAAACTCCTGATGATGAAATCGACTGGATCGGCAATGAAGGAATTAAAGTAAGCGTAATTGTAAGCGCCGTGCGTGAAGCCACATTAAGCCCGGATATGGAAAAGGGCAGGCGTGCGCTGCTTAAAGATACCGACAGCATTGCACCACAACTGAAACAGGCCCTGCCCGACCAGGACAGCATCCGGAGCGGCGTGGATAATGTAGTAATGGCTGCCGCGGCCGATAATAGTAATACTTCTTCCAATGTTCCCCATATTACTTCATCTCCCAAAGAAAATACTATGGACGCTCCATCATCTCCCAATATCAGCACCCCCACAACGTTCATTATATCCGCGCTGAATAAACCTGAAACGGTATCACAGATAGAAGCGGTACTATCTGTAAAATATCCGCCGGGAGTAAAATTGTCGCTGCTCACGCCCGCTACTGCAACTGTAGGCAAAGAAGAACTATTTGCTTTCACCACCGGCTTCAGTGGCAACCCGCATGAGGAAGCAACAAAACTTACACAGGTACCAGGGATCTTTTATGCAGAAGCAGACCTCCCATTATACCTGAATGCCGATACCGCCAATGTTATCGGGAAAGGTGGCGGGCCTATGGAATCTGCCTTCCTGTTTGATGATGGATATGGTACCCCCAACGAAGACATCTTCCTAAAAAATTATACTGTCACTGCAGTCAGTAAATTTGTTTCCGGCAGGAAAACGGAAGAATACCGGCGCTGGAACTGGTATGCCACGGGGTTTGATAAAATACTGCTAACACAAATCACACCTGCATCACCACATGAAAAAGGAATCCGCGTTGTGCAGTTTGATACCGGTTATACCGATCATTCCAAAGTAGCCGGCGCATTTGATACCGACAACGATTTTAACTTCCTTGATAATACCAACGACGCCCTTGATATGCGCACCGTAGCCCTGGGAAAGCAGCCTGGCCACGGCACACGTACGGGCAGCCTGTTAATTGGCCACGACTACTCACCGGCAGCAGGTAACGGCAACTGCGGCCTGCTGGCGCCCGATAACTACAAGCTGGTTCCTTTCCGTATAGCCGAAACCGTTGTTATCATCAACAGGCAGCAACAACTTGCTGCAGCATTGGACGCTGCCATTGCGCAAGGCTTTGATGTTATTACCATGAGCATGGGTATTCCGCCTACACTTACCACTGCCCGCCTTGCAAAGAAAGCTTATGAAAGCGGCGTGATATGGTGTTGTGCAGCAGGTAACAGCGTACAGGCCGTAGTAGCGCCGGCTGTGTTCCCGGGCACCATTGCGGTAGCAGCTTCCAATCCCCTCGACAGGGAATGGACAGGATCTTCCAGGGGAGATGCCGTGGATATTACCGCGCCGGGAGAAGATGTGCTGGTACCTATCTGGCAGGCGGAAGGCGATCACAAAGAGGGGTTTGCCTACGGCGATGGCACCAGCTATGCTACTCCCCATGTGGCGGCAGCTGCAGCATACTGGCTGGCAAAATACCAGGACCAACTGAGGGCTCCTGAATATGCAGGCTGGAAAAGGGTAGAGGCCTTCCGGCAGGCCTTGAGAGATTCGGCCCGGAAAAGCGACCAGTTACCGACTAAGGGTTTTGGCAGCGGTATTCTTAACGCCGAAAAATTATTAAACACACCACCTAAGGCAGCCAATAAACTGAATAACCAATACAACGGCTGGAATGAAAGCGCATTCCTTAATTCATTACAAGGCTATGCTGAAATAGTAAAAACATACTGGAATAAACTTCATAACGCCATCTTTGGCACCAGGAGAGGGAACCAGGAATCGCTGACTGCTGTAGCCGCGCCATTGTCGGACACCGCGCGGATGCTGGAAAGCGCCACCTTCGGGAAAGCCGGAATCGCCTATGAAAGCGCTGCTCCTGCTACCTATCCCGACCTGCTCCAACGGTTTAATACCGTTCAGTCCATTTTAGAAAATGCCGCTAAATAACGTGACCCCATGACAAACAAAATATTCGATTTCCATTTCCATCTGCTGTTCAAACACTATCTCAGCAATGGTACCCCGATAACAGAACAGGTTAAGACAACCGGCCTCGCCAGTTTACTGAATGATCTCTTTGGTGGGCCGTTTAACAGCCAGTCGTCGCCGGACCAGGTGAAGGACAGTCAGCTCTATCTGGGAGTAGCATCCATCATTAGCCTGGAACATGCTTTTGCCCGCAGGATATTACATGTTCTCGGCATCGACTTCTCCCATATATTACCTTTAAACAAAGACATTGTAAATAAAACAAAGGATGGAAAAACAAGCTACTACGCCGAGTTCCGGCAACAGGTTAAAATGTACCTGGATAGCAGGGCCACGCTGGAGCAGGCGCCTTATCATATTAAATATACCGGGAGAAAGGACTGGGAAGGCCAAACCCCGCAGCAAATCGCAGACACGCTCAGAAATGATAACCAGCAACGTTACCTGATCTTTTCCATAGAAGGAGGGCACAATTTATCGGACGTTCCTATCCGGGGCAGTGCGTTATCCCGGACGCCTGAGCTGAACCTGAAAGATATCCAGGATAACAGCGAAATGGATTTTATCAGTATCAACTTATGTCACCTGAGTTATATTCCCGAACAACCGCTGGGCGGGTTTGCGCAGGGGCTTAACAAACAGGCGCAGATCGCCTTCAGCAGCGAGGACTTTATGCCTAAAGCCGGTCTGGGCCTCACCCAGCTGGGCAAGAAAGTAGTGAGGCAGGCATTGCTGCATGAAAAGCGGCCAGTGCTCATTGACCTGAAACATATGAGCGTATATACGCGGTTTCATTATTACCGTTACCGTGAATCGCTGATCAATGAAGCCCCCGCAGTAAGCAGGCTGCCCATTATCACGTCGCATACCGGCTTCACGTTTACATCACTGAATAATTATCTTACTAAAAAACAATTCAGGTCCACCACTGGCCAACAGGATGGTGCATTTGTATGTATCGTGGAACCTGACAACCGGAAGATCGGTAAAACAAACGACAGTATCAACAGTGGTTTATATGGCAATCCGTGGACTATCAATTTATTTGATGAAGAAATTATAGAGATCATGAGCTCCCGCGGGATGATAGGGATCAGTCTTGATCAACGTATCCTGGGTGCAGAAAAAATGATAGATAGCAGCCGGCCTGAATACTTCGATCCTGAATATATAGCCAAAGAAGAATGGGAAAAGCTTTTCAGGGACGGGCAGTTGCCGGGCGCAGAAAAATTATTCGACTTCCTGAGTATTCCATCGAGGGCGGAGCGGCACCTGATGCTGCTGTGCCTTCATATAATTTATGCCGTAAGGGTGGGAAACGCCGGCATAGGCTGGGAACCGGGCACTTCGCCATGGGATCATATCTGCATTGGCTCTGATTTCGATGGTCTTATCAATCCTATTAACCGGATGGATAATGTCCTGAAGTTATCTGACCTGGCAGCAGGATTAAAGAAATATTTACCTGTTGCTGATAAATATCTGAATACGGGAGATGATAATAACGCACGCTCACTCCGCTACAATAATGCAGACGGATCGCTTGATATGGATTATCTGAACGAAGTGATCGGAAAGTTCATGTATACGAACGGGTTAAATTTTACCGCAAGGTACCTGAGCAATTGGACAGAATAGCGGCAGGGCCGCTTTATTATAGATTAAGATAAGACCGGCAGACGAAAATTATTCCTTCAAATCCATTCCAAAGAAATGGCTTCCCTGCTTAGAGCCTGTTTAAAAATTCATGGCGCTCATTTTAGTAAAACGCTAATTGAATGAATGCAACAGAGGATCCGGGTGGCTTCTCATGATCCTTGTCCAATCTTCTGGGAAAGCCACGTTTTGTTTTATAAAACGATAGTGCCATTAAATTGTAGCAAGCCATCTTGTTTACTCATATTAAAGTGTTTTTTCTGAAAGACCAGGCAGTTTCTATAGCCATACCTGTTAAGCTTTCCGTCTGATCAGACAGGGTTGTACTTCGAAATACAACCCAAAGTTATTCACTGCCAGATGCGCAGAAAAACAAACCCGCCGATTCTGCCGGAATTTGTAGAATTATGCCGAAAAACGACACATATGTAATCCTTATTTCAGGACGAGACAAATCAGGCTAAGTGCATGCACTTAGCATTGAAAGTGCATCAGTAGTGCCTGCTTACCGTATGAAGAGTGTATGAGGACTGTATGAGGACTGTATGAGGACTGTATGAGGATTGTATAGGAGATACGACATATAGACCACTCCTAAGTATCCGAGAAGCATCCGGGAAGTAATACAAAGGTATCAGATAAGGGAATAATAGCATCTGGAAATTGTTTCTCCCCCGATTAAACAATTTAGGGCTACCCATAACCATCAGCGTAAAAGCTTAACGGACCCGTCACCGCGGCCTGATAACCGCCCGTATGCTGCTCTTTCTCCTCATATTACCCTTCAGCCTGATTATTCCATTTTGTATATAAAAATCATAGTCGTAAATTGATAACTTAATTATCACCAGCAAGCGCGAAAACACCCTCATGGAGCAAGTACAAATTGGAAAGTGTGTGTACATTCTGAACACGGGTAAAAACCTGTATAAGATCGGTAAAACGCAGGACCTGCATAAGCGTCTGGCGGCTTACCATACTCACCTGCCCGTAATGTTCCGTGTTATCAGGCAATATGAAGCGATGAATATGACTGCCCTGGAAGAAAGCCTGCATATCGTATTCCAGCACAAGCGGGTGAAAGGCGAATGGTTTGAGCTTAACAAAGACGATCTTATTATTTGCGACAATATTGCCCGGAACTATGCCCTGCATGCCTTACAAAAGCAGCACCGGAAAAATTCAGATATTGCTTTTAGCGACAATCCCCTGTTACAGGTAATGGAGGCTAATGAAAAATATCTGCAGGATTATTCCAGGATTGCAGATGATATCAAACTGGGACTTAACAACGACGAGGTTTTTGAACTGCATGAAGGCACCGTTAGCAAATCTGTTATTGAAACCGTCAGGAGACTGATGCGCTACCGTACTCCCAATTCCGAATTCCTCGGCAAATGGTTGCGGGTGGTGAATGAGTTAAGCGATGGCGTTAGTGAAAGTACTATCCTTCAGAAGTATAAAGGGCAGATCAGCCGTTCCACTATACAAATGATCAAAAGGATATTGCGCAACCAATTATATTGATGCCGCGGCTATTTGCACCATGTTACAACCAGTAGCGTGATATTACAACTGGCAGCCAGTTACAGCCAGTAGCATGATTACAACTAATAGCACAGTGTTACAACCGGTATTACAATATCCTACACATCATCCAGGTCATTCAATTTTCTTCGCCACAGATTCACCATTCTGAATTTTTGTTAATCCTGTAACAGTATGTTTTTCATCCAGGTGAAACATCAACCGGGCATCCAAATTCCTGGCAAAAAAACTGCACGTATCGTAGGGTACTATTTCCTGCCTTATTTGCCGCGGTCCCGTTCCTTTTCCATACAGCCGGTTTCCGTCCCTGGTAATTATCAGGATAAAATTATCCGGGAATTGGTATTTTCCAACATATTTTTCAAGCAGCTGCGTTGAAATATTTATTGCGTACAGGTTATCCGGCTTAATACCTGTACGGATAAATGTATTTATTTTTCCGGCTGTTTCTAAAGTCATCCCGGTTATCCTGCCATTTTTCTTTCTTAAAAACTCTATGATATCCAGGCTGTTTTCAAAATAGAACCTGTCCGTTTCAAAAGGGATCAGGCGGGCTTTGGAGCCGCCCTTTACAAAATACAGGAGCCGTCCGTCCTCATAAGATACCGTTCTTTGTCCCTCTGTTGCTGATTCATAAACAGCTGCATACGATTTCAACTGTTCCATAGGTAACCCGATCTCATTTGTGTGATAGGGTTTACCAATGGCTATTCCTGCAATTTCAGACCCGATGACCTCAGGGTTGTTATTTTCACAATTTGTGAAAACGGCCACAAAAATTTTTTCCTGCGGAAGATAGAGAGCAAATGTGGAGAACCCGTTAATCAGACCGTCGTGTTTTATACATGGGCTTCCCTGGATATTTCCCAGCCACCAGCCGTATCCGTAACCGGTAAGCTTACCGTTATCCAGTTTAAACGAGGTTTGGGCTTTGCGGAGACTTTCTTTGTTAATAACTTTTCCGGCTGTTAGCGCCTCATTCCAGGTATAAAGATCTTCAACAGTAGAAAAAAGGGAGCCTGCTGAATAGGGCTGGGTCATACTTAAATAGTCGGCATTCGTGTATAGCTCATTATCCCGCTGATATCCGCTGACACGGCCGGGGATCACCAAAGAGCTATTGTCGTAACCTGAATTCTTCATCCCCAGGGGCCTAAAGAAATGCCTGCTGATATATTCTTCATAGGGCATACCGGAAACCAGCTCAACAATATAGCCCAATAGTACATACCCGTTGTTATTATAACGGAAGCTGGCGCCGGGTAAAAAGTCCGGCGGACGGAGCTTAAAAGAATCTATCAATGCCTGTGGTGTAAAATCTTTCTTTCTTGTTTCCGGCGTCCATGCTCCAGCCCCCGTGTTGATTCCCGAGGTATGTGTAAGTAAATGTTCAATAGTAATACCATGTATGGGATAATCCCTGATAAATTCAGTTACCTCACTCTGCAGTGATAATTTTCCTTCCTCCGCAAGCTTCAGAATAGCGCAGGCAGTAAATTGCTTGGTGATAGAACCAATCCGGAATATATAACCGGGCTTTAAAGCTACGTTCAACTCGAGATTAGCCTTGCCAAACGCCTTTTTATAAAGAACCCTGTTTGCCTTAGCCACCAGCACAGCTGCCCCGGGTCCCTGGGCGGGAAATCTGCGGATTAATACAGCGTCCAGTTCTTTTTCCAGGCTTTGCCCAAAGCAAATGCCGGTCAGTATGGAAAACAAGATTGCTATCAATATTTTTTTCATGACATTTAAATTTATTGGCAACTATGGGCATAAAGGTTCCCTTAACGGGTTTAAACCCGTTAATTTATGCGGTTGCATTAAACCAGGAGAAAGCCCTATAGGAGATCTACTTTTTCCTCACGATGCTTCTGAGAACAAAATAGGAGATTAATAGACTGAGGCCCAGAAAAAGGAGTATGGAAGCGGGTAATATAAAATCCCTTATCCCCCTGATCTCCAACGATCTCAAAAAGGTGCCTGCTACTACTCCCACCGCGATCCCGATGCTCACAATACCAAGCAACAGAATAAATAAAAGGTAATTGGTACTTCCTCTAAAGAAATCGGGAGGCAGCCCTTTTTCAATAATGGTCATTCGTTCTTTATATCTTGTTGTGAAATAGTAATAACTTATTCCAAAAACAACAAGTGCTATGGCAATGAACAAGGAGGCGGACGTTATTTCCATGATTACTTTTTTAAATATTTTTGAGTTCCTATAATAAGACTCCCAAAAAGTGAAAGTGGTCACCGGAATGTGACCACTTTCACTCACATGTAGTCTAAATCATTACATGGCAACCCAGAGAGAAAATAAACAGGCACAGGATTTATGGAGCAAAGCCATACGTGGCGATATAAACAGTATTGCCCAACTGGTTAATACTTATAAGGACTTCTCCTTTACTATTGCCATGTCGGTTGTTGCAAATAACGAGGATGCCGAAGAAGTGGTACAGGACGCTTTCCTGAAAGCATTTGCTTCACTGGATAAATTCAGGCAGGCTTCCAAATTCTCCACCTGGTTATACCGCATCGTTTATAACACCGCTTTAACTAAGCTTAAAAGCAGGAGAATGCCTACCATTAGTATGGATCAATCGCCGGTGGCAGAAGAGGATGCAACCACCGAAAATCAGGGATGGGACTTATTGAAAGATACAGAAAGGAAAAAATATATAGCCCTGGCGCTGGGAAGATTATCGGCAGAGGACCGGCTGGTGCTCACACTCCACTATATTGAAGAAAAGAATATTACCGAGATAGGTGAAATACTCGGCGCCGGGAAATCTGCTATCAAAATGCGCCTGTTAAGAGGACGGAAACAACTGGAAACGGAATTAGCGCTATTGTTAAACAAGGAAACAAGGAATTTACTATGAAACACAATAAAGAGCCGGAAGATAAACTCAGGGAGATTCTAAAAAAAGAAGGAATAATAAAGCCAACAGACTTTTTTTCCAACCGACTGGTACACGCGGTCGTTCAGCAACAAAGGAACAAGGCAGCTAAGGCCTTTAAAGTTGAAACATGGCTGGGCAAATTTATCCTGGGCCTGCTTGTCCTTCTGCATCTTTTGTTCCTTTACCGTTTGAATACTTTAAGGGAACAACCAATATTATTCTTCTCCATCGTTGCGCTTATTGCAGGCACATGGGGAGTAATTTTACTGATCAGAAAAATTACTCCTATTGGAACCGGGGCGCCCCCGGTTGGAGAGCATGGTGATTGAGTTATACTTTTGTACTGACCTATCAGGGCGCATTTAAATTGCGGGAATCCGGCGATTGAAGTAAATGCCCTGGATCATCCGTAACTTAGCGAAAGGATCATAACCGACTTGCAATATGAATAGTCGTCAAATAACTTTTCTGTATACCGCACGGGCAAAGTATGACAAACAGAGTAATGGAGATCAAATGGGGTGAGACGAATATATCGAGTGGAGCCGGCTAACCCATTTAACAGAACTGGTTCACTTGACATCGGCCTGAATGAAGTTTTAGTTGAGCCCGACCGTAACAATGAAGATGACTGGAACCATATCATTCTTGATGGTTACCTTGAAACGGGCTTCTTTTCAACGCTGGACTATGTATTGAAAAGAACAAAAGAGAAAGTAAGATTGAATTTACTGGCTGTGGCCGTTGAACCGGAGCATGACTGCGCATTTATCAACCTGGATAACTTCAATTTTATTGGTTATGACCTTCTTGATCAATATTACTGTACCAGTGCTTTGGCAAACTGTGGAGGTTTTGATGAAACTTTTTTGCCGGCCGATCTGAATAACCTTGGCCTTATTGAGGATTACAAAAAAGCCTATGAAATAAAGGAAAAACTTTACCAGAACAATCCCTACGAAGAACACGCGGATACAAATGTAATTGCAGTTTGGCGCCACCAGGTAATCGGGCATTAACAAAAAACATACTACTGGTTTTACTGCTGACATAGGGTTGTCACTTGGGCAGAATAGCTTTGCGTTATTCTAAACAAAACACAATCGATATGACTTTTTCTTCTATCCGGATTATCACAGCTAATATTAAACAGCTGGTTTCCTTCTATGAGAATGTCACCGGAACAACATTTAAATGGTATACTGATGATTTTGCAGAACTGCGAACGCCTCTCGGCACACTGGCTATAGGCAGTACACGCACCTTAGCTTTGTTTGGCGGCGACGAAATAGCAAATGCTGCCAGCAACAGGTCGGTTATTATTGAATTCCAGGTTGATGACGTTGATACCAGATATCAGCAGCTCACCGGCATACTTGGTGAAGAGGTAGTGCAACAACCAACTACTATGCCATGGGGCAATCGTTCGCTGTTATTCAGGGACACAGATGGTAACCTGGTTAACTTCTTTACTCCTATAACACAGGAGGCCAGGGAAAGGAACGGAACAAAAATATAGTAAAAGCATCTCTGCTAAACATATTTGGGTGTTTTAGTCACTGCAGGGCTACCCCACCCAAAGCCCTCTTCAATGTAATGCACCAAAAAGTACGGGCACTTTTTGGAGGCATACGTTGAAGAGTTTTTTTATTTCATCGCTTACAGATTTCAAACTTACCTTTAACAGATGCAGGTCCATTTACAGATATAGCGGCTTATATCCCTGGTGTACACGCTTTTATTTTTGTATTTTTATAAAACTAAATACTTGTACCCAATACACCTCCGATATGTTGCCTTTCGAAATGCTGCACCGGGAATTTGATCCCCCTGAAGAGTTACAGGACACCATAAAGTGCTTCTGGTATAACCGGAGAGAAGTCGGGGAACTGCAATCGGATTTTGAGGTAATACCTGATGGTTATGCTGAAATTATTTTTTACTTCGGAAGCCTCAGCAGTATCTCCCCCAATGGAGATTTACAGCCATTGCCATCACCGTTTATGATGGGATTGCTCAATCAGCCGGTTGTTTTTTACACGGAAAAGCGCCTGGAGATTATTGCTGTCAGGTGCTTTCCCTGGACAGTATTTGATTTACTCGGACTGCCATCCGGCAAGGATAGCGTGCACATATTTGAGCATCCTATTGCCAAGCTTCAATCCCCGTTGTCTAAGTTGATTGAGGCGGGTAAAATAGAAGAAGCGGTAGCCCTGGTAAAACAGTGTTTCCTGGATACACGGTCGCGAATTGCCATTGACAGTATGCTGTTCAAAGCGGGAGTTGCAATGAGAAAAACGAATGGCACCATCCCGGTAAGCCAGGTGGCTGCAGCGGCTCATGCAACCGTTCGTACCCTGGAAAGAAAATTCAAGCAATCTTCCGGCTACACCGTTAAAGACGTGTCTGGCCTGATGCGCTTTGAGCAGGTACGAAACAAATTATGGCATTCCCCGGACTCCAATCTTGCCGGCTTAGCGCTTGAACTGGGCTATACAGATCAAGCTCATTTAAGCAGGGAATTCAAACGCTATAGCGGCGCTACGCCAGCAGCATTTGCACGAAAAGCAAAAAAAGGCAAACAGGCTGTAACCAGCGATTTTGTCGCGTTTATACAAGCCTGACGAGCAAGTATGGCGGAATTTTGTGTTTCAATCATCAAATATGAAAGTAACACAAAGTCATACTATTTACGATGTAATCATTTCCGGTGCAGGCCCTGTAGGCCTGTTCCTCGCCTGTGAACTGGCCCTGGCCGGATGTTCGGTCCTGATACTGGAAAAAGCGGATAATCCCCAATCACCATTAAAACAATTTCCTTTCGGAATACGGGGCCTTTCAGCTCCTACTATTGAAGCACTTTACCGTCGTGGGTTGCTAGACGAGCTTGAAGTACATAAGCGTCTTAAAAATCCCCACCAAAACGCCGTGCAAGGGCCGGGCCGCCAGGCAGGGCACTTCGCCGGCATTCCATTTCTTGAAGGCAATATTGACACCTCGCAATGGATATATCGCCTGCCCAGCTCTACAGACCCGAGTTTAATTTCTGAAATGGGAGAAATCGAATCCATACTGACCCGCCGCGCAGCAGCGCTTGGAGTTGAAATCAAGCGTGGGCTTGCCATTACCGGCTTTTATCAGACAGCTGATGAGGTAACTGTACAGTCGGGCGACCGGTCTTTTAAAAGTAAATGGCTGGTGGGTTGTGATGGAGCCCGCAGTGTTGTCCGCAAAACAGCAGGTTTTGAATTTGCCGGTACGGAGCCGGAATTTACCGGCTACTCTGTCCAGGTCGATATTATAGATCCCGGGAAACTTAAGCCGGGAAGAAACGTCACTTCCAGAGGTATGTACCTCCAATCCCAGCCAGGCTACCTGGCAATACAGGATTTTGATGGTGGGGCATTTCATGGCTCAGACCAGCCCATCACACTGGAACATGTGCAGGAAGTATTACGCCGGATATCCGGTACCGATGTTACACTTAGCGCCCTGCATATAGCTACCACCTGGACCGACCGTGCGCGGCAGGCTTCCTCCTATCGTAACGGGCGGGTACTCCTGGCCGGAGACGCCGCACATATTCATTCTCCCCTGGGAGGTCAGGGCCTTAACCTTGGATTAGGCGATGCCATGAACCTCGGCTGGAAACTCGCTGCAACCATCCGGGAGAAAGCCCCGGAAGGACTGCTGGACAGCTATTATACCGAGCGCCATCCGGTTGGCGCACAGGTGTTGGACTGGTCCCGCGCCCAGGTGGCCATCATGAAACCGGATCCATCTGCCCAGGCACTGTATGCCATTTTCCGCGACCTGATAAATACACGCGATGGCGCTACTTATATGGCTGCAAGGGTATGGGGTATTTTCACACATTACAACCTCGGTGGCGAACATCCTCTGACAGGCCACAGCGTTCCCAATTTTGAATTCCCGGACGGCACAACAATCGGTGAATGGATGCACGATGGCCAGGGCATACTACTTGATTTTGACGGGAATGATTCACTTAAAACCCTGGCTGGTGAATATGGCGACCAAATCATGTATGTTCCAGGCCCTGCAAAAGACCAGTCAGGCGTGAGTGCTGCATTAATACGCCCTGATGGTATTATCGCCTGGGCTTCCGGCAACAACACAGATTATAACGAGCTGCAAAAAGCCGCCGACCGCTGGTTTACCCGTAATTCAGTTATTAAAAAAGCAGAAGGACAGCCCAGCTATTACAAGTAAAAAAGAGGCTGTATCATAAATAACTTTTACCCGATTTTACTCGGGTACCGGGTGGAGAAAATTTTCGTATATGCGATTCTCACACCCATTAAGTTAGTTATGATACAGCCTCTTTAAACAGTTCACACAGCATGATGATGCTTTAGTGCTTCGCTTTATCCTCCGGCATTAGCCATTGATTAAGCATATTGTCAGGCGCCTCCAGTACTACCTTGTAAAAATTGGAAGGATATCCTTTAATATCGATCCAAGCATGCTGATCTGCTACCGGTACATCTCCCACCAATTGATATTTGTCTGCAGTTCCCGCTTTAAAATCATTGGTAGTAGCCAGCCATATTTTAACCTTACCGGTTGGTTCCAGCGCTTTCCAGGTGACATCAAGGTGCCCCTGCACATAGTTAACTACAGCCTGGGCAATGGATACATTACCGATCAAAGGCGTTCCGTCCAGCTCCCGCTGAACTTCCAGGGGAATCTTTATATCCATGAACCGGCTGATCATCGGCATGATGTCAACAATGGCCGGGTAATAACGTTTTGAGTAGGCATTCAGCGGTTTGTAATTGGTTACCATCCATGTGGTACGCTGTCTTAACGACTGGCCCCCATGCCCCTTTCCGGACTTTTCATCCCTTCCATGATCAGTGGTGATAACCAGCAACCAGTCTTCCTTAAACTTATTTTCCCGGTATTCAATCGCAGCATTCAGCCGGCCTATCTGGTCATCCAGCATTTTAACCGCCCTTTCAAGTTCGGGGCTATCACCATGCATGTGCCCCATATCGTCGGTATATTCCAGATAGACCCATGACAGATCAGGTGCATTCTTCCTGATTGTTGCAGAAGCTTCATCTATCACTTTCTCATCTATCTTATGCATATACTGGCGCTCCCTGTCATGTTTATAGTTAATGGTATCCAGCTCGTATCCATCGTAATACCAGTCAACTTTCAGATTGCCGGCTGCCGGCAGTTCATGTCCCAGCAGCTTTGTGCGGTTATCCTGCCAGCTCGAGAAAATGGCTGTTTTTTTATCGGGATACTGTGCCTTGAACAAACGGAATATATTCTGATAGTTGTAGTTAGGCGCTTTAATATCGTTATCCGGCACATTATGTTTATTCACCCAGGTACCTGTGAGCAGGCTATTATACCCAACAGCCGAAATGGTGGGCGTTTCGTTATAGGTACCTTTATCACCGCCAACATGCATGCGGGTATAACTACCTTTGTTTATGATCTTTTTAATGTTGGGAAGATCCAAACGCTCGATCACATCGGCAGGGATTCCATCAGCAATTACAAAAACAGTCTTTTTAATATGCTGGGCATACAAAGCTGGCTGAAAAGAAAACAATAGCAATACAGATAGTTTCGTCAGTTTATTCATGTATTTCCGTTTGAATTTGCAAGATAAATTGTTTCATAATTGTTTCAACCTGCCCGGCTGTGTTAGCCGGACAGGTTGAAAACTCATCAGGGCCTGATCAGCCACATAACACCATTAATATTATCCCCTTCAGGATATTGCCGTCTTATGGCTTCAGTAATATGTTGTTCGTTCAATCGCAGCTCACTTTCCGGGTACATCCATCTTTTAGGTATTTTATTATTATTGAGCATACCTGCACCGGAAACATCAAATGCAGGGAACCCTGTTCTGCGTTGCTCATAAAAGGGTTGCCAGCCACTGTTGAAAAAGGAGGCGATATACTTCTGCGTAATAATCTGCTGCAATGCGGTGGCATTGGAAAGTTTCACGCTGTTCTGGGCCAGGTAAGCATCTACCACTGTTTGATCAATATGATAAAAAGACATGGACGCCCTGATCCCTTTTTCATAGTAGTCGCTGGCACTGCCGGTAATCCATCCTTTCAATACGGCTTCAGCCAGGATAAATTGCAATTCCGGGTAGCCCAGTGCGATACTTGGCTCATTTACCGGGTTATTATAAAATCTCGGATTGATCTTGGAGATCTCCCCGGCAACGGTACGGGCATTGTTGTCGCTAACCGGCGCACTGCCTTTTGCGCCTCCATAGGCGTTAAAATCATCGGCGGGCAAAGCAGCAAACTTAGGAGCCTTATCGGCAAAACTGAATAATCTCACATCTTTTAATGATTTCAAAAGATTCACGAAACTCTCCTCCATGTAATCAGCTGTCTGCAGGTCATTGTTGTTGAAATACGGGTAGCGGTTGTCCTGCAGGTCATAAAATTTCAATGCCGCATTATCACTGTTACCGGTAAAAACCGGGTATTCCGTTGGGTTGTTCACGATCTCTGCGAAACGTTTCCTGACATCTATCTTTGTGTCATTTACTTTCAGTGACAGGCTCATTAACACGCGCAGGGATAAAGAATTTATAGCCCGTTTCCACTGCTGCATGTTACCGCCATAAATAATATCACCCTGCACCTGCGCAGTACCAGAAGTGATGAGCCCATTAGCAGCTTTCAGGTCTTCAAGAATGTTGAAATAAATATCCTGCTGATTATCATATGCCGGCGCGTTCACACCATCATCACCTTTCAGCGCATCGCTGTACGGAATATCGCCAAATGTTTGCGTAAGCTGGAGGAAATACCAGGCACGGAAAAATTTTGCCAGTGGTAAATACTCCGGTTTACCCTGGGTTGTTGCTGCCTGCTCCATTTTCAGCACCTGGCGCAGGTTACCATAAGTACCAAAACTGGCCCTGGCCCATCCGTAATACTGTTGCAGACTTGATGCATCTGTGTACACCATCTGGCGGCAAGCCAATGCAGCACCGATATCGGTAGACTGAAAAGCGCTTTGTGCCACGGCATTCAATAACAGATCAGGTGTGGAGATAGTGGATTTATTAGGATCCGTCTGGAATTCACTGAATTTTTTACACCCTGATTGTATAACAAGGATACTCAATAATATAAAAACAACTTTTCTCATTGATCAGCGGATTAGAACTTAATGTTAAAATTTATACCCATAGAACGTGTAGAGGGCGTCTGAAGATTATCAGTAGCCGGATCAGGATCCACATTCGGCATTTTGGAAAACAACAGTAAGTTGCGACCTACAAAGGAAACATTGGCTCCTTTGATAAATGACCTGTTCAGCCATTGCCCCGGAAGCTGCCAGGTTAGCGTTACCTCGCGAAGTTTCAGGAAGGTCTGTGAAAAATAATTATAGTTATTATTTGCACCATTGCTGGTATTGGTCATGTAATCAATGTAGTTAACCGCTTTGGTGTTGGGAGCAAAGGTGCGTGTATCCTTGGTGATGTTACCATTCGCATCATAAATCACTTCTCCGCCTGTTATAACAACGCCCTTGCCAACATAGGTTGCCTTTCCTTCATTGGCATCATCCCTGTACTGGTTCACCGTACCTGTATTTGTTCCACCCCACCACATTTTCTGATTGGTGGTGGAATACATCATACCGCCAATACGGCCATCCACCAGGAATCTGAAAGAGAAATTCTTATAGCTGAAAATATTTTCCACGCCATAGGTCCAGTCCGGATCGCGGTTACCAATAAAACGAGAGAACACATCATTCAACGGAAAACCGTTGCTGCCATAAATTATATTACCATTAGGATCTTGCTGGTACACCCCGGCAAATATCTTGTCGGTACGGTCGCCCACCCTTAAAAAATTAAAGGTCTCGGCATTACCATATATTTCCTTCAGGTAACGGCGGTACTTACTAAGATTGATCACAACATCCCAGTTAAATGCCTTACTACGCACCGGTGAACCGGTAAGTACCAGTTCCACTCCCTTCCGCTGGTAAACATTACCATTAGCTAGTTGGCTACCATATGCGCTGGCGATAGACGTCGGTACAGAAAGGATATTGTTGTAATCGCGGGTCTGATAATAGGTGGCTTCCACTCCTATGCGGTTATTAAAAAATTTAATATCCACACCGGCCTCCCAGCTGTCGGAGGTCTGGGGATGGAGATTATTGTTCAATAAAGTATCACCAGAAATTAATGCTGGTACATTGTTCCAGATAGTACCCTTGTTAAAAGATGGCAAATAACTGTAAGTATAATCATCATCCTTCAAGGTGCCGCTGGATACCCTTGACCAGGATGCCCTCGTTTTCAGGTAAGACACAAACTGAGGCATCTTTGCCAGTTGGGAGATGATCACCGAGGCTGTCACGGAAGGATAAAAGAAGCTGTTATTCTCGGTTGGCAAAGTAGATATAATATCGTTCCTTCCGGTAGCAGACAGGTAAATGGCGTTCAGGAACTCCAGGTCAATAACGCCGTACACACTGCTCGTTCTTCTTTCTTCTAAAAAATTGTTGGACTGTACCGGGCTGGCAGAATTACTCAGGTTATAAAACCCGGGAATAGTAAGACCGTCTGTGTTAGAAGAACCATACTTGTAGTTGCGGTAATAATTCGATCCGCCAAGCTGTGCATGGATCTTAAACCTTTCTGTAAAAGTATGGTTATAGTCACCAATGAGGTCGGAGGCAATGTCGAAATAGTTTTGTGTAGCCACTGTAAACTGACCTCTCGACTTGTTGCCGTACCCAATATAGCTTTTGGGTTCTTTATACGTACGGTTAAGGCCAAAAGCGTTGATCCCGTTCCTGAATTGCAGCGAAAACTCCGGGCTGATCTTATACGTCAGGTTCAGCGAGCCGAAGGTATTATCCTTATTGTAACTACGCAAATATTCATACGCCTGGAAATAGGGATTGTTATAATAAGAATTATTATAGTTGCGTTGCTGTATGCCCTCTTTACCTGGCATCCAATAGTTCCGCAGATCTTTTACACTAACATCTGCACCCGTCCATAAAACGAGGTTATAGAGATAGTTGGTAGGACCATAGCCGGTTTCGGGGAAATTATCTGTATACTGCTTGTTGTAGGTTAGCCGTGCATCCATGGTAAGTGCATCGGATAATTTGTAGTTGCCTGCCACAGTAAATGAACTGTTGTTCAGATCCGTATTGGGTACGATGCCTTTCTGGTAAATATGCGATGCGGAAGCGCGGAAAGAACCTTTATCAGAGCTTTGCATGATACTGATATTATTGCTTGCGACTATACCGGTATTAAAGAAATCCTTTACATTGTTCTTACCTCTTGAAATAAATGGTAAAGGGATGCGCTTACCTGTTGAAGGATCGATCGGACTGTTGAACTGTGGCGTCTCAAAATAGCCGCTGGGAGTAGTTGGATCCCGCTGATCCAGTTTCGGTCCCCAAATCCAGCCGGAGCCTTCCGGCCCGCCGCCTGAACCATCCACATAAGTATATTTCCCTTTGAAACCGGCGCCATACTCGGTTTGCACGTTAGGGATACGGATAAAGCTGGGCTGCAGCTGGGTAGAGGAATTTACTTCTACACTTAATGTTTTCCCTTTACCACGTTTGGTGGTGATCATGATCGCGCCATTCTGGCCAATGGATCCGTATAATGCAGATGCACTCGCACCTTTCAGGACGGTCATGCTTTCTACGTCATCGGCATTCACTTTGTAAAAGTCGGCGGTTTGATCCGGAACTCCATCAATAACGATCAGTGGCTTACGACCGCGCAATGAAATACCCGGGTCCTGGAACAGATCGGTTGAGTTCTGGATATTTAAACCGGCGACCCTGCCTGTCAGTGAGTTGACCAGGTTAGGTTCCCGTGCTTTAACAAGACTTTCGCCCTGCACTTCCTGTACGGCATAACCAAGTTTGGCTTTTTCTTTCTTTACACCCAAAGCGGTTACCACTACTTCAGACAATCCTTTGGAGCTTTCTTCCAATACAATGGTATATCTGTCGTCATCTCTTACCGGCACCTCCTTTGTCTGGTAACCAATAAAAGTAAAAACCAGTACATCGCCGGTATTGGCTTTGATCGAAAAATCGCCATCCTGGCTGGTTACAGTGCCGTTGTTGGTTCCCTTGATCAAAACAGATACGCCGGGCAGATTCCTCTTCTCGGCATCCGACACATGCCCTTTGATCAGCCGTGGCACCGCAGCCTGGCTCACAGGCGCTGCTGAAGGCCGGATAATGATCTGCTGTCCCGCCTGCCGGTAAGTAAAATTCAGGGCCCGCCCTATTGCATCCAGGATTGCAGAAAGACTCTTATCATGATCAATAAGATTAACTTTCCTGGTCAGTAGCTGGTTGTTGTCAATACAAATAAAGGTGAACTCTGTTTGTTTCTGAAGAACGTCAAACACATCGCTCAATGGCATATTCCTGGCCGCCAATGAGCATTTAATTTTTGAGAGATCCTGCCTGTGCTCATTTCTATGCGCTGCCTCAACCTGTTGAGTGCATAAAAAAAGCACAATAACTGTTAATAGTCTGTGAAGACGTGAATTTAGAGATACAGGGTAACTGTTTTTTTTCATAAATTAGCAAATTCGTTAATTAGATTCCAACAATTTAATAGCGATGCTACCGGCATTTCCCAGATGCCGGTTTTTTTAAGCTCCTGCATGGCAAGGCTTACATAATTTTCACTTCATTTGTTTTTTTAGAATTTACATTTAGATAGATTGAACTTTCTTCCCGCTGCTAACCGGCACGCGTGAAGCCCTGATCGTTTCGTCGGCGAAAGAGTGTAGTTTTTTTTCATAGCTCTGAATGTTCATTAATAGATTCCAACAATTTGATAGCGATACTACCGACATTTCCCAGATGCCGGTCTTTCTAAATCCATGTCTGGCAAGGCTTACATAACTTTCATTTTATTTTGTTTTTCCGGTTTTCAGATTTACATAAATGGTGTCGCCTTCCTGGTGATAAGCCAGTACTCCGGAAGTACAGATCATTTCCATCACGTCGGAAAGCGGTTGATCCCTGAATGTGGCATAAAGACGTGTGTTTGCAGCAGCCTGGTCTTTGAAGATGATCTTTACACCGTACATTTTCTCGATCCTGTATGCGGCGCTGCTAAATTGTTCATTTTTGAATATTAATATATTGTTCTGCCATCCCAGTACGGCTGTGGAATCAAGCGTGTGTTGGTATACTTCGTGTGTATGGTGGTTGACAGACAATTCCTGGCCGGGTTTGAGCAGGTATTCCTCATTTATCTTCTCTTTCAATTTCACCTTAACAGCACCTTCCAGCAACGCCACGCTGCTTAATAGCTGGTTACTGCGGTCATTTACGTTGAAGTGAGTGCCTAATACCTGTACGGTCAAAACGGAGGTTTGCACAATAAAGGGAAGATGAGGAGCTTTACTCACTTCAAAATAGACTTCTCCTTCAACAGCTACCGTTCTGCTGTCTTTACTGAATGATTCCGGGTAGGAAAGCGAGCTTTCCGGCCCCAGGATTATCTTTGTTCCATCTGCAAGGGTTATTTTCTTCTTCTGCCCTGAAAGGGTTGTTTCTTTCAGGTAGGATATCTGATGAGACGGCTGTTTGAAAGAAAAGATGCGCCAGGTAGCGATTGCTACCACCAGTACGGCCGCCGCCACAGCTAAACGATAAAGCTGTATACGCCTTGATTTTGTTTGAACATAGGTATCGTCTTCAGCCGCGATCCTCGACCGCAGCTTTGACAGCGCATGAATACTACCGGGGCCCGTGGTTCTTTGAGGCCCCAGCCAGATCTGCTTCACTTCTTCAAAAGCCCGCCCGTTCTTCTTATCCGCGGCTATCCAATCCATCAGCTGCTCATTTTCTTCCGCGCTGGTCTGTTGGGACAGGTACCGTGTGATCAGCAGATAAAGTTCTTCTTCTTTCAATTTTATGTCCTTTTACTATAAGACGTAAAGCATAAAAAATATCGTGACAAGAAGGACAATTTTTTTTTAACCTGCTGAATTATCGAACTGATAGGACTCTTTCAGGAATTTGATGGCCCGGTACATCTGCGTTTTGACCGAGTTTACAGAGATTTCCAGGAGATCGGCAATTTCCTGATAGGTTAGCTGGTCTTCCCTGTTCATCCGAAAGATCAGCTGCATACGCTCCGGCAGCAGTTTTATAAGTTTTTCCAGATTTTCAGAGAGTTCTTTATAGGTTAATACCTGGTCAGGGCATTCCCGGTTGGCAATCAACTCACCGGGAATTTCCTCCAACGGCATATTTGTTCTCCCCGGATGTTGTTTGCGGCGATAATCGTATACCCGGTTCTTCACCGAGGCATATAGAAATGCCGACAATGAAGAATGAATACTCATCTTTTCGCGATGCCGCCAAACCTGCTGAAACACTTCCAGCACAACATCCTCGCCCTCATCGCTGGGATAAGGTAACAGCGACCTGCAAAAATGCAATAAATTAGGATAATACTTCAGGAACAACTGATCAAACGCCCTCGATTCCCCGGCTTTAATGCGGGCAAGCAGTTGAAGATCATCAGTATGATTAGCAGTCATGTGCGCCCAAAAGTAACATCGGTTTATTAATTACATGTTAAGTGTAAATGTAATAAATTTCAATAATCCAAAATTTATTTGTATGAAAATGAAAACGTTCTCTTGAAATCAGGCATTCACGGGCCTGGTGGCATACAGTAGGTTAACTTACCTGACCGGTAAAAAATAAAAAAAACTTTAAACATACTATTACATTCGTTTTAAGGCTGGTTGACCTACCTGTACAGCATTTGAACTTATTCTTAATGGATTGGTCCGGTAAACACAGGCATATGATATTCAATTATTTGTAAGCCACTTTGCAGACCCGGAAACCTACGCAATGAAAAAGTTATCTTATGAAATAGCATTTATTCTATAAGTTACATTCTAAATCGCTGAGTCTCTTGTAAGGTTCAGTGAAATATTTATGAAAAAGGTGACTTGCCGGAACACGTTCTAAAACTTTAAAGTCGTTGCTCAGCAGAGCGCGGGAGCAGGGATGTAGCTATCTCACTTTGTAACTTTAAGATTTTACAGTACCAAAATTCAATTTGTTTAAACCCTTATCAGGTATGGATCCAAAGCAACTACTAAAAGAGCATATAGCGAAAACCGCTAAGCTTTCGGATAATGAGCACGATGACTTCTTTAATTACTTCACCCCTAAATCTTATAAAAAAGGAGAATACATTATTACTGCAGGCGATAGGGTAGACTGTGAATATTTTGTACTGAGTGGTTGTATAAAAACCTTCTATATAAATGATAACCTGAAAATGTTTGTTCTGCAGTTTGCTATGCCTGCATGCTGGGCTTCTGATTACAACGCTTTATACAACAGGGAAAAAGCTACCATCGGTGTTGGTTGTATCACAGATGCAGAAGTGCTGTGCCTGTCGAACAACGCCCGTGAAGAAGCATGTAAAAGAATCCCCCAGGTGGAACATTTTTTCCGCGCCCGTATGACAGGGGAATATGTGGCTTCACAGAAAAGATTACTGAGTACGATGAACAACAATGTGAAATACCGGTATGAAGAACTGATAACGCTATTCCCTGAGTTGTATAATATGGTACCTAAACGATTAATAGCTGCTTATATGGGTGTTTCGAGAGAAACGCTCAGCCGCCTGCATAACCCCTGAGATGTGATCAGGACCTACATCACGCCATCTGAAAAAATGTGATCTACATCACACAATTTGCTTTTGCATCCGTCATACCTTGCACTGAACACTTGAAGCAAATGACAACACAGCAAACAGATGAAACGGCCATTGCGCAGGCATTGGAAGAATACTATTTTGGAGGTAGTTATGAGGGTGATCTGAGTAAGCTGAAACGCATCTTTCACCCTGGCACCCGGTTGTATGGCGATGTAAAAGGACAACCTTATGCCAAAACATTGGATGAATGGCTGGATGTAGTAGCGAATCGGCAAAGTCCAAAGGATTCCGGCAAACCATTCAAAGGAGATATCCTGAATATTAAAGTGGTAAATTCTATCGCCATTGCCGAAGTATATGTAAAAGCGTATGATGTACTCTATCATGATTTCCTGTCATTGCACCATGTCAATGGCACCTGGCTCATCGTTAATAAGATCATGAGTGGCGTCAGCCAATAGGCACCACCGTGGTAATAAACCTTTCCGCAGAACAGGGTAATATCGCACAACGCATCATGGAGATTGCGGAAATGAAGGCGGAAATGGTATTATTGATAATGTAGGCGGACCCGTTACCGGAGAATTGATCAGGTGCATTAACTTTGGCGGCAAACTAATTATCAGCGGCGGTATGAGTGTGGATAAATACACGCTACTAAATTGTAAAAGACTGAATTTGATCTTTCATTGGTTAAATGGATGCTACAATTTAATCTTACAAATCTCATCTGAGCACAGCGATATCAGGACAATACAATTTCGACAAAATCGCACACCTGCTGTACGTTATCGAACGATACACCGGATCTCAAAATGCATGAAATACTTATTGTCAATATGTTAGGTAACTGGCATGTATTTTAGTCGATTGATAGTCGGTATAGTATCAATTCAAAAATATCATACGTGCATGTTTAGAACTTATTTCAAACTCGCCTACAGGAATATCATCAGGGATAAAGCTTATTCGATTATTAATATATCAGGTTTAACAATAGGCCTGGCATCGAGTATACTGATCTTACTTTGGGTACAAAATGAATTGAGTTATGACAAGTTACATAAAAATGCCGGCCAGATATATCGTATCACCGGCGATTTTGGTGATTATAAAGCCGCGGTAAACGCGGAAGCTATGGCCGCCGGGTTAAAAGCAGAAATACCGGTTGTTAAAAATACCGTCAGGTTAAGCATGATCTCAACAGTTCTGCTTGAAGCAGGCAACAAGAAATTTGAAGAAAGACGCGTGTTCTACACTGACCCGAGTTTCATGGATGTATTTTCTTTTCCACTTGTACAGGGTGATCGTGCTACGGCGTTAAAACAAGAGAATGGCGTTTTAATAACGCAGGAAATGGCTGCAAAATACTTTGGGAACCAAAACCCGATCGGTAAGATCTTACGAAAAGACAATCGTGAATATGTGGTGGTAACAGGCGTTTTGGCCAACATTCCGGCAAATTCAGACCTGCAGTTTGATTTTATCATGCCAATGGCGATCTTACAAAAAGCGGATAAATATCCGAAAGGTAATAAATGGGAGAGCTTTAATTTTTACACCTATATTCAACTAGCTCAAAGTTTTGACCCTTCTGCTGCCAATTTATCCAGGTTGGTAAAGCAAATGACGCAGCTATTTCAAAATCATAGTTCAATGCAGGTTGTATTCCAATTGCAGCCTCTAACCAAAATCCATCTTGCACCTGCAAGACTGGGGGATTTTCCGGGCCACGGGAATGCGCAATATGTAAATATCTTTTTTATCGTCGCTATTTTGATACTTGTAGTGGCTTGTATCAATTTTATGAACCTGGCTACGGCACGCTCGGCCCGGAGGGCGAAAGAAATTGGCTTGCGTAAAGTCGCAGGAGCCATACGCAGGCAACTGGTCCTCCAGTTTTTAAGCGAGGCTGTTTTTATTTCATTTCTTTCGCTATTTCTTACGCTTGCGGTTGTCTGGTTATTTTTGCCGGCATTTAATGAAATAGCCGATAGAAAATTGGCTATTCCTTTTTCAGATGCCAGTTTTTGGTTAAGCCTCTTGGGTATAACGCTGTTAGCCGGATTGGTTTCGGGCAGCTATCCGGCCTTATTTCTCTCCGGCTTTAACCCAGTTAAAGCACTCAAAGGAAACGTAAGATCAATGGGTGGCAGTTTGCTGTTTCGTAATGCCCTGGTCGTCATCCAATTCACAACATCTATCATATTGTTGGTAGGCACTGTGGTTATTTATAACCAGCTTAAATTCGTAAAAGACCGTAACCCTGGCTTTGAAAAGGCCAACCTTTTGTATATGCCCACCAAAGGGGAACTCTGGAATAAACAGCATGCCTTAAAAAATGAGTTAAAACAAAATCCACTTACCAGAGATTTCGCCATCACTTCTGACCTGCCCACCAATCTGCTTTCCGGAAATGGAAGTGCAAACTGGGAAGGCAAAGATCCTAACTTACAAGTAGTTTATCAATTGATGGATGTTAATGAGGATTTTATAGATGTATTTAAGCTGAAGCTAGTAAATGGCAGAAGCTTTTCGAGATCATTTCCGGCAGACTCAAATAATTTCATGGTCAACGAAAAAATGTTGAGCATTATGGGCTTAAATGCAGCCACAGCAGTTGGTAAGGCGTTTTCATTTACGGGAATTAAGGGTACGATCATTGGTGTTGTAAAGGACTTTAATTTTAAACCGGTGCAACAGGCTATAGAGCCGCTGATCTTGCGCTATAATAAAGACGGCGGTTTTGTAGTGGTGAGAACATTGCCAGGCAAAACTGACGCAACCATACAGGCGCTGTCAAAGATAAGCCAGCAGCTCAACCCGACCTACCCCTTCAAATTTGATTTCCTCGACCAGGATATGGCCAATCTCTATAGAGGCGAACAACAGATGGGTAACATTTTTAACATTTTTACTCTTATGGGTATTTTTATCTCTTGCCTCGGTTTATATGGCTTATCCGCCTTTATGGCCGAACAACGTACCAAAGAAATTGGCGTGCGGAAGGTGTTGGGGGCCTCAGTATTAAACCTCGTCTATTTATTATCCTCCGATTTCACCAGGTTGATCCTGGTTGCCATAGTTATATCAATACCACTTTCATATTATGCAGTTAATAGTTGGTTGGTTGGTTTCGCATACCATATAAATGTTGGTTGGTTAGTATATTTCACGGCATCCGTGGCAGCTTTGGGCATTGCCTGGCTAACTGTTAGTTATGAATCTATAAAAGCAGCAATTGTTAATCCTGTAAAAAGTTTAAGAGCAGAATGATCCTCGTTATTCAAGCCGAAGGCTATTGTAATTTTTTGCTCGCTATTATTCAACAACATACAATCGGTTATCATACTTTTTTATTTCCTGATTTTTGACCAAGCGCTGTCGATCTCTTGTGATATCCGATGGCTTGGTCAGCATTGAAAAAGAAATCCTCAACAGTTCGCCTGCCTGAACGCCGATGGCGTCAAACTCGTCTTCGCCTTGAACAATTTATTAAATGACTGTGAATGCTCAAACCCCAACGCATAAGCAATCTCTGTCACCGACAATTGCGTCCCCGTCAACTTCTCCTTCGCCTTCTTTATCAGCATCTCATGAATATGTTGCTGCGTACTAAGACCCGTTGTTACCTTTAATAAGGTAGTCAGATAATCCGGAGAAAGATTTAACTGCTCCGCCAGATGATGAACCGTAGGCAACCCATTTTGTAAAATCGGCTGCTCAAAATATTCATTCAATAGCGCCTCCAATCTTTCTAATACCCGGTGATTACTTACCTCCCGTGTCAGAAACTGCCGGTTGTAAAACCGCTCCGCATAATTCAATAATACCTCAATCTGCGAAGCAATAATCTTCGGACTGAATTTATCAATAACAGATAGGTATTCCTGCCGGATCGTTTGCACAATTCCATTAAGAATATCCTCTTCCTTCTCCAAAAGAAACAACGCCTCCCGCACAGAATACCCAAAGTATTTATACTTCCTGATACTTTGGGCCAATGGCAGATTCCAGAATAAATCAGGATGCACCAGCAACATCCATCCCGACTTCCCCGGGGCATCCGTATTCACCTCTACCTTAAACACCTGCCCGGGTGCTATAAAAAACATCGCTCCTTTATCAAAATCATACTCCTGCTGACCGTAAATAATCCTGGCATCCAAACCCCGCTTCAACGCAATACAATAAAAATCAGGCATCCAGCTAATGCTGTTCATCTCCTTTGAATGCCTGCTCAAACTATAATCCACCAAACTTATCAATGGATGATCAGGCGCCCCCAGATTCCGCACCTTGTAAAACTCACTGATCGACTTTACGCGACAGACATGATTGCTTTTCATAAATATGAAATTACAATTTACCACGGAACTTCCCCGCCATCTTTAAAGAACCTGCCCGTCACCCCTCTATCCGACTGCATCACCAGGGCCACAATTGGCCGCACACCCTCTGCAACTGTCTTGCCCACCTTAAAATAATTCAGATCCGTCTGTGTTGCCCCCGGTGTCACACTATTCACCAATATATTTTCCCCTCGCAGTTCATTTGCCAACATCACAGTAAACGCATTCAATGCTGTCTTCGTTGCACCATAAGTCGAAATACTATCCCAGTGAGGACTCTTACCCGGACTCATATGCATGCTCAATGACCCTACCTCACTGGATATATTGACAATAGCTGGTGCCGCCGATTTACGCAACAACGGTAGCATTACCTGTGTAGTCTGTATCGCCCCAAAGAAATTGGTGTCAAACAAAGCCCGGATACTAGCCATACTACTGTCACACATCCGCTGCTGCATCCCTCCCGAAACACCCGCATTGTTAATCAATACGTCCAGTTTCTCCAGTTCAGTTTTTGCCCGCTCAATTGAAACAACATCCGTTACATCAATTTGGATAGCCGTTACATTATCAATCCCCTCTGCCTTCAATTGTTCAACAGCCCGCTGTCCTTTTTTAATATCTCTGCTGCCCAGGTATATAAAATTACCTAGCTGTGCCAGTTGCCTGGCTGTCTCAAATCCAACACCCTTGTTGGCACCTGTGATTAAAATCGTTTTCATACTGCAAATCTCCACAACTTAACCTACTTCCTTGTAGCTTAATCCCTCTACTTTGTATCCAAATCTTTGATTTTGGTAAAATCTCCTGTGTTATTAGTATAACCAACCAACTCAATTTGTGTCAATTTTAAGTAGTCAAAAACTAAACAAGATGAAAACATGGTTCATCACCTGCGTCTCCAGGGGCAATTCCAATGCGCAGCCCTTTTATCACGATCATTCTATTCTAATGATACTGTGACTTTGTATAGCGCTAATATTACCTTGATACTTCGACGCTTGTGTCCGAAAATTTGGTACTAATAATATCTATGCGTGATCTCCATTTTCCCCGAACGTGATCTCTCATTCTATATCGTAGTTTATCCTTTCATATAAATACAACTTTGTGCAATAGTTCGAACCTTGATCAGGTATCAAATAAAAAAGCCTTCAAATTTCAGAAATTTGAAGGCTTTTTTAAAGTCGCGGCGACTGGACACTTATCGAACTTTTTAGTGGATGATCTTGTCAAAATTGATGCATTTTGAATGAATCACAGTCAACATGTACAAAAGCAATATTCAGCAAATGACAGAAACTAGGCATCTATTGACTATTTAACGTTCTTATAATCGATCAGCCTCTAAAGAGTTTGAACTACCTGCATAAAATCATTCCGGCTCCAGTGATCGGTTATCCTTCCGTCCTTTAAAACATCTATTTCAATTACATTCATTTCCACTTTCTTTCCTGTGGGAGCCTTTCCCATAAAGGCTCCGGTATGTGTTGCAGTAATTGTTTTTCTTAGTGATACTTTATTTGCTTCGCCTATTACTTCGTGAATTTGCACGGAAATATTTGAAAATGCCCTATGAAAACCAGTAATGAATTGGATCATTACACTTTTTGGACATCTGAAATTTCTATGTCTACTTCGCTGGCATTTAGATAATGTAGCTTTTGTTGTTTTAATGTGGACATTAATTCGCGTTCAAAAGATGGATCAAATTCAATTCTTTTTATAACCTTTAAATGATAGTCTTCACTGTCCACCACATAGAAATTAAAAAAGATTGATTTAAGCCTCAGCCATTCTTCAGCTTCATCAACTGGCAGCCCTTTTATATTAAATGAGCTGTCCAAATATTCGGTCCCTCCAAACAGTCCAACAAAAAAAGGAACGTTCATGGTAATACAAAGTCCATATTTAATTGGTTGTTTTACAAATGATGCTTTTCCCTTATCGGTAACTCGATTTAGGAACATGATAACATCGAATCCAGTTTTGTTAAATCTGAGGATTGGCCCTTCATAATTTCTGAACCGCTCATCGGGAAATGGATGATCAATGGTGAACACTTCCATATTCTTTTTAGGAAAAGTAAGGTAACCTTCTATTATTAATTCTAAAATTGGCTGAACTGGTCATTTTTAACACACAAAACTCCGTTTTAGCCGGATGAAATTAGATTTCCAAATATGGCTACTCCCTGGGCCTTGACATAGGGAAAAACCGCACAAGATAAGTTTAATCATTTACCCCAAAAAGTGATCTACTGATGGAGGAAGCGAAACGCCACGACTCTAAGCTGAATAGGTAAAGGAGATTAACCCGGAATTATTGATTATCCGATATAACTGAAAAACCAATAGAAATTCAGTTGCTTTAGATCACCCTTTTTTCATCCTCACCTGTCATTATTAGGTTATTGTTAATGTAATACTTATTCAAAACCCCAAACCCTGAACTATGTTAAAGTTTGTAATGCCCAACTTTAAGCCGGCAATTGCCGCAATTCTTATTCTTTTTTGGCTATATCGAGCTGTCAAAAACAAACAACGGAACAGCCAACAATTAAGTCACCTGTAATATCAGTTGAGGAAGCAAAAAATTGGTTATCCGTAGGGGCTTCCGGTTTGCAAACAGTGTTTAGCCAACACCGCGATCCCGGAATCCCAAATTGGGACAATGCCACAGTAATAGAGTTCCCGGATAAATCCAGTGTCTTAAAAGTGCCATTAACTGACTACAAACTTCCAATAGGCTATAGGGGACCTTCTTTTTCAGAAGGATTCCAATGGTGTGGTATTGGGAGCTATACAGGAAATAAGGCCAGAGAATAACTACCTGCTGGCGAAAGGCCGTAATGAAGGCGAGAACATGAGGCAATTTGTGAGTAACGAAGACTTCACAGGTGACATAATAATTTTTGATCCGTTTAATAATCTCCCCCTTAGAGGCAGACGTTTCAAAGACGGCCTATTGACTGGTGAACTGAGGTACCGATTACAAGCATTGATGGTGGGTGACCCGACTGGTCCGGTGGATCCAAAGAAAAAACCAGGAGGTCTTGATGACGGTGGCGAAGATGATGGTCCAGGCTTCGAAATTACCCTCCCAACGGTGGAAGTCACTGCACCCGCTCCAAGTACTCCGACGACACCTGGTACTAATATCCCGTTTCCGACAGAGCCAGTAAGGCCCGCTCCTGGAGGGCCAGTGACACCAAATAACCCGATACCAATTGGCGGTGGCGGAAGTACCAGTACGACAACTATCTACCCGCCTGTCCTTGCTCCTGGAGATAGACTATGTAAATACTCTTTTTATTATAAGAATGTATCGGAAACTGATGCCTTTTATGCGACTTACATGAATGGTATGCGAATAGAGAATTCGACATACTTTCATACATTTCCTGCTACACTTTTTTATTTGGCTAATGGTACAACCAATAGTGTTATCAACAGTCGTTCCGGCGCTGATTATTTTGGTCAAAATAAAACACCCTTTAAATATCTTCAAGATTTTTTTCCGGGTTTGATTGGAACTGATATTTATTCAAAAGATACACCAGGTGGAAAAGTTTGGTATTTTACACCCAAAGCAGCTGAAGAAATTAGTGCATTTGCTTCAAACTTAGCTGGGCAAATAACTGCAAACTTAGTTCCTGATGCTGCGAATCCAACAAATCCATTAACAGAATCGACATGGTATGGAATAGCTAATGCCCTAATAAAAACTTTCATTCCTGGTTCTAACATAAGTCCAGAAACACCGACGAGAATAAATGGTGCAACTAACTCAAATGCTGTATATGACAAAAACTGCAAATAGTGATCTTGATAGATACTTAGAATTAGTTAACAAATATTTTTATTTTGAACATTTACCACCGGGCGAAAAAAAACCAGCGGAATACTATAAAGAAGGTTATTTAAATGTTACTGCTGAGAAAGTATCAAACATGGAGAAGTGGGAGCACCTAATGGAAGAATTTCGACAGAATCCTTCAATTAGATCTGTACGTGACATGTCACATCCAGAACCCCACAGTTTTAAGGCAGTATTAGATATTAATACAAATGACATTGAAAATCAGCATGCTGGAATTATTGTATTCGTTAGTTTTGTTGGAAATCATATTGGTTATTATTTTAGCGAAGGATATGGGGAGAAAAATGATTCAGACCTTTCTAGGCCGCCATTTAAACCAATTGAAACGTGGATAGGGATAGAAAAAAAATGCTCATATGTTCCAATTATTTCAGAACAGGTGAAACTTCTGCCTAAAATTATCGACATTATAAAAGAACAATTTCCAAATTTTTCTTTGTTCAATAATTCTTTGGCTGATTATAAAATACCTCAAATCGTAGTTAACGGAATTTTTATCCGGAACCTTGATTTATTTCAAGTTTTTTTTAGTACAAATATTCATGGTGTAATTTGATAAACCTTTAAATCAATAGCAAGGCAAAACTCTTTTCCGATCATTAAGAGTTTTGCCTTTTGATTATATCGGGGTTGAATATCGTCTCGGGAATTTTCCGACTTCAGGTGTCTATAAACTCAATAGCATGCTCACTCTTCATGCTGGCAGCCCATCTTTTCCTACTAAACGACGGGATGCAATTGCAACCCGTCGTTTAATTTTTGACGCTTTTAACACGCCTTGTCATAATTTTCAATCCTTTCCATTGGCGTTAACATTCCTCTTCGTTCACTGAGCTTCGCAGCCGCCTTGTCTATTTCCTCTTCTATGAGTTCCTCATCAATCTCCGTATAAACATCCATAGTACTTGCTTTCACAATACCCATGATCTTTTGGGCCGTCTTAACAGGAACCCCATTTTTGATTGCTATTACTGTTGCGAAAGTGTGCCTGGCAACGTGAAAGGTTAGCGATATTGTTATTTCACAAATCTCCTGAATAATTTTGAGCAATCTGTTGATCTGTTGATTTGTGATCCGAGGAAAGATAAATCCGGACGCCTTTGCAGCTGGAACATTCATATACTTCTTGATAATTTCAGCAGTTGCAGGTAATATGGGGATAGAGGCAAGCTCACTGGACTTTGCACGATATACACTACACCATACACGACCAGCTGCACTAATGGTAAAATGTTCGGGCCTGAGCTGCATAACGTCTACAAAGGCCAGTCCGGTATAACAACCAAAAACAAATAGATCTCTAGCGTATATTAAAGCCTCTGTAGCGAGATTTTTTGTTTCAATTGTCACCAGTTCATGAAGTTTTAACTTCTTTTTCTTATTCTTTTCCTTGTGAACCTGAAATTTCTTAAACGGGTCTTCCTTTACCCAACCAAGCAGCCCGCCCCAACTGACCATTTTCTTTAACCGCTCGATATGTTTGGCTGTACCGTTTCCTGTGCAAGGATCGTGGAGCTTAATTGGATGTGCTGGTATATAATTTTCAAACTCTGTAATAAATGTGAAATCCAAGTAGGCTACATGGATGTCGTCTTTACCATATTTGTGCATAATGAAATTAGCGGCATATTCTTCTGTGGCTTTGTAATTCTTCATTGTACCTAGTGCCAGGTGCGGGCCACATTCCTGCTCATGTTTTTTGATCAACTTGATTAAAGTGAAATTCTTATTTCGCTGAGTGTGGTGAACCCCTAAGAACATCGCCTTAACGTCAAGTGCATTAAAGGGTATCATTTTCTCCTCTAGCTCCCTAAAAGCCTTTTTTAGCCTTTCTCTTGTGGTATCGATGTAGTCATTTATAGATTTTACATCTGAGGGCTTTCCATCTACATATTCCCCTTTGGAGTTCCAGTGTTTGTGAGGGACTTTTTCTTTCAAGGACAGCTCCGTGTCGTCACCATTTACTGTAATTCAGGCAAAAAGAGAGGCCAGTTTTTTTATTTGCTTTATCTTTTCTTGCGATAAAGTCGATGCCAAGGGTGTTGGTCTTGCATAAATCATTCATTTTAAGGTTACTTAATACCGTTTGCTTTCTTTCTCCTTCCTGTTCACCTTTTTAGGAGTGAAATCCGCCATTAAACGATACTAAAAGCCCTCAAAAAAAATGATCTAACTTATTGGTATTAAATTATTTGCGAGATGTTTCGTGAGTAAATTTAAGATCAAAATTTACTCACGGATTTCCTGTTGAAGACGGGGCGCCATAGGATCAAGTTGAAAAGTTGGGGGATATGTAAAAAAATAGTTTTTTTGCACCCAATTAAGATTAATAGCCGTGGATAAGAATTTTAGCCTTCTGATCGAGGCCCTGCTACCAGAAGGGATTTTATATTATTTCGAGATAACTGATGCTTGTCAAAGTGAGACTGAAATAAGTATTTATTTAGAAGAAAAGAATATTGTTCCAGCTGAGCATCAGCATAAAAAACTTCACGCCAAAGACTTTCTTCCTCCCGTTGCTGTTCAGGATTTTCCTATCCGCAGAAAGAAGGTTACTTTATATGTAAAGCGGCGTCGGTGGGAGGTTGTAGCCACCGGAGAAACAGTAACAAGAGATTGGGAAATAGTGAAAAAAGGAACGCGAATGACATTGGAATTCGGTTATTTTTTAAAAGGACTACTTAGATAATCACCCCATCAGCCCCGTTCAACTTGGCCATCTTTACAATGTTGACGGTAAACAACTCGGGCAACAATACAAACATCATTTAAGTGATTTTTCCAGTTGGGAGCAGAAAGAACATGCTACTGAATGGATGCTTTTTGAACAAAACATTGGTGCCGCTTTAAGTATAGACGAGACAGCCTTTTCCAGTGGAGAACTGTATACAATTGTCACTAATAAGCTGGCCAAAGGGCGCAAAGGCTCAATAGTGGCTATGATCAAGGGCACTCAGTCTGAATTTCTGAAAGAAATACTATTTAAAATCCCTAAACGCCTGCGTAGGATGGTACAAGAAGTTACCATTGACATGTCTGGTAGTCTCAATAGCGCTGTTAAAGCCTGTTTTCCTAACGCCCATCGGGTAATAGATCGCTTCCATGTGCAGCACCTGGCTTTTGAAGCGGTACAGGAGATCAGAATAAAACATCGTTGGGAGGCCCTGGAACAGGAGAATCTGGAATATGAGCAGGCAAAACGAAATGCAGTAAGGTGGGAGCCTGCCAGACTTCCCAATGGGGACACAACCAAGCAACTGCTGGCCAGAAGCAGATATTTACTATTTAAACATCCCCGATTATGGACCAGAGAGCAGCAGCAGAGAGCCGAGCTTTTATTTAGTCATTATCCTCTTATTCATAAATCCTATCAGCTATCCCTGCGTCTGGGCGAGGTTTACAGACATTGTAAGTGTAAAGAAGAAGCATTTAAGAAGCTGGCATTGTGGTATAATGACGTGGAGGAAGCGGGGATTTTATCCTTCAAGACCGTTGCCAGGACTATCAGAACTCACTATCTGGGTATCCTCAACTTCTTCAACAACAGAGCCACCAATGCGGCGGCAGAATCATTCAATGCAAAAGTAAAGTCCTTTAGAAATGCACTACGAGGGGTGCGGGATGTAGAATTCTTTCTTTATAGATTGACTAAACTTTATGCCTAAAATTTATGCCCATCCCCCAACTTTTCAACTTGATCCGGTACTGAACTTCGCCATACACAACTTTCTACGCATGAATTGTACAAAAATAAAAAAGCCTTACAGCTATTATACTGTAAGGCTTCTTTTCTAAGTCGGGGCGGCAGGATTCGAACCTGCGACCTCCTGCTCCCAAAGCAGGCGCGATACCGGGCTACGCTACGCCCCGAAATCCCTTCTTAGTCCACATCTTAGCTTAAACGGCAGCCCTTGCGACAACACCTTTGCTTCAATTGCGGAGTGCAAATGTAGGGAAATGTTTAACATAAAAACAAATTTTTTTTAGTAAAAAGATGGGATTATGCCAAAAACCGCTACAGCAGCGCATTACATGGCACTGCATTTTTCCAGGATATAACACAGGTTGGCAGTGTTCAGTAGAAGAGCGTCACCAATAATTGCCGGCAAGCTGCTGTTTTATTCTGAACGCAGGCTTTTTACAGGATTGGACCGGGCTGCTTTTATTGACTGGTAGCTGACCGTGATGAAGGAAATTACAATGGCGATAACACCTGCCAGCACAAAAAACCACCAGCGGATGTTAATGTGATAGGCAAAATTTTGTAACCATTTGTTCATCACCCACCAGGCTACAGGGAAAGCAATGAGCAATGCAAATATTACCAGTTTTATAAAATCTTTCGACAACATCCCTACAATTCCCGCTACACTGGCGCCCAGTACTTTCCGTACGCCGATTTCCTTGATCCTTCTCTGCGTGGCAAAAGTGGTAAGCCCGAAAAGGCCGAGACAGGAAACAATTACGGAAAGCACAGAAAAAATATTGAATAGCTTCCCCATACGCTGCTCCGCCAGGTATAAGCGCGATAAGTCTTCATTCACAAAACCAAAAGAAAAAGGGAAATCTGTATATACCTGCTGAAATACTTTTTTCATAACTCCCAGGTTCCGCTGCATGTTGGCGGGAGTGGTGCGCTGTACAATATATCCCGTATTCCCGTTAAAATTGCCGGAACTGCCGTTTCTTACAATCAGCGGTTGTATGGGCTGTTGTACCGGTTTGAAATTAAAATCCTTTACTATTCCTATGATAACGCCTGTGCGGCTATCCATAGTAATTCTGGTTCCCAGTGCAGTTTCCATATTCAGCTTCATTGCTTTTATGGCTGTTTCATTGAGCACATAATTATTTTCATCTCCCTTGAAATCTTTGGAAAAAAATCTGCCGGATTTTATATGCATCCGGAAAGTATTCACAAAATGATCATCCACCCACATTTGCGGGAATACCAGGTTTAGCTGCGGATCTTTACCTTCCCATTCCACTGAACGGGTGCCGGTTGGAAGATCAGTAGGCAGATGGCTGATAAAAGTATAATCATCTATCTCAGGATACTGGCTGATGGCGGCTTTCAAAGCTACCTGGTTCCGCTGCAGATCACCCAGGCGGGGAATAGGCACATACAGGAGGTTTTCCTTATTGTACCCGATATCCATGGTACGGATAAACTGCAGTTGCCTGTACACCACAATGGTGCCCACTATCAGGACAACAGCAATGGAGAACTGTACTACAATCAGGCTGTTCCTGAAAAAAGTTTTCCTTCCGTGGAGCATTTTTACGCCTTTCAATACTTTTACCGGGTTGAAAGATGAAAGGAACAACGCCGGGTAGCTTCCCGCAACCAGGCCCACGCCTGTTGCGATCCCTAAAAGACCTGCAATAAATTTTATGCTCAGCAGGTTAATGGAGATAGATTTTGCTGCCAGCTCGTTGAACAACGGGATCAACGCCCATGCTATAGCGAGGCCTAAAAGCAGGGATATAAAAGATAGGAGGAGCGATTCGCTTAAGAACTGTATCACCAGTTGAGACCGCAAAGCGCCTACTGTTTTACGTAAACCTACTTCCTTTGCCCGTTCCCCGGATAAAGCCGTGGAAAGATTCATAAAATTGATCCCGGCAATCAGTAAAATAAAAATGGCGATGAGTGAAAAGATCTTCACCTGCTGGTAGTCCCCCTGCCCCGGCACATCCAACATTAGGCGGGAGCGCAGGTGCACGTCTGTAAGCGGCTGCAGGTACAGGAAACCGTTGGTTTTGGATATATCCAGGCGGCGGTAAAGCGTCATGATGCGCTGTTCCAGCGATGCCAAAGCAGCTGGCGTGGCATCAAAATGATCATCCATCCGGAGATAGGTGTATACATCAAAATTACCCCAGCCCTGCTCAAGGTTTATGGTTCTTTCATAGAGCTGGATAGGAAGCAACATATTGAACTGCAGGTGTGAATTATGGGGAGGATCTTTCAATATCCCCGCCACTACCACATCATTGCCATTATAATCATTGTCGATGTGCAGGGTTTTACCCATAGCGTTCTCCGGGCTGCCAAAATATTTCTTTGCACCGCTCACAGTGAGTATCACACCATCCGGCCCCGACAGCAGCCGGCTTGCGTCTCCCAGCAACAGGGGATAACTGAAGATGCGGAGAAAATTACTATCGGCATAATAGATATTCTTTTCTTCATACTTCTGGTTGCCCACTGTTACCATACTTTGCAGGGCAGACAGCCGCGTAACATTCTTTACCATCGGGATATTATCCCGGATGGCCATCGCTGCCGGAACAGGCACCACTGCAGCTTCAATATCTCCTACCCGGGCTGTGAGCCGGTAAATATGCCCGGCATTGATATTAAACCGGTCGTAACTGAGTTCATCCTGGACCCACAGGAAAATAAGGATACTGCAGGCCATGCCTGTAGCCAGTCCGAAGATATTAAGACTGGAAAATAATTTATTCCTGAAAAGATTCCTGACAGCTGTTTTCAGATAACTTCTGAGCATATGGACCAGATTGATCTTTGTGACGGATACTAACAGAATGCCAGACACGACACATCTTTATACCAACCAAGTATACTTTAAATTATTTATAATATGTTCGGTTTTAAAACAAATCCTGTCCGGTTTTAACCGCCCGGTAAACAGGGATAAAAATTCCGGTAAAAGTGATCCGGTAAGTCCGTACAAAATCCTTAACTTAATTTCCCGGGTATTTGTCCAATTGTGCGGATGTCAGTCGTCATAAGGTCGTAAACAACATCATTCCATCTCAAAATGCAAAAAATGAAAGAATTCATGATGATCTTCAGACATGCACCGGATCCCAACAGGGAAGTAAGCCCGGAACAAATGCAGGCAGCTATCCGGCAGTGGCAGGACTGGATCGGTGGCATTGCCGCACAGGGAAAATTCCTCAGCACCGCTCAGCTGGGCCAAGAAGCCAAAACCCTCCGGGCCGGCAACGTTATCACCGATGGACCTTATGCAGAAGTGAAAGAGATTATAGGAGGATATCTTATAGTGAAGGCTACTTCGCTGGAAGAAGCGCTTACACTGGCAGAGGGTTGCCCTATTCTTTTTGTGGGAGGCCATGTAGAGGTAAGGGATATGATAAAAATGAATTAACCACCCAGTGTTGAGGACCGGTGAATAACGATCTCCTTCCCCAGTTATTTAAAACAGAGTACAGCAAAATTATTGCTGTGCTCTGTAAATTATTTGGGCTGCCGCATATTGAAACAGCAGAAGATATTACCAACGACACCTTCCTGCTGGCTGCAGAAACATGGGGATTAAAAGGCGTTCCGGAGAACCCGGCAGCCTGGCTCTATACAGTTGCAAAAAACAAAACAAAAGATTATCTCAAAAGAGATAAAATATTCAGCGAAAAAGTAAGCGCAGGGCTGAAGTTGCAGCCACCACCACCGGATGAAATTGATATTGATCTCTCCGCCGCCAACATCCAGGACAGCCAGTTGAAAATGATGTTTGCTATCTGCCATCCGGCCATTCCCCCTGAAGCCAGGATAGGCTTGTCTCTCCGCATCCTCTGCGGTTTCGGCATTGAAGAAATAGCAGCTACCTTTTTAACCAGTAAGGAAACAATCAATAAACGGTTGTTCCGTGCCAAAGAGAAACTCAGAACTGAAAAAATAACGATTGCGTTGCCTGGAGAAGCGGACATTGCCCAGCGGCTGGATGATGTGCTTACCACTATTTACCTGCTGTTCAATGAGGGCTATTACTCCACCACCCAACACCAGGTGATGCGTAAGGAGCTATGCCTGGAAGCCATGCGGCTCAACTATTTCCTGCTGGAAAATGCAGCTACCAATACTCCTGCCGTAAATGCCCTGATGTCACTGATGTGCTTTCATGCCTCAAGGTTTGAGGCCAGGACCAACGATGCCGGTGCATATATTTTATACGAGGAACAGGACCGGAACCTGTGGAATGATGAACTGATCAGCCGGGGTAATTATTATCTCATTGAAAGCGCCCGCGGAACGGCACTTTCCAAATATCATCTCGAAGCTTCCATTGCTTACTGGCACTGCACTCCAACCACTGTAAAAAACAAGTGGGACAATATCCTCCAATTATATAACCAGTTGCTGCAATTGTCTTATTCCCCTGTAACCGCGCTAAACCGCACCTATGCCTTATCGAAAGTAAGCGGCAAAACAACAGCCATCAAAGAGGCTGAGAAACTTAACCTCTCCGGCAACCATTTATATCATTCACTGTTAGGCTACCTGTATACCGGCATTGATAACGCCATGGCACTGCACCACTTTACCACTGCATTACAGCTGGCCAAAACATCTACCGATAAAAACATCATCTCTCAGTACCTTCATAAAATCCAGTCCGGATGATTCCCGTGGTTAACTGTATATATTCCTTTATACCGGTTTGCTTTTGACCGGTTTGCTTTATCGGTGATGCTGTTGCATATCCTGCATCCGGCTGGCAGAACCTAATTCAGTCATTCATCAGCGGCTGTTTTTCCGGTTAAAGAAACAAGTCTTTTTTGAAGTAAAACATGCCCTGAAACCTTGCATAAGCAGGGGCATTTCCGTATCTTCGTGCAGCTTACCGGAAGCCATCAGACAGCCTTTTTTTAATCGTAAATACTACTTTTTGTCGTCCGCCCGGCTGTGCAGCCCGGTTGTATTCAATTATTTTCATATCCTGTAAATGAGCAGTAGCAGGTCGTTACTGCAAGGGAGCTATATGCTTGGAACCCGGATGGCGAAATGAATGATCATATGGAAGAACAGATTTTCACAGAAAAGCCGGCGTTTAACGAAGCGCTTAAATTCTGGTTTAAATTAGGATGGATAAGTTTCGGAGGCACTGCCGGCCATATCGCTATTATGCATGATAACCTGGTGGACCGGAAAAAGTGGATCAGCAACAGCAAATTCCTGCATGCCCTGAACCACTGTATGATATTGCCCGGACCGGAGGCGCAGCAATTAGCTATCTATATCGGATGGTTGCTGCATGGCAAAAAAGGGGGACTGGCGGCAGGCATTCTCTTTGTTTTACCATCCATGTTCATCTTACTTGCACTCAGTATTATCTATGTGCTTTTTGGCAATATCCCCTGGGTTACTGCCATGTTCAGCGGGTTAAAGCCGGCGGTGATTGCCCTCATCTTTATTGCCATGTTCAGGATCGGGCAGAAGGCCCTGCATGGGCCATTGCACTACCTGATAGCGGCTGCTGCGTTTGTATGTATCTTCTTTTTCAATATTTCCCTGCTGGCCATCATTGGCGGCGCTACTGTTACAGGAGTTATTGCCCGTATGATATGGCCCGCGGCTTTACAGCACCGGTCAGCCAATACGGCAGCAGCAGGTGATGAAGAGCATACCTATGTGCTGAACAGGCATACCGTTTCACCCGGAGGGAAATTCAAGGCAGGCCGGTTGCTCAGGTTACTGGGTGTAACAGTGCTTCTCTGGCTGCTCCCCTTTGGGCTGTTCCTGCTGTTCTTCAGCGATTTCATTTTCTGGAAAAACCTGGGATTGTTCTTTACGCAGACTGCATTTGTGACCATTGGCGGTTCCTATACCGTACTGCCCTATGTGGCGCAATACAGCGTCACAAAGCTGCACTGGCTCAGCAAACTGCAGATGATCGATGGTTTTGCGCTCGCCGAAACAACTCCCGGCCCGCTGATCATTGTATTATCATTTGTGGGTTTTATGGCCGGTTACAACCATTTTGGCGGCTCTTTATGGATGGGGGCTGCCGGACTACTTGCCACCACTTATTTTACCTTTTTGCCCTGTTTCCTGATGATTTTTGCTGGCGCACCGGTTATTGAGAAAACACATGGCATTGAAATTATAGAAGGTATTCTCGGATTAATTACCGCCGCTGTAGTGGGAGTGATATTGAATCTTACGTTATATCTGGGGAAAGATGTGATTTTTCCCGGTGGCGTTTTATTCAGCAAACCGGATATCCTGGCCATAATATGGATTATTGTTTCACTGGCGCTGATACTGAAATTCAGGATGAATATTCTTTACCTGATAGGGTTAAGCGTATTGTACGGGTTGTTACATTATCTGTTGAATCCCTGAGAACACCGCTTGGGGGCAGCTGCATTGATTCGTTCAGGTATATGATGGAAGTCGGCTGCTGTTTCAGCGAAGCTCAGTGCGTTCATTTATTTGATACATTCGCTGGTTTGTTCAGGCTCAGGTGGAGGCTTGTTATCGTTTAGGCGGTTTTCAAAGCCTCCATTTTACTTCTTAGTTTGCATAAAAGATGGTGGACGGCCGCTGTTTGGGCGAAGTTCAGTACGTTCATTTATTCTTGATACATTCGCTGGCTTATTCCAGCGCCAGGTGGAGGTTTGTTATCGTTTAAGCGGTTCTCAGAGCCTCCATTTTACTTTTTAGTTTGCCTCAAAGCGTGTGGTCCAGCTGCGGGGCGGCAGCAAAAAATAAAGGGTCGTGTTTATGAAACAAGGCTTTCATTTACTTAAAGCATTACTATACCGGTTCAAAATTCCCGGCGTCTTCAATCCCTCATTCATGCGCCCGGCGAACAGGCCGCGCAGTAACCGGAAATAAAGCCATTGAAATTCACAGACCTGTATCCTTTCGGAAGTTTGATATCCACTTCATTCGGCAGGCATTCTATTTTCCCGCATTCCAGGCAGCGGAAATGAAAATGATTGTGATGATGCTTCTTTTCAGTACAGTTTACACAGAAAGCAAAGTAATATTTCCCATCATCTCCCAATATCTTATGAACAATACCATCATCACAAAAACTATTCAGCACCCTGTAAATAGTTGCCCTGTCCACCGCATCTCCCAGTTCTTCCTGTAAAATATCCTGGCTTACAGCAGTCTCTGCATTTTTCAATGTCTCTAAAATCAGCTGTTTTGTTTTTGTATTCCGCTTGTTCATACGCAAAGGTAAAAATATTATCGCGATCATGTCGCAATAATGAAATTATTATCTACTTTTGTAAAGAATAATGACCAGGATGTTACATCGCAGAAAGTTTATACAGCACAGCAGTATGGCTATTCCTGCATTAATGATCCCTGGTTCATTGGTTTCTCCCACAAAAATAAATAAGATGGCAGACAGTAAAAACTTTGACGTAATCATAGTAGGAGGAAGTTATGCAGGACTTTCCGCAGCAATGGCGCTGGGCCGGTCATTACGGAATGTATTGATCATCGACAGCGGGCTTCCCTGTAACAGGCAAACCCCGCACTCACATAATTTCATTACACAGGACGGTAAAACTCCTGCTGAGATCTCAGCCCTTGCCAAACAACAGGTGGAAAAGTATACCAGTGTTAAGTTTCATAACGGGCTTGCAGAAACAGCGGTGAAAACGGAAAATGGTTTTGAAATAACCACGAAGCTGGATGAAAAATTTCATGCAAAGAAGCTGATCTTTGCAACAGGTATCAAAGATATCATGCACGCCATTAAAGGGTTTGAGCAGTGCTGGGGCATTTCGGTGATACATTGTCCATATTGCCATGGCTATGAAGTAAAGAATGAAGTGACAGGCATTCTCGCAAACAGGGAAGTAGCCATGCACGTTGCTCCATTAGTACATAACCTCACTAAAAAGCTAACTATTTACACCAATGGTGTATCTGCATTCACAGATGAACAAATGGCTCAATTGAAGAAACAGTGTATCCCCGTTGTTGAAGCAGAAATTGAGGAGCTGCGGCATCACAACGGCAGCATTGAGCAGATCGTTTTCAGGAACGGCGACGCCCATCCTATAAAAGCACTTTATGCCAAACCAGCTTTCGTACAGCATTCAGACATCCCGGAAAAACTGGGTTGTGAGCTTACTGAACAGGGCTTCATAAAAGTAGATGCATTTCAAAAAACGAATCTGCCTGGAGTTTTTGCATGCGGCGATAATACGACTATGATGCGCTCTGTGGCTAATGCAGTAGCTGTTGGCAATCTTGCAGGCGCTATGGCAAATAAGGAAATGGCGGATGAGTTATGGCAGGCCGGATATTGATGAGAACATTCCGGGGTAGTGCCTTTGATCGTACCGGATTGAAACATGGCTGTTATTTCAACCCGGTTCCGGGAGGTTACCCCTTCCGCTCCATTCTGCGCAATGCGGATGACTGATCTTCGGAAGATCCGCTTTGCCAATGGGCTGTGGCAGCGTATTCTCCGGGCAACCATGCCTTTCTGTCTTAAAATAATTCCTTAAATCCACCAGCCAGTATTTATCAGCTCGCGGAAACAAAGGCCTGCTGCTTTCTTTCATTGCAACGCCCAGTACCTCTCCCTTAGTGGCCTGTTGCGCCCGGTATGATGCCAGCCCCTTATCACCATGAGCGGCAAAATCGATCCACATCAATATTCCTTGTTGTATGGGTTCTTCTTGCAATAAATAAATCTGAGTCCCATATCCCATTAATATTAGATACACCCCTGGCCGGAATAAATATCTTGTTGTGATCACCTCTTCTCACATTCCGGAACTGATCTATCTGTTCATCCGACATACCGAATATTACCCGTATATAATTCGGACTAAGGAAAACCTTTTTCTTAACAGTCAATAGAAACCGTACAATTTTCTTTTGCGCTGTTTCCATTATTATCTTTTTCTTTTTATAAACAATATAACGGTCGCTAACAGGCAGCTAACGCCTCCGAACAGATATACCGCCTGGTAATTATACCAACCGGCAATGATACCTGCCACCGGAGCAGCAAATCCCAAAGAGAGATCGAAAAAAGCGGCATAAGCTCCCAGGGCAGTTCCCCGCATATGAGAATCTACTTTCTTAATAGCTAAAACGCCAAGTGCAGGAAATATGAGAGAAAATCCTACACCGGTAAGGGCACATCCTGTTATTGCCATTTCCCTGGAGGAAGCGAACCCGATGAAAAGCTGACCAGCTATTTCAATAACCAGGGAAATCAATGCTACACGATAACCACCAAACCGGTCCGGGAATGAAGAGAAGCATATCCTTGTAAGTACATAGCACGAGCCAAAGGCCATAAAAGCAATAGACGCATCTCCCCAGTTTTCGGATATAAAAAGCAAAGCAATAAAAGAGGAGATACAGGCAAAACCGATGGAAGAAAATGCGAGACCAAGTCCCTGTTCCGCGATTTTCCCGATTATCTTATAAAAGGGTGTCCTGATATGAGACGGATCTGGCGCAAGCACCGGAAGACCGATGGTACTAAGCCATGCAACTATCGACAATAATATAATCGCTGCAAAAGCGCTTTGTATACCGAATGAATGCTGTAACCAGATCCCCAGCGGCGCACCTATGGCAATCCCTGCATACATGGCAATTCCATTCCAGGTCATTACTTTGCCGGACTTGCCGGCACCAGCCAAACCAATGCCCCAGGTTAATGCACCGGTTACCAACATACTCTCCGATATGCCATGCACGATCCTGGATACCATTATCAGCGCCAGTGCGGGAAGAGGATGATGGCAGAAAGCAGTGGTTGCCATATAAAATATTCCGGTTACGATCACCAATATTATTCCCAGGTTGCTACTTTTTCTTGCACCTTTTGTATCTGTAACTCTGCCTGCATAAGCTCTTGTTAATAATGTGGCCAGTGATTGTAAGCCAATCACTACTCCTACTACAACACTGCCGGACTTCAATTCGTCCTTTATGAAATTTGGGAGAATACCAAGAGACATTCCAATGGTAAGATATACTGCAAAAACAGATAGGATGATAGGAATAACTATTTTATAAAACGTGTTGTTATTATTTTCCGGAGGAATTACTTCCATAATTTTTGTTTTGCCCTGTATTTGTATCGTATTCATTTTATTAAATTTTACGATTACAAAATTAACGTGGGAAGCTGGGCCGGCGGGTAGCCATTCAATGGCAATAATTGGACAAATTATGGTTTTTTATTCCTGAATGAAGAAGCGGTCATACCGGTATTCTTCTTAAAGAAGCGGGAAAAATAAGCATGGTCTTCATAGCCCAGTTCAAAGGCGATTTCTTTTATATCCAGACCTGTATAATAAAGCAGGCGTTGGGCTTCCAGCACTATTTCCTGGTGTATCCAATAACTCGCGGCAAACCCACTTATTTCCTTCATCACCTCGTTCAGGTACAAAGGCGTAATATTGAGGAAGGCTGCGTAGTCTTTTACCAGTTTGCGATCTTTATATTGCTCTTTAATCAATTGCCTGAACTTCGTTGCAATTGTATATTTCTGGCTACTTATCAACCCTATTGAATTCCGGAATGCTATAATTTCAGAGGCAATCATACCGGTAATGGTATCCAGCAACGAATTGATTACCTCTTTTTTCAATGGCATAATTTCATTTCCCAAAAGTTTTTTAAACGCAGATGTCATTAAAAAAATGTCATCATTCTTCTGGATATGAACAACCTGGCGGCTATGCAAAAATGTATCGAATATTTCCCGGTATGGTTTAGCTATTAATGCGGTAGCTGCAAAGATCAACCAGCCCTCGCTATTTTTACCACTTAAGTAACGATGCACCTGCCCGGGTGCTATAAAGCATAATGAAGCCCCATTCAAAGTAACGGTGCTAAAATCCAGTTCCCAAACAGACAGCCCTTTTTGCTGGATAATAAACATATAATGGTCGTCTCGGTGAGGCGGCTGTACTTTTTGTGCTAATCCTTTTATCGGCACCATATCAACTCCGGTAGCATTAAGCTCGTTCTGGTGCAGCAAAATTTTAGCCTTTCTCATTATTATTCGTTAAATGGCTATAAAAATACAAATATTACTTATCCTGAATGTTGCAAGCAATAACCATCTTTTAAAAGATAGCATATTCCCCTGCTGCCTACATCATTTGTGATTGGCGGTCATCAGCAGGAAATCGTCTTCAAAACAATAACTACAACTTACCAAAATTTTTAAGCGCCTTTTATCGTCAGCCATGGATTGTTAGGGGAAAAGTATGCAGTGATATAGATATGAAAAAGAACTGCAAAAACACTGGGTGAGGTGTTCCGAAAGTAAATGAAACATTTGCGTTATGGAAGCTTTTCGGGCAACAAGGGTTCAAAAGAAAAAGGGACCGATCACTATAAGTATGATAGGTCCCTTTGCGGAGAGAGAGGGATTCGAACCCTCGGTACAGTTTAACCCGTACGACGGTTTAGCAAACCGTTCCTTTCGGCCACTCAGGCATCTCTCCGTATTTCCCTGAAGGGGTTGCAAAAATAGGAAAAGTTTTATATTCTCCAAAAGCAAAATCATCTTTTTACAAAAAAACTTACCTGCCACAGCTAAATAAGCGTTATAAAGCAGTACGGATAAGGATTTCGCATAAAAAAGCCGTGCTGTATCGGCACGGCTTTTAAAATAGGTTACGAGGGGGCTAAGGCCGGCTTACATAGCCGCCAGTTGTACTTTCTGTTGTAGTTCAATTACACTGTCACGGAAATTATTGTCTGTATCCATCAGGTCTTTTACAGTCTGACAGCTGTGGATAACGGTGGTATGATCCCGTCCTCCGAAATGTTCACCGATTGTTTTCAGGGAGTTTTTAGTAAATGATTTGGCAAGATACATAGTGATTTGCCGGGCCTGTACAATTTCACGTTTACGTGTTTTCTGCAACAGCTTGTCATAAGGCACATCAAAGTATTCGCATACCATTTTTTGTATACTCTCGATCGTAATTTCTTTGGAAGATGTTTTTACGAAAGATTTCAATACGCGCTTCGCCAGTTCCAGGTCTATTTCCTTACGGTTCAGCGACGATTGTGCCAGCAGGGAAATGAGCGCGCCTTCCAGTTCACGTACATTGGTCTGGATATTATAGGCCACATATTTCACTACTTCTTTCGGCATTTCCAGCCCATCGTTCCTCATCTTCATCTCCAGGATTTCCATCCGGGTTTCGAAGTCGGGGATCTGGATATCTGCACTGAGCCCCCAGCGGAAACGGCTCAGCAGCCTTTCCTGTACTCCGTCAAGGTCTTTGGGAGCCTTATCTGATGTTAAGATCAGTTGCTTGCCCGACTGGTGCAGGTGGTTAAAGATAGCGAAGAAGGCATCCTGTGTTTTCTCTGCACGTGCAAAGAACTGGATATCATCTACAATCAACACATCTATCAACTGGTAAAAGTGGATAAAGTCGTTGATGATATTATTTTTGGAATGATCAATAAACTGGTTGATGAATTTCTCTGCACTTACATATAACACCGCTTTATTAGGATGTATACGTTTCACATCATTGCCTACTGCCTGCGCAAGATGTGTTTTACCCAAGCCCACGCCACCATATATTACCAATGGGTTAAATGAGGTACCACCGGGCTTTTCAGCCACTGTTTTACCTGCGCGTCTCGCCACACGGTTACTGTCTCCCTCTACATACGCGTCAAACGTATAATTTGGATTGAGCTGCGAGTCAATTTGTACCCTTTTAATGCCCGGAATAACAAAGGGGTTCTTAACCGGGTTGTGGATCGTTAAAGGAAAATCTACTTCATTGTCTTTCTGAGGTTTGGTAAACTGCGTGGGCATGTTTACTGTTCTGGGATGCTGATGTGGCGTACCGTTCTCTACTACAATGCGATACTCCAACCGGGCCTCTTTACCTAATTCTCTCTTGATGGTTTTTCCTAACAATCCCACATAGTGCTCCTCAAGGTATTCATAAAAGAATTGGCTGGGGACCTGGATGGTTAAAACATTGTTTTCAAGTTTAATGGGTTTAATAGGTTCAAACCATGTCTTAAACGGCTGCCATTCTACTATATCCCTAATTATATTAAGACACTTTTCCCAAACTTGTTCGCAAGTTTTATTCATTGAGATAAAAAAAATTAGTTGTTTCTTAATTAAGGATGCTTAGTTCTCGAATTCGAAATTCCCCAACGCAGGATGTTGAAAAATTTTCAGACAGGACGACGAATATCTGTAGAAAATGTTGAAAAAAAAAATTTATCTACCCTTGTTTATATTCTCCTGATTACAGAGTACCAAAACTCCTTTTTCCACTACTGCTGTGGCTTTACAGCCCACACGTGACAAGGTTTTCACTACTATGAACCCCATTGATTAACAGCACATTTATCTTTTCCATTCTCCTTTTTATCATAAATATGGATATATAATTGATAAAATAATATTGTATCCTTTCTCTCAACAAAAAACGTTCACTGAATAAGCCTGAGATATTCACACTTTTTTGGGAGAGGGTGCAAAACTATGTTAGTATCTCCATTTAAAAAAATGAATTAAGGGATAGTAATTATGAAAGTATTTATTTATATCCGCGCGCACCGGATTAATAAAAAATATTTGTCCGCACTAAGTCGAAAACCTTATCTTTGACCCTTCTGAATTTAAAATAATTTTTCTATGAGTTTTGAAATTACCGGAAAGCTGATTGTGAAGTACAACACGGTGCAACGTAGCGAAACTTTTAAAACAAGAGAGTTCGTTATTGAGAAGTCTGACGACATCAATGGCCGTGTTATCAACAACTATATAAAGTTTCAGTCGGTGCAAGACCGCACTGGTATTGTAGACCGGTTCAATGAGGGTGAAAACGTTAAAGTTTATTTCAATATCAAAGGCACCAGATGGGAAAAAGATGGTAAAGTGAATTATATCACCAACCTGGATGCATGGCGTATGGAATCTGTTATGGCTGCACCTGCTCCGGGCGCAGATCCAATGCCTAACTACAATACTCCTCAAATGCCGGCTAGCGGCGGAGATGGCGGCGACGACCTCCCTTTCTAGGCTGAAAGCATACAAGCTACCGAAGCGAAGACATAAGCGGATAAAATCCCTTTGTGTCTTCGCTTTACTCATTTTTATACATAACCCTGTATTGCTTATCTTTGCTGCAGTTTTAGGATAAACACCTAACCGTTAATATGATACAGCAAATATCTCTCAAATTACTGCCGGCCGATGCCGCTTCCCATACCCACATTATTCAGCACGCCGCTACGGCACTCAGCGTAAAAGCATCCAGTATCACAGGGTTCAACCTCCTGAAACGCTCTATAGACGCGCGTTCCAAACAGGTGTTCTTTGTCCTTACCATACAGGTGTTTGTCAATGAGCCATTTGAAGAAAGGCAACATACCCATCCGGTATATCCCTCCCTGCCAGCTAATGCGCCACAGGTGCTCATTGCAGGGGCAGGTCCCGCAGGGCTTTTCGCAGCACTGCGACTGATAGAAGCAGGCGTAAAACCCGTTATACTGGAACGCGGCAAGGATGTTCGTGCAAGACGCCGCGACCTCGCCGCACTTAATAAAACAGGTATTGTAAACCCCGACTCCAACTACTGCTTCGGTGAAGGTGGCGCCGGTACTTACTCTGATGGCAAACTATACACCCGCTCCAATAAGCGCGGCGATATAAACCGCATCCTCAATATATTCGTCCACTTCGGCGCAGAAGATAAAATCATGATCGATGCGCATCCTCATATCGGTACCAATAAACTCCCGCATATCATCACTGCTATGCGTGAACAGATCATCAACAGCGGCGGGGAAGTACACTTTGAACAAAAAGTAAGTGCCATACAGATCAGCAATGGCGCGGTTACCGGCGTACAAACCGCTACAGGACAGGTATTTGAAGGCAAACAACTCATTCTCGCCACAGGCCATTCCGCCCGCGATATATTTATCATGCTCCACCAGCAAAACATTTTGCTGGAAGCCAAACCTTTTGCACTTGGCGTACGCGTAGAACATCCGCAGGAACTGATCGACAGCGCACAATACCATTGCAGCGTGCGCGGCGAGTATCTCCCGCCTGCCAGCTACAGCCTCGTGGAACAGGTGGAAGGCCGGGGCGTATTCTCCTTCTGTATGTGCCCCGGTGGCATAATTGCCCCCGCAGCTACAGATCCGGGCGAACTGGTGGTAAACGGCTGGTCGCCTTCCAAAAGGAACAACCCCTTCGCTAACTCAGGCATGGTGGTCACTGTTGATGAATCCGACTTCGCACCATTTGCCCATCACGGCCCGCTTGCAGCCATGTACTTCCAGCAGGCCGTTGAAAAACAGGCGTATCACGCCGGCGGCGGCAACTTCGTTGCGCCGGCCCAACGTATGACCGACTTCGTCAATAAAAAAGTTTCTGCTTCCCTCCCGGAATGCTCCTATGTGCCCGGCCTCAACAGCGCTGATCTGCGCAGCGTATTACCCCAGGTGGTGCACCAGCGCCTTGCCGGCGCCTTCAAAGCATTTGGCCGCAAAATGAAAGGATATTATACAGAAAACGCAGTGCTGGTTGCCACAGAGTCCCGCACCTCCTCACCGGTACGCATTCCACGCAACAACGACACGCTGGAACATCCGCAGGTAGCCGGCCTCTATCCCTGTGCAGAAGGCGCAGGATATGCCGGCGGGATAGTGTCTGCTGCAATGGACGGAGAACGCGTAGCTGCCATCATCGCCGCAAAATTATCATAGAAATATTATGATTATTTATTGGGGATTAATCACTAATTTTTCATCATGAACCTACTGGAAGTCAAACACCTGAAAAAACATTATGAAACCCACATAGCAGTGGATGATGTCAGTTTTGAGATACAACAGGGCAGCATCTTCGGCTTGCTGGGCCCCAACGGCGCCGGTAAAACAACCCTGCTCCGCATGATTACAGGCATCTTCTACCCCGATGAAGGCCAGATCCTTTTCAACGGACAAAAATTTGATCCCGAAAACGATGTGCAACACATCGGGTACATGCCGGAAGAAAGAGGGCTCTATAAAAAAATGATGGTGGGCGAACAAACACTCTACCTCGCCCAGCTCAAAGGACTTAGCCGGAAAGATGCCGTGCAGAAGATCAAATACTGGTTCGATAAATTTGACATCAACTCCTGGTACAATAAACGCGTGGATGAACTCAGTAAAGGCATGCAGCAAAAGGTACAGTTCATCTCCACCATCCTGCACCAGCCTAAACTGCTGATCCTCGATGAGCCCTTCTCCGGCCTGGATCCCATCAACTCCAACCTCATCAAACAGGAAATATTCAACCTCAGTCAGCAAGGCACCACCATCATCTTTTCCACACACCGCATGGAACAGGTGGAAGAGATCTGCGATCATATCATGCTGATCAACAAGGGCCATAAAATACTGGACGGCAGCGTAAAACAAATCCAGCAGGACTTTAAACAGGGGCTCTTCAAAATAGGACTGGGCACTATGCCTAACCCTGCACAAATGGCTACCTATCACTTTAACATTGTGCAAACACATGATAAAGCGTTTACCGTGAAAATGAATGAAGACAGCAGTACTAACGATATCCTGCTGCATTTCATCCGCCAGGACATTCCTGTTACCTATTTTGAGGAAATCCTGCCTTCTATCAACGAAGTATTCATCACCCAGGTACAGCAAACTGAAAACAGCAACACACCCGTAGCTGCTCTGCCGCTGGCCTGATCAACCTGCTACTTATGGAAAAAATCTGGCTCATTATAAAAAGGGAATTTTTTACCCGCGTACGTAAAAAATCATTCCTTATTACCACCTTACTGGTGCCGCTGGCATTCGCCGCTATGATCATTGTGCCCATCCTGCTGTCTACTTCCTCCAGTGAGCATAAGCTCATTGCCGTGGTGGACAAGAGCGGGCTGTTTGAAAATAAATTCCCGGACTCCAAAGGCGTTTATTTCAAATATGTGCAGGATCAGCCCATCGACAGTCTAAAGCTGCATTACAGCGAACTTGGATACGAAGGGGTTCTGTATATCCCCGATTTCGATATCAGCAGACCATCAGGATTTGAATTTTACAGCAGCGGCCAGGCAAGCATCACCATAGAGAACAGTATCAATAAGGATATCAACAGTATCATTGAAAAGAAACGCATGGAGCTGCGGGGCATTGACCAGTCAAAGATGGACGAGATCAGGTCTGATGTGGAAGTGACCTTTAAAAACGGGAAGGATGAAAAGAAAGGCAGCTCCTGGGTGGCCTATGGCGTAGGCTATGCCAGTGGGTTCATCATCTATTTTGTGCTCCTGCTGTTTGGCACTTCCGTAATGAGAGGCGTAATGGAAGAGAAGGTGAGCCGTATTGCAGAAGTAATGATCTCCAGCGTAAAGCCTTTCCAGCTGATGATGGGAAAAATTACCGGTATAGCGGCAGTAGGCCTCTTGCAGTTCTTTATATGGGGAGTGCTTATTACCGCTATCTATTCCCTGATACCGCTGTTCTTTTCGCCTGAAAGTGTGCAGGCTGCCGCTGCCCAGGGCAATCCCGCACAAACCGCCGAAATGATCCATAAAATGAGGGATGTGGTAGGCAGTATCAACTGGGCCCTGCTGGTGCCTTGCTTTGTATTGTATTTCCTGGGAGGTTATCTCTTTTATTCTGCCCTTTATGCCGCCATTGGCAGCCTGGTAAATGAGGATGCCTCCGATGTGCAGCAGCTCACTATTCCCGTAACGGTACCCATTATCATTGGTATTATGATCATGATGAAGGCAGTACAGGATCCCGGCAGTTCGCTGGCTGTATGGGGCAGCATTATCCCTTTTACTTCCCCCATGGTAATGATGGCCCGCCTGCCTTATGGTGTTCCGGGCACCGTGCCTTACTGGCAACTGGGATTATCGTTTGTTTGCCTGATCGGCGGTTTTTTGCTGACCACCTGGATGGCCGGCCGGATCTACCGTACAGGTATCCTGATGTATGGAAAGAAGATCACGCTGAAAGAAGCGATGAAGTGGGTGGTGAGAAAACAATAAATTTTTGTGGATGGTTACCGGGGCGTTTGTTCAGGTAACCATTCAGCTCTCCAGGCTATTTAACCGGCGGATAGTATCCCTGAACTCTGTCCATATTTCTTCCAGTACTACTGCTGCAGGTTTAATATCATGTATCAGCGCGCTTACCTGTCCTATTTCCAGCTCCCCTTCTTCAAGGTTGCCCTCAAACATGCCAGATTTGGCGCGGGCCCTTCCCAGCAAGGTTCTCAGCGCATTGGCGTCTGCGCCGTTATCTTCCGCCTGTTGTACCGCCTGGTAAAAGTTATTCTTGATAAGCCGCACCGGCGCCAGTTTCTTCAGGCTTAACATGGTATCACCTTCTTTGGCATTTACCACTGCCTGCTTAAAATTTATATGGGAAGATGCTTCGGGCGTTGCTACAAAACGGCTGCCTACCTGTACCCCGGAAGCTCCCAGTGCAAAGGCGGCTGCCATTGCCTTTCCTGAGCCTATGCCGCCGGCGGCAATAACAGGTATCTTTACCTGTTCGCATACAGAAGGGATCAGTACCATGGTAGTGGTTTCCTCACGGCCGTTATGGCCACCGGCTTCAAATCCTTCTGCTACTACTGCATCTACACCTGCCGCCTCGCTCTTTAATGCAAAAGCCGCACTGGATACAACATGCACTACTTTGATGCCGGCTGCTTTCAACACCGGTGTCCATGTTTTAGGATTCCCCGCAGAGGTGAATACAATCTGTACCCCTTCTTCCAGTATAATATTTATCAGCTGGTCGATATCAGGGTACAGCAGCGGCACATTCACGCCAAAAGGCTTACCAGTGGCCTGTTTACATTTCTGAATATGTTCACGCAGCACTGCAGGGTACATGCTTCCCGCACCAATAAGGCCCAGTCCACCGGCATTACTAACAGCACTGGCTAAACGCCATCCGCTTGCCCAGATCATACCAGCCTGGATCACAGGGTATTGAATATTGAATAAGGAAGTGATACGGTTGTTCATAAGCGAATATACTATAGCTTGATGCGCCGGTATTATCCCAGGTCTATTTCTGTATTGTCACCTATGTTCAGGCTCTGGCTCAATCCGCGGATATTGGCATCACTGCCTATCAGCGAGGATTTCAATACTACTTCATACAGGTTGCTGAAAGAACCGATGATAGAGTCTTTCACAATAGAATAATTGATCACCGTATTATCGCCAATAGCCACATTAGGGCCTATAATAGCGTTTTTGATATTACAGCCTTCCCCTATGCTCACCGGTGGGATGATGATCGTATTTTCATATGGTAATACCGGGTTACTGGCCAGTTTGTACTTCTTCAGCAGGATCGCGTTTGTTTCCAGCAGGGTGTCTTTCCTGCCGCAATCGAACCAGTTGGATACTTTAAAGCCGTTAAACTGTACGCCGTGCTCAATCATACATTCCAATGCATCTGTAAGCTGGAACTCGTCGTGCGATTTTATCCTGTTGTCGATATTGCTTTGCAGGCATTCGTACAGCTGCTGCGTTTCCTTGATCTTGTACAGCCCTACCAGTGCGAGGTTCGACTTAGGGATCTGTGGCTTTTCCACTACACGGGTAATCTTACCCTGTTCATCCAGTTCTGCTACGCCGAAGTTACGCGGGTCATCTACTTTCTTCAGGCCCAGCATGGAAAAAGGAGAAGCGATCACTTCTTTGAAATCACATTCACAGATAGTATCTCCCAGTACAATCAATACTTCGTCATTCCCTACTACATCGCGGGTAAGTGACAATGCATGCCCCGTGCCTTCACGACTGTTCTGCTGTACAAAGTGACAGGTAAGCCGGGGGTATTTCTTTTCCACGTAATGCTGGATCTTTTCTCCAAGATAACCTACCACAAAAACGAATTCTGTGATACCCGCATCCACCAGCTGATCAATAATGATACTGAGAATGGTCCTGCCGGCTAAAGGTATTAATGCTTTAGGCTGTGTATATGTATGTGGACGAAGCTTGGTGCCTGCCCCTGCCACTGGTATTATTGCCTTCATTTAGTGTTGTAGTTAGGATTAGCTATTGCTGCTCGAATGCGGCGAAATTAACATAAAAAGCGGAAAGCATAAAGCGCAAGGCTTTAAGCTTGCAATTGATCTGGCTTTCATTTATTTTTGCACCAAATTTAAGGCAACATGCAAAGAGACCAGCAAATATTTGATTTAATCGGCCAGGAATTGGAGCGTCAGCGCCATGGCATCGAGTTGATCGCATCTGAAAACTTTACCAGCTTACAGGTAATGCAGGCGATGGGACATGTGATGACGAATAAATATGCCGAAGGGTATCCTGGCAGAAGATATTATGCAGGCTGTGAAATTGTGGACCAGAGCGAACAACTGGCTATCGACAGGGCAAAACAAATATTTGGCGCCGCTTATGTGAACGTACAACCTCACTCCGGCGCACAGGCCAATGCAGCTGTTATGCTGGCTATCCTGCAGCCGGGCGATAAAATCCTCGGACTGGATCTGAGCATGGGCGGTCACCTTACCCACGGTTCTTCTGTAAACTATTCCGGAAAGCTCTACCAACCTCATTTCTATGGCGTTAACAAAGAAACAGGCCTGGTGGAATATGATAAAATGGAAGAAATAGCCAATCGCGAAAAACCAAAACTGATTGTTTGCGGCGCATCCGCTTACAGCCGCGACTGGGACTATAAACGTATCCGCGAGATAGCCGACCAGGTAGGCGCCTTTGTACTGGCTGATATAGCACACCCTGCAGGTTTGATCGCCAAAGGACTGCTGAACTCTCCGTTTGCTCACTGCCATTTTGTAACCACTACCACACACAAAACACTCCGTGGCCCACGTGGCGGTATGATCATGATGGGCGCTGATTTCGAGAACCCATTCGGTCTGAAAACGCCAAAAGGCGAAACCCGCCTGATGAGCTCTCTCATCGACACTGCTGTATTCCCCGGCATCCAGGGCGGCCCGCTGGAGCACGTGATTGCTGCGAAAGCTGTGTCTTTCTTCGAGATCCTGTCGGACGACTATACCGTGTACGCCAACCAGATCCTGAAGAATGCACAATCAATGGCTAAAAGCTTTGTGAGCAAAGGATATGAGATCATTTCCGGTGGTACGGACAATCACCTGATGCTGATTGACCTCCGCAACAAAAATATCTCCGGTAAAAAAGCCGAACAAACACTGGTAAAAGCCGATATCACCGTAAACAAAAACATGGTGCCGTTCGACGATAAATCCGCATTCATCACTTCCGGTATCCGTATCGGTGTTCCTGCCATCACTACCCGCGGCCTGAGCGAAAGCCATATGGGCCAGATCGTTGACTGGATCGATGCACTCCTCCTGGATGCGGACAATGAAGCGCTGATCCTCAAAGTAAGGGGCGAAGTGAATACATTTATGCAGCAGTTCCCGCTGTATCCTGAGCTGTAGACGCGGATTTTGTCCTGGAACACTGATTAGGATGATTACCCTGATTATTTTTTAAGGAGATGATATGATAATATAAAGGAGATGTAAGCGAACAAATACTCGCTTACATCTCCTTTTTTGTTAAGCTCAAATCAACAAATGCTCTTGTCTGATCAAGACAACTTCGCCTTCAGAAGGCAATCCCAATAGGTATACCCGCTTATATCTCCCCTTATTATCATCTCCCCAAAAACAAGATCACAGTAATCATCCTAATCAGTGTTCCAGGACAAAACCCACTCCCGTTAAAATTTATTTTGCATTTCAAAATATACCCTTATCTTTATAGTGTACTAGTTAAGTAGTACACTAAACCACGAAATATGATTAACATCCAATCCCTGACATTCAGTTACCGGAAAAACAAGCCCCTGTTCGAAAACTTACAGCTACGGCTGGAAGCAGGACACATTTATGGTTTGCTTGGAAAAAATGGGGCAGGCAAATCCACACTCCTTAAACAAATAGCCGGCCTGTTGTTCCCCGACAGCGGCATCTGCGAAGTACTGGGCTACCCGTCCGCAAAAAGGCAACCAGCCTTCCTCCGGGAGATATTCCTCGTACCGGAAGAATTCTATCTTCCGAAAGTAAGTGTGAAAAGATATGTAAACATTTATGCCCCTTTTTACCCCAACTTCGATGAAGCCGCATTCTACAACTATCTGAAGGAATTTGAGATCCCCAGGGATCAGCAGCTAACGGAAATGTCGTACGGGCAAAAAAAGAAAGTGCTGATCAGCTTCGCCCTGGCTACCAACACCAAGGCACTGATTATGGATGAACCTACCAACGGGCTCGATATTCCCTCCAAAAGCCAGTTCCGCAAAGTGATTGCCGCCGCGGTGAGCAATGATAAATGTATCGTGATTTCCACTCACCAGGTACGCGATCTTGATAACCTGATCGACAGCATCGTGATCATTGACGGGCACAAAATTATTTTCCGGGAAGATGTACAAACGGTGACGGATAAACTGAGCTTCAAAACAGTGAGCAGGATAGAAGAAACTACCGGCATCCTCTTCGCCGACAGCAACGTGCGCGGACATACCATCATAACCCGCAATGCAGGCCATGAACAAAGTAAAATAGATATGGAATTGCTCTTTAATGCAGTACTCACCAATCATAAACCTATCCAGGAAATATTCAACTGATTCACCCATGCAACCAAATAACGTATTTAATGTTCGCCGTATGCAGTTATACCTGCAAAAACACTTTACCGATCATTACCGCTTTTACGGGATGGGCATGCTCACCATATTCGGGCTCATGACGGGAATAGCAGTGCTGATGATAACTGTAGCCCGCGATCCCTTCCGGCAACTAAGCGATCTGGCATCCTTCTATTACATTGGCCTCTTCTTTGGTGGCATGCTGTTTACCAGCAGGGCCTTTAATGAACTGGGCAGTAAAGAAAAAGGTGTGGATTTCTTAATGCTGCCAGCCTCACAGTTTGAGAAATTCATCACCCTGCTCCTCATCAGCAGCATCGGCTACTTCATTGCTTATCATATCAGCTGCTACCTCAGCTTCAAAATTATTGAAAACGCACAACAGGCAGCGATAGGTGTGAAAATAGAAAAAGACTACCTGTTCCTGGACAATCCTAAAGAAAAAGTATACATCTATTATGGATACTTCATTTTGCAGGCGGCATTCCTGCTGGGCGCCACCTACTTCCACAAGTACAGTTTTATCAAAACGGTGTTATCCGTTTTCGTTTTCGGATTCGCGCTGTGGCTGATTAACTGTGTGATCATCACACTTATTTTTGGGTTCGGCAATGAATTCTGGAAAAGATCAGTACCCTTCCTGCTGGTAGGCAAACTGGAAGGCGGGCCTTTCTCCTGGCATACAACCATATACCTGATCCCAAAATGGCTGCAGGATACCTACCTGTTTATGATAAAATTTGTGATAGCGCCCGTACTCTGGACCATTGCTTATTTCCGGTTGAAGGATCAAGAAATTTAAAAACTCTGTGAAATGGAATTTAAAGATACACAAGCAATATATGTACAGATCGCAGATTATATCTGCGAACAGATATTGCTTACCAAATGGCAGCCGGAGGAGCGTATTCCATCTGTAAGGGAACTGGCGGTTTCGCTGGAAGTAAATCCCAACACGGTAATGCGTACCTGCGAGCTCCTGCAACAGCAGGAAATCATCCAGAATAAAAGAGGGATCGGCTATTTTATCAGCGGGGATGCAGTGAAGAAAATAAAGCAATTTAAGAAGGAAGCCTTTATAAAGAATGAATTGCCCAGTTTTTTCCGAAGCATGTACCTGCTGGATCTTGACCTCGATGAACTGAAACCTCATTTTGAGAAATTTAAAAAATCAAATTTCAATTAACATGAAAACCAGCAATAAACTATTCTCAGGCTTTTCAGGCGTACTGGTATTACTCATGCTGCTTTCTGCCATTATATTAAAAGCCAATTACAACAAAGGCATTACAAACACTATTAACCACCAGCCAAAGCAGGATCCGGATTACGCCAAAGTAACCATTCCTGCATTTAAGGCACTGGTGCTAAAAAGTACGGTGGCAAAAACTGATGATCGTGAAGCTACTGTCTATATCCGCGAATCGCCGGAATATCAGCTCGAATTCTATAAGAATGCTACCTACAATCTATTGGGTGATACCCTCTACATAGAGATCAGCAAACCACGCGATGTAGTGTTATTTAGCCCCGCTATCCGCTATATCGACAACAGAACAGGTTATGCTATTACCGTTTCAGAGGTAAACTCTCCCAGCCTGCACATCAACGCCGGCGGGCAGATACATGTATACATGCATAATTCAAAAATCAACAGCTTCTCCTTTACAGGGAAAGAAAACAATACGCTGGAAGTAACTGAAGACAATGTGCTGGACTCTGTAAAGGTAACAATGGGTAAACGCGGGTCTTTATACTTTTATGCGCCTTATCAGGCGGGGGATTTTAGTGTGGATAGCTTAGATAACCTGAATATAACGGGCAAATCGCTGAAAAGCCTGAAACGATTTAATTAACTCTTTAGCAATAAATTCTATCAATGCACAAACCTGCTTTCCAGCTGGTTTATAATTTACATAACAAGTTTTTGTGTTAAAAATGAACGTCCCGATCTCCATCGGGACGTTGCTGTTATATCTTTTTAAAACTGTGTTGCCAGGTAAGCCATTGTTCCCATACCTATCTCTATGGCCTGTTCATCTACATCAAAAGTAGGCGTATGCACACCGGAGGTAATTCCTCTTGCAGCATTACCCGTCCCTAACCGGAAGAAACATGCCGGTACCACCTGGGAATAAAAAGCGAAATCTTCTGCGCCCATCCTGATTTCCGTATCGCCTACCGCTTCAGCGCCGAGGTATTCCGTAGCAAAGCCGCGGGCTTTATTGGTTACTTCTTCATTATTGTACAAAGTAGGATAGCCCACTAATATTTCGACATCAATTTCAGCGCCCATTGCTTCCGCAATACCGGTTGCCTGTTTGCGTATCAGCTCATGCGCCCTGAAACGCCAGGTTTCATCCATTGCCCTGAAAGTCCCCATCAGCTTCACTTCGCTGGGAATCACATTGGTAGTGAATCCTCCATTGAAAGCACAGATAGATAATACAGAAGGAGAAAAAGGATTGTTGTTACGGGAGATGATCTGCTGTAAGCTCACTACCAGTTGGGAAGCTACCAGGATGGTATCTACTGTAAGATGCGGCTGCGCAGCATGACCGCCTTTACCTTTAATGGTAATATAAATTTCATCGGCGCTGGCCATATATTTACCGGCATGAAACCCAAGCTTACCGGCTTCCATGGAAGGATGCACGTGCAACCCCAGGATAGCGTCGGGACGCGGATTTTCAAGGGCGCCTTCTTCAATCATGATGCTGGCGCCGCCTGGATGCTTTTCTTCGCCTGGCTGAAACAGCACCTTGACAGTACCTTCAAACCCGTCTTTTAATTCATTCAATATCTTGGTAGCACCCAGTACACAGGAAGTGTGCACATCATGCCCACAGGCATGCATTACGCCAACATTGGCAGATTTATAGGGCACGTCGTTGGCCTCAGTGATGGGCAGCGCATCTATATCTGCACGCAGTGCGATGGTTTTGGAGGAAGGGTTTTTACCTTCTATCAGTGCTATGATCCCCGTGCCGGCAATACCTGCTTTGAAAGGAACACCAAAAGCAGTTAATTGCTTTTGTATGAAAGCAGTGGTTTCAAATTCCTGGAAAGACAGTTCCGGATGGGAATGCAGGTGTCTTCTTATAGCAGTAAACTCCGGTGCATATGCTTTCGCCAGTTCTTTAATACGGTTCTTCATTCGATAGTTCTTTATCCAGTGACACGTTAATAATGGCAGGTACTACAAATACACCGCCCGCAAACAGGTCGGATAATTTGTCCCGTAATTCAGCTGCTTCCTCACGGGTTTTAAAATCGCCTACGCGCACTTTAAAATAGGGGGCCTGGTAATCGAGATAAGTACGGTAATCACCAAAAAGCTGCATCACTTTGGCTTTGGCTTCATTGGCATCACCACGTTTGTTGGTGGAAATCACCTGTACCCGGAAACCGGACTGGTTGCGGATAGCCAGGGTGTTAATGTAGATCTGTTTCTTAATCAGCACATCCACACGACTATCTTTCACCACTCTTACATTTCCATTGGCGGCGATTGTATTGTCCTGCGCCATGGCCACTCCACTCCCCAACAGACAACACACCAGGATGAATAACTTTTGCATGAATACGTATAATTAAGTATGAACAATTATCATTGAGCCTCTTTGCTTTCCTTTACAATGTCTACACTGGCGCTGGCACCGATCCGGGTAGCACCGGCAGCTATCAGCTCTTTCGTCAGGGCAAAGGTACGAATACCTCCTGAAGCTTTTATTTGTATGTTAGCTGGCAGATTAGCTCTCATCAGTTTTACGGCTTCCACGGTAGCCCCCCTTTCTGCATAACCTGTAGACGTTTTCATGAAATCCACACCATACTTCGCATACAGCTGGCAGCACTGCACAATTTCTTCTTCCAATAATATGCCACTTTCAATGATGATCTTGATCACTTTCTGCTTCTCCCGTACCAGGTACATGATATTGGCAATCTCTTTCTCCAGGAATTCCCAGTCTTTGTTCTTTACTGCCGAGATATTGATCACCATATCCAGTTCATCAGCGCCATCCACAATAGCCAGCACTGTTTCCGCAACTTTGGCTTCAATAGCGGAATACCCGAACGGGAAACCAATAACAGTGGCTATTTTAGTATTGGTAGCGCCAAGGAACTGTTTAGCCAGCTTCACGTATAAAGGAGGCACGCAGGCCGCAGCAAAATCGTATTCAACACACTGCATGCACAACTGCTTAACATCTTCCAGCGTGGTAGTGGGCTTCAATACGGTATGGTCTATATAACGGTTAATCTCCATCATTCATTTGCTTGATTACAAAGCGAAATTAATGCAAAACGGATTACGTTGCCGTAATCCGTTCCTTATCATTTTCCGGGCAGATACGCTTATGCGTTCTTACCATGGCATTGTTTGTATTTTTTACCACTACCACAGGGGCAAAGGTCGTTACGGCCTATTTGCGGTCCCTGGTGGCGGATGGGCTCTGCTTTTACCTCTTCAGCGGTTTGAAGTTCAGGCCCGCTGTTCTGGTGACTGCCGTTTTCTGCCAGCTCTTCATGGGAGGCACGCATGCGGCTCATATCCGTTTTCTGTTCCCTTCCTTCACGGATTTCCGGAGCAGCTTCCTGTTCCTGGTTGCTTACAGGAATACCGCATTTGGTAAGGAAGGATACAATATCCCGGCTGGTTTCCCGGTCCATATCCTTAAACAGGTTGAATGCCTCGAACTTGTAGATCAGCAACGGATCTTTCTGTTCGTATACCGCACTCTGTACAGATTGCTTCAGATCGTCCATTGCACGCAGGTGCTCTTTCCAGGATTCATCGATCAAAGCCAGGGTAATACTGCGTTCCAGGGCATTCATTGTTTCATGTCCCTTTGTTTCCACTACCTTCTGCAGATTAGCCAATACATTAATACCTTTTTTACCATCAGTAAATGGTATAGAGATATTTTCGATCTGGTGCCCCTGTTCCTGGTAGATACGTTCAATTACCGGCAGTGTATTGCTGATCAGCTCATTTACCTTACGTGTATAGTTATCTTTTCCTTCGTAATACAGTTTATTGGCCAGATTTGGAATATCTGTCTTCGCCAGTTCTTCACTGGTGATTTGTGTATCAATAGAGAAGTTCATGATAGCATCCATCTTGAAGGCTTCATAATCTCCACTGGCTTTATGGGTAGACACCATGTTTTCTGCCACATCATAGAAGGCGTTGTCGATGTCTATTGCCAGGCGCTCACCAAACAGGGCATGATTACGTTTCGCATAGATCACAGTACGCTGTTTGTTCATCACATCATCATACTCCAGCAAACGCTTACGGATACCGAAGTTATTTTCTTCCACTTTCTTCTGTGCTCTTTCAATGGAGCGGGTGATCATGCTGTGCTGGATCACTTCTCCTTCTTTGTAGCCCATACGGTCCATAAGGCCCGCAATACGTTCTGAGCCAAACATACGCATCAGGTCATCTTCCAGGGAAACGAAGAACTGGGAAGTTCCAGGATCACCCTGGCGACCGGCACGACCACGCAGCTGGCGGTCAACACGGCGGCTTTCATGCCTTTCCGTACCGATGATAGCCAGACCACCGGCTTCCTTCACACCTGGTCCGAGTTTGATATCCGTACCACGACCCGCCATATTGGTGGCAATGGTCACTGCACCCGGCAAACCTGCTTCCGCCACAATCTGTGCTTCACGGGCATGCTGTTTCGCATTCAGTACATTATGCGGCACTTTTTCGAAAGTGAGCATTTTGCTCAGCAACTCAGATACTTCCACGGAGGTAGTACCTACCAGCACAGGGCGGCCTTTTGCCTGCAATTGCTTTATCTCTTCAATAACTGCCTTGTATTTATCTCTTTTTGTTTTGTATACCAGGTCTTCCGCATCTACACGGGAAATAGGCAGGTTGGTAGGAATGGTTACCACATCCAGCTTATAGATTTCCCAGAATTCGCCTGCTTCGGTAGACGCTGTACCGGTCATACCGGCCAGCTTATGATACATACGGAAGAAGTTCTGCAATGTGATGGTGGCAAATGTTTGGGTGGCAGCTTCCACTTTTACATTTTCCTTAGCTTCAATCGCCTGGTGCAAGCCATCGGAGTAACGGCGTCCATCAAGGATACGGCCGGTTTGCTCATCCACGATCTTCACTTTACCGTCCATTACCACGTACTCTACATCTTTATCAAACAAAGTATAGGCTTTCAGCAACTGCTGAACGGAATGGATACGGTCTGATTTAGCGGCAAAATCCTGCAGCAATACATCTTTACGTTGGAGCTTTTCTTCAGGCGACAATGGCAGCTTTTCAATTTCCGCCAGCTCAGATCCCACATCCGGGAGGATAAAGAAGTTAGCATCTTCACCACCCTGGGTGATCAGGTGAATACCTTTATCTGTAAGATCTACACTGTTTTGTTTTTCTTCAATAGAGAAGAACAGGCCTTCATCTACTTTGGGCATTTCGCGTTGCTGATCTGCCAGGTAGTAGTTTTCCGCTTTTTGTAACAACACCCTGTTACCAGGTTCGCTGAGGAATTTGATCAGCGCGCTGCTCTTTGGTAAACCTCTCCAGGCGCGCATCAGGGCCAGGCCACCTGTTTTCGGATCATCCTTACCTTCTGCAATCAGTTTCTTTGCTTCCTGCAGATATTGATTGACAGCCTTCTTTTGCATTTCCACCAGGTATTCGATACGTGGTTTCAGTGCATGGAACTCCTGCTCTTCACCGCGGGGGATAGGACCGGAAATGATCAGCGGGGTACGGGCATCATCCACCAGTACGCTATCTACCTCATCCACCATTGCGTAGTGGTGTTTACGCTGTACCATTTCATCCGGGTTGTGTACCATGTTATCACGGAGGTAGTCAAAACCGAATTCGTTGTTGGTTCCGTACGTAATATCCGCCAGGTACGCGTTGCGGCGGTCGGGTGTATTAGGCTGGTGCTTATCGATACAGTCTACTGTAATATCAAGGAATTCGAAAAGAGGTCCGTTCCATTCAGAGTCACGACGTGCCAGGTAATCATTCACGGTTACGATGTGCACGCCTTGTCCTGCCAGTGCGTTAAGATAAGCAGGAAGGGTGGATACAAGGGTTTTACCTTCACCCGTAGCCATTTCCGCAATTTTACCCTGGTGCAGTACAGTACCACCGATCAGCTGTACATCATAGTGCACCATGTTCCAGGTAACAAGGCTGCCGGCCGCATTCCAGGTATTTTTCCAGATGGCTTTATCGCCGTCAATGGTAACATAATCCTTTGTCACTGCCAGCTGGCGGTCCAGGTTGGTAGCAGTGGCGGTCAGCGTTGAATTATTGGTAAAGCGGCGGGCTGTTTCTTTTACTACCGCGAAAGCCTGTGGCAGTAATTCTTTCAGTACTACTTCCAGTTGCTTGTCGCGTTCTTTTTTAAGAATATCTATTTCCTGGTATATGGTATCCTTTGCGGTTACATCTTCCTCGCTATCTGCACTGGCTTGTTTTTCCGCTATTTCTTTATCTATAGTGGCAAGATGCTCAGCGATACGTGCCCGGAATTCCTGCGTTTTGTGGCGCAGATCATCAATAGGAAGGGATTGCAGTTTTTCGTACTCCTCATTAATCTGCTGCACCACCGGAGAGATGGATTTAATATCCCTTTCTGATTTATTCCCTCCAAATAGCTTTGATAAAAAACCTAACATGTTAAATGTTTAATTACGAATTACGATTTCTATTTATTGTAACCTGATCCCATCCAGGCAGCGTATATCAGTTGATAAATTTCTGCGTCATCAGCCTGTGGCACAAAGGCTGCGGGCTTCGTCAGTTGGATAGACGGCATCCAGATTACTCAAATATTGTGCTTGTAAAGGCGAACTGTCAAGGTGTCAGTTTTGCAGCCCTCCCCGGCAAGGCCTGTAAAAGTAGGAATAAATTTGGTGATTCAAGGCGGATTTTGAATGGATTTTCCATTTTGCCGCTATCAATTAACATATCCTTTATACAGATAGCTAAAGTTAGCGGCATAGCCGGTCCGGCGTGGTGAACCAGGGAAGCTTTCCTGAAAAAATATCCTTTTTCCAGGTCATTATGAAAGCGATACCAAGGCGGCTTCCCGGAAATTTGTTGACAAATGGCAGCAGGCAAATTGACTACATGAGGTTTATTGTTGCAGCCCTGAGCAGGCTGGCTTCCTGTTGTACAGGACTGCCCGCTTTTTTACGGCCCCCAAATTGTCAGCCCGGCTGCTATAAGGGCTCAGCTCTTTCTCTGCCAAAATACCAGTACCGGATCACAGGATATTAAAAAGTGCCGGGAAACCAGCACCGGGCAGGCATCTTCTTAAAATTAAGTTTTATGTCCGGGCTTTATTGCCGGCTATTCAGGGTAGCAGATCATATATTCATTCCCGCACATCACAACCGAACGATTATCCGTTACTAACGGGATAGGGTAAACGACATTTAATTCGTCATCTCCATCGGCTGCCCGTTAGAGCCTTAGACCACTTGCCGGCAATTAGCTGTCGTACCGGGTTGTAGCGCGCTGACTTTGACCAGCTACTAAAAATAAGGACTAACCGGTCCGGGGTATTCAATGCCAGAGAGAGAAATTTTTAGTTTTCAGTCAATAGAAATTATCATTTAATTATATGATCCGGACAAAGCCGGGGCGGATCTTACTTTTATAAGTAGGCGGAAGCCCTGCACAGAACCAACCGCTTATCATAAAATATGGCCATCCAAACCGGGTATTTATGGCCAGTTAGTCCGTATTACCGCTGGAAATGAAAATTTTCAAAAAAATTGCCCGTCGTCCATATAAAAAGATGGAAATATGAAAATACTTTTTATAAATTTAAAGGTTTAATAGCCGTTTTAACTTTTTTACACAAACATCCACGTTTATGGCAAATGCAATTCAGCCGCAAAAACTGTTCGTAGCAAGCTGTATGGCGCTACTGGTAACATCATTATCCTTTGGCATCCGTGCCGGAATCTTAAGCCGCCTGGGCGTTGAGTTCCACCTGGATACCAAACAATTGAGCATCATTGCCGGAACTGCGTTCTGGGGATTTCCGCTGGCAGTGGTTATAGGAGGGTTCATTGTAGATGCCATAGGCATGAAACGGTTGCTGCTCGCAGCTTTTATCCTGCACCTGCTGGGTATTGTGCTGACGGTATTTGCAGGCGGTTTCTGGTCGCTGTTCATCTCCACCCTGTTTATCGGTATGGCCAACGGTACCGTGGAAGCAGCGTGTAACCCGCTGGTGGCCACTATTTTCCCCGACAATAAAACTACCAAGCTAAATCACTTCCACCTGTGGTTCCCCGGTGGTATCGTGGTAGGCACCCTGCTGGTATTCTTACTTTCAAAAATCGGCCTCAGCTGGCAGCTGCAAGTGGCCACTATGGTGATCCCCACCCTTATCTATGGTTATCTTTTTATGAAACTCGACTTCCCCGTTACAGAAAGGGTAGCAGCCGGTGTTTCTTCTGCGCAGATGTATAAATCTGTATTAAGCCCCCTGTTCATCGTGATGTTTATCCTTATGTTCGGAACTGCCATCACAGAGCTTTTCACTGGTCAGTGGATTGAAGTGCTGCTGAAGAACGTAACTGAAAACTCCATCCTCATACTGGCGTTAACAGCAGGTGTACAGGTATTGGGAAGAGGTATTGCCGGCCCTGTGGTACATAAAATATCTCCTACCGGCGTTTTACTTATTTCTGCGATTTTATCCGCTTTGGGCTTATATTTACTTTCCCATGTATCAGGTAACATGGTGTTTGTTGCTGCCTTTATCTTTGGTATGGGCGTTACTTATTTCTGGCCAACCATGCTGGGCTTTGTATCTGAAAACATTCCACAGTCGGGAGCACTCGGTATGAACCTGATGGGCGGCGCCGGTATGTTTGCCGTATCTGTATACATGTATTTTATGGGAGGTTTCTACGATAGTATCATCGTAAAACAATTACCTACCGGCGCATCCCTGGATGCTTACCGTTCAGCAGCACCCGGTTCTGCTGAAGCAGCAGCTTTCAGCCAGGCCACCGCTGTAGCCGGGCCGGAAATCATCAACGCCACCCTGGTGATACCAGTTATCCTCATCGTAGCGTTTGCAGGACTTTTCTTTTATATGCGCAGCCGTAAAAAAGTAGCACAGGTTCAAATAGTATAAATTTTAAAACGATAATTGTAAATATGACACGGAAACTTAGAATGGGAATGATAGGAGGCGGGAAAGACGCCTTCATTGGTGCAATTCACCGTATTGCAGCCAACATGGACGGACTGATTGAGCTGGTAGCTGGCGCGCTCAGCATCAATAACGATATCGCGGTAGAATCAGGTAAAATGCTGTTTCTCGACCCTGAACGTACTTATCTCGATTTCAAAACCATGCTGGAAAACGAAGCGAAAATGCCTGCAGAGAAAAGGCTGGACTTCGTAACCATCGTTACACCAAACTTCGCCCATTTTGAACCGGCCATGATGGCACTGGATCTGGGTTTCAACGTTGTTATCGAGAAACCGATCACATTCTCCCTCGACGAAGCCAAACAATTAAAGGCAAAAGTGGAAGCCACCGGCTTAACATTGCTGCTTACACATACTTACACCGGCTATCCTATGGTAAAACAAGCCAGACAGATGGTAAAAGATGGCGCACTAGGCAAAATCCGCAAAGTATGGGTGGAATACCCGCAGGGATGGCTCAGCAAGCTGAGTGAAAGAGAAGGTAATGCACAGGCAGCCTGGAGAACCGATCCTAAAAAATCAGGTAAAAGCGGCTGTATGGGCGACATCGGTACCCACGCTGCTAACCTGGCCGAATACATCAGCGGCGCCAAAATTGAAAAATTATGCGCTGATCTGAATATCCTGGTACCCGGTCGCGCACTGGACGACGACGGCGCTGTGCTGCTCCGCTTTGATAATGGCGCTGCCGGCGTGTTAATGGCATCGCAGGTGGCGGCAGGAGAAGAAAATGCACTGAAGATCCGTGTTTACGGCGAAAAAGGTGGCCTGGAATGGGCGCAACATGAGCCTAATACCCTGTTGGTAAAATGGCTGGATAAACCTACCGAAATTTATCGCGCAGGTGGTGGATATACCTTCCAGTCATCCTACATGACACATAATACCCGCACACCAGGCGGCCATCCCGAAGGATACCTGGAAGCATTCGGTAACCTGTACCGCAACTTCGCACAAACCTTATCTGCTAAAATTGATGGGGTACAACCCTCTCCGGAATCACTGGATTTCCCGGGCACAGAGGAAGGCGTACGTGGTATGGCGTTCATCGATAATGTAGTACGCTCTTCACAAAGCGATGCTAAATGGACTAACTTCGAGATATAGTATTCATCACCAGCTTGAGTATATGAAAACGATTAAAGGACCTGGTATTTTTCTGGCGCAGTTCATGGGAGATGAAGCGCCTTTCAATAATCTGAAATCCATTTGTGAGTGGGCGGCCTCCATTGGCTTTAAAGGAGTACAGATCCCCACCTGGGAAACACGCCTGATCGACCTGCAAAAGGCTGCTGAAAGCAAAACCTATGCAGATGAGATCAAAGGCATCGTGAATGCAGCCGGACTGGAAATCACCGAACTGAGCACGCACCTGCAGGGGCAACTGGTAGCAGTAAATCCTGCTTTCTCCGAGATGTTCGACGGCTTTGCTCCCGCACAATATCACAATAATATCCAGGCACGTACAGAATGGGCGGTAAACCAGCTGAAATACGCTGCGAAAGCCAGCCGTAACCTGGGCCTCACTGCCCATGCTACTTTCAGTGGCGCACTGTTGTGGGCGCCGGCTATGTATCCGTGGCCACAGCGTCCGGCCGGCCTGGTGGAAACCGGGTTTGCCGAACTGGCAAAACGCTGGCTGCCGATCCTCAATGAATTTGATGCCAACGGCGTAGACGTTTGCTATGAAATTCACCCTGGGGAAGACCTGCACGACGGTATCACTTTTGAACGTTTCCTGGAAGCTACCGGCAATCATAGCCGTGCTAACCTACTTTATGATCCGAGCCACCTGTTGCTCCAATGCCTCGATTACCTGGAATATATCGATATTTACCACGAAAGGATTAAAGCCTTTCACGTAAAAGATGCCGAATTCAATGCCACCGGGCGCTCCGGCGTTTATGGCGGATACCAGGCATGGATCGACCGCCCCGGCCGCTTCCGCTCTCTCGGAGATGGCCAGGTAGATTTTAAATCCATCTTCAGCAAAATGGCGCAATACGATTTTGCCGGCTGGGCCGTTATGGAGTGGGAATGTTGTATCAAACACCCGGAAGATGGTGCCAGGGAAGGCGCCCCTTTCATTAAGGATCATATTATCCGTGTTACTGAAAAGGCATTTGATGACTTTGCAGGAGGCGGCACAGATGATGCCTTTAACAAAAGAATATTAGGCTTGTAGGCCAACTAATCCACCGATCGTAGTAAACAATAACCAAATAAAAAAAACAACAAATGAGAAAGAGATATCTGGCGCCGCTCGTATTAAGTGTATTATTCTTTGCAGCTTGCGGAGGTGGTGAGAAAAAAACAGAAAATGCTGACAGCGTTAGCACTCATGAAGAAAGCCCCGCAGCAGATAATTCAATGGTATCGCCAAGTGCCAGCAAACCTGTAAGCAAAGGCGAAACCCTGATGGCTCAAAGTGATTGCAAAACATGTCATAAAGAAGAAATGAAAGTGGTAGGACCAGCCCTGAAAGATATTGCAGGCAAATATCCTAACACACCGGAAAATGTGGACAAACTGGCTGATAAAGTAATCAAAGGCGGTTCAGGTAACTGGGGCGAAGTAGCGATGTTACCTCATCCACAGATTTCAAAAGATGATGCAAAAGAAATGGTAAGCTATATCTTATCTATTGGCAAATAATTGATTCCATCATTAACTCAATCATCCGGAATGAAAAAATTAATCATGGGCGCGCTGATGATAGCTGCCGTTCTCGGTACTACCGCGGTAAAAGCCCAGAAATTAAATACCCTGTCGGCCAAAGAGAAAAAACAGGGATGGGTACTGTTGTTCGACGGTACTTCTACCAAAGGCTGGCATACTTACCTGAAGTCGACGGCAAGCCCCGCATGGAGCGTGACCGACGGCGCTATCGGGTTGAACCAGGAAGCCAAAAAGAATGGCGCACCGGGTGGAGATCTTGTTACAGACGCAGAATATGAAAACTATGAGCTGAGCTACGAATGGAAAATTTCCCCGGGTGGCAACAGCGGTCTTATCTTCAGCGTTCACGAAGATCCGTCTTTAAGCCAGACTTACCTCTCCGGTCCTGAAATGCAGGTAATTGATGATGCGGGTCATCCCGACGGCAAAAACCCAAAACACAATGCGGGCGAATTGTACGATCTCATCAAATGCCCCACCAGGCCAGCTAAACCTGTTGGTGAATGGAACTCCGCCAAATTAACAAAGAAAGATGGTCACCTGACCCTCTGGCTCAATGGTGTGAAAACTGCAGAAACAACCATGGGCACTCCTGAATGGGATGCACTGGTAGCAAAAAGCAAGTTCCACGACTGGAAAGAGTTTGGCAAACATCCAAAAGGCCACATCGCCCTGCAGGACCATGGCGACGATGTTTGGTACCGTAATATCAAAATAAGAGTTCTTTAAATAAGGGAAAAGCAGAAGGCAAAAAGCAGAAAGCCATTGTAGCGCAGCTGAACGGATATTTATATCTCCGCTACAATAACTTTCTGCTTTTTGCTTTTTGCGTTTCGCTCTTTTTCATCTTCAATTCCCACGTAAAATAACATGAAAGCATTAACCGCGTTTATTGCACTCTTGCTCCTTGCCGGCTCTATTTCAGTGCAGGCAAAGCACAAACACAAAGCCAAAAGGGTACTTGTGTTCTCAAAAACAAAAGGCTTCCGTCACGATTGCATCCCTGCTGCCAAAATAGCCATCATGCAACTTGGAAAAGAGAATGGCTTTGAAGTAGACACTACTGAAGATGCCAGTGCCTTTACTCCCGCCAACCTGAAAAAATATGCAGCCGTAATTTTCAGCTGCACCACCGGCGATGTACTCGACAGCGCCCAACAGGTAGCCTTTCAGAACTATATCCACAAAGGAGGTGCATGGATGGGCATCCATGCGGCTACAGATACAGAGTACGACTGGCCATGGTACAACAAACTGGCTGGCGCCTGGTTCCTGAGCCATCCCAGCCAGCAAACAGCCACCCTTAAAGTAGTGGATCATAACCATCCTGCTACAAAAGATCTACCGGATGAGTGGATCCGCAAAGACGAGTGGTACAACTTCAAAAATCTTAACCCCGATGTACACGTGCTCATCAAAATTGATGAAACCAGCTATACCGGCGGGAAAAACGGCGATAACCATCCTATGTGCTGGTACCACAATTTTGAAGGAGGCCGCGCCTTTTATACGGAAATGGGACATGTGAAAGAAGCATACCAGGATCCCGTATACCTGAAACACTTACTGGGTGGCATTGAATACGCCATCGGCAACTGGAAACCCAAAAACTAATCATTTATAATGAAACGTACTCTCAGAATATTTTTGCTGCTGGCACTGGTGGTAGTGGCCCTGGCAGCCTGTAAAAAATCCCGGCCGGGCAAGCCGAAGGTGCTGGTATTTACCAAAACCAGCGGTTTCCGCCACAGCTCCATCCCCGTTGGTATTAAAGCTATTCAGAAACTTGGACAGGAAAACGGGTTTGATGTAGATACTACTGAAAACGCCGATAAATTCACTGAAGATATACTGGCACAATATGCTGCGGTCATCTTCCTTAATACCACCGGTGATGTACTTAATAACTACCAGGAAGCCGATTTCGAAAGATATATCCAGGCAGGCGGTGGTTATGTGGGTATACATGCCGCTGCTGATACAGAATACGAATGGGGCTGGTATAACCACCTCGCGGGCGCATGGTTCCAGAACCATCCTCCCGGCGTTCATAAAGCTATAGTTGATGTAATAGAAAAATCTTTTCCCGCTACGGAAGGCCTTCCTGAAAAGTGGGAACATACCGATGAATGGTACAATTATAAAAATGTGGATACCACCACTACCGTACTGCTGAAACTGGACGAAAAGTCGTACCAGGGTGGTACAATGGGCGGCAATCACCCTATCAGCTGGTATCATGATTACGATGGCGGTCGTGCTTTTTATACCGGACTTGGTCATACAGATGAATCCTATACCGATAGTCTCTTCCTGAAACACCTTGCCGGCGGTATTAAATATGCCATCGGAAAAAACCTGGTGCTCGATTACAGCGCGGCAAAAACCCTGCGCGTACCGGAAGAGGACCGCTTCACTAAAAATGTGCTTGTATCCGGTGAGTTCTTTGAACCAACGGAAATGGCTATACTTCCTAACCTGGATATCCTGGTGGCGCAACGCCGCGGGGAACTGATGCTTTATAATGCAGCAGAAAAAAGGCTTTCTCAGGTAGGCTTTCTGAAAGTATATCATCATACCGATGTCCCAAACGTGAACGCAGAAGAAGGATTCCTTGGCCTGGCCGCGGATCCCGACTATAAAAACAATCATTACATCTACGCGATGTATTCTCCTGCAGATACCTCCGTAAACCGTTTGTCGCGTTTCAAATTTGAAAACAACAAACTGGATATGTCTTCTGAAAAAGTGATCCTGCAATTCTATTCCCAGCGCGATATATGCTGCCATACCGGCGGCTCTATTGCCTTTGGACCCGGCGGATTACTGTACTTATCTACAGGTGATAATACCACTCCGTTTGATGAGCCCGGGCAGAAATATGTGAGCAAAGGATACGGTCCTACCGATGACCGCCCCGGTCACCTCCAGTATGATGACCGCCGTGGTTCGGCCAACACCAACGATCTGCGCGGAAAGATCATTCGCATAAAAGTTGAAGCAGATGGTTCTTACACTATCCCGGATGGCAACCTGTTCCCTAAAGGCACAAAAGGCACACGCCCGGAAATTTATGCCATGGGTACACGCAACCCTTACCGTATGTCGGTGGATCAGAAAACAGGCTATGTATACTGGGGAGAAGTAGGCCCGGATGCCAACAACGACGATTCGTTGCGGGGACCCAGGGGATACGATGAAATAAACCAGGCTAAAAAACCGGGCTTCTTCGGTTACCCCCTGTTTATCGCCAACAACAAACCATACCGCCAATACAATTATGAAACAGGTGAAAGCGGCGCTTTTTATGATCCGCTGAAACCAATTAATGATTCCCGCAACAACACAGGTCTGAGAGAACTGCCTCCGGCTACGCCAGCTTTCATCTGGTACCCATATGCAAAATCAGAAGAGTTCCCGATTGTAGGCAGTGGTGGCCGTAATGCCGAAGCCGGTCCCGTTTATCACAGCGAGTTTTATCCAAAAGAAACACGTTTCCCGGATTACTACAACGATAAATTATTTATTTACGACTGGATCCGTGGATGGGTGATGGCCGTAACAATGGACAAGAACGGCAACTTTTCCAAAATGGAAAAGTTTATGCCCAACACTAAACTGAACGCCCCTATCGATATGGAAATGGGCCCCGATGGCCGTTTGTATATACTCGAATATGGTAACGGATGGTTTAGCAAAAATGCAGACGCCGGTCTTTCCCGCATTGATTTCAATGGAGGCAACCGCGCGCCTGTAGCCAATATACAGGCTACGCGCACCACGGGAGGCCTGCCATTTAAAGTAACCTTATCTGCCGAAGGGTCAAAAGATCCTGATGGTGATAAGCTCACTTATCTCTGGAATTTCGGCAATGGCAGTAAGAAAGAAACTACTGAGCCTACGGTAGAATTTACCTACAGCACTGCCGGTGAATATGCGGTATTTGTAGAAGTCGCAGATGATAAAGGCGCTAAAACAAAGAGTAAATCCATAGAGTTATACGCTGGTAACGAAACGCCTGAAGTGAAGATCAATATCACCGGTAACCAGATGTTTTACTTCCCTGGCAAACCTGTACAGTACGCGGTTAATATCTCTGATAAGGAAGATGGTAACTCCGCAGATGGTAAGCTGGATGTCAACAATATCTTTGTAAAGGCAGATTATATCCAGGGACGTGATAAGGCAGCGCAGCCGCAGGGTCACCAGATCATTACCGGCGTTATTGCAGGTAAAAATATCATGGAAGTATCCGATTGTAAAACCTGTCACAAACCGGATGAAAAATCCATCGGGCCATCTTTCAAACAGATAGCAGAAAAGTATAAGAACGATCCTGCCGCACCTGAAATGCTTGCCAAAAAGATCATTAATGGTGGTGGCGGCGTATGGGGCGAAACAGCCATGTCGGCACACCCTGGTATTTCCGTTGGAGAAGCAAAACAACTGGTAGAATATATCTATTCCATTGGCGGCAATGCGCCTAAGGTACCATCCTTGCCTGTTAGCGGCAGCATCAGTCCTACATTGGGCGGTGAGCCAAAAGAGAATGGTGTACTGTACCTGCTGGCCAGCTATACTGATAAGGGCGGCCCCGGCATTAAACCAATCACCGGCACTGCATCAGTAGAATTGGTAAGCCCTAAACTGGCAGCTGCAGATTTCAGCAAAGCAGACGGCGTTGCAGTATTTGCCGTAGATGGCATGAAGTTCCTCATTCCTTCCAATACAGAAGGATGGGCTACTTACAATAAGCTGGATCTGACCGGCGTAAGCGGCATAGAGCTCGCATACATGGTGCAGGAAACGCCACAATCCGGTTTCGCGGTGGAAGCATTCCTGGATGATGCCAATGGTACCCGTTTGGGAGAAGTGACCATTGGCCCTGGCGCTCAGCCTAAAATAGCCAACAAGGTAAACTTCAGCTTTACGCCGGTAACTGATGGCAAAAAACACAACCTGTATTTCCGGTATAAAGCACTGGATGCTGCACAGAAAGTACAGTTGGGTATTGTATCATTTACTTTGCATTGATAATAACTGATTTTATAAAAATAGAAAGGGGCGATGTAAACCTCGTCCCTTTCTATTTTTAAATAAACTTACTTATGCACTACGTAATTCCTGATAGTAAATTGCTCTTCAAAACCCATTTCAAGATAGATGCCCTTTCCCATCTTCGATGCCTGCAATGTAGCATAGGCGGCATTAAGCGCTATAGCTTCGTTTAATACATACGCCATAATTTCATTGGCAAACCCCTTTCTCCTGGCTTCGGGGATTACGCCTACACCGTGTATGCCTGCAATACAATCCTGAAGATGCAATATAGCGGTACCCACCGGCTGCCCATCCAGCAGTGCAAGGTAATAACGTAAATCACTATACGTAACTTCCAGGATGTTCTGATCAATGCTGTAACCAAACGCCTGCGGGTAAATACCGGCCCACAGTGCTGCATCTGCCGGCGTAGTCACTGCGCGGAACAGCAACCTGTTTTCCTTGTGAAACGGCTGCTCCAGTTTCAGCGACATTCCCGCCTGCTCAGAGGCTTGTACACCTCCATGCGCTATGACCAATTCTTCCCCGGTGGTATTCCAATAAGGGATTACAATCCTGCCGGAAGGCGCACTCTCCAGAGCGGAAGTGATTGTTTCTTCCGTTATTTCGCTGTTAAACCATAGCTTATTGGGCCATTCCATGCCGGGAATACTGCACCAGCCAAAAGACGGCTCTTCCACACAGGCATTAAAAGGCGTTCCGGCAGTACGCCACACAGAAATAAGGTTATCTTTATTTGCCTTAACAATATCGTTCATCTTATTACTTATTACAGGCAATATAGTAATATACCTGCACAAAAAAGGCTGCTTCCATCAATGGAAACAGCCGGTTGTCTGATCTGGGCACTCTTGTTATTTCTTTGGTTTGGCGCTCATATAAAAAGTAATGATACCGCCATTCATAATATCTGCATGCGTAATATACAAACGGTTTAAGGGCGCCCCGTTCAGTAACACCTTTTGCACATACACATTCTTATCGCTTTGATTTTTCACATCCACCACAAAGGTTTTGCCATTTTCCAGTTGCAGGGTGGCCTTATCAATGGCTGGGCTACCCAATGAATACTGGTCGGAGCCCGGGCATACCGGGTAAAAGCCCAGTGTAGTGAAAATGTACCAGGCGCTCATTTGCCCACAATCATCGTTACCACCAAGGCCATCAGGACCAGGATGGTACATCTTTTTCAGGATCATCCGCACACGTTCCTGCGTTTTCCACGGATAGCCGGTCCAGTTATACAGGTAGGCTACATGATGCGAAGGCTCGTTACCATGTACGTAGTTACCGATAATACCATCGCGGGTGATATCTTCCGTTTCAGCAAAAAATTTGTCGGGAAGCTCCATTGTAAACAGCGAATCGAGGTGGGTGGTAAATTGCTTTTTACCTCCCATCATGGCAATCATTTCATCCGGGTAATGAGGCACATATAAACTGTAGTTCCAAGCATTTCCTTCAATAAAGCCCTGGTCGTGCGTTTGCAGCGCATCAAAATTCACTTTGAAAGTACCGTCGTTCAACCTGGGGCGCATGAATCCTGTATTGGAATCGTATACATTTTTGTAGTTCAGAGAACGTTTAATAAACTCTTCATAAATATCTGTCCGCCCCAGTTTCTTTGCTACCTGCGCAATACACCAGTCGTCGTATGCATACTCCAGCGTTTTTGAAACGGAAGAGCCATTTTTGTCTTCAGGAATATAGCCTCTGTCGATATAATACTCCAGTCCGTCATAGCTGCGGTGGCGCGCCGTAGTTACGCAGGCATCCAGCGCTTTATTCACATCAAAAGGCGCATTGCCTTTCATAATAGCATCCGCAATTACCGATACGCTGTGGTAGCCGATCATACACCAGTTCTCGTTAGCGTAGTGCGACCAGATGGGCAGCATATGCTGCGCGCTTTGTTCGTAGTGATTGAGCATCGACTGGATCATATCCGCATTTCTTTTCGGTTGGATCACGTTAAACAAAGGGTGTAGTGCACGGTAGGTATCCCAAAGTGAGAAGGTAGTATAGTTCGCATAACCGTTAGCGGTATGTATGTTCATATCCAGACCGCGGTAGGCGCCATCCACATCCATATAGGTAGTTGGATTGATGAACGCATGGTACATGGCGGTATAGAAGTTTTCCTTCTCTTCGCGGCTCTTTGATTCGATGTGAATTTTATTCAGCTCTTTTGTCCATAGTGTCTGTCCGTCGCGCTTCACCTGGTCAAAGTCCCATCCGGGGATTTCCGCGCGCAGGTTTTTCAGCGCTCCTTCCGTACTCACCGGCGATAATGCAAATTTTATTTTGATCTTCTCACCGGGTGTTGTTTTAAAGTCGAAATAAGCGCGGATCTGCTTTCCCGCCATTTCGGGGAAGTTCTTCGATTGGTCAAACTTTCTCCAGAAGCCTTTATACACATCTTTAGCATAGTTCTGATGCCCGTATTGTACAAAGGGTTTGGAGAAGGTCATCGCAAAATATTCTATTCTCGTGCGTGCCCAACCGTTAGTTTGACGAAACCCTGTGATCAGGGTATCATTCTCTACCCTGATAAAGGTCCATACGTTTTTGTTTTCGTAGTTGTAGATGCCCGACATCATATCCAGTATGATATGCGCCTGGTTTGTGCCGGGGAAGGTATACTGGTGAAACCCAACACGGTTGCTGGCAGTAAGCTCAGCGATGATATTATCATCTTCCAGTTTTACTTTATAGTAAGCAGGTTCCGCCACTTCGGTGCTATGTGAAAATGCGGACCTGTAACCGTTTTCGGGATGATCTGCCGTACCGGGGTTTAACTGCAGTGTGCCAGTTGTGGGCATGATCAGGAAATCGCCCAGGTCGGAGTGGCCGGTACCGCTGAAGTGGGTATGACTGAAGCCCACAATGGTTTTATCTTCATACTGATAGCCGGCGCAATATTTATAAACATCGGGATTATATTTCCCGTTCATCTCATAGGGAATGGTATCCGTTTCCGGGCTGAGCTGCACCATACCAAAAGGCACAGTAGCACCGGGATAGGTGTGTCCCATCCGTTGAGTGCCCGTAATGGGCTTTACATATTGTATAACGTTTTCCTGTGCAGATGTACACAGGTACAAAAGGAGGAATAAAGGTAAAAGTAATTTTCTCATGGCGGTTGATTTTAACGGGTTTTGTCCTGGTACACTGATTACGCTGATTTTGATGATTTCGCTGATATTATTTTTAAATTTTAACTGCTGATTTTTTGGTCCTAAAAAATTCTAAAAATCTCTTTTAAAAAATATCAATGAAATCATCAAAATCAGCGTAATCAGTGTACCAGGACAAAATCCGCGTAAGGAAATTAAGTACATCCCGAAGAGTCGGGATGAAATATTTCAGTGAACAATGAAAATCGTTTATACATGTATGTTAGTATATTACTTACCCGCTGTTGCTGAAAAAGAATATGGAAAAGCAGCAGGGTCTGTTCCTCTTGATTTCTCAGGAGTAGCGCCCATTTGGAATTCCAGGGTACCGCCTTTCTGCAGGTCCTGGTGGCTGATCCAGTTCTTTGTATATGGCTGTCCGTTCAGAGAAGCCTTTTGCACGTACAGGTTGGTATCGCTGTTGCCTGGCGCATTGATCACCATCTGCTTACCATCTTCGAAAGTCATGGTGAGTTTGGCAAAAAGCGGTGTACCAAGCACATATTGCTGGGTACCCGGGCATACAGGATAGAAGCCCATTGCAGAGAACACGTACCAGGCACTGGTTTGGCCGTTGTCTTCATCACCGCAGTAACCATCAGGAGTGGCTTTATACAGCCGGCTCATTACCTGGCGGATCCAGTATTGTGTTTTCCAGGGCTGGCCTGCGTAGTTATATAAATAAATCATGTGCTGGATGGGTTGGTTGCCATGTGCATACTGTCCCATGTTCATGATCTGCATTTCGCGTATTTCGTGGATAACGGTGCCATAGTAACTTTCATCAAATACCGGTGGCATATTGAAAACAGAGTCCAGCATTTTGGCGAACATTTCACGGCCGCCCATCAGTTTGGCCAGGCCTTGAACATCGTGGAATACAGACCAGGTATAGTGCCAGCTGTTGCCTTCTGTAAAGGCATCGCCCCATTTGAACGGATTGAACGGTGTCTGGAATTTACCATCCTTGTTCTTTCCGCGCATCAGTTTTGTTTCCGGGTCAAAAAGGTTACGGTAGTTCTGGGAGCGCTTTTCAAAAAGATCGATTTCTTTTTTCGGGCGGTTCAGTGCTTTTGCCAGCTGGTAAATGGTGAAGTCGTCGTAAGCATATTCCAGGGTACGCGCGGCGTTTTCATTTACTTCAACATCGTAAGGCACATAGCCAAGTGAGTTATAGTATTTAACGCCCAGGCGGCCTACGGAGCTTAGCGGGCCTTCGTTTTCAGTATTCTTCAGAATAGCCTTATACAGGTTATTGATATCATATCCGCGGATACCTTTCAGGTAAGCATCAGCAATCAATGAAGCAGAGTTGGAACCCACCATACAGTCGCGGTGACCGGGGCTTGCCCACTCTGGTAACCAGCCGCTTTCATTATAAGCGTTAGACAATCCTTCCATGATATGCGAACTGAGTGTAGGATACATCAGGGTGAAGAAAGGATGTACAGCGCGGAAGGTATCCCAGAACCCGTTGTCGGTGAACATATAGCCGGGTAATACCTGGCCATTGAAGGGGCTGTAGTGTACTATTTCGTTCTTTGCATTGATCTCATAGAACTTGCGCGGGAAGAGCATAGTACGGTACAGGGAAGAGTAGAAGGTGCTTACCTGTTCGCTGGAACCGCCTTCTATGGCCAGCCTGCCAAGCTCTTTATTCCAGATGTCTTTTGCTTTCTTACAGGTGGCGTCGAAGTTATCCTGGCCGATTTCGCGTTGCAGGTTTAGTTCGGCCTGTTCAAAGCTGATAAAAGAGGAGGCGGTTTGGATGCCTACTTTCTCACCTTTCTTTGTTTTAAAGCCTACCACAGCACCGGTATGATCTGCCTGCAGTTCCAGCTGGCCTTTCACCAGTACGGAATCGTGCCAGATATCGGCAACGGTAAATGGCTTATCAAATTTGATGATAAAGTAATTTTTGAAATTGGAAGGCACGCCACCGCTGTTTTTGGTAGTATAACCGATGATCTTCTTTTCTTCCGGTAATATTTTAATATAGGAACCTTTATCGAAAGCATCTACCACGATGAAGGCACTGTCGGTGGCCGGGAAGGTGAAGCGCAGCTGTGCAGCTCTTTCTGTGGGCGTAATTTCCGTGGTAACATCCGGATCAGCGAGGTATACGCTGTAATAATATGGCTTTGCCACTTCCGATTTATGGGAGAACCAGCTGGCGCGTTTGTTCTGGTCGAACTTTACGGTACCGGTAACGGGCATAATGGCAAACTGGCCATAGTCGTTGATCCAGGGAGAAGGCTGGTGCGTTTGTTTGAATCCCCTGATCTTGTCAGCGGTATATTGATAGGCCCAGCCATTTCCCATTGTATTGGTTTGCGGCATCCAGAAGTTCATGCCCCATGGCAGGGCGATAGCAGGATAGGTGTTCCCGTTTGATAAGCTTACTTTAGAATCAGTGCCCATCAGGGTATTCACCCATTCTACCGGTTCAGCAACTTTATTTACCGTTTGGCTGTATGCACCATGCAGGCAGAATAAAGCGGCTGCTAACAGTCCAACTTTTTTCATGATTAGATATTATATACAACAAAAATGATCCTTTTAGCCAACATCACACTCGCCGTGTGAAGATACCGTGAAATTTTAACAAAATCGATTTAGCACAGGTACAGAAAAAAAAGATTCAGCGAATCCTTTTTCCGTTAAGCTCTAAAAGCTGGTTCTAAAAATAAAACTATTTTTCCAGCAAATACAAGTATTCAACAGTTTTTTTATAAGCGGCACCCGGGATTCAGGCCGATCCCCGCAGGATAAATTTTCCGGGTAACTCCACTGCCGTTTTCTTCATCGGGCCGCTGTTTTTATCCAGCTGGTGCATCAGCAGGTCTATGGCCGTTTTGGCAATACCCTCTATGGGCTGTTCTATCACTGAAATACCCGGCGGGTATAAACGGAAGATATCATGGTCATCGAAACACAATACCGCGATGTCGTCAGGCATCTTCAGCCCCATCCTGGCTATCACTTCCAGGCCCAGGATGCCAAGGTAGTTAGTGGAAAAAAAGATGGCATCCAGTTCGGGATTGGCCTCTATAAAGGCCTGCAGCTCATTGAGGGAATCTTCCCGCTGCCGGTGATACTGCAGCTGCAGGATATGTTTCTTCTTTACCGGTATCTTATGTTCTTTCAATGCAGTGGTATAGCCCCGCAGGCGCTCTTCTATCTGTATCAGCTTCACATCTACCATCACAAACCCGATTTTGGTAAGCCCTTTCCCTATCAGGTGTTTCATTCCCTGCTGTACGCCGTCAAAATTGTTGATCAGCACATAAGGAGTTTTGATGGATGGGAAATAGCTGTCCATCAGTACTATCGGCTTATGCTGCTGTACCAGGTGCTGGATTTCCTTTTCCATCCCCGGGGCCGGGGTGATCAGGTAACCATCCACCATTTGCCGGCCAAGCATGCGGATCAGTTCCCCGCCTTTCTGGGCATTATTTTCAGTACTGCAATATACCACGTTATAGCCTCTGCGCTCCGCTTCGGTTTCTATGGTTTTGGCAAGACTGGCAAAAAAACTTCCTGAAATACTTTCTACGATCAGTCCCAGGGTTTTGGATTGCCCTGTCCGGAGGTTCACGGCCATACGGTGGGGCTCATATCCACACTTTTCAGCCACCTGCATAATCCTGGTAGCTACCTCGTCGCGGATACGCATTTGTTTCCCTTTTCCGTTCAAAACGAACGAAACCGTGGAAGGGGCCACTCCGGCCATTTTAGCAACATCCTTAAGGGTTAATCGCTTCATGTATAGTGATTGGTTTTGGCATATACGAAAATGAGCTTCCTGAACATTCCCATATTCATTCAGTTATTACATATTACAGGGCTATGTTACTCTCTGACAGATACACATTAGAACGGAAATTACAAAAATACCTGTAATAACTACCAGAGAAGAAAAAAATGGTTATCTTTCAGTCATCCCTACACGGTATAATATATCTTCTCAGGGAGCGTTATAGTAATTTACCGGCTCCTGGCCAACATTATTACAACTGTAGTAAAATACACTGAGCTTATGAAGCATCTTTCTCAACTTACTGATCCAATTTACATTAAGCCTGAACATGAAACTGCACTTGACCGCCTTTTTAAAAGCTGGATCAGAGATGAGCGAGACCTTCCCTTTGTATACCTTACATTAAAAATCACCTTCACCCTGTGGCCGCTGGCCATCCTCATGTATATCCCGGGAATAAATAACTGGGTATGGTGGGGCGCAGCCATTGCCTACCAGTTCCTGAACAATATCACCTTTAAAGGTCCTTTTGGCCTGATGCTGCACTGTACCAGCCACCGGGTGTTTTTTGAAAAGAAATACCAGTTCTGGAACAATTACCTGCCATGGGCAATTGGTCCTTTATTCGGCCAAACACCGGAGTCATACTATTCCCACCATATCGGCATGCATCACCCGGAAAACAATATGCCCGACGACGACAGCTGCACCATGATATACCAGCGCGATTCCTTCCGTGGGTTCCTCTTATACCTGTTCCACTTCGTTACTTTCGGGGTATATGACACTGCCCGCTATCATCTCCGGAAAAAAAGAAATAAGTTAATGGTAAAACTGGTGAGGGGCGAAGTACTTTTCATTGCTGCCTGCGTTGGCTTGTCATTCATTAATTTTCCTGCCACCTTCGTAGTGTTTATACTGCCATTTATTATTTCCCGCGTCATTATGATGGTGGGCAACTGGGCGCAACATGCCTTTATTGATACTGAAGAGCCGGATAACTGTTATAAGAACAGCATTACCTGCATCAATACAAAATACAACCACAAATGCTGGAACGATGGCTATCATATCAGTCACCATGTGAAACCCAGCATGCACTGGACAGAGCATCCGGTATACTTCACCAAAACCCTGGGGGAATATATCAGCAACGACGCCATTGTATTTGACGGGATCCATTTCCTGCATGTGTGGGCCTACCTGATGGGCAAACGCTACGACCTGCTGGCAAAACACTTTGTAAATATCGGCGACCGCTACCAGACAGACGCTGAGATCATTGACTTCCTGAAGCAGCGTACCCGTAAAATCAGCACTGTGCCGGTACCTGAAGTAGTGGCAGCAGCCTGATATCTTACCCATATCGCATAACACTTACATCTTCACGGGTTACAATTCCCTTGCATTTTCCTGTTTTTTTAAATAAAAATATCGGGAGAAAAGTAAAGGAGATGTCAGATCCTGCTTCTTCCTGCACGCAAATGCGCTTCTATAGGCGATTTCATCGTAAATCACAAAAAGTTATATTATATTATCTTAATGAATATGCTTATTCATAACAATAAGTAACTAAATTTGCGCTCTAACTTTTTTTATTAAAGTAAAAAATATGCGTACTGTTACACTGAAAAGGGTTGTGGTTACCGGATTGGGAGCATTAACACCTATCGGGAATGATGTAAATACTTTTTGGAACAATATGAAAGCAGGCGTTAGCGGCGCCGGCCCCATCACTAAATTTGACACCACAGAGTTTAAAACAAAATTCGCCTGTGAAGTCAAAGGATTTGATGTGGAAAAATATATGGAAAAGAAGGAAGCCCGCAAAATGGATTGCTTCACACAGTACGCTATGGCGGCTGCACAGGAAGCAGTACAGGATGCCGGTCTTGATAGTGCAGCCATCGATAAAACAAAAATCGGTGTGATCTGGGCGTCCGGCAACGGTGGAATGCTTACGTTCGAAGAACAGATCGTTGAATTTACACAGGGTAATTTCATTCCTAAATTCAACCCTTTCTTTATTCCGAAATTAATCTGTGACATTGCCGCAGGCCAGATAGCTATGAAATATGGTTTCATGGGTATCAATTTCTGTACAGTGTCTGCATGCGCATCTTCTACCAGCGCCCTCGTTGATGCTTTCAATTACATCCGCCTGGGTAAAGCCAATGCTATTGTAGCAGGTGGCTCTGAAGCCCCTGTAACCCGCGCCGGTATTGCAGGGTTCAATGCCCTTAAAGCATTATCTACCCGTAATGAGGATGCAGCACATGCTTCCCGTCCCTTCGATATAGAGCGCGACGGCTTTGTGATGGGTGAAGGTGCAGGCGCTATCATCCTGGAAGAATATGAACACGCTATTGCCAGGGGTGCCACCATTTATGGTGAAATGATCGGCGGTGCTATGACCTGCGATGCCTACCATCTTACTGCCACCCATCCTGAAGGTATGGGCGCACGCTTAGGTATGGAGCAGGCACTGGAAGACGCAGGTATTGCCACTACCGATGTGGATTATATCAACTCTCACACCACCTCTACCCCGGTAGGAGATCTCAGTGAATTAAAGGCTATCGTAACCGCTTTTGGCGACCATGTGGAAAAACTCAATATCAGTGCCACCAAATCCATGACAGGTCACCTGCTTGGAGCTGCCGGCGCCATTGAAGCCATTGCATGTATCAAAGCCACCCAGGAAGATATTATTCCTCCCACCATCAACACTGCCGTACTTGGTGAAGGAATTCCTACCAACCTGAACCTCACTCTTGGTAAGGCCCAGCAACGTACTGTAAACGTAGCGATGAGCAATACCTTTGGTTTTGGCGGCCATAACGCGATAGTAGTATTCAAGAAGTATAAAGCGTAAGCGGGCGCCTTCGGCGCTCTGGTAAATTGTCTTGGAACATTGATTACGCTGATTATAATGATTAGCCTGATTTTGTTTTTTAAGATTAAAATAAAGATGAAGGGAGATGTAAGCGGATATATTTGTTGCGCTTATATTTCCCTTTACTATTTTTAATAAAAACGTAATATCCGATAATATCACTGCACATATACCTTAAATATCAGTAAATCACGCTATTCCCATCCATCTACCCCTACAAGCACCGGAAAACAACTCATTTCCCCACCCACATCTCCCAATACTAACACTCAAAAAACAAAATCAGGCTAATCATTATAATCAGCGTAATCAATGTTCCAAGACAATTTACCAGAACGCCGAAGGCGCCCCTCCTCCTCACTTCGCTAAAAATTTTAGCAAAACAAATCGCATAATTCGCAATTATGCCGTAGCTTCGTAGTTTAATGTTATGGCAAAGAAAAAAGAGAATGTACCCGAGACTTCCGTTGCGCAAGCCCCGGCAGATGAACAAATAGCCATCTTTGGCGCCCGGGAGCATAACCTGAAAAACCTGGATCTGCAGTTGCCCAAAAATAAACTGGTAGTAATCACCGGCATCAGCGGCAGTGGTAAATCATCACTGGCATTTGATACCATCTATGCAGAAGGACAACGCCGTTACATGGAAAGCTTTTCCGCTTATGCCCGCCAATTTATCGGCGATATGGAAAGGCCTGATGTTGATAAGATCACCGGGCTTTCTCCCGTTATTTCTATAGAACAGAAAACAACAAATAAAAATCCCCGGTCTACCGTTGGTACTATCACGGAAATATACGATTTCCTCCGCCTGCTCTATGCACGCGCCGGAACCGCCTATTCCTACAATACCAACAAACCAATGACCCGCTTCTCGGAAGAGGAAATTCTGGCGCATCTTTTCAAACACTATAAAAATAAAAAACTGGTTATACTTGCGCCGCTTGTACGCGGACGCAAAGGCCATTACCGGGAACTGTTTGAACAGGTACGCAAACAAGGATACCTCAAAGTACGGATCGACGGGGAAATAGAAGACCTGAAAGAAAGGATGCAGGTGGACCGCTACAAGATCCACGACATAGAGCTGGTGATAGACCGTATCCAGGTACAGGAAGACGCCCGTACCCGGATCAGCCAGAGCGTGCAAAAAGCGCTTACCATGGGGAAAGGACTGCTGTTTATCATGGATCACGATACCAATAAAGTGAGCCAGTACAGTAAACAACTGATGTGTGAAGACACCGGTCTTTCCTATGAAGAGCCCAGCCCGAACACCTTCTCCTTTAACTCTCCCTATGGCGCCTGCCCCCGCTGTAAAGGACTTGGTACTATTTACCAGATAGATATGGACGAAGTAATCCCCGATTACAACATATCCATCACCGACGGTGGACTAAAACCATTAGGCGAAGCCCGCGATACCTTTACCTTTAAACAAGTGCAACAACTCGCCAAAAAGTATAAATTTTCCTTAACAGCCCCTATTTCCAGCATCCCGCAAAAAGCCCTCAACGTTTTGTTGTTTGGCGACGAAAACGGCAAACTGGAAGTAGACATGGAATTCGGGGAAAGCAACGGCGGCACGGAATACGCCACAGAATACGAAGGCGTAGTGAATATGGTTCGCCGCTATTTCAACGATACCTCTTCCGATCACGTGCGCAGCTGGGCAGAAGGCTTCATGAAACTAAGCACCTGTCCCGAATGTAACGGTGCCCGCCTCAAAAAGGAAAGCCTGTTCTTTAAGATCGATGAAAAAAATATCTCCGAGCTTGGTAACATGGACCTGGATAAGCTCCTGGCCTGGTTTGGAAATATCGAAAACCGCCTTGAGAAAAAACAAAACGCTATAGCCAAGGATATCCTGAAGGAAATCCGCGAGCGACTGGGATTCCTGCTGAATGTAGGGTTAAACTACCTCACCCTGAACCGGGCCACCAGAACCCTCAGTGGAGGCGAATCACAGCGTATCCGCCTCGCTACCCAGATAGGATCGCAGCTTATGGGCATCACCTATATCCTGGATGAGCCCAGCATTGGTTTGCACCAGCGCGACAATATGCAGCTCATAGACGCCCTCCGCAACCTGAAAGACATGGGTAACACGGTTATCGTAGTGGAACACGATAAAGACATTATGCTGCATGCCGATCACCTGGTGGATATTGGTCCGGGTGCAGGTGTACACGGAGGCCAGATCATCGCGCAGGGCACGCCCAAACAGATCCTGAAACTCAATACACCCACCGCCGGGTACCTGAATGGCAATACCTCCCCGGAAATACCCGTCCAACGCAGGAAAGGCAACGGCAATTTCCTGGAGCTGAAAGGAGCTTCCGGCAACAACCTGAAGAATGTGAATCTGAAACTACCCCTGGGCACTTTCATCTGTATCACCGGCGTTTCCGGCAGTGGTAAATCTACCCTGATCAACGAAACCCTGTATCCCATTCTTTCCAAACATGCGTACGACTCCAAAATGGTTCCCATGCCCTACAAAAGCATCAAGGGACTTGAGTTTATAGATAAGGTGATTGAAATTGACCAATCGCCCATAGGCCGTACCCCACGCAGCAACCCGGCTACCTATTGCGGATTTTTCACCGATATCAGGACCCTTTTTGCATCAGTACCAGAAGCAAAGATCAGGGGTTATAATGCCGGCCGCTTTTCCTTTAATGTAAAAACCGGCCGCTGCGATGTTTGTGAAGGCGGTGGTATGCGCGTTATTGAAATGAACTTCCTGCCGGATGTGTATGTGCACTGCGAAAAATGTAACGGTCGCCGTTATAACCGCGAAACGCTGGAAATACGCTATAAAGGCAAATCCATTTCAGATGTACTGGATATGACGGTGGATGAAGCCGTGGAATTCTTTCAGCCGGTACCATGGATCTACCGTAAAATAAAAACGCTGCAGGATGTGGGACTTGGATATATTACCCTTGGCCAGTCTGCCGTAACCCTCTCCGGTGGAGAAGCACAGCGGGTAAAACTGGCTACCGAACTTTCCAAGAAAGACACCGGCAAAACCATCTATATTCTCGATGAGCCCACAACAGGGCTTCATTTCCAGGACATACAGCTGCTACTGCAAGTACTGTATAAACTGGTAGACAGGGGCAACACCGTACTGGTGATAGAGCATAACCTGGACGTTATTAAAATGGCCGACTACATTGCAGACCTGGGCCCTGAAGGCGGCGGGGGCGGCGGTACCATCCTCTGCACCGGCACCCCGGAACAGGTAAGTACCTGCAAGGACAGTCATACCGCCAGATTCCTCAAAAAGGAGCTGGGAATTTAATATCTTGCCAACTGTAAATAAGCCATGAAAAGCATCTACCAGATATTATTGACCTGTTTCATTTTCGCGGGCATCATCGCCTGCGAAAATGAAACAAAGGTATGCGATCAAACACTGCGGAATGATTACCATACCCACCTTATGCGTAAACTCACCGGCAAATTATCGGATACTATTATGCCCAAAGTAACCGCATACGCCTTTGGCCGGGATACGATTTACAAAAGCCAGCCACTGAGCGACCTGTTCTTCCAGCTATCGCCTATTGCAGACAGCAGCCTCTTTTACCTGAAAGTGGATTCCAGCTTCATCGCTGATACCTTAAAGATCAGGTATACACGGCAACAGCATTTTATATCGCCCGGATGTGGTTTTGGTACCTATTTTAACATCGATACCGTTATCACCACCATGCATACCATCGACTCTGTTGTAATTAATAATAAGTCCGTAACTAGCAGCAATGACACGCATCTTACTTTGTATTTCTTTTTTAACTAGTATCCTGCTCAGCGTTGCTTCCACGGCACAAAACAAGCCGGCGGCCGCAAAAGCAGACACCCTGCACAAAGTGGCTAAGGCAGATACCAGCCGCAAAGCGCCGACCGATACGGCAAAGATAGCGCTGCTTAAAGACAGCTCCTGGTATATCCCCGGCTTTGTACGGATAGGAGTGGATCTTAGCCGGATACCATCTGCGATATATTATCCTTACCGGAAAGAAGTAACTGTAGTAGCAGATGCCCGCATCAACAGCAACCTTTATGTCGCCTTTGAAGGCGGATACGCCAATACCCCCTACAGCGATACCAATTATACCTATAAAGGCAATGGTATGTTTGTAACCCTGGGCGTTGATTATAATTTTCTGAAAAGACAATATGTTACCGAGAAGAATATATTCTATGCAGGTTTCCGTTACGGATTCTCGCATTTTAACTATTCCGTTCCCACCTATTCCATCAAAAATACTTACTGGGGCGATAACCTCGCAGGCAGCATTCCCCAAACTGCGGTAAATGCCCATTGGGTGGAGTTATTGGTAGGATTAAAGGTAGAAGTGCTGAAAAACCTTTTCATGGGCTGGAATATCCGGGAACGTATACTGGTTAACAATGTAAAAACAGATGAAATGACCCCGCTGATCATTCCCGGTTTTGGCTCAGGTTCCAAGAGATCAGTTTTTGATGTGCAGTACACTATTTCCTACGCCATCCCTTTTTACCGGATAAAAGAACACGCGCCTGTTAAAGAGGTGAAAAAGAAAAAAATACCCAAGCGGTAATTTTTTTAGGGAGATGAAAAGCAGCTGTTCTGCCTTTATCTCCCTAAACATTATATCATGGCCTCAACATCTCGATATGAGGAATCCCATCTTCTATATAAGTATCACTGGTTTGCTCAAATCCCAGCGAAGTATAAAACTGCTGCAGGTATTGCTGGGCGCCTATCCGGATGGGAATTACTCCATAGTTGGCCTGAAGCACTTCAATAGAGCGTTCCATTAACTGCCGGCCGGCACCCTTGCCACGGGCCTGCGGAGAAGTAACCACCCTGCCGATAGATGCTTCTTCAAACTTGATTCCAGGAGCAAAAATACGGGTGTATGCCAACAGCCTGCCTTCCTCATCCGTTCCCATCAGATGCAACGCCTTCTGATCCGCATAGTCCAGATCCTGGTAAGGACATTGCTGTTCCACCACAAATACTTCACTTCGCAAATGCAGGATAGCATAGAGCTCAGTAGTTGTTAACCCGTCAAATGATTTCGTAATCCAGATCATACCCTCAAACTTTGCCATAAATTTACTGGAAGCTTTCAATAATCGGATTAATTTTATATCCGACAGATGAATACTGAGCCCAATCGTTCAAATTATGACAGAGCAGCAAACACCGTTCCTTTCGCTGGAACATATCACCGTGAGGTATCTCGACAAAACATTATTCAATACCCTCACCTGGCAGATCAACAAAGGAGAGCAATGGGCTGTAACAGGCCCCAGTGGCTCTGGTAAAACAGCCCTGCTGAATACCATTCTCGGTAAGTTTAACATTATCAACGGAAGTATCCATCACCACTTCTATGATGAATGGTGCCGGCAACATACCATCACAGATCCCTGGTTCAATTACCGTAACCTGGTAGCCCTGGTAGGCCATCATCATACCTTCCTCAACCTCTCTAACACCACTACTGATTTCTATTATCAGCAGCGCTTCAACAGCATGGATGCAGATAATTCACCTACCGTAATGGAATACCTGGAGCTGACCGAAGTACCGGCATTACTTCAGCCTCTGCGTATTGCCCCGTTGATGGAAAAACGGCTCATTAAATTGTCAAATGGCGAAACCCGCCGGGTGATGATTGCCCGCGCCCTCATCCAGCAACCGCAACTGCTTATGCTGGACAACCCTTATATCGGGCTGGATGTACAGGCCAGGAAAGATTTCAGCGCCATGATCAACGAAATCATTACCGGTGGCGCAACGGTAATACTGGCCACCGCTCCCCAGGAAATACCGGAACATATCACCCACGTACTCACACTGGAAAACGGGGCAATAACCGGTAAGTATACCCGCAGCGAATTTATAAAGTTGCCGTTACCCGCTGTAACGGAAATACCATTGCCGGAAATGGAAGCCGAAAAAATTGCCGCACTGGTACAGAACAGTCCTCACAACCAGTTCGAGACGATTGTGCGCATGGAAGACATTCACATTAAATACGGTGAAAACACTATCCTGAACGGCATCAACTGGACAGTAAAGCCCAACGATAAATGGGCATTGCTGGGCCCCAACGGCGCGGGAAAATCAACACTGCTAAGCCTTGTGAACGGCGACAATCCCCAGGCCTATGCCAATAAGCTCTGGCTGTTCGACCGGAAACGCGGAAGCGGCGAAAGCATCTGGGATATCAAGAAAAAAATAGGCTTCGTATCACCAGAACTGCATCAATACTTCACCTCCCGTGATAACTGCCTCCAGGTGGTTTGTTCCGGCTTCTCTGATGTAATTGGCAGCACGCGGCCGGCTACCTCCGGGCAACAACAGGTGGCCCGTGACTGGATGAGCGTTCTGAATATCGCGGATCATGAAAAAACACCCTTCAAACAGGTGCCCGAAAGCGCACAGCGCCTAACCCTGCTGGCCCGTGCTCTCGTTAAAAACCCGCCGCTGCTGATCTTTGATGAACCCTGCCAGGGACTTGACGCCCGTCAAAAAATACATTTCAAAAAAGTAATAGAACAACTTTGTGAACATATGCCGGTAACCCTCATCTTTGTAACCCACTACGAAGATGAGCTGCCCTCCTGTGTTGATAAGTTCCTCCGCCTGAACAAAGGCGAAATGGCGTAGGATTGACGCGGATTTTGTCTGACTCAGGATTAAACTGATTACGCTGATTACGCTGATTTGATTTTGTAATGTGATTTTAAAGATTTGGGGAGATTTAAGCGGATATTCACTTAAATCTCCCCAAATCATTTTAAATCCAAAGTAATCAAATCAGCGTAATCAGCGTAATCAGTTTAATCCTGAGTCAGACAAAATCCGCATCGCCGAAGGCGATCCCCCACGTTTGGATAAAATTCCCGACATTCGCAGCTAGTTGATCACCTAATCTGCTTTCCTGATGCACCCAACAAAAAGGCTTACTGCTGTAGCAGCATTGTTTTTATTCCTCGCTACCCTGTTTGTGATCAGTGGTTGCCGTACGGCGAAAAAAGAAATGAACCCGGAATTTGCCAAATATATTGAGGCATATACGGCAGGTATCATTTCCAAACAAAGCGCTATTCGTGTTCACCTCACCTCACAGACGAATATAACTCATACCCAGAATGAGCCGCTGGAGAAGGAAGTATTCGACTTTTCTCCGTCCATCAAAGGGAAGGCCTACTGGATTGATGCCACCACCATCGAGTTCAGACCGGATGAAAACCTGCAGCCTGGTAAAAAGTATGAAGCCAACTTTAAACTCGGGAAAATACTGGATGTGCCAAAGGAGCTCAAATCATTCGATTTTGAATTTAAGATCATCAAGCCATCCTTCTCCATAGAAAATTTCGGTCTGAAAGCCAGTACCAATAATACTCTCGACCGCATGACCCTCACCGGCGCCATCTATACGGCCGATGTGGAAGATCCCCAGGCGATCGAAAAAATACTCAGCGCACAATATGCCGGTAAAGGCCTGCCCGTCACCTGGCAGCACAATGCCACAGAACGCACTTCCCGGTTTACCATCGCCAATATTGCCCGCGCCAATATTGCCCGTAACCTGGAACTGAATTGGAACGGCAGCTCCCTGAAAGTGGACAATACCGGGAAAAACACCATCGAGGTACCCGCTATTGGCGACTTTAAAGTAATGGATGTAAAAGCGCTCTCCGACCCGGAACAACACCTGCTGGTACAATTCTCCGACCCGGTAAGCATGGCCCAGACCCTGGAAGGCCTTATTGGCATCAGCGGGCAAAGCGACCTACGCTACACCATCGATGGCAGCGAGGTAAGCGTGTATGCACCGGTACGACTGGAAGGAAATTACAACGTAATAGTAAACGAAGGCGTTATCAACATCACTGATAAACGGTTAGGAAAAACTTTCAGCGCCAACGTTAACTTTGAAAATACTTTGCCCGGTGTAAGCATCCCCGGCAAAGGTGTGATCCTGCCGGAAAGCAATAAACTGGTAATGCCGTTTGAAGCGGTGAACCTCAACGCTGTAGATGTTTCCATCATAAAGATCTATGAAAACAATGTACCGCAATACCTGCAGCGGAACGACCTTGATGGCAGCCAGGAACTACGGCGTGTAGCCAAGCCCGTAGTAGAAAAAACAATCCGCCTGGATGGAGACAAATCAGTAAACCTGCATAAGAAAAACCGCTTCTTCCTCGACCTGGATAAGATGCTGCGTACAGAACCCGGCGCTATTTACCGCATCACTATTGGCTTCCGGAAGTCGTACGCAATGACCGCCTGCTCCGCCGATACCACTCAGGACAGCGACAACGCTTCTTCCGATGAAGAAGGAGAAGAAGAATATTATTATGGGGGAGAAAAGATCGATGATGATGATTCCTTCTGGCAGCGTTACGACAGCTACTATCCATACGGCTACAACTGGGACCGCCGTAATGATGCCTGTTCCAACTCTTACTACAGTAAAGATAAATGGGCTTCCCGCAATATCATTTCTTCCAATATAGGCCTCATTGCCAAAAGAGGAAACGACAACAGCATGCTGGTAGCAGTAACGGATATACGCGATACCAAGCCACTTATAGGCGTAGAGCTGGAACTGCTCGACTACCAGAACCAGGTGATATTTAAAACAAAAAGTGACGGGGAAGGCCTTGCTTCCTTTGATCTGAAACGCAAGCCTTACCTGCTCATTGCCAAAAAAGAAAATGAAAGAGGTTATCTTAAACTGGACGACGGAAGCTCTCTCCCGTTAAGCCGGTTTGACGTAAAAGGAGAAGAAGTGCAAAACGGTATCAAAGGCTTCCTGTATGGCGAACGTGGCGTATGGCGCCCCGGCGATTCCGTTTATCTTACTTTTATTCTGGAAGATAAAGGAGAGAAATTACCGGCAGACCATCCTGTTTCACTGGAATTATACAATCCCAAAGGTCAATTGTATAAACGCATCAATCAACATGAAGGTCTGAACGGTTTTTACAGCTTTGCTACCGCTACTGCCCCGGACGATCCTACAGGCAATTGGGTGGCCAAAGTAAAAGTAGGTGGCGCCACTTTCCAGAAAAACGTGCGTATTGAAACCGTGAAGCCGAACCGGCTTAAAATAAAAATGGATTTTGGCAGCACTACATCCCTGTCGAAAGGCAGCGCCACCGGCAACCTATCGGCCATGTGGCTGTTTGGCGCTACTGCGCAACACCTGAAAGCCAAAGTAGATGTGTCGCTGGTACAGCAAAGCACCAGCTTCCCCAAATTCAGCGATTACTCCTTCGATGATCCCGTCACTCATTTCGATGCGGAAAATAAAACCATCTTTGAAGGCCCGCTGAGCGAAAGCGGCAGCGCCCCTGTGAATGCAGACATACAACTCGGTAAAGTGGCGCCCGGGCAACTGAAGGCAAACTTCGAAGTAAAAGTATTTGAACCCGGAGGCGATTTCAGTATCGATCACTTCTCCATGCCTTATAATCCTTTCACTTCCTACGCAGGTTTACGTATCCCGGCGGGCGACCGTACCACGGGTATGTTGCTCACCGATCGCGCGCATACCATCGACCTGGTGGATGTAGACGGTAACGGCAATCTTACTGCCGGCAGCCGTGAAGTACAGGTAGAGCTCTACAAGATCAAATGGAGATGGTGGTGGGATGAAGGCGAGCAGGATGACTACTCCAACTTTACGCAAGACAGCTATAACCAGCTGCTGAGCAAAGAAACCGTTACCCTGCAAAATGGTAAAGGCAAATGGGACCTGCGTGTTAACTCGCCCGATTGGGGCAGGTACCTGATCAGGGTGAAAGACCTTCAGAGCGGGCATACAGCAGGTAAAGCCGTGTACATCGACTGGCCCGGATGGGCGGAAAGGATGCAGAAAGACAACCCCGCGGAAGCATCTATGCTGGTGTTTACGTCTGACAAACAAACCTATAAAACCGGCGATGACATTAACCTCACTATCCCAAGCAGTGAAGGCGGCCGCGGGCTGATCAGCATTGAGTCCGGCAGTAAAGTGCTGAAAACATACTGGATCACCACCAAACAAGGTCAGACCACCTTTAAGTTCAAGGCGGAAAAGAACATGACGCCTAATATATACATAAACGTTAGTTTGCTGCAACCACATGCACAAACCCTCAACGATCTCCCGATCCGTATGTATGGCACCATTCCCATTTCCATTGAAGATCCGGGCACTATCCTGAAACCGGTGATCAGCATGGCCGATAAACTGAAACCGGAAACGGAAGCCAGCATCACAGTAAGTGAGGGCAGCGGCAAACCAATGACCTACACCATCGCCATTGTGGATGAAGGACTGCTGGATCTTACCCGTTTTAAAACACCGGATCCTCACAATGCATTTTATGCAAGGGAAGCCCTTGGTGTAAAAACCTGGGACTTGTTCGACTACGTGATAGGTGCATGGGGAGCGGATATGGACCGTATACTGAGTATTGGCGGTGATGAAGGACTGGATAAAAATGCAGGTGGCGCCAAGGCAAACCGCTTCAAGCCCGTAGTAAAATATATGGGCCCCTTCTACCTGAAAACAGGACAAAAGCAAACACATAAATTCAAGCTGCCGCCTTACATTGGTTCGGTAAAAGCAATGGTAGTAGCCGGCCAGGATGGCGCTTACGGTACAGCCGAAAAAGTAGTGGCAGTAAAGAAACCTCTAATGCTGCTTACTACCGCTCCACGTGTGCTGGGGCCATCGGAAACCATCCAGGTACCGGTGACGGTGTTTGGCCTGGAACCCAATATCCGCAATGTGAATGTTAGCTTAAGCACCAGCCCCCTGCTGGAAATAGTAGGCGAACAAACCAAAGCGGTCACCTTCTCTCAGCCCGGCGAACAGATTGTTTATTTCGATGTAAAAGTACGCCCACAAACAGGTATCGCTAAAATAAAAGTAATAGCCAGCAGTGGAGCGGAAAAAGCAGAAGAAAATATAGAACTGAATGTGAGGAACCCTAACCCGGTGATCACAAATATTATAGAAAATACACTGGAAGGCAACAACAGCTGGCAATCGGCCTTTAGCCCGGTAGGCATGGCCGGCACCAATTCCGGCGTGCTGGAAGTATCCACCATTCCATCCCTCAACCTGGGCAAGCGCCTGCGGTTCCTGATAGAATATCCGCATGGCTGTATTGAACAAACCACTTCCGGCGTGTTCCCGCAACTGGTATTGAATCAGCTCATGGACCTGAAAGAAAGTGAGCGTGCACAGGTAGACCGTAACGTGAAAGCGGGTATCAACAGGCTGAAAAGCTTCCAGACTTCCGATGGCGGTTTCAGCTACTGGCCTGGTGAAGGTAACTCCGACGAGTGGGGCACCAACTATGGAGGCCACTTCCTCATAGAAGCACAGGCACAGGGCTATACCCTTCCGGCTGGATTACTGGATCAATGGAAGAAATACCAGCGGAATAAAGCCGGTACCTGGGCGCCCAGTACCCTTAACTTTTATGGTGGAGATCTTACACAGTCGTACCGTCTCTATCTCCTGGCACTTGCCAAATCTCCGGAACTGGGCGCCATGAACCGGTTAAAGGAATTCAAATATCTGTCGGCCCCGGCCAAATGGCGGCTGGCAGCGGCTTATAAACTTGCCGGTCAGCCGGAAGTGGCCAACTCCCTTGTACAGGGCCTCACTACCGACGTGAAAGCATATACGCAGCTTGGCGGCACCTTTGGCTCCGACCTGCGCGACAGGGCCATGATCCTTGAAACGCTCACCATCATGGGACAACGTAACCGTGCCAATGAACTGGTGAAGCAGATCGCAGCACAGCTATCGCAAAACGATCAATGGTATAGCACACAAACAACCGCTTATTCCCTGATAGCAGTTGCAAAGTATTGCGGTAATAACAAGGGAGGCAGCAAGATGAATTTTACGTACACCCTGAACGGCGCCAAAGGCAATGTGAACGGGCAGTCGTTTGTTACGCAGATCCCCATAACCTTCAATGGGGCTGCAGGAAATATCAGTCTCCGGAATAACGGGCAGAATGTATTATATGTGCGGCTGATTCTCCAGGGGCAACCCGATGCCGGCCAGGAACCGGTTGCTACCAATAACCCGGATGTATTGGGCATGCAGGTAAGCTACAGCACCCGCGATGGCAAACCGCTTGATCCGGCTACACTACGGCAGGGAAGCGACTTTATGGCCACCGTAACTCTTACCAATCCAGGGAAAAGAGGTTATTACGAACAGATGGCCTTGTCGCAGATCTTCCCTTCAGGATGGGAAATACTGAATACCCGCCTGATGGAAAACGACAGCGCCTTCCACTCCTCACCAGCTACGTACATGGATATACGTGACGATAGGGTATATACTTATTTCAACATAGAAGAAAACAAAAAACGCACTTACAATGTATTGCTGAATGCGGCTTACCTGGGCAGGTATTATTTGCCGGCTACATCCTGCGAAGCCATGTATGATAATACCATACATGCTTTTTCACCAGGCAGGTGGGTAGAAGTAGTGAAGTAAAAAAACATGTAATAAAAGAAGAAGCTGTCTCATAAATAACTTTTACCCGATTTTACTCGGGTACCGGGTGGAGAAAATTTTCGTATATGCGATTCTCACACCCATTAAGTTAGTTATGATACAGCTTCTTTCTTTATCCGGATATATGATGGAGGCTGGCAAATCTGCCGGTCGTAATTTTTGTGTACGGCAAAGATTATCTTTTTAAGAAATCGTGTATCAACGCCGCTACTTCCTCATGATACTCTTCCAATACAAAATGGCTGCCATCTAACAGGTGTACTTCTGCATCAGGCACATCTTTTTTATAAGCCTCTGCGCCGGGCCATGTAAAAATGAGATCATTTTTACCCCATACCACCAGTACCCGTGGCTGATGTGTACGCAGGTATTGCTGCCATTCAGGGTACTTTGGGAAGTTGGTACTATAGTTCCGGAAAAGGGCCACCTGTATCATTTCCACACCGGCTCTTGCCATATAGGCATATGCCAGCTCATAGCTGTCGGGGCTCACTGTTTCCGGGGCGGAAGCGCCCAGCAGATGTCTTTCTTTAATTTTTTCGAAGCTTAGTTTACGTACAATGGCAGCGTCTAATGCTTTTTCATCTCCTGCCTGCCGCAGTGCGCCGATTTCCTGGACCTCAGGGCCAAGTCCTTCATTATATACATTCGCGTTTTGTATGATCAATGCCTCTACCAGTTCCGGTCTTTTACTAATGATCCTGAACCCGATAGGGCCACCGTAATCCTGCAGGTACCAGCTGAATTTTGTTAATCCCAGCTGATCAATAAACTGTTCCATTACCAACGCCAGGTTGTCGAACGTATATTCAAATTCGGCTAACGCCGGGATGCTGCTTTGACCAAATCCGGGATAATCCGGGGCTATTACATGATACCTGTTTGCCAGATCCCGGATCAGGTCGCGGTACATATGTGAAGTAGACGGGAACCCGTGCAGCAGCAGTATTACAGGTGCATCTGCCAGGCCAGCCTCCCGATAAAAATTATTAAGATTATTAATGGTAATTGTTTTGTGCAGAACAGAAGTGGTAGTGAGTGTTTCCATATAAATGTTATTTTGTACCATTCAGTACATTATTGATTTTAAAAAATACCGTGCCATCAGCCGGTTATTGTAAAAGTAGTTTACTGGTATAAAGGTATATATTTTACCAATTGGTACAAAATATATTTTTTATTTATGCAGATAGATAAATTACAGCTACAACTAAGAGCCGGAACTTATAACATAGCCCGCTGTAACGCGACTACTCGGCACCTTTGCTGCTCCCGGCGGTATGCTCTTCTGATATTGTTAAACCGGTTAACTATGTGCAGCGCCGGTAGTGGTAACCGTGAATTACCTGCGTATGCCTTTCAGCTCTCAATGGTATCCGCCTCCGATGCCAATGATCTGTGCGAGGTAGCCTGTATTAAAACACTGGAAACATTCCTCCGGGTAGATCAACGGATAAACAGAATAAGTTCTATTGCATTACAGATAATGCTCAAACCTTGTGGATTGCTTAAACAAATTGGCTCTTCCTACCCGGTCACTCCGGAGCCATATATCTTCACAAAATTCTATCTTTCGGGGAATAACAGCCAACCGCACATCAGCTCAAAACAATCAATTAACCTATCTTTGAACGCGCATAAAAAAAGTAATGAAGTACGATAACCTTAAACAATGGTGCATCAAAAAAAAGTGGTGGCTTACCGGTGCCGCTGTTATACTCATTGCCTATTACTTTTGTTTACCCAAACAACTGTTTACCAGCCCTACTTCTTATGTGCTGGAAGACAGTAACGGCGATCTGCTGAACGCAAGCATCGCGCCGGACGGTCAATGGCGCTTTCCTTATAATGCGCATGTACCGGATAAATTCGAAAAATGTATTGTAGCTTATGAAGATAAACGCTTTTATTACCACTGGGGGATAGATCCTATTGCTATAGGCAGGGCGATTAACCAAAACGCAAGGGGCAGAAAAGTGGTAAGCGGTGGCAGCACGCTCACCATGCAGGTAATACGGCTGTCGCGCAACCAGCCACGTAATATCTGGCAGAAAATAACGGAAGCGGTACTGGCCACCCGGTTGGAATTTGCAGCTTCTAAAAAGAAAATTATTGCCTTATATGCAGCCAACGCCCCTTTCGGCGGCAACGTTGTTGGGCTGGAAGCGGCTGCCTGGCGGTATTATGGCCGCAAAGCCGATCTGTTGTCGTGGGGTGAAATGGCAGCGCTGGCAGTATTGCCTAACAGCCCCGCACTGGTACACCCGGGCCGCAACAGGGTAACGTTACTGAATAAACGAAACCAGCTCCTGAACAAACTATACCACCAGCATACCATCGACAGCATTACCTGCCAGCTGGCCAAAATGGAGCCCTTGCCTGATCAGCCATTACCCCTGCCTCAGGAAGCTCCGCATATGCTGGACCTGTTCCGCCGCGACTACCAGCAACAGCAAACAAACGAACCTACACGCATCAAAACCACACTACTGGCAGATCTGCAGCACAATGCCACAGCCATCGCCGAACGGTATCATAATAGCTATAAAGCCAATGGCATCAACAACGCAGCCGTACTGGTGCTGGATGTGGAAACCGGCAATACCCTTGCCTATGTAGGAAATATTTATCATCCTTCAGATCCGGAGCTGGAAAGCCATGTAGACATTATACAGGCAAGGAGAAGCCCCGGCAGTACGCTCAAGCCTGTATTATACGCCGCTATGCTCAACGACGGGCTTATATTGCCCAATACGCTGATCCCTGATATTCCTACGCAAATAGCCGGCTATACCCCTCAGAACTTCGACCTGGGATATGATGGCGCCGTTCCTGCCTCCCGTGCACTGGCCCGGTCGCTCAATATCCCCGCAGTGCGCATGCTGCAGCAGTACCGCTATGAGCGGTTTCATTCCCTGTTACAGAAAATGGGGATCACTACACTGAATAAACCAGCCGATCATTATGGGCTGTCACTCATCCTTGGCGGCGGGGAAACCACCCTATGGGAAATGTGCGGCATGTATGCCAGCATGGCCCGCACGCTGCTGCACATGGATCAATATAAGGGTAAATATGATATGGACGATATTCATCCGCCCAACTACCGGCTTAATACCCGTTATCCTTCGAAATACGGATTAAGCAAAGATGGCCTGCTGGATGCAGGTTCTATCTGGTATGCCTTCCAGGCCATGACTGAAGTAATGCGGCCTGGCGAAGAACTGCTGTGGCAACAGTTCTCTTCTTCACAACGCATTGCCTGGAAAACAGGTACCAGTTTTGGTTTCCGTGATGGATGGGCCATCGGTGTAACGCCTCAGTATGTAGTAGGCGTATGGGTAGGAAATGCCGATGGGGAGGGGCGCCCCGGCCTCATAGGCGTATCTACTGCTGCGCCCATCCTGTTCGATGTATTCCGCTTACTGCATACCAGCGGCTGGTTTGATCCACCTTACCAGCAGATGAAAAAAATTGAGGTATGCCGCAAAAGCGGCTACCGTGCCGGTGAGCTATGTGAGGAAAAAGATTCCATTTATGTGCCTGCAGCAGGTATCAGGGCAGGCGTATGTCCCTATCATCAGCTGGTTCATCTCGACAGAACCGGCCAGTGGCGTGTAACGGAAGCCTGCGAATCTCCATCGCTCATGCAGCACAAATCGTGGTTTGTATTGCCGCCTTCACAGGAATATTACTACCGCAGTAAAAATTATTACCAGCAATTACCGCCCTATAAACCCGACTGCCTGGCTTCACTGGGGCTGGACAAGGCACCCATGGAACTGATTTATCCAAGGCCCGGCGCACGTATATTCGTTCCCGTTGAAATCGACGGAAAACCCGGTCAAACTATTTTTACCGCCACACACCGCAACAATGCCACGAAAATATTCTGGCATCTCGACAACAAATTTATTGGGGCCACCACGGAGTTTCATCAGATGGCCCTGCACCCCGCCGCCGGAAAACATACTATTACGCTGGTAGATGAAAACGGGGAGCGGATTGAACAAACATTTGAAATTTTGGATAAGGAAAGGGAATAACTATTTACTAAATGAATAAGGATAAGCGGATTTATCTGTCCCACGGCTCTTGTCAGGTACGGCAGACATTTTCACTTTCATACTTCCTCCTTTCTGCAACTCATTGTAACTGATCCAGTTTTTGTGATAAGCTTTGCCGTTTAGTTGCACAGACCTGACATACCGGTTCATGACATCATTATCCGTTGTCTTAATAATAAAATTTTTCCCGTTCTGCAGGTGAAGCGTAGCCTTTTTAAACAATGGCGCACCCAGCACATACTGATCCGTAGCAGGACAAACAGGATAAAAACCCAGTGCCGAAAAGATATACCAGGAAGATGTTTGCCCATTATCTTCATCGCCGCAATAACCATCGGGAGTGGGAAGATAGAGCCTATTCATCACCTCCCGCACCCAGTACTGTGTTTTCCATGGTTCGCCGGCATAGTTGTACAGGTATATCATATGTTGAATGGGCTGGTTGCCATGCGCATACTGTCCGATGTTCATTACCTGCATTTCCCTTATTTCATGGATAACCTTCTTATAGTAACTTTCATCGAATACAGGAGGCATGTTAAAAACGGAATCCAGCATACTGCTAAACATCCGTTCTCCGCCCATTAAATCTATAAGCCCCTGTATGTCATGGAATACGCTCCAGCTATAATGCCAGCTGTTCCCTTCTGTAAAAGCTCCGCCCCATTTCACAGGACTGAACGGAGCCTGGAAGCTGCCATCTGTATTTTTCCCCCGCATTAATCCCGAAGAAGCATCAAACAGGTGGCGATAATTCTGACAACGTTTTGCATAAAGATCAATTTCCTCCTGCGGACGTTTTAATGCCTTTGCTAACTGGTAAATAGTAAAATCATCGTAGGCATATTCCAACGTTCTGGCGGCACTTTCATTAATACCGGCATCAAAAGGTACATAGCCCAGCCTGTTATAGAACGCTACCCCTTTACGGCCTACTGCCGTCATCGGGCCTTCGTTGTTGGCATCTTTTAAAAGTGCCTGGTATAATGTATCAATGTCATATCCACGTATTCCTTTCAGATATGCATCTGCCACTACGGAAGCGGAGTTATTACCCACCATAATATTCCGGTAACCGGGACTGCTCCATTCAGGCAGCCAGCCTCCTTCTTTATAGGCATTCACCAATCCTTCCTGCATCTCTCTGTTTATATCAGGATACAGCAGGTTCAATAAAGGATACAAGGAACGGAAAGTATCCCAAAAACCTGTACCAGCATAGAGCTTACCGGGCATTACTTTCCCGTTATAAGGACTGTAATGGACAATCTCACCTGCAGCATCAATTTCATAATGCCTCTGCGGGAAAAGCATACAGCGGTAAAGGCAGGAATAAAATGTGGCTGTTTGTTTATCCGAACCGCCTTCTATCGTCACTCTATCCAGATATTTATTCCAGGTGTCCCTTGCATGTTGCTTTACCGTCTCAAAATTATCTCCTGCTATTTCCCGTTGCAGGTTCAATTCTGCCTGCGCCGGGCTGATAAAAGAAGATGCCGCTTTAACATTTACCGGCGTGCCTTTCCCTGTAGGGAAACCAATAACGGCGCCTGTATGACCTGCACTTGCTTCCAGCAGATCTTTTATTAACGCACCATCCTTCCAGAGATAGGAAACGGTGAATGGCCGGTCGAAAAGGAGTACAAAATAATCCCTGAAATTACCGGGCACACCACCTTTATTCCTGGTGGTATAACCAATGATCTTTCTTTCTCCCGGGATAATTTTTATGTAAGACCCCATGTCCATAGCATCTACTACCACAAATGCACTGTCGGTAGCAGGATAGGTAAAACGGAAAGCTGCAGCCCTTTCCGTAGGCGCAATCTCTGTTTTTATATCATAATCGGCCAGGTATACACTGTAATAATAAGGCGTTGCAATTTCCGCTTTGTGGGAAAACCAGCTGCCCCTGTCGGCCTCCTTAAATACCGCACGCCTGGTGATAGGCATAATTGAAAATTGCCCGTAATCATTCATCCAGGGCGAAGGTTGGTGGGTTTGTTTGAAACCTACAATTTTAGCAGCGTCATAAGTATAGGTCCATCCGTCGCCCATTTTGCCGGTTTGAGGTGTCCAGAAATTCATGCCCCAGGGTACGGCAATGGCAGGATAGGTGTTACCGTTTGATAAATCATGACTGGAAGCCGTTCCTACCAGTGGATTCACAAAGGAAACGGGATCCTGCGCCATTGAGATACTGCATATCAACCATCCGCACACATATAAAAATAGTTGCTTCATTCTTCGTACTTACATTAAGTGAATATTAGTGCGCGGGCACCAGCAATACAGCATCCGCTACAATTACGCCTCCGGCTTCCCTGTTGGAAATGGTTACCCCTGCTTTTTTGCCTTCCGGTAGATTGAATTTCCCCAGATGTACCCATTCTCCGCTGGTTTGACCGTTAACGATCACCTTCTCTTTTACAATCGTTATTTCTTTAGACTGCCTGCCATCAAAAACGGTCACTTTAGTAGCGGGAGATATATTGTTGATTCTCGGCAGCACATATGTATAAATATCATAGCTTCCGCTCTTCTTCACTTCAGGTATAAATTTTACAGATTTGGGCTGGTCGTTCACAGCAGAATAAAAAGCTGAGGGGCCATAGGTGCCTCCTTTTTTCAGAGCCCATTTACCGGTTATTTCCACGTGGGCGGTATCTTCATTATCTACCAGTATTTCCGGTGTGCTGCCGTTCAGCAGGGGATCGGAGGCCAGCAGCAATTGTATCTTTTTTACATCTACCTGTTGAACGGTAGTTCGCCCATCCACTGCAAACACGGCAGCAATCGCAGCTGATTGACCCAGTACCATGAACACTGGTTCCATCCTGATGGACCCGTAACCAATATGACTGGCAGATAAGCAAACCGGCACCAGTAAATTCTTACATTCATTTTCTTTAGGTGTTAATGAGCGGTAGGCAATAGGATAGGGGCCGGCGCCACCTTTTTCCACATCGCCTTCATTCTTCACCATTCCGTTTATCACAAGCCGTTGCGTATTATGTGAATCCATACCGTAAGCCGCCATGCCTATACCATCTGTTACTATTTCCTTCCGCTCGCAGTTGGCTTGTGTCATTACATAAGCGCCACGCATCCTGCGGGCTTCCCTGATATACATTTGCGGGCTCCAGTGGCCGTTATCTGCATATTCATCTTTCGGATATCCCCAGTTCAGCATAAACCGGCGTACGCTATCCGGGATACGCGGATCATGCCCTATAAAATACAGCAGGCCCTTGTTATACAATTCATGTTCCTTCTGGATCCTTTCCCTGGTGGCATAATCGCCATCCGGGTAATCCCAGTTCCTGCCTATCATATCTGTAGAAAAACCACCGCCATTGTTGATATCCGTTTTATGATTAGGCATCAGGTCAAATTTCAGTATCTCCCTGATATCATTTGGTGCGGTAAGCTTTGCAATGTATCGGGGTAGTAACTCGTAGCGACTGGAATCATAATCTTCCGGGCGGGTAATAGGTATCCTGTTGGCAGGATCATCTGTTAAACAAATCCGGAAATTATATGCCTGCACATGGTTATCGCCACTGCCTATGGGCGCCAGTACAGCATTGCTGATGCCCCATAATAAGCCACTGGATGGATCGCCGGGTATCTTATACGGATCTACCCCATCAGGCACCTGGTTGCCATGCTGAGGAGTGGCAGGCGGCTGCACCTGTACGCCATTGTACGATTCGTTGTAAACAGCGGAAGATTCCCTTCCTACCATATAAGACACGCCGGCCCTTGCCATCAGGTCGCCTTCATATGAACAGTCAATAAAAACGGTTGCACGGATAACTTTTTGCTGCCTGGACGGAGCCTGTGCATCTTCCAGCGTGATCTCCTTTATAAAACCATCTTTCTTTACTGCTGATACAATCCTCGACCGGTAAAGCACCCGCACACCGGCTTCCCGGATGTACTGCATAAACACATCTTCCGCTACATGTGGCTCAAATACCCAGGATTCAAACTGACCATAATGCTTGCCCACCCTGCGGTAAAAGTCGATTCCCAAACCGGTTACAGCATATTTGTTACCGATATCAGTATATCCCAATCCCCCGGATGACATGCCGCCAAGATGTTTTCCAGGTTCGATCAACAACACCGACTTCCCCATTTTTTTCGCTGCATATGCCGCTATTACACCACCGGAGGTACCACCATACACGCATATGTCATAAGCTTGCTGCGCTTTTGCAGTCATTGAAAAAATAAGCGCTACCAAAAGAAAGTTTCTTTTCTTCATCATTTATATGTTTTGAAGAGATAATAATTTTATTCTGTGTAGTTGAGATCCTTTGAAAAAGTTTCTTCCATCTTCCAAACCGCAAGCAATGCAAGCAGGATCGTAACAATGCCTACCAGGCCCGCGGCGGCGGTAACTCCATAAAGGTTTTTCAACAGCAAAAAAGCAGGTGTAAAAATATTTACGCTCCCACGCACAAAATTGGGAACAGTAGTGGCTACCGTGGCCCGCATATTAGTACCGAATTGCTCCGCCGCGATAGTTACAAACAAAGCCCAGTAACCAATGGCATACCCCTGTAAGCCGCATAAAGTATAGAAAACGGCCACACTCTGTGATCGCTGGCTTAGGTAAACAATTATTGCCAGACAGGTTAGCATCACAAAAATAAATACCGTTTTTCTCCTGCTCTGCAAATACTGGCTTAGCAAACCACTGCTCATATCGCCTAGTGAAAGCCCTATATAACAGAACATCACCGCTTTACCTGCTTCCACGGGAACTGTGAGCCCTATTGCCTTTCCGAACTCCGGCGAAAAAGTGATCAGGATGCCGATAACGAACCAGATAGGCAACCCTATCATTATACATCTCAGGTATTTAAAAAATATTCTGGGAGAAGAAAATAAAGAGAAGAAATTACCCCGCGATTTGTTTTCCTTCTTCACTTCTTTAAAAATCCCGGATTCAAACACGTTAAACCGGAGCACCAGTAATGCCAGTCCTAATCCGCCACCTATAAAGTAAGCGATCTTCCAGTTGAACATATCTGCAATAAAATAGGCCAGCACCGCTCCTAATACGCCCACCGAAGCCACAATAGCAGTTCCATAACCCCTTATCTCCTTTGGAAGTATTTCCGCTACCAGTGTAATACCTGCGCCTAGTTCTCCGGCAAGCCCTATTCCTGCTATAAAACGCAGCAGGGCATACTGATCTACTGTTGTTACAAAACCATTGAGAATATTTGCCACCGAGTATAGCAGGATGGAACCAAACAATACAGACAATCGCCCTTTTTTATCTCCTGTAATCCCCCATAAAATTCCGCCCAGCAGCATTCCTGCCATCTGCATATTGATCAGGTAGATGCCCTGTTCCATCAGTTCACCGTCAGCCACCTGCAGGGCCTTTAAACTTGGAACACGCACAATGCTGAACAGCAACAGGTCGTAGATATCAACAAAATAGCCCAATGCCGCTACAATCACCGGTATGGAAAGCAGCTGGCCTGCCCTTGTATTTTTTTGCATAATGTTTCGCTGATTATTGATGAATCCCGGCTGCTTTAAGCGTTTCTGCAGGATTATGCCGCATCCTGATCCGCCATAAAAGCTCTTCAATGGAAACCACCTTTGTTCTTTTATCAAGAAGATCTTTGGTCCATTTCACCGGTGTTACGCCGCGTTCGGCGGCAGTGTTTTTTTTATCTTTTGCAACAATCGAATGATGTGTAATACTATCACTGAAATATGACCAGGCATGTACAATGGTCCAGTTCAGTTGTTGATTACCGGAAGAGGATGCATTGTCTTCGTTTATCCAGCCTGCCACCTGCACCGGGTCTCCTGAGCCTTTTCCGCTGAGATTGGCCCATAGCTGGTATTTACAGGTAGCTACAGGGATCTCTGTCCCTTTCTTATTTTTTACCCAGAAAACTTTTCCATCACCACCGTTATAGGGCGAGTACTGCACCGCTATCATGCCTGTAAGATCTTCTATCTCTTCAGCATATACCCGGTAAGCTTCCAGGGCTTCTTCACCGGAAACATCTTTACAGATAAATCCAAAAACCTTTGTGCCTGTTATTTTCATTTGTGTATTGATCATGCCCGCATATTCACGGAGCAGCTTTTCCCTGTCGGGCCTTAACCTGGCAAAGAGATCGGGATAATAATAGCCGCCACCGTATTCCACTACCGCGGTACGCCCCGGTTGTGTTTTTACGAGGTAATTATATACATCACTGCCAGCCTGGGAAAGGTTAAGTACGCAGCTGGTGAACGACATGGGGATGCTTTCATTGTATGGATTGCTCCAGTAATCCTTGTTGTCAGGAAAATTACCAAAGGTCCATTGCATGTTATCTCCATCGCTCATTACAAAGGCGTGATAATTAGCATGTTCCTGCCAGTTAATATCTTGCGGGTTGAGTGTGCGAACCTGCGGTAGCTTATTGGATGGTGGTATCGACAATAAAGGCAGGTTCATACACCAATCCGAAGCTGTATTAATGAGCCCCCAGCTGGTGCATGGCTCTATGTGTTTAAACTCTTCCCCTGCATTCCAGCCTATTACGGGCGACAACGGCTTTACCCATTTGACAACAGATTGAAACAGCGTATCAATCCCATAATACACCACACTTTTTTGAGCAATTGCATAGTCCCTGTTATTGGAATAATCCGGGTTACCTATCACCAGCAGGTGAGGATTCAGCTTAGGCAACAATTGTTTGAGCACAGCAGCATCTAAAACCGTGCGTGTGGCATCGTATAATTTTTTCAGACCTTTGCTCCTGGCCGTGGCTTCCTGTGTCACATCTATCAGAATACCTCTTTCCAGTGCAGCATACATGGTGGCCAGGTTCACGGAATTATCCCTCCTGCTGAAATCATACAGGATATAGCCTTTGATAATGCCTCTTGCCTTGTACCTGTCAACCAGTTGCCAGAGCGTGAAGGTGCCTGGCACTCTGGCTTTTAATCTTCTTACCAGCGAATAAAAATAAGTATTGTAAATGGCGTTAGTGGTTTCAATCCATACGCCTTCATCGCCTGTACCATTATTTAATGCCTGTGCAGCCAGGCCGGCAACAGATTGTGCCAAGTTCATTTCAGGCATATTGGAAGAATGCTGTATGCCGGCAACTACAATTGAACGGGGCGCTTTTTGCTCCGGCCACCAGCCCGCATGGGCCGGTAGCCAGCACAATAATAAAAAAGCAAATGATCGCATACTTAGTCGATTGATGCCGGCGCAGGCAGGTCGCTGAGCTCTTTTATTTTTGATTCCAGCTTAACGCCTTGTTGCGCCAGTTTACTGCCCAATACTTTTGTATCTACATCCTGCACAGCTTTATTCTCCTTAATAGCCAATACTGCGGCTTCCCCGGCTGCCTGGCCCATGATCATATACTGCGGCTCCATCCGGATAGTAGCATATACCACATGGCTGGTAGATATACATACGGTTACCAGCAGGTTGGAAATTTCTTTCCTCCTGGGCAGCAATACACGGTAAGGTATCTGGTAAGGAATATGTTTCATGCGCTCCGGCTCGGTACGTTGCAGTCCGCCTTCATATTTTAGGCGGCCTTTGCTATCGGCATAGCCCTGTACCCGGTGCACATCCAGCCCGTAAGAGCCCAGGCCTACCGGATCGGGTTTCTGCATTTCTGAAATTACATCTTTCTGTGTCATCACCCAGTCGCCGATCATACGGCGGGCTTCACGCACATACAATTCATAGGGCCAGTTATTGTTATCTGCAAATTCATCCTTCGATAATCCCCACTGGTTAACTACGTCCCTGAATTCAGCAGGCAGGCGTGGATCATTTGCCAGGAAATAAACATACCCGGCTACATAATTGATATGGTCCCGCCATATCTCTGCACGGCGTTTGTAGGAGCCATCAGGATAATCCCAGTTACCGCCCACATAATCAGCGGTATTAAGATCTACTTTATTGTTGGGAATTTTGCCCATGCCGGGAAATAATTTTGCTGCTGCTGTTGCGGCGCCCAGTTTATTAATGGCGTCCATGGTGGAATAGTACAGCTCAATGTACCTGGCCGGATCATAATTTGCCGGTTTCGGATATGGCACTTTGTTCTCTTTATTGTTGGTAAGGGAAAGTCTGAAATTATAAGCCTGCGTTTTTTTATCACCTGCTCCTATGGGGCCCGGAGGCGCAGGCTGAATACCTGGTAACAACTTACCGTTTTCATACGCGCTCCTGGTTCCGGACCCTTCGCGGATACCGGCAGAATATTCATCATACTCACTCTGCGCTTCCCTGCCAACAATATAGGATACACCGGAAAACGCCATCAGGTCACCTTCATAGGTAGCGTCAATAAATACTTTGGCGGAAAAGGAGGCGCCGTTTTCCATGGTGATCTCGGTTATCTTACCTTCTTTCTTTTTCACACCATTCTTTTCCTTCAGGCGGTGATCAATAAATACAGCGACATTAGCTTCTTTCACCATATCATTTAATATTTTTTCTGCCACATGCGGTTCAGGAAACCAGGCCACGGTATCTGTCAGACCATAATATTTACCACAGCGCTGGTACAGTTCTTTGGCATATCCGCCGATCACATCTTTACGTCCGAGATCAGTTGCTGAAAGGCCACCTGACACCATACCGCCCAGATGTTTTTTAGGTTCAAGTATAGCTACTTTAAGCCCTTCGCGGGCAGCGGCAACAGCTGCCATCACGCCTGATGCCGTACCGCCGTACACTACCACATCGTACGCCTGTGGCGCCTTATTGCCGGCCATTACGAAACACGGGAAGATCATTCCAATGACCCATTTGATTAATACGCTTCTTACTTTCATCTTAATAATTCGGGTTTTGTTTAAAATTTTCTTTATTGGTAGACAGATCTATTTCGGATTGCGGAATAGGGAACAGGTAATGTTTTGCCGGGTCAAAGCTGGTAGCCGTATTTACAATTTTTGTATTTGCGGGATCCCGGTTCTTTTTCAGAAATACTTCAAACCTGCCGGTGCGCGCCAGGTCGAACCAGCGCTGAAATTCAAAGCACAGTTCACGGGCACGCTCCATCAATATTTCATCTGTGGTGATATCCGCTGCGGTGTAATCATTGAAGCCCGGAGTTTCGGTAGCGGTAATAGGAGCGCCGCTGGCATTAAGGCCACGGGCGCGTTGCCGTACTTTATTAATAGCGGCCAGTCCTTCTGCGGAAATAGTCCCGTTCATTTTATAATCCGCTTCTGCAAACATCAGCAACACGTCTGCAAACCGCAGCACTATCACATTATTAGGACAATTGGAATACAGGTACTGCGAAGTGGTTTGCCAGTTGGCGCCCCAGCGGTATTTAGTAACGCCGCAACGCCCCAGGATTGTTTGGTTATAGGCATCCGGTGTATAAGGGGAAGTCCAGATATACGTTAATTTGGAAGGTGCATTATTAGCCACATTGATCATAGAATCGGAAAGGTTCCATACTCTTCTTTTATCGTAATCCACATCCTTCAGGCTTTTCTTGTAGTAGGTATAAAATTTCGGCACATACACGAGGTTATTCACACCGGCCATGGAATTGGTATAGTAGAGCGGGTTCCCGTTCACCATTCCCCCTGTATAGGCCATACCATATTCTTTGGTCCATTGTGTGCCATAAGGAACTACTGAGCTGAACTGCAGCTCAAACAACGATTCCCTGTTTATATTCTTGTTCTCGATTTTAAACACATCCCCGTAAACAGGCAGCAGATCAGCGCCACTATTATCCTTTATATCTTTTAGTGTTTTCCATGCCTTTGTATACAGGGCTTTTACGTCCATCTCAATATCTTTGTAGCCGTCTACCTTACCGGTTTGCTTGGTAAGCGCTGTTTCCTTTGCAGACGCCATTGTGAGATAAACCCTTCCCAGTAATGCTTTAGCCGCCCACTGATTGGCATGGCCGTCATTTGTTTTTTGTGTTGTAAGCACACCATCCTCCGCAGCAAAGGTGAGATCACTGAGAATGAAATCGTATACTTCTTTTAACGGCCGCCGCGGAAGACCATAATCAAACTTGCCGCTGATAGGTTTATCTATAATGGGAATATCACCAAAAGCCTGTACCAGCCTAAAGTATACAAAAGCGCGTATAAAGCGGGCTTCTCCTGTAATCACTTTCCGGTCGGCATCTGAAATAGTGGTAAGTTTAGCAGCAGCATCTATAACAATGTTGGCCCTTGCCGCAATTTCATAATGCCTGATCCAATACTCATAGATCGATCCTTCACTTACAGAGAAGGTGTAACGATCGAAATTGAAACGCACGCCTGAAGTGCCTTTGAACATAGCTTCATCGGTTCCTATTTCCGTCATGAACAGCGGGGTATTGGTATATACACCGAACAGGTCTTTTGCAGAAGAATACATTCCTACAATGCCCGCATCCAATGTAGCTTTATCTACAAAAAAGTTATCCGTTGTATATTGGGTCTGCGGTTTTTCTTCCAGGAATTTTTTGCAGGAAGAAAAGAATACAATTGCACACGCAAGTATAATAGCTGATCTCATAATCATTTAGAATTGAGCTTTTAAACCAAATGAATACACCCTGGAACGTGGATAGGAGGCATAATCCAACGATGGCATCAGGTCTCCGAATCCGCCCTGACGGGTATTTACCTCCGGATCATAACCAGAGTATTTTGTACCTACCCAAAGATTCTTCCCGCTTACAAAAAGCGTTACATTGGCTATCTGCCGCGCCTTGAAGTGATAGGATAATGTTACATCGCTGAGGCGGATAAAGCTGCCGTCTTCAATCCAGTCCGACAACATCAGCAATTCTTCCGGGCTGCCGGGCATACGGTAGCTGTTATTGGGGTTTCCCTTTTCCACCAACGCGCCTGAAGTCATATCATATAACGAAGGTCTCCACGCATTTACTGATCCTTTCGACATATTATTGGTGCTCCTTCCTGCTTCCATTGCCACTCTGTTGGCATTATACAGCTTATTGCCATAACTGTACTGCACTACTACATTCAGGTTAAACGCCTTATAGCGGATAGAGTTGGTAAGCCCCCCGGTAAAAGAAGGTTGCCCTTTTCCAAGTACTACCCGGTCGGATGTATTGATGATCCCATCGCCGTTCTGATCAATAAACTTCCTGGTGCCCGGCCGTATTTTAGTGATGGCCTGGCCATTGATCACTGTAAGCCCGGAGGCATCTATTTCAGCCTGCGACTGAAAAATACCATTGGTTTGGTATCCGAACCATTGCCCGATAGGCTGCCCGTTCCGGATAATAGCGGTAGTGCCTATCCCTGAAACCACGCCGGGATCAAGCCCCAGGTCAGGCCCTATTTCCAGGGCCTTTGAGCGGTTAAAGCCGATGTTGGCATCCAGGTTCCAGCCGAATTGCGCGCGGGTGACCAGCGGAGAGCTGATATTGAATTCCAGCCCGCTGTTCTGGATGGACCCGAGATTATTCCATGCGCTCCTGTAACCGCTGTAACCGGGAGTTATTTGTTCTATCAGCAGATCCTTTGTGCGTTTCAGGTACCAGTCTGCCGTAATATTTACCTTATCATTCCATAACCCAAGGTCTATACCTGCATCTACCTGCGTGGTGGTTTCCCATTTCAGGGAGGGATTTTCCGGTCTTTCCACCACCACTCCGAAATCCGGCACATAGCCATCCATCGGGGAAAAGTAAGTGGTGATAGTAGATAAGGTGAGGTAAGACGGGATGGCGGTATTGCCGCTTTGCCCCAGGCTGGCGCGGAACTTCAGGTTACTGATGGCATGTACTTGTTTCAGGAATTTTTCCTCACTGGCTCTCCAGGCTATGGCGGCGGAAGGAAAGTAGCCCCATTTGTTATCTTTGCTGAAACGGGAGGAGCCATCGGCTCTCATGGTGAGTGTGGCCATATATTTCTGTCTGTAATTATATTCCGCACGCCCCAGAAAAGAGGCCATGGTCCATTTGGTGATGTTATAGGTAGGTATTACAGGTACCGTACCGTTTCCCAGGCCGTAAGGGCCCAGTAATTCAATATCGTAATGTTGGTTTTCTGCAGTAACAAGGCTCGTTTTATTCTGTTCAATGATGGCGCCGCCCATCACATTAATACTATGGTCCCTGCCTATATTGCCTTTATAATACAGCAGGTTTTCATTCATGAGTTTATCGGTAGCACCTCTTGCCAGTACGGCACGCCCATCATACTTCGCGCCGGAAGAGGTATTTTTGGGATAATAGGCGTCTGTATTGGTATTTACCGCGGAGTAGTTACCCGTGGTGCGGAAGGTAAAGTGTTTATTGATATTCCAGTCCAGTGCCAAACGGGTTACCCATTCAGCATTAGATCTTTTGTTGGTAACATTCTTTGCCAGCGAATAGGGGTTGGTGCTGATGTAGCCTTCCACGCCTTCATTATCTTCAATATCTGAAAATGACAATGGCTTTACCGGCTGCTGGCTGAACATGCTGGTGATAACCGCGTTTGAGGTGATGCCGCCATTCTGCGAGCCTGAGATGAAGCCGTTGATGGTGGTACGGCTGCCGGAAATGTTACTGGTGAGGGTTACTGCCGGCGATAACTTCTGCTGGAAATTAAATCGCCCGTTAAAGCGCTCATAGCCGCTAAAAACGATTAAACCTCCCTGGTTAAGGTAACCTCCCATAAAAGAAAATTTCGTGTCTTTTGAGCCCCCGGAAGCGCTGATACGGTATTCCTGTACTGCGCTGTTCTGGAACATGGCCTTTTGCCAATCTGTATTTACAGAGTCTGGATTGTTGTAGTTGTACCAGTCGTGATACGTTTGATCAGTAGCTACTCCCCAGAACCCGGCAGGACTGCCTAACGGGGCATCCCGGAAATAAGTATAGCCGGTAAGCTCTGTAGCCGGTTTATTGGGATCTGCAGCATCTGCCGGTGTATAGGTATAGGCAGTAGCCAGGTAGCGGGCGTGTGCATACTCAGATGCGTCCATTACCCCCACGAGGCGACCGGGCGTCTGGAAGCCTGTATTGGTATACAGCTCCACTACTGTTTTCCCTGCCCTCCCGGTTTTGGTGGTGATCATAATCACCCCGTTGGCGCCCCTGGCGCCGTAAATAGCCGTACCGGAGGCATCTTTCAGGATCTCTATGGACTCAATATCACCCGGGTTGATATCATTGGCATTTTCCTGCATCACGCCATCTATCACATATAGTGGCGTGCTTCCGCCGCTGATAGAGCTTGCACCGCGGATGCGGATGGTGCTTTCGGACCCTGGTGTGCCGTCGTTCTGCGTGATCTGTACCCCTGCCGCTTTACCTTTCATGGCATCCGCCAGGGAAAACAATGTCCGCTCCGACATCGCTTCTTTTGAAATAGAAGATACCGATGCGGTCACATCTTTCTTCTTCACTGTTCCATACCCTATTACCAGTACATCGTTCAGTGTAGATCCTTCGCCCATCAGGCTTACATTGATCTGCGAACGGTTCCTTACAGCCACTTCCCGGCTCTGAAACCCAACATAGGATACCACCAGCACACCCGTTCCGTGCGTAACGTCCGGGATACTAAACTCCCCCTTTTCGTTGGTTACCCCGCCTTTGTCGGTGCCCTTCAGTTTCACGGAAGCGCCAGGCAGCAACTCGCCCTTCTGGTCCGTTATCCTCCCGGAAATATGTGTTACCGTATCTGCTGATGCTGCAACAATGCGGGTGGAGTCCGGAACGGGAATGTCCTTTTTCTTAATGTAAATCACCCTGTCCCGGTACTGCCAGGTAAAACTATTACCCAGGGCTGCTTTAAGCACTTCCTGGAGGGCTGCATCTTTCAGGTTCAGCGATACCTTTTGCTGGTCGTTGATCTGCTGGTTACTGTAAAAAAGGTCATACCCTGTTTTTGCAGTGATCTGATTAAAAATTTCTTTTAATGATACGTTCCTGACATTCAATGAAATCTTATCTGCCGGTAACTGGCCACTGGCCGCGATAATAGAAAAACATGACAATAGAAGAATAAGAGCACCTCGTACATAGTGTGGCATGCGTTATCAATTTTTCAAGTACGTGAAATTTGAACTATAGACAACTTTTTCCTGTAACGGGTGACAAATTTTTTGTGCTGTTTTGAATATTTTTTTTGTTTAGGTTTGTAAGATAAATTCCAACCTGTTTCACGTTAGATTGCTGCTACAAAATGCCAGAACAAGATCAGAACGCATTTGGTGAAATATTTTCCATTCATTACAGAAGAATGGTAATGGAGGCATTTTACCTGCTGAGAGATGAACAGCAGGCCAAAGATGTGGTACAGGAAATATTTATAGACCTGTGGCATAAGCAAACCCTGGAGGATATCACTTCCATAAAAGCATATCTGACGCAAAGCGTCCGTAACCGTTGCCTTAATTTAAAAAAATCAGAGAAGTCGCGGGAACAAAAGGAACTTGGGTACCGGTATGCCTTACAGGCAGATACGGCTGTAATAAAAGTACAGGGAGATGAAGACCTGGCTGTGCAATATCAGCAAAGGGCTGATCATTTATTGGAAGCTATCGGGAAACTGCCACCTAAAACTGCCAGGATCTTCCAGTTGTATTATATAGAAAAAAAGAGCCGCACTGATGTAGCCGCAGAATTAGGTGTAAGCATTAATACTGTTAAAACGGTATTATCGCGCGCACTGCAATTTTTAAGAAAGAAAATGCTTTGATCTCAAAATATATGGACCATACTGCAGAAGAAATAAAGAGCCTGATGATAGATAAACTGGACAATCATATTGATCCGGAAGACGAGCTGCTGTTGCAGCGCCTGATTTCGGAACAGGAAGATGTGCAGCTGATGTGGGAGGAAATGCAGCAACTCTTCTCCGTTGGTAAAGGAAAGGAATTGATGGAAAAACTGGATACCGGCGAAGAATGGGAAAACCTTAACAGGGAGCTGAAAAAAGCAGGAAGGAAAAGGATCATCAGGTATACAGGCATTGCTGCCGGTATTGCTGCCGCAGTAATAGCGGCAGTAGTGTACCTCCGTTTGCCCCAGGCGGCCGCTCCGGGAAAAACCATGGCTACTACCCCTGCCAAAGCTATTCTTCTGAAGATAGATAACGGAAAAGAAATTGATCTCAGCGCCGGTGGCAATGAAGCCATTGTGGCCGGAGATGCCCACCTTCATAACAATGGTAAAACATTGACACTGCAGGGCGGCGCCAGCAACCAATGGAGCACCATCAGTGTTCCTCCGGGGATGGATTACCAGGTTAAGTTGTCAGACAGTTCCATTCTTTGGCTGAACGCTGCTACCACCGCACATTTCCCTGTAAACTTCAGCGGTAAGATCCGTGAAATAGATATCAGGGGAGAAGCCTACCTGCAGGTAGCCAAAGACGCTTCAAGACCATTTATCGTGCATTTGCCCGGCGGCGCAGCCATAGAGGTATTGGGCACTTCCTTCAACATCAACTCCTATGATCCGGCTATAGTAAAAGTGGCCCTGGTGGAAGGAAACGTAAACATGCACACCTCAGCTCAAACAATAAGCTTGAAACCAGGATACCAGGCCAGTTTGTCCGGCAACTCACCTGTAAAGGTTGCTCCCTTCGATCAGCGGCAGGTGCTCTCCTGGATGAAAGGCCAATACATATTCTCCAATACACCTGTTCATGAAATTGCACTCACCCTTCAGCGCTGGTATGATGTTGAAATAGTAATGGACAACCCCGCAGTAGGAGAAAAATGTTTTACCGGCGTTATTAACAAACAAAAGAAACTGCAGGACTTCCTTGAGAGCCTCGCTTCAACAGCCGAGGTTAGTTATTACTTCAAAGGGAGTGTGCTGCATTTCAAATAAACCAGGTACTCTTTAATAATTATACTTCTCTTTCCACAAATTTTTCAGGTAATTCCTCAGCTCATTTTCACGGGCATTATTTCCCGGTTCATAGAACTTTGTGCCCTTAATAGCATCCGGCAAAAATTCCTGTAACACAAAATTATTTTCATAATCATGCGCATAAGCATAACCTTTGCCGTAGTTCATTTCCTTCATTAATTTCGTAGGGGCGTTCCTGATATGCAACGGCACCGGCAGGTCGCCGGTTTTAGCCACCACTGCCTGCGCGGCGCTGATAGCTGTCACTGCTGCATTGCTTTTGGCAGAAGCAGCCAGGTAGGTAACGCATTGCGACAGGATGATCTTTGATTCCGGGAAGCCGATGAGGTTTACCGCCTGGAAGCAGCTGGTGGCCAGTAACAACGCATTGGGATTGGCGTTGCCAATATCTTCTGAAGCCAGGATCACCAAACGGCGTGCAATGAATTTCACATCTTCCCCGCCATCAATCATCCTGGCGAGGTAGTACAACGCTGCATTCGGATCACTTCCCCGGATGGATTTAATAAAAGCTGAAATAATATCGTAATGCTGTTCCCCTGCCTTATCATATATGGCTACCCGTTGCTGTGCAATATCCATTACTTTCTGATCCGTGATCACCAGGGGATCTTCCCGTAGAGTGGTTACCACCAGTTCAAAAAGATTAAGCAGTTTACGGGCATCTCCGCCGGAAATATTAAACAGCGCACTGGTTTCCTTTATTTCCACATGTTTACTGCGCAACCATTCATCCCGCTCCATTGCCTGTTGCAGTAACTGCATCAGCTGGTCGTTGCCAAGCGGTTTCAATACATACACCTGGCTGCGGGATAATACCGCCGCATTTACTTCAAAGGAGGGGTTTTCCGTAGTAGCGCCTATCAGGGTAATAATCCCTTTCTCTACTGCGCCCAGCAATGCGTCCTGCTGAGATTTATTAAACCGGTGGATCTCGTCGATGAATAATACTGCGTGTTGCTGCCGCCGGGCCATCTCTATTACCTCCCTTACTTCCTTTACACCGGCCGATATGGCGCTGAGCGTATAAAAAGGCACCTGTAAGGTATGGGCAATGATGTTGGCGATCGTAGTTTTTCCGACTCCCGGGGGACCCCACAGGATCATGGAAGGGATCATTCCCTGCTCTATTGCTTTTCTTAAAATACTGTCTTTGCCGGTAAGATGTTCCTGCCCCACCAGTTCATCCAACGTTACCGGCCTTAACCGCTCCGCTAATGGTTGCATACTACACTTGTTGGTTTATTGTTTATTGCCCGGGTTAACGAGCGGAATTTGATTATCGGTACCCGGGCGATTTACCTGGTCCATTTTAAACAGCATGATGCCCTTGATGGACCTGGCCCGGGTTACCGCCAGTGAAGCTTTTTCACCTGTAAAATTTTCCGTCACAGTAGCTTCGAACAGCTGCAGCCAGCGGTCGAAATAGGCTGGCTCCAACGGGATCAGCCTGTTCAGTTTAAAATGAGGGTCCATTACATTGCCCTTGTAATTACCTCCATCCAGCAGCAGTCCTTCCCAGAAATTATACATAGTGGGAAGGTGACGTGTCCAATCAACCTTCGCTATATCATTAAAAATAAAGCCAATCAGGCCATCTTCCTTTACTTTATCATAAAAGCTGTTCACCAGTAATACAATATCGTCCCTGTTGGATATGTCCCTCTTTTCCATAATCGCTGTTTTTATTCTTCATCGTCCCTTTGTCTGCCGCCATGCAACTGAAGCCACTGGCGGAGATAGCGGAACGACAGCACAATATTCAGCACAAATAAACTTCCCATCACCAGCAGGAAAACGCCGATAGGCCCTACCATGGTTTGTTTAATTGTTTCTTGTTGATCCGCTGGTAAATTCCCGATCTCTGCTTTCATCTGCTCAGGGGAAACCAGTAAAATAGTAAGCCCCGATAAAATGATCAGGATAGAAAATACCAGGCCTATTGTACCCATAAATCTCATGCCACCCGGCGTACTTTCTTTCAGCGGTATTTCCGGCAACAGCAGGCTCCGCTGAAGATATAACGATAAAACGCTATGGATAAAACAGGCGCCCATCGATAATAGGGAAATAATACTTCCAAAGTTCGTTCCCAGGAAAAGTATGCTGGATAAGAGCATGAACGTGAAAATGCCGGATATCATTAATGCTGCTGCCGTAGTAACCCTGTACAATTTAAACCTGAAATCCATTTATATGTTAATTTACGTAACACAAACCTACCTAATTATTCAGAGATTCCGGGATTTGATCAGCAACTGCCATCATGGCCGGGATTGCCGTTCATAAAATTCCTTTCATGCAACCTGACCCGTTTTCCATAACTTAGGCTACTAAACCTGTTTTAAATATGAACAAATCCAATGCGGTAAAACTACCGTTGCTGGCTGCCATGGTTACATTTGCAGCCTGCAATTCCAACAGTTCCTCGCAGCAGGCGGAAACGGCCGACACCACGAAGGTGCCCGCTTTCAACCTGGCTGATATCGACTCTTCCTACAAAGCCTGTGATGATTTTGACAATTATGTAAACGGAAGCTGGAAAAAGAACAACCCTATTCCTTCTACAGAAAGCCGCTGGGGCGCATTTAACGTACTCGATAAAGAAAACAAGGAAGTACGCCTCAAAGGGATCATTGCCGAAATTACCAGCAAAACAGACCTGAAAAAAGGCACAGAAGAACAACAGATCGCCGACTACTACACCTCATTCCTGGATACCGCTACCATTGAGCAACGTGGTATCACCCCGCTGCAACCCTATCTGGATAAGATTGCAGGCATCAAAACACTGGCCGACTGGGCCAGCGTAACCGGTGAGCTCCAGAAGATCGGAGTATCTACCTTTACCGGTTTCGGCGCTGATGCAGATGCCAAAAACAGCAAAATGAATGTGCTTTACCAGGGACAGGGCGGCCTGAGTCTTGGTGAAAAAAGCTATTATGAAAGACAGGATTCCGCTACTAAAAATGTACGCAGCGAATTTGTTGGTCATGTCGACAAAATGTTTAAACTGGCTGGTTTCCCTGAAACCAATGCAGGTGAAACCATCCTCGGCTTTGAAACCAGGCTCGCCGCCATCCAGCTCAGTAATGTAGAGCTTCGCGACCCTGTTAAAACCTATAACAGGGCTGCTTTTTCCGAACTGAAAACACTGGCTCCTGATTTCGATTGGGACAACTTCGCCGCTAAACAGGATATCAAAACCGATACCCTCGTACTCCAGAACAAAGCTTATCTCACCAAAGCCAACGGGCTGCTGAAAGCTACTCCGCTTGAAACACTGAAAACATACACCAAATGGCAACTGCTCAGCCAGTTTGCCAGCTACCTGCCTGCCAGCTTCGATAATGAAGACTTTCACTTCTTCGGTACGGTAATGACAGGTAAAAAATCCCAGAAAACCCGGCCGGAACGTGCTATCCGTTCTACCGACGGGAAAATGGGCATGCCGCTGGGCAAACTCTTTGCCAAGAAATACTTCCCGGAAAGCAGCAAACAGAAAGTATCTGAAATGATCGAAAATGTGCGCAAAGTTTATGGAGAAAGAATCGATAAGCTCACCTGGATGGGCGATTCTACCAAACAAATGGCACACAAAAAACTCGCTTCCTTTACCTACAAAATCGGCTACCCCGATAAATGGAAAGACTATTCTTCCATTAACATAGAAAAAGGAAAACTGGTGGAAAACGTAATAGCTGCCAGCTTATACGTGCACAAAGAAAATGTAGATAAGATAGGTAAACCGGTAGATAAAAGCGAATGGGGCATGACACCACAAACCGTGAACGCCTACTATAACCCGTTAAATAACGAAGTAGTATTCCCTGCCGGTATCCTGCAACCGCCTTTTTACAACCCTAACGCAGATGATGCCATTAACTATGGCGGCATCATTGCAGTTATCGGTCACGAATTTACACATGGTTTCGACGACCAGGGTTCCCAGTTCGATGCAGAGGGTAACCTGAAGAACTGGTGGACAGAAGCCGACCGCAAAAATTTCGACAAGCTCACTAAACGCTATATCGACTACTTCAACGGCCTTGAAGCATTACCTGGTTTCAAAATCAATGGTGCATTAACCATTGGTGAAAACGTAGCCGACCTCGGTGGTTTAACACTGGCCTATCATGCCCTGGTAAAATCATTTGAAGGTAAAGGTGAGCCCAAACCTATTGATGGCTTTACCTGGCAGCAACGTTTCTTCCTGGGCTGGGCACAGGTATGGCATGGCAACATCACAGATGCCGCTTTGCGCAACCAGATCCAGACAGACCCGCACTCACCTGCAAGATTCCGCATTAACGGACCGCTGCCTCACCTGGCTGAATTCCAGGCTGCATGGGGCTGCGCTCCGGGCAGTAAAATGGTATTGCCGGAAACTGAGCGTGTAGTGATCTGGTAATAATTTTAACAGTAACTTATACTGAATTACGGATTTGCTGAAAGATGAATAACCTGCCCATCTTCCAACAAATCCGTAATTCTTTTTTATCTATACCTTCGTTAAAAACTTACATATGAAATACATATTCTTTGCCTGTAGCACCCTGGTCCTGTTTGCCTGCGCACAAAAGCAGCAACCCGCAGAAAATACTACCGCTCCTGCGGCCACCGAAGCGCCTGTGACGACAGTAAACAATAAGCTCCCGGACCCCGTTTGTGAAATGCCCTACGACACCAGTTATAAAGAATGGGCTGTGTATAAAACAGATACCCTCCATTTCTGCTCCGCTACCTGTAAAAATGTGTTTGAAAAAGCGCCGGAAAAATATATGGCTAAACTTGGAAGATAATAAAATAGCCGCCCTGGGTAAAAACCCGGGCGGCCTAAGATTACAGTTTATGAAATTTAAATAAATACTACTTGTTCACAAATTTGGTCCAGCCTTTAAACCAGGTATCACCTGCAGCTGCTGCACCAACATAGGTAGTAGTTGTAAAGGCACCACCACCTAATTTTGCGCTACTGAAATCCGCACCGGCCAGCAAGGGAGAACCAGTTGCAGGAGTTGGATCAAAAGTAGTGTAACCTGTATTGGTCAGTTTTACATCGGCAATAGCAGCCAGTGTTTGATTGGCAAATGCTGCAGTACTGAACCAGGTCTGTGAATTAAACGTTGCGGTGCCAGGAGCTACTACCAGCGGGCAACCTGCAATCGTGTTATTTTTATACTCAAGTGCATTGGAAGTTGCGCTGGCTTCTGTCAGTGCACCATCCAGGAACAAGCCAACAGGCCATCCTACAAATACAGAGTTGAATATCGATATTTTACTGTTCCTTCTGATATGCGCACCTCTTTTGTAAGGAGCTGCAGTAGTAGCTGCAGTAGCATTAGCATAAGGACCAACGATGGTCATATTGCTGAAGATAGCGGAAGTCTGCGGAGTTTTGGTAGTACCATCTGCATCGTTATCAGACTCGAATCCGTTGGAAGCACCGCTTGGACCAAAATCAGCGATCGCTGCGTCACGCAGTACCAGGCCAAACTGGATCTTTCCGGAGAAACCGTTATCTGTATCGAAATCATCGTCGGTAGCACGATAAGAGATCAGGTGTTTGCAGTTCACTGTACCACCAAACCATTCAAAAGAATCATCACCTGAATAGCTTACCTGAACATAGTCAACGGTTGTACCGGAACCAACGCTGCCAAAAGTGACACCATTGATCTCATCGTTTACCGCGAAAGCAATACCAGGATATTCTATCCTTACATATTTCAATATACCTGAATTATCATCGGCCTTGGTTCCGCCATGTAAACCGTAACCGGTAGCAGTTTCATTTACACCACCTTCAACGGCCTGTAAACCGGCAACACCATCTTTAGCGCCATTGTTTGGTGCGTTACCCAGCAGGATAAGACCACCCCAGTCGCCGCTGTTAGGCGTAGCCTGGTTTGACGTAAACACGATCGGAGCAGCAGCTGTACCCTGTGCATCAATCTTACCATTCCTGGTAATGATCAGCGCACCTTTATTTGGCGACTTAGATCCTTTAATGGTAACACCTGGCTCTATTTTAATAGTTGCACCATTCAATACAAAAGTGAAATCAGTCAGCAGGTAAGTTTTACCGGTTTTCAAAACAGTGTTGGTTGTGATCTGTTTTGGCAGTGTTTCAGGCGCTTCCTTAAACTCACTGTTATTGCTGGTTCTTTCAATTGTAGCTTTCGTCATGTCTACATTCTGCGTTGGCGGCGGAGTTGTAGGATCATCGTCTTTACCACAGGATGAAGCCATGATCACAGCTAAGAACATTACAGGAAACAGAATTTTTTTCATGTCAGATGGATTGAAATTAAATGCAGTTTTTAAAATCTATTATTCCTTATTATTAATCCTCTCTTTATCAGAATTTGTAAGAGAAAGAAAGATTCACGTTAGTGCCACCTTTGGTACTTATTCTCAGAAAGTCTGATGTTTTATCATACTTGCCATTGTCGTTGTTGTCCTGGTAGAAGTTGGCCGACTGGTTCAGGATATCGCTAACAGTCAGCTTAATTTCTCCTTTACGGAAAACTTTTTGAGACACCATGAAGTCCAGTAAGGATCTTGGCGCTTCATATACATCGGGTTCGGTGTCGTTACCTACAATGAAAATTCTTCTGCCAATGCGGTTAAACAATACGTTTGCTACAGTACCGGTGCTTTCTTTTTCAAACTGTAATCCAACATTCACTACGTAGGGCGATTGGCCCTGCATAGGCCGGTCTTTCAGCACCTTATCCTTTTCAAAGGAAACTTTATTATAGATATAGGCAACATTGGAAAACACGGTAAATGAGTGCCAGAATGCAGCATTATTTGGATTGAGGAAATCAAGATTCTTCCTGAACTCCAGTTCCGCCCCGGCACTGTTGGCCTTTGGAGCGTTCAGATAGGTTAATCCTACAGAACCCGCGCCACTGTTATAGAATCTTTCAATAGGAGAATCAAAGTGCTTATAAAAACCTGCAATGGTTAATACCTCACCGGAGCGGGGATACAGCTCATAGCGCAAATCCACGTTGGTCACTTTGCTTCTTTTCAGGTTGGAGTTACCTGATTCAGTGGCCATCAGGTCAAAGTTGTAGAAGGCAAACGGTGCCTGTTCACGAAACTCTGGCCGGATAACGGTCTGGGATGCACTGAAGCGGATATTGGTTTTGGCATTCAGCAGGTAAGTAAGGTTCAAAGAGGGCAGGATGTCTGTTACTGTAGTTTTGTTATTCTGCGGTCCATTCTGATTATACTTTATTGACTGGTCAAAATTTTCCACTCTTACCCCCCATACCAGGCGCCAGTTGTCATAAATACTGTTGTCGAATTGCAGGTACCCTGCATTGAGCAAACCTTTGGCGCCATAAGCATCCGGTGTATTGGTAATTTCATCCATCCGCAATAAGCGGTCGGTAAAATTCTCAGGCGCAAATATTTTATCAGGGGTCAAACGCACCAGGTCATGTGCATAAGGATCGCTGGCGTCAAAAAGAGTATAACCCAACGCCCGTGGGGTGAAGCTGCGTTCCTTGCTCTGAACCAGGTAACCTGCTTTTATCTGTTGTTGCCGGCCTCCGATCTTTACAAACCTGCTCAGATCCAGAATACCACCGTAAATATTATCATTCAGTTTGGAATAGAAACGGCCGGAACCGGTAAGGGTAGCGGAGCCACCGGAGGATATATTGGCATAGAAATCGTCCTTGCCGGCACTGCTGTTATAACCTAAGCGGCGCAGATCCGGTATGTCCTGTTTCATATTGGTGTAACTGCCGTTCCATTTGATTTTCACTTTCGCCTTTTCCCAGAAATGCTCACCGGATAACTGTGAAGTGTAAATGCGGTTGCTGTTGAAGCCCAGCTCATAAGCGCGTACATCTGTTTCGGAAGGAATATCGTTACCATTTCTCACCGTGGTTGCCACGGTAGAATTCACACTATACAGGTTTTTAAAACTGATCTTATTCTTGCCGAACTGGTAAGATAAGTTGGCCAGCCCGCCCCACAATACGTTCTGCGTGGATTTTTTATCATTATAATTATAGATCCTTGAGCCATCGTTATCAAAGTCGGTACGATAGGTTTCAAAATTCCGGTTGTTGCGGTTATAGCTCAGCGACAATACCGCGCCAAAACGATTGCCCTCTTTTCCTTTATTGATACCTCCGGCAATCTGGAAGCTGGAATTAAGCGGCGTGTTTTTCGTATTCACCGACCAGATATCAGGGAATGATTTGGATACGGCAATTTTATCTGCGGTTGGCAGCTGATCATAACCTGTTTTGGAAGATGGAAAAACAGATGGCATTTTCCTGGTGCCATCGTCTATGCCGAGCCAATCCCTGTTGCCACCTTTATAAGTGTAAAAATCCTTCCCGGCCGACATGGTATTGAAGCCTGTACCGGCCAATACTGTCAGGAAGTTTTCGGAAGGAATATCTTTTGTATTTACCTGTACCAGGCCACCTGCAAATTCTGCGGGCAATTCAGGTACTGCTGCTTTATTAATTACAATATTTTCAACAATATTAGAAGGGAACAGGTCAAATGAAAATGTTTTCCTGTCGGGTTCTGTGCTTGACAACAGGGCGCCGTTTACAGTCGCCTGGTTATACCTGTCGGCAAGTCCGCGTACAACCAGGTATTTACCTTCCTGTAAAGACGCGCCAGATACTCTTTTTAATACTTCCCCGGTATTTCTGTCCGGTGATTTGCGGATAGCTTCTGCAGATACCACCTGCGCTACTGTATTGGTATTTTTTTGCAGGGTAAGCAGTGAATTGATGGTTTCCTGTTTCGCAGTTCCGGTGATCACCACTTCTTTCAGGCTTTTAGAACTGCGTTCTTCCATCACAATATCAAGATAGGTGGGTTTGCCGGTGCTCACTACTACTTCAGATACTGATTTTGTCTGATACCCCATAAATTTGAACTCGAGGGTATAGGTACCAGGATCTACCAGTATCTGGTACCTTCCATCCACATCTGTTACCGCGCCTTTACCTGTACCCGCTACCACCACGGTTAACCCGATAATAGCTTCACCTGTTTTTTTGTCGGTTACTTTACCGGTGATTTTAGCCGGATCAGCTGCAAAGGAGGCATTGGCAAAGGAGCAGCACAGCAATAGTGCCCAGATAAGTACAGAAGATAGTTTTTTCACAATAACTTTTTAATCAGATTTTAATACGGTTTTAAGCCCGTTTTAATATTGATGGCAAAACTATTGGCACTACATTACCGCAGTGTTAACGGGGCATTACCAGAATGTTAATTGATAAAAAGCTTTTCAGGAGATCGCTGACAGTAGTATAATATAGAAAGAAGAGATAGCCAGGGTTAACTGAGAGAAGGATTACCACATATTCTGTTGGGGCGACTGACGATTATTATTTTTAAGCATATCGAGAGAAATATCCAGTTGGTAATCACGCTCAGTTTTCCAGTCTGATGCCGGACAGGCGATCTGAAATAAATGCTGGCTTTTGTTCATGAAGGGTTTGTTGTCCTTATTGCACAACTCCAGTGAAAAATTAAAACGTTCTTCCACTTCTTCTTCAAACTCCCGCAGACTCAGGGTTTCATCGATCGGAAACTCTACCAGGACGTCCTCTTCAAAACCGGCATCTTTTAATGTATCAAAGGTATTGGCAAGCGAGTTGCGCACATACACGGCCACGTTACAAAAGAGCAAACGCTGGATCTGCATCTGCAATAGGGAGATAGTCATTAAAGGATGTAACTTCAATACTTTCATCTAGCTGTTTTTCTTGCTTATTTAAATGTGCCACTATCGTCACACTTAATTATTTCTCTGGCAAACTTAGTAGTCTACTTTTAATTTAATATTAAGCACTTGTTATGATTTTGTGAAAATAATATTTAAATATAAATATATTTAAAATATTTAAATGCAATAATAGGAAGAAAATATCAGGAGCCGGGGAAAGTAATAATACGGGTAGCATCCCAGTCGAGCCCATCATCGTCGTCTTCCGCCAGCACAGCGCCTTTCCGGGTAACAGGATGCTGGTACAGGGCCCATTGCTGATTATTATATTCAAGGGAGGTAAGACTTTCTACCCAATCTCCGGAATTCAGGTAAGTGATCGTTCTGCCTCCTGCCTGCATTTCCTTGATCAGGGGCTGGTGAATATGCCCGCAGCATACTACATCGAACTCTTTATCCGCAGCTATTTCGGCAACGGTTTGTTCAAAATCAGAGATGAATTTTACAGCCGACTTTACTCCCTGTTTTACTTTTTTGGAAAAAGACATCTTTTCCCTGCCCATACTTTCCAGGATATGGTTCACCAGCCGGTTGAGGATAATCAACAGATCATATCCTTTGCCCCCCAGCTTGGCAAGCCATTTGGAGTTTTTCATGGTCACATCATATACATCACCGTGAAAGAACCAATGCCGTTTGCCATCTACTTCCAGCACCAGCTTATTATCGATCGTAAAATTTCCCAGCTCAAAACCCGCATATTTCCGGAGCGCCTCATCATGGTTGCCGGTCAGGTAATATACTTCCGTACCCTTCCCGATCATTTTCAGGATCTTCCGGATCACTTTGGTATGCGCCTTTGGGAAATAACGCTTACTGAATTGCCAGATATCAATAATATCCCCGTTCAATACCAGTATCCGCGGGTCAATGCTATCCAGGTACTGAACCAGTTCTTTGGCGTGGCAGCCGTAAATCCCCAGATGAACATCTGAAATTACAGCGATATCTAATGGGCGTTTATCCGACATTATAGGTATGTATGTACAGGTTGTAGGCAGCCTGTTTATGAGTATAATTTTCAATACAAAGGAAAAATCGCTATATTACTTTTATATTAATCCAGTGTTAAGGAATTATTAATTCACGTTTTTTACTGGCTGGGATAGATTCTGAAAGCTATTTTTGCGGCAAATTTTAAACACAAACTGTATGGGAGGCTTCAATTCTTTTGTTAAACTATTCATGCCGAAAGACCGGGTATTTTATTCTTTGTTTGAAGACGTAGCTTCCAATCTGGTAGAGATGGCAACCGTGCTCAATGAGCTGGTGGCAACCACGGATCTGGCTGTGAGAAAGGATAAAGTACACCTGATAGAACGCCTGGAACACAAAAACGACGATTACACACACCGCATATTTGTAGAGCTCGGACAGAATTTTATCACCCCGTTTGACCGTGAAGACATTCACTACCTGGCGGCTACACTGGATGACGTAGCAGATTATATCCACGGCTCCGCCAAAAGAATGGACCTCTATAAAGTACATTACATCAACGAAAGCATCCGCAAACTGGCAGAACTGATCCACCTTGGGGTGCTGGAACTTGCAAAAGCTATCCCTGAACTGCGCAATATGCAGAATATGCGCATCATTACAGATGCCTGCGTAAAAATTAACAGCCTGGAAAACCATGCTGATGATATCTACGACATGGCCATCGCCGACCTGTTTGATACAGAGCAGAATGCGGCAGAACTGATTAAAATGCGTGAAATCTACCAGGCGCTGGAAATCGCTACCGACAAGTGCGAAGACTGCGCCAACGTAATAGAAACCATTATTATCAAGTACTCCTGATAAAGGGGATTACAGTTCTGAACGCCTAATTCTCCTGATGTCATGACCTTACTAGTAATTATTATCATACTGGCATTCATTTTTGATTATATCAATGGTTTCCATGATGCCGCCAATTCTATAGCCACTATTGTGTCGACCAAGGTACTGACTCCCTTTCAGGCAGTGCTCTGGGCCGCAGTATTCAACTTTGTGGCCTTTTTTGTGGCCAAATATTACATCGGTGAATTTAAAGTAGCAAATTCCGTAGCCAACTCCGTATTTGAGCAGTTTATTACGCTGAAGGTGATCCTTTGCGGCCTGGTAGCAGCCATCACCTGGAACCTTTTTACCTGGTGGCTGGGTATTCCCTCCAGTTCCTCCCATACTTTGATAGGTGGTTTTATTGGCGCAGCGGTTACTGCTTCCGGTGGCAATATTGATGTAATCAATTTCCACAAGGTATTGCCTACCGTGTACTTTATTGTACTGGCCCCTCTCATAGGTATGGTGGTGGCCTTTGTTATAACACTCATCATTGTCAATGTTTGCCGGAAGGCAAATCCCTACCGGGCAGAAAGCTGGTTCAAACGCCTGCAGCTGGCCTCTTCCGCGGCACTAAGCCTTGGCCACGGCAGTAACGATGCCCAGAAAGTAATGGGTATTATCTCTGCTGCAATGGTATCTGCCGGGTATATCCCCACCCTCAAGGCAATGCCCGACTGGGTGCCCCTGGCATGCTTTACCTGTATTGCGCTGGGAACCATGAGCGGCGGCTGGAAGATCGTAAAAACCATGGGCACACGTATCACCAAGGTAACCCCGCTGGAAGGCGTGGCTGCCGAAACCTCCGGTGCCGTTACCCTCTTCCTTACGGAGCATCTGGGCATTCCGGCCAGTACCACCCACGTTATCACGGGTGCTATTATGGGTGTGGGCGCTACCAAAAGGTTATCTGCCGTTCGTTGGGGTGTTACCGTATCCCTTCTGTGGGCCTGGGTTTTAACCATTCCCATCAGCGGGCTACTGGCTGCAGTCACCTATTTTATCGTAAACCTGTTCATTTAAAAAGTGGACCTGTAACATACTTAAAAGCTCTCCCGCAACCGCCGGAGAGCTTTTTTTATAAAAAAAAGACGCCAATTGAAAGAGAGCCGCTATTTTTGTGCGGTTTTTCTTCTAAACAGAAGAGACAAGTTAGTGACCATCAAAAATTGATCTTGTAAATGAAAGGAATTATCCTGGCCGGCGGCTCCGGCACCCGGCTGCACCCCATCACGTACGCTATCAGCAAACAGATAATGCCGGTATATGACAAACCAATGATCTATTACCCACTGTCTACTTTAATGCTGGCGGGCATTAAGGATATCCTGATCATCTCTACCCCCCATGACCTGCCGTCGTTTCAGCGGCTTTTCGGAGACGGGCAACAGCTGGGGCTGAACCTCAGCTATGCTGAACAACCAACCCCAAATGGCCTGGCCCAGGCTTTTGTGATAGGGGAAGAGTTTATCGGCAAAGACAGTGTAGCGCTGGTATTGGGGGATAATATCTTTTATGGCGCCGGCCTCGGCACACAACTGGCACATAACACCAACCCAGAAGGCGGAATCGTATATGCTTACCAGGTATCCGATCCTGAGAGGTATGGCGTGGTGGAATTCGACGCAGACATGAAGGTGGTATCTATCGAAGAAAAACCCACACAGCCCAAATCCAATTTCGCCGTACCCGGGCTCTATTTCTACGATAATGAAGTAGTGGAAATCGCTAAAAACCTGCAACCCAGCCCCCGCGGTGAATACGAAATCACCGACGTAAATAAAGAATATTTACGGCGCGGAAAATTAAAAGTTTCTATATTACCACGCGGAACAGCCTGGCTGGATACAGGCACCTTCGACTCACTGATGCAGGCCTCGCAGTTTGTACAGGTAATAGAACAAAGACAGGGAATAAAAGTAGCCTGCATCGAAGAAATTGCCTACCGCAAAGGGTTTATTACCACCGGTCAATTAAAGGAGCTAGCCAAACCTTTGCTGAAAAGCGGCTACGGAGCATACCTTGAAACAGTGCTCAATCAAAAAGTTTTCTGAAATATCAAATAAACGTAAATCTGAAATATCATGAAGGTTCTTGTTACGGGTGGTTGTGGCTATATAGGCGCGCATACTATTGTAGATCTGATCAATAATGGTTTTGACGTGGTATCTGTAGATAGTAATATCAGAAGCACCACCCAATTATTAGATGGTATAGAGAAAATTACCGGAAAAAAGGTACGCAATTACAAAGTAGACCTTTGTAACCTGGAAGACACCAACGCGGTATTTCATGAAAACCGGGATATCGTTGGCGTTATCCATTTTGCAGCCCTGAAAGCAGTGGGAGAATCCGTAAACGAGCCCCTGATGTACTTTCAGAATAATCTCACCTCACTGATCAATGTGTTGAAATGCGTGAAAGAATACAATATCCCCAACCTTGTATTCTCTTCCTCCTGCTCGGTTTACGGTAATACCAAAGCATTGCCGGTAGTGGAAGAAACCCCGCTCGGAGAGGCACAGTCGCCCTACGCACGCACCAAGCAGATAGGCGAACAGATCATTGAAGACTATAGCCGGGTAAATGAAACCAATTCTATCCTGCTTCGTTACTTTAACCCTGTAGGCGCACATGAGTCTGCCCTTATTGGTGAACTGCCCCTGGGAAAACCAGACAACCTGGTTCCTGTAATCACCCAAACCGCCATCGGGAAAATCCCTAAAATGACCGTATTTGGTACTGATTATGATACCCGCGACGGTTCCTGTGTACGCGACTATATCCATGTAATGGATATTGCTGCGGCTCACACCAAAGCACTCCAGTATCTCCTGGAACACCGGAATACCAGCAACTGCGAAGTGTTTAACCTGGGCACCGGCAACGGTGTTACCGTACTGGAAGCCATTAAGGCATTCGAAAAAATTTCAGGCATTAAATTAAACTACACCACCGGCCCCCGCAGAGAAGGAGATGTGATTGCCATCTACGCCAATAACAGTAAAGCAAAGGAAAAGCTGAACTGGGAACCCAAAATCGGTATTGAAGACAGTATGCGCACCGCCTGGCAATGGGAAGTGAGCCTGCGTAATAAAGTACTGAGCAACTAGGATCCTCGTTTTTTAATGTTTACATTTACGCTTCAATTTTAAAAAGACCACAATGGTAAAAGATATTCAACCACTAAATGAAAAAGAAACCCGCGGTGGGTTTGGCGAAGGCATACTGGAAGTTGGCCGTAAAAACCCGAATGTAGTTGCCCTGACAGCAGATCTGTTGGGCTCCATGAAACTCAACGCATTTATTAAAGAATTTCCTGACCGCTTTGTACAGGTAGGGATCGCAGAAGCCAATATGATCGGCATCGCTGCAGGATTAACTATCGGCGGTAAAATACCATACACCACCACCTTCGCTAACTTCTCTACAGGAAGAGTGTACGACCAGATCCGTCAGTCTGTTGCATATTCCAATAAGAACGTAAAAATATGCGCTTCCCACGCAGGTCTTACCCTGGGTGAAGATGGCGCTACCCACCAGATCCTGGAAGATATAGGCATGATGAAAATGCTTCCCGGAATGACCGTTATCGTACCCTGCGATTTCAATCAGACCAAAGCAGCTACCATTGCTATAGCCGACTACGAAGGGCCTGTATATCTCCGCTTCGGTCGCCCGAAATGGCCCAACTTTACTCCTGAAGACCAGAAATTTGAAGTGGGTAAAGCCCAGCTCCTCCACGAAGGAACCGATATTACCTTATTCGCCTGCGGCCACCTGGTCTGGATTGCCATCGAAGCCGGTAAAGTGCTGGAAGAAAAAGGCTACAGCGTGGAAATCATCAACATCCACACTATTAAACCACTGGACGAGGCTGCCGTGATCGCTTCCCTGAAGAAAACAGGTTGCGCCGTTACAGCTGAAGAACATAACGTACTCGGTGGCCTGGGCGATAGCATCGCACAGGTGGCCGCCCGCCATATACCCGTTCCCATTGAGTATGTTGGTACCAACGATACCTTTGGCGAAAGCGGTAAACCCCTGGACCTGCTGAAAAAATACGGCCTCGATGCAGACCATATCGTTGCAGCAGCGGAAAAAGCCATGCAGCGTAAGAAACAAGCCTAAGCCGATCGCCTCCGGCGATTGTCTTGGAACACTGACTACGCTGATTTTGATGATTAGTTTGATTCTATTTTTTAGCGATAATTATAATTAAGGGAGATAAAAGCGATCCGCTTGTATCTCCCTTAATCTTTTATAAAATCCAAAGAATAAAATCAAACTAATCATCAAAATCCTGGCGTCAGACAAAATCCGCGCCGGAGGTGGTTAAACCTTTTGCCATTCTCCGCGTCTCATGAACGGGTTTTTATTTATATTCAATGAACTAAAACCTGTTAGAACCATTTAACCTATGGCCGTTTCACAGGACGATAAATCACTCTTGGCATTATACCGCGCACCTGATACAAAGGAAAAAGGGTTTACCCTTATTATCCAGAAGTACCAGGAAAGGCTTTACTGGCATATCCGCAGGATGGTAATGGATCATGACGATGCCAATGATGTGCTGCAAAACGTTTTTATTAAAGTGTGGAAAAACCTGGAAAACTTCAGGGAAGATGCTCAATTGTATACCTGGCTCTATAAAATAGCCACCAATGAAAGTCTCACTTTCCTGGAACAACAGAAGCGTAAAACATCCGTTTCCCTGTCTGAAGTGGAAACCGGCTTAAGCAATAAACTCAGGGCAGACCCACAGTTTGATCCCAACAAACTGGAATGGAAACTGCAACGGGCCATCCTCAGTTTACCTGATAAACAACGGCTCGTATTTAATTTGCGCTATTACGACGAAATGCCTTACGAAGAAATGAGCAAAGTGCTGGATACCTCAGAAGGCGCGCTGAAAGCCTCTTATCATCATGCTGTTAAGAAAATCGAGGAGTTCATCCGCAACGGCTGAACATAAATTCTACAAATATTTATTTTAAGTAATCTTTAAAGAATTTTACCAAAACATTAAAATCACATTAAACTATTAATACCGTTTCCTGTCTAAAAAACAGTAAATATGAACAGTCAGACTTACATATCAGACGAATTAATGCAGATAGCTCCGGGCGTCAACTGGCCTGCAGATATACCGTTTACGGTACCTGCAGACTATTTTGAACATCTTCCCGCCGTTATCATGCAGCAAATTCAACTGGAAGACCTGCGCAATACAATGCCTGCTGTTCCCGGCCACCCGGTCACCGTTCCGGCCAGTTATTTTGAAGAACTGCCAAAAGCCATCCTGCAACGGATCCAAACGGAGGAAAAGCAGCCGGACTTTATTGCTGTAAATGAAGAACTGGAAACCCTTTCCCCCTTCCTGGCAGCAATACCCAAAGCGACACCTTTTACAGTTCCTGCCGGCTATTTTGAATCCCTTCGGGCAGAGTATCCCGGTACAGCAAACTCACTACGAACAGTACACAGGAATCGCACCGCTACATGGCTGAAATGGACCGTGGCCGCATGCCTTACCGCGTTTATCGGTGGCAGCGCCCTTCTGTTCGTCATCAATAATAACAACCATCATAACAATATAGAAAAACAGCTGGAAGCCCTGGATGACCAGGATATTGTTAATTACCTGCAAACCCACACCGATCCCTTTGATAATGATGCTTTCTTTGCAACTTCCGTGGAAACAACCCCGGTGCAAAGCCAGCTGAATGAAGCAGTTCCACTGGAAGCTATAGAAAAATACCTGCAACGGACCGATTTATCAAAGGAAGTGTTACCTGAAAAACAATGATGAAACGTTTTTATTTTATATGGATTACAATGTTTGTGCTCCTCACCCAACCCGGGGTGAGCAATGCACAGCAAACCGCGTCCGAAAGTGCAGCTGAAAAAATAAAAGCCATTCAAATCCAGTACCTGTCCCAGAAACTAAACCTCACTCCCGAGGAAGCCCAGAAATTCTGGCCGGTTTACAATAACTACACCCATGAAGTAGAACAATTGATAGCAGAACGCCACCAGAAAAGAGACCTGGAAAAAACCGCTTCCGATAACGCCGATGACGCCGCCCGGAAAAATATGGATAAGGAACTGAAGTACGAAAAACGGTTGCTGGATATTAAATCTCGCTACAGTACAGAATTTCAGCGGGTGCTCCCCGGCAGGAAAGCAGGTATGGTGTTTAAAAGCGAAAGAGAGTTCCGGACTATTATGGTCAACCATCTCAATACCCAACGCATGAACCGCATGGGACAAGGCCCGAGAAGAAGACCATAGAAAGAATTACGGGAGCCCGCTCCCGCAATTCAATTCCATTACTTATTTATAATGCGCCCTTACTTCAATCACCAACCCCTTCTCATTAATCACCATCAGCTCCGCACTTAATTTATCGTTGATGCTTTTGTAATAAAGCACTATAGAGTTCACTCCCTCCAGGATATGATACAGCTCAAAATGCAGATCAGGATAGGCTTCCAGCCCCCTGTTAAAATAAGCGCGCAGCTGCTCCTTTCCCCGGATACGGCCCGTAGGATCGTTATTGATCTTTTTAATTAAGGGAGAATAAAAAATAATATCATCATCGTAATGCGACATTATTTCATCGAGGTTATGCGAGTTCCAGGCCTGCACCCAGGCTTCACCAATGTGGGTAAGACTTTCCATTGCTTTTTTTTCTCACAATATAAGCCGCCGGCGGATACTACTATTTGCTGAAAAGATCAGTTTCCATTTTACGCCATTGCAACGGTGTTACTTTAAAACAGCGGCGGAACTGCCGGTAAAAGTGGGTCACATCTTCAAACCCGGTGCTATAGGCTATTTCCGGGATCGGCTGCTCAGTAGTGCGCAGCAGGAAACCAGCCATCTGCAGCCGCTTTTCCAGCACCCAATGCATGGGAGAACTGTGATAAATATCCCGGAACCGGCGTTTCAGTGTAGCGGTGCTCATATGCCCCATTGCCGCCATCTCTTCCATTAAACGTACTTCTGCGATACCGGTGCTTAGCTTCTCCATCACGTCGGGAAGGGGGTACATAGCGGATTTGGCAAGCATTGCGCTGATTGCTTCATTACCGGAAATAAGATGAAGTGCTTCTGAAATAATCTCATGATAACCAGGCGAGGAAAGGCTTCCATTTTTAAACCGGCGCAAAAGTGACCAGGTGAAATGACGCCAATGGCCACCAGCCGGGAGCGTAGTTAATGCCCGTCCGGGAGTATTGTTTTTATTGTCCTTCTTTTTGAGCGATGCCAGGATCATCTCATCGGGGATCACCAGGTTAATGCTCCCGTATTGTTGCCGGGGAGGCAATATCTCAGAGCAGAGCAGGCTGCCGGCCGGAATTACCATCACATCACCGGCCTGCAGGTAATGTACCCGCCTGCCATCGTACATTCTTTTCTCACCCTCTATCACCAGGTTGAGCACCGTTTGCGGAATATAAAGCTCATGGGCCGCCTGTTGACGGTAAACACTGTACGATGCCCAACTCCGGCCCTGTTGTTCCCACGTTTTGATGGTATGCTGTCCTGCAAGCAACAAGCTGTCAAACGGCGTATACATCTTATTATCTCCCCCGAATCCTTTAAAATCCAAAGTGATCAAATCAAAGTAATCAGCGTAACCCTGAGTCAGACAAACTTCACAAAAGGCTCTTTGGTATCATGATAAAAGAGGAAAGTCCAGCCTTCCTGTTTACCACGCTCCAGAAATTCCTGCCGAAGCTCCATACTGCGTTTGCCGTCATAATCATATTTGGCTGCAAACCGGCTTTTCATTTGGGATATCTGCGGCGCCACATCTCCCCCGAAAAATATTTTATCCTCCCCCTCATCCACCAGGAATACCTGGTGATAAGGGCAGTGGCCACCGGTTACTTCATAATGAATATACCCGTCTATAGTACCATTACCGGTAGTGAATACAACGTTATCGCGCTGTTGTAACAGCATAATATCTTCGGAAAAATAGGATTTGCCGGAATGTTCCACAGCGTAGAGCATTTCTTCGTTGTTCACATAATAGGTAGCGCCGGGAAAATTGAGTGTACGTTCCCCTGTGATCGGATCCTTGGAAGAAACACCGCCGGAATGGTCTTTATGCAAATGGCTCATCAATACTTTGGTAATCTCTATTGGATTAATGCCATTGTCTATCAGGTGTTGATGGATCTGCAATACACCATCAGGGTTACGGAACCCCAACCCGGTGTCAAATAAAATATAATCATGGTCGGTAATTACCAGGAACGGCTGTATTTCCACCAGCAACGAACCATGCGGGCGGTCCTGCATGCTATCTGTCCCCAGCTTAAAAGGAAAAAACTTCTTGGTCCCGTCAACGGTAAATGACCCTTCTGATAATGGAATGATACGTGCCATTTTGCAAAGATACTATCTTAACACCATCTGGCGGTCGGCATCCAACCGGAGCAATATAAATATCAGCATGGTAAACGTCATCAAAGAAGATCCTCCATAACTCACCAATGGCAACGGGATACCGATTACCGGCGCCAATCCTATGGTCATGGCAATATTAATGGCCAGGTGGAAAAAGATAATACTGGCTACCCCGTATGCATATACGCGGGTAAAGGTCGATCGCTGTCGCTCCGCCACAAAAATGATCCGGAAAAGCAGGGCTACATATATCCCCAGGAAAATAACGCTGCCGAAAAAGCCGAAATCTTCCCCTATTGTGCAAAAAATGAAGTCGGTGCTTTGCTCAGGTACGAAATCGTAACGGGTTTGGGTACCCTTCAGGTATCCTTTTCCCCAGAAACCACCGGAGCCGATGGCAATCATACTCTGCCTGGTATTATAGGTGGCTTTAGGATCGTTCTCCTTGCCCAGCATCACCTCAATACGGCGTACCTGGTAATCCTTCAGCACTTTGGTAAATACAAAAGGAACCACGAACATTACAAAAAGCCCGCAGAAGGCATAAATACCCAGTATCAGCGCCAGCTTCGATCGCTTTCGTTTTATTTCGCGCCGCATAAAATATATGACCAGCGCGGTGATGACCGTGAAAATAATAAAGAGCACCGTTCGGTCTACCAGCAGGGCCGACAATACCAGCACAATTCCCGAAAAGGCAATTACCAGCAGCACGCCGGGCAATCCTTCACGAAACATTACCAGGAAGAAGGAAAAATATACCAGCGCCAATCCTGTTTCGTCCTGCAAAATGATAATACCCGCCGGTATCAGGGCCAGTGCAGCAGCTATCAGCCTCGATCGTAGTTTCGTGAAATCCGTTTCCTGCGACGACAGGTACTTGGCAAGCGCCAGGTTGGTGCAGAGTTTGGTCAGTTCCGCAGGCTGGAACTGGAATCCACCGATCACCAGCCAGGAATGCGATCCTTTTACGTCTTTACCTATCCCCAGCACCAGCAGCAGCAACAACAGCCCGCCCGCATACATGAGGTTGGCTGTGGCGGTAAAGAACTTACTGTCCGTTAGCCATATAATAGCCGCCAGCACAATAGACACACCAAACCAGATGAGCTGCCTTGAATAGTTTTTATTCGGGTGCAGTATATCCTGCCACACGCTATCATCCCCCCGGTATTCCGCAGCAAAAATGGACATGATGCCTATGATCACCAATGCCAGGTACAGGCCAACTATTGGCCAGTCAATCCCTTGTGTCAGTTTGGCTTGCGAGCGGTTCATTATTGATTAATCGGTTTATTCGATGATTGGTTAAGGCTTATTCTTTTTAATAATTGCGTTCTGATTCAATGAGTCAAGGTGCGATTTTGCCAGCATGGCCTGATCTATTGTTACTGTTTCCATCACTGATTTCAACAGCGGCTGACGTTTGGTGGAGATACTGTCTTTCAGGTATTTCTCCATCATCAAACTGGCAATAGGCGCTGCATATTTTGCACCGAAACCGGAGTTCTCCACGATCACGGCGATGGCTATACGAGCTTTTTCCGCAGGGGCAAAGGCCACAAACACCGCATGGTTCTTCAACTTTGTTCTTACTCCATTCACTATACCATAGTTTTCTGCGGTACCTGTTTTACCACCGATAGTAATCCCTTCAATTTGAGCAATACGGCCGGTACCGCTTTCCACCACATCCGTCATACCATGAATAACCGCACTGTAGGCGGTATCAGAGATATGCGCCACCTCGTGCTTTTGTTTGTATTTGTCCAGGAGATGGGTATTGTCGTTGTCGATGCTTGCCACAAAATGCGGGATATAGTAAGAGCCCCGGTTAGCCACAATACACATGGCATTAGCCATTTGCAGCGGTGTTAACAGCAGTTCTCCCTGTCCGATCCCTAAGAACACAGAAGTACAGGAGTTCCAGCTGCCTTTGTACCTGGCATCATAATATTTCTTATCCGGTACCAGTCCCCGGCCTTCACTGGGAATGTCTATTCCCACCTTATGACCAAAGCCGAAGCTGTTCATATAATCGGCCCATTTCTGCATACCGCCTACCTTGATACCTCCGAATTTACCTGCATCCACACTCAGGCGGTATACGTGCGAAAAATAGGAGTTACAGGAATGCGATAAAGCCAGCCGCAGGTTGGCTGCGTGCCCTGCATCATGGTGCTCGCACTTGATAGGCCGCGAACAGCCGTAATAGGCGCCACCGCAGGGGTAACCAAAACTGGGGGTGATCACCCCTTCATCCAGCCCCACCAGTGCAATCATCGGTTTAAACGTAGATCCCGGCGGATAAGTAGCCTGGATAGCGCGGTTAAACAGTGGTTTGGTAGTATCTGTATACAGTTTACTGAAGTTGGCGCTCCGGTAAGGACCGGTAAGCAGGTTGGGGTCGAAGCTAGGGCCGCTTACCATAGCCAGGATACCACCTGTTTGCGGATCGATGGCTACAATACTGCCCGATTTTCCTTTCATTAATTTTTCACCAAGCACCTGCAGTTCAATATCCAGGGAGAGGCGCAGGTTCCTGCCGGCTACCGCCGCACTGTCAAATTCCCCGTTCTCATAGGATCCCTGTGGCCTGTTGAGATTATCTTTGATCAGGTATTGTATCCCACGCTGTCCCATGAGCACCGTTTCATAGGTTTTTTCAAGTCCCGTGAATCCAAGGTAGTCGCCGGAGTTATACAACCCGTAATTAGCAGTGTCCTTTAACATGGCGGGGGAAATTTCCGCGATATATCCCAGGATATTAGCTGCTGCTGAATAAGGGTAGGAGCGTATTTGCCGGGGTACCAGTTCAAAGCCGGGCTGGAAAAGGTACATGCTTTCCTGTAGCTGCCCGAATATTTCCGGGGCCAGGAGAGGAGCAAAAACCGATTGTCTTACACGCCCGTTTTTAATAATGGCGGTAACGATCCGTTTTCTGAATTCTTCCTTATCTATTTTTAAAATATTACAGAGATAACCGGTATCAATGCTTTTTACGCTGGCAGGCGTAACCACCAGGTCATACAATACATCGTTGCCAAGGATGCTGCGGTTCTGCCGGTCGTAGATGATACCACGGCTTGGGTAAATGACCTTACGAAGCACGGCGTTGGCATCCGCCAGCTTGGCGTATTTCTTTTCCACTACCTGGAGAAAGAATAACCTGGTGATGATCAGTACCACCATCCCAAGTATGATCAGCTGTATTACTCTTTTCCTGGGCTGATTGAATACTGACATGCTATTAAGGACGGAATTATTTTAAGTTACAAAAATAGCGGAAAGCTGAAAGCAGAAAGCTAAAAGCGCCCATATTTTGTTGTTTATCGTTTATTTCTTTTCCCCTTTGTTCTGGTTTCCGTGACAATAGCTTTTCGCTATTTTTTCGAAAAGAACAGCAGTTCATACAGCACAATCAGGAAAAGACTGGCCAGTGTTGAAAAGACGATCTTCATCACCAGGTATAACGGGTTGCCCATACCAAATACTTCCAGTATGAAGAAAAGCGTATGGTGCAGGAATACCAGGATAGCAGCATAGATGAGAAACTGGGACACGCCCATACTGGTCATCGAAGGCGTTTTCTGGGTAGTTTCAAAACCTCCCTGTGGCGATAGGATATTGATAATAAACGGGCGCAGATAAGCAATGAACACGCAGGCGGCTGCATGCATGCCCGGTGTATTCATAAACATATCCAGCGAAAGACCCATCAGCAAACCCAGGAGCATCAGCACCGGGCGTGGCAGGTTAAACGGCAGCGCCAGTACAAACAGCATATAAAGATAGGGGCTCACCAGCTGGTGCAGCAATATTTCATTGAGCACAAACACCTGAATCAGCAGCAGGAGCACAAAGCGGATTATATTTCTTAACAGTATACTCATTTAATCAACTTATACGTTGAATCTTCCAATCGTTGTTGTTCTTCTCTCAGCAGGTTCTCTATCACGTACACATATTGCAGGTTAAAGAAATTGGTAGCCAATTTTAACCGGATAGTAAACGAAGTGCTGGCCTTATCTCCTACGGCAATGCTTTCTACATAGCCGATCGGGATGTTTTCAGGGAACAGGGCCGAGAAACCGCTGGTCACTACAGTATCTCCCTTATGTATCTTGGCGCTTTTCGGCACATCTTTCAACAGGGCATAACCGGCATCTTCGCCATCCCAGTGTACGGAGCCCATTTCCTTTCCCTGTCCCAGGCGGGCGCTGATGGATACGGAATTGGATTTGGAGAGCATAGACAGCACTACTGCGTAGTTATCGCTCACGCTTCTCACTACGCCCACCACGCCGCTGCTGCTGATAACGCCCATGTTGGGGCGGATCCCCTGCAGGCTGCCGCGGTGAATAGTAATATAGTTAACAGGCTTATTGATGGAGTTGTTGATCACTTTAGCGGAGAAGTACTCATACCGCCGGATCTGTGTGCCAATAACACGGTGTGCGGTATCATCGCTGTATTGGCGAACGGTATCTGTTTTGATCCCGTTGGTGGTAATCATGCTGTCGTAACTGGTACGGAGCATATTGTGCAGGCGCATGTTCTCATTCACCAGGCTGTCGTTGGTCGACTTCAGGTGAAAGTAATATTGGACATTATTATACTTATCATATAATTTCCCGCTGATGTCATTAGCGGAACTGAGATAGGCGGCGCGCTGAAAGTTGTTATGCTGGAACACCAGTACCATACAAATCACTTCCAGCAGCAGAAATAAGAAGAAGTTAAAATATCGCCTAAAGAAAATGATTAGATTTCGCACAAGCGCGCACTATTTTAGGATTTGGTTATCCGGATACATTGTTTTCCTTCCCACAGGATGAATAACAACATACCCGGATCACAAATGGTTTTATTGCATCAGGAACGGATACTTGCCTACATGCTTCAGGGCAATACCCGTACCTCTTACCACCGCACGTAAAGGATCGTCCGCTACATGTACCGGCAGTTTAATTTTTTGGGTAAGACGTTTATCCAGGCCACGCAGCAGGGCTCCGCCGCCGGTCAGGTATAAACCTCTGCGGTAAATATCTGATGCCAGCTCAGGAGGCGTTGTTTCCAGCGCTTTCAGGATGGCTTCTTCGATCTTAAAGATAGATTTATCAAGGGCTTCCGCAATTTCCTGGTAAGATACCATGATCTGTTTGGGAATACCGGTTACCAGATCCCTTCCGTTAACAGGAATATCATCCGGTGGGTTGTCCAGTTCTTTCAGGGCAGATCCGATATGGATCTTGATCTGTTCTGCAGTTCTTTCACCGATCAGGAGGCTATGATAACGGCGCAGGGCTTCCATGATATCGGCAGTAAATTCATCACCGGCAATACGGATACTCTGGTCGCACACAATACCTGCCAGTGCAATTACGGAGATACCGGTAGTACCACCGCCTATGTCAATGATCATGTTACCTACCGGCTCTTCCACATCGATACCGATACCGAGTGCGGCTGCCATAGGCTCATGGATCAGGTATACCTCTTTAGCCCCTGCCTGCTCAGCGGAGTCACGCACTGCTCTCTTTTCCACTTCCGTAATACTGGAAGGAATGCAGATCACCATGCGCCAGCTGGGTGCAAATAAAGGTTTCTTGGGGTAGATCATTTTTATGAGTTCCCTGATCATTCCTTCAGCGGCATTAAAGTCCGCTATCACGCCATCTTTCAGGGGACGTATAGTACGAAGATATTCGTGTGTTTTTTCGTGCATCATCATGGCCTTTTTTCCTACTGCCACAATTTTGCCACTAGCCCGTTCTATCGCTACAATGGAAGGCTCGTCCACTACCACCTGGTCATTATGAATTATCAGCGTGTTCGCTGTACCAAGATCAATCGCGATTTCCTGCGTTAAAAAATTAAAAAATCCCATTGTTGATACGGTCAAAAATTAGAATGCAAAAATGAATAATTCCAACGAATATACGATGCAAAAAATGGATATTCTTGCAATAATACAGCTAAATATTAAAAAAAGTTATTTGTTGTATAAACGGCATAGTAACAGCTCTCTTTATGCTCCGACCAGATGAACGGGATAACCCCGTTTTAATTGTTCCTGCTGCCTAAAATTGTGCCTTTACAAGTCCCGCTTTTCAATTGTCCTGTACCAGTCCTCCCCACTGTAAATGAATCCCGGTCAACGGTTAAATGAATTCATAACCGATATCCCGGCGGTATACCTTGCCGTCAAATGTGATCTGCTCCGCTGTTTGTACAGAATGTGCCAGTGCCATGGTCAGGTCTGATGCCAGTGATGTAATAGCCAGTACACGGCCGCCATTGGTCAGCACTTCATCGCCTTCCTGACGGGTACCGGCATGAAACACCACCTGGTCGCGGGTAGGCGCGGGGATACCATTGATCACCTTATTCTTTTCATATGCTTCAGGATACCCTTTCGATACCAGCATTACCGTAGCTGCTGCACGCTCATCTGCGTATATGGTTTGCCCGCTCAGTTTGCCGGTCATCACCGCATTGAACAGTTCCAGTGCATCATTCTTCAAACGTGGCATCACCACTTCCGTTTCCGGATCGCCCATACGGCAGTTATATTCAATCACAAAAGGCGAACCCTCCACATTAATCAGGCCAAAAAAGACAAAGCCATGATATACAATGCCTTCCCTGGAAAGGCCCGCTATAGTGGGCCGGATCACTTCATCTTCTACCTTTTTCATAAAGGCAGCATCTGCAAACGGCACGGGAGATACCGCTCCCATACCACCTGTATTCAGCCCAAGGTCGCCTTCACCAATTCTTTTATAATCCTTTGCTTCAGGTAATATCTTATAAGTGTGGCCATCTGTAATTGCGAATACAGACAACTCAATGCCGGTAAGAAATTGCTCTACTACCACGGTTTTACTGGCATCTCCGAACTTCGCGGAACGGATCATCTGCTCAAATTCTTCTGCCGCTTCTTCATAGGAAGCCGCTATTACCACGCCTTTACCTGCCGCCAGGCCATCGGCCTTTAACACAATTGGTAAGGAGTGCTGTTGAAGATAGGCCAGGCCCTCTTCATAATTCTGCTCATTAAATTCCCGGTAGGCAGCAGTGGGGATATTATTCCTTTCCATAAACAGCTTGGCATAAGCCTTACTTCCTTCCAGCTGTGCACCTTGCTTTGAAGGGCCCAGTACAGGGATATGCCGCAGCAGGGGATCATTCTGAAAGAAATCATAGATCCCGTTTACCAGGGCTTCTTCAGATCCGGGCACCACCATGTCTATCGCATTATCCAGGCAAAAGGTCTTTATCTTTTCAAATTCACTTACACCCATGTTAACGTTCGTGCCGCATTGAGCGGTACCCGCATTACCCGGTGCAATAAATAACTGACCGCAAAGGGTGCTTTGTGACATTTTAAGGGCCAGTGCGTGTTCCCGGCCACCACTTCCAAGTAATAGTATGTTCATATGAATTGCCTAATAAATGCAGATGCGAAAGAAAGTGCAAAGAAAGATCAAAAAACCGCAAAAAATGAGCATTTATACCATTTTTTTACGGAGATTAACGATTTTATTTAACTTGCCACATTTAAAGGTTCACGAAATCTAAACAACTATTGCTAAAACTAACCAATTTATGATGCAAACTACTGTTGCACAAGAGTCCCCTATTGCCTCGCAGAAGGGCCACCCTAAGGGGCTCTCAGTATTATTTGCCACGGAAATGTGGGAACGCTTCAATTTTTATGGCATGCGGGCATTGCTGACGCTCTTCCTGGTAAATGCGCTGGCTTTCTCAGAAGCAGATTCCTCTATCATCTATGGCGGCTTTCTTGGCTTATGCTATCTTACCCCCATGCTGGGAGGATATATCTCCGACAGGTATCTCGGTAACAGGAACTGTATTATATTAGGTGGTTTTATAATGGGCGTAGGGCAGCTGCTCATGGTGCTCAGCGCCATTCTCTATGCCACCAACGTGGACACAGCCAAAATGATCGTTTGGCTCGCCCTCTTCATAATTATTATAGGCAACGGCTTTTTTAAACCCAACATATCTTCTATGGTGGGTCAGCTTTACCCCAAAAACGATGGCCGCCTCGATTCTGCCTTCACCATCTTTTATATGGGCATCAACATGGGCGCCTTCCTGGGTATGCTCATCTGCCCCATCCTTGGCGACGTAAAAGTAGACGGTGTAAGAATGGTCAGCGCTTTCAAATGGGGATTCCTTGCTGCCAGCATAGCCATGTTCACAGGAACTATCCTGTTTTTCTTCCTGAAAGATAAATACGTAATAAAACCCAACGGTGAAGCCATCGGCGGTAAACCGGATTTCTCCAAAACTCTTACTGCCACCGGCGAAGCCGATAAAGCCAAATTTACTACCGGCGCCATTATCGGCGTCCTCGTTTTAATGGTAGTCCTCTTCTTCGGTATCCACTTCCTGTCGCTCGATCCCAACCCAATCAAATCATGGGTGTATCCATTTATATATGCAGCCGGTATCAGTCTTGCTGTATTGATCCTTACCGATAAATCCATTACCAAAGTAGAAAGACAACAAATCACCGTTATCTATTTCGTGGCCTTCTTCGTTATCTTCTTCTGGGCCTGCTTTGAACAAGCCGGTTCCTCCCTTACCTTTGTAGCTGATTATCAGACAGATCGCCGCCTCTTCGGCTGGGATATGCCTCCTTCCTTCGTTCAAAACGCCAACTCTATCTTCATCATCGTATTTGCATTGCCTTTCAGCTGGTTATGGCTCAAATTACAACAGCGTAACCTGGAGCCTATCTCTCCCATGAAACAATCCATCGGGCTGGCATTGCTGGCATTCGGGTTCTTTATCATCGCCCTGCAAATGAAGAGCCTCGGCCCCAACGAAAAACTCGGTGTTAGCTGGCTGATCCTGATGTACCTCTTCCATACCCTTGGCGAATTGTGCCTGTCGCCCATAGGCCTTTCACTGGTAGCAAAACTGGCGCCTCACCGCTTCTCTTCCCTGCTCATGGGAGTATGGTTCCTCGCCAATGCCGCCGGTTATGCACTGGCTGGTACCCTGGGCGCACTGTTGCCACCCACACTGGATAAATATCAACTCGCTTCGCAAAACGGTATCGACCTGAAAGGTATTCTCGATGGCACCATCACTGCCACTGCGCAGCAACTGGATAAATTACAAGAGCTTAAATTGGCTACACATTACCCTACCTTCGCAGGTTTCACCATCCACAACCTCTATGAGTTTTTCATGGTGTTTGTGATCCTGCCGGGAGGCGCTGCCATACTGCTGTTCCTCTCTACCAGCTTCCTGAAAAAATGGATGCACGGTGTCCGGTAGTCAATATTATTATAAAAAGGAAAGGAGGAAAGCGGATAACTTTCCTCCTTTCCTTTTTTAAAAGTAAATTCATTCATTATAACATCTCTACCTGTAATCCATAAACAATCTTATGCCCGATAACAACTTCAAACCCTTTGTTCCACCCGGCGTACAAATGAAAGAATTTACGCTGAAATCTATTTTGCTTGGCTGCGTATTCGGCATCATTTTCGGCGCCGCCACCGTGTACCTGGCGCTGAAAGCGGGTCTTACCGTTTCTGCATCTATCCCCATCGCCGTTATCGCTATTACACTGGGAAGAAAATTCTTCAATACCACCATCCTGGAAAACAACATTATCCAAACTACCGGGTCTGCCGGCGAATCCATAGCCGCGGGAGTGGTATTCACACTGCCAGGCTTCCTGTTCCTGAGCGATGGCGGCGGCGCACAATTCTTCAACTATTTCACTATACTCATCCTGGCCATTTTCGGCGGTATCCTCGGCACCCTTATGATGATCCCGTTAAGAAAATCGCTGATCGTAAAAGAACATAAAACCCTGCCCTACCCGGAAGGTACCGCCTGTGGCGATGTTTTAATAGCCGGGGAGAAGGGCGGCGACTTTGCCAAAACCGCCTTCTATGGCCTGGGCTTTGCTTTTGCCTATGCCATCCTGCAAAAGATCCTGCATGTAATTGCCGAAACACCGGAATACATGACCAAACAGGCCAGCAAATTTTTCCCTTCCGCCAAGATCAGTGCCGATATCACACCGGAGTATATGGGTGTAGGCTATATTATCGGCCCTCGCATTGCAGGAGTACTGGTAGCCGGCGGCGTGCTTAGCTGGCTGGCGCTCATTCCTTTACTGGCATCATTGCTGCCGCCTGATATGATCGCTACACAACTGGTGAAAATAGGCTACCTCGCCAACCTGCAAACACCAGGCGGGCAGGGCGACTGGAACCCGCTTACACATACCTTCTCCGATTATTCTTCCGCGGTGTATTATGCCTACGTAAGACAAATAGGCGCGGGCGCCGTAGCAGCAGGCGGTTTCATCACCCTGTTAAAAACGATCCCCACTATCATTTCCTCTTTCAAAGGAAGCCTGGGCGCTATCAAAGATGGCCCCGCCAATGCAGATGCAAAAGGAAGTGTACCAAGAACAGAAAAGGACCTCAGCCTGAAAGTAGTGCTGTTTGGCAGTATTGCGCTCATCCTGCTTATGGCCTTCCTGCCGCAGCTCCCCGGCGATTCCATCGGTAAAAAACTACTGGTAGGTTTGCTAGTGGTAATATTCGGCGCATTTTTCGTTACCGTATCCAGCCGCATTGTAGGCCTCATCGGCTCTTCCAATAATCCCATTTCCGGTATGACCATCGCTACGCTCATGGGCACCTGCCTGGTGTTTATTGCTGTTGGCTGGACCGGTAAAGTGTATGAGCCCATGGCGCTGGTAGTAGGTGGTATGATCTGTATTGCCGCTGCAAATGCCGGCGGTACCTCCCAGGACCTGAAATCAGGCTACATCGTAGGCGCTACCCCCATGTACCAGCAGATAGCATTGTTCATCGGGGCCATTGTTTCCTCCGTGGTAATTGGTTTAACTGTAAAGTTCCTGGATAAGCCTACGGCAGATATGATAGCGCATGGCGTTACCGAACATGCAATCGGCAGCGCATACTATCCAGCCCCGCAGGGTACGCTCATGGCTACACTGGCAAAGGGAATTCTTTCATTTAACCTCGACTGGCAGTTTGTACTGGTAGGCGTGTTCCTCGCTGTTACCATGGAGCTGTGCGGCGTTAACTCGCTTTCTTTCGCGGTAGGCGCTTATCTTCCATTATCCACAACTTTGCCCATCTTTGTTGGTGGCGCTATCCGTGGAGTGGTTGATCACCAGCAAAAGAAAGCCAACAAAAAAATATCCCCGGAAGAAGAAGAGCTGGGTAAGGGCAATCTCTTTGCCACGGGTCTTGTGGCCGGAGGGGCGGTAGCCGGCGTGATTATAGCCATCCTGGCGGGTTTCGACTGGTCGGCTGTGATCCTTGCCAAACTGAATAATCAACAACTGCTAACAAATATCCTCGGACAGGGTGGATACTATATAATAGGATGCGCCTTTTTTGCGTTTATGGGCTGGTACCTGTATCGTACCGCCCGCAAAGCCTAGATCCAACTTTTAATGATCATACCGATGCCGGTAACCGGGTGTAACAATCCTTTACCGGCATCCGTTTTTTGTTTTTTAAATGTTTAATTTAGCCGCGAATTAATTAAAACAGATTATAATATAACCTATGCGCATATTAGTTACCGTATTGCTCAGCGCCATTGTTTTACTGGGCACTTCCTGCGACAAGGACAAAAACGATAGCCGCCAACGGAAATTTATATCATTGAAGCTGGATAACAGGGTTTATCTTTCAGAAAATCCAAAGGGCATTATTACCTTGCCCAATTTAACGGATGAAAACCCGGACAATGATTATCCTACTATGGAAATCACCGGTCAGAGTTACAATGGCGATGTAATTACTTTTACATTGGCCACTGCATCCATGCCATTTAAACCAGGCGTGTATGCTGCCACCCAAAAAGGAAATGGTATGCTTATTTCCCTGAACAGCACCTACTACACTAATCTTACTTCAGCAGGCAGCACTGATTTCGTTATTACCATTACAAGCATAGACAACCAGGCAGTGGAAGGAACTTTCTCCGGCACGCTGAAAGATGCCACCGGCGTTGGCGGGCCACGCATTACAAAAGACGGGGCCTTCAGGGCGAGTGTAACCCAGCAGGGGCAGTAATCCCCTTCGGCGATTGTCTTGGAACACTGATTATGATGATTAGTGTTCCAAGACAAAATCCGCGTTATACAAAAGACAAATGCGGGTACTCCGCCTTTAATATCGCCTTATCATCGGCGCCCAGCCAGCTGGATAACAGTGTGGCATATACGCTTTTGAAGTCTACCTGGTATTGCAGGTCCCCGTCTTTCAGGTTAAGCAGGTCAGGGCCGCTGTTGATAAGTCCCGGCTGTTTCAATCCGCCACCTACCAGGAACATGTTGTTGGCCGTGCCATGATCCGTGCCTCCGCTGGCATTCTGACTAACTCTTCTCCCAAATTCAGAAAAGGTCATCACTACCACATCTTCAAAACGATGATTGTTCTTCAGATCATCTGTAAACACGGTCAGCGCATCGCTCAGCTGACCAAACAGGCGGGCCTGCTGGTCCTGCTGGTTTACATGGGTATCAAAACTCCCATGCGATACATAATATACTTTCGTGTTGATATCCGACATTACCAGGTTGGCAATGGTTCGCAGGTTCCTACCCAGCTCTGTATTGGGGTAAGGAGCAGAAGATTTGTATGTTTTAAACTGTTGCTGGATATAAGCTGCAGAGGAAATGGTTTCACCCATCGTTTTATACAGGTAATCCGCATTATTATGATGATCGTTTTCACTGGTATGCTGCTTTAATAGCTCCGCAAAATATTTATCATTGCTGGTGCCGTATAGCCTTGCCGGATCGGTCATTGCAAGCCCTTTGTCGTTGTCGCCTTTTAAGGCCAGGCTCAGGGTATCATCTATTTCCAGGGCCTGTGTAGGTTTATCACACCCCTTGCATTGGGCATCGAGGTAACGGCCTATCCAGCCGTCGGACCAGTATTCATCCGACTGGCTTGCAGAATGCCAGATATCCATAGAGCGGAAATGTGACCGGTCGGGGTTAGGGTAACCTACGTTATTCAGGATACCCAGCGCCCCGTCATCATACAAAGTCTTTAAGCCTTTCAATGCCGGGTGGATCCCCAGTTCATCATTCAGGGAAAGCGCAGCCTCCCTTTTTATTCCCAGCGCAGGACGGGCTTTATAGTAAATATCATTACGGTAAGGAATAACGGTGTTCAATCCATCATTACCGCCAGATAATTGAATAATCACCAGCACTTTGTTACCCGGAGGCACCAGATGGCCTCTTTCCAGCGCCTTCAGGAACTTTGGCATCATCATCGCCGCAGAAGCCAGTGAGCCTACCTGTAAAAAACGGCGCCTGTTGAGAATCAGCATAGCATTACTTTTAGCGGTTAATAGTTTAACACAATTGATACTCCGGTGTACTCATTACATCAATGGTGACTGTTTTAATATAGTTTTCCCGGCTGCTGCTATCGGCATATTTCTCCAGCAACGACCGGCTTATATTACCAGGCTGCTGTAATAAAACACCGGCAATTTCATCGGCTAATTTCTCTCTCGGCACCTTCTCAAAACCGGCCACATAAGGGTCCCAGTCTACCTTAGCATTCACTTTTTTCGCAAATTGCCGTTTCAGGAAATCGTTGATCTGAAGGGTCATTTTATAATTAGCCCCATCGCCCATTTCAGGTGTCAGTTCCTTAGGCTTTACATTAAAGGCCTGGGAATACAATATTACCTGGGGTACACGCAGGCGGAACATCAGGCTGGAACTGTCGATCCAGCTTCGCCCACCAGGCCATCCGGCTACATTGGGCGGATAAAAAAGCAACTGCCCCAATACCCGCTGGAACAGTAACATCACTTCTTCCTTTTCAAAGGTCATGGGTATGGTTCTGCGGATGCCTGCCAACAATTCCACAGGCGATTTGATCCGATTACCCACAATATTTGAATCGTAAAACCAATCGGCCATAAATATTTCCTTCATCAGGGATTTGATGTTATAGCCCGACTGGTAAAACTTCTCCGACAATGCCGTAATACGCTCCTCATCAGGTGTTTCTGATACGAAGTACTGGTATATTTTTGCGGTAATAAACCTGGCAGTATGCCGTTGTTCCAATAATATTTTCAATACATCATCTCCATTAAAATTCCCTTGTTTCCCCAGGAAATTTTTCAGGCCATCGTCATGCTGTTTTTCCCTGAAAACAAAAGTGCCTGTTTCATCAAATCCCCATCCTGTAAAGGCTCTCGCAGCTTCCTTCACATCCTGTTCTGAATAATTGCCTCTTCCCATCGTAAATAGTTCCATTACTTCACGGGCAAAGTTTTCGTTGGGATGTTGTTTGCGGTTCTGTTGATTATTGAGAAATTGCAGCATGGCCGGGCTTTTGGACACTGCGCTGAGCAGATCACCAAAGTTGCCCAGGGCGTTTTCACGAACTACCGACAACAGCTGCTGGTTGAATAATACATTTTGTGTACGGCAGGCAAAATGACCATGCCAGAAAAGGCTCATCTTTTCCCGGAGAGGATGTTCACTATGTACCATCGCATTTACCCATGATACATTCAGGTCTTTAATGCCCTCGTCATTCATTTTCCGCACTGCCTTCTTTTCTTCAGGGGTCATTGTTTTCTGCTTCCTGTAATCCGGAAGATCATCTGCTGCTACCACATCTACAGAAGTAACTGACGCTCTTGCAGGCCCGATAAGTACTTTATTCACAATTTTTTCCCGCCTTTTGCTTTCCCAGTGGGAGATCACAGGGAGGGTTTCTCCGAAGCCAGCGCGCCAGGCGAGATGTTGCATCTGAATTTTACGGGCAACTTCAGCCATAAGCATTTATTTGTAGTGAGACTATCAAATGCGGAACGGGTTTAACCGGTCAGGGGGCATATTGCAGGAAAATCAACGGGAGCGTTTGCTTAACGGAACCGCCACACCTGGTAACTGCTTCCTTTTTCAAATACATCCTGTTCCAGCGGCAGGGTTAAAAATGCGTCTGCCTTCAGCAAACTGGCCAGATCGCCTGAACCCTGGTAAGGCTGCGGAATAGCCAGGAGCAAGCCGTTGGGCTGCGACTGCAATTTTACCGGCAAATAATATTCCAGGGCCGCATCAAATATCACCTTCTCCGACAACTGAGCGTAACAGGCCTCCGGTAAAGCCGCACCCATAGCGGATTGTATCCATGCGTGCACATAACGGTAAAAACACATGAATCCTGATACCGGGTTTCCCGGCAAGGCAAACACAACAGGACCGTTTTTGAAAGTGCCAAACAGAAAAGGTTTCCCGGGTCGCTGCTGTACTTTATGGAATACCTGCTGCATGCCAAGCTGTTCCAATACTGCAGGCAAAAAATCGTATTTACCGGCACTAACAGCGCCTGAGCTGATCCATATGTCTGTTTCCCGCAACAGGGGCAAAAGCTGATCCTTCATTTCCGCTTCGTTATCCGGTAAATGCACATAGCGGGCTGTGATGCCCAGTTGAGCCAGCGATGCCAGCAGGCTGTAAATATTGGAAATACGTACCTGGTGAGGCTCCGGTGTTTCATGTACAGCCACCAGTTCATTTCCGGTGGCAATCACTGCTACCCTGGGCAGTTTGCTTACTTCTACCGTGGTTTGTCCCACTGTAGCCAATACACCAGCTTCTGCAGGGCCTATCAGCGTTCCGGGCTTTATCAGTACCGAGCCAGCATCTACATCTGATCCTTTCCTATGAATATTCTGTCCTTTTTTTACGGCGCCATGCACAGTAAAACGGCGAAACCCTTCATGCTCTGAAGGCGTAAGATGCTCGTACTGGATAACGGTATCTGTCATTTCCGGCAACACGGCGCCGGTCATCACTTCTATACAGTTGGCAGTGTTGGAAAGCTGCAGCTGCGGTGTGCCTGCAGCCTGTATATCTTCCACTCCAAAAATATGCTGACCGCGGGCAAAGCTGTCGTAATTAACAGCGATGCCATCCATAGTTACCCGGTCGAATGGCGGGAAGGGCCTGTCGGCCAGTACAGGCTCCCGCAAAATACGGCCGGCAGCGGATTCAAAAGGCACCGTTTCGGTACCCAGGTCCCGCACAGTTTGCATCACAGCCTTAAATGCAGCAGCAACAGTCAACATCATTTTGAATTACTTTTGTATAAAGTGAACTTGTCTAAATTTATGATTTTATGTCCAATGAATCAAGTAATGCTTTTTCACACCTGAACGAAAGTGGCCAGCCTGCTATGGTAGACATCAGCGGCAAACTGGATACTTATCGTATAGCCGTTGCCGAGAGCCGTGTGTACCTGCCCCAGGTGATACGCGCCCAGTTTCACGGACAGGATATTCAAACCCGCAAGGGGGGCGTATTTCAAACCGCTATCATGGCAGGTATCATGGCAGCAAAAAAAACACCGGAGCTTATCCCGCTTTGCCATACCTTGCTGCTGGATGGCTGCGATGTGCAGATACACCTGGAAGAAGAAGAAGCGGTGATCCGTTGTACAGTAAAAACCAACGGCAAAACAGGCGTGGAAATGGAAGCCCTCACTGGCGCCAGCGTGGCGGCACTTACCATTTATGATATGTGCAAAGCCCTTACCCAGGATATGATCATCCGGGAAACAAAACTCATCAGCAAAACAGGCGGTAAACATGACTATACCCGTTAATAAAGCGCCATTAAAAGGACTGGTGCTGTGCGGCGGCTTCAGCACCCGCATGCAGGAAGATAAAAGCAATATCCCCTATCATGGTATGCCGCAATGGCAATACCTCGTTACTTTATTGCAATCGCTGCTGCCGGAAGTGTATATTTCCTGCCGGAAAGAACAGCAGGCAGATTTTTGGGGGTACCCGCACCTGGTACCCGATTCAGTACCCTTTGGAGGACCGTCTGCCGGGCTCCTGAGCGCACATGCGCTGCAACCGGAAACCGCCTGGCTGGTCATAGCCTGCGACCTTCCCCTGCTCAGCAAACAAAGCCTCGAACTGCTCATCGCATCCCGCGATGCCGGTAAAGCAGCTACCACTTTTGTAAGCCCGGTAAATAACCTGCCGGAACCGCTTATCTCCATCTGGGAACCAGCGGGGTTAAATTCATTGAAGGAAAATGTAAATGCCGGGAAGAATTGCCCGCGCAAAACCATGCTGAATACAGATATCGCGCTTTTCAACAATCCGTATGCAGCAGAACAGTTTAATGCCAATACGCCCGAAGAAAAGGCGGAAGCACTGAAAGACCTGGAGAAATAAGCCGGCCTGGAATAGTTAACCAGCAGTAAGGGTACAAATGTGTCCGGGCCAGCGGCTGAATAGCTGTATCATACAACTTCCCCGTCTGCAAAAAATTCCTTTTTCCAGATAGGAACAGTTTCTTTAAGAGTATCTATCGCAAATTCACAGGCGTCAAAAGCGATCCCTCTGTGGGCAGAAGCCACCGCTATTACCACTGCAATATCGCCGGGATATTTATCTCCAACCGCATGGAGCATGGCCAGGCGCTGTATATCCCATTTTTCCGCTACCTGCGCCGCTATCTTCTGCATTTCAGAAATAGCCATCGCCTCATAACACTCATAAAATAATTTCAATACCGGCCGTTGCCTGGTGTGATTACGCACGGTACCGGAAAAAATCACTTCCCCTCCGCATTCCGGCGCATGGATGAAGTCCAGCGCTTCCTGCACGGTAATGGTATCTTTGATATCTATTAATATTTCCATCTTTTAAATACTAAAACTAAAAACAATGCTCAGCCTCCACTCACCGGCGGGATCACCGCAATCTCATCCTGGCTGCTTATTACCTGTGTATCAGCTGCATAGGTCCGGTTTACCGCTATCATCACAGACCTGAGCTGCTGCAACGAAGGATATACCCCGAACAACCAGGCCTTCAGGGTGGCTACATCTGTAATATGTTCCGGCTTGTCAAGCACCGGTACACCGGCAATATCTTTGGCCGCTCCGAACAATAATATACCCATACTCCGTAAATTGTTCGTTAAAACTACAATATAGCCCCGATAAAGTAGTAATTTTAATACGGCAGAAAATCAATTTTATGAAAATAAGGTTAAGAGACAACAGTATAAGATACCGCCTGGATAAAGCAGATGTAGAGCTCCTGGAAACTACCGGGAAAGTGGAATCAATTACGCATATAGGCGCCGGTACCCTTCATTTCTGCCTTCGGGGAAAGGATATTTCTGATCCTGTTATAAAAATGGAGCACGATGGCGTACACCTGCTGCTCCCGGTTTCCCGTCTTGCTGCCTGGTATGCACCCGACCAGGTAGGCTTTGAACTGATGCTGCCCAATGCCGATGGCTCGGAGCTAACCATCCTGGTGGAGAAAGATTTTAAATGTCTTACAGACAGAAACGAGGACGACAGCCAGGCATTCGATAATCCGATGGCCGGCAAAAACTGCTGATAACAATGCTCACAGATGCACATCATCGTATCATAGACTACGTACGCCTGTCGGTAACAGACCGGTGCAACCTCCGTTGTACCTACTGCATGCCGGAAAACATGCATTTTGTGCAACGCAAGGCATTACTTACTGATAACGAAATTCTCCGCCTGCTGCAAACACTTGCCGGCGCAGGCATTTCCAAAATAAGGATCACCGGTGGAGAGCCCTTTCTCCGCCCTGGTTTAATGAGCCTGCTGGAAAAAATAAAAGCGATTCCCGGTATCCGGGAAATTGCCATCACTACCAACGGCGTATTAACACAGGCGTATATCCCTGCATTGCAACAACTGGGGATCACACATATTAACCTGAGCCTGGATACATTACAGGCCGGCCGCTTCCTTCAAATTACCCGCCGCAACCGGTTCCCCGCTGTGATGGATACACTGGAAAGCCTGCTGCTACACAATATGCAGGTAAAGATCAATACAGTGGTGATGGAAAATGTGAACACCGATGAATTAGGCGCATTTACTGAACTTACACGCAACAATGCGGTATCAGTAAGATTTATTGAAGAAATGCCTTTTAACGGGCAGGGACATACGTTTTCAGGGATTGTATGGAACTATCATAAAATTCTTGTTTCTATCGGGGAAGACTATACGCTGCAGAAAATAGCGGATGCACCCCACTCTACTTCGCTCAACTATCATATTCCCGGCCACAAAGGCAATATAGGCGTGATCCCTGCCTACAGCCGTACTTTTTGCGGCACCTGTAATCGTCTTCGTATATCCGCTACCGGCAGTATGAAAACATGCCTGTATGGTAATGATGTGTTGAATGTAAAAGAGATAATGAGAGAAGAAGGCCGGCAGCATCTCCTCCTGCCAGCCATACAATCTGCCATCCACGCGCGTTTTGCAGATGGCTTCGAGGCAGAGCAGCATCATACGGAAGAAAATATGGAGAGCATGTCGGTGATAGGCGGATAGTTCTGCAACATGTGCACACAGGCCTGATGCCAACATTTGTATTTCCCTTTTCCTGCAACCGCTACTTCAGCAGCATCTGCACGCCTGCATACAGTATCAGCAAAGCCGTTGCGCCTGCCACCCAGCGCGGATTCAATACTTTTGCGCTCAGTCTTGCACCAATCTGGCCACCAGCAATAACCGCCAGCAGCAAAGGTCCGGCAAATCCCACATCAAACACAATGGCATGCTTTGCGGCCTGGCCACATAATCCTGCAATGGAATTTACCAAAATGAAAAAGCTGCTTAATCCTGCAATGTTTTTAGCCGTATCATATCTGCCCAACCGCAATACCGGCGAAAGATAGATGCCACCGCCAATACCGGTCATACCGGAAAGTAATCCTATGCCACCGCCAATAATGCCATAGGCAATGCCATTTTCTTTATCAGCAGGGATAATAGGCTCTTCTTTTTCAAAAAATAAACGGTAGCACATCAATATCGCCGCCAATGTAAGCGCAAGCCCCAGCAACAGGAAAAATGTAGCCTGTTTCATAGGAAGGTAACTACCTATAAAAGCCAGCGGCACACTTACCAGCGACAGCTGCCATGCCTTTTTTATAGGCAGGTGGCCACTTTTATAAAAATGGTAAACACCTCCGCTCACCACGGCTACATTACATAACAAAGCAGTGGATTTCATCAGCTGGAAATCTACCATCCACAAAGGAAGCGATAAAATAGCGAGGTAGCTGGAACCACCGCCGAACCCGGCAGCTGAATAAGCCAGCGCCACAATAAAAAAGAGGATACAAAGCTCAGGGATCACGGTTAATAAGTTTGCATCTGGTGATCAATAGCACTGGCCCAGGCATGGATACCGCCTTCTATGTTGTATACGCGGTTGTAGCCTAATTCTGTTAACCGCTGCGCTACTGCACGGCTTCGCATACCATGATGACAAAGCACCGCCACCGGTACATCGTCCGGGATGGCAGCTACCTGCTGTAACACCTGCCCCATGGGGATATGCACGGATCTGGGGATATGGCAGATCTCCCATTCATCATCTTCTCTCACATCCAGTAACATAAAAGGCAGGTCACGTTGTAACCAGTCGTTTAACTGCTGTACAGACAATGACTGTACCCCTTCCTGTTCACAAACCGTTTGCTGGTAGTTCTCCTGCAGGGCAGTGATTTGCCGGTTGGCCGCTACCGGGGTGATGTTAAAAGTAAGATGGGTATTGTTCAGGGTGTCAATCGTCATCAACTGGTTGCGCAGCGGAGTACCTATACCGGTAATTACTTTCACGGTTTCATTGGCCATATAACATCCAATGATACCAGGCAATACACCCAACACGCCAATGTCATTACAGTTGAGCATTTCCCCGCTTTCCGGTGCTTCAGGGAAAATACAACGGTAAGTGGCGCCTTCCTGGTAATTGAATACGCTCAGCTGCCCTTCGTATTTATAGATAGCTCCATACACCAGCGGTTTGCCGGTAATTACACAGGCATCGTTCACCAGGTAGCGGGTACCGAAGTTATCCGAACCATCTACAATTACATCATATTTACTGAAAAGTTCCAGGGCATTATCAGTGGTGAGCCAGGTATCGTGCAGGATATGGGTTACTTCCGGGTTCAGCTCCTGCAGCCGCTTTACGGCCTGTTCAATTTTGGGCATGCCCTGATCCGCAGTGGTATACAGTACCTGCCGCTGCAGGTTGGTGATGGAAATAACATCATGTTCCACGATGCCGATAGTCCCGATCCCCATTGCGGTGAGGTATTGCAATACCGGCACCCCGAGGCCGCCGGCGCCAATTACCAGCACTTTTGCCTGCTGCAGTAATGCCTGTTTTGCGGGGCCAAATCCTTCCAATCTCGTTTGCCTGTCATATCTGTCCATACTGCTTCATTTAAGACCCTAAATTTAATTGTATTCGGGAGAATTTTTTATAATGATTGTAGCGGAGGCTGATCTCCTGATCCGCAATATCAGCCGCTGAAGGCGCTCAGGTGCCGCTCTGCGGATAATTGCAACAGGATACTGGTACACAGATTGAAATAAAGTCTACCGCTAAATTACCATCACAACAAAAAGCGGCAAAACCAATCCGCCGGTTTTGCCGCTTTTTGCCGGATTTCATAGGAATGGCAGTGGAAACCTATTTCAGGACCTGTGTATCCTAGGTGCATGCACTAAGCATTGAAAGTGCATTATTAATTCGTGTTGACCGTATGAAGAGTGTATGAGGACTACATAAAGACTATATGGTGAGTACTACACATAGGCGACTCCTAAGCAACTGAGAAGTATGCGAGAAGCATCTATGATCCCATTCATGCCTTCACCGGACAATAATAACTATTTTTTTAAGAGGGGCCTGTCAAAAGTAAATGAAGGCTTTGAGTTTAGCGTTTCAGCTCCAGGTACATGGTTACCAGGTCTACATAACTACCATTTTTCTGCAGAATAGCATTTGGCAGACGCCCGCATTCCATAAAGCCAAAATTGCGGTACAGTTGCATCGCTTTTTCATTGGTAGAAAAAACATGCAGGTATACCATCCGCAGGTTACTGCGCGATTCAGCCCAGCGTAGCATGGCCGTGAGCAGGCGGCGGCCGATGCCCATGTTATTCCATTGCTTTTCAACGGCAATGCCTATTTCTGCGGTATGTGCTTTTTTATACAACCCACTATGGTTCACATTAATGGAACCAATGATCTGGCCTTGTACTACGGCCACCAGCAAAAGTTGATTGGGATTATCGAGATATGAATGGATATAATCCTCTTCTGAAGCAATATCCAGCTCCATCGACTCACTGCGGGTAAAGAGCAGGTAGTCTGTTTCCCGCGTCAGGCGCTGGAAACTGGCCAGCAAACCAGCTGCATCGTTATGTTCAGGTGGACGAATGATGAGTTCGTCGCCGGTGGGCAGGAAATGTTTCATAAGGAGCATTGGCAGTGGAAATTACGAATTCCAAACGACGAATGACGGATTTGCGGCAGATGTCAGCGGATATTATTCCCTGAGCATCTTTACGCGAACCCGTCATCCGTTAAAAGATTATCCCCAATAGGTTATATCATGTGGCTGCCGAAGTAGCTCTGCAACACGGTTGGTATCCTTATGCCTTCAACTGTCTGGTTGTTTTCCAGCAGGCAGGCCAGGATGCGCGGCAACGCCAGGGAGCTTCCATTCAGAGAATGCAGCAACTGCGGCTTACCATTATTTTCCTTGAACCGTATTTTCATACGGTGGGTTTGATAGGCTTCAAAGTTACTCACAGAGCTCACCTCCAGCCATTTCTGCTGGGCGGCGCTATATACTTCGAAATCATAGGTAATGGCAGATGTAAAGCCCATATCGCCGGCGCATAAACGAAGAATGCGGTAAGGCAGCTCCAGCTGGTTCAGCAAGGCTTCCACATGTGCTACCATTTCATCCAGCGCTTCGTAAGACTTATCGGGATGTACCAGCTGAACAATTTCCACTTTATCGAACTGGTGAACGCGGTTGAGCCCACGCACATCCTTGCCATAGGAACCCGCTTCACGGCGGAAACAGGGCGTATAAGCCGTCATCTTCACCGGCAGGTCGGTATCTTTCAGGATCTCATCGCGGTAAATATTGGTTACCGGTACTTCTGCAGTTGGGATGAGATAGTAATTATCTGCCGTGGCATGATACATCTGGCCCTCTTTGTCCGGCAGCTGACCGGTACCATAGGCAGATGCTTCATTTACCAGGTAAGGCGGCGCATACTCGGTATAACCATTGATGGTATTGTAATCCAGGAAATACTGTATCAGGGCGCGTTGTAACCGGGCGCCCCTGTTCTTGAAAACAGGAAAGCCGCTGCCGGTAATTTTGTTACCCAGTTCAAAGTCGATAAGGTCGTACTGTTTAGCTAAATCCCAGTGGGGAACAGCGCCTGCATACAGGTCAGGAATTTTACCTCCTTTGCGCACTTCCACGTTTTCTTCCGGTGTTTTTCCGGCAGGCACCTGGGCGGATGGGAGATTGGGAAGCTTTACGAGGGCATCCTGCAATGCTTTTTCAGTGGCATTCAGCTCTTCATTCACAGGGCCGAGGCGGTCTTTCAATGCCGCTACAGCAGCGCGCTGCGCTTCTCCTTCTTCCTTTTTGCCCTGGGCCATCAGCTTACCTATTTCTTTGGATAAACTATTTACCTGGGCCTGTGTTTCATCGTATTCAAGGGTTAATTTCTTACGCTTGTCGTCCAGCGCCAGCACTTCTTCCACTACCTCCAGTTCCTTGAAATTCTTAAATGCCAGCCGCTCTAAAACAAATTCTTTATTTTGACGTATAAACGGTACTTGTAACATGATTGTATGATCAGATTTTTGCAAATATATTAAAATAGCTTAACTCAGGTACTTCCCTACAATGGGCACTCTGCGGCCTACACCAAAGGCTTTGGACGAGACCCGTATAATAGGGCAGAATTGATTTCTCTTGTATTCATTGGTGTTCACCATCTTTAAGGCCCGCGAAACCAAAGCGGCATCAAAGCCCTGAGCTACTATTTCACGCGGCCCCTGGCGGCGCTCTATGTACTGGTACAGGATCCTGTCGAGAATTGCATAATCCGGCAGGCTGTCGCTGTCTTTCTGATCCGGCCGCAGCTCTGCAGAAGGCGCCTTGTCAATAATATTTACCGGTATGATCTCTTTCTCCCGGTTGATATACCTTGCCAGGGAATATACCTGCATCTTGTACACATCTCCCAAAACACTCAATCCGCCTGCCATATCACCGTATAAGGTACCATAGCCGGTGGATAGTTCACTTTTGTTGGATGTATTGAGCAGGATATAACCAAACTTGTTGGATAGTCCCATCAGCAGGTTGCCCCGTATGCGCGACTGCGTATTCTCCTCTGCCACGTTGAAGGGCAATCCTTTGAAATAAGGCTCCAGCGTGTCCAGGAAGGTTTCATAAATGTTGTTGATACGGATAATATCATAGGGATTGTCCAGGTTTTCGGACAAGGCCACGGCATCATCTACAGAGTGACTGGTAGAGTAGGGAGAAGGCATCAGGATAGCCCGTACGTTTTCCTTACCCAGCGCATCGCAGGCAATAGCCAGTGTTACGGCGCTGTCGATACCGCCTGAAGATCCCAGGATGGCTTTTGTAAAACCCATCTTCCCGAAATAATCCTTAATACCAAGTACCAGCGCATCGTAGATCCTGTCTATATTATGATCAAACACCAGTTCAGTGAGCGGCGTAAAAACAGCGGGCTTCACCGGTGGAAGATCCTTACCGGTAAGCTTTTCCAGCTCTATGCCACCCATTGCTTCTTCAAAATAGGGAAGCTCCTTCACAATGTTACCCTGCGCATCATAGATGAGAGAACCTCCGTCAAACACAATCTCCGTCTGGGATCCCACGGTATTACAGTAATACATCGGGATCTTGTATTTCAGTACATTCGAAAGAATGATCTCTTTGCGGTCTTCATCATGATCATAATCAAACGGGGACGCAGAGAGATTGATCATCACATCCGGCTCCTGGGCAATCAGCTGGTCCATCGGGCAAACACGGTACAGGGGATTATCTCCCAGGTTCCAGATATCTTCACAAATGGTTACCGCCAGCTTCTTTCCTTTAAACGGGATAACATTCCATTCGATAGATGGCTCAAAATACCGGTACTCATCAAATACATCGTAGGTAGGCAGCAGGGTTTTATGTACCACCTGTTTTACTTCTCCCTCATATAAAAACCAGGCAGCGTTAAACAGGTCTTTTCCTTCGCGCTGGGGGTTACGGGCCGGGCCTCCCACCAATACTGCAATATCTTTGGTATGCGCTTTTATAACGTCTATCGCATGATAGCTCTGCGCAATAAAATCTTCAAATTCCAGGAAATCGCGGGGGGGATAACCGCATACGCACAATTCTGAAAACACCACCAGGTCTGCCCCCTGGGCTTTTGCGGCATGAATACCATCAATGATCTTCGCTATATTCTTTTCAAAATTGCCGATATGATAATTCTGCTGTGCCAGTATAATATTCATGATAAAAAGATATTCAGGTCAAAACTAAAAGAATACGCCCAGCCGGAGCGCAAAGCTGTTCATATTTACCCGCCCGTCGTCCCATTTGCCATTGCGGGTCACATCCACAAAACCGTTCTGGTAGGTAATCCCGGCTGTTCCGGTAAGATTGGCGCCCAGTGGGTATTCTACTCCTGCTCCCAATAACATCCCGATGTTGATACGGTTCATTTCCGGTAAGATATTCACCTTATCATAGGTTTGCCCCATTGACACTACATCCGCACGGCCGGTTATAGGGAAATCGAGATAGGTACCAAACTGGCCCCAGAAACCAACACCACCCTCATCGGCTGAAGCGGTTTTCAGCTTCAATGCCAGTGGTATTTCTATATAGGTGAGCTTCATATTATATTCAGCAGGATTGGCTTTATAATCGCTTAAACCCTTACCCGCATCATATTTCAGCTTACTGCCGGCCAGTAGTACCTGGAACCCCGACGAAAATGCGTAAGTGCCTTGTTCATTCAGCTTAAAATCGGCCATCAGACCGAAGTTCAGCCCGGCTTTGGCGCTGTTCCTGTTTACCCCCGATTCCTGTGGCTTCAGGATGGAAACCATCGGGCTCACGGTGAACCCAAGCTTCACTTTATCCCTGAAAGAATTACCGCCATATTGAGCCATTCCTGCTTTCGCTACTCCTATTATCGCCAATAAAAAGATGATCTTCTTCATAGATGATGCTAATTCTTAATTTTTTATAATACAAGGTAAATAATAATTTTACCTTAGATGAGTTTTAAGAGCGATGCAAAGTTACATTAATAAATATACCCTGCTGATAAGTTGCGTGGTAGCCTTACTGGGTACCGTTGCCTGCAATTCCGGCAATAAAGCGCCGGATGTAAGTCATATAGCCATGAACGTTAGTTTATCGCGTTTCGACTCCGCCCTGTTCACTATTGATACCAACAATATACAACCCGGACTGGCAAAGCTGCATGCCGAATACCCTGTGTTCCTGCCCCTGTATATTACGGATATCCTGAACCTGGGCGCCTATTCCGACAGCAACGCAGCAGTACAGCAACAACTGCACCTGTTTTTAACCACTCCCGATTTCCGGCAGCTGGAAAAATCGGTGGCGGCGAAATATGGCAGCAACTCTACCCTGAAAGCAGACCTGGAGCAATGCTTCCGGTATATCAAATACTACATTCCATCTTTTCATCCGCCCAGGGTGGTCACTTTTATTTCCGGTATCGCCAACTACGGCGCCATCACCGTGGACTCTATACTGGGCATTGGGCTGGATATGTATATGGGAGAAGACTTTCCGCCCTATGCCCAGATCCCCGACTACCCGGATTATATGATCCATCGCTTTGCCCCCCAGTATATTACCACCAATTGTATGCAGGTGATCCAGCAGCAGCTGTATCCGCCGGCGCGTAAAAACGGTAACCTGCTGGAACAGATGATGGAAGCAGGGAAACAGCAATATTTCCTGGATAAGGTATTGCCGGAAACACCGGATACTATCAAACTGGGCTATACGAAAAGCCAGCTGGACTGGTGCCTGGAAAACGAGCGGATGATCTGGCAGTTTTTTGTGCAAAATAACCTCGTATACTCCAGCGACTGGCAGCAGATCAATCATTTTGTGGGCGATGGGCCGTCTACACAGGGAATGCCCGAGGGCGCCCCGGGTAAAATTGCCAATTTTGTGGGCTGGCAGATCATAAAAAAGTATATGAGTGAGCACAAGGATATGACCTTGCAGCAATTAATGGAATCCAAAAACGTGACGGAGATCTTCAAAGCCTCGAAGTACAGGCCCTGAGAACAGAGAGTTACAGGTTAAACGAATACGGGGAATTAGTTCAGCTTAAAGGGAACAACCATCTGGAATTCGGGAATTTTTACTTCCAGTATTTTCTTGTCCAGTTGGTTTTCCATTTGATAAGTACCGTACATCTTGCCGATCTCAGTCCGGAGATTGGATCCCGAGACGTACTGGTAAGTTTCACCTGGCGCCAGCAGTGGTTGAACACCTACAACACCTTCTCCCTCTACTTCACGGTGTGTGCCATTGGAATCAATAATGTACCAGTGACGGCGAAGCAGTTTGATGGGGAAAATATTGTTGTTCTCAATGGTAATACGGTAAGCAAACATGAATTCGCTTCCAATAGGATTTGAATAATCCGGCTGGTAGAATGTCTCCACGCTGATGGTGATGCCCTCTGTTACCTTCTTAACCATAAAATCAACCTTTAACGTAAAAATAAGAAAAATAAAACCAGCGGCTGGAAAAATTCTGACTTTAACGATTCTTTAGACTATTTCAATATCGCTGAGGATGTCCGGATCCTCCTCTGAAGCCCTGGCAGCCACCTCTAAAGTATTGTTATAGTAGCCTCTGCGCAGGTATTCAGACAGATATCTCCATAAAAAACCAAAAAAGCCCAGATGCTGGTATTGTTTGATATGACAAGCTTCATGCCGCATCCAGGCTGTATCCGTTAAAAAGCGTTCCCGGGACGCTCCATGCAGGTGTATGGTGCGTCCCAGGACCATGGCCACAGACTGCACCCGCATAAAGCGGGCGGCTATTTTGGCTAACCATGAATTTTCACGTATGCGGCATTTTATTTTTTCCAATCTTTCTTCCCGAATAACGTAAATCTACGGGAAATATTGAAACCCCACCGGAATTGCCCCTGTAACCAGGAAGTAGTGGTTTCAGGAATGAACTGGCTTTCCTGGATGGCAGTGGAATTGGTAAAAGTAATGCTGAATACGTGGCCGCCTGTTTCTATTTCCAGGCCGAGGCCCAGCGGGTTATAAAAAGAAATGCCCTTTGCGGATTTAAAATAGTCTTTGCTCTCCTGTGAACGGAACGGGTAATAATATTCAGCCAGGATACCTATCCTTTTGCTGAGCTTCAGCCTGCCGGCGCCGCCCAGGGCAAACATATTGTTCATGTCCATATAGGCCACATGGTTACGGTGTACGTAGGTAGGGGCCAGGGTTAGTGATAACCTGTCGCCAAATTTCCTTGATATAAGGGCCTGGGCCACATACATGAGGCGGTCCGCACCGTCTTCAAAATAGGCGGCCGACGTTTTGTCTGTGGCGGAAGGCATCCCGCTGATCACCGCATTACCAAAAACCGCCAATGATACCGGTACGTGGTTATCGGTTGTTTGCTGCAGGAAACGGTATTTCACCAGTCCTTCATACAATTGCTGTAAATCCCCGCTGCCCTTGCTTCTGCTGATACCCACCATCAGGTTGTCGCTGATACCATACTCAAAAGCAATACGGATATCAGTGGAATTGTCGGTGCCAAAAAATGTTTTGGTACCTCCAAATTCACCACCGGCATCGCCAAAGCGGTGTGTAACGCGGAAATCGAGTTCGTGCTTACGCAGCATTTCGGTAGACTGCCCCTGTACAATGCGGGTACTTTTATAAGTATCCCTCACTTTGGTATGACCGATAGCCGTAGAATCAAAAAGCTTGTCGAGGCTCTGTGCATGTGCATAAACCGAAAACACACAGCATAATAAAATGGTTGATATATACTTCATGGAGTGATGTATTATTTACTGTAAGGTGTATAAATCGCATTAACGGTAACCGCTACCACTTCCGCCACATTCTGCACTACCAGCGACGGTATTTTTATACCGTGATCGGCTACACGTACATTAAAGGTGGAAGCAACCGTAATTGTGGTGCCCTGCGTGGTGATAGTGCCCTTTGCGGTGTAGCTTTTTTCTACCCCGTGGATGTTCAGTGTACCCGTAACCGTTACCGGGTAAGTGCCGTCTTTACTGAGCTCCGGCGATTCGTTAATCTTCCCTTTGAACTCTGCAAAAGGATATTTATCGCTTTCGAGATAATTTTCATTAAAGTGTTCCTGCATCAGCTTTTTCTTAAACTGGAAAGAGCTGATAGGTACTTTGAAAAAAACTTCCTTCGTTTTTGTATTAAGTGCGGAGGCGCCTTTATCTGTTTTCGCTTCTATGTCTTCCAGCGGAGAAGACGAAAAAAATGATAAACGGGTGTTTTTGCAGGAGTAAACATCCTGTGCAGATGCAGTAGCAGCCGATAGCACGGCAACTGCAAAAAGCAATAAGTATTTCATGTTTATCTTTTTTTAGGTTATTGATCCGGGAGTCCTTTGGCGATCCAGCAAGCGATTGAGTCCTTTATACCCTGGCTGAGCGCGGGAAAAGACATTGATTGCGGCATATCCGCCTGTGGGCCGGTAACGCGCGCTTCAAAAACAGTACGATTGGCGTTGATAAACGTTTTCAGTTTTGCCTCCGTGGAAAAATCTGCCAGCGCGGGGGCATTACCGCCCGGATGACAGCCACGGCTGGTACAGTTAGCCTGGATAATAGCAAAAACGGTGGCTGTTGTGATATGGGCTGCGTCACAGTCTACGCCTCCGCTTACCGGCGCGGGGGCCTGTTCATTTTTACAGGCAGCCAGCAGCAGGCAGGCCATAAAAAAAAGCTTGATCCTTGTCATAGGTCTTTCAAATTTGATTCCTGTTGGCTTATACGGGATAATGATAGAATAGGTTGCTTTCAAAGGCACATAAAATTCTGCTATATTACATGATTAACCACTTATTTTTGTATCAAATAAGATCTGACCGTGAATATTGAACAACTATACAGCATCTATGAGCAACACCGCTCCATACAAACAGATACCCGTAAGCTGAAGGCCAATGATATTTTCTTTGCGCTGAAAGGCGGCAACTTCAATGGTAATGAATTTGCAGCCCGGGCGCTGGAAATGGGGGCCGCCTTTGCAGTAGTAGATGAAGCGGCTTATTTTACGGTGCCCGACAGGATGATGCTGGTAGAAGATGCCCTCACCGCCCTGCAGCAGCTGGCTTTGCATCACCGCAAACAGTTGAGCATCCCCATTCTTGCCATTACCGGCACTAACGGTAAAACCACTACGAAAGAACTGGTTAGTGCTGCACTGTCGGCCGGCCTAAAAACATACGCCACCGTTGGCAATCTCAATAACCATATCGGTGTGCCCCTTACTATTTTAAGTATACTTCCCGATGTGGAAATAGCGGTAATAGAAATGGGCGCCAATCACCAGAAAGAAATTGCGGCGTATTGTGAAATTGCCCTGCCAACCCACGGTATCATCACCAATATCGGGAAGGCGCACCTGGAAGGCTTTGGCGGCGAGGAAGGCGTTAAAAAAGCCAAAGGGGAATTGTATGATTTTTTGCGTGCCAACAACGGAACCGTATTTGTATGCAATGACTATGGCTATCTTCTTGAAATGGCGAAAGGTATCCGCCACATCATTACTTATGGCAGCAGTGAGGCGGATTTCACAGGCGAAGCCATTACCGACACCGCTTTCCTGGCTGTGCAGGTACGGGGCAGCAGCCAGGTTGGGTTTATTCAAACACAACTGGTAGGCGCTTACAACTTCCCCAATGTAATGGCAGCTGTAGCAGTAGCCAGCCACTTCAACGTGCCTGAAACAGCTATTGCGCCGGCCATTGCGCGTTATATCCCTTCCAATAACCGCTCACAGGTAATACAACAGGGAAGCAACACCATTATCATGGACGCTTATAACGCCAATCCTTCCAGTATGAAAGCTGCCATCGAAAATTTTGCCGGCATCCAGGCCAATAAAAAGGTATTGCTGCTGGGCGCTATGATGGAGCTCGGAACAGACAGCGTAAAAGAGCACCAGGAACTGGTGAGCTTACTGGAACGCACACACTGGGAAGCAGTAGTATTGGTTGGCGGCGATTTCAGAAAAGTAACACACCCTTATATTTTCCTGGAAAATGCGGCAGAAGCCGGGAAATGGCTGCAGCAACAGCAGTATCAGGATACGCACATCCTTATCAAAGGCTCCAGGAGTACCGGCATGGAAAAGGTGCTGGCCTGATAACAAGGCGATTCAGCTGGCGGAAAGGAATCATCAAAATATTTGTTAACGATTTCATAATTGTATTATTTTTAATACTTCAATCTGTCATTTGAACTTTACCAAAATCTGAATCGCAATGCACAAAAAAATCTGGCGTTACCTCATTAGTATGCTTTGTTGCGTACTGATAATCCCTGCTGCCCTGTTTGCCCAGGAAACAACCGCTGATATAGCGGGTATCATTTTAAGTAAAGAAGGGCCTGTTCCCGGCGCAAGTATTACAGCCACCCATGTGCCCACCGGCACAAAATATAACACCGTTTCACGTAAAGACGGCCGTTATAACCTGCCCAACCTCCGCGTGGGCGGCCCTTATACCTTGTCTGTTTCCTACATTGGCTTTAAAGATGAAAAACGCGACAATATTTTCCTCTCGCTCGGCCAGGATTTCAAAACAGACATTAACCTGCAATCCAGTACCAGCAGCCTTACGGAAATAGTAGTCACCTCTGTGGCCCAGAATAAAGTGATCAACCGGGCCCGCACTGGCAGCCAGGAAGTGATTACCCGTTCACAAATGGACCGCCTGCCTACCATCAGCAGGTCTATGCAGGACTTTACCAAGCTTACCCCTTCCGCCAATGGCCTTAACATCGGTGGCAGAAGCAACCAGCTGAACAATATTACTGTTGACGGCGCCAACTTCAATAACTCATTCGGTTTGCAGCCCACACTGGGTTCGCAAACAGCCTCACAACCCATCAGCCTGGAAGCCCTGGAGCAGATCCAGGTAAACGTATCTCCTTACGATGTAAGGCAGGGAGGCTTCTCCGGTGCGGGGATCAACAGCGTTACCAAAAGCGGTACCAATACTTTCAAAGGAGCTGTTTATACCTATATTCAAACACCGGGGTTACAGGGCCTCAAGGTAGGCAATGCCACCGTACCTAAACCCGATTTCAATTATAACCTGCGCGGCTTCAACGTGGGCGGAGCTATCATTCCCAATAAACTGTTCTTCTTTGTAAGTGCCGAGCAGGAAAGGATCAAAGCGCCGGCAACCAGCCTTGTAGCCAACAAACCCGGGGGCGTGGCCGGCGGCAACGTATCACAGGCGGTAGCAGATACACTGGATGCGCTGAAACAATTCCTGATAAGTAAATATGGATACGACCCGGGCGATTATCAGAATTATAGTTACCGTACACAAAGTGATAAAGTAACTTTTAAAGTCGACTGGAACGTAAATGATCACAACACATTTACCTTCAAATACAGCTACCTGAAATCATTTAAAGATATTCCCGCCAGCAACAGCGGAGCACCTGGTGGCGGCGCTGTGGGAAGTGGCCGTCAGCCCAGCGCTACCGGTCTTCCTTTCAGCGGAAGCGGCTATACTATCAACAATAATTTCAACATCTTTATTGCCGAGCTGAATACCCGCATCGGTAACCGTGCTTCCAACAAACTGCAGATCGGTTACTCCGCTATGCGCGATTTCAGGAATGCCTTGTCACAAAGCAACTTCCCGCTCGTAGATATTATGAACGGGCAGGGCGCCAGCTATACCGCCTTCGGTTATGAGCCGTTTACCTATAACAACAAGCTCAATACCGATGTATACCAGCTGTCTGATATCTTCACTATGTACAAAGGGAAACATGAGATCACTATTGGAACGCAAAACTATTATAAAACATTCCTGAATGGTTTCGCGCCTAACTATAATGGTAACTACCGCTTTAATACTCTCTCGGATTTTTATGCCAGCGCAAACAACGGACTGGCAAACGCGGTGCGTTATACAGTGTCATATGCTACTACCAAAGATAAATCCTTCCCTTACGCCAAGATCAACATGCTGGAGCTGGGCGCATTTATCCAGGATAAATGGAGCGTTACCAACTTCTTTACCTTTACCTATGGATTGCGTATAGACGTTCCTGTTATAGGCAGCACATTTGATAAAAATGATTCCCTTGCTGCGCTCACTTTCAGAGATGGTGTGAAGATAGATGTTGGCCAGGCGCCAAAAACAACACCCCTCTTATCACCAAGAGTTGGTTTTAACTGGGATATTACCCATGACGGTAAAACGCAGCTCCGTGGAGGCGCCGGTTTATTTGCAGGACCGCCTCCCGCAGTATGGCTGAGTAACCAGGCAGGAAACAACGGCGTACAGTTTGGATCATTTGTAGCACAAACAAGTGCCTCTACGCCTGTTATTCCTTATCCCTTCAATCCTGATCCCAATGCTTACAAAGGTGGCAGCCAGCTATCTTATCAATATAATATAGCCGTTACCGATAGGAACTTCAAGTATCCGCAGGTGCTGAAAGCAACCCTGGCGGTAGATCGCCAGTTGCCATGGGGCGTAATTGGTACCCTGGAATTCAATTATTCCAAGGATATCAACGCCGTATATTTTCAGAACGTGAACCTTCCTGCTGCAGGGTTCCAGCTGGATAGCACCCCGGACCACCGCACGCGCTATAACTCCTCCAAAATATACGCAGGAAACAGCCTGAGCAACCCTAATATCAGCGATGCCATCCTGATGCGGAATACCAATAAAGGCTATTCTTATTTTGCTACTATCCAGTTACAAAAGAACCTGCCCAATCTTTACCTCAGCGCAGCCTATACATACAGTAGGGCCCGTAGCGTAAATGATGGTGGTTCCATTGCACAGAGCAACTGGCGCGACCGCCCCGTAGCCGGCGATCCTAATGCCAATGTACTTGGTTATTCCAATTACTATATGCCTCACCGTATCATTGCTGCTGCTACCTACCGCTTTACCTGGGCCAAACATTTCGCTACTTCTGTAGGGGTGGTATATGAAGCGGCGCCAAGTGTTAACGGTCTTTACAGCACCACTTCCTACACCTACAATGGTGATGTGAACAATGATGCTTCCGGTGGCAACAACGACCTGATCTATGTTCCTAAAACCCGGAATGATATCAAACTGGTACCTGTAGGTTATGGCGATAAAACCTACAATCCTGCAACCAATGCGGATAAACGTACTACAGATATCATCTGGAACCAGCTCGATAATTTTATCAAACAGGATAATTACCTGAGCAGTCACCGGGGAGAATATGCAGAACGTAACGCAGTGGTGCTGCCATTCGCAAAACGTATGGACCTGAATATAACACAGGATATTTTTGTTTTCAGCGGCAAGGAAAAAAACAAACATACCCTGCGTATCAGTTTTGATATCATCAACTTTGGAAACTTCCTCAATAAACGCTGGGGAATTTCTAAAATACCGAACCAACCTTCTTTCCTGAAATATGAAGGACAATACCGGGACGCCTCCGGCAATGCTACTGCGGCAGCCGCTTATTCTTTCCCTTACCTGGATGCAGCAAACCAGATTCCGCTCACCAATTCATGGAGGGATAATACCGGTACTATTTCCAGGTGGCAGGGGCAACTGGGTATCCGGTATATGTTTAACTAACGCGTATTTTGTCTTGTTCCAAGACAAAATGCGCGATATACAATTTATTGAACTCATTGAGCGTTAGGTAAGCAAGAAAGACCTATCCTGCCCGAAGTAATTCCCTTATATTTTTGAAATGAATCTACCCTTAGTGGAAGAAGGTGGCTAAAAAAAAAGACCTGCAAGCTAAAAAACCCGCAGGTGTTCATAACCTATGCCAACTTTAGAGTAATCGTAAAAACTTAAACCGCTAGTAACCTATAAAGCCTAAGTTTTGTAATATTTTGAGTATTGATGTTCTGTCTATTTGTGTATAACGAGATAACGTTATGGAAAATGTATTTGTTCAAAAATTTATAAAAAATATTTGGTCTTAACATTTTGGGCCCTTCTTTCCGGGGTGTTTGATATTACTTACGGATCAGAATTTCCTTTGGATTGCTAAAATGGAAAAAAAATTAAAAAAAATATTATTATTTATATTTTAAATATATAAGTAAATGCTTACTTGATATCCTGGCATATTTCGATCAAAACCCCGTTACTGTGCTTAGGATGCAGGAAACAGATCAGCTTATTATCAGCTCCCTTTTTGGGTGTTTCCTGTAGTAAAACGAAACCTTCCTGTTGCAACCGTTTCATTTCTGCGTGGATATCTTCCACCTCGAATGCGATATGATGCATTCCTTCACCTTTGTTTTCCAGGAACTTTGCGATAACGCTATCTGGTCCGGTGGCTTCCAGCAATTCTATTTTGGTTTCCCCCTGCCGGAAGAAAGCGGTCTGTACCTGTTCACTGTCTACCACCTCCTGCTTATAACAAGGGGCGTTCAGCAGCTTTTCAAATAATGGAATGGATACAGATAATTCCTTAACGGCAATGCCTATATGTTCTACCCTGAGCATGTTTACAATTATTTATAGATGCGCGGAACCCGGTATCCGTACCGACTTTCCGGAATAGCTTAACCCGGTAAAAATAGAACTTATGTTGTAATTTTGTTTGGCCCGGACCTTAATATAAACAGAAAGATATGCTGCAGTTGCCCGTTTATCTTGATAATAATGCCACTACACCCTGCGATCCCAGAGTGGTAGCTGCCATGTTACCCTATTTCACTGAGATGTTTGGTAATGCCGCCAGCCGGAGCCACCCGCTGGGGTGGGCGGCAGAGGAAGCAGTAGATAATGCCCGGGAACAGGTGGCCAGGCTGATTGGCGCCGAACCTAAAGAAATTATTTTTACCTCCGGCGCTACGGAAGCCGTTAACCTGGCTATTAAAGGCGTATACGAAGTGTATAGCGGTAAAGGCAATCATATCATAACTGCCGTTACCGAACATAAAGCAGTAGTGGATACCTGCAAACACCTGGAAAAACTGGGCGCACAGGTTACCTGGCTCCCGGTAAACCGTGATGGGCTTATTGACCTTCAGCAACTGGAAGCTGCTATTACGCCTAAAACTATCCTGATAAGCCTGATGTACGCTAATAATGAAACCGGGGTTATTCACCCGGTGCGCGCTATCAGTGATATTGCCCGGAAACACGGCGTGCTGTTCATGACGGATGCCACCCAGGCAACCGGGAAAATCCCGGTAGATGTAAACAACGACGGCATAGATCTGCTCACCCTCAGCGCCCATAAAATGTACGGGCCCAAAGGAACGGGCGCTTTATATGTTCGCCGGCGCTCTCCCCGGGTAAAGCTCAATGCGCAAATCGATGGAGGCGGTCATGAAAGAGGTATGCGCTCGGGTACCCTGAATGTGCCCGGCATTGTAGGACTGGGAAAAGCCTGCGAGCTATGCCTGGAGGAAATGGAAGCAGATGCCCAACGTATCCTTCCCATGAGGAACAGGCTGGAAAAAGCCCTGCTGGCAATAGAACAAACCTTTTTAAACGGCGCCCTCCTCCAACGCCTGCCACATACCTGTAACCTGTCGTTTAAGTACGTGGAGAGCGAAACCCTCATGATGGGCTTTAATAAGAAGATTGCAGTCTCCTCCGGATCGGCCTGCACCTCCGCCTCCATGGAACCCAGCTATGTACTGAAGGCAATGGGGCTTAGCGACGATCTCGCCCATGCGTCGCTCCGCTTTGGCCTCGGACGGTTCACAACGGAGGAACAAATCGATTTTACCATCCAAACCATTACCGAATCGGTAAATGAACTGAGAAAAGTAAGCCCCATCTGGGAAATGTACAAGGATGGAGTACTTTAAGCTCACTTTTACCCCAAGTACACGTAAAGGATACAGGCACTCCGGCGCCTCCGTACAATAGGCGGAAAGGTAATAGCGTTTACCCTATATTTGTATCTTTACTAATATCCTAATCCTTACAAACTGTTCATGCTAGCCATCTTTAAGAAAGAGATCAACCAGTTTTTCAGCAGTGTTACCGGCTATGTGGCCATCATACTGTTTTTACTGGCGAATGGATTAATGTTGTTCGTTTTCCCGGAAACCAGCCTGCTGGATACCGGGTATGCCAACCTGGATCCGCTGTTCAACCTGGCGCCGCTTATTTACCTGCTGCTTATACCTGCCATTACCATGCGTTGCTTCGCAGATGAATTCAAAACCGGTACTATGGAATTACTGAGCACCAAACCACTCACCGGCTGGCAGATTGTAATGGGTAAATTCTGGGGCAGCCTGCTTATTGTGGCCATTTCCCTGCTTCCCACCATCATTTACTATTTCGCGATAAAACAATTAGGTGTAGATAACCAGCAGCTCGATACCGGTGGTATCGCCGGCTCTTACATAGGCCTGTTGCTGCTGGGAGCCGCATTCACCGCCACAGGCATCTGGTCGTCATCCCTCACCAATAATGCCATGATCGCTTTTCTCATTGCATTGTTTACCTGCTTTATACTGTATAACGGCTTTGATGCAATAAGCAAAATACCGGTCTTTAGCGGCGGCGCCGATTACTATCTGCAGATGGCAGGGATCAAATTCCATTATACCTCTATCAGCCGCGGCGTAATTGATAGCCGCGATATTGTTTACTTTATCAGCATTATAGGCCTGATGCTTTATCTCACTAAATTATCCCTCCAAAGAAAACTCTGGCAAAACGGTTAACAGCCGTTCTTATTAAATAACATGGCTACACGAAAAAAATACATACAACGTGCAATAGCAGTAATACTGGTACTCACGGGCATTAATATAGCAGCAGCCTATTTTCACGGCAGATGGGATCTGACAGCGGAAAAGCGTTATACGCTTACCGCCAGCACCCGGCAAATGCTGCGCAAACTGGACAGCCCCGTGGAAATCGAGGTATTCCTTAAAGGTGATTACCCGGCCAGCTTCCGGCAACTGGCACAGTCAACCGCTGAACTGCTGGAAGAATTCAGGGAATACGGCAGGCAAAATCTCCGGTTCACCTTTGTGAATCCCGGGCAGGGCCTTTCGGATTCCGCACGCATGAAGTTCCTCGGCGAGCTCACCGCCCAGGGTATCATGCCTTTTAATATGAAAGTACAGCAGGAAGCCAACGACGGCTTTGCGGAGAAACTTATCTTTCCCGGCGCTCTGGTACATTACAAAGGCAAAACATTAGGAATAAATCTTCTGAAAAACCAGGGCGGACAGGATCCCATGCAAACCATGAACAGCTCGGAAGCCTTGCTGGAATACCAGTTTGCCTATGCTATCCACAAACTGCAGGAAAAAGAAAAGCCACTGGTAGGCTATATGCTCGGCCATGGCGAATCGCTTGGAGCCGAAGTATATGATGCTCTCAGCACCCTGCAAACCAATTATGGCCTGGATACCCTTACCCTGCAGGCCGCTTCCTATATTCCCCGCGATTTTGATGTGATCCTGTTTGCGAAACCTGCCAGCGCCTTTTCTGATGCAGATAAGTTTAAGATAGATCAATACGTGATGAATGGGGGGAAAGTGCTGTGGTTCATCGATGAATCCACCGCCAGTATGGACAGTTTGCATGAGCATCCGGAATTTTTTGCCATGGACCGGGGACTGAACCTGGAAGACCTCCTGTTCCGCTATGGCGTGCGTATTAACCAGGACCTCGTATTGGATCTGCAGAGCGATGTAGTACCGCTGGTAGTGGGCAATGTGGGCAACCGGCCACAGATACAGCCCATGCCTTTTCCCTATTTTCCTATGCTGATGCCCACCAAAGCGCATCCCATAGTAAAAAACCTGGATATGGTGCTGAGCCGCTTTGTAAGTTCCATCGATACGATAAAAAACGACGCCATCCGTAAAACCATACTGCTTACCACTTCCAGGAACAGCCGTACCACGCGGCTGCCGGCACAGGTAAGCTGGGATATTGTAAAAACACAGCCTAACCCGCGCGACTACCGGCAACGTTACCTGCCTGCAGCTGTACTGCTGGAAGGAAAATTCACGTCGCTGTTCCGCAACCGGGAAAACCCGGAAGCCGTAAACCAGTTGTTTCATGCATCCGGACAGCCTTTCAGGGAATCTGCCGATACTATCAACAAAATGATTGTAGTAAGTGATGGCGATGTAATTGCCAATGCAGTATCGCGTAAAGAAGGACCGCTGCAAATGGGTATCAATGAATTTAACCCGGGCTTTGCCTTCGCCAATAAGGAATTTTTTCTCAACTGCCTGGAATATCTCTGCGGAAACAGCGGTATCATGGAAGCCCGGAACAAGGAGCTGACACTGCGTTTGCTGGATGGGGAGAAGGTGAGACAGGAAAAGACCAAGTGGCAGGTGATCTGTTTCCTGGTGCCGGTAGGACTGGTTTTACTATTTGCCATGGTATTCCAGTTTATACGGCAACGTAAATTTACTGAATAGCCTGAAATGCTGTAAGGCACTGTATTACAGAGCTTACTGCAGCATCTGCTTAGAGGAAAAGGCCAGCTTAAACCGGAAACCTAGCCGCCGTTTTCCTATCTTTGCTGCTCACAAAATGCAATCACGTGGGAAAAACAGAGATAACATATCTGGTATTTTTTATTGTGATCATCCTGGCGGTTGTATTTGATCTTGGCTTTTTTAGCAGGAAGAATACAAAAACAAGTTTAAAAACAGCGCTCTGGCAAAGCATTTTCTGGGTAGTTTTATCTATGCTCTTTTTTGGGTTCATGTGGCTGGAAGACGGCGCAGAACCGGCCATCAGCTTTTTGAGCGCATACCTGATGGAGAAATCCCTGTCGATAGATAATATCTTTGTGTTTGTACTCATCTTTAGTTTTTTTAAAATAAAAGAAGAGTATTATTCCCGGGTGTTACTCATAGGTATCCTGATGGCTATTATTTTCAGGGCCATATTTATCTGGCTGGGGATTGCGCTTATAGAAAAATTTGAATGGGTATTATACATTTTTGGTGCTTTTCTCATTTATACCGGTATTAAAATGTTTATCACGAAAGAGGATAATGAATTTAAACCGGAAGAAAATGTGATTTACCGTTTTATGAACAAATACATGCGGGTAACCATGGAAGAGCCTAAGGGCAGGTTCCTGATCCGTAAACATAATAAGGCTTATCTCACCACGTTATCACTGGTTGTAGTGATGCTGGCAATAACAGATATCTTATTTGCGGTAGATTCTATCCCGGCTGTATTTGCTATTTCACGGGATCCGATGGTAGTATATACCTCTAATATATTTGCGGTTTTGGGACTCAGGTCCCTGTTCTTTTTACTGAGAGGAGCGGTTGATAAATTTGATTATCTGCCCCAGGGTATTGCCATTGTCCTGGTTTTTATTGGACTGAAAATGCTGGCAGAATATTTCCTGCACAAGCATGATATTCAAATACCGGTATATGTATCGTTGATAGTGATTGTACTATGCCTTGGAGGTTCTATCCTCTATTCTCTCTATCATCAGAAAAAAGAATTACCGAAGCAGACGTGAAGTAAAAAGCTGCGCAAACAGCAATTTTGCAGCAGTTAAGTGATTATTCAAACCTGATAAACGTGTATAACGCAGCAAGTATCAACAAGACTTTGAAAGGGGAATTGTTGCAAGAGACCGGATTTTCTGAAATTGACCATCTTTTATTGGACAGCAGGAAGCTCAGCTTCCCCGAAACATCTTTGTTTATTTCATTGGTTAGCCCGCGGCGCAACGCGCATCAGTACATAGAGGAATTGTACCGCAAAGGGGTCAGCAATTTTGTAATAAGTGAACAGGTACCCCTGGAGAAGTATCCGAAAGCCAATTTTATCCTCGTTAAAGACACCCTGCAGGCATTACATACGCTGGTGGCCTTTCACCGGCAACAGTTCCACATACCCGTTATTGGTATTACCGGCAGCAATGGCAAAACCATTGTAAAGGAATGGTTGTTCCAACTGCTGGAAAAGGATTACAATATTGTTCGCAGTCCTAAAAGCTATAACTCACAGATAGGCGTTCCCCTTTCTGTGTGGCAAATGAAACCGGAACATCAGCTGGCTATCTTTGAAGCAGGCATTTCGCAACCCGGCGAGATGGTGAACCTTGAAAAAATTATCCGTCCCACTATCGGCATTTTTACCAACATAGGAGAGGCTCACAGTGAAGGCTTTTTAAATATCCGGCAGAAAATAAATGAGAAGCTGGTGCTGTTTGCCAAGAGCGATATTCTTATCTATTGCAAAGATTATCTCGCCCTCAATGAATGTGTGCTTGCCTTTCATAACCAGGTTGGCAAAAAAGAAAACCAGGAAGGAGGCCCTGAACTGTTTTCCTGGTCTAGGAAAACAGATGCCGATCTGCGTGTAACCAATGTGGATAAGAAGGACAACCATACCCGCATAGATGTCCTGTACAAACAAACACCACTGCATTTCCAGATCCCCTTTGTTGATGAAGGATCTATCGAAAACGCCATTCATTGTGTAGCCCTTATGCTATACCTGGGCAAGGAACAGGCCGTGATACAGCAAAGGATGGATCAGCTCAGCAATATTGCCATGCGCCTGGAACTGAAACAGGGGATCAATAACTGCTCTGTGATCAACGATAGCTACAACCTGGATCTCGGTTCCCTTACCATTGCGCTCGACTTTCTCCAGCAACAGCAGCAGCACGCCACCCGAACGGTTATTCTCAGCGATATCCTGCAAAGCGGAAAAAGCGATGCTACTCTTTATGAAGAAGTGGCCGACCTTTTACAAAAGAAAGGCATCAATAAACTTATTGCTATCGGTAAAAATATTGGCCGGGAGAAAAAGAGCTTCCAGCAGATAGAAGGTCTGAAGACCCAGTTCTTCACCACTACCGATGAATACATACAACAGTTCAATGCCGACGATTTCCAGAATGAAACCATCCTGGTAAAAGGTTCCCGCATTTTCCAGTTTGAACGCATCGGTAAACTACTGGAACAAAAAGCGCATCAAACCATCCTGGAAATCAATCTTACTGCCATCTCACATAACGTAAAGCTGTACCAGTCGCTATTAAAGCCCGATACCAAATTAATGGCAATGGTGAAAGCATTCTCCTATGGCAGTGGCAGTTTTGAAATAGCCAATCTCCTCCAGTTCCATGGGGTGGATTACCTTGCGGTAGCCTATGCAGACGAAGGCGTGGAGCTGAGAAGGGCCGGTATTACCATGCCCATCATGGTGATGAACCCCGAACCTGCCAGTTTCGATGCTATTCTTCACTGGAACCTGGAGCCTGAGATTTATTCCATGCAGATACTCCTGCAGTTTATGGAAGAAATTACTACTGCAGGCAAAACAGCTTTCCCCGTTCACATAAAGCTGGATACCGGGATGCACCGTCTTGGCTTTGTGAAAAGTGAGATCCCCGAGCTGGCGCAGATACTCACCGCCACTCCGCTGATGAAGGTACAGTCCATTTTCAGCCACCTGGCTGCCAGTGAAAATCCCGCAAAGGATGCCTTCACCCAGCAACAGGGCCGGTTGTTTTATGATATGAGTCACGAACTGCAGAAAGCGCTGGGCTATACCGTGATCCGCCATATCGCCAACAGTGCCGCCATTAGCCGCCATCCGGATCTGCAACTGGATATGGTACGGCTGGGCATAGGAATGTACGGCATCGACAGCAGCAATGGTATCCAGGATCAACTCCGTAATGTAAGTACACTGAAAACCACGGTAGCACAGCTGAAACACCTGGAAGCCGGCGACACCGTGGGTTACGGCGGCAAATGGGAGGCAAAAGGGCCGGCAGTAACAGCTACCGTGCGTATTGGCTATGCCGATGGTTATCCCCGCAGGTTAGGCATGGGCACAGGTAAAATGCTGGTGCGCGGCAAACTGGCGCCAGTGGCCGGCGTAGTGGCCATGGATATGCTTATGCTGGACGTAACACATATCCCCGATGTGGCAGAAGGCGATGAAGTGATCGTTTTCGGCCAGGATCTGCCTGTACAGGAGCTCTCCAACTGGGCTGAAACCATTCCCTATGAAATATTAACAGGAATTTCACAACGTGTAAAAAGGGTATATTTCCAGGAATAATGATATTGCAGGCTTCGACTTTGAAATAAACTATTATTTTTGATAAAATTCTAATATCAGTTGAAATATCGTCACGTAGTAATTATCGTTATCCTGATCCTGGCTATCGACCAGACGCTGAAATTCTGGATCAAGACGCATATGTTTATGCAACAGGAATTTGTGATTTTCCCCAATTGGTTCCGGATCCACTTTATTGAAAATGAAGGTATGGCCTACGGCCTTAAGTTTGGAGGCGACTTTGGTAAAATACTCCTCACGCTTTTCCGCCTGGTGGCTGTGGTAGTGGGTTTTGTGTATATGAAGAAGCTCATCAGGGAAAAATACAGCACCGGTTTGCTGATCTGTGGATCCCTGATCCTGGCTGGAGCTGCCGGCAACCTGATTGACAGCATGTTTTACGGTCTTATCTTTAATGACAGCATAGGTTATGATGTAGCGAAGTTTATGCCTGCCGGCGGCGGTTATGGCAGCTTTTTACATGGCCGCGTGGTAGATATGCTATACTTCCCAATTTATGAAGGTTACCTGCCTAAATGGGTGCCGTTTAAAGGTGGCGACTACTTCGTGTTTTTCCGCCCTGTATTCAACGTGGCCGATGCTGCCATTTCTACAGGCGTTATCGCTATCCTGCTGTTCCAGAAGCGTTTCTTCGGAAAGCATATGCAGCCCAAAGCCGTTGAACATCCTGTGGCAAAGGATCCTGTAGCATAATTACCAAACTTATTTATATGCAAAAGCGTCCGCCGAACGGCGGACGCTTTTTTAATGAAGGAGATTGTCTGACGCAGGATTAACCATCATAAATTCTAAGTGCTCCAATCGCCTCACCCTGAATGGATTATAGCCCCCAATGCAGTCTCCCCGCATTCCCGGCCCTGGCTTTTTCCAAATTATACCCGCATTTGCTTTGAAATGAAAAATACCCGGATTATATTTGTCTACTAATTCTATAGACTATATGATAATACTTTTTACAAAGCATTCATTTTCAGTACGATGTTGAGGCACGACATTGAAAAAGGTCCCCTTATCAATTTATCATTCCAGAATCAATAATGTTTACTGCACATGCAAAAGTTTTTAATGCTGGCAAAATACCTGTTCTTAATGTTGGTATTCAGCCCGGCACTGGTACAAGCCCAATTGAATGGCTCGTACGTAATCCAGGGTAAAATCACAGACGATCACGGGGTAGCACTTCCCGGGGCATCTGTTCAGATCAAAGGCACTTCTTTCGGTGCTCAAACCGATACCAGCGGCCGGTTTGAAGTGACTACCAACTCTAAATTCCCCCTAAAGCTGGTCATCAGGCTCATAGGCTATCAACCCCAGGAGTTTGAAGTAAAAAGCAGCAGCAGCAAGCTGGCCATTCAGTTATACACCCAATCGCTGCTGGTAAATGAAGTGGTGGTATCTGCTTCCCGGCAACAGGAAAAACTGCTGCGCTCACCGGTGGCCATCGAAAAACTGGACATCAGGGCGTTGAAAGAAACCCCTTCCTCCACTTTCTATGATGCTCTCGGTAACCTGAAAGGCGTTCAAATGACCACCGCCGGTCTTACTTTTAAAGTATTCAACACCCGCGGTTTCAATGTTCCCAACAACTTCCGCTTTATGCAGCTGGTAGATGGTGTGGATAACCAAGCGGCTACCCTCGGTGTACCACTGGGTAACGCCATCGGCCCCACAGAGCTGGATATCTCCAGCGTAGAAGTTACGCCCGGCGCATCTTCCGCTTTGTATGGTATGAACGCCATCAACGGGATGTCGAACCTGATCACTAAAAATCCATTCCAGTACCAGGGCGTAAGCGTTTACCAGAAAGTAGCCGTCAACCATGTTGGCGACGACGGAGGCGCCAAACTGCTCACGGAAACGGCTGTACGTTATGCGCAACAATACACTCCCTGGTTTGCATGGAAGATCAACCTAAGCTACATGCAGGGTACGGACTGGTATGCCGACAGTCACAACGACTTCTCCCCTCAATCCAAAGCCAATCCCGATTTTCCACAGCTCAGCGGCCCCAACAACATTGCCAACGACGCATGGAATAAATACGCCGATAACTCCAACCTCCAGGTAATTGACAAAGATGGCCGCGCCTACACCGTGCACCGCACCGGCTACTGGGAAAAAGACCTCGTAGGCGACTATACCGTTAAAAATAAAAAAGCCGATGTATCCTTCAACTTCCGCTTGCCCCATAAAGTAGAACTGTCTGCTTCCTACCGCTACGGCGAAATGGACGGTTTCTTCCAGCGTGGTAACCGTATCGGCCTCCGTGGCGTAACTGTACAAAACGGAAAACTGGAACTGGTACACCCCGACTTTACAGTACGTTCCTACATCTCCATCGAAAACACCGGCGATTCGTATAACATGAACCCGCTGGCAGATAACCTGGAAAAGTCATTTAAACCGGATAAAAAATGGCTGGCAGATTATACCACTGGTCTTAATAATGCCCTCACAGCCGGTTCCGACCTGGTGGCAGCCCATGCCGCAGCACGTTCCTTTGCCGATGCCGGCAGATGGACTCCCGGTACACCTGCATTTGATGCACAGGTAGCTAAAATAAAAAGTATCAACGACTGGGATATTTACCCTACTTCCAAGAATCCTGAAAATACCAGCGGTGGCGCCGCATTGCTGCAAAAAAGCCGCTTCTATCACACAGAAGGTACCTGGAACCTGCGTAAATATATTCACTTCGCCGATGTACTGGTAGGCGCCGATTACCGGACTTATGAGATCATCCCCGATGGTAATAACTTCGTGGACTTCTCCCGCCCGGTCGACAAACGCAATGAACCCGGCGGTAAACATATTTGGTACGGCAAATACGGTGGCTTCGCACAAATCAGTAAAACATTCTTTAACGACGCCTTAAAGCTCACCGGCTCCCTGCGCTATGATAAAAATGAACAGTTCGATGGTAAAGTAAACCCACGCATCGCGGCAGTTTACAGCATCAAAGACAAACACAATTTCCGCCTCTCCTGGCAGAACGGGTTCCGGTTCCCCTCCCTGTTTGAAGCATACTCGTTCGTAAACAACGGACAGGTACGGCGTGTAGGCGGTCTTGCTTTTATTGAAGAAGGATTGGGTTACTTTAAGAATTCCTTCCTCACCAGCAGTGTTGATGCGTTCGGCGTAGCCGTAAATAAAACCATCAATGCGGAACACATTTCCAAGGAGGCAGCTGCCGCCAAAAATGCCGGTATACTGAAAGTGGCCAACCTGGACCCTATCGTTCCGGAGCAGATCACCTCCTTTGAAGCAGGCTATAAAGCAGTACTGCTCGATAATAAGCTCTTTGTTGATGTAGATGGCTACTATAGCTCCTACAAACACTTCATCGGGCAAATTGAAACTGTGGTACCTAAAACAGGCAATGTCAACAACCCTGATCAAACTGTGCTGAACCAGATGCTGGATAAAGCACAGCAGGATCGTTACCGCGTATGGACCAACAGTAAATCTACCGTAAACAACTACGGCTTCGCTGTAGCTGTTACCTACGATCTGTATAAAAACTATACCATCAGCGGTAATGCCAACTACAATAAACTGGCACAGGATAAAACAAAGGATGACGCTTTGATCCCCGGCTTTAATACACCAGACTGGTTTACCAATGTAAGCCTCGGTAACCGTAATATGTATAAAAACATTGGCTTCAACGTAGTGTGGCACTGGCAAAACACCTTCTACTGGCAGAACCTCTTTGGTAATGGCGATGTGCCTTCCTACAGCACCGTAGATGCGCAAATCACTTATCGTGTACCAAAGATCAAAACCTCCTTTAAACTGGGGGCCTCCAATATCCTGAACTCCAAATACTTCCAGTATGTTGGCGGTCCAACTATAGGCGGATTATACTACCTGAGCTTAACTTATGACAACATTTTTCAGAGAGGTAATAAATAATAGTTGCTGAAACACGGGATGCAGTTGTATAACTGCATCCCTTTTCCAAAAATCACTAAATATAACCGGAATGACTACACGTACAACAGCCGTTGCAGGCACCGTATCCGCAAAGCCGCAGCCATCCATCAAATGGTGGCAGATTGCTGTTGTATCGTTGTTGATTGTCACAGGGCTAACAGCCCTCTATTACTATGAAGTACCGGATGCTGTACAGGGAGATGTACGCCGGTTCTTTCACTCTCTTTTTACCACGGAACTGTTGTTCTATATTATCGTAGGACTATGTGCCCAGCTGGTAGACGGCGCATTGGGTATGGCGTACGGCGCTACTTCGTCGTCGTTGTTATTAGGCCTGGGAGTATCCCCCTCCATCAGCAGCGCCAGCGTACATGTGGCAGAGGTATTTACTACCGGGGCTTCCGGCTTTGCGCATTTTAAACTGGGCAACGTTAACAAGAAACTATTCCTTTGCCTGCTCATACCAGGTATGATCGGTGCTGTTTCAGGCGCCTACCTCTTAGCCGACAAGATAGATGGAGATGTTATTAAACCCTTTATCAGCGCTTACCTGCTCGTACTTGGTATTATTGTGATCCGGAAAGGGATCCAGAAAAATAAAAGGAAAACAAAAACGAAAAGACTTGCTCCCCTGGCCTTCGCCGGTGGATTTATGGACGCCATCGGTGGCGGTGGCTGGGGCCCCATTGTTACTTCTACCTTATTGAGTAAAGGCCGTACCGTACACTATACCATTGGTTCTGTAAATGCGGCAGAGTTTTTTATTTCACTCTCCAGCGCTGCCACATTCCTCATCTTTACCGGTATCTCCAGCTGGCAGGTGATTGTGGGATTGGTGATAGGCGGTGTGATTGCCTCTCCGTTTGCTGCCATCCTGGTGCGCAGGATAAAACGCAAACCGCTGATGATAATGGTAGGAGTACTTATTATCATATTGAGCCTGCGTACTATTATTGACACCTTACTTCACCTCGTTTAATATTATTCCCCCTCTCTCAAAACTACGTATATTGTTCAGCGTTACCTCTGCTATCTGTGTGAGCGCTTCCTTTGTAAAAAAGCCCTGATGGGCAGTTACCAGCACATTTGGAAATGTTGTTAATCTTGATAACACATCATCCTGGATAATACTTCCCGAAAAATTCTGAAAAAACAGGTGCTCTTCCTGTTCATATACATCTATTCCCAATGCGCCTATATGACCCACCTTCAATGCTGCCACTACTGCGGCGGTATCTATTAAACCGCCACGACTGGTATTGATCAGGACCACACCTGTTTTCATAGTAGCAATAGACTGTTCATTGATCATATGCCGGGTACTTTCCATCAGCGGGCAATGCAGCGATATCACCTCCGACTGTGCAAAAATTTTATCAAGAGGCACATACTTTACACCTATCTCCATCAATTCCTCATTCTCATATATGTCATGGGCATATACCTTACATCCGAAGCCCAGCATAATCCTGCAAAATACAGCTCCGATATTTCCTGTACCTACCACACCAATTGTTTTACCGTAGAGATCAAAACCTTCCAGGCCGTTCAGTGTAAAGTTCCCGTCACGTACACGATTATACGATTTGTATATTTTGCGGTTCAGCGCCAGCAGTAAAGCAACAGCATGTTCTGCCACTGCATGGGGTGAGTAGGCAGGCACCCTTACTACTTTAATGCCTGCGGCAGCGGCGGCTTTGAGATCTACATTATTAAATCCTGCGCAACGTAATGCTATCAGTTGAACTCCTTTTTGCCGGAGTATATCAATTACAGCAGCGTTCACCTTATCGTTCACAAACACGCAAACAACAGGTTCTTCTTTTACCAGGGCGGTATTATCTTCATTTAACTGCGCCTCCAGGAAGCGGAAGCGATGTTCACCCGACTGGTTGCTTTGATTGAAATAACAGATGTCGTATGGCTGTGCACTGAAAAAGAGTATGTCCATGGCTATAGTGCTTATTTACAGGGAAGGTAATAAAAAAAGAGCCCCGTTGTCAGCGGGACTCTTTTCTTCCATAAATATGATCTGTACTTACTTGATTTCTCCTACCATGTTTGCAGGTACCACCCACTCGTCAAATTCAGCAGGGGTAACATAACCTAGTTTCACGGCCATTTCCTTGAGGGTAGTTCCTTCCTTATGGGCTTTCTGCGCAATTTCAGCTGCTTTATAGTAGCCTATTTTGGTATTCAGTGCAGTTACCAGCATAAGGGAATTCTCCACGTGCTTTTTGATATTGGCTTCAATTGGTTCGATGCCTTCAGCACATTTATCGTTGAAGCTTACGCAACCATCGCCGATTAAGCGTGCAGAATGCAGGAAGTTGAAGATCATCACCGGTTTAAACACGTTCAGCTCAAAGTGGCCATTGGCGCCTCCGATGCTGATGGCAACGTCATTACCCATTACCTGCGCGGCGATCATGGTGAGGGCTTCGCACTGGGTGGGGTTTACTTTACCCGGCATGATAGATGATCCCGGCTCATTGTCGGGGATATGAATTTCGCCGATACCTGCACGGGGGCCGGAGCTCAGCATGCGTATATCGTTGGCTATCTTCATTAAGCTTACAGCTACTGTTTTCAGAGCGCCATGTGCTTCCACAATAGCATCGTGTGCAGCCAGCGCCTCAAATTTATTCTCAGCAGTAATAAAAGGCAAACCGGTTAACTGCGCAATATTCCTGGCTACATTTTCAGAATATCCTTTAGGTGTATTGATGCCAGTACCAACGGCAGTGCCGCCCAATGCCAGTTCGCTCAGGTGAGGCAGTGAATTGTTGATGGCTTTCAGGCCATGATTCAGCTGGGCAACATAGCCGCTGATTTCCTGTCCCAGTGTAAGTGGCGTTGCATCCATGAAGTGGGTACGGCCAATTTTCACTACATTTTTATATGCTTCTGCTTTTTTGGCCAGCGTATCACGGAGCTTTGTAATGCCGGGAATAGTTACTTCCAACAGCATTTTATAAGCAGCGATGTGCATGGCAGTAGGGAAGGTATCGTTGGAGGACTGTGATTTGTTCACATCATCATTTGGATGAACAAATTTGTCCTTATCAGTAAGCTGACCGCCATGAATAACGTGGGCGCGGTAAGCTACCACTTCGTTTACGTTCATGTTAGACTGGGTACCGGAACCGGTTTGCCATACTACCAGCGGAAACTGGTCGTCCAGTTTACCTTCCAGTATTTCATCGCATACCTGGCCAATCAGGTCACTTTTCTCTTTGGACAGTACACCTGCTTCGAGGTTAGTGATAGCTGCCGCTTTCTTCAGGTAAGCGAATGCCTTGATAATTTCCTTCGGCATTTTGTTGATGTCCTGCGCGATCTTGAAATTTTCAATGGAGCGCTGTGTTTGAGCGCCATAATAGGCATTTACAGGCACTTTTACCTCGCCCATTGTGTCTTTCTCTATTCTGAATTCCATGACTTAAACTTTTAAGGCTACAAAAGTACGGCTTTACGGTTTGGGCTGCAAGCTATTCCCCGGTAAAATTCGCCTGTCTTTTCTGGATAAAGGCTGCTGCCCCTTCCTGCAGATCTTTTGTAGCAAAGCAGGCCCCGAATTCTTTCAGTTCCAGTTCAAAGCCGTCCTGGTCTTTATCCAGTGCGGCATTGGCGCATTTAATCACGCGGGCCACTGCCAGTGGTGCTTTTGTCTGTATTTTTTGTAAGATGGAAATGGCTTTGGGCAGCAATTCTTCGGGCTTTAAAACATGGTTCACCAGTCCCCAGGCCTGTGCCTCCGTGGCATTGATCATATCTCCCGTAAGCATAAGCTCCAGGGCTTTCCCCTTACCAATCAGCTGGGTAAGCCTTTGGGTGCCGCCGTAACCGGGAATCAGCCCCAGGTTCACTTCCGGCTGGCCAAACTTAGCGTTTTCGCTGGCAATCCGGAAATGACAGGCCATGGCCAGCTCACAGCCTCCGCCCAATGCAAAACCGTTTACAGCGGCTATGATGGGCTTAGGGCTGCTTTCTATGCGTTGGAAGATAACATGGCCTTTCTTGGCCAGTTCTTCTCCCTGTTTATCTGATAACGTCAGGAACTCGCTGATATCTGCGCCGGCTACAAATGCTTTTTCACCTGCGCCGGTAATAATGGCTCCTTTGATTTGCCTGTTGCTGTACACTTCATCTACTGCCAATGCAAGGTCCGCCAGCACCTGCTGGTTGAGGGCATTCATCTTTTCCGGGCGGTTGATGGTGATCGTCAGGATGTTATTCTCCAAATGGGTGCTTATGGTCTGATACATGTGCCGTATTTTAGTTTATCAATATTAAGCAATATTCAATAACCTAACGAATCAGCCCGATAGAGTTGCTTATCCCGGCCTGAACTTAGGATTAAGCATAGCAGCATTCTGCCTCAAGGAAGAAGTCTATATAAGATTGAGATATTTTTCAGCCAGTTCACTATTATAACTGGTTACAAGGCCACCATCCTACAAAAGGATTCAACCTTTTTACCGCTCCCCCTTTTGATGATCTTCTCTATGAGGTCGCAGTACGATAATTCTATTCTTTTAATGAGTTCTACCTTCTTTTACCATTAAAATAGCACATCTCGGAAAATTAATAGTTAATAACAAGTCGGGGCGCCTTAACCACATCTGGAGTAATGTTATCGGGATATTGATTAGAATAAAAAATCCTTCTATTAAGAACTTTAGAGCTTTCCTTAAGTTCAATCATAAATCCCATCATGAACCCACTCCCATTTACATTCTTCATCTTTTTCATAAGTGCGGTTACATCAACAGTAATATCAAGCTGTTTTAAATTAGTATGTGGTACCAGTACCTGATCTTCAAGCGTACTACCAAAATCGTAAACATCGCTTTTAGGGGTTACAGTTTGCGGATTATATACGTCCCAGTCCATATCAATACGTCGGATATAAAATGCGTTATTGGGACCCGGGTTAGCATCAACTTTATTGCCTTCCCCCAGGGGAGAAATGTGAATGAAGTGTCAAATACGCCGATTTAATGAGTTCAGGATTGCTAACATAGGGAAAAGTCAAAATGCTTTTGAAAGTAAACCATTTGCCGTCGATTGTCCAGTTTTCTGCAACAATCTCCCTGGTATAAGCTTTTGATCTATCTTCATATTCATTACGAAAACCCATTTGCGGAGGCGGCAGAGGGATCCGCTTTGGATCCATCGCCCGTACCAACTTAATATCAAAAGGCAATGCTCCTTCAACGTGTGCTTTTTCAGGATATAAAACTACGGAATCACCAGGTTGAATTGCTGGAGAATCTCCTGAGTCATTTCCTTCTTTTTTACAGCTGAAAACAAGAATAACAAATGCGAACAAGACTCCTAGTAGGGGGATGAGATGGGTGTTTCATAACAATGTTTTTTATAGGATAATTTCTGTAAAGAAATGCTATTCGGCAAATTCATGCCAACAATTTTTAAACGATTGCTCTTTCTTTGTGAGGAGAAAACTATAAAGCTTCAAAGTTGGCTTTGAAGCTTTATAAACCAACTAACAAGAAATATGGGAGAAATAGAATCCCCGATTGTCAACGAAAACAGGGTGCTAGTCTATCAAATGGACTGTCAATTGTTCAGAGATAACCTACTGGATAAGAAGACTTATTTGCTAAGTTAATAGTTCACCTCAAACTCTGCTTTGCCACTTTTCATCTTCATATAGTGTCTTTTTCTCTTTACTTTAAAATAATCGATGCCGCTGAAGTTATAACTGAAGGTAACAAACATCAGGTTTGCCTCTAAATTTTTGTAGGGGTAAACGGAATTGCCATCTTTATCTTTTGTTTTAAAGTCCTTGTTGAAGAAATTTTGCGGATAGTACTGCACCTTCAGTCCAAAGCCGGGATTAAAGCGGAAACCTGCAAACAGGGAAGGCATCAGCAGGGGCGTACGGTCGCTGAACCATTCATTGAATTTATGGACCTTATCACCATCCACAAATTGTTTTTCTTTATAGTTAATAGCCATGTCTATTTCGCCACCGGCAAAAAAGAATAAGCTACCGGAAGAAAGATCACCTACCTTGATACCCAGCGGAACTCCCAGGGTGTACACCCGTTGTTTCAATTTCAGGGAATCCGCAGGCTTTGAGATTAACCCGATGTTCTTCAGGTTGATCCCTGTAAAAACACCAAAATTCCGGGAAAAGTCCTTATTAAAGTTAGAGCCGACATTCAGAAACATGGTAAACCTCGGAATGTTACGCAGATGCTCCCCGTTGTTTTTCATAGAAGCAAAGGACAATAGGGGGCCATCTCCACCGTGGGTTATGTATACTCCTTCCCGGTGTTTGGGATATTTTCCGAAAATGATGGAAAAAACGGTTTTCTCACTGCTAACAACAGAGGTATCAGCGTTAGCAGAAGTGGTGGTCGCAGTCTTAGTGACCGAGTCTTTCTTTTCCTGGGCGAATACATTACAACACAATATCAACAGTAACAGGAATAACGGGCATAACTTACATTTCATAAAGCGGGTGTTATGGTTTTTTAGATATTTGGTGGACTATTTCCACTAAAGACGACCCGGTTTTAAAAATGTTACGGCGATCCGGGAATTTTTTTAAAAATTCCTGTGACTGGCCACCCAGCTGGTGATATACTCGGAAATGTCTTTGGTATTGGTACCGGGAGGGAACAGTTTTCCTACCCCCATTTCCTGCAGTGCTTCCATATCGGCGTCGGGGATAATGCCACCACCGGTGAGCAGCACATCGTTCATGCCCTTTTCCTTCATCTGGGCAATGATCTTGGGGAATACGGTCATATGAGCGCCAGAGAGAATGCTTATGCCTATAGCGTCCACATCTTCCTGCAGGGCGGCATTCACCACCATCTCCGGGGTTTGGCGCAAACCGGTATATATTACCTCCATGCCGGCATCCCGCAGTGCTGCCGCAATTACCTTTGCGCCCCTGTCGTGGCCATCCAGGCCTACTTTAGCTACCAATACACGAACAGGACGATTTAACGGGTTGACCATACCATTTTCATATTAAGGAAGTAAATGTACGAAAAAGCAGAAAGCTTAAGCTCTCGGCTTTTTTGTACATTTGCCGTCCAAGATAAAATTATTATGAGCGAAGAAAGATCCCTCAATTTTATAGAACAAATTGTTGAGGAAGACATAGCGAACGGCGTAAATGACGGCCGGGTACTGACCCGGTTCCCGCCCGAACCCAATGGCTACCTGCATATAGGTCATGCCAAATCCATTGTACTGAACTTTGGACTGGCCCAGAAATACAATGGAAAAACCAATCTCCGCTTCGACGATACCAACCCGGTTACTGAAGATACCGAGTACGTGGAATCTATTAAAGATGATATCCGCTGGCTGGGATTTGAGTGGGAGCAGGAACTGTATGCTTCCGATTACTTTGAACAACTCTACGCATTTGCCGTAAAAATGATAGAAAAAGGGCTGGCCTATGTAGAAGACGCCAGCGCCGATGAAATTGCCGCTGCCAAAGGTACGCCTACCGTACCAGGTACGCCCACCCCGGCCAGGAGCCGCTCCGTAGCGGAAAACCTCGACCTGTTTGAGCGGATGCGCAAAGGCGAATTCAAGGACGGCGAAAAAACCCTCCGCGCCAAAGCAGACCTGGCTTCGCCCAATATGCACATGCGCGACCCACTGATGTACCGCATTAAACATGCACACCACCACCGTACCGGCGATAAATGGTGCATCTACCCAATGTATGATTTTGCGCATGGACAAAGCGACAGCATCGAACATATTACCCATTCCATCTGTACGCTGGAATTCATTCCGCACCGCCCGCTGTACGACTGGTTCATTAAAGAACTGGAGATCTTCCCCAGCCGCCAGTACGAGTTTGCCCGCTTAAACCTTACCTATACGGTGATGAGTAAACGAAAACTCAAACAACTGGTGGAAGAAGGTCACGTAAGCGGATGGGATGACCCCCGTATGCCTACCATCAGCGGCCTGCGCCGCCGTGGTTATACCGCTGCCAGCATCCGCCAGCTCTGCGAACGCGTAGGCGTACAGAAACGCGATAATATGATCGAACTGGGTCTCCTGGAATTCTGTATCCGCGAAGAGCTGAACAGGACCGCCAACCGCGTAATGGCCGTGCTGGACCCCGTAAAACTGGTGATCACCAATTATCCCGAAGGACAGGTAGAAGAAATGACCGCCGATAACAATCCGGAAGATGAAAACGCAGGCTCCCGTACCCTGCCTTTCAGCAATACGCTGTATATAGAGCGGGAAGATTTTATGGAGGAGCCTCCAAAGAAATTCTTCCGCCTCGGTCCCGGCCTGATGGTGCGTTTGAAAAACGCCTATATCATCAAAGGAGAAAGCTTTGAAAAGGACGCAGACGGTAATATCACTACCATTTACGCCACTTACCTGCCGGAAAGCAAAAGTGGGGGCGACCAGAGCGGGCTAACCGTTAAAGGAACCATCCACTGGGTAAGCGCAGCGCACGCCGCTACTGCCGAAGTAAGGATCTACGACCGCCTGTTTACCGCGGAAAATCCACAGGCAGAAGAAGCCGACTTCAAAACCCTTATCAACCCGGATTCATTGCAGGTAATTAAACAGGCCTATGTAGAACCGGGCCTGCTACAGGCCAAACCAGGCGAACGCTTCCAGTTCCTGCGCAAAGGTTACTTTGTAGTAGATAAAGACAGCACTCCTGAAAAAGTGGTGTTCAACAGAACAGTAACCCTGAAAGACGCATGGGCAAAAGAAAGTGCCAAAGGGAAGTAAAATATTTCTTTCAGATATGGGGAGGCCGGGCAGTTACTGTCCGGCCTTTTTATGTGTATTATTATATGTATTTTTATTTACAGTAATCCACTTTATATGGCAAAAACCAATATAGACCTAGATGATAAACTGATCAAAGAAGCGATGCGGCTTAATAAGGGTAAAACAAAAGAAGAAGTAATAAATGAAGCGCTTAAAAAATATATTCTAGGTATTAATCAGCGCAAATTTTTAGATCTGAAGGGAAAAGTACAATGGGATGGAGACCTAAACGAAATGAGGGGGAAAAAATGAAGCCACTACTTTTCGATACATCTGTCTGGATTGACGCTTTACGCCAGAAAGAAACACCACAAACCAATCTGTTAACCCATTACCTGAATAATGACTTCGAAATTCCGCTTATTCCTATCGTGGTACAGGAATGCCTTCAAGGGATAAGAGATGATAATGAACACAGGAAAGTAAAAGAAACATTCCGGCATTTTACCAGATTGGAATTATCTCCCATGGCCACCGCTATTGGCGCCTCCGCATTATTCCGCTCGCTCCGCAAAAAAGGTATTACCATCCGCAAAAGTAATGATTGCGTAATCGCTTTTTATGCCCTGAGCTTTAACCTGGAAGTGGTGCACAACGACAGCGACTTTGACCTGATCAGCAGCCACTCGGAATTAAAAACGTGGAAAAATAACTAAGGCTAAGCAATTCATCACCGCTTAGCCTTTATCTATTTAACAACTAACAGTCCTACTTAAACGCTTCCAGCCCTTTTGCAATACGCGAACGGGTTTCAGCTGCCCCCAGGGTGGCTACGATATCAAACACAGGAGGTCCGAATTTTCCACCGGTGAGCATAATGCGGAATGGCAGTTGTACATCTCCCATTTTAAGGTTCTTTTCTGCTGCCAGGGCTTTGAACGCTGCCTCCAGCTCAGCTGCCGGTGCAGCAGATAACGACTCCAGCTGTTCAGACCAGGTTTGGAAAAACGCTTCTTTATCTGCGTTCCATTTAGGCTTTACGGCTGCTTCATCATAACTGCCCGGGCTTTGGAAGAAGAAAAATCCATGATCCCATATTTCATTCACAAAATAGCAGCGTTCTTTAACAAGCCCTGCTACCGTGGCCACATAAGCGGGATCCGCTGTAATGCCTTTCTCTTCAAGTACCGGCTGAAATAAGGCAGCCAGGCTTTCATTGTCTTTGTGATGAATATACTGGTGGTTAAACCACTTCGCTTTTTCGAAATCGAATTTGGCGCCGGCCTTATGTACCCGTTCCAGGGAGAACTTTTGTATCAGTTCCTCCAGGGAAAATATTTCCTGTTCCGTACCATCATTCCAGCCAAGCATAGCCAGCATATTGATGAATGCCTCCGGCAGGAAACCGCGTTCACGGAAGCCTTTGGTCACTTCTTTGGTGTTGGGATCGGTCCAGTTCATGGCGTATACGGGGAAGCCTAAACGATCTCCGTCACGTTTGCTGAGCTTGCCATTGCCATCCGGTTTCAGGATCAGTGGCAGATGGGCCCATTGCGGCATATCCGCTTCCCAACCCAGGAACTTCCACAGCAACAGGTGTACCGGCGCCGATGGCAGCCACTCTTCGCCGCGGAAAGCGTGGGTTATTTTCATGAGGTAATCGTCTACCACCACTGCAAGGTGATAGGTAGGCATACCATCTGCTTTCAGCAAAACTTTATCATCTACCTGCGAAGTATGAAAGGTCACTTCTCCCCGAACCAGGTCGGTAAAAGTAATTTCCTCATTGGCAGGCATGTTTATACGGATCACATGCGCTGTATTTTTCGCCAGCAGGTCCTGTACTTCCGCATCAGGAAGCGTAAGGGAATTACGCATTTTTTCCCTCACTATGTGGTTGTATTGGGGAGATGGATTCTCCGGCGTTTTCAGGCGCTCGCGCATACTCTCCAGTTCTTCCGGGGTATCGAAAGCGTAATACGCATGCCCTGCTTTTACCAGCTGCTCCGCATATTGACGGTACAGCTGCTTCCGCTCACTTTGACGGTAAGGAGCATACGGACCGCCTGCTTCCGGGCTTTCGTCGGGAGTAAGGCCGCACCAGCGCAAACATTCATTAATATACTCTTCCGCCCCGGGAACATAGCGGGTCTGGTCTGTATCTTCTATACGCAGTATAAAATCGCCTTTATGCTGCTTCGCAAATAAATAGTTGAACAATACAGTGCGCACACCTCCAAGATGTAAGCCACCAGTAGGACTGGGCGCAAAACGCACTCTTACTTTTTTGTGATCCATAGGCGGCAAAGATAAGGATTTCGCTTTTAGCTGAAAGTGATTGTACCGGGAGATATGTGGAGATTAAAATTTTTTAATGCGAAGTTGTGCTAACAGACATTAAGTATATTGCGGTATACTAAAGCTCATCGCTAAAAGCCAAAGGCTATATGTTCTATCTTACTAAAACTCCCGGCATCCTGAAAGCCTTATATAAAAGCTGTGTCTGGAATCTTTCCCCGGCAGGCAATAAGGTATATCTTACTTTTGATGATGGCCCACATCCCCAGGCTACTCCCTTTGTACTGGAGCAATTGGCAAAATTCAATGCCAAAGCCACTTTCTTCTGCATCGGGAAAAACGTACTGGAACATCCTGCTATTTACCAGCAGATCCTGGAAGCGGGTCATACCACCGGCAATCACACCCATAATCATCTGAACGGATGGAAAACCAGTACCGGGAAATATATTGAAAACGTGCTGGAAGCAGCGAAATATATTGCTTCACCATTGTTCAGGCCTCCCTATGGCAGGATCACGCCCTTCCAGATCAAACAGATCAGGGATAAGATCCCCGGCGCCCAAATTATTATGTGGGATATTCTCAGTGGTGATTTCGATACGCAGATCAACGGAGAGGCATGTGTACAAAACGTGGTATTCAAATTACAACCCGGGTCTATCGTCGTATTTCACGATAGCGCCAAGGCCTGGGACCGGCTGGAATATGCGCTGCCACGGGTTTTGGAATATTGCAGGAAACAGAAACTTGAAGTAGCCGCCATCATGTAACAGCTGTTGCCGATCACAAACGGCATCAGCAACAGCTGTTGCAGGTAGTTTTATAAGCTGATCTGTTTTGTTTTATCTCCTACGGTAATTGTAACAGGATCGGTACATTTACCATTCCCGTAATCAACTACCCCTGTTACCTTATCAAATTCAACCTTCAGTTTTCCTTTCACGAAGTGCCCGCAGTCATATACTTTTACCAGTGGCACCTGTGTTGTAAAAGTAGCGGTAACACCGGTTACAGGGCCCTTCTCATAAGAAATGCCGGCATTGCCTTCCACCGCATATACATCATCAGAAGGATTCAGCAGAGGGCTTACCGGATCAAACCCTGCTGTTTGTTTTATAGTTCTTTTGCTGGTATAGTTGATCACTACCGTATCGTTCAGCACTACTTTTCCCCCGGTTAATTCAGTGGTATACTGGATGCCGGCTGTTGAACTGTAGCTTACACCGCTGATCTTAAAGAGGCCTTCTATTAACTTCCCATTAAGCTTATAGTCTGCCGGTTCCACTGTAATGGTAGAAGCGGGGTCAAACAACGGGCCACTGAAAGTAACATTCAATTTACCACTGCGGTACACGCCATACCGGTCGAGGCAGGATTCGCCAAAGTCGATCAACACTTTTTTAGGCCATTGGTCGGGATTGGTGGCATCCAATAACTCTGCTACCGGGCAAGAAGTTGTTACAGTATTGGGCATCACATTATTCACACCGGCCTTGCGGGCTGTAAACAGTCCCTGGGTAACGGCTACTTCCGCCACTGTTTCAAAAAGCCCGCTGTACATAGCGCTGGCGGCGGCCTCGTGCTGCGCGGCAGCAATAGTGTTATTATCAGGCTGGTTATTCGGTGCGGTATCTGTGGTTACTTCCTTTTTACAGGCGAAAAAAATGGTGACAACCGCCACGCTGGCAATAGTCCATGCCAGCACACGATTTGTACTGAAATAGCTTTTCATAGTTTAGGTTTTATTAGCAATTAGGTTTTCCGGTCTTTACCTTTGCAATAATAAAGATACCGTTTAAATATTAAAAAAATTACAAATTCAATAAAATAATTATTATGCTTTGGATAGATACCCACACGCACCTTTATTCCGAAGAATTTGAGGCCGACCGGGAGGAGATGGTAGCGCGGGCCATAGCAGCAGGGGTAGATAAACTGTTTTTGCCGAATATAGATGAAAGCTCTGTTGATGGGATGCTGGCGCTGGAAGCAAAGCACCCGGATCATATTTACGCCATGATGGGCATACATCCCTGTTATGTAAAAGAAGCCGTGGATGAGCAGCTTGACCTGGTAAGGGCCTGGTTACAGCAACGGCCGTTCAGCGCCATCGGTGAAATAGGGCTGGACTTCTACTGGGATAAATCCCTGTTAATCCAGCAATACAAAGCTTTCCAGGAGCAGCTGATATTGTCGAGGGAGTACAACCTCCCGGTATCCATTCACAGCCGGGAAGCCACACGGGAATGCATCAACGAAGTAAAAGCATTACAGGATGGCCGCCTGAGCGGGGTATTCCACTGCTTCTCCGGAACCCTGGATGAGGCAAAGGAAATCATCGACCTGGGCTTTTACCTCGGTATAGGCGGTGTGGTTACTTTCAAGAAATCAGGTTTGGACAAACTGCTGGAAGAAATTGACCTGGCGCATATCGTAATGGAAACAGATGCACCTTACCTGGCGCCGGTTCCTTATCGCGGAAAACGTAATGAAAGCGCCTACCTCCCGCTGGCAGGAGAAAAGGTGGCAGATATAAAAAATCTAAAAATAGCAGACGTTGCAGCTATAACAAGCAGCAATGCCCGGAAATTATTCAAAATGCTCTAACTGTTTAGTGAATACCTTTGCAGGCAATGGCTACTAGCACAATGAGTAAAATTCTGATAATTTACACGGGCGGTACTGTAGGTATGATCTATGACGATAAAACCAAAGCACTGCGCCCGATCGGCTTCAACGAGATAAGAAATAATTTACCGGAACTATACCGGATGGGCATTGATTTTTATGTATACGCATTTAATCCGCCTATCGATTCATCAGACATGCAGCCGGAGATATGGGTGGAACTGGCCAGTATTATTGAAGACCGCTACGACCGTTACGATGGCTTTGTAATTCTTCATGGGTCGGACACCATGGCTTTCACAGCCTCCGCCCTGAGCTTTATGCTGGAAAACCTCTCCAAACCCGTTATTCTCACCGGCTCCCAGCTTCCCATCGGGAAAATACGTACGGACGCCAAAGAGAACATTATTACAGCAATGGAAATAGCCTGCAGCAGGCATAACGGCACCACTGTTTCTATGGTACCGGAAGTATGTATTTACTTCGACTTTTCCCTGTTCAGAGGCAACCGTTCAAAAAAATATAATGCGGAAAAGTTCGAGGCCTTTTACACAATGAACTACCCGCAACTTGCAGAAGCAGGCATTGATATCAAGTTCAAACACCAGTTTATTTTACCCCCACCCACACAACCATTAAAGGTGCATAAAGAACTGGAAACAAATATTACCGTCTTAAAGTTATTCCCAGGTATTACCAGGAGGGCAGTGGAAGCTATACTAAGCGTATCCGGCTTAAAAGGCGTAATCATGGAAACCTTTGGCAGTGGTAATACCAACACACAACCCTGGTTTATAGAGAGCATTAAAAAAGTGATCGACAACGGCGCTATTATAGTAGATATCACTCAATGTGACGGTGGATCTGTGGAGCTGGGGAAATATGAAACCAGCCAGCACCTGGTGGAAATTGGTGTGGTGAGCGGTCATGATATGACCTTTGAAGCAGCAGTGACCAAACTGATGTTTGTACTGGGCCAGGGGCTTTCTGTCAGCGATGCCAAAAAAATGCTGGAAACATCTCTGCGGGGCGAACTTACACCGATTGAAGTATATTAAATATCTTATTCAAGGAAGCATTTAGAAGCGGGAAGTACATTCAATTATACATCCTACTTTTTTTTATTTTGAATATTTAAAGTAAATTTAAATATCACCAAACACTTATTCCCCAATTTCTATTCACCACAAAAATTATTATTCTATGGGAGTTTCGTTATCACAAAAATGCATTGCTGAATTCTTTGGCACTTTTGTGCTCGTATTTATGGGTTGTGGAAGTGCCGTTTTAGCAGGCAGTCATGTTGGATTTCTTGGTATCTCTTTTTCATTTGGTTTATCGGTGGTTACAATGGCCTACGCAATAGGTCATATTTCCGGATGTCATTTAAACCCAGCTATTACCATTTCCCTGTGGTCTACAGGCAAAATATCCGGCAAAGATGCAGGCGGGTATATTGTTGCACAGATCATTGGTGGTATTGTAGCTGCAGCGCTCCTGTATTTTATTGCACAGGGTAAAGCAGATTACAGTATTGCGGCGAACGGTCTTGGCGCCAACGGAGTAGAAGATGGCTCACCGGATCATTATTCCCTCATCAGCGGCCTGGTGGCGGAAATCACCCTGACCGCCATATTCCTTGTAGTAGTGCATGGCAGCACCAGTAAAAACAACGGCAACACAGCGTTTGCCGGACTGGCAATCGGGCTTTGCCTGACCATGATCCACATTGTAGGCATCCCGGTTACAGGGGTTTCTGTGAATCCTGCCAGGAGCATCGGGCCAGCCCTGTTTGTTGGTGGTGCCGCTATTTCCCATCTCTGGGTATTTATTGTAGGACCCATTGTAGGCGGCCTTTTAGGCGGGGGTATATGGAAGCTCTACGATAAGAATTAAACTTTTTTTTGAAATATAAAGTAAAGGATTATCTTTGCAACCCTGAATTGGAAAATCAACCCTTCCGTTTGTTCAGGAAAGATAATCACGGAGAAGTGCAGGAGTGGTTGAACTGGCACGCCTGGAAAGTGTGTATAGGTGAAAGCCTATCAAGGGTTCGAATCCCTTCTTCTCCGCAAGCTTTAAAGATGCCCGCTCATTGAGCGGGTTTTTCTTTTAAGGGCTTCATCAAAAAACCTTTCACACCATCCTTCCAGCCAAAAAATCTCCAATAGTATTACTTAATATTATTTATTATTGTAATCCTGATACCTAAAAACTGATTTAATGAAAGTTGTTTCCCTGGCGCTAACTTTAGCAATGCTCTGCACAACCACCTATGCACAAAAAACAACCATCAAATGGGGAGAAGAATTTAACCTTAAAAAAGGTAGTTCAGATCTGAGAGTTGTACTGGCAGATAAAAACAGTGCTTTTTTGCAGGAAAGCCACCCTGCAATGAAAAGCTATTTTGTAGTTGGCGCAACGCTAAGGGAATCAGCTTCACTCGTTAAGGTGGATAAAAATCTATCGGAAGTTTTCCGCAACGACTTCAACAAAGAATTAAGGGGCAAAGAATTCGTTCAGTTCTTTAGCTGTGAAGACAAGTTGTTCTTGATTTCTTCCGACTATAGTAAACGCGACAAAACCTTATCCCTTTACGCTTCAGCGGTAGATAAGAACTCCGGGGAACTTACAGGAGAATGGAGGGAAGTAGCCAGCTATCAGAAAGAAGAAAAAGCTGATGATATTAATTTCAGGATCACTTACAATACAGACAGCACGAAAATGATCATTGTTAGCAGTATTGAGGGGAAAGAAAGAAATGAATACAGGTTCCAGGAGCTTAATAAAAATCTTAAAGCTACGGCCAACCCTTTTACTATTTCAAATGAATTTGAATCTAAAAAATATCAGCTGGAAGATGTATTGTATACCAATGAACAAAAGGTTATACTTGTAGGACGCATGTACGAATATGAAGAAGGTAAAAAGAAAAAGGAGAAATTCCTTGATTTTATGAATTACAATATTCGTATTTACGATGAAAAAGGTAAACAACGGTCAGAAATAAATACCAGTATTAATGGGAAATGGCTGATCAGTACAAAATTAGTACAGGAGAAAAACAATGACCTGGTTCTTGCAGCATTTTACAGTAATGAAAAAAAAGGCAAAACCATCGATGGAATGCTGGTACAAAGAATTAACGTTGCAAACGGAACTGTAATATCCACAAGTGATAAACCTATCAATAATTCCTTTTTATCTGCCAATGTAGACAACACAGATAATGATACCGACGATGATAAGGATGAAAGTAAAGAAGAAAAAAAACTAAGGGAAAGTATAAGTAAACTGAAGGATGAAGGAGAAGGATTTTCAAAATACATGCAATTCAGGAATATCTTTTATACGGCAGACAATGGTCTTATTATCCTGGCGGAATACTTCCATCATTTCATTACAACCAGTCAGAGCTATAGCGCAGGCGCCAACGGCACACCCGGCCAGTGGACCAGTACTACCAATTATAATTATATATCCGGCGATCTCATGATGTGCAAAGTAGATGCCGCCGGCAATATTGCATGGCTCCGGATCATACCTAAAAAACAACGCGAGGTGATTCAATCTTCAGGCAGAATCTATGGTAGTGGGTTCCAATATACTCCCAGCTATTTTATGGCCGGAAACAGACCGTTTTATTCAGGGTTTGGCGCTATTCAAACAGGCAATACTATCCAGATCATATTTAACGATAATACAAAAAACGCGAACATCATCCAGGCCGGTCAGAAAGCAAAAGCAATTAACCGCTTTGCAAAATCGGACTGCTTTGTTTTAAATGTAAATGAACTCACCGGTGAGCTCAACAGAAAACTATTTTTCACCAATAGCGATGTGCCTACAGCTATGCCACGGTTAGGAGTAGTATTTGGAAATGATATGTATATGGTTGGGAAAACGGACAGAATATTTGGCAAGTCAAAAGTTGCCCTGGCTAAGATTACGGTAAAGTAGCGCACATCGCCCGCTATCTCCAATTTCAGATATACTTCGACAAAATAACCCTGTCTATATAAAATGTCCCGAAAGGAATAAAACATGCCAGCAATACCTTCCAGGTTGTGGTACGGAACTTCCACCTGTAGGCAATTCCAACGCTCATGGTATTTAACACAAAGAGCAGGAATAATATTCCATGTGCAGGTCCCATCGCCTTCACCAGCGAAGGATCATGATATACATATTTCAGGGGCACCGCTATACCAACCAGTACCAGCAGGGAAATTCCTTCTAAAAAGGCTATCAGCCGCAATCTTCCAACTTGTGTATTAAAAAACTTCAGCATAGTTAATCGATCTTATAAAAGCTTCATACCGCTTTCCATGGGAACAACGAATACATGTCCGCAAAGCTCTGTTTAAAAGCTTCCGGCTGTTAGGACCAATATGGGTGATTTTAGGACAATTCAATCTTCTTGCGAAACTCGGTTGGCGTAATGCCTTCATATTTTCTGAAGAGCCGGGTAAAATACGACTGGTCCTCAAAACCTACGTCCCCAGCCACTTCGCTGATACTTAGGTTACTTTGGCTCAATAATACTTTTGCTTCCAGTACAATCGTTTCAGCGATCCACCGTGCAGGGGATTTACCCGTAACGGCTTTCACTGATTTATTCAAATGATTAGGCGTAATGTTCAGCAGGGAAGCATAGTCTGTTACAAGATGCAATGTGCTGATATGGGCAAATACCAGTTCCTTAAAGCGATGGGTAATATTAATGGCGGCGGTTTGATGAGTGCCCGTCTGCGGTTTGTAAAGCTGTTTCACTTCACACAGCAATGTGATAAGGTATGTCTGGATAATTTCCAGGTTATTCAACCCGTTCCGGCTGTAATCGAGCAGCAGGCGTTTAAAAAGATGCAATACAAATCCTGCAGTCTGGTTATCCAGCCGCACTTTAGGGTTACCCCATACCCTTAAAAAATCAAATGCTTTCAGCGGCTCCTGTGTACTATATTTCCCGGTAAGGATATCCGTATGAAAATTACACAGGTATCCTTTATTTACTTCGCCGCTTTTAAAAGAGAAGACTTGTCCTGCCGGCACAAAGAGCATTTCATTTTTATAGATCGTATACAATTCGCTTCCGATCTTTATACTTGCCTCTCCACCTGTAATAAACAAACAGCTATGATTGGTAGACCGTGAAGCAGGTACTGCCTGTGTTACCAGGCGGTACATCTCCTCTACCTTCACAATAAAAAATTTGTCGAAATCAGGTTTTAAGATGTTATCAAGCTCCCTCCGGGGTTGCATAAACCTGGCTGTAAATGAACCCGGGTGATATACCGCTATTCCTTTTTTCACTGGCATGATCAATTGCTTTTATCTAAGATAAAAACAAAGCACCATCTGTCAATAAGAGATCTATACCGGTTTTGACAAAGAATAACATAGCTGCCCCGACAGGTCCTCTTCTTTTTCCAGTTTCTCTCTCAGCGGATCATCTTTAATAAAATGATTCAGCTCCAGGAGTTTGACAGACCTTTCATTTTTATGGAAAGGGAAAGCTGTAATTTTTTGAAGATGCATTTGCTCAAAGCCGAACTGTATTACCACCGGCAGTATTTCCCGCATAATCCCTTTTCCGAAAAAAGCAGACTGCAGTTCGTATCCTATTTCCGCCTGGTCAAGCTCCGGTTCAATATTCCAGTAACAAATGGTACCTATAGGAACATCACTTTCTTTCGTGGTGATCACCCAATACAACGATTTGTTAGTGGCAATATTGGCCTGGATCATTTCAATAAACTGCCTGGCTGCTGCTACAGTAGTGGTGGCAGCCCTGTTCAGGTACTGGTTCACAAGCGGATCCGACCTCAAAATAACAAAGGCTTCATCGTCATATAATGCAGGGGCCCGCAGGATAAACCGTTGGGAAGCAAGGCTGGGAAAGGGGTCAAAATTAAGTGTGAGCATATGTTCTTAAATATTTGTAATTACCCATCAGTGAACAATCACCTCCCGCTCTGCCCTGGCAATTGGAAAATAATACCGGGTGACGTATGACGGCCAGATATAAAGATACAATCCGCATGTAACAGGTGTTCATGCGGATTGTTATTTTTTAAAAAGATGGATAACGGCGCCATGCTATGCCGGCCACGGATTCTGGTAAGTGGAATTATTTAATTTCACTTCCCTGGATGACAAGGTCAGCTGTATTTGCAAAGGTTGCTCATTGGCTGAATTAAACGTCTCTGCGTACTCAACGCAATAGGCATCTGTAAATTTCAGCTCTTTGAGCCGCGACATAGAATCCCTCCGGAAGAAGGTAATGCTGCCGTTTTTCGTTTGGGTGTTGGAAATCATCCAGTCAAACAAACTTGTTTCACCGGCAGACTCAACCAACAGGTTAATAGTGCCTCCTTTGGGGCGGGCGGCAGGTTTCCCGTTATGATCTGTATTTTGGGTAAATGAAAACCTGCATTCCAGGATGTTCATTTCTTCCCCATCGATGTTGAGAACGGCTTTAAAAGACATAATTTTTCTGGTTAACAGGTCCGTTACAAGGCGCAACAGACAGGCACAAAAATATGGTATACAGAATGAAAATACACATTTCTGTTTACATGCAGAAAAATTGAAGGTTATTTTTGAGAAATGGCTTCAAAAGACGCAGGGCACTGCCTTTCAGCACATCAATAATATGCTGTTTAATATTTATATAAGGTCAAATGCCTGTGCAAAACTGGTTAGGTCGTAGCTCGACTGTGCCCCGATCTTCGCTTTAATATTCCGCCGGTGGGTTACAGCGGTCTTTTCCGAGATACCCGCCTGCTCGGCAATTTCAATAGCGCTGAGCCCCAGCGCCAGCAGCCGCAGGATCTCTTTCTCCCTCCTGGTAAGCGATGCAAAAATGTGCTGGTTACGACGCAGGAAATTATTCTCCTCCAGCAAACGGTTTACCTTACTGGTAACATGATGCAGCGGATCAATAGGAATAGCACAGGTAATCACATGCGTAGGCATCCCCTTGGCATCCCGCATAAACACCCGCGTAGAGCCGAGGTGCCAGGTCCAGTCACGCGAGGCAGTAGTGCGTACCTGCTGAAAGAAAGTAACCGTCATATTGGCTTCCACCGGCGCATCCAGCATATTGATGATCTTAGGCAGATAATCTGCTACATCGTGGGGATTAAAGAAAGTATCGTAATACCGGGCGCCCATTTCCCGTAAAGCCTCCAACGTAACGTCCAGCTCCCTGCAGCCGCGGGGCGACATATACTCCACGTAACTCTTTACCACATTCATTACAATTACCACTACCGGAAGTTCCTGGTCAATGGCCTTTAAAGCGTTCAGCTTCTCTTCCAGCCCTGATCCGTCATTATTAAATACAGCATGCTCAATCATGTACCTGATATAAAATCGTGTATAGGAATCCTCTGTGACGTTGGTTGACTACTTATTGTGTGCTCTTTATCAGTAACAAATGTAGTAAAAATAAGAAAGGGTCCCATCACAAAGAAGAGACCCTTTTTTGGGGATAGAAAATACGGTGATTGACTAAATCAGGTGGATGACTTTATGTATGAATAAGGTGAAATCAGATTGATCTTACAAAGATATGTTAAAGCTAAAGGGAAACAAATACCTACATGTGAGTATTTTTAAAAAAAATAAGTGATCTTCCGGTTATGAAACCCAGCCCGGTACATTTCCTTCAAAGCCTGTTGCACATTGCTTCCTTAAGCCATGAGGCAAGGGAATTATTTGCAGGGAAAGCTATATGCCAGAAGGTAAAAAAAGGTGACTACTTATTAAGGGAAGAACAGCACTGCCACTATATATGGTTCATTGAAAGTGGTGCCTGCAGGGCCTTTCACTATTATCATGAAAGGGAGATCAATACCGGTTTCTACTTTGAAAACACCTTCCTTACTAACCTGAACAGCCTGCGGAATAATGTTCCGGCCGATTATAATATACAGGCAACAGAAGCTGCCAGCTTATGGAAATGGCATAAAGGTGACCTGTTCCTGCTCTATGGCCAATCCCCCGAAATAGCTGCCTTTGGCCGCCAGTGGCTGGAGCACCTGTTCATTGAACAGGAAAAACATACACACTGGCTCAAGAAAAACAGCCCGGAAGAAAGATACCAGTCTATCCTGGACACCCAGCCGGATCTTCTGCAACGTGTATCCCTTACACAACTTAGCTCCTACCTCGGTGTTTCCCGGGAAACCCTCAGCCGTATCCGCCGCCGCCTATCCTGACCGGATTATGTGACGTTTGACACAATCCCTTTACTACAGGGCTTCTACCTTTACAGGGTAAAACTAACGGTTATGACTATACAGGAACAAAAAGATTTCATCACCCATTACATCAACACCATCTGGAACCTCGGAGATACCAGCCGCCTGGAGCAATTCCTGCATCCCGATTATGTGGACCATTCGCTACCGCCGGGTCTGCCGCCCGATAGCACCGGGCTTAAGCAATGGATTGCATTAGCGCATGCATCCTTTCAACCCCAAACTATCATTAATGAACAGGTAGCCGAGCCTGGTACCTGCATGATCAGGATAACTATGCATATGAAACATGCCGGGACATGGCGGGAAATACCTCCCACCGGCTTAACCGTTAGCATTCCAGGCTACCGGTGCTTTCGTTTGCAGGATAACCGGATCATTGAGCACCGGGCATTAATCGATGGCAATACACTGGAAAAGAAATTAACCGCCGGTAGAACAACGAAACCTGAGTAATGGCACATCGCCGGTTATTTCCGTTGCCACCTTCCCCGTACCGGCAGGGCTATGAACAAACAGCAACTGACGGATTGTTGCTATATGCTTCAGCTTACTGTGCATATGGCAGTAATACGCAGCTTCTTTAAGAGATGAAAAGGTATATCCATATTACTATACATCCAGGCCAGGTGGAGGCCGGCAGCCGTTTAAGCGAAAACCAGCGCCTTCATTCTGTTTTTGATACATCCTATATGAACTGCCCATAGCAATCAAGGGTAGAAAAAAATCCGGAAAATCAGCTTAATCCCGGGTCTGCCAACATCCGCTCCAGGCAAACAGTTAAATCCGTAGGCCCGTACCTGTTATGAACCACAGGAACAGTAATCAAACACCTGCCGGAAACCAGCGCCATTGGTAAATTGTGTAATAAAACGTGAAGGTGGAATGAATAAAATGCAACCGGTCCATTCTTCTAAAAAGGGTTACACAAAAGATCCAGGTATTGATTCCGGAGGCGATGTTCCCTTCCGGGGCTACCGTAAGATCAACTATCCGCGCATCCGGATCGTTGATTTCAACAACAGCTCCTTCCGTTACCCATCTGCACCACTCCGGCCCCAACACCTGGAAATAATATAAAACAGTAGCTATAATTTCTGTAGATATACCTCTTATAGGTCTTCACTACAAATATGCCTTTTATTTGGGCATTTACTTAATACTTTTTTATCTTTTAATTATACTTTGATAATCAAAATTAGAACATAATAAATGTAAAATAAACACCAATACCTCTGCATCTCTTTATAGTTAACAATATAAAGAAGAAAGTAAAAATTGTATTTTACATCTGATAACATTACTTTTATAATGCTTTTTTAGCAACCAGGTCATAAAAATCGCCAGCTTGACAAGAAGCCGGTATTAAACAATGTTTATCATCCACCTCAGTATTCCGGTACGTTATAAAAACTGCGCTCATTATGAAGAGTAAATTATTAAGAGAGATCACCCCTCTTACGCAAAGTGATTGCTTTACATTGTTTGCCCGGGAGAAAAAGGTGTTCGACTTTCCCTTACATTACCACGACGAATTTGAGCTGAACTTTATCCAGCATGCCCGCGGAGCCAAGCGGATCATCGGCGACCATATAGAAGAAATTGGCGATCTTGAACTGGTACTGGTAGGCCCCAACCTTCAGCACGGCTGGTTTTCTGATGAGCATAACGGCGGTATTGTCCGTGAAATAACCATACAATTCCACCGCGACCTTTTTGATGATAAATTTCTCCAGCGCAACCAGATGAACTTTATCAAAAACATGTTTGAGCGTTCCTTGCGGGGAATCCTCTTTTCCACTGAAACCACCCAGCAGATCATGCCCCGCCTTATCCGGCTGCCACAACAACAGGGCTTTGATTCCGTACTGGAACTGATGTCTATTTTGCATGACCTGTCTATCAGCCGGAATATGCGCATCCTGTCCAATTCTACTTTTGGCAATACCGAAACATTCTCCTATAACAGCCGCCGGGTGGAAAGGATCATGACCTACCTGAATGCGAACTACGACAAGAATATCTCACTGGGAGAAGCCGCCAGGCTGGCCGCCATGACAGAAGTAGCCTTCAGCCGCTTTTTTAAAGCCAAAATCGGCAAAACCTTCGTGGATACCCTCATAGAAATCAGGCTTGGACATGCCTCCCGGTTACTTATAGAAACCACTCACACCGTGAATGAAATTGCCTATAAATGCGGTTTTAATAATATTTCCAACTTTAACCGCATCTTCAAAAAGAAAAAAGACTGTACTCCCAAAGAATTCAGGCTGGCCTATACTTCTTCGGGAACACGGACCTTTATCTAACCCCCGGACCCGGGATTACACTGATCTTACTGATTGAATTTTTGTAACTGTTTAAACGGAATGCGTTTTATCCTGTTGTTAGCAGGGCAATTGTAATATTAAATGTGCTGTTACCGGCTGTATCCCTGTTTACATACGCCTTTTTGCATATATATAGAGCCGCGGGGCTTCCAAAAATGCCAGTAAATGCGTACCTTTGCGCCTTCATGCAGACTTCTACTTTATTAAAGCCGAATTGCTACGTAAATGACGCCGGATTTGACTGGTTATATCCTGAAAAGATACAGCAACTTTCAAGACGGCACTGGACGCCACTCAGTATCGCTAAAACAGCGGCCCGTTTTCTCGCAAATGAACCCGGAAAGAAGATCCTCGACATCGGCAGCGGTGTTGGGAAATTTTGCCTGGTAGGGGCACGCTTTTACCCGGAAACCAGTTTTTATGGCATTGAACAACGGGAAGAGCTTTACCGGTATGCACTTGAAGCAAAGGCTGCCACACAAACAAGGAACGTAAGCTTTATTCACGGGAATTTTACACAGGAAGATCTTTCTGCGTATGATGGTTTCTATTTCTATAATTCTTTCTTTGAAAACCTGGTAGACCAGGATCAGATAGATGATAAAGTAGAATATTCAACCAGTTTATATAACTACTATAGCCGCTTTTTATTTAAAAAACTGGAAAGCAGCGCAAGCGGCACAAGACTCGTAACCTACCACAGTCTTGAAGATGAAGTGCCTCCCTGTTACCAGCTGGTGGATGCTTCTACAGATTTAATGCTAAAAATGTGGATCAGAAGATAGGACTTGGGTAATACAAAAATTAATACAATGACTACAGACGGACTTGCTTTAGAGATTATCGCACAATTGGGGGCTGTAACAGATTACCAGCAGGCAGACCAGCTACTGGCCTCTATAAAAAAGGAATATACCGCTTCTTCAAAAAAAATCTTCACTTTACTCCGGGAAAAAATAGAAAATCTGTCGCCGCTGGAGTGTAACAGCTTACAATGGAGCATCTACCGGTACGCCCTGATGCATGTACGTAAATGCGAATCGATGGAACCAGCCTGCTGATCAGGCACTGATAGCCAGTTTTTTGCCAACGCCAGCTATCACAGCCTCCGGGGAAAATCCTTCCTCTAAATACAGATCAACAAAATTGTAGCTGATTTCCAGGGAAGGCGTAATCAGGTAGGCTGCAGGTACAGGTACATCTGCATTAACACCGGAAACACGGCCCCATATCGGGTCTGATTCCCTGTATATGCCCGCTTTCCTGGCTATGCGGTGCTGCGCGTCGTGCACTACATCAAATGGCAGGGCCTCCGGATAAACTGATGTAAAGTGCTTTTTATCCTCACTGGACAATACCAGCAAGCGGGCTCCGGCTGCAACAATAGCTGCATGGCTCTTCTTCAGCTGCTCCATCAGCTGGTCAGCATAATCATTCCAATGCCAGGAATAAAAAACAACTAACAACGGCTGTAACGTAAGACTGTGCAATGAGGCTCCCTGGTGAGCATTATTAAGCAGCTGGCCCGCGTTGATCACACGCGCCTCTTCAATAAAAAATTCAGGGAAAAAACTTCCTGCTTTTACCGGGTTAATTTTTTCTCTGTTCCGGGTAGGGCTGGGGAAATTTTCCGGCGTAGGCTGCGGTAAGTAATCGGCGTATCTGTATAATGATGACATATAAAATGCTTTTTTAATGGCTGATAAAATGGCCGCTGTTATAGGTTTGGTGAATATTTTTCGCTTTCGTATAACAAATATAGGGAGAATATTTTAATTACCCTACTATTCCTATAGACTATTAGGTTTATAAAATATAAATAATTGGTTCCTAATACATTTGAGCAAAAAGTATTTTTATAGAGAGCTGAAACAGGGGTATTCCTGCCTTGGTTAAACTTTCACAGCGTGTGCCCGTCATTGTTATAAATGCCCCCGGGGAAATCTCTATCTTAAAAAAAATGGTAAAATTTTGCCAGGATAAATCCGGAAAGCATAATTTACAGGAAGCCATAAAAAGAAAAACTATATGCTGCTGAAACAGAGACTATCGCTCAGCCAGATCTTTTCCTTCACCTGGAAGGTGGATCTTATGCTGCTCGGATGTTGCACCCTGGTATATTTCCTCGACTCACGCTGGCTGGCAGCACATATCAATATTCCCATAGCTGTATCTACCGTGCTGGGTACAGCCATTGCCTTTTTTATAGGCTTCAACAACAACCAGGCATACGACCGCTGGTGGGAAGCCCGCAAAATATGGGGGGCACTGGTAAACGATTCCCGCACCTGGAGCAGATCTGTACTCAATTATCCCTCCTACAATGCCTCCGCGGAAACTAAAGCCCTTTGCCGGCACATGATTTACCGGCACCTGGCTTTTGTATATGCCCTTAAAACCGCTCTCCGCAAACGGCCCGACGACTACTACACCCGCTACCTTACTACCGAAGAAATCGAAGAAGTACAAAAACAAAATAATATTCCCAATGCCATCCTGAACCTTCAAACCCGCGATCTTCAATACCTCAGAAACTCCGGCAGCATAGATGGCTTTACTTTCATAGAACTGAACCAGCTCCTGGTAAAGTTCTGCGATTATATGGGCCAGTCGGAAAGGATCAGGAACACCATATTTCCTCCCAGCTATTTATATTTTACGAAGATGTTTATCTGGTTCTATGTGATCATGAATACGCTCATGATGACAGAATCCATCGGTGCATGGGCCATTCCCTTTGGATGGATGTTCGGCTTCGTTTTCCATGTTACCCACCTGAACGGCATCACCCTCATGGATCCCTTTGATTTCCAGCCCCTGGCCATTCCGCTCGACAGCATCGCCCGGACCATTGAGATCAACGTTATCCAGCTCCTGGGAGATGAACCGGTGCCCGCCCCCGTACAGCCACGGCAGGATGGACTTTATGTTATGTAAAACCAACAGGAAACGCATTCACTTTATAATACGTAATTCCGTATTTTTACATCCATGACGTATGAACAATTATGTAATCTATATGCCCAGTCAGTTACCCTCAAGATACTACGGGCACGTAGCGCGCCAATGATGTTGTCATTTTTTCATTACACATTCAAGGAAAAAAACCATACCACCATTTCCAATGTGGAACTGGTAACCCGTTTATCCGACTACCTCGGCGTAACCGGCTACCGCGCCACAGATGATGAAATAGACGCTACCAGCCTGCTTGAACACGATGATGTGAAAGCCAGGAAATATATCGATCAATGGAGCAATAAAGGCTTCCTCCGCAAATACCCCGACGACGACGGACTGGATATCCATGAGCTGAGCAGCGACATGGAAAAAGTAATGCACTGGGTATCCACCCTCCAGAAAAGAGAGTTTGTAGGCACGGAAAGCCGCTTCAAAGATATCTTCTCCAAACTCAAAGAACTGATAGATCAGAGCAATAAAAACCCGGAACAAAGGATCCAGGAACTGGAGAAAAAGAAATACGAAATAGAACAGGAAATAAAAGCCATCACTATCACCGGTAAAGTACAGGTATTTGATGATACCCAGATCAAGGAAAGGTTCTATGACGTAAACCGCATGTCGCGCGAGCTCCTGAGTGATTTCAAGGAAGTGGAACAGAACTTTGAACAGATCACCCAGGAAATTTACCGCAAACAAAGCGAAAGAGACATCGCCAAAGGCGCTCTGCTGGCCTATACGCTCGACTCATTCGAAGCACTCCGCCAAAAAGACCAGGGCAAAAGCTTTTACTCATTCTGGCAATTCCTCATGGATGAAAATAAACAAACGGAAATGCAGCAGCTCATAGAAAAACTCTATAACCTGCTCGAAGAACGGAACATCGAATATAAAAATGACCGCTTCCTGAAAAAACTTAAACAATTCCTCCACGCCTCCGGCAAAAAAGTAATTGATGCCAACAAAAAACTGAGCGATAAACTCAGCCGCGTACTCAGCGAAAATAATCTCACCGATCGCCGGAAAGCCCTGGAATTGATCAACGATATCAGGCAACTGGCCTTCCAATCGCTGGAAAACCCGCCGGGCGAGGAATTTTTTATAGAGATAGAAAGCGATCCCGAAATAGACCTCCTCGACCGCTGGGATATGGCGGAAGAGAAAAAGCCCAACGTGGAAGTGGAATTTCCCGAAGGAATGGGTGGTACCGAGTTTGACGATAATGACCTGAACGCATTATTCAACCATTTTAATATAGACCGCACCCTGCTGGAAAACCGTATTTCCACACAACTGGAAAACAAAAAGCAGGTTAGCCTGAAAGAACTGGTAGAAATTTATGGCGCCGAAAAAGGACTCACTGAGCTCATTACCTATTTTTCCATCGCCAGCCAGTCGGCTCACCACATCATCCTGGAAACCCCGGATCCGGTAACGCTGGGCAACCGTACCATCAATATGCCGATGGTACTGTTCACAAATTCACAAAACTAATATCATGGCCGAGAAAAATATATCTCCCTTTGCACACGTGTTTCTAAAACTCATGCAGGGACCTGTATACGAAGAAGATAAATCTTACTGGAAAGACCTGCTTGGATGGCAAACAGAGCTCAGCAAATACCTGCAGCAAACAGGCCTGCAGCTGGTGGTAAATGAACCCGACGGCTTTGCACGCATCGTACAACCCGAAACTGATGATACCACCGATAAGCCATTGCCACGCCTCATGCGCAAAACCAGGCTCACTTACGAAGCCACCCTGCTATGCATCGTGCTTCGCGAAGCCCTCGATGAATTCGATATCCAGGGCAATGGTACCCGTCTTTTTATGACGCAGAAAGAAATCAAAGAAAGACTCGCTCTCTTCTTCAAAGAACGACACAACAAATCAAAACTGCTGAAAGATCTCAACAAACCTATTAACAGCCTCTTAAATGTAGGCGTGCTGAAAGCTACCCGGGAAGACGCTGCCAATAAGGAACTGCATCAATACGAGGTAAAAAGGATTATTAAAGCACTGGTGAATAACGAGAAACTGGAAGAAATAAAATCAAAATTAAAACTGCATGTCCACCCTGTTCAATAGTGATTCAAAAGAAAGTGGATTCCGGTTGCAATATTTTGAAATATACAACTGGGGCACTTTTCACAATAAAATATATCGCGTTAATACAAACGGAAATACTTCCCTGCTTACCGGCGCAAACGGTAGCGGTAAAACCACCCTCATCGATGCCCTTCTGACTTTGCTGGTACCATCCGGCAAAAGGTTCTATAACCAGTCGTCCGGTACGGAGCAACGCCGCGACAGGGGAGAAGAATCCTACTTCTGGGGCTACTACGGTAAAACATTCTCCGAAGAATCCCAGCAATCAAAAACAGACCAGCTGCGTCATAAAGAAAACAATCCCTACTCTGTGCTGCTGGCCTATTTTTACAACGCCGCCACCATGCACCAGATCACACTGGCACAGGTAAGATGGTACTCAGGGGAAATGAAACGCCAGTTCATTGTTTCTCCACACAAGCTCAATATCAACGAGCATTTCGGTAACGGGAAATTTGACGTGAAAGGCGACTGGAAAAAAAGATTGCGCCTCGAATTCCCAAAAACAGAAATCACCGACAGCTTTAAAGAATACGCAGCCCTGTTCAGTAATATCTTCGGATTGCGAAGTGAAAAGGCCCTGTCTCTCTTTAACCAAACCGTTGGGATCAAAGTGCTCGGCGACCTAAACACGTTTATCCGTGGCCAGATGCTGGAAGAAACAGACAGCGAAAGCGAATTCCTGAAACTGCGTGAAAACTATGATAGCTTACTCACCAGTCACCGCGCTATCCAGAAAGATGAAACCCAGCTGAAACTACTGGAACCCATCATTGAAAACCGTGCTGCCTGGCGGCAATTGCAGGACAGGAACCGGGAACTGCAAATGCTCCAGGATCTCCTCCCTTCATGGTTCAATAAACAGGAAAAAGATATCCTGGAAAGGGAACTGGAATCTTTACAAAAAGAACAACAGATAACTACCCGCAACCTCGCCGGCATTAATGAACAACTACAGTCGCTTCACCTGCGTAAAGACGAACTGATAGCCCAGAAGGCGAATAACAGCGTGGATGAGCAACTGCGCTCTATAGAAAAATCCATCCATTACGAACAAAAAGCCATGGAGGCCAAACGTAATAAGATGGAGGAATACAATATGCTCACAGACCGGCTGGAACTGGCTCCCAATCCTGATGAGCAACAGTTCCATGAAAATATTGCCGGCGCTGAGCAAATGAAAACGGCGCACGATAAACAGCTGGAAACGATACAGGAAGAAATTTTTCATCATAAAAGCAGCCTGGCCGCCGAAAGATCACAGGTAACAAAACTGGAAGAAGAAATAGATTCTTTCCTTCACCGGAAAAATAATATTCCGTATGAACTGATCCGTATCCGTCAGCAGCTGGCAGATATGCTGGATATCCAGGAAGATGACCTGCCTTTTGCCGGTGAACTGATAAGGGTGAAAGATGCAGAACTTCACTGGGAAAACGCCATTGAAAAAGTATTGCACAACTTCGGTTTGCGCCTCCTGGTACCGGAAGAATATATACTGGACATCAACCGGTATATCAACTCCAACAACCTGCAAACCCGCCTCGTATATCACAAAGTGGAAGAGGAGAGTTATACCATGCTGCGGATGCCTTCCGAAAAGGAAAGCCTGTTGCAAAAAATAGAGATCAAACCAGGAACTATCTTCAAGGAATGGCTGCAAAACCAGTTGCTCGATCAGTTTGATTATACCTGTACCGACGATATGGCGGTGTTTAACCGCTGCCGGAAAGCGGTTACATCCAACGGGCTAACGCGACAGGCTACACGCCATGAAAAAGACGATCGCCCCAACCGCTCCCAGCAAAACAATTATGTACTGGGATGGAACAATAAAAACAAATTACGCCTGTTAAAAGAACAACAAGAGGAATGCAATAGCATTATTGAAACACTGCAGCACAGTATTTCAAAACTGGAAGACAGCAGGAAAGCCATCGGCAATATCAATGCATTGCTGAATGCGTTGCTGTCGCTGCGCAACTACAATGAAATTAACTGGCAAACCCATGCCGGTGTTATTGAATCCTTTGCGCGGGAAAAAGCAGCGCTGCTCAAAACCAGCGATAAATACCAGGTGATCTGCGATCAGCTGGATGAAGTAGTGCTGCAAATACAGGAAAAAGAAAAGGAAAAGGAAAAAACACTGCAACAAAAAGGAAGCCTGGACGATAAGGCTGCGGAAAAGCTACGCCACTTCAACCAGCTGAAGGTAAATAAACTGGATGACATTTCGCTTCAATATGTGCTGGAATACCTTTCCGACCTGTCGCTGACCGAACCGGCTGAAACCACCATTGAGCTGGCATCCTATCGCAAACGGGCTAATGATAATATGCAGGCCACCCTGCACGATGCCATGCGCCTCTCTGCAGAAAAAGAAGCGGAAATCACCCGGCAGCTGGCCGCCTTTGTAATGCCACCCAAAGCCATTCACGACGCCTTCCCCGACTGGCTGGGCGATGTAACGGACCTTCAGCCGCATGTGAAATACCTGGACGAATTTACATCGCTGTATGAGCGCATTAAGTTCCAGCGGCTCATTGAGCACAAGGAACGGTTCCGTAAATATATGGACACCAGTATGCTCAACGCCATCACCAACTACCGGGCATGGATATACGGACAGGAAGACCTTATCCGCGAAGTAATGGAAGACCTGAACGAACCGTTGCGCAACATCACCTTTAATAAAAACCCGGATACCTACCTCCAGCTGGAATGCCGCCATGTACGCGATGTGGAGATCCGCAACTTCAAAGAAAAACTCAGCAACGCAGTACCGGATTCCTACAAATATCAGCTCGAAAAAGATGAAGCTTACGGCGATCAGCTGTTTGAAAATATCAAACTGCTCATCACTGAACTGCAGCAAAATGAAACATGGCGCCGCAAAGTAACAGATGTGCGCAACTGGCTCGACTTCGGCGCTAAAGAATTTTATGTGGCAGATAATAAGGCATTCAAATATTATGAAGATACTGCCAGTCTTTCCGGTGGTGAAAAAGCACAGTTCACCTACACCATCCTTGGTGCAGCCATTGCCTACCAGTTTGGTATCAATGAAGCCAACCGCCAGCACCGTAGCCTGCGCTTCATTACGGTGGATGAAGCCTTCAGCAAGCTGGATCCTGAAAAAAGCCACTACCTTATGGAATATTGCGGACAACTGAACCTGCAGTTACTGGTAGTAACGCCACTGGACAAACTGAATATTGCAGAGCCTTACATTCATGCCTGTCACTTTGTGGCGAATAAGAACAAACGCGACTCCGTGGTATACAACTTCACCATGGAAGAGTACCGCGAAAGGAAGCAGGAGTTCGAGTCAATGGCGGCGCTGTCCTGAGCGGAAAGATCGCCTTCGGCGATGCGAAATTTGTCTTGGAACACTGATTAGGCTGATTTAAGCAGCGTGGAAGCCGCTACATTACCTGTTGCCGGCGTTACTGCGTGGACAGGCCTCATGGCCGGCATCAAAGCCGGGCAAACAGTGCTCAAGGCACCGGCGGCGTATCCCTTTTTGCAATGCAAATAGCATTGGCAGCGGGCGCCAAAGTGATTACCACCAGCAGTCATCCGGATAAACTGAAAAATTAAAGGATCTGGGCGCACATGAAGTGATCGACTATAAAAAGTATCCCGCCTGGCACGAAGAAGTAAAACGTATCACCGGCGGAGAAGGCGTGCATGCTACTCTGGATATTGCCGGCGCCGCCACCATTGTCAATTCCGTGAAATCCGCCGGATTCAATGGCTTTGTAGGATTGGTGGGCTTTATTGCAGGCGCTCAGCTCCCGCTCGACCTGTTCACCATAGTAGGCAGCTATATCAGGTTACAGGGATATTCTGTAGGCGGCCTGAGAAGTTTCCTGGAGCTGGCTGCCGCGGTGGAAACAAACAACATTCACCCGGTAATAGACAGTGTATTCCCTGTAAGCCTGGCGCAGGAAGCATTTAAGCACATGGGAAGTGGTAATTATTTTGGAAAAGTGGTAATAGAAATGAAATAAAGTAGCAGACATATAAACGTCCTGCTCCTCAGCAGGACGTTATATCAAGTAAACCATTACACTAAAATTATTGTTTCAAGATAGTGAAAACAAGTGGAAAAACAGGATTATTAACTTGTTAAGGTGATGATAACATTATATTTTTATCAATACATGACAAACATCAGTTTCATGGATATCTTCACCCGCTACCTTTGCATCAATAATTGAATATTATGCCTTCAGTAGAAATACTATCCAGGATACAGTTTGCGTTTACCATTGCCTTCCATTACATCTATCCCCCGCTGAGCATAGGACTGGGACTATGCCTTGTGATTATGGAAGGCCTCTACCTTAAAACGGGTTTATCGCTCTATAAGGATATCACACGATTCTGGATTAAGATATTTGCATTGATCTTCGGGATCGGTGTAGCCACGGGCATTGTAATGGAATTTGAATTTGGCACCAACTGGGCCACCTATTCACATTATGTAGGTGACATTTTCGGAAGCGCGCTCGCAGCGGAAGGTATTTTTGCCTTTGCCATGGAGTCCGCCTTCCTTGGCGTATTATTATTTGGCTGGAACCGTGTTCATAAAGGCGTCCACTTCTTTTCTACCTGTATGGTGGCGCTGGGCTCCATCTTCTCCGCATTGTGGATCGTTATTGCCAATTCCTGGCAGCAAACGCCGGCGGGCTACCGCATAGAAGGCCATGACCTGCAGGCACGCGCAGTAGTCACTGATTTCTGGGAAATGGTACTGAACCCCTCTTCGGTCGATAGGTTCTCACATGTGATCATCGGCTCTTTCCTGGCAGGCGCTTTCCTGGTAATGAGCGTAGGGGCCTGGTATGTTCTCAGGAACCTTCATGCAAAACATGCGCAGGCCATGTTCAAAGTAGGTCTTGGCGTAGCCGCTATTGCAGCGCTGATGCAGCTTTTTACCGGCCACCGGTCTGCGCATTACGTAAGTAAATACCAACCTGCCAAACTCGCTGCCATGGAAGGCCATTACGATAGTTCCGCAGTGGCGCCCATGTATATTGTAGGTTGGGTAGATAATAAAAATGAAAAAACAACCGGTATAAAAATCCCCGGAGGACTTTCCTTCCTTACCCATGGCAGTTTCTCCGCCCCGGTAGAAGGTTTGAGGGCTACGCCGAAAGCAGACAGGCCCCGTGCGGTCAACTTCGTGTTCCAGATGTATCACATTATGATCACTATTGGCATGATCCTCATAGGGCTTACGCTTCTGGCGGTTTTTCTTTTATGGAGAAAGAAGCTGTTTAACCAGCGCTGGCTGATGATCATTTTTGCATGGGCAGTATTGTTACCGCAAATAGCCAACCAGGTAGGATGGTATGCGGCCGAAGTAGGACGCCAGCCCTGGGTAGTATATAAATTATTACGCACCTCCGATGCACTATCGCGCAAAGTAACGGCAGACCAGGTGATGTTCTCACTCATCCTGTTTACACTGGTATATATCCTGCTATTTACCCTGTTCATTTATTTGCTGACCCGTAAAATACAGCATGGGCCTGATGTTTCAGAGAACGCAGAAATAGAATACGACGGTTATTATCACGATAATATCACTTACCATCCAACTAAATTATAACTCATGGAAACAATTCTCGGACTGGACCTTCCCACCTGGTGGTTTTTGGTGATTGGCGGATTGATCACCGGTTATGGCGTGTTGGATGGCTTCGACCTGGGTGCAGGCGCTTTACACCTGTTCTTTAATAAAGAAGAAAGCCGCCGCCTGGTGCTTAATGCAATAGGACCTGTATGGGACGGAAATGAAGTATGGCTGGTAATTGCAGGCGGCGCCTTGTTTGCCGGTTTCCCGCTGGTATACGGCGTAGTACTGTCTACCTTCTATATTCCCTTTATGTTGTTTCTCGTAGTCCTCATTTTCAGGGCTATTTCCATAGAATTCAGAAGCAAGGAGCCCTGGTTATGGTGGCGTAAAATGTGGGACATCAGTTATACCGTGTCCAGCACCAGCATCACCTTGCTGCTGGGTTTAGTACTGGGCAACCTCATTCATGGGCTTCCTATCAATAAGGAACACGAATTTACCGGCACACTGCTTACCTTTTTTAACCCGTATGCCATACTGATTGCTTTTACCACCCTTTCACTATTTATGCTGCACGGCTCCATTTACCTGGTAATGAAAACGGAGAACAGGCTGTATGCCAAGCTCACGGTGATTGTGAACAACTGCAGCAAATTCTTTATCCTCTGTTTTATCCTAACGTCAATGGCTACCCTTATATATGTTCCCCATATGACGCACCAGTTTAAATCACATCCGCAGCTGTTCCTGTTACCCATGCTGGCAGTGCTGATCCTGCTGAACATCAAAAGGAATGTAGATGCCCGCAGGTACTACACGGCCTTTCTCTATTCCTCTGTTATTACGGCCTGTCTGCTCATCCTGTTCGCAGTAGGGCTGTACCCCAACATTGTTATATCTACCACAGATCCGGCATATAGTATCAGCATTTATGCGGCAGCGTCTTCTGTTAAATCATTGAAAATTATGCTGCTGATTGCAGCTATAGGCACTCCTATGGTCATCGGGTATACTACTTTCTTATTCTGGACATTCCGGGGTAAGGTGAAGCTGAACGAGATGAGCTATTAAATCCCGCAGGATCAGGCTAAAAAAACAGGTCCCCGCAAGAAATTGCAGGGACTTACCATTTAACCTATATTCTGTACTGTAGCATTGTGTTGATGATCTCCCGAAAGTCGCCAGTTGTCATTTTCCCGGTATCCCATCTTTTATCAGGAGATGTACATATTTAAGACCATCTACTTTGATAAAAGTTTAACCGGTTTAAAAAAATTTCTGAAAATAATTCCGGGAAGCCGAAATTAGTGCTCAGAATTGAATACTTCCATGAACCGTATCGACCGGCTTACCGCCATCCTCATACAATTACAGGGTAAAAAAATAGTAAAGGCCTCCGAAATCGCTGATCGCTTTAATATCAGTTTAAGAACGGTGTACAGGGACGTAAAGGCCTTGCAGGAGGCGGGCGTACCCATAGGAGCGGAAGCAGGTACCGGCTACTACATCGTGGAAGGATATCACCTGCCTCCTGTGATGTTTTCCAAAGAAGAGGCGGCCGCGCTCCTGACAGGGGAAAAGCTGATGGAACAGTTCAGCGACCATAGCAACCGGAAACAGTTCAGCCTGGCAATGGAAAAGATCCGCTCAGTGCTCCGTGGAACAGAAAAAGACTACCTTGAATCATTGGATGAGAACATCGCCGTATTGCGCTACCGTCCTGTAGTAGCAGATGCCTCCGAATTCCCCAACCGCTTCCTCACTGATATTCAGCATGCCCTGGGCATGAACCAGGTGATCAGTATGGAATACTTTTCCTTCCAGGAAGAAGTAACCACCCGCAGAGAAGTAGAACCGGTAGGCATTTTCCATAGCAGCGCCAACTGGCACCTGATCGCTTTCTGCCGGCTGCGGCAGGGGTACCGCGATTTCCGGGTAGACCGGATCCGTAAACTAAATGTATTGCCTGCCACCTATAAAAAAGATAAACACCTGTCTTTACAGGACTACCTCGAACAGCAACGCAGCAGGCACAACGAAAATACCTATCTCATTAAAATAGCCCTTGACAACGACATGATACGGTACGTAAGGGAACAGAAATACTACTTTGGCCTCATGGAAGAAAAAGTGGTGGGCGATAAAACCGAACTTACCTTCCTGCACTCCTCCCTCAATCACTTTGCCCGCTGGCTCATTATGTTTGGCAACCGGGCGGAGGTGCTCCAGCCACAGGAGCTGAAAACCGCCATAGGAGATCTTATAACAGAGCTCCACGGACATTATTTATAAATTTCCGGACACTGCTGACATAAGGTTGTCACCCCCCGGTTGTTGCTTTGTATTGTGATTAAAACAATACAAATATGAATCAGCTCCGCAATTGTTACGTCTTCCTGTTCAATAGCTATTCCGACTGGGAACCTGCACTGGCCATGTATGGCATAGCGAACTTTACAGATGTCCGCATCGTCACCTTTTCTTTTACCGGCGAAGCAGTTGTTTCCGGCGGGGGCCTGAATATACAACCTCATATAAGCCTTGATGAGGCAATGAAAGCAGATATCGACCTGCTCATACTTCCCGGCGGGGAAGCCATGGAGAACGGCGCCAATGTGGCTGTCATCCCGCTGGTAAAACAATTGCTGGCACAGCAGAAAACGATTGCCGCTATTTGTGGGGCCACCGTTTTGCTGGCTCAACATGGTTTCCTCGATCATATTGCCCATACCAGTAATCATCCCGGAGTGTTAAAACTGCAGGCGCCCGGTTATAAAGGTGCGAACCAATACCAGCAGGCGCCTGCAGTAGCAGATAAGCAGATCATTACCGCCAGCGGTACTGCAATGACTGCCTTTGCCAAAGCCATCTATCAGCATTTTAATTTACTGGAGATAGCACCTCTGCAATTCTGGTTCGGCTTCTTTGATCATTCGGCTGTTCTTCCGGAGATGTCGGCTGCTGCGCCCTTTCACTTCTTCTATCAGCGCTACGAAACCAACTATGCCGGCATGATATCTCTTGTACGTACCGCCATTAAAGACGTATACCAGGAGGCCATCAACGCCGGGATGGAGATATGCGGTGCACCGGAATGGCATTACCGTAATTTCGACGGGAAGCCAGATACGGTATTTACCCTGGATATAGGCCTCCCCGTAACAACCATGAAACCTGTTGCAGCTCCGTGGCATTGCGAAACGCTTCCGGCCTTTAACTGTGTAAGCATGCAGCATCATGGCCCCTGGAAGCAGCTTGCCGATACCTACGGACAACTGTTTGCCGGCATTGGAATGCTGAACATGCAGGTAACCGGCTATACAAGGGAACAATATCTCCGGTATAATTTTGAACAACCGGCGCAAAATATTACCAACATACAGATTGGTGTGAGTTAACCGCTATAAACATCTCCCGGGCCTTCCCGGGGGATTTTAATCCTCAAAAAATGAAAGTCTATATCATCTCGGGCTGGCTGCTGCTCGTTGCCTTTGCTTTTGATGTACAATTAACACTGAAAAATATGAGTAAACTGGATCTGACAAAGGAATTCAAATCATACTATTCCGCGGCTAAAACACCGGAACTGGCCATCATAGACAAGGGTTTGTTTATAACCATCACCGGGAAAGGCGATCCCAACGGGGCCACTTTTGCGGAGGTTACCGGGGCCTTGTATACGGTGGCTTACAGCATTAAGTTTGGCAGCAAACAAAGGGGCATCGACTTTACCGTGAGCAAGCTGGAAGGTTTCTGGTGGGTGGAAAACAACGAGGTCAATCCCCTTGAGGTTCCCCGGGATCAATGGCATTATGAACTGGCCATCCGGATGCCCGATCATATTACACGCCACCTGTTTTCAGAAGCGGTGCTTTCTGCGGAAAAAAAGAAGAGATCCACATTCATCCGGCAGGTAGATCTGAAGTACATGAAAGAAGGGCTGTGCGTACAGCTTATGCATATTGGTCCCTTCAGTGAAGAGCCGGTATCACTGAAAAAAATGGATGATTTCATGCAGCAGCAGGGCTTACATATGAATGGGCGTCATCATGAAATTTATTTATCCGACTTCAGGAAAACGGCGCCGGCAAAGCTAAAAACGATATTGAGGCACCCTGTGAGGAGATAAGAAGATAAAGGCTAATCAGTTAATCCCAGCTGTATAATGGCTTGTTGGGCGGCTATCTGGCTGGCATCTTTTTTATTGAAGGCTTTACCGCTGCAAATGAGCTGGCCATCCACTACGGCGCCAACAGTAAAGATACGCCGGCCGTTGTCCATCTGTTCTTCGAGCAGTTCGAATTCCAGTGTTTTACCGTTTTTATTGGCCCAGCCGTATAATTTGTTTTTGTGGTTCATTTCCACGGTCTCCAGCAGCTCCATGTCTATATAAGGCATGATAATGCGTTTATGCACAAACTGTTGGGTTTTATTATAGCCACGGTCCAGGTATACTGCGCCTACAAGGGCTTCGAGGGTATTACCGAATATCTGGCTGATTTTGAGGAAGCTGTTGTATTTATCGTAGATAGTGAGCTTACGTAAGCCCATCTTGATAGCGATATCGTTCAGTTGTTGCCGGTTAACGATCTTGGAGCGCATCTCTGTTAAATATCCTTCTGTTTTATAGGGGTATTTTTTAAAGAGATAATCTCCCACAATGGCGCCGAGAATAGCGTCACCGAGGTATTCCAGCCTTTCGTTGCTTTCCAGGAATTTTTCTTTACTGGAACGATGGCTCAGGGCCACTTCATAAAGGGCAAAGTTACCAGGCGGAAAGCCCAGAAGGTTGTGCAGCTCTTTATATAAGTGCCTTTTTTTGGAAATCAGTCGATATAAAAAACCTGGCAGTAAACTCACACAATCAAGATCAAGGAACAAATTTTTTGAAAATCACGGAAGCGTTATGTCCGCCAAATCCAAAGGTGTTGGACAATCCGGCGTTTACTTCTCTCCTTTGTGCGATATTAAAAGTAAAATTCAGTTTCGGGTCTAATTGCGGGTCGTCATTAAAGTGGTTGATCGTAGGAGGAACTATGCTATCAATGATAGACATAATTACGGCTATGGATTCAACGGCGCCGGCAGCCCCGAGTAAGTGCCCTGTCATGGATTTTGTAGAGCTGATGTTCATTTGATAGGCATGCTCTTCAAAAACGCGCTGAATGGCTTTTACTTCGGCAATATCTCCCAATGGGGTGGAAGTACCGTGAACGTTGATGTAATCTATCTCGCTAGCCTGCATTCCGGCATCTGCCAAAGCATTCCGCATTACATTGAGTGCGCCCAGTCCTTCCGGGTGGGGTGCAGTAATATGGTATGCGTCTGCAGTAGCGCCGCCGCCGGCCAGTTCTGCGTATATTCTGGCGCCTCTTTCCTGTGCGTGTTCCAACGACTCCAGTACCAGTGCGCCGGCTCCTTCACCCATTACAAAACCATCGCGGTCAAGATCAAAGGGGCGGGAAGCAGTTTTTGGATCATCATTCCTTTCAGACAAAGCCTTCATGGCGTTGAAGCCGCCAACACAAGGTTCATTGATCACATTTTCCGAACCGCCGGTAATCACCATATCGGTTTTGCCGTAACGGATACTGTACATCGCTTCAATAATAGCATTGGTAGCAGATGCGCAGGCGGATACAACGGAAAAATTAGGCCCCCTGAAACCGTGGCGGATAGAAATGTACCCGGCAGCGATGTCAAGAATAAGCCTCGGAATTAAGAAAGGACTGAAACGGGGCGTACCATCCCCTGTGTGGAAATCTCTCAGCTCATGACTGAAATTGATCATACCTCCAACACCAGTGCCCCATATCACTCCAACACGATCAGCATTGATCTTGTCTTTATTGATATTGGCGTCCAGTATCGCCTGATCTGCGGCAATTACAGCCGTTTGTGTAAAGGGGTCCATTTTACGGGCCTCCTTTTTGTCCAGGTAGTTAGCAGGATCAAAATTTTTCAGTTCGCAAGCAAAACGGGTTTTGAACTTGGAAGCATCAAATTGCTTGATATAATCCGCGCCGGATACACCGTTCGTCAATCCGTGCCAAAAATCGGCTACAGTATTGCCGAGCGGTGTAAGAGCGCCTAAACCTGTAACGACAACTCGTCTTGGTTGCATTAAAACAATTCTGATTAGTAGGATTATTTTACATGTTCTTCCAGGTAAGCAACTGCCTGGCCAACAGTAGTAATAGTTTCAGCTTGTTCGTCAGGAATGGAGATGTTGAATTCTTTTTCGAATTCCATAATCAGTTCTACCGTATCCAAAGAGTCAGCGCCTAAGTCATTGGTGAAGCTGGCTTCAGGAGTTACCTCGGCTTCGTCAACGCCCAATTTGTCAATGATGATCTTTTTAACTCTTGATGCAATGTCTGACATAATTTTAAGTGTTTTTGGTTTAAAACTTGACTGCAAAAATATAATTTTTATTGAATTGCCAACAGATAGCCCGAATTTTAAGGGCGGTCCCGCAGTAACAATCTCCCCAAACCCAATACAGTAAACATATTCATAGCTTTGTTAATAAAAGAATTTATATATTTTTGATACTGGCTGGATTACAGATTTGCATATTTTACCACAAAAGTCGCCTTTTTCGGGACAATTACGCCATTCTCTGAAATCCAAAACATATAAATCTTTAAATATCTCCATTCAACCGGCTATTTCACCACTTATCTAAAGCATTAACGCTATTTAACAGTTGCCCGGAGCATTCAGCCCCCTCAATGCGTAAATTTGTCCGGCTTGTGAGATAGTATCCCTTTTGGAGCCTGTTTCTGTGTTACGAACCAATAGTGAAAAGTTAGAAAAACATATATAAAAAGATATGGCCATCACCAAAAAGACCGTTCGCACAATAGTTATATTGGCCGCAGCCGGTATCGTCACTTTCCTCGTTTATAAGAAAATAGCCGGCAACAAATCTGCCGGAGAGCCAGCTGCAGCCGCATCCGGCACAAAAGGAGGCGCTTCCCGGTTGCTGCTCACCGACGCCTGGATCGTTAAAACATCCCGGCTCGATCAATCTATTGAAGCAAGCGGCACCTTACAAAGCAATGAAGAAGTGGAGGTAAAACCCGAGATCAATGGCCGTATCACACACCTCTATTTTAAAGAAGGCACCAATGTCAGAAAAGGGGATCTGCTCGTTAAACTATATGATGAAGACCTCAAAGCACAGCTTCAAAAACTGAAATTGCAGCAACAACTGGCCAAAACAACCCTGGAACGCCAGGAAAACCTCCTTAAAATAAATGGTATCAGCCAGCAGGATGTAGATGTGACCCGTAACCAGGTAAGTGCTTATGGTGCAGATATGGAATATACCCAAACACAATTACAGAAAACCGAACTGCGGGCCCCCTTCAGCGGTAAGCTCGGTTTACGCAACGTCAGCGAAGGCGCTATCGTGTCTTCCGCTACCATTATAACTACCCTCCAGCAGATAGACCCGCTTAAAATGGACTTCTCTGTAGCAGAGAAATACCGTAACTCCATCAGGAACGGCGACCAGGTCAACTTTTTAGTATCCGGCGACAATAAAGAATATAAAGGCAGCATTTATGCCATCGATCCTAAAATAGACCTTACCACCCGTACTGTAAAGCTTCGTGCCATCGTTCCCAATAATAACGGTATCCTGTTCCCGGGCTCCTTTGCGAAAGTGAAAATTTTACTGAAAGACCTGCCCGACGCCATACTGATACCATCCCAGGCAGTTATTCCCGGTACCCGTGATAAAAAAGTAATTATTGCCGATAAAGGCAAAGCCAAATTTGTAACAGTAGAAACAGGCATCAGAACAGAAAGCAGCGTTCAGATCACCAGCGGCCTCCAGCCCGGTGATACGGTTATTATCACTGGTATCCTCCAGCTGAAACCAGGCATGCAGTTGAAGTATAATAAGATACAATAATCATTTTCCCCACCGTACTATCCCCGGCAGCCTCACGCCAAAGGGATGCCCGGCAGGAAAATCTGAAAATAATTATCATGAGTTTACCTTCATTATCTCTCAAACGCCCGGTATTTGCTATCGTGATGAATATCATTATTGTGATATTCGGCCTGGTGGGCTTTACTTTTCTGGGGGTAAGGGATTTCCCGGCAATCGATCCGCCTATCGTAAATGTGCGCACCTCATACGCAGGCGCCAACTCCGACATCATCGAAACACAGATCACCGAACCATTGGAAAAACAGATCAATGGTATCGCAGGGATCAAAAATATCTCCTCCAGCAGCAGCCAGGGAAGCAGTAACATCACCGTGGAATTTGAACTGGGGCAAGACCTGGAAGGCGCTACCAACGACGTTCGTGATAAAGTGTCGCAGGCACTGCGCCAGTTACCGCCCGATATTGATGCCCCCCCGGTAGTGTCCAAACAGGACGCCAATTCGGATCCCATCATTTCCATGACAGTACAGAGCAACACCCGCAACCAGCTGGAAGTAACCGAATATGCCTCTAACGTACTACTGGAAAAACTTCAGACCATTCCCGGCGTAAGCGCCATACAGATATGGGGAGAAAAAAAATACGCCATGCGTATCTGGATGGACCCCGCCAGGTTATCATCCTACAGCCTTACCCCTGGAGATGTACAGGCGGCCCTGCTACGCGAAAACGTAGAACTTCCCTCCGGTAAAATAGCCGGTAACGCCACCGACTTCACCGTGCGCACCTTCGGGCGGCTCGTATCGGAAGATGATTTCAACGGCCTGATCATCAAAAATGTAAATGGCAGCGAAATCCGTATCCGCGATATCGGCCAGGCGGTACTGGGCCCCGAAAACGAAGAAACCGTGCTGAAGGAATCAGGCAGCCCCATGATCGCCCTCGCCCTCATCCCGCAGCCGGGCTCCAACTATGTAGCTATTGCAGAGGAATTCTATAAACGCTTCGAACAACTGAAAAAAGATATCCCGGACGATTATTCTGTAAACATCGCCATGGATAATACCCGCTTCATCACAAAATCTATTGATGAAGTGGAAGAAACCCTCATCGTCGCACTGGTACTGGTAATTATCATTGTATACCTGTTTTTCCGCGACTGGCTCATGGCCCTGCGCCCACTCATCGATATTCCCGTATCCCTGATCGGCGCCTTCTTTATTATGTACGCCTGCGGCTTCACCATCAATATCCTCACCTTGCTGGCAATTGTACTGGCTACCGGTCTTGTAGTGGATGATGGTATCGTGGTAACAGAAAATATTTATAAAAAGATTGAACAGGGAATGCCCCGTATGAGGGCGGCCAGGGAAGGATCTGAAGAAATATTCTTTGCCGTGATCGCTACCTCGATCACACTGGCCTTTGTATTCTTACCCATCATCTTCCTGCAGGGCTTCGTAGGGCAACTGTTCCGTGAGTTTGGTATCGTGGTAGCCGGCGCGGTAATCATCTCCGCCTTTGTATCACTTACATTAACGCCGGTACTTAACGTAAAACTTGGCCGTAAAACACATACCCACTCCTGGTTCTATACCAAAACAGAGCCCTTCTTCCGCTGGATGGAAGACGGGTACCAGAAATCACTTGAAGCGTTTATGCGTGTCCGTTGGGTAGCAGGATTGATCATTGCCGGTTGCCTTGTTATGATCTATTTCCTTTTCAAAACATTGCAATCGGAACTGGCGCCGCTGGAAGACCGCAGCACTTTCCGCCTTTCTATCACCACACCGGAAGGCACCGCGTTCGATTACATGGATAATTATGTGGATAAGCTCACCAAATTCATGATCGACTCTATTCCTGAAAAGAAAATTATCCTGAGCGTAACCTCCCCCGGCTTCAGCGGCTCCGGTGCGGTAAACACCGCCTTCGCCAACGTGATGCTCACAGAACCGCACGACCGTACCCGCTCCCAGAAAGATATTGTGAATATGGTGAACCGGAACATGAACAAGTTCCCCGAGGGCAAGGTATTTGCCATTGAGTCACAAACCATCCAGGTAGGCCGGCGTAGCGGGCTGCCGGTATCGTTTGTACTGGAACATATTAACTTCGACAGTCTTACCAATGTACTGCCAAAATTCATGGAGGAAGTAGGCAACAGCCCTGTTTTCCAGGGAACAGATGTGGACCTTAAATTCAATAAACCGGAACTGCGCATTCATATTAACCGCGACAAGGCAACACAGCTCGGCGTTTCCGTACAGGATATTTCCTCTACGCTGCAGCTGGCGCTGAGTAATCTCCGCTATGGTTACTTCATCAGGAATGGTAAACAGTACCAGGTAATGGGACAGGTGTTCCGCGCCGACCGCGACGATCCCATGGATCTCCAGAACCTGTATGTGCGCAACTCCCGCGGTGAAGCCATACAGCTCGATAACGTAGTGAGTATAGAAGAAGAAACCAGTCCGCCGATCATTTATCACTTTAACCGCTACAAATCAGCTACCGTATCTGCAGGGCTTGCGCCTGGCAGAACTATCGGCGACGGTATTAACGAAATGTACCGCATCTATAATAAACTGCAGCAGGAACATGTGTTGAACGATTCCTTTAATACCGCCTTATCCGGCTCATCACGCGACTATGCAGAAAGTGGTTCCAACACCATGTTTGCACTGGGATTGGCGCTGGTGCTTATTTACCTGGTATTGGCCGCGCAGTTTGAAAGCTGGGTGGATCCGCTTATCATCATGTTAACCGTGCCGCTGGCATTCGCAGGAGCATTGCTGTCGCTATGGTTATTTAACCAAACATGGAATATCTTCTCACAAATCGGCGTAATTATGCTGATAGGGCTTGTAACGAAGAACGGTATCCTGATCGTGGAATTCGCCAACCACCAGCGGGATTCCGGCATGCAAAAATCAGCCGCGGTGATCCATGCTTCGTCCATGCGTTTACGGCCTATCCTGATGACCAGCCTTGCCATGGCCCTCGGCGCATTACCGATCGCCATGTCGCTGGGCGCTGCAGCTACCAGCCGTATTCCACTGGGGATCGTTATCGTAGGCGGGATCATATTCTCACTGGTGTTAACGCTGTTTGTAATCCCGGCTATGTACACCTTCCTGTCGCGCAGGGGCCGCAATAAGAACGATGAGGAAGATGAAATGGAAAACGATGAAGAAGCACAGGTGGCAGCAGCACATGCCTGAGTATAACTGATTTGAATGATCACGATATGTTATTTATGATGAAAAATATAAAGAAGTGTTTCCTCTTATTCCTGTTACTGGTAAGTGTGGGTGCGTTAAAAGCGCAGCAACAGGTGCTTACCCTCGAACAGGCCATAGATGTGGCGCTGAAAAATAATTTCGATATCCGTTTGGCCAGGAATACAGCAGAACTGGCAGCTAACGATTACGCCTATGCGAATTTTGCATTTGTGCCACGCCTGAATGCCACTGCCGGAACAACCTGGAATAATACAGCTACCAAACAGGAATTTGTAAATGGTACCAAACGTGATACGAGTGGCATTAAGAGCAATAATCTCAGTGGTAATGTAACCCTCAGCTGGACGTTGTTCGATGGCCTGAAGATGTTTGCCACACGTAATAAGATTGCGTCTATCCGTGATCTTGGCGAACTGGCCATCAAAGACCAGGTACAAAATTCCATCTCCACTATCATCGGCGGATACTATAACATTGTACAGCAAAAGCAACAGTTGAAAGCTTTGGCAGAGCAGATGTCCATCTCCGAAGAAAGAGTAAAACTCTCTGATGCAAAATTCAGCACCGGCCTTGCTCCTAAAACAGATCTGCTCCAATCAAAAGTGGACCTTAATGCACAAAAGGCATTGTATATCCGCCAGCAAACACTGATAGAACAAAGCAAAGCCTTGCTGAACCAGCTGATGGCTGTGCCAGCGGGCGCTACAGGTTATGATGTGGTAGACTCTATCCCGTTAAACACCGGTCTTTCCTTTTCAGTGCTGCAACAAAATATTGCCAACAACAATACAGCTATCAAAGTGCAACAGCAGAATGTAAATATCTCTGCGCTCACCATAAAGGAAAGTAAAGCGGATTACTTCCCGGTAATATCCTTTAATTCGGGCTATAACTACAACCGTAATACTTCCAATGCCGCTACCAATGCGTTCAGCCCCAGATTCAGCAGGAATGGCGTTCTCAGCTACGGCTTCACTGCAGCCATCCCTATCTTTAACGGCTTTAATGTAAAAAGACAGGTGCAGAACGCACGGATTGATTTTGACTTCCAGAACATCACGCTGGATAATGTAAAATCCCAGGTAGATCTTTCGCTGAACAATGCGTTCAGGGACTATGAATACTATAAAAAACAGGTATCGCTGGAAGAAGAGACCAACGACCTGGCAAGGGAGAACGCGATGGTGGCGCTGGAGCGTTTTAAACAGGGCGTGTCTACTATCCTGGAAGTAAAAATAGCACAGCAAAGCCTGGAAGACTCCTACTACCGTCTTATACAGGCCCGCTATAACACCAAGCTCGCCGAAACTGAGCTGGGTAGGCTGAATGGAGCATTGCTGCAATAGTTTATCTTTTTTATATTGTAAGCGGATAAGTAAGGGAGAGATCTCCTGCTTATCCGCTTCCTGTTTCCAGTCATATCGCCGGCCCTACTGTACGGGCATGAACAGGCTATTGTATCGTTAACGAACATATCTTATATTGTGTAATGTAAAATATATTACAACTCAAAGTCCCTTTGTCAGGCATGGTTTTGCAAACCAGGTTACCATATTATAAAACAGGATAAAACATGTTACGTTACATTCTATTTGCCTTCATTGGCATTGTTTCTTTTAACAGTATATGCGCCGCACAGGAACTTCGTACCGTAAACCGGACGGCCACCGGTAATGATGTGATCCATTTAAATGAAGCACCCGGTGCGGGAGTAGCCTGGATCAGGAACAAACAATTTGATAAGGGCACCATTGAATTCGATGTAAAAGGAAAAGATGTTCTTCAGCAAAGTTTTGTTGGCTTTGCATTTCACGGCGTCAATGACTCCACATATGATGCTATTTACTTCAGGCCTTTTAATTTCCAGGTTCCTGAAGCCGGCAGGAGAAGCCACTCCGTACAATACATTTCGCTTCCTGCAAACGACTGGGAATTATTAAGGGAGAAGTATCCGGGGAAATATGAAAATGAAATAGATTCTTCTACAGATCCCAACAAATGGTTTCATGTAAAAATAGTTGTAACAGACGATGAAGCAGCAGCCTATGTAAATGGTAAAAGATGCTTAACCGTTACATTGCTTGGCACACAAAAAACAGGTATGGTAGGATACTGGGTGGGCAACGGTTCCGGCGGGGACTGGAAGAATCTGAAAATAGATTAATACTGTTGATTGATATGTTAGAAGTATGGCTTTAGGAACACCGGTTCTTAAAGCCTTTTTTTGCAGATCATTTTTTAAATCCAAAATAAATTCAGGTAGGAATCTTAATTATTTTTTATCAATTAAAATTATTTACATAATTTAGTTTCAATGTTTGTTACCAACCATTAAGTTTCACGTTAACTTCTCACCAAAACTTATCCTCAACTCTTTTTAATCTGTTTAGTCATGGCACTATACACGACAACTACCATATCAATAGGAGACCAGCAATTCAGGCAATTTGACTTTCTGCATTTGAAACAATTTATAACGCATCATCATGAATTTGAATTAAGCATAGGATACGGATGGCTATCCCGTTATGGCTCAAACGTTGTTACAGCGGGCAGTCATTTGCTGGGGAAAGAGATTAGCATATGCATACAGCCGGTTGAACCGGCATTCAGCCCTTTGTTGTTTAATGGCATTATCACCGGTGTGAGCGCAGGAAAAGAAAGCAGCAACAACACCGGCAGTTGTATCATCCGGGGTAACAGCCCTACTATCCTGCTTTCAGGCAGTCCGCATATCCGGTCTTTTGAGCAGCAACCTTTATCCTCCATTGTAAATACCGTTATAAAAAACTGTTACCCGTTTGCAGTTGTACCACAGGTAAATCCTTCTTTTACACAGCCACTGGAATATATTGTACAATATAAGGAAACGGGGTTCGATTTTATTCGTCGTCTTTCGCAACGCTTTGGTGAACATTTCTTCTACAACGGGCAACAGATCATCTTCGGACATTACAGTCAGCAGAAAACGGATCTGGTATTCCAGGAAGATCTGGTTAATTTCCAGTTGAGCACTGCGGTGCATCCTGTTCATCAAACCTTTCAGACATATAATTACAGCCTGCATAAGATACTGGAAGAAGATAGTCGCGGTGTTTCCTTACATCTTAATCCATATTCACAACACGCATTATCTGTGAGCCGGAAATTATTCCCCGGTAAAACAATTTTCAAAATCCCTTATGCCTCCGTCGGCAACTCCCCACTGACAGCATTTTCACAGCGCTTTCACAAAAGCCGCATTGCAGCACTGGTTCGTATACACGGTAAAAGCCGGAATACCAGCCTGTGTATCGGAAATACTGTCAGTATTCACGGGCAACCGGATGCAGTGGAGAACCATGGTGAATTTATGCTTACAACACTGGCGCATTACTGCAATGGTAATGGCGACTATTATAATACGTTTGAAGGCATCCCTGCTGATACTGCCGTGCCGGTTATGGATTCTGAAAAATTTCCCCGATGCGGGGCACAAAGTGCAACCGTAACCGACAACAACGATCCTGAAGGGCTTGGGCGTATCAGGGTACGGTTTAACTGGCAGCAGGGCCATAGCCCATGGATCAGGCTCTGTCAGCCACATTCAGGAAGTAATAAAGGCTTTCACTTTATTCCTGAAATAAATGAGGAAGTGTGGGTAGATTTCGAAGAAGGTAATCCGGAAGCTCCCTATGTCACCGGATGTGCCTATAACGGGAAAGCCTCAAGCGGTTTCGGAGATCCGCTAAACAACATCAAAGCAATTAAAACCCGCAGTGGGCACCTGATCCGCCTTGATGATACAGATGGCAATGAAAATATTATCATTACAGATCAGGGAGGCAATACTATTATGATGGACACCCGGGGACAGCATATCTCACTTTCGGCCCCTGAAAAAATAAGCATTACCGCCAGGAATATCAATATCAATGCTGCTGAAAACATCAGCATTGATGCAGGAAACAACATAAATCATTCCGCAGGCATAGATATCCTTCAGCATGCCGGCAATTGCCTTTATCAGTACACTGTAAACGATTACCAGTTAACGGCAACCAATATCACCAAAATTGCCCTGGAAAATATAAACATCCAGGCCAGGGAAATAGAAAAACATGCAGAAGAAATAAATATCGACAGCTCCGGCGAAGACCTGCAGATCAGCTCGGGAAAGGCTGTTTGTATAAAGAGTACGGAGAAGTCAAAACTATTCTAAAATAACAGCTTATGCGTAACCCCATAGCAGGAGGCATACTGGTGATCTGTAAAAAATATACAGCATCCGGGAAAAGTATCCGCTGGCATAGCACCGGAAAACTGTTTCTTTATTCCGGGAAATCTGTAGTCATAAATGGTAAACGGAATGGGATAAAATTCTATAAGGAGACGGTTATTCATAACCCTGAAAAATAAAACCTGTATCCTCAATGGCAGACAAACATTTTGTAGTGCATGGCGCTTTATGCAAATGCAGTTTCGGTAGTACGCCCGGCAGGATGCTGGTGGCAGCACATGGTGAATACATGAACGATGGCAGTGGAAGCTCCAAACCGGTGGCCAGTTCAGCAGAAACCGGCAATCCCTTCATGCCGGGGGCATTTGGCGCCTGCACGTTAACACGTACCACCTGTGTTCCCAATATTCTTCAATGGAAAAAAACATTACCGGGTATTATACTTTCTAATGGAGGGGAAATATTAACGGAACATAGTACTGCCCTTTGTGCGGTGTCAGGAAGTGCCTGCGTCAGCATACTGCACCACGGACAAACCGCGTGTATTACCAACCACCACGTTTCCGGAAGTGCAGCTGTTTCCATATCCGCGTTAAACCCGCTGGTCAATCAACAGCAATTAAACCAGAAGAATCCTGTTGTACGTGCCATTACTTTACGTATTGAGTGTCGTGATCAACCGGTAATATTCAACAGTGAAAAGCAAAAGGATAAGGTCGTTCCTGTACGGGTCAATGAGCCATTGCTGTTTGAAATTGAATGCGACAATAAACAGGTTTCTGCAGATGATTTAAAAATAAGATGGAGAATACTCCGGCAACAGGAATCCGGCGATAACTACACGTGGGTTGAGTCGTTCGGATTTGAATTATTATTCTCATTCGATACATGCGGTAGCTACCGGGTAATGGCCTATGGCGAATCGCAGGAGGAGGGCTCTATTTATATTGACCTGCATGCAGATAACAATAATCTTGAGAATGAATTTATTATTAATGAAGTAAAGAGTAATCCCCGACACCTGAAATACGGAACTAGCGTTTGTGTTGAAGCTGTTTACAGGATTATGCCTCCTACCATAGCTGAAAGGGCCGTGGTATCAATGCAGATAACCGATAACAAGGAGAACATTGTTGCAATAGCTGACAGCGACAAAATCTGCTTTACTCCTGCCAACGTATCTGCTACCTACTTTGTTTCCGCCCGGATGGCAAACAACAAACCTGTTATTCAAAAACTTAGTACTAAAAAAACAGGAGTTATATCTGTTATCAACAAGGAATCGACTCATATGATAAGGCCTCGGACAGATATGAATTTCATTGTTTCTGAAATGATGCATCATACGCTGCCACCGGCCATTTTAACAGCTATTGAATGGTTGCTGAATGGTAAGCTGGTAGGCGCCGGGCCTTCCATCACACTGGATGGCCATATACATTTCAGTATTCCCGGGAAATACACTGTTGCAGCACGGGTAAGTACCGGCGAAGAAGAATACTATACGACTGAGCAAAGCGCCTGGCATTTTGAAGTAAAAAATAATGAGGTGGTAAAGATCCTGGTGGCAAACGGCAACACCTACTGGATTACCGGGAAACAATACATTGTTACCGCACAAACCCTGATGGAATATAACGAAACACTGGATGGCCCTGTTTTCTGGGAACCTTATGGAGCGCGTTCCAATACAATATCAGATGTTTCCGCAACACAGGAAGGGACATTCACGATCAGCGCCCGTCTTGGTAATTTAAAAAAATCTATAAAGATAAATGCAGCAAAAGCTACTATAACCCGTTGGTGTTTTACGGATGAACAATGTATCTGTAAAGCATCTACAGGATGGGAGGAATTAATCCGGGTGGTGATCAGCAGTCCGGAAGCTGCTAACGAAAAAATACCATTACATCTGCTTCAGGTAAATCCTGCGAACCGTATACATTATGTAAAAAACCTCGGGATGCATACCTTTAATGCTGATGGGGGATTACAAATTGACATCGGCATGCACAGCCTGAAATCATTGCTAACTGATACCAGCTTTGAATGGGATACATTTCGCCTCCTGTTTGCAATTCCCCGTTATGCCAGCAACATCCTGTTTGCCGATATGAAAAAAATCACCTGTGATGGAACAGAATATTGGATTCCTATAAATCAAAGTAATAAACGCACACTGGAAAAGAGATTATATATCTCAATAAAGGCAGAAAGAAGGGTGGTGTCCGTACACTTTTACGACCAGCATAATAATCCCGCTTATAGGGCATATAAATACGGAGAGCAATTCCGTATGCATGTTCAAACCATGAATCTTACCGGAAAGGAGTTATTGTTCGAGATATGGGAAAACAGGTACCAGGAAAAGGACAAACATATTTTCAGCGATAAATTCCTGGTAAATGATTACGGAACAGCAAACGCACTGATAGACTCAAAGCGTTTGAAATCCGCTAACATGCTGGAAAATGGGTTTCTCCGCTGCTTTTATGTAGTCATCAGATCCACATCTGAAAAATATTTCTATCCACATGAAATAGCAGATAAAAATATTCTAAACCCGGATAACATTGGCTATTATCAGCATATAAAGTTATCAGACTGGTTCAGCAAGTCTGATAACAGGTATTCCGGGGCCAATGCCCCGGTAATACTCGGCGAGCCACTTGCCACCGGCGAACCGGATACCGGTTGTCCCAGGTGTAATGAGCCGATTACTACTGAACAACTGGCTAAAGTATTCCCCCATGCCGGGAGCACAGACCTGCAGGCAGTAGCTGCTACTTACAACAGGTTTATGGAATCAACCGGTATGAACACCTGCTGGAATAAGGCACATTTTTTTGCCCAGGTGGCCATTGAATGCGGTGGACATTTGAACATTAAAGAAGGGGAAAGCTTTAACTGGTATTGGGAAGACCTGGCTAAAAATTTTCCTCCTTTCAGAACAGCAGAAGGCAAAATAAAAGCAAAAGAGTGGGGAAGGCAGGTCCGAAAACCCGCCCATCCCGGCGTAACAAAAGAAAACCAACAGCGCATTGCTAATTATGTATATGGCCCCGACGCGGTAAAAGGGAAAACATTAGGTAACACACAAGCGGGAGATGGATGGAAATTCCGGGGGCGCGGCCTTATACAACTCACCGGCAGAACCGCTTACGTTTATGCAAATAATTTTACCCGGAAAGAAAATGCAGATATTCTTCTTCATCCGGAGCTGGTGGCCACAGATATAAAAATAGCAGTGCTTTCATCAATGGCTTTCTGGAAATGGAAAGGATTGGCATGCATTTCAAACGGTAATACGGAAGTAACCACCCAAATAAGCAAAGTAGTAGGACTGGACACTATATCAAATGGAAAAAGTGCTCATGCAGAAAAGAAATATTTCTTTGATGCTAAATCGTCTGTTCTATTCAGAACAAAAGATTGCCGGTATAAGAGCATAGCCAATGATGCACCCAACAGGTATATCATCAAAATAGATAAATTCAGCTACGAACTTGTGGAACAAAATGCTGCCTCAAATCAGTATAGATATGATCTGTATAATGCCAGTACGCATCTTAAAACATTCCTTCTTCAAAAAAACAGCAATGGCCTGTTGCCATTCCCGGAAACCGGCCCTAACTGGGGAAGGTATGGTGATCGCGATGGAGGGGACGATAACTTTATAGCCCCTGCCATTGCTGCACCGTTGTTTGGGTTCTTTTACGCACTTCCAGGCAATGGCTATAATGACAAACTTTATTTTAATGATATCTCTGCCAGTGATAAACGAAACATAGGGCATAAGGGACATATTCAGGGCAACGATATTGACATCAGGTATCCCGGAAGCTCAAACAAGAAAGGATCAGTGTTGTGGACAGAAGCGAAACTGGCGTATGGCAGCGAACGGGAGTTTCTGAAGGTGCTGGAAAACATACTTAAAATAGCCGGGAAATGGGGATTCAAAAACAATTTCGCCTATAACAAAAATATCAGTAATACATTGGGCCTTCTTACTAACATACATCAGAATCATTTCCATATCGGTTTAAGAAAGAAAAATATTAGAAAATGAATACAATTAGTTTTATAGTTGTAGTAGTCTTCATGCTATTCAGCATAGGTTGTCAAAACAAGACGAAGCCCAAACCGGAGCAGCCAATCGAAAAAAGTGATAAAATCATCAAAGGGGAAAAAGAATATACAATGAATATAGAAGCCATTAAACAGCACATGGAATGGCAAGCCCATATTGAGGCAACAGAAGACGGAATACCGGCAAGCTACAATTATACGGAGAAGGACGTAAATATCGCTTTACCAGTTATTGCGCAAGGCTTGAAAGACAAAGGATTCAAACAACTCAGGGATAGCTTTTTCACACAGGCGTTGGAAAATATATTTGGGAAAATATTCACCCATAAAACCGACAGGGTACGGTTTCATGATAAATACTACACCATTATCGAAGAGGGACAAGAAAAAGTAGACGAATACGATTACACCATTGAAAATATTTTTGTTTCAAAAGAATATAAATTCATATCATGGGTTCCTCTCCTGGGGGATTTTATTGAACTTGATACAGCCAATCGCAATTACAAAATTGATCTTCACCCGAGATTGATCGCCCGTAACAAATACCTCTTCAACAACAGCCGCTCCGACCTCGCATACCTTCTCGCTGAAGATACCCTCTTCCTCAAAACGCTGGTCATATCATTTGGCTACACAAAAGAAGAAAAAATAAACACACTCGTAATGAATGACTACCTCGGCCTCGATGATGATCATATGCCAACAGTGGGGGAGATCATCTTTGTAAAAAATGCGGCAGGTAAGCTTGAAATAAAGCAGGAGCTGCTGCAATGGATTATAGATCACACCCGCGCAGATGATATCTCCCTGCTTCAGGCACTGTCATATTATGCCTACGATTTATACGATAATAGCAGCAACGACATCTACACCCACAACCCTTTCAAAATATTTTCCCTGGATGAGAAAAGAAAAATTGCCGCCTATATTGCTAATATTTATGAACCGCTTCGTAATCAGCTGATGCCCCTGGATCCAGGGAAATGGCCGGTTTCAAGCGTACTGGAAAATTTGCTGATGGAAGATAAAGGGCTCGCTCATTTTCTTAAAGAACATCATTATTTCTCATTACCGGCGTTAAAACAGGAGCTAGAGCCGGATAACTGACAGTAGGCTACACGCATCAAACACATCGCTATTCATATGAAATAAAGCAATACAATACTTTGTTCGGGTACCTGACTGATGGAGATTGGCCGCTGTTTAAGCGAAGCTCAGTGCTTCATTTATTTTTGATCCTCTGTTTTATTAAGGCTCTTTCTTCTGTACTTTCTGCTTCTGGTATTCTTCAAACGACTGCTTTATATAAAGTAACAGGTCATAGTCGGATGCTGAATTTAAAAACTGGTATCCTGGTCTGTACTTATACATGAAGGAATCAAGCTCCGGGCTTTGCAACTTGGTCATCCTTCCCACCAGTTCGGGAGAGTACCGGTAGTCAATGAACTTCTCCTTCTCCCAGTAAACCAGTTGCTCATGAAACTGCTCTTTTCTTTTACGCACCTTACTCGGCACTAGATAACTTAAAGCAGTGATAGGATTTGCCGGCAACGTTTTAAGTACATCCATTGCTCCGGGTTTTCGATAATCGAAATACCGGCCATACTCATCACGCATTGCCAGTGAGTCGTTTCTATAGTTTTTACCACGCACGTTTACCCCTTGCAGCTCAAACAATCGTTTCTGCAGATAAACATCCTGCGATGACGACATTCCCGGTACCAGCAGTAATTTCGGTGTATAGCTTAACATGGAAAATTCAAGTGTATCTCCTGGAACGGCCTCAATATAAAACCGGCCATTTTCATTACTTAATGTACCCGTCATGGTCCTCTTGTTAACAATAGAAACAAAAGGTAATCCCGTTTTGGTATCCTGATCCGCTACCATACCAGACAAACGCACCTGTGCGAAAGTTCCTTGCAGGTTAATGAAAAAGAAAAAAAACAGTGCTCCGATATATGCTGTAAAACGAATCATGAATATAGTAATCCTTCAAATTTAATGTTCCACCCGCAAATGAAAAGTTAAAAAACGGGGAAAATATGAGTGCTCAACGGCAAAATTATTAATTATCAACGTTATAAATATCCCTCCAATCACTTATTTTTACGGCTGTCACCTGTTATCTTGTAAAAGTCATGCCACAGAAAATCATCTTTGCAACCCAACATTATCTGTATTTGAAAGACAGGATCCTCTCTATTGCAGGCTCCGCCTGGGAAAATGGGGAATTAGATATCCGCGATTTTCCTGATGGGGAACATTATCACCGCATATTGAGTAATGTTAGCAACAAAGAAGTGATTTTGCTTGGAGGCACCATCGATGATAAAGAAACCCTGGAATTATATGACCTGGCCAGTGGTTGTATACAGCTGGGAGCTTATTCCCTGACGATCATTATTCCATTCTTTGGGTATTCTACTATGGAACGCGCAGTAAAATACGGCGAAATCGTAAAAGCCAAAACACGCGCAGTACTGTTCTCATCGCTGCCCAATACCTCCCGGGGCAACAGGATAGTGATGATTGATCTGCATGTGGACGGTATTACCTGGTATTTTGAAAATGATGTTCGCCCGGTGCATTTATATGCGAAAGAGTTTGTAATGAATACGGCCATGGAACTTGCGGCAGGAAAACCATTTGTACTGGCCAGCACCGATGCCGGCAGGGCAAAATGGGTGGAATCACTCGCCAACGACCTGCATGTACCGGCGGCATTCGCCTTTAAACGCCGCCTCTCCGGCGATGAAACAGCCATTACTGCTATCAGTGCCGATGTAAAAAATAAAACGGTGATCATCTATGATGATATGATCCGTACCGGCGGTTCTCTTATCCATGCAGCACAATCTTATCGTGATGCAGGCGCCGGAGATATCTTTGTTATCACCACTCATGGCATCTTTGCAGGAAATGGCTTTGAAAAAATTAAAAGCTCAGGACTCATTAAAAAAGTGGTTTGTACCGATACCCACCCCGGCGCCATGGCCATCAAAGACCCCATGCTGCTCGTCAAATCAGTAGATCAGCTGATCTTCAATTACTTTCAGTCACAACACTCCTGATTGCTGTTGGCAGGCTATTTGTCATCCAAACACTTGTGAACCATGTAGCGGTATGTGAACCATGTAGCAGTATTTCCTGCAAAATGAAATGGCATAATTGCCATCCACAAATCTGACAAACATTTATGCTTGATTTTCGTATACTCGAATACGGTAGTTGCGACTACCATACCATGACTGACCTTCGTAGCGAAGTACTCCGGAAGCCGCTGGGGCTCACATTTTCGGCAGAACAACTACAGAAGGAGATGAACGACATCTTCATTGCGGGCTTTACTCAGCACAATGACCAGGAAACAATTGCAGGCTGCTGTATACTTACCCCTTTGAATGAAAACACCGTACAACTAAGGCAGATGGCGGTATCGCCCGGCTTTCAGGGAAAAGGTATCGGCAGAGAAATTGTAGTATTCGCGGAACAATATGCCCGTAGCAACGGCTTTGATGAATTAACCATGCACGCCCGGAAAGAAGCCACCGGGTTCTATCTTAAACTGGGGTATAAAATCTGTGGAGAAGAATTTACAGAGGTGGGCATTCCACACTACGAAATGAGGAAAAACCTGAAATAATTATTTTTTTGCTTCTGCAACCCATTGTAGAAGGCGTTTTGATTGTATTGTTATATTGATGGATAAGCAATGTAACAACAGACAGTATCGGAATCCTGTCAAAAAATTTTGTAACCAAATCTTTCATAATACGATGAGAAGCCATGTACTAGCCTGGTCGGGGCTGTGCTATGCCTTTTTCTGCTATACCTCCAGCAGCGCATACGCAAAACCCGAAGGGTATCTCACAGCAAAACAGCTGCAAGCCGATACCACCGTTCCGGTAGTGATTAAACCCGCTGCTGCTGATTCCAGTGTTAAACCTAAACAGGATACCACTGTTCCGGTAGTGATCAAACCTGCTGCATCCGACTCCACTGTTAAACCTAAACAGGATACTTCCAAACCAGTTGCTGATACCGCAAAACCTGTAGCTAAACCCAAAGAGGATACCGCACTCATCCTCCCACCGGACTCCGCTACCGCAAAAAGCGAAGTAGGAAAATTCCAGCTTTCAGGAACAGTGAAAGATGATAAAGGCACTCCCATTCCCGGAGCCATTATCCGTAACAAAACAACTAAACTGAATGCACAGGCAGATCCAACCGGTCAATACAGCATCAAGGCTGCCATACGCGATACCATACTCGTTACTGCCCCTACCTTTGGCGAACAGTCCATTCCGGTAGAAAAAAGAGGAGAGCTAAATGTTACACTGGTTCCCTCCAACGCTACTAAAAAAGTATTGGGAGAAGTAGTGGTCACCGCCCTCGGCATTAAAAAGAATCCCCGCTCTGTAGGTTATGCCATACAGGAAGTAAGCGGTAACGCTGTACAGGAAGCAAAAGAAGTAAACTTTGTAAACGCCCTCACAGGAAAAGTTCCCGGTGTGCAGATCAGCTCCAATACCGGTTCCATGGGCGGCGCCAGCAAAATTACCATCCGTGGGGTGAAATCCATTCTGGGCGACAATAACGCCTTCTTTGTACTGGACGGTGTACCAATGATGAACAACGTCACCAATGATCCCGGTCAGCAAAATGGCGGCGGTGGTTATGACTACGGTAGCCCAATGCAGGATATCAACCCGGAAGACATTGAAAATATCTCCGTTCTCAAAGGGGCAGCCGCAACCGCTCTCTACGGAAGCCGCGGAGCTAACGGCGTTCTCCAGATAACCACTAAAAAACGCCCGGATACTGAAAAAGGAATCGGGGTTACTTACAGCCTCAATGCCCAGATAGACCAGGTAGCCGTACTGCCAAAGTACCAGAATATGTATGGCGGCGGTAATGCAGGCAAATTCGATACCCTGTACTACAACGAGCATCCCGAAGGCTTCCTTAATGAACAAAGCGCTACTTATGATGATAACAATGGTAAAGGCCGTTACGACCTGATGCCGCAATACGCTGTAGACGAATCATGGGGACCAAAACTGAACGGACAAATCATCCGTCCTTACTGGTCATGGGATAAAAATAAAAATAACCCGTATTTCGGTCAAACCGACACCTGGTCGCCTCACCCGAATAATGTGAAAGACTTCTACAAAACAGGTTTTACACTTACAAATAATATCTCCATGGCAGGCAGCGATGATAAAGGAAGCTTCCGCCTGTCGTACGGTAATATGGATCAAACCTTCGTACTTCCCAATGCTACCAACAAAAGAAACAATCTCTCTTTCAATGGTAGCTATGAGCTCACAAAAGGAGTAAAAGCCGTGGCCTCCATGAACTATACTTCCTTAAATGTGAAAGGCCGGCCTGGCACAGGTTTTACCGGGCCCAACCCTACATTGCAGTTCACCATGTACGGTCAGCGCCAGCTGGATATAGAAAAAGAAAAAAGATATAAATACGATGATGGTTCCCAGATTACCTGGAACCGCCGCGCCTGGGACGATCCAAGCATTTCCTCCAGTAACGGCCCTTATTGGAACCGTTATATGGACTATGAAACAGATAGCCGTAACAGGCTCTTTGGATCTGCAGGACTGGATATAGATGCTACAAAATGGCTTTCCTTCTCCGGCCGCGTTTTCATGGATGATTACAACACACTCGAAGAAGAAAGAACTGCAAAAGATTATCTGGTAGGCGGATATATCAAACGTGTAAGAAGCAACCGCGAAATGAACTACCAGTTAACAGCGGACATCAAGAAGGATTTTGGTAAAGACTTCCAGCTGAATGCCACCGTAGGAGGAAATGTGATGCACCGGAAATGGACCGTTACCGGCGGTATAGCCCAGGGAGGCCTGATCACTAAAGGTGTTTATAACCTTGCTAATTCTGTACAACCTGCACAGTCAATTGATCAGTACTACGAAAAACAGATCAACTCCGTTTTTGCCACTGCTAACCTCGGCTATAAGAACCTCCTGTTCCTCGACCTCACCGGCCGTAGCGACTGGTCTTCCACCCTGGTAAAAGGCAATAACCAGTACTTCTATCCATCTGCTTCCCTTTCCTTCGTATTCTCCGATCTGCTGAAAGAATGGAAATGGCTGACATTCGGTAAATTAAGAGGTAGCGTTGCTGCGGTGGGTAACGATGCCGATCCATACAGGATCTATAACACATATGATTTCATCCCGCCTTTCGGCAGCAACCCGGTTACACAGTTCTCTCCAACTTTATTCAACGAAGACCTGAAACCGGAACGTACTACCGAAGTGGAAACAGGGGTGGAATTAAAATTCCTGGACAGCCGTATCGGTGTTGACTTCACTTATTACAGACGTGTTACCAAAGATCAGATCATCACACTGGCGCTGCCAACAGCTACCGGCTTCACCGGTGCCTATGTGAATGGCGGAAGCGTGGAAAACAAGGGTATTGAAATAGGTCTGAACCTGAATCCCATCCGCCTGAAAAATGGCTTCCGCTGGGATATCAGCGCCAACCTCGCCCGCAACCGTAATAAGGTACTGAACCTGGATATTGCACAGTACAATACTTCACTGGACTTCCTGACCATCGGCACCGACCGCCGTACACAGAAAGTGTCTGTAGTAGGCCAGGTGGGTGAACCACTGGGAACCATCCGCGGTACCGACTACACCTACCTCAACGGCCAGAAAGTAGTAGATGCGCTCGGTCGTTATGTGCCCAGCGAAATCAAACCTATCGGTAACGCATATCCTGACTATGTAGGCGGTGTTACAAACACATTTACATTCAAAGGAATTTACCTGTCGGCACTGGTTGACTTCCAGCACGGGGGCGATTTCTTCTCCTACACTAACCTGTACGGAAATAAATCCGGTTTGCTGGAATCTACCGTAGAAAACGGCATTCGTGAAAATGGTATCATTGTTCCCGGTGTTACCGCCGACGGACATGCCAATACTACGAAGATCAGCGCCCAGGATCACTTCAACTATAACGGTGGAAACGTGATCAGCAAGGCCAATCTTTATGATGCCAGCTATATCTACCTGAGAGAAGCCAAAATAGGTTATAACCTGCCGGAATCATGGTATAAGAAGATAGGCGCACAGGCTGCACGTATTTCCCTTTACGGACGTAACCTGTGGCTGATCAAATCCAATGCACCAAATGTGGATCCGTCCAACATCCTCAACTCTGCATCTAACGTACAGGGTATTGAAGGTGGCGCACTGCCATCACTCCGGTCTTATGGATTAAACCTGAATGTATCATTCTAAATTTTGTGAAGATGACTAAAAAGATTCTTAAATATAGCAGCATCCTGTTCCTGTTGGTTTCTCTGGTGGTAACCAGCTGTAAAAAGCTGGATGATATGAACCGTGATCCAACCAAACCAACCACCGCGGCGCCGGCAAACCTGCTCACCGGCGCTCAGAAAAGCACCATGGACATGCTTTACAGCGGGTTACAAAATGGCTTCATTGCCATGAACTATGCACAATACTGGACAGGCAACTCCAGGACCAATGATAGCCAGTTCAATCTCGATGAAGGTAATAACGCCGCTTTCTGGAATACACTGTACAGGATATCCCTGCACAACCTCGACGACCTGGTGAAACAAAACAACGCCAACCCGGGGCTTCCGGGCGTGGTAAATCAAAACGCTATTGCAAAAATCACCAGCGCCTGGATATACCAGATCCTGGCAGATACCTACGGAAATATTCCATACTCACAAAGCTTCCAAGGTAGCAGCAACATTACCCCTCAATATGACGACGCCCAAACCATTTATAACTCCCTGCTCGATACCCTGCAGGCACAAATAAATATACTGGACTCGTCACAGGTAAGCTTTGAAACCGGGGATATCATTTATAACGGAGATGTGATAAAATGGAAAAAACTGGCAAATTCACTGATGCTCAGGTTAGCTATCCGTATGGCAGATGCAAATCCGACAAAAGCCAAACAGGTGATAGAAGCACATTACAAAGACGCCCTCAGCAATAACCAGGACAATGCACAGTTCCAGTACCTGGATGCTGCTCCAAATAAATTTCCTTATAATGAATCCGAACGCGCTATCATCGACTTTTCTGTAACCTCCACCCTGGTAGATTATATGAAAAGTGTAAATGATCCGCGCCTCGGTATTTATGCCCGTCCTTCAAAAGATGATGACACTATCAAAGGCCTAACATACGGCTCTGCTGCCTCCGATCCGGACCGGCTTTCAGAAGGGCACTACTCCTTCCCCGGCACACAGATCTATAAATCCACCATGCCAGGTATCCTGATGGCCTACTCGGAAGTGGAATTTATCCTGGCCGAAGCCGCTGCAAGAGGCATGAGCGTAGGCGATGATGCCGCTACACATTATGCAAAAGGTATCACCGCTTCTATCAACTACTGGCGCACGCTCACCAACAATACAGACATTACAGACGCTACTATTGAGGCATATATTGCAAAAGTGCCTTACGTGGCGGGCGACTGGAGAAATGTGATAGGCACTCAGAAATGGTTAGCGCTTTATCCACAAGGCTTCCAGGCATGGTTTGAAAGAACCAGGCTGCATTTCAGCAAACCAGGTGGCCAGTCACTGTTCATCGCTCCAAAATCCGGTTCCCTGGATCCCAGCGTAACAATGGTTCCTTACCGGTTAACTTATCTGCAATCCGAACAAACACAGAACAAAGCCAGCTACGAAAAAGCAGCTTCGGCCATCGGTGGTGATAAAAAAGGCACCAAACTGTGGTATAATAAATACTGATACAACAATCAACTATAGCTAAACAACAATCTACCGGCGCCTGCATCTGCAGGCGCTTCTTTTTTTTATACTGATTTATTTATCTTTAACCCCACCTATATTAGCAATTATGAGGAAAGTACTGTTAACAATGGCCCTGCTGGCTATTGTACATTTTGTGTCCGCACAGGAAACAACGCATGCCTACCAGAACTGGTATACCTATTTTGGTACTATGAAAATTAACAGCAAATGGGCGGTGCCTTTCGACGTACAGTTACGTATCAGGGATGGCATCAGCAATAAAGGACAGCTGCTCATGCGTGGAGGATTGCAATATTCCGTTAACAAACGGGATCATATTTTACTGGGCTATTCCTTTATTCCCACCTACAATAATACAAGCAATACCTGGCTGCCGGAACACCGCATCTTCGAACAATATATCCATAAGGCAAAAAAACTGGATATGACACACCGGGTACGACTGGAACAACGCTGGGTTTCACAACCATCAGCACCGGGAGATCCGCATGCGATCGGTAACTGGAAGTATGGCAACCGCGCCCGCTACTTCAATCGCACACAACTCCCGGTCTTACATAAAAAAGCAGCCACCCCGTTTTATGTGGCCTTACAGGATGAGATCTTTCTGAACCTGTGGGGAAACGACATCAGTAACCTGCTGTTCGATCAAAACCGCTTCCTTGTTGCCTTTGGATACCAGTTCAATGCAAACCTCAAAGCAGACATCGGCTACATGAACCAGTTAGTACAGGTTACCTCCGGGGCTAAAACCATGAATCATATCCTGCACTTCAGCGTATTCCAGAACATCAACCTGTAATTTCAACAGGGTCGTGAATATTCCGGGGAGATGAAAACGGAATATCCATTTCCCGGAATATTCAGAATATCAAACTAATCATTATAATCAGTGGAATCCTGGGTCAGGCAAAATCCGCATCAGCGGTAATTACTAAATTTCGATTTGAGTATTCCCGCGAAATTGCGGTAGGCTTCCTCTGTCTGGAAAGCACTGGTAGGAATAAGGAAGAAGGTTTTCTTATCGCGGTAGAGGAAAAAGAATTTCTCAGTTTCCACTACCCGGGAAAAATTATTCCAGCTGATATTCCGGGGATGGTCACTGCCACGGGTGGTAATCAATAACCCCTCCTCAGAATACTTAAGATGTATACTGTCTTTAAAAGTAGCCGCCTTATTATAAATGGAAATGGGCAACAGGTACCAGAATACCCAGCCAAGCACCAGTATCATGATAACAATACCGGTAAGGGCGCCAGTGGTCACTACACTGAAAAAATATCCTGTTAAAGTAGCAAGTAGTAAGATAATGAGCGTGTTGCGAAAGACCTTGATCTCACCTCTCCGCATAAAATGATAGCGCAATGCATGCAACACATCCCCCTTATCGTAGTTAAACTCTAAATGCATTATCGCCTGGCAAAACTATTTTATCTGTTAACAGAAATCGACATAGGATTATCCATTTCATCACGCACAGTAACAGGTGCATTCTTCCGGCTGCGTTTTACATTAGACAGATCGTCCTCGCCAAATCCGGGGAAGTTCTTCTTGATGAACAGAAAATATTGCTGCAAGGTTTTTGGATCAACCTTAAAAGGGAAAGCCAACTCCTTACCACTTCCTTTAAGGAAGTCGTTTGTATTTAACTTGGTTTCGTTTTGTAAATACCACTTGTATAAATCCACAATAGCTTTTTCCAACTCTGCTTCATCAACCTTCTCAGTTGTCTCTACCCTTGGAAACATTAACACAAACTCTTCTACCCTTACAGGCTTGGCGTTATTTGTGTTTTTGGCATTATTACGGTTGTCGTTGTTGTCCCCGTTTTTATCACCATTATTGTCTCCGTTTTTGAAACCAGTGCTGGCATTTGCTGATGCGGCTGCGGCCAAAACTACCAACAGCATTAACAACAGCTTTTTCATAAGGTGTCAAATTTTCGAGTCTAAAAATACAATTATATTTTGAGATTTCTAGTAGATTCCAAAATATGCGTAAAAACCCCTGAAAAAACAAAAGCAATGGACGAACCATTGCTTTCGAGAGTCATTTACAGTGCATGATGAATCATGCGGTGTAGGAATATTTGGTTTTTCATAGGACAGTAACCATAATAAAAATTAATACAATAACAAATATAATAAAATTATATCGTGAGTTAGGCAAACCATCAAACATTAGAAATAATAAAATATTTGAAGATAAAATTTCAAAAGATGCAATAAAACTACTCTTTTTAGAAAAATATCAAATAGAAAAAAAGTGTGATGAAAATTAAGGACTTAAATATTGATCGGGGAAGTGAGAAAGAAACGGGTGTTTTTGGAAAAAAGTAAGGGCGCCTAGAAAAGCGCCCTCAATTTGTTACTATCCTATGAAAACCCTATTTGAATACAAAGGTAAGGGCATGTTATTTTTCTTTGAAATTTTAGAGGCTAAATAACATATCATTAACAATGAAGTTGCAACATCCATCAGCTGCAACCCATGCTGGTACCGCAATTCAAACATTTATAGCAGGTTCCTGAACGTACCGTGATATGCCCGCAGGTAGCGCAGGCCGGCGCATCACTTTGCATACTTTTCAGATAATCCTGGGTACTCCCTTCCTGCTGAAACGTAGCGGCAGCCTGCTTTTTAGGAATCCGTGGAGCAGTCGGACCGGAATTGTTCACCCTGCCTGTAAACGGAGCCACCGCATCCTCTTCTCCATCTTCTTCTCCGGTATTCCCGGGCGAATCAAGCACATGAACCAGGTCTGTACGCCCCAGGTACTCGTATCCAAGCACCCTGAAAATATAGTCGATCAGCGATGTGGCCGATTTAATATTGGGATGATCCACCATTCCGGCCGGCTCAAACCGGGTAAATACAAACTTATCTACAAACTCTTCCAATGGAACACCATACTGCAATCCCACAGAAACCGCAATAGCAAAGCAGTTCATCAAACTACGCAAAGTAGAGCCCTCTTTTGCCAGGTCTATGAATATTTCTCCCAGCGTACCATCACTATACTCACCTGTACGCACAAAGATCACCTGCCCACCTACATTCGCCTTTTGCGTAAAACCACCCCGTTTGGATGGCAAACTTTGCCGCTCTACAATCCTCGATAACTGGCGTTTCAGGGTGGTATCCCGGCTGGCCTGCATCCGCTTGTTCACTTCCTCCAGCAGCTCATCTATGGTAGCCTGTTGCAGATTTTGTTCTGTAGCCGGCTCTCCTGCCGCTTCTGCCTTCTTCTTTTTATCGCTCTTATTACTTAAAGGCTGGCTCAGCTTACTGCCATCCCTGTATAAGGCACAGGCTTTTAATCCAAGTTCCCAACTCAGCTTATAGGCATCCGCAATTTCTTCTACTGTTGCCTCATTAGGCAGGTTAATGGTTTTGGAAATGGCCCCCGAGATAAAAGGCTGTACCGCCGCCATCATCCTGATGTGCCCATGTGCATGTATGTACCGCTCTCCATGCTTACCACACTTATTGGCGCAGTCAAATACAGGCAAATGAGCCTCTTTTAAGTAAGGAGCGCCCTCTACGGTCATAGTTCCGCACACATAATCGTTTGCCGCTTCTATCTGCTCTTCCGTAAATCCCAGGGCATGCAACAGGCTGAATTCAAGATTGTAATATTCCTCCGCCTTGAAGCCCAACCGCTGCAGACATTCTTCTCCCAATGTATATACATTAAATACAAATGATATATCAAAAGAAGAAGCAACGGCAGTGTCCAGCTTTTTCAGCTCTTCACCAATAAACCCCTTTTCGCTCAGCGACTGGTGATTAATATAGGGCGCCCCGGCAAAACTGCCGGTTCCCTTTGCATAATCCACGATCGCCTTTATTTCATGGGAAGAATAACCCAGGTTCTGCAACGCGGTGGGGATCGACTGGTTAATGATCTTAAAGTAGCCGCCACCGGAAAGCTTTTTGAATTTCACCAGCGCAAAATCAGGTTCTACCCCTGTGGTATCACAATCCATCACCAGGCCAATAGTACCGGTAGGAGCAATCACCGTAGCCTGCGCATTGCGGTAACCGTACTGCTCTCCCAGCTTCACTGCCTCATCCCATGCTTTAGTGGCCGATTTCAGCAAATAATCCGCGCAATACCGCGCATCAATGCCTTTTGGCTTTATTTCCAGCCCGTCATACGCATCAACGGCATCATAGGCGGCAGCCCGGTGATTCCGCATCACCCGCAGCATATCTTCCCGGTTCTCTGCATACCGCGGAAAAGCACCCAGGTGGGCAGCCATTTCTGCCGAAGTTTTGTAGGCAACTCCCGTCATAATAGCGGATATAGCCCCAGCGATGCCACGGGCTTCTTCACTGTCGTATGGAATACCGCTCACCATCAGCATGGAGCCGAGGTTAGCATATCCCAGGCCCAACGTACGGTATTCATAACTAAGCTGCGCCACCTCCCTGGAAGGGAACTGTGCCATCAGCACGGAAATTTCCAGCACTACTGTCCACAATCTCACCGTGTACTCAAATCCAGGCACGTCAAACAGGTTCCTTTCATCATCGAAAAAGCGGCGGAGGTTAACAGATGCGAGGTTACAGGCGGTATTATCCAGGAACATATATTCCGAGCAGGGATTGGAAGCGTTGATACGGCCACCCTGAGGGCAGGTATGCCATTCATTGATAGTGGTATCATATTGGGTGCCCGGATCCGCACAACGCCAGGCGGCATAAGTGATCTGATCCCAGAGCTCTTTGGCCTTTACAGTTTTAGTCGTTTTACCGGTAGACCTGGCTTTCAGCTCCCATTCACCATCGGCCTCCAGCGTGCGGAAAAAAGAATTCGGCACCCTTACGGAGTTATTGGAGTTCTGACCAGATACCGTTTTATATGCATCTCCTTCATAATCAGAAGAATAACCGGCTGCAATCAATGCTGCCACCTTCTTTTCTTCCTCTACCTTCCAGTTTACAAAGTCCATGATCTCAGGATGATCCAGATCCAGGCATACCATTTTGGCAGCCCGTCTTGTAGTACCACCTGATTTAATAGCGCCTGCTGCCCGGTCCCCGATCTTCAGAAAGCTCATTAACCCGCTGGAAGTTCCTCCACCGCTGAGTTTTTCTCCATCTCCCCTGATACTCGAAAAATTGGTGCCCACGCCGGAACCATATTTAAAGATCCGCGCCTCCCGCATCCACAAATCCATAATTCCGCCCTCATTCACCAGGTCGTCGTTCACACTTAATATAAAACAGGCATGCGGCTGAGGCCGCTCATAAGCGGAGGTAGATTTTTCCAGTTTACCCGTATGCTGCTCCACATAATAATGCCCCTGCGGCTTACCTTTAATTCCATAGCTCTCAAACAGGCCAGTATTGAACCACTGCGGGGAGTTAGGCACACACGACTGGTTAAGCATGCTGTAGCTCAGTTCTTCATAAAATATCCGGGCATCTTCGGCTGAAGCGAAATAACCATACTTTTCGCCCCAAACACGCCAGCAATTGGCCATACGGTGTACCACCTGCTTCACGGAGGTTTCCCTGCCCGACGCCCCATCCGGCTGTGGTACCCCGGCTTTACGGAAATACTTCTGCGCCAGGATATCCGTGGCAATCTGCGACCAGGCAGCCGGAACTTCCACATTGTTCATTTCAAATACCACATCGCCGCCGGGATTACGGATCACAGAGGAGCGGAGCTCATATGCAAACTGATCATAAGGGCTCACGCCTTCTTTCGTAAAATGGCGGGAAAACGTAAGCCCATTCTTACTATTGACTGGATTTTTCATGCCCGTAAATTTTTTCTTAGATGATATAAATGAGTTAGTATAGCGGAGTACTCTAAAATTAATTTTTAAATGCCTGGGCCCATGCATTTATTTTGCACAGATTGTGGATAATTGCGCAAACAGTTTGCCAGCACATTTGTTATAAAGCCAAAGAAAAAACCGGCTTAAAATTTGTCATTAACAAAATCTTTACAGTTGCGCCACATAATCAGCTAGGTATCATTTAGTTCATGAATAGAAAATGAATTGAATGCATATTTATTTAGCAATGTGTGTTATTAACAAAAATATTATACATTTGCGACAACCGGAACAATGCGCTATTGATGTACAATAACATATACACTTCGTTCATCGAAAGAAAGGCTAAAAAGGAAAAGGCATTCGCGGTTTTAATTGATCCCGATAAGGTTACACCTGCCGGAATCATAGAGATTGCAGATAAATGCACGGCTGCCAAAGTTGATTATATCTTCCTTGGAGGTAGCCTGGTGATCTCCGATCATCTTGATGACTGCGTGCAACAGCTGAAAGCCAGTTGCAACATTCCCGTTGTACTATTCCCCGGAAGCCCTTCACAGGTATCAAAATATGCTGATGCCCTGCTTTACCTGTCTGTAATTTCCGGCAGAAACCCCGAATTACTGATCGGCCAGCATGTGGTATCCGCGGCGGCTGTGAAGAAAAGCGGCCTGGAAGTTATTTCTACCGGTTATATGGTAATTGACGGTGGAGCACCTACAACCGTATCTTATATCAGTAATACCATGCCCATCCCGGCAGACAAGGCGGATATAGCCATGTGTACCGCCATTGCAGGCGAGATGCTGGGTATGAAGGTGATTTATATGGATGCCGGCAGCGGCGCCCGGGTACCCATTACAGAAAGTATGATCAGCCGTGTAGCCAGCCAGGTACAGGCTCCCATCATAGTAGGAGGAGGTATCAGGGATGCGGAAAAAGCCTACCTGAATTGTAAAGCAGGTGCTGATATCCTCGTAGTAGGTAACGCTATCGAGAAAGACCTTTCCCTCATCAAGGAACTGGCAGATGCAGTGCATTCTGTTCCCGTGAAAGCATAAAAAATAAATTCTAAGATATAAGACGAATGACAGCAGGGAATCTGCTGTCATTCGTCTTTATTAGCCGGTAACAAGAACTTACAGGCTCATCATTTCCTTAAACTTCACTGCCTGCCTGCGGCTTACCTCAATTTTTTCGCCCCCGCGCATTTCCAGCAACAGGCCTCCGTTAAAGTAAGTATCGATTTTCTCGATCATTCGCAGATTCACAATATGTTTCCGGTTTGCGCGGAAAAAGGTACGCTCATCCAGCCTTTCTTCCAATGCATTCAATGATTTGAGGATCAACGGCTTATTTGTTTCAAAATATACCCGGGCGTAGTTACCCACGCTTTCGAACAGCCGGATCTCCTGCAACTTCACAAACCAGCACCTGTCGCCATCTTTCACAAACACCTGGTCGTTTTCAGACAGCAGGGAACGGATACCGCCATTGGCAGCCATACGGTCTTTCTCATCCTGCTGATGCAGCTTATGAATGGCATCTGCCAGCCGCTTGGGCTCTACCGGCTTCAACAGGTAGTCCAGCGCATTGTACTCAAATGCTTTCAACGCATACTCATCATATGCAGTAGTAAAAATCACCTGCGGCGTTTTCTCCAGGTCTGCCAACAGGTCAAAACCCGTTTTATCGGGCATCTGGATATCCAGGAACAGTAAGTCGGGATGGAGCGTTTCTATCTTTTCTATACCATCCTTCGCGTTCACAGCTTCTCCTACCACCACTATCTCCGGGTGATCTGCCAGTAATTTTTTCAATTCACTCCTGGCCAGGCGTTCATCATCTATTATCAATGCTTTTTTCATTGGCAATATGAAGTTTGGTTGATGATTTAATTGATTTAAAAATAGTCGCTACAACCGGTTTATCCGGCCATAGCAGTTTATAACAAGCGATTCAGAGCAAAGGCATCACTACGGTAGCTTCTACCGTTTGCTCATCTTTATTCCTGATTTCAAAGGAAGCCCTGCTTCCAAATAAAAGGCCCAGCCGCTGCCGGGTACTTTGTAAACCAAACCCGTGCCCGTTCATACCGTTCTCTACGATCTGGCCGGTATTCTCAATGGTAATCACATGCTGCATCCCTTTCAGGGAAGACTGAATATACACCGACCCGCCCCTGACAATCCTGGAAATACCGTGTTTAATGGCATTTTCCACCAATGTTTGCAACATCATCGGCGGCACCTGCAATTCCAGTGTATCCGGGTCTATCTCATACTTTACACTCAGCCGCTCTTCAAAACGGATATGCTCCAATGCAAGGTAATCCTTTACTATATTCAATTCATTTTCCAGGCTCACAGTTTCCGCTTTCTCCGTTTGCATAGAGCTTCGCAGGATGTTGGAAAGCTCTGTGATGGCAGTTCTTGCCCTTTGAGGGTTTTCATCTACCAGCGCCCGGATACTGTTCAGCGCGTTAAAAATAAAATGCGGGTTCAGCTGAGCCTTGATCGTTTTCAGCTCCAGCTCCTTCACCGTAGCTTCCAGCTTCAGCTGATCTACCTGCGACCTTCGGTTCCTCTCGATATAATGCCAGATAAAATAAAGAAACCACCAGATGGTAGTGATCAGGAAAGAACCCACAATCCCCACCTGGATGGGCGTATCCGATAAGTGTAACAGGTATATCCCAAAAAAGTAATAGCCGATATATGATACCAGTCCCGACCCCGTCATTAACCCGATAAACAATAAGATCTGGTTCTCAAAATTATAGTTCACCCACGCAAACCTGTGAATGAGGTTGCGGAACAGGTGGGTGGCTATAAATCCGAATAAAACAAAAATTACCAGGTTCAGATAATAAGCCGCGTCCGGTGACGTTTTTCTGTAAACAGAAAAGGCGAAGAAAACATTGATCAGAAAATATGCCGACCACCCCAATATCTGGCACCACCAATATTTGTTTATTTGTTTAAACATTCAATCAAATTAGTAAACTTCACCTATATTCCAAAAATACCCTACAGCGCCCCCTGCAGAAACCTAAATGTTATAAATGGTGAATCAGAAAAGGTAAATGGCAGATGACTGTATCTGAATGGTGAGATATCACGGAACGGACCTATTTTCCTGTCATAGTTACACTATTTACCACTTATTTTTATGTATTTTTGTTACTTCATATAAACCCTGAGCCCAATTATGAATATTAAGGCAGGTCAACTGTTGAGCCAGATAGAATATCCCGCTGATTTGCGAAAGCTGAGTAAAGAACAGCTTCACCAGGTATGTGAGGAGCTGCGTCAATACATTATTGACGTAGTAAGTGTGCATGGTGGTCATTTTGCTGCCAGTCTCGGTGTAGTGGAGCTAACAGTCGCTTTGCATTATGTATTTAATACCCCATACGATCAGCTGGTATGGGATGTAGGGCATCAGGCATATGGACATAAGATCCTTACCGGGCGCCGGGAATCATTTCCTACCAACCGGAAATACAAGGGCCTCAGCGGGTTTCCCAAAAGGGATGAAAGCCGTTACGATACCTTTGGTGTAGGCCATTCGTCTACCTCTATCTCTGCTGCCCTTGGTATGGCAATGGCCTCCCACTATAAAGGGGAGTTCGACCGCCAGCATATTGCAGTGATCGGCGATGGCGCTATGACCGCCGGTATGGCATTCGAAGCCCTTAATCACGCAGGTGTGGCAAACGCCAATGTGCTGATCATCCTGAACGACAACTGCATGTCCATAGATCCTAATGTGGGCGCGCTGAAAGAATACCTGACAGATATCACCACTTCACCCACCTACAACAAAGTAAGGGATGATGTGTGGAACCTGCTTGGCAAATTACCTGTAGGAAAGAAATTTACCCGCGACATGGCCTCCAAACTGGAAGCCAGCCTCAAAGGCGTGGTGTCAAAATCCAGCAACCTCTTCGAAGCACTGAAGATGCGCTACTTTGGCCCCATCGATGGCCATAACATCACCAAACTGGCCGATACCCTCCAGGATCTGAAAGATATTCCCGGTCCGAAGCTGCTGCACATCGTTACCACCAAAGGTAAAGGCTATGCCCTCGCAGAAAAAGACCAGACCACCTGGCATGCACCAGGCCTTTTTGATAAAATCACCGGCGAAATATTCAAAAAACCGGTTACCAGCCCCCAACCTCCTAAATACCAGGACGTTTTTGGCCATACCATCATTGAGCTTGCAGAACAAAACGATAAAATTATCGGTATCACCCCAGCCATGCCTTCCGGTTCCTCCCTCAAATTTATGATGGAGAAAATGCCGCAAAGGGCATTTGATGTGGGCATCTGCGAACAACACGCGGTTACCCTCTCAGCCGGAATGGCCACCCAGGGCATGCGCGTTTTCTGCAACATCTACTCCTCCTTCTTCCAACGCGCCTTTGATCAGGCCGTACATGACGTGGCCATCCAAAAGCTACCAGTGATATTCTGCCTCGACAGGGCCGGACTGGTAGGAGAAGACGGGCCTACCCATCATGGCGCCTACGATATTGCCTATATGCGCAGTATTCCCAATGTTATTATCAGCGCCCCCATGAACGAGGAAGAGCTCCGTAACCTGATGTACAGCGCTCAACTGCCGGAAAATGACCAGCCCTATGTAATCCGTTACCCACGCGGCCAGGGCGTAATGCCGGAATGGCGTACACCATTTAAGGCGATCAAACCAGGTACAGGCCGCAAAATACGTGACGGAAAGGATATCGCTATCCTTTCCCTGGGGCACACCGGCAACTTCGTGGCGGAAGCATGTAAAGAACTTGTAGGAGACGGGCTACAACCCGCTCATTACGATATGCGCTTCGTAAAACCATTGGATGAAGCCATGTTACATGATATTTTCCAGTCGTTCGACAAAGTAATTACTGTTGAAGATGGCACCATTGCAGGAGGCTTCGGCAGCGCCGTTATCGAATTCATGGTATCCAACAACTATAAGGCAGCTGTTAGAAGATTAGGCATTCCTGATAAAATTGTGGAACACGGTAAGCCGGAAGAATTATACCGCGAATGTGGTTACGATGCAGCCGGTATTGCAAGCGCCACCAGGGATATGCTGAAAGAAAAAATTACTGTCACCATTTAATAAAAGAATTTAGTTATTTAGCTATTCAGCCATTTGATTTCCCGGAAATTGAATAGCGGAATAGCTAAACTTTTTTATACCATGTACTTTCAGCTCAGGATAACGGAGATCATACGCGAAACACCCGGTACTTATACTTATAAGCTGGAAAATACATCGCCGGAACCACTGGTATATCTCGCAGGGCAATTCCTTACTTTCCTCATCACCCTTAATAACAAAGAATACAGGCGCTCCTATTCTTTCAGTTCCACACCGGGCGTGGATCCCTATCTTTCTGTAACAATACGCGAAAAAGAAAACGGGGAAATATCACGACATCTTATTCACAACTGGAAAGTAAACGATATTGTTACCGCCCTCGAACCATCCGGCAGGTTCACCTATGAAAAGTCTGACAATACCAGGAAAGATATTTTCCTGCTGGCCGCAGGAAGCGGTATTACACCTGTATTTTCGCTGCTCAAACATATACTTGCAACAGAGGAAAATGTCCATGTTAAACTGATTTACAGCAACACCACACCGGAAAGAACTATCTTCCGTGAAGCGCTTCAAAACTGGCAAAGCCGCTACCCCAGCCAATTGGAATGTATATGGCTTTTCAGTAACGATCCTGATAGTCTTCATACCTACAGAAGGCTCAACAATATTTTACTGGAGCAACTGGTAAATGCACATCTTCGTTACCGCCGGGAAGATGCACAGTTCTTCCTTTGCGGGCCTCCCGATTACATGCGTACTATCCTGCTCACACTCACATTTATGGGCTTCAGCGAAGCCCAGCTGCACAAAGAGAACTTCGTGGTAAATACGGATACCAGGATCGCTAAAACACAGCTGCCACAGGATCACGATCCGAAACAGGTAATCATCCGTTATCGTAATGCAGAATATAAGCTCGCTGTTCCCGGTAACGAAACTATCCTGAGCTATGCGCTTGCCCACAACGTGTTACTGCCTTACAGCTGCAAAGGCGGGGTATGCGGTTCCTGTACAGCGCAATGTGTAAGCGGCAAAGTATGGATGCCCGTCAATGAGGTGCTTACAGACAAAGAGTTGGCCGAGGGCCTGGTGCTTACTTGTGTAGGGTACCCTGCAAGCGATGAGATAATCCTTGAATTATAAAATCACATAATGTAAAAAATAGTATCAATCACAAGGATCTGATATTGTTTTTTTCGATTGCTAAAATTTTAGCTAAATTATGTGGAAAATCAGGTGATGCGGAATGCCCCAATAAAAATTATATGCCTGTCATTGCTGCTTGTAGTTATTGTAACAAACGGCTACCTGCTACTTACACATACATTCCATCCATCATCACTATTACTATCATTCAATATAGTGGCCCTCTGCAGTGTATTTGCCCTGTTGCTCATTACCACCTTCTTATTTGATAAGCATTCCCTTCAGTTTGAACGACTCTTCAATGAATACCCCATCCCTATGTGGATCTATGAAAAAGCTACCATGCGCTTTTTATCTGTTAACAATGCGGCCGCTGAAAAATATGGTTATAGCAAAAAAGAATTCCTACGACTAACGTTAAAGGATATACGTAATCAGGAAGACATACCATTGTTCATGGAAAACGCTGCAGAATTTTGCAGCGGCGATGAATACAGGGGTATCTGGAAACACCGTAAAAAGGACGGTGTTAATTTCTTTGTAGAGATCTACTCTCTTCCTGCCACTTATTATGGCAAAAGCGCCCGCTTTATTATGGCCAGGGATGTGGATGCACAAATGAAAGCAGTAAAAGAAGCGCGTGAGCTTGGCATGCGCTATGAGCAGCAGGCACAGCTTACCCACGACAGGCTCCTAAAACAAGCCACCCAGCTTGAAGAACAAAATAAAGCGTTAAAAGAAATTGCCTGGATCAACTCACATGAAATACGCCGACCTGTAGTATCTATACTCAGTATTGCCGGCCTGTTCGATAAAAGCAACCAGGATCTGCATCTCAACACCCAGCTCATGGAATGGCTGCATGAATCCACCCTTCAACTGGATGAGATCATTCATAAAATTGAGCACAAAGTAAAAGCCCTCCAGTAACTATACCTCGCAAGGTATAAATTGATTGAACTCTTCCTTTAATGATAAATATAATTTTCTGAAAATTTCCATACGGTGCTGTATGGTCTGAAAGTCATCAATGGGCCGGTCGTCATGTATCACTGTTACCGGAGTGTTGGCCACTCTTTTGGCACATTGCTTAATGTCATGATGCAATTCATCCGCTACTTCACGTTCACGCAGTAAACGGTTTTCAAAATGTTCAACCTGTGTCATTACATCCCTGGAAGCTTTGCTGAGCGCGATCTGTTCCAGCCGCTCCCGCATCATTTTTACTTCGTTTCTTACTTCGTTTACTTCTTCTTTCCAGGAATTTAACTGCTGGTGCAGTTCTTCGGTGGGAGTTGTAATTTCCATGGTGTATTGATTTATCAATTTAAATGATGATTAAAGAACTATTCATCATACCAAGCGTTGTTGTCAATAGCCATTTTTTATCCGAAAAGACCTGTTCTAAGGTACAATCTTTTTCTATTCTGCTTCCACCTTTTTACAGATAAATTCCGAATTCAGGAAAAAAATCCATCGCTTCCAGAATTCCTCCGGCGCCGGGCCGCTGTGCCTGTAATACATGCGGCATTCCTGCAGTACGGGCTACTAATTCGGGCTCCGAATCACCCACTACCACACCCTTGAACCCGGTTTCATACATCGAGTAATCGTTCATGGAATCGCCGGCCACCAGCACCTTCTGATGCGGCAATGCCAGCACCTGTAACAACTGTTTCAGTGTAAATCCCTTGTTCACTCCGGCAGGTAATATATCGAGGTATTTACCGGCAGATAAAACCAGGTCGCATTGCAATGATGCTGCGATTTCACGCGCACTGTCTATATCTGTGCTGTTATCATAATAGTAAGAACAGCGGTACTGCTGATGCGCTTCCTGGTGCAGTAATCCTCTTACTGTTTTCAGGGTTTCCCTCACCTGTTCTCCCGGCCATTTGGCTGCAATATCTGATTGCACCGGCTCTACCGCAGTTAACGTAGGCAGGTGGGTTACCGTAGCGCCTACATCACAGATAATATATTCAGGCCGTGGCAAAGTATTATCTTCCAGTAACGACAACACACTGCGTATTCCTCTTCCGGTTACAAATACCAGCTGTATCTCCTTTTGCTGCCGCAATAAACTGTATAATTTCTCTTTATCTTCTGATGTACCTCCTAAAAATGTACCGTCCAGATCTGTAGCTAATAACATAATTCCCGGGTGACTTTAAAAATTTCAATGAATGCAGATGCCGATAAAAATATAAAAAAAAGACCAGCCGAAACGACTGATCTTCCTTTAGATATATTGGGTTAGTAGATAACGGTATGATTAGTTCAGCATTGGCACATCTATCAGCAAAAACTCTGCCGGTTTGACCACTTCAATACCTGCTTTATCATACTCAGATAACCCGATCGCATCACGTGTGCTTAATGTTTCTCCATCTACCTTTAATTCACCGCTGAGCAAAAACAAATAGCTGCCGATGTTGGGTGCCTTTGCTGTAATATCGAGTTTTTTACCGGCTTCATACTTACCCAATGTAAACCATGCATCCTGGTTCAACCAGAGCCCACCTGCGTTTTTGTCTGGTGAAATCACCACCTGTAAGGCGTTTTCACGGGCGGTAGGATCAAATGTTCTCTGATCGTAACGGGGTGTCACATTCCTTTCTTTAGGTATTATCCATATCTGCAGGAAATTCACATCATCTGTTTTAGACGCATTAAATTCTGAGTGAACAACGCCTGTGCCGGCACTCATAATCTGCACATCATTTTTACGGATCACTTCTTTATTGCCGGTATTATCGCTGTGTGCCAACTCTCCGTTCAGCACAATGGATACAATTTCCATATTATCGTGAGGATGCGCGCCAAAACCCATTCCGCCTTTTACAGCATCATCGTTCAACACACGCAATGCGCCAAAATGGATCCTGTTGGGATCATAATAATTGGCAAAACTGAAAGTGTGATGACTCTTCAACCAGCCGTGGTTGGCATATCCCCTGGTATCTGCACGATGAATAACTTTTTTCATAACTGATCTCCTTTGTTTTTAACAGTACAAATATCGCTATAAACGAAGGCGCCGGGAATGGATCATATGTTGAAAAACGTGGACAAAAAAATACGGATCTTTCAATGCAGTAACTGCTTTCAAAAAAACAGTATGCATATGAAAAATCCGTAACGCAGTAACGATTTCAGGCGCTTATTTACACCAGTTTGGCATCTGTGGTAATGGTTGCATTCAGCACTTTGCTCACCGGGCAGTTAGCTTCTGCATCCGCTACAAATTCAGCGAACTTGGCGGCATCCAGGCCTTCCACGCTGGCAGTTACTTCCAGGTGGCTGGTGGTAATAGCTCCATTATCCAGGGTGATGGTGCATTTGGTATCAATGTTACCAGGTGTAAAACCGGCGCCAGTGATCACAAAGCTCAGTTTCATAGTAAAGCAGCCGGCATGTGCTGCAGCAATCAGTTCTTCAGGGTTAGTACCAATGCCATCTTCAAAACGGCTGCTGAAAGAGTACTGGGTCTTGTTTAACACAGTTGACTGGGAAGTTAAAGTGCCTTTACCTTCTTTACCGGTACCTTGCCAATTGGCAGATGCAAATCTTTTCATGTTTAATTTTTATTTTTTCCTGTTAGAAAAATCAGTGCGGAGGCCCAAATTACAAATTAATCGGCAATAAAAAACGCCGGAGCTACCCGGGCGGCCAAAGCGCATAAAAAAGCTGCACAGTTTCCTGTGCAGCTATACATGGTTCCTGGCAATTGATTCTTATATTATTGCTGTCAATTCCTAATACCCTATCTTATCCGGCTCTGTCAAAGCCATCCATTTTATTGTTGTTTTATCATCTGCACGCTGGCCAGCAGCTTCACTTCATCGCTCAGCAGTAAACCGCCGGTTTCGGTAGTAGCGTGGAAAGTAAGACCAAAATCTTTACGGTTGATTTTACCGCTCAGTTCAAATCCTGCTTTAGTCTGGCCATACGGATCTACCACTTCACCACCAAATTCAACATTCAGCTCTACAGGGCGGGTATTATCGCGGATGGTTAAATCACCTACCAGCTTAAAAGTATCTGCATCTATTTTCTTCACCTCTTTAGACACGAAGGTGAGCTTGGGATATTTCTCTGCCTCAAAGAAATCAGCGGCCTGCAGGTGAGCGTCGCGCTGCGCATTCTGTGTGGAAATACTGTTGATGTCTGCTTCAAAAGTGATGTTGGCAGTACTGAAATCGTTATCAACGGTTTGCATGGTACCATCAAATTTTGCAAACTGACCGGTTACGGTCGTAATCATCAGGTGTTTGATCTTAAATTGCACATCACTGTGCGAAGCATCAATTTTCCAGGTTGTCATATAACTTTGTTTTTTTAGTATTATTAAATGTTTAATTAGCTTAATACACCCATTTTACCGGCATTATAATCATCTATTGCTGTCCTGATCTCATCTTCTGTATTCATTACAAACGGGCCATATGCAAAAATGGGCTCATCGATCGGTTCACCGCTCAACACCAGCATAGCGGTATCTTTCAGCGCAGTGATGGTTATTTCTGTGCCTTCCTTTTCAAACAGGGCCGTTTCCACACCTTTCAGCGACTGACCATTCACATCTGCTTCTCCCTGGAATACTACTGCTGCAGTGTTAAAACCTTCCGGTATGTTCATAGAGATCCTGTCATCTTTCTTCAGATGAATATCATACACATTTACCGGGGAGAAAGTACTGGCAGCTCCTTTCACTCCATTATACTCACCAGCGATCACTCTCACATATCCTTCTTCACTTACCTTGATCACAGGTATTTCTGCTTTGGTAAGATTCTGATAGGAGGGAGGATTATTTTTAAATGCTTGGGGAAGATTTACCCATAACTGGGCAAACTCTACTTTCCCGCCCTGCCTGCTGAATGCATCACTGTATTTTTCTTCATGTAAAATACCGCCGGCAGCAGTCATCCACTGAACATCGCCAGGGAACAATAAACCATGGCTACCGGTAGAATCCCGATGCTCCAGTTCTCCCTGGTATACGATGGTAACAGTTTCAAAACCTTTATGCGGATGCTCGCCAACACCTTTGGGTCTTACACTCGGTGGAATATAATTGGGTGCCGCATAATCCATCATGATAAAAGGACTGATCCTGTTCCCTTCGGACCGGGTACCGCCGGGGAGCGTACTTTGTACCCTGAACCCGTCGCCCACCATATGTGGTGCAGCTGCGATTACGATCTGGCTTACATGTTTTTGTGTTTTCATATTGTTTGCCTCCTTAAGACAACACAAAAATACATGTTACAACACCGTTTGAGAATGGATAAAACTCTCCCGCTGATGGACTTTTTTCAAAAATTGCGGAAAATTTAGGCCGAAGGGCTTACAGAAGTACGGGAAACCTCTTTAAATTCAGAAGGGCTCTGGTTGGTATACTTTTTAAAAAAGCGGCTGAAATAATGCGGATCATCAAAGCCCAGTTTATAGGCAATTTCTTTCGCTGTAAGATCGGTATTATACAGGTAGCGCTGTGCTTCAAGGATCACGCGGTTGCGGATATGTTCACCGGCAGTAATACCGGATAACTGTTTACTGATCTCATTCAGCAGCACGGGTTTGATATGTAAAAGCCCTGCATAATCAGACACCGTCTTTAATGCCTGGTATTTTTCCTCTATAAGGTTTTTAAATTTAAGGAAGATAGAGCTGTTATGGGCAGCATGCTGTTCCGGGCTGATGGCTACATTTTCACCCTTTATGCGGGAAGCCAGCACCAGGAAATAGCGCAGCAACCCGTGGAGCGCCATTTCATATTCAGGCTCACGCAGGGTAAGCTCTTTCAGCATCAGGCGCACAATAGCATCAATGTCTTTTTCCTGCTCATCGTCAATATGAATAACACTGCTGAACTGGCTGTTGAAAAATAAACCTGAATTAATACCGGATACCTGTGTCTGATCTTTTAAACACATAAAGGCATCACGGAACGCAATCATGTATCCGTCTATTTTATCGGTGGCCTGCAGGTTATGCACCTGGCCGGGCGCCACAAAAAAAAGCGTATTCTTCTTTACTTCGTGTGTAACAGCATCAATGGTATGCAGCAGCTTGCCCTTCTTAATCCAGTAAATGGTGTAGAAGTCGTGCCGGTGGGGCACGCCTATCTGGTCAAAAAAGCTGTTACCCAGTTCACACAGGCCAGACACCACAAATCCCGGGTCTGCATGGGAGTATTCCGGTAAGGATACAATTCCTATATTTTCACGTTTCTCAGCCATCTATTAAAGTTCCTGCAGGTTCCTCCTCCCTGTCGGAAGGATCAATGTATTCAATAATAAAATTATTTCTGCCTTCTCCCACCATAATACCCATATGCTTCATCTGCACAAGTTCAAGCATACTCAGGAACAGGAAAATGGCGTGCACCCGGTCTTTACAGTGATCAAATATTTTTTCAAAAGATAAAGTACGCTCCGCCCTTGCCAGCTCCTCCATATACATCCTGGAGCCTTCCATGGTATAATCATACTTGTATACAACATGCTGGGGCTTGTTATCACGCTCTTTCATGCGCTGCATCACCTTTTCAAAGGTTTTTGTCAGCTTGAAGAGAGTAAGGGTTTGTACTTCGGTCCCTTCACTGGTCAGTTCCCCGATCTCCGCCAGTTCTTTGGCGATATTTCCCCGCTTTACAGACAGCATGCGGTCGGCCTCCATTTCGGCCAGTTCTGCAGCTGCCAGTTTATAGCGCTTATACTCCAGGATCTTGTCTATCAGTTCCATCCGGGGATCTATTTCATTTCCCTGCTCATCCAGTTCCTTGCGGGGCAACAGCATTTTCGCCTTTATACGCATAAGGGTGGATACAAAGAGAATGAATTCGCTGGCCAGTTCAATATTCAGCGATTCAATATGATGAATATAGTCCAGGAAATCCTGTGTGAGGGTGTTGATAGGGATATTGTAGATATCCAGTTCATCACGTTCAATAAAGAACAGCAACAGGTCGAAAGGACCCTCAAATTGCGGTAATTTGATCTTATAGACAGGTGCTTGTTCGCTCACGTAATGTGTTTAAAGTTTTTTAAAAAAGATATCGCACAACTGCACAGGATCATCAGATTTTTTCCTGCGCCGCTGCGCGATATCAAAAATAACAAAATTCCTCCGAATCAGAACTTGGCTGCAAAGCCGATCCCTATTACCTGTTTTATTTGCAGGCGGGGACCCATTACACCAGTTTCCTTATTTTCAAATACTTTTACATCATCATCATATATCATATCTACTGTAAGCAGGGCTGAAATCCACTTATTCACCTTCAGTTCCAATGCATTGGTAAAAAACACATCTATATTCCCAAGGTTATGCCGGTAATCTGAAAATAAATCCAGCCGGCCCTTATAGGTCATATTTTTGGCGAAGGTTTTTATATAATTGGCAGACAGGTAGGCGCCTATTTCATATTTAAAATGCGAGCCCGTATCTACTCCGTAAGCACCTTGTTTGGAGAGCACATCATCCATTACAAACACAAAACGGGAAGTAGCGGGCGACAGGAATAAAGAAAATGACGGATCGGGCTTATAATCAAAACCCGGCGACACCAGTACATAAGCAGGGGAGAAGAACTTGGACGACAGCTGCGGAGTGGTATCCGACGGATACAGGTAACCATTGGTAAATTGTGTACGCAGGTTCACCAAACCGCTTAAATACCAGTTCCTACCAATATCATAGCCGTATTTGGAAGTGAGGTCTATACGGTCATCATTTTTCCGGCCTCCCAAACTGGTGGTATTAATATAACCATATGCCAGGTCGGCTACGTTATCCCAGGAATGTTTCCCTTTCTTATAAAAAGCCCATGCAAATAAATTGGAGCCGATGGAGAACGCAAAGTTATCACCACCTGCAGCCCAGTTGCTCAGTGATCCCTGGTTGATGTTTACATTAATATTCATCCCCTTTCTCCATAATTTGGGAATCGTGTCATTAGGATCTTTCTTGATCTTACCTGCAGCTTCTTCTCTCGACGTCTTCATCCAGTCATTTTGCGCATGCACGGCTGTAAACAGTAGCATACAGCAGGCAATGGATAAAGTAATTTTTTTCATCAAATTGTGTTTAAGTTGAGTATACGTAATAACTATCCCACTTCTTCCGGAAGGGAAAAATGAAATGATGGGATATTGCTAAAAAATTTTATCTGGATTTCTTCAGTTCATCACGGATTTCCATGAGCAGTTTTTCCTGTGTAGACAGTTCAGCCGGGGCTTCTTCCTTCTTCCTCGTAAGTCTGTTCATAAATTTCACCAGCAGGAAAATACAGAAGGCAATGATCAGGAAATCAATCACGCTCTGTATAAACGCACCATAAGCAAATACAGCGATGCCTTTGGCTTTTGCGTCTGCCAGGGTGGCCACATCTCCCTTACTTGTGTCCAATACATAAAAGACGTCGTTAAAATTCTTTCCCTTTGTAAATAATCCGATAATAGGCATCAGGATATTATCTACCAGGGATGTAATAATCTTTCCAAACGCACCACCTATAATCACACCCACAGCAAGATCCATTACATTGCCTTTCATGGCAAACTCTTTAAACTCTTTGATGAACGACATAATGCAAGGTTTTTATTGGTTAAATAAGTGAACAAAATTAAAGGATAATAACCGAACACGTTAATTATTAGGTTATTATTTCTTTAAGCGGGGATATTTCATCTTCAGCGATTTCAGTGTATCCCTCAACGTTAGCGCAATGAGATACTCCTTATACCAGTTCTGATCTGCAGGTACAATCAGCCATGGTACATAGTTACAATGATTGATAGCATCTTCATAGGCATCCATATATTTATCCCATAACTTGGCCTCTGTCAGGTCATTTTCGTTATACTTCCACATCTTACGGGGATCTTCTGTACGTTCCACCAGGCGCTGCTGCTGCGCTTCCCTCGATACGTGCAGATAACATTTTATGATGTGCGTATTATTATGAACAGTCAGCAGCTTTTCAAAATCGTTAATAGCTTCCATCCGTTTAAAAGCCATTTTATCGTCAATCCACTTATGCACACGTTGTATGAGGATATCTTCGTAATGCGAGCGGTTAAACACCTGGATCATGCCCTTTCCGGGGGCATGCTGATGTACCCTCCAAAGGAAATCGTGCTCTGATTCCTCTGCGCTGGGCGCTTTGAAGGAGTGAACAACGCATCCCTGCGGGTTTAAGGTACCCGTAACATTTTTGATAACCCCATCTTTCCCGCTGGCATCCATTCCCTGCACCACCAGCAATACACTGTATTTATGTTGGGCGTAGAGCAGGTTCTGGAGCTCATCAAGTTCTTCCAGCAATTCCCGGGTTACTGCCTTAATGGTTTCTTTTTCCAGCTTTTTGGGAGCTGATGTGCTGATAGCAGACAATTTGATTTTACCCATGTAGCGCATTCTTATAAATAAATTTAACAAAATCAGGACAGAAGTGTTGCGATTATCACGATTTATATTTTGCTGGGTATTAAGGATCCCTGCACCTTTGTACTCGAAAAATAACAATTATGCATCAACGTTTCGCCCATTGGGGAGTGTTCTTCCTGTTATCACTCACTTGGGGCAGTTCCTTTATATTGATGAAAATAGGCCTTGAATCATTTACTGCTTACCAGGTAGCCAGCTTAAGACTGGTAGCAGCCGGCATAGCGCTTTGTCCCTTTTTGCCGAAAGCCTTCAAACAGGTCCCTGTAAACAAGCTTCCTGTTATCATCCTGTCTGGCACCCTGGGCAATGGCATTCCGGCCTTTCTTTTTTGCCTGGCAGAAACGGAGATCGACAGCTCCCTGGCCGGCATCCTGAATGCACTAACTCCATTAATGGCCCTGTTATCCGGTATCATTCTCTTTAAAAGCCCATTTAAAAAGGCGCAGCTCACAGGTATATTCGTAGGATTGATGGGAGTAGTATTATTATTTACGGCCAAAGGTATCAATACCAACAGCCACTGGTATTATGCTCTGCTGGTAATACTGGCCACTATAAGTTATGGTATTAATATCAGCATGGTGCATCATAAGCTGCAGGGCCTTAGTTCGCTGCAGCTGGGATCCATTGCGATGTTCTTCTGCGCTGTGTTCACTTTCCCCATACTCTGGTTTAGTAACTTCTTTCCGCAGTTTGCACGGCCTGATGCGCCCTGGCGCTCACTTTCCGCAGGCCTTGTACTGGGAGTAATGGGAACAGGGATAGCAGCTGTGCTCTTCTTCCTGCTGATTAAAAGGGCAGGCTCCATGCTTGCTTCCATGGTGGCATATGCGTTACCGTTAGTAGCGGTTGGCTGGGGCTTATTGGCGCATGAAACAATTACCTGGGTCCAGGTGCTGAGCATGGGAATTATCCTCCTTGGCGTTTACCTCGTAAACAGGGCCAGCAGGGCTGCTGCACCGGCTAAATAATTCCTAAAACAAAGCGGAGATATTAGCCGGACTGTTATCCGTTAATATCTCCGCTGTTATATTCTTCCAGGCTGTTATTTGTTAAATAGCCATAATTTCTTTCTCTTTTACTTCACAATGTTTATCGATCAGCGTAATATGCTTATCGGTTAACTGTTGGATATCCGCTTCTGCATCTTTTGCAGTATCTTCACTCAAACCGTCTTTCTGCAATTTTTTAACCGCTTCAATAGCATCCCTGCGAATATTCCTAATGGCTACTTTTGCCTGTTCACCCTCATTATTCACCCTTTTTACAAATTCCTTCCTGCGTTCTTCGGTTAATGGCGGGAGAAATAAACGGATGATAACACCGTCGTTTTGTGGATTGAGACCAATGTTAGAAGCAATAATGGCTCTTTCAATTGGTTGCAGCATATTTTTTTCCCAGGGCTGAATAGTAAGTGTACGGGCATCTGCGATGCTTACATTAGCCACCTGGTTCAATGCGGTAGGCGCGCCATAATAATCAACAAAAATACCATCCAGTATTTGCGGGTTGGCTTTCCCGGCTCTGATTTTTGTAAGTTCTAATTCCAGGTGCCCGATAGCTTTTTTCATCGAGTCCCCTGCTTCATCAATGATAAGCGTTAGATCATCTTGCATAACATAAATAGTTAAGTGCGTGCAAACCTACAGGTTTTCTTTTAATCGTCAAAGTAAGGTCCTGATAATGGAAGTAGAAATGCCTACAAATAACCGCAGCAAAGGATTATTTATCTTGTAATACACCCTCTGTTGTAACACGCAATATTTTGGTAGCTTCTTTGGCTGTTGCCGCAGCTGGCTGTACAACAGGTTCGGGGATGGCTTTCACAGCGAGTTTCCTCCGGCGTGCCAGGTATAATATTCCTGTAAAAAAGGTGGCAGAACCTATTACGACCATTAACAGCAAGGTAGCGCCCATTCCCTGTAATACAAATGCTCCGAGTATGTAAGTAGCGTTAATGGCTACTGAAACAAGCGTGGTTTGCCTGTGGTTAAGCTTCAGGTCAAGCAGGTAGTGATGGATATGATTTCTGTCGGCAGAGAAAGGAGATCTTCCCTGCAGCATACGAACAGCAAATACGCGTAAGGTATCAAATAAGGGTACGATCAGGATGGCGAATGCCACAGCCGGAGTAGCTCCAACGGGCATTTTACCGGCAGGGTTTCCTGCCACATCAATAAATTTCAGCACAAGCACCGCATTTACCAGCCCTATCAGTAAGGATCCTGTATCACCCATAAAAATTCGGGCAGGAGAAATATTGTAGATAAGGAAACTGGCCAGGCCGCCTGCAAGCGCAAAACCGATCACCGCATAGGTTATTTCGCCCACATGCAGGAAATAAGCACCCAATACCGCACTCACCAGTAAACCAATGCTGCCGGCATGACCGTCTACCCCGTCTATCAGGTTGAAAGCGTTAATAACCACAATAAAAGTGAAATAGGTCAGCATCAGGCTGATATTGGGAGGCATGGCATAAATCCCCAAAAAACCATACATGCTGGTTATCTGCAGGTTACCCAGGTAAATAATGGCAAAAGAGGCAGCAAGTTGCCCGATTAATTTCTTTAACGGAGACAGCCCTACGATATCATCCTTCATCCCCACCATGAAAATGATAAAGAACGCTGCCATCATGTATTGAAATGGGGAATTGGCTAACGCGGGTACGCAGATAGCAGTGGCGATTATAAATCCGGAGAAAAATCCGATTCCTCCAAGCGTTGGTATACGCTGTTTATGCGTCTTTCTCTCGTCCGGCTCGTCGTATAAGTGCTTTAATTCCGCCACTCTTATCAGTATTGGAATAGAAAAATAGGTAACAACAAAACTCAGGACGGTGGCAATTAATACATTCTCCATCAGTGGGGCTTAATTGTGCAAAGATATTAATTTCAACGAAATATGAAAAGAAACGTTAAAAAAATCAAGTTTTTTAATACTTTGAGATCGCAAAAAAAACATTCAACGGCCACAAATTCTACGAAATTCTATTAGTTTTGCGGCACAAAATCAACAACTATCATGCCACAGCCACAGCTCCAAGATATTGCGACTCAGGTCAGGAGAGACATTGTACGGATGGTACACGGCGTTCAAAGCGGTCACCCGGGTGGGTCATTAGGCTGCGCCGATTTTCTCACCGCATTGTATTTCAAGGTGATGGACCACAAACCAGAACCATTTGATATGGATGGTAAAAACCAGGACCTCTTCTTCCTGTCCAATGGTCATATTTCACCGGTGTTCTATAGCGCCCTGGCGCGTTCCGGCTACTTCCCCGTACAGGAACTGAACACTTTCCGTAAGCTGAATTCCCGCCTGCAGGGACACCCCACCACCCACGAACACTTACCGGGCGTACGTATCGCCTCCGGTTCCCTGGGACAAGGCATGAGCGTGGCTATAGGCGCAGCGCTTGCTAAAAAACTGAATAACGATAAACACCTGGTATTCTCCCTCCATGGCGATGGTGAGCTGGAAGAAGGACAGATCTGGGAATCAGTGATGTTTGCCCCTCATCATAAAGTAGATAATCTTATCATCACGGTGGATCTGAATGGTCAGCAAATTGATGGAACTACCGACGATGTTGCCGGTCTTGGCGATGTTGGCGCTAAATTCGAAGTATTCGGATGGCAGGTATTGCACATGAATGGTAATGATATGGACGATGTAGTAGCTACACTGGAAAAGGCCAAGAGCTTCACCGGCCAGGGTAAACCCATTGCCATTATTATGAAAACCGTTATGGGTCAGGGGGTCGACTTTATGGAAGGCCACCACGAATGGCATGGTATCGCCCCAAGCGATGATCAGCTGGCAAAAGCACTGGCCCAATTGCCTGAAACACTCGGCGATTATTAATAGAACAATTAAATAAAAACATTAAAAAAGGCTGCATGTGAATTCACATGCAGCCTTTTTTAATGTTTTTATTTGGTAATCAGGTCGCTTTCAGGGTAATCGCTTCCACCGCCGCCCTTCTGGCCGGGTACCAGCTGGCTGCAATACCAATCACCATGATCGTAATAAATACCAGTACAAAATCTGCTGCATGCATGCTAACAGGATAGGAGTCTACCAGGAAAGAAGTTCCCTCCAGCTTGATAATACCAAAATGCTGCTGTAACAGGCAAAAAGTGGTTCCCAAGCCGAAGCCCAATGCCGTTCCTATACCGGCAATGATCAGCCCCTCCGCCAGGAATATCCGCATAATCAACGACTTACGCGCGCCCATCGCCTTCAGGATAGTGATGTCTTTCTGCTTTTCTATCACCAGCATATATAACGAACCTATCATGTTAAAAGCAGCAATGATCATGATAAAACTAAGTATCACATACACTGCCCACTTCTCGGTTTGCATAATAGCATAAAGCGATTGGTTCTGCTCATACCGGGTTTGTACTTTATACTTACTGCCAAGCAACTTTTCCAGTTGCGCCTTCAGCAGGTTATCGTTTACCCCTGCCCGTATCCCTATTTCCAGCGACGACATTTCATCGGGCCCCATCTGCAACAGGTTCCGTAAAAATTCTATGTTAGTAATAACATATTTGCTGTTAAACTCCTGTTGTATGGCAAAAGTACCTGCCGGGTACAGCACCCCGTTGTTAAGCGCATCTTCGGGGGTCACAAAAGCATTCACATTTCTCCGGGGAAGATATACGGTAACAGGGGCGATGCTATGTACTACATCTACCCCCAGCGCACCTTCCAGCTCAAGCCCAAGTACTGCGCGGTAGGCCACACTATCACCAGTGTCAAAACGCCCTCTGATAATGTTGCTCTTCACATCAGTCACATAATTATAACTGCTGTCCACACCTTTCAATACAGCAATCGTTGGCTCGTCGCCGTAGCGAAGCACCGCCTTCTCCTCAATTACCCTGGAAAAGTGAGTCACTCCCTGCACCGCAGATATTTGCTGCAGCTGTGCAGGCGTAAGAATAATGGTTTTACCCGTAGCCGGCGCCACTTTCACCGCCGGGTAAAAAGAAGAATAAAGGGATTTCACCAGGCCCTCAAAACCATTGAATACACTCAAAATTACAATCAGGGCGCCTGCCCCAACCGCAATTGCTGCCACACTTACCCAGGCAATGATATTGATAGCATTGGTAGATTTCTTTGCACGGAAATAACGGGAAGCAAACTGCCAGACCATGTATTTGAATTACGAATGAAGAATGAAAGATCCGTAACCCTATTTCTTGCCATCTTTGATATTGGCATCCTCCTCCCTGATCTTCTTAAACAGCTCTTCCATCTTAAACACATAATCAAGGGTATCGTCCAGGAAGAAGCTCAGTTCGGGTATCCTGCGCAATTGCTTGCCCAGCCCTATTCCCAGTAATTTCTTGATCTCGCCCATTCTTTCCTTGATCCGCTCCAGCATCTCCGAAGGCGCTTTGATCTGGAACATGCTCAGGTATACCTTCGCTTCCAGCAGGTCGGGGGTCATCTTCACGGCAGCAACAGATATCATTCCTCCTTCCACCACATTAAATCCTAAACGCTGGAAAATGCTGCTCAGCTCCTGCTGTACCAGCTGTCCTATTTGTTTCTGCCTTTTAGTTTCCTGCATCTCTTTCAATTTTAATCGTTAATAAAACAGTCTGCGTACGATAATAACACAATTACCCCACGCCGCCAAACCGTAACCGGCTGCCGGCAGCCCGTCAGTTGCGAAATTAACCATTTCCGGCAAAGAATAGCCGCAATTACACCCCCTCATACCTTAATTATGCTATTTTTGCCAGCAAGTTAAACAGACTAACAGGCATGAAGACATTCAAGCGATTACTACGATTTGCCACACCTTTGCATCATTATCTGCCCGAATACGTTATATATACTTTTATAGGTATCATATTCGGCATGGTCAATTTCGCTATGCTGATCCCGCTACTGACCGTTATTTTCAACCAGGTGGGCGAAGTGCCCCAGGCCCTGCCTGAACCTCATTTTACTTTCTCTATCAACTATTTTATAGACCTGTTCAACTACTATTTCTATAACTTTATCAGGGCCAGCGGCTCCAAGCAAAGCGCTCTTTACTTTGTTTGCGCCGTGATTGGTGTATGTATTGTGATCGCCAACTTCGGCCGGTATATGAGCGCAAGGGTAATGGTACGACTAAAAATGACCGTACTTTCCAGGTTACGTATACGCCTCTATGAAAAGTTCACCCAGCAATCACTGTCGTTTTACAGCGAACAGCAGAAAGGCGACCTGCTTTCTTCCATGACCAACGATGTACAGGAAATCGAAAACAGTGTGATCAATGCCATACAAACACTGTTGCGCGACCCTTTCATCATCATCGGTTACTTTGCGGCATTGTTCTATCTTTCTGTAAAGCTTACCCTGTTCACTATCGTATTCTTTCCTATCTCCGGGCTGCTGATATCTTACGTTTCCAAAAAATTAAAATTAAAAGGAAAGTTCAGCCAGGACCTGCTGGGAAAAATTCTATCTGTAACAGAAGAAACATTAAGCGGTATCAGGATCATACAATCCTTTACCGCCGAACGTTTTATGAAAAATAAATTCGGTGAGGTCAACAACCGCTTTGTGAAAGTAAGCAAGTCGATGTACAACCAGCGGGAACTTGCTTCTCCTATCTCCGAAATACTGGGTGTAATTGTAATTGTTATCCTTGTTATTTACGGCGGAAGCCTGGTATTGTCCGGCAGCGAACTGCTTACCGGCGCTACTTTCATGACATACCTCGTTTTCTATTCACAGATCATGCAGCCGGCAAAGAATGTATCTACTTCTATAACTACTATCCAGAAAGGAATGGTAGCGAGTGAAAGGATTTTTAAAATACTGGACGCGCCGGTAACTATTCATGAAAAACCCGGGGCAAGCCCTGTTAGTGAGTTTACTACCAGGGTTGAATACGATAATGTGTCCTTTAAATACGAGCAGCAATATGTCTTGAAAAAAATCCAGCTTACTATTCACAAAGGACAGATGGTAGCGCTGGTAGGCCGCAGCGGCGCCGGAAAATCCACAATGGCCGACCTCTTACCCCGCTTCTATGATGTGAATGAAGGCGCCATCCGGATAGACGGTACCGATATACGCGACCTGAAGGTGCACGATCTTCGCAACCTGATCGGCGTGGTTTCTCAGGAAGCGATCCTGTTTAATGATACCGTATTTAATAATATTGCCTTTGGCCAGCCGAAAGCCGACAGGGAAGCCATTATAGCCGCTGCCAAAATTGCCAATGCGCACGAATTCATTGAGCAACTCGATAATGGCTACGATACAATTATCGGCGACCGCGGGCTGAAACTTAGCGGGGGCCAGCGTCAGCGCCTTACTATTGCCAGGGCTATCTTTAAAAATCCTCCTGTTCTCATCCTGGATGAAGCTACTTCCGCATTGGATACAGAATCTGAAAAACTGGTACAGGCTGCATTGGATAAACTCATGCAAAACCGCACCACTATTGTAATTGCACACCGTTTGAGCACTATTCAGCATGCCAGCGAAATTATTGTAATGGACCAGGGAGAGATCAAAGAACGCGGTACGCATGATGCTTTACTGAAACAAAACGGGATCTACCACAAACTGGTGGAAATGCAGGAATTCAAATAGGGAACAACTAACGTTTAAGAATATACGTAAACGCCGGATGCAACTACTTTACAGGTAGCGCATCCGGCGTTTTTCAATCCCTGTATGGGTTTCCATAACATTTCCTTCTTCTCAAAAAACCGGCAATGGGTACGGTTTTTGTTATTAAAGCGGCCTTATAATGCCAACACCAGCTCTTTACAGCACTATTTTTTAACCTTTTAACATAGCGAACTCCTATGATATCTATCGTAATTCCTGTATTAAACGAAGGTGCTACCATACGCCAGGTTATTAAAACAGTAAAAAAAACATCCCGGAAAATTGAGATCATTGTGGTAGATGATAATTCTACAGACAACACAGTGGAAGAGGCCATGAAGGAACATGTGAGAGTGATCACCAGCAGCCAGCGCGGAAAAGGGATATCTATGCGTGAAGGGATGATGGCAGCAAAACACGATATTATTGCCTATGTAGACGGCGACATCCTTACTTATCCTGATAATATTATAGACCTCTTAACTGGTCCTATTGAAAAAGATGAAGCAGACTTCGTCAAATCCTATTTTGAAAGGCAGGCAGGCAGGGTCACCCAATTGGTGGCCAAGCCGCTGCTGAGTATCTTATACCCGGAGCTTGCCCACTTCCAGCAGCCGCTCAGCGGTATGATCGCAGCCCGTAAATCATTCCTTTCACGGGTGCATTTTGAAAATGACTATGGGGTGGATATTGGATTGCTGATAGATATGCATCATCTTGGCGCACGTATCACAGAAGCCAATATCGGCAAGGTGGAAAATGCCATGCAAACATGGGAACAGCTGAGTAAAATGTCGAGGGAAGTATCGCGTACCATTCTTCGCAAAGCGGAAAATATACCGCAGGAAAACCTGGAAACACTGGGTAATATTAACCTGATACGGGAGCAGATGGAGTATTCTATCCTGGAGTCTATTGACAAGCTGCAGAAGATGGTCATCTTCAACCTGGACCATGCCGTGTTTACACAGGATTACATGCAATGGGCCGCAGTAGCCTTTGGCCAGGAGGAAGGATTGCAGGAAATCGAATCTGCCGGGCATGACCCGGTAACTGCACTTCACCTGAAAGCTACGCTTTTCGAAGGCCGCAATATTGCCGAGCTCCTGGAAGTAGCAGATGCTATTCCGCTGTTACCGGGTATCCGTGAAATAGTGCGGGAGCTGAAGAAAAGAGGCTATGCCGTTGGTCTGATCACCGATGGATTTGGTACTGTAGCACGCCATATCAAAAATCAGCTGGGAATGGATTTCGTATTTGCCAATAAGCTGCACCTGATCAATAGTGTGGCCACCGGCGAATTTACCGTGGCTGATTATTTTATGAAAGGAGAGGAGTATGAACGGAGTAATGTATTCCCATACATAGCTGAGCAGTATCATATTAATACCCAGAATATTATTTATGTGGGAGATGGAAAACGGGACAGCAGGTTATTGAGCGAGGCCGGGATCGGCGTTGCTTTTTGTCCACAGTATCCCGGCAATGTTGTAGAAAAGGTTGCCGATAAAATCATCAGTGGCTTGTCGTTAGCGCCGTTGCTTGATATTGCCCAGGCAAGTCCGGCAAGATTCGGGATCAAATTACCGGCTATCAGTAAAAAGCAGGCACGTACTATTGGGGTAAGCAGCCTGATTGGTATTGCCGGAGCAGGATTACTTTATTTCGCTGTTCGGCAGATACGCAATAAAAAAGCAGCAGTAGCTGCCTGTTAAAATATTTCACCTTAAAAGAAAAAGGCGCCGCGGATAACCGCTGCGCCTTTCTTGTTCTGGTAAAACCAGAACTATTTACTTTTAGCCAGTTTGGCTTCAATGCTCAATGTAGCGTGAGGAACAGCCCTGAGACGCGCCTTATCTATCAATTTACCGGTTACGCGGCAAATACCATAGGTTTTGTTTTCGATACGCATCATTGCTTTTTCCAGGTGATCAATGAACTGGATCTGACGGCTGGCCATCTGGTTCAGTTGCTCTCTTTCCTGTGAGCCGCTGCCATCTTCCATGCTCATGTATTTGTTTTCTGTATCATCAGTTCCTGCTTCGTCTTTACGGGTGATCAGGCCTTGCAGATAGATGAGCTCCTTTTTAGCTGATTCCAGCTTCTTCTGGATCAATTCTCTGAATTCCTGCAGGTCTGAATCACTGTATCTGTATACAGGACCGGAAGGTTGCGCCGGTTGGTCCAGCACTGATTTTGTAAATTCAGGCTGATAAGTTACCAGGGTAGCTTTTCCGCCTTTCTTTTCAGGTTTTTCAGGTTTTTCGGGTTTTTCGGATTTTTCCGCCTTTACTGATTTTTCAGCCTTAACAACAGGCTTCTCCGCTGCTTTCTTGCTGGATTCTTTTTCCTTAGCAACTTCTACCTTAGTATCTGCTTTCTTTACTGCCATCGTTTTAAGTTCTTTTTCTTCTGACTTAGAAATAAATGGTTTCTCTTTTTCAGCGGAAACACTTTTCGTTACCACTCGCTGCTTTACAGCAGGCTCTTTTTTAACGGTCGATTTCGCAGGTACAGCAACTTTCTTGACGGATGTTGTTTTACTGTTTGGTAAGGCAGAGGCCTTTTTCACTGCTTTTTTAGGCGCCGGAGCGGCTTTTTTGGCAGTGCTTTTAGCTACCACGGCTTTTCCGGCTGCTGGTTTTGCTGCCGCTTTGGAAGCCGCCTTTGCAGGGGCCGCTTTTGCAGCTGCTTTTTTAGGAGCGGGCGCCGTTTTCTTCACCGGAGCAACAGGTTTGGCAGCTTTTTTTGCTGTTGATGCCTTCGCTACAGTCTTTTTAGCCGGAGCTGCCTTTTGGGTCGTTTTACTAGCAACCTTCTTTTTTGTTGCCATGGGGGATTAGCTTTTTTTGTTAACTAATACATTAAATTTAAGGTCATTTACCTCTATTTCTGTACCATCCTGTAATCGCTCCACTAATTCCAGACTATCTGCCAAAATTTCCGTGCAAATATAATCATTATAGTTCACAATGGCCGACTTGAGCGTATCTACACTTTCAACTGTCACATCAATTCTGTCAGTCAATGCAAAATCACTATCCTTGCGGATTTTTTGTATACGGTTCACCAGTTCCCTGGCGTTTCCTTCATCCTGTAACTGGGAGGTAATAGTAATATCCAGCGCTACCGTCAGGGCACCTTTATTAGCTACTGTCCATCCTGGAATATCTTCTGAAATGATCTCAACGTCGGAAAGCTGGATTTGCAACTGCTCTCCCTCTACCACCAGGTTAAAATGGCCGTCGCGCTCTATAGTGGCAATTTCTGCTTCCGTGAACGCGCTGATAGCGGCTGCCACGGTTTTCATCTTTGCTCCCATTTTACCACCGAGGGACTTGAAGTTAGGCTTAATCTTTTTCTTGATAAAACCCTCCGTTTCCGTAAGATAATCAATCCCTTTGACATTGACCTCACTTTTTATCAGGTCAGCAACCAATTCTATCTGCTCTTTTATCCGGCCATTGGCTACAGGGATCAGAATCTTCTGCAGAGGCTGGCGCACTTTAATGTTCACCTTTTTACGCAAGGATAATACCAGTGAGGAAATATCCTGGGCCAGCTGCATTCTTTCTTCCAGATCAGCATCTACCCCAGCTTCATTGATCACCGGGAAATCAGTATGGTGGACAGAAGCCGCTTTATTGCGGCCGCTTACGCTGTTCAGGTTGCTAAATAACCAATCGGTGAAAAATGGGGAAACCGGGGCCATCAATTGTGTAATTTTTTCCAAACATTCGTATAATGTCTGGTAAGCACTGATCTTATCATGCTCGTATTCTCCCTTCCAGAACCGGCGGCGGCACAAACGTACGTACCAGTTACTCAGCTGCTCATCCACAAAACGCTCTATCGCTCTTCCCGCCTGGGTAGGCTCGTAGTCGTCAAAACTGCTGGTCACATCTTTTATAAGGGTGTTCAATACTGAAATGATCCAACGGTCAATTTCCGGGCGTTCTTCCAGTGGAATATATGCCTCCTTGAAAGTAAACTTATCAAGATTGGCATACATAGCAAAGAAGTTATATGTATTATACAGGGTGCCAAACAGCTTGCGCTGTGCTTCTCCTATACCTTTTACATCAAACTTTAAACTATCCCAGGGCGAAGCATTGGTGATCAGGTACCAGCGGGTGGCATCTGCTCCAAATTTCTCGATGGTTTCAAATGGGTTCACTACGTTACCGAGGCGTTTACTCATTTTCTGGCCTTTCGCATCCAGCACCAATCCGTTGGAAACCACTGTTTTATATGCCACGCTATCGAATAACATCACTCCAAGAGCGTGCAATGTATAAAACCAGCCACGGGTCTGGTCTACCCCTTCCGCAATAAAATCGGCCGGGAAAGCCTGTCCCTTATCTACCAGCTCCTTGTTTTCGAAAGGATAGTGCCATTGTGCGTAAGGCATAGCCCCACTATCAAACCAAACATCCACCAGGTCGGGCTCGCGGCGCATCGGCTTGCCAGAAGGGCTCACCAGGATAATATCATCTACATAAGGCTTATGCAGGTCGAGAATACCTTCATGGAGGTAGGACTTATTCACATCTCCTCCTAAAACCTGGTTGGCTTTACGGATCTCCGCATTCAGTTCCTCAATGCCCCCGATACAGATCTCTTCTGAGCCATCTTCAGTACGCCAGATCGGTAATGGTGTGCCCCAGTAACGGCTGCGGCTAAGGTTCCAGTCCACCATATTTTCCAGCCAGTTACCAAAACGGCCGGTACCGGTGGAGGCTGGTTTCCAGTTGATGGTTTTGTTCAGCTCAACCATCCTGTCTTTTACGGCAGTGGTTTTAATAAACCAGGCATCCAGCGGGTAATATAACACCGGCTTATCGGTGCGCCAGCAATGCGGGTAGGTATGCTCATACTTTTCCACTCTGAACGCGCGGTTCTCTTTTTTCAGTTTCACCGCAATATCCACATCTACATCTTTGTAGTCGGGATCATCCTTATAATTCTTCACATACCGGCCTGAGAATTCACCTACATTATCAGTGAACTTACCGGATCTGTCCACCAATGTCAAAATACCGATACCGTATTTCTTACCTACACGGTTATCATCTGCACCAAAGGCCGGGGCAGTATGAACGATGCCTGTACCATCTTCTGTGGTTACAAAGTCGCCCAGCAGCACCCGGAATGGATCACCTTCTTCGGGCTGAGCAAATGGTAACAATTGTTCATAACGGATATTTTCAAGCTGGCTGCCCTTAAAGCTGGTCAGTATTTTCCAGGGAATTATTTTATCCCCTTCCTTATAGGCGGCAAAGTCGCCGTTTTCTCCTTCTGCCTTAAAATATTTACCAAGTAATACTTTAGCCATTACCACGTTCACCGGAAGGTGGGTGTATGGATTAAAAGTATTTACCAGTACATATTCTATATTGGCGCCTACAGTCAAACCCAGGTTGGACGGTAAGGTCCAGGGGGTGGTGGTCCAGGCCAGGAAAAAAACCTCGTCTGATCCGGCAGCGTCAAAAAGGAATTGTGAGTTATCTACTTTTTGGGCCTTAAACATAGCCACCACAGTAGTATCCTTTACATCTTTGTAGGTGCCTGGCTGATTCAGCTCATGGGAACTTAAACCGGTACCGGCTGCGGGAGAGTAGGGCTGGATACTTACGCTTTTATATAAGAATCCTTTTTTATAAAGCGTTTGAAGACACCACCAGAGTGTTTCAATATAATTATTTTCAAAAGTGATATAAGGATCTTTCAGGTCAACCCAATATCCCATCTTAAGGGTCAGGTCGTCCCACAAATCTTTATATTTTAATACCTCCCGGCGGCAGGTATCATTATATTCGGCTACAGAGATCTTTTTTCCTATGTCTTCCTTGGTAATACCTAAAGTTTTCTCTACTCCCAGTTCTACCGGCAAACCATGGGTGTCCCATCCGCCTTTACGTTTTACCTGATAACCGCGCATGGTTTTATAACGGCATACCAGGTCTTTCAAAGTACGTGAAATAACATGGTGAATACCCGGCAAACCGTTGGCACTCGGAGGCCCTTCATAAAAAACAAAAGGAGTGGCGCCATCGCGTACCTCCACACTTTTCTCAAAAGCCTGGTGCTGCTCCCAGTGCTGGAGTATATCTTTCTCTATCTGAGGTAAATTCAACTGGTTATATTCCTGGTATTTGCTGGACATAAAACAATTCCCCGCCCTTTGATGTTATTTATACAATAATTGATTAAAATTGTGCAAAGTTAAGAAAATACGCTGGCTCCTAAATAGCTATATTTGCTAAAAACTATGCTTTTCAGATATTTTTTATAATTTTTTTTGTAATTTGCAATAAAGAGTAAATAAACAGCGTTTTTGGCATTGTTTTAGCTAACTTGCCAGGAAGATTAGAAAAACCTAGTAGTTAATTTTAACCCAACGGAAAAAACCATATCGAATATGAAAAAGTTGACGTTAATATTTTGCGCGGTTCTATTCACTTCCGGCATAACTTTTGCACAGCAAAAAAAATCAGTTAAAAAAACAAAAATAGTTGCCAAAGCGGTGCAAGCACCTGAGGCAGTTAAAAGTTCTTTTGATCAGAATTTTGCGGGAACAGCAGCTGCTAAGTGGACAAAGACAAGTGCAGGACATTGGACAGCAAGTTTCCAAAAAGACAATATAAACACTATTGCAGAGTATGATGCAGATGGCAAATGGATTGCCACAAGAAGCGCATATGATGCTCAAAACCTCCCGGAATCAGTGGCTGGTACACTGAAAACAAAATATCCGGCGGCAACCATAAAAGATGGCTGGAAAATTGAGAGATCAGATGTAGCTGCATACTACAAAATCAATATTCAGGATAATGGTACGGACAAGGCAGTGTTGCTGAATGAAGCTGGTACCATCACTGAATAACACAAACACGTATTTCATAGGTATAGGGATAAATAGGACAGACCCTGCTCTTTTGGGCGGGGTTTTTCATTTGTTAGAACTCCTTACATTTTATTTTACCAGTTCCCCGTTTCACAATATGGGAACTTTTTCCAACGGTAGAATCCGCAAATTCCACAAACCATCCGGATATCAACAAACAAAGAAGGCAGTTGAAACCAAACAAATAATATTATATATTGCAGGTGTAAGCTCCTGCTAAAAACTCCGGCTTTAACGCTGATCATTTTCTGTACCGGGGGCAGCCCAAAGCATGGACAAAGCATAGCTACAGTATGGATACTCCCTGTTTAACCCATAATTCCCCCATATATAAGCCAGAGATAACCCATACCTAATAAGTTTGGCTTATCTCCAGCTTATCGCTGTTTTGTTTACCGGTGTAATACAGATACACCTGGGCTTAGTCTGGTAGCAGCGTTTTCCCAAAACAAAAAGTCGCCCGCAGAAGCGGACGACTTTATAAATCTGGTAGAAACTTCTCTGACATATTGCACTTCAATGGTGTTTGATATTCATGCAAGTATGATTTATGGCTTTACTTACTTTTGCCAGCTAAGTTTCTTCCATGGTCAAATCTGATAAGGAAGCTTATAGGAAACGCAAATAGATATTTGCCTATCGTGTTACAAAGAAACACCTATATTTTATTTTCTGTTTTTCAATTCGGGAAAACAAATGATCGAAAAGGGAAAATAAGGCCGGTTTCTTTGTGGTGGCTAAGACTTAAACAAATGATTTATAAGTCATATGAATATAGCTTTGTTATTCCTAACACAGCAATATCCTCTCTAATGGGAGATGAGGAAAATAAAAGTGGAGCAGCAGTTTTTAACGCAGCAGCAGTTCACAAGGCTTCAGCCCTGTATGCTTTTTAAAGGCTGTGGAGAAATGGGAGATACAGGAGTATCCCATCAGCATGGCAACTTCTGATACAGACATACCTTTTTCATAGAGCAGGCCTTTAGCCTTTTCCATTCTCTCTTTCTGGAAATAGTCATAAATAGTGGTACCATACATGGCTTTGAAGCCTTTCTTCAGGTAACATTCATTCATGGCTACGCGGCGGGCCAGGTCCCTGATGGTGATCGGCGAATCCAGTTGTTCCAGCAGGATGCTACGGGCATTTTCTATTTTTTCGCGGTCTTCCAGGTGAGTGAGGAAGCGGCAACCATAGCGTTCATCGGTGTCATTCTGCATAAACTGGTCGGAACTGTATAATAACAGGTCCAGTGCACGGCTTTGCAGGAATATATTCTTCAGGATGCCCTCATAGTCGTGGTGCACCATTGTTTCCAGTACGGATTTAGACTTCGTACACGGCTGAATGGTTTTCACAAACGGCTTGCGGGACTGGTTTTCAAATAAAGAGAATGTTGTGGTACCTTTTTGCAGGGATTGTATAAACGCTGGCTGGAACCTAACGGTGATCAGGTCTACTGATGGTACCCTGTCATTGCAGGCTTCCTTTTTACCTTCAGCACAAAGCTGGTCTGTACAGGAAGGGTTTTTACAATATTTACTGCCGGCCACACAATAACGGAGCTCAATAGCAGCCGATTGCCCTCTTTTGGCTGGCTGGTAAATAACCATTGCCACGTCTTCAACGGGTAATGGTTTGTCATATGTAAAACGTTGTAATGTAAAATCGAGACAGTCTGGCACCGACACACTATCCTGCTCCGCCAGCCTTAACTGATCGCTCATCGCGGGCTGCGGAATGGCCAAAGACAATATTTCCTGTATTTCTTTCACTTTATCTGTTTTTTAACGCCGAGCTGTTATAGAAGTCACAAATTTAGGGATTCGTTTTTTAAACAAATATGTTTTGACAATACACTTACAAACCCTGCCTCCATTTCCGGGTTCAAACCGTTGAAGTAATTGGTATAAATTTCGTTTAGGCTTTACTGATGGCAAAAATTGGCTTTAATATCCGCAGACTGGTCAAAATCATACTCGCAGTTGCCGGTATACTTATCTTGTTGATACTGGCCACCGGCTGGTATCTCAACCAACATTGGAATAACCTGCTGAAGCGGGAGCTGCAGGGCTATGTGAGTGATTTGTCCGATAGTCTTTATACCGTGAAGTTCAAAGATCTTCATCTCGACGTACTGTCGGGCAGCATCACTATAGATAAAGCCAGTATGACGGCCGATTCCCTGGTATATCAGCGCCTGCTGGCCCAACAGAAAGCGCCCGCCGATATATACACCATCAGCGTAGACCGGCTGGAGCTCAAATATTTTAAGCCCTGGCGCTATTTTTTTGGAAGGGACCTCAGCGCGGGGGTGCTTACAGTAAGCGGTCCAAGTGTAATTATGGAGCAAAATGCCACTGTAAAAGATACCAGCGCCCCAAGAACGGCTTACCAGAACATTTCTGCCAAAATGAAATCCATTTTCATAGGCAAGCTGGTACTGGACAGCACCAACTTCAAGTATATCTTTACCCGGAAAGATTCGTCGCGTGTTATTCATCAATTCCACAACCTGCGGATCCGGATCAATGATTTCCTGATCGACTCAGTGGCCCTGGATGACCCCACCCGCTTTTTATATGCCCGCAATTATGAGATCGGGATGAAGGATTATATGAACAGAACAAGGGATAGCCTTTACTGGATGTATGTTCGCGGGATCCGTTATGATGCGGCTTTACGCACTCTCCACATAGGCCAGTTTGAACTGCAGCCGCGGTACGACAGGGTCGCCTTCCAGAAAAAGACGGGCGTACAGCAGGACCGGTTTGAAGTGGTGTTCAATGATATCAGCCTGCACAATCTCAATCCCCGGCTGCTTTTACAGGAGCAACAGGTTTGGGCCGAGCGGGTAAATATTAAAAGCGGTAAACTGGACATCTACAGGAACCGCATGCTGCCAATGCCACCCGGCAATAAGCTGGGACAATACCCCCATCAGTTGCTGGCCAAACTTAAAGTCCCTGTCTATATCGACACCCTCACCGGCAATAATATCAACTTACAGTATACAGAACTAAGCCCGGTAACGGAACAAACCGGGTACATTAACTTCAGCCATATACACGGCCGGTTCCGGAATATCACAAATATCGACAGCCTGGTGGCTAAAAACAATCATCTTATTGCAGACTTTGATGCTGTATTTCTGAAAAGCGGCAAGCTCACCGCCCGGTTCGATTTCCTGTTAAACGATAAGAACGGCAGGTTTGGCGTTTCCGGCAGGCTGAATAACATGAATGGCAAAGATCTGAATGTTGTGACCCAGCCGATGGGTAAAATTGAAATCAGATCTTGTGATATCCGGGATCTCACCTTTAATATTAAAGGTGATGAACGGCGGGCCAGTGCCTTTGTAAAGCTGTTGTACCAAAATCTTAAAATTGCCGTTTTAAAGCAAAATGCAGATCATAAAGGATTTAAAAGGAAAGGGCTCATCAGCCTGGTGGCCAATGCATTGGTAATCAAATCCGAAAACCCTGAAAAAGGGGAAAATGCCCGGACCGCCAATGTTACTTATACCCGCGACATCCAGAAATCCTTTTTTAACTTGGTGTGGAAAACTTTATTTACAGGCGTAAAAGACATTGCTGGCGCCGGAAATCTCTAAGGGGAAAAATGATGGGTCTTCCCCGCATAAAAACAGCCCTTCTTTTGTGGAAATAAGGCTTATTTTTCGTATTTTTGCATGATTGTCTACCGATTTTATTTCTAATAGATTTTACACCAACATATGAGCGAAGAATTAGTGCAAGCACCCAGCCCCAGCAGCAACGGATATGATGCAGGGAGTATACAAGTATTGGAAGGACTGGAAGCCGTTAGGAAGCGTCCGGCCATGTATATCGGCGATATTGGCATCAAGGGGCTCCACCACCTTGTTTATGAGGTAGTAGATAACTCTATAGATGAAGCCCTCGCCGGGTACTGCAAAAACATCGAAGTTACTATCCTGGAAGATAACTCTATCCGGGTGAAGGATGATGGCCGTGGTATTCCTACCGGCATTATCCCGAAAGAAGGCCGTTCTGCCCTTGAAGTGGTAATGACAGTACTTCACGCCGGTGGTAAATTTGACAAGAACACCTATAAGGTGTCTGGTGGTCTGCACGGTGTGGGTGTAAGTTGTGTGAACGCCCTGAGTGACCGGCTGCATGTGACAGTAGAACGGGAAGGCAAATTATTTGAACAGGAATATCACCGTGGTATACCGCAATATTCAGTACGTGAAATCGGTACCAGTAACGCAACCGGCACTACTACGCACTTCAAGCCGGATGGCGAAATATTCAAGGAAACCACCTATAACCGGGAGATCCTGGCGGGTCGTTTGCGCGAGTTATCTTACCTGAACCGTAAGATCAAGATCACTTTAACTGATGAACGCGAAAAAGATGAAGAAGGTAACTTCTTTGTTGAAACCTTCTATAGTGAAGGTGGTATCCGCGAGTTTATCCAGATGCTGGATAAAAGTGGCCGCCGTAACCCACTGTTACCGGCTCCTATTTACGTGGAAGCACATGATGCGGCATCCAATGTTGCCGTTGAAGTAGCGCTGGTTTATAATGATGCTTTCAGCGAAAACATCTTCTCTTATGTAAATAATATCAACACCATTGAAGGAGGTACGCACGTAGCCGGCTTCCGCCGTGCTATTACCCGTGTATTCAAATCTTATGGTGATAAAAATAAAATGTTCGAGAAATCGAAGGTAGAAGTTACCGGAGATGACTTCCGTGAAGGCCTGAGCGCTATTATCAGCGTGAAAGTACCCGAGCCGCAGTTTGAAGGACAAACCAAAACCAAACTCGGTAACTCCGATGTAATGGGTGTGGTGGACAGTTCTGTAGCTGCCGTACTGGATGCTTTCCTGGAAGAGAATCCGCGCGAAGCTAAAACGGTAATCAATAAGGTAGTACTTGCCGCACAGGCCCGTGAAGCTGCCCGTAAAGCCCGTCAGCTGGTACAGCGCAAAAGCGTGATGACAGGTAGCGGTTTACCCGGTAAACTGGCCGATTGCTCCGACAACGATCCTGCTAAATGTGAACTGTACCTTGTGGAAGGAGATTCCGCGGGTGGTACAGCCAAACAGGGCCGTAACCGTAACTTCCAGGCCATCCTGCCGCTGAGGGGTAAAATCCTCAACGTGGAGAAAGCCATGGAGCACAAAATTTACGAAGACAATGAGATCAAAAACATCTTCACTGCACTGGGGGTAACCATTGGTACAGAAGAGGATGATAAAGCACTGAACCTTTCCAAATTACGCTACCACAAGCTCATCATCATGACGGATGCCGACGTGGATGGTAGCCACATTGCCACCCTGATCCTCACCTTTGTGTTCCGTTATATGAAAGCAATGGTAGAACAGGGTTATGTATACATTGCCCAGCCACCACTTTATCTTGTAAAGAAAGGTAAAGAGCAGACTTACGCCTGGACAGAAGAACAGCGTAAGGAAGCGACTATAAGGCTCGCCGCAGGTGGTAAGGAAGACAGTGTGACCATTCAGCGTTATAAAGGTTTGGGTGAGATGAACGCAGAACAGCTGTGGGATACTACCATGAACCCTGAACAACGTACGCTGAAACAGGTAACTATTGAAAGTGCTGCAGAAGCAGACCGCGTATTCAGTATGCTGATGGGCGATGAAGTTCCTCCACGCAGGGCATTCATTGAATCACATGCGAAATATGCGAAAATTGATGCTTAATTACGTAGATACGTTTAAGTTATAAAGAAAGAATCCTGCCGTTTCAGCGGCAGGATTCTTTCTTTATAACTATCCTTCTCTTGTAAGAATATAATTTGCCAGCACCTGGTACAGGAATACACCAATCAGCATAGCTGTAACTACTATATTAAAGGCATCGTTTATAACGAATGCCAGCACAACACCCAGCACGCCCAAAAGCGCCAGTGTGGCTGTATACCAGGTAATGATCCGGCGGTTTCTTTTACTTTCGGGTATATAAAACCCTGCAGCCGGCAGCAACATAATACCGCTGCAAAGACACAGCGCCAGTAACCCCTGCAGGTGGGTGAACAGGAACGCCACACCGGCGGCCAGCGATACGCATAACAATATACCCACTACATTGGATACCTGTGTCTGTTCTTTGCTGAGCGCATACCTGCCGTATGGGTTCAGGCGAAGGAAGAGGTTACTTACAGGCGTAATCAGCCAGGTGGAAAGCGCCAGGAATGCCAGCAGCACATACACCGGGAAAAACACCTGGCTGGCAATTTGTGTAAGTATAAAAATGGCAATGATAATGATCCACTGTGTGCGCGCTTTTTGTCGCGCCATGAAAAAAGCGTAGTTCAGGAATTGCCGGTACAGCCAGTACCTGGCTTTCATGGCCTGTACCATGCCTTGCCGCGCCCATTCATTGGTAGGGTCCAGTTTCAGAGACTCCCTGAAATGCTCCAGCGATTTCCGGTGATCACCGGCCTCCAGCCACTTCTGCCCGAGGTTGGCATGCGTGTATGCATTTTCAGGATTATGCTCCAATGCCTCATGTAAATTGGAAAAGGCTTCCTCCTTCTTACCCAGCCGAAACAGGGCATGGGAGCGGAGATTAAGACAGGCCTCATCTTCCGGCTCAATAGCCAGTCCTTCTTCCGCCTTGTGAAGGGCCGCCTCGTATTCTTTCTTCGACAGCAGGATCTGGCTCCACATGGCAAAATAATTTACCCGGTAAGGGTTTATTGCCACTGCATTGCTGATGGTTCTGATGGCTTCATTAAACTGGTTCTTTGCAAAAGCGATCCTGGCCAGCAGGTACAGGAAACGATCGTCGTATGGCGCAAAGCTGAGGGTATTGCCGGCTATCTGTGAAGCTTCCGCGGTATTGCCTGTTTCCATGTAGCAAATTGCCAGCAGGTATAATCCGTCGGTATCGTGGGCATTAGTACTCAGGTGCTGGCGCAATGCGGCGAAGGCATCTTCAAAGCGGCCTTGTTGTACAAGAATCTGGGCGCGCTGAATTAATACAGCCATAATCGTTATTTCTTAATATCCAGGTATTTCAAAACATCATCATAAAGACCGGTTTCATTTGAATACAGCGCATAATTACGGGCAGTATTAAACCATTCCCTTGTGGTGGGTTTATGTGTTTTAGCGGCTTTTAATAATTCTTTCTGTGTAATAGGCTGTGGCACTCCCTTTTGCAGGGCTTCCAGCAGTTTTTCTTCTGTAGCAATATCCACAATCGCTTTCAGGTCGGCCCCGGAATAGCCCGGGGTGGCCTTTGCAAGTGCATTGTAATTAATATCGCTCACGGGTTTATTACGTAACTGCAGTTTCAGGATCTCTTCCCTGTCTTCTGTTTCCGGTGGTGCTACGAAAATGATCCGGTCGAAACGGCCGGGGCGGCGGAATGCCGGGTCCAGGCTCCAGGGAGCATTAGTAGCGCCAATAATAAGAATGTTCTCATTGCTGGCGGCAATGCCATCCATTTCGGCCAGGAACTGGTTAATAATATGCGTTGCACCCGACTGCCGGAGTGCGGAGCGGTTAGCGCCTAAAGCATCTACCTCATCAAAAAACAGTACACAGGGTTTACTCCGACGTGCCAGCTCAAAAAGGCTGTGGAGGTTTTTCTCACTGGTGCCCACCCACATATCCAGCACATCATGAATACCTACGTTGATAAATTCTGCCTGAATTTGCCCGGCCGTAGCTTTTGCAAGATATGTTTTACCACATCCCGGAGGGCCATATAATAAAATACCGCCGCCGGCCTTTTTCCCATAAGCTTTATAGAGATCAGGGAACTGCAGGGGCTTGATGATCTTCAGATCTATTTCCTGCTTTTCCCTTTCCATACCACCTACATCTGAAAAATTGATTTCCGGTTTCTCGAGCATGAATAAGCTTTCGCTTTCTTCCTCGTCCTCATCTTCCCCGTTAAAGGAAGGGGATGGTTGCTGAGCCACCCTGAAAAGCCCGTCCAGCGCCTCGTCGCGGAAGCCCGGGTTAATTTGCAGTAAATGCTGGTATATTTCTTTTGCAGCCGGCATGGATTGCTCCTTTACCAGGATACGGCAATGCAGCAGCAGGGCATCAAAATGATCCGGTTCACGGCTCTCCAGCTGCTCAAGTACCACAATGGCTGCGGAATATTTATGCTGATGGTAAAAAGTGCGCGCCAAACCGAGCTGCGCTGCAGTATTGGATGACGACAACTCCAGTACTTTCCTGTATTGTTCTTCTGCGGCAGTATACTCATAATCCTGTAGCAGTACCTGCGCCAGGTGCATACGTAAAGGCACATTCTCCGGTGAAAACTGCACCGCCTCCTGTAATTGCTTTATTACTTCCGATGACATAATGTGCTTCTGTTTAATTATTCAGTAACCCCGTAATAATACGCAATTCGGCCGCAAAAAAGTGTTAATTGTGCCTGAACTTCCGGGTATCTGCAAAAATACACAAGTCCGGCTCCGTTAGAACCCCTGTAAGTGATTGCATGTATGAAGAAACAATAAATTAACTCTATATCCATATATATTTTATTTAATTAATAAATATTTATATATATTGCATCCATATTATCCCTATGCCAACAGAATCTAACCAGTATCCTATGCTAAACTGACTAAGGCCGGCGGCGCACAAAGCAGCCGGCACTGGTTTCATTCCTGTAGAGCGGCATACCTAAATTATAGTGTTATGAGAATGAAACTCTTCATGGTAGCCGTTATTGCTGCTATAGGAACGGTTTTCTGTTCCTGTGATAAAAAAACCGGGATCACCCCATCCAGTATCTTTTCCTTTAAACTGGATGGCGCTCAATACCAGTCAAACGCCACTGAGGCCTATGTTACCGATACAGTGTACGCCGGCAGGAAAACGCTGGTACTGGATGGCGTTACCAACAACTTCGGGCATCATATGGAACTGATGATCACTTTCCCTGATTCCCTGAAAGCCGGCACTTATACTGAAGATGTGGAAATGTCGCTGATGAACATCCAGGAAAAGGAACCCGGTTACCTGGGCAAAAACATCAAAGTAATTATAACTGGCATTAATAGTAAACACGCGGAGGGTACTTTCTCTGGTGTATTAATAAGTGGTGAAACAGAAAAACCTCTAACGGACGGGACTTTTAAAATCGTAATTTATTAAACATATTTGATGAACTTCCTGCATGCCCTGCCTTTAAAGGCGGGGCTATTTTTCGTAGGTACGTTAAGGTTATATTATATTGTTTGTTGTTTACCCTGGGTTAACAAATAATTCCTACCTCATTTTCCCGCACTGTTAACATTAAGGTCATATACAGATCGCATTTCTGATAGTATTTAAACACAAATAAGCCATCAAAAGCAGGTTTCCTGGACGTTTTATGCACTTCTTAACAATTCCGTAATAATCTGTTAACATTCTGGTTGCATCAGACTGTTTCCTTTGCACCTGTAAATACTTACAAAACAGTTTATGAAATCATTTTTTACGCTACTAGCTAGCTTTCTTGTAATTCTGTGCTACAACGCGCATGCGCAGGTAACCACTTCTGTAATATCGGGTAAGGTATCCGATCCGGGTGGCCAAGCCATTCCAGGCGTTACCGTAGTGATAGTAAATAACAGCACCGGCGCCAAATCCGGTGTACAAACCAATACAGACGGCCGCTATAACCTTCCCAACCTCAATCCAGGCGGTCCTTACACCATTACTGTTTCATTCATTGGATATAAAAAAGAAGTAAAATCAGATGTTAACCTCGGACTGGGAACCACCAGTTTCAACTTTAAATTACAGGAAGAATCAACCGCACTGAGCGAAGTAGTGGTGACCGGTAACGCCGGTGCAGGCAAATCAGGCACCCGGGTAGGACAGGAGCAGATAAAAGCGCTTCCTACACTAAGCCGCAGCCTGCAGGACCTCACTAAAGTAACTCCGCAGAGCAACAACAACTCCTTCCTGGGTACCAACTACCGTTATAATAACGTAACAGTAGATGGCGCCATCAACAACGATGCTATTGGCTTCAGTCCTTCACTGGGCGGCCAGAGCAACACCAGCGGCCAGCCAGGAAGCAGCACCCGTACCAACCCCGTATCAGTAGATGCGATCCAGGACATACAGGTATTACTGGCTCCATTCGACGTAAAAGTAGGTAACTTCCTGGGTGGTAGCGTAAACGCGGTAACCCGCAGCGGTACCAACGAAGTACACGGCTCCATCTACGGATTTGGCCGTAACGCTTCCATGGTGGGTAAAAACAATGCCGGCGATGGTTCCAAACTTCCCAGCGATTTTCATGAATACCAAACCGGTGTACGCCTTGGTTTCCCTATCATCAAAAACAAATTATTCTTCTTTACCAACGAAGAAATTACCCGCCGCGTGGATCCCGTGATCCTCGGCGCAGGTTCTGCTGATGGCGGCGGTATCTTAACAGAAAAAGACGCTGCTGATATCACTGCACTGATGAAAACATATGGCGTAGATCCAGGCACTGCCGGTAACACCAGTATCTATTCCAACTCCAACAAGTTCTTTAACAGGATCGACTGGCACATCAATGAGAAACACCAGCTGGCCATCCGTAACAACACTATTACCTCCGAAGCCACCAACCTGGAACGCGATCAGCAAAATTTCCGTTTCAAAGGCATCGACTTCAAACAGGTAAATAACCAGACATCTACTGTACTTGAACTGAAAAGTAATTTTAACAGTACCTTGTCCAACAGCCTGATCCTCGGTTATTCCAATGTACACGATTACAGGGATCCCCTGTCTGATCCTGCAACACCGCAGATCCAGATCAAAGGAAGAACACCTGGTTCTACCATCTTCCTGGGTACCGACCGTGAAGCCAGTATCTTCAACATGAAACAAAAAACATTTGAAGTAACTGACAACGTAACCCTGTTCAAAGGAAATCATACTATCACCCTGGGTACACACAATGAGTTCTACAACATCACCTATGGTTTTGTAAACTCCTGGAATGGACGCCTGGATTATAACAGCATCGAAGACTTCCTGAATAATAACCCGGCACGTGTACGTGGTAACTATAACTACACCAACAATTCCCGTGACTATATCATGGCTAATCCTCCTGCTCAGTTCAAAGCAAACCTGCTGAGCGTTTACGGACAGGATGAGATCCAGCTGACAGACCGTTTCAGGATTACACCTGGTATCCGTCTGGATTACACCGGCATTCCCAACAAACAGCCATTGAGCGATAAAACCATCAAATCTCCGGAAGATCCTAACTACGGTACCACCTATACTTATACCAAACCAAAGGATATCAAAAACGACTTCCTGAATAATGTACAGATCTCTCCTCGCTTAGGCTTTAACTACGATATTAAAGGCGATAACAGCCTCGTATTGCGTGGCGGATCCGGCTTATTCACCGGCCGTATTCCTTTTGCATGGATCGGTTATGCTTACTATAATAATGGTGTTACTTATGGCGCTTATGATCAGAGAAGCTCCAAACCATTTGTTAACACACCGCTGCCTGCTGCGAAACCATCACCTAATGGTATCGCCGACTTTGCGGCACAGAATGGCGTAGACGTAAAAAATGCTGCGGGCGCTACCCAGGTAGATATGATCGACAACAATTTTAAAATGCCACAGGTATGGAGAAGCAGTCTCGCACTGGATTATACTACCCACGACCAGTGGAAGTTCTCTATAGAAGGTATTTACACCAAAGTAATTAAGGACCTGATGTTCCAGCAGATAAACCTGGCAGATAATCCTACTTACTTTGCATACGATGTAAACAAGCAACAGCCGATCTTCTCCGGTTCCAAGATCAATCCTTTATATACTAACGCTTACCTGTTATCCAACACCGATAAAGGTTACCGTTACAGCATCACCGGCCAGGTATCCAAAACATTCCCATTTGGCCTGAACTTCATGGTGGCCTACACTTATGGACAGGCAAAAGATATCACCAATGGTATCCGCAACTCCATGGAATCGAATTGGCAGCTGAACCAGGCGCTGAATCCTAACAGCCCGGGACTGGCTTACTCTAACTTCGATATCCGTAACCGCATCGTGGCTACTGTTGCTTACAAACAGGATTGGGGCACCAAAGGCAAATGGGTTTCCAACTTCTCTGCCTTCTTCAATACTTCTTCCGGAACACCATTCTCTTATGGTTTAGTAAACGCTACCATCAACGGAACACCTCAGCAGGTAAGCCTTACCTACATCCCGAAAGATGTGGCTGAAGCTACCAACTTCTTTACTGATAAAGCCGGCGGACAAACAGCTGCCCAACAGGCTGCTGATTTCATGAACTATGTGAATAGCAACAGCTACTTGAGCGGCCGTAAAGGCCAGTTCACTGAACGTAACGGTGGCCGTACTCCATGGAACACACAGGCCGACTTCCGTTTCGCACAGGACTTCAATTTCCAGGCTGGTAAAAAAGTACATACCATCACGTTAACTTATGATATCGTGAATGTTACCAACCTGCTGAACAAAGACTGGGGTATTCAGTACTTCACGCCTAACACCTTTAACTCAATGGCAAGTGTTGGTTTGTCTCCAACCGGTAAAGTGGTTAATAATTATCCAACTTATACCTTCAGCACTCCGGGCGCTCCCTACTCAAAGGATTTCTTTGCATCCCGTCACCAGATGCAGCTGGGCCTGAGATACAGCTTCTAATTCAGCTTGTCGTTATAAAATATAAAAGCGGTTGTTCCAATGGAACAACCGCTTTTTTCTGTGATTACATCTCCGGTGTAATTATTTAATAGCAAATACTGCTCTTACTTCTGCACGGATCTTAATAGTTTTGAAATCAATATCGGAAGATGCATCCGCAGCGCCTTCTGCAGATTTCGCCATATAGTTCACCATCATAGGGCGGGCATCCGCATAGTTATCTGTATTCATTTCCTGGATCTCTATTACGCCATCTGTTTTATTACCGATAGCAGCGAGCATATACTCTGCTTTTTCTTTCGCTGCCTGTAAGGCTTTAATTTTTACTTCCTTACGGTATGCTTCCATTTTGCTGGAAGAATAAGAAGCGATCCTGGCGCTTTCAATACCTTCTGCATCTACTGCTCCAAGGATTTCATTGATTTTATCCAGCTTGCTTAATTTAAGACGGTATTGTTTACGCGCCATAAATTCCAGCGGATCTTTTTTCTTTTTAAGAATTTCAAAGTTGTTACCATATACATTTTCTATGGTAAAATCTGCCTTCGGAATCCCGGCATCGGCTACAGCTTTCTGCAGTTGCTTTTCCAGTGTACTGATCTCTACTTTGTTTTTTCCTTTCAGGTATTCCCTTAAAGAGATGTTGAAATAAATTTCGTCCGGTGTGATTTCCATTTCTGCGGAACCATTTACCTCAATCTTTTTTACCGGGGGTTGCTTATCTGTCTGCTGTGCAAAAGTAGCCAGTGCAAAAAATAATCCTGCTGCTAATAACATTACCTTTTTCATGTGTCGAAGTTTTCTATTGTTAAAAAAATTGTTTTTGTTGTTGTTTACGCCCTCATGATGCCGGGTTAAAAAGTGTTTCCACAAAAGGGGATTTATAAAATTTTGTTAATGCAATAGTTACAGAAATAGAATTATACATTTCATATTAGCTATGAAACGATTACAAGGGAATTATGTTACAGGGGAAAATTATTTCCGGCTATCCGTCATGGCTTTCAGGAAGTCGTACAGGTCGTTCATATGACGGATGCGGGAGGCTACCAGCATAAAGTTTTTACCTACCTGTTTTAGTTTGGCGTTGTTGGTACGGGTTTGTATATACGTTAATATGTGATTGAACGTAGGAGATTCGAAATAAGGAGAATCAGGATTATTGATAAAATAGCAGCGCAGGTTCTCTTCTTTCAGCATCATTTTTTCGAAGCCGAGTTGTATGGCCATCCAGCGGCAGCGGATAGCTGTAAGCAGGTCTTTCACCGGCTCAGGCATAGGACCGAAGCGATCTATCATATCATTGGCGAAAGCCTGTAATTTGCCTTCTTCTGTGATATTATCCAGCTCCTGGTAAAGGTTTAGTCTTTCCTGGATGCTTTCAATATAAGTATCGGGGATAAGAATTTCGAGGTCTGTATCAATAGTACAGTCGCTCACAAAATCCTTCTTCTCTTCCAGCTGATCTTTGAACAGATCGCGGAATTCATTTTGTTTCAGTTCGCGGATGGCTTCGTCCAGGATCTTCTGGTACATGTCGAAGCCTATTTCCGCCATGAAACCGCTTTGTTCTCCACCCAGCAGGTTACCGGCGCCACGGATATCGAGATCGCGCATGGCAATCTGGAAACCGCTACCCAGTTCACTATGCTGTTCCAGTGTTTGCAGGCGTTTACGGCTATCGGATGGCAATGTGCTCATAGGCGGCGCCAGCAGGTAGCAGAATGCTTTTTTATTACTGCGTCCTACACGGCCACGCAGCTGGTGCAGATCGCTGAGCCCGAAATGATGGGCGTTATTAATAATGATAGTATTGGCGTTGGGAATATCCACACCGCTTTCCACGATGTTGGTACATACCAGCACATCGTACTTACGGTCAATAAAATCCAGGATCACCTCTTCCAGCTGATGTCCTTCCAGTTGTCCGTGTGCAGTGGCAACAGACAGGTCGGGGCAGAGCCCCTGGATCAGGCCCGCCATTTCTTTCAGGCCTTTTACCCTGTTATGGATAAAATATACCTGTCCGCCTCTTTCCGCTTCATAATAAATGGCTTCACGGATCAGGTCCTGGTTAAATACCTGTACTTCCGTTTCAATCGCCTGGCGGTTAGGCGGAGGAGTATTGATAACAGAAAGATCGCGCGCGCCCATTAATGAAAACTGAAGCGTACGCGGTATAGGCGTTGCCGTTAGTGTGAGGGTATCTACGTTATGCTTTATCTGTTTCAGTTTTTCTTTGGCAGAAACACCGAACTTTTGTTCTTCATCCACTACCAGCACACCGAGGTCTTTAAACTTCACTTCCTTTCCCAGTAAGGCGTGCGTGCCTATAATGATATCTATTTTTCCTTCTTCGAGGCGTTTAAGTGTTTCCTTTTTTTCTTTGGAAGATTTGAACCTGTTGAGATAATCGACGGTGCAGGGAAAATCTTTCAGGCGGTCGGCAAATGTTTTATAGTGCTGGAATGCCAGGATAGTGGTTGGTACCAGTACGGCAGCCTGTTTACCATCTACAATAGATTTAAATGCTGCCCGGATGGCCACTTCAGTTTTGCCAAAGCCTACGTCTCCGCATACCAGTCTGTCCATCGGTGCAGGCGATTCCATATCGCGTTTCACATCGGCGGTGGCTTTACTCTGATCCGGCGTATCTTCATAAATGAAAGATGCTTCCAGTTCTGTTTGCAGGTAGGTATCCGGGGTATGCGCGAAGCCTTGCTGGGCCTTACGTACAGCATACAGCCGGATCAGGTCTTTTGCAATATCTTTTACCTGCGTTTTGGCTTTCTCTTTCAGCTTATCCCAGGCATCGCTGCCCAGTTTATTCACTTTAGGTTCTACGCCTTCTTTGCCGGTATATTTACTGATTTTATGCAGTGAATTGATATTTACATACAACAGGTCGTTGTTTTTGTAAATAATACGGATGGCCTCCTGCATTTTTCCACCCACCTCAATTTTCTGCAGGCCGCTGTACATTCCCACTCCATGATCGATATGTGTTACAAAATCGCCTGCCTGCAGCTCTCTCAGGGTTTTCATGGTAATCGCCTTATTCTTGTTATAGGCTTGTTTTACCTTGTATTTGTGGAAGCGCTGGAAGATCTGGTGATCGGTATAACAGGCCAGTTTCAGCGAGTGATCAATGAACCCGCTGCTGATAGCAACGGGGATGGGGAAGAATACAAAATCTGCTTTGAGGTCCTCGAATATACTGCGCAAACGTTCCAGCTGACGCGGGTTGTCTGAGAATATAAAGAGGGAATATTTATTGCTGTTATGTTTGCCGAGATCTTTGATCAGCAGATCAAACTGCCGGTTAAACACGGGTTGTTCCTGTGTATCGAAAGCGATGAATTGCGGCTGGTAACCATTGTCTGTAAGCCAGTCTTTGTTACCAAAAACAATGGTCGGCTTTTGCAGCAGTTGTTCCAGTAAGGGGGCGGCCTTTACAAAGTCTTCTTCCTTCAGCGCCATTTCTTCATCTTCATCCACCTTCACTTTCTGACCGGTTTGCAGGAAATCGTCCAGCCGTTGTTCCATTTGCTCAATCACGCCTTTTACATAGGCGGGATCTTTCATCCATACTACGGTATTGGCCGGGAGGAACTCTGTGAGGGGCGTTCTGGTATGGTCTGCTGCATGGGTATCCATGTTGGCGATCAGGGTCACCTGTGTGAGCTTCCTTTCGCTGAGCTGCGATTCGGGATCAAACAGGCGGATGGAATCTATATCTTCCCCGAATAATTCAATACGGTAAGGTTTCTCGTTACCAAAAGAATAGATATCCAGGATACCTCCCCTTACGGCGTACTGGCCGGGCTCATACACAAAATCGGTGGCATGAAAACCCCAGCCGACGAGTTGTTCCAGCAGCGGATCCACTTTCAGTACATCGCCCACTTTCAGCTGTACCATATTGGCACTGAAAGCCTGGTTGCCCGCCACCTTTTCCCAAAGGGCTTCGGGGTAGGTGACCAGTATTTTTTTCCGTACGCTGTCTCCCGAAAATTTCATGAGCGCTTCCGTACGCAGCATGCTGTGGCTGCTGTTGATCTCATGAAACTGGCCGGCTTTCTTAAATGAATCGGGGAAATAGAAAATATCCAGTGCCTGGCTGAGTTGTTCCAGGTCGTTATGGAAATAGGCTGCCTCCTCTTTATCGTTTAAGATAAAAAGATGGTTCGCATCTGCATGCGCCCAGGTGCTCACTGCCACAAAATTTATTGCACTTCCACTAATGGAGGAAAGCTGAAAGTATTGTGGGGTGGGTAATTGAATCCCCTTCACCAGCGACTGCAGGCGCGGATCACGTTGAAATAATTGTAATACAGCCTGTAAATTCATGAAGAATGCAAAGGTACGAAGATTTACCGGTTTTGAGATTTGATAAGGGAAGATATTTATAGAATTCCCTTCCCTTTTTTTCATAATAAATAAAATAAATAAGAAAATATCCCTATAGCAGAATGGCAAATTTTCACTATATTCAATAAGACCAAACTCAACTTCCATGCTGGACCTATGGCATACCGGAATCGTAACCAAGTTGGTGGACGAAACCCACAACACGCGCCGTTTTTGGATACAGGTACCGGACATGGAACGGTTTGATTTCAAACCGGGACAATTCGTAACCCTGGACCTTCCCATCCACGAGAAAAAAAACAAACGCTGGCGTAGTTATTCCATTGCGTCCCATCCGGATGGCACCAATGTGATTGAGCTGGTGATTGTTTTACTGGAAGGGGGATTGGGAAGCACTTACCTGTTCAACGAAATAAAAGAAGGCAGCGAACTGCTGCTGCGCGGGCCGCAGGGCGTTTTCGTGCTGCCGGAACAGTTAGACAAGGAATTGTTCCTGATCTGCACGGGTACTGGCATTGCGCCGTTCCGTTCTATGGCTAATTATATTCACTTGCATGATGTTCCGCATGCCCCAATTCACCTGATCTTTGGGGTCCGTTACCAGCATGATCTGTTGTATGCCGCCGAGATGCAGCAACTGGCCGCCTCCATGCCAAATTTCAATTACATACCCACTTTATCGAGAGAGGAAAACTGGAGCGGCAGAAAGGGCTATGTACACAATGTTTACGAGGAGCTGCTGCAGGAGAAACGCCCGGCCAATTTCTTTCTTTGCGGCTGGAAAGCCATGATTGATGAGGCCAAACAGCGGATCCAGGCAATGGGGTACGACCGGCATGATATACACCAGGAATTATACGGGTAATGTATCCGGGAAAATAAAAAGAGCTGCAACAGTTATAAGTTATAAGTAGTTCGTACAGGCATATAGAAATGCTTATACTACATATAACGGCTGCAGCCCTGAAAAGTAATTAGAGAATCTTGCTTAATACCAGCGCTTTCACTTCACTCAGCGGGATACGTTCCTGCTCCATGCTATCACGGTGACGGATGGTAACAGTGCCGTCTTCTTTGGTCTGATGATCAATGGTAACACAGAATGGTGTACCAATGGCATCCTGGCGGCGATAACGTTTACCGATGGCATCTTTTTCTTCGTAAAAACAATAGAATGCATGTTTGCAATCATCCATCAGTTCCCGGGCCAGTTCCGGTAAGCCATCTTTCTTTGTGAGCGGGAAAATAGCCAGTTTAACCGGCGCCAGTTTAGCGGGCAGGCGAAGCACCACGCGGCTATCCTGTTTATCTTCCGTGCTAAGGTCTTCTTCCGCATAAGCATTACAGATGGTCAGCAGGAACATACGATCCAGGCCGATAGACGTTTCTATCACGTAAGGAACATAGTTCTGGTTGATCTCTGTATCGAAATACTGGATTTTTTTCTTGCTGTATTCCTGGTGTTGCTTCAGGTCAAAATCAGTACGGGAATGGATACCTTCCACTTCCTTGAACCCGAACGGAAATTCATATTCAATATCCACTGCGGCATCTGCGTAGTGCGCTAATTTGATGTGGTTTTTGAACTGGTATTTCGCAGGATCGGTGCCGAGGCTCAGATGCCACTGCATACGCTCTTCCTTCCATTTCTCATACCATTCCTGCTGTGTGCCGGGGCGAACAAAGAACTGCATTTCCATCTGCTCAAATTCGCGCATACGGAAAATAAACTGCCGGGCCACAATCTCATTTCTGAAGGCCTTACCGATTTGCGCAATACCAAACGGCACTTTCATCCTGCCCGTTTTCTGCACGTTCAGGAAGTTGACAAAAATACCCTGTGCCGTTTCGGGGCGCAGGTAAATTTCGCTGGCTTCATCGGTAACGCTACCCAGCTGGGTGGAGAACATCAGGTTAAACTGACGCACATCGGTCCAGTTGGAAGTACCGCTTATGGAACATTTTATTTTGTTGCTTTCTATCAGTGTTTTGAGTCCTGCAAAGTCGTTTTCCTTCAGCAGCTCATCCATCTGTGCCAGGAGGGCATTGGCGGCTTCCTGTGGTAATGTTTCTGCAAAACCTTCAATCAGGTGATCAACCCGGTAGCGTTTATTACTATCCTTGTTATCGATCATCGGGTCGCTGAAATTATCCACGTGTCCGGATGCTTTCCAGGTAGTAGGATGCATGAAAATGGCTGCATCGATCCCAACAATATTTTCGTGCAGCTGGGTCATGCTTTTCCACCAATAATCCTTAATGTTCTTCTTCAGTTCTGAACCATACTGACCGTAGTCATATACGGCGCTGAGCCCATCGTAAATTTCGCTGGACTGAAAAACAAAACCATATTCTTTACAATGCGATATGATCGCCTGGAATTTATTCTGATCTGTAGACATAGTGGCGCAAAGATAAAGGCCTATTTTGAAAATACGTATGCGATTATAAAATAATTTATAATGCCGTGACTACCCTTCCTGAACAGTTTCCGGCTCGTGAGGAACTTCAATTTGTTTGATCCAAACGGCGTAATCGTTGGGATAAATCTGTTCGCCGAAATACTGTACATAGTTACGGGTAAATACAGCCCCGAAATACAGGATCGCCGCTGAATAGTATACCCATAGCAGTATAATAACAATAGAGCCGGCGGCACCATAAGTGGAGCTTACCCTGCTGGCGCCGAGATAGTAACCAATGGCAAACTTGCCGATCATAAAAAGGATGGCAGTGGCTACAGCACCCACCCGTACGTCTTTCCATTTGATCCTGGCATCCGGCAGCACCTTGAAAATGATGGCAAATAAGGTGGAGATCACCAGGAAGGGCACTACAAAATCGGCCAGGGAGAAAAGAATACCCGATGTAATCCTGCCGGGAAGCAGGCTTATCACCAGGGAGGAAAATAATTCCACCAACCCGTTAATAGCCAATGATACCAGCAAAATGAACCCCAGGCTCACCACCAGCGAGAAAGACAACAACCTGTTCAGTATCATGCGCAGCAGGCCGTTCTTTTTGGGTTTTGATTTAAGTCGCCAGATAAAATTAATAGAGTCCTGTATTTCCGCGAACACCCCGGTGGCGCCTATGGTCAGGGTAATAAACCCCACCATGGTAGCCCAGCTCATATCGCCAGAGAGGGACGCGTTTTTAATCATGGCCTGGATCTGAATGGCGGCGTCATTACCTACCATTCCCCTGATCTGGCCATAAATATTCCCTTCTATGGCGTCTCTCCCCAGGAACAGGTCGCACAGGAAGATAATAATGATCAGCATGGGGGCTACGGAGAATATGGTATAGTAGGCCAGTGCAGCGCTGAGCTTCATTACTTTATCGTCAATAAAATCGCTACCGGATTGCTTCAGCACCTGCCAGAAGACCTTCAGCTTGCTCGTTTTTTTCATAGCAGCATTTTAATAACAGCAAACAAAAAGTATGCAGGCTGTTATGATTTCAATTTAGGGTTATTATGATGCCTTTGTGCATCACGGATATTCTTCTTTTCAAAATTCTTTTCCAGGGCCACCGTCATATCAATACCGGTTTGATTGGCGATACAAAGCAACACCCACATCACATCTGCCAGTTCATCTGCCAGCAGCTTTTTATTATCGCTTTCTTTTGATGACTGGTCGCCATACTTGCGGGCCATGATGCGGGCCACTTCTCCCACTTCTTCCGTGAGGATAGCCATATTGGTAAGCTCACTGAAATAGCGTACACCAGTAGTATTGATCCAGTTATCAATTTTTTCCTGGGCTTCCTGAATGGTCATGGATTAATTTTTATTTATTAAAGATAACAGATTGATCTTATTCCCGGTTATGTGAGTCGATGATAATTGTAACCGGTCCATCGTTTAACAACGACACTTTCATATCGGCGCCAAAAATTCCCCGCTGGATAGTAGTACCCATATCCTGCTCCAGCTGCACGATCATTTTTTCATACAGGGGAATGGCCACATCGGGCTTACTGGCACGTATATACGAAGGGCGGTTGCCCTTTTTCGTAGAGGCGTGCAGGGTAAACTGGCTTACCAGTAAAATATCGCCATGAACATCTTTAACAGACAGGTTCATTACTCCCCCGTCGTCATTAAAGATCCGGAGGTTCACTATTTTGGCGCTCAGCCAGTGGATGTCTTCTTCCGTATCAATATCTTCTATGCCCAGCAATACCAGCAGGCCCTGCTGGATTTCCCCTGTTACAGCTCCGTCTACTGTAACTGACGCCGAACTTACGCGTTGTATGACTGCTCTCATGGGTTTTCGTTTAACGCCGGAAAATTAAGGCAAATCGTTTGTATCTGTAACATATCAGGGGTTGATAACGTTTAACAGGCACCAAAATCACTGTACGCTATGGTTCGTATTTATTCCCTTTTAATGGCCGGTTTGCTCTTGTTCGCTTCCTGCGAAGTTTCATCGGAAAAAAATCCCTGTGATGGTATTATGTGCGACTATATGGCGCCGATCTGTAAGTTCAGGCTGGTTGAGCCGGGAACCGGGCGTGATCTTGTTTATGGTCCTTATGCACGTATACTGCTTGACAGTATCAAAATCCAGATGAAGGACACCTCCATACAGGTAAAGCAGGTGATAGATACACCCAATAATACAGCGCTGTTATACTTTTCTGTACTGGGGCCTCAATCTTTACGGGTAGGCCGGCCTGATAAAGTAACCCTCGATAAACTAAATTTTCTGACAAGATCAGTTGGCTGCTGTGGTACTGAAATATATAGTTTACAGTTAAACGATAACCCTGTTGCTGTACCGAAAGACAGCAACAATATTTATCTCATCCCGTATAATTTATAATAATTGTCTTAGGCTACCTCTGGTAACCGGCATAGATACCAACTGTAAAGAACCAGCTATTTCCGTGGTGTTAAGTTGCCATAAGCGCCCCATGGCAACAGCATGGATGCAGGAAGCCTGCTGCCTGGCAGTAAAAAAGGGCTATTCCCCGTAGTTTTAATAACTTGCCCTCCCTAAGACATCTTTTATATTAAAAATTAAATTAAAATGAATATCGATGTGACCCCTGAGATCACATTCCGAACCGCCCGTAGCGGCGGCAGCGGCGGGCAAAATGTGAATAAGGTGGAAACCATGGTGGAAGGCTACTTTGATGTAATGGCTTCTGCCCTGTTGACCCATGAGCAAAAAACAATGCTGATGGAGAAGTTGTCGAACCGCATTAATACAGACGGCCTGCTCCAGATAAAATCCCAGACAGAGCGCACCCAGCTTGGCAACAAGCAGGAAGTGATCTCCAAAATGACTGAGCTGATCAGTAAAGCCCTCATTCCCCGTAAGAAGAGAGTGCCCACCCGGCCCTCCAAAGCAGCCCGGGAGAAAAGGATGGAATCTAAAAAAAGACACTCCGATAAGAAGCAGCAAAGAAGGGGAGGATTTGAATAGCCCGTCGAAAGCTACGCTACAGCTGTTACATGCCCGTTTCTTCCATTAATCCGCAATTCGTAATCCGTAATTCGTAATTTGCGACAAAATATTTTGGGAATTGAGTATCAAGAACCTGGCAGGACAAACGATATTTTACGGATTAAGTAATATAGTGAGCAAACTGCTCAATTATTTCCTTACGCCCTTTTATCTGACCATCTTGACCCGTGCCTCTTTCGGGGAGATGTCCAACGTATATGCCTATATCCCGTTTGCCAATATTGTGCTCACCTATGGTATGGAAACGGCTTTCTTTCGTTTTGCAAAAAAAGAGAACCAGGCGCATGTGCTGGGCACTTCCACCATTTCCCTGTTGCTTTCCACCATCAGCATCACCATTTTGCTGTTGCTGTTGCGATCGCCGGTCATTAATTCCTACGCCGGGGAACTTGCGGGGCTCAACGGACATCCTACTTATTACACTTACGTAGTGCTCCTGATGGGTTTTGATGCGCTCACAGCCATTCCTTTTGCACAATTGAGACTGGAGGGGCGGCCTATGAGGTATGCCGCAATTCGTATAGCCGGTATAGTTACTACTATCTTTTTCAATATTTTCTTCCTGGTGATCTGTCCCAAACTATACGCTGCAGGTCATCACTGGTTGCCGGACCTGCAAAGCGGCAGCGATCAGACGGGTTATATTTACCTGAGCAATATGCTGGGCAGCGCCCTCACGCTGGTGTTATTCCTGCCCCAGATCCGTAAAATCGAATGGAAATTTGATGCCGGGTTATGGAAACAGATGATGCATTACGCCCTTCCGCTGATCATAGTGGGCATGGCGGGCATGGTAAATGAAACATTCGACAGGGCCTGGTTTTTACCCCAGTTCCTGCCCGGCAATGACATGGAGGCAAAAAAGGAGGTTATTGCCCTTTACAGCGCCAACTATAAACTGGCTATCCTGATCACCATGTTCATACAGGCATTCCGGTTAGGGGCGGAGCCTTTTTTCTTTAAACAGGCAGAAAGCGGGGATCCCAGGAAAATGTATGCACGGATCATGAAGCTGTTTGTGATCATGCTTTGCTTTATGTTCCTGTTTGTAAGCCTTTACCTGAATATATGGAAGGCGTTCCTGCGGATGCCCTTCTATTACCAGGGCATGCGTATTGTACCGGTATTGCTGCTGGCCAACATGTTCCTGGGTATATATTACAATCTTACTATCTGGTTTAAGCTTACTGACCGCACCAAAACAGGCGCGGTGATCACCATCATCACTGCCGTGCTGGCCTTTCTGCTCAACTACTGGTGGATCCCGGTAATGGGATACTATGGCGCTGCGCTGGCCACCATGGTATGCTATTTTATACAGATGGTGATTTGCTATGTACTGGGGCAGAAGTATTACCCGATCCCTTATCATCTTCCCAAATTAATTACCTACACAGGGCTGGCCACCGGCATTTACTACCTGTTCAGCTGGCTCAATGCGACAGTGCTGTCGCCTAAAGATATATATGCCCTCAAGCCCCTTCCCCTCGCAGTGGCAACGGCTTTCTTTGCGGCGTATGCCTGGTTTATTTTCCGTATGGAGAAGAAGGAGTTTGCCCGGTTACCGGTGATCGGGAAGTTTATTAAAGTATAAGCCACTACACCAGGAAGGGGTTGTGTTTTTTCTCAAAACCTATAGTGGTGGCCGGCCCGTGGCCGGGGAATACCCTTACCTCATCCGGTAATACAAACAACTGTTCCCGGATAGTTTTCAGCAGGGTAGCATGATTACCGCCCGGGAGATCCGTACGGCCAATGCTCTGGTAAAACAACACATCACCTCCTATCACGAAATGCTGACCCGGGCAGTAAAAGGCAACACTCCCCGGAGAATGGCCAGGGGTAAACAATACCGTTAGTTCATCGGTACCGAAAAGGATCTTTTCCCCCTCTGCCAGGTAGCGGCCCGCTTCCGGGGAGGGATCAAACGGGATGTTGTACATCCCTGCCGCCCGCTGGGAATTATCCAGTACAGGCTGTTCCAGCTCATGAAACTCAGGCCGCACCTTATACGTATCCGATACCAATTTATTACCGAATATATGATCAAAGTGGCAGTGCGTATTCAATAATCTTATAACATTTAATCCCTGTGTTTGTATATATTGTAATAATTCTTTTCTTTCGTCCTGAAAATAACACCCTGGGTCTATAATTATACATTCCTTTTTTCCGTTAATAAGCAGGAAAGTGTTTTCTTGTAGGGGGCCAAAAGTGAATTGTTGTATTTCAATCATTGTAACCCGATTTTTTTAGGCTAATTTTAAAACAGATCACAATATTATCAATACTTTCTGTATGAACAGATTTATTACCAGGTTATTATTCCACGGTACCCTATTACTTGGAACGATAGTATCCCAGGCCCAGACCAATACAGTAGAATTCGGACAAAATCGTGTGCAGTTCAAGAATTTTAAATGGAGATACTATCAGAGCCGCCATTTCAATACCTATTTCGCCCAGAACGGGCTGGAACTCGGTAAGTATGCGGCACAGGTAGCCGAAAAGGAATTACCCCAGCTGGAACAGTTCATGGAATCAAACCCCAGGCAGCGTATTAATATTGTGGTTTACAACTCTTTCGGGGAAATGAAGCAGTCCAACATCGGGATTGGCGTGGACTGGCAGAATACAGGAGGGGTCACCAAACTGGTGGGCAATAAAATGATCGTTTATTTTGATGGCAACCACGAGAACCTCCGCCGCCAGATCCGGCAGGGAATTGCCCGTATTATGCTGGAAACACTGCTATTTGGGGAAGATATCGGCGAATTTGCCGGTAATGCAGCCCTGATCGACTTCCCAAAATGGTTCACAGACGGCTTTATTGGTTATGCGGCTGAAAACTGGACCGCCAAACAGGATGAAGAACTGAAGCTCATCATCATGTCTGGCAAATACAGCAACTTCAACGCCCTTGCCTATGATCATACCCTCCTGGCAGGCCAGGCATTCTGGTACTACGTGGAAAGCAAATACGGAAAAGATGCCGTGCCTTACCTGATGTATATCACCCGCATCAACCGCGGGCTGAAAAAGGGATTTGAGCAGGTGCTGAACAAAACCCCCAAAAATGCCACCAAGGATTTCTTTGTATTTTACCAGAAGAGATTCCAGGAAGATAACCGCAGAAGGAAAACTTCCGCCAAAGGCCGCACTATTGTAGCCCAGGAAATTACGCCCAAAGCCGATTATTACCGCTTCAACCCTAATCCTAAAAATAATTCCTACGCTGTAGTCCAGTTCCGGAAAGGCGTATACAGGGTACAGATCCAGCTTGGCTGGAACAAGCCCAAAGTGTTGCTGCATAGCGGCGTAATGCAACTGGCCAACCAGGTAGATCCGAACTACCCGCAGATGGCATGGAATACAAAAGGTAACCGGCTGGCCGTGGTGTACGAACATGAAGGCAAAACCAAACTGATGATCTATGACCTTATCACCCGTACGACTATACGCCAGGAGCTGCCCCAGTTCGACCGGGTCATAGACTTTAAATACATGCCAGTGCAGGAAAACACCCTGTTGCTTTCGGCTGTGAAAAACGGGCATACAGATATCTTTACCTACAACATCAGCAATTCCAAAACAGAGCAGATCACCAACGATGTGTATGATGACCTGGATCCGTCATTTGCCGCATTTCCCGGCAAAAGCGGTATCCTTTACTCCTCCAACAGGCCAGGCCCTAAAGGAAGAGGAAGCGATACCTCGCTGATGAACAAGCCATTCAATATATTCATGGTCGACAACTGGAACAAAAGCTCTGAGAAACAGATCACCCAGCTGACCGACCTGCAGTATGGCAATGCCAAACTGCCTATGCAATACAATACCACTCACTTTACCTTTGTTTCTGATGCCAACGGTATCCGTAACCGTTACGCCGGTTTCTTCAAATCGCAGGCCGACGGCGTGGATTCCCTTTTCTATGTGGGCTCTGAAATACTCCATAACCCTGACCAGGAAGAACTGGATTCCGCCCTGGCAGCCTATGGCTCTACAGCCCCCGATTCTGTAGAAGCCGTAACCATCACAAAAGATTCTACCTACACTTTCCCTATCTCCAATTACCCTTATGGTATCCAGGAATCAAGGATCACCGGCGAAAAAGGAGAAGTATCAGAAGTGGTGCAATATGCAGATATCAAACGCCTGATGAAGCTGAAAGTAGACACCGTGGTGTTGAAAAAAAGGAATATAACGGCAAAAAACACCAATTTCAGAAGAGCACAGATGCATGCAGACAGCTTACGTTTAGGCCTGCCTACCTACCTGGCGCCAACGAAGGATACCTCTACGCATCCTAACTTCTTCCAGAATGAGTTTGGTAATGAGCCGGCAGATACTTCCACCGCTATTATTGCAAATGAACCTGCGCTGTTTGAAAAAAGAAAGGAGGATGAATCGATCCTTAAAAAATCGAAACTGTTCCCTTATAAATTCAAATTTGCCTCCGATTACCTGATCCTGCAACTGGACAACTCTATCCTGATAAATAAATACCAACCGTTTACCGGTCCGCCGAGCGGCCCTATCCGCCTTACCGACCCGGTGAACGGATTGATCCGCATTGGGGTAAGCGACTTATTTGAAGATCTGAAGTTCAATGGCGGCTTCCGTATCCCGTCTTCCCTGCAGGGCTCTGAGTATTTCTTTTCGGCCAGTTACCTGAAGAAACGCTTCGACTATAAATTTACCTACTACCGCAAAGTAGATAAGAACAATGGGTTTGTTTTCCGCGATCAGTTTGGTAACGACTCCGCTTTTATCCCTGCCAAAATGATCACCAACATCTACCAGGGAGAAATGAGATATCCTTTTGACCAGGTGAGAAGCATCCGCTTATCGGCCGGTATCCGTACAGACAAGCTGGTGATGCAGGCGGTAGACAAACCATCCCTGATAAACAAGGATTACAAGGAAACCTACGCATTAATGCGCCTGGAATACGTGTACGACAATACCATTAACCCGGCTATTAATATCTGGAATGGTACCCGTTATAAAATTTACGGAGAAACCAATGCACAGCTCACCAACGGCGGACTGAACGAGCGGTTCAACCAAGATGCTCCCGCTGCCCAGGGCAGGTTTACTTATAATATGGGAGTGGATATCCGCCACTATACCAAAATTTATCGCAACTTTATATGGGCCACCCGCTTTGCAATGGATATGTCGTGGGGTACCCGTAAACTGCTGTATTACCTGGGCGGTATTGATAACTGGCTGAATCCGCAGATCAATACCAGGAACCCTGTAAATCTCAGTGAAAACTATGCTTTCCAGACCCTGGCCGGCAACCTGCGTGGTTACAAGCAGAATGCAAGAAACGGTAATAACGTGATGTTGCTGAACACAGAACTCCGTTTACCGGTGTTTGCCACATTCATCGACAAACCCATCAACTCTGCTTTCCTGCGTAATTTCCAGGTAACTTCCTTTGTTGATATCGGTACTGCATGGAATAAAAAGCTGAGCTTTAAAGATGCGAACTATACTACTTATGATGATGGGCAGGGTGTAACTAGCCGTATCAAAGAAGGCTTCCTCGGGCCGTTTGTAGGTGGTTATGGTTTTGGTGCACGCACCACTATTGCCGGTTACTTCCTCCGTGCTGATGCAGGCTGGCCTGCTGTAGCGTTTTTCAGGGGCAGCCCGATCTGGTACTTCGGTATGGGGGTTGATTTCTAGGTAAAGGCCTTCGGCCTGGAACACTGATTACGCTGATTTTTTGATACTTTATAAAATGATTAAGGGAGATAGAAGTAAGTATTTACTTCTATCTCCCTTAACTTTTAAAATCAAATATGATCAGTCAAAAATAAAAGATCAAGCTAATCATCAAAATCAGCGTAATCAGTGTTTCAGGACTATTTAAAAGCGCCGAAGGCGCTAACTACGCATGCTGCTTCTTTACCAGCGGGTACATTAAGCTCAGGAATATTCCCATACAGATAGTAAAAGCCCAGGCATGCCGGTTTTCCACGGGATGCAGGAAAATATCCCTCATGTCGCCCAGCAGGGTGAGCGGGTCTTTCACAATATCCCAACTATTGTAACGTAAATACCTGCCTATATATACGCCCATTCCGCAGAGGAACATAACAGGGAAAGTGAACAGCCATGCCGGCCAGCGGCTATGACGGTTACTCCACATTTTTTCCATGCTGCGGATAGACATGTATCCGAACATCATGCCGTTCCAGGCAAAAGAAAAAATAACGAACAGGTCGAACCATAATGGCACACCGCCATCAAACAGGTGGAACAGGTCCGTGAGTATGTAAGGGGCGTTGGGAATAAACAGCAGCCATACAATGAAGCAGCCATACCAGTTATACCGGTTCTTTACCTGTTCCGGATGCTTCTCCATCCAGCCGGTAATGGCAAAAGGAATAAAGGCAAGAAAAAGATTCCAGATCAGAGATACCCGCAAATAACTGCCGGTATGCATTACACGGAAAAACAGCAACGCCAAACTGAACAGCACAGAGGTATACAGGGTGTATTGGTGCCGCGACCGGCCTATACGGTGTTGTAATAAACGGATGGTTCTCTTCAATTGCATATGGTTACTTTTAGATAATTAAAAAATATAGGGAATAAATACGACAGCCCCTATAATAGCGGCAGCAATGGCCGCTACCAGTACAGCGCCGGCAGCTACATCCTTAATGAATTTCACTTTAGGATGCAATTGCGGCGAAAGGTGGTCCATTATTTTTTCTATCACTGTATTCATCATTTCTGTGATCCACACCAGTGTAATGGCGAGGATGATCCAGATCCATTCCGGCGTTGCTATTTTATACCAGCAACCGGCTGCCACTACCACTATGGTAGCCAGGGCGTGAATACGTGCATGTGGCTCGCTGCGCAAAAAAGCGGCAATACCATTAAATGCGTATCCGAAGCTGGCTAACCGTTTGCTGATATATGAATTTCCCATGTTAGTTTTTATTGGATATTGGTGTTCTTTTGTCCTAACTTATCCCATTTGATAGTAGTACTGAAATACATGATCAGGGCCAGGATAATAAAGAGTCCTAAGCTTCCCATCAGCAGCGCCTGATCTTCTGCACTGATAATCACATAAATGAATCCATAAAGGATAATAAGTGTAGCCCCGATACCCGATGCAATACGAATGCTTTTAAAGGCAGCTGCCGTATATGCAATAATCAGACCTATTGTAAGCGCACTGGCAATCAGGTAAGCCATAGTAAAGTTAATTTGTTCTGAAATAGAGATGAGCAGGGTGTAAAAAATAACAAGGGCCAGCCCGATGAGGGCATACTGCAATGGATGAAGGGCGCGGCGCTGTGATAACTCAATAAAATAGAAGACAAAAAAGGTTAACCCAATGATCATAATAGCATACTTTACTGCGCGCATAGACATCTGGTAGCTTTCTGCCGGCATAAATAACCTGATCCCGAAATCAGCGGAATGAATATTGAATTTTTTGCCTTCCCAGCTTTGGGGATAGTTGCGGTTCAGGTGCTGTATCTGCCAGGTGGCAGCAAAGCCTTTATCATCTACCCTGCGGGTTTTAGGAGGAAAAGCCTCATCAAATGCCGGGTCGGTCCAGCTGGAATTGATGCCTACTGTGGTGGTTTTGCCAATGGGAGAGAAGCTGATCCGGCCGGAGCCTTTTATTCCCAGTTCCAGCGAGAAATTACCTCCCAGGACGCCGGTGTCGCCGGGAGTAATGGATACCGGTGTTTGAATACCGTTATCAAACAGGTCGTTACTCACCAGGCCAGGATTAAACGCATAGTTCTTACCATTCCACATCATTTGCACCTGGTTGCCAATACCCCGCAGATCGCTGATGCCAATGAGCAACGATGCATGTTCCCAATCCAGGGCGGAAGGAGGGAGGTTGAGGGCTAACAGCTCATTGCTGTTAAACGCGCCGCTGAGTTGCAGCCTGGCATTGTACACCGCTACGTTAAAAATACCACGGTGCAGTTTCTCCGGCAGCAGCTCCCCGTTGATCTTCAGGTTTTCCGGCAGAAGATACACATAGGTGCTTTTTCCCTTATACGGAATGGCGAGCACAGGTCCCGTAATATTCTGCTCGCCGCCCCAGCGGCTGCTGATTTCCTGGGTAGCCTCGTTTTGCCGGTCGCGGCGTTCCCAGATAATGTTCTGAATTAAAGTAGCTGGAATAAGTAACACCAGCATCAGTACAAAAATGATAACCGCTTTAATAGCGTAGGCGTAACGGTCAAAGAAAGAAGGAGAGTCGTTTGTTGAAGGTTCCATGTTTTTTGTTTTTAGAAAGTACTTTGTATTTCAAAGTAATAAGACAAAAAAAATTTATTTAGTGAATCGGATCATATGTTCGAGCGCTGCGAGATGGCCTTTAAACGCCTTCTCGCCTGCCGCGGTAATAGCATAGGTAGTATTGGTTTTGCGGCCAATAAAACCTTTATGCACTTTGAGATACCCGTTCTCCTCCAGCGTACTGAGATGCGACGCCAGGTTACCATCCGTTACTTCCAGCATCTGTTTAAGATCGTTGAAATTAACTTCCTCGTTCACCATCAATACACTCATAACGCCCAGGCGTATACGGCTCTCGAAAATCTTATTTAAGTTACCTATCGGGTTCATGCGATTGATTAAACTGTCCCTTTCCGTTCATATTTCCACCACATCAGGGCTCCATAAATGATGTGTAGTAAACCGAAACCTATGGCCCAAAAATAAAGCCCCTGCCTCAAATAGAAAAGATTAAGTATACCAAGAATTGCTTCACAGATCCCCAGGTACTTCACATCCGGCAAAGTATACTTACTGGCATTAATAATTGCCAACCCGTAAAACACCAGACAGGTGGGAGCTACCAGCACTTCCAGGTGATTATATAACAAACCCGCTATAAACGCACCGCCTGCAGCCAAGGGGATCGCTGTATTGATCAGCACTTTCCTTGATGTCAGATCCCAGATGGGCAAATTATTTTTCCTCGCTTTCCGCCAGGTAAAAAAAGTGCCCCCAATAAGCGCAGCTGCCAATACAGAGAATCCCAAAACAATTAACCGGAATTTCAGCTCCATGAAATCTGAATGGCTATGCACCCCGGTGGAATTCCACTGGAAATAATATTCATTCAGCCAGGTGTTGGCAATAAATGCGCCGATCAGGCCACAGACGCCGGCAGAAATGCCGCTTAACCCGCTTAGCGAAATGAAACGGCTGCTGCGCTCCATCATCCGCTTGATATCCGTTAATGCCTCCAGATGTTGTTGGTCTGTCATACAAAAAAGTACTTTGCACTACAAAGCTAACAGAAAAATTTGAATCACAAAATATAATTTTTTGTTATAACTGCGTTACCTATAGGATACCATCTGTCCAGAATAGCGATAAATACTATAATATTGTTGTCAGATATGGTTGGCTGGAAAAGAATATTAGCAATAATCATCGGCGTAAGCGGTTGGGGTTCGGGTTTGATGGCGCAGCAGTACAAGGTTAGTGGAGTGGTCAGAGACGCGCACTCACAGGAAATCATTCCGTTCGCCACTCTTCAGTTTGTGCATACCCAAACAGGTATGGTTAGCAATGCGGAAGGGAAATACCTGTTCGAACTAAATGTTATCCCATCAGATTCATTGCTGGTCAGGGTAATGGGATACAACATCCTTAAACTGCCGGTGAACAAAGAACAAAAGGAACAGGTCATCAACTTCGAGGTAACCCGCTCAGATGTTTCCCTGAAAACATACGAAGTAAAAGCGAACGTAAACTGGGCGCTCATCCTTCTGAAACAGATCATTAAGCACAAACCGGAGAATAATTACAATCGCCTCGACAACTACAAATACGAGGTGTATAATAAGCTGGAGCTGGATATGAAGAATCTCAACAAAGAGAAACTCGGCAAAAACCGCTTCACCAAACCATTTGCGTTTATTCTCGATAATATAGACAGCACGTCTGAAGACAAACCCTTTCTACCTATTTTCCTTACGGAATCATTATCGGACTACTACTTCCAGTCGAGCCCCCGTAAAACAAAAGAAATAATCAAAGCTGCCCGCACATCGGGTATAGATAATGAAAGCGTTACCAAATTCCTGGGAGGGATGTACCAGAATGTAAATATCTACGACAATTTCATCCCGGTATTTGATAAACAGTTTGTAAGCCCTATTCACCATAACGGCGCATTCTACTACGATTACTCCATTGCTGATACGCAGTATGTAAATAACCAGCGTTTCATCAAACTAAACTTCACGCCTAAACGTAAAGGGGAGAATACTTTTATTGGCGATATATGGGTACATGATACTACCTATGCTGTGCAGAAAACCACGCTGTCGGTGCCCCGGGACGCCAATATCAACTTTGTCCGCAAAATCAGTATGGTACAGGAATTCCGGCAATTGCCAGACAGTTCCTGGTTCCTCTATAAAGATAAATTCATCGCCGATTTCTGGGCTCCGAGCCCTAAGCCCGGTAAAACGTTCGACTTCATAGGTCGTAAAACCACGACTTACGATGATGTAATTACGAATGATACCGCTGCCACCAACATCTTCAGTAATAAAAAATATCCTGAAAATGTAGTAGTGCTGGATAGTGCAAGGGCAAGGAAAGATGATTTCTGGATGGATAACCGCCCGGAAAATCTCAGCAAAAACGAAGAAGGCATTTATAAAATGGTGGATACTCTCCAGAAAATGCCGCTTTTCCGCAGTTATTCCAATACCATCCGCTTCCTGGCCACCGGCTATAAACCTTTTGGGCCTATTGAATGGGGACCTTACTATTACCTGTTCTCTCAAAACAGGCTGGAAGGATTCCGGTTGCGGCTGGATCTTGGCACCACTCCCAAGTTCAACAAGGATCTTTACCTGTATGGCTACCTGGCCTACGGATTCTCGGATCATGTGTATAAAGGTAAAATGTCGGCCCTCTGGCTGCTGAAAAGACATCCGCGTACTTACCTGTATGCGTCTTATACCAAAGACCTCGACAATGGCACTCACTATTATGATGAAGTAGGTACAGATAATATCTTTACCCTGGCCATCCGTAAAAACGGCGTGCCACAAAAATTTTTAATGGTAGATGAAAAACGTTTTGAGTTCTTCAAGGAATATTACAGCGGCTTCTCTCACCAGATTTCGCTGACGCATAAACAAGTAAGGCCGTTTGAACCGCTTCCTACCGCTGCGTTTTATCCCAAAGCACCCGATGGACGTGATCCGCTGACCAATACGGAAATAGAAGTAAAATTCCGTTATGCTTTCCACGAACAGTTCCTGGAAGGAAATTATTACCGGATCAGTCTTGGCAGTAAATACCCTATTGCCGAGCTGAAATTAGCTGCCGGCATACCCGGTATTGCCAACAGCGGGCAAAAATATCAGCGTGTTGCACTCAGTGTATCGGACTATGTTAAACTGCCGCCTTTCGGCTCCTTTTACTATAATGTTTTTGGTGGTAAAATTTTTGGTACTGTGCCTTATACTTCGCTCGAAGTGCATCCTGGTAATGAAATTTACTACTACAACAAATATGCATTCAACATGATGAACCGCTTCGAATTCATCAGTGATCAATACGCAGGATTTAATGTGGAACATACCATTGGCAATGGTATTTTTGGTTATATCCCGCTGATTAAAAAGCTGAAGTGGCGGCAATTCTGGACCGCCAAAGGGGTGATAGGCTCATTGTCTGAATCCAACAAACAGCTGAACCTCAACAACGGCTTTGCTTTCAAAACCTTACAGGGCGATCCTTACCTGGAGCTGGGTACCGGTATAGAAAATATCTTTAAATTCCTCCGGGTAGATTTTATCTGGAGAGTAACACCGGATGTAACACCGGGAGAACCTGCCAACAAACGTTTTGGTGTATTCGGTAGTTTCAAATTACAGTTTTAAACTGCTGGTCATGAAAGATGTAACACATACCCCGTTATTTGAAAGCATCCTGCAGGGAGAAATAGATGGTAACTATTATGATCTGCATAATGATTATCAATGCATAAAAATTAAACTGGACCCTGAAGAAAAACTGCTACAGTTAAGATTTACAAACGACGATTTTAAAATCATTGCCGAGTTTCACCAGGCAACTATCACCAGTTTTTCCATTCACCCGGAAAGAACCGCAGATAGCAGTACCCTTGATCAGTTTTACCGGGGGAAATTTAAGTACAACAATAACCTTCACGAAATAACTGCACAGGGAAAATATTATTACTACTTATCTTTTCTCGGAAATGATGCCATAGAATTATTTTCCAAACGGGTTACACTTACTTTCAGCAGGTTGAATTCCTGAATAAATAGTAAGGAATGCTTACTATTTATTTAGCCTTGTTATATAGTTATATATTATCTGCTGCTTCGCAGATAATGCTGCAGGCCCATTTAATTTCTTCGGGCGTAATGATCAACGGAGGTACAATACGCATACATTCAGCGGCAAAAAGGAACCAGTCTGTAAGCACTCCTTTATCGATGCAATAGTCGATCACCTTTTTATTTACGGAAAAACTTTCAAACTCCACTGCCATCATTAAGCCCAGCGAACGCACTGATTTTATGGCCGGATGTTTCAGGTGATCGAGGAACAATTGTCCTTTCGCATTCACCTCTGGCAAAAGGTGCTGGTCAAGCAAAGCCTGGAAGCCGGCGCGGCCCGCGGCGCAGTTAACCGGGTGCCCGCCAAACGTTGTGATATGGCCTAATACAGGGTTGTTGGTCAGCGTCCACATAATATCTCGGGAGGCAATAAAAGCGCCCAGAGGCATACCTCCGCCGAGTGCTTTACCCAGCAATAAAACATCGGGCACAATACCGAACTGTTCGAAAGCCCATAGTGTTCCATTTCTCCCAAAACCGCATTGGATTTCATCCAGTATCAGCAGTGCGCCTGCAGCAGAGCATTTTTCCCGTAAAGCGTGTAGCCATTCCCGTTGTGGCACTATTACGCCGCCCTCTGCCTGTACGCTTTCCGCGATCACCGCTGCAGTTCTTTCTGTTATTAACTCCAGTGATGCAAAGTTATTATACTCCAGGTGCTGAATCCCGGGCAACAAGGGCCGGTAGGCGTTGCGCCAGTATTCATCCCCGAGGATGCTCAGGGCGCCCTGGGTGGAACCATGATAACTGCGGTTAAAGGCCGCTATTTCATGGCGACCGGTATATCGCTTGGCCAGCTTCATAGCGCCTTCCACAGCTTCGGCGCCGGAGTTGGTAAAGTATACACAGTTTAAGTTTTCCGGAAGGTGCTCTGTGAGCAGGCTGGCAAAGGCTACCTGGGGCGATTGCACAAATTCGCCATATACCAGCAGGTGCATATACTGTTGCGCCTGGTCCTGGATGGCCTTTACAACGGCGGGATGGCAATGCCCTACATTACATACACTAATACCGGCAATGAGGTCGAGATATCGTTTTCCGTTTACATCCCACATATACATGCCTTCCGCCTTCACTATCTCCAGTGCCAGAGGGGCATCGGAGGTTTGTGCTACATGCTGCAAAAAAAGTTGCCTGTTATTCATATCACTAACTACGCTGTTCTTTGCGAAGTTAGAAAACAACTGCTAATTAGTAATTGTTATATTTGTAATATAAGCACTAAAACATTTAATTATGGCGCACATTATTCCACTGAACGGAGTTACTCCTCAAATCCCTGAAGACTGTTACGTGGCCCCTAACGCTACCATAGTAGGGGATGTAGTAATGGGTAAAGGTTGCACAGTATGGTTCAATGCTGTTGTTCGCGGCGATGTAAACAGTATCCGCCTCGGCGAAAACGTGAACGTACAGGATGGTGCAGTAATTCACTGTACTTACCAGAAAACAAAAACAATAGTAGGCAATAATGTGTCTATTGGCCATAATGCCATACTTCATGGCTGCACTATTGAAGACAATGTGCTGGTAGGTATGGGCGCTATTGTGATGGATAATGCCCGTGTAAGCAGCAACAGTATTATTGCTGCGGGCGCTGTTGTGCTTAGCGACACACACGTGGAACCCGGCACTATTTACGCGGGTGTGCCTGCCCGTAAAGTGAAGGATATTGACATGGCGCTTATCAACGGGGAGATTAACCGTATTTCCAAAAACTACAGCATGTACGCATCCTGGTACCAGCATGCAGAGGAAGTAAAGGAACCATAATATTCATGTTATAGAAAAATGTTATATTGCAGGTAAATATCCTCCTATGAAAATACCAGTATGCCTGCTGATATCGGGGAGTATCCTGTTTGCCAGCTGTTCATCGCAAAAAACAGGATGCCCCGCTTCCAACTACTACACAAAAGAAATAAAGCAACAAAACCGTAAGGCGGGCAAACAAATGCGCCTGTTTTAAACCTATCCTATGCGCAAGGTTATTCTACTGGCCCTGGCAGCTATTCTTGCCTTTACCGCCTGCAGAACACAAAAAAAAGGCTGTCCCCAACCCAGGCGTAACTGGGGCGCTGAAAAAGTGCTGGACGAATTAGGCAAACCGGGAAAAGGCTGATCAGTATTGTTCTTCCTCAATGGTTTCCAGGATGGTAGCGTAGCTCACATACCTGTCGGCATCGATATGCCCTTCCTCTACTGCTGCTTTTACGGCACAGCCGGGCTCATTGATATGCAAACAGTTATTAAACTGGCATTGGGCAATATAGGGCTGCATTTCAAGGAAATAGTGGGAAAGCTCCGGCTTTGAAATATCTACAATTCCAAATTCCCTGACACCGGGGGTATCTATCAGGCAGCCACCAAAAGGCAGGTCGTACATTTCAGCAGAGGTGGTGGTATGCAATCCCTTGCCACTCCATCCACTTACAGCTTTGGTCCTCAGCTCCAGTCCGGGCATCAGTACATTGATCAGGGAAGATTTCCCTACACCGGAATGCCCTGCCATTAAAGTGGTTTTATCTTTCAGCAGCGCCCTTACATCATCTACCCCCCCACCATTAGCAGCGGAAATTAATAATACCTGGTAACCGATATCGCTGTACAGCGCTTCCATTTCTTCAAACTTTTCGATTTCCTTTTCCCTGTAAATATCCTGTTTGTTAAAAACCAGTATCACGGGGATGTGATAGGCGGCGGCAGTAACCAGGAAGCGATCAATAAAGCCCTGCGAAGTACGGGGTTCCTTTACTGTGCACACCAGCATTGCCTGGTCCATGTTGGCGGCTACTATATGTTTTTTGTTTTTACCATGGGGAGAACTGCGCACAATATAATTTTTCCGGGAACCTATTTCCGTGATCATGGCATTCTTGGCGTTAGCATCACTATCATCTTCCACAATTTCCACTACATCGCCTACGGCGATAGGATTGGTAGAAGTGATATCTTCATTCTTTTTGAAAATACCTTTCATCCTGGCCTGGAAAGTTTCGCCGGTAGCGGTTCTTACCACATACCAGCTTCCCGTTGATTTATATACTGTTGCTTGCATATTTATAAGATGCCCAAAGTTACGCCCAACTACGGCAGGCTCTTGAATAGCGTGTAACGCAGTACAACTTCCAGCAGCATGCAGCCTAAAGCAATCATTGCCAGCAGGAAGAAATGTTCTGCGAAACGCTTATAAGAAGTGATCTCTACTTTTGTTTTTTCCAGCTGGTCAATTTCATTGTAGATGCTCTTCAGATCATTGGTATTGGTGGCCCTGAAATATTTACCTCCGGTTTCCCTGGAGATCTTTTTCATCAATGGCTCATCGATCTGTACATCCTGCATTACCATTTGTACGCTGCCATCAGACATCGGCATAGGGAATGGGGCTTTACCTATGGTACCTACGCCGATAGTGTATACACGGATCTTAAATGCCTTGGCTATTTCCAGTGCAGTGAGCGGGTCTACAAGGCCAGTATTATTCACCCCGTCTGTAAGGAGAATGATCACTTTGCTTTTTGCCCGGCTATTGCGCAGGCGGTCTACCGAAGTAGCAAGGCCCATACCAATAGCAGTACCATCCTGCAGCATACCGCTTTTCACCTGCATGATCTGGTTCTTCAGTACCGCATGATCAGTGGTGATAGGGCATTGGGTGAAGCTTTCACCGGAAAATACCACCAGGCCGATACGGTCGCTGATACGTTTATCCACAAAATCGGTGGCTACCCGCTTGGCCGCTTCCATTCGGTTGGGTTGCAGATCTTCCGCCAGCATACTGCCTGAAATATCGATCGCCATTACAATATCAATCCCTTCACTGTCGATGCTTTCAGAAGTGTTGGAGGTTTGTGGCCGCGCCAGGGCTACAATCAGCGCAATCACCGCCAGGATACGCAGCACCAGCAATAAGGGCCTGAAACGTATTTTCCAGGATACCGGCAATCCTTTCAAACCTTCAATGGAAGACACCATCATAACACTTTGCCGGCCTTTACGCCGTGCAAAGTACCAGTATATTAATACCGGCACCAGCAGCAGAAGCCACAGGAAAGCCGGGTAGGCAAATTCAATATTTTTCCAGGTTGAAAAATTCATCAATTTTTAATTAAGATCCATGCTGACTTTATGCTTTCTCCAGGGTTGTATCCGCACCGGTTTCCTCTGCAGGTCCTGTTTTCGGCTTGGTCCATTCCAGGATTTCTTCGGCCTTCTGCATACATTCTGTGTGCTCATCTGCCGTGGGTTGCAGTTTGGCAAACTTTGCCAGATCTGCAATTGCCAGCAAAGAACGCAGTTTATCCCTTTGCTGGTTCAGCTTAGTTACCGGTTTAATATTCTGCAACAACTCTTCACTGGTTTGCTCCAGGGCAGCAATATTGAACTGGTGCTCAAAGTAAGTACGCAAAATATCCGTTAACCGGGTATAGTATTGCTTGATATCGCCCTGTTGCCAAACTTTCTCTTCTTTCAATGTTCTCAGTTCGCGGACAGCAATTTCGTAAGGAGAAACAACCGGCGTTTTCACAACCGGTTCCGGCTTTTTACGGGTGCGGAAATACCATATCAGCCCACCTATAATAAGCACAGCTGCTGCGCCAATTACAATATACAGCCAGTAATCCCATATACTCCAGGCAACACCCTTTATCGATTTAATAGGCTTGAATGCTTTGGTGGTATCTACCGCCACGGTGTTTACATCTATCCCGATAGGCAGGGTCACTGCAGAGTCGGCAGTGGCATTGGCGCCGCTGAAAACTTCAAAGTGCATCGGGGGAATTTCCCAATGGCCGGAATCAAAGCTGGTAAGAGTATAAGTTTGATGGAGTATATGCTGATCCTGGTTTACCAGTGTATCAAGATTGGAGCGGGTTACCACTTCAAAATGATCCAGTGAATCAGGTAATACCGGGAAGAGCACTTTGAAGTTGGCGTCTTTAAACTGTTGCGCTGTAAGCTTGGCGGTAAGCTGCAGTTTTATCTGCTCGCCTATCCTGATACTGTTGGTATCTGCTTTAGCGGTTACATCCACTGCCTGCTGTGCCAGCAGGGAAAAGGGGAATAACAGTCCCAGTATGCAACATAAAAATATACGCCTTATAACTTGTTGTTTATACATGTTTAATTTGCTCTCCTTTATATCTATGCCCTGTTCAGGAAAAATGTTTGTAACGCTTTCACATAATCCTCGTCGGTACGTACGCTCACTAATTCTGCGCCACTTTTCATAAACGCATTTTTGCAATATTGTGAATGCTGAAGAAATTGCTGTTCATAATACTGGCGCACCCTGCGGTCGTTGGTATCCACCCATTGGGTGGCGCCGGTCTCAGCATCTGCTACCTGGATCAGGCCTACCGGTGGCAGTTCTTTATCGCGCTGGTCATACACCTGTACCCCTACCACATCATGTCTTTTTGCAGCGATGTTCAATGCGTCCTGGTAATTTCCTGATAAGAAATCGCTCAGCATAAAAACGATGCTCCGTTTTTTGGTAGCGTTGTTAAAGAAACGCAGGGTCTCTTTAATATTTGTTCCTCTTCGTTTAGGCGTAAACGATAGCAGCTCACGGATAATGAAAAGAATATGTGATTTACCTTTTTTAGGCGGGATATATTTTTCCATACCATCGCTGAAAAAGATAACGCCCACTTTATCATTATTTTTGATGGCAGAAAAAGCAAGTACAGCGCATAATTCCGTGATCAGGTCGCGTTTATCCTGTTTTTTGGTACCGAAGGAGGAGCTTTCGCTCATATCCACCAGCAGCATTACGGTAAGTTCCCTTTCTTCTTCAAAAACCTTTACAAAAGGGTGGTTGAACCGGGCTGTTACATTCCAGTCGATAGACCTTACATCATCACCAAAATGATAATCCCTTACTTCGCTGAACGACATACCGCGTCCTTTAAAGGCGCTATGATACTCACCCGCAAATATGTGGTTGGTAAGCCCTTTCGTCTTAATCTCTATCTGCCTTACCTTTTTTAATATTTCAGCCGTATCCAATGGGAAAGATTTTGAGTTACTAATTACGGAAAATGACCGGTCCTGCTATGGAACTTCCACTGCATTCAGGATCTCACTCAGAATATTTTCGCTGGTAACGTTTTCTGCCTCTGCTTCGTAGGTTAAGCCTACGCGGTGACGCATAACGTCGAAGCATATATTACGCACATCTTCCGGGATCACATAGCCACGGCGCTTCATGAAAGCGTAGGCTTTGGCAGCCCAGGCCAGGTTGATACTGGCTCTTGGAGAACCGCCATATGCGATCAGCGGTTTCAGTTTATTAAGTTTATAATCTTCCGGGTTACGGGTGGCAAAAACGATATCAAGAATATATTTTTCGATCTTCTCATCCATGTATACTTCCCTTACCAGTTTACGTGCTTCCAGGATATCTGAAGGCTGGATAATGGAACGGATAGGCGTGGAGAGCTCCGGGTTCAGGTTCTGACGGATGATCTGTTTTTCTTCTTCCTTTGTAGGATACCCGATCACTACTTTCAGCATGAAACGGTCTACCTGGGCTTCCGGCAGGGTATAAGTTCCTTCCTGTTCAATCGGGTTCTGGGTGGCCAGTACCAGGAAAGGCTCATCCAGTTTGAAAGTGGTATCGCCAATGGTGATCTGTCTTTCCTGCATAGCCTCCAGCAGGGCGCTCTGCACTTTTGCCGGGGCGCGGTTGATCTCATCTGCCAGGATAAAGTTGGCGAAGATGGGGCCTCTGCGTACTACAAATTCATTCTTTTGCTGGTTATAGATCATGGTGCCTATCACATCCGCAGGCAGCAGGTCGGGCGTAAACTGGATACGGCTGAATTTGGCGTTGATAGCGGATGACAGGGACTTGATAGACAGGGTTTTTGCCAGACCGGGTACGCCTTCCAGCAGTACGTGGCCCTGGGCCAGCAAACCGATGAGCAGTCTTTCCACCATATAACGCTGGCCAACAATTACTTTACCTAACTCCATTGTGAGCAGGTCCACGAAAGCGCTTGCCTGGTGGATCTTCTCATTCAGTTGCCGGATGTCGGACGATGTATTTTCCATGCTAATAATTTTTCAGGTGTGCTAAAATAAACATTCTCTGGTCAAATAAAACTTATCACTATGTGAATGGGCCGTTAAAATGCTGTTAAACTTGCTACTATGGCTCATTTCCGATAAATAATCATTCTAGGGCGCTGCCTAAATTAATAAAGCCCGGCATATTTATATAATATTTTCCCTATAACGTACCTTTGCGGGGAATAAGGCGTTGGCAAAAACGCTCATCATTTAAAAGTAACAGCAATATGGAAGATTTTGAGAAGCGCTGGAAACCTGTAGAAGATATGCTTACCAAAAGATTTGGTAAAACGCCCAATATGGAAGCTATTCTTTTTCTCATCGGCGTAAATGAAATAAATAATTTAAAGAAGAAATATACCAAAGAACAAAAGCAGGACCTGATGCACGTGGCTGTATGCACGCTGCTGAGCCAGAGTGGTTACTTTGAACTTGATGGCTACGATAAAGACGGATGGCCGCATTTCAAAGAAACGCAGCCGGTTCCAAAAATGGAAATGACTGAACAGGAAATCTTCCTGAAAGAGCATGTAATTGCTTACTTTGCCGGTCATGAAGAAGCATAATACACCCATATGAAGAAACTGTTACTCCTTAGTACCCTTTTTTTACTGATTGTTAGCCTGGCGGCTGCCAAAAACCGGAAAGTAAAAGTAATTACTCCCTATGGCACCATGGTTATCCGGTTGTATGACCAAACGCCCAAACACCGCGACAACTTCGTAAAGCTGGCCAGGCAACACTTCTACGACAGTACCCTGTTTCACCGTGTTATCCGGAACTTTATGATCCAGGGTGGTGATCCTGATTCCAAACATGCCCTTCCGGGCGATACACTGGGTAACGGCGATGTGGGTTATACCATTCCACCAGAATTCCAGCTGGATTTATTTCACCGCAAAGGCGCACTGGCTGCGGCCCGGGAAGACCGGCCCGACAAAGCATCTTCCGGTTGCCAGTTCTACATTGTGCAAGGCAAAGTATTTACTGATGAACAACTGGACAAGCTGGAGCAAACAAGGCTGAAAGGCCGCAAAATACCTGTAGACCAGCGGCAGGTATACAAAACAGCAGGAGGCAGCCCTCACCTGGATCAAAACTATACTGTATTTGGCCAGGTGATCAAAGGCATGGAAGTGATCGATAAAATTGCAGCGCTCAAAACCGATAGCCACGACAGGCCTCTACAGGACGTGCCTATGAAAATCCGTATTGTGAAGAAATGGCTGTTCTTCTAGAGAAAAATAGCATGTCGGCAGAAAGTCAAAATTTACGATAGCCCGCCGTTAAAATCATAATAGTTTCTGTATTTTTACGGCTCAAAATCAAACTTGATATGAATTTTCCGTCAAACCTGCGTTACACAAAGGATCATGAATGGGTTTTATTAGAGGGTAATGTAGCTACCATCGGCATCACTGAATTTGCACAACGCGAATTAGGCGATATCGTTTTTGTAGATATCAACTCATTGAGCAAAACAATAAACGCCGAAGAAGTATTTGGCACAGTAGAAGCAGTAAAAACAGTGTCCGACCTGTTTATGCCTGTTGCAGGTACCGTTAGTGAAGTGAATCCTGAGCTGGAGGCCTCTCCGGAGCTGGTAAACCAGGATCCGTATGGTAAGGGCTGGATGGTAAAAGTTACCGTTACCAACCCGGCTGATGTGGAAGCGCTCCTGGATGCTGCTGCTTACCAGGCGCTGGTAGGTGAATAATTCTGACCAAAATAATCTTTTATATAAGCAAGGACAACAGGCTACGTTATTGAACGGTAAGCCTGTTGTCCTTTTTACTACTACTAAAAAAGGATCATGAAACTTCTGAGATATTATACACCAGCTATTTTATGGATCATCCTGATCCTTGTTTTGTGCACCCTTCCGGGGAAGGATATTCCCTCCAACTCATTTCTTGACAGGATCCATTTTGATAAGTTTGTTCACTTCTGCCTTTTCGGCGGCATCGTGCTGTTCCTGAGCCTTGCTATTTACTGGCAAAAGAAACACATCTCCACCACCACACTTGTGCTCCTGGTTTTGCTGGCAGCAGGTTATGGCCTTGCAATAGAATTTATCCAGAAATACTGGGCTATAGGCCGCAGCTTTGATATGTATGATTTAGTTGCAGATACTTTAGGCGCTATTGCCGGAGTATGGGTATTCAAAATTGTTGTTTACCTGTTCTTTAACAAGGATAAATAAAAAATCCCCCCTGTAACCAGGGGGGAATATATATCTGCTTATGAGAAATAAGTGTTTTTATTATTTTTTTTACTGCTGACCAGCCTCTTTCTTCGCCTCGTTCTTCATTTTATCATTTGCAAAGATAGAGAACTCACAACGGCGGTTAATGGCGCGGTTAGCATCTGAATCGTTAGGTACTTTAGGCTGTGACTCACCATACCAGAATCCCTGAATACGGCTCTTTGCAATACCCTGTGCTTCCAGGTAAGCCATTACACTTTTAGTTCTTCTTTCAGACAATCCCATGTTGTATTCATCTGTACCCTTGTCGTCGGTATGACCTTCCACACGCACATAAGTGTCAGGATATTTGTTCAGGATAACTGCCAGCTGTTTAATATTGTCCTGGGCTACGGCAGACAGGTTGGATTTATCAAAGCCAAATAAAACGCCGGCATCAAATGTTACATTGATACCTTCACCCACACGTTCTACGGTCGCATTTGGCACCTCGGTTTTTATTTCCTGGGCCTGCTTATCCATTTTCTTACCGATCAAAGCACCACCGGCACCACCTAATGCAGCACCAATAATAGCTCCCAATGCAGTGTTACCGGCTGCTTTACCAATTATTGCACCAGCGGCTGCTCCGCCACCTACACCAATGGCAGCGCCTTTTTTAGTATTATCTATACCCTGCCAGGTTTTACAACTGAACAACATGGTTGCAGACAAGACCACAGCTATCAGAACATTGAGTTTTTTCATCATAATAAATTTAGACATGAAGTTTTTTTTGCATTAATTCCGTTAACAAAACTAATTGAAAAACTTGTAATCAAATAACTTGCCAAGTTGATTTATGAGTCACAACATATTGATAAGTAGAAATAAACAGGCAATAAAAAAATTGCAGCCATAAATCACATAACAATAATTGCGCATAGAAAAGTAACGTATACGACTATATAACAATGAAGTAGCGAAAAAGATTACCCGAGCAGGTTTTTTAATAATCCGCCAATTCCACCACCATCGCCCGCCTGTTGTTGCTGCTGCTGCTGGGCGCCGTTGGATAGCAGGCTTTTCAAATCTTCCAGGTTTACCTGGCCATCGCCGTTCTTATCGAGGCCGCCAGACAGTCCGCCCAGTATACCGTTCAGGTTAAGCCCCTGCGCAGAGCCGCCTGTCAGTGAATTAAGGATACCGTCCAGACTAAAACTGCTGTTATTGGGGTCCTTTGTTTTATTAACCAGGGAGCCTAATACAGTTGGGATCAGGGTAGCCGCAAGTTGTGTGGCGGTGCCTTTATCCAGGTGGAATTTTTCCAGGAGCGTTCCTATGAAGTTATTGGATATGTTTCCCACTACCGGGTTAGCACTGGAAGTATCACTATTGGCGCCTCCCAGTAAAGACAACACTCCTTCAGTATTGCCACTTGCCAGTTCCTGTTGCAGACCTGATGCAATGGAAGAAGTAGCCGCACCTATTACGGCTTCATTCTGTTCGTTAGGAATTGCAGGGTTGTTTACCACAGCGCCCTGGGCATTTTCGCGGACGAGGTCCATTAATTGCTCTAACATTTTGATGATAATTTTAGGGGAAGAAAAGGTTTTCTTTTAGTGCTACGGCCTGTGACCGCTGACTAAATGTAGGATATTTTATGTGATTACAAATTAAGCTGTCCGGAATTTTGTGGAAAGATAACAGCAGGGGAGAGCTCTTATCCTTCCACAAAATCAAAATCAATGATTATTAACTGCCCTGTTTCAGCTTCTCTGCATTTTCGGCAAACTGAAGGGCGTCTATCATATCCTTAATATCGCCATTCATAAAGGCGTCCATATTGTAGACTGTCATCCCGATCCGGTGATCCGTTACACGGCCCTGGGGATAATTGTAGGTACGTATCTTGGCGGAGCGGTCGCCCGTAGATACAAGACTTTTCCTTTGGGAGGCAATAGCATCCTCGTGTTTACGTACTGCTGCTTCGTATATGCGGGTCCGTAACATTTTCATTGCAATTTCCCTGTTGGAATGCTGGCTGCGCCCTTCCTGGCACTCTACCACCACACCGGTAGGGATATGCGTTAACCTAACAGCCGATTCGGTTTTATTTACGTGCTGTCCGCCTGCACCTGAGGAACGGAAAGTATCCATTTTAATATCTGCTTCCCGTACATCCACATCCACTTCTTCCGCTTCCGGCAATACTGCTACCGTTGCTGCTGAAGTATGCACCCGCCCGGAGGCTTCTGTAGCCGGTACACGCTGTACCCGGTGCACGCCGGATTCAAATTTCAGGGTACCGTATACATCGTCGCCGTTTACTTCCATCACTATTTCCTTGTAGCCACCTGCAGATCCGGGGTTTTCACTCAGCAAACTGGTGGTCCAGCCTTTGAGCTCGCAGAAGCGCAGGTACATACGGAACAGGTCACCGGCAAAAAGACTGGCTTCATCTCCACCTGTACCGGCGCGGATCTCCAGGATGGCGTTCTTCTCATCCTGTGGATCCTTTGGAATCAGCAGGTTACGGATCTCGGCTTCCAGGGCGCCTTTCTGCTCCTGCAGTTCTTCTGTTTCGGCTTTGGCCAGTTCACGCATTTCATCATCGCCGCTGTCCAGCACTTCCTTGTTAAATGCAATATTATCCAGCAATTTACGGTAGGCGTCATATGCCTTCACGATCTTTTCCAGCTGCCGGTATTCTTTACTGAGCTGACCAAATTTTTTGTTATCACTAACAACCTCGGGGTTGGTAAGCGCCATCGATACCTGCTCGAAACGACCTTTTATAGCTTCCAGTTTGTCTATCATAATTATATTTGACTTTTGAGTACCCTTTCCAACCGGAAATGATACTGCCAATCGGGTTGCAAAATTAACACCATTAACTTAATTAAACAGCAGGTAATTGAAACAGATCAAATTAAAGGGAAAAGATATATTTAACGGTACGCATCTGCTGGGTCCCGGGAAAGTATTAATACTTAATGAAGATGACGTAGTAGCGGGCATTGTGGCCGAATCCGACGCTGGTGAAAATGTCGGGGAGCTGGATGGAATACTGTGCCCGGGATTTGTAAACACCCATTGTCACCTGGAATTATCCCATATGAAAGGTGTGATTCCCGAAAAAACCGGCCTGCCTGCCTTCCTCACACAGGTAATGCAATCGAGGCACCTTGCTGGCGGCGACTATAACGCTATTATCGACAAGGCCGAGCAGGAGATGTGGGAAAGCGGTATTTCCGCGGTGGGCGATATCAGCAACGGTACGGCCACCCTGGTAAAGAAACAGCAGAACAGGATGTACTACCACACTTTTGTGGAATGTATGGGTGTAGCTCCTGCCGGCGCCGACAGCCGCTATCAATACAGCATGGATGTACTGGCATCGTTCCGGGAAATTAACGGATCCCATCACCACTGTTCTATTGTGCCGCACGCACCTTATTCCGTCAGCAATACTTTATTCGGGTTACTGGCTGGTACCCCGGATAATGCGCCGGTATGCATTCATAACCAGGAAACACCGTCGGAGAACGAATTGTACCAGCAGAAAACAGGAGAATTCCTGTCTTTCTACCAGCATTTCGGGATGGATATCAGCAGCTTTCAGCCTACCGGTACCAACAGCCTGCAAGCCTATCTCCCTTACTTTTCCCGGAATAAGATCCTGCTGGTACACAATACCTTTACCGCTTCAGCCGATATCCGCTTTGCGCAGCAGCAACCTGTAGAAACCTGGTGGTGCCTTTGTCCCCAGGCCAACCTGTACATCGAGAACCGTTTACCGGATATTCAACAGTTCAGGCAACTGCAATGCAATATCACCCTGGGCACCGATAGCCTGGCTTCCAATCACTGTTTATCCATCTGGGAAGAAATAAAAACCATCCGCCGGCATTTTCCGGAAATTCCGTTGGAAGAAATACTGCAATGGGCTACATTTAATGGCGCAAAGGCCCTGGGCATACAGGATACCTATGGTACTTTTAATCCCGGCAGCAAGCCAGGCGTAATATTGATTAACCAGGAAAGCAGTAGAATTATTTAGCTGTAACTTATGAACGATTTTTTAAACAAAGTAATTTTAGAGAACCCTGTACAGGACTACCTGATATTGATCGGTGTTTTATTGTTTGTATTTATTATCAAACGATATATTTCAAAAGGACTGGCCACCATCCTGTTCCGGCTGGTGCGGCACTGGTCGCCGCAAATCGAGGAAAAAGACTTTATCAGCCTGCTGCTGCGCCCACTGGAATATTTTTTCCTGCTGGTTACTTTTATGCTTACCATCGACCGCTTTACATTCCCGCAGATCCTTAATGTCCATATTTACAATAAGGCCACCCTGCACGATGTAACCAATACTATACTGAACCTGGCGCTGAGCATGAGCATTATCTGGATCATGCTGCGGCTGATCGATTTCGTTGCCCTTGTACTGGAAAAGAAAGCGGATCTTACGGAAGATAAAACGGATAACCAGTTCATTATTTTCTTTCGCGATTTTTTCAAGGCCATTATATTCATTATGGGCGCCATTGCCTTTATCCGTATCCTGTTCGGACCGGGGCTGGTAGAAAAGATCGTTGCAGGTTTGGGAATAGGCGCTGCCGCCCTGGCACTGGCTGCAAAAGAAAGTATAGAAAACCTGATCGGCTCCTTTATCATCTTCTTTGACAAACCATTCCGTGTAGGCGATAACGTTAAGGTGGATTCATGGCAGGGCACCGTGGAAAAAATCGGGTTACGCAGTACACGCATCCGAACACTGGAAAAAACATTTGTAACAGTTCCCAATAAAAAAATGGTGGATAGTATCCTGGATAACCTTTCGCTGCGCACACAGCAGCGGGTGGCCCTGAAACTGGAGCTGGGAACGGAAACTCCCGCGGAAACCCTGTTGCTGTTCCTCCAGGATGTGCGGCATATGCTGGGCAGCAATCCTAACATCCTGGAAAATTTTACGGTGAATCTTAACGACTTTACCAAAGATACCTATGTGATCCAGATCATTTTCAACACCTATATTATTGATGGCACTCAGTATAACTCCTTAAGGGAAACAGTTAACCTGAATGTAATAAAGCTGCTGGAAGCTCGCGGGCTCAAACTGCCGAGTACTTCTACCAGTGTGACGCTCACCAACATGCGGTGAGCGGAGGGGATCGCCGAAGGCGATCCGCTACACTACTCTTTCTCCTTCTTCGTGCTGCTCAGCAGGATGCGGGAAATGTCGGCTTCAATTGATTCTTTTGGAGCGCCTACAATGCGGCCTTCTTCTTTACCATCCTTGAATACGATGATGGTAGGTAACTTCTTTATTTTATAATCTACCGGTGCATCTGTTTGCAGTTTCTTATCTGCCGCAAACATCGTGATCTGCTCATCAGGGCTGCCGCCGGTGATCATTACTTTATATAAGGCTGGCACCACCTCGCGGCTGGTATTGTCCCAGGTTCCCATTACCACTACCATATTGAAATTGGCGCGGTTGGTTTTGATATAGTTCAGCATATTGTCGTTAGGCTGGTAGCTGTTTACACCTTTGTAGAACCACGTTGTGGAGGTATCGTTCATCAGTGTTTTCATATCTATCTTACCCTTCAGTACTGTTTCATTCTGAGCCCAGGCCAGGGTCGAGAATAACAAGCCACCACCCAATAGTAATGTTTTCAATCTCATAATGTTGTTTTTATAATTGATCTTTCAGTTCCGTTAAGAAACCCCGTACCTTTAGCAAAGCCTGTACCATTTCAAAATTACGGGCGGCCAGCTTATGATCTTCCTTTAGTTTCTGCTTCGCTCCTTCTATCGTATACTTCCTTTCGCGCAGTAAGTGGTAGATTAATTTAAGGTGGTGAATATCTTCCTGCCGGAAAAGGCGGTCGCCCTTCCGGTTCTTTTTGGGTTGCAGTATATCAAACTCATTCTCCCAATAGCGTATCAGCGAAGTATTCACCTTAAACATGGCTGCTACCTCACTGATAGAATAATACTGTTTATCCAATACCAATTTGTCCAATTCCATAATCAGATCCGGGTCCTCCGATAACTCTTTCAATGATTTACGCCCTCGTTTTTTCCCAGGTATGGTGGTTGCTACGGCAGCCTTCTTGCTGCTGGCCTTTGCTTTTACTTTAACTGGTCTTGTTACCGCAGCTTCGGCAGGATGCGGTACTCCAGATGTCGAAAAAAGGTCTAGCTGGTGCATCGTAGTAAAAAACGAGGTGACAAATATCTTTTACAAAGATGAAGTTAAGCTTTTAGCTTGTAGCTTGTAACATTCCCCCCTCATTTTTTGGGTTAAGATAACATCCTGAAACTTTATAACCAGCTAAAAGCTAACAGATTTAGTCAAACGACTGGTTTCCTGACCTTGCCATTTTGAGCATCCTGTCAAATTGTTCCGGGGTGAGATCATTAAAGAAGAAGTATACCGGGTCTACCTTATCTCCGTTTTTAATCACCTCGTAATGGCAATGAGGCCCGGTCGATTTACCGGTACTTCCTACCCAACCCAGTACATCGCCGCGCTTAACAGCCTGCCCGGCTTTGACCTTCATACGGAGCATATGCCCGTAAAGGGTTTTATAGCCATATCCATGCCGTATAATCACGTGGTTGCCGTAACCCACATCGCTCAGGCTGGCTTCTTCCACCGTGCCGTCGCCGGTAGCATAGATAGGAGTACCGCTGGGCGCCGCAAAATCGAGCCCGGCGTGATACTTCATGGTTTTATAAATAGGATCGATCCGGTACCCGAAACCGGAGGCAATATGTTTAAGATCTTTATTGGATACCGGCTGTATGGCAGGAATAGAGGCCAGCATCTGCTGCTTGTTCTTCACCATCTTATCAATTTCATTGTAAGATGCTTCCTGTGCTTTTACGCGGTTATCAAGTTCTTTCAGCAATACCGAGGTGGAGGCGATGATTTCGCTGCTGGCAAAGGATTGTAGCTGCGCCGCTTCTTCATCCCGCTTTACTTTACCCATGCGGGTACTGTCGGGAATGGGGGAGGCCTCAAATATGACACGGTAAATTTCATTGTCACGTTCTTCCAGTTCCGCCAGTTTTCCCTTTACTTCCCGCATCCGCCCCTGCAACGCATCATATTTTTCCTTCATACCTTCAAGGTCCCGGCGAAGGGATTTCTCCTTTGGGGAGTCTACCAGCCGATAGGCTACGGAAAGAAAAATAGCCCCGGTCACAATAGCCGCAGATACAAATCCCAGTATTCTCAGGATTTTTACCCGCAGAGAAACAACGAGCTTCTCGTATTTTAATGTTTGGGTATTATAAAAATATTTAACCTTCTTCATGCACCAGGGTGTACTTTATGCGCCATAGTGCAGTGAACGCTATGACAGCAGATTTATTTCACGAGGTACAAACTTATGGATGGGTATTGTTGGCGTTTCTTCTCCCACTGAACTATTTTTGCCGGGTAACACAACCTGTTTTGCATAATCATACAGGTTTCAATATTTTTGCACTCCCTTTAACACGGCGGGAAAATAAGGCGCACAAACCTACTGTAATTAGATTAAAACATCAACCTTTTGATTGTCAATTTTCTAACTACTTCATAAGGGCTTGAAATACAACTACAAGCCCCTACCCGGTTACGGCTTATAAGATATAAAATACATATTAATTCGTATCAATATTTATGACAGCATCTGAAATAAGACAGCAATTCCTGGACTTTTTTGCGTCAAAAGGGCACCAGATCGTTCCATCTGCCCCTATCGTTATTAAAAACGATCCTACCCTGATGTTCACTAACGCGGGTATGAACCAGTTCAAGGATTACTTCCTCGGCAACAGGGTTCCCCCGAATAAAAGGGTGGTTGATACGCAAAAGTGCCTGCGGGTAAGCGGCAAGCACAACGACCTGGAAGAAGTAGGTATTGATACTTACCACCATACCATGTTTGAAATGCTCGGTAACTGGAGCTTTGGCGACTATTTTAAAAAAGAAGCCATTGCCTGGAGCTGGGAACTGCTCACCGAAGTATATAAGATCCCTAAAGACAAACTGTATGTTACTGTTTTCCAGGGAGATGAAAATGAAAATTTACCTAAAGACCAGGAGGCATATGACTTCTGGAAAGAACATATTGCGGAAGACCGTATCCTGTTGGGTAATAAAAAAGATAATTTCTGGGAGATGGGGGATACGGGTCCCTGCGGGCCCTGCTCCGAAATTCATGTGGATTGCAGGCCGGCGGCTGAAAGAAGCCAGGTTGACGGTAAAACCCTGGTAAATGCCGATCATCCCCAGGTGATTGAAATATGGAACAATGTATTCATGCAGTTCAACCGCCTGAAAGATAAGTCACTCGAGCCATTACCGGCCCAGCACGTTGACACAGGTATGGGACTGGAACGTCTTGTAAGGGTATTGCAGGATAAAACCTCCAATTACGACACGGATCTGTTCATGGGCACTATCCACACCACGGAAGGGCTTACCGGCAAAAAATACACCGGCACCGATGATAAAAAAGATGTTGCCTTCCGTGTTATTGCCGATCACATCAGGGCTATATCCTTTACCATCGCCGATGGGCAGTTGCCATCCAACACCGGCGCCGGTTATGTGATCCGTCGTATCCTCCGCAGGGCTGTACGCTATTATTTCTCCTTCCTGGAAGTGAAAAAACCCCTGCTGCACGACCTGGTACCTGTACTGGCCGCCCAGTTTTCACACGTATTCCCTGAACTGCAGCAGCAGATGGATTTTGTGAAGAAAGTAGTATTTGAAGAAGAAAATAACTTCCTGCGGACTCTTGAAAGCGGCATCCGCCGGATAGAGGATTTTATCCAGCACAGCACTGCTAAAGCCGTAGATGGTAAAACCGCCTTCGAGTTATATGATACCTACGGTTTTCCCTACGACCTCACCAGCCTGATAGCCTCTGAAAATGGCTTTTCTGTAGATGAAAAAGGCTTTGAAGCCGCTATGAAACAACAGAAAGACCGCTCACGCGCTGCTACTGAGCTGGATATGGGCGATTGGGTAATTCTGGATGAAACGCCCAATTCTGTTTTTGTTGGTTACGAGCAACTGGAAAGCACCACCAAACTGCTGAAGTACCGCACTGTGAAAGCAAAAGGCAAAGAACAGTTCCAGCTGGTGCTGGGGCAAACACCCTTCTATGCTGAAAGCGGCGGACAGGTAGGCGATACCGGCACCCTGCACTTTGGCGATGAAGTAATTCATGTTACCGATACCAAAAAAGAAAACAATCTCACCATACATTTTGCCGATAAACTGCCTGCACAACCGGGCGCACCTGTAAAAGCTGCTGTAGCTAAAGAAAAACGCCATAATACCGAGCGCCATCACTCCGCTACCCACTTATTGCATGCCGCACTCCGGCAGGTATTGGGTACGCACGTAGCACAAAAAGGCTCGCTGGTAAATGCAGATGCCCTGCGTTTCGACTTTTCCCATTTTGCTAAAGTAACTGATGAGGAACTGGCGCAGATAGAGGCTATTGTAAACGAAAAAATACGTGAAAATATTCCCGTGGTAATCCGCGAGCTGCCAAAGGAAGAAGCCCTGAAGCTCGGCGCCATGGCACTATTTGGTGAAAAATACGGCGATACGGTAAGGGTGGTGATCATAGATCCGGCCTACAGCGTGGAGCTTTGTGGTGGCACACATATCAGTTCTACCGGGGAATTAGGCCAGTTCAAATTTGTTTCCGAAGGGGCAGTTGCCGCAGGCGTACGCCGCGTGGAAGCCGTAACAGGCGCCAAAGCGGAAGCATTTGTGAACGAACAGCTGCAGCAACTGAAAGAAATTAAAGCGGCCCTGAAAAATCCGAAAGAACCGGTGAAAACCATAGAAACACTACTCCTGGATAAGGCTTCCCTGGAAAAACAACTGGAAGCATTGGAACAGGAAAAAGTGCGGGCCCTGGCAGCTACCATACGCCAACAGGCAGAAGGTATTAATGGCGTTAACTTCCTTGGACAGGTAGTAAATGTGAGCAATGCTGAAGGTTTGAAACAACTTTCTTTCCAGCTTAAAAACGAGATCCCGGATCATGTGTTGCTGTTTGTGGCCAATATCGGCGGGAAAGCCAGTGTGGCGCTCAGCATAGATGAAAAACTGGTGGCCGCCAAAGGATGGGAAGCCCCAAAGATTATTAAAGAGCATATTGCCCCATTGATCAAAGGTGGCGGCGGTGGCCAGAAAACCTTTGCCACAGCAGGCGGACAGGAAACAGATAAACTTGATCAGGTAATAGCTGCAGTAAAAAAATTACTCAACGCATAAACAGGGTCTGACTAAAAGGTAAACAGGTGTTGACGATGCTAAAACGTGTTTTGCAGCCTGTTTCCCCCTTACTGCGAAGGGATTACTTTTAGGTTGGTCTCTGCCGGAAGAAAAAAAGAGGGTGTATCGAATGTTGAAGTGCCGCCAAAAAAGTATTTAACTCCCGGGGATCAATTCAACATTCGATACACCCTCCTTCTATTCGGGAATCTGAATTGGGGGCTGGGCAGCAGTTTAAGCGATGCTCAGCACCTTCATTTATTTTGATTCCTCTTCTTTTTTGCCTATTTCCCGTACATTTTAACTTTTTCTTTCCTGACCCACCCTTTAATTTTGTCGCATTAGTTAAATTTAATCAACAAAATACCTTAGCACCATGACCAGGTTACTGCAAATTCTCACTATAGCGGGTTTCTCCTGCTTCACCATGAGCGCGGTATCTGCGCAAACAAAAGACAGCTCCAAAAACCAGATGGGAGAGTTCGATGAAATTGTGATCAAGCACAAAAGCAATAAGGACGGTAAGGTGACCGTGGAGATCAAAAACGGCGACGTACTCATCAATGGCCAAAAACTGGACCAGTATAAAGACTCCGACCTCTCTGTTTTCCGCCGGAAAATTACGCCCCGCGATGGCAATGCCTTTAGCTTCGAAAGTAATCCTTTACAGGGCGGTAGCTTTGATCTTTTCAACGACAATGGCGACGACGAAGGAGACGATATAGAAATGCCGGTAATGAACAAAGCCATCCTTGGTGTGATCACAGAAAAAGCGGCTGCCACCGGCGTAACCGTAAAATCAGTAGCCAAAGGCACTCCCGCCGATAAAGCAGGAATAAAAACCGGCGATATCATTACTTCCGTAGATGATAAAAAGATCAATGAGCCGGCAGAATTATTTGAAGAGATCGGCAAACATAAACCGGCAGATAAGATAACGGTAACATATATACGCAATACCAAAACAAACAAGGTATCCGTTACCCTCGATGAAAGAAAAGAAATGGATAACAGCTGGAGCACGCATCCGCCTTTATCTACATTTCCAAAGAATGGGCCCAGGTCCTTTTCTTTCCCGATGCCGCGCGGGTTCCAGGGGTTTGGCCACAACTTTGATAACAAAGAAAAACTGGGCCTCCGGGTACAGGATACAGAAAACAACGAAGGCGCACAGGTTATTGACGTAACTCCTTCCTCCCCGGCTGCTGCTGCCGGCTTCCAGAAAGATGATATCGTGACGGAGCTTGCCGGAATACCGGTTAAAAATGCAGTAGAATTGTCTAACGCCTATCGTGAAACACAAGCCAAAGTTAAAGGCGATGCATCTGCAAAAATCCGCCGGAACGGATCGGATAAAACGCTGACCATAAAGCTACCTGTAAAATTAAATAAAGCAGATATATAGCTTCAATGCAGGTGTTGGTATCCATCTCCTATAAAATACCAACATCTGCAATCTTCTATTTCATCACCATTTTCATCATCTTCAGCTTATTCTTAAACGGCGGGTATTTCATTGGAACATCCAGCCAGGTGGCAGTTTTCAGCATTCCTTTCTGATGTGTAAAAGTATCAAAGCTGTATTTGCCGTGATATTTTCCCATCCCGCTGTAGCCTGCGCCGCCAAAAGGCAGTTCAGGATTGGTAAGATGCACCAGCGCATTGTTTACGCACCCCCCGCCAAAACGCACCTGTTCTATCAGGGCTTTTTCCGTTTTCTTATTCTTTGTAAATACATACAACGCCAGCGGATAGGGAAGTTGCTTAATAGCCTGTATAGCCTGGGGCAGGCCCGTATAGGTAAGGATGGGCAATACGGGGCCAAATATTTCTTCCTGCATTATGGGGTCCGTCCATTCCACATCCTCCAGCAGGGTAGGAGCTATATACAGTTGTTCCCGGTCGGTTTGTCCTCCATGTAATATATGCCCTTCCCCCAGGTAGCCTGCCACCGTATCAAAACGCCTGGCATTAATAATACGGGCATAATCGTCACTGCGGGAAGGATCTTCTCCGAAAAACTCCGTGATGGCTGCTTTCAGCGCAGTAACCAGTTCTGCTTTCACTTTCTGGTGCACCAGCAAATAATCGGGCGCTACGCAGGTTTGTCCCGCATTCCAGAATTTACCCCATACTATTCGTTTAGCCGCTACCGTTACATTCACCTTTTCATCTACCACACAGGGCGATTTACCACCCAGTTCCAATGTAACCGGAGTTAGATGAGGTGCGGCCATTTCAAGGATCTTTTTTCCTACCGGGATACTACCGGTAAAAAATATGTGGTCGAAACGAAAGCTCATCAGGGCAGGGATCACCTCCGAGCCATCGCCCTCCACTACTGTAATATAGGCAGGATCAAAAGTATCTTTTATCAGCTCAGCAGTTACTGCTGCGGTGTGCGGCGCCAGTTCGGAGGGTTTGATAATGGCACAGTTGCCGCCGGCAATAGCTCCCAGTAAAGGGCTGAGCAGCAACATAAACGGGTAGTTCCAGGGGCCAATGATAAGTGTAAGTCCCAGCGGCTGCTTATACACCCGGCTGCTGCTGGGATAGGTCACAAAGGGGGAGGTCACCAGCTCCGGCTCCATCCAATGTTTCAGACCTTCCAGGATATAGCTGATTTCTTCATACAAAAATCCTATCTCGCTACCATAAGCTTCCAGCGGGTGCTTATGCAGATCAGCATGCAGGGCAGCAGTAATTTTATCTTCATACTTTTTGATCCCGTTTTTCAGGCGCTTTAACTGCGTTTTCCGGAAGGAATACGAAAGAGTAGCGCCTGAGTCGAAATAAACCTGTTGCGCCTGGTAAAGCTGACTTGCCTGGGCCTTGCTGATCATAGAGAAGAAATTTTGATGTGTTATCTCAATTTAGGGATTTATTGGCACCAAATAGCCTGAAATCACGGTATTATTTGAATATATTTGTGGGAATCAGTACGGAAAATGAGCGATATATACAGCAAATATGAAACAGTGATCGGGCTGGAAGTACATGCCCAGCTGCTTACCGAAAGTAAATTATTCTGCAGCGACAGCGCAGCTTTTGGCGGCGCTCCCAATACACATATCAGCCCGATTACAATGGGACATCCGGGTACACTGCCCCGTATGAACCGCAAAGCGGCTGAATATGCCATTAAACTGGGGCTTGCCTGTCATTGTGAGATTGAAAAGGACAACTATTTTGCCCGTAAAAATTACTTTTACCCGGATCTTCCCAAAGGATACCAGGTATCACAACATACAGCGCCTATCTGTAAAGGAGGCTATATCAGCATTATTACAGACGCCGGCTCCCGCAATGTACAGCTGAACCGTATTCATCTTGAAGAGGATGCCGGCAAATTACTGCACGACCAGGATACTCACGACAGCTATGTAGATCTGAACCGTGCCGGCGTGCCTCTCGTGGAAATTGTAACTGAACCGGATATTCACAGCAGTGAGGAAGCATACGCCTATCTCACCGAAATGCGCCGACTGGTGCGTTATCTTGGCGTATGTGATGGTAATATGGAAGAAGGCAGCATGCGCTGCGATGCCAACATTTCAGTTCGCCTGAAAGGCAGCACCACCCTGGGTACAAAGGTGGAAGTAAAAAATATGAACTCCATCCGCAACGTAAAGCGGGCTATTGATAACGAGGTAAAAAGACAGATTGATCTGATAGAAGCCGGTGGTACGCTGGTACAGGAAACGCGCAGCTTTGACGCCTCCAATGGCAGCTCTTTTTCGCTTCGTTCCAAAGAAGAAGCCAACGATTACCGCTATTTCCCGGAACCGGACCTGGCGCCATTCAAACTAACTGATGAATTTATCGATAGTATACGGGCCACATTGCCTGCATTGCCGGAAGAGCTTATCCGTAAGTATACGACCGATTTCGGGTTGCCGGAATACGATGCCCGTGTAATTTGCGATGATAAATCTACCGCAGATTATTACGAAAGTCTTATTGCTGTTACCTCGCAATATAAAGCGGCCGCCAACTGGATGTTAGGCCCTGTTAAATCATGGCTGAACGAGCATTCTGCGGAAATCAGCCATTTCCCGGTAACGCCACAGGCACTCGCTGCATTGATTACGCTTACAGACGCCGGGAAGGTGAGCTTCTCCATCGCCTCGTCCCGTATTTTGCCGGAAATGATCCAGGCGCCTGCGGATCACCCGATGGATATTGCCACCCGCCTGAACTTATTACAGGATAACAATGCCGATAATATTTCTCCTATCATTGACGAAGTGCTGGCTAAGTATCCCGATAAAGTGGCTGCTTTTAAAGGTGGCAAGAAAGGGCTTATGTCACTGTTTGTGGGAGAGGTAATGAAACTGTCTAAAGGCAAGGCAGATCCGCGACTTACCAACGAATTGCTGGCTGAAAAACTGAAGGGCTAAATCTGCATTGAAAATATTTAGCCTATCTTGAGTGGCATCCGTCAGATGAATGTTCAAAAAATAGTAGCATGAAAAAATACTTATTATGGGTTTCCGCCGCTGCTCTCCTTGCAGGATGTGCTGGACAAACGGAAAAAGGTGAATTTAAAATAGAGGGGCACCTGAATAATTTACCACTGGGTGCTGTATTACTGGAAGAACTGACACTGGACAATGTGAAAGTAGTTGATTCTACCAATGTAAAAGACGCCAGTGGAAAATTCACACTGAAAGGAATGGTACCCGAACAGGGCCTGTACCGCATACGCTTTGAAAATGGCAAATTTATATTGCTCGCACTTGATGCCGGTAATATGAAAATAGATGGAGATGCCGATAAACTGGAAGATGTGAAGATCAGTGGTTCTGAACCAACTGCCGAACTGCAGCAGTTTATGAGCGACATCAGCAAACAATCTATTGCCCTTACAGAAGAAATGCGTAGCCTGGATAGTCTTCACGCTATACTGCCTGATAGCGCATTCCAACCTAAGGTGGCTGCTTTTCAGAAAAAAGAAAAAGAGTTTGAAAACGGCTTTTTCCTGATGGCAGATAAAACAAAAAATCCTGCTACAGCAGTATTTGCTATCAGCCAGGTAAGAAGCGGGGAAGAAATTGTGGCGCACAAGCAGGTGATCACTAATCTTGCTACCCGTTTTCCTAAAAACACCCTGGTAAAAAGCATGACCGATAAGATCCTGGAACTGGAGAAAAACCAGGCCGGCGGTGATGCTGCAGGTGGAGAAGAGCCGTCTGCCGTAAAAGTAGGGCAGGTAGCTCCCGACTTTACACTTCCGGATCCATCCGGCAAAATGATCAGCTTAAGCTCGTTCCGTGGTAAGTATGTACTGGTGGATTTCTGGGCCAGCTGGTGCGGTCCCTGTCGCCAGGAAAATCCCAATGTAGTAAAAGCCTACCAGCAATACAAAGGAAAGAACTTCACTATCCTTGGCGTATCGCTGGATAAAACAAAAGATAAATGGCAGGAAGCTATTAAAGCAGACGGGCTGGCCTGGAATCATGTAAGTGATCTTAAATTCTGGGATTCAGCAGTGGTGCCTTTATATGGTCTCAATGCCATTCCTACCAACTTCCTGCTTGATCCACAGGGGAAAGTGATTGCGGCCAACCTGAGAGGCCCCGCACTGGAAGCCAAGTTGCAGGAAGTGCTGAAGTAAGTTATTAATCTTTATAAAAAAAACCTCACAGGAAAGATCCCTGTGAGGTTTTTTTTATAAAGATTAATAACTTGTTTTACCCGCCGGAAGTCCTATAGCGGGCATGAAGCCTGCTTTATTGAAGCTGATATTATAATAGCAACTTTCTGAACACATTTCCCTCAATACTTCTGCAATAATTGTTGTATTCCTGATAAATAATGTTGGTTGTTTCCGATCACCATAAAGAAAAGCGGCTGTCTTTCTATAGAGACAGCCGCTTCGTATTATTGGTTAAATGAAATACTGATTATTGTTTGGTATCCCACCAAACGCGATCGGTCATTACACCGGGTTGCTGTGGCTGTTTATTAGTGTTATTTTCAGAAGCCGGGTACAACCATCTGCGCGGAATGGTAGTCATTCCCAAATAAGCGTTTTGTACCACTGTCAGTTTGGGTAAATTGGTTCTGCGCCAGTCGTTATACGCTTCCAGTGTTTCGAAGTTGGAGATGTATTTTTCATACATAATCACCTCGTAGGCATTAGCAGGAGTAAGTGTACAGTTAGCTGTAATATAAGTTTGTACAGCAGCACTTGACGGGTCTAAACCGAATCTTTGCATAGTCGCTTCCACCGCTTCTTTCAAAATTGGTTGGGTGGCTGCAATATCGTTGGTAGCGAGGAATGTAGCTTCAGCTTTGATAAACAATTGTTCATCGTAAGTTCCCAGATTAATTTTCTGATCAGCTGCATTGAATGCGTCTCCAACATCAGAAACACTTCCTGCAGGGCTTGTAAGTGAGGCTCCGATTACTCTTCCCACATATTCTCCACTATTCTCAGCAGGTTTTGCAACAACAGCTAAACGTGGGTCATTCTTTGCCTTCAAGAAATTAATAAAGGTATTTGAGGAAACAACACTGCCCCAGTTTTGGACGAACTGATACCATGGTGATTCAGCACCTGCTCCAGTAGTAAACTGAAAAGCAGCATTTCCTGTTTCATCCGGGAAGGCTTTAGCAATAGCAGTCAAAGCAGCTTGAGCCTGCTGTACTGGTGTATTACCTGGCGCGTAACTTAAACGAAGCGCATAGCGGGCTTTCAGGAAATAAGCAAATGAAGTCCATTTGTCAACATCACCACTAAAGATCAAATCTTTGGCATCAGGAACAACAGTTTTATCTTCCTGGCCCAACAAAGTGATCGCAGCATCAAGCAAACCACCAATAGCTGTATAGATGTCTTTCTGCGAATCATATGAAGGTTTCAGGTTACCAAATCCACCAAAGGCTTTGGAATAAGGCACATCATTCCACAAATCGGTGGTCACAGCCATATTATAGGCAATCAATATTTTGGCAACCGCCTCATAATGTTTGTGCCCGGCAGCATTGGCCTGGCTTTCCAGCGTTTTCAGATTCTGTAACACTGCAGGATACATGTCAAATGCCCAGGTATTATTTACGTCTGATGAAGTTACTTCATAAGAATCCCAATCAGGGCCAGCCTGATTATACGCCAGCTGTTGTGTCCAGAAGGCACTGGTTCTGGCTGGGTAACCACCTGTAATGGAAAAAGCCGTAGTAAGTTCAACTCCGGATAACAGAAGTGCATCACTTACTTTTGTAGCACTGGCCGGATCGTCATTTACATCGAGGAACTTTTTGCATCCTGCACCGGATAATAAAATGCCCCCTGCTAATATGGATATAATTATCTTCTTGTTCATCATTACTCAGTTTAGAAAGTTAATTTCACAGTTGCATTATAAGATCTGGTAGAAGGTGATACAAAGTTCACCATACCGCCTGCAGAGTTACTGCCGGAACCATATAAACTCAACTCAGGATCAGATCCGGTAAAGTTTGGTGCATATAACCAGAGATTTCTACCTGCAACAGAAATAGTTGCTCCTTTAATAAAGGTTTTTCCTAACAATTTTGAAGGTAAGGAATAAGCTACTGTTACGTTTCTCAGTTTTACAAACGTTCCATCCTGCACTACGTTTTCAAACATCGTTCTCCAATAGTTTCTGTAGTAAATCTGATCTGTTTTAATTGCTACGGTATTGCGTTTACCATCAGCAGTTACTCCATCAAGGATAGTAGTTCCTTCCCTGTTATTTGTTCTCACACTTTGTCCTGAACCGGTTAAATAGTATTCATCAAAGTTGAGGATGTCTCCGCCAAAACGGCCATCAAATGTGAATGACAGATCGATGCCTTTATAAGATAATGTATTGGTAACACCACCAATCCATCTTGGCTGAATATTTCCGATGATAGCATCTCCTGTCTGATCCTGAACCGGATATCCATTGGCATTTATCAGTTTTTCTCCTGTAGTGTATCTTGCCTGACGGGAACCAACAATGGAACCATATGGCTGACCCGCGATGAGGAAGATACCAGGAGAAGTAAAGCCTCCAATCTGGATACGATCAACGCCTTCAGACAGTTCGTTGATCATACTTTTATTCTTAGAGTAGTTCACCGCAATATTCCAGTTGAAATTCCGCGTTTGTACCGGGCTGCCGGTTAAGGTAACTTCTACCCCTTTATTGGTGATTTTACCTGCATTGATAATCGCTGAATTAAATCCGGAAGCAGCAGACACTTCAGAAGTATAGATCAGATCACGGCTGATTTTATTATAATAGCTTACTTCCAAGCCTATACGGTTACCAAACCACTTAGATTCCAAACCAACTTCAAGCTCTCTGATACTTTCAGGCTTCAAACCCGGATTACCCAGTACATTGTTTTGGGAAAAGGCGTTTACTCCATTAAATGGTATAATAATGGTACCATCCAAAGCATCTGTGATAGATGTTTTCAGGAATGGTGTTTTTACCCTGTAGGGAGGAGCATCATTACCAATACCGGTATAACCCACTCTTAACTTACCAAAGGATAATACCTTACTGTCTTTCAGTCCTTGCAGCTCAGAGAAGATGAATGCTGCAGTTGCAGATGGGTAGAAGTAGGAGTTATTTCCGGATGGCAGGGAAGAAGACCAGTCATTTCTTCCGGTTAATGTTAGAGACAACATTCTGTTATACTCTAAAATGGCCTGCGCATATGCACTAACCCTTCTCCTGTTATAATAGGTCATTTTGGATGAAACTGATTCCGCATTGGAAATATCGTAGAAGTTGTCAACAGACAAGCCGATACCTTTCGTAAATTCATCAGTATAATATTCAGAAATGATATTATTACCTAACATAAAGGTTAAATCAAACTTATCAAAACTTTTGCGCGCTGTAGCATAAAAGTCGTGGTTTATTTGCTGACTGTTAATGGTTTCGTTATACATACGTCCATTAGGGAAGTTACCTATTGATCCGATAGCTTCCTGGTACAAACGTTTTTCTGTATAAACGTCCGCACCCAATCTTTCTGTCAGTGTTAACCAATTTAACGGAGAATATTCCACGCTTACGTTAGGAATAAAGCGGCGTACATCCAGTTCCAAACCTATGTTATCAGCAGCCCAGAAGGGATTGTTGGTGCTCGCAGGAGCATACAGATTCTGTTTCTGGGATAAAGGATCTTTATAAGGCAGCGGATTAAAGCTGATAGGTTCAAAATAGAGACTGGACAAATAACCGGAGAAGGAGTTACCTTCTGTTAACCTGTGGTTACGGGAATCAATGTAATTCAGGCCCGCAGTTACTTTTAACTTATCTGTCAGATTGGTGGAGAAATTGGCATAAAAGGAATTCCTGTAATAATCTGCATTAGGGGCCACCCCCTCCTGTCTTAATGAAGAATAAGAAAACAGATAGCTGGATTTATCTGTGGTTCCGTTTAGGCTTAAACTATTATCGAGGGTTGTTCCGGTTTTGAAGAACATATCACGCGGATCATATTTCGTAGCTGGTTTACCATCAATTTTAAGTGTATCCATTTTTGCTCCCCAGGAAGAAGTAGTTGATCCTGTAAACAAACCATTATTTCCCTGTGACCATTGATTCTGGAACTCAGGCAGAATTGCCTTGTCAAAGGTAGTACTGGAATTTACGCTCAGGTTAAAGCTTCTTCCTTTAGTACCTTTTTTGGTAGTGATGATCACTGCCCCGCCGGAAGCTCTTGAACCATATAAAGCAGTAGCAGAAGCTCCGCGGAGAATATTTACTGATTCAATGATATTTGGATCAATATCAATGCCCCTGTTAGCAGTTGTACCACCTGCACGTACCGGATCGTCATCACCTGCACCGATCTGGTCGTTACTGATAGGGTTACCGTCCACAACGAATAATGGTTGGTTATTACCTGTTAAAGATGAATTACCACGTATTATAATACGGGTACCACCGCCTGGCATACCAGAAGTGTTATTGATCTGTACGCCGGCTACTTTACCCTGTAAACCATTGAGGAAGTTTACTTCCTTGGTCTGCACGATATCATCACCTTTTACTTCCTGGTTTGCATATCCCAGGGTACGCTTTTCACGTTTGATACCCAGCGCTGTAACTACTACCTCGCTGAGGTCTTTATTGTCTGCACCAAGTGTTACATTGATTGTGTTCTCGGAACCTACTGACACTTCCTTGCTCGCATATCCGATAAATGAAAAAACAAGCACAGATCCTGCGGGAACTTCAAGTTTAAAAGATCCGTCATTGGTGGTTAAAGCGCCTTTACCTGTACCTTTAATTCCAACTGATACACCAGGGAGTCCGGAACCGTCTTTGGCATCCGTAACCTTGCCGCTGATTAATTTTGTTTGTGCATAGGCTTGCACAACACTGATGGCCATTAGCAACCATAAGAGTAGTCCTCTTTTCATAAGCAATTTAGATTTGAAAGATATTGTCAGTTAACTAATAAAAAAGGGAGTGCTGTAGTTATTTATCCCAAGGTTAATTCCGTAAATCCGTCTTCCTCATAGCCCATCGTTTTGTATTGTTATTTCTCAAAAGCAAATTCCAGTTTCTCCCCTCTGTTCGTTCCGAAACTATATCAGAAACTGTTTCCGGTATAGATTTGAAATGGCGGTTAAATCCACACAAGCACCAACTAATTCAGATTTTGTTCTTAGATTTTGTTTTTTACTGTGGTACGTATTTGTTAAATATTGTTTAAATTCTTCTGCAATATAGGAAATTTAAAAAATACTAGTGCAAAACACACATTTTTTTAAATCCGTACTCCTATGTATACTCCAAATAACGTCATTTTGAGATATTTATTTGAAATAATATTCATAAACAGTTAATTTTTAATATTTTATATTAAAAATTAAATCTTTCAGCAAAGCTAACAGTATTATATATTTAATATTCAAATGATGAAGCTGATAGTATATTTATTGTAGTAACGTTCACTGCCAGCCCCTGTTCATGCACCCTTGCATTTATATTTCCGAAATAAATCACTCGATAACCTTCTTCGGCTATTCTTCTTATCCAGTATAGTTAATAAAAAAGGTGTCTTCTGAAAAAGACACCTTTTTTATTAACTATACTGTGCATTAATTAGAATACCCCTGGTTTTGTACCATGTTAGGATTTGCATCCATTTCAGCCTGTGGAATCGGGAAAGCCACACGGAAATCATTTGCTTCTGTAACCCTCGTACTCAGTGCGTTGGCATCCTTAATATTACGCTGTCCGTTCTTACGGAACAGATCGGTCATACCAAAACCTTCACCCACCAGCTCCAATCTCCGCTGTTTAGCGATTTCGGCCTTGATATTAGCTACATCAGTAAACGGATCCAGGCCACGTTTCGCCCTTAGCATATTCACATCATCTGTTGCTTTCTGCAGGTTGCCCAGCTCAGCATATGCTTCTGCACGATTCAGCAACACTTCACTGATCCTCAGGATCTTCACATTCACAAGGCCTACCTGACCGGTAGCCTCATTACCTGAGAACTTCATCAGGTAGTTGCTGCCATCGAGGTTTTGCACCAGCTCATTACGCACATCCTTCGGATCCAGTAAATCCATAAACCCATCAGTCAATCTTATATCACCATATCCGCCTAATTTAGCCGGCACATACATATAACCAAAGTTATTGGCACCATTACCATCGGGAGTCAGGAAACGCAGTGAAAATATTTCCTCGGCACCGGCCGCATCCAGGTTAAAGGCTTTTGCCACCTCAGATGCTTCGTACAAAGGATACTTACCAACCAGTTTATCCGCTTCATCAATTACCAGCTGCCAATCGCCTTTGTACAGGTAAGCCCTGGTAAGCAACGCGGTAGCCGCATCTTTTGTAGCGTTAAAAATATTGGCTGATTTATTTTCAGATTTGCCGGCAGGAGCAGTTTGTTGGGCAACCTTCAGATCACTGATGATTGATGCATATGTTTCTGCCAGTGTGCTGCGGCCTGGTTTAAATGTACCAGGTGCATCCACTGCTTTCGTCACCAATGTAATCCCTGTATTGGCCTCATTTACCTTTGCCCCAACGTTGGTATAGGGCCTCGTGTATCTTCTGGCCAGATCAAAGTCTGCCAACGCACGCAGGAAATAAGCCTCCCCGCGGATAGTACTGGTTTTTTCTGTTTCCGGCAGTTTATCAATCAACACATTCGCCTGGTTTACCACCCGGTAGGCATTGAGAAAAGTATTGGTTTGCGGCGCTACTAACGGTGTATAGTTCAGCTGGAATTCTGTTATAAACCTGTTGGAGTTCTGGGAAGTGATCTTCATATCATTACCACCCAGGTCTGTTACTATCATGAAGTCGCGGCCATAATATTCCAGCGCCTGCATACGCTCGTACATCCCGTTTGCCAGGATACGGGCGTTCCCTTCAGTTACCGCATCGCCTTCATTTAGTGAGGACTGTGGATTCTGATCCAGCTTGGAACAAGCTGAAAACAAACCAGCTGCAGCCAATGCCAATATGGAGAGTTTTGTATATTTCATAATTAACTTAAATTTTTGATGTTACTTCATTACAGTCCCACACTAATACCAAATGTGATCACCCTTGAAGTAGGATAACGGTAAAAATCAGTTCCTGCATTAGTAGTAGCCGGAGACGCAGTACTGGTCGGAGAAATCGGGTTGGTACTCATATCCGGATCCCATCCTTTATACCCTGTCAGCGTAAATAAGTTTTCGGCCTGCGCATACACTCTTAATCCCTGCATTTTCAGTCTGCTCAAAGTGCTTTTCGGAAGATTGTAACCTAACGACAGGTTTCTTAGTCTTACGTAAGAAATATCCTCCAGGTAGCGGGTAGAGGAGGCATTGGAATTGGTACCGTTACCCCAGATAACTTTAGGCCTGTCGGCAATATCGCCTGGTTTTTCCCAGTGGCTGCCGGCATCTTTTGCCTGGTTTCCGGTTGTGTTGTTACCATCGCTTTCCAGGAAGGAACGGTTATAGTTATATGCTTTGTTGCCAGCACTGAAAGTGATGAATACAGACAAGTCGAAATCTTTATAGGAGAATTTGTTGGTGAAACCGCCGGTGATCTTAGGCAGTGCCTGGCCAACATATTTTCTAACTGCTGAATTGTAGTCAGATGTTGGTTTTCCATCAGCACCTTCCCAGGTAGCTGCACCAGTTGCCGGATCCACACCTGTCCAAACCGGCATATACCAGGACCCGAACGGCATGCCCACTTCAATCCGCTGGCGGGAACCAGCCGGGATAAACTGCTGGCCACCCAGCGACAGGATCCTGTTTTTCAGTGTTGCGAAGTTCAGGTCGGAAGTCCACTGGAAGTTTTTAGTAGCCACCGGTATACCACCCAGTGTTACTTCAAATCCCTGGTTCAGCATTTTACCTACGTTCATCGTCATTACGTCAAAGCCGCTGGTCATAGACAATGGCAGCTGCATTAACAATGCGGAAGAGCGCTTGTCGTAGTACCCTACGCTACCGTATAAACGTTTTTTCAGCACGCTGATATCCAAACCTACATCATACAGGTTTTGTTTTTCCCAGCTCAATGCCATGTTACCCGGTTGTTTCAGGTAGGCAACAGAACCTCCGTCATATGCACCTACAAGGCTGTACAACGGCTGGTACGGATAATCTCCCAAACCTTCCGCATTACCCATGATACCGTAACTGGTGCGCAGTTTCAGATCGCTGAGCCAGGAAATATTCTTTGTAAATTCTTCTTCCGTAATGCGCCATGCAGCACCTACAGAGTAAAAGTTTCCATAGCGGTTGTCTTTAGGGAAACGGGAAGATCCATCTCTCCTGAAACTACCACTCAGGAAATATTTTGATTTGTAATCATAATCCGCTTTCGCCAATAAGCCCTGGAAGGCGTAAGAAGTTTCATCACCTGCCATGTCGAAGTACTGGGAACCTGCATCCGGCACCTGCGCCTGGCCATTCGGGAAGCCATTCTTTGCGCTATAATTCCATACACGGTTCTGGAAAGAATATTCATTTCCTGCCAGTAAGCGGATACTGTGATCTTTACCTATGTTAAAATTATAGGTCAGTAACTGCTGGGTAGTGTACAGCGCCATGTTGGTATTTACGTTATACAGGTACCCACCGTAGTTACGGCCGTCGTAGGAGTTAGGCGAAGTCCATTGTTTCTCACGGATGTTGGTCAGCTCGGCATTTCCCTTCACTACAAAACGTAACCCGTCGATAATGTTGTAGCCCAATGCAGCATTGAAAACTGTTTGGGTGTTATTACTTCTGTTATAGTTACTGTTTACAGTACTCAGGAAGTTACCACCACGTAATACCGGGCGGTAGGAGGAAGGAATATCAGCAAAACCAGTCCAGGAAGTAGTACCTGGCTGCCCGGTAGTATATCCGTTATAAGGATTTCCATTCTCATCACGGGAAGGTATAAACGGAGAATTGGCTAAAGCTCCCATCAATGGGGATGAGTAGCTATTACCTGCACTGGCGCTTCTCTGGTCTGTGTAACTACCATTCACCTTTACGCTCAGGTCAAATTTCTCGTTGAATTTATGATCCACATTCAAGCGTCCGCTATAACGGCTGAAGTCCGAACCGATCAGGATACCTTGTTGTTTGAAATAGTCACCGGAAGCATAGAACTGTGTTTTTTCGTTTCCGCCGCTGGCATTGATACCATAGGACTGGGTTTTACCGGTGCGGAATGCTTCGTCCATCCAGTTGGTGTTAATATTTGCCAGGCTGTTGGGGCGATTGGCAAGGATCTGTTCTGCTGTGAAAAGAGGCGTACCGTCTTTTTTGGTAGCATTCTTCATGGCTTCGCGCTGGTACGCAAGGAGCTCTGTAGCATTCATCATATCAATACCGTGCGCAAGGTTTTGAAAACCATATTTGGCATTGAAATTAATTCTGCTCTGGCCCTTTTTACCGGTTTTAGTAGTTATAACTACCACACCATTGGAACCACGGGAGCCATACAATGCTGTTGCAGACGCATCTTTCAGGATAGTCACGTTTTCAATGTCGGCAGGGTTCAGGTTGGCAATTACATCCTGGGAAGGTGTGTTCTGGGTGAAATCACCGGAAGAAATGATCACACCATCCACTACATATAACGGGCTGTTGCTGGCGGAAATGGAACCGATACCACGGATGCGTACTTCCGTTTTAGCGCCGGGCTGACCGGAGTTGGTAGATACCGCCACGCCAGGTGCGTTACCCTGCAGCATCTGGTTTACGTCGGGCAATGCCACATTGTTGATCTTTGCGCCGCTGATGCTGGAGGCTGCAATGGTGGAGTTGATCTTCTTCTCTACAGTGTAACCTGTTACTACTACTTCTTCCAGGCTTTTGGAATCAGTTTTCAGCTTTACATTTAAAGTGGCTGCATTACCAACAGGTACTTCTTTTGCTTCAAATCCAATAAAAGATACGATCAGTGTAGCATTGGCATCTACCTGGATAGTGTAAGCCCCTTCCGGATTTGTTACGGTTCCTTTGGTGGTGCCTTTGATCTGGATGTTGGCACCGGGAATTGCTGAGCCATCTGTGGCATCAGTGACTCTCCCTGTTACTGTGCGACTTTGCGCATAGACCTGTCCGCCCAGAAATAGCACGGACAAGAGGAGAAATAGTACTTTCCTCATAAGCATGATTTTGTTTCCTAACCTTAAAAAATAATAAACATCATTATCAAGGCCCTAAGCCTTAATTCAATTGGTTCCCGTTAAATAAGCAGTTGGTGAAATTGTAATTGGATACTTAAAGCTGGAGCGGGTAAACGGTACAGTGATATTTGACCATATATTATATTAAATAATTAACCCTTTCTTTTGCGATTTATTCAATAAATCACAAATAGAAGTAGTCAACTTCTTCCTCATAAGCAGTTTCCTTAAGCAATTTTCAACCGGGATCAAATGTAATAATTCTTAACAAAAAGTTAAGCTTGGAAAGTTGCTGATAACGTTTGGATAACATCTTTTTAACGTCTCATTAACATATTGTTATATAAAATAACATGTATGGGCATAAAAATGAAACAAGCGGCAAGAATACCGCCTGTGCTCATCAACCAAAATCTAAATCGAGATTAAAGTTGCCCCGCATAAATGCGGGGCTAATATGTTTATCAGGAAAGGGTAAGCGGATATGTTTTCAACAACTCCAGCAATACCGTGAAAAGATCATCATTACGATGGTTAAACCTGTACTCACACTCTTTCAGATGCAAATACGCGGTGTTCCGGTTAAGCCCTTTGAACTTAGCTAGGCGGTGCTTGGTCAAGCCCCAGAAAGCATCTACATCATCCATCTGATGGGTGTCTGATGTTTGCCCCAACCGGTATAAACGGTACTGACCAAGATCAACCAGCCCGTTGAACCGGCGCAGGCGCTCGGTAGCAGACTGCGTTTCCAGTACGGAACGCCCGCGGGTAGCGGCGTGGATCATGGACCTGCTTACATCTGGGAGAATTTCGGTGTGTAACCGGTCTGAGGATCTGCAGATGCCGAAAATCACCGGCTTTACAATCCGGTCTACTTCCGGCTTTACCGCCACCAGCGTGTCGCTGTCGTGGTCGGAGGTAAGGTCGCTCTGCCGGGGTTCATACGTTAATACGGGAACCGGCACAGGATGCTGCGTTTCACAGTATCGCGCAATCTGGTGTCGTAGCTTCTTCAGGTAGCTGTTAATAGTTACCCTGCTTACACCGCTGATATTCGCTATCTGGGTCGCAGTGAGATCATCGGCAAACAGCCGCAGGATCTCCTTAAACTTGCGCTCGGATAAATGAGCGCCCTTTAAGTACTTATTTTTCATGAACTATGTGGTTAGAATGGCATACTAAACCTCATACTTTTTCATTATAATCCCCCCCCTTTTTTTACGAGCGGCTATAAGGGTATGTGAATGCTGCCCACTAGATCATTTCAGCGTTGTTTTTTGTCCATTTTAGCTAAATATTTAGCATTTACTGCGGTATCATGACACTAAAAAAACACCGGGACAAACAGGGCGCCCAAAACGCAAACTGCTCATCCCGGTGGCACGGTATAATTATCTGTTTAAATACTATTCCTTATCGCTGATCCCCAACTCCCGGATGTCGATATCCTCTTCCTCATCCAGCGTTTTCCACAACTCTTTCTTTTTTGCTTTCTTCAGTAACGCCTTTTCCATCCACAACAGCAGCGCCGGCAATATGGTCAGATTAGTGATCATAGCTACTACTAAGGTCAGGGATGTAAGCCAGCCCAGGGCCTTTGTACCACCAAACTCGGAAAAACTGAAGATCATAAACCCGGCAAACAGGATGGCAGATGTATAAATTATACTTAACCCTGTTTCATGGATCGTTTGCTTTACCGTGACACTGATATCAAAATCATGACGCGGCAATTCCTGCTTGAAGTTAACGAGAAAGCGGATGGTAACGTCAATGGCTATACCCAGCGCCACACTGAAAACCAGTACGGTAGACGGCTTTAAAGGAACGCCTACCCATCCCATCACCCCGGCAGTAACCACCAGCGGAATTACGTTCGGGATCAATGATATCATCAGCATCCTCCAGGAACGGAAAAGGTAAAGCATACAAATCAGGATCAATACAAAAGCCAGTATCACACTCTCCATCAGCCCATTAATAATAAAACGGGTACCCTCCTGGAAAATAACGCTGGTACCGGTAAAGGTGACCTTATAATGTGCGGTATCAAAAATGGCGGTTACTTTAGGCTGCAATGAATCCAATAGTACCGGCAGCTTCTGTGATCCTACATCCTTCATATTCACGCTCAGTCGCGCTACCTGCCTGGTACTGTCCATAAAGGAAGAAACCAGTTTCGAGAAAGTAGAAGCCGGCCCGGCCGTATTTCCACCTTTCATACGCAGGTAAGGCGCCAGGAAACTCAGATCAAACTGGTTAGGCACTGCATAGTTGGAGCTGTCGCCATTATAATACGCCTGCTTGGCAAACTTGATACCTTCCACCACCGATAACGGGCGGCCAAAATCTGGTTGGGAAGCAATCAGCTGCGTCAGTTCATCCAGCTTATTCAGCGTTTGCAAACTGATAACACCATTCTTTTTCTTTGTATCTACTGATATTTCCAATGGCATTACACCTTTGAAGTTCGTTTCCAGGAACTTCAGATCCGTGTACAGCTTATCGGTATGCGGAATATCATCCAGCATATATCCCACCGACTGTAACCGTCCCATTCCCACAATAGACACCAATACCAATGCTACACTCACTCCGTATACCCATGGCCGGTACTTAAATACCAGCGTATTCAGGAAATCAAGTATTGCTCCGAAAAACCGGTTGTCCAGGTAAGTGGTATGCTTACTTTTAGGTGCAGGTAAATAACTTAAAACAGATGGCAGGAAAATAAAAGAGATCAGGAAGATGAACATGATATTTAATCCTGCCACTACACCAAACTCCTTCAGGAGGGCGCTATTTGTAAAACAGAACACACCAAAACCAATGGCGGCCGTAAGATTGGTAAACAGGGTAACTATTCCCATGCGCTGTATCATATGTACCAGCGCCCGTGTTTTATTGCCATCCTTGGCATATTCTGTATGATACTTGCTCAGGAAATATACACAGTTCGGAATCCCAATCACTACTATAAGCGAGGGTATTAGCCCTGTAAGCAATGTAATTTTATATCCCATCAGCACAATGGTACCCACCGACCAGATCACACCGATAGCCACCACAATCATCGACATCAATACTGCGCCAAATGAACGGAAGAACAGGAACAGGATCAGCCCCGTTAACAGGAACGATATTTTCAGGAACAGCTTCAGCTCATCAGCCACTTTAACGGCCATGGCCGTACGAATAAGCGGTAACCCGCTCAGCCGCACTTCAGTATGCTGCTTTTCCTGGAAAGCATTTGCCAGCTTAGTGATTTCCTTCACCACTCCTGTACGCTTCGGGGAATTAAATACATCCTTATTCACGTAAATGGCCATGAGGTAAGCATGGGTATCAGGATTATATAACAGCCCCTTGTAGAAAAGAAGTGTGTTAAAAATACGGGATAAACTATCAATCACCACCTGGTTGGTAAGATCGCCCTGGAAAAGTAAATTAGCTTCCAGCTTCTGCGTGCTGTCATTCTTCACCAGGTTGATTGCCATTGGCACACTCATGATATTCTCCACTGCAAAAACATTCTTCATGTCCTTGTTCAACTGAACATAATCCCTGAAAAAATCTGCCTGGAAAAATTTATCTGTTTGCACGGCGAGCATAAGCACATTCCCATCTCCGCCAAATTTATTCTTGAACTCCTGGAATTCAAGAAACTTCTGGTTATCATGAGGTATACTGGACACATACTCATATGACATTTGTACCTTACTGGCAAAATAACCCATCAAGCCGGTGCCGGCAAGCAGTAGAACAAGAAGCAATAATCGATATTTTAGCACAAAGCCTGCTAAACGTTGCCACATAAGGATTCCCTTTTTAGTAATGGGCGTAAAGGTAATTAAAATAGCTATTAGCTGTTAGCCGGCAGCGATGAGCTGACTTCTTTTAGCTGCCAGGTGCTGGGTTTTAGCTTTTAGCTGTTTCAATAGCCCGGTTTGTGTTAACTTGCATGCCGGTTGCTTTCACAAACTGCTAACAGCAAAAGCCAGGAAAATTGCTTCACAAAACACGCGGCATCGTATTACGCACAGTAAAGTATGGCGACACCAGCCTTATCGTGAGTATATTCACTGAACTCTTCGGGGTACAGTCGTATATGGTTAATGGCGCCCGTTCTTCCAAACCCAAGGCAGCCAAAGGCAATCTGCTGCAACCCGGTAATATCCTTGACCTGGTAGTATATCACAATGATATCAAAAACCTGCAGCGGATCTCTGAATACAAACTGGGCTTTCTCTACCATTCCATACACCTGAATGTGGTGAAAAATACGGTAGCGCTTTATATGATAGAGCTGCTGCAAAAATGCCTGAAACAACCGGAGCAGCAAACAGATCTTTATTTCTTTACTGAAAATATGCTGCAGTTGCTGGATGTTTCCGGTTTGCAGGTAGTAGCCAACCTGCCATTGTATTTTACGCTTAAAATGGGAGAGCACCTGGGATTCAGGCTTAACGGAAGGTTCTCTGAATATACACCATACCTCGATCTGCAGGAAGGTACTTTCTCAGACCTGCCCCCGCATCACTCCAATCACCTGGATACCTATAGCAGCGAATTAACGGATCAGCTGTTTCAGTGCACAGCAGTGGAGCACCTGGCGGCGATCACTATGAATAAGGAAAGAAGAAGGAAGTTACTGTATGCGTATTTGGAATTTTTCCGGCTGCACCTGCCGGATTTTACGGAAATGCATTCCCCGCCTATTTTACATGAGATCCTGGATGCCTGATCTGCCGGCCAATCGCGGCGGCCTTCTCACCCTCTTCAGTAAAAAATTTCAAGTCTACTGTGTTGCCGTCAAAAACAGCATAGGAAAAATAATTGAGCCAGTCGCCAAGATTAATATACCTGCTGTTTCCCGGTAAGGAAATATCAAGTGGAAGATGCCTGTGCCCGTAGATGAAATAATCGAAATGCTCTTTTTGCAATATTTCCTTACTGTATATCGCCAGCCATTCATTTTCCTCTCCAAGGAAATGTTCCAGTTCCTGCCCGGTAGCAGAGCGGCTTTTGCGGCTGAAGTAATTGGCAAGGGCAATACCCCATGCCGGGTGAATAGCGGAAAATAACCAGCGGCAAAACGGGTTCCTGAATACTTTCTTCAGCATCTTATAACCATGGTCGCCAGGCCCCAAACCATCGCCATGACCAATATAAAACCGCTTGTTGCCAATGGTATAGGTTTGCGGCTCATAGTATACCGGTATATTCAGTTCATCTTCAAAATAACCATCCATCCACATATCATGGTTACCAATAAAAATGGAAATACCGATCCCCTTATCAGTTAATGCTGCCAGCTTACCTAAAATACGGGTGTAGCCTTTCGGGATAACATGCTTGTATTCGAACCAGAAATCAAAAATATCGCCTACCAGGAAAATATGCTGTGCATCATGTTCCACCTGCTCCAGCCACTGCAGGAGCAATTTTTCACGCTCCCTGCTGGCTGCAGGATTGGGAGCGCCAAGATGAAAATCAGAGGCAAAATATACTTTCTTATTGGCCGGTAATGCAATATCCATTCTTAAAATTATGAAGCTTTTAGCTTTTAACTGTTACCCTTTAGTGAAAGACGCGATACATCGCCCCTGCTACTAAAAGCTAACGGTTAAAAACTAAAAGCCAATTATTTATTCGTCTACTAAAAATACGTATACTTCCTTGGGACCATGAATCCCTACCACCAGCGTTTTCTCAATATCTGCGGTACGACTGGGCCCTGTTGCAAAGGATATTGCCGACGGGATGTCGTTACCATATTTATCTTTCAGCTTATTGAGCGCATCCTTCAGGTCAAAAACCAGCTGGTGCGTATAGGCTACCACGATATGCACGGGAGCATACACCGGCAATGCCCGGCCGCTGGGTTGTGCGGAGCTCAGCACCAATGTTCCGGTACGCGCCACCAGGTATTCGCAGTCTGTGATAGCTGCATCCGCTTCATGCATGGTGCCCTGGTTCAGTACAGGCAAATCCTGCTGGTGGATTGTTTTCAGCAGGGCAGGCGTCTGGCAAAATACATTGTGCCATTCTTTGTGTTCACAAAGCGCACGAAGACTTTCCATCAATTCGCCTTTTCCCGTACAGTAAACAAACTTTCCCTGCAACCTGGTAAATTCTTCAGCAAACTTTAATTCCAGGCTCTCATTCTCAGTTTTGAAAACAGACGAATTGCCCTCCGAATTAGGGAAGGGCAATTGTACTGACTGACTTAAAGCATTCCGTACTCTCTTCAGAATATTTTCCTTAGCAGGAGAAATCTTCATATCACTATTTACGCATTAGCTGGTGACGGAGAAGGATTGATGATATCTGACGGATGTACTCCCTCAGTAGGAGCGCCTTCCTTACCCAGCTGGTGTTCCTTGTGGGTATCGTAAGGGCGTTTACCGATCAATCTTTCCAGGTCGGCCTGGTATAAAACTTCTTTCTTCAGCAATTCTTCCGCCAGCGCCTTCACCTGGTCCATTTTGGAGGTGAGCAGCTCTTTGGTTCTGGTATAAGCGCTCGCAATCAGTTTTCTTACTTCATCGTCGATCATCTTGGATGTTTCTTCTGAGTAAGGTTTGGTAAATGACTGGTCGCTGTTTGGATCATAGAACGATACATTACCAACTTTATCGTTCATACCATATACGGTTACCATTGCATAGGCCATACGGGTAATTACCTGCAGGTCGTTTTGCGCACCGGTGGATATTTTGCCAAAAACCAGTTCCTCTACTGCACGGCCGCCGAGCGTCATACAGATATCATCGAGCAACTGTTCTGTATTATACAGGTATTGTTCCTTCGGAAGATATTGCGCATAACCCAACGCTGCCACACCACGTGGAACGATGGTTACTTTTACCAGCGGATTAGCGTGTTCCAGGTGCCAGCCGCAAATAGCGTGACCGGCCTCATGGTAAGCAATTACTTCTTTTTCTTCCGGGGAGATGATTTTGTTTTTCTTTTCCAGACCGCCTATTACACGGTCAATGGCATCGTTAAAGTCGTCCATTTCCACCTGTGATTTGCCTTTACGGGCAGCAATCAGGGCAGCCTCGTTACATACGTTGGCAATATCAGCGCCAGCGAAACCCGGTGTCATGGAAGCGAGTTTCTTCACATCCAGGTTAGGGGAGGTTTTGATAGGCTTTAAGTGCACTTCAAAAATAGTCTCCCTTCCGGCCAGGTCCGGCTTATCAATAGAGATCTGACGATCAAAACGGCCCGGGCGCAATAATGCGCTGTCCAGTACATCGGGGCGGTTGGTAGCAGCCAGGATAATGATACCGCTGTCTGTTCCGAAACCATCCATTTCTACCAGTAACTGGTTCAGGGTGTTTTCACGCTCGTCGTTGCTCATCATTACGTTCTTACCTCTTGCCCGGCCAATTGCATCAATCTCATCTATAAAAATGATACATGGCGCTTTTTCACGGGCCTGTTTAAACAGGTCGCGTACACGGCTGGCGCCTACTCCTACAAACAGTTCCACAAAGTCGGAACCGGACATGGAGAAGAAAGGTACCTGTGCCTCTCCGGCCATCGCTTTTGCGAGGAGGGTTTTACCGGTGCCCGGAGGGCCTACCAGCAATGCACCTTTGGGAATTTTACCACCCAGGGCAGTATATTTTTTAGGATTTTTCAGGAAATCCACGATTTCCATTACCTCTACTTTCGCTTCGTCCAAACCAGCCACATCATTGAAGGTGATATTCACGCGGGTGCCTTTGTCGAACAGCGTAGCTTTGGATTTCCCGATATTGAAGATGCCTCCCGGGCCGCCGCTGCCACCTGCAGGGCCACCCATCTTACGCATCAGCAGTATCCACAAACCAATGATCAGGATAATTGGTAACAGCAACTGGAAGATAGGTTCAAACCAGCTCTGACGCTCATCATATGAGATTTTTACCTGGTTTTCTACCGGAATACCTTCCTGGGCTTTATCTATATCCTTTTTAAAACTTTCTTCGCTACCAATAGAAAAACGGAAGTGAGGACCGGGGTTCTCGCCACCAAATTTGCTTTTGTTAACATCTTTAAACTTCGCCTCTTTGAGACGGTCATGTTTTATGTAGACCTCTACATACTTTTTATTTACAACAACCAGCTTATCAACATCTCCCGGTTTCAGATAATCGATCTGAAATTCCTGGAAACTGATTTCTTTGGTTGGGGATCTTAAATCAAAAAAGTTCATTGCGAGCAGGGCCACGCCAATAAAGGCGTACACCCAGTATATATTGAACTTCGGTCCTTTCTTAGGTGATTTCTCCGAACCCTTATTGAAGTTATTGCCTCCTTTTTCCATAATCTTACGCTCCTTTACGGATGTTTATTGCTATCAGAATAATATGAATAATTAAATTCTAAAACAAGCTGTTTGTTCAGTCTTCGGTGTGATCCATCCTGTCAGCATCACTCCACATTTCTTCCAGATTATAGAACTTCCTGTTTTCGGGTTGAAAGATGTGTACTACAACATTCACATAATCAACCAGAACCCAGTTTTGAGAACCAAATCCTTCGTGTTTGTACGGTTCTTCCGACGTATGTTTTTCCACCTCCTCTGATACATAATCAGCAATGGCTTTTACCTGGGTGCCTGAATTGGCTTCACATATTATAAAGAAATCGGCCACGGCTTCAGGAATCTGGCGTAGATCCAGGGACACGATATTTTCCCCCTTCTTATCCTGTATGGCCTTTATGATGGTGGTAAAAATTTCACTTTCTCTGGTCAGGCGTTGCTGCGCCTTCTTTCTCGTGCTCAGAACGGTTAAGGGTGCCAATAAATCTCGTTTTTGTTAAAAATAATCTTTAATTGTCAAAGTTACTAAACAAGCAGTAATATAAGATGTTTAATATCCGCCGCGGGGGGCCTGAAAATGTTAATTAAATAATAAAATGAATTACTTTTCGGGCCGGATACAGACTAAAAAAGATTCATGTGATAGGACACCCGTTTTATATATTAGACGAAATAGACAGCACCAATAACTATGCCATGGAGCAGGTAAATTCCGGCCAGGTGACATCAGGCACAGCCTGGTTTACCAGCAACCAAACGGCCGGAAAAGGTACCCGCGGAAAACAATGGCTCGCCCAACCCGGGGATATCAGCGCCCTCACAATTGCCCTCCAGCCGGCAATATTGCCTCTTTCAAGACAATTTATACTTAGCGTTGCGGTAGCCCTCGGCACCACCGATTTCTTTGCTTCGCACGCCGGCGACGAAACTATCATCAAGTGGCCAAATGATATTTATTGGCGTGACAGAAAGGCAGGCGGCATCCTGATTGAGAACGTATTACGCGGAAATATATGGCAATATGCCATTATAGGTATAGGGCTCAATATTAACCAGACGGCTTTCCCCCCCGAACTGCCCAACGCGGTTTCCCTCCGGCAAATTACCGGTAAAACCCGCCAGGCGGCAGACCTGGCCAGGGAATTATGCACCTTCCTGGATAAAAGGATCCGGCAGCTGCAACCCGCAAACTATGAAGCATTGCTTACCGAATACAATTCGCGGCTCTTCCGCTGGCAACAGCCAGGCCTTTATCGTAAAGACGGGGAAATATTTGAAGGCATCATCCGCAACGTATTGCCGGATGGACATCTTTGCCTGGAAAGGAACGGCGAAATATTGCAATTGGGTTTCGGAGAAGTGGAATTTATCATTACGCGGTAACCGCATTCCTGATGGCGGGCAGTAGCATTTAAAAGTAGTTAACAGGAATTATTACTCCTGTAACGGCCTGTTATAGGTGCTTTCTCCAATTGAACCGGAACCAGTTACAACATAATAGCTGCCAGGGCCACGGAGCATTGAGGTCGCTTACATTTGGGACACCATACATTATCTGCCCTGGTAAACATTTTGCTTCTCCCGCAAAGCCATCTTCAGCACTGCCGGCAAATCCGGCGACAGGTCGGACATCAGCCAGGCGCCCGCCCCCGATTGATATTCCCTTGATAAGGTGTCTTTCATAATGCCGGTTTGCTCCATGTGGCCAATCATTTTCATGTATTCAGCTTCCGGCTTCGTACCTATTTTAACGATATAACGGATAGTATCCATTTCATGAAACCAGAAAACATAATCCGCATTCATGGCATTGGCCAATGGAATGTTTCTGCCCTTATTATAATAATTCAGCGCGCCGGCCTCCCCGTAGTTATCACAGATAAGTAATGTATACGGCCTGTCGGCCTCAGGCACCCGCTGCCAGGTTTGCCAGGCCATATCTGCCAGCTCCCGCCAGCCAAGCATATCCGCAAAATCCTGCGGCAGGCTATGATCCTGCCCGTCTTCCCACCGCAGCAACCCCAGCTTCTTGAATTTGCCGGCCTTTTCACTGATCTGCGCCGGCTTCATTACCGGGAAAATAACATTTACCAGCAGGGCGAAAGGCACTACTATCAATGCCAGCCACAATAACCGCAGGTAGCGGGTCCAGTCGTGGGTAAAAATCTGCTCCCAGTATACGCTGCCAAAAGCAAGCAACACCGGGTACAAACCCGCAGCGTAATAACTCTTTGCACGCAGGTAGGTAAACAATAATATGGTTAATGCATAAACGCCGATGATAACACGGTAAGGCCGGAACCCCGGCGAAAATATTAACCCTATAACTGCTGCCACCACTATAAAAGCACCGCCCATAAAGAAAAGGAGCTGATCTCCGAGGAAAGAAATACGGCTTACATGCACCAGCTGGTTTTCGCTCAGTTCCTTCATATGATGCAATACGGGCATTCCATGCTGCAATTGCCATATGATATTTGGCGCGATGATCACCAACGCTATTCCCATTCCTGTATACAGGTATTTGTTCTTGTATACTTTCCGGTGGGCCGACAATCCCAGGGCGCCAGCCATTCCGATCACCAGGAAAATAATATTGTATTTATTAAGTATCCCTATACCGGTAACAACGCCCATCCACAGTAACCATTTATTCTCCCCAGTTTGCAGGTATTGCATCAGGCACCAGAACAGCGCCGTCCATGCGAGGATATCAAAAGAATTGGGCTGGTAAAGGATATTCATTCGTGAGAAACCAGAACATAAAAATACCGATGCCGCCAATACCTGTGCAAACCAGCCGCCATTAAGCTTTTCCACCATCTTCCATATCAGCGCCATGGTGAGCGCGCCATAAAGTGCAGGAAAAAATTTTACCCAGAAAAAATTATTTCCCAGCCATTGTACCAGCAGAGAATTGAAAGCAGTAAGCGGAGGTACCGACAAATATCCCGCAGCCAGGTGATTGGCCATATCCAGGTGCAGGTATTCATCGCGGTGCAGCTCATAACAGGGGCTCAGTACTGCAAACTGGAAAATCATTTTTATAATGATAAATGATAATAACAGCCATGAAGAAGTGCGGTAATGCTCCGGTTGCCCGGTAATGCGATGTGTCATACGCAGCGACAAAAAATTTTAACTATTAAAAAAACGGAAATACCTGCTTGTGCTGCAATGTATTTCCGTTTATAGATTTTAAAATTTCTTGTTCAGGGCATATGTGGCAGGCTGCTCTACATAGCGATCATCAGGGCCTGATGATAACAAGATTTTGGTTGATAAAGGCGTTAACAAATTGTGAAATTTTTTCTGATTAATCAAAAATGAAATTGCAACGATGTTTCATTTATAAAAACAAGACAATGCCAGTAAGGGTTTACAGGCAATTCATCCTGCTAAAAGTTAACATACGCGCAAGTTGGGTGAGAAGATTTTAACATAGAATTGTTTAAATTTGAGTATGTCTTCAAGTAAAAACAACTCCATTAAGCTCAAAACTTTCAACGATTTTAACGACGACCTGCTATTATACACACACAAAGAGGTAACTCCCAAAGCGCCGTTACGTGGTAGTTTCGCCGTACATGAAAGATCTGAGTATCCCTGCCTGGACGAAGTCAGTGCCAGCAGACGGGACTATTATAAAATTAGTTTCTTCACCAAAGGTTCTGGTATTTTTACTCTCGGTGATGATCGCTATGAGATCAATGGCCCCGCTTTACTTTTTATTAATCCTTTTGAATTAAAAACATGGCATGCTACCTCTGATGAGCAGGAAGGCTATTACTGCCTGTTCACCGACCTGTTGTTTGAGTCGCAACCCAATCACCAGGAAAACCTGTTACAACATCCGCTCTGGCAGATGGGAGCAAAGGCCGTGTTCACATTAACAGATGAACAGGTAGATTATCTTCAATCCATTTTCCGGCAACTGGTAAAAGAATACAGGGAAAATGCAGCTTTTAAACATGAAGCCATTCTCATTTACCTGAAACTGCTGATGCTGGAAGGCAAACGCTTATCCACCCAGGCTAATCAGCCCAAACGCCAGCTAACAGCTGCACAGGCCCTCGCGCATCGTTTTACTGATATACTGGAAAAACAATTTCCAATAGAATTTACGCATAACCAGTTGTCATTGAAAACAGCAAAAGAGTTTGCACAGGTATTAAATACGCATCCCAATCACCTGAACGCCTGTGTGAAACAAGCCACCGGTCGGACAGTAAGTGAGCATATCCGGCAGAGGATGCTGCTGGAAGCGCGCCTGCTGCTGATGCATACCGACTGGCAGATCGCTGAAATTGCATGGTGCCTGGGGTTTGAGGATCCCGGTAACTTTACGCATTTCTTCAAAAATCATAGTGGCATTTCCCCGCATCTCTACCGGGCGCAATAGTACTTTGATATTAACAATTAATACTTTGCCTTCTACAATTCAAGGCCCTGTACCTGCATGTACATTTGTATCACAAAAATTTTAACAATATGCAGTACAGAAAACTAGGTAAAACAGGCGAATCAATTTCCGCAATAGGACTGGGTTGCATGGGCATGTCGTTTGCATACGGCACAGCACAGGATTTTAATGAAACAGAATCACTTGCCACACTTGAGCTGGCGCTGGACCTGGGCATCAACTTCTGGGATACCGCAGATATGTATGGCCAGGGAGCTAATGAAATCCTGTTATCAAAAATACTTGCCACCAAAAGAGATAAAGTTTTTCTTGCTACCAAATTCGGGTTCAGGTTTAAAGAAGATGGCACTTACTATTTTGATGGTTCACCGAAATATATGAAACAGGCAGTGGAAGACAGTTTGAAAAGACTGAAGGTAGATGTGATTGATCTTTACTATACACACCGGATAGATGAAACAATTCCTGTAGAAGAAACAGTAGGCGCTATGGCCCAACTTGTGAAAGAAGGCAAGGTGCGTTATCTCGGGTTGTCTGAAGCAGGCATTGACTCTATTAAAAGAGCCCATGCGGTACATCCCATAGCAGCGCTCCAAACAGAATACTCCCTGTTTACCCGCGATGTAGAAGAAGGTATTTTAGCCACCACCCGCGAACTCGGTATTACACTGGTAGCCTACAGTCCGCTGGGGAGAGGCCTTTCCACCGGCGCTATCAACAACACCGATAGTATAAAGGACGGCGACTTCCGTAAAAATTTACCCCGTTTCCAGGGAGCAAATTTTGAGCAGAATTTACAAACTGTAAATGCGCTGGAAGCATTTGCCAAAGAAAAGGGTATTACTGCGGCGCAGTTATCGCTTGCATGGCTACTGGCGCAAGGCGAAGATATAGTGCCTATCCCGGGAACAAAGCGCAGAAAATATTTACAGGAAAACGCTGCAGCAGCTGAAGTGAATTTATCTGCAGATGACCTGGCTGCCATAGATGGTATTTTACGCGACAACGCCATTGCCGGTACCCGGTATACAGAGGGAGGAATGAAACTGGTGAACAGATAGTAAACGGATCGCCTACGGCGATGCAGATTTTGTCTGGCTCAGGATTTTGCTGATCTTGCTGATTTATTTTTTTAGAAATTGAATTTCTAATAGTTAAGGGAGATATAAGTGGGTAGGTCCCCTTATATCTCCCTTAATATTTATTCAAAAAAAACAGCAAAATCCTGAGCCGGACAAAATCCGCTGCATTATTTAGTGCGCTTATATCCCCAGTCCAGCAGCCACTTTATTACTTTATCCTTATAGTCTCCCTGGATCAGGATTTCACCGTCTTTCACGCTCCCGCCCGTGCCACATTTGGTTTTGAGTTCCTTACCCAGCTTCTGAATATCTTCTTCTTTGCCAACAAAACCGGTGATAAGGGTTACAACTTTACCGGCACGTTGTTTTTTATCTAACGTAACTCTTAATATTTGCTCTGCAGGCGCAAGGGTAACTGCGTCTTCTTCCTGTTCGGGTTCAAATGAGAAGTTGGGATTGGTGGAATAAACAATTCCATTGCCTGGTGTATTTTTCTTTTTCGACATCTCTCTAAAATATTTAAAGGTTATTCGTTGACCACTAAATTGATAGCACCCGTTTGAATGCGGATGCGTACCACTCCGTTTTCTGTGAGCGGCACCGCGTCTCCGTCTACCTGGAGGTATTGCAATGCACTGCTGCTAATGGTAATATCTTTACCGGTATAATGTTTCAGGTATCTTGTTTGATCGATATTACCCATTAAGGAAAAAATGCTGACCGGCAACAGGCTCATAATGCCTACAGGCGGCATTATGCAAAGATCCAGCTGACCGTCGAAAACACTGGCTTTCGGAGCCAGCTTAAATTCATAACCAAACTGGTTGCCATTGGCCACCGTTAGGAGAAAGGCTTTTGTTTGCAGCACTTCGCCGTCTATCTCGATGCGGTATTCTGCAGGTTCGTAGGTATTAAAGCTTTTCAATACCAGTTTGGCATACCCGGATAAGCCACGTTTGGTATTATGCCGGAACTGTTCTGCAATAAGGGCATCAAAACCCACTCCTGCATTGCTAAGGAAAAGATGTTCGTTGGCATATCCCACATCGATGGCGCGTTGCTTATTGGCTACAACAAGGCTCAAAGCCTTATTTACATCCAGCGGGATTTTCAGCGCGCGTGCCAGGCCATTACCGCTACCCAGTGGAAGGATGGCCATTGCCGTATTACTGCCTACAAGTCCCTGTGCTATTTCATTGATAGAGCCATCACCGCCTACTGCCACTACAGTGTCTACACCATTATTCACAGCTTCCCTGGCAAGGTCTGCACCATGGCCCAGATACGCCAGGTAGGTAGTGCTCACTTCGTATTGATCAGCCGGCAAATGCCTGCTGATAGCATTTTCCAATCGTTTTTCGCGGTCGGTGCCCGCCTTGCGGTTAATGATAAATAGAATCTTCTTCAAAAAAACTGTTTTATAATATAATTGCCTTCAGGCTCAGATCCAGGCTCACCGCGTGGTGTATGACAGCGCCCACGGAGATATAATCCACTCCCGTTTTTGCATACGATTCAATAGTATCCAGTGTAATGCCGCCGGAGGCTTCTGTTTCAAAACGGCCGTTAATCAGCTCCATGGCGCTAACAATATCGGCGGGGGTAAAGTTGTCCAGCATAATCCTGTTCACCTGCCCTACAGCCAGCACTTCTTTCACATCTTCGAGGTTACGTGTTTCCACCTCGATGGCAAGCGGCAGGTTATGCGCTTTCAGATAAGCCACTGTATTGGCTACTGCCGCAGTGATGCCACCTGAGAAATCGATGTGATTATCTTTCAGCATAACCATATCATACAATCCCATCCGGTGATTCACGCCGCCGCCTATACGAACCGCTTCTTTCTCCAGCATCCTGAAGTTTGGGGTGGTTTTACGGGTATCGAGTATCCGGGTATGATAGCCTTTCAGTTTTTCCACGTACCTGTGTGTTAGCGTGGCAATACCGCTCATCCGCTGCATACAGTTCAGCACCAGTCTTTCACCCATCAGCAGGGTATGCACGGCGGCCTCTACTTCAAAGGCTGTTTCACCAGCCTTCATTGGGTCGCCATCTTTCTTATGAGGCGTAAAAACGGTAAACATATCCAGCCACTTAAATATGGCTTCTGCCACTTCCATTCCGGCCAGGATACCATCTTCCTTAATTTTCAGCACCGCTTTACCTTTGGCGGTGGGAGGAATACAGGCCATCGTGGAGTGGTCGCCGCTTCCGATATCTTCTGCCAGTGCGCTTCTGATAAACGCATTCAGCGCTGCTTCATCTAACATAATTGATTGTATTATCTGGTGTTCACGCAAAGAGATGTGCTTTGTTTCTGAGCGCGAAAGATAGGTCAAAAATAAAAAGTGCCCCGCAATTAATTGCGGGGCACCGTGGTTTTTCAACTAATTTATATTAGCATCTTTATTTATTCTCAAATCTAAGCTCGTTCAATACCATTGACCCCCCTTTCTTCTGCAGGAAAAAAGAAACCCTGAAATTGCCGGCAGTGGTAGTCATATTACCGATACCGAAACGGGAGTTATCCCCTCCCTGGTGCACCAGTTCAAATGATTTAATCTGGTTTTTTGAAAAGAAATCTTTCAAAATTATTTCAGCCTGTGCCTTACTATAAGTATTTGATTTTCCGGCTATATTGATCTCTACATTATTATCGAGGTAACTGGCTAAACCGCTTACATCTCCTTTCTTAAGTGCCGCCACTACATCTTCGAACGGGCCGGCAACAGTGATTTCAATTGACCTGGCTGATAATTTTAGTGTTGTAAAAGCACCTCCCAACAACATAATCCCCAGCACCATCAATAGCTTCTTCATTGTCAGTTTTTTTATTAAAAATGTGATTTTCTCCAACTCAAATTAAAAGCGAAAACTATGCCAAACACCCTGCAAATCAACAAAATCACATTATAGTAGTAGCACTTAACCTGTAAACAATAACAGTAAGATAATATGTGTTTCATTTTGAATAATTATAATGCAGCATCTGTTGGAAAGGCCGGAACGCTTATTTTTCCGGGAAACTTTATTTTTGCAAAATATTTAAACCCTTTATAAGTACTTTCACCCTTTCGAGTTTTTTACATTAAAACTATAACCAGATAGGATATGGAAAAGAAAAGAGCCATTCTCGTAATTATGGACGGATGGGGCGAAGGTAAAGTTCCTGCTGCCGATGCCATTGCACACGCAAAAACCCCTTTTGTAAGCAGTTTATACAAACAATACCCGCATAGCCACCTTATCACCTGTGGAGAAGCTGTTGGTCTTCCTGACGGGCAAATGGGTAACTCTGAAGTAGGTCACCTGAATATAGGCGCCGGAAGGATCGTATACCAGGAGCTGCAAAGGATTAATGTGGCCATCCGTGAAGGCGAACTGGCACAAAACCAGATCCTTCTTGATACCCTGGCACATGCGAAAAACAATAATAAAGCGCTGCATCTTATTGGCCTCGTAAGCGATGGCGGCGTTCACTCTCATATTGAGCACGTAAAAGCACTGGCTACCATTGCCCAGGCACATGGTCTGGAAAAAGTATATATACACGCATTTACAGATGGCCGCGATACCGACCCTAAAAGCGGGTTGGGCTTCCTGGAAAATCTTTCTGCCCACCTGGAAAAAACAACCGGCAAAATTGCTTCGGTTACCGGGCGCTATTATGCGATGGATCGCGATAAGCGCTGGGAAAGGGTTAAGCTGGCCTATGATGCACTGGTAAATGGTACCGGTACACCTACCCAGGACCTGCTCACAGCCGTGAAAGCATCTTATGCCGAAGGCGTTACCGATGAATTTATTAAACCCATTATCGTAACCGACGCACAAAACAAAGCCATTGCCACCATACAGGATGGCGATGCTGTGCTTTGTTTCAACTTCCGTACAGACCGCTGCCGTGAAATAACACAGGTACTTACCCAGGAAGCATTTCCTGATTTTGGTATGAAGCCTTTGGATCTCTACTACACCACCATGACAGAATATGACCGTACTTATAAAAATGTACATGTCATCTTCGAAAATGATAACCTCAATATGACCCTGGGTGAAGTGCTCGAGAAAGACCATTGCACACAGATCCGTATTGCTGAAACAGAGAAATACCCCCATGTATCTTTCTTCTTCTCCGGCGGACGGGAAAAGGAATTTGAAGGAGAACGCAGGCTGATGGCGGCATCACCCAAGGTGGCCACTTATGACCTGAAACCGGAAATGAGCGCCAATGAGCTGGCAGACCTCATTGTACCGGAACTGCAGGCAAAATCTGCCGACTTCATAGTGCTCAACTTTGCCAATGCAGACATGGTGGGGCATACCGGTGTGTTTGAAGCCGTTATTAAAGCCGTGGAAACAGTAGACCATTGCGTGGAGCGCGTAGTTACCGCCGCGCTGGCAAGTGATTACACCGTTTTCCTGACAGCAGATCATGGTAACGCCGACTTCATGATCAACGCAGATGGTACTCCCAACACCGCCCATTCACTGAACCTGGTACCTTTCTTTATTATCAATAAAGACTTCCAGGGCCCCGTAAAAGACGGTAAACTGGGCGACATTGCACCTACTATACTTCACTTCATGGGCCTGGAAATTCCGAAGGAAATGACCGGAAACCTGCTGGTATAAGCACTGCGGAACTGATTTTGATGATTTCATTGAAATCATTCTATGCACAAAGAATTAAGGGAGATAGAAGCATCTATGCTTTTATCTCCCTTAATTTTTATCGCTCTCAATTATTATAAAATCAAACTAATCATCAAAATCAGCCTAATCAGTGTTCCAAGACAATTTTCTCATCTCCGAAGGCGATATTTCCCGTTTTATTTATTAACCCCTGTAACATTTAGTTCATCACCTCCGTTTAACAAGCGTTACCCACGAAAAATATCAGCTCAACACGCTGATTTACATATTTTTAGTGCTCTCGACAGATTTGCTCATGCATCGATGCGCCGTTTTCACGGCGCATTTTTTATGACCCACATTTAAGTATTAATTTTGCAACATGAAAAAATACAGGCAAGCAACGGCACTGTTTACCATGATTGGCTTAATGGCCTGTAACCTGGCAAATAACCCATCAAAGCAAAAGGCTCCCGATAAATTCATAAAACTGCCTGAATATTTCAGCCAGGAGAACGCTCATATCCGCGCAGGCGGCTATATACTGCATAAATCAGTGACCCTCAATGGTAAAACTGATACAATCAGTATCCCCGGCAACGACAGCGCTACCGTACACGATCTGTTAAAGCCCTTCATGGATGCAGATTTAAATAAGCCTTCCCTCCGGGATGAATACGATACTTCCGGCTTGTATGATCCGTTTTCCGGGAGAAGATCACTGATCTATAAATCAAAAGGAAAACAGACCACCCCTTCGGAAATTACCCTTGAGCTGGATAAACAAGGCAACATACAACAGGTAAACATTCACTCCTATACCAGCAATATGGTATATGAATTCCGGCAGGATCTGCATTACCAGCAAAACCGGCAGGTCCGGATGACTACCTATCAGAAGATTGCTTTCCTGGCGCCCAAACAACTTGAAGTAAATGTAACGATTGCACCCAAAACAGGATTGTAAACATGACAGCAGCGGAGTTTCAGCAAATATCACACACCATACCGGGAGATGCCGGTATCTACAAATACTACGATGAATCAGGCACCCTCTTATATGTAGGGAAGGCCAAAAGTTTGCGTAAAAGGGTAAGTTCCTATTTTGTAAAAAATCACGACAACTATAAAACCCGCAAACTGGTAGAACATATCCATCATATTGAGTTTACCATTGTTGATTCTGAACAGGATGCTTTCCTGCTGGAAAACTCCCTTATCAAACAATTCAAGCCCAGGTACAATATCAACCTGAAAGATGATAAAACCTACCCCTACATCGTTATCAAACATGAACCATTTCCACGGGTATTTTTCACCCGGAATGTAATAAAGGATGGCTCTGATTACCTGGGGCCCTTCACCTCGGTAGGGAGGGTAAGGGAAATACTGGATGTGATCAAGTATAACATTCCCCTGCGTACCTGTAACCTGAACTTATCTGAAGAAAATATCCGTAGGGGAAAATTTAAGGTATGCCTGGAATACCACCTGGGCAATTGCAAAGGTCCCTGTGAAGGATTACAAACACAGGATGATTATCGTGAAGGGCTGCAACAGGTAAAGAATGTATTAAAAGGCAATCTTACCCCGGTAGTAAACCTGTTCAAAGAACAAATGCTGGAGCATGTATCAAAGATGGAATTTGAGAAAGCGGAGATCATGCGGAAAAAAATAGAAAGCCTGGAGGATTATTCTGCCAAATCCACTATTGTAAATACCCGCATGGGCAATGTGGATGTGTTTTCCATCATTAGCGAAGGTAATCATGCATATGTAAATTACCTACGCATCCTGAATGGCACTATTGCCGATACCAAAACCGTAACGCTCGAAAAACAGCTGGAAGAAAGCGATGAAGAAGTGCTGACTTATGCCATTGCCTACCTGCGGGAAGCATTTAAAAGCATCAATTCAGAAATCATAGTGCCGTTCCCGTTAACCTATCCGGAAAGTAATATCACGGTGACGGTTCCCAAAGGCGGCGATAAAAAGAAGGTGCTGGAGTTGTCTGAAAAAAATGTGAACTATTTTAAAGAAGAGCTATACCGTAAAAAGATCCTGCACCTGGAAGGGAAATCGGACATGGAACGCAGGCAGGTGCTTTACCAGCTGCAGGCCGACCTGGAATTACCCGCCTTACCGGAACATATCGAATGTTTCGATAACTCCAACTTCCAGGGCAGCTACCCGGTGGCTGCCTGTGTAGTGTTCAAAGACGGCCTGGCTTCTAAAAAAGATTACCGTCATTTCAATATCAAAACGGTAGAAGGGATCAACGACTTCGCTTCCATGAAGGAAATCGTTTTCCGGCGCTATAACCGCCTGCTTGCAGAACAACAACCATTACCCCAGTTAGTAATCATTGATGGTGGTAAAGGGCAGCTGGGCTCCGCCATGGAAAGCATCCGGGAATTGAACCTTATAGGCAGCATGACGGTAGTGGGGCTCGCAAAAAATGAAGAGGAAATATTTTTCCCGGGAGACTCGGAAAGCATCAAACTGCCCTATAACAGCGAGAGCCTGAAACTGATCCGCCGGGTACGTGATGAGGTACACCGGTTCGGGATCACTTTCCACCGCCAGAAAAGAAGCAAGGGAACGTTTAAAAATGAACTGGAAAGCATAAAGGGCATCGGGGGAAGTACGGCTACACAACTATTGAAAACATTCCGCTCTGTAGCTAAAATCAAACTTCTTTCACAAGACGACCTGGTGAAAGAAGTGGGCGCCGCCAAGGCCAAACTGATCTGGGATCATTTCCATAAAGAAGATGCCTGATCTTACCGGCTATACAGTTTTTTTCCACTACACCTTCGCCAGGTGCATTACCGTTGCAGGCCAGCGGCAGCTATATGGCATTTTCCACCTGCCGCCGGCTACTGATGGCCTTCTCCGCCTGTAAAACATGCCGGCGGGTGTGCGCGGTTAAAAAACCAAATGTATCGCCTGCAGATAATTTTATAAACCGTGATAACGAAGTGCGCACTTTTATCTGCTGGATATTTACTTTTGCCGCACGGAGCAACAGGTCTTCCATCTGTTCCTGCTGCCGGATAAATTCATGCAATACTGGTGTTACCTCCGGTTGAGCAGACGGTAAATGCCCCTTTGGAGATTTCATACGTGACCGTAACTGACCGTCGGCTCCGGGCTCCATAAGCCGGGTAAACCAGGCGCCTATCCAGCTGCTGTGGAACCGGGGAGCGGGCCGGCTGTTGCGCCTTTCCGCCCTGGTAATGGCCTCATCCAAAGCTGGCAGATAAAACCGGCCATAAGTGTTCAGATGTTCCAGGCATTGCATGGCACTCCACTGGCCGGGGCCGGGCATATGTTGCAGTACCGCGTCTGTTTGTCCACCGAAACGGTTCTCAGCTTTATATTGGATTTCCACATTCTTCCTTCGCAGTTCCTGCAGCAGTTCATCACTGTTTACGCTGGTCATGTTGTATTTGTTTACTGCAAAACTAGGCGTGCGGAGGATACAAAATCTTTGTGCAGATCAACATTTTATAGCTTTACAGTACTTAGCAGTTTGCTGAAGGTAGCCGGATCTATACCAAGATATGAGGCCAGGTACTTATGTGGGATTATCTGTAACACATGAGGACTGCGGGTAAGCAATGTTCTGAATTTTTGTTCTGCGGAAAAAGACAGCAATTCTTTATGTCTTTCCAGTACGCCGGCCAATGCGGCAACGGTTGCCAGCCGGACCCATCTTTCCAGGATGGGATATTGTAATGTAAGCTGGTTAAAGTCTGTATACGACAGGCGAAGAAGCTCGCTATGGGTAAGTGTTTCAAGATACCAGGGAGAGGGTTGCTGGAGCTGGAAGGAATCCAGCACTCCTGAAAATGAACTGGCATAGGTAAATACGAGCGTGGATTCTTTATCATTTTCCAGGGAGAAAACGCGTTGAACACCTGCAGTCACGAAATAGAGGTATTTTTCTATTTCCCCTGCTGCGGTCATGACTTCTTTCCGTTTAAACTGAACCGGATGCCAGCAGGCCGCCAGTGCCTCCCATACATCATCGGGGAGAGGCATTACCTGGAAAACAATTTTACGTAACTGCTGAAGGGGCATAACGGCAAGATAAAAAAAGAAAGGCAATCAGCATAACTGATTGCCTTCCCGTATTGATCGGTGATCATTTTTTGATTAGTACTGCCAGAGGTCCTGCTCTTTGTTAAAGATACGGTCGTGAATGGCTTGTCCTTCCAGGAGGCGCATGGTACCGTCTTTAATGTAGTCTTTGATCTCGCGGTTGTAGGTATTGTTTTCCTTTACTATGTAGCTGCCGAAGAAGCGCATTTCAAAAAGGTCTTCCCAGCTGATAGTGGAGGCATCGTTATTCTGGTTATACACATCATGTTTGGCCAGAACAGCGCGGCAATCCGGATAATACACCCAGAATAAAGGAATGGATGCGCGTACGCTACCATCTTCGTTTATACGGGATACCATGGGAGCTATACCGAGTATGCGAACTTTGAGGGCGGAGGCTTCTTTGTCGAATACCCATACTTCCTTGATCTTGTACTGTTTGATGGTACGCGGATCAAAGTCGTCGCGGGTAGTCACCATTTTTTCTTCGCCGGTCACCGGATCTATACTACGTACAGTTCTTTCTTCTCCGCTTAACTTAGTCTGTATTTCCGAGTAGGGCATTACAGTGGTAAAACGGTCGTCGATAGCGCTGAAAGCTTCTACCTCTTTATTCTTGATGGCTTCGAGCAAAATATTAATGAACAGTTGGTTCACACCAGACTCATCTTCCACATTATACTGGAAGGGGAGGTTGATCTTTTCCCTGATATCGATTACCTGCCATACACGCTTTTCCCAGAACCTGTCATCCTCACGTATGTAATCGTAGGCAATGGGGGTACGTTCCCTGGCAAGGTTCCTTTCCACCACACCATCCACACGCAGCGATTTACGGGGAGTATCTACCAGCGGGGCTGATATATCGTCCGGGCGCAAAGAAGCCGGGGGAGCAGCAGTGGGGGGAGGAGGTGCCACGGCATTCCCGGTAGCCGGGTTTACTACGCTATCCGGTGCAGGTGTTGCTGTGGTTGCGGTTCTGCGGCGGGTAGTACCACCACGGCGTTGCGCTTCAGCAGCTGTTGCCAGCATCACCAGCAAAAGAGTGCACCAACCAATTCTGTTAAATATTACTGCTCGCATAATTCAGTAATTAATGGACCGTTAGTTTAATTTAAATATTGTACTCGGCATGGAACGAACCACGTTATCCGGTCCTTTCACTTTCACGTTTTCAAAGAAAACTTCATCGCCTGGGCGCAGTGAACGGATGGATGCGGCTACGTTTCCCGGGAAATAAGCTGAAGTAGCATCACCTTCCTGGTATTCTTTGCCTTTTGCAGAGATACCTACGCGGTAACCGATTACTTCATATTTCACGCCTTCAAATTCAAAATCTTCGAGGTCGGCACGTAAACCGCCCTGTACTTTAAAGTCGGCAGCTTTCATGCTTCCGCCTTTATTAACTCCTACTTTCAGCACCGGGTCGGGAACACGTTTTACACGGAATTCCTTCTGGCCGAGTGACTTGGTTTTACCATCGATGTTGGCAACTACATTAATTACTGCCTTGCCTGGCTGGCTTACAGTTACGATGTATTCGCCGGAAGCACGTTTGGTCATATTACCACCTGTTATAGAGGCAGATACCTGTTCAGCGGGCACACCAGCAGCAGAGATCGAGATAGGATTCTGCAGGCCGATATACAGCACGTTCATTTTATCTGCGGAAATAGAGGTTGCCGAAGCACCTACATTATAAGTTTCTGTAAAGGGATAGGATTCAGGAGCGCCACCAGTTGGGCTAGGTAAGGTAATAGTACCGGTCAGTGTTTTTTCACCAATTCCGGAAACAGGAGTTGTAAATACTCCTAAACCTTCGTGTGCTTCAATGGTTTGACCATTCACAACGATAGTCGGGTTCACCGTGGTGCTGTAAGCGCCTACTGCGATGTTGGCAGTTAAGGTTTGTCCTTCCATCAGGTTTTTGGAGTTCAGAGAAATAAACGGTCTTACTTTATCGAATTTGAACGTATTCGCATCAATCTGACGGAACAGGTCATCGATAATGGCAGACTCAGAGTTTTTGATATCATTCTGGAATTTACCCAGGATGGTTACTGCAGCAATGGTAGGAACCATGTTGAAGTGGTAGGTTGTCCATGATTTAGGACCACTGCCATGCTCATCATTTGATTTGCCTACTTCTATTTTAAGTGGTAAAGTTTTTTCGAACTGATCTTTCTTTTTTGGATCAACGAAAGAGAGCAATTTAGCACGTAAGTCCTTCAGTTTAGCTTCCAGTTCAGGGCCTTTCTTCATATTTTCCATCACCCTGGTAGGAGCATCCAGTCCGGCTTTATCCTTGATTTCACCATGTTCATCAAAACCGCCACTTTCTGTAATGATGGTTTTCTTTAAAGATTCAACATAGTCGTACATGCTGGCAGAGATCTGTTTCACCTGTTGGGCCTTGGCTCTGAGAGGTGCAGTTTTTTCCGCGTTATCCTTCATCTGTGCGTCAAACTGCCTGTAGATAAAGTCATTCTTGTCGGCTAAGGATTTATTTGAAGTATTAATTGAGTTATTTACGATACTAAAAGCGTTCAATATTTCAGCAGAGACGTTCAACGCCAGCATGGCCGTCAAGACCAGGTACATGATGTTGATCATCTTCTGCCTAGGATCTTTAGGTAGTGCCATAGTTTGTTTGCAGATTTAATTGATATGTTTTAATTCAGAAACTATTAGCTGTACCTTATCTTCCTCCGTGCATAGCACTCAGCATGTTACCATAAATTGAGTTCAGGTTGCTGAGGTTTTTAGCGAGCAGGGAAATTTGCTCCTGTGTTTTCCTGGCATCTTCAATGCTGCCACTCATTGCACTGGAGGCATTCTGCAGGTTGCTGTAGAATGAGTTCATTGCTTTCAGGTGGTTGTTGGTATCCTGGAGTTCCAGTTCATAGATAGCATTGAGGGAAGCGAGATTTTTAGTCATACCCTGCATCTGTACATGGAAGTCTTTGGTAGACTCTGATGCACTGTTGAAAGAAGATACAGCAGCGGCGGCAGTGGTGTAGGCATTTGCTACATTACCGATAGCGCTGGCAGCTTCTCTGGTTTTTTGTGTATAATCTCCTGTAGCTGCTACTACATCGCTGATGTCTCTCATTTTATCAACGGTTGTACCCAGTTTCTGGAAGTTTTCGCTTAAGCGCTGCAGGTTGGCAGGAGTAATGTCTGCTTCCTGGAGCATTTTGTCCAGGCCGGCCACAGCAGGGCTTCCTGCTACTGCTACTACCTGTCCTTCTGTATGTGCGCCGGTATCAGGTACAAAAGCGTATACAAAAAAGATGAGCGCCTCTGTGCTCAGACCCAGGATCAAAGCGATGTCTGCTCCGCGCCAGTGCTGTAATTTGAATAATGCCCCGATAATTACCACGGAGGCCGCAATACATACGAAAAAGTTCAGCCATTTAGCTTTGTTAGGATTCATAGCCATAGGTTAAAATTTACTGGTTAAAATGTTAGTTAAAGTCTGTATGGAATAGTTAATTCTCACTGATTTACTCATAATAGTGTACATACTACAAAGGTTTCTTTGGTGTTAATAAATACAGGCTATTACTGGTTTTAATTATCCTATCTCTATCTGTGCTTTACTCGTCTGCTAAGGGCAATGGTACATCTGAAACCAACATAGGATTTCGAACTGTCCTGGTATTCATAAGTTCTGGTACCGGTTTGAAGGAAATATCCCACGTCTTTCCAGGAACCACCCCTGATTGCTTTACGTTTCATCTTTAATGGTGCGTCATCCGGCACATCCATTCTCAGATATGGGTTCATATCTGATGTGAAAGAATAGGCGTTTTCGTAAAAGATATCTGCTGTCCATTCCGCAACGTTGCCGGACATGTTGTATAAACCATAGTCATTAGGCCAGTAAGCATCTGCACGAACGGTGTAAAAACCACCGTCTTCCGGATAGTTACCTCTGCCTGGTTTGAAGTTAGCCAGCAAACATCCTTTTTTATTACGGATATAGTAACCACCCCATGGGTAAGGCGTTTGCTCTCTTCCGCCGCGGGCGGCATATTCCCACTGTGCTTCAGAAGGCAACTGGAATTTATCTTCCGTAAACAGCTTCTTGCTGGCGCGGTAGTCTTCCCAGAACTTACTTCTCCACTCACAGAAAGCTGTCGCCTGGTGCCAGTTTACACCTACTACCGGATAGTTGTCGAACGCCGGGTGCCAGAAGTACATACGTGTCATCGGCTCGTTGTAGGCGTAAGAGAAATCCCTGATCCAGCACAGTGTATCCGGGTAAATGGGCACATCTTTCTTTACTATAAAAGTAGAGCGCGGCTTGCCGAAATTCTCTCTCAGCTTCGCTTTATCCCAGTTAAAGGTTTCCTGATGGTATATCAGTTTGCCTACGTCAATATCCTTACGGCCATATAACCGGTCTGCTTCGGTATATACCATCGCATCCAGCTTTTCCATGGTCGCCTTATCTTTATATACAATCTTCTGCTTCCAGTCAATTATATCATGACCATCATCAGATTTTACATGCCCCAGTAAAATATGCGCAATTGAGTCCTGTACCCAATTCACGAACTGGCGGTACTCGTTATTCGTGATTTCCGTAGCATCCATGTAGAAACCGGAAATGGAAATCGACTTGTTACGCGCCGTGTACGCATAGTTTACGTCCTCATCACTGGGACCCATGTGAAAAGTTCCGGCTGGTATGTATACCATTCCGTACGGTACAGGGGGAGTGTACTTCGGTCTCGGACTCACGCCGATCAATTGCCCTTGTGCATTTTTTGGGGTTTTACTACCGCCACAGCTGGCCAGCAGGGAAACCAGCAAAACTGCCAACAGACCTTTTACATAGTTAAGCTTCATAAGGGTAGCTTTCATCAGAATATGTTTTTTCTATTAACCAGCCTGGTGTGATTTGCCTGTATGCAAGGGAACACATTTCTCATTTTTTCACCCGCTTTGTTTATATGAAAGATAGCAAATGTAATAATTTATTTTAATCCGTAGTGACTTTTTATCCAACTTTTTCAATTCGCCTTATATCCGGTCTGTAACTAGTTTAAACGCTCCTTTTAACATTTTATTATATGAACGTAATAACATTTATTGAATCTAAACCCTCCCTTACAAGGGGCAAGTTACATAAATATTATATTAAATTAACAATTTCTTCTATATAATGTACCGGCTTAATGCAATGATAATCTTTACATAAATACACCAGCGTCTCATTCTTCTGTTCCCGTCCGGTCAGCAGGGGAATCCCCGGAACATTTTTCCCGGCGCCCACAAGTACCCTGTATGGGAGGAACCATTTTCCTGCCTCTTCCATCCTTTTCCTGTAATCTTTTCCAACAATGGCCAGTTCAGGAGTGCCTTTTACCAGCTGTAATAACTGGCTCGCCCACACGCCAAACGAAGTAGGGTATCTGATTATTGTTTGCGAAAGGCTGGAAACAGCCTCCACACACCGATCCGCCCATTCTTTCCGATCAAAAACAACAGAAAGGTACCAAAGGTTTTGCATCATTACTGCATTACCGCTGGGCACTGCTCCATCGTACACTTCCTTCTTCCGTACTATCACATCGTTCTGGCCCTCAATAGTATAGTAAAAAAACAAGCCGCTTTCATCACTGAAATGAGCAGTTACAAATGCTGTAATATCCCGTGCCTCATACAAATACCGGGTATCGCCGGTGATCTCCTGTAAAGCTATCAACGCCCGGATCAAACATGCATAGTCATCCAGGAATGCAGGGTACTTCGCCTGCTGCTGTTTCCAGGTATGGTAAAACCCGCCACCGGCAGTCTCCTCGCGGAAACTCGTTAAACAGAAATCCATATTGCGGACAGCCATCTCCCGGTAAGCCGGATCACCCAGGGCTGCATAAGCTTTACAGCAGGCATGCACCATCAGGGCATTCCACCCCAGCAGGATCTTATCATCCAAACCTGGCCTGATCCGGTTCTCCCTTACTGCCAGCAGCTTTTCACGGCAACCCTTTAACATCGCCCCGAAAATACCTGCATCATATCCTCTCCCGGCAGCAAAAGCCTCCAGGGGCTGCTGCACCCATAATATATTCTGCTCTTCCCAGTTGCCATGTTCTGTTACATCATAATACTCGCAAAAAGGCTTTGCCTGCTCCCCGAGTATATGATGGATCTCCGTTTTGCTCCAGGTATAAAATTTCCCCTCCACTCCCTCAGAATCCGCATCCAGGGCGGCATAAAAGCCCCCCTCCGGCGAGGTCATTTCACGGGTTATAAAGCTCATCGTGTCCCTGATCGTTTGTGCATATACCTCATTGTGCGTGAGCTGGTAAGCGTCGCACAGCACATCCAGCAACAACGCATTATCATACAGCATCTTTTCAAAATGAGGAGCCAGCCATTTTTCGTCGGTGGAATAACGGGCAAAACCGCCGCCCAGCTGATCGTAAAGGCCTCCCTGCAACATTTTATCGAGCGACAACAACGCCTGCTGCAGCCCTTCCGGATACTGATAGGCATGGTGATACCGCAACAGGTAAGCAATAGTAAACGTTTGCGGGAATTTGGGCGCCCGTCCGAAACCGCCCCACCGGGTATCTGCCTGCTTCAGTATATTTTCGCAGATAGTATCACATTGCGCTTTGGTAAATAATTCCTCAAAAGGAATATCCAGATGTAAACCTGGCTGCTGGCCAAACTGGGCCGATTGCCGGATATGCTGTACGAGGTTGTCGGCCTGGGACTCAATTTCGTCGCGCTTATGCCGGAACGCATCGGCCAGCGACAGCAGCACATCTGTCCAGGAAGGACGGCTGTATGCCTTCACCGGGGGAAAATATGTACCCCCGTAAAAAGGTTTCCTGTCGGGTGTAAGAAAAACGTTCAGTGGCCAGCCACCAGCGCCGGTCATAGCCTGCACGGCATCCATGTAAATATGATCCAGGTCCGGTCTCTCCTCGCGGTCTATCTTGATATTAATGAAATGCTCGTTCATAATGGCAGCCGTGGCCTTCTGCTCAAAACTCTCCCGCTCCATTACGTGGCACCAATGGCATGCAGCGTACCCAATACTTACCAGTATAGGTTTATCCTCCTGCAACGCACGTTGCAGCGCCTCTTCTCCCCACGGATACCAGTTTACAGGATTATGCGCATGCTGCAGCAGATATGGACTGGTTTCACTGATAAGCTTATTCATGGATCCCCCCTACTCGATAAATAATGATTGATCTTCTATTTCTTCTACAAAGAAATTTATTTTTTCAGGATTATAAAGAAATATTTTGGAAACAGCCCCTGCATTGCCATTGCAGCAAAAAAACAGGGATGGCATTGTGCCATCCCTGCCAGTTTTATTGCAGTAAAAAATGCTTACTTTTTTGACAGGGTTGTCAGGTATTGCTCCAGCGCAGCTGCCATAGATGGCGCCTGCGGAAGCGGAGCCTTTACATCCAGTCTCAATCCTGCTTCTTCCACAGCGGCAGAAGTAGTTGGGCCAAAGGCACCGATATGCGTCCCGTTCTGCACAAACTCCGGCATGTTCTCAAACAACGATTTCACACCGGAAGGACTGAAAAACACGATCATATCATAAGCAGTAGCTGCCAATACCTCCTTTACATCAGTTGAAACAGTTTTGTAAAGAGTAGCAGTGGCATAGTCGCACTTGTTCGCTTTCAACCATTCTTCAATATCTTTTTTCTGGCTATCGGAGCTCGGGAAAAGGAACTTTTCATTGTCCCGGTGTTTGTTCATCACTTCCAGCACTCCTTTGGTAGAACCGTCTGCCCCATAAAATACCTTCCGTTTCCGGTAGAGAATGAATTTCTGCAGGTACAACGCAACTGCTTCAGTAATACAAAAGTATTTGCATTCCTGTGACACCTTAATCTTCATTTCCTCGCAGATCCGGAAAAAGTGGTCCACCGAATTACGGCTGGTGAAAATCACTGCCGTATAGCTGAGAATGTCGATTTTCTGTTTTCTGAACTCCTTCGCTGGCAAACCTTCCACCCTTATGAACGGATAAAAATCCAATTTTATATTGAATTTCCTGGCCAGATCAAAGTAGGGTGACTTTTCTGTTTCAGGCTTAGGTTGAGAAATTAGGATTGACTGAATTTGTTTTCCTTGCAAATCTTTTTTTGGCCCGCCTTTTATCATACTTTTTTTGCTCTTGTGTTAACAATAGGCGATAATCAGGGATTACCAGTTAACCAGATATTCTGCAGCACCTTGGTTAATATTAAAACAGGCGCTACTTCGAAAGCGCAAAGGTAAAGAAAAAAATGCAATTTACTGAAAGATAGGTACTGCCGAACCAGAGAATAAGATCTAATATACCTGTAGATAATAAGTAATACAATAAAAAACAAAGATATATATAGGAAAGTACGCGCTATTTCCGGCGAACAAAAGGCAATAATCACCAAAAACGGCACCAGCAACACCCCAAGAATTTTGTTAATCAGGTAAAGAATGAAAATATAGGCATCTGCCAGTTCAGAATTCCCGAACAACCATCCGCAAAACCGCAGCATAACGTATTTAAAACCATATACCACCGCTACCATTAATATCAGTCCGGGTATAAGCAACCATGGCTCAGCCTGTGGAAACACCTGCTGGCGGTATAATACCAGGTAAAAATACAGTCCCAGTGCAATGGCAAAGAAAATATTCAGCAGCAGGTTTGGGAAAGGCGACTGCGACAGCTGGTCTTTCAACTGGCGCTGGCTCAATGTGGGATTGAGAAACGCCCGGAACAGGTCAGAGAAATATTTCCTGTAAGACAAGCGGATGATACTCAGTACCAGCAATACACCGGCCATCAGGTAGATCAGCCAGTCCATATTACGGTAGGGCCTTATCGGGTTAGTATCCACAAACCTGGGCTTGCCGGGTTTCAGGAAGATGTTTTCCTGCGATATCTTCTTCAGGTAAAGATCATAGGCAGATACTGGCTTTACTTTAGGCGCTGCCGCCAGGGCAAGGCTGTCTGTTTTCAGGGTGGCAGAATCCTTCCCTGACTTTGTGGAATCCTTACCGGCCCGCGCAATTGCCGGTAAAACGGCCCTGGTACTGTCTTTTCTGACAGGCGTGGTACGCGGTTTCGGACGCAGTGAATCTGCAACGGTACGGGTAGCCACCGGCTTTTTCTTTACTGCCGTCGCCGCAGCGGAATCTGTTGTTTGCGCCCAAACCGGCAAATAACCAAAAATGAATAACAGCAGTAACCAGTTTCGCACCAGGAAAATATTTTGCAATGATTTTTAAATCGGTTTTTCAATAACACGTTTCCAAAGAAGGAATCAACAGCAATTAACAACGTCCGGCCCACATAACAAAAAGGAAACGCAATTTTAATATCGCAAAGATATTAAAATAGTCCATAGTTGACCGGGGTGTAGTAAGGGGAAGAAGGTATCTTTGCGGCCAATACAGGTAACAAATTACAAAAAACGTCATGGCCGGAATTTATTTACATATCCCTTTTTGCAGGCAGGCCTGTTACTACTGCAATTTCCATTTTTCCACCTCGCTGGCGCAACAGGGAACAATGGTAAATAGCCTGTTGCAGGAAATCACCCTACAAAAAAACTACCTGGGGGAGGAGCCGGTACATACTATTTACTTTGGTGGCGGCACTCCCAGCCTGCTAAAGGAGCAGGAGCTCACTGCATTGCTACTGCACCTTCGGACTACCTTCAATGTGGCGCCGGATGCAGAAATTACCCTGGAAGCTAACCCCGACGACCTTACCGCTGAAAAACTGACCCAACTCAAAGCTGCCGGCATCAACCGGCTGAGCATAGGCGTACAGTCATTCCATGAAGAAGACCTTACCTGGATGAACCGTGCGCACAATAGCCGGCAGGCGCAGGATTGTATCAAACTGGCGCAGGACCTGGGATTTCAGAATATTACCATCGATCTCATTTACGGAGGGCCTACCCTCACGGATGAGGGCTGGGAGCAAAATGTAAGGCGGGCCATTGCCCTAGGTATTCCGCATTTATCGTGTTATGCACTTACCGTGGAGCCAGGAACAGCGCTGGATCACTTTATAAAGAAAAAGAAAATGGCTGCCACTGATCCGGATAAGGCGGCACAACATTTTGAAATGCTGATGGAATGGCTGGGCGCCGCAGGATATGAACATTACGAAATCTCCAATTTCGCTCTGCCCGGATGGCATTCCCGGCATAACAGCAGCTACTGGCAGGGTAAGCCTTATCTTGGCCTGGGACCATCGGCACATTCATTCAACGGCACTTCCAGGCAATGGAACATTGCCAGTAATCCACAATACATCAAAAGTATGGCAGCCGGTAAAGTGCCTTTTGAGATTGAATCCCTCACTACCGCCATGCAGTTTAATGAATACGTTATGACCTCCCTCCGCACTTCGGCCGGATGTAACCTGGAATGGGTGTCGGAGAAATTCGGGACGGATCATACCATTCACCTGCTGGCACATAGCGAGCCCTATATCAGGATGGGCCGCATAGAGCGGGTAGGGGAAACGTTACGGTTAACAAAAGCCGGCCGCCTGTTTGCAGATGGAATAGCAGGCGAGCTATTTATCTTATAAAAAAGGCAGCGGAAATGATCTCCGCTGCCTGTTATATAAATATTCACAATGCTTAGTTACCATCCCAGGATATACGCAAACATCAGCGGGGCTACAATGGTAGCATCTGATTCCACGATAAACTTAGGTGTGTTGATATCCAGTTTACCCCAGGTGATTTTTTCATTAGGCACTGCGCCTGAGTAAGAACCATAGGAAGTAGTAGAATCGGATATCTGGCAGAAGTAACCCCAGAAAGGCACATCTGTCCACTCAAGGTCCTGGTACATCATCGGTACCACGCAGATGGGGAAGTCGCCCGCAATACCGCCACCGATCTGGAAGAAACCAACACCTTTACCAGCAGAATTTTTACGGTACCATTCAGACAGGTAGATCATGTATTCAATACCGCTTTTCATGGTAGACGTTTTCAGATCACCCTTGATGCAGTAAGATGCGAAGATATTACCCATGGTGCTGTCTTCCCAACCCGGAACAATGATAGGAATATTTCTTTCAGCAGCAGCGATCATCCAGCTGTTCTTAGGGTCAATTTCATAATGCTCTTTCATGACGCCGCTCAGCAGGAGCTTGTACATGAATTCATGCGGGAAATAGCGTTCACCGGCTTCTTCAGCGTCTTTCCATATTTTGTAGATATGCTTCTGAATACGGCGGAAAGCTTCTTCTTCCGGGATACAGGTATCTGTAACGCGGTTGAAGCCCTGCTCCAGCAGATCCCATTCTTCCTGCGGGCTCAGATCACGATAGTTGGGTACTCTCTTATAGTGTGTATGCGCTACCAGGTTCATGATATCCTCTTCCAGGTTGGCACCGGTGCAGGAAATGATATCCACTTTACCCTGACGGATCATTTCCGCGAAAGAAATGCCCAGTTCAGCCGTGCTCATCGCACCGGCTAATGTCACCATCATTTTACCGCCTTCCAGCAGATGTGTTTCATATCCTTTGGCAGCATCCACCAATGCAGCTGCATTAAAGTGGCGGTAATGGTGCTGGATAAATTGAGAAACAGGTCCCTTATTCATGTCATTTAATCATTTATACATTAACGGTCTGGCTAATAAAGCCTTAACAGGGGGCAAAGTTAAGATAATTTTTGCAGGGGCAAGGGCGTGGGGATAAAACAAAAGGGCCCGTGGCAAATGCCACAGGCCCCGTATTTTTAACACTACTAAAACTAAGCTTTTTTCAAACGGCTGTATACTTTCATATTGGCCTCTGCATCTGTTTTGATCACCGTCCAGGTATCGGTGCTTTCCAGTGTTACAAAATATACCACATTTTCTGAAGATGCATATTCCACTACACAATAAATGCTGCTATTGGAATACTTCTTATTCAGCTTGCTGAGCACTCTCAGTGGCAGCTGATCCCCCTGCAGGTAGCGGGAAGTGGCCAGCAGGGTACCATCTTCTTTAAAGAAAGCGGTCACTTTCGTATTGCTCATGGTAAACTTGGCGGTAAAGGTTTTATTATCCTCTGTATACCACTTCACATCGGTAGCACCGGTAAAAGATTCGTTGAATGTACTGTTGATCTTGTTGTTAACAGTAGTTTCATAAGGGCTTGCAAAAAGTACATTTGCACTCAGCATAAGCGCTGCACTGATTAATACAATAAGTTTTTTCATGGCGGAAAAAATTTATGGTGATTGTAATTTTTTTTGTTTCGATGAGTCAAAGCTACGCCCCAAAGTGACTGGTGGTCAAGGCATACTTTACTGGTGGGAGCACATGATTAGTTGGGCTATCCGCTAATGAACGTCCGCCTGACCGGTGGCGGACAACGGCCTGTAAAGACCAGCCATAGCCTGTTTGTTGGTGCCAACCTGCCAATGTTGCTTGGGGCAGAGTTAAGAAATTGTTAAAATGGATAAGGTTCGGGGCCGTGCGGACCTGTCGCTGCCAATTGGCGTATAAAACGTACCTTGAGACGATGAATTACCTGGCCCATGCTTATTTATCGTTTAACCAGCCGGAACTGATCACCGGTAATCTCATTGCCGATTTTGTAAAGGGTAAAAAGGGCTTGTTGGCCTACACGGAAGGGATTCAGCAGGGCATCCGTATACACCGGGCTATCGACAACTTTACTGACCAACATCCGGTAACGGCCAGGGCTAAACAATTTTTCCGCCCGTCGTGCGGATTATACAGCGGCGTATTCACTGATCTCGTGTACGATCATTTCCTGGCCACTGATCCTGAGCGCTTTACCAACAACTCACTATATTCGTTTGCCCGTTACGTTTACAGCCAGGTGGATCAGCGCGCCGGGCAGCTGCCGCCGGCTTTTCTGCAGATGTTTGAGCACATGCAGGCCTATAACTGGTTGTATAATTACCATAGCACCGATGGTATTTCCAGCTCCATCAGGGGAGTAGCACGCCGGGCCAAATACCTGGAAACAGACAACAGTATTGTATTTGCCGTGTTTATGGAGCATTATGCCGCGCTGAAAAAATGCTACCAGGATTTCTTCCCCGAGCTGCAGGCTTACGTGAAAGGACTGCTGCAAACCGAAAACCGCTAACGGCTTGTTAAATGAGAGAACTACGCTTTTCAGATTCCTTAAAAAAAAGTAGGTTTGCCGCCAATAATCTATAAAAGAAATAAAGCTTCCCAGGATGATGAAAAAAGTTCTCCTTTTTGCCTTTGTAGCAGGTTTGATTGGTTTCAGCGCTGCCGCACAGGATAAAAAACTACCACCACTCGATGCCAGCCCGATGGATATGGCCTATTACCCTGTAATGTATCCCTATGTTGTAAAAGTAAAAGGCGAACCTGGCTCCCTGGTAGCCAGGATTATTTACAGCCGCCCCCAGACAAAAGGAAGGGATATCTTTGGAAACCTGGAAGAATACGGCAAAATATGGCGGTTGGGCGCTAATGAAGCTACTGAGATTGAATTTTTCAGACCGGTGATCATAGCCGGAAAGAACATTCCGAAAGGACGTTATACCCTGTATGCTATCCCAACAGAAAAAACCTGGACCATCATCCTGAACAAAGACACTGATGTATGGGGCGCTTTTAAATACGATCAGAAAAAAGATGTGGTGAGAACTGCTCTTCCTGTATTGTCGCTGGATACGCCGGTAGAGGCATTTACAATGGTATTTGAGAAGGGAGATCCCGGCGCAAATCTTATCATTGCCTGGGATAAAGTAAGCGTAAGCCTGCCCATTAAGTGGACGGAAACCGCTGTTGCAAAAAAGAAATAACACCTACAATATAAAATGCCGCCGGGGCGAAGTAAATGCAGTGTGCTACTGCTTTACTTCGCCCCGGTAACGTTTATACGAAAACTGTTTACACAGCTGCTGCTTTAAAAAGAAAAAGCGGTAAGAATACCGCCTTAAGAATTTTAACCATATCCTATGAAAAACCTAAAACGAATTTAGCGCGATTAACCATATCCGTTAGTAGCTAATTGGTGAACGATATAAAAATGTTCGTAAGCGTTGAAATTTATGCGCTCATATTTTTGGTATCAGCTAAAATGGACAAGTTTGTCCTTTATCAATTGTAACCCGCCAATCGCAAAAACTGGAGTATATTTGGAAACCACCAAAATTGATCATTCTAAACTATTTAAGACATGAAGCTGGGTACAAAACTCATACACGCAGGTGTAGCTCCCGATCCGTCAACCGGCGCTATTATGACGCCGATCTTTCAAACATCTACCTATGTACAGAGTGCGCCTGGGGTGCATAAGGGCTATGAATACGCCCGGACACAGAATCCTACCCGCGACGCCCTTCAGAACGCATTGGCAGCCATTGAAAACGGTACGCACGGTATCTCTTTTGGCAGCGGTCTCGCAGCCACAGATGCGGTGATGAAGCTCCTCAGCCCCGGCGATGAAGTAATTGCCACAAATGACCTCTACGGGGGTACCTACCGGATCTTTACCAAAGTGTTTGAACGCTATGGTATCAGGTTCCGGTTTATAGACATGTCTGATGCCAGGAACATAGAGTCCCATATTACCCCCCAAACCCGGATGATATGGCTGGAAACCCCTACCAACCCGCTTTTAAAGATCATAGATATTGCAGCCTGTGCCACCATAGCCCGCAAAAGCGAAGTAATCCTTTGCGTGGATAACACCTTTGCCTCACCGTACCTGCAAAACCCGCTTGACCTGGGCGCCGATATTGTTCTGCATTCGGCCACCAAGTACCTGGGAGGGCACAGCGATGTGGTGCACGGCGCGGTAATTGTAAAAAATGAAGAACTCGCCAGGCAACTGTACTTTATCCAGAACAGCTGCGGCGCCGTACCGGGTCCGCAAGACTGCTTCCTGGTGCTGCGTGGTATTAAGACATTGCATGTGCGTATGCAGCGCCATTGTGAAAACGGGGAGGTGGTAGCCAACTTCCTCCGCAGCCACCCCAAAGTGGATAAGGTATACTGGCCGGGATTCACCGACCACCCTAATCATGATATCGCCAAACAACAAATGAGAGGTTTCGGAGGAATGATGTCCTTTACCCTGAAAGACGATAGCCTGGAAGCGGCCAACCGGATCCTGGGCAGCACCCAGCTCTTTGCCCTGGCAGAATCACTGGGAGGGGTAGAATCACTGATAGGCCATCCTGCCAGCATGACGCATGCCTCCATTCCCCGTGAAGAAAGAATAAAGAACGGCCTTGCCGATTCCCTGATCCGGCTGAGCGTAGGTATTGAAGATGCAGACGACCTGACCGGGGATCTCGCAAAAGCTATCGGTTAAGTAATAGATTTTAATTCTTATGCAGTAAAAATTATCTTTACCGGGAGCGTAAATATTTATCCTAACCATATCCAGCGCCTTTTTATATCTGAATGGAAAATTCCGGTATAAAAAAGCTTATGGTAATACACGTGATTTAACTTATGAAGATCCAGAAACTAAGGGAGTTCTTAGATGCCAAGGCGGCATATTATAATCACCCGGACTTTATTGCTAACGATCCGGTTAGCATACCACACCGGTTTAGTGTATTGCAGGATATTGAAATCGCCGGCCTTTTTGCAGCAATACTGGCATGGGGGAACCGTACCAGTATCATCAACAAATGCACAGAGCTGATGAAAATGATGGACGACTCCCCCTATGATTTTATCCGCCATCATCAGCCGAAGGACCGTATGAAATTACTTTCCTTCTGCCACCGCACCTTCAACGGCCTGGATCTGCTGTATTTTGTGGAATTCCTCCAGCATTACTACATGAATGTAACATCGCTGGAATTTGCCTTCAGCGCTCACATCACCCCACAGGATGAAAATGTGGAAAAAGCACTGATAGGGTTCAGGAAAGTATTTTTTGCCCTGGAACACCCGGAAAGGACCGGTAAGCATATTGCTACGCCGGCCAGGAACTCTGCCTGCAAGCGTTTGAATATGTATTTACGCTGGATGGTGAGAAATGACGAAAATGGCGTGGATTTTGGGCTTTGGCAGCACATATCACCTTCACAACTGGTATGCCCGATGGATGTACATGTAAGCAGAGTGGCCACCAGGCTGGGAATAATAGAGGACGCGAAGGCCGACTGGAAAACAGCCACCGCTCTCACACACCAGTTGAAGAAACTGGATCCTGATGATCCTGCCAAATATGACTTTGCCTTATTTGGCCTGGGAGTGATAGAAAAATATGTCTGATAAAATAAACATGATAATGAAAAGAATCCTGGGACTGATTGCAATGGTAGTAACACTGTCTTTATCCGTTAAAGCACAGGAATATGTGGATCTGAAATATACTTTCAATAAAGGCGAACTGTTTGAACTGGAACAAAAGAGCCGGAGCGAAACCTATATGACGGTAAATGAAGTAGTGCAACGGACCACCCGCGATTATAACAACATTATTGCGATGGAAGTAACAGCCGTGGAGCCGGGCAAAACCACGCTCACCTTTCGCTATAAAGATCTTAAGTTCAATTTCAACGCCAAAAATCAGAACATCTTCGTAGATGCAAAGGTCACCAAACAGGAAGAACCCTTTCAGGCCGGCCTGAAAAAAGTACTGGACCAACCCTTCACCGTAGAAGTTCAGTCCACCGGGATCATCAATAAAATAGACGGCCTGGAAGGCATACTGGACAACGCATCCAGCGCTTTCAGCTCGCTTAAAAAAGATGAACAGGAAGCCTATAAAAAACTGATGAAAGACCAGTTTGGAACAGAAGCTTTCCAAAGCTGGCTGGAACAGCTGCTCATCATGTATCCCGCCCATGGCATTAAAACCGGTACGCAATGGGAAGAAAATGTACCGCTGCGTGGCGGGCTTGTAGGCCGGATAGACCTTTACTGGAACCTGCAAACCTGGGATGCACAAACCGCCAAAGTTGGCGGCACTTCTAAAATCAACACAGATAAGGTGCAAATGCTCACCCTTGACGATGGCATCAAAGCTACCGCAGAGATCAGCGGCACTACCTCTTCCAACTACCTGATTAACCGCAGCAGCGGCTTACCAGGCATCTGCGTACAAAACACCGAGATGTCTGGCAACTATACCTATAAAGCGGATAAGGCAAAACGTATTAAGCACGACCTGAAAGTACCGGTAAAGGTAGTTACCAATGCATCGTATAAAATAAAACAGATGAAGTAATGACTGCACTGCCAGCGCAATATCTCCGGGAAACAGCCGCATGGGCACAGGACAACTTTGAAATAAGTGTGCCCGTGAATGTTAGTTATGAACAACTGTGGGAGATACTCGCGGGCAAACTACAACAGCTCATCAGCGAAGATTTCTCCAGGTTCATCTTCCTGCTGTACCGTACTGATGTGGCGGAAAAAAAAGTAAAAGGAATACTGGAGGACGCGGCAACTACAGGAGAGGATCCGTATAAGGCCATTGCCGCACTGATTATTGAAAGGCAACTGCAAAAAATAACATCCCGGGCCACATACAAACAACATGATTTGCCCGACGATGAAGAAAGATGGTAAAAGAAGAAGGGGTGACGCGTAAGCATCACCCCTTCTTCTTTAAAAACTTAAAATGTCAGTTCCTTCACTTTTTCCTTATCTTCTTTTTCCTTTTCCAGGTCGAAGAAAGTACCGAATACATGATCCCATACAGAAGAACTCACTCCAAAGCCCTTATCCTCGCTCTTATAATGGTGAAGATGGTGGTTACGCCACAATGGCTTCATAAACTTCAGTGGCGGATTCCACGCATGAATGGCATAGTGCATGCTTCCATAGATCAGGTATCCCAGGATAAAGCCAGGGAAAAACATAAATGTGATTTCACGCAGGAAGATATACTGCATGCCGAAGATGGCGGAAGCCAGTATCAGGCTGGGCACCGGAGGCATAAATAAACGCTGCTTGTCTCTCGGGTACTCATGGTGGTTACCATGCATTACGTAAATGAAACGCTGCACCCTGGGGTTATCACTTGCGAAGTGAAACAAAAAGCGGTGCATGAGATACTCAAAAAACGACCAGAATAACATGGCCCCAACGAATATAGCTACAACTGTACCGGGTGTAAAACCTAAGGTGTTGTGGCTATAATAGAGCATATAGCCAATAATGGGCAGATAGAGCCCCCAGATCACCAATGGATGCGTTTTGGTAAGCATCTCAAGATACTGGCTTTCAAATAATCTTGCCTGTCCTTTGTTCTTAATCTTTTCAAACTTCATAGCTCCCAAATTTTAGAGTGCAGTTACGGGACATGAATAAAACCTTCCTTATTTACCCTGGCAGCCGCCTCAAAAATGATGCGCATTTTGAAGATGGCTGTCATTATCGAACGCAAAAATACAACGTTCGTAGATTATTTCGCTCACTATATCACTCTATAAGGCTATAAATTCTATTTATCCTGTTCCCTGTCATTCTTTATAGTTTATCCTGAAATTATGCAGATCAGGCCGGTGTTTCCGCTTCCGCTGTAATTCATACCGGTAAATTATTTCCCCCACTTCTTTAAAAAATGGGTGCCCCTCTTCTTCATATTCATATTTATTATCATTTAAAACACCGTCCCGGTTCACGTAAATGTTACCGGTCAGCATAAACTCCACTCCATGCTTAAAGTCGACAATATAGGCTGCATCCGTAAGAAAACCGTACGACCAGCCGGCTTTATTAAATACACGTATATACGGCGGAATGTTTTTCTTCCCTGCCTTGAAAAAAAAGAATTTAGTGTAGCTGTCATAATACTCGGCAGTGTCATACTTCGGCCAAAGGGTTTCTGACGGGTATTGCGACATATAGCGGTATAAAAAACGGTAATCATCTTCCGTTATATCAAACCGCTGCGATAGCGGTACACTGGCAGGAAACAGCACCGACTGCAACATTTGCTGCAAATCCATCAACGGCAGGTTATTATGTTTGGTAAAATCCATGGGCGTAAACACCAGCCTGTCGTTTTTATCCAGGTAAGCACGTCCCAGCTTTACTTCCCTGCTGAAATCGAATATCTGGTTGTTGTAAGCTGCTGGTTGTTCGTATACCAGCTTCCCGTTATCCACAAAACGTATGGGATTGGTATGCCTGTTCTCTTCTTCCGTAAGCGGCATAAACCGGCGCACAATGCGCACATCCTTATATCCTTTTGCCCATAGTTTTTCGTGGATGGTTCGCTGACCCACAAATTCATACAACCTGTTGTAGGCGTCGTTATCACTGACCAGGAATATTTTTTTGATATAATGCTCTACAGATGGCAGCAAATTCGCTGCCGAGCTGTCTGTATGCACGGTTACCTGGCCCTGCCAGGCGCTGTCTGTAAGCATGGTCGTGTTCCGGTGAAGCCCCCGCACCTTAAGCTGATGCATCTTTTCCAGCGCCAGCAAAGCAATAGGTAGCTTCACAGTACTGGCGGGGTTAAAATATTTACCGCCGTCTACCTCCAGGTAATAACTTTTAAAATGCGGGCGGTTACGGGCATCCCGGTCAATTTGCGTATAAATAAGCTGGTAACGGAATGAATCAGGATATTGCAGGATATGCCGGAGCGCCGGTGAAGCCTCGCGGTCCAGCAGGTTTTTCAGCAGCGTATCTGTGCGGGACTGGCCCTGCACAGTTAATAACTGGCCATACATCAGGAATAGCAGCAAACGGCAACGCATATTGGTGGTTCTGCTTATAAATATAAAGTAATTCGCCGGCAGGCAAAAAAATAGCCATTGCTTTTAACCGCCATTCTTATATTTGATCCTTCATACAACCAGAACAATTACCAAACCATGAAACTAGTAAGTTATTTAAGAGAAGAAACAGACCAGCTGGCCATCCTGGTAAACGGTTTGTTATACAATACACAGGAACTGCATCCCGATCTGCCTAACAACATGGGCATGTTCCTCATGATGTGGGAAGAGGTGATAGAGATCGCCAAACGGACCGATGCCCTCCTGAAGGAAGGTAAACACCCCGGCTCTGCTACCGGTATTCCCGTAAACAGCGTACAATTGCTTTCGCCCGTGCCATTCCCTACTTCCTGCAGGGATGGATACGCATTCCGGCAGCATGTAGCCGCAGCAAGGCGTAACCGCAAGGTGCCTATGATCCCGGAGTTCGATCAATACCCGATCTTCTATTTTACCAATCATAACGCCATCCAGGGACCTGGCGAAATAGTGTGTATGCCCGACCATTTCGAAAAACTGGATTTTGAACTGGAAGTAGCCATTGTTATCTGTAAAGCAGGCCGCAATATCACAGCTGCTGAAGCAGACGATTATATAGGCGGATACATGATCATGAACGATATGAGCGCACGCACCCTGCAGATGGAAGAAATGCTGCTTAACCTGGGGCCCGCAAAAGGAAAGGATTTCAGTACGGTGGTAGGCCCCATGCTGGTAACGGCCGATGAACTGGAACACCTGAAAGTGCCGGCAAAAGATGGGCATACCGGCAATAACTTTAACCTGAAAATGACCTGTAAGGTAAATGGCATCCCTGTAAGTGAAGGGAATATGGCCGATATGGACTGGACCTTCGCCGAAATAGTGGAACGCTGTGCCTATGGGGTAAATATTCTCCCCGGCGATATTATCGGCAGCGGCACGGTAGGTACCGGCTGCTTCCTGGAACTGAATGGTACGGGCAAACTGAATAACCCCGATTACACAGAACAATGGCTGCAACCCGGCGATGTAGTGGAAATGGAAGTATCCGGTTTAGGTATTTTATCCAATACCATCGTAAAAGAAGATACCGACTTCTCCCTGCTGGCACTTAAGAAAAAAGCATAACCATGCAGATAGATCCATCACAGGTGAAAACAAGTGAGCTACATGCTTACCTCCTGGGGGCAATAGCACCCCGTCCTATTTGCTTTGCCAGCACTATCGATGCCAGCGGTCAACCTAACCTGTCGCCGTTCAGCTTCTTTAATGTGTTTGGCTCAAATCCGCCAACGCTGATCTTTTCCCCTTCACGCCGTGTGCGCGACAATACGGTAAAGCATACACTGGAAAATGTATACGCCACAAAAGAAGTAGTGATCAACGTGGTTAGCTACAACATGGTGCAGCAGGCTTCTTTATCGAGTTGCGAGTACCCGGCAGGTGTAAATGAATTTGAAAAAGCAGGATTTACCGCGCTGAAATCGGAAAAAGTACAGCCGTTCCGGGTAAAGGAAAGCCCGGTGCAAATGGAATGTATTGTTAAACAAATCATTGAAACAGGGCAGGGTGGCGGCGCCGGCAACCTGGTGATCTGCGAACCGGTAATGCTGCATATCAATGAAAACATACTGGATAGCCACGGCAAAATAGATCCGCATAAAATAGACCTGGTGGCCCGTATGGGAGGTGATTACTATTGCCGCGCCTCCGGCGATGCCGTTTTCGAGGTGGCTAAACCCAATACGAAACTAGGCATCGGCGTAGATGCGTTGCCGTTGGCCATCCGGAACAGCCGTATCCTTACCGGCAACAACCTGGGGCAACTGGGCAATGTTCATGAAGTGCCTTTTGTAGATGCCACCTTCCATGATGATCATCTCAAAAACATTATCCAGTACTACAGTGTAACACCGGATGAAATGGAAAAGGAACTGCATTATTATGCAAAGAAATTACTGGATGAGGGGAACGTAGCGGCAGCATGGCAAATATTGCTGGCAGGCAGCTATTAGCGTTATAAATCATAAAAAGAAAGGGTCGGAGATCATGATCTCCGACCCTTTCTTTTTATGCTGTTGATATTATTTGGCGCCGAAAACTTTCTTCAGCAGGTCTGTTGTTCTTGCAGCAGGATTGGCACGGATGGCCAGCTCCTCTTTTGCTATCTGGTCAAATAAAGCATTTACCGCCATAGTGGTTACGTAATCCTGCAGGTCGGGATTTACTTTATTGAAGGTAGTAGGCAGCTTGTTGTAGTTATTTACGATATCTGCATAATAACGGGTGGCGCTGGTGCTGTCCAACGTTTTCTTGATCACCGGCCGGAACGCGGTTTTCAGGGAATCTGTTGTTTTGCTTTTAAAGAAATCAGTGGCAGATGTATTGCCGCCTTTTACCAGGTTTAGCGCATCGGTGAGGGTCATTTGTTTGATAGCGCCTACAAAAATAGGGGCTGCATAACCAACGGCCTTCTCAGCAGAACGGTTAATTTGCAGGATGGCCTTATCTACCTGGCTACCCAAGCCGATGGCCCGCAGGGTATTACCGATTTTCACCGCATCTTCCGGCAGCAACAGTTTGTATATGTCGCTTCCAAAAAAACCATCCTTTTTATTAAGCTTTGCAATACCGGCAGCCACGCCTTTTGAGAGCGCCTCTTTGATGGCAGAACCGGCATCAGATTCTGTTAAACCCGCAATAGAAGTACCACTGCCGGTACCTGTACTGCTACTTTTGTTGGTAGCGGTTTCCAGTTGTTTACCCAGTTTCTTCAGCAGCTGGGCCTGAGTTGCCTGCAGGCTGAATAAGCCCAGCAGTACCAATAATGAACGTTTAAACATAGTGTTATTATAAATATTAATATCTTTCAAAAGTATAAATTATTCGTGTAAAGTCAACAGTGGTATATGTGTTTGATACGCCAGTTTGGAAGTACGGCTGCGTTTAAAAATACCTTCAAATAGCCCATGCTTTTTAGGAATGGTGAGAATCAGGTCGGCTTTGTTTTCTTCGGCAAATTCTGCAATACCAGCTACCACATTGGGATTATCAATGAAATGATATTCCGGGTGGAAATCTTCCAGCAGCGTATCCAGCATTAATGTTTCAAAAGGCGTATCGGTACTGAAATGACGGCTTTCGTGGTCTATATTGATCACATGCAGTTCCGCATTAAAAATATGTAGTAATTTTTTCAATGGTTCTACCGGTGTGGTATCTGCCACCTTCCGCAGGTCTGCCGCAAAAACTATCTTTTCTATGTGTTTATACTTTGCGGATCCTGGTACTATCAGCACCGGGTAGCTGGTATTCTTCACTACATCGATCGTATTGGAGCCCACCAGCACTTCCTCCAGTTTACTGCCACCGGTGATGCCCATCACAATCAGGTCTACCCCTTCATTTTTACATACATCTTCAATAGTTGCCGCCAGCAGGGTATTGTCTGCCCGCATAAGCAGCGTGGTTCCTTCCCCGGCCAGGGGCGCCAGTTCCCTTTTCATTTTCTCCAAACCTTCCAGGCTGGCAGCTCTCAGATCTTCCGGGTTTACCATCGGGATCATAGTGGGTACATCCGGGATAGGTACGATCAGCTCATATGCGTGGTACAATACAATGCGGGTGGCGCCTAAACTGTTTCCCAGCGCAATAGCGTAGGTAGCGGCATTATAAGCGGTATCAGAAAAATCAGTGGGTACTAATATTGTTTTCATATGGGCTAATTTTAAGATACTAATAAGCACTACTTAAAGTTAACGATGTGCATTGGTATATGAACGCTTAATGAAAATTTAATGCCACATTTACCCTGTATAAAGCAAAAAGGCGAATGACCGTAGCCATTCGCCTTCTTTTATTTTATAAAGATGATCCTATTTCTGTTGTTCCGGCTTCATCTGCGGGAAGAAGAGCACATCCTGGATAGATGGCTGGTTGGTCATCAGCATGGTTAAACGATCAATACCTATACCGATACCTGAAGTAGGCGGCATGCCATATTCCAGGGCGCGCAGGAAGTCGTAGTCAATATACATGGCTTCATCATCGCCACGCTCCATCAGCTTCACCTGTTCTTCAAAGCGCTCACGCTGATCAATAGGATCATTCAGCTCACTATAGGCATTGGCAATTTCCTTACCGTTTACCATCAGCTCAAAACGTTCTACCAGGCCTGCTTTGCTGCGGTGCTTTTTGGTGAGAGGGCTCATTTCCACCGGGTAATCGGTAATAAAGGTTGGCTGGATATAGTTGCCTTCGCATTTTTCACCAAAAATTTCATCTATCAGTTTGGCTTTGCCGAACTTAGCGTCTACATGGATGCCCAGCTGTTTACACACATCACGCAGCTGTGCCTCATCCATAGCGGCAATATCAAAACCGGTATGCTCCTGTATGGCTTCATACATGGATACCCGGCGGAACGGCGCTTTAAAATCGATGGTTTTATCGCCTACCTGTACAAGGGTGGTACCGTGTAAGGTAATGGCAATTTTTTCCAGCAGCGACTCTGTGGTGCGCATCATCCATTCGTAATCCTTATAGGCCGCATACATTTCCATTACGGTAAATTCCGGGTTATGCGTACGGTCCATTCCCTCGTTGCGGAAATCCTTTGCAAACTCATATACTCCTTCAAAACCGCCCACGATGAGGCGCTTCAGGTACAATTCATTGGCTATACGAAGATAAAGAGGCATATCCAGCGCATTGTGATGCGTGATAAACGGACGGGCAGTAGCGCCGCCGGGAATCGGCTGCAGGATAGGCGTTTCCACTTCCAGGTACCCCAGGTTGTTGTAGAAGTCGCGGATCGTTTGCATGATCCGGGTGCGTTTAATAAACACTTCTTTTACTTCCGGGTTAATTACCAGGTCGGCATAACGCTGGCGGTATTTGAATTCCGGATCTGTTACCTCGTCAAATACTTCTCCTTCTTTGGCTTTTACCACCGGCAGGGGGCGCAGTGATTTGGACAGGATGGTGATTTCCTTTGCATGAATGGAAGTTTCACCCGTTTTGGTGATAAAAGCATAGCCTTTAACCCCTATAAAGTCGCTGATATCCAGCAGTTTCTTGAATACGGTGTCGTACATCGATTTATCTTCTCCCGGGCAGATATCGTCCCTGCGAATATATACCTGGATGCGGCCCACGCTGTCCTGGATAGCGGCAAATGCCGCCTTACCCATGTCGCGAACGCTCATGATACGGCCTGCCAGGCATACTTCCTGGAATTTCTCTTTTGTTTCTTCCGAATAATTGGCTTTTATGTTCACGGAAGTATCATTAACCGGGTATTCAGCTGCAGGGTAGGGGTCTATACCTAAGTTATGCAGTTCCTGTAATTTTTCCCGGCGTATAATCTCTTGCTCAGATAATTGTGTCATGTAGTAATTTAATTGCACTAATGGAGTGCAAAAATAGTAAAAAGGGCTGTAAGACTACAGCCCTCTTATTTTTTGACCATATCCTATGAAAACCATATTAAAGATAACCGCTTCCACTGCTATTTACAGCCCCAAACTAACCGTTGCCCGGAAATCTTTCATATCTGGCAGTATTTGACCTGTTGCCGGTTTGCGGGCGTTACCCGTTTGTGTAAATTGTAACCGCTATTTTTTAGTTATGCTTATTTTCGTCCGCTAACTACAACAAAACAACCACCTGATATCTACAAATGATGAGAAGCGAACAATGGTTAAAACCAACCACTATCTGCAGTGCAGGCTTATTGCTGCTCACTGCTCCCTGTATAAAAGCCCAGCAAAAGCAGGATCTTACTTTTGAACAGGCTTTTAAAGGCCAGGCTACCAATATTACCCAGCCATTACCGGCTATCCGTGATTGGGCAGACGGGGAACACTACCTCGAAATGCGCCCTGATGCGGCAACCAGCCGCATGCAGGCATGGTCAGTAGATGCCCGTACCGGCAAAGCAACGGTTTATACAGCACCTGTAGATGGCCCCAGTGTGGAGATACGTGAGAAAGATGTTTTTTATAAAGCAGCAGATGGCAATACTACCCGTTTAACAAACGATGCCGCAGAAGAAAAAAATCCGACGCTTTCACCCGACGGAAAATATGTGGCTTTTACCCGGAACAATGACCTTTACAGCGTGGAAGTAGCCACCAAAAAAGAAACCCGCTATACGACCGATGGCTCTGATGTAGTTTATAACGGATGGGCATCGTGGGTATATTACGAAGAGATCCTCGGCAGGCCCACACATTACCGGGCTTTCTGGTGGAGCCCCGACAGCCGGCAGATCGCTTATATGCACTTTAACGATTCCAAAGTACCCGTATTCCCTATTTACAGCGAGAAAGGACAGCACGGCTATCTGGAAAACACCCGTTACCCTAAAGCCGGGGATCCCAACCCCACCGTGAAAGTAGGCGTGGTACCGGTTACCGGCGGCCCTACCATTTGGGCCGACTTCAACGAAAATGACGATCAGTACTTCGGTATGCCTTTCTGGACAGAAGATAGCCGCCAACTGTGGATGCAATGGATGAACCGCGGACAGGATAACCTGAAAATATATAGCATCAACCCGCAAAGCGGCGCCAAAAAGGAGATCTATGACGAAAAACAGAAAACATGGATCGATTGGTTTGACGCCGTTCCCTTCCTGAAAAATAACCAGGGCTTTTTGTTGCAAAGCGATAAAACCGGCTGGTCGCATCTTTATCTCCATAACATGGATGGCTCCCTTAAGAAGCAACTTACCTCCGGTAACTGGACAGTGAAAGAAGTATTACAGATAGACGAAAAAAATCAACTGGTATATTTCACTGCCCGCAAAGAGGCCTCTACTCGCTTCGACCTGTATAAAGTGAGCATGAAAACAGGCGCATTAACCCGCCTGACCAATGGCAACTATAATAATGTGATCAAACTGGCGCCCGGAGGCAAATACTTTATTACCACCTATTCCAACCTGCAAACACCCTCAAAAATGGCTCTGCTGGATAATAACGGTAAACTGATAAGGGAGCTGGGCAACAGCAAAGGGGCCAGGTTTGATGATTTCAATCTTGCGAAAACATCATTGCAAACCTATAAAACCCGCGATGGGCTGGTACTGCCACTTACCATTACTATGCCCCTGCATATGGAACCTGGTAAAAAATACCCTGTCCTGATCAGCATTTATGGCGGCCCCAACGCAGGTACGGTATACGATACCTGGAAATACGGCAATGTACAACAGTGGTGGGCTCAGGAAGGAGTGATCCAGGTAGCCATAGACAACCGCAGCAGCGGCCAGCTGGGCAAAATGGGTATGAACTATATTCACCGCCAGCTGGGTAAGTATGAAATCGAAGATTATATGGACGCTGCAAAATGGCTCCGTTCACAACCATGGGCTGATAGCAATAAAATATGTATAACGGGTGGCAGCTTTGGCGGCTATATGACCTGTATGGCCCTCACCTATGGCGCGGATGTGTTTAACTATGGTATGGCCAATTACGCGGTAACCGACTGGCAACTATACGACAGCCACTACACCGAACGCTATATGGACACCCCGGCAGAGAACCCTGAAGGCTATAAAGCCACCTCTGTGTTAACTTACGCTGACCGATACAAAGGGCTGATCCGTATTGTGCACGGCACTATGGACGATAATGTGCATATGCAGAACTGTATCCAGCTGATCGACAAACTTGAGAATCTGAATAAGCATTTCGAATTTATGCTGTATCCCGGCGAACGCCACGGATGGGGAGGCTTAAAAAGTGTGCATTCTTCCGGTGAATCTTACCGCTTTATCTATAATAACCTGCTGGATAAACCTTTTCCTGAGCAGTTCAATAAATAACTAATTCTAAATCAATAAGCTACGGCCTGGCATACAGATAAATACACCTGCATCTGTTTGTCAGGCCGTAATATTTTTATGTGTTATGGGAAGTACCGGGGTTGAAAGGAGGCAGAGGGAAAAATAGAACTTCAGAAAAAGAAACAGGGCTGCAAGACTACAGCCCCGAAAAATTTTAACCATATCTTTATTGAAAAACCTATACCAAAGGTGGTCGATTTTTATCACACTGCGATGCGCATTCTAGTGAATGATATAATTTTTCCGGTAAACGTATGAAAAGTGAAGGTGAACGTATAAAGGCAAAAAACACTTCATGATAAGCTCCAATGTGAGGTTTAGCCCGCAAATAATTGATTGTCAACCTTAATAGGTGTTTAAACAGTTATTTTGTCCATTTTGAGGTTTTTCCGGGAGAAAACATAAAAAAAGGGCTGGTAAGAATACCGCCCTTGTAATAATTTTAACCATATCCTATGAAAAACCTGGAACAAAGATATACTGCCGGTTTTTAGTATAGATTTCATTTCCGTGAACGATGTATTATTGTTCGTAAACTGATGATAATGGATAATAACTTATTATATTATTTTAATAATAACATTATTAGCAATCATAATTATATATATTAAATATCTATTAACAACTGATATTCAATGTAAATACTAGTTTTACAGGCTATTTTATTACGCTATGCGCTGCCCGTTTGCCACTTTCATGCCCGGCTCAAGTAGCACAACTTCCTTTTTATCGCCCACAGCACCCAGCACCAGGCATTCTGATATAAAGTTGGCTATTTGCTTTGGGGGGAAGTTCACAACCGCCACAACCTGCTTTCCAATAAGATCCTCTTTCCGGTAAAGATGGGTGATCTGGGCAGATGATTTCCTGATACCGGTTTCCGGACCGAAATCAATAATTAACTGGTAAGAAGGATTACGGGCTTTGGGAAAGTCGTTTGCTTCCAGGATAGTGCCCACTCTCATTTCTACTTTTTCAAAATCGGGCCAGCTGATAGTTTCCATGTGCTAATTTTTTGCCTAATATAGCCATCCCCGTTATAGTGAACAAGCTTTCCCGGCCTCTCCTTAAATGTTATAAGCGGTAACAAACAATGGCCGGAATACGGCAAACTGGCATAATTATTGACTTTTAAGGCCAAATTTTAGGTTAAAAAATAGGTTAAAGCGAAAGAACCCCACCTGCAGAGGTGGGGTTCTTTCGTATAGTTATTTATGTAATATCAGTTGAGCGTGGCGGTACTATCCTGCACAGTAATAGGCCCGCTTACCTTTAATATCTTCTTCTCGCTGAAATCCTGGTTGGCTTCCAGACCCCATCCGTGCAGCGAATCAGTAGGCGTTTTAATAAACACTTCTTTTGTAGAATAAAAGATCTTTCTTTTCGGATCCCAGTTCAATTCTTTTGTATCCAGGCGTTCTCCTTTCTTGTTGATCACAATCACGCTGTCTGAAAGAAACACATCTCCATCATCTTCCATAAATTTCCCTTTCTTGGCCGATAAGGTGCTTTCCAGTCCAAGGGAATCATTATACATAAACACTTTCAGCCCGTTATTAAAAGCCACGTAAGTGGGCTTATCCAGGCCGCGTTCCATTGTAGGTCCTGTTAATTTTGCATTCACCTTTCCCCCCTGGCTGAATATGATCACAATATCCTGTCCGTTTTCCGTGGCTGCCTTTTTTGAGTCCAGCTCCATTACAGCATCGATGTCATTCTCACAGCTGCTAACGGCAAGGGCCATTATAAAAAATAAGATGGTTCTTTTAATCATTTGAATGGATAATGCTTCAAAGATAGGAATTCAGTATAAGCTTTCAGCTTCCTGAAAAACGAAGCGGAGATATAAGCGTAGTCTGTGTTTACTTAGCTTATATCTCCGCTGCATGTATATCTGCAAAAGTTATTCGTATTTACGTTTGATAAACCATTTATCGCTCAGGGTAAAGCCGAGTGATATACGGTAGATGTTCTCTTTTAACACGGTTTCGTTGTTGCCGCGGTGAGCTATTTCAAATGCCACGTTGATCATGCTGTACTGATTGGAGTAGGGCATGCGGCGTACAGGTAAACCGGCGCCTACCGTGAAGCCCATTGTGGGCATATTTACACCTTCCAGCTGCAGGTAATCTTTACCGTAATATCCTCCAAGGCGGTATGCCACCCGGTTCCAATAACCGCTCAGGGCCGTGGCATTGGGCACAAACTGTCCGCCGATGGCGAGCTTCCAGGAGTTCTGCAGGGAATCTTTATTACCGAAGTTCTTATAATTCTCCCACTGGCTTGAATTGAAGTCAACCCCGATCATCCATTTATCAAATTTACGCAGCATGATACCGGCTCCATACTCTTCCGGGAACACTACTGTTCCCCGGTCGCCTTTGGAGTAACTGACAGTATCCTGCGTAATATAGTTATTGGAAGATGCGTCGAACTGTACAGTTTCGTTGAGTGTTTCCTGGCGGGCATTCATATTTTGCTTCAAACTTCCGGAGGCCCCAAAGGTCAGGTCCATATCTTTTGCCACTTTAGCCCTGTATTGTACCCCTAATTTGTAAAAAAAGCTGTTGTAGGTGGTACGGAACATCCTGTGTGAAGCATATACATTTGGATCGGGGAAAGCGAGGCGGGTATTGTTTTCTATATTACCAAAAAGATAACCGAGGTTCACCCCCACGCTGAAATGACCGAAACGTACGCCTGTACCGGCATATAACTGGTAAAGACCACCGCTGCCCTCGTACTTGCTGGTCAGCGGAACCCTCAGCGTATCAAAGAAAGTACCGTTATGTGATTCCTGGATATTATAGGATACCCTTGTTACCGGGCGAAGCCCCAGGTTTAATCCCCATTTGTTGGTGATCAGCGGAATACCCAGCTGCAGGTAGGACAGGGTACCGAACCCGGAACTGAACTTTGCTCCCTTGTCTGTAATAGAACGGGCGCCGCCTTCCACTCCCACATCAAAAGTAGTGAGCAACAGGCTGGAGTAGCTGGCCGGATTGATAAAGTTAACTGACTGAGGGTCGCTATACGCCTGGGAAACCCCTCCCATTCCACGGTTTACCGTGTTCTGGTTATTATGCAGATCTCCTAATCCGTAGCGGGAATATGGTGAGTTGTCCTGTGCGATAGCCTTATTTGCCAACAGAAAAAAACTTCCTAACAGGCAAAGAATACTGACTTTTGTCCAATGCATTTAGTATCAGAATTGAGTTTGAGCCCTTATTCCATTGAAATTATGGGTCTGCAAATATCAACTTTTTAAGGCGGGAAGCAAAAAAAACCAAAAAACCACCTGTTAAATGCACGTTAAAGTTCCGGTGCTCCTGGCAGGAAAAGCAGACCAGGCGGGCGTCTTACCCCAAACTATAAATTATCAGCAGATAAGTTCCTGAAGTGCCCGTTCAACAGCACCCGCTCTTTCAGCCTTTCCATTTCCGCCATCATGGGGATAACCTTGTGCAAATGACGCTTCAGGTATTCCAGCCGCTGGGCTTCATAAAAAAGGTGAAGCATCTCGTACTCTTCATCGATCGATAACCCGGCATGATGCGCCAGATCGTATGAGCTGAGCTCGCTATCGTCTTTCTTGAATGATTTATGGATCTGGAGAATGGCATGCAGCTCCCTTATACCATGTAGTACTTCCTGCAGCAACCGGCTATTGCCAGACTCATTGTTCTCGGGGTAGTTTACAATAGCGCCGGCATATAATTTCTCAGGAATAGTGGAAACATGCTCCAAAATGCGAAAAACACTGTCTCCAACGGTAATTATGTCCATTTCCCCGCTTTCATATATTTTTTCTACCTTTTTTATTTGCACGAGTGTTCCATATTCCATAATTTTTTTATTTATTACAACTGGAATACCAAACGGCTTTTGCTCAGCCAAACAGGCTGCAATTAATTGCTTGTACCGGGGCTCAAAAACATGCAGATTCAACTGCTCCCCCGGGTACACTACAATTCCAAGCGGAAATATGGAGATAAAATTCGTCATCTGTATTTTTTATTCACCATCGGACTGACGACCAATATACGCCAGGAAGATAAATTTATCCGGAAACCGCCGGAAGATAATTATCTCTTTTTCGTAAAAAGTTGTAATATCTTCGCTTAAGCATTTAGTTATATATAAATATATACCTGACAATTATTCAAACCGATTAATATGCCAAGATTTGTGATAGACTGTGAGAGAATGAAATATCCGAACAACGGTCTATATACTTATTGCAGCGAACTTGGCCAAACCTTAATGAAGTTGATCGCTCCTCCCGAGGAGCTGTACTTCTATTTGCCTTCCTATAAGGAAACGCTTTTCTCCAACCAGGCACACTACAAACAAAAAGCATGGCATAAGCTGTGGATGCCCTATTCAAAAGATATTCAGCTCTGGCATACCACTTACCAGTTATCCGACTATACCCCGGCTTCACCGGAGATAAAACGTGTATTGACTATTCATGACCTCAATTTCCTGTACAAACCCAATTATAAATATAAAATATCGGGCCAGCTGGCAAAAGTGCAGCGGATGATCAATAAAGCCGATCATATTATTACAATATCGAATTATGTAAAAGAAGATGTTTTACAGCACCTCGAAATTGGAGATACCCCGCTGAGCGTAATTTATAATGGTTGTGATGTAAAATCATTCCCGTTATTCAATACCCCGCTTTACCGCCCCTCGCAGCCATTTCTTTTCACCATCGGCACTATTCTACCCAAGAAAAACTTCCATGTTATTCCCCGGTTGCTGAAAGACAATGATTATGAACTGATTATAGCCGGCAATGCCAATACCACCTATCAAAAACAGATCCTGCAGGAAGCTGCGCTCTATGGCGTTCAGGACCGGGTTAAAATTATTGGTCCGATAGATGAAAAAAGCAAATACTGGTATTTCAGCAACTGCTCCGCTTTTGTATTTCCGTCTATCGCTGAAGGTTTTGGCATACCTGTAATAGAAGCTATGCACTACGGAAAACCGGTATTCCTCTCGGATAAAACCAGCTTACCCGAAATTGGCGGCGATCTGGCCTACTATTTTAAAAATTTTGATCCTGCCTACATGCAGGACATTTTTAATAAAGGGATGGCCCATTATAATGCCACCCAGCCTATGGCTGCGCTTAAAAAGCACGCCGATAGCTTCAGATGGGAGGAAATAGGAGCCAAGTACCTGGATATTTACCGTTCACTGACCGCGTAAACCGGGATACCTTATTTTTGTTCTTCAAATTCTGTAAACAGTAAAATGTACCAGCAGTATATACCCGGACTCTTAAACGGAAATATCAAATCACTGGCCCGTTGCATTTCCCTCGTTGAAAATGAAGCAACAGGATATGAACAGCTGCTGGAACAGATACCCGTGAGTGATCATACCAAAGTGGTAGGTATTACCGGCCCTCCCGGTGCGGGAAAGAGCACGCTGGTAAATGCACTCATTACCCAATTGCTGGAACAGGATAAAAGCGTGGCTATCATAGCAGTAGACCCCTCGTCGCCCTTCAATTTCGGCGCCCTGCTGGGCGACCGGATCAGGATGGGCCAGCACTTCAATCACCCCCGCGTTTTTATCCGCTCTATGGCCAGCAGGGGCGCCCTGGGAGGATTAAGCCCTAAAATCATTGAAGTAAGTGACCTTATTAAGGCCGCAGCATTCGACTATCTTTTTATTGAAACCGTGGGCGTGGGGCAAAGTGAAGTGGAAATAGCCGGTGTGGCAGATACCACTGTTGTGGTAGTGGTTCCGGAGGCCGGCGATGAGATCCAGACCATGAAAGCAGGCCTGATGGAGATCGCGGATATCTTTATTGTGAACAAAGCCGACAGGGATAATGCAGACGCCTTTGTGAAAAACCTGCGGCTGCTGGCACACAGCAAGCATCAGGGCGATTGGGAGATCCCCGTGATCAAGTCGATAGCTACCAAACAGTCAGGGATACACGAAATAATACAGGCCATCGAAAACCATCATTCCCTGGTTTCCCATCAACAACAAAAGCATATTTTGTTGCTGGCAGAAAAAGCCTGGCAGCTGATACAACACCGGCGCATGAAAAATATTTCCAAACAAATCCTTCAACAGGAGATACAGGAACTGCTTCAGCAAAAAACGTTTAATCTTTACCGTTATATCGGCACTAAAAGCTAAGGGGCGCATGAATTACCTTAAACTAATCACAGAAGCATATACAGTGGCCGCCAACCCGGCTTACGCCATCACCATGAAAGCGTATTTGCGTGATCAGTTTGAGCATCTGGGCATTAAAACACCGGAACGCCGCCTCATTAATAAAGGGCTGAAAGCGGAATACGGATTGCCGGCCATCAACGATATGCCCGTACTGGTAAAAGCGCTGTGGAAAAAACCGGAACGTGAATATCAATATGCTGCTATTGATTTTATGCAGCTATTGCGTAAAGACTGGACCATAAATGATATCCACCTGTTTGAGTACATGATAGTTCATAAATCGTGGTGGGACAGTGTAGACTCCACAGTGTCATTCCTTGCAGGGCCCTGGCTGAGAAAATTTCCTGAGGTATGGCCTGCCGTTACCGATCAGTGGATTGCCAGCGAAAATATGTGGTTGCAAAGGGCGGCTATTATACATCAGAATGCTTACAAGCAATATACCAATGAACTGCTGTTATACAGCTATATCAAACAATGCGCCCACTCAAAAGAATTTTTTATTCAAAAGGCCATTGGCTGGGCTTTACGGGAATATGCCAAAACCAACCCGGGCAGTGTACGTAAGTTTGTGAACAATTATCCACTGGCGCCGCTCAGTAAGCGGGAAGCGCTCCGCAGGATCGATTAGATAACTTTTTGCTACCTTTGCCGCATGCGTTTTACTTCATTCGGCATATCTATCGCTTACGCGGTGTTTAATTACGGTCTCTGATCCCGGGGAGCGGTCATTTTCATACCCATACATTTCCATATATTTTTTTACTTTTTAAATTCAGTAATTATGCCTTGGTTATTCCTTGTCATTGGCGGGCTGTTTGAAATAGGCTTTACTATTTCATTAAAATATTCTGAGAATTTTTCCAGGCTGTGGCCATCAGTGAGCTTTGCTGTATGTATCTGTTTAAGCTTCTTCTTCTTGAATAAAGCGATTAATGGCGGTCTACCTATAGGCACGTCTTATGCCGTGTGGACGGGTATTGGCGCCGCCGGTACCGCTATTGCCGGTATGATATTCTTTAAGGAGCCGGCTGCCATGTTGCGCATTTTTTTCCTGATGCTGTTAATAGGCTCAATTGTAGGTTTAAAGTTTGTTTCAGGACAAGAATAAACAGGCATCAACAGCGCAGGGTTATATATCACTTTGCGCTGTTTTGCTTTTGAAGATGGCAATGCCATAAGCCAATACACAGGCAAGCATGGCAGGAAGCGCAACATTGATATCATGGGTCATTTCCAGCAGTAATACAATAGCAGTGAGCACCAGGCGTGATGTGCCTGCCAGCATAGCTCCCATACCTACCAGTACAACAATGCCGGCATTGATCATAACAGCAGGAAAAAGCATCTGCATGGGAGCGCCGATCAAAAGGCCGATAGCCCCACCTATAACCAGTAAGGGAATGATACCACTGCCTGTTTTATTAGCGCCTGAGAAAAAAAGCCAGGCAATCCATTTAATAAAGGCCAGTGCAAAAAGAATAGCCAGGGTAACATGCGCCTGCAGCAGGTCGGTAACATAACCTTCGCCTGTGCCCAGTATCCGCGGAAAAATGTACCCGGCGATACCGGTAAGCAAAGCAGCGGTTAGTAAATACCACTTATTATATTTAGTTAGCTTTCCAAACCATTTACCGATAAGCTTATACAATACCGTGCTTAACCGGGCCCACAGCCCCACCAGTATAGCAATAACGCTGTAAGCCGCCACCGCTTTTCCGTTCATTGCCGGCAGGGAAGAAAAACTTAACACCGGAGTAGTGCCCCTGTACAGGTAATTGCCTGCAGCAGCCGTTGCCGCAGCCACCACTACCGGCAATATGTTTTTAAGTGTCCGGTTGGGTAAATATAGCTCCAGCGCAAGAAATACAGCTGCCACCGGCGCACCAAAAAGGCTACCTAAAGTACTGCATGCGCCGGCAATAAAAAGTATCCGGCATTCCTCCTCCGTACAACGGAACAGCTTTCCGGTCCAGGCACCTATGCCTCCGTTAAATAACATAGCCGCATTTTCAATACCCAGCGGATTGCCTGCTCCAATAGCAACAGTTAATCCTGATGCGCGGAGCAGGGGAGAAGTATAACGACCTAAAGCAGTGAGCAATATGGCGCCCGCTACGGGGATAATAATGATCCACAGATCACGTTCTGTATTTTCAATACCGGTGTAAGCGGTTATTATTTCACCGTAGTAGGCCAGCGATGCTATCCAGTGAATGATAGTGGTAATGCCCCATGCAACAACAGCTCCGGCGGCAGCCACCAGTATTGCAGCAACGGAAAGATACCAGGTACGGGAGGCGCCAGGTATGGATGCGTTAGCCGGTATTTGCAGTGGTTCAACCGCCATCAGGGGGAGTCCGTTCTTTGTTATAGCGTAAAGCTTAGTTGTCATGAAGTGGGTATTATCAGCCAGATTATCAAATCTATATAGTTCACTGTAGAATCACAAATAATTTTTAGTTAATATATTCAGCAGCTAACGTACAGGAGTATACGCTTGCCAATATCTCTCCTCCTCCATATAAAATCTCTCAAAAATCAATAATCAGCGAATCACTGTTCCTGTGCAAAATCCGCAGGATCCTGCCGGGTGTTGTTTTAGTTAGGCAACCTTATTATATTTGTAATAACCAATCCGTGAAGGAAACCAAAACTAACATGTATGAATGACGCTAGGCATCATGGCACAGCTGGCGCTGATAACCCCTCCTCACTGGATGCACAAACACTGGTCAGATTAAAAAGAATGCTGTTGTTCACCAATGAGGATGAGCAATACCTGATAATGGCGGGAAATATCCTTGCAGCGCATACAGAAGATATCCTTGATAATTGGTACAACTGCATCTTAAAAAACAATTATCTCGCTGGTTATTTCACCAAAGATGGTGAGCCTGATGTTGCTTACCTGCAATCGCTCCGGCCGCATTTCCGGAAATGGATAACAGACCTGTGCACACGCCAGGAAGGGAATTCATGGTGGCAATTTGAAGAGCGGATTGCGGCACAGCTGCAAAATAAAAAAGCGGAGGAGCATGACATAGATCCTTTGCCGCTGGTATACTTACGTTATTTGTCTTCTTTTATATATCCTGTTTCTGAGGCCGGAAGACCTTTCCTGGGCAAACATGGCCACTCGGCAACAGAGGTGGAACGTATGCAGCAGGCCTGGTTCAAAGCAGTTAGTTTCAGTGTATTGTTATGGGTATACCCTCAGCCCCGACAACTCCCTTTTTAAATAACCATTTACGTTAGCATCAAAAGTATTTCAATGGAAGTTGCTGTTTTCGACACTTACGTTAAGAAAAAAGATGGAGGATATCTGCATTTTGATATCATCGTTACAAAAGATACCCCGTTTGATGAAGTTCTGACCTTTGGAAATATATACCTCCAATCCAAAAAGGGGGAGGGATTAAATATTTCCCGGAAAGATTGCCGTTTTTGCCATATCACTGAAATTATACCGCGCTGGGAAACCCAGATCCGGCAAAACGGGTATTATATCCATGAATTGGAAGGATGCCAGTAAAAAAACGCTTTCATGCAGGAATGTCACTAATATGCTATTTCATGCCATATATTTATATTGTACCTTGCCGAACTAACTATAAGGACAGCAAGAAAATATGGGGAAAGTTTCCACATTCAGCCCTGCACAGCAGGCAGAAGACACACCTAGTAAAATAGTGGCCTCCCTGGAGCGATTATCAGAAGCCTTCCGCGTATTATTATGGCAGGAAGCAACACAGTATGGACTAAGTCCCATCCAAATTCAGGTACTTACCTTTTTACTGCACTACCCGGAGGAAAAACGTACTGTAACCACACTGGCATCGTACTTCAACATGACCAAAGCCACCATCAGCGATGCAGTGAAATCACTGGAACAGAAGAATTACCTGACTCGTAAGGCCAGCCCTACAGATACGCGCAGCCACACCTTACATCTTGTAAAAGAAGGCAGGGCAGTTGCCAAAAAAGTAGAGCAATTTGCGGATCCATTACAAAAAACGGTAGCGCAAATGCCTTTAAAGGAACAAGCAGGGTTACTGGAACAATTGATGCAGGTAATATACCAGCTCAATCAGGAGGAAATTATTTCCACTCAGCCCATGTGCTTTAACTGTGAGCATCTCAATGAAAAGAAAGGGTATCACTGCAGTAAGTTGAAGATCTCTTTAAACAATGGCGGTTTAAGGATGGAGTGTCCTGTTTTTAAGCTCCGGGAAGAGTAGCCATTATTTACTGGATACGGGGTAACTGACAGGTCATTTCATTATCACCGGCTACAAACCCGAATTGTTCGTATAATAAACGGCCTTCTTTACTGGTATGTAAGCTTACTTTACCGGTATTCCGTTCTTTTGCTTCATCGAGGATCTTCTGCAGTAACGTTTTTGCAATACCTCTGCGGCGAAAAGCAGGAAGTGTAAACACGTTCAGGATATAGGCTACTTTGCCTTCGAGGTTGTGGTACAATGGTGGCTGGTTGTAAAAAACAATGCCTGCACTGGCCACGATCTCGCCTTCCACATCGGCAAACCAGTTTACAAAGTTATTTTTGGTAAGATGTTCTGTTAAGTAGGCCCTGAGCTGATCCTTCAACACGGCATCCTTGGAGTTATCAGAATTAGGGTAAATTTCTTTCAGAAACTGCAGCCGCAAATGTATTAACTGCGGGATATCCGTTATATCCGCTTTTCTGTAGGTAATCATAGCTTTTTTGGGTTATGCGAAATTTGTCAGGCTTCTTTATTGCTTCTCCACCATCTGAATGCCAGGAAGCCGATGATAGCCAGGGGCGTTAAAGCCAGCATCAGAATACCATTATTCAGGCCTTTTGCGGGGCCTTCACCCAGCTGTTGAGCCGTTTTAGTACACAGGGAACATTGCGCCATTACTGATCCGCTCATCAAAACCAAAAACACTGTCAGTAAAAACAAACCTGCCTTCTTCATAGTATTTGTTATTTGATCCATCAAAATTAGGCTATCTGTCTTAAAAAATCTTCCTTAATTCTATCAATGGTAATAAGGGGAGATCATAATATATACAATCACGCCGGTAACAGCTACATAAAACCAGATGGGCCAGGTGATCCGGGCAATTTTCCTGTGACGCGGAATATCATTCTGAAAACCGCGCAGCAGGGTGAACAGCACCAGCGGTACTATGATAGCAGCCAGTACAATATGTGTAAGCAACAGGAAATAGTAAATGTAACGGATGCTTCCCAGCATTGCCTTTTCTGCCGCATCAAGCGCACCATTATGATCCATGTCGCCGAAACGGGTTTCGGGGGCCAGTGAATGATAGGTAACATAGGAAAGCAGGAATATAGCCGACAAGCCCACCGCAATCAAGTTGGTGGTTTTATGTGCCTTCACATGCCCGTTCTTTATAAAATACAGGCTGGCCAGCAATAAAACCGCGGTACTGGTATTCAGAATAGCATGGAACAATGGCAGTATCCTGATGTCAAAACCAGGGTGCATTTCCGGTTTGGGTAAAACAAACAATAACGCAACCAGTACAGGTATGGCTATTGACACGATGGTAATAGGCGTATTGAGATTTCTGTTCTTAAGTTCCATATCCACTAAAATGTGAAAGGTGAATAAAGAAAGGTGAACAACCTTTCCTTATTCACCTTTCCTTTACAATTATTTTATTACTTCTCTCCGGAGAACAGTTTTTTAAGGAAGGCTGCAAAACCCGGCCGGTGTCTGTCTTTTGCCAGATGCAATATGGCGATATCGCCGGCGCATCTTTTTACATCGTTGGAATCAAGACCATTATAATATCCCCGGATGTTCCTGTTTTTATCGATCAATACCAGCTTCTCGGTATGTATAAAATCGTCCGGACCGCCATCTCCCTGTGTTACAGAAACAAAGAAGTCGTTTCTGGCGAGGTCATAGATCTCTTTTTTACTACCGGTTAGCAACCACCAGTTGTCGGGATTTATCTGGTGATCGTATGCGTACTTACGCAGTTTATCTACCGTATCCCTTTCCGGGTCTACTGAAAAGGAGAGGATCTGCAGTAAAGAATCGTTCTTTACATAAGCACTCTGTACCTTTTTCAGGTTCTTTGTTAGTGTAGGACAGATACTCGGGCAGGAAGTAAAAAAGAAATCAACCAATAACACTTTTCCTTCCATGTTCTTTAAACTCACCTGTTCTCCCAGTTGGTTGGTAAGTTTAAAGTCCCTGATCTTATGAAAAACGGTATCGTAGGAAACTTTACCATTTTCAGAGATCGTATCTATTCCCTCGGGGATGAAGTATCCGGGTACCGGCACCACATTTTTTCCGTAGTGATCTACAATGAGATAACCCAAAAGCGGCACCAGTATTGCCAATGAAACTCCTAATAAAGCCCTGCGAGAAATGATCCTGATAGTTTATTGATGAATTAATGATGTTTCTCAGCAGGTGCTACTTTCACCGCTTCCACAGGTGTACCGGGTTTCAGATCGGTACGCATATTTTTCCAGGAATCACCTTCGTAGAGGAAGGCGATAATAAACCATACAAACAGCAGTAATGGAATCAGGATGGTCATAATGAGATTTTTGATCTCATGGCCCAGGTGCATGAATTCTGCAACGATGTAGAATGCTTTCACCAGGGTAAGACCGATAAAGATCGCGTTCAGCATTACTCTTGGCAGAAACCCGAATTCCAGGTGTAAGAAAGCCAGACCTACTTCAAACACTGTGATACACAACAGTATCCAGAACGTTTTCCAGATTGTTTTGGTAGATGAGTCAGCATGTGCGGCTTCATGCCCTGCATTATGTGTATGCTCCATTATTATTTCAATTAAATAAATTCTAAAATCAGTTCCTAACCTTGTTGTTCTCTTCCTGTTTTATGATCAAAGCAGGTAGAAGCAGGTGAATACGAATACCCAAACCAGATCTACAAAGTGCCAGTACAAACCTACTTTTTCCACCATTTCATAATGTCCTCTCTGATCGTAGGTACCTTTCAGTACATTAGCGAGGATCACGATGTTCAATACAACGCCGGAAGTTACGTGTAATCCGTGGAAGCCGGTGATGGTAAAGAAGAAGTTGGTAAAGTTGGTAGAAGCCAGTGTACCATCCACATTATGGAAAGGATTGCGGCCCCACCATGCACCTTCATGATACAGGTGTGTCCATTCCCATGCCTGACAGCTCAGGAACGCGGCTCCTCCAATGATGGTCCAGATCATCCACTTGGCAACGGCTTTTTTATCTCTCATGTGACCGGCATGTACCGCCAATACCATGGTTACAGAACTCATAATGAGGATGAAGGTCATCAAGCTCACAAACATCAACGGCAACTCGGCATGGCCCATGCCGGGAAATGATTTGAACACTTCATTCGGATCAGGCCAGGATGGGCTGGAAAACCGGATGGTACCATATGAGATCAACAATGCGCCGAATGTGAACGCATCTGACATCAGGAAGTACCACATCATCAACTTACCATAGCTCACATTAAAGGGAGAATATCCTCCGGCCCACCATTTTTTCTTCGCTGTAACTGCTGTATCCATTGTTTGTTTTATAAAATTTTACAAAGTTTATCTGGCGATACTTAAAAAAACTAACAGGTAAATCCACAGTATGTCCACGAAATGCCAGTAGGTTGCGGCTACTTCAATGGGAACTGCGCTATAGGTCCGTACACGGGTTCTGTAAGCCCTGCCAAACATAATGAGCAATGCAATCACACCACCCAATACGTGCAGCATATGCACCCCTACAATAACATAAATAAAAGAAGCGGAAACAGGCCCGTTGAGGGGCAGTCCCACTGATTTCAATTGTGAAAATCCTATCCACTGGCAGGCTGCAAACACCACCCCTAAAAATGCTGTAAGGGTGATCAGTTGTTTATAACGCTGCATATTCCTTTCTCTAAACTGCTTTAAAGCCAGGTGTATCGTTAAGCTGCTTGTCAGAATTACGGCAGTGGATACCCAGAAAATATGCGGCAGTTCAAATGCCAGCCAGTTTGCCTGGGATCTTTTAACAATGTAAGCACTGGTAAACCCGATAAACATCATAGTAATACTACCCATGGCGATCCATAGGGAATATTTATGCGGATGTATTTTCTTACGTTGTTCTAGTGTCATAGTATCCATCACTCCTCTTTTCAATTTAAGCTTTGTCCAGCAATTGTACCAGCTGAACAATGGTCAGATAAATATAAGATCCGAACATGAGCTTTCTCGCTGCAGGAACATCATTTTTCCGGTACAGGTTAACAGCCCTGTAAAGGAAGAAAATACCCGCCAGAATGGCCACTATCGCAGAAATGCTTCCAGTGATCTTCAGGAGGTAAGGCGCTACTCCGGCAGGAATCAGCAACAACGTGTACATGGCAGCCTGAATAGCTGTGTACTTATTGGGCTCTCCACTGCCTGGCAGCATTTTAAAGCCAGCCCTGGCATAATCTTTATAGGCGATCCAGGCGATGGCCCAGAAATGCGGGAATTGCCAGAGAAACTGTATAGCAAATAAAGACCAGCCACCTTCGCTGAGATTGTTAGCACCGGCTGCCCACCCGATCAACGGAGGCATGGCGCCTGGAATTGCACCTACCAGTACGGCAAGGGAATTCCATTTTTTCCAGGGTGTATATACAAAACCGTATAACACCAAAGACAACCCGCTCAAAGCAGCGCTCAACCAGTTAAAGCAATACCCCATTACCAGGAGCCCTGCTATACCTGTGATCACCGCCAGTACAATCGCCTCGTTGTCGTGCATACGCCCTGAAGGCAATGGACGGACAGCGGTGCGTGCCATCAGTTTATCCGTATTTTTCTCCCAAATCTGGTTAATGGTATTGGCTGATCCGGAAACCAGCAAACCACCGGCAAATAATAAAAGAACTTTTACTAAGTTAAACTCCACACCTGGCACCAGCAGGTAACCCACTACCGACGAAAATACCACCATAAAGGTGAGATTAAACTTCATCAGCTGAGAGTAATCTTTCGCCTTACTGGCTACCGCATACGATGACGACAATTTTATGGAGTTTTCTTGCAACATTTTTTTTCTAGCCACATCCCGGGTTTAAGTCCGGAACAAATTTACAAACATCACAGTGAACAAAATCCCGGCAGCAAGTTTTTTCGCCTGAAAGGCATCTTCCTGCCGGAACTCCGGATTATATTTTAGTGCGCTGATTCATTAGGTCCAATAGGCTCTGTTTGCGGAATGAAATCCCTTCCATCCTTGCTATAATCATAAGCCCAGCGGTATACTTCAGGGATTTCACCAGGCCAGTTACCATGACCGGCGTGGATCGGCGTGGTCCATTCCAGGGTAGTTGCTTTCCATGGGTTCTGTGTAGTCAGCTTTCTACCTTTGAAAATGCTGTAGAAGAAGTTGAATACAAACAGGAGCTGTACTGCAAACACCAGGATTACCACAATGGTAATGAACTCGTTCAGTCCGCCAAACTGTTTGAAGGAAGCCCAGCCGGATACATCATAGTACCTTCTTGGCATACCCGCCATACCTTCGTAGTGCATAGGCCAGAAGATCAGGTAAGCGCCTACCAGGGTTACCCAGAAGTGGATATAGCCAATTGTGTTATTCATAAAACGGCCATACATTTTAGGGAACCAGTGGTAGATACCGGCAAACATACCGAAGAATGCAGATACACCCATTACAATATGGAAGTGGGCAATCACAAACATGGTATCATGCAGGTGAATATCGATAGAAGAGTTACCTAACCAGATACCTGTTAAACCACCGGAGATGAATGTGCTCACGAAGCCGATAGAGAACAGGGAAGCTGGTGTAAAGTTGATATTACCCTTCCAGATGGTAGTGATCCAGTTAAATACCTTGATCGCAGATGGTACCGCAATCAATAAGGTTAAGAGTACGAAGAATGCTCCCAGGAACGGGTTCAGACCTGTTACGAACATATGGTGCGCCCAAACCAGGAAGGCCAGGATACAGATAGCGAACAGGGAACCGATCATAGCCAGGTAACCGAAAATAGGCTTGCGGGAACTTACCGCCAGTACTTCAGATACCATACCCATGGCAGGGAGGATGATGATATATACCTCTGGGTGACCTAAGAACCAGAATAAATGTTGATAGAGGATTGCGCTACCACCTTCGTTGGCCAGTGCTTTACCGGCGATAAAGATATCGGACAGATAGAAGCTGGTGCCGGCGTGACGATCCATGAGCAGCAGGATGAAACCTGACAGCAGTACAGGGAAAGACAATACACCTAACACAGCGGTGAAGAAGAATGACCAAATAGTTAAAGGCATTTTGGTCATCGCCATACCTTTGGTACGCATATTCAGCAGCGTGGAAATATAGTTCAAACCACCCAGCAGCTGAGAAACAACAAACAGCGCCATACTGGTCAACCAAAGATCCACACCTATTTTAGAACCGATAGAAGCGTCTCCCAATGCACTCAGCGGCGGATACATTGTCCAACCTCCGGAAGCAGGGCCTGTTTGAACAAACAGGGAAGCCATCATTACCAGACTGGCCAGGAAGAAGAACCAGTAGCTCAGGCAGTTCATGAAAGGAGAGGCCATGTCGCGGGCACCTACCTGCAAAGGAATCAGCAGGTTAGAAAAGGTACCGCTCAAACCGGCCGTTAATACAAAGAATACCAGGATAGTACCGTGCATTGTTACCAATGCATAGTATGCTTCCGCTGTAATGCGGCCACCTTTAGCCCAATGGCCCAGGATACTTTCCAGCCATGGGAAAGTGGCATCGGGAAAACCAAGTTGCAAACGGAACAGTACAGAGAAGAAAGCACCAATGATAGCCCAAACGATACCAGTGATCAGGAATTGTTTGGCGATCATTTTGTGGTCCATGCTGAACACATATTTCGAAATGAAACTGTCTTCATGGTGGTGCTCATGATCATGATGATCATGCGCTCCGTGCATTACCTCCTGTTGACTGTGCAATGTTGCTTCGTTACTCATAATCGGTTCGGTTTATTATAAACTAACGCCCGGGAAGTATCGTCGTTTGTCAGTTTGTTCTTATTGTTTTTAATTGTACTCCGTCAAAAATTCTTCTACACAAAATTACAGCTTACCGGATATTGGCAGCTACTGTTTTTTGCGTGCTATCTGCTTTGGCTTCACCGGCAGGAGCAGCAGGAGCTGCAGTGTCAGCATGTGTCAGGCTATAAGTAGATTTCTGGGCAGCTACCCATTTATCAAATTCTTCCTGAGTTTCCACAATAATCACCCCCCTCATGGAGTAGTGACCGCTACCACACATCTGGTCGCAGGAAATTTCATAGGTGAAATCCGGGTTGCCGGTTTTTTCCTTCATCTGCTTGGTGGTGTACTTTGGAGTAAACCACATGGTAGTAGGGATACCGGGAACCGCATCCATTTTCATGCGGAAGTGAGGTAAACCAACGTCATGGATAACGTCGCGGGAACCGATGATGAGCTTTACGGGCTTTCCAACCACCAGGTGCAGTTCGGTAGGCATAAAGTCATCTTTGTTCAAAGGATCGTTCCAGTCCAGACCCAGCTCATTACCGGCGGAAGGATCGATGTTCTTAATATCACGACGACCCAATGCACCATCTTTACCCGGATAACGGAAGATCCAGTTAAACTGCTTACCGGTTACTTCAACCACAGCAGCATCTTTTGGTGCTTCTGAAGTGAGCTGGAACCAGTGTTTCAGACCAAAGGCCACCAGTATGGTTAACGCGATAGCCGGGATAACGGTCCAGATAACTTCCAGTTTATTATTATGCGGAAAATAAAATGCTTTACGGCCTTCTTTTTCCTGGTATTTAAATGCAAACCAGAATAGGGCAATCTGGGTAATCACGAACACCACACCAGTGATGGCGAGTGTTACATAAATAAGGGTGTCAACGCCTTCTCCCTGTTCCGATGCAGATTCGCCCAGGATTTTGCCTTTCAGCAAATCGTTACACCAGTACACTCCTATAAGCCCCAGCACCAGGAATGCAATCAGCAGGAAACCATTTATACGGTTGCTTTGCTCACGCGCTTTCTTTTCTCCCTTCAATATGGACACATATTCGCTCGCCTTCGCAATCTGGAAGATGACTATGAATATGAGAACAACAACTAAGACTGCTAAAAATCCTGACATTGCTATATGAAATAATTAAGTTATCTAATGCTTTTCTTTTGCCTAATCTCCTTGATCACCTGTTAGGTGTGATGAATGATACTTTCTTTCAGGTAAGGATGATTCTTTGGAACCAGTGCAGCTTTGGTAAGCTGGTTGGATACCAGGAAGATGATCAGTCCTACGAAACCAAGTCCGAGCCCGAGTTCAAACCAGGGGAATACCAGGTTTTTAACAGTACCTGGAGATATCATCTGCCAGAAATCCAGCCAGTGACCGAAGATGATCACGATAGCAATGAAAACAATGGCAGTATAGTTACGCTTGGTGTCCCTTTTCATCAGGAACAACAGCGGAGTAACAAAGTTGATCAGGAGGTTCAGGAAGAAGATAGGTCTCCACTGGCCCCAAACACGTGGCTGGAAGTATTCAGTTTCTTCCGGCATGTTGGCGTACCAGATCAGCATGTACTGGGAGAACCAGAGGTAAGTCCAGAAGATACTGAAAGCAAACATGAATTTACCCAGATCGTGCAGGTGTTCTTCAGTTACATAGGTCAGATAACCGTGTTTTTTCAGATATACAACGAAGAGTGCTATCAGTGCCAGTCCGGATACCCAGGTGCTGGCGAAGGTATACCAGCTGTACATAGTAGAGAACCAGTGTGCATCAATACTCATTAACCAGATCCATGGAGTCGTTGATCCAACGCTCAGGGTAAACACTACCAGGAATCCACCGCATACAACGGTATTTCTCCAGAGCAGCTTACGGCCTGTTTCAGGGCGCAGATCCCATCCATCTTCTTCGATAGACATTCTACGGAGCTTCATGGTAAAAAATATCCAGAGGCCAAGTGTCAGGATAGTAGCGATGGTAAAGAATCCTTTGTTCAGGAAAGCGGATTTCCAGCTCAGGATCTTATCTTCTGCTACGTGGTGTGCATTTACCCAGTGATAGATATCATCTTTACCACCGAAAACGATGATCATCACCACCACAAATAAGATGGCAGCCAGAATGGGAACGGCCATTGAAATAGCTTCAGGTACACGGCGGAAAGCAATCTGCCAGCCACCATGTGCCAGGGTAGTAGCAGCTATAAAGAACGTGCTCGCCAATGTAATCAGCAAAAAGAAGCTGCTGTTTTGCAACAGACCGGCCCAAAACCGTGTCGCGTTCTCACCATGAAACGCAATTAATCCGATCAATAACGTCAGCAAGCCCACGCCCATTAACACGAAGCTGGTCTTTTTTAATCTTGCCGGTACTACAAATTGGTCTTTCATTACTGTATATTAAAATACTTGTTTGAAATTCAGTTTAACTCATTTATTTAGCTGCAGTGCTATCACCAGCAGGAGCGGCAGACGGGGCGGCAGCACCTGGCTGTTTACTCTTGATATAGGCAGCGATCTTCCAGCGCTGATCCCTGTCCAGCTGGCTGGCGTAACTACCCATCATATTATAACCATAGGTCATTACATGAAACAGGCGGCCTTCTGTATAACCGGATTTTGCACCGGCCACCAGGTTAGCTGGCGCTGCAGGGTAAGGTCCATCTCCACCTTTGTACAGCGGACCATTACCATCTAATGCAGTACCATGGCAGATACCACAATAGATATTAAATAAACGCTCGCCTTCTTTAAGATCAGTTGGCGTAATAGTTAATGGATTCTTTAACAGATTAGCCAGTGCCGTATCTGATTCTTTCAGATGGTATGGCAAAAGTTCTCCTCTTTTTACTGTTCCTTCCACTGGCTTCAGGCCTGACAAACGAGCACTGTAAAATTCATACGCACGGGATTCATACATGTCTGGCATATAAATCCTGCCGGGCTTTCTGTTATGCTCTCCCCTGTTACAGGCTGCCAGGAAAGCTCCAGTTGCCAATGCGGCTACAATCAATATGTTGGAAGTCCTTTTCATCAGAAATTATTTATCTAGCTTTCATTAGTCTTGCTTGCTCAAATCCTAATGTTGCAACGGTATGTTTTAGCTGTTTATATATTTTAAGCGTTTGTGGTCTGTATTTTACGGAGATAAGGCTCATCATCCTTATCATACCGTCCGAACCACCATCCGGCTTCAGCTCTTTGCTCATTAATTTCATGCGCACCGGCTGATGCAAGAAAGTTCTTCACTTCCTCTGCATTAGTTTTTTCTGTCAGCTCTATCACCATTACAAACTTATCATCTGTTTGTCTTGGATGAAAAATGTGCTTCTTCACTCCCGGCATCAGCTGGCAGAGATAACAGAAAGTGTACACCATTCCGACCGCAGCAAATAATACTGTCAGCTCAAAAGTAATTGGAATGAATGCTGGTAAGGGGAAGTGCGGTTTACCACCGATATTCAAAGGCCAGTCTACATTAAATACCCAGCTCATGAAGGATAATGCTGTAGTTGTACCTGTGATACCATATATGAAACCGGCTGTGTGCAGACTGGTTTCTCTTAAACCCATTGCATGATCGAGGCCGTGAACAGGAAAAGGAGTGTATACATCGTGCAATTTGTAACCCGCAGTACGCACTTTCTTTACTGCCGGGAACAATACTGCCTCATCGTCAAACAAGCCTACAACAAAATTTTTAACAGCCATATTTTTAAAGATTCAAATTCCAAGTAATAAATTCTCTCAGTTCGTCTTTTAGTGTGCGTGAGCTACATCATGAGCAAATTTCTCTGCAGGCATTTCTTCGTACACCACCATTTTCTCTTTGTAATTCTCACCGGAAGTTTTCAGGATAGACTTGATCTCGGCCAGTGCAATTACAGGGAAATATTTAGCAAACAGGAAATAGCAGGTAAAGAACAAACCGAAAGTTCCCATATAGAAGCCTACTTCAGGCCAGGATGGGCGATAGTATGACCAGCTGGATGGCAGGTAATCGCGGTACAATGAAGTACAGATGATCACAAAACGCTCAAACCACATACCGATGTTAACAATGATAGACATTACGAAAGTCACTGCAACACTTCTTCTCATTTTACGGAACCAGAATACCTGCGGGGTAATTACGTTACAGGTCATCATGATCCAGTAAGACCAACCCAGCGGACCAGCAGCACGGTATTTGAAGAAAGTGGCAAACTCATAAGGGTTAGCGCCATACCATGCCATGAACAACTCAGTCAGGTAAGCACAACCTACTACAGAACCTGTTAATACAATTACCTTGTTCATGGCTTCCATGTGGCCCAGGGTAATATACTCTTCCAGGTGTAATATTTTACGTGTAATGATCAGCAGCGTTTGTACCATCGCAAATCCGGAGAAGATCGCACCAGCCACAAAGTAAGGCGGGAAGATGGTAGTATGCCAACCAGGAATTACAGAAGTCGCAAAGTCAAAAGATACGATCGTGTGTACAGAAAGTACCAGTGGTGTAGCCAAACCTGCCAGTACCAGTGACAGTGCTTCGTGACGTTGCCAGTGCTTGGTAGAACCGGTCCAGCCAAAAGCTGCTATACCATATAATAATTTGCGCAATTTGGTTTTAGCCCTGTCACGAACGCTGGCGAAATCCGGAAGAAGACCAGAGTACCAGAACAACAGGGATACGGTGAAGTAAGTAGAGATCGCAAATACGTCCCAGAGGAGCGGGGAGTTAAAGTTAACCCATACCGGGCCACGGGTATTTGGATAAGGCAGAATGAAGAACGCCATCCATACACGACCCATGTGAATGATCGGGAACTGACCGGCGCACATTACCGCGAAGATCGTCATCGCTTCCGCCGCACGGTTCACCCCTGTACGCCAACCCTGGCGGAACAGGAGGAGGATCGCGGAAATCAGGGTACCGGCGTGACCGATACCTACCCACCATACGAAGTTGGTAATATCCCAACCCCAACCGATGGTTTTATTCAGATTCCATACTCCGACACCGAAATAGATCTGCCAGAACACTGAAAAGGCGCCAAAGCCCAACAATGTCAGGGAGATGAAAAAGCCTACATACCACAGTTTTCCAGGCTTCCCTTCAATGGGACTAATGATATCTTCCGTTACCTGGTGATAATCCTTAACCCCGTCTACCAAAGGTTCTCTCAGTGTGGATTCGTATTTTAAATGCATATTCTATAAGCTTTTAGCTGCTAGCTTCTAGCTACTAGCCCTTGTCTTTTGTTATGATCTCAGATTCTGTTCTTTCTGTCTTTTTCTTAACGGTTACCGGTTAAGATCATTATGCGTGGTGCGCTTCTTCCTTATGTGCAGATTCTTTCTCTGCTTTAGGAGCCGCATCCTTGTTTCTGATCTTCGCCAGGTAGCTGATAGATGGCAGTACGTGTGTTTCTTCCAACACATAGTACATCCTGTCTACCTGCTGCTCATTACGGATCTTATAGATTTCGCTGTTCTTATCGTTGATGTTACCAAATACGATCGCATCAGCACCACAAGCTTGCTGGCAGGCAGTTTTGGCAGCACCGTCTTTCAGCGGGTGACCAGCTTTCTTCGCGTCCAGCTTAGCTTCCTGTAAACGTTGTACGCAGAAAGAACATTTTTCCATTACACCACGGCTACGAACCACTACATCGGGGTTCAGTACCATACGTGTAAGGCTATCGTTCATATCGGCCACATCATACAGGTTGTTTTCAAAGCTGTCTGCACCATTCCAGTCTCTCCAGTTAAGGCGACGTACTTTGTAAGGGCAGTTGTTAGCGCAGTAACGGGTACCGATGCAACGGTTGTAAGCCATCTGGTTGATACCTTCAGAGCTGTGGTTGGTAGCGCCTACCGGGCAAACGTTTTCGCACGGAGCATTATCGCAATGCTGGCACAGCATCGGCTGGAACACTACTTCCGGATTTTCCTCATCACCGCTGAAGTAACGGTCAATACGGATCCAGTGCATTTCATGCCCTTTCGCCACTTCTTCCCGTCCTACAACAGAAACGTTGTTCTCTGCCTGGCAGGCAATAGTGCATGCACCGCAACCAAAACAGGTGTTCAGGTCGATAGACATACCCCATTTGATACCAGGATAGCTGTAGTTAGGATACAGCGTTGCATCCTTGCGGAAATCAGCGCCAAATTTTTTCAGCTCCAGCCTGTCTTCGTTTACCTCTTTAGGGTTCTTGATGAACTCTTCCAGGGTAGTTTCCTTAACGATAGGACGACCTTCGTAGCTATTATGTGTTTGCGTTGAAGCAACAATTTCTTTCTGACCGGTAGCTTCTGCTGTGGCATCAACAGTGAAGTAATCAAAGTTCTGACCATTGAAGCTAACAAAAGGATAAGCGTTCTTACCAACACCGCCGGCAGCTCTACCTGCGTTGTCGTTACGGCCATAACCCACAGCAATAGCGATCACATCTGGGTGCATACCTGGAACAATCACCAATGGCAGCTCAAGTTCTTTACCGTTGGCTTTTATCTTCAGTACTTTCTTCTCTGCATTGATTTCGTAATCGTCTCCTAATTGAGTAGAGAATGTTTTCGCCAGTTTGTTGGAGATACAGGCGTAGTTACCCCAGGTAGAACGGGTAATCGGATCAGGCATTTCCTGTAACCATGGGTTGTTGGCAGATCTGCCGCTACCGATAGCTACTTTCTCATAAAGCACCAGTTCCAGTTTACCACCTTTCTTCGCACTGCTTATTTTAGATGCAGCACCGGCAATGTCGCCGGCAAATGTTGCACCTCCCAAAGCAGGAGCAGCAGCTGGTTCAACCACACCATCCTGCAAAGCTTTATCCCATGCTTCCTGTCCGCCCAGTTTGGTTATCCATTCATTTTTCAGGTAGTCAGCCCAGGTAGTGGTAGTGTTACCAGACCAGGAGAGGAGTGTATCCTGTACCGCACGTGTTTTAAACAGCGGGAGGATAGTAGGCTGTGCAAAGCTGTAGTAGCCGGTTCTTCCCTCAGCATCATTCCATGACTCCAGGAAGTGATGATCAGGAGCCGCATATTTACACAGTACAGTTGTTTCGTCATTTCTGTCGTTGAACGATACAGCCACTTTTACTTTCTTCAGACCTTCAGCAAATTTCTGTGATTCGAAGTAGTCGTAAGCGGGGTTGGCACCATAAATCAGTACAGCACCGATGCTGCCTGCATTCATATCGCTTACCAGTTTGGTCATATCGCTGTCGATACCCTGACGGTAATTGGAAGGAGATGCGAAATCGATGGTAGTACCATTGGCGCCGATAATGTTGTTGATGGCGTTTACAATGGTTTGTACGTTTACATCGTTAGAACCGCTTACTACCAGTGCTTTACCGGAGTTAGCCTTCAGTGATTCCGCTGCTTTTTTGATACCATCTGCTACACGCTTGTCTGCTATAGCCGGGGCTGTTACACTGCCGCCTACTGCTGCCAGCAGAGCCAGTGCTATTGCACCTGATTCAGATGGTTTGTGTGTATATCTTTCGTCCGCGTTTGCACCTGTAAGGCTCATATGGCTTTCGAACGCGAAAAGTTTGGACATTTCGGGTTTCTGCGCATTGATTTTACGGGTTTGGGCAAACTGGCGGGCATATTCAACAGGATTGAGCCAGGTTCCGATAAAGTCTGCACCCAAACTCACTATCGCTTTGGCATTTTCAAAGTGGTAGGAAGGGATCACCCGTTTACCATAAGAGGCTTCGTTTGCCTGCAGCATACCGGAGTAAGAAACTGCATCATATACTACATGGCGGGAGTTCGGATATTTTGCCAGGAACTCACCGATCACTTTCTTAGTGGTCGGGCTAAGCAGGGTGGCGCTTAATAAAACAACAGGAGCACCGCCTAAACCGGCCAGTGCTGCACCTACTTGTTTATCCAGTTCCGCCCAGGTTGTTTCTGTACCGCCGATAGTCGGGAAACGGAGACGGGCAGTATCATACAGGCTCAGTACAGCACCCTGTACTTTAGCCGATGTTGCCCCCTGGGTGATGGTTGATAAAGTATTCCCTTCCAATTTGATAGGACGACCTTCGCGGGTTTTCACCACAACCGGTACATATTCACCATCAATGGCATAAGAAGAAGCATAATAATTGGCTACACCCGGGGTAATTTCTTCCGGCTTGTTTACATACGGAATCGCTTTCTTAACCGGTGTTTCACAGCTGGCAGCGATAGCAGCAGCAGCGGTGGTGAACCCCAGATATTTCAGAAAATCCCTGCGGGGGGTAGTAGCATTCAACAGGCCTTCACTCTCGAACGGCAGCTCTTCACTGAATTCGTTCTTCACAATTTCCTGATGCGCATCGGTATTGTGCAACTCCTCCAAGCCTTTCCAATACTTTTTTTGCTCCATGTTATATTAACGAGTTACGTTTATAAATTTGATATCTTCTGATCAAGAGAAAATCTCTCTAAATCCTTCCTAGTAGTGACATTTTTGACATTCAGTACCACCTACCATTTCAACTGTTACGCTGTCGATCTTCTTATCTTTAATATCCTGATGAAGCTTTTCGAAGATGCTGTAATAGTTGTTGTCTGCAAACTGCACTTTGGTAGTACGGTGACAGTTAATACACCATCCCATAGACAGGTCGGAAAACTGATGTACTTCATCCATTTCGGTGATAGCACCGTGGCAGGTCTGACATTGCTGCTGACCGGCAACCACGTGTTGGGAGTGGTTGAAGTAAACATGGTCTGGCAGATTGTGGATCTTGGTCCATTCGATTGGTCTGCCTGGCTTGGTATATTTACCAGCTTCAGGATCCCAGCCTACGTAATCGTATAATTTTGCGATTTCAGCAGTACCGTCTACCTTCCGGCCTTCTGCAGTTGTCAACTCAGGGCCGGTATATTCCTTAATGGCCTTGTGACAGTTCATACAGATATTTTCAGAAGGGATCATGGCATACTTACTCTTCTCAGCACCGGCGTGGCAGTACAGGCAGTTGATCTGGTTAATACCGGCATGTACCTTATGGCTGTAGAAGATAGGTTGCTCCGGCATATAATCTTTCTGGCGACCCAGGCCAATAGCACCCTGAATGGTGAGGTAACCACCTACCATGAAGAGCACCAGGATGATCAGTGCCAGGTAAGCTTTATTTTTGTAGAAAGGAACCGGGTCTGGAGTTGGAACACCCTCTTTATCACCAGCCAGCTTATTCAGGTTGCTGTTGATCTGCATGAGGATCAGCGCTACTACTGCAAGGATCAGCGTGATGATACCAAACAGGAGGCTGTTGTCATTACCCTTGTCTGTGGCACCAGCAGCATCTGTATCACCTGCGGGAGTTTTAGAGCCTCCGGGAGTTTTGGCTTGCTCATCTTTTACATACGCCAGGATGTCGTCAATTTCCTCATTGGATAACTGAGGGAACGGTGTCATCGCTGTCTTGTTGTACTCCAGATACAGAGCGTTGGCATATTTGTCCCCTGTGGCCAATACAGAAGCAGAGTTGTGGATCCACTGGTGCAATAATTTCTTATCGGGCCAGCGATCTTCTACTCCCGCTAATGCAGGACCTGTCAGCTTTTTGTGGACATTATGGCAGGAAGCGCAATTTGTTTGGAATAATGCTTTACCCTTCGCAGGATCCGCTGCCTTAACGGAAGAAAACGGAATTACTATACTAGCGCATAGAATAAGCACACTCACAAAATGCTTGCGCAAAAGAATGGAAACACGACGATACACAGCCTATATAGTTTAGATTTGACCTAAAGTTTCTTAAAAGTGCCAGCAAAAATAAGACAGAATGTTGACAATTTACCAACAATTAAAAAAAATTATTGTCTTATAGCGTGCTGTTTTTATTCCGTTTTTTTAGCGACAATTAAGCCAAAAGTCTCACTGATGGCCTATTTGAACACTTCACCTGATATTTCCTTTCAGAACTTATTATTTTGATTGAAAGTTTAATTCCTTTGTGGGCGCACGTCTACATCATAACGTGGGGCAAGGTTTGCAGGGATATAATTATAATATATGCAGATGAAAATCAAATAGTGGTCCCCTATATCCCTTCACACACAATATAATATATTATCTGTCAGCACAGTTAATTTCCTGTGAGAGTTGTATTTTTACCTTAATAACCTACCGGCAGACCAGAATGTTCAATCTGCCACTAAAAAAACGATCCCATGAAAAAAATGCTCATACCCGTTCTGCTCACCGCCTTTCTGGCCTGTAATAATAATACCTCCTCCTCCCGGAACGACAGCACGGCGCAAACTACGGCAACAGCCATAGGTACCCCCACGGTTGTCACCGGCACCTACCAGGGTACCCTTCCCTGTGCAGACTGCCCCGGTATGGACTACCAGATCAGCCTGTTTAACGATCATACCTTCAGCGAACTGGTGGCCTACCAGGGAAGAGGCCAGGGCATAGCTTCCGTGGAAACTGGCACCTGGAAGCAAACCTCCGACTCTACGGTAATGATCCTGAAAAAAACAGACAGCAGCTCCTTCCTGGCATCTGAAGGGAAACTCCTCCTGCTCGACACTAAAGGCAAACGCATTGAAGGCGTACTGGCCGGTAGCTATATCCTCAAACCAGTGGAAGGCGGCGACCGCAGGCAACTCCTGGCAGATAAATCAAAAGCCGGTATCCGGTTCACCGCCAATGGTAACGAACCCGGCTGGTCTCTTGACCTGGATAATAAAAAAATACGTTTCAACAACATTAACGGCGATAGCCTTGAGGCGTCATTGCCCCGGCCCAATCCCAATACAGACACCTTAAAGGTATATACCACTCCCGGTATCACGATAAGTATCCGGAACACTATTTGCGCCGATGATATGAGCGGCCTGATGAAACCCAACAGCGTACAGGTACAGGTAAAAGACAAAACATACCAGGGCTGCGGCGAATATCTTAAATAAGGACAGGGTGGATCAGATCCTGCATACAGGCCAGATCAGAACGGGTTTCCCCCGGAACAAATCAGCAACAAGCACAAGACGGATCAAGTCCACCTCAATACCAGGTCGTCTCCTGTTCAAATCCTCCTCATAAGCGCATCAAGTCCACCCTTTATGTATGGCTACAGTATGTCCTATCCCACCCCGATCCCTGTCCGGGGCGGGCTCCGGGTATGTTGATATTCATTCTCCCAAATACCTGTTAAATTATCTATTTTTGTATCCTACTTAAATAGCAGGAGATTTTGAAAAATATTGCCATATTCGCATCGGGTGCAGGAAGCAACGCGCAGAAAATTATAGATCATTTCAGACATTCAGATAAGGCCAGGGTTACTGTTATTGTGTGCAACAAACCCGGGGCAGGTGTTTTACAGATAGCCGAACGCGAAGGCATTGCTACCATACTAATCGAAAAGGAAGCCTTTTTCCATTCAGATAAATACATCCTGTTATTAAAGGAACGGCAGATCGACCTGGTAGTGCTGGCAGGCTTTTTATGGAAAATCCCTGCCAACCTGGTACAGGCCTTTCCTAACCGCATTATCAATATACACCCGGCCCTGTTGCCAAAATTCGGCGGGAAAGGTATGTACGGCCATTTTGTGCATGAAGCCGTAATAGCAGCAGGGGAAAAAGAAAGCGGCATCACCATCCACTTCGTAAATGAAAAATATGATGATGGCGAAACGATCCTGCAGGAACGTATTATCGTTACACCGGAAGATACCCCCGAGTCCGTAGCACGCAAAGTTCAGGCACTGGAACATCAGTGGTTTCCGGTAATTGTGGAACGATTATTGACCGGTTCTGAAGGCTGATATAAGCCTGGATGGAGGTTCTTAAGCCAGTCTAACCCTTACAACTGTATGAAAAAGACACTACTGTTAATATGGTTATCCTGTTCGTTTATTTTATCGTCCTTCGCTCAGGACGGTAAGAAACAACTGGGTAAAAACACCTTTCTCAAAGTAAATCCCACCACCTTAATCAATGAACTCGATATTTACCTGGAACAGGAAATAACTGACAAATTCAGTCTTGAGTTTGGTATCAGTGGTATTTATACCGATTACCCGGATTATGTGCTGGCAAAAAAAATTGACATCGGTCAAAAGAAACCGGACATCAGTACAGAGCAGTTTGTAGATGGCCGGGGCCTCGGCTTCCGGGTTGGCGCCCGCCTGTACCTTATTTCACAGGAAATGTCGCCCTCCCGTGCGGCCGGTACCTATTTTGAACCTGTAGTATTCGTTAAAAAAGTTTTCTATCCTAACGAAGATAATACTGTCGGGAACGTTACATATACCAACTCCGGAGATAAAACTGTAATAGGTTTACAGCTGCTGGTAGGCCGGCAATTCAAAAAAGACCGCTTCATTCTTGATCCGTTTATCGGTGTAGGCATCCGGAGTAAGATCTATAAATATAATACCTATCATTTTGACGAAGACAAAGTATCCCTTAACGATGGGAAAATGGTAAGCGTATTGCCCAGTCTCCAGATAGGTATTAAAATGGGGCTCAAACTCTGGTAATCCTGCCCTAAAAAGGAACAATCACTTTTGCACTGAAATTTCTTCCCATATTATAAATGCCCAGCCGTCCGTTAGGAGAGGAGCTGTAGTATTCAAAATATTTCAACCGGTTCATATTGGCCTGGTAGGCTACATTAGCCACATTGTCGAGTTGCAGGAATATTTCACAAACCGTTCTTCCTTTCTTGTTAAGAATCCCGGTACCGGCGCCAATATTGAAAAGGGTATAGCCAGGTGTAAATGTTTCAGTATCGTCTACTCCGTAAAAGTGAGGCTGACCGGCAAAAATATCCGCCTCCACGCGGGCATATGCCTTTGTAAATATGCCATAATTACGTTGTGTGGCAGCTTTCAGCTCACTGCGTATATGCGTAGGCGGTATAAACGGCAGATAACGCGCCTCGTCCCCATACTTACTGATCAGTTCCATATTGCGGTTACGGCCCTGTGTATAGGCCATACTGTTATTCATGGTAAGCCAGGCAATAGCTCTCGGGTGAAGGTTCACACTCACTTCTGCTCCAAACAGCCTCGCGGCCGATTGCTGGTACTTATAAGTAGCGTTCCCCGGTACTATTACCACCGGGTTGCCGGCATCATCGTATAGTCTTGCCTGGTAGATATAATTCTCAATATTATTATTAAACAATTCGAGGCTGATATCTGCATCCGGTAGCCAGGCCTGCAGGCCTATGTCTTCCTGTAAACTGAACTCCGGTTTAAATCCGCGGTTACCAAGGTATACGATATGCGCTCCCGGATCAAGACCATTGGAGCCGATCTCTGTGATATTCGGCGCACGGTAGCCTCTTGCAATGTTGGCTTTCACCAACACCCGCTCGCTGATGTTCCAGGTAGCTCCCAGGCTACCGGAAATACCGGTATACCGGTTGCTGAAAGAAGGGAATTGCAGATGTGCTCCCGCCGTATCCGGTAACTGGACATGCCGCTCAAATCCATTTTCCTTATTGGGTCCTACATAGAAATCGTTCCAGCGAATAGAGCGGTTGTCGTAACGGATACCACCGGATACATCTACCTTACCAAAAGATTTCCTGGCAAAAATAAACCCGCCTATATCAAACAGGTTATAATCCGGGATAGGAAAATCGGTCCCATTCTTACTCCTGTTCTGCTGGTACATTCCATTTGTCCCAACAGTTGTTTCCAGGCCATTTAAAACAGGCAGGTTATAACGCACATCATAGTTCAGGGTGTTCAGCACCACGTATAGTCCCGGCTGCGCGGGCATTTCCGGGTGATTATACTCCCGGCGGATGCTTTGTTGCAGGCCTATCATTGTATTAATATCGCCGGCTCCCAGGTTCCATTTTGAACGGTTATACACCCTGTAATGCTGTATATGCTGATGCAACGGGTTAATGGTATAAGTACGCAGCTCATTGTCCGGCACCAGTGGACGATCTTTTATATCATCCTCTTCCTTCACCTGCTTCGTAAATTTCCGGGTCAGGGAATCCCGGCTCCCATCCGGAATTTCCTGGGTATTATCATAGAGTGTAGCACCAAACTGGGAATATCCCCATGATTTATCCACCCTTGCCAGGGCAGTCAGGTTATACTCCCTGAAAGCAGTGCCATATACAAATCCATCCACGCTGTTGCGGTAGTTGTGCGCAGCTTTTGCTGTGCCACGAAATACATACTTCCAGTCATTTTGCCTGTAAGCCAGCCCCAGCGAGGAGCCTATCATTCCATTATTGCTGTGGTAATCTGTCAGGAAACTACCCTGTAATTTACCTGGTGTTAGATCAGGGATATCGGGGATCATATTAATGACCCCGGCCAGGGCGTCTGAGCCGTAGGTAAGACTGGCAGGCCCCTTCACCACCTCTGCCCTGGAAATTCCGTATTGGTCTATTTCAATGCCATGCTCATCGCCCCATTGCTGTCCTTCCTGCCTTACGCCGTCAAACAAGGTAAGCACGCGATTGTAGCCAAGCCCGCGGATAAATGGTTTGGAAATATTGGGACCGGTGGTTACTGCACTCACACCCGGTACTCCTTTAATGATAGCGTCGATGATGTTATTGTTTACATTCATATTCATTTCCCGCTTACCGATAACGGCAATGGGTATAGGATTTTTCCGGACGGCGGTAGCGCGGGAAACACCGGTCACTACCACTTCTTCCAGTTTAGACAGGTCTTCTTCCAGCGTGATATTCAATGCAGTTGTTTGCCCTGCTGTAATTTGTTTTTTCAGCTTAACCGTTTGGTATCCTACCATTGATATTTTAATATCGTAAGTGCCCGGGGCGATATTTTTAATGCTGAAAAGCCCCTGCTGATCGGCAGCAGCGCCGGTATGCAGTGCGGGGATGGCAATATTGGCAAACTGTACAGGTTTTCCGTCTTTGTTGACAACAGCACCTTTCACCATGCCTTGCTGGGCATATGCGTTAGCTACAGATAATAGTAATAAGAATAGTAAAGTAGATAGTTGTTTCATGCGTATAAGTAATGTAGGTTTTAATCTTAGCACAGCGTTTTCACGGATAGTAACAATGGATTACACTTCCAATTTTTTTACAAAACTATCTTCTATTTTTATACCCGTCTTAATTATTTTTTAGGTTAATCTAAATTTCAGGAAAAGGATCTTTAAAAAGATGACCATTCTGGAAACTTTTGATTTCAGATTCGGTACACAGGCAGCTGTCGAGGTCGATGATGATATCATGAGAATCGAGCTCTTGCCCGATGATTACCAGCTCATTATACCGGTCGGCAAACCGGGTGTCCCAGCGGCCGATGATAAGCTCATAAGTTTCAGGATCCATCTGCCATTGCTTACGGGGGATAGCGCACCACCAGTAACCAGCCTTTTCTGCACGCAGCGATCCGCCCGCCTGGCTCCAGTTCACTGCTATATCAGGCCGGGAGGCCAGCCAGAACAGTCCTTTACTGCGGATTATATTGCCTGGCCAGCGCCCATTGATATATTGCCAGAAGCGCTCGGGGTGAAAAGGTTTACGGCTCCGGTATACAAAGGAGGACATACCATATTCCTCTGTTTCAGGGGTGTGCTCATGCTCCAGTTCGGCCTGCCAGCCGGCGCTTTGCGAGGTAGTGTCAAAATCAAAAAGACCCGTATGCAATATTTCTTTCAGTGGCACCCGGCCTTTAATGCTTTCCACGATCCTGGCCGTGGCATTTAATTTACGCAACACTGCTTTCAGGTTACCCAGCTGGTCTTCCGTTACAAGATCGCATTTATTCAGTACGATTACGTTGGCAAATTCCACCTGGTCTGTCAACAGGTTTACAATAGTGCGCCGGTCGGCTGCGTCGTCAGTTAAGCCTTTGTCTTGCAGCAGCGACGTACTGTTGAAATCCCGGATAAAATTATAGGCATCCACAACTGTTACCATGGTATCAAGCTGGCTTACCTTAGTGAGGTCCACATTGTTAATTTCATCCTGGTAGCAGAAGGTTTGGGCTACCGGTATGGGCTCTGAAATGCCGGTGGATTCTATCAACAGGTAATCAAACCTTTTCTCTGCAGCCAGTGCTGCTACTTCCTTCAGGAGATCTTCCCGCAAGGTGCAGCAAATACAGCCATTGCTCATTTCCACCAGTCGCTCTTCCGTTTTATGTAAGGTATTTTCATTCTTCACCAGTTGCGCATCGATATTCACCTCACTCATATCGTTAACAATAACGGCTACACGAAGATTTTCGCGGTTATGCAGTACGTGATTAAGCAAAGTGGTCTTCCCCGCGCCGAGAAATCCACTCAGCACCGTAACAGGTAATTTTTCCATATGTGATAAGTTATATTGCTATAGGTATGTTTTGCTGTTTACAAACCTTTGATCAGCGGCTTTATTCTTTTTCCCCACATTACATTGCCGGCAACGCTGCAGGTTTAATATATGCGCTCCCGTTACCCCTGCCGCACCGGCAAAAATGATAACCGGCTCCCAGAAACCACCGGCAAAACCAAAGTGTCCGCCCAGCAACAGGGCAAACCCCGCAGCAAAGATCAGCAGCGGCGTTATCCGGCGGTGCTGCCGGAAATATCCCCGGCCCAGCGACCAGCAGCCTATTCCAAAGGAAAACGACAACAGGCCGTACTCCAGTTTTTCATTTTCCAGTACATGCGATCCCACCAATGGTAATACCGTGAGCATCAGGGGAAGTAAGGCGCAATGCACTGCACATAATAAAGAGGCACCGATTCCAATGGTGTCCAAACTCATCTTCTTTAAAATATTCCCTTCCATGTTCCCGTTTTTCTATCCGGACAAAACTACGTAAATTTGCAACAATGTTGCAAAATAAAATAACTGATTTCTTTAGATAATTTATTTTTTCAACTGTAAAATGTTGCATTCGTGTTAAAAAAGTAACAGATGGGTAGCACTGATGGGCATCTGTTAACTATGTGCTACCTTTGTGTATTGAATAAAACAGGGGATTATACCTATGTCGAAGAAAGCAATTATACTGATTTCGTTTTTTGTGGTGCTGAGCGCGGGTTTTCTGGGCTATGCCGGTTATGTTATTAAAGGTGAAACGGGCACCTTCTTTGGAAAAGATAAACTGCCTGTTCTTGGGGCGCCGGGACACACTGTTCCAGGATTTTCCTTTACTGACCAGGACGGCCACACCAAAGCGAAAGCGGATGTTGATGGCAAAATTTATGTAGCGGAGTTCTTTTTTACCACCTGCACCGGTATTTGTCCGAAGATGAATGCCAATATGGACAAAGTATATGCGAAGTATAAAAACAATCCCAACTTCCTGATCCTTTCCCATACGGTAGACCCGGACCACGACAGCGTACCCGTATTAAAAGCATATGCCGCCAAACATGAAGCCGATTCAAAAAACTGGTGGTTCCTTACCGGCGATAAAAAACAACTTTACCGCATGGCCAGGCAGGCTTACCTGGTAGATGACGGCGTATATACCGGGGAAGAAGATTTTGTACATACACAATGGTTTGCCCTGGTAGATAAAACAGGACAGATCCGCGGTTTGTATGAAGGCACCAAAAACCAGGATGTTAATAAATTGATTGAAGACATAGACCGTTTAATGGAAGAATAAAGTTTTTTCATCATGGGCACCAAACAACAAATAACAGAACGAATAGCCGGCATACTGCGTGAAAGCAAGCTGAGTGTAACAGAAACCCGGACGAAGATCCTGGAACTGTTTATGAAAAGCAACGGTGCGCTGGAACACAGCGATTTTGAGAAACTGGCTGGCCAGTCGTTCGACCGTGTAACCGTATACCGCACGTTACAAACGTTCCTTGATAAAGGGATCATTCATAAAATACCAACTACAGATACATCCGTACGTTATGCTTTATGTAAATCAGAATGTTCGGAGCATCATCACCACGATCATCATATTCATTTCAAGTGTGAGGAATGTGGCAATACCATTTGTTTAGATGAAACAGATGTGCCGCAGATACAGCTTCCCAAAGGTTATGCTGCCCATAATGTGGAAGTGGTGGTAAGTGGGGTATGTAAATCCTGCAAATAAAAAAATGCCTTTGTTAATGCTGCCGGAGCGTAGCATCAACAAAGGCATCCTTACTATAACTTCTCTATTTCCGCTTTCACGAAATCGGCCAGTTCCTTTACATAGGCCGGAGAAAAATCAAATTTTATTCCTGCAGCTTTATATAACTCGGGCAATGTTTTAGTGTTACCTAAACTTAATGCCTGTACGTAGTTATTGAGCGCCTGTGTTTTGTTTTCCTTAAACTGCTTCCACATGGCAATAGCGCCCAGTTGCGCGATTCCATACTCTATATAATAGAAAGGAACTTCAAACAGGTGCAGCTGTTTCTGCCAGGTGATGGCGCGGTACTCTTCATGACCGCTCCAGTTTACCACAGCAGGGGAGAACTCTCCCAGTATTTCCAGCCATTTGGCGGTACGCTCTTCTGTGCTGTGTTGCGGGTGCTCATAAATCCAGTGCTGGAATTTATCGATAGTGGCAATCCAGGGGAATATAGTGATGGCTCTTTCCAGCTGTTGCAAACGTGCACGGCGCAGCTGCGTTTCGTCGTCAAAGAAAATGTTCCAGGAGTCCATCGTAAACAATTCCATGCTCATGCTGGCCACCTCGGCTATCTCCATAGGATATTCCTTGAAGGCGCTGAGCGCCAGGTGGTGACTGAGGAATGAGTGTACAGCATGACCGCCTTCATGTACCATAGTGGTAAGGTCTTTCATTTGTCCGGCTGCATTCATAAAAATGAAAGGCACGCCCGTTTCCGCCAGCGGGCAGTTGTAACCGCCCGGTGCTTTACCGTTACGGCTTTCCAGATCAAAGCGGCCCATTTTCTTCATCACCCGCAGGCAATCTCCGAAGAAGGGGCCTAGTTCATCAAAAGTAGCGATGGCTTTATTTACCAGCTCTTCTCCTGTGTGGAATGGCTCCAGTGGCTTTACACCAACCGGTTCTGCTTCCGTATCCCATGGGCGCAATGTATCCAGCTGCAGTTTGGCTTTTTGTTTTTCCAGGATCTGTTGTACCAGTGGAACAATATGTGCTTTGATAGCTTCATGAAACTGGAAGGCATCTTCCTTCGTGTAATCGAAGCGGCCCAGTTCTTCAAACTTATAATCGCGGTAATTGGCGAAGCCGGCATTCTTTGCTACCTGGTCGCGCTTCAAGATCAGCCCGGTATACAGGTCGTCCAGTGCTTTCCGGTCTTCCAGACGGCGGGCTGCGGTTTTGGTAAACACTTCTTCCCGCAGGGAACGGTCGCTGTTCTCCAGGAATTTGGCAGCCTGTTGCAGGGTATATTCCTGGTCATTTACCCTGATGGTCATTTTACCTGCAATAACGCCGTACTGCTGCGCCATCACGCTCAGCTCCGCCTGGATTGGGATGTTTTCCTCCCGGAACAGTTTCACTTGTTTCTGAACATTGCGGAGATAGGTTTTATACAGATCCTGATCCAGTTCTTTTACAAACGGGCTATCCAGCAGCTTTTTGTTGAGCGCATCTGCATAGGGTTGCAGTTTGGGCTGAATTTCCATACAGAAGTAAGCGAAGGCTTCTTCAAGTGATTTATCGGTAATATCACAGGTCATACGGATCTGCCGCCAGCAGGCATCTTCGCTGATAACTGCTTCCAGTTCGCTCATATCTTTGAGCCATTTTTCCAGCTCCTGTACGTTATTGATCTTTCTTTCCTTCAGGGCTTCAAAGTAGGGCTGCAGGGTATCCCAGGTAGTTACTTTAAAATCTTCCGGGAGAAATGTACGCGGTAGTTTCTTTATATCTGCACTTAATTTATCCATGCTATCTGTTATTTTTTAAATTTTCGGATGTAGAAATTTAGGCATTTTTGAGGGAATGCCCGGTGTTTCCGGCTAAAAGAATCGTTAAATATAGGGAATATCAAGTTTCGGCCGGCTCTTTTCCCTTAACCGGTTTACGCCCTGTGGGCATAGCGTTTGTCTTGTTAGTAAACGATTCAGGCTTCTATTTACAGGCAATGTGCGCTGTAAATAGAAGCCTGAAATATCTTGCCGGCTGGTGGTGATTGCTTTCATCACCAGGCACTCCTGGTCCTTACTATTCTTCTGTTTTCTTCTTGCGTGGCTTGGCAGCTTTTTTAGGTTCTTCACCTTCTGCGGCCGGTGCGTCATCTTTCTTTGCTTTGGCTTTTTTGGGTGCTTTTTCTTCAGCGCCTGTTTCGCCTTCTTCTTTTTCAGCAGCCTTTTTAGCGCGGGGCTTCTTAGGCTTTTCTTCTGTAGCTGCTTCTTCAGTAGCTGCAGGCGCTGCTTTCTTCTTTTTCTCCGGAGCAGCGGTTTCTTCTACTGCCACTTCTTCCACTTCACCTTCACCTTCGGCGAGGATCTCGTCAAATTTCAACAGATCGTTTGCTTTGAGGATACCAAACCATTTTACCATCTTCTTCATATCACTCACATACACTCTGTCTTCATCAAATTCAGGGAATACGCTTTTGAAATAAGCTTTGATAGCATTGTTGTCTGCTTTACCTGCTACAGGCGGGTGTGCCGCTGCTTTTTCGTCCATGGCCTTAAATACTTCAGCCAGGTTTACGTTTTCGCCGGTAGTGAATACTTCAATACTTTCCAGTGGAGTAAAATTATGCACGCGGGAAGATACAAACCTTGTACTTTTATCTTCCAGTGACCTTACGATGGCGCCATCTTGTTTACTGGCTACTAACTGAAACAAACCGCCCAATCCGGTTACTGCAACAATTTCTCTGTACTGCATGTTCAAATTTTTAGGAAGCGCAAATATAAAGTAATTATAATAGATTGCCCACGGCTATTTTTAGCTTGTAAAAAGCCGGCAACGGGGGCATGCGTCAGTTCAACTTTCGTGCCATGACCACCGTGCGTTTCAGGCGTTTCACGAATCCCTGAAGATTAAATATCTCTATAAAAAATATATAAATCCCTGGCGGTAAAACTACTGCATTTTCTCCAATTCCGTCCCAGGACAAAGATCCGGTATTTCCCATCAACATATTACGCGCAAGGTACTTCACCTGTTTCCCCTGCAGGTCGTATACAGTGACGTTCCCAATGAAACCCGGGCCGGGCAGGCGCCAGGAGAGTTTCGTTATATCGTCTGTTCCATCATGATCAGGGGAGAAGACCTCTGGTAATACTGCAATATTCAGCGAATCGCCGGCATCCTCCCCGCGCTGTGAGTTCAGCGATCCGGGAGTGGCATATCCGGCAGTAGCGGCAGCGGAGTGCCAGTTGGCGCCATCAGATGCGGGCAGCCCGTACTGCAACCGCTCCAGCGAAATACCCTGCAGTTCACTGGCCAGTGGGAAATGTTGACCGCTGCTATATGGCAGTTCATCAATCACCATGCTATCTGCACGTAGCAGCACCACGTCTCCTCCTCCCAGCGACATAGAAGGCAGACTGCTTATTTCCTGGATATTTTCCGGTGACCGGCAATTGTAGTATCCGCAAAGCAGTTCCTTATCTGTGGTAAGTGCCAGCAGCTGTCCTGGCATCAGCAGACGGCCACCGGTGCCCATCTTTTTAAAAACACCCAATCTGCCAACAGCATTACGGGCGCAAAGCCGCAGCTCATCCAGGTTCACCGCTTTGTGGCTGGCATTGTACAGTTCAATAAATTCAGGAATGCCTGTTGGTGGGTAAAACAGTACCTCATTAATCAACACATCGTTTACCACAGGGAGTTGAGGTACGCCAAGCGTAACGCTGTTATACATATTACTGATGGCGCCATTACAGTCTGGCAACCCCGTGGCACTGACAGTATATATTTCCTGCGGCTGTATAGCGGCTCCCAGCTTTAGTTCCACGCTGTTAAACAGCGGAGGCAGCACCCGGCATGTAATAACCTGTATGCCGCCATTCAGCTGGTAATGCGCAGGATCTGCCGCAGCTATGCTATCCAGCGTACGGCTGAATTGCAGCAATATATGTATACTGTCTGCCAGCGCGGCAAACAGGAGATCTGGCTTACCGGGATCAATGGTATTGGCCGCAGCGGCGTTGGCAATACCAGGCGTACCGCCTGCAGGGGCTGTGCTGGCCATCCAGTTCGCCTTACCGCTGCATGGGAAAGCCGTGTTGATCATTTCCAGGCTGGTTCCGCCTTTGCCGGCCTTTCCACCTGCATACCATCCCTGGTGATAATCTACGGTATGTATAACTCTCCGGGAGGCATCATATAAAACAATCAGCGCGCTGTCGTCTGCCACTGCGGGGAAACGGTCTATTCCCATGATATTGGAAATGTTATAGCTGTTCACTGCTGCAGTGGCGCAGAGCAGCAGCAAACTGTCCGGCTGCAGCAAAACTGCGGGCAGCAATACTTCCCTCTTATTCACGGCAAGCCGCCAGCTGCTCAACTGTACCGGCTCACTGCTGATATTCCGCAGCTCTATGTATTCATATGGCGGCAATCCCAGTACGGGAGAAGGTTTGGGCATTATTTCGTGAATCACTACATCATAAATAGCCGGTTTTTGTGCAAAACCGGCGGTAAACAGCAGCAACAGGAAGGAACAAACAAGGGTTAACCGCATAAACAATAATTTATCGTTTTCAAACTTAACGCCCAACCGGTTACCGGATGTTAATGCCATGTAAACGGCAAAAAAAATTCTTAATGTTATGAAAAGCGGGGGCTATATGTTAATTTTGGGCTTCCAAAATTAAAAATGTAAAACAAAATGAAAGTTGCCGTAGTTGGAGCGACCGGACTGGTAGGCTCAAAAATGTTACAGGTGTTAACGGAAAGAAACTTTCCCGTTACAGAATTGATTCCCGTGGCTTCTGAGAAGTCTGTTGGTAAGGAAGTAACATTTAAGGGTAAGACCTGGAAGGTGGTGAGTGCCGATACAGCAATTTCCATGCAACCAAATGTAGCTATCTTTTCTGCCGGCGGCGGCACTTCCCTGGAGTGGGCCCCCAAGTTTGCAGCAGCGGGTATTACAGTTATTGATAACTCCAGTGCATGGAGAATGGATCCTACCAAGAAACTGGTAGTTCCTGAAGTAAATGGCGATGCTATTACACAGGAAGATAAAATTATTGCCAATCCTAACTGTTCTACCATCCAGATGGTACTGGTCCTGAAGCCTCTGCATGAAAAATATAAAATCAAAAGGGTAGTGGTGTCTACCTATCAATCGGTAACCGGTACCGGTGTAAAGGCGGTAACTCAACTGATGAATGAAAGAAAGGGAGTAACCGGCGAAATGGCATATGCTTATCCGATAGATCTGAATGTTATTCCGCAGATAGACGTGTTTCTCGATAACGGCTATACGAAAGAAGAAATGAAGATGGTGAATGAAACAAAAAAGATCATGAGAGACGACAGCATCCTGGTAACGGCTACGACTGTACGTATTCCGGTAATGGGAGGGCATAGTGAATCGGTGAATATAGAGTTTGAAAATGAATACGATGTGGCGGAACTGAGGGCTTTACTTGAAAGAACGCCGGGGGTAATAGTTGTAGACGACCCATCGAAAGCTTTATACCCTATGCCGAAGGATGCGCATGATAAAGACGAAGTGTTTGTAGGCCGTATCCGCAGGGATGAAACACAGCCTAAAACAGTGAATATGTGGATAGTGGCAGATAATCTTCGCAAAGGAGCAGCTACTAATGCAGTACAGATAGCAGAATACCTCAGCGGCAAAAACTGGCTGTAATCATACTGTTGTGCTATGTAATTAAGGTGCTATATCACATTTAATGGCGCCTCCCGTATATGACTATACGAAGACATATCTATAACTCGTTAAGAGCAAGCAATTTACCGCTTGCTCTTTTTTACGTGTTTTACAAAATCATAACACGCAAAGCCTAAAAATTACACGGAAGTAGTATTGATTTGTGCGGGATAAAATTCAATTTTGGTAATAATAATCCTATGCCAACTAATCTCTTTGAAAGAGAAGAGGAGTCCAATTTTAGAGATGCCGGTATTTTTCGTTATTTTCTAATCAGAAAACACCCTTAAGTCCTATGAAAACCAACACCAATCGAGAGCTTTTGTTAATGCACAAGTTCACCGAAGAGTGGAGCACTAATTTCTCTTCACAGGTATCCAGGATCATGAACATCGTTGATCAGCAGGATACGCTTGACGGAATTATACCTATTATTGAGGTGGCCAATGTTTACAATCAACGTTTTGCTCAGGCGCGCACTGACAAGGAAAATCTATTAAAGAACCGCAAAGCACGGCCGTTTGAATTCCTGATTCACAAGAATTGACCCGGGTAAACCGGATAAGTATTTATTAGTTTATCAGATAGTTAAGCGAAATGAAGTTCCCGGGAGAAAATAAAGAACCATTTGCCTATATATTGGTTTGGATACTGGGTATTATCTGCGGTATCTTTTTCTTACTATTGTTTGCAAGCGCTATCTATATGTTAGTAACAGGCGACTATTAAAGCAGGTTAATTATCTGATAAACTAATAAACTACCGGTGGTATCAATCCATGGCGCGGTTAATGAATTGCAACAGTGGTTGCATCAGCGCAAATGTTTTCAGTATTTCCTTTACCATGGCAGGCTGTGTACATGCTTCATCCGTTAGGGGATGCGACACGATCACGCTTTTCAGCTTCAGATACGCAATAGCCGGGTTATCTGGCAAATATCCCTGTGGCGCTGTTTTCAATGCATCGCCCTCTACCTTCCCGAAATGTTTAATAAATTCTTTATTGGAAATAATTTGTTCAAATTCACGGAAATTATAGTCGATTTCCTGGCGGAGTTTTTTCAGTTCGGGCGCTGCCGGCATCCAGATGCCGCCGCCCGCAAAACTGTTACCTCCGGGTTCCAGGTGAAAATAATACCCTGCGAGTGTGGATTTCTTGCCACCTGCCTGAAAGGAAGCGCCGAGATTGGTTTTATAAGGCGTTTTATCTTTTGAGAATCTGATATCCTTATAAATGCGAAAAACGCAGTCTTTTACCTGTAGCCCCTGCATGGTGGCATCCTGTCTTGCCAACCCATCTATAAGCTGTTGTACTATGCTTTCAAAATCGGCCTTGGCGGACAGGTATTCGGTTTTGTGTTCGTCGAACCAGACTTTGTCATTATTCAGCCTGAGCGACTTTAGGAATTTTAACGTGGACGGCTGCAGCATTACTTCTTTTTGCCAGCAAGATAATACAAATCATTTATGGTTTGGGGAATTTTGAAGGGTCATTTTCCCTGGTCATAAAAAACAGGTGCAGGATACTTGCCGGAAGAGGGTTTCTTTCCATAGCAAATTCCTGCACCTGAGTGAATGCAACTTTTAGAAGTGGTAGGTGGCGGCTAATAAAACATTGGATGTTATATCAGCAGGTTTTCCATCCGACTTGCTGAAAATATCTGCAGAAGCCTTATCTACCCTGAACTCCGGCATTATAGTTAGGTTTCCTACCTTATAATTAAAGGTAAGTGTACCAGCTACTACATTACCGCCATCGGGAACGGCTCCAAAAACTTTAAGTCCGTCTTTATCACTGAAATATTCACCACGAAGGGTTAAGCCCAGCTTCTCTGTGAAATCAAGGTTCACATACAGGGCATTACCCCACCATTTCATATTTTCGCGGGTACTTTTGGGAGCACGCGTATCAGAATAGGTGCTGTAGGTAGCATTATAGCCCAGGCCGAATACAGTATTGAACTGGTAAGTAGCTACCAGGTCTACCTGGTGGTTCTGGATGCCGAATGTATCTTTTCCCTCGAGATAGTTCAGGTATAATTTAATGGGCGTTTCTGCCGGTGCGAAACCCAGCTGAGCGCCAATATATTTGTGGCTGTTAAGGGTTACTGACTTCAGATCAGTTGGGTTAAAAACGCCTACCATAGCGCTTAAAGAGGAAGTGAGCGCAATATCTGCCTTTACACCGGTATTGAAGAAAGGACCATAACTAAACATATAGCTCATGCTATAGTTTTTATTGGCATAAGCGTCTACCAGTTCATAGCCCACATGTGTGGCAAAGCTACCAAGACTCACCTTTACTTTTTCAACTACCTGGTAAGAAACATACAATTGTTTGATCGCCATAGAAAGGCCGTTGGCGGAACCGGGTACATCGTTGTAGGAAAATTCACCGGCCCTCTTTCCAAAACCCAGGTCGGCTACGATGCTACCATTCTTAAATCCGTGTTCTACTTTCAGTGATACCATTCCCAGTTCAAATGAATTATGAGAATTGGTAAAGCTGGTTTTATTATCAGTATAATTTCCGTTGAGATTGTATTTATAATACACATCTGCAGATCCTGATAATTTAAAAGCGGGTGCAGATGTACTATCTGTCGTGGTTTGTGACATGGCAACCAGAGTGCTGCCCATGGCAAGCAAGGTCGTTAACATTCTTTTCATACTTATAAATTTGGTTGATAAAATGGTAAGTAATGCGGCCTTTTCTCACGGATTCTTTCGGGGGGTGCGTGCTACTGTTTCTGATGCTACTACAGAAATAGAAGGAATGGATAATCAGTAATTAATGATTGGTGCGAGTTTCACTTATTTACAGCAAGTTCTAACTACCAATTATCCATTCCAGGTTCTTACAACGTAAAGTATATGCGTTTAATAAAGTTGATAAATATCGTACTCAAAGAACTGTAACTCTTGTTCTACACCAGCAAAGGGTGTAATGTTTCAGGAGTGAACCAGTTCGTCTTCTTCTTTCAGTGAACCGTTATCGGATATGCTGATCATAGAAGGATGATAGTTTTCGTTGTGTTGTGTAACATCCAGACCCAGCTCTTCTTCTTCTTCAGATACACGCAGCGGGTGGATCAGGTTGATGAGCTTGAAGATGCCAAAAGATACGATGAAGCTGTAACCTACTACCAGTAACAGGCCCAGTACCTGGTTCTTGAACAGGTCGAAGTTGCCATAGAACCAACCATCTGTACCTGCTGAATTTACTGCTTTGGTAGCAAAGATACCTGTGAGCAGCATACCTACCATACCACCTAAACCGTGGCAAGGGAATACATCGAGTGTATCATCAATGCTGGTTTTGGATTTCCAGTGTACAGCGATATTGGAAATGATAGCGGCAATGAAACCAATGAATATACTTTGTGGGATAGCAACAAAACCAGCTGCAGGTGTAATGGCTACCAGGCCAACTACCGCACCGATGCAGAAACCGAGTGCAGATGGTTTCCTTCCGCGGATCACATCAAAAAACACCCATGATAAACCGGCAGCAGCAGTAGCTGTGTTAGTAGTAGCAAAGGCTGAAGCAGCAAGAGCGTTGGCGCTCAAAGCAGAACCTGCGTTGAAACCGAACCAGCCAAACCACAGTAAACCGGTGCCCAGTAATACAAATGGAATGTTTGCAGGCTGTAATTCTTTCTTCTCGATATGATCTTTTCTTCTTTTCAGTACCAGGGCTCCGGCCAGTGCAGCGCAACCCGCAGAAATATGTACCACAGTACCACCGGCAAAATCAAGTACGCCTAATTTAAACAGGATGCCATCGGGATGCCAGGTCCAGTGTGCAATAGGTGCATACACCAGTATGCTGAACAACACCATGAACAATACATATGAAGTGAAACGGATCCTTCCGGCCACTGCTCCTACCACCAGTGCAGGGGTAATGATCGCAAACTTCATCTGGAAGAGTGCAAACAGTAACAGCGGAATAGTGGGGGCCAGGCTCCAGGGGGCTCCTGACCCTACATTTTGAAACATAAAAAATGTACCGGGATCTCCAATAAGACCATTATGAGATTTACCAAACGCCAGGCTGAACCCAACTACCAACCAAACAATGCTGATTAAACCCGTAGCAATAAAACTTTGCATCATGGTAGAAATAACATTCTTCTTATTTACCATGCCTCCGTAAAAGAAGGATAAACCGGGAGTCATCAAAAATACCAGGGATGATGCTACAAGAATCCAGGCGATATCAGCGGAATTATATTTGCTGGCGTCAGCAAAACTTGGGAGGGAGGGCATAAAAATCCCAACTATTGCGATAAGCGCAAGGAAAATGAAGGGGAGATAGTCCTGAAAAGATACTTTCTTCATAGCGTTTGATTTTTAAATTTCTTAAATAAAAGTAGATCTGAAATTTAAAACATCAAATAGAAGGGACTAAAAATAGAAATATTTGAATAAGGGATACGATAATTAGGATTAAATCAATGATATTACAATTAATAATAATATTAATTATATTTTTTTAAGATATAAGGGCTATTAACGGGTCAATTTTATGCTTTAAAATGCTGGTTATCAATGCAGTTAGAAGAATATTAAGGAAAGGTTAACATTTTTCAAATTTACCAGGTGCACTTGCTACTGTAACAAGGAAGATAAGCTCATAAGCACCTGGTAAATAATAGTATATAAATTATATTTTTACTACTTTAATTGCTGGAACAACTAATTTATATTATAAATAATTACATATAATGTTCTGAAATTACGAAGTCAATTATTGCTTCATTTCAAGTAATTCACGCTCCATGGCAAACATCTGATCCCTCAAACGGGCCGCTTCCATGAAATCAAGATCGCGGGCTGCCTTTTCCATATCCTTCTTTACTTTAGCGATCGATTTCTCCATCTGCGGGATAGTTTTCACACCGGCCGCGGATGATTTTGCATATGCCATTGCGTCTTCCGCCACCAGCTGTACTTCATCGTGAATAGCCATTGGTGAATTTTCATCAAAGTGCTTGATCTCTAATACAGAAGTTTGCCCAAGGATCTGCTCCTTACTTTTACGGACAGTACGCGGTGTAATATTATGCTCAAGGTTAAATGCGATCTGTTTTTCCCGGCGGCGGTCTGTTTCATCAATAGTACGCTGCATACTTTCCGTGATCTTGTCTGCATAAAAGATCACCAACCCATCCACATTACGAGCCGCACGCCCGGCGGTTTGCGTCAGCGAGCGCTCATCTCTCAAAAATCCTTCCTTATCAGCGTCCAGGATGGCCACCAGCGATACCTCCGGCAAATCCAGCCCCTCCCTCAGCAGGTTTACCCCTACCAATACATCTATATTACCTAACCGCAGATCACGCAAAATCTCAATACGTTCCAGGGTATCCACTTCGGAGTGGATGTAGCGCGACTTAATATTAATACGTCCCAGATATTTGTCCATTTCTTCGGCCATGCGCTTTGTAAGCGTGGTCACCAGCACACGGTCCCCCTTCTGCACGCGCTTGTCTATTTCATCCAGCAGGTCGTCTACCTGGTTCACGCTGGGCCTTACTTCTATAGGTGGCTCCAGCAAGCCTGTAGGCCGAACTACCTGCTCCACTACCACACCTTCTGTTTTCTTCAGCTCATAGTCGCCCGGAGTGGCGCTTACAAATATGACCTGGTTCAACATATTCTCAAATTCATAAAAGTTCAGCGGCCGGTTGTCCAGTGCAGAAGGCAGTCGGAATCCAAATTCCACCAGGTTCAGTTTGCGGGACCTGTCGCCTCCGTACATGGCGCCAATCTGCGGAATGGTTACGTGGCTTTCATCTACCACCAGCAGGAAATCTTTCGGGAAATAATCCAGCAGGCAGAATGGCCGCGCGCCCGGCTTACGACGGTCCAGGAACCTGGAGTAGTTTTCAATACCACTGCAATATCCCAGCTCACGGATCATTTCCACATCATAGTTCACCCTGTCGGATAAACGCTGTGCTTCTATCAGCTTACCGTTGGCTTTAAAATATTCTACCTGTGCCTTCAGCTCATCCTGTATTTCATATATGATCTGCTGCATCATATCTTTAGGCGCCAGGTACATGTTTGCAGGAAAGATAGCAGCGTTATCCACTACTGTGATCCGCTTACTGTTCTGCACATCAATGGTTTCTATCTCTTCTATCTCATCTCCAAAAAAAGTAATCCGGTAACCATAATCCACATAAGGCAGGTTAATATCAAGGGTATCTCCCTTTACCCGGAAGTTTCCCCGGTTAAAATCGCCGGTAGTGCGGCTGTACAGGGAATTTACCAGGCTGTGGAGCAACGTGTTGCGACTCACCGTTTGTCCTTTCTGTATGCGGATGATACCGTTTTCATAGTCGGTAGGGTTACCAATACCATAAATGCAGGATACACTGGCCACCACTATAATGTCCCTTCTACCGGAAAGCAGGTTGGAGGTAGCTTTTAGCCGGAGTTTATCCAGTTCTTCATTAATGGCCAAATCTTTTTCTATATAGGTATCACTTACCGGCATATAAGCTTCCGGCTGGTAATAATCATAATAGGAAACATAATATTCCACCGCATTATCCGGGAAAAACTGTCTCAGTTCGCCATAAAGCTGGGCTACCAGCGTTTTGTTATGGGTAAGCACCAGGGTGGGGCGCTGTACCTGCTGGATAACATTGGCAACTGTAAATGTTTTACCTGAACCGGTTACTCCCAGCAATGTCTGGAAGGGTTCTCCTTCATTTATTCCTTTCGTTAATTGTTTGATCGCTTCCGGCTGGTCACCAGCGGGAGCGTATGGCGCATGTATATTAAAAGACATATTGAAATTGTATTTGAGCAGTATCTGTAAAAATACTAAAGAATATGGAAGTGAAAGTGTTAAAAAAGATGCTTTAATTTTGCTGCCACAATCAAGAACGGACTTATGAGAAAAAAAATTTTAACGGGGCTGATACTGGCCTTCCTGTTACCCCTTGCCTCTTTTGCCTGGGGCCCGAACGGCCACCGTATTACCGCCGAAATAGCCTGGCTTCACCTCACCCCGCAGGCGCGTAAAGCTATTACCAACATTCTGGGTAAACAAAGCCTGGCAATGATCGCCAACTGGCCTGATTTTATCAAATCAGACACCACACATCAATATGATCATACAAGTAAGTGGCATTACCTCGATTTCCCCGGCCATATCGACCGTGCGCAATTTGACCAGCTGCTGAAGGCTGCTACCGGCGAAAACCTGTATACCCAAACGCAGGCCATGATAAAAGAGCTGAAAAACCGTAAACTTCCAAAAGATAAACAACGGTTCGCCCTCACTTTCCTGGTTCACATGATAGGCGACATGCATCAGCCACTGCATGTAGGGCGCGATGAAGATATGGGTGGCAATAAAATTGCCGTGACCTGGTTTGATAAACCTTCCAACCTGCATAAAGTATGGGATGAGCAACTGATCGATTTCCAGCAGCTGAGCTATACCGAATACACCAAGGCGCTGGATATCGCCTCTGCGGCGGAAGTTAAAGCCATACAACAGGGCTCTATCGCCGACTGGATGTTTGATTCCCACCAGCTTTCCGATCAGATCTATGCCTATACCCAGCCTGATTCCAAGCTCAGTTACCGTTATAATTATGTTTTTGTGGATAACCTGAATCAACAGCTGTTGAGGGGTGGGTTGAGGCTGGCAGCCATCCTTAATGCGATATATAAATAATGGGGTCGCCTCCGGCGACTGCAGCGGATTTTGTCTGACTCAGGATTAAACTGATTAGGCTGATTGGATTACTTTGGATTTAAAATGATTAGGGGAGATTTAAGCGCATACTTTCGCTTATTTCTCCCCTAGCCTTTTATAAAATCATTACAAAATCAAATCAGCATAATCAGCCTAATCAGTTTAATCAGTTTAATCCTGAGTCAGACAAAATCTGCTCTACACCAGGTCGATATCAAAATTTACCAGCTGAACAAATTGTTCCAGGCGGGCGGCAATATCTTCGTGAGTAATTTCGCGGATACGTTCTGTTCCGAATTTCTCCACACAGAAAGAGGCCATAGCAGAGCCTACAATGATGGCGGTTTTCATATTCTCGAAAGAAATATCCTTTGTTTTAGCCAGGTGACCAATGAAGCCTCCAGCGAAGGTATCGCCTGCGCCGGTTGGGTCATATACATCATCCAGCGGCATAGCAGGAGCGAAGAACACATGATTTTCAAAGAACAGCAATGCACCATGCTCTCCTTTCTTGATGATCAGGTAACGGGGGCCCATCGACATAATTTTACGGGCTGCCTTCACCAGGGAGTATTCACCGCTTAACTGGCGGGCTTCCCCATCATTCACCATCAATACGTCTACTTTTTTCAACACTTTCAGCAGATCATCCAGTGCTACTTCCATCCAGAAGTTCATGGTATCCATCACGATCAGTTTGGGACGCACTTTCATCTGGTCTATCACACTCATCTGAACCTGTGGAGTGAGGTTACCCAGGATGAGGAACTCACTTCCCTGGTAACTTTCCGGGATAACCGGCTGGAAATCGGCCAGCACATTCAGTTCTGTTGCCAGTGAATCGCGGGTATTCATATCCATATGGTATCTGCCGGACCAGTAGAAAGATTTTTCTCCTTTCTTCATCTGCACGCCATCCAGCGCCACTCCTTTAGCAGTCAGGGCTTTCAGTTCTGAATCAGGGAAGTCCTCACCAATTACAGATACCTGGTTAATAGGCTTAACAAAGTTAGACGCTGCCCATGCGATGTAGGTGGCGGAACCACCAATGATTTTGCCTGACTTTCCAAAGGGGGTTTCGATTTCATCGAACGCCATAGTACCTACGACAGTGAGTGACATGCTTATTAAGTTATTTTATTATGTAAAAATTTAATGCAAACCTCGCAAAGGTAATTACTTAAACAGAAAGCAGAAAGCTAAATCTTTACCTGCTTCCAGGTACCCCTCCGGAACAGCCATATAGCCACCAGGGCCGAAGTAGATTCAGATATAGCCATTGCCCAGAAAACCCCTACCGGCCCCATTTTGAATGTAATAGCCAATACATAGGCCAGGGGCATCTGGAACAGCCACATAATAAACATGTTGATCAGCATAGGTGTCCGCGTATCGCCGGCACCATTGAAAGACTGGGTAAGCACCATACCATAGGCAAAAAAGACATACCCGGCGCTCATTAACCGTATACACTGCACACCATAATTGATCACCACCGTATCTTCTGTAAAGAAACCAATGATGGCCGGCGCCCATATCATAAATATCACCGCTACAATGGCCAGGAAGATCATATTAAAGAAAGCCGCCCTCCAGGCCGATTGCTCGGCACGTTCTGGTTGTTGAGCACCCAGATTTTGTCCGACCAGTGCAGCAGCGGCATTCGCCATTCCCCAGGCAGGCAATATAGTAAAGATCACCACCCTGATGGCAACCGTATACCCCGCCACTGCATCTTTCCCAAAATGAGAAATGATACGTACCAGGAAGATCCAGCTGGCAGAAGCTATCAGCATTTGCGCTGTAGCGCCCGCCGCAATTTTAAGAATGGCCCCGATCAGCGAAAATACCGGCGCCAGGTGCTTCTTCGTAATGCGGATCAGGTCCTTTCCTTTTGCCAGGTGATATAACTGGTATACAACCCCGGTGCCCCTTCCTATAAAAGTGGCAATGGCAGCGCCTTTCAACCCCAATGCCGGAATTGGCCCCCAGCCCGAAATCAACAGCGGGCATAGTACAATGTTAAGCCCATTGGCAATCCATAATGAACGCATCGCAAGTGCGGCATCGCCGGCACCCCGGAAAATACCGTTGATCAGGAATAATAAAACGATCACTATATTTCCGCCGAGTAGTATCTGTGTATATACATAACCGTAATTTGCCACTTCACTGGCCGCTCCCATCAGTAGTAATATATCTTTCGCAAAAAATATTCCTGCTACACTTATCAGCACGGAAATAAACAAACCGGGGTAGATAGACTGCATTGCAGCATGGGCGGCAGCATCCGGATCTTTTTCTCCCGTTCTGCGGGCAATCATGGCTGTTGCAGCCATACTCAATCCCATAGCCCCGGTATACACCAGGGTAAGTACTGATTCTGTAAGCCCTACCGTGGTAATAGCATTAACACCTAAGTGACTTACAAAATAAATATCAACTACCGCAAACAGGGATTCCATCGCCATTTCAAGAATCATAGGGATAGAGAGCAGGAATATAGCCCGGTTGATGCTCCCTTTGGTAAACTCTTTTTCACTACCGGTAACGGCTATCTTAAATAATTGCAAAAAACGACTTACACGTCTGGACGTTTTCGTTAAAACAGGCATAAACTTATTTTGAAAACAATAAACGAGGAACAGTACATTATATGTACCGCAAACTAAAACAGGAGAAGTGGGAGAGCGACAAGCGGAAGTACCGTGGTCTTAAAAAATTTTCATATGCTATCAGTTCATGCATCAAATGATGCTGAACAAATTTAATTTATTTTTTCAATCAACAAAAAATCATCTTTTCGAAGATGTGCGTTAATGTTAGTTACAATAGGTATTTCTGCATGACAAGAAAACAAGCCTGCTACGATTCAATATAGGTAAAGGTTACAGGCAATGGAAAAAAATATTTAAAAAAAACTTTACCTGTATCTGTAACTTTTTATTTCCACTGTCGTTTAACATCTCTAGTAAGCGCTGAAAAACCTATATTAAAACAAAGATCATAATCACAAAAATTTACAATCAAAAAACCACAATCGTAAAACCTTTATAAAACTGAAATCATGCTTATGTTCAACAAAAACACACTCCTGAGCGGAGTAGTGATCGCTACTGTATTGGGTATTACTGTAAGCTCCTGTAAAGATGACGACAATCCAACACCACCTCCTTCAACACCACGTTCCAAGTCGTTTGAACTGAAGGGAACCGGCGCTGATAAAGATAAAAAAGTAGGTGACATTACTATTTCTGAGAATACAGACAGCAGCGTAAACGTTGTACTGAATCTCACCAAAAACATTAAGGATGCGGATCATGGCGTTTACCTGATCGCTGGTACTGCTGCAGCTCCCAAAACAGACACATTGATCAAGGGAACATTTAAAGGCACTGGCGCTGCATTGAAAATAGATCTTTTGACTAAAGTAAAAACCATTAAGGTTTCCAAGCCAGGTGGCGTTCAGAGAGACACTGCCTTCAAGTATAACAATGCCTTGGAACTGAGTTCTTACCTGAAAGTAATGAAAGCAGCCGACACTATTGCTATAGGCAGCTTTGGCAAAAGCAACTAATCAACAACCGGAAATTTACATTAGAACTAACAGGAGAGGCTGTATCATAAATAACTTTTACCCGATTTTACTCGGGTACCGGGTGGAGAAAATTTTCGTATTTGCGATTCTCACACCCATTAAGTTAGTTATGATACAGCCTCTTTTTCGTGTTCTTTATTTAGATAGGACTACTAATTATATATCTGCCCGGACATTCAATAAAAAAGCCGGCCAAACGGCCGGCTCTAAATGGTTATTACAGGATATGGAAGTATTCCGGCTGATAAGCCGGTTAAGGGAAAAACTTACTGACTACTATTGCTGTCATCTTCCGCTTTCACCTGAACCTGTCTTTTCAATACTTTGAATTCAGTCCTTCTGTTAAGCTGACGTCCTTCAGGATTGTCTTTATGATTAGGCAATGAGTTCGGTGCAATTGGTCTTGATTTACCATATCCTTTAGCAATCAGCCTTTCCGGAGAAATGCCTTTGCTGATCAGGTAATCGACGCAGGATTGTGCACGTGCTTGCGACAACTTATCATTGAACTTGACAGAGCCCACGCTATCTGTGTGCGCACTCATTTCAATGGTTAATTTAGGATTGTCATTCAGCATTTCCACCACTGTATCCAATACAATTTTAGATTCTTCACGCAAGGTGGCTTTACCAAAATCGTAGTAGATATTATTGAGTACAATTGGTTTTTCTATTTCGTAGTGCTTGAGACAAAGGGTAGGATTATCCATAGAATCGATCCTTACCAGTGAATCAGTATTAAAATAGAGTGCTTTGGTGAAGTAGTTCTCTTTTTCAGCGATTATCTTATAGTAGCGCTGTGGATCCACTTCGAAGGTATATCTTCCGGTGGCATCCAGTGTAACTTTACGAATGGTTTTTCTCCTCACAGTATCCAACAGGCTAACAGTGGCGCCTTGCAGCGGAAGGTGTGTATCACAGTCGATGATAAGACCGCTTGCTAACTTGCGGATACGTTGAACGCTGAATACCTCCAGGCAGCAGATGGATTCCCTGTCGGAGCTAATGAATCCTGCTGCAAAGGGATGTGTATTATCCAAAGCAGTGTAATAGATATCATCCTTTGGTGAATTCAATGGTTTGCCCATGTTAACAGGGGCAGACCACGTACCGAAATCGCCTTCACTCTGGAAAAAATCAAGACCACCCAGACCTACCCGGCCATCAGTGCTGAACACGAGCAGGTTTTTCTCCGCATCATAAAACGGCGCCTGTTCTTCATCTTTTGTATTAATGGTTGTACCCATGTTACGAGCGCCACCGGGAGTTCCATTGGTCATAATGCAGTACCAAAGATCATTTTTACCCATACCCCCTGGTCTGTTGGAGGCAAACAGCAGATATTTCCCGTCGGCGGTAATATAAGGCTGCATAGAATTGTACCCGGACACGTTCACATTTTCACCGAGTATTTTGGGCTCGGACCAGGCTCCGTTCTGGCGGCTACTGAAATAGATAGCAGATTGTTTCACCCCGTCTTTCATAGACCAGCGGGTGATATAAAGTGAGTTACCATCCGGGGTAATTGCAGATACCCCCTGGTCATATCCTTTAGCGGCAGGGATCTTTAGTTTCTGGCTGTTATCGAAGGTATTACCACTTCCGGTAGCAGTGTAGAGGTCATTTACATAGGGGGTTCCTTTTTTTGTTTGTTTTTTGGTAGTGGGCTGCTTAGTGGTAGTAGGCAACGGTGGATTTTCGGCACGGGAAGAAGTAAACAATAGGGTACCTTGATCCAGGATCACAGGTGCATAATTTGCTCCGCCCTCATTTACATTGCCGGCAGTTTTTTCTATTGTAAATCTCGGTTCTTTATTGGCTTCGGAGAGAGCAAATTCACAACAGGCGATTTCAAGCGGGGTTCTTACAGACAGTTCATCGGCGACAGTATAGCTTTGTTTAAATTTTTTAAACTCCTCCAGCGCCTGTTGGTATTTTCCATTGTACCGAAGGCAGACAGCGTACCAATAACGTGCCTGGGGAAAGGCGGGGTTATTAAAGCCGACCAGTTGTGCATACCATGTTTCCGCATTTCCATAATCATAAAAGAGCCTGTAAGACTCGGCCAACCGGGCTACCACCTGCTGATAATCTTTCAATTTACCAGTTGGGGCGGCAGCGCCTGAAGCAGTATACGGCAATACCTGTTCCGGCTTGATCTTAAAAGTTCCCAGTGCTTTATTATAGTACTGTGCTGCAGAATAATAATCCCTTGAATTATAAAAAACGTCTGCAGTATGTTTAAAATCGTAAACATACTGCGCTTGAAGGGTGCTCATTATTCCTGTAAAAACCACCAGCCAACAGAGTGTAATTTTTTTCATGAGGGTTTCATTTCTTTTTTCTGTATAAATTTTTGCCTCCATTCTGATTTGGTTTTTGATAAATTATAACCTGGGACAAATAAAGTATTCTTCATTAAGCACCCTTCTTTTCCGGCTTATAAAAGAAAGTGATATTTCAAAGCTCTGGCTGCCGTTCACCAGTCTGCGCATATTGGAGGTATTGGCATCATAGCTCAACCCCAGCGTAAAGCTCTTGAAATGGAATCCTGCAAAAGGTATTACCGCATCGTTAAAGCGATAATTGCCTCCCACCAGGAAGTCGAATTCGGGGTTTACCATTAGTTGCGCATACATACCGGCAACTATCTCTTCCGCATTCCCTTGTCTCATATAAAGACCGGTAGGCGTAAGGCTCAGTGCTTCGTTTAATTTGATCTTTGTTCCTCCATGCACCAGGTAGCGTACTGGTAATTTTCTTTCGGTTCCATCAGAGGAGAAAGGATCTTTTGGTTGAGTAAGGTGAGCTGCAGCAAATCCGGCAAACGGATTGAACATATGATTGGGATTACCATCAAAATATACTACGCCCGCACCGGCATCAAATTGTGTGGAAGTTGTGTTGTTTACATTTTCGCCATTGAAAATACTAGGGTCAAAACCTGTAACCGGCTGATATTGGCTACCTGTCTGAAACTTGGCAGGATCCAGTCGCCTGTTAATTAAACCCGCATTGATACCAAATACCAGGCGGCTGGTTTTGGTAGGTCCAAATTTCACGCCGCTATAGGATACGCTGGCCATCGCGTTGAAGTGATTGTAGCCGGCATCTCCTGCAGACATATTTATCACGTTCAGGCCTACGCCAACATTCTTATCGGTGGCAGCATCAATAGAAATTCCTGCCGTTGAGAACGGCTTGCCATAATTGGCCCACTGATTACGGTAGTCGCCACTGATCCGGTAATCACCGTCTATTACACCCGTTAGCGCTGGGTTCAGCCATAGCGGATAAGCATAGTACTGTGAGAAGTGAGGATCGACCTGGGCTACAGACGTCCGGGGCAATAAACTGCTCCATAAAATTATTGTGACTATAAAAATCCTTTTCATAGGAACATTTTTTAGTATTTTCTGGATAAACCGGGATGCAGTGGCGCATCCCGGTTTTATGATTAATGTGATCTTGACCTGATGAATCATTTCTATCGCATGAGGGTTATGTTACCTTTCTTGGTGATCACCGTTCCATCTTGCATAGTAGCCCTCAGGATATATACATAAACACCAACCGGTTGTTTCTGACCACTCATAGTACCATCCCATCCCTGGCGCTGATCTTTGGAGGTGAACACCAACTGACCCCACTGGTTGTAAACCCTGAATTCGAGTTGTGCGATGGAAGTTGAGTATACATACTCGATATCATTTATACCATCACCATTCGGACTGAAGAGATTTGGAACAAAGATGTTGTTGCCCTGCGGATTACTTGTTTTACCAGTTATTGCTGTGGACAATGCACTTGTTTCACATTCAGATGCTCCGATGGCCCTTACCTGTATTGTAGCGCTCTGGTTAGGCTGGAGGCCTGTTACCGTATGCGTTGTTCCGTTCGCACCTGAGCTTGGCGGTATGAAGGTTATACCGTTGTCGAGTGTTACTTCATAGCGTTGCGCTCCTGTTACTGAAGACCAGCGGAAGGTAATGGTGGTAGCTGTTGTGTTATCCACTACTACTACCGGTGCCGGCAGCGGTTGTGCAATACTTACCTGTACACTTGTTCTTTGTCCTGCACTGATACAACCACCGGTTGTAAATGCTTCCACATAGTAAGTAGTATTTGCATTCAATGCTGGTGTTACAAATGTTACACCGGTGTAGATTGGTGTGCCACCCGTAGCAACTGTGTACCAGCGGAAGTTGACGCCTGCTGTTGTTGATGCCGCAGCGAGTGTGGCCGTTTTACCAGGACATACCCCGTTATCGTTACCGGTAACTGTTGGTTTACCCGGAGCCGGTGTTGCTACTACGCTAACAGCTGTACGTGTTGGGCTTGAACAGCCATTGCTGTTGGTTGCTTCCAGGTAGTACATCTGGTTGGCATTTACAGGAGATGTTGTATAAGAAGCTCCTGTAGCCACTGCTGTTCCACCAGTTGGAGTTGTGTACCATTTATAAGTAAGTGCCGGATCCGGATTCAGTGCATTCAGTGTAACTGTCTGACCAGGACAAGCCTGCAGCGTTGCATTTGCAACAGCCGGAGCAGCCGGAGAAGGATTCACTGATACATTTACCGGAGTTCTGCTGGCGCTTACACAACCACCACTGGTAGATGCTTCGAGATAGTATACTGTATTTGCAGTTGGTGTGATGGTAAAGTCTGCACCAGTGAATACAGCTGTACCACCACGTGCTACTGTGAACCATTTATAGATCACACCTGTCTGCCTGTTCTTCACCATCAATACACCAGTCTGGCCACTGCATACAGTGATCGGATCAGAGAGCGGTGCATCTATTGTGCTTACTACAGTTGCGGTTAATCCTTTACGTGCGCTGCTGCATCCTGCACTGTTCAATGCTTCCAGGTAGAAGACAGTAGTTTGTGCAAGCGGTGCGGTAGTATAAGCATTACCGGTAGCCAGGAGGAGTCCGTTAGATGGAGCATCATACCAGCGATACGTCATTGCCGGATCAGGATTCTTAACGGCGAACGTTGCTGTACCGCCTATGCATGTTACCACATTATCCAGGTCTGCTGTTGGAATTGGCGGAGCCGGATCAACGGATACGTTCACAGCCGTTCTGGTAGAGCTGGAGCAGCCACTGCCCAGGTTAGCCTGTACGTAGTATGTGGTATTTGTTGTCACCACCGGCACACTGTAAACAGGTCCTGTGAAGAGTAATGAGCCATTGGTCGCGGCATCATACCATTGATAAGTAATGCCTGGCTGTATTGTTTTCACAGCTACAGTAACACCTGTGCCCGCACATGTTTTCAGAGAAGACGTTACTACATCCGGTGCATTTGGAGCTACTACTACTGTTACAGTAGCTTTTACTCTCGCAGATGCGTTACCACACTGACCCGTAGTACCGGTTGCTTCCACCCAGAAGTCCATGCTGGTATTAAGCGGAGCTGTGGTGAATACAGGTCCTGTGAATACAGCTGTTCCGCCGGTTGCCTGTGTATACCATTTATAGGTAATACCGTTGGTTGCTGAAGTTACGCGGAGCGTAGCCGGAGTACCCTGACAGGTAGTTACCGCGTTGGATTCCAGTATTGGAGTCGGCGCCTGTCCTACACCTATGGATACCTTAGTACGCTGAGTACTACTGCAATTACCGTTGCTGGCTTCAGCATAGAAATCAGTATTGGCGTTTAATGCACCTGTTGTAAAGCTGCTGCCTGTGAAGAGCAGGTTGCCTCCGGTAGCTGCATCGAACCAGCGGTAGGTAGTACCTGTAACCGGATCTTTAATAGAAAGTGTTACGCTTCCACCCTGACAAACGAACAGGGAAGTTGCTGTTATTACCGGCGTTGCTGGAACCGCATTTACCTTAATGGTAGCGCTGGTCCTGGTGGCGCTTGGGCAGCCTCCATTTACCAATGCCTGTACATAATAGGTAACGGTGCTATCCAGGGCAGTAATGTTAAATACCGGTCCTTCGAATATCAGCGTACCACCTGTAGCTTCGTCAAACCATTGATAAGTAGTACCTGCTGCCGGGCTCTGAATTGCCAGTGAAGCAGACTGTCCTTTACAGCCCTGTACGTTGGTGCTTACCAGGATTGGAGCTGCTGGTACCGGTACCGCTGTTACTGTTACCATTGCACGGGCAGATGGTTTACCACATTTTGAAGTATCACCGGTAGCTTCTACAAAGTAGGAAGTGTTCGTATTGATTGCACCGGTGGTAAATATCGGACCAGTGAATATTGCGGTACCGCCTGTTGCAGTTGTGTACCATTTGTAAGTAATGTTATTGACAGAAGAAGTCACCTTCAGTACTGCTGTACCACCCTGACAAACTGTTACATTGTTAGATTCCAGTATCGGGGTTGGTGCCACACCTACGCCTATGGATACCTTCGTTCTTGTAGCGCTGCTACATCCACCGGCAGATGCTTCTGCATAGAAATCTGCTGAAGTGGTAAGACCAGTTACTTTGTAAACCGGACCGGTGAACAGTAAGGTACCTCCGGTGGCAGCATTGTACCAGCGATAGGTGAGCGTATTATCAGCGTTCTGTACAGTTAATGTTGTTGTATCGCCTACACAGATGCTGATAGCAGATGCTGTGATGATCGGTACCGGTACATCACGTACAGTTACTGTTACCGCTTTCGCGTTGGCAGCATCATTAGCGCACTTGTTAGCTCCTTCTACTGTTACATAGTAGGTGGTATTGGTAGCTATAACACCAGTGGTATATGTTGCACCGGTGAACAACAGTGTTGTCAGGCTGGCTTCCTTATACCATTTGAACACAGGGTTGGTAACGGTGGTGCTGGTAGCGGTCAGTTTCACAGTATTACTTGCGCAGATAGTAGTGTCGGCCAGTGTGATATCGGCCGCAGTAGCACCTGTATTTACTGTTACCTTAACTGCTTTAAGATCACCGGCAGCGTTTTCACACTTGCCGCCGTTGCTTACGCTTACGTAGTAGGTATATGTTCCGGCAGTTAATCCGCGGATGGTTAATACACCTGTTGCGCTTACGCCTTGTGTGATCGGTGTTACCTTGTTAGCATCTGCATACCATTTGAATACAGGGTTGCTAACCGTGGTGCTGGTTGGTTTCAGTACAGCGCTATCGCTTGCACAGATGGATACATCGGAGATGTTGATATCTACAGCGGTAGATGCACTTGTTACGTTAAGTGAAATCTTCGTACGGCCGCTATCATTAGCGCAACCATTGCTGTTGGAAGCCACTACGAAGAAGTTATAGGTACCTGCTGCAAGGTTAGCAGCTGTTTGATAACTATTAGTATTGGTAGCGATCTGCTGACCGTTTGCATCGAACCAGTTGAAGGTAACGCCGGTTACAGGTTTCACTTTGAGTGTTACCGGCAACTTATCAATACAAGCCGTTGCAGGGTTGCTGGTGTCGGCTACCGGTGGTGCCGGCAGTGTTTGTACAGTAACCACTACCGGTGCAGATGCAGCGGTGTTACAGCTATTCCTGGATGCTTTCACTACGTAGCTGTAGCTACCAGCGGCCAGGTTGGCCGGAGTAATAAAGGCTACACTGTCTTTCAGGTGAGTGCCCTTACTATCGTACCAGCTGTAGGTTACACCTGGTTGAGGGTTCACTACTGACAGGGTAGCGGATTTACCGGTACAAATTGCAGAGTCGCCGGATGCTTTCGCTTTTGGCGCAGCAATAGCACGCTGTGCATAATTGAAGTCTACTGCGGTCAATGCGGCTGCTATTCCGGATCTCAGTTTCACTTCGATCGCATCGAATGTCTTCGTCGGAACGTAAGACAACAGTACGCCTCTTGTACCAGACAACACTTTCAGGCTTACCAGCGGGTTGCTTACCAGAACTGAATCACCAGGTGTGCTGCCGTTATAGGTGGTCAGCTGAACGCTGGCCAGCAGAGCGGCTGAGAGAACCTGGTTTGGACTGGAGAGCATCACCTTCACGGTATCACCGATGGCAGATACACCATTGAAGCGGGCGCGTTCCCACACATTGGCGTTAAGCGCTCCGAGGTTAATGACGAGCGATGATGCGGTATTAATATTATTATCTACTGCCAAAGCAGGGTTGTACACGTTGCCCAGGATAAGCAGGCCGCTACCGCCGATGGTCTGGCTGATCGCTGCCTCACAAGGAACAGTGTCGAGTACTACAGGCTGTGTAATCACCAGTACGGAGGTACGTGGAGACTTACAGGTTATGCCACCTGGCAGGAATGCTTCTACCCAGAAGGTATCTACTGTGGCAGCATTCCTGGCGGCCGGCGAGAATATCGCACCTTTAGCCAGTGTATCTGTAGCTGTTTGTGTACGGAACCATGCCAGTGTTGCATTGGCAGTGCCTGCAGTTGCAGTCAATACTGCCTGTTGTCCAATGCCTACCCTCGCAGGTGACGGTGTTACAGTTGGCGCGGTGAGCCCGTTGGAAGTTTGCACCACTACAGCAGTTCTGGTGGCAGATACGCTATTGCAGCTGTCATTCTTCGCTTCCACATAGTAGATGGTTTTGGCGGTTACATTCACCACTTTATAAGTAAAGCCACTGTCGGTATTCAGTTTAGTACCGCCGGTTGGTACATTGTACCAGCCATAAGTGTAGCCTTTAACCGGGTTGGACACTGCCAGTACTGCATCAGCGCCTGCGCAAACAGAAGCGGTATCCGCCACTACAGCAGGAGCAACCGGTGCAGCGGTTACGCTTACATTCACAGCGGTCCTGTCGGTGCTTGCGCAACCTGTTGCCGCCCTGAATGCTTCTACATAAAATACAGAGTCTTTTGTGAGCGCTCCGGTAGTGAAGCTGCTGCCATCTTTACCGCTCAGGTAAGTACCGTTAGCGGTATACCAGCGATAAGTGATGCCTGTTGCAGGGTTGGCTACATTGAGAGTAGCGGTGTTGCCAGCGCATACTTTCACGGATGATGCCTGTACCTGTGGCTTAGTAATAATACGGCGTGCATAGTTAAAGCCTATATCGGTGAGCGCACCTACGATACCTGATTTCAGTTTCACTTCCACTGCATCGAACGGATGTGCAGGCAGGAAGGTCAGCTCAGCCTGGCGTTGACCATTCAGCAGGTTCAGATGTACTATCGGATTGCTAACCAGTATAGAATCACCAGGAGTTGAGCCGTTGTAAGTGGTCAGCTGAACGCTGGCCAGCAGGGCGGCTGAGAGAACCTGGCTTGGGCTTGACAACAGTACACGTACACTGTCGCCCGGCGCAGACACGCCATTGAAGCGAGCGCGCTGCCATACGGTAGCATTTAATGCTCCAAGATTTATTACAAGAGATGAAGCTGTAGTTTGATCGTTATCTACCGCGAACGCAGGGTTGTAAACATTACCCAGTATGAGCAATCCGCTGCCGCCAATAGTTTGGGTGGTAGCGCCTTCACAAGGTACTGCGAGCGGGCCGGAGCCGCTGATGGTTACAACGTTCACCGGAACACGTACAGACTGACAGGTAGCGCCACCTTGCAGCACCGCTTGTGCCCAATAGGTAGTAGTGCCTGGTGTGGCTTTACCGGCAGGAGAATAAATATTACCGGTAAATGCTATCTGCGTAGCAGTATCTGATGTATACCAGTTAATCACTGCATTGGCTACAGGCGGTGTAGCTTTGAGCACAGGAGATTCGTTAATCCGTACTGTATCAGGTGATGGTGTGATCACTGGCGCCTGCAGAGCAGAACCCAATGTGATCCTTACCGCCTGTCTTGCGGAAACAGTACCGCAGCTATTCATCGCCTCAACATAATAAGTGGTATCAGCACTTACATGCAGTACTTTATATGTAAAGCCACTGTCGGTGTTCAACTTGGTTCCACCGGTAGCAACATTGTACCAGTTGTAACGCAGTTTGGTATCCGGGTTTGGTACGGCAAGTACAGCATCTGCACCGGCGCAAACTGTTACGGTGGATGGCTGACCAGGAACAGCAGGTGCTGTTGCGATGTTAACCCTTACAGGTGTACGAACCGGGTTGATACAACCATTGCTTGTTTTGCCTGCTTCTACATAGAAGATAGCAGCTGAGTTAACAGGGTTACTGGTGAAGCTGGTTCCTGTGAACAGCACACTGCCACCACTAGCCTGGTTGTACCATCTATAGGTAACACCGGTTACCGGATTCTTCACAGCCAATTTGGCGGAGTCACCGGCACAGATGATCACCGAATCAGCAACCACCTGCGGAGCTGCCACCAGGCGGCTGGCGTAGTTCACACCAACTGCGTTGAGCAGTGTGGCCGCGCCTGAATTAAGGCGTATTTCCACACGGTCAAAAGTAGCAGTAGGCTTGAAGCTGAGGATGGCCTGCTGATTGCCACTGAGTAATTTCAGCGACAGCAATGCGTTTCCTATAGCTACTCTGTCGTTATTATAGGTAGTACCGTTGTAAGTTGCTACCTGTATAGATGATAACAATCCAATATCTGCGATACCAACAGGGAAGTTCAGTTGGATATTTACACTGTCACCCGCATTGCTGGCAGACGGATAGATCAGCGTCTGTTGTACATAACCACCCAACAATCCTGCGATCACATGCAGGGTAGAAGAAGAGGAAACAGCGCTATCTACTGCCAGGGCGGGATTCTCCACGTAGCAACCTATACAAATGCCATTGGCATTGTTGGTCTGGCTATTAGCGGCATCGCATGGTACATCATTGCCTCCACCACCGAGTACTGTTACTGTAACAGTTTTACGGGCAGTAGCGCAACCATTTGGTCCAACCGCTTCTACCAGGTAAGTAGAGGTGGCTTGTAATGGCCCGGTATTAAAGCTGGTTCCAGCAAACAGGCTATCGCCGGTAGCGCTGTACCATTTGAAGATGATGCCGGTGCCTGTAGCTGCAGCATTAATGATGGCACCCTGACCTCTGCTCACCGTTGTATTTTCCGGTGTAACAGTGAAGTTCGCCGGTACCGCACCTATGGTTACAGGTACTCTTGTACGGGTACTGATACAGCCATTGTTATCGGATGCTACATAATAAGCGGTATCTGCAGTGAGCACCGGTGTTACAAAGGAAGTTCCGGTGGCCAGTATAGTGGTGTCGGTTGCACTCTTATACCAATGGAATAATACACCCGCCGGCGCCGAAGCTACCAGCGTTGCCTTACCACCTGCGCAAAGCGTTACCGCTGCTGCTGTTGGAGCAGCAGGACCCGCACCTACATTTACAATAGCAGGTACACGCACAGGGTTGGCACAACCAAATTTGCCGGATTCAGCATAGTAAGTGGTGGTAGTGGTAAGAGCAGGTGTGATGAAGGTATTACCTGAACCTACCAGGGTACCGCCTGTCGCAGCGTCATACCACCTGATGTCTGCTCCGGCAGGACCGGTAACAGTTAAGGTATCTTTCTTACCTGCGCAAGTGCTGTAGCTGGTTTGTGACAGTACCGGCCGTGGCGGGAATGCCGCTGCAAAGTAAACTTTAAGATTTGTAAGCACGGAGATGGTGCCGTTGATACTGATCAATACACCATTGAATGCTTTCGTTGCTGGTATCGTTACCCTGAAACGATTGCTGCCATTCAGCAGGTCGAGCCTGATCAGGGCATTGTTCAGTGTAACCTCATCATTATTAGCAGTAGTACCATTGTATGTTTCTGCTTTGATACCGCCCAGCAAGGCTGCTGAAGCCAGTTGTCCTGGTATCTCCATATCAATGGTGATGCTGTCGCCAGCTGCATATGTATTCTGGAAGCGCAACAGCTGACCTACATATCCCAATGCACCCAGCGCAGCACTGATGGTGGACGCTGAATTGGCGTTGGTATCCACTGCAAACGCAGGATTGTTCACACCGCACAGCAGGCAAACACCGGTAATGATCGGACTTTGCTGCTGGTTGGCATAGCTACATGGAGTTGGTTCCGGCGACATATTAATATCTACAGACACCCTGGTGCGCTGAGAGCTTGCGCAACTGGTGGCCGGGTCAAAGGCTTCTACATAATAGATCCTTGCACCGGTTAACGGTGGTGTAGTGAAAGTAATTTTATTAGCTGCTACCAATGTACCACCTGACGGCGCATCATACCAATTGTATTGATAGGCCGGATTCGGGTTGGTAACAGTGATGGTTGCCGTGCTACCGCTATTTACGCTCGTTGTTTGCGGCGCAACAGTTACAATCGGTAATCCCACCATTACATACACTGGCTTGCGGGCGGTGCTGGTACAACCTGCACCGGATACAGATTCTACATAGTATACTGCATTAGCAGTCACATTATTAACTGTGTAAGTAGCAGTGGTAGCCAACGGAGCACCGCCGGTAATCTGGTTATACCAACGGAAGCTGGTGCCAGGGCCGGTAGCTTTCAGTGTAGCTGCCTGGCCGGTACATACGTAAACAGTGTCTTTTTCAACTGTTGGTGCACCGGTAAAGATCTGTGCGTAGTAAACGTTAAGAGATGAAAGCGCAGTAGCTAAACCAGAGTTAAGCCTGATAAATACCCTATCGAAACCAGCTCCTGGCTTGAAAGTAATATCAGCGCGCTGATTACCGCTAAGCAGTTTTACTTTAATTGCTGCGTTATCCAGTGTAACATTGTCGCCATTGGCGGTAGTTCCATTATAGGAACCAACCATAATGCTGTTGAGCACACCAGCGTCAAGTAAACCGGTATTTGCGGATATACCGATCCTTACACTATCTCCCAGGTTACCATGGGTCGGGAAGACCAACATTTGCTGTGTATAGGCACCTGCCAGTCCGAGGATGGTATGTAATACAGAAGAAGTAGCTGTACTATTATCTACAGAAGAATCTTGTTTTTCTATATAGCAACCCACACACAAACCATTGGCACTACTTAACTGGCTGGTAGCACCACCACAGTCGATGTCACCTGGCAAGGAAGGTCCGCCGCCACCGGTTAATGTGATCGGCACCGGAGTTCTCAGGCTCTTACAGGTACCTGCTGCATCTGTTGATTCTACATAGTAAGTAATGTTCGCTGTTACTGCAGGTACACTGAAGGTAGGTCCTACGAAAACAGGCGTACCGCCGGTAGGCGTAGTATACCAGTTGTATTTATTGGCAGGAACAGGGCTCACTACATTGAAGGTAGGAGTAGCGCCTTGTGCCACTTGTGCAGAGGCCGGCGTTACTGTTACACTTGGTTGTCCTATTCTGACAGAAACGAGCGTACGAACACTGCTGGCACAGCTATCTGCATCCAGGGTGATCGCTTCCACATAATAGTTTGCATCTGCAGTTAATGAAGGTGTGGTATAATTAGGACCGAAACCAACCGGTGTGCCGCCAACCGCCTGTGTATACCAGCGGTAAGCATAACCAGCAGGACCGGTGGCCGTTAATGTGGCAGCAGTGCCGCTACATACATTTACATTGTTACTGGCCACAGTGGCAACCGGTGTGATCACTTCAGCATAGTAAATCTTCACTGAAGATGCAGCCGTAGCCAAACCGGTCACACTTAATTGCACTGCATCAAAGGCTTTACCTGCAGGTACTGTAAGGGTACCCACCTGTTCTGATCCAAGCAGGCTAAGCGTCAGCAAGCCGCCGCTCAATGGCCTGGAGTCGCCATTGGATACATTATTATTGTAGGTAGTAAGTGTAAGATTGCTCAGCAGGCCCAGGTCCACCAACGACGCAGGGATGCCTATCCTTATCCTGATGCTATCTGTAGGCTTTCCTACTTTTCCAAAGTTCAGGCGCTGCGCCATTCCTCCGCCCACACCAACTACAGTGTGCAGGTTAGAGGCAGTGTAGATGGAGTTATCTACTGCATTAGCTGCCGAATCCACAGAACATAACAAACAGATACCCACCGAGCCAAACGTTTGCGTTTTGGCGCTACCGCATGCAAGATCTGCATTACTTGGGGCATTGTTCACGCGAACAGTAACGGCTGTACGTTCAAAGCTCACCAGCCCGTCAGACGGAGAAGTAGCTTCAACGTAGTATGTTTTACCTTGTGTCAGCGGTGGAGTTGTAAAGCTGCTGGTAGTGGCTACCGGTGTGCCACCGGTTTTGGTTTCGTACCAGTTAAAGGTAGCATCAGGTATTCTTGGTATGCTGGCATTGAATGTGGCAGTTTGTCCAACATTTACAGTGGTATCTGTTGGTGTTACTGCAACCGTAACAGGGATGCTCGCCGCTACTTCATAAATGCGCAGGGAATTACTTACGGTGAGCAGTCCGCCGAGGTCTACCTGCGCTGCATCAAACGGATTCTTCGCCGGAATAGCCACCCTGTACTTGCGTTCGCCATCAGTACCTAAACCCAGCAGGTTGATGCCAATGACATTTGCATCCAGTGCAGTCGGATCGTTATTCTCAACGCCGCCATTGGATGTTTTTACAGAGATGCTCTTCAATACAGCTGCCTGTGCCAGGAGATCAACAGGAGAACTCAGGAAAACAATAATACTATCTCCTTTCTGGTATGATCCGGGGAAGATGATTTTCTGTCCTACTGATCCTGCTAAACCGATCGGGGCGATCAGTTTGGAAGAAGTAGTAGTATCTCCGTCGATAGCCTTCAGTGAATCCTGTATGGTACAAAGTGCACAGGCGATACCGCCGGTGATCGGGCTTTGCTGATCGGTTCCATATGACCACAGCGGTCCGTTACCACCTTTTATCTTCACCGTAACAGCCGTACGGGTAAAACTCTTCGTTCCCGATGGATCGGTTGCTTCTACATAATAAGTAGTGTTCCTTGTTAAATTAGGCGTAGTGAAAGTAGCGCCTGCATTAGGGATCGGAGCACCGCCGGTAGGTGTATTAAACCACTGGAAGGTAGCGTTAGGAACACGGATAGTGGCATTAAGCGTAGCAGGTTTATTATAATTTACAGTAGCAGGAGATGGAGTAACCTTCACCGGGATGGCAGCTACTACTTCGTACAAATGCATGGAGGAAGACAATGCCGCCAATGAAGCCTGACCTACCTGCACTGCATCAAACTGCTTGGTAGCAGGAATGGTTACACGGAACTTATTGGTGCCGTTCAAACCTGCTCCCAGTAACTGTAACCTCACCAGGCCTGTATTATTCAGTAATACCTGGTCGTTGTTAGGTACGGCCGGACCAGCGATTGCATTATTGAATGTTTGAACAGTAATATTAGGTAATAACTGGGCATTGGCGATAGGATCAGTAGGCAGGTCAAGGAAAAGCACGATGCTGTCGCCCGCTTCATATACACCAGGCAGGATCACCTGCTGGCTCAGTGTAGTACCTATTCCTATACCTGTTGTAAATCTGGAAGCTGTTGTGGTATCGCCATCAGATGCACTGTCTGCATTGTCAATAACACAGGCTGCACAAGCAATACCGGAAGTGATCGGGCTCACCTGGTCCTGGCCAAAGCTCCAGATGATGCCTGGCCCGCCACCCACCTTGATGGACACCGGTGTGCGTACATAGCTGTTTAATCCATCAACCGGTGAATTGGCTTCCACGTAATAGGTTTTATTACGTGCCAACGGCGGTGTGGTAAAGGTGGTACCACTAAACACAGGTGCTCCGCCGGTGGGAGAAGTAAACCAGTTAAAGGTAGGATTGGTTATCCTGGTTTGATCAATGCCGGCTGTTAATGCCACAGTACCTCCTGCAGTTGTAGCAGGCGCCGGTGGTGTAACGGTAACAGGGATAAACGCGGTAGCTTCATATATACGCAGGGAACCAAATTCTGCAAAGAGTGCAGAGAGGTCAATCTGTACCGCATCAAAATCTTTCTGCACAGGGATGATCACCCGGAACTTGGGTGTACCGCCAATACCGATACCCAGGGCCTGTAAACGGATCAGCGCATTGTTCAACGTAATAGGATCAGCATTGTCCACACCACCTTTAAGCGTGTGTACTTTTACTGCTGATAATAATTGTTTGGTATAAATGGCGCCTGGTATCTGGAGATCCAGTGCAATATTATCACCGGCTTTATAGCCACCGGGGAATTTCAGCAGTTGTCCTACAGAAGTAAGTGCACCTACAGGCAATACTAATTTAGAAGCTGTGGTGGTATCGCCATCAATAGCCAGGTTGGCGCTATCTACAAAGCAAAGCACACAGGCTACACCACCCGTGATCGGGCTCTGTTCCTGGTCTGCAAAGCTCCATAATGGTCCCACGCCTCCGGTTACTGTTACCGGAACTGCCGTACGCACAAAACTCTTTTTACCATCTGTGCCGGTAGCCTCTGCATAGTAAGTGGTGGTTCGGTTCAGTGGTGGTGTCGTGAAGCTGTTACCGGTTGCCAGCGGCGTTCCTCCGGTAGGAGTACTGAACCACCGGATGGATGCTCCCGGCACGCGATCGATGCTGGCAGCGAAAGTTACGCTGCTACCACGCACCACATTGGCTGAATCAGGAGCAACAGCTACCGGTATAAATGCGGTAGCTTCGTATACCCGCAGTGAACCAAATTCTGCAAAGAGCGCAGAAAGATCCACCTGCACAGCATCAAAATCTTTTTGTACAGGGATGATCACCCGGAATTTGGGTGTACCGCCAATACCTATGCCCAGTGCCTGTAAACGGATCAGGGCACTGTTCAGTGTAATAGGATCAGCATTATCAACCCCACCGTTAAAGGTATGCACCTTTACAGCAGAGAGCAGTTGTTTAGTGTAGATGGTACCGGGTATCTGAAGATCCAGTGCAATGTTATCGCCGGCTTTATAACTGCCGGGGAACTTCAGCAACTGTCCTACAGAAGTAAGCGCACCTACCGGCAATACTATCTTAGAAGCAGTGGTAGTATCACCGTCTATAGCCAGGTTTGCGCTATCTACAAAGCAGAGCGCACAGGCAACGCCTCCGGTAATAGGGCTTGTCTGGTTATCTGCGTAACTCCACAAAGCGCCGGCGCCCCCTGTTACTTTAACATATACAGGTGTGCGTACAAAACTGTGAAGGCCATCCGGCGTGGTGGCTTCAATATAATAGTTAGTAGTAGCGGAAAGTGCTGGAGTGGTAAAGTTTGCACCTGTAGCCAGTGCGGTTCCTCCTATGGAATCAGCATACCATTTAAAGGTGGCTCCGGCCATGCGCGGATCAATAGAAGCAGTAAGACTGGCTGTTTGGCCGGCCGTAATACTAACCGTATCAGGTGTTGCTTTTACGGGTACAAAAGCTGCTGCTTCGTATATTTTCAGTGCGCCAAATTCGGCGAAGAGGGCCGACAGGCTTACCTGTACTGCATTGAAATCTTTTGTTACCGGCAACACCACCCTGAATTTGCTGATGCCTCCCGGGCCTACGCCCAGGGCCTGTAAACGGATCAGGGCAGCACCAATATTGGTAACGTCACCATTAGACACACCATTATTAAAGCTTTCAATCTGGATACCAGACAGCGCCTGTTTAGTATATAATTTTCCCGGAATTTCAAGATCAAGAGAGATATTATCACCGGCTTTATAACTGCCGGAGAAAATAAGGCGTTGTCCTGCTGAGGTAGCGATACCAACGGGTAATACAATCTTTGATGCAGTGCTGGTATCGGCATCGATGGCCAGCTCCGGATAATCCACAAAGCACAATGCACAGGCAATTCCACCTGTAACAGGGCTTTGCTCATCAGAGGCAAAGCTCCATAGCGCCCCGTTTCCGCCACTCACTTTTACATGTACCGGTGTGCGCACATAGCTTATCAAACCAGGTACACCGGCGGATGCTTCCACATAATAAGTAGTGCTTCTGCTCAGTGCCGGAGTAGTAAAAGAATTGCCGGTAGCCAGTGCTGTGCCGCCGGATGGAGCGCTGAACCATTTGAAGGTAGCACCTGAAACACGGGGCATGGAAGCATTTAATGTTACCATACTGCCTACAGGCGTTACCGGTGGTGCAGGTATTCTTACCGGGATAATAGCAGCAGCCTCATAGATTTTCAGTGAGCCCAGTTCAGCGAACAAGGCAGAAAGACTTACCTGTACAGCATCAAAGTTTTTTGTAATTGGCACTACTACCCTGAACTTGTTGGTAGTGCCAAGTCCAATGCCCAATACCTGTACTCTTACTAATGCATTGTCTAATGTTACAGGATCATTATTGGAGATACCGGCGTTGGATGTCTGTATTTTTATTGCCGATAAAAATTGTTTTGTATAGATCTGGTTGGGAATTTCCAGGTCGATGGCCACCTGGTCTCCTGCCAGATAAGAGCCGGAGAACTGCAAATTCTGTCCGATGCTACCCACTAAGCCTGCAGCCAATACCAGCGTGGAAGCGGTGGAAGTGTCTCCATCGATCGCGAGCTGCGGATTATTAACGGTACAAAGCAAACAGCCACCAGCGGTGGTTTGACTTTGACCAGAGGCATAGCTCCAGAGCGGGCCCGCAGCGCGGCGATTGCCCATAACTCTATCAGGATTCAGTGGTGCATAGGGATGCAGCCTTAAATAATTTACCAGGAAGTTGAGGTCCCCCTTATTCAAATTGCCATGTGCAACAGGAATGGGTTTGGTTCCCAGGGCATTGATAGATCCACCCGCTGTGATGATCAGCAATAGTAGAAGAATTAATGAAGTGACAGCCCTTAACGACCCCTTAGGAGTAAAGATAGGATGCATAGCAATAGTGGGTTTTATAAATGCATTTTTTAATGTTCTTGTTTTCAAGAACTCTAGGCAGGCAGGCGGTTATGAGGAGTAACAAAAGAAGCAATCTTAACAGTATATCAGTTTGTTTACGTATATGACTGGTTGATATCTTCCCCTTTTCAAAAAGTTAAAGTATTGTTACAATTGTGGTACGAAAGTAAATGGATGTAAGCGTTATACGAAAGCCCTTTTTGTTCATTTAATTTGAAATGTTCAGTTTGTTCAGTTTGAAAAAATGATATTCATTTTGTCCATTTGCGCATTTAATACACATACATTTTTGGGGCAAAAAAGGAAAACGCTGACGTATCGTAAAAAAAAATAAAGCAATCTCAACAATTCACTTATGGATAATTATTTCTTTATTCAAAAGCCAATAAATAAAATATTAATATATTTTATATAATAATACTATATGGTAATGGTCATATTTATATATGATATTCATCTGATAATTAATAAAGAGGTTTATTCTATTATCAATTTCTATATATATAATTCAGTTTAATACCTTCTGTTCATTTTGTTCATTCGGTCTTTCGAAAATCTAAACGCAAATACGATACGTAATTAAACAGGTACCGAAAATTCGAAAATCCATTTACTGTCCCCTATGATTGATCTATCCTATGACTTTATCATTACCCTGCAGAATGAAGTACTCCGCAGGTTTGGTGTTGAAGTCATGTTGCCAGGAGATTGCAAACATCTCTCTCAGTCCATATTGGATAACACCACAAAACTGGTAAGCGAAACTACGCTGAAAAGGGTGTTCGGATTTGCTGTTGCTCAACACAGCTTCTCCAGATATACCCTGAACACTCTTTCGCAATATTGCCAGTACAAAGACTGGGAGGATTTTCAGCAACATCACTACCGGAAGCTAAACACCGCTTCGAAAACAACCAGTGCGTCTACTTCAGCCGCAGCATTGGATAATAGTAAATGGTCTGACTTGAAAAACAAGGCAGATGCAGTTTCACATTATACCATGCTCACTCTCAAAAACCGCTCTGGTATTGCCTTCCCGTATACTGTTCACAGGCCTTTCTGTAACGCCCACATCGAAAAATTCCTGGAAAGCGACTACGCAGCCACCGCTTTAATAGCGCCTTCAGGATGGGGTAAGTCGCTGGCACTGGTTCACCTTGCAGAACATTGCTGGTTTGGCAAAGAAGCCCGGTATAAACAGGATGTATGCTGGTTTATACACGCACACGCTGCAGGAAGCCTTTTGCTGAAAGGATTCTCACTCTCTTCGTGGCTGGATAACCAGATGAACCTCGGCAACGGCGAAAACTTCCGGGAATATTTCGCCAGCCATTTCGATAAAAAAGGCGGACGCCTTATATTAATAATAGACGGGTTTGATGAAATTGCAGTAGCAGGTGAAAAGCTACGGTTGCTATATTCCAAACTGGAAGATTTTGTGTACTCCAACGACCTGTATCCCTGGGTGAAAGTGATCCTTTCCATCAGAAGCAGTACCTGGGCCGAAATATTCCAGCACTCCCAGCAATACCCGGCCTTCCGCCGCTATTGGTACCTGGGCGCTGAAATGGATGAAGAAACCAATATCAACATGCCCCGGCTTACGGAACAGGAAGTAAAGTCTATTCTCTATAATCACCAGTTCGATCCTGCCACCGTGCGCCTGTTTTCTGAAAATTTCCTGCAAAAACTGCGTTATCCATATTACCTGCAGTTATTTTGCCAGCTCAACAGTGGTCCGGATCAAACCTTTGTAGACGAGCATCTCAGCTTATTTGAAATTGTCTCGCGCTTTATCCAGAACCGCGTATTCAATTCGCAAAGCAATGCATTCAAAATAAAAATCATTGAAAAATTACTAACCCTGCTCGATCTCGGCAGAACAGGGATCTATGTAGATAAAAACCTGCTGCTCACCCAGAATGCAGAACTCTTCCCAGCCTATAAAGAACTGCTGGCAGATAATATATTGGTGGAGGAAAACCTGAGCCAGGAAATCATGTTCAACGTGAAGGTGCGCTTTGCCCATACCATGCTGCTCGAATATTTTGTGGCCATGCATTACCTGAAAGAAAACGGCCAGGAAATAAATGAGCCCATGCTGATGGCTATACTTGAGCATCTGCCACAGTCGCCCTACCGGATAGGCGTGTTCAGATGGCTGCTCCGCTACGCCATTAACCATGCACAGATCGATGGCATCATCAAAATGTTGCACTTACCATTATCCAACATAGAAAAATCACATCTGCTGGAGTACCTGGTATTACATTACCAGCACGATGGCAACAACCAGGGTGAACTCAAATCCATCTTCCCGGCGGGCTTCTTCAAGAAAAATCCTATTGGTCCCTTTATCAGTGACGAATTTATTCATTTCAGGAAACGCAAAGTACTTACCGCTTTGCTGGGACTTGCTGAGGCCCGGGAAGATAAACTGAAAATCAGGAGCAAGTTATTCACCATGGCATTATTGCAGCTGGATGCAGAACAATGTGAGATAGAGCTCAATAATATCAAGAAGATTTACGCACCGGATGAATTTGAAGATGAGCTTTGGGTAACACCTTATGAAATCCAGCTCTTTATTTATGAATTTCTCAAGTTTGGTATCATCAATGAAGATATCAGGGAGAAGATCTACAATTATTTCCGCTTTTGGACAGGCGGTGGCAAGAAACCCATCACTGAACCACAGGAAATTGTATTCCGTAATATGGGCATCGTTTTCACCTTACTGGGTGACAATGAGCACCTGCTGAGCTTTACCACACGGATCTTTGAAACATATCCTTCTCTACAACACCGTAAAACAGACTCACTGCGCCTCACCCTGCTCTGCTGGCAGGCGCAGGCCTACCTTGGCTTAGGGCAAACGGCATCTGCTGCACGCATCTGCCGGCACACCGACCAGGTAATCAAAAAATATTCTGTCGATTATTTTGGCGGAAAATACCTGGAGTCTGTTCAGAAACTGCTTTACGCCGGCGTCTATTTTAATGAACACGAATTCAATAAGGCCATCCGTACGGCAGAAACTGCCGTGGAAAACGCACAGAAGCTTGATTTCAAAGTACTGGCACTGATGAATTTCGGTCTGCTGAACAAGATCTACCAGCAACTACAGATGGATAAACAAAAAAATGATACCGTTCAGCAAATAGAGCTCATCAGGAAAAGTACCTCTTTTAAACAGGCCGTTTCAAATTTTGCGAGGTGATTATGGCATAATTTTGCTTTATTGCGTAGCATAATGGCCATAGACGAAAGCAAATATACCGTAGCACAGAAAATATTGTTCAACACACTGAGCCTGTTGACCTTATTATTGCTCGCACCCTATATCAACCGCTTTACGCCGCCTCTCATGCTGAATGGCTGGCATATTGATCTGCTATTGGCCGTAGCAGGAAGTTTCATCCTTGTTTACCTCCTCCGCTGGATTTTCAGACCACTCATCATCCCGGTGTTTTTAACAATGTGCAGCGTGCTGGTAGTAAATAAACTCACCGACCGCTATACCTTTTATAATGTGCTCAACGATTATAAAGGAATGGTGCAGGGCAATCTTAACACCAAAGGCAGCAAACAACTGGATATCCTTAGTTTATACCCGAGAAGGGTGGAAAGCTACCGCGATAAAACCGTGCGTGGCATAAAGGAAAAGATCAATTACCAGGATTCTGTGGTTCGCAATTTTTCTGTAAAGCACTCCCTCGACTATTACGACGAATACTTTTACAAGTATGGAAAAATAACCCGGTTCCTTTCCCTGTTCCGCTTTATCAACAGCCAGTTTAAATACGTGCTCGATTCAAGGCGTGATGAGTACTTCGCTACTGCACAGGAAACCATCCAGAATGGGCTTGGCGGCGACTGTGATGATCATTCCATCCTGATGACCTCCTGCCTGCAATCCATCGGGGCCCGCTGCCGTATTGTACTGGTAAAAGGTCATGCCTACCCTGAGCTTTATTGTGGTGATAAAGAAGAATTCGAAATCATGAAGCAGGCCATCATCACGCTTTTTCCCAAACCGGCCGTAAAGGAAATATATTATCACGAACTGAAAGGGGAGTACTGGATTAACCTGGACTACACTGCCCGCCGCCCTGGCGGTCCTTATATGAATGATAAAGTTTATGCGCTGATTGAACTTTGATCCTTAAATTTGCCGCATGAGTCAATTTAACCGACTGCGGAAATATCATAGTTTTTTTCGATTCAGGAGAGATTTTGAGCAATACAGTTTAAAGAGCGCAAAAAGCTATGAACTCATTCTACACTGGTTACACAGCAAAATGAACCGCAACCAGTTCCTCCTGCTTTCGGGTATACTGGTAGGGTGCTCAGCAGGGCTGGCCGGCGTAATACTGAAAAGTCTCGTCCATTATATTCATTATGTGATCACCTATAAGGTGCATTTCAGTACCCAGGTGATTTTTTATATAGTATTCCCGTTTCTCGGAATTGTACTGACCACCCTCGTGGTGATCTGGTTTTTTAAAGGCCAATCCAGGAAAGGAATACCTGCTATCTTGCATGAAATAGCCAGGAACTCCAGCCTGATCCCACCTGTAAAAATGTATTCCCAGATATTGCAAAGTGCCATTACTGTCGGGCTTGGCGGCTCTGCCGGACTGGAAAGCCCCATCGCTGTTACCGGGGCGGCACTGGGCTCCAATTATGCACGTACCTATAAACTTGGATATAAAGAACGCACACTGTTGCTGGCAGCCGGCGCTACTGCCGGGATAGCAGCAGCATTCAATGCACCTATTGCGGGGATGATGTTTGCCTTCGAGATTTTACTTACCGGCGTGGTATTTTCTGATTTTATGCCATTGATCGTGGCGGCTGTTTGCGGAAGTTTGCTCTCCAAAATTATTTTACAGGAAGAAGCGTTGTTTCATTTTGAATCGAGGGTTGCTTTTAATTATCACAATGTACCCTATTATATAGCCCTGGGAATACTTTCGGGGTTTTATGCAAGATATTATGTAGTCATCTCCCAGAAAATGGAACATTTTTTTCACACCCTTAACTGGACGGCCCTGCAGCGGGCTATACTGGGCGGCATACTCGTATCTGCACTCTGCGTGGCCATGCCTCCTTTATTCGGGGAAGGCTATACCAGTGTGAAATCGCTGGCTGCGGGCAATGGCGAGGCTATCCTGCAAAACAGTTTCTTCCGGTATCTGCCTTTGCAAAGCTGGATGATACTGGTATTTACCGGCTGCGTATGCCTGCTGAAAGCATTGGCGGCTTCAGTTACCATACAAAGCGGCGGCAATGGCGGTAATTTTGCGCCATCGCTGTTTGCCGGCGGATTCCTCGGATTCTTTTATGCGATGGCCTGCCAGCAAATGGGGTTTGCTGATACCCCCGTAACCAACCTGGTAATTGTAGGCATGGCCGGCGTAATGGCCGGGGTGATGTATGCCCCGCTTACTGCCATCTTTCTGATAGCTGAATCCAGCTCTGGATACGACCTCTTCATCCCGCTGATGATCGTTTCCACGATCTCCTTCCTGATGGCAAAATGGTTTTCTCCCATCTCCCCGGAAATTAAAGAACTGGCAAAAGACGGTAAAGTATTTACACATGCGCATGATAAAAACATCCTGCTGCTCCTGAAAATGGACGACCTCATAGAAAAAGATGTGCAAACCGTTTCCATTGACGCCACTTTACGGGAAATTATAGAACTGGTAAAAACAGGCGGCCGGAATATTATTGCCGTGGTAAACCAGGATCAGCTATTTGAAGGGATTATTACACTGGACGATATCCGGCCTGTTATGTTCAATCCGGAAATGTATGATAAGATTACTGTAAAGAAACTGATGCAGGCGCCGCCGGCAGTGGTTAATCTGAAAGACAATATCAACGTGGTGATCAAGAAATTTGATACCGCCCAGGCATGGAACCTGCCGGTAATACAGGATAAACAGCTGGTGGGCTTTATCTCCAAATCCAGCATTCTCAACAAATACCGTTCATTATTACAGGAATATTCAGAGGGCTGACAGATTTAATAGCACAGTGCCAATATTTTTGAAACAAAATGCCTAAATTTCTTTACACGAAAATCCGATAATGGCCAGAGTTCTGATAAATTTTGCACATCCCGCCCTGGAAAAATCCAGGGTACATGCCCACTTGTTGCGGGTGATCAGGAACATGCCGGGCATTACTTTCAATGACTTATATGAGCAATATCCCGACCTGGATGTGAATGTAGCCCGTGAACAAAAACTGCTGGAACAGCACGATATTATTTTTATGCAGCATCCCTTTTATTGGTACAGCGCACCTGCTATCGTAAAGCAATGGATGGACCTGGTGCTGGAACATGGATGGGCATACGGCCATACCGGCAAAGCCTTGCAGGGGAAGTACTTCAGTAATATCATCACCGCAGGTGGCTCCGAACATTCGTATCAGCGGGATGGGCATCATGGTCATACCGTGCAGGACTTCCTGCTGCCTTTTATACAAACAGCCAAATTGTGCAATATGCATTACGCCGCTCCCTATGTTATATATGGAGTGCACCGGCAGGATATTTCCGACATCCAGGAAGATGCCGTTAGGCTGAAACAGGTACTGGAGCGCCTCCGCGATGATAAGTTTGATCTTACTCCTTTGCCCGGCCTGGAAAACCTGACTCAAATACTTCAACTACCCGCTCAAACCAGATAATATGGATCAACATTCTTTGCTATTTCAGTCGATGGTATACCTGGCTGCAGCCATTGTATTTGTGCCACTGGCCAAAAAGATGGGACTGGGCGCTGTTTTGGGCTACCTGATAGCGGGCATTATCATCGGACCTTCCTTGCTGGGTTTTATAGGAAGAGAAGGAGAAGATATTATGCACTTTGCAGAATTCGGCGTGGTAATGATGCTGTTCCTGATTGGTATAGAGCTGGAACCCGCACTGCTATGGCGGCTGCGTTCTTCCATACTCGGGCTGGGAGGGCTGCAGGTAACATTAAGTGCAGCAGCTATTGCGGGTATTGCTTACCTGCTCGGACAACCGGTGAACACTTCACTGGCGCTGGGCATGATCCTGTCGCTTTCCTCCACCGCCATTGTGTTACAAACACTGAATGAAAAAGGATGGATGGGCACCTCTGCGGGGCAGAGCGCCTTTTCCGTATTGCTGTTCCAGGACATTGCGGTGATCCCTATGCTGGCCATATTTCCTTTACTGGCGGGCAATGCGGCCGGCGATGTTGCTTCACACACGCCTTCCCTTAGAGATAATTTACCCGGCTGGGCCCAAACGCTGGTAGTACTTGGAGCTGTAGCCATTATCATTATTGCCGGCAGGTACCTGGTACGACCGCTCATGCGTATCATAGCCCGCACCCGGGTACGCGAATTATTTACCGCCACCGCATTACTGATGGTGGTTGGTATTGCAGTGCTGATGAACCTGGTAGGCCTTAGCTCCGCACTGGGCGCATTTCTCGGCGGAGTGGTACTGGCCAACAGCGAATACCGCCACGAACTGGAAAGTGATATTGAACCTTTCAAGGGATTGCTGCTTGGTTTATTTTTTATTGCCGTCGGCGCATCTATCGATTTTAAATTAATACTGGAGCAGCCCTGGCTGATCATAGGACTGGTGGCGGCTATCATGGCATTGAAAGCCATTGTGTTACTTGTGCTCGGAAAAATATTCAGGCTCAGCACAGATCAGAACCTGCTGTTCGCGTTTGCCCTTGCTGATATCGGGGAGTTTGCGTTTGTACTGTTGTCGTTTACCAGTCAAACGCGGCTTATGAGTGAAGAAATGACTGCCATGATCACGGCAGTAGTAGCCATCAGTATGGCGCTCACGCCGTTGATCATGCTGCTGTATGAAAAAGTGATACAGCCACATTATACCCGGTCTGAAGTGAAAGCAGAAAGGGAAGCGGATGAGATCAAAGAAAAAAATCCTGTGATTATCGCGGGTTTTGGCCGCTTTGGCAGCATGACAGGCCGCTTCCTCCGGGCAAACGGGATTAACACTACTATCCTGGATCTCGATTCCGACCGGGTAGACGCACTTCATAACCTGGGTATTAAAGTATATTATGGAGATGCATCCCGTTATGACCTGTTGGCGGCCGCAGGCGCCGCAGATGCTAAAATGCTGATCATCGCCACCGATCATCCGGAACAAACACTGGAAATAGTGAAAATGGCACAACGGTATTTTCCCCACCTGCAGCTATTGGTAAGGGCTGAAAATAATGAAGATACTTTTGAGTTGATGGACCTGGGCGTATTGCATATTTATCGTGAAACAGTAGATACTTCCCTGCGTGTTGGGGTGGATGCCCTGCGCATGCTGGGAGAAAGAGCCTATCATAGCGAGCGTGCCGCCCGGACTTTCTTCCGCCAGGATGAGCGGACCCTGAAAGGCTTATCAGCCCTGCGCGACGATAAAAAGCAATACATCAGCTCTATGAAGGAACGGATTGAAGAAATGGAAAAACTTATCTCTTCCGACCGGGTAAAAACCTGGCTGGATGAAGGACAGGGCTGGGATCCTGAATCATTGCGTGACGAGATCCGGGGGGAAAAGCCGGACGAAGCCTGATTGTTACTGGATATGCTGGATAATAAGTTCTGCCACATGATGTAACAGGCCTATATCTACCGGCGGCAGATGATCGTGCATAGGCTTACTGGAAACAGCGCGTACATAGCCTTCTTCATCAGGCTCAAAAGTAATTTCGTGCTCTTCAATGGCCACTTTGTAAACCGTTTTGAATTGCTGATGAACAGTTTGCACATCCAGGATATGTGGATGCCCTTTATATTCAAATTTAAGTGTGAAGAAGTCTGACATAGATCATTACTGTTGCGCAGTATTTACTCCCCTTTCATCGTGCCGGCGATGATAGTAACGCTTTATCCTGTTCTTCTCATCGCGGGAAAACTGATGAATCAGCCACAGGCAAAAGCAAGCAAGACCGCTGATAATTAATATATAGCCAACAAAACCCATGGTATGGAACACTTTGAACCACATCCAGTCGTTTGTTAAGGCATACTGCGCTAAGATAGCTAAAATCAACCCTGCTGCCGCTAATACAATTGCAATTTTTTTCATGGGGGAACTTTTGGGATAAAAAATATGTTTCCGCAAAAAGGGACAAACCAAATGCCATTACCTATTTACGTGTTATACACCTGTTACGAATGTATTTCACGTAGATATTTCTCTACATTGCGAGTGTTATAACGAACCGGCGTGTAAGATTGTTACAGTTGTAAACGGATTCCCAGCTTGTTTAATCCTTTTACAAGGAAAAGCATGATCACTGCAAAAAAAGCGCACCAGGCAATGCCCGGCAGTCCTTCACCCAACACAGCCGGCAGCCCGATCCCCGCCAGCAGCATACCATAGAAAACGATATCCGGCAATATGTAGGTGAGCAAAGGATTGGATCCCGCCGGACGGAAGAAAGCCGTCCACTTACTGATGTGTTTTACATCTATCAGGAAATATAATAAAGAAAAGATAGCCACACATATACCGCTGCAATACAAACACCAGCTAGGTGTAGCCTGGATCTTTGATAGTTTGTAAGTGGGCCTTAACACAACACCGGCAATCAGTAATAAGGAAAAATATCCCATTACCCTTGCCACCAGCTTACTTCCTTTCAATCCCAGGTCATCATCAAAATAAAATAATGTTAACAGCATTCCCGACAAAACAATAGCAGTATGGGCAGCATTACGCGATTGCAAAGTAAGCCAGCTCCATTCTCCCTGCTGCATAAAGGGCTGTTTGCATAAAATATAATACCCGATGCATACGGCTATCATCAGCATAATACCTCCTGCAACACCTTTAAACACCTGGTAAATAATACATGCATACAGGTAAGCCCAGCCTATCAGGCCCAGGATTCCCCACCATTGCGGGCTTAAACGTTCAGTTCCGTCCTCACCACCACGAAAAATAACGGCAAGTATTATTAATCCGATTGCACCTACAGCTTTGAAGCACCAGGAGATCCAGCTTGTTTTGAACTTATAAACATTCCATACCAGTATGGCGCATATATAAAAAAGAAGCGACCAGGCAGCGCCGCTTATCCCGGTAGCAGCAGCGTTCACCAGTTCCGCATTTACCATGAAAATACCAAGTACCCATAAGCCCAGCGTACGCCATATAATATGCCGCTGCAGCTGCCAGAAAGTATCTCCTTTCTCCAACCTGCTATTGATAGCAAAAGGTATTGACATGCCCACGATAAAAAGAAAAGCAGGGAAAACAACATCCACAAAAGTCATCCTGTCTTCATTACCATGCGCATGCTGCATCCACAACGGGATACTGCTCACCCCCGCAACACTGTTAACGAAAATCATGACAAGAATAGTAATTCCGCGGAAGGCATCGATAGATAAAATGCGGCCAGTCTTTAAATTGTTAATCATAAGTGGTAAGGAAATGACTTTATACAAAGTACAATATTTACTTTATATTCTCCTGCTGCCGTTAAGCCCATTTTAATAACCGGGGTCCCAAAAAATAATTACCTTTCTGCCGATAACAAAATCTGAAAAGCTTATGATAAAATCCATCCTTACCGTAACCGGCCTGGCTGCCGTTACCTGCTTTGCAGCATGTAACCAGGGACAGAAACAGCCCAGCGATGCCAACTCCCACACACCCGATGCAGTAGCCGCTAATGTAGACAGTACCGTGAGCCCCACACAGGATTTTTTTGATTATGCCAACGGCGGCTGGATAAAACGCAATCCCATACCCGCAGAATATAGTTCATGGGGTATTGGTAATCTTGTACAGGAAGAATTGTACAAACGCCTGCGCATCATCAACGAAAAGGCAGTGGAAAATCCTGCCGATCCAATCTCTAAAAAAATTGCCGCTTTCTGGACAAGCGGTATGGATTCCGTTCGCATCAACCAGGAAGGCATAAAGCCTATTGAAGCTGAACTGAAAGCCATTGATGCAGTTACTACTATTCCACAACTGGTACAAATAGCCTCTAAACTGAACATGAACACAGGCGCTTTCTGCAGCCTGTACATAGGCCAGGACGCCAAAAACAGCGAGGTGATTGCCGTTCAGCTGGGCCAGGGCGGATTAGGCTTACCTAACCGCGACTACTACTTTAACACCGATGCACGTACCACCAACATAAGAAATGCTTATCCCGCACACATTGCCAAAATGCTTCAATTTGTTGGTTACGACAGCACCTCCGCTAAAAAGGCCGCTGCCGGCATTGTGCAGCTGGAAACCAGCCTGGCTAAAAACAGCCGTAAACTGGAAGCACTCCGCGACCCGGAAGCCAACTACCACAAAATGGCAGTGACTCAGCTCAATAAAATTGCCGGGAATATTGATTGGAATGATTTCATTAAACAACAAGGCATCAACAAATTTGCCGATACTGTGATTGTGGGTCAGCCGGAATTTTACACCAATCTGAGCAACGTGGTTAAGTCGCAACCACTTCAAACCTGGAAAGACTACCTCAAATGGAACCTGATCAACGCTGCGGCCTCACATCTCAGCGATACCATTGCCAACACCGACTTCGCCTTTTATGGAACTCTTCTAAAAGGACAAGACAAACAGAAACCCCGCTGGAAACGAGTGCTGGATGCTGAAGAAGGCGCTATGGGCGAGGCATTGGGACAATTGTTCGTAAAAGAATTCTTTAACACCACCGCCAAAAAAAGATATGAAAACCTGGTAGAAGAAATACGTGCCGAACTGAAAACACGCATCGAGCACCTCGACTGGATGAGCGACAGCACCAAGCAGAAAGCATTGTATAAACTGTCGAAGATCACGAAGAAAGTTGGTTATCCCGATAAGTGGAAGGATTTTTCCGCAATGGATATCAAGGAGCAATCCTATCACCAGAACATAGAGGCAGCACAACAATGGTGGCAGAACTACCAGATCAGCAAACTGGGTAAACCGGTAGACCGCACCGAATGGGATATGACCCCACAAACATACAACGCCTACTATAACCCCAGCAACAATGAAATAGTGTTACCCGCAGGTATCTTCACCGTTCCCGGTAAACGCGATGAAGAACTGGATGACGCCATCGTTTATGGCTACGCCGGTGCCTCCACCATTGGCCACGAAATCACACACGGCTTCGACGATGAAGGTCGCCAGTTTGATGCTGCCGGAAACCTCAAAAGCTGGTGGACAAAGGATGATGAGAAAAAATTCAATGAGCGCGCAGCTGTAATGGTGAATCAGTTTAACAACTACGTAGTGGTAGATACCTTACGCATCAACGGTAAAGCCACACTCGGTGAAAACATCGCCGACCTTGGCGGTATCCTGCTGGGTTGGGAAGCGTTCAAAAAAACGGAGCAGTTCAAAAAGAATGAGAAAATTGCCGGCTACACTCCATCACAACGTTATTTCATGGGTTACGCACTGGGCTGGCTGGGACATTCCAAAAAGGAATCCCTCGCCAGGCAGGTGCTTACAGATGTGCATTCTCCTGCCAAGTTCAGGGTGAATGGACCGTTTGCGGATGTAGATGCCTTCTACGAAGTATACGGCGTAAAACCCGGGGATGCTATGTATAGGCCGGATAGCGCAAGGGTACGCATTTGGTAATGCAGCGGATTTTGTCTGACTCAGGATTAAACTGATTACGCTGATTACGCTGATTTTATTTTTTTGATTTTTGATTTTTGATTTTCATTGGGTATTATTTTAAGAGCCGGATTTTATCCGGCTCTTTGTTTTGATTATTAGAATGAGCTAAATTAGAGCCATTGTTTGTTTAACCTAATATATAATGTATGATTAATCCAGATTATAAGCATTCCGAGCTTACCGGAAAGATTATTGGTTGTGCGATGCAAGTACATCGCATACTTGGATCAGGATTCCAGGAAGTAATTTACCAACGGGCATTAGCCATTGAAATGAGTGAAAATCAAATTCATTTTGTGAGAGAAAAAGAGATTCCTTTATATTATAAAGGACAACATGTAGAAGGCAGAAGGGCCGATTTCATTGTAGAAGACGTTGTGGCTGTAGAGCTAAAGGCCTTAACAGTAACAGAACAAGTCCATTTATCCCAGATTAAAAGCTATCTCGAAGCATATAATGTAGAAACCGGATTACTTATTAACTTTGGCCGGCCAAGCCTCGACTTTAGAAGATTAATCAACGGAAACTATAAATGAAAAATTTTTCTTTCAATACACAAAAAAAAATCAGTGTAATCAGCGTAATCAGTTTAATCCTGAGTCAGACAATTTCCGCGCAAAGCGCGAAGCCGTTCAAAGGAACACCCCGGCATTACGTATGCCAGGAAACGAAAGATAAGGTGGTAATCGATGGCAAATTGGAAGAAGCCGCCTGGCAGCAAGCCTCATGGACCAACGATTTCCAGGATATTGAAGGCGATGCCAAACCAGCGCCCGCACTGCGTACCAGGGTGAAAATGATGTGGGATCAACAGTATCTTTATATTGCAGCCACACTTCAGGAACCTCATATCTGGGGAACGCTGACAGATCATGATGCCATCATTTTCCGGGATAATGATTTTGAGGTGTTTATAGATCCCGAGGGAGATACCCACCAATATTACGAAATAGAGATCAACGCTTTAAATACCGTAATGGACCTTTTCATGGGAAAGCCGTACCGCAATATGGGAGAGGCGCTGATAAACTGGGACACTAAAGGAATTATCACCGCCGTGCATATAAACGGTACCATTAATAACCCATTGGATACGGATAAAGAGTGGACAGTGGAAATGGCCATCCCTTTCAGTGCGCTTAGCTTTTTTAACAGAGAGCAGCGGCCACAGGAAAACACCCTTTGGCGGATCAATTTTTCCCGGGTGGAGTGGGATACCGATATTAAGAACGGAAAGTATGTAAAACTGAAGCGGCCAGAACACAACTGGGTATGGTCGCCACAGGGTATTGTGAATATGCATGCACCGGAACGGTGGGGGTACCTGCTGTTTACCAGCAAGGCTAATACTGCTTTTCAATTACCCCCAACGGAGGAAGCCCGTCAATACCTCTGGCAGATATACAGCGCACAACTGGAGTACAGGCAAGCCAACGGGCGGTATGCCAGCAATTTAAAAGCGCTGAAGATCCCTGAAAAACAAACAGGTCCTAACGGCCAGATATATACGCTGTCGATGGAAGGTATTTCGTTGCAATATAATGCCAGCGTTACCGGAAGCAATTTTAGCGGTTCTGTAAATATCAACCAGGAAGGTAAAGTATATAACAATAGAAAATAACGGCTATGGATAAACGTCTTTTTATAAAATCATTGGGTATAGGTGGATTGGCATTGGTAAAACCACCATTGCCGGCCAGTGCCGCTGCAGTTGCTGAAAAAGCAGCACCCACACTGGAAAAAAATGCCGTGCAGCACCGGGTGTGGATTAACCCTAATCATAAAGATTCTGCGACCGTGTTGCAGGCAAGGTATGCCGCTTATAGTAAAGCAGGCATCACTGATATTATGTTTGAGGAAGACAGTCCCCTACATTTTAAAATGGCCAAAGCCAATGGCATCAAGGCTCACCGCTGGATGTGGACCATGAACAGGGGAGAGAAAGATCTGCTGGCCAGTCACCCGGAATGGTATGCACAAAACCGCAAAGGTGAATCCTGTGCCAATCATCCCCCTTATGTAGATTACTACCGCTGGTTATGCCCCAGCAAACCGGAAGTGGTGAACTATTTGAAAAACCAGGTGGAGAAAATCCTTTCGCTGGATTATGTAGATGGCATTCACCTCGACTATGTACGTTTCTGTGATGTGATATTACCGGTTAATCTTTGGAGTAACTATGGCATTGACCAGTCGAAAGAATTACCGGAATATGATTTCTGTTATTGCGGGCAATGCCGTAATGCGTATAAAGAAAAAAGCGGCGTAGATCCGCTGCAGATGGAGCATCCGGACCAAAGCCCTTCCTGGCGGAAGTTCCGATACGACCGGATCACCAACGTAGTAAGTAATCTTGCAGCGGTGGCCAGGCAACATAAAAAGCCTATTTCAGCAGCGGTGTTCCCCACACCCGAAATTGCTAAACGTATTGTTCGCCAGGACTGGACCAACTGGCCGCTGAACGCTGTTTGCCCGATGATCTATCACGGTTTTTATAAGGAAAATGTAAGCTGGATCGGAGACGCCGTAGCAGAAGGCGTGAAGGAATTACATGGGGCATTCCCGTTGTATGCCGGCTTGTATCTTCCCGACTTCCACGGCAATTATACTGATCTCGGCGAAGCCGTGAAACTGGCCATAGAAAATGGAGCAGCAGGTGTTTCTATTTTTGGTGAAGTAACACCGGAAGTGTTGCGGGTGCTGGGTGAAAATGCTTAGCATATTTGGAAAATATTTGGGGAGATAAAAGCAATTACCTGCTTATATCTCCCCAAATATTTTTAACCCACAGGAAGAAAAATTATTCGATTATATCCCACTAATCTTTCAGATCCAAAGTGATCAAACAAATCAGCATAATCCTGAGTCAGACAACATCCGCTTAAAGCGCATTCGACGGCCTGTCAGCAACCGCTTTACCAAAATTGAGATTGGGTTTGCTACCCATTTTCACTACCAGCGTTCCACCCTTCACCACGTCCTGATGGGTAATGAAACTTTTCGTATATGGCTTACCGTTGAGCGTAGCGCTTTGGATGTAGATATTTTCTGCGCTGTTATCAATAGCCTGAACAGTGAAGGTTTTACCTGTACCGAGTTTAATCGATGCCTTGTCGAACAGCGGGCTGCCTAATACATATATGCCGCTGGCGGAGTTTTCGGGATAGAAGCCAAGCGAGGAGAATACGTACCAGGAAGACATAGCCCCGCAATCTTCATTACCAGCAAGACCTTCCGGCTGATCAAAGTAGAACTCTTTCATTACCTGTCTTACTTTCTCTGCGGTTTTCCATTGATAGCCGGAGAAAGCGTACATATAGGTAACGTGATGACTCGGTTCATTACCATGCGCATACATACCAATAAGACCGGAGATATCGCTGGAGGCTTCGGCTCCCATATCGCCTTTTGCAGTAAAGAGGCTATCGAGCTTACGGGTAAATGCATCGTCGCCGCCCATTAGCTGGATCAGGCCTTCCACATCCTGTGGCACCAGCCAGGTGTATTGCCAACCGTTACCTTCCGTGAAATCACCTTTTTCATGGATGGAGTTAAACGGATCGTAAGGTGTTTTGAAGCTGCCATCGCTCATGCGCGGACGCACAAAGCGGATAGTGCTGTCGAAATAGTTACGGTAATAAGCCGCGCGTTTTTTATAGTATTCGAAATCGGCTGTTTTGCCCAGTTTCTTTGCCATGGCTGCAATACACCAGTCGTCGATAGCATATTCCATTGCTTTGGAAACGGATTCATATTCCTTATCTGCGGGAATATAACCCAGTTCCTTTACGTATTTCAGCCCGAGGTCGTCGCGGTTGGCAGTTACTTTCATGGCTTCGAATGCTTCTTCTGCGTTGAATCCTTTAAATCCTTTCAGGTATGCATCCACAATAGGAGGCACTGCATGGTAGCCCACCATACAGTTGGTTTCGTTACCCATAAGCGGCCATACCGGTAATTTTCCCTGTTGTTTATGAATGGCCAGCATTGAGTTCACAAAGCTGTTCACCTTTTCAGGATGCAGGATAGTAGCGAGAGGTGCGCAGGAGCGATAGATATCCCAGAGAGAAAATACGGAGTAGTTATCGAATCCGGGATTGGAATATCCTTTTTTATCAGTGCCGCGGTAGCTGCCGTCATGGTCGTTAAACAGGGCAGGATCGATCATGGTATGATACATGGCCGTATAAAATACGCGGCGGGCGGCTTCATCTTTTGTTTCAATACTTACCTTAGACAATTCCTTGTCCCATTTGGCATTGGCGCTGTTGATGGTTTTGATAAAATCCCAGCCTGGAATTTCAGCTTTGATATTAGCCAGGGCATTTTCGCTGCTCACCGGGGAGATGCCTACTTTCAGCATCACCTGTCCGGGCGATTTATCGAATACGATCACGCCCTTTGCTTCTTTCGATTTTACTTCTTTCCCGTTTTGTTTATTATCTCCGTCAAATACCTGGAATTGCTTTACCGGTACATTGGATTTAATGGCAAACCAAAGACGCTGGTCTACCGCCCAGCCTTTGGAGTAGCGGTAGCCTTCAAGAGTATATTCATCTACCTGGCGGATAAATGTTTCTACCGGCGCATCCCATCCTATACCTTCTTTGAGGTCGATGATGATGTTAGCCTGTTGATCTTTTGGAAAGGTGTATTTATGAAAAGCCACTCTTTCTGAAGCGGTTAGTTCAGCTTTGATGTTGTAATCATCCAGCTGAACTGCATAGTAGCCGGGGCGTGCGGTTTCCCGGTCGTGTGAATAGTGGGAGCCGTATCCTGAAGTTGGATTCTCCTGTGTGCCGCGGTTGGTTCTAACGTTGCCGGTGTAGGGCATAATTAGCACATCGCCCAGGTCGCCGATACCGGTTCCGCTGAGGTGCATCTGGGAGAAGCCTATTAAAACGCTGTCTGAATAGTGATATCCTGAGCACCAATCCCAACCTTTTACAATATTAGTAGGGCCGGTTTGTACTGCGCCGTAAGGAACGCTGGCGCCAACAAATACGTGCCCGTGCCCCCCGGAGCCGATATAAGGATCTACCGAAGCAACTGATTTACTTTCAACAAAGCCTGGCAATGGTGCTGATTTTCTCTGTGCATTTGCCTGAATGCCGTGAAACAGCATCGCAGATAACGCAAATGCGCTACCTATCTTGAATCCCGTGTTCATAATCAAAAACCTTTAATAATCCGGCAATTTACGCCCGGATTATTACTTTTTCAGTTAATTTTTTCACAATACGGCGGCGGGCTCCAGCTCCCTGACTGGCGCGGGAGAAGCATCATTTTTCAGCAAATATTTCCGGGTGTAGATATTGTAAGCGATCATGAGCCATAAAACCAGGCAGGGAAAGGCTTTCACGGCATATGGCATCGCTATGTTCCTCCTTACCCACGGCGTTACTACATCTGAATGGGAAAAGCTGATCAGGACAATGGCGAAAAACATAAATATGTTGTTCCACCTGGTATATGGCTGCATTACATACCAGATACATACTGCAGGTATGGCAATGATGTAGGTAGGCGATTCCGAGCTGGTGCTGAACAACACAGGGAACATCAGCGTAGAACAGAGTATGTACAGGCGGTAGCGGGAGTTATAACGGTCGCTCAGCCGGGTATATTGTAACAGGAAAAGCACTATTGCGGGAATGAGTACCACGTTATTACTCAGTCCCGGCAGATGAAATACCCTTTTAATAAAGCCTCCGGCAGATATATCCTGGAACAGGATATTGGCTCCTTCATTCAGTTCATTTTTGTGTACCAGTGCGGCATACCAATCAAAATAACATTGAATGATATATTGGGGAGAAGAGATGATCATGGGCAGTGCAAACATTACTGCGCCCCATAAAAACAGGCTGCCGATAAAGCGTTTGGGATTGGGACTGAAAAAGAAAAAGGCCAGTCCTACGATGCCGTAAAATTTTGTAAGGGTTCCCAAAACAATAAAGAAGGCCGCCCAAAGCTCTTTTCCTTTGATGATATGAGTAAAAGTGAGGATAATAAAAGCGCCGATGAACTGGTTCATCTGGAACCAGCTGGCGGCTCCCATCAGTTCCATAGAACACAGCAACAGGATGATATTCTGCTGCATACGTGTGAGCGGCAATTGCCGGATGGCATAAAATAAAATAGCTGAGCCGGAGAGTGACCAGAGTACTGCACCCAGGTTGGTATTCAGCCCTGCAAACGGGGCAATGACAATGCTGAATACCGGGCCATAAAGATTCACATCATAATAATCGGCCGGGTAGGGGATGTATAGCGGCTGCTGGTGTATGACGTGAAAAAATACGTCTTTAAATATGAGATAATTATTGATGTTATGCCGGGAGATCTCCAGGATGGCGCCAATAAAGGATAATCCAAACCATAAGCTCATGATCAGCCATTCCTTTTCTGCCAGGTAATTCAGCACTGTTCTTTTTTCACGCATATCGATAAATGCTAATTAAATAAAGCCCCAATACGCTGGTATAACGCGGCTGTGTAGCGTATCCCTCTATTAATCAGGGAAGATTCAGGTGCTTTTATCCGTGAATCTATGGCAGGGGATTTTTCTACCGGAGATCAGAGATCCAGGTTATTTCTATGTGTATTGCGCACCAAAGGGGTAGTGGCTAAGATAATTGTAAGGGATTCTTCTACCTGAAGGATTATTTCTCTTTATTCTGTTTTTGTGCTTCAAAGGGGCAGCGACCCGAATAATTGCAAGGGACTCTTCTGTCTGAAGTAAAGCTCCAGGTTATTTCTATCTATCCCGTTTTCTGCTCCAAAAGGTCGGCGGGAAAAATAATTACAGGGGTTTCTTCCGGCTGAAATCAGAGTTCTAGCTGGTTTAGACATCAACAGATAAACCACCTGCTATAATAAAATCAAACAAATCAGCATAATCATCATAATCCTGCTCCAGGACAATTTACCCGCCGAAGGCGGGCCAGGACACTGCTGCAATATAGGCGCAGTATTAACTCTCCGATGCCGCCCATTCTCTGGATTGTTCATTCACCGCGTACACAACGCCGGCAACGATCACACAACAAGCTACCAGTAAGGAAACGATCAGTAATAACATAGCATTCCGGTTTATTCACATGAAAATCAAAAATAACAAAATCCTTTTACACAATACACCTATGTGCTCATGAAGGCAATTTTCGTAAATTACCTTCATGAGCGCAATGGCAAATCCCCGGAAAAAACGTTCGGGCAAAGATGAAAAATTAACCTTCAAAGAGCGGCTGGCCGCTCTTCGTAATTTACCGGCATTTTTCCGGATGGTATGGCAAACCAGCCCGGGGCTGGCCATAGCCAATACAGTGCTGAGAGTAGCCCAGGCTACCATGCCGTTATCATTATTGTATGTGGGCAAGCTGATCATTGACCAGGTAGTACATCTCGCCAAAGATCCGGGGCACTCTACTACGTGGTTGTGGCAACTGGTAGCGATGGAATTGGGCCTGGCAATAATATCTGATGCACTGAGTCGCGCTATTTCACTGTTGGATGGACTTTTGGGCGATCTGTTTGCCAACCACACCTCCGTAAAAATTATGGAACATGCTGCCCAACTAGACCTCGACCAGTTTGAAGATGCAGAATTCTATGATAAACTGGAACGCGCCCGGCAGCAAACCAGTGGCAGAACGGTGTTGCTGGCACAGGTGCTGAGCCAGGTGCAGGATATTATTACGATTGTTTTTCTTGCAGCAGGGCTAGTGTTATTCAACCCATGGCTTATATTATTACTGCTGCTGGCAGTGATCCCGGCCTTCCTGAATGAGTCGCACTTCAACGACCTGTATTACAAACTGGCCTGGGGCCAAACATCCGACAGGCGTGAACTGGATTATATCCGCTATCTCGGCGCCAGTGATGAAACCGCAAAAGAAGTGAAAGTGTTTGATCTTTCCAATTTCCTGGTAGACCGTTTTAAGTTCATCTCCAATAAATTTTATACTGATAAAAAAGCGCTGCAGATCCGGGACTCCATCTGGGGTACCGTTTTCGCTATAGTAGGTGCAGCCGGATATTATGCCGCTTATGTGATCATTATCCTGCAAACGATCCACGGGCATCTAAGTATCGGCGACCTGGCTTTTCTTGCGGGATCTTTCCGGCAGTTACGCACTACCTTCCAGGGCATCCTTATCCGGTTTTCCAGCGTTACACAGGGCGCTCTTTACCTGCGCGATTTGTTTGAGTTTTTTGAGATACAGCCTAAAATGGTTCCCGTACCTCATCCGCGGGCATTTCCACGACCTATTCAACAGGGATTTACTTTCGAGGATGTGGGTTTTAAATATCTTAATTCCGATAAATGGGCCATCAGGCATCTTAGCTTCACGCTTCATCCCGGTGAAAAATTAGCGCTGGTAGGGGAGAATGGCGCTGGTAAAACCACGCTTGTGAAACTATTGTCACGCCTCTACGATCCGGTAGAAGGCCATATTCTGCTCGATGGCATTGATCTCCGGGAATACGATCTGAAGGAATTGCGTACGCAGGTAGGCGTTATATTCCAGGACTACCAGCGTTACCAGATGACGGTTTCGCAAAACATTGCCGTAGGCAACATTACCCAAAGCAATAACCTCCCGATGATTGAAGATGCCGCCAGGCAAAGTCTTGCCTCCCCGCTTATAGAGAAAATGCCGCTCGGCTACGACCAGATGCTGGGCCGGCGCTTTAACCAGGGCATAGAGCTTTCCGGTGGCGAGTGGCAGAAGATAGCCCTGGCAAGGGCCTACATGAAAGATGCCCAATTGCTGATACTGGACGAGCCCACTTCTGCCCTGGATGCGCGGGCAGAATACAATGTATTTCTCCGTTTCGCGGATCTTACCCGCGATAAGACCGCAGTATTGATATCGCACCGGTTTTCTACAGTACGCATGGCTAACCGTATCCTGGTACTGGAACGTGGTGCCCTTATTGAAATAGGGAGCCACGAAGAACTGCTTGCCCGCAAAGGGCGGTATGCCGAATTATTTGAGCTGCAGGCGGCCGGATATAAATAAGTAAATATGGGGCGCGGAGCTTCGCTTAAACGATCTCCGGCCTTCATCAGGTAACCAAATAAAAAAGGGTGTATCTAATTTTGATACACCCTTCTATAAAACCTATGGCGGAAAGAAGAGGTAATCCCTCTTTCCTTATCTGACGCGGCTCAGCGGCTGATACCCCTATTATCTGTTTTTTTATCTGCCGGCGGTGCCTCGCGGAGATAGCACCATTTTAAGGTAATGGCCAGCAGTAACATGATCAACGTAGCAACAACACCCACCCAGGGAACCTGTTTCTTTTCCTTACGTGCAGCTTCAATCTTTTTCCAGGCCCGCTGCGGATGGAACCTGCTTATCTGTCGCAATTCTTCTTTTAAGGTAGCTTCCTTTGTCAGCTCCGCAAATAACAACCGGTTCTCTTCGCTGGCAGCTATCCATGCCTCTAACTCCTCACTCTCTTCAGTTGAAAGCGTGTTTTCCCAGTACTTTACTATTAGCCGGGCTCCGTATTGATATGACTCAAGATCATTCTGCAATGGAAAGAAAAAAATTTAATACGAGAAAAGTTTCCGGTTTTAATCGCCAATGTAATAATTCCAATGCACGCATTTTTTGTGTTTTCACCCAGCTTAGCGGCATTGCCATTTCTGCTGCGATCTCTTCGTTCTTCAGCTCTTCCACATAACTCAGCTTGAAAACTTTACTACAGCCTTCCGGCAGCGCAGCGATAGCCCGGTTTATTTCCCCGCCTACCTCTGCCTTTATAACGGCTGTTTTAACAGCTGCAGTATGTTGGTTGCAGGCATTCAGCACTTCTTTGTACAGGTAAGTTTTAATTGCGGGAAAATCGTCATCTTCCTGCTCATAATTTACGAACACTTTTTGAACGATATCCTCCGCCATGGCGGGATTGGCAATTAAAAGAGTGGCAAACCGGCAAAGGCGCACGTATAGCAGGTCAAATACTGACTTAAGTTGGAGGTGAGATTGTTTTGGACGGTGCGTGGACATTATGGTAAAAATAGGGAGAAAAGAGGGGATTAGCAAAGGGGGGAGACATTTATAAACAATTAATTGGCTGTCAACTTCGTAATTAATTCTATACTTTATTATTTAGTTATAGTAATTTTATTTGCATTTAAATGTCGCAAACGTCAATCTGATGACAGATGTCCACAATAAGGCAACCCGCAGTTATAATATGAGCCAGATAAAGGGGAAAGACACAAAACCCGAGATACTGGTTCGTAAATATCTCCATTCAAAAGGATTTCGTTATAGATTACATGTAAAAACCCTCCCAGGTAAGCCAGACCTTGTTCTTACTAAATATAGAACAGCAATTTTTATCAATGGTTGTTTCTGGCACGGGCATAGTAATTGCAGATACTTTGTAGTCCCTAAAACTAGGACTAATTGGTGGTTAGAAAAGATTAACAAAAACATAGACAATGATAATAATGCTATTGCAGCTCTACATCAACAGGGATGGAAAGTAATCATCATCTGGGAATGTGAACTAAAAAAAACGAAAATGGCAAACCTCTTTGAGCAATTAATTGAAAAAATAAAAAACTAATTTTTTTAGTAAAGAAAATTATTGTTAATTGCGTCAAAATGTCAAAAACAGACCCAGATGAGTGAATTCGCAGAATTATTAGAAGGTTCAGGATTATCCTGCAAGGATGCCGCAGAGAAATATGCGGTAAGCCTCAGGACGGTTTATAGATGGCAAAAAGGATCATCATCCCCTAATCCATTAATTATCAGAGACTTAAAAGAGATAGTAAGGGCTGCCAATATGGTTGCTCCCCCTCCCGTTCAAAATCCATTTACATTTATTGACCTCTTTGCTGGAATCGGCGGCTTTCGAAAAGCTTTTGAATCTATAAATGGCACATGCCTCTTTACAAGTGAGTGGGATAAATCATGCCGGATCACTTATCAGGCAAACTATGCCTGTGACCATCCTGTTGTCGGTGATATCCGCGAATATACAAATAGCCCGGAAGCCTTAGACAGAATTCCGAGGCATGATTTTTTGGTTGGTGGTTTTCCGTGTCAACCATTTTCTCTTGCTGGTGTTTCTAAGAAAAACTCTCTTGGACGTGCACACGGATTCAAGGATAAAACGCAAGGAACACTGTTTTTTGATTTGGCGCAGATCATAGAGCATCATAGACCTGCTGGCTTTTTACTTGAAAACGTAAAGAATCTAAAAAGTCATGACAAAGGAAGAACATTTGATATAATATGCAAAACGCTCACGGAGGAATTGGGCTATAAAATTGATTATAGAGTTATAGACGGAAAAAGCTGGGTGCCTCAACACAGAGAGCGGGTTTTTATAGCTGGTTTTCGCGAAGATGTAGGCTTTAAATTCGATGACTTTCTTATTCCATCTACTACTGATGGGCCAAAACTTGGTTCCATATTGCATAAACCTGGAGAAATGTCAGAAGACTCATCCCCATATACCATAGGAGATGGCATCGTAGCCGAAAAGTATACTCTATCTGAAAAACTATGGTCATACCTAAAGGGATACAAAGAAAAACACACCGCTAAAGGAAATGGTTTTGGATTCAGTGTTTTTGGCCCAACTGATGTCACCCGTACTCTTTCTGCCAGATATCATAAGGACGGATCAGAAATACTTATCCATCAAAATGGTATGAGGCCCAGGAGATTAACTCCAAGGGAATGTGCAAGACTAATGGGGTTTGATTTACCGAATGAATCGAATTTTAAAATTCCTGTTTCTGATACTCAAGCTTATCGCCAATTTGGTAATTCTGTCGTTGTACCGGCAGCAAAAGCCATAGCCGAATTTATAAGACCCTATCTCCTTCGTGTAATGCGTGCCAATGATCCACAAATGTTGATTCCATTCGATCATCCGGAAACAGTAATTTAAATTCATGAGAATCGGTCATCTATCTCAGTATTTTGAAATCGTTGTTGCTAAAACACTTCGGTCAGTAGAAGTGATCCAGTCAAAATCCACGCAACATGAATATAACGGTACAAAGGAACTAAAAAGACTTATCCGAACAACTGAGGATAGAAAATTTAGTTGTCGCTATATATGGCTAGGAGAAGAAAATGAAAGCCTTGCAGCAGACGGGGAGGTAAAATGGTATAACGCTAGAATAAATAAGCCCAATAGAAGCCCCGAATACAGGTTATACTTTAAAAACAATGAAGTTACCCAAAAAGCAAAGGAAGGAGATATTATGTTTGTTGCACGTAAAACAAACGACACCCTCTTAATAATTATAAGCCCCCCCACAAGTACAGCTGTGAATCAATTATACTGGCTCTTTAATTTAACTCCCCCTGAAGGAAATCTTTTTACCTTATCGGATATTTATTCATCTAAAGACAGATCCATTGATTTTTCTGCAAGATTTATTTTAGAGGAGATAGGCGTGGAGATTGAGGAGCCAGAAGAAGAAATAATTAATAGGTTAGTAGCAAAATTTTCGGGCAATTTACCTTCAACCACTGAATTTTCACATTATGCACGTCAAACATTACCTATAGCAGTCAATCTTAGAGAAGATCCAGATCATGCACTATTGCAATTCATGAACTGGGAAGAAAAGCTATTTAAGTGCATAGAGAAAAATAACATAGCAGATCGCTTGCGGCTAGGATTCATGGTTGAAGGCCAGGCCCCAGATGTAGAAGGTTTTATAAACTATTCATTAAGCATACAAAATCGTAGAAAAGCGCGGGCTGGAAGTGCATTTGAAGAACACATAAAGTATATTTTCGACACTCTTAATATTTCCTTTTCCAGAGGTAAAAGAACCGAAAATAAGTCAAAACCAGACTTTCTTTTCCCAGATGTAAGGTATTATCACACCCCTGCATATCCATCAGAATTATTGACCATGCTAGGCGCAAAAACATCTCTCAAAGATAGATGGAGGCAAGTTCTATCCGAAGCAGCAAGAATTTCACATAAACATCTTCTGACATTAGAACCTGGAATCAGCGAAGACCAAACTGCAGAAATGCGCTCCCGGAATCTCCAACTAGTTGTTCCATACGAAATTCACCAAACATTCACCGATACCCAGCGTAGCGAGCTTTTAACCTTAAAAGATTTCGTGAATCTGATTTTAAGAAAACAAATTATGAGTTCTGAATTGGGATATACATTATAATTAAAAAGTAATTTACTCCGATTGGTCATACATTAATAAGCACACCCCAAAAAATTAGTACCTAGAATCTTACTAATCCGAATCTCATACGCTAGAAAACTTGAAAAATGATGGCAACGCCTAAGATTATTTTAGTTATGAGTCTCAAAGAGGCATTTGGACGTGCGGGATGTTTACCTTTTGTCTAAAAGAAAGAAATTTTATTTTTATTAGACCCTATATTCATGATATTAAGCTTTATACATGAACATTTGCGTAAGAGGTAAAATAAATGTTTTGAAAACATGCTCTGCTTTTTTTAATATATAAATCTTATTTTCGGATTCTATAACTATAACTTCGAATTATGACCGAACTGCAGGGTGCCATAGCTGCTGTAAACTCAGGTATACTGAGCTTCTGTAAATTTGTTTCTTCAAATGACGCCGGGACGACAGGTGGGCATCAGGCAGGATTATATATTCCCCGTAATTCTATACCATTACTTTTCAACAAGCCCGGAGTAAAAGGACAACAGTTAGAGAAATGGGTAGATATTACCTGGTGGAATGGAGATACCAAAGCGTGCCGTTTTATTTATTATGGTCGTAAAACGCGTAACGAATACAGGATTACAAACCTCGGCAGAACCTTTAATGAAGACGATCTAGTAATCATCGTAAAACTGGAAGAAACAAAATATGCTGGATTTTGTCTTACAAACCCCGACGACAAACAATATTTCCTTCAAACTTTCGGACTTAGCAGAAAAGATACAAATAATCTGTTGCCAAGTAATCAGACTGATTCACCTTTTAGCAAAACTGAAAATCTACTAACACCCCTTGGAAACGAGAGTTATTTAGTCCCTGATACTGTGGAAGATACGGATATAGACGCTCTCATTCCAACAGGGTACCAAGAGAAAATCATTAGTTTCAGGCCCAAAGCCCATATCCTTATTTTACTGGGAGAAGAGCTCATAAAAAATCCGGTCATGGCAATTTATGAACTAATAAAAAATGGATATGATGCTGATGCAAAATCTGTAGAAGTAAATTTCAAAAATATAGAAAATCTTGAGGAAGCCACAATCATTGTAAAAGATACAGGCACCGGTATTACTGAAGAAGTGCTGGAAAACGTCTGGTTCGAGCCTGGCAGTGATTTTCGAAAACCAATTAGCGAAGAAGGAATAAGAGTTATAAAAAGAAGTCCCCTTTTTAAACGGATTCCAATGGGAGAAAAGGGTGTTGGCCGGTTTGCAGTACATAAGCTAGGGAACAAGATCAGAATGTACTCAAGGCCAGCAATAATTCATACAGATAATAATGAAAATATTATCAGTAAAGAGTTACTTGATTATGAGCTTATTGTTGATATTGATTGGAGAAGGTTTTCTCAAAGCAGATATCTTGAAGATGTTAATATAACTTGGTATAAAAACCGAAACAAAGAAAATTTCAGGTTTAAAAACGACTCAGGAACATATATAGAGATAAGCGATCTAAAAGAAGAGTGGACGAGAGGGATGGCCAGACAACTTAAGCGGAACACAATCTCTATGTTGTCTCCTAAAAATGATCCTAGCAAGTTCAAAATTGATCTCAACTTTAATAATAACTGGCTGGATCATTTCCCCGAAACGGAACAGATTCTGCAATCAGCCCCCTATAAGTTGGCCGTACTGATAGACGAAAACTATAAAATGACCTTTGAGTACAGTTTTCTATTAAAGAATAATCCACAGATTGGCAATAGAGATATTAATGAACAAACAACAGATTCAATAGATAAAGCAAAATATGAAAGAAATATCAAGCAGGAGCTAAAGCCATTTTTTGAAAGCTCCTTCAGGGATAAGGGCTATGAGCCAAATTTACTTAAGGAAATGATCGAAAAATACTTATCTCATCCAATGCCTTATGGTAATCTGATGCTTGAAATATACTCGTTTGATCTTGACGCGGAATCTCTCAGAGATACAACTGACTCAGCAAGATTAGTGAGAGAGTTATTGAAGGATCATGCCGGTATAAAGGTTTTTAAAGGAGACTTGCGTGTATATGATTATGGAGATCCTGGTAATGACTGGCTGGGACTCGATTTGAAACGCATACAGAACAAGGAGTGGTTTTCTAATAATCAAAATATTGGATATATTTATATGGATCCGGCTACTTCTGGGGCGTTAATTGAAAAAACTAATAGAGAGGGATTTATTGAAAATGATGCTTATAATCACTTTAGAGTTATATTAGATTTTATTCTTACTCAATTTAGTGCTGAACGGCAATCCGATCGCCAAAAATGGTTAAGATTTAATAAATCGGGCCCCCAGGAATCCTTTGAGTCACGTATATCTGCGTTAAAGAGTTTAATACTAAAATTGGAATTACAGCAGATACAAAAACAAGAGCTAATAACTGAAACGGAAAAAGTAGAAGAAAGATATGAACAAGACCGAAATAACTTGTTAATACCAGCCGGTGTGGGAATGACAGCATCATTTGCCATGCATGAAATTGAAAAGCTCGTACCGAGAATGCAAGAGAGCATTCGCGAAATGCCCGTGGACATAAAAAAAATGCGTGGACAAATGGACGAACTCAATGATTATGTTCAAGGAATCCTATCTGTGCTGAAAAAAGGAGGCAATAAAGAGATATCACTTCGTGAAGTGATTAATCAGGCAATAAAAAATTATACTACAAGATTAAGTGATCATAAAATTGCTGTAGAAGCTAATATTAGTGACAATGCAGATAAAATAATTGCGGATAAACGAGTATTGATTACTATAATAATGAATCTTTTAGATAATAGTCTGTATTGGTTAGGGACTGTATACAGGCAGCAAAGCGGTATTTACATATCAACCGCTCGGGAAGGGAACATTACTTCAGTTCTTGTGGTTGATAATGGCCCTGGGTTTAAAGATAAAACAGAAGATGTTGTATTACCCTTTTTCTCAAGAAAAAAGGATGGCATAGGGATAGGCTTATATTTGATAGATACAATTATGATTCAGTTTGGGAAACTAAATATCATTCATGATAAAGAAATATTAAGAACAAGAGGAGTTCCCGAAATGTATGATGGCGCTGCAGTGGAATTAATATTCAATAAAAAAGTATAAATATGCGACCAGTACTTGGACCACAGATTATCTTAATTGACGATATTAAAAAAGAGGCCGAGCCTCTTAAAGAATTTTTCACAGAACGGAATATCGGGACGAGATTTTTTGAAGTTGATTACGTGGAACCTGCATATCCAGATACTCCAATAACCACGACAGAACTTGTATTTTTGGACCTATTTTATAACACTGGTTTTGGGGCAGAATTTGATGTACATGCCTGTATACAATGGATTACAAAAATTGTTCCGGCTGGTCAGAAATATTTCCTGGTGATATGGTCGAAAGATAAAAGCTATACAGATGAGCTACTCCAAAAAATGAGAGAAATGGAATCTCCAATGCCATATCAAGTGGAAGCAAGATCAAAACCAGACTACAGATTATCGGGTGAAAATAAATATGATATCGATCGATTACTTAATGAACTTGGATTGTTAAATAAACAAGAGGAAGAAACAATTGTACAGGAATTTCATGGGCGAATCATTGCAGTAGAGGAAGATTGTGTACTTATCAACTGTCTTATTCATAAAGAAACATCTACATTTGAAGTTCGCCGATTCGATCTTAAACTTCTGGAAAATTTCAAATACCAAAAAGGGAGCTTTTTAACAATCAGAATAGAAACGAAATCCGGAAGCAGAACTATCGACTTTTTCCATGATGATATAGACAGATCAGATCTATTTATTAAACCAGATGATTTTGAGGACCTTGACGATGTTTCTTTCCTGATTGATAATTAATTACTGATAATGAAAATAACATTCAAGGATGTAGGACAAGGAGACTCAATTATACTGGAATGGACACATAATGGGGTAGCAAAGATTGGTATCGTGGACTGTAGTAAAAAAGGAAAAAATAATCCTGTGCTTACACATCTTAAACAGAAGAGTTACAAAGAAATTGAATTTATTGTCTTAACTCACCCCCATCGTGATCACTATTCCGGTTTGCTTGAGCTTCTCGAGTATGTAGAATGCAAAAATATAACTGTACATCGCGTTGCCCATACAATGCTTTTTGAAGGTGGGAAAAAATTTTGGAAGTATTTCGAAACTGATAGACGCGATACTCTTCTATTACGGAAAATAGTAGATAAATGGGCACGTTTAAAGCGTTCGGGCCTTATTAAAAGAATGGACGGGTTGATAGATGACAAAACCTTAGAATTAGAAGAACATATTCATCTCAGATGCCTCGCTCCATCGCATGATGATATACAAGAATATATGAGGCTTGTTAAGCTTGAACCGGATATTAATAGCAAAGAGGCTAGTCAGGCAGCCAATCTCCTCTCTGCGATATTCCGTTTGAATATAAATAATTGTTATGTGCTTCTTACTTCTGACGCGGAAATTTTTGCATTGCAAGGAATTGTTCACCGAAGTGTCGCGCAGCTTTCCGGCAAGAGATTCGTTGTATGTCAGCTTCCGCATCATGGATCGATAAAAAATCACCATAGATATTTCTGGGATTTAATAGAAAAAACTGATGGGCGCAATGCTGTGATCTCCGCAGGAAAACACCGGCATTATAACCACCCATCATATGAAGTCGTGGTTCATTTTCATCTAGAAGGCTATCAGGTGCATTGTACAAACATAATTAATGGAATGGAGCAATTTATACTTGAACAACGATCTATATCTAGAATGTTTGATACATTTAGTGAAATAGCAGAAGACTATATGAAGTCTAATGATCAGGTCTTTATATTATCCTGACAAACTAACATTTTACCTTATGATTATTCAAATAAATAAACCAGCAATTTCATTTCATGACCAAATACAGCTTAGTCTTTTAGCATTATAATATTTATAAAATATAGTGACTCAATTAAGGAAACACCCCAACATGCTCCATCACCAAACTATACAACCCGTTAATGATCATTGTTTTCGCAGCATTAAACACTGCCTGGTGTCTACCAAACTCCGCATCATCCGCTACCTTATTGGATATCTCCGACGCCTGCCATCCTTTACACTGCTGGTAAATTTCGTCGCTACGCCTTTTTGCCTCGCGCAGGTGATTTGCTACAAACTCCAATCCGGGCAATGTTTCCAGCTGGATGGTGACTATACCGGAGTAGAAGTAAATAGCGCTGGCAAAACCTTCCCAATCTTCATAGTTTAAAAATTCATACATTACCAATAAGCAATACACAGGTGGAGGTAAATATGCCAGTTCTTCCAAAGGCAACCAGAATTCTCTTTGGATACCGGATGAAGATTCAACGCTTTGCACAATCAGCGTTAACGCATCTTCTTTATTATTCTTCGATCTTTGCAAGATACGTTCAGATAAAGTGAAACGTTCTGTGTTAATACTGGCAATAGTTTGGGGAATATCGTAGTGATGTATTGCTAAATACTTCCTGGCCGTATCTGCGGATACGGCCATTTTTTGAATGATAGTTTCAATTACTGCAGCCTCAAATATAAGCCGGGCCTCATCAACATCCCCATTAGTTTGATTAAGCAGCTGGATACCCTGGCGGATACCGATTGGAATTTGCTGGCGGAGCAGGTGAAGCTGCTCTTTATATGGCAATGGGTTTGACAAATAACGGGTTATTTAGTTTTTCTTAGTACCAGTAAATCTCTTGCTTCTACATCTAAGGCCTGCGCAATTTTAAACAATGTTTCTATGGTTGGTTGCATCTGATTCGTACACCACTTTGATACAGTATTTCTATTCATTTCCAAAGTTTCCGCCAGCCAATTATTTGTTCTGCCTTTTTCAGCGAGCACTGCTTTTATTCTATTGAATACTTGATCTGCCATAACTGCTTTATAAGCATATTTTTCAACAATATAAGCATAAGCAAAATCATTATAGCATCATTAAAATCACACAAATAAGCACATTATCATTACTTAAAAGGATTAAAATCACATTTATTATCATAATTTTACTATCTTAGAGCACAATAAAAATCTATTGTTATACAAACCTCACCGTCATTATTTCATTACACACATTTTATCCGAACAGGAGTCTGTGGATCCTATGCTGGCCATTAGCCGCTTCTGCGAACTATTTCCACCTGCTGCAGCGAGGCAAACGCTTTGGTTGTGGTTATCTGAAACACTGGCTGCGGAGGATACCCAATACGAAGATGCCCTGCACCGGGCCGATCTGCTTTTGCTTTACAATGAACTGCTAAAATTATTGGACGCCAATTACCTGTTAAGTTTAGAAAAGCCTGTAAATAAGGCGTTAATCATACCGCTTTGATTCCACTTCAAATGAGTAGCATTGACCCCAAAGCAGGTTGTATAGGGGTATGCAGCAGGCTTGCAAACATCGGATCGGGACGGATGAGAAGATTCGAATGCGGGGTCAATGCTTATTTATCCAGATAAAATACAGTGCAAAAATGCTATAAAAAAAGCCCGGCATCCATGCCAGGCCAGCTTCATAAACCCATTTTCTTCAGCGGTTACACAATCTTATACCATGGCAACCCATCACTGCCTTTTGGGTGGTGAATGGAAGGCCTGATACTCGTGTCATTAATTTCAAACCAGTGAAATGAGCTCCGCCCCTGCGGATGATGGATAGTGGGATAGAGCTTATCTTCTCTCACCTCATACCAGGGCAGGGGAGCAGATCCACCGGGATGGTGGACAGTGGCAAAAACATTATTATCCCTTATTTCATATTCGGCTGATGAACGCACACCATCCGGATGATGCAATGTTCTAAGGAGTTTCATGACTATTAGTTTTGTAGTAGATAAATATGGTTAACGGTTATACTTTGGGTTTACTAAACAGGAAACGAATATAATAAAATATCCCATTAGGATAACAAGGTATTGGAATAAATAATATAGGGATAAACAGAGGATTCCTACGTTACGGGCACAATCAGTTTATATCCCTTACCACGTACATTATGTATCCTTGAACCGAAGTGATCCTTGATAATTCGCCTGATCCTGGATATGTATACATACAATTTGTTTATATCGTGATTATCTTTCCCGAAAACATTATCCATAATAGCTTCTCTACTGATTAATTTATTTGCATTATCATAAAGGCACTTGTACACTTTCTTAACTTCCGGCGCAACTTTCCTGGGTCTGCCATGAGAGGCATAAAACTCATTAGCTTCGGGATCATAATAGGACGTCTTTATAATTCTTTCCATAAAGCGTAATTATTGATATGAATTAAAGAAGCTTGTAATTTTCCTGTCAACTCACGCAGGTTGAAGGTTTTAGGGAAATAACCATTTGCACCTCCTCTCCCGAACACTTCTGCAGACACCATCGCAATATCTTCTCCCGACAGGTAAAATATGGGAATCTGTTTGTCCAGAGTGCGAATACGCTCTCCAAGATCAATTCCATTCAGCCCTGGCATCATAATATCCAACAAACATGAATGAAATCTCATTCCGTTAAAAAGCTGCCATGCCTGCTCCCCGTCAAAGACACTATACACTTCAAAACCCTGTTGCTGAAGTATCTTTTTTACAATGCCCGAAAACAGGACATCGTCCTCAGCATGTAGGATACGATTTTTCATAGTTATATTTACTTGGGTGATAAATCAAAGTTTTACAAACTGATATCGGCATTATCGTATATGCCTCACATTTATATCGAAACTCTTGCTTCAAGGCAAAAATGGGACTCATAAATTTCATTTTCAGATCTCAAAGGAAATGACTATTCATCATTAAAATGGAAGTCTTAACGGAAAATTTTAATTCTAAAAATCAAAATGAGCTTTAAGTCTAAAAATTTCAAATCCTTTACCAATAAGAGTAATAAAGGAAACTTTTTGTTAATCCGACGTTAACAAACATTTGATAAAGTTAGCATTCCGAAATATTTATTATAAGCGCACTATTTGTATTTGATTAACAATTGGTATTGTTTTATGCCAGTAAATAACACGACTAAACGAATTTCTTTCTCTTGTAAATATCTATCTAACCATCTGTTTCTCCCTCTTCCACACCTATCCAGAAAAAATTTTTTGAAAAATATTTGGAGATATTAAAAAAATATCCCCACCTTTGCATTAACAAAAAACAACAAACATGCACCGCTCAATTTTTAACATACATTCAAAACACCAGTTTAGCCTGACACCAGGTTATACCAGTGGCGGGGCATGTTATGCTGAAGAATAAGTTGAGATAAACGAATTCGATATAACACAGACCCCGCAAGAGATTGCGGGGATTTTTATTTGCACTTAAAACTGAAAATACGCATGCAAATGCATACACATAAAATACAATTTAACAGCCATCATAGCAAACCATTGCTATTGGTTAACTATGGCTGCCAATTTATTCATCAACGACACCGGCGTCGGCGAACATGAGTAACGCTTATGTATATACGTAGAAACCGGTCGTACTGAACGCCCGGTTTTTTTATGCCTGCACAGCAACAGGCAAATCCGGTCCGGTAGCTCAATGGTCAGAGCACTTGCCGGCTATTGGTTCAAATCCAATCCGGACCACTCAAAACAGCTCTGTGGCGCAATGTTAGCGCGTCTGCATTTGGAGCAGAAAGTTATTGGTTCGAGTCCAGTCAGGGTTACTAAAATATGGTGCTTGTAGTTCAATGGCAGAATATCCGGCTGTGAACCGGAAGATCAGGGTTCGAACCCCGCCTGCACCCATCATAATCCCAAAAACACCTAAACCCCAAAGTGAGTACGGCGAAGCGGGAGTGTCGCAATGGTCTGTAAAACCATCGCCCCTAAAGGCTTAGCAGGTTCGAATCCCGCTACTCACACCAACAAACAGGATGAATAGCTCCAATGGTAGAGCAGCGGTTTGAAGCACCGCCCGTGCAGGTTCGACCCCTGCTTCATCCACCAGGCAGATGAAAAGCATTTGCTGAAAAGCTTCCTCATCAGGAAGACAGGAACAACTGCCGTTTCCAGCAACCCAGGCTGGAGTATCACCATACTCCGCAGTGCAGTCGTAATAACGAATTGTATGCTGTTGCTGCAAAAACAGGGTTCCTGCACACATAGTCTGTGGGTAAAAGGTTCGAACCCTTTCCGTTCTTGAAAAACGGTAGCTCATCTGGTAGAGCAATAGACAATCTCATAGGGAGATTAAAATCAGAAGGACTGAAAATCCTTTAACAAAAACAAACAAAGCCAGGGCTTACTGCCCCGCCACTTCATCAAAAGGATGATACCCGGCAGGAGGGAAAACACCCCGCAAACAGGGAATACATCAGTTCCTTACCATCACTTGGCACTTCCGCCCTGAGTGATGCGTAATCACTGAGCTGCACCTGTTTCCGTGTTCGCCATCCAGACAGCAGCGCTGGCTTTATTATCAACACCCCAAAAATTGAAGAAAATGAAAAGAGTAACCATCAACACCTACGAAAGAGGTTTGGTATTCAGGAACGGCGTATACCAGCGGATGCTGCAGGTAGGCCGCCACTGGCTGATCAACGAAGATGTGACCATCTACGATATCAACAAACCATTCATTGCACCGGTTGAGCTGAACATTCTCCTGCAGGATGCAGATGTGATGAACGCATTGCAGGTTGTGGAAGTAAAAGAAACCGAAATCGTGCTGCACTATGAAAATGGCTTGCTGAAGCAGGTATTGACTACCGGCCGTTATACGTTCTGGAAAAATATCATCGACAACAAGTTTGTTCGTGCCGATATCTCTAAAATAGCGATCACTGAAAATATAGACCGGTCTACCTTGTGCCACCGGCTGGTAGCGCCTTACGTAAGATCCTTCAGCGTGGAAAACTACGAACAGGCCATCATGCTGGTAGATGGTAAGTATGCCATGACCCTGTACACCGGTGTTTACTTCTGGTGGAAGAATAATATCACCATCACCATTAGTAAAGTAGATACCCGCCAGCTGCAGGTGGAAGTGAACGGCCAGGAAATCCTGACCAAAGACAAAGCGGCATTGCGGGTGAACGCATGGGCACAATACCGTGTAACCGATATCAACAAGGCCGTTTTGCAAAACAAGGAATACGAGCGGCAGTTATATGTATTGTTCCAGCTGGCTTTGAGGGAATATATCGCAGCCCTGAACTTCGATGAATTACTGGAAAAGAAAGATACCCTGGCGCCTGCCATCCTGAAGGCCGTCACCGCAAAAGCGGAAGCTCTCGGTACTAGCGTAACCGGCTTCGGTATCCGGGATATTATCCTGCCAGGCGATATAAAGGACATCATGAACCAGGTACTGGTGGCCGAAAAGAAGGCACAAGCCAATATCATCATGCGCCGGGAAGAAACCGCCAGCACCAGGAGCCTGCTGAATACCGCTAAGTTGATGGAAGACAACCCGATGCTCTTTAAGCTGAAGGAAATGGAGTATGTGGAAAAGATCGCGGAGAAGATCAGCAACATCAGTGTAAGCGGAAACGGTATGCTGATAGATCAGCTGCGCCAGATTTTTATCTCTAAATAAAAGAGGTGGATCAATTGATCCGCCTCTTTTATTTATGCAGAAATAATCATCTTCCCTTAAAAAATATTTAGCTTTGCACTTATGAACGGACAATACAGAAAAGATATTTACCCTGGCCTGGAAGTGGCCATCATCCTGAAAAAAGACCAGCGCAGCGGTAAAAAAACATATGGCATCGTAAAGGATCTGCTCACCTCTGCTGCCTATCATTCCCGCGGTATTAAAGTACGGCTGGAAGACGGACAGGTAGGCAGGGTAGTGGAAACCGATGTGGTAGGCAACGAAGATTAAAGCAGCTTCAGATCTTTTGTGATCCGGTCTATCTCCTCGTTTAAATTAGGCCCAATGGCACAGCAGGTTTTGGTGGGCACGCCACCAAATTCAGTTAACCCTGAATCTGTGATCAGCGTAGCATTCAGCCCATCTTCCACCGCCTGCCGGTATACCCGCTCCAGGTCTTCTTCAGAATCTACCGACAAACAGATCTTCGTAAATCCCTTTGTCATCCACTCCGATACCTCTTCCGGGTTCCTGATATTGGTTTGCAATGTATGCCCACTAATGGTGGCATGCCTCGTCAGAAAGGCTATCGAAGCATGCGCGCCCTGTGCGATCATTTTTCCCTTGCGCATATTCAGATCCTTGCGCATCACTATTACCTGCTTAATTATCCTGGAAGACATTTCTCACGGTTTAAGCAGCTAATTTACGAAAACGCGCCGTTACAGGATTATATACCCGAAGTTGATCCGTATACTCGGCTGTACCACATCGGCGTACTCTTTGGGGAAAAAAGTAAGACCAAAGCGGCCTTCAAAACTGAAGCGACGCCCCCAGCTACGCTGCATTCCCCAGGCCGGCGTGATAAATACGCTGCCAGTGGAGTATTTGGTAGATGTAAGGGGTTCGCCAATGTACCCGCCTGTGAGGCTGAAAAAATTACCGGCATTGTTATCTATCCTTTTGTTTTTTTCAGCACGGCGGGCAATACCATAATACTGTCTGAACTCCGCCGAAAAAACCGGATAAGCCGCAAACTCCCAGTCTTCTCCAAAATAGCTGCTGTTGGAATATGAAAGGCCCATTTCAACTCCTGCCTCCAGGTTAAGCGTTGAATATTTTAACAGCCGCAATTCGTAATTTGCATTCACTCCCAACAGGGATAAATTTGCTTTCAATTGGCCAGGTTTTCTCCAGAATTCTTCCTGGGCGCTGGCATGTAAACAAACAACTAAAAAAACAGTGCAAAGGGTTAGCAATTTACTAAGCATAAAACAGAATATAGGTTTACAATGCCTGCAATATATAGCGTTTCAGCAGAAGCAGAAAAAGTTGTACTTTAATCTTTTCAAGTGATAAGGTAAGAATGCGAAACATAGCCACACTCAATGATGTTCATCAACAATTCGCCGAGTATTTTGATATACCGGCGCTAAAGCCTTATGCTTACCTGTTATCCAAAAAAGGAAGTGAAGGACATATTTGCATTCATCTCGATAAAATAGTAGAAGAAAAAAATAATCTCCCTGAATCTTATCAAAAAATAGAAACAAGTAATCAAGCCCTGGAAAATATCCCGTTGGTAGGTACACAAGGCAACGATAAACAACCTTTTGTGATTTATCAGAATAGATTGTACCTGCAACGCTATTTCCGGTATGAAACAGATTTCCTCCGGCGCATCAGGCAATTCCTGGTAAAAGAGAAAACACAGCTGCCTGAAAGAATTGCCCTGCTGCAACAACAGCAACCGCTCATCAGTAAACTGTTTGCCGGCAATAATAACGATCCCACCGATTGGCAGCTGGCCGCCGCCATTAGCGGCGTACTGAATAATTTCACCATCATCACGGGTGGCCCGGGTACCGGTAAAACCACCACCGTGGCTAAAATACTGGCTATCCTTTTTGCCACCAACCCGGCACTGAAAGTAGCCCTGGCGGCGCCTACCGGTAAGGCCGCTGCCCGTATGGCGGAAAGCCTGCGTAATACCGCCATCGATGTGGATGCGCATATCACCGAAAAATTCCGCACGCTGCAACCGGCTACTATTCATCGTTTGCTCAAGCCCATCAGCGGCAGCCCCTATTTCAGGCATAATAAAGATAACCCGCTCAACTACGACGTGGTGATCGTGGATGAGTGCTCCATGATTGATGTGGCCCTGTTTGCCAAATTGCTGGATGCCATACACCCGGATACCCGGCTCATTTTGCTGGGCGATAAAGACCAGCTGGCCTCCGTAGAAGCGGGAAGTCTTTTTGGTGACCTCTGCCAGGCACAGGAACACCTGAACCGTTTTACAGATAGCCGCCGGCAACTGATCAATAATTTTATTTCGGAAGAAAGCCGGCAGATCCCTGCATCCGCAACACAGAACGACGACCATCACCCTTTGTTCCAACACCTCGTGGAATTGAGATACAGTCATCGTTTCACCGGGGATAAGGGCATCGGTAAATTCAGCAAGGCTATCATCAGCAATAATGTTCCGGTGATCAGTTCTTTTTTTCCGCCTTCGGCAGATGAACAGGTGATCATTGACCCTGAAGCTTCGGAACAGTTGTTTGAAGGCTTTATTGCCGGCTACGCCGGTTTTATTATAGAAAAAGATATTGCCACTGCGCTGAAACTCCTGAATGCGCAACGTGTGCTCACTGCCGTAAGGGAAGGCCCGCAAGGATTGCATACTGTAAATAAGAAAATAGAAAAATATTTATTCGATAAAAAACTGATCACCGCCAATACGGAATTCTATGAAAACCGGCCGGTGATCCTTACCCGTAATTATTATGAACATGGCTTGTTCAATGGCGATACCGGCATCATCCGTGCAGATGAAAACGGGGTGCTCATGGCCTGGTTCGAAGACAGTACCGGCGCATTAAAAGCCGTGCTGCCCGGCTACTTAACCCAGGCGGAAACCGCCTTCGCCATGACCATCCATAAAAGCCAGGGCTCTGAATTCGGGGAAGTGCTGGTACTGTTGCCGGATACTACCGATGTACCCATTCTCACCAGGGAACTGCTGTACACCGCGGTAAGCCGCGCAAAAAACAAAGTGTATGTACAGGGAACGCCGGAAGTAATACTTATGGCGGCAGAACGCTTCGTGGAAAGGGCTTCGGGCATTGCCTCGAGGTTCAGGGAAGCGGAGGCAACGGCAAATTAAATCACCTGCTTCGGGAATGGCGGAGTGCAAAAGGATCTATCAATGGCATTGTTTTTAAAAGTTTCGAACTCACTGAACAGTTTATCATCCGGGCTGGCGCAAAACCTCCGCGATGCAGGCAACAGTGTGTTCCAGCCACATTATATCATTACCCAAACGGAAGGGATGAACAACTGGCTGAAACTTCAGCTGGCAGATCATCTTGGCATTGCAGCGAATTGCCGCTTCATGAAGCCCAACGACCTGCTGTACCAGTTGTACGTAATCCTGGGCGGACCACATTCAGAAGTGCTCTCACCCCAAAACCTCAGCTGGCTGGTATTTAAACTACTCGGCCAGGAAGAGTTCATTGCCAAATACCCGAAAGTTGCTGCTTACTACACTGCAGCCGAAACAGAAAGCGATCTGAAACGAATGGCCCTCGCAGAAAAAGTAGCCGACCTGTTCGACCAGTATCAGGTGTATCGCCCGGAAATGATCCAGGCATGGACCTTCACCGATACCCCCGAACTGGCCACCGCCGGGTGGCAGCACTGGCTATGGGTAAAAGTAAAACAACTTTCCGGCGGCGCCCTTCCGGATAAAACCATCGTAGGAAATTTTATTCTCGATGCCCTGCACAGCAACAGCCAGAAATCAGGACTGGCAGCCCGTATGCCGGTGGTACACCTGTTCGGCCTGTCTATCATCACCGCCTACCACGTGAAGATCCTGCATGAACTATCGTCTTTTATAGACGTATATTTTCATATCATTAACCCATCGCCCGTAGTGTTCTGGTTCGACGACCGGAACGAAAAACAGATAGCCCGCTGGCGCCAGAAAGGCTTAAAAGATATACAGGACGCTAAAGCCGGCAACGCCCTGCTCACAGGCTGGGGACGGGTTATCCAAGACAGCTTTGGCCTCTTCTTCGCATACGATGCATTTATCAACGCCTACGAGGAAATTGATACCGTGGAGCCCGAACCGGATAACCTGCTCCATAAAATACAATACGATATTTTCAACGCGGCAGCCACCACTGCCGACAGGCAGCCCATCACCCTGCATGATGTGCGCGACGGCTCCATCACCATCAATGCCTGCTATACCATCGCCCGTGAAGTAGAAGTGCTTTACAACTACCTCGTACACCTGGTAGCGCAACGGAAAGAAGCTTTATCCCCCCGCGACATCGTGGTAATGGTAAGCGATATAGACGCCTATGCCCCCTATATCAAAGCCGTGTTCAACAATGCGCCTTATACCTTCCGGTATACGATTGCGGATGAAAGCTATACGGATAACGACAATCTCTTTAATGCCCTCCACGCCATCCTCACCATGAACGAGGAGAATTTCACATCGGAAGCGGTGATGCAGCTGCTCGACTTTTCCTATATCCGCAAACGCTTTAACCTCAACGACCCGGTGCTTATCCGCCGCATCATTGAAGCTGCCAATATCCGCTTTGGTATTAACGGCAACAAAAAAGAGGAAACCCATTTTGTGAGCTGGCAATACGGTATCCAACGTATCATGTTTGGTATCTGTATGAGTGGGGAAGAAGAATACGGCCAGGGGGAAGACAGCTTTTTCCCGCTGGATATTACCGAATGCAGCGATGCACATGATGTGATCCGCTTCTGTCATTTTGCAGAAGTACTTATGTCTTCTATCGCAGACAGGCGGCGCCCACGCAGCATTGTGGAATGGGTAGCCTATACCGAAAGGGTATTGCATAATATGGTGTACGAGCCGGTAGACGATATTGATGAAGACTATAATACGCTCGTAAAGCAACTCACTGCTTATAATGCGCTGAATGAATTCATGAGCGAAAAAGTAACTTTCGAAGTGTTCAGCCACAGCTTCCTGGACACGCTTACCGGCAGCACCCGCGCGGGATTATTTGTAAATGGGGGCGTTACCTTCAGCTCCCTCATACCCATGCGCAGTATCCCTTTCAAAGTAGTAGCGCTCATGGGCCTCAATTACAATAAATTTCCACGACGGGAGAATAAGTCGAGCTTCAACCTCATGGAAAAAGACCGGCAGAAAGGCGACCGTAATGTAAAAGAAAACGATAAGCACCTGTTCCTCGAAACCCTGCTCTCCGCAAGGGAATACCTGTACATCAGCTATATCGGGAAAGATGCGAAAGACAACACTGATCTTCCGCCATCGGTACTGGTAGATGAACTGGTAGATTATATTGAAGCTGGTACAAATACACCGGAAGCCGTGCGCAGCGAACTGATCACCTTGCAGCCACTGCAAAGCTTCAGCAGGAAATATGCAGGTTCAGATCAGCGTCTTTTTTCCTACCTGGGCAATAAGGAAACCGGCCCAAAAAATTATCTCAACGAAAATAAAACTGTTACTCCCTTAACCTTCGAAGAAATTACCCTGGAAGAACTGATCAGTTTTTTTAAAAATCCTTTCCGGGCCTATTACAACAAGGTACTCGGTATCCGCTATAACGACAACCAGCTGCTGCTCAGCGAAACGGAAATCTTTAACCTGAATAAGCTGCAGCAATGGTCGGTGAAAAACGAACTGCTGCCGGCAACAGGCGATAAAAAGAATACGCTGCAAACTACCCTGGTAAAAAAAGGGAAACTGCCGCTCCGTAATATGGCTACCGTTGCCATCCATAAAATGGAAGAAATGGTAATGCCGGTGCGCAGCTTGTATGAAGCAGTTACCAAAGGCGCTGAAGAAAAGCGGATCACAATTGAGTTAATGACAGATGACAGCCTGCTGAAGGGGAACCTACGGGTGTTTGACCAAACCCTGGTACAGGTATCATGGTCGAAGAAAGAGAGCAAATACCTGGTAGAAGCTTATCTCCGCTACCTGGCCGGGAAAGCGGCGGGGGTAGTAACGGACCTCTGTTTTATTTCAGGCACCAAAAAAGAAGACGCCTTCCAGGCCGCTCCGCTAACGCAGGAAGAAGCATTAAAGCGCTTAACGGAAATTGTAAAAGTGTATAAAAAAGGCTTCAGCAAAATAATATCCTTTTACCCTGATCTTGAGATTACGGAAAAAGATTGGCTGAATATGGATCTGAAGAAATTCAGGGATAAGATATCGGGGATGATAGACCGGCAGGAATCGCCGGATCCTTACCTTGTACAGGTATATGAACAGGGATTTTTTGAGAAAGAAGAAGCGCTGAGCAGCTACCTCGATATTTATGAATTGCTGATACAGCCGCTAACTATCCTGTTACAGGCCTATTTTGAAACACCAGACAAAGAGAAATGATCGATAGCATTACATATAAACAGTTTGATGCGGGTACTGTTCCGCTGGAAGGCAGCAACCTCATTGAGGCCAGCGCCGGTACCGGCAAAACGTACTCTATCGCCATACTGGTATTACGGCTGATACTGGAGCAGAAGCTATCTGTCAAAGAAATCCTGATGGTCACCTTTACCCGTGCTGCCGTGGCTGAACTGGAAGAAAGGATCCGGCTGTTTATACGCCAGGCCTATAAAGTAAGCCGGGGGCAGGAGATCAGCGATCAAAAGATCATGGACCTGGTTTTCAGCGTTATCGACTTTGATGATCCCCGCCCTGTACAGCAACTGCTGCGCGATGCCATCCTACTGCTGGATGAAACATCTGTGCTCACCATCCACGGCTTCTGCCAGCAAACTCTGAATGAATATGCCTTTGAAACCAACCAGCTGTTTGGCGCCACCATGGTGCCCGACCTTACGCCGGTTATTGAAAATGAGCTGAATAAATTCTGGCGCAGGAATATAACCACCCTTCATCCCGACCTTCTGGAACAGATCTGGAACGAAGATATGAAAACCGAACTGTTGAATGTGATCAAAGAACATCTCAGCGGGAAGAAGTTTTTTGGTTATACAGATGATATACCGGATGAGATCAATGAAGCCCTGCAGGCGCAATGGATCGAAGAACTGCAGCAACTAAAGGCAAAAGAACAGGAAGCCACTGAAAAACTATATACCGGTATAACAGCTAACAGCGCACATTGGGTAGCCGCCTGCACTGCCAACCGGTACACCAAAAGCGAATGGCCGGACCTGGTAGCTGAGCCGGAAGAACTGGTTAAAAAAATAAAGGCCAAACGGGAGAAAGCAAAGTTCATCAATGCTGTTTTTCCTGAAATTCTGGAAGAAATAGACAAAATAGAGGCGTTAACCCAACAACTGGAAGAACATCAGCAACTCATCCGCCGGCAGGTTTACTATGTTGCCATCAAGGAAATCAGTGAACAGGTGCGCGCTTTCAAGGAGCGCAGCAACATGCTGGGTTATGATGATCTTATCAACAACCTGCATACTGCTTTGGTGAAAAATAATAATGAAGAGCTGATTGCTTCTTTACAAAATAAATACAAAGCGGTATTTGTGGATGAGTTCCAGGACACTGATAAGGAACAGTTCGAAATATTTGACCGGGCCTTTGGCCAGAACACCATCCTGTTCTATATTGGCGACCCCAAGCAAAGTATTTACGCCTGGCGCAAAGCAGATATATTCACCTATTTCAACGCCCGCAATGGCGTACAGCATGTGTACGACATGAATCAGAACTTCCGCTCATCGGAAAATATGATCCGTGCCATGAACGTGTTCTTTGAGCCAACACCCGGCTTTCCCACTTTTGATTTTACCGGGCAGGGCGACAGCATAGATTATATCCAGGTGCATAGTCCGCAGGATAACAGGAAAGGCTATCTCTATAAAGGCAATACGCCCGATGTACCCATTGAGGTAATGGCCTGCGATAAAAAAGAATCCATCTGTAACAGCGTGGCCGCACAAATTGCACAGCTGCTGCTGGATAAGGATTACCGCATTGAAAACAAAGAAGGCTCCCGCTCCATTATTCCGTCGGACATTGGTATACTGGTGCGCACCGGGCAGGAGGGCAGGGACATCAAGCATGCACTGGCTAAACTTGGCATCCCTGCTGTTACTATAGATGAAGCCAAAGTGCTCCGGTCTGCCGAGGCGCAGCAACTGCTGCACTTATTGGAAGCCATGGAGGCGCCGGACCGGTCAACTATCAACCGGGCATTGCTGGGATCATTCACCGGCTACAACAGCAACACCATTCTTCAGCTGGACGATGAGATAATGCTGGAGCTGTTTGGCAAATACCGCACCCTGTGGCAGCGCGATGGAGCCTATACCGCGCTTATGGAATTCATTGCGGACTTCAATGTACGCCAGGTACTGCTGGATGGCCATACTGAAAACGGGGAACGTATTATTACCAACCTGTACCAGTTATCCGAACTGGTGCACCAGGTACAGAGCCGTAAAAACCTTTCCATGCGGGATCTTATCTCCTGGCTCAAACGCGGCATTGATGGTATGAACACCGACGGTGACGAATATGCCCAACGCGTGGAAAGCGATGAAGACGCCGTGAATATAGTAACCATCCATAAAAGTAAAGGACTGGAATATAAAATAGTGATGGCTCCTTTCCTGGATTTTGTGGAGAAGCAAAAAATTGATTTTGTCAGCTTCCGCGATCCTGTCACCGGCGATTACCTGGGCACACAAAAGGCGTTGCTTACAGAAGAACAGCTAAAAGCCTACCAGCAGCAACAGGAGCAGGAAAACCGTCGATTGATTTATGTAGCCATTACCCGTGCTGTGTATAAATGTTACCTGTTTAAAAACTGCCATCATTCTTTCAAGGATTCGTCGCTGTCTGTTTTCCTGAAGGCGCTGGCTGCAGCGCCGCCGGATGCCTCGCTGATACAGCTACAGGGCGTCCTACCGGAAGCGTCTGCAGAAAACTACCTGCAACAGCTTAACAAAGGCCAGCTGGCCGTGAGCAGGGCGCCGGTATCTTTTCATTTGCAGGAGCAAAACTGGCGGAAAATGAGCTATACCATGCTGGCTGCCAAACCGGAACACCAACCACGGTTACGTTCCCTACAGCAAACCGACCCTTATGATAATTTTATATTCAATACGCTGCGCCGCGGCGCCAAAACGGGTAACCTGCTGCACTTCATCTTTGAAAGTATTAATTTCTCCGATAGCAGCAAGTGGGAGCACTGGCTGGAAGAAGCCATCCGGAAATTTGTGCCCGGGCAGCGGGAAATATACCTGGAACGGCTAAACGAAATGTTGCAACATGTAATGTACTCCACTATACATGTTGACGGCGTTAGTTTCCAACTGGCATCTGTAGGGCGGCAGCAACGGTTGGCAGAATTTGAGTTTGATTTCCCGGTGCCGGTCTTTAAGTCGAACCTGCTCAATAATCTGTCCGACGACCAGGTAAGTGTAAGCGTAAAACGGTTCTCTGAATACAGCAACCAGGAGCTGGAAGGCATCATGAACGGGAAAATAGACCTGTTCTTTGAGCACCAGGGGAAATATTATATCCTCGACTGGAAATCGAATTACCTGGGCAACAGTATGGCTGATTATGATGCGAACAGCCTGGCGGCAGCGATGAATGAAAACAATTACCATCTTCAGTATTTTATTTATACTGTAGCGGTAAAAAAATACCTGGAAAGCCGCATTCCTGGCTTTAATTATGAGAAACAGTTCGGGGGTGTTATCTACTGCTTTGTGCGCGGGGTGAGGAATGTAAGCGGGCAGGGGATCTTTACTACAAAGCCGGATCTTAAGAAGATCAGGTTACTGGAATCGTTGCTTACGAAATAAGGAAGTAGGCTGTTCAAAATTGAAGTGCTCCAAAAAGTTCGACACTTTTGGAGCACTTCAATTTTGAACAGCCTCTTTTATGTGAGCGCCTGGCTAGCCAGGCATTTAAGAAATATCCATTTCTTTTGATACACTTCTTCGTTTTATGGCTTTTTGAACATGCTTTCGTCTACCGGCACATTATTCTCCATTTTTGTAATGCTGATTTTCACTCCCACCGGTTCCTGCGAGATGCTGGAGCCATAGTTATAGCCATCTGCAGTTTTTGCAAAATTGCTGAGGTTAGTAACCAGGTCCATGTGCTGACCTTGGATTTCCAATGAATTGGCCATTCTCAGCACATTCCCGGTGGCCGGGTCTACAAAACACGTAGTGACGTTGCCGTTAGTGTAGGTTACTTTCACTTTCGCCAGCTTTACGCCATCTACAGTTTCAGGTTCCAGCAATTCCAGTTTATTACCTTTTTCATTGTAGCGGTAGAAATCACCGGTAAGGTCCAGCTGTTTGCCCATGGCCCTGATGGAGGCGCTGTCCATATCCTCCGGGGTGGTTTTACCCATCACGGGCATTTGTACCCAGCCGCCGGCACTTGTAAGCACCTGGATATTGGTAGTGCCCATCGCTTCAAATTCGAGGCGCATGGCTTTGTCTTGCAGCACCCATCTTTTGAAGGGAAAGTTCATTCCCTGCATTTCCATAGTGCCTTCGGCATACTGGCTTTTCAATGCTTTCAGCTTATCGGCGCCACCGAGCGCTGCAACGTTCTTATTCACGATATCTGCCAGGGACTGCGCCTGTGTGATGATGCCTGAAAATATTACGAGCAGCAGCAGTGTTATTCTTTTTGTGTGTATCATAACCGGTTGATATAGGTTTGTTTCACACAAATTAAATATCTCCCGGAACAAAAACAAAAGCAGTCATTAAAACAGCCAAACGCCATTCATCATAGCAATACCGCAGGTAGTTTCAAAGGAATTCACGTAATTATCGGGAGTTCTGTGCCACCACTGGCCCCACATAAGCCCGTTGGAGTTGCGGTAATTCCAGGCTTCAGCTGCGTTGTAGTTGAGCCAGGCGGCGTAAGTGCTTTGGTAGCTATGGTCTTTCACAAAGCGGCAGGCCCAACGTGCAAAAATGGCTTTGAAACCCTGGCAGTCGTCGGTGTCATATTCATCCGGCAGCAGCCCCTGCGCGTTGCACATGCTGATTTTCGTATAGTCCATGGCTTTAGCACCCATTGTCTTGTAATTATCTGAAGGATAGGAGTTGTGCAGCAGGCCGCAGGCGCCAATAAAAGTGCCCTGGGTGTAGGTACGGGGGCCCTCCGTAATAACGCCGGCAGCGTTCATAGCGCCTTTTACTTCGCCGGTGCCGGGTACGTATAATTTAGTCACCATCCAATCAACAATTTGTTTGGCTTTGGTTTTATAGGTGGCATCTCCGGTAGCCTGGTAGAGGTACATGGCACAAATAGCTGCCGGCGCGTTCACGCAGGCGTTCTTGGTATTGTTGGCGGTGGTCCACCAGAGGCCGCCGCCCAGGTTGGTATCCCAGGCCCGGTTCCATACCATGTCGAAGTTGTTTTTGGCCATGTCTTTCATGCCGCCGTCGTTGGTGATCTGGAAAGCGCGGATGCACATCAGTGCGCCCCATATCACATCATCGTTATAGATGTTGGAAGTCCAGAGCAGGCCATAGTTATCCCGCATTCCGTTGTACAGGTACACCATTTTGTTTTTAAGGTCTGTGTCGTTGTTGATGTTGTAAGCATCAATCAGTGTTTCGATGGCCTCTGCCTGTCGCCAGAAATCCATCCTGCCGGTGTGGTTTACATCTGAATAGTAATAGGCTTTAAAAGAGGGACCATAAGTGCCGTACTGATGATAAAATGCGTTGTTGTAGCATTGCATGGCCAGCAACGCTTCGGATTTCACCGGTTGTACGGAGTTAATTGTTACCAGGCCGGCTGTACCGGAAAGGGTGTTGTTTTCGGAAGATTTGATCATTTCCGGTTTCTTACAGCCGGTAGCAATCAATGCCAGAAGAAGCACTGCTATGCAGGTGCTGCGGAGGAGCGCTTTAGCGCAGGGAAGAGTTTTCATGTTTTCCAGTTTGTGGATTTTGTGGGTGTTGTGGAATAAACAGTTTACCTGGTGTGCTCAGCCAGTCGTATATAAAGCCGTCATAATTGCTACTGTGCGCTCATAACAGTGGAACCAGGTTTGGCGCAGGCGTTTTTACAGGAGGACAGGTATACTACCGGTAATTACTTACAACCGGTAAAAATATTTTTCAGGTACGGGAACGGTTGTACGAAAGGGCGGGTCCCGCAACAATAAGAGGTTATCATTCCACTTGCTTAAAGGGAATATTTTTTCCGGCGGAGAAAACTCTGCAGCAACAGGCGACTATAATTCTATCTGCCTAAAGGGAATATTTTTCCCCACAGTTGCAGCTTCACAGCAATAAGCTATTATAATTTCACCTGGCTGTTCACCAGTTGGATAATTTCTTCATGGATTTCCTGTATGGGGCGCATTTGCTGTGCATCATTATAGCAGGTGATCCTGTTAATGGTTGGATCTGCGGTTAACAAGGCATCATACTCCTTTTTTACAGCCAGCTGCAGGGAGAAATCCGCTTCGTGAATATCATCTTTCCCCTGCAGGTATTCCCGGTCCTCATTTGTGCGTCTTTTAGTAAGTGCGGACTCCGTGAAAGAAAAGGGAACATCCAGGTAAATAGAGAAATGGGGTTTAGGGATCTTATTATAGTTGTATTCAAATTCATTGATCCAGTTGCGCAGGTATTGTTTTTCTTCGTCTGACTGGAGTTTAGCGCACTGAAAAGCAATGTTTGAAAGCACGTATCTATCTACCAATACAAAATAACCATCATTCAGCCATTCATCGATAGTAGCAGCAAACTCTTTGCGGTCTTCAGCAAATAACAAGGCAACCAGTTGCGGGTGCACATTTTTCACGTCGCCAAATTCTCCGCGCAGGAATTTAGCAATGAGCTCACCAAACATTCCCTTATTGCTACGGGGGAAATGTATAAACCTGGTTTTCTCATTTTTCGACTCCAGGTATTGTGTCAGCAGTTCTATTTGTGTTGACTTACCCGCGCCGTCTAAACCTTCTACCGCTATAAATTTGCTGGCTTTATCCATTATGTTGTCTGAATTAAAGAGGGGAAATTAATAAAAATCCTCGTTGTTATGTTTTAAATGCAAAGAGCCTGCATTATTGCAGACCCTTTACCTTCATGGCGGCGAAGTTAGTGAAGTTTTTTTTAATAAAAACGGCTGCCCTCCACCGGTCTTTGTTATCATTCAATATTTGAAAACAACTTTTCCAAATCTGTCGCGGGCAAACAAATGAGCGATCAAAAAATCTGGCGACATCATTTTCAGTCACTTCGTCCGGCACAACATACTGGAACCGCTTAGCCTGATTACGCCTTCATGAGCTGCTGGTAAAAGTGAGCGGTGTTGATCATGCGGTGTTTGAATTATTTCCTGTGCACCCGGGATGTATGATATTGGGTGACGGCGTAGATAATATACTGGCAAATCACTATAAAAATAAAAAGGCGCTCAACCGATTATGTTAAGCGCCTTTTTATTTTTGCTCCCCCTGCTGGACTTGAACCAGCGACCCTCTGATTAACAGTCAGATGCTCTAACCAACTGAGCTAAGGAGGAATAGACCAATGTTCAGGAAGATGAACATCGGCGGCAAAGCTAGTTAAAATTTTATTAAACGTGCAGATTATATTGATTTTTATTGTGTGATGTATAGCTTATCCATACAGGAATAGTGATACGCATACCGTGCAGAAAAATAGGGCCCGCAGTAAAAATGGAGTGGAGGTGGAGTGGAGGTGGACTTGATCTGCTTCCTCCCTGTGGGAAAGGGAATATCAATAAATAGAAACAAACAAATATGCCCAATTAAACGCCTTTGCAATGACTATCTGGCATTAATATGGTGTATATTTTACATATATAAAAATCACATTAAATTAATTAACTGCCACATTGTGAAAACGCGCAGGTTTACGCATTTGCATAGGTGTATATCTTTATAGATCCAGACCGACCTGGAATACTCCCGCCTGTAAATGAAAAATATAGAAGCCGAAAACCTGTTGCTGCGTCAACAGATGCATCCGCATTTCCTGTTTAATGCGTTGAATACATTGATAAAAACAACCCAGAAATGGGAGAGCATTACCTGATACAACTGGCTGAATTTTTCCGGGTAGCTATATCGCATAATAAACAATTTGCCGCCACACTGCAAGAAGAGCTTTCTGTTTGCAAAAACTACCTGGAAATGCAGCAAATAAGATTTGGTGCCGCTATGGATTGGGAGCTGGTGGTTGAAAACACGGAACAACTGAAAGGCCATATCAATGTTCCCATCATATTCTGTACCGCCTACAACGACTACGCCATAGAAGCATTTAAAGTAAATGGGATAGAATATATACTTAAACCCTTTAGTAAAGAATCCCTGGAGAAAGCGATCTCCAAATTTGAAAACCTGAAAAAATTATTGGCCGACGATATTGTACATCAATACGAAGCAGCCATGAAAGCACTTTCCACCTATCAGCTGAAAGACAACGGCACTCATATTAAATACCGTGACCGCTTTTTGCCGATCAGTTTTGATAAGATTGCCTTGTTTTATCTGGAGAATGAAATCAATCATCTGTATACTCACTCAGGCAAAATATATTCGATTCCCGAAAACCTGGAAGAACTTGAAAGACAGGTAAGCACCACTTTTTTCCGGGTGAACAGGCAATTCCTTGTTAACCGCAATGCTATCCGGGACGCAACAGAACACTTTCCCAGGAAACTTAAAGTGAACCTGAAATTTCCATTCAGCAAAGATATTATTGTAAGTAAAGAGAAAAAGAGCCCGTTGCTGGAATGGCTGGTGATTGCTAATGAATAACCGGGCGCCAACTTATCTCAGCCGGAAACAGCTGTCGCTTTACGGAGTATTTTTTATATTTTAAGCAGATGGAAATATTTCGGCAGACAGTACTTATGGCTCTTATACTACTGGCAATTCATCCGCTTACTTCCAACGGCCAGCAGTTTCCACAGGCAGAACAGTTAGCCACCGCATTAACAGAAGCGGCTGCAGCTATTCCCGCCGGGAATATTTATTTACAAACAGACCGTGGAGTGTATGAGCCGGGCGAAGACCTCTGGTTCAATGCACGCCTGCTGAATACGCAGCATTTCGTATGGTATACGCCCGATCAGACATTGTATGTGAAGCTAACAAAAGCCGGCAGCGACAGCACAATATGGCAGCAGCTTTACCCGGTTAGCAATGGCGCTTCCAGCGGTCATATATACCTGGATGGCAGCCTTACAGCTGGCGATTACTGGCTGAAAGCCTATTCCGCGCATTCCTTCACAGCAGGGCCTGCGCCATTTTATGCCTTACGCAAAGTGCACATCATTAAAGATTCCTATTCTCTGCCCCGTGCGTCCGGCAATATTTCCCTACAGCCGGAAACAAACGACCCTGTACAACTGCAAACATTTCCGGAAGGGGGTACATTCATCTCCGGGTTAAAAAATCACATTGCATTTAACGCAACAACCAGCAACGGTGCACCGGTACAAATTACCGGCACACTGCTTAAAGATGGAAAACCGTTACAACACATTGAAACCACCTACCTGGGAATGGGAAGTTTTGATCTTATTCCTCAACAGGGTGCCACATACACCATACAGGCAGGCGATAAGTTGATTCCCCTTCCCAAAGCTGCAGATACCGGCGTTGTGATGCATGTACAACCGGCAGGGCCCGACAGCATCTCTATTAAAATCACCGCCAGCCCTGGCATGGCCATGCAGAGGATCTATATCGGCAGCCAGATACGCGGACTAATGCAGGCAGCTGCCACCGCATTGCTCAAAGACAGCCTGCTGGTGCGGATCCCCGTGGGCGAAAGCCCCGGCGGCATTGCAGCCATTGCGCTATTTGACCAGCAACTGAAACCATTGGCAAAACGGCTGGTGTTTGTACACCCTGATAAAAAATTAAACATCCATCTTCAACTTCCAGAACAACATTACTTCACCCGGAAAAAAGTTTCCCTGGTGATTAAAACAACAAACGAAAAAGGTAATCCTGTTCCCGCAAGGCTTAGCCTGAAAGTATTTTACAATGCCTATGATAACAACGATGGTAAGCACATTGATGATCATTACCTGCTTACCAGCCAGCTGAAAACCAGGATCGATGATCCCGGATACTATTTTGATGAAAAAAATAAAGACCGGTTAGCCGCGCTGGACCTGTTACTGCTTACCCGGCAACAGAACAGTTACCTGTGGAGCGATCAGCGGCAAGCCAATCCTGATACAAGGCCCGTGATCACCGATAGTATTGCCGGTAATTTAAGTTTCCAGGGCAGGAGGAATAAGTCCCACTCATCTCCCAACCTGCTTTTTGTATTCAACGCAGAAGAAAAAAACAATACCTTGTTAAGCACGGACAGTGCCGGGCGTTTCTTCCTGGATCCCGCTATCCTGGCCTCCGGGAACCGGCTTTATATCAAATACCCGGGACAGAGCAAACAACCTTTCACAATGACCGTTACCGATCCGTTTGCCGCCATTGCCGTTGCAGAGAAAAACAAAACACCTTATTATCCCCCTGCTTTTAAAAGAATAAAAACCGCGGACACTGCTATTATTTTCAACCGGTTCAGTAAAACATTAGCCGGCGTGGAAATCTCCGCCAAAGGCGCCAAAACCGCCTGGCCCAAATACCTTGGTAAACTCGATAGCATTGCTAAACTTGAAGGCCCCGCAGATTATGTAGGCGCATGCGGACTTTTAAACTGCCCCGCCTGTGGGGGAGGGACCAAACCCGTGGAAGGAAAGAAATACAGCGCGTATATCGGGAACCGCAGGCAGGAAATTGTATCGCATCCGTTTGCCTTCACCGCTGATGAAATGAAAAAAGTAAAATATCACTACCCTACATTTACAGAGGAACAACTACTAAAAAAATTCAACCTCGCTGTAGCTGGTGGTTACTATATTTCTCCGCAGTTTGATCAGTCAAACAACGGTCCTGACTTTAGAAAAACCCTTGCCTGGATACCGGATATTACGACAGATGAAAATGGTGAGGCAACAGTCAGTTTTTACTGTTCGGATGTTTATGGGAGGTTCCAGGTAAGTGTAGAAGGAGTGAGCGAACAGGGGTTGATCGGGAAAGGGGTGGAGTATGTGGAGGTAGGGAGAGAAGGAGGACTAACTAATTAGCTTAATTAGGCAATAAGGTTCGATTTCCAAATTATTATAGTATTGAAAAGCAAAGGATACTGCGCTTTTGATGTAATTTTTTGATTTTTTTTCTTATTTTTACGTAAAAGCAAAGGATAATGCGCATTGTAGTCGTTGATTTGGGAAAAAAGATTCAACAACGCCGGGAATTACTTGGGTTGCTGCAGGCGCAATTGGCAGCCCTATCAGGTGTCAGCACACGCACGATCCAGTTAGTAGAGCAGGGCAAAGGTAATCCATCACTACAAACGCTGATCAGGTTAGCTGATCCTCTCGGATTGCGTATTGATCTGTTATTAAAGCAGCCGATAAATACTGAGCAATGAAAACAGTCCAGGTTTTTTATAATAACAAGTTAGCCGGGTATCTGTCTAAAGATGGAGACAAGTACCGTTTTGTATATGAGAAGCAATACCTGACTACTACTGATAGTCGCCCGATTAGTCTTACGCTACCCTTACAGGAAGCGCCTTATGAAAGTGACATACTTTTTCCGGCTTTTGTTAACCTGCTAAGTGAAGGATCTAATAAAGCTATGCAGGTCCGGTTGCTGAAAATTGATGAAAATGATTATTTCGGACTTTTGCTTGCCACCGCTGGTGGTGACCATATAGGTCCATTAACAATAAAAGAAGATCATGCCGCTGCCGGAAATTAATGTTTGCCCGTCAACGTTGCGGCCGGGATTCACTACATATAGCCCGTTGGCCGAGGTGAATCTCTTTGGAAGCCGCACCAGAAAGGTTTCACATATTTTGCCATTTGGGTCACCAGGAAGAAATACAGCGCTCACACGGGAGTACAACGAAAAACGTAAACATATCAGCATTAGCGGCGTGCAGGAAAAATACAGTTTACGTCAGAAAAAAAATGTCCTGGAATTAACGGACACACAAGGTACCCATATCCTGAAACCTATACCAAATGAGCGGTTAGAACGATTAGAAGATCTCCCCGCAAACGAGCATTTAAGTATGCAGATTGCCAAACAAATATTTGGTGTAAACACAGCTGAATGCGGTATAATTTTTTTTGACGATGGAGCTCCTGCCTATCTGACCAGGCGCTTTGATCATAAACCCGATGGTACAGGCAAATATCATTTAGAAGATTTCGCTGCCCTGATGGGCAAATCACCGGAGCGGGAAGGAGTGAATTTCAAGTATAATGCTTCATACCTGGATATTGCAAATCTGATCAAACAATACACAGTGGCAACCCCGGTAGTGCTTATGGAATTTTTCCAGCTGTTGATAGTTAACTACCTTATTGCTAACGGAGATGCCCATCTTAAAAACTTTTCGCTAATGGAAACCAGGCAGGGGGATTATATCCTTTCACCAGCCTATGATCTGTTATGCACCAAACTGCATCTTGATGATAATCACCTGGGGCTTCACGGTGGTTTATATGATAAAGATTATGATGAAGCAACCTATTATGATGTTGGAATGTATACCGGTGTATCTTTTATTGTGTTTGCTGAAAAGGCTGGCATTCCTGTCTCTCTGGCCCGGCAGGTAATTAACAAAATCATCAGCAAAACCCCTGAGGCCATTAAGTTGGTTCAACATAGCTTTTTAAGTGAAAATGCGAAAAACAAATATATTGAGATATTGGTTCAACGCAAACGGCTGCTGGCGTATGAAGCTGAGACGGGATTTAAAGGGTAATCATAGGATCAATTATCATACTCATAATCATATCTCTCCCATCATAAAATCATGAGGATAGATCTTATACCGATCATAAGTAAAGACTGATATTATTTATGAACTAGATTAAATAAATAAAGCCCGCGCTAAGCGCAGGCTTATGTTTCATTTGGATTCGTTTCCATTTCCTTTCGCTCACTGAATGAGACAATTACCTACCCAATTGCTGAATGATTTATTGGAGCAAAATAAGATAATCACAAAATATTCATCACAAACATTCCCTGATTTAACCTTAGCCTTAGTAACTCCGATGACCTATTTACATTTTACCGGTTTACACTGTGTTCTACATTTGGGGGCAAGACACCTCTTGGGTTTCGTTGGTTTTGCGAGATACTCCACATTGAAGGTTTCAGCATAGAGCTTCTTTGTTTTGATACCCATTTTGAAACCCAAATGACCTTATAGGCCACTCATCGGGTATCATCTTATAGTTTTGGAGTGAGCAAAAGTTTTAAAACCCTAATTGGGATCAAGTTGAAAAGTTGGGGGATGGGCATAAATTTTAGGCATAAAGTTTAGTCAATCTATAAAGAAAGAATTCTACATCCCGCACCCCTCGTAGTGCATTTCTAAAGGACTTTACTTTTGCATTGAATGATTCTGCCGCCGCATTGGTGGCTCTGTTGTTGAAGAAGTTGAGGATACCCAGATAGTGAGTTCTGATAGTCCTGGCAACGGTCTTGAAGGATAAAATCCCCGCTTCCTCCACGTCATTATACCACAATGCCAGCTTCTTAAATGCTTCTTCTTTACACTTACAATGTCTGTAAACCTCGCCCAGACGCAGGGATAGCTGATAGGATTTATGAATAAGAGGATAATGACTAAATAAAAGCTCGGCTCTCTGCTGCTGCTCTCTGGTCCATAATCGGGGATGTTTAAATAGTAAATATCTGCTTCTGGCCAGCAGTTGCTTGGTTGTGTCCCCATTGGGAAGTCTGGCAGGCTCCCACCTTACTGCATTTCGTTTTGCCTGCTCATATTCCAGATTCTCCTGTTCCAGGGCCTCCCAACGATGTTTTATTCTGATCTCCTGTACCGCTTCAAAAGCCAGGTGCTGCACATGGAAGCGATCTATTACCCGATGGGCGTTAGGAAAACAGGCTTTAACAGCGCTATTGAGACTACCAGACATGTCAATGGTAACTTCTTGTACCATCCTACGCAGGCGTTTAGGGATTTTAAATAGTATTTCTTTCAGAAATTCAGACTGAGTGCCCTTGATCATAGCCACTATTGAGCCTTTGCGCCCTTTGGCCAGCTTATTAGTGACAATTGTATACAGTTCTCCACTGGAAAAGGCTGTCTCGTCTATACTTAAAGCGGCACCAATGTTTTGTTCAAAAAGCATCCATTCAGTAGCATGTTCTTTCTGCTCCCAACTGGAAAAATCACTTAAATGATGTTTGTATTGTTGCCCGAGTTGTTTACCGTCAACATTGTAAAGATGGCCAAGTTGAACGGGGCTGATGGGGTGATTATCTAAGTAGTCCTTTTAAAAAATAACCGAATTCCAATGTCATTCGCGTTCCTTTTTTCACTATTTCCCAATCTCTTGTTACTGTTTCTCCGGTGGCTACAACCTCCCACCGACGCCGCTTTACATATAAAGTAACCTTCTTTCTGCGGATAGGAAAATCCTGAACAGCAACGGGAGGAAGAAAGTCTTTGGCGTGAAGTTTTTTATGCTGATGCTCAGCTGGAACAATATTCTTTTCTTCTAAATAAATACTTATTTCAGTCTCACTTTGACAAGCATCAGTTATCTCGAAATAATATAAAATCCCTTCTGGTAGCAGGGCCTCGATCAGAAGGCTAAAATTCTTATCCACGGCTATTAATCTTAATTGGGTGCAAAAAAACTATTTTTTTACATATCCCCCAACTTTTCAACTTGATCCTAAAACTGGATCAAGTTGATCCCCGTTATCCCTATATCTATTAACACAGAAAGAGCCTGGCAAATTGCCAGGCTCTTTCTTCGCTCCCCCTGCTGGACTTGAACCAGCGACCCTCTGATTAACAGTCAGATGCTCTAACCAACTGAGCTAAGGAGGAGTGTTTCCCGTATCGTTTGCGCGATTTGGGATTGCAAAAATAGGGAAATTTTCATTTTTGCAAAATCTTATTTCACTTTTCTAAAAATTTTTTTGAGCCTCTCCCCGAAAGCCGCCTCCAATAAGGCTTAGGGCAATCTCATTTTTTTACTGCCACCAGCTGCCTTTCTCCTAAAGCCCCCGCCCGCGTAGCCCTCCGGACAAAAGGCAGATCCAGTTTGCTCACATAAAAATGCGGGAACGACTGGATAACGGTACAGGTATATCCCTGCCGCTGTAGCGAAGCTACTGCATCAGGGGTGGTGAAAATGAGCCCTGATGCTGAATCCGGGCGAAGCACAGGGGCCTGCAAATAAAAATCGAATGCGTAGGAATTGGCCTGGTACAGCCCTATACTTTTACCCGGAAGATGCGTATTGGCATAAGCAGCGGCCGTACTTCCGCTCTGGTACTGCATCATATCGGGATATAAAATGGTATTCAGGTACAGGTTCAGCAAAATGCTGATGGAAATGGTACGGTAAAACACGGCCTGCCGGGTAGATTTATCCAGCCAGTAATGCAGCAACAGGTATAGCAGGAGCAGGGCTCCGGCCAGTAGCAGCCAGGCATAATGCATGGCTGGCTTGTATAAAAGATCGATCACCACGCCGGCAACAGCTACCAGGATAATGATGGTATACTGTGTAACCCGGAAGAATTTCAGCCCTTTTTCCGTGTGCAGCGATAAAATATACTGTGCGGTCAGAATCGCAAAAAACGGGAAAATGATGTTCAGGTAGTGCGGAAGCTGGAAACGGGAGAGCGAAAACAGCGCAAAAGTGGCCAGGGCTGCGCAAATGCAGTAATACTCCTTTTGTTGTTTCCATTTTTTCATAAAGATGATAACTGCCGCGTACAGCATTACTGACCAGGGAAGAAAAGCCCAGAGAAGGGTGTGAAAGAAGAAGAACGGATCGCCGGAGCCTTTGATAGGACCGGTGTTCATAAATCGGCCAAACTGGCTGTCCCAGAAGAAAAAGCGGATACCCGATACACCGCTGGCGCCAAATACAATTTTCTCCGGGTGCTGGTCAAACTGCCGGTACAAGGCATATAGTTCCGGGGTAATGAAAAGGGCAATTAATATGGCTGCTATTGCCCAGCGCCAGTGGAACAGTTCCTTCCAATTGCGCGTAAACAGCAAATGGCCGCCAATAGCGGCGCAAACAGGCACCAGCGCAAACATTCCCTTAGTCATGATGGCAAAGGCAGTAAAAAGGGCCCCAGGCAAAATGCGACGGCGATAAAAATGATATACCGCAGCAATGATCAACCCGGTGAGATAAGGTTCTGCACGCACATCGTTATTGGAAATCACAAGGTGTTCAGCAGTAAGCAGGATGCACGCTGCCCAACGGGCCACTTTTTCATCATACAAATGAAAGGCGAAGCGGTAGGTATACCAGGCCCCCATCAGTAAAAAAAGAATAGCGGGCAATTTATATGACCAGGTGTGAAAACCAAAAAGCCGGAAGCTAACTGCAGCCATCCAGAAGGGGAAATGAGGCTTGTCCAGCCAGTCGTGGCCATCAGCGTAGAGATTCCAATAGTCGTGTTTAATCACCATAGTTTTGGCGATACCGGCATACAGGGCGCCGTCGGGCTCCAGGATCGGCACAAACAGGGCACTGAATTGTAATAGTACCAGCATGGCAATAATGAGCAGCCATACTTGTTTCTCAGAAAGAACAAATGAGCGTGTAGCAGTTGTAGTCAGCATAACGAAAAGTTACAGGCATATACCGGTTACTTCAAATATGACGATCACACTTAACAAAAAGATAATTGCTTTACCAGAACCAGCCGCTTTTCTCCATGCCCAGCCAGGGCCCGTCTTCACGCTGTTCAATAGGGTATGTTTTCAGGTAATATCCTTCACCGCTGCTGTTATAGCCATTCTTAAGACTGAATTTATAACGGTGCAGGGGGCATACAATGTTACCAGCGGCATCTATTACACCGTCGGCCATAATACCCCCGGCATGGGGGCATTTAAATGCAAAAGCGAAAAGCTGCCCTTCATACAGGGTACAGCAGATCTTCTTTCCGTTTACCTCCAATACGCTGATCTCCTTCTCTGCAAAGGGTAAACGGCCTTCTTCCAGTTTATACCAGGAATATTCTTTGGCCATTAGTAGAAGAATTCTGTTTTGTAGGGGAAGCGGTCCCTGTACAATTGGGTTACCTTATCAAGGATCGTTTTACGCAATTCTTCGATATTCCTTTTTTCCAGCGCGGATATGAATACACAGTTTCCCTGTGTTTTTGTTTCCCACTGCTGTTTCAGGTTATCAAGGATGTCTTGTTTCACTTCCGGTTCCAGCCATTTATCAAAGGTGTTGGCTTCATACAGGTCCATCTTGTTAAAGATCATGATAGTGGGTTTCTCAAACGCTTTCAGTTCCTGCAGCGTGCGGTTCACCACTTCGATCTGTTCTTCATACTGCGGATGGGATACATCTACCACATGGATCAGGATATCGCTTTCACGCACCTCATCCAGCGTTGATTTGAAGCTTTCCACCAGGTGATGGGGGAGTTTACGGATAAAACCTACGGTATCGCTGAGCAGGAAAGGTGTTTGATCGAATACCACTTTGCGTGTGGTAGTATCCAATGTGGCAAACAGTTTGTTTTCCGCAAATACTTCACTCTTACTGAGCAGGTTCATGAGCGTGCTTTTGCCCACGTTGGTATAACCTACGAGCGCCACCCGGATAAATTCACCGCGTTCCTTACGCTGGGTAAGGGATTGCCGGTCTATATCCTCCAGCCGTTTACGCAGGAGCGCTATTTTATCTTTCACAATACGGCGGTCTGTTTCAATTTCCGTTTCACCCGGGCCCCTGCTGCCGATACCGCCCCCCTGTCTTTCCAGGTGGCTCCACATACCACGCAGTCGGGGTAAAATGTACTGGTACTGCGCCAGCTCTACCTGCACTCTGGCCTGGGCTGTGCGTGCGCGCCGTGCAAAAATATCCAGGATCAGGTCACTGCGGTCTATTACTTTAACCTTAAGCACCTTTTCAATATTAGCGATCTGAGAGCCCGTTAGCTCATCATCAAATATAACGAGTGATATATCCCTGCCTGCAATAAACTGCTGGATCTCTTCCAGCTTGCCTTTTCCTACAAAGGTGGCCCTGTCGGGATGGGCCAGCCGCTGGGTAAAGCGCTTAACAGTGGCAGCACCTGCGGTTTCCGCCAGGAACACCAGCTCATCCAGGAACTCATTTACCTGGCGCTCTGTCTGGTCTTTAGTGATAACGCCTACTATAACGGCTCTTTCCTCTTTTTGTACTACCTGTTTTTTCTCAATCAAGTTATTTCTGAATTTGGAGCAAATTTACAGAGAATTTAATCGCTAAGCCATTTCTTCCTACATTTACCCGATCCAAAACAACCTTTCGATATCATGTTTAAACCTTTTTTACTGACAGGACTATTAATATCAACTATGGCAGTAGCCCAGGATAAGATGACACCCGAATTGCTATGGCAACTTGGACGGGTGAGCGGGGAAGCGTTGAGCGCTGACGGGAAAACCGTTATCTATGGCGTATCCCAGGTCAATATGACGGAAAACAAAAGCGAGAAGAACCTCTACGCTATTCCACTGTCGGGCGGCGCTGCGAAACAGCTTACCCAAACACCCGGTGCAGAAGGCGATGTAGCCGTTTTACCCGGGAATAAGATCGGGTTTTCCCTGAAAGGGCAATGGTATGAAATGAATGCCGATGGCTCAGATCCGGTACAGAAAACCAACGTGGAAGGCGGTATGCAGAATATCCGTATTTCCCCCGACGGGAAGCATATTTTATTTTCAAAAGATGTGAAAATAAAGAAGATTTCCGGCAGCGATCATTACGCGGATCTTCCAAAATCCAATGTACAGATCTATGATAACCTGAACTACCGCCACTGGGATACCTGGGAAGACGGCAGTTTTTCACACGTTTTTTATGCCACTTACAATAATGGCGAAGTAGGCACACCCATAGACATTATGGCGGAAGAGCCCTATGACTGCCCTCAAATGCCTTCCGGTGGCCCTGAAGATATGATCTGGAGCCACGATGGCAAAAGTGTGATCTATGTTTGTAAGAAGAAATTCGGGAAAGATTACGCTGTCAGCACCAATACTGATATCTACGAATATAACCTCGCCACTAAAACCACGCGCAACCTTTCCGAAGGAATGATGGGCTATGATGTGGCGCCGGCTTTCAGCCAGGATGGCAAATACCTTACCTGGTTAAGCATGGCCCGCGATGGCTATGAAGCAGACAAAAATGATGTGATCATTATGGATCGCGCCACCGGCGTTATTACCAACCTCACCAAAGGATGGGATGGTACCGCCGCTTCCTCCCGCTTCAGCAGCGACGGGAAAAAAATATACTTTCTTGCAGTGATTAAAGGCACTGAACAGCTGCTGGAAATCACCCTGCAGAAAAATATTGCACAAACAACGGAAAAGCATATACGCCAGGTAACCACCGGCGATTTTGATATCAACGATATGCTGGCCCAGGCCGGCAATACGATGGTAGTATCGCGCACGGATATGAACCACGCAGCGGAACTATTTACTGTAGACCTGAAGAAAGGCGACATTACCCCGCTTACCAGTGTAAATAAAGCCGCTTACGATAAAATAGGTATGTGCAAAATTGAAAAACGCTGGGTAAAAACCACTGATGGCAAGGATATGCTTACCTGGGTGATTTTCCCACCGGATTTTGATCCTGCAAAAAAATATCCTACCCTGCTGTATTGCCAGGGCGGCCCTCAATCTGCCGTATCCCAGTTCTACTCTTACCGCTGGAATTTCCAGCTGATGGCATCCCAGGGCTACATAGTAGTGGCGCCAAACAGAAGGGGCATGCCGGGGCATGGGGTAGAATGGAATGCTTCCATCAGCAAGGACTGGGGCGGACAACCCATCAAAGATTACCTCAGCGCCATTGATGACGTAAGCAGGGAAACCTATGTGGATAAAGCCCGCCTGGGCGCTGTAGGCGCCAGTTACGGCGGCTACTCCGTATATATGCTGGCAGGCGTACACGAAAACCGCTTTAAAAGCTTTATTGCCCATGATGGCTTATTTGACCTGAAAAGCTGGTACGGCACTACAGAAGAACTGTGGTTTGCCAACTGGGACATCGGCGCCTACTGGGACCCTGCCAATGCCAACGGTTACAAATATTTTAATCCAAGTGAATATGCCAATAAATGGAATACACCCATTCTTATCATCCAGGGAGGCATCGACTTCCGCGTTCCTATTGAACAGGGACTGCAGGCCTTCCAGCTGGCACAGCTGAAAGGGATCAAAAGCAAGCTGCTGTATTTCCCGGAAGAAAATCACTGGGTATTAAAACCGCAGAACGCCATTGTATGGCAACGTGAATTCTTTAACTGGCTAAAAGAAACCCTGTAAATCATATTACCATGACTGCCTTATTATTGGATATCCGGGATGGTATTGCTACCATTACTTTAAACAGACCTGAAGTATACAATGCCTTCAATGACCCGCTCAGCTATGAGCTGCAGGACGCATTAAAAAAAGCAGAAAAAGATCCGGCAGTGCGGGTAGTAGTGCTAACCGGCGCCGGAAAGGCTTTCAGCAGCGGGCAGGATCTCAAGGCATCTATGGAGTCAGGGAAACGCGACCTGAGCGAATCTTTGCATAAGCGCTATAACCCTATTATACGCGCCATCCGCAACATGCCTAAGCCGGTTATCTGCCGGCTTAATGGCGTGGCCGCCGGCGCAGGATGCTCCATTGCACTGGCCTGTGATATGATTATTGCCAGCGAAGAAGCCACCATGATAGAGATCTTTGTGAACATTGCACTGGTACTGGATTCCGGGTCTTCCTATTTCCTGCCCCGCACCGTTGGCTACCACCGGGCCTTTGAACTGGCTACCAAAGCCAGTAAGATCCCTGCGGCGGAAGCATTGAAAATGGGACTGGTAAACAAAGTGGTGCCCGCAGCAGAACTGGATGCCACCGTGCAGGCGGAAGCCGCTTATTACGCTGCCGCACCTACTAAAGCCATTGCACTCATGAAAAAAATGCTCACCAAAGGCATGACAGACAACCTGGATGAGGTGCTTGAATACGAGGCTTATTGCCAGGAAATTGCAGGCAACTCCACGGATAATGCTGAAGGCATACAGGCTTTCCTCGAAAAAAGAAAGCCTGTATTTAAAGGGGAGTAAGCCAACCGCTCAGATCATCTTCCAATAAAAACGGCCCGGGTACTGTACCCGGGCCGTTTCCTTTATATAAAAGCCCTGAGGCTGTTACAATCCGCTTAAGCAAATACCGATCTGGTAAGGCCTGATATCCAGGTTGTTGCTGGCATTGTCTTTCAGCAACGGATTCAGGGAATATGCACAGAAGAGGGCAAAATTACCATAACCTACACGGCCGGTTGCCGCAAAGCGCCATGGGTTAAAGAATCCCCTGTTGGCATCTTTATCAATATCCTTGCTGCCGTTGGCGCCGGTATATTTAATCTTGGTATGGGCATCCACAAGGGCGCCCACTTTCACACCGATAGCGGCTTTAAAGCCTTTATTGGCGTTATCGGGCACACTGCGGTATCTTAATTCAATAGGAATTTCGAGGTAAGTGGTAGCTACTTTATTCTTTTTTGCAGTAGAGGTGGGGAAAGATACCTGGTTGGGATTCAGCTTCCCCTGTATATCCATCGTATGATCTTTCAGGTAAACACCGCTGGTACTGAAGCCTAAACCCGCTGCCATGCTCAATTTGGACTTCTTGAACGGAAAATCGTACATCAGGGCGATATTAAAACCCCTGTTAAGGCCGCTCTTAATACTGTCAGGCGCACCAGCCCAGCCATCGTATGATAACTGTACCATCAAAAAGTCGTTGGAATGGGTAACCTTATTAACCGCTTTATTCATCGGCGAGCCACCATCCTGCGCAAAAACTCCAATAGAAACAGCTATCAGACCCAGGGTAAAAATTATTTTCTTCATATATTATACATACTTAGGAAAAAGAATATTAGGCAAATATAATGGAATGATTGTAACACAATTGGTTAAAATATTGCAAAAACATTCATCCCGATAATACATTCGCAGGCCGAAAGTAACAGAAAAACAAATATCGGCCACCATAATCTTTTCCTGATCTCCACGTTATACTGAACAAGATGAACAGCAATATTGCCGCAAAATATCCTAATTTGAATAAATAATCCATCACCACCCCCATAACCCCTGCCAATACTATTAAAGAGTCGTTGAAAATGTACGCATGAAAAAAATTGTAAATACGGTTCTCGTACTTATCCTGGTAGTATTTATGGCGCTCATCGGTTTTGTATACTATGCCTGGGTGATAAAAAAAAGAAGCAGGAGCGCTGCTGAAAGCATGATACAAACCAACCTTCTGATCGATAAAGTAAGACAAGCGGCGATGCTGGATAATAATTACACCAACAGCATCCGCGATATGCTGCTGATGAACCAGGCTACTATTCCGGCAACCAACTATGCCCTGCCAGACAGTATGCTGCACATTCTGCAATTTGTTGCCGCCAGCATGCCCGGTGATACGGTTTCTCAAAAAATACTGGACAACTTCAGTACACTTCTCCGGAAAAAAATTAATTACAACAGGCGTATCCTTGCCCTGGCCTCCTCCCAACCGGCACTGGCCAGGCAACTGGCTATTGCACCTGAAAACGCCCTGTTCCGCGACAGCATCAGGAAAGAAGTAAATGATTTCATGCGGGAAAACCGGACCAAACTGATTACACGGATAGATAAAGACAACCACTATACGCTGTACTCCTTCTGGACAACCATTACCATCAGCCTGTTCACCCTGGTACTGCTACTGGGCGAATCACGCTATTTATACCGGATGTTCAAAAAACAGAAGCAGAGAAATAACCAGTTGTACAAAAGAGAGCAATCTTTCCTGCGACTGGCAGAAGAAACAGAGCTGATCCTGTATAAATCGCAGGTGGATGGCATCTTTACCTATGTGAGCAAACGCGCCGCTGAAATGACGGGTTATACCAATACGGAACTCGTCGGTAAACACTACTCCATGTTCCTTGACGAGCCCACCTGGAAACGACTGGAAGCTTTTTACATGAACCAGGTTAAAACCGGCGACGACTATACCTCCCAGGAGTTTGAAATCATTACCCGTTCCGGCACAAAAAAATGGGTGGAGCAGATGGCTGCCCTGGTTTATGGGGAAGACGGCCGGGTAAAAGAATTCCAATGCATTGTAAGGGATATCGACAAGGAAAAAAGAAACGAAGACCAGGTAATGTATCTCCAGGAACGGCTGGACGCTATTATCGACTTTATGCCATCAATGATGTTCATAAAAGATATGCCCGGAAAATACCTGCTTGTGAACAACCGGTTCTCCGAAGTACACGGCATAGATAAAAAGGATATTATCGGTAAAACAGATGCAGAACTGCCTTACGACTGGGTACAACGGTATACGGCTCTTGACCGGGAAGTAATTACATCCGGCACGAGGGTTAAATCTGAACAGAGCTTTACCGTTAATGATAAAATCTATCACTTCCTCATCACCAAATTCCCGCTCAGGAACGCAGAGGGTGAAATGATCGGTATCTGCGGTATAGGACAGGATTTCACGGAAAAGAACAACTATATCGCCGCTATTGAAAATGCCAATAACCTGGCACAGGAAGCCATCAGCGCACAGGAAATGTTCCTGGCCAATATGAGCCACGAAATTCGTACGCCCATGAACGGTATTATTGGCATGACCAACCTCCTGATGCAGCAAAGCCAGCTGTCGCCCCTGCAACTGGAATACACCGGCGCCATTAAAACATCCGCTAACCGCCTGCTGGTGATCATCAACGAAATCCTCGACTTCTCAAAAATAAAAGCCGGTAAACTGCTGCTGCTCCGGGAACCATTTGATATCTATGAGGTAATGGACAATGCCCTCTTTCCCCTGAAACTCCAGGCCCAACAAAAAGGATTATCATTTTTTGATGAGATAGATAAGGCGATCCCGCCTTACATGCTGGGAGATGAGGTGCGACTCCAGCAGATAGTCACCAACCTCGTGGAAAACGCCATTAAATTCACGCCTGCCGGAAAAATAAGCGTGAAAGTATCACTGGTAAAAGAAGATGCCAACGCCCTACGGCTGGGCTTTGAGATAAAAGATACCGGCATTGGCATTGATCCTGAACAGCATGAGCTGATCTTTAAAAGTTTCTCCCAAACACATGCAGACAATACCCGCAAGTATGGCGGTACCGGCCTGGGATTAGCCATCACCCGGGAGCTCATTACCCTGCAACATGGCTTTATCCGGGTGAACAGCCAGCTGAACGAAGGGGCTACCTTTTACTTTGAACTGCCATTCGAGCGGAACAATGAAAACATTGCCGGTAAGGATGAGAAAGGGCACCTGCATCACATAGAAAAACCACTACAGGGAAAAACCATACTGGTAGTGGAAGATGACGACATTAACCAACAGGTGGTATTCCATACGCTACGCAATGCCGGCGCCAGAACAGATGTGGTTAACAGCGGCAAATGGGCACTTGAAATGCTGGACTATAAACAATACGATTGTATTATCATGGACATACAGATGCCTGGAATGGACGGGTACCAGGCTACACAGGCCATACGCGCGAAAGGTATTCAAACTTATATGATCGCTATGACTGCCTCCGCGCTGAAAGGCGAAAAAGAACGCTGCCTGGAAGCAGGTATGAATGATTACATCTCAAAACCATTTGACCGTGCCGACCTGTTTCATAAGATCCTGAGAGGATTGGGGGAACAGGCACCTGAACCGGCTCCCGTAAAAGAAGAGGCGGTAATTACACCGCTCAGCGAACTGAATTTTTCTGCTGTATACAGTATGATGTCGGGCGAGAAAGAGCATGTAAAAATAATGCTGGAAGAGCTCATGGATAGCATTCCCCAGAAATTTTCAGAGATGAGCCAGCTGGTGGCAGAAAAAGACTGGCAGCCACTTTATATGCTGGCTCACCAGATGAAATTTAACCTGAACATGGCAGGTATGCAGTATGCATCGGAAGTTGCCTGGTCTATTGAAAGGGATGCAAGGCTGGAAGAGCACCTGGACAGCATCCCTGACCGGCTGCAGGAAATTATGAACATCTATTACCGGCATGTACATCTTGTAAAAGCACATATTGAACAAGCCTGAAAAATTTATGCTTCCGGAAGTGTAAAATAAAAACGGCTTCCTTTTCCTTCCTCGCTGTTTACACCAATAATGCCTCCCTGGGCTTCAATAAATTCCTTCGAAATGGCCAGTCCCAGCCCATTTCCCTGGCCCTTCATTCCCGGCACCTGGAAAAATCTTTCAAAGATCTTTCCCCTGAAAGCTTCAGGTATACCTTTCCCGTAGTCCTGTACCACAAATGATAACATTTCTGTTCCGGTAGAAGTCACCGCCAGGTCTATAGCAGCGCCATGAGCGGAATAGCGGATAGCATTGGTTAACAGGTTCACCAGTACCCAGGCTGTTTTTTCCACATCGGCCAGCACCTTTGGTAAAGTATCGGGGACCTGGGTACGGATGGTAATTTCCCGCTGGGCAGCCTGTTTCCGAACAGTATCCATGGCGTACTGCACAATGTTCATAGCTGCAACAGGTTGTGGCTGCAGCTGTATATTACCGCTTTCCACCTGCGACAGGTCAAGCAGTTCGCTCACAATTTTTATCATGCGGCGGTTATCCTGCTTCAAACTATCCAGCAGCTCTTTCTGCTCTTCGCTGAGCACTCCGGTGCGTTCATCCTCCAGGAGCTTAATACTGAAGTCCGACGCTGCCAATGGCGTTTTCAGCTCGTGCGAAATAGTAGCAATAAAATGTGTTTTCGCAATATCCTGCTCTTTGAAAGTGGTAATATTCCGGAGGATCACTACATAGCCTATACGTTTTTCTTCATGCCGGATATCTGTTGTTTCCCGGGTAAAGAAACATTCTTTTCCATCCACTACTATCTTAAGGGGTGCATTTTCGCTTGTATTCACAAGGAAACGCAGCAGGTCGTTTCGTTTGGAGATTTCTTCCGCCGCCTGCCCTATCAGGTCTTTCTCCTGCATATTCAGCAGTTGTAATGCAGGGATGTTGGCAAACAGGATAACGTTATTCACGTCAAATCCTATAGTGGCGTCTTTTAGACTGCTGATCACGGCTTCCGCGCGCTGCTTTTCAAACACAATACGCGCCAGGTTACTATGTTCGTATTCATCCAACCGCTGGGCCATTGTATTAAAAGCAGTGGCCAGATCGCCGAACTCATCACCGGATTTAAAGTAGAGCCTCTTCCCATATTGTTTGTTGGCGATATCTTTTATGCCTTGTGTGAGCGCACCTATTGGGTTGGCAATATACCCAGGGAAATTATAAACAAAAGTAAAGCCCAGCACGAAACAAAGACCGCTGATAATAGCAATATAAAGCAATGCGTTATCCGCCGTTTTCTTTACCTTTTCATTTTTACCCACAATGGCCGCCATATTAACATCCATAATGGTATAGATATTCTTTTTTATGGCGCTTATTTCTACAGTAGAATCTTTTTGCAGCAGTTCAAAAATGCGGGCAACTGCTGCAGTAGCGTCTTTCTCACCTCTTTCTGTTACGTTTGCCTGCTGCTTTTTGAGGTTAAGGGAAAAAGTTTGCATAGCAGCAGCACGATGTGCCGGCAGATCTTCCAGAGCTGCCAGCATATTTTTCGCGTACTCCAATGATTCATAGTTATCCTTCAGAATAAACTTCGCCTTTTCGTTCAGGCGGTTCAGATAGTAATAGCCAAGTATGCTCACCACCAGCAGCATGATGTACAGGAACAATACCCCAAGCGTAATCTTTGTTTTTAATCTGAACGTGCTCATGATAATATGATAATATCGATATCGTTGGAAGAAAGCGTTTTCAACAATTGATTAAACAGGTTAGTACGCAAAATGATCCGGAAAAGATTGATATGCGGTTTTCCCATACAAATTGTGGTGACCCGTTTTTCCAATGCAATGTTAATAATAGCTTCCGATACTTTGGCGTTGTGCTCCTGTATAACCTCAGCACCCAGTTCTGTAGCGAGTTTCAGGTTATTGATAAGATGGCGTTGGGCAGCCAGTGCAATTTTATCAGCGCTCTCGCCAGGTGTTTGCACATACAATACAAACCAATCGGCATGATAATAGGCAGCCAGCCTGGCTGTTTTGCGGATCACCTTCCGGGCTACTTCATCGTTGGTGGAAATACAGGCCAGGAAGCTTTCATGGCGCATCTGCATGTTACGGGGGATCTGTATCTCCACTTTTCTTTCCACCTGTGTGGTTACTTCCTTCAATGCCAGTTCCCGCAATTGCAGGATCTTATCTGCCTGGAAAAAATTACTCAGTGCGCTCTCTACTTTGGAGCGGTCATAGATCTTACCTTCTTTCAGGCGGGTGATCAGCTCATCAGCTGTGAGGTCGATGTTCACTACTTCATCAGCCATTTGCAGCACCAGGTCCGGAACGCGCTCCTGCACTTCCACGCCGGTGATGGATTTCACCTCCTGGTTAATGCTTTCAATATGCTGTATGTTTACTGCAGAAATAACATTGATCCCTGCATTCAGCAGGTCTACCGCATCCTGCCAGCGTTTTTCATTTTTGGAGCCGGGTATGTTGCTGTGTGCCAGTTCATCCACCACTACCCAGTCGGGCGCCAGGAGCAGGATGGTAGAAAGATCCATTTCTTCCAGCATCTTCCCTTTATAGAATACCTGCCTGCGGGGTATCTGGGGCAGGCCATCCAGCAGGGCATGCGTTTCCGCACGCCCGTGGGTTTCAATATAACCAATCTGGATATTCACCCCGTTTCTTAACATGGTATGCGCTTCCTGCAGCATGCGGTAGGTTTTACCTACACCGGCGCTCATACCGATATAGATCTTAAACTTTCCCCTGCCGGCGCGATTGGCCAGGTTAAGAAACTGTTGTACGGAGTGTTCTTTTTCTGTCATTATTATCTGGTTAGAACCATACTGCTAATGAAGCTGTGACAGCAGTATTGGTGTTTTCCGGCGTTGTTCCTTTCATGAATGTTTTATCCTTTCCATTAAATGTTCTGCCTTCCAGCCTGAACATGACGTTATTTACCGGTGTGAAATCAAGGTTAAGCGAGTAACCGGTAGTTTGAAAGCCTTCCGGTATACCGGTACTTATAATAACACCGTTCTGATCATTATAGTGTTCCACACGGCCTGCCATTGCAAATTTATCTGTAAACGCATACCTGGCAATTACAACGGGGCTGTACCAGCTGTTGAAGTCCGACGATCCTTTGGCTTTCTGCTGCAATCCGTAGTCGAATCCTGTAATGAGGCTGAATTTATCTGTTATACTAAAGGTACCATAAACATTATTAAAGTAGCGCATCTGGCGTGCACTGTCTGGCAGATCATTACCGATATAAGTGCTCCAGTTAAGCAATATTTTTGTTGTTGGCTTAAAGGTGATCTGTGTACCAAAAGAAGGGGTTTGGTTGCCATCCACTTTTTTGATCCTTTGCCATCCGTTCAGGTACATGGCGGCAAACGACCATTTATCGTTGGGCGTCCAGGTTACTTTGGCGCCAGTTTCGTAATACGGTGAGTTCTCTGCCAGGATGCTCCGGGTAAGGGTAGGGCAGTCTTTCCCGATGGCACTTTCAAAACCGATATGCGCAGGCATCACCCCTGCATCGATCCAAACATTTTTACCTACGCGGATACCAACATTGGCTTCGTATACATATTGCATGAGGGTAGGTTCTGCCGACAGGTTGTATTGCGGATAAGTACCTGCCATTAGTCCTATGTTGGCCCGGACCCTGTCTGATGTATAGGTGGCTTTCACCATTGCCAGGTTAAGGTTTAATTCATTATGACGGTTATAGTTGTACAGGAACCCGGGCTTCATATGATTCTCCGGGTTGTTCAGGTCATAGCTGTAATAGGCTTCGGCATAGCCGGAAAAGGTCACTTTTCCTTTCTCTTTTTCTTGTGGCGGAGCATCCTGTGCAAACATAGTAATAGCAGCTGCCAGGGCGCCGGCCAGTAATAAAATCTTCTTCATTTTAAATATATAGGTTCGCGTGAGTTGAATCACTGGTAACCTGCTGCGACAGGTTACCAGCTAAGAGTTTTTCACAAGACGTTCACAGGCTAAAGGAATAAAAGGACAGCGCCCTATTTCATATCATCGAGCGCTATGTTCAGTTTTAATACGTTCACAGTAGATAAACCAAACAGCCCCATTAAAGGCCCCTGAGTATTGGCGTCGATCAGTTGTTTCAGCTTACCGGCGGAGATACCTCTTAACTTCGCTACACGTGGCACCTGTACATAGGCGGCAGCAGGAGTGAGGTGTGGGTCTAACCCGCTGGCAGAGGCGGTAACCAGTTCTGCGGGGATGTTCTCTCTTTTAACATCAGGATTGTGTACCATAAAGGAGTCGATCCTTTCCTGCACTGTTTTCAGGTAGTCGGGGTTACCGGCCGCTTTATTGGAGCCACCGGACCCGGCAGCATTATAATCCACGGTAGAAGGGCGGGGCTGGAAATATTTATCGTCACTGAATTTCTGCGCAATGTTTTCATAACCCACTACTCTTCCGTTATGTGTTACTTTGATACCATCGCCTGCGCCGGGGGCCATTTTAGCCACAGCAGCAATGAACAGCGGGTATAACCCTCCCAGTAATACCACGAGTAACAATGTGAGTTTTACAGAAGGCCAAAGATATTTTTTCATCTCTTTAAATTTTATCAGTTTATAATTACATGAAAAGCGCGATCAGCATATCAATCAGCTTGATACCAATGAACGGCGCTATGATACCGCCAACGCCATAGATCAGCAGGTTACGGCGAAGCAATGCACTGGCGCCGATGGGTTTGTAAGCCACCCCGCGTAAAGCCAGCGGGATCAGCATCGGGATAATGATAGCGTTAAATATCACCGCGCTGAGGATGGCCGTTTCGGGGCTGTGCAGTTTCATGATATTGATGCCCTGCAAGGCCGGTATAGACGCCATAAATAAGGCGGGAACGATAGCGAAATATTTCGCCACATCATTGGCGATGGAAAAGGTGGTAAGAGTGCCGCGTGTCATCAACAGCTGTTTTCCGATTTCCACGATTTCAATCAGTTTGGTAGGATCGTTATCAAGATCCACCATGTTGCCGGCTTCCTTGGCAGCCTGGGTGCCACTGTTCATGGCTACGCCTACATCGGCCTGGGCCAGGGCAGGCGCATCATTGGTACCGTCGCCCATCATGGCTACGAGGCGGCCTTCATTCTGCTCCTTCCGGATATAGCTCATTTTGTCTTCCGGTTTAGCTTCCGCGATGAAGTCGTCCACACCGGCTTTGGTGGCAATGTATTTGGCAGTAAGCGGATTATCACCGGTTACCATCACCGTTTTCACGCCCATTTTACGCAGGCGGTCGAAACGCTCGCTGATACCGGGCTTAATGATATCCTGCAATTCTATCACCCCTTGCACTTTGCTGTTGAGTGCTACCACCAGTGGCGTACCGCCGTCTTTTGAAATAGATTCCACTTTAGCCAGTGTTTCTGCGGGGAAAGTAAATCCTTCCTTTTCTGCCAGCCGGCGTATAGCATCGTAAGCACCTTTGCGGATACGGCTTCCATCGGGCAGGTCTATTCCGCTGCTGCGTGTTTCTGCGGTGAATTTCACCAGGCTGGCGCCACTTACAGATAATTTACTAACTACTTCTTTGCCGGCCAGTTCCACGATGGATTTTCCTTCCGGCGTTTCATCCGATAAGGAGCTGAGTGCGCAGAGGCGGATAAATTCTGCAGCAGGAATACCATTGGTAGCATAAAAGTTAGTGGCCTTACGGTTACCGATAGTGATGGTACCGGTTTTATCCAGCAGCAGCACATCTATATCGCCGGCAGTTTCCACGGCTTTCCCTGATTTGGTGATCACATTTGCACGCAGTGCGCGGTCCATTCCGGCAATACCGATAGCTGATAATAGACCACCAATGGTAGTAGGGATAAGGCATACAAAGAGAGAGATAAAAGCCGCAATGGTGATGGGCGTTTGTGCATAATCAGCAAATGGTTTCAGCGTTACGCATACAATAATAAACACCAGGGTGAAGCTGGCCAGCAGGATCGTCAGTGCAATTTCATTTGGTGTTTTCTGCCTGCTGGCGCCTTCTACGAGGGCAATCATTTTATCAAGGAAAGATTCTCCCGGTTCTGTGCTTACCCTTACTTTAATATGGTCGGACAATACTTTGGTACCGCCCACCACACTGGATTTGTCGCCGCCGGCTTCCCGGATCACCGGCGCGCTTTCACCGGTGATGGCCGATTCGTCGATACTGGCCAAACCCTGTACTATTTCACCGTCGGCGGGAATAATATCGCCCGGGTCGCATACGAAGATGTCGCCCTTGCGCAGGGAAGAAGAAGAAACAATTTTTATTTCATTGGTGAAGATTTCGCCTACCAGTTCTACTTTTTTGGCGGGTGTTTCTTCTCTTGTTTTGCGGAGGCTTTCTGCCTGTGCTTTACCACGTGCTTCTGCAATAGCTTCTGCGAAGTTGGCGAACAGCACGGTAAGGAACAGTATCACAAAAATAGCCACATTATATGCCACGCTGCCTTGTTCCCTGTTACCGGTAAAGATCGCATACAGCGCTACTATCAGCATTACGGCAGTGCCTATTTCCACGGTGAACATCACCGGGTTTTTGAACATTAATCTTGGATTCAGTTTTACGAAAGACTGCTTCAGGCTCTCCATCACCAGTTCTTTCGGAAACAATTTATTATCATGCTTCATGGTAATCAGTCATTAAAAAATTACAGGGAAAAATACTCTGCGATCGGGCCCAGTGCCAGCGCCGGGAAATAAGACAAGGCAGTGAGGATAATGATCACCGCAAAGGTCATCGCTCCAAAAGTGAGTGAATCTGTTTTCAGCGTACCGGCAGATTCAGGTATGTATTTCTTGGAGGCCATCAGCCCGGCAATAGCCACCGGCCCGATTATAGGCAGGAATCTGCCCAGGATCAGCACAAAACCGGTAGATACATTCCAGAAAACGTTTCCATCTCCCAAACCTTCAAAACCAGAACCGTTATTGGCATTGGAAGAAGTATACTCATAGAGCATTTCAGAAAAACCGTGATAGCCGGGATTATTTAGCCAGGCCGATGGTTTCACCGCCCAGTTGGCATCGGGGTAATGTGATAATACCCACGACGATAAAGCAGTACCTGCCAGTATCAGGAATGGCGACAGCAGCGTAATAATGGCAGCTATCTTTACTTCCCTTGCCTCCAGTTTATGACCCATAAATTCAGGCGTACGGCCCACCATCAGGCCCGATATAAACACAGCGATAATAATAAAGATGTAATAATTGAGAATACCTACACCGCAACCGCCATAAAAGCAATTCAGCATCATACCCAGCAGTTGCATCATACCGGTCATAGGCATGGTACTATCGTGCCAGCCGCATACAGAACCGGTTGAAATAATAGTAGTGACCGTACTCCAGTAACCCGTAGCTGCAGCGCCAAAGCGTACCTCCTTACCTTCCATTGCCCCCGTGGCCTGTTGAATGCCCATATGGGCTATGGCAGGGTTACCAGCCATTTCCTGCTGCATGGAAGGGACCAGCAGGCATATCATCCCGATGGTCATGATCCCGAAGATGACCATCGCAAACTTTCTTCGCTGTATAAACATTCCCAGTGCAAATACCATGGCGATAGGAATAAGTACCTGTGCTACCATTTCCGTCATCCAGGTCACATAGTTAGGATTCTCCAGCGGGTGTGCAGAGTTGGCTCCAAACCATCCGCCACCGTTGGTACCGAGATGTTTGATAGCGACAAAGCCCGCTACAGGGCCATGCGAAACATTCACTGTATCGCCCTGCATGGTTACAATAGCTTCCTTGCCGGCATAACTGGCTGGCATACCATTAAAAACAAAGATCAGCGCAATTACAATACTTATTGGTAAGAGGATACGGGTGATTGTTTTCAGGAAAATATCCCAGAAATTTCCAAGCTTAGTAGTGGTTTTTTCTTTCATGGCTTTGAAAACCACTATAAGTGCAGCAATGCCGGTGGCGGCGCTCACAAACTGCAGAAAGGCAAGTACAAATAATTGTGTGAAATAAGTAACACCCGTTTCACCGGAGTAGTGCTGCAGGTTACAGTTCACCATAAAGCTGATGGCGGTGTTAAACGCCAGGTCAGCCGACTGCCCGGGATTTCCATCCGGGTTCAGTGGCAGTTTATCCTGGAAGAACAGCGCAAAAAAGGCATATACAAACCATACAAGGTTGATGGTGAGCAATGCCTTCATGTGTTGTTTCCAGTTCATTTCCTCGGCAGGATTGATACCGGAAATTTTAAAGATGAAGCGTTCCAGCGGCGACATAAAATCGGACCAGGTCCGGTCGCCCCTGAATACCTTTACAATGTACCTCGACAGTGGCCAGGCAAGTAATAGCGTGATGCCGTAGGTGGCAATGACGCCTGAGATTTCTGTTGTCATTTTTATAGTCAGTTAAATAAACTTTGCGTATAGGCGTTGGAGTGATATCTACGATCAGAATTTTTCAGGTTTCAACAGTACATAGATCATATAGCCGAAAACGAAAAGTGACAGAATAAATAATGCGTTCATAAATAACAGTGTTTAGATCTTTTCAAAATAGTCGACTGATTTGAAGAATATTGCGAAGCAGGCCAATCCCGCCAGTACCAGGAGAATAGTCATCATAAAAAGTGTTTTAAATAGCTATAGTTTGTAAATGTTGAATCCTTACATTCTTCAGTGATAAAGGAAGCAGCTCCTTATGTTTTCCGCAGAGGAGGGGTGAGAGCGTGTACATAAATGCGCCCTCTATGGCGTTACGCAGGGCACTGCTCCCATTGTGATACAATACAGCGGCCACGTTAAAACAACGTTTTACCTCATGAAGCTGCCCGCTTCTGATCATCCGGCCGGTATAACCGGCAAAGGTGTGAATCACCTTGCTGATCGCTCCTTTTTGTTGTTCTGCGGGAAATGTTAAGCCCGGAATCTGTAAACCTATCAATTGGGAGATTTTTGAATCTGGTAGCATGTGATCAATTGTTTTGATACAAACAGGGTAATGCCAGCGAAGTGCCAGCATTGGAACAGGGGCTTACTTTCTCTCTTAATTAACTAATAACCAGGCTATTAAATAATATTTATGGGAGATGTGGAGAAGGTGCTCAATGGCCAAACCATGCAGAAATGGTAGGGTGTATGCAGAAAATGAAAGTGCTGGCCAGGAACATCTTTTAAAAAATGTCGTAAAAAAAGAGCGGTTCTACTTTCGTAAAACCGCTCCTTTATGAATCGTTTATTGTTGTTCTAACTAAACAAATACAATACATCTTCTTTCGTCAGCTTCTTCACAAAACCACTGTCGTCAGAAATAATTTCCTTCACCAGTGACTTTTTGCGTTCCTGCAACTGCAATATTTTTTCTTCCACGGTATCTTTACAGATCATGCGGTAAGCAAAAATATTCTTGGTTTGCCCGATACGGTGGGTACGGTCAATGGCCTGTTGTTCTACAGCCGGGTTCCACCATGGATCTACGATGTATACATAATCAGCAGCAGTGAGGTTCAAACCTACGCCACCGGCTTTCAGTGAAATAAGGAATACACGGCATTCGTCGTTGTGCTGGAAGTTCTGGATAGCCTTTTCACGATCAACGGTGGAAGTGCTTCCATCAAAATACTCGTATGGTATTTTGAGATGTTGCATCCGGTCGCGGATCAATCCGAGCATTCCCAGGAACTGAGAGAAGATCAGCACTTTGTGGTTGCCGATGTTTTCGGAAATTTCACGGGTAAGCTCATGCAGCTTCACGGAATGATTCGGATACTGTTCTGTATCATTCAGTATAGCGGGCGAATCGCATATCTGCCGCAGCTTCATGAGGCCCTGCAGGATGGTAAGCTGAGAACGTTCCATACCCTGATCTTCAATAACACCAAGGATCTTGGAGCGATAGGTGTTACGGTAGGCATCATAAATATGCCGTTGTTCCGCATCCATTTCGCAGAAGATCACGGTTTCTATTTTTTCCGGCAGATCTTTCGCCACCTGTTCCTTAGTACGGCGAAGGATAAACGGATAGATCAGTTTACGCAGATGTTCCTTTCTTTCTTCATCCTGGAACTTATCGATGGGCGTAGCAAATTCGTTGCGGAAAAAGTCTACGCTGCCAAGCATGCCCGGGTTCAGGAAGTTCATCTGGGCATAAATATCGAAGGTATTGTTCTGCATGGGGGTACCGCTCAGCGCCAGCCGGTTCTTGGTTTGAAGCAGTTGTGCCGCTTTGGTTACTTTCGACTGCGGATTCTTGATAGCCTGCGATTCATCGAGGATCACGTAGTCAAATTCAAGCTTCATCAGCAGCTGAATATCACTGCGGAGCGTACCATAAGTGGTGATTATAGCATCAAATTTACCCAGTTCCTCGGAGGATTTCAATCGCGCAGGGCCATGATGAATATGATGCCTGATATCCGGTGTAAATTTCCTGATCTCATTTTCCCAGTTATAGATCAATGTGGTAGGACAAACGATCAGCGCCATTGTTTTGCCTTCGTGCTTATTCTTGTAGTACTGCAGGAAGGTGAGGGCCTGGATGGTTTTACCCAACCCCATATCATCTGCCAGGATACCGCCCCATTTGATATCATCGAGGTAGTTCAGCCACTGGAAGCCGCTTTCCTGGTAGGGGCGAAGAGTTGCCTGCAGGTTTTCCGGCAGGGCAATACTGCGGATCTCATCGAACTGCAACAGTTTGCGGCGCTTCTGTTCAAGTTCCAGCACTACGGCTTCATCATCAATAAACTCATAGAGCTCATCAATCACGCTGAAGTTGTATTTGCTGAGCTTAAGTCCTTTATCTTTTTCTTCCCCAACTTTAAACAGCAGGGAGTATTTGCGCAGCCATTCTTCCGGCAGCAGACCCAGGGAGCCATCCGCCAGCTGAACATAATTCTGTTTGTTGGCCAACGCATTCTTAATATCCTTGATACTTACTTTCTGATCACCATACAGTACTTCGATCTGTGCGTCGAACCAGTCGATACCGGAGCTGATCTGCAGGTTGGTGACCGGTTTATGCGAGCTGAATTTAAAGTTGCGGAGGTTATCGAATCCGAACACCCGCACATTCATTTCCTTCAGTGCATCGAAGAACAGGAAGAACCAGTTATTTTTCAGCGCTTCTTTCGCGCGCAGATAAAAATAATTATGGTTATCATGTTGTGCGAAGTTAGTATGTAAAGTGCGGAGCTTATTTACAAAAGCATCTTCTGCTTCTTTATTGCGGTGGATAACGAGCACTTTATTTCCCTCCTGTACGGTGATCTTGCCTTCGTCGTTCCACTCCACTTCCTGGCCCCGATAAGCAAAACCGGGCTGTATGATAAATGTTTCGCCGAGCTCTTTCAGGAATACCCGAGGTTCCGGCATTACATCCTTCAGTTCTGCGAGCAGTCCTTTATCGAACTGTATATCGTACTGGCGGCTCAGCGGCAGCAGGTAATCTTTCAGGTAGGCCGGCCATTCCCGGTTAGCGATCCGCAGCTGCCCGTTCTGGCGGAAAAGTTCTACGTGGAGGGCATCCTGCGGGCTTTCAAACAAATAGATCACTTGTTTGTACAGGAACATTAACGGGCTTTCCCATTCATTTTCAGATACATTTACCAGTTCTCCTTCAATGTTCACATAGCAGTTGATGTCTACATGAGTATCGCCGGTATTGGTTTTTATGATCAGTTTGAGCCTGTCGGCGCCAATCTGCAGTTGCTGCAGGTTCTTTGTTTTGAAGGCCTGCCTGTTGGGCAGTTCAAATACCAGTCCGTGTTCTGCCAGCTGTGGGAACAGTTTGGCGAGTTTGGGATGGAGGTATTCCAGCATCAGTTCTTTTGTTTCGGTAGGGAGCTCTTCTGCATTTTCATGCGTAATATTTTCCCATATACCGGCAAAGGGGGAATTTTTGCTGAGGAATTTGCTGACTTCAGTGCCCTGTAATTTTCGTATAGGCGCTATCAGTTCACGGTCTTTTTCCTTGAACTGGTAGAAGTCGATGTATTTGGTAAGATCCAGTTTACTGGCCAGTGATACGAAGGCGGTTTGTTCTTCGTTTATTTCGCCGCTTACCAGGTCTATTTTAAAATAGGGATACAGTGTTTCGTTGGCGTTGAAAACTGCTGCCAGCCTTTGCGTAATGGTGATGGTCTCTTCCGGTGGCGGCGGGGCTGTAACCGGTTGCCGGCCTGCGGCAGCGCCATCTACGCGTTTGATGGAAGGGTCGAGTACGCGCAGAAAGGGTTTGCCATCCATGTAGGAGAAGGCAAATTTTCCGTCGAGGTCATCGGTAAGGGAATAGCCGTATAGTGATAACAGCTTATTCTTTTCCTTGTCCCAGTTCCGGAGTGTATCGAAATAGAACGGGCCGTTTTTCTGCAGGAGTTGCAGGAACAGGGCTGTTTTATGAACGCATAGCGCATGTTCTGTTTCGTCGCAGGTGCAATGCGTATCAAAAAACCGTTCTTCATTCCGTTGGATGATCATCGGAAACTCTTTCCCGTTAAGCGTTAGTACAGCTTCTACCTTTTCATCTTTAGCCAGGTTTATTTTGGCGGGATGTTTTTTGGCAATTTCCTCTGCCTCTGCCAGTATGGTACCGGATGTAAGCAGTTTAATGGATTTAATATCGATAGACTTCATTTTAATCAGCGTATGCTGCTGATCAAACTGTGTGTCGAAGCTCTCGAAATGATTTTTGTCCAGCATTTCCTGGAGCTGGAACAGCGCTGCGGCTTCGTGCCGGCAGATGTCGCCCAGGTTGTAAGGGCATTGACACCGGATAGACATACCGCTTGTTTCCCCATACTTGTTGATGGAAACACGGTAGTAATTGGCATGTGTGTCGCTCTTTACGCGGAAGGTAGCTGTTTTCAGCACCGGGTCTGCCTCGATGAGTTCAACGCCCCCGGAAGAAAAAATACGCTTCCCCCTGCGGATCACTTCATCAGTGCCGTTGTTGTAAACATATTTTAGCAAATGGGGTAGCGACATACTATACGTTGTTGCCCGCTTTTATTATCAGCAAAAGGGTTAATAGATATATCAAAAAAACTTAACAGCTGATAAAAAGGCAATCCACAAAAGTAAGCAGAAAATTTCTAATAACCCGCAGCCAGGCCATTAACAACCCGTTAATCGCTGTTCATTTGCGCGGTCATTGCAACGCCCATTTTTCAATATAATTTTCTTTAAATATAGATGCCTGTTTATCAACTATTTACCGTATATGACGCAGGTATCTTTCCAGTGAAAAATCTACCGCTTCCCGGGCTCCTGTTTTAATATATTTTCCAAAAGCGCCATACATCGCATCATAATTCAGCGGTTTTATGGCGGCATGCAGGGCATTGATTTCCTTTGCCGATACGGGAATATTATTTGGATAGCTATACATCACTGATACTGTTTTCCTGTCGGAAGATACCTGTATAACATCTCCCACCAGCAAACAGCCTTTCCCGGCAGGGGCATACAACACGTTACCGCCCGGGAAATGACCACCGCACAGTACCAGCCTGATACCATCCCATAGCGGCAGCTCTCCGCCATCCCATAGTTTGATCACGTCATCATGGCGTTGCAGCCACCCGGCATCCAGCTGATGTACATAAACAGGGATATTACCAAAAGCATGGCTCCATTCCACGATGGTGGAAAAATAATGCGGATGGGAGAGGGCAATGGCTTTTATGCCGCCAAGCTGCCGGATGATATTTATCGTAGAGGCGTCGAGGTTAGCAATGCAATCCCAGAGGATATTCCCCGAAGGGGTGATCAGTAAATGCGCCCGTTGCCCAATGGCAAAATCGGGCGTGGTGTAAATGGCGTACAGGTCGGGCGCTACCATTTCTATAATATTCCGGTGGGTTTTCTGCACCTGCTCCAGAGTGGTCCAGCTCTGGCCATTGGGATTAACGTATTGCCGGTCATCTTCACAAATAGGGCAGTGTTCCGGCGCCTGGCCGGCGGCATCATATTGCACACCGCAGGTGCTGCACAGATAGTGTATCATGGCATTATCTTTTAGAAGACAGAATATAGGATTTTTTGGTTAGAGTGGAGTAGAAGACCGAGGCAGTCTCTCCGCTTACCCTGCAATAAGCTCCCCATCCCTGAACAGGGGTAATACATTCGCTTCATCGGCAGTAAGACAGTAATGTATATCTTTTTCCAGGCCATATTGCGCCAGGCGCTTATAGTGAGAGGCCTGCCTCATGAAGGTATAGATGTCGTTTTTGGCGGAGTGATAAAGGGTTTCAGCAGCAATGGCAGAGTCGCAGTTTACGTCAAAATGTTGTTTGATACGGCTTACCACGGCGCCGGCAAACAGCGTGTCTTCCATATTTACGCGGTCTTTCCATGCAGCACAGCCCAGTATCACGTTCTGGTTTTGCGCCACCAGGTAATCGCAAACAGCGCTGATGTTAGGGAAGGAGCCGGTAATGATCTGTATGGCATCTTTGGCCATGTGTAATAATTTGGTACCGTTGGTGGTGGTGAGTACCAGCGTTTTATTTTCCACGAATTCACGGGGATATTCAAAAGGAGAGTTGCCATATGCCAGCCCTTCCGCGATCCTGCCATCTCTTTCGCCGGCGGTGATACCACCTATGGCACGGCCTATATTCACACATTCTTCCACGCTGGCTACCGGTATTACACGGGAAGCGCCGTTATACAGGGCAGTACAAATAGTAGAAGTAGCGCGCAATACATCTATAATAACTACAATGCTGTTTTTTACATCAAATAAATGTAACAATGCCGGAGATAAACATACTTCCAGGCTGGGTTTATTGCTTTCTGTCATTCAGTTGCGTTTTGTTTTAATCAAGGATCACCCTCCACTTCTCACTCTCTGCGTAATCCTTAATGGTATTATTTCTTTCCTGCAGGAGCCTGGTCATATATTTTTGCAGGTAGAACCGCTCAAATACTCTTCCAAACCAGCCATAAGGAGTGCCAAAGTTCATGATATCAATCATCACAGTGGCATTTTCTATCTGTTTAAAATAATGTTCATGATTCAAATGGGTAAAATCCCCGTCAGTCATTTGATCAGTAAATGATTCATTCTGACGCATGGCGGTGATTTTAGTGGTTAGCTCCCTCATTTTCCCAAGATGCTTTGCTCTCCAGGTCACTGTTTCATTATAGGATATCAGGCCGTTGGTGCGGCCTTTTATCGCATCTTCCTGCCGGTGCGACATACTTCGCTTGTGTAGCGTAATGCTCCTGCTCAGGTCAAAAACCCTTTCCAGCGGGGCATAGATAACGGTAGTTAAATGAATAGTAGGCATAGATATGGCAATAAAATACAAAAATTCCGGTGCGCCGGAAACTTTCCAGGCACCGAAATTAACAACTTTAACCGGCTATTCATACATATTCCTAGCCCAGGAAAGGCACTTTTACCACTTTTGCTTTCAGGAGCTTGTCCCTTACTGCAATAAAAATTTCAGTATCCAATGCAGCAAAAGCCGTTTTCACATAGCCAAGACCGATAGCCTTCTGCATAGATGGCGACTGGGTTCCGGAGGTTACACGACCAATTGTGTTACCTGCAGCATCTTTAATTTCGTAATCGTGGCGCGGAATGCCCTTATCTATCATTTCAAAACCTACCAGTTTTTTGCTTACGCCTTCTGCTTTTTGTTTTGCGAATAACTCGCTGGAGGTAAATGGTTTGGTGAATTTGGTGATCCATCCCAAACCTGCTTCCAGCGGGGAAGTAGTGTCATCGATATCATTTCCGTAAAGGCAAAATCCCATTTCGAGGCGAAGCGTATCGCGGGCTCCCAAACCGATAGGCTTAAGACCCTTAGGCCCACCTTCTGCGAAGATGGCATTCCAGATCTTATCTGCAGCCCCGTCCTTGTCTTCAAAATATATTTCAATACCACCGGCGCCGGTGTAACCTGTTGCACTGATCACTACGTTATCCACACCAGCAAAAGTTCCCTTGGTAAAGGTGTAGTACTTCATGTTTACCAGGTCTACTTCTGTGAGCGGTTGCAGGATACTTGTAGCGTTAGGGCCCTGGATAGCCAGCAAACAGGTTTTATCGGAAATGTTGTGCATTTCCACTCCTTTGGTATTAAACCCGGAGATCCAGTTCCAGTCTTTTTCGATATTACTGGCGTTTACCACCAGCATGTATACTTTGTTTTCTTCAATGCAATAAACGAGCAGGTCGTCTACAATACCGCCCTCATTGTTTGGCAGGCAGCTGTACTGGGCTTTACCAGCGGTTAGTTTGGAGGCATCGTTGCTGGTAACACGCTGGATCAGATCCAATGCGTTTTCACCCTTTAAAATAAATTCGCCCATGTGGCTTACATCAAACACGCCGGCGTTGGTACGCACCGCCTGGTGCTCATCGTTAATACCAGTGTAGGAAATAGGCATGTTGTAACCTGCAAAGGCGGCCATCTTGGCGCCCAGCGCAATGTGTTTCTCTGTAAAAGGCGTGTTTTTCATACTTTGTTTTTAAAACGGGGCAAAAATAGCGATTTGAGAATTATGAACGGCCAACATAAAACGGCGTATGACTGTTTTAAGACGAAGGTATACATTATAAATACTTAAAATACAATGATATAGTCAAAAGAATTGGCACGTTAATGCGCTTTAGCTGTTCTGTAATCCGTAATTTTGCATCAACACCCAAAAACAGATTCGCTGTGAAAAAGATAACCTGGCTGTTACCATTGGTAGTTGTAACCACCTGCATTTATGGACAGAAAAAGGAAGACCGTAAAACACTTGGAAACCTGCAAGCGCATATCAGTTACCTGAGCAGCGATAAGCTGGAAGGCCGCAGCACAGGCGCTCCCGGCGAACGGCTGGCCGCTACCTATCTTTCTGAACAAATGCAGCAAATAGGTTTAACGCCTATGGGTGAAGATGGCTTTTTACAGGCATTTACCGTGAAAGAGACCCGTGAGCCATCGGCCGATTGCCAGATGACCATTGGCGGAAATAAACTGGAAGCGGGCAGGCAATTTGTGCCACTTCCCTTTAGTGCCGGCAAAACAGCCAGGGGAGAGGCTATTCCGGGAGTTAATGAGCCGGATAACATCTGGCTGATCAATGTGGCAGAACTGGATACGGATAACCGCAAAAGCATGGTAGCGCAGTACCTGCAACAAACACAGATCGCCGAGAAAGCCGGCGCTACCGGCGTGGTATTTTATAATGGTAAAGAAACCGCCGCCGAAGTAATGAAATGGCTGGACCAGCGGCTCAAAGCTACAGGCATACCAGCGGTTTGGGTGAATGCCGATATCAGTAAAAAACTGGGAGCAGATGATGCCGATGGATTCCCTATCCAGATGCAGATAGCCTTTAAAAATATTCAGCGCAACGGTACCAACGTGATCGGCTATATCAATAACAAAGCGCCCAGGACCATCGTGATCGGCGCTCATTACGACTACCACGGCTGGGACGCCACCGATAAAACCGAAGACAATGCTAGCGGAACCGCTGCCATGCTGGAAATAGCCCGCTTGCTGAAGAATTCCCGTCTCCATAACAACAACTATATCATTATTGCCTTTTCAGGAAAAGAACAGGGCCTGTCTGGTTCCTCTTATTTCGCCTCCCATAGTAAGGTAGACCTTTCACAGGTGAACTACATGATCAATATGGATCGCATTGGTACCCTGAGCCCGGGTACGGCACTGCAGATCGGCGGTACCGGTACTTCCCCGGGGTGGTCAGCCATCATCCAGCAGGCCGCTACCAAAGAGCTGCCACTGGTATATGACTCCAGTGGTATCAGCAACTCTGATCACGCATCTTTCTACAAAAAAAATATACCGGTACTCTACTTCTGTAAAAACACTCCCGCCTCCGCAGATAAAGTAAATTACGACGGCACACTACATGTGCTGAAACTGGTGTATAACATCATCGACAAAACAAATAATAAAGACAAACTTGCATTCAGCAGCATTCAATGAGGTACCCGGATTAAGACCACTTCAAAATTTGCGGTTTACATATAAGTACGAAATGTATATTTTCGCATAAATACGTAATTCGCAAAATTTCAATTTATCCCTTTAAATGGAAGAGAAACTGGCGCTTATATACCGGTATTTCCAGCTGCTGGAAAGCTTTTCAGCAGATCCCGTTGAATTTGCCAGGATTTTTCATCCAAATATTATTCAGACTGAATACCCAAACCAGCTCTCGAATGAAATTAAACAACGGAACTTTGACATCATGCTGGAAAGCATGGCTACGAATAAAATAATTTTGAAAGCACAGCATTTCAGCGTGCTGAAAGTGGTGGAATCAGGGAATACCCTGGTAGTAGAAGCTAAATGGACCGGGGAAATAGGTGTAGATGCAGGACAGTTCCGCCGGGGACAAATAATGAAAGCATTCATTTGCACTATCATAGAATTCCGCGACGGGAAAATTTACCGCCAGCGCAACTATGATTGTTACGAACATTAAAGCTATGAGATCATGAAAAAAATATTATCACTCCTGGGTATTCCCCTGTTATTGTTTGCGTGTAACCATACCCGTAATGACGAACGCAACACCGACAGATCGGCCTACGATGTTATAACTGAAAAATGCTACGTGTACCGCGAATTCAAACCAGTCTCCAACCCGCTGACCGATTCCGTGCTGCAGCTGAGAAAAGAGCTGACCGATTACCTCGACCAGCATCAGTACAAAAGACATATGGCCGGCAAGGACAGCCTGCTTTTCCGCCGCGCAAACGGCCAGGAAGTGATCATTGAGCTGCCTGTGCCACAGGATATCTGGGAGCGAAGCACCATCATTGTTTTTGACCCGCTGAAAAATCCTTTGTTCGTAAATTTGCACAAAGGCACCGCCCAACTGGAACATTACATTCAAGCAAAATAATCCTATAAGAGTTTGCCGATCATACAAAACATCAGACTAACTGTAGATGCAGTCGTATTTGGATATATTCCAAAAGAAGGCATTGTGGTACTGCTGATCAAGCGCACCATAGAGCCCTACCTGCACAGCTGGGCACTGCCTGGCGGATTTGTGCTGGATGAAGAAGCGCTGGAAGAAGCCGTTACCCGTGAACTGCTTACCGAAGCCGGTGTAAATATCAACTACCTCGAACAACTGTATACCTTTGGTCTGCCCGGCCGCGATCCGCGGGGAAGGGTAGTGTCTATCGCATACTTCGGGCTGGTAAATCCAACTAATTTCAAACTCGCCGCCAGTTCTGATGCAGAAGACGCCAAATGGTTCAATATCAAAAACCTGCCAACGCTGGCCTTTGATCATGCAACTATTATAGATATTGCCGTACAGCGCCTCCGCAGTAAGATCCGCTATGAACCTATCGGATTTGAACTGCTGGATAACAAATTCCCCATCGCCGACCTGGAAAAACTCTACGAAACGCTGCTTGACAGGCCCATCGACCGCCGTAACTTCCAGAAGAAGATCAATCACCTGGGAATACTGATTGCACATAACGAAAAGCAAAAACAGGTATCACAGGGGAGACCAGCCAAACTTTTCAGCTTCGATGAGGCCCGGTATTTTAAACTGAAGAAAGAAGGAATGACATTTGAGATATAGATGCATATGTTGCAGAACCATTGAGGCAGCCCGGCACAATAACCATATTATGGAACGCGGCTGGTTACAGTGTTTTAGAACCTCTTCGCAAGCCATCAGCATAAGATATAATTGTAAACGCATCAGTAGTGACAGTGTTTTAGCACCTGATCACAAGTCGGCTTTCTATTTTGTGTATTTTTTACAAGAAATATTTTGGAAATCCGAAAAGGGTTTCTATATTTGTGTAACAATTACACAAAATAGCTCAACATGCAAAACACAAAGCCCACAGGAGTTATTATCGCCAGGTTCCAGACACCGTCCCTCCACGAAGGGCATCTGGAGCTCATCCGCCAGGTGAAACAAAAGCACAACCGTGTGATCATTGTACTTGGCGTTAGTCCTGTACGGGGCAGCCGCAAAAATCCACTGGATTATTATACCCGCGAACGGATGATCAAACAACAGTTCCCCGAAATCATTGTGCTCCCGCTGAGCGATCAGAAAAGTGATGTCATATGGTCACAAAAACTGGATGAACTGCTTCACAGTAATTTTCCCCATGAAACTTTCTTATTGTACGGCAGCCGCAACAGTTTTATGGACACCTATTCCGGCAAATTTAAAACTGAGGCCCTTCCTCCGGTACAGGACTATAACGCTACTGCCATGCGGGAAGCTATATCCGATAAGGTGTTTGATACAGAAGAATTCCGTGCCGGTATCATCTACAATACCTATAATCTTTTTCCTTCCGTATATGCTACTGTAGATATCGCACTTTTCAGGAATAACAAAACTGAACTGCTGCTGGGCCGCAAACCCAATGAAAATGTATGGCGCCTGCCCGGCGGGTTTTCCGATCCAACAGACGATAACTTTGAAATGGCCGCCGCCAGGGAATTGCGGGAAGAATGCGGCGCCGTGGAAACAGGTCCTATGCAATACGTAGCTTCCCTAAGAGTAAACGACTGGCGCTACCGCAGCGAAGTGAATAAAATTATTACCACCCTGTTCAGCACCGACCTGCTGTATGGCGAGCCCGCCGCTGGCGACGACCTGCAGGAAGTACGCTGGGTAACGGTGACAGATATACCCAATTTAATTGCCAAAGGAGAAATCAATGATACCCATATTCCCTTACTGGCAAAACTGACTGAAAAATATATTGACTAAGACTAAAATATTGAGACATGACAAAGGAAAATCTTATCCTCCTGGCCGATGCTTATAAATATTCCCACCATAAATTATATGTTCCCGGCACTCAATTTATATACTCCTACCTGGAAAGCCGGGGCGGCAAATTTGATGAAACCGTTTTTTATGGCCTGCAATATTTCTTAAAAGAATACCTGAGCGGAGTAGTATTCACAAAAGAAAAGCTGGACGAGGCCGAAACCATACTTACAGAGGTGTTTGGCAGGAAAGATGTATTTGACCGCAGCCGCTTTGAATATATTATTGATAAATACGGAGGTAAACTTCCGGTGCGCATCAAAGCAGTAGCAGAAGGTACGGTTGTGCCTGTACGAAATGTGCTGATGACCATCGAAAATACCGACCCTGAATGTTTCTGGCTCACTAACTTCCTTGAAACATTACTTATGCAGGTATGGTACCCATGCACCGTAGCTTCCGTATCCAGGGAAATAAAAAAAGTGGTAAGGAAATATTATGACGAAACTGCCAGTGCTGAGGCTTTTGCGGGCATCGACTTTGTGCTGAACGACTTTGGCTTCCGTGGCGCCAGCTCCGTGGAAAGCGCCGGTATCGGCGGAAGTGCCCATCTGGTAAGCTTTGCCGGCAGCGATACTATTCCAGGTTCCGTATTTGCAAAAAAATATTACAATGCGCCTGCGGCCCCGGGCTTATCTATCCCCGCCACAGAACATTCTGTAGTTACGCTCCTCGGGGAAGAAGGAGAACTGGAAATATTCAAACACATACTGGATAGTTATCCTACCGGTACCATTGCCTGCGTATCAGACTCCTACAATATTTTCAGAGCCTGTGAAGAATATTGGGGCACTGCTTTAAAAGAACAGATCCTGAAAAGAGACGGTACCCTGGTGATCCGCCCCGACAGCGGAGATCCGGTACAAACCCTGCTCCGCATCTTTACCATCCTCATGGACAAATTCGGTTACACTGTCAACGAAAAGGGATATAGAGTACTGCCTCCACAGGTACGGGTGATCCAGGGCGACGGCATCAGCTATTCCTCAATTCCCGGCATATTCGAAGCATTAAAGCAGGCCGGCATCAGCGCGGAAAACCTGGTATTGGGCATGGGTGGCGCCTTGCTGCAACGCGTAAACCGCGATACGCAGGAATTTGCTCTCAAATGCGCATACGCTATTGTAAACGGAAAATCCATCAACGTACAAAAAATGCCTGTAGAACTGGATGCCACCGGCCATTTGCGTACTTCTTTCAAAAAATCCAAAGCCGGAAAACTCAGGCTTATAAAAGATAATAACACATTTAAAACTGTAACCGAAGGAGAAGCCCCGGCATCCGCCGATCTTCTGCATACCGTATTCGAAAATGGTGAAGTAACGCTTAACTACACTTTCGAGGAGGTTAGGAAAACAGCAGCTCTGTAAATTATTCTTATTTCTTCCAACCATGTTACCTCAGAGAGGGTGTGTCTGATCTACGATACACCCTCTGTTATTTTTGGTTAACCTGTATACAAAAAATCAACGCATTCCTTAACTTCATGCCATGTATTTACTCATACCCGGCCGGCATCACCTGCTCACAGATTTTCAGTTCAAATACCTGAACCGCCTGATCAAATGCAAACTGGAAGGCGAAAAAGACGTATATGGCCAACCGTTAGCCACACAGGATATAGAAGGCGTGATTTTCGCAGTTACCTCCGCCAATCACCTGGGCACCAAACGAAACCCTGTACCATTCTATCTCCGGGCTATGATTATCCAGGAATTTTCCAACTCCCTGGATGTTCCGGTATATGTATACGGGATCGACGATGTAGGAGTGATCAGTGACTTCACGGAATATACAGTAAAAACAATACGGCATTCCAGTGAAGGCATTCACTCTATTACCCCTGCCAATACCCTGGTTATTTGCTCCACCGCCGTTAAAGACATGTACATAAAGCATGGCTTCACCATATTGCCGGCAGAGTGGGACCCGGTAAGCAGGCAATTTACACAGCCCATGCCATGGGACGTGGTAAAACTGGTAGCGCAAGCCGGCGACTGGCGCAAAAATAAAACTGTTCTCGACCAGATGCACCCGGCATCTTTTAAAATATGGTCGCTCTACAATGTAGGAGAGAAGGTGCAGCAAATCCTGAAAGACCCCATCATCGGGGCCGACGGCGATCTAACTGCCACCCGTGATTACAATGTATACGTAAAACAAATGGACGACATCGCGGTGCAGAAATACCGGGAAACAGCGCCTTACATACAACCCGGCAATATAGGTGATATCGGTTGTGCGGTGGGTTCGTGGATTAAAATGGCCTGCGGGGATGATCGCCTGCATGAATGCGACTTCTACGGGATTGAAGTATCCCGGCACCTGTATGATATCTGTCTTCAAAGAAAACACAATGGTGAATTCGCCAACCCATCGGTGTTCTTCTCACAAAAAAATGCAGTGACCAGCCTCGTATTTGAAGCAGGCAGCATGAATACCATTCATACCTCCTCGCTTACCCATGAAATTGAATCATATGGCAGCAGGGAAGACCTGCTTACGTTTATACACAACCGTTATAATGAACTGGTACCCGGCGGCGTCTGGATTAACCGCGATGTTGTAGGCCCGGAAAACAAAGAAGAAATTATCCTCCTCTGGCTCAACGAAGCCGATGGGGAAAATGATCTAACCTTACCCGAAAATGCCACTACGCAGGAACTGGCCGCATGGCTGGGGAGACTGTCTACTATGGCGCTGTTTAAACAATTTGCGAAAGATTTCCGCCATCACGAAGGGTTTCAGCTGCCGTATGAATGGGTAACTATTGAAGGTCAAACCTATGCGCAATTATCCATGCAAAATGCATGTGAATTTCTTTTCAAAAAAGATTATCATGATAACTGGCTGAGTGAAATGCATGAAACATTTTGCTTCTGGAATTACGAAGACTGGAAAACTGCTCTCGAAGAAGCCGGCCTTCGGTTGGATAACCTCTCTACTACCTGGCGTAATGAATGGATTGTAAATAACAGGCTGGAAGGTAAGGTACAATTGATGCGCCCGTGCAAAAATGGTGTACCCTTACCTGTCCCTTTTCCTGTTTCGCATATGCTGCTTTTAGCAAGAAAATGATCTGTCACCGGGGAGTGGCTGTAAATCGCTTCCCGGTACCTCTCATAATCCATACTCTTTCAGTGGAATTATTTTCAGCTGGTTATCCAGCATCTGCGGCATCAGCAATACCTGCTGTTTTGCATCCAGGGCAATATCTGCCGGGGCACGTTGCGTATTGATCGTGGTATATTGTTTTTTGTTGAGATCATATACATGCTTTTTAGCGTATACCTTGCCAGTTCCGTCATAATTGGGGCCCATTGCACACACGTATACTTTGTCAGCGGCCGCATCATAGCAAACCCCGTTTGGCACAGCCATATTCCCTTTCAGCACAGTATAAGTGCCGGTAAAAATATTCACCATCAATACATGCCCTTTAAATGAATCCGTTGTCAGCAATAAGCTGTCATTCACACGGCATACATCGTTAAGCATTCCTTCTTTTCCTTCAAGATCTAAATCAAATACCTTTTCTTCGTTACAACATCATATCCTTTCAAATGGTCAAGATCAGCCACATAGAGTATGTTATTCATAAGCTGCAAGCCCGAAGGAGCATGAAGTGTATCTTCAAAATAGTTTAACACCAGTTTCCCATCACTGCCTATATGAGAAATAACACCATCCCCATCCTTAACCGGCGCCAGTTTAGCGCCAATACCCGATACGAAATAACCACCATTATAAGCAACTGCACTTTCCGGAAGGGTTAATCCGTTAAACGTTTGCCGGGCATGAATAAAAAGAGGAGTCAACAGTAATATTAACAGGGGAACATAGTTTCTCATAAAGAGTATTTGCTGCAAATATAATCCGCAGAAAAATATGCAGGAATGTGAAAAGGAAAGAATTTCTTGTTAATATCAAAGAAAAAGAAAGCCGGAGTATGACTACTCCGGCTATTACCTAAACCTACAACTGTTACACTGTTAGTAACATATCTTAATTCGAATGAATTTCATTTAAAGGCACTTCTTCATAAGAAGCCACCATACGTTGCCTGATATAACGTTTGGCAGATAATTTACCAATTCCAAGCTTGGCCATACCCATATCCATAATCATATATACCACCGGTACCACGATCAGGGTGAGGAACATGGAACTCATAAGGCCACCGATGATCACCCACGCCAACCCATTTTTGGTAGAAGCCACACCACCTGTTGCCAACGCAATTGGCAACATACCAATTACCATCGCAATAGTGGTCATCAGGATAGGGCGCAAACGTGCATGGTTGGCATGGATCAGTGCCTGGTAAGTACTTTGTCCCTGCTCCTTCATCTGGTTGGCAAAGTCTACCAACATGATCGCATTCTTTGCCACCAGACCTATCAGCATGATCATACCCAATATGGTAAAGATGTTCAGTGTATTGTTGGTGAGCGCCAGTGCCAGTAATGCACCAATGATGGCCAGCGGAATGGAGAACAATACCACGAAAGGATAAATGTAGTTATCATATAACGCCACCATGATAAGATATACCAGCACGATAGAGATCAGTAATGCCGCACCCATTGTACCAAATGAATCACCCTGGTTTTCGGCATCCCCACCAAACAGGTAGCTGATGCCGGCAGGCTTATCCATTTTTGCCAGCTTATCTGCAAACTCCTGTGTAACCGTACCGGATGGACGACCCATTACCTGCGCCTGTACAGATACAGAAGTATTCTTATCCCTTCTTTCCAGGTGACTGGGGCCGGAGCCTTCTGTGATTGCAGCAAACTGCGACAACTTGATCAGCTGCCCTTTATCATTAATGAACTGTATATTGGAAACATCTTCGAGGTTCTTACGGTTGAAATCATCAAAACGGATGTTGATATCATACTCATAATCACCTTGACGGAATTTAACTTTGGAGTCATCTGCAGTACCGCTGAAAGCCGTTTGCATGGTACCACCCACGGCATCAAGTGTGAGGCCAAGTGCAGCCATTTTATCCCTGTCTACCTGCACATTAATTTCCGGATTACCATCTTCTACAGACAATTTTACTTCCGTAGCCCCATTGATGGTTTTGAGAGTATCCATTGCCCTTTTGGCGTAATTCATTACGCTGTCTAGCTCTGTACCCATCACCACCAGCTCTACCGGCGCCCGCTCTGCAGTACCCAGGATACTTACGTCTGTAGTTTTTACTTTTACTCCGGGTAAAATGGCTTTCAGTTCTTTCTTGATCTTGGCAGCATAAATATCTGAAGCATCCCCACGGTGTTCAGGATCTACCAGCATCACAGTAATTTCTGATTTATAAGCGGTCGACTGCGAGTTACCGAAACCATCTTCACTTGTTTGCCCAACCGTGGTGATCAAACGGGTGATTTCCTGCTTTTTATTAAGATATTTTTCTGCTGTACGGGTAGCCAGGTTGGTTTGCTCTACAGATGCATCTTTTGGCATTTCCAGCATCACGATAAACTGGCCGCGGTCGCCCTTAGGGATAAACTCACCGCCAATGTAGCCCTTGCCTATCAACATAAAAGAGGCAATCAATAAAACAACCGCCAGCGCGATGGTAACCCTCTTATGACCCAGCGCCCACTTCAGGATCACGGTCATCCAGTTGGTGAATTTCTGCAGCTGTGCCTCAAACCAGAGAATGAATTTCTCAAAAAGGTTCTTGCCGGTGATATGTTCCAGCTTGCCAAAACGGGACGACAACAGCGGTACAATCATAAAGGACGACAGTAAACTGAGCATCGTTGAAATCATCACCACCACACAGAACTCACGAACAATCTTTGACACCAGCTCATTGGTTAATGAAATAGGCAGGAACACCACCACAATTACCAACGTAATGGAGGTAACGGTAAAGCCTATCTCTTTAACCCCATCGAAGGCAGCACGAACACGGTTCTTACCCATTTCCATGTGCCGGTAAATATTCTCAAGCACCACAATGGCGTCATCCACAAGAATACCCACCACCAGCGACAAGCCCAACAGCGACATGAGGTTGAGCGAGAAGCCCATTAATTTCATCCCGATGAATGTAGCAACAAGGGAAGCGGGGATGGATATCATTACAAACAATGCACTGCGGATGCTATGAAGGAACAACAACATTACAACGGCCACCAGGGCTACCGCCAGGATAAGGTCATGTATAACCGAGTCGGCAGATTCCAGTGTAAAATCAGAGGAATCATTTACCACCGTCATCTTCAGGTCATTCGCCGCATAGTCTTTTTCTATTTTGCTGATGGTCTTCTTCATCTCCTCACTCACGGTTACCGCGTTGGCGTCCGTTTGTTTCTGCACCTGCAACGCGATCGCTCCCGCGCCATCTACACGTGCAATACGTTCTGCATCTTTCTGGGCATCCTGTACATCCGCCACATCCGCAAGCCGTACCTGTGTACCATCTTCCGTTGTTTTCAGCACCAGGTTACGCAGCTGGTCAACATTTTTATATTTACCTGCCAAACGGATCAGGATCTGTTCGTTGGCAGTTTTCACCTTACCGGTGGGGAAGTCGAGGTTGGCATTGGTGATCAACTGCCGCACCTGCATGATAGATAAATTGAAAGCCTGCAGCTTCTTCGGATCTATGTTTACCTGTATTTCGCGTTCCTGGCCACCTATCAGCGAAACCTGGGCCACGCCCGGTAACCGGGATAATAAGGGCTGCAACTTTTTATCTACCAGGTCATAAAACTGCCTGTCGTCCATTTTTGCGGTGGCAGACAGTGTCATGATGGGAAGGTCATCCAGGGAGAATTTATTGAGTGATGGCGGTTTGGCATCGCCTGGCAGATCAGCCAGTATAGCATTTACCTTACGTTGCGCATCCTGCAGCGCAATGTCCACGTCTGCATCACTGTTCAGCTCAACTGTAATAACAGAAAGACTTTCAGAAGACTTGGAGATGATCTTTTTGATCTTTTCCATAGATGCTACGGCATCTTCAATCTTCTTGGTAATGGTACTTTCCACCTCGTTGGGGGAGGCGCCCGGGTATACCGTAGAAATGGTTACCATTGGGGAACTAAACTTTGGCAGCAGCTCATAGTTCAGCGATTTATAGCTCATCACGCCCAGGAGGGTGAGGATGGTGAACACCACCACCACGATCGTAGGTCGTTTTATTGATACTTCAGTAATCTTCATGTTGCAAAAATTTGGTCAAACACCAGATACATTTCCCTACTTACTTTTTATCATTCTGAACCGTTACTGCCGCACCTTCTGTCAGGTTGATCTGACCGTTGGTGATCACAGTTTCTCCTTCTTTCAGTCCTTCCCGTATTTCCACCTGGTCGCCAACAATACGGCCGGCCACCACTTTACGTTTCTTTGCCACATTGCCTTCCATTACGTATACCGTATTACTGTTTACACCGCCCACAAATGCGGTACGTGCAATGAAAATTGTTTGGGTAGCATTCGGATCCACGAAGTGCGCTGTGCCGTACATACCGGCTTTCAGATCTTTGCCTTCAATATTATTTACTTCCATTTCTACCGGGTAGTTGAGGGAGTTATCACCTTTTGCTGCTATAAAGGTGATTGTACCTTCGTATTGTGTTTCAGGGAAAACATTGGAAGTAACCTGTACTTTCTGGCCTTTTTTGAGTGTTACCACTTGTCCTTCCGGTACAGATACCGCCAGTTTCAGCCTGGACACATCTACGATGTCGAACATTTTGTTGCTTACAGAAAGGTAAGCGCCCTGTTCTATATATTTCTTATTGATGATTCCGGAGATAGGAGCTTTCACATAAGTATCGCTTACCCTGCGGCTGGCGGCCTCGTAGCGTGTTTTTGCGATATCGTATTGCAAGCGGGCATCATCCATCTGTTTCTGGGTAACGCCTCCTGTTTTGAAAGCACTTTCATATCTTTCTTTGTCTACCTTCAGCTGATCGAGGTTTGCTTTTGCAGATTCGAGGTCGGTGTTGAGCAGCTGACCATCAATATAGGCAATGGGTTGGCCCTGTCTTACCACGCTGCCTTCATCTACCAGCAGTTTGGTAATACGGCCGGCCGTTTCCGCGAGGTACGTCAGTTCGCGTACCGGGGCGAAATTACCGTTGGCCAGGAATCCCTGGGAAAAATCGTTGCGGGATACTTTCTGTACCAGCACAGGGATGTCGCCGATATTGCTTTGTTTTACGAATTCTGTTTTAGCCTCATTCGCTTTTTTATTGGCGTTGAGTTTCCACATGATCAGTACTACTGCACCTATTGTCACCAGGCCCCAGATTATAAACTTTTTCATCTGCAAAATAGTTTGTGTGTTCTATCCTTGTTTTCGTTTATACGTTTAGTTTAGGAGTTCTTTTAAACTTCCTTTGCTTTTTATGATTTCCAGCTCTGCCAGTTTGTACTGCAGCAGGGCTTCGTTGTAGCTGTTTTGTGCATCTGCCAGGGATGTTTCTGCATTCAGCAGATCCGTTAAACCTGCCAGTCCGAGCTTGTAGTTATTCTGTGTGGAATAATACACTTCGTTGGCGAGGTCCATATTTTCCTTTTGCGTGGTGATGGTAGATAAATTGCTACGGATCATCAGCTTGGCATTTTCGTAATCTGTGTTGAGGGTAAGCTCAGTGTCTTCCAGTTGTTTGCCCAGCTGACGGAGGGTTACATTAGCCTGGCTTACTTTGGAGTGGCGGCCAAAACCATCGAAGATGGGCACTTTCAGGGATATGCCGATGGCTGCTGCACCAAACCAGCTGGTAGAATTGGAAGGGTCTTTTGAGAAGGCCCATTGCTGGCTCATCCCGTTATAGGAATATCTTCCGAACAGCGACAATGATGGATAATTTTCCGCCTGGTAAGCCTTCTTCTGGAACAACTGCAGCTCTTCCTGTTTCTTCAGTAACCTGTATTCCGTTCTGTTGGCAAGGTTCATATCATCGTACTGTAATACGCCGGCGGCTTTGGCCTCAATGTCTTTCAGGGATGCCGGCGGCAGCAGGAAAGTAGATTGAAGTGGCATACCCATTACCTTTTTCAGGTTATTGGTTTGCGTGGCATATTGGTTCAGCAACTGCGTGCGTTGCGTCATATTGTTGATGAGGTTCACTTTGATGCGGTCGAGGTCAATTTTCTTTGCCAGTCCATTATCAAACTGAGATTTAGTGGCGCTTACCAGCTGTGTAAGCTTTTCGATATTACTATTGATAGTGATGATCTTTTCCTGTGTTACCAGCAGCTGGTAATAAAGCTGCGATACATTGTAGATCACATTCTCAACAGATTGTTCTGTTTGTATCTTATAATATTCTTCTCCTGCCCTGGATGCTTTCAGGCCGGTGAACACTGCCTGGTTAAAGATCTGCTGACTAAGTTCTGCGCCAACGGTAGCATTATATTTTACCCCAAAAGCCACCAGTATGGAGCTGTCGGGCTTACCAAATACAGCACCTGGGATGAGCGATTTCTGCAGCATCAGGTTATCTGTATAGGAGGCGTTACCATTCAGCTGAGGCAGCGCCTGGGAGCGGACTTCCTGGGTTTTGAACTTGCCCATTTCTTCGTCCATTTTGGTTCTGGCCAGTTGTTTATTATTGTTCAATGCAAACTTCAGCGCTTCCTGTAAGGTTAGCTGCGTTTGGGCATAGCCATTATATACCCCTATCCCCATGAGGAGGACAAGCGTTAACTTTAATCGCTTCATAAAATAAATCTGTTAGCGTAGTAGTTTTATTCTTCTTCTTTTATTTGCAGGTACTGGTTTACCAGTTTATGTCCCCGGATGGTAGCGATGCCCAGTATAAAGTGGGCGGTTACCTGTTCCATTACCTCGTGCATTTCATATTGATCTGCGGGGTATTGTTCCGGATCGAAAGCTGCCTCCAGCTGCAGCTGGCGCATGCGTGCTACAATATCGATGTGAAGGTTCTGGCGGTATAGGCCTTCCGCCATTCCTCTCTTTAAATTCTTTTTGATGTTACAAAGCACATTACCCGACTTGAAACTTTCAATACTGCGCCAGGTATCCGGATGGTATTTCTGAATTTCATGCAGCATCACCGGGTTCATTGTTTTAGCCATATTGGTAATGTACTTCATGTTGCGCACCAATTCTTCTATGGCATTGTCTGTGGTTTGCAAACATTCATGGAAGTAGTTAATATGGTTTGTCAGCAACTGTTGCATCCCTTCGTCTATCAACGCCTGTTTATCCTGGAAATGCTCGTAAACTGTTTTTTTGGAGATCCCGCAATCGCGGGCGATATCAAACATAGTTACTCCTTTCACACCATAAGTTCTGAACATTTTCAGTGCTGTTTCCAATATCCTTTCTCTCACCACCATGATATCCGTTTAAGCTTTTATTCCTTTTATGAAAATTTCAAGTAATTGCTTTTGTTTTTCTATCACCTGGTCCATCATTTCTTCATCCATATCCATATCTTCCCGGATATGATCCGGCACCGAAAAGCGTAACCCCATAGTGGTAAGCACCAACAATTCCGCAACCTGGGCAGGATCTTTTACTTTAAATTCCCCCGATTCAATTCCTGCTTTGATAATAGCGGTATGAATATCAAATTCCCGTTGTTTTGCTTTTTTCTTTTCCGCGAGGAAAAGCGCTGAGTTGTCCTGTAATATTTGGAATAATTCGAGCCGGCAGAATTTGCTGATAAAATCTTTCCGGAGATCGATGATATTATATAAGGCTTTAGCGGCCGATTTCACCTGTACTGCTTCTTTTTCCATTTGCTGGAAATATGCTTCTGCAATTTTTTCCAGTACGGCAATGTGCATTGCCTTTTTATCGGGGAAATAATAATACAACGACGCTTTAGAGCAGTGAAGATCATCTGCTATTTCGTTCATCGTAGTTTTAGAAGCGCCATAATGAGTAAAACGCTTCAGAGCCGCCTCCAGGATCCTATCCCTCATTTCATCTTTAGCTTCTGTATGCATTAACTTTTTGACTTTTTTAGTTTCAAGGTCAAAATTAGGGACTTTTTTTGAAATAGTAACTAAAGTTGACCTTTTAACATCCATTTAACTTTTTGAAGAAAAAAGTCAGAAAGTCAGGATTGAGCGGAGGGATGGTCTTCGGTGGTTGTCTTTTTGATGATTATGTTGATTTGATTTTCGGGGAATCAGGGGAGATGTAAGCAATTGATTATATGGGTTTGTTGTTTTAGGGGAGAATGAAAGCGGCAGACTATGCTGCTTTTTTTGATACTGTGGAAGACGGAATCAGTTGATTACGCTAATTACGGTTTACCTCCATCGCATCATAAACGGAAGATACACCAGCTAACGGTACTGGTTTTATTTTCCGGATGTATAAAATAGTGGAAGACGGAACCGGGCTGGCTATACCGGTTTCGCCAGTTTTTCAGGAGAAGTTATTTTTATAAAAAAGGGGAGATGGAAGTGAATACCTCACTTCCATCTCCCCTGAATATTAAATGAAGTTCGATTAAATCAGCATAATCATGCTTCAGGACAAAGTCCGCGGCAATTATTTCAGTTTTTCGAGCGCTGCCTGCAATTTCTCAAACATGCCAGAGATCTCTTCCTTCACGCAGGTGCCCACGCTCAGGCGGTACCATGGAGAGTTTTTAGCAGATCCGAAAGCATAAAACGGCACCAGGGCGATTTTAGCTTCATTCAGGATGTAGGAGGTCACGGCAGCCTGATCCGCGAGAGTAGTACCATCAGCCGTTTGTTTGCCTACCAGGTCAAACTTAACGGTGAGATAAATAGCAGCCTGCGGAGCAATGGCTTCTACTTTATGGCCGGCAGTTTTCAGTTTATCGAAGCCTTCGTAGATCTTTACCAGGCGTTCTTCGATTTCACCTTTAAAGTGCTGCAGGTATTTATCCACATTCTCTTTCTGAACCAGGTAGCGGGCGGCAGCTTTCTGTTCTGCCATCGGGCTCCAGGCCCCAACGTGGGAGAGGATGGATTTCATTTTACCAATTACATGGGCAGGTCCCAGGGCCCAACCAACTCTGACACCAGTAGCAGCAAAAGCCTTACTCATACCATCAATGAACACGGTATAATCCCTCATTTCAGGACGGAGGCTAACCGGGTTATGGTGGTGGGTTTCACCAAAAGTGAGCACCCAGTACATCTGGTCGAACAACACATAGAGGGGCTTTTCGTCTGCGCCTCTGCTTTTGTTTTCAGCCAGTACCAGGTCACAGATCTCTTCCAGCTGCTGTTTACCGAAAGCGGTACCCGTTGGATTCTGCGGAGAGCAGAGAGCCAGGAGTGTTGCGCCTTTCAAAAGCGGCTTCAGTTCAGCTGCTGTAGGCATGAAGAAATTTTCCGCTTTGGTTTCCAGCACTACATGCTCCGCTTCCAGGAAGTGGGTATAGTGGTTGTTATTCCAGGATGGCGTAGCATATACTATCTTTTCGCCACGGTCAACAATGGTTCTGAAGGTAGCATAAATGATGGGACGACCACCACAGGAAATAACGATTTCCTTTGCAGGATCGTAGGAGAGACCCTCACGCTCAGCTATAAAGCCACCTACTGCCTGTCTTAACTCCGCAATACCATCGGCAGGAGGATAATTGGTCAGATGTTCCTTATAGGCTGTTATGATTTCCTGTTCAAATTCAACCGGGATAGGAAATACCTTCGGGTCAAAATCCCCAATTGTGAAGTTGTATATCTTCTCACCCTTGGCCTGTTTCTCCTTTATTTCAGCTGCTAACTTGATGATTTCGGATCCAATCAACGTTTCGGCTAAATGAGACAGTTTCATAACCTGCTTTTTTTTGTTGGTTTGTAATAATTTTTCAGCGCGGCAAAAGTAACCGATTTGAAGATAATTTAAAAGAATAGGGAAATTCTTTTCACTTCCGCTAATAAATGATACAGGTTATTGCATCCCATCTAATCAAGAGGGGGTTTTTTATTACTTCCATCTAGTATTATATTAAACAGAAATATATGAATGACTGCAAATCGTTGTGTAAAACCACGTTATCTTAGTGTATAAGATGTGATGAAATTACGGAGAACAACAAAACTTTCTATCTTTGTTTACATTACATTTGACCTTTTATGTGAGGGACAGGTGAAATCAGGGCAGCACGCCCTAAAGGTTATACCCTTCAACAAAAAATGATAAGCAAACTTATATAAACCATGAAATTTATTGTTTCTTCCTCTACTTTATTAAAACAATTACAACAGATCAGCGGGGTTATCAATTCAAATACGGTATTGCCTATACTGGAGGACTTTATGTTCCTGATTGACAAAAACGAACTGACTGTAGTTGCAACTGACCTGGAAACTGTTATGCGGGTGAAGCTGGAGGTGGAAGCCAAGGAAAGCGGTCGGATCTGTATCCCGGCGAAGATCCTGATGGACTCTCTCAAAAATCTGCCCGACCAGCCGCTGACTTTCCACATTGACCTGAACTCCTACGCAGTGGAAATCACTTCAGACAATGGTAAATACAAAGTGATGGGGGAAAACCCGGAAAACTTCCCGAAAGAACCGGCTGCCGATGACACTACCTCTTTCACAATGGCCGCTACCGGCCTGGTTACTGCCATCAATAAAACCCTGTTCGCCGTGAGTAACGACGACCTGCGCCCGGCTATGACAGGCGTATTCTTCGAACTGGCGCCAGACAGCCTTACTTTTGTTGCCACCGATGCACACCGGCTGGTAAAATACGTAAGAACAGACGCAAAATGCCCACAGGCCGATAGTTTCATCGTACCTAAAAAACCGCTGAACCTGCTGAAAGCAGCGCTGCCTGATAACGATACTGAAATTAAAGTTGCCTATAGCCAGAACCATTTCTTTGTGCAGCACGAAGGCGCACAGATGATCTGCCGCCTCATTGACGCCCGGTTCCCGGACTATAAGGTAGTAATACCAAAAGATAACCCTTACCGTCTCACCGTGGTAAAAAGCGATTTCCAGAATGCCCTGAAACGGGTAGGTGTTTTCGCCAATAAAAGCACTAACCAGGTGGCATTGAGCATCACCGGCAGCGAGCTCCAGTTGTCTGCCCAGGATGTAGACTTCTCCTTTGAAGGTAACGAACGCATGAACTGCCAGTACACCGGAGATGATATGCAGATTGCCTTTAATGCGAAGTTCCTCATCGAAATGCTGAATGCAGCCGAAGGAGATGAGATCTCCATCGATCTGGCTACTGCCACCAAAGCAGGTATCCTCAGGCCTTCCGAAAAAGAAGAAAATGAAGATCTCCTGATGCTGGTAATGCCACTCATGCTGAACAACTAAAACCAGGTGTTAGGCAAATGCTAAAATGACAAATACTTATAGCTAAAATCTTATACATAAAGCAATCTCTGACAAAGAGGTTGCTTTTTTCTTTGTCTGTGGCCTGAAAGAGCCCTTTTTATATTCCCCAAATAGTCGTAATTTTTATCCGGGATCAATGATCCATCGGAGATCCAGGACAGTAACGCAAGGATAATAACAGTAACGTATAAATGTTTTACTGTGTATTATAAATAATCCACTTTCCCCATATCCACTGCAGAGATATTGTTGGCCTGGTTAAGGAGAACCGCATAGCAGAGCGTAAAACACCGTTATAAATATTTTACCAGCACATGGTAAGTTTTTTTGAAAATATTCCATCAGTATACCGTACTGCCATCCTGGTAAGCGGACTCTTGTTGTTATGGATTATTGAGGGTATGGCGCCCCGGTTCCGTTTCGGCAGCAACCGCTACCGGCATGCCGGTACCAATCTCTTTTTTACATTAACTACGGTGATTGTAAACACCGGACTGGCATTCCTGATTGTTAAGGCCTCAAGGTGGACAAGCAGCCAGCAATTCGGCCTTCTTTACCTGAAGCCGCTTCCGTTGTGGCTGCACACCATACTGGCACTATTACTGCTGGATTTTATCGGGGCATGGCTCATACACTGGGTACAGCACAAAACAGCCTGGATGTGGCAGTTCCATAAGATCCATCATATAGATACACAGATAGACGCCACCACCGCCCTGAGACATCACCCGGTGGAAAGCCTCCTGAGAGTAATAGCCCTTTTTGCCGCTATTATGATCCTCGGAGTACCCTTCTGGATGGTAATGCTGTACCAAAGCCTGTCGGCTTTTATGTCGCAGTTCAATCATGCCAATATCCATTTGCCCAAATGGCTGGATAATGCGCTTAGTTGGGTGATTGTATCGCCTGATATGCATAAGGTACACCACAGTCATTACCAGCCGGAAACAGACGCTAATTATGCCAATATATTCTCTATATGGGATCGCCTCTTTGGCACTTTTGTAAAAGTACCGGATACGCTGGCGATCAGATACGGACTGGACGAATACCAGGACGCCCGTTACCAGGAAATAGGATCCCTGTTAAAAGTGCCCTGGGAACATGATAACGTGATGAAGGAAAAGATCAGTAGTCAACATAAATAGATACCTGTTTACAAAACAATTATTCCTTCACCTGTCTTTTAAAATTCGAATACATATGCAACATTCAACAGCATTAACAAAAACGGCCTGTATATCAGCGCTCATCATTGGTGTACTGTCGGCAGCATTCGCTTTCAGTACCCATACTCCTTCCTATGCAGTTACCGCCGGTTCAATAGCTATAGTAATAGGTCTTGTTTCCCTGTATATAGGAAGAAAAAATATTGACGACATGCAGCTGGCTGCTGCCGGCGTGTTTATGGCCGTGGTAGCCTGCCTGGTAGGGCTCTGGCAGCTTTATAACTAATTGCTTCTATGGTATTTTTCCACGTAGCCTTCGGCGGCTTTCACCGGAAACAGTACCAGTGAGGTATCAGAAAGTTCTTTTATAATAGTTGTGTCCACAATTGTGGAGGTGTCTTTTACGCCTTCGGAGTGATTCCATAACAATAAGGTGTCGTGTGTCAGCACCCATTTTTCGTATACAAGTGTGTACATATTAATGGATCTGGCAGTTCCGTTCTTTCTTAGCTGAAACCCCTGAGTTTCCCTATCCAGGCCCGCTACGGGCTGTATCCACTTTCCTATGAGCTTAGCTGCATCAATATGCAGCGTATCCGCAGCAGCAGCAATGCTGTCAGTAATGCCGGCATTACTGCTGTCTGCGATCATACTAACCAGGCTGCTGTCGTCCTGTAACTCTTCCTTCTCCACCTCTTTCTTACTCCCCTTACAGGCAACCGCCAGTACCAATAAACACAGTAAACTGAATCGTACCATAATTTAAAAATACACAATTCATCATTTGTAATGCAATTTTTAAATATTTCCATTACTTTTACATCTACACTTTAGGGGTGTTTATCCGATATAAGTTTAAACGGATAAACTGAGATGATACCCTCAGTACCTGAAGCAGCTCATACTGCCGTAGGGAAAAGTAACTGAACCTTTCTCATCTTCCACATCCTTAAAGTTTATTGTTTCACTTAAATTCCAATTAACATGGAAGTGCATGTAAACAATAAACTTTATGCGGTGCAGCCAGGGACAACCATTGCTGCACTCTTACAGTTTATTCAGATCTCTGCTCAAAAAGGCATTGCAGTAGCCGTCAACAACCAGGTGATACCGAAATCATCGTGGGAAAACCAATCACTGTCCGCAGCCGATAACATTACTATTATCCGGGCTACCCAGGGCGGTTAAACCCTGCATTTATTTTTCGTATAGTCTTTTCCGTAATACAACATTACGGACAGGTATTTCTATCTCTAAAAAACCAGACATCATGCATAATCAACCTGTGGCGCTCAGCCGCACACCATTTCCTGCCTCGCAGAAAATATATGTAAACGGAACCATCCACCCTGTAAAAGTAGCCATGCGGCAAATAACGCTGACGGATACACGTATTCATGGAAAAACAGGTGAGGCTGTTCCTAACAACCCGGTAGTAGTATATGATACCAGCGGCGCTTTCTCCGATCCGGATATCCATATAGATGTCAGCACCGGCATTCCCCGTATCCGCGAAACATGGATCAGCGGCCGTAAAGATGTGGAACAACTCCCCGAATATTCCAGCCCGTTTGTAAGGGAACTGATGAAGGATGGCGGTAAAATGCCATTGATGAGCCATACCAATAAACCCCTGCGCGCCAAAGCCGGGCAGAATGTAACCCAGTTATATTATGCACAACAAGGTATTATCACACCGGAAATGGAGTACATCGCCATCCGGGAAAACCAGTTGGCCGACCAGCTGTTTGAACAAAACAATGCCCTCTGGCATCAGCATAAAGGCCAGAGCTTCGGCGCCAATACTCCTGTGAAATTTATTACCCCTGAATTTGTGCGCCAGGAAATTGCCGCCGGCAGGGCCATTATTCCTTCCAATATCAACCACCCGGAAAGTGAACCAATGATCATTGGCCGCAACTTTCTTGTGAAAATAAATGCCAACATCGGCAACTCCGCTGTAACGTCCAGTATAGAAGAAGAAGTGGAAAAAGCAGTATGGGCCTGCCGCTGGGGCGCAGACACTATTATGGACCTGAGCACCGGCAAAAACATCCATGAAACCAGGGAATGGATCATCCGCAACTCACCTGTGCCCATTGGTACCGTACCTATTTACCAGGCATTGGAAAAAGTGAATGGAAAAGCAGAAGCGCTCACCTGGGAAATTTTCCGCGATACACTTATAGAACAGGCCGAACAGGGCGTTGACTACTTCACCATCCACGCCGGCGTATTGCTCAGGTATATACCATTAACAGCTAAACGCGTAACCGGTATTGTATCCCGCGGGGGTTCCATCATGGCTAAATGGTGCCTGGCGCATCATAAAGAAAATTTCCTGTATACACATTTCGAAGAAATTTGTGAGATCATGAAAGCGTATGATGTTTCCTTTTCCCTGGGAGATGGATTACGCCCCGGCAGCATTGCCGATGCCAACGACGCCGCCCAGTTTGCAGAACTTGAAACACTCGGGGAACTTACCAAAATTGCCTGGAAGCATTCTGTACAAGTGATGATTGAAGGCCCCGGACATGTGCCTATGCACCTTATCAAAGCCAATATGGACAAGCAACTGGAGCATTGCCATGAAGCGCCTTTTTATACGCTGGGCCCCTTAACTACCGACATAGCACCTGGTTATGATCATATCACCTCAGGTATTGGCGCCGCTATGATAGGCTGGTTTGGCTGCGCCATGCTATGCTATGTAACACCTAAAGAACACCTGGGATTACCAAATAAAGAAGATGTACGGCAAGGCGTGATCACCTACAAAATTGCCGCCCATGCTGCGGATCTGGCCAAAGGCCACCCCGGCGCGCAACACAGAGATAACGCCCTTAGCAAGGCCCGCTTTGAATTCCGCTGGGAAGACCAGTTCAACCTGGCTCTCGATCCTGAAACGGCCCGTTCATACCACGACGAAACCCTGCCGGCAGACGGCGCCAAAATAGCGCACTTCTGCTCTATGTGCGGACCTAACTTCTGCTCTATGAAGATCACGCAGGAAGTACGTGACTTTGCCGCGCAGAAAGGGCTGGAAGAAGAAGACGCCATGAGCGCCGGTATGAAAGAAAAAGCGGCTGCCTTTGCAGAACAGGGAGGAGAGATCTATTTGTAGATGCTTTCTCACTGGAATTTCATAAGAAAATTAATGCCTTGATCTGGATTATCACATCACCTGAACGTATATACGAAGAAGCGTCTGTCGTTAGCGCGTTGCTGGCGGCAGGCGCCTCACGTGTACTGTTAAGGAAACCCGGATGGTCCACCCAACAGTATGTCGGCTTATTGGAGGCGATCCCTTCTGAATATTACAACCGGCTGCTGATCAGGGATGAGCCACTGCTTGCTTACAGGTATAAACTTGCTGGTGTGCATTGGAGCGGGGCTGCCCGCCGGCTGATGCAGCCCTTTATTTCCGGTGGCGATGCAATGTTAACAGAAAGGGAAAATACAGGCACCGGGAAAGCGGTTCCTGCTACCGGCCCGGGGAAGCAACAGCACAGGTATACATCTCCTGAAAATTTCAAAGAAAACAGCACAGGTATACATTCCATAGAAGAGATAACGTTAACGGACACACGCTTCAGGACATTATTGCTGAGCCCTGTATTCAACAGCATCTCCAAGCCTGGCTATCATGGCCGGCTGGAAGGAGTGCTCACGAAAAAAGACAACCGGCAGGTACTTGCTTTAGGCGGTGTGGATCATACTAATATACACTTATTAAAAACCCGGCAGTTTGATGGCGCAGCGTTGCTGGGGGCTATCTGGAAAACACCGGCGCAGGCCGTGGAAAATTACTGCCGTATACAACAAATATGGAACAGGAACGACCTAATGTAATGAGCTTTGCCGGCCTGGATCCCAGCGGTGGTGCGGGTTTACTGGCAGATATCAAAACATTTGAACAACACATAGTAAACGGAATGGGTGTTTGCACAGCCATCACAGTTCAGACACCGGAGCAGTTTATATCGGTAGAGTGGCTACCGGTTACGCATATACTGGCCCAGGCGAAACCATTGTTGTGCAACAACCGCCTGCAATACTGCAAGATCGGGATCATGCCGGATATACAGTCGCTGCTTGAACTGGTACGACAGATAAAACAATTATGCCCTGGCATCCGCATCATTGTGGATCCGGTATTGAAAGCATCTGCCGGCTTCTCTTTTCATAGCAGTATTCATCAGCAGGCCTGGAAAGAATTGCTCTCCGAAATATACCTGCTAACGCCCAACTACGACGAGGCGCTGTTGCTGTCTGGCCTTACAGACGGAGAAGCGGCAGCCCGGCAATTGTCTGCAGGATGTGCAGTGTTACTAAAAGGAGGCCACCATAAGAGCAAGCCGGGTTATGATATACTTTATACCGGCGATGTGATCCACACCCTTGCACCGGTACTGAAGGAAGTATTCCCCAAGCATGGCTCCGGTTGCGTACTATCTGCCGCTATTACTGCAGGTCTGGCAAAGGGGCTATCATTGCCCGAAGCATGCGCTAACGGCAAAGCATATACGGAAAAATTATTAGCCAGTCATTCATCATTAACAGGATATCATCACATATGATCAGCTACTTACATTACATATCACAACCATCACATACAGATAATATACAGGCAGCCTGTGATGCAGGCTGTAAATGGATTCAGCTCCGTATTAAAAACGAAACGCCGGATAAAGTAATGCCGGTGGCAGAAGCCGCAAAAAAAATCTGCGACCGTTACCAGGCCGCACTTATCATCAATGATTATCCGCAGGTGGCAGTGGCGGTAGAAGCGGCGGGCGTACACGTAGGGAAACTGGATATGACGGTAGCTGCCGCCCGTACTATTACCGGCAGCAATATGATTGTTGGCGGTACCGCCAATACTCTTACAGATATCCTGCAGCATGTGCAGGACGGCGCCAGTTATGTAGGCGTAGGTCCGTACAGGTTTACCACTACCAAGCAAAACTTAAGCCCCATACTGGGACTTAGTGGTTACCAGTCTATATTACAAGCCCTGAAAGAAAAGCATATATCCATTCCCGTTATTGCCATTGGCGGTATTATGCCGGAAGATATTCCCAGGCTGATGGAAACCGGCATTCATGGCATTGCAGTCAGCGGAGTGATTACACATGCAACGGATAAACAGGCCGTTGTTAATCTCATTCACCAACAGTTAAAACAATTATCCACATGGAGCCATTAGTTATTGCCGGACGGGAATTTCATTCCCGTTTATTTACCGGTACCGGGAAATTTTCTTCCCCTGAGATGATGGAAAACGCGCTGCTGGCCTCTGGCAGCGAGCTTGTTACCGTAGCGCTGAAACGGGTGGACATGGATAATAAGGCAGATAATATGCTGCGTCATCTATCGCATTCAAGGATACATCTGCTTCCCAATACATCCGGTGTGCGCACCGCCAAAGAAGCGGTATACGCTGCAGAGCTAGCCCGTGAAGCCCTGGAAACCAACTGGATCAAACTGGAAATCCATCCGGATCCCCGGTACCTGATGCCCGATCCGGTAGAAACTTTAATGGCGGCGGAAGAACTGGTAAAACTGGGATTTGTGGTGCTTCCCTATGTGCACGCGGATCCCGTGCTCTGTAAGCGGCTGGAAGATGCAGGCACTGCTGCCGTAATGCCTCTTGGTGCGCCTATCGGGAGTAACAAGGGATTGAAAACCTTCGACTTCCTGGAGATCATTATTGCACAAAGCAACATACCAGTGATAGTGGATGCAGGCATTGGCAGTCCTTCACATGCCGCCCAGGCCATGGAAATGGGCGCTGCAGCGGTATTGGTAAATACCGCCATTGCCATTGCCCGGAACCCCGTACAAATGGCCGCTGCTTTTAAGGCAGGAGTAGAGGCGGGGCGTATGGCGTATGAAGCCGGCCTGCCCGTCAGCAGTCAACATGCGGTGGCATCCAGCCCGTTGATCGCATTCCTGGATGAAGCCTGACCTATTTAATCATTTTATTAAACCTTCCTTATGTTTAAAAGCATATTTGATCAGTATGAATGGAATGAGGTAAAAGCCGGTATTTATGCTAAAACAGCCGGAGATGTAGAACAGGCCCTGCATAACCAGCGCCGTTCCCTGGACGATTTCGCAGCGCTGATTTCGCCGGCAGCAGCGCCTTATCTGGGGCAGATGGCTGCTATCAGTAACGTGCTTACCCGGCAGCGGTTTGGGAATACGATGCAACTTTACATCCCCATGTATCTCTCTAATGAATGCCAGAATATATGCACCTATTGCGGCTTCAGTCTTGATAATAAGATCCGGCGCAAAACCCTTAGTCCCGCGGAAATATTACTGGAAACGGCTGCCATCAAGGCGATGGGGTTCGAGCACGTGTTGCTGGTAACAGGGGAGGCCCATCAGCTGGTAAGTACCGACTATTTCAAAAAAACCTTGCAGCTGCTCCGGCCACATTTTGCCAATATATCGATGGAGGTACAGCCGATGGATGAACAGGATTACCGCGAACTGGCGGAACTGGGGCTGCATGCGGTATTGGTGTACCAGGAAACGTATCACCGGGACGACTATAAAAAGCACCATCCCAGGGGGCGTAAATCCAATTTTGACTACCGGCTGGATACCCCCGACCGGCTGGGACGTGCGGGTATTCATAAAATGGGGCTGGGAGTGCTGATAGGGCTGGAAGACTGGCGTACAGACAGTTTTTTTACAGCGCTGCACCTGGCCTACCTGGAAAAAAAATACTGGGCAACGAGGTACAGCATTTCCTTTCCCCGGCTGCGGCCATTCTCCGGTGGACTAACGCCCAAAGTGGTGATGAGTGACCGGGAGCTGGTACAGCTTATCTGCGCCTACCGGTTATTTAACCAGGAAGTTGAGCTGAGCTTATCTACCCGGGAGGAAGAGCTGTTCAGGAACAATGTTGTACACCTGGGAATTACAGCCATGAGCGCGGCCTCTAAAACCAATCCCGGTGGGTATACCGTAGATCCGCAGTCGCTGGAGCAATTTGAAATATCCGATGACAGAAGCGCAGCAGACGTGGCTGAAATGCTGAAAGAACGGGGATTTGAGCCGGTTTGGAAAGACTGGGATGCTTCTTTTTCAGGGGCAATAAAAAAGGTGGTTGGTTAGGCCACCTGATAGTTATTGTTGTTTTTCATGGGGAGGTTAAAAGTAATACAAGAGATACTTCTCTCAATCCTCTCAAAAATAATACAGATCTTTTAATTGCAAAAGGATCGGGACAAACTGAACAAAATGAACAGGCGTCTTCCTGTTGAACAAAACAGTTGCTTATATGATCTTTTTAAGGCCCTGAAGTAACCGGATTTGCTATATTCATTATATAAAAAGGGCTGCTTCAAACGATGAGGAAGCAGCCCTGTACCGAAAATCCCGTAGTTGCCATATTACTTATCAATATAAGTATGATTGGAATTTCATGAATTCAAAAATAATATGGCCATCCTGAACAACCGCTTAATGTGTTGATTTGAACAAAAAGAACAGGCCGTTACCGCCTGCACAGAGTATTACTGGCTCACCACATCGCGGTAGCTTTTAATAGTGTCATGCGCTTCCTTGAGATTTGCCTGTTGATTACCAATGATTTCTCTCATGCTGTAGGGCATGGCCACGTCCATGCTCAGGGCATCTGAATAAGCCCGCTGCACAGCATCTTCCCCATATTCACAGGAAGAGAAAAGAGAATACCTGTCTGTACCCGTAAAAGTGGTTTTTATGGCCATCCAGGTACGGTATAACTTTCCGCTGATAGTAGTATCTGTTTCTTCATTTGCACCCTGTGCCCTTAGCAGCAGGTTCAGTTCTGCTACATATTTCAAGCTGTCATTGATCATATGTTGAAACAGCGCTTTCACATCTGCATCATCACTTGCGTCTTGTGCCTGCTTATATCCTTCTATCCGGTCGTTATTGATTTTTACGAGATCGCTTAAAAGTGTGACTAACTTTTCCTCTTGTAGCATGATCAAAAATTTATGGTTAAAAAAATAGTCGTATGAGATATATCTGTTTTATTTTCAAAAATGTGTCCATACTTCAAAACCCTTTGTCATAAAGTGTTTCCGGAAGGAGAGCCTGCTATTTCCCGTCCTTTTTTTTCTCGGATGGTGGAGAAGGTTCCACAACAGAGCCTCGTCTGCAACGAAAAACAGCTGTATATAAAGACATTATCTTATTGGCATAAATTTTCTAGTATAAAAACTGAATCAAATCCTTAAGACATGAACAGCCTTCTTTATTTAATTGCCGTAATTCTCATTATAGGATGGATACTTGGATTCTTTGTTTATTCAGCAGGTGGTTTAATACATGCCTTGCTTGTGCTGGCTATTATTGCTATCCTTGTAAATATAATCAGAGGCAGGGCCTTATAGGATTACGCTGCAACTCATTATTCCCTGGTTAACCGGCGATAAGTCTTTGGTTGAACAGGGAATTTTTTATTTATCATGTCCCTCTTTACTGCATTAAAATATTTTACGCAGGTATTGCCCGTTGCTTCTTTGCTTATAAAATCTTAAGTACGCTACGTAGTTGGTCAAGGCTGGCTCTTCTGGTCTGTCTTCCCGTGCACATAACAAATCCTTCATGCAAGGCGGTCGTCTGAATGCAGGAGATTTCCTAACTTGCCCCCATGAAAAAACACCTGCTTTTCCTGGTCCTCCCTATGCTGGCGGGCTTCTTCAGTTGTTCCTCCACCCGGAAGGCGGGTACTGATGCCGGTGGCATTGGCCGGTTAAAATTTATCGGCGAATATATCGTCCCATATAACTTTCCTTTCAATGGAACCATTACCGGCGGTTTATCCGGTATAGACTATGATGTCACAGCAGAGCAGTATTATCTTATTTGCGACGACCGCTCTGCACTGAGTCCTGCACGTTTTTATACAGCCCGGCTTTATTTCTCCGATCAATCGTTCGACAGTGTGAAATTTACCGCCGTAACCACTTTACTGCAGGCCGGAGGGCAACCCTATCCCGATACCAAAACCGATCCACGGCTTACTCCTGATCCGGAAGCCATGCGTTACAACGCCCAAAAACAACTGCTGGTATGGAGCAGTGAAGGGGAACGCATTGTAACTGAGAAAGATACCATTCTTACCAATCCCGGTATTTATGAGATCAGTATGAAAGGACAATACATCGACTCATTTGCACTGCCGCCCCAGTTCAGGATGCAGGCTACTGATAACGGGCCACGGCGAAATGGCGTATTTGAAGGCCTGGGATTTACACCAGGGTACAAACACCTGTATGTAAGCCTGGAAGAACCCCGTTATGAAGACGGACCAAGAGCAGAGCCAGGGCAGGGCGCTTATACCCGTATCCTCAAATTTGATAACAATACACTGCAGCCGGTAGCGCAATATGCGTATAAACTGGAACCTGTAGCATATCCTGCAATTCCGGAAAATGCGTTTAAAGTGAATGGCATTTCGGATATCCTGGTATTGGGAGATAATAAATTATTAACTATTGAAAGATCCTTTTCCAGTGGTGTAAGGGATTGTACTATCAAGGTGTATATCACGGACCTTCATAATGCCACTGATATAAGCAATATTAATTCCCTGCAGACAGATACCCGTTTTAAGGCGGCCACCAAAACTTTGTTGCTGGACTTCGTAAGCCTGGGAAAATATATAGATAACATTGAAGGCGCTACTTTCGGCCCTGTATTGCCTAACGGGCACCGGAGCCTGATATTTGTTGCAGATAATAATTTTTCTGAGAAAGAAGAAAACCAGTTTTTCCTCTTCGAGGTCATCCCTAAAAAACAATAACGGCCATCTGTTGTTATGATCATAAAACTGCTCTATGAAATACTTGCCATTATTGTTACTGCCTGTAGTCTTTGCCGCCTGCCAGAGTTCCGGTACAACAGCCGGCCAGTCGGATAATACAGCAGTGAACCCCGCTCCAGACACCGCAACAGCCGTTACCTATTCAGGCACCCTCCCATGTGCAGACTGTGAAGGTATTGTAACAGAACTTACGCTGCAAAGGCTGCCGGAGAACCATTTCACCCTGAAAGAAACCTACCAGGGGAAAAACCAGACATTTCCCAGCGAGGGCACCTACACAATTGTGCACGGAACTCCGGCTGATCCCGGAGCTACTGTGATCCATCTGAATCCTGATAAGGACAGAAACCTTCAACGTTATTACCAGCAGGTAAATAATAACGAATTGCTATTGCTGGATGCCGATCAGAAAACTATACAAAGCGGACATAATTATACTCTGAAAAAGGTGCTTTAGTATTAAAAGAGGATAAAAGGAGTGAGAAGGCCGCCCTGGAAGTGGTGGTCCGTCCGGTTTATATAAGGCTTCTTATTATTTAAGCGATTCCCCAAGCCTTCATTTTACTTTTTAGTCAGCTCCCGGGTATTATATCAAAAAAGTCGCTTAAATTTAGCGGTGACCTGTGACCTTTTATCATTCTGACTTATTATGAATCGCATTCCGGGCTATCTGATTTTATGCTTACTCTTTTCTATAAATGCCTATGGTAAAGCACCGGCCGACAGCCTGCTGAAGGAACTGAACAGGACGATGGCAAAATCGGCTGTTTATGATTCCATCAAACTCCGTGGAATTGACAGTATAAAAAGCACCCGGCAGGCGGCAGGCAATGATATTGCACGGCAATATCTTATCTGCAGGCAACTTTACACCGCCTACAAGGTATTCAACTTCGATTCTGCATTTACATATGCCCGGCAGCTGCAGGTACTGGCGGAGCAGTTGCACGACCCGGTACTGATAACAGATGCGCGGATCAAGCTGGGATATGTTTTATTGTCGTCAGGCATGTTTACCGAAACACTCGCCTTTATTAATACCATTGATCCCGCCGGAGCACCGGATAGTATCCGGGTTGAATTTTTCCTGATGAAGAGCCGCCTGTATTTTGACCTGGCGGATTATAACCAGGATAAGTATTATACCCCTGCTTATATTAAACAGGCCAGCATATATGTTGATTCCGCGCTTCACCTGATGGCGCCCAGTTCATTTGAGTATAAGTATAACAAAGGGTTGCAGTTATTCAAACTGGGGGATATCCCGGGCGCTTTGGCCATTTTTCCCAACCTGGACCAGCCGGGGCTTTCAGGGCGGCAACTGGCTATATCGGCCTGTACCCTGGGCTCCATATATGATGCCGCCGGTAACAAGGATACCGCCATTTGCCTGATGATCAGATCCGCCATTGCGGATATCCTGACCTCCACGAAAGAAACCATGGCGGCCTACAGCCTGGCTACCCTGCTTTTTGAAAAGGGCGATGTAAAGAACGCCTCCCATTGTATTGAAAGGGCTATTTCGGAAGCCGTGTTTTATGGCGCCCGGCAAAGAAAAGTAATGGTAAGTAGTATTTTGCCCATTATTGAGCATGAACGGATCAATACAGCAGAAGAAAGAACCAGGTCATTACTCATTTATGCCGCTATTGTTACCCTGTTGCTGGTGGCATTGGTAATATTAGCCATCACTGTATTCCGGCAGGTACAAAAACTCAAAACCGCACAACGCATTATTACCGCAGCTAACCTGAAGCAGCAGGAAATCAACAGCCAATTGCTGGAGGCCAATAAAATTAAGGAGGAGTATGTAGGTTATTGCTTTAACATTAATGCTACCTACATTGGAAAAATAGAGAAACTGAAACAGAACCTTGAGCAGAAGTTAACCGACAATAAACCGGCAGAACTGAGGTTTCTTGTAAATAATATTAACATCCGCCAGGAAAGGGACGAGCTTTTCACCAATTTCGACCGGGTCTTCCTTAAAATATTTCCACACTTCGTGGCAGAGTTTAATACACTTTTTGATAAAGAAAACCAGGTAGTGCTGAAAGAAAACGAACTGTTGAATACTGACATACGGATTTTTGCACTGATCCGGATCGGTATCAGTGATAATGAAAAAATTGCCCGCATACTTGAGTATTCAGTAAATACTATTTATGCTTATAAAACCCGGATCAAAAAGCGCGCACGGATCCCCAGTGAAGAGTTCGAAGCGCATATTATGAACATTAAAGCCCTGTAAAAAACGCTGAAAACCGTCTCATGCCATTAATATATTAAATATTTATATATTAACATAAACAACTGATAATCAATATTATTTAGCAGATAATTTTGGATTATTCGCCTTTATTTTCTATATTTTGACTGTAAAACTTGTTGCCCTGCTGATTCATTTTTTACTTTGGATCAGTAGAATGATAATACCAAAACTCTAAATTCTAACTGGAGAACTAAAAACCACTAAAAGAAGACAGAACGACCAGGGTCGGTTCAAAAAACAAAGATTATCCACGTTGACAAAACTGCCGGGCATACCCGGCAAGCAACGCCTTATTTTCCGTTCACAAAAAATTTAATGAAAAACATTTAATCCACGGAAGCAGTATACACGACTGCCCAAAAAATCCACTTTATGTTTAAAACAAGATCCATCAAGCATCTTTTTTTGTGCACATTACTTTTGGCAATACAAGGTATTGCCGCCGCGCAGAATAAGACCATTACCGGTAAGATCACAGACAAGAACGGGGTGGCTATCCCGGGCGCCACTATTCAGATAAAAGGCACTAAAAGCGGTACTTCTGCTGATGCCGAGGGGGCTTTTAAAGTATCCGTGCCTCCGGAAGCTACCGCGCTGATCGTCAGTTTCATCGGGTATACCGCCCAGGAAGTGAGCATTACCGGCAAAACAAGTGTAAACGTACAACTGGCTCAGGAAAATACAACCCTTACGGATGTAGTGGTAGTAGGTTATGGTACCTCCCGTAAAAAGGACATTACCGGCGCTATTGCCCAGGTGAAAGCCGCCGATTTCAATAAGGGTATCACCTCCGCCCCGGATCAGCTGATCCAGGGTAAGGTATCAGGCTTAATGATATTAAATAATAACGGCGCTCCCGGCGCCTCGGCTACAGTAAGGATCAGGGGCGTATCTTCTGTTCGTACCGGCAACCAGCCACTGTATGTGGTGGATGGAGTTCCGCTGGATGGCCGCGTGGCACGCCCTTCCCTGAATCTCACAGGATTAGGACAAACACCGGATGCTAACCCGCTTAACTTTATCAACAGTAACGATATTGCCACCATGGAAGTATTGAAAGACGCTTCCGCCACCGCCATTTATGGTTCCCGCGGCTCAAACGGCGTAATCATTATCAATACCAAAAAAGGAACAGCCGGTCCTACCGTGGTAGATGTTAACTACTCCGTAGGCATGAGCAACATAATGAGGAAACTTGATGTATTGAATGGAGATGAATACCGTGCTGCCTTAAAGGAATACAACCTCACCGGCGATGGCGGCGGTAACTCCGATGGACTTGGCTCCATTCTCAGAACCGGCGTTACCCAAAACGTACAGGTGGCTATGAGCGGGGGTAATGAAACCAGCCGCTACAGGGCTTCCTTCGGTATGCAGGACCAACAGGGTATTGTGAAGAAAACTGGCATGAAGAAATATACCGCTTCCCTCAGTGGACAGAATAAATTCCTGGAAAGCAAACAACTGGGTATCGATTACGGCATTATGGCGGCGCAAACCAGCGAACAACTGGCTCCCATTTCCAATAACGCCGGTTTCACCGGAAGCCTGATCGGTCAGGCCCTGCAATGGAACCCAACAGTTCCATTAACCAAACCCGACGGCTCATTGAACATCCTTGCTAAAAACCAGGCGATCAATCCAATGAACATGTCGGAGGGATACAACGATAAAGCTAACATCAGTTATATACTTGCCAGCATCTCTCCTTATTTCAAATTCAACGACAACTGGGAATACCGCATGATGTACAGCGTAAATCACCAGGTAGGACAAAGAAGGGCATCCCTGGATTCCTCTATTAACATCGACCAGGTATTAGGCGTAGGTATAGCTGCCTACAACACCGCTGAGCTGACTACGCAATTATTCAACAACACATTAAATTATACCAAGGAATTTTCCGGTGGCTGGAACCTGAATGCCATGGTGGGTTATGAATACCAGAAGTTCGCATACTCCGGCGTGGGCATAGGTGCCAAAGGCTTTCCCACCAATGCCGTAGATTATACAGACATCTTCCAGACTCCTACACAGGTGAATACCAATATCAACTCATTCCGTAATCCAAGCTCTGAGCTGCAATCCTTCTTCGGCAGGGTAACCGTGAACGCAAAAGACAAATATCTCCTCACAGCCACCATGAGAGCGGATGGTTCCAGCAAATTTGGGGTTAACAACCGCTATGGATACTTCCCATCCTTTGCTGCCAAGTGGAATATTTCCAGTGAAGAGTTCATGAAAGGCGGCAACCTCTTCAGCAACCTCGCATTGAGAGCTGGTTATGGTATCACCGGTAACCAGGAATTTCCTGCCGGCGCCGCACAGGCCCAGTATTTTCTTGCTTCCGGTGGTAAAGCCAGCCTGATCAACGTACCTAACCCCGACCTGAAATGGGAAGAATCCAAACAGCTGAACGTTGGATTGGACTTCGGATTCCTCAAAGGCCGGTTAAGCGGTACTGTGGATTACTTCCTGAAAAACACCACCAACCTGTTGTTCAGCTTCCCTGCCATCCAACCGGCCCCGGCCTCCAGCTACTGGATCAACTTACCGGGTAAAGTAATGAATACCGGCGTGGAACTGTCTGTAAGAGGCGATATCATCCAATCGAAAAACTGGTTGTGGAGCCTGGGCGTAAACGCTACCTGGCTGAAAAATGAAATGTCGGGTTATTCCGGCCCTACTGTTAATACAGGTTCTATCGACGGTCAAGGCGTATCCGGTGTAACTTCACAGCGCCTGGCCAACGGTTACCCGCTGAACACTTTCTATCTCCGCAGATTTGAAGGTTTTGATGATAAAGGGATGAGTGTGTATTCAGATAATGGAAACACCCTTTATTACATGACCAACCCTAATCCGAAAGTATTACTGGGTATCAATACATCAGTAGCCTATAAAAAATGGAGCCTTGCAGCCAGCTCACATGGCGCCTTCGGCTTCCAGGTATATAACAACACCGCCAACACTGTATTACCCATTGGTAACCTGGGCTCCAGGAATATTGCCAAAGCCCTGGTAGGTAACGGAGAAGCCCAAACGAATTCGCCTGCTGCTTCTTCCCGTTATCTTGAAAACGGTAACTTCCTTAAACTGGATAACCTCACCATCGCCTACAACCTGGGCCCGGTAGGAAAAGTGTTCAGAGCTGCCACCGTATCAGTGACCGGCCAGAACCTCTTCGTTATTACAAAGTATACAGGATTTGATCCGGAAGTAAATACAGATAAAAACATTAATGGCGTAAGCTCCTTCGGTATTGAATACTCTCCGTATCCAACTGCCAGGACCTTTATGCTCGGTGTACAGTTTACCTTATAATCTACTTCTTAAAAAAGATCACAATGACGACTCGACATATCATTAAAACAGCAATAGTAGTAGCCTGCACCGTTGGTTTTACGGCCTGCAGCCTGAATGAAGACCTTGGGAGTAACCTGAACCAGGAACAGGCCGACTCACTTATCAAAGCATCCCAATTGCTGGGAACCGCTTATGATAACCTGCAGAACGCCTACCAGGACTTCTCCCAAACGTGGGGCATGTGTGAGATCAGTACCGATGAAGCCGTAGGCCCCACCCGCGGCGGCGACTGGGACGACAACGGCGTTTGGCGCGCCCTGCACCAACATCAATGGACTCCTGATCACGCACATATCCAGAACACTTTCAGCGCCCTGCTGCTGGAACAGTTCAGTGCCACCAACGTATTGAATTTCCATCCTACGCCCAGGCAGGAGGCAGAAGCACGTTTCTTGCGCGCCTTCTCCATGTATGCGGTGATTGACCTTTACGGCCAGGTGCCTTACCGTGAACCGGGCGAGAACCTGCTGAAACCACCTAAAGTATTTAAGACAGCAGACGGACTGGATTTCATTATATCAGAACTGAATGCCATCCTGCCCAATCTGCCAGACAGGGTTACTGCCAAAGACGCTTTTGTGGCAAGTAAGGATGCAGCACGCTTCCTGCTGATGAAAATATACCTGAACAAAGGCGCCTTCCTGAACAGGAAAGCACCCACCTTTGATGCAGCAGATATGCAAAAAGTGATCACACTGGCAGATGAACTGACCGCCAGCGGCTATACTATTACAACTAACTACTTTGATAATTTCGCAAAGGACAACGATGCGAAATCCAAAGAAAATATTTTTACCCAACAGAATGGCCCGGGTATCAGCAATATCCGTAACGGCAATAACGTATACTGCCGCTGGATGTGTACCCTTCACTACAGCCAGAACCCAAGCGGATGGAACGGGTTTACCACTTTGTCTGACTTCTATGATTCATTTGAAGCAACGGATACCCGCAGGGGTGGCGACTATCCGGGTGTAACCAATGTTTCTGGTTTAAAAGTAGGCTTCCTGATTGGTCAGCAATACAACCAGAACGGAGAAAAGATCCTCGACAGGAGCAAGCGCCCGCTCATTTTTACCCGTGAAGTAGAGCTCAGGGCTACCGGCGACCAGGTGGAAATGTCTGGTATCAGGGTGGTAAAATATCCTCCTGATATGGGTTCCAGCGGAAGTGAAGCAACCAACGACTTTGTATTTTTCCGCTATGCTGATGCCTTGCTCATGAAAGCGGAGGCCCTTATCAGAACCGGTAATGCTCCTGCAGCGCTTCTGATAGTAAATGATCTTCGTGTTAAACGCGGCGCTACTCCATTGTTAACAATGGATCTTACCAAAATGCTGGCAGAAAGAGGTCGTGAGTTGTATTGGGAAGGCTGGAGAAGACAAGACCTGATCCGCTTTGGTAAATACCTGGATGCATGGCAGCTGAAAAGCGCCAGCGATCCGAAATACCTGCTGTTCCCGATTCCCACCAGCGATCTTGCTGTAAATCCAAACCTGGTACAAAACCCGGGTTACTGATAATTATTCTTTTGTTGCGGGCAGGGTTTAACCAGCCCTGCCCCGCAGCAAAACCCACTCCCTGTTGATATCTGTATCTGCTCCGCATTACACTGCTAATGCGACAGGGGAGTTCTTTGCGTAGCCAATCAATCTTTCTTATGTATACAAAAGCTCTGCTAAGGCGCTCAGGATGGCTGTTAATGCTTTCCTGCCTGACGGCCCAGGCACAAAACCAGGTAAAAAAGATCGGTAAAGTAAACACGATCAGCATCTCAGGGCAACAAGTAAAAATCAGTGCAGAAAATGCCTTCGCGGAAATCACTGTATATAGCCCTTCTGTAATTCGTGTAAGAATGGATCAGCACCCGCTTACCGCAGATTTTTCTTACGCAGTGACAGCAAAACCTGCTACCACCCACCTACAAACTACACAAAACAACAGCGAGATCAATATAATCACCGATTCCCTGCAACTACGCATCTCCAAAAATCCTTTTGCCCTTCATTTTCTTACCCCTTCGGGAGAAGTTATTAATGAAGATGAAGAAGGATTAACCACATCATGGATCGGCGATGAGGTAACCACCTACAAAAAGATGCAGGATGGAGAACGGTTTATTGGTCTTGGTGAAAAAACCGGTAACCTCGATCGTAAAGGTGAAGGCTATACGAACTGGAACTCGGATAAATTCGGCTATGCCACCAACCAGGACCCGATTTATGCCACCATCCCTTTTTATGTGGGTATACATCACCATCTTAATTACGGCATTTTCTTCGATAATACCTTCCAGAGCGACTTTAACTTCGGCGCCAGCAACAACCGCTTTTCTTCTTTCGGCGCCCGGGGAGGAGAGATGAATTATTATTTCATTTATCATCCGCAAATGGCGGATATCATTACTTCCTATACTTCACTCACCGGCCGCATGCCTATGCCTCCATTATGGAGCCTTGGCTACCAGCAGAACCGGTACAGCTATTATCCCGACACTGAAGTATTGCGGATAGCACAAACCCTGCGGGAGAAAAAGATCCCGGCAGATGGCATTACACTCGATATCCACTACATGGATGCCTACAAACTGTTCACCTGGAACAAAGACCGTTTCCCTAATCCACAACAGCTAACAAAGCAGCTCGGTGACATGGGCTTTAAAATGACGGTGATCGTAGACCCCGGAGTAAAAGTAGAAGAAGGGTATGCAGCTTACGAAAGCGGGAAGAAAGAAAACATCTTCATAAAATACAATGACGGACAAAACTATACCGGCCAGGTATGGCCCGGCTGGTGCCACTTCCCTGACTTTACCAGTGTAAAAGGCCGCAGCTGGTGGAAAGGACAAATAAAATCATACCTGCAGAATGGGGTACGTGGTATATGGAATGATATGAATGAAATAGCAACCTGGGGGCAGAAAATGCCCAATAATGTGATCTTTGATTATGAAGGACACCCCGTAACACACCAGCAGGCACACAATGTATACGGCCTGGAAATGGTGCGCGCCAGTTATGAAGGCGCCAGGGAAGAATTAAAGAAACGCCCGTTCCTGTTAACCAGGGCGGCTTATGCAGGCTCTCAACGTTACAGCGCCATCTGGACCGGCGATAACAGGGCCGAAGAAGACCATATGCTGCTGGGTGTTCGTTTATTGAACAGCCTGGGTATCAGCGGTATGCCTTTCTCCGGTATGGACATTGGCGGCTTTACCGGGAACCCCACCGTGAGCCTGTATGCCCGCTGGATGCAGATAGGAGCATTCATTCCGTATTACCGTAATCACACAGGTGTAAATACCAAATCGTCGGAGCCATGGGCATACGGGGAAGAAGTACTGGAAATTTCCCGCAATTACATTAACCTGCGTTACCGTTTGCTGCCTTATCTATACAGCTCCATGTATGAAGCTACCCGTACAGGTATGCCCATTATGCGCACCCTGGCGCTCACCCATACTTTCGACAACAACGTTTATGATACGCGTTTCCAGAACCAATATGGCTACGGAAATGCCTTTATGATAGCGCCTTTTGAGAGTACAAAGGAATTTGGTTCGATTTATTTCCCCGAAGGGAAATGGTATAACCTTTATAATGACAGCACTACTACAGGTAAACAAACGGTGATTATACCCCTGGATATAAAAACGCTGCCGGTATATGTAAAAGAAAGCAGCATTATTCCTATGCAATCATTAATACAGAATACTTCTGAAAAGCCAGCAGACACACTTTTTCTGCACATCTATAAAGGAGATCAGCAAAATTCCTTTGTTTATTATGAAGATGACGGGGAAAGTTTTGATAATGAGAAAGGAGTGTATTATCAGCGGAAGATCAGCTATCATCCTGCCGATAAAAAAATTATCCTGGAGAAAGCTGATGGCAGTTATGTTTCCCGGTTTCATCACATTAAATTATTACTCCACGGATTTGGGGACCAAAAACGTATAACCGTCAACGGTAGTATGGTACCATTAGCATCAACCGGTTATTCTTTCCTTTCACCTATATCACGTTTTGATCCGCAAGGATCCTCGATTCCCGCAGAAAGTTGCACAGTTCAACAGGCAACCTTTGATAACGGTAATCAGCTAATTAACGTGGATTTGTAATAATAGGAACGGCCTCCTGGATTTTCCAGGGGGTCTTTTTTTCATTTGAAACGAAACCGGCAGAAGAATTGGGCGATGCCGGTGGCGTGCTGATCAAAAGTACCTGGTTATAGCATTCCCATAGCGGCCGTCGGCCATGTATGTGGCTTCGAAAGATGCCATTGCAACAGCATACGATGATTACCATCTCCTATAATAGCTACCTCTCCCCCGGAATAAAAATCAGCGTTTCTTTTTACCGGAATTTTTTAACTGTTATATTTGAGATGTCCTGCTCCCTGTCTTCACGACCATCTTAAACCTTCATTATGAACATTAATATCATTACTCCTGCAGATGCCCGATATGAAGAGTGGAACAACCGTGGTGCTAACCTGAGATGGAAGGGCCATCCTTCCGGAATTATTCCTGTAAGTACTACAGAAGAACTGAAAGAAGCCCTGCAATATACAGTAGACAATGATAAGCGTGTAGTGGTCCGTGGCGGCGGTCACTGCCTTGAAAATTTTGTAGTGGATCCGGCTGTTGAGATAGTGATTGATATTTCCCCGATGAAAGGTATACGCTATGATGAAGAAATGAACGCGATTGAAGTAACCGCAGGCTCAACAGTAGGAGAAGTACTTGAAACACTGGACCGACAGTGGGGAATCCTGTTGCCGGCTGGGCAGCATCCGGCTATTGGTATAGGCGGACATATATCCGGAGGTGCTTTTGGGTTTCTCCACCGCCAGCATGGGCTGGCAGCAGATTATTTGTATGCAGTGGAAATACTTTGGGTGAATAATAAGCGACAGGTAGAGAAAGTGATTGCCACAAGAGAAGAGAATGATCCGAACCGCGAACTTTGGTGGGCGCATACCGGTGGAGGTACCGGCAACTTCGGAATTGTGACCCGGTACTGGTTTCGCGCTGCCGGTGTGCAGGAGCGCGATCCCTCGCTGTTATTGCCTAAATCGCCGGAAATACTGGAGACAATGGAAATGGAGTGGAACTGGGAGCAGATAGATGAACGGATATTTAAACAACTGCTCGACAATTTCGGGGAGTGGAGTAAAACGCATAGCGGTGCAGACACAGAAGCAGCCAACCTGTTTGCGACACTATACCTGCTTAACAAAGTAACCGGTAAAATTATGCTGAAAGCCGTACTATCTGATTGCTCGGAAGAAATAGCAGAAGAATTTGCGGCTACGATCTCTGCTAATCTTGGTATAACTGGCAGGGCCATACGAAAACCCATGCGTTGGCTGGAATTTGCATTACAGCCGTTTCCGGATATTTTTGTAGAACAGCGGGCGGCCTTTAAGGTTAAGGATGCATTGTTGCGGACGCCTTATACACCGGCACAAACGGGAATTATATACCGTTATCTGACAACACATAATGATGTACCTGGAGGCGCTGTAGGCCTGGCTACTTTCGGTGGCAAAATGAATGCGGTAACAACAGATGCTACAGCATTTCCTCAACGGGATTCCATTATGGCTACCGCTTGTAATGCAGGGTGGATTGATCCGGCTGATGAAGCCAAATCGTTAGCATGGACACGGGGCGTATACCAGGAACTGTTTGCCGAAACAGGTGGATTGCCTATACCGGGCGGACAGGCAGGCGGATGCCTGATTGCCCATCCTGACGCGGATCTGGCCGATGAGCAATTCAATAAATCAGGGGTGCCATGGCATGTATTCTATTACCAGGATAATTACAAACGGCTGCAACGCGTAAAGGGGAAATGGGATCCGCTCGGGATATTCCGGCATGCGTTGAGTGTGGAGGGAGCCTAATAGGGCCATACAAATTTTACTTGAAATTTCTTGCTTCAGAAAAGAGCGTTGCTGCTATTTCATCTGTTTTTGAAGGTGGTTGCATTGCCATGCCAGTTGCTTTGGAAGGCAATAGCTGGCGCAGGAATTTAGACAGATCGTAGCAGCACGTTACAATAACATGAACCACTTCTCCTTCCCGTTGCAGCGTGCCTTCCACCATCAGGAGCCTGGCCTGCAGGATTTCCTTGCGATACCTGGTGAACTGCTGTTGAAACACCACCAGGTTACTGCAGCCTGTTTCATCTTCGATAGTAATAAAGCAAACACCCTTTGCAGTACCGGGTCTTTGGCGAACCAGCACAAGGCCAGCTATCTTTACAGCCATGCCATTCCCTACGCCTTCCAGCTCTTTTGCAGAAAGGATATGCAACAATTGTAATTTTTCTCTTACAAAGCTTACGGGGTGCGCTTTTAAAGATAAGGAAGTAGTACTGTAATCCTGTACTACATGTTCTGAAACAGACATTTCAGGTAGCTGTACCTGGTCTTCTACAGCACTTTCAGATGGTTGACCAGTGAAAATACCAATAGGACGGTCATGAAGTGCAGAAACCTCCCAGAGGGCTTTACGGCGATCAAGCCCCATAGACCGGAAAGCGTCTGCATCCGCCAGTTTTTCCAGGGTGGTGAGGGTAACCCCTGCCTCTCTCAATGCCTCTATGGTAGTGTAGCCGGTATTGCGGCAGGCTATAAGTTGCTCTACATCTTCCTGTCTGATTCCTTTTATGTGGCGAAAGCCAAGGCGCAGGGGGCAATAATCGCCAGTTTTTTCTTCCAGTGTATTATCCCAGAGGGAAAGATTTACATCTACAGGTTTTACATCTACTCCATGTTTCCGTGCATCGGTAACAATTTGTGCAGGTTGGTAAAAACCCATTGGCAAACTGTTAAGCAAAGCGCATGCAAAAACATCGGGGTAGTGACATTTGAGCCAGCTGGAAACATATACCAGCAGGGCAAAACTGGCAGCATGACTTTCAGGAAAACCATAGCTGCCAAAACCTTCCAGCTGTTTAAAAACACGCTGGGCAAATTCCGCTTCATATCCTTTGGCCACCATACCGTTTACCAGTTTATCACGAAGCCGGCTTACCTGGCCAGGCGCTTTGAAGGTGGCCATACTTCTGCGGAGCTCATCGGCTTCTGCAGGAGAGAACCCGGCAGCAACGATGGCTATCTGCATGGCCTGTTCCTGGAACAATGGGACGCCCAATGTTCTTTTTAAAATTTCCTCCAGCTCCGGAGAAGGATAATCCGGTTTCTCTTCCTCATTACGGCGTCGGAGATAAGGATGCACCATATCTCCCTGGATAGGCCCGGGGCGTACAATAGCCACTTCAATGACCAGGTCGTAAAACTTTTTAGGCTTTAACCGTGGCAGCATGGATTGCTGTGCACGGCTTTCGATCTGGAATACACCAATGGTATCTGCATGGCCTATCATTTCATATACCTTCTCATCATCTTCCGGGACTGTTGCCAATGTAAGAGGGCGACCGTAATGTGTCTTTACCAGATCAAAGGCTTTGCGGATACAGGTAAGCATTCCCAATGCCAGCACATCTATCTTAAGAAATCCAAGTACATCTATATCATCTTTGTTCCATTCAATACAGGTCCTGTTTTCCATTCGTGCATTCAGGATAGGGCACAGGCTAGAGAGTGCTCCCTTTGTAATAACAAATCCACCGGTATGCTGCCCCAGCTGACGGGGAAACCCGATAAACTGCCGTGTGAGCTCCAGCATTTTCTGAAGGTGCGGATCACGTGGATCAAATCCCTGTTCAGACAAAGCTTCCGCGTCCGGCTCATCTGTAAACTCCCATACTGAACCGGAAAGACGGCTAATGGTGTCTACAGATAATCCCATTGCTTTACCTACATCACGGATAGCGCCTTTTTGCCGTTGCTGGGTAACGGTAGCCACAATAGCAGCACGGTCACGGCCATACTTTTCGTAAATATATTGAATCACTTCCTCACGCCGCTCATGTTCAAAATCCACATCAATATCGGGTGGTTCATTCCGGGCTGATGAAATAAAACGTTCAAACAGCAAATCAATTTTTGTAGGGTTCACAGCTGTAATGCCCAGGCAATAACATACTGTAGAATTTGCTGCTGAGCCCCGGCCCTGGCAAAGGATTCCCTGCTGCCGGGCAAATCGTACAATATCATATACGGTTAAGAAGTAAGAGGCATAATTCATCTCTTCTATGAACGAAAGTTCATGAATAATAGCCTTGCTGATTTTTTCGGGGATATCATCCCCGAAGTATTCCCTGGCTCCCTGCCATGCCAAATGAGTAAGTTCCTCCTGCGGGGTACGGCCATCGCTGGTGATTTCTTCTGGGTAAATATATTTAAGTGAATCAAGTGAAAACCGGCAACTCTCTGCTATCTCTGTTGTACGTAAAATGGCATCAGGATATTGCCGGAAGAGCCGTATCATTTCCTGCTGAGGCTTTAAATATCTTTCAGCGTTTTCATGCAACCGGTAACCTGCTGTATAAATGGTGCATTTTTCTCTTATGCAGGTTACAATATCCTGCAGCTGCCGGCGCTCAGGGATATGATAATGCACATCGCCTGTAGCCACTAAAGGAATGTTATACTTTGAGCATAACTGTGACAGGCGATATAGTTTTTTAAAATCATCTCCCTGGTAAGAGCGGGTTGCCGAAATATACAGATCTGTTCCCAACGCCTTCTTATATTCTTTCATGGCCCGAATAAAAGAAATATCGAATTCAAACCGTTCATCCAGCGTAGTAGGGGGCAGGGCAATAAATTTCATTCCGGCAGCATGTTCAAATACATCTGCTTTATACAAATGGCACGAACCTTTTTCTGCTCTCAGGTTGCCTTTGGTAAGTAACGTGGAAAGGCGCCCATACGCCTGCACATCTGTAGGATAAGCCAGTAATGATGGTCCATCCAGCAAATCCAACCTGCATGCAGGTATAATACGTATACCCTTGATCTTTGCTGCAGCGTGGGCACGAACAATACCCGCCAGACTATTTCGGTCGGTGATGGCTATTTCCTTGTAACCCAGTATTGCAGCCTGTTCCACCAATTCTTCCGGATGTGAAGCACCTCTTAAAAAGCTGAAGTTAGTGGTAACCTGCAATTCCGTATAACTCATATCTCCTCATTTTCTCACGCAAAAAAACCATGTATAAACCAGGTATAAGATTTATGCCCGGTATAATGCCCCAGCCTGAAGAGCCAGTAACGGCTGCCCGCTTCATCTTCCACTACATAATAATCCCGGTGCTGCCCTTCCCGTAACCACCACTCACTTTCAATCCGCTCAGGCCCGTCTGCTTTCTTCACTTTATGCACTTTGTTTTTATAACGGAAATGCATAGGCGGATAGTCAGGTATGGGCGCCGCTACTTCTATAGGTTCGGGCTCAGGAAGCAGCTGAATAGGGCGGGGGCGGCCTGTTTTCCATAAAGCTGTTGTTTTTTCATTAAGACTGCTCACTGGTTTAACAGACCATTCCGGCCAGTGATGTTCAGCAGGCAGGTAGCGGTGAACTGTTCCTTTACCGGTTTTACTCTCTAACCGGTCGATCAGCTCAGCAATGTTTACATCTTCCAGTCCTCCTGCAGCATTCCAGAATGTTTCTTGTAACGGGCGCACATCTTCCACTACAGGAGCTTCGAGTATAAACAGTTCAATCCCAAGATCTGGTTTAATCGCTGCTATACTGAGTTCAAACAGCCTGAACAGGTGGTTCACATTATGTGATGGATGTCCTGTACCGATGTCCAGTTGTTCAACACCACCATCTACCTTATAGCATTTAAACTGAGCGCGACGTAGCCCTTTTTCTTCCTGGCAAAGACGCTGGCAAAGGGTTTCCAATAACCGGCCAAGCGCTATTTCAATTCCTGTACGGGTAACAATAGGTTCCAGGCATGGCAGTCGCTCCTGGTAAGGTTCAACCGGCAGCAAGGGCTGAATCACTTCATTTTCCAGTCCTGTAAACTGATCAAGACGCATCAGTAGCTCCTGGCCAAAGCGGCGGCGCAGCACAGCGCGTGGCATTCCTGCAAAACTTCCTGCCTGACATAGCCCTAATTTTATCAATCGTTCACAGATGCCTGGCTCCAGTCGTAATGCCGCAGGAGGCATTTCCATTAATACCGAGGATTGTTCTCCGGCAGGAACTATTGCAGGTATTGACCCAAACCGGGCCACCGCCCATGCGGCTCCTATGGTATCGGCCATTCCTGCACGTACCTGGTACCCGATGCGAGTAAGCCTGCTCACTATATCTTCCATATATAACTGTTCGCCACCCCAAAGATGTGCGCAGCCTGTAGCATCCAGTATAAGCCCATCGGGAAGATCTGCTGCCGCTACAGGTGTAAAACGGATAGCCCACTCCCCGAGAGCATTCAGGATACGGCCTGATTGTCCTTGCTTATCATCAATTACCTGCAGGCTGCCTATAATTGCCCGGGCATCTGCCACCGCCATTCCTTTGGTAATCCCCTGTGCCTGGGCAGCCATACTGGCTGCTGTAACAATCATGCGCCCATGATCTGGCAGGGCCAGCACAAAAACCTGATCCCTCAAAGCCGGCCGGCAACGGATTAACCAGTCCGTCATCAGGTGGGGGAACCATATAGAGATAAAGCGCCTCGACATACTACCCGATTTTACGGATCAACACTGGCTGTACTATTGGCAATTGTTCATCTGCAAACCTGAACCTGCCGGAAAACCATTCTATCTGCCATTCGCCTGGTTTACCATTACGGATCTTCAGCAACTCCACATTCCACCGGGGAAATCCTACACCAGGCATGCCGCCTTCCGGCTCGCTTGCCAATGGTGTAATACGCCAGCGGGCAACGCAGGTGGTGGTATTCAAAGCAGCAGCTTTCCTGCGAAGGATAAATCCTGTAACCCTGCTTTGCTCTACGGCCAGCTGCAAGCGCCTGGAAGCGGTAAAACTGATTTCTTTTACCTCTCCGATAACAGCCGCCAATCCTTCACATTTCAATGCTTCTTCCATTGCCCATAATATATCTTTTTCACGTTCCAGGTCTACAAAAATGATCCGTTCAGGCGCTATACCAAAAGCTTTCAATGCCGGAGGGAAAAGTGTACGGCAGGTACTGATCCATATGCAGGCGCCGCCACTTTTCATTAATGTATTCAGCAATCCGCTTATAAATCCTGCGGTAGCAGCAACATGTTCTGCTTCAGTATTCACAAACTCATGTATCACACCGGTTGGAAATGTTTCATTTGGAAAAGCTGCTGTGATCCGCCCAAGCCCCATATCCACACTCGTACTATTGGCTTGTTTAAAGCCTTGTAAAAGGAGAATATCCTTTTGCAGGCCAGCAATGATAGCTGCTCTTTCTGCGGGCATAGTCAACAGCTGTTTTAATATTAAAACTAATTTATTTAGCAATATTACTAAAATAATTAGTAATTTGGTGATATTATTTCCAGCAATGCGCAATTAAATAATAGTAACGATTTTAATAACCAATAGCAGGAAGCAGCAGAAGATATTTCGTATCGTCGTTAACGTTAGTAATTACTGTATCGCTTTATTTTATTCGTTTCGAAAAATGTAATTTATTACCCGATCAGAAAAAGCACATCATTATGTTACAAAACAGAGTTGATCCATTTGGTAATATCATTAAAACAGCAGCCAGGGGCCTTTTCATGGGCAACCGGGGGCTTTTACATAATGAGCATCAGGAAATTATCCGTTCTTATAAAATAAAAACCTGGATCACCTGCGTACTGGCATTTAAAAACAGAAGGAGAACAGTAATGGCTCCCAACAGGTATACAGAGCTTTTCTTTATGGATGAGGCCACCTCTTTTGCAGCAGGCCACCGGCCTTGTTTTGAATGTCGCAAAGCGGCTGCTCAACAGTTTAAATCACTGTGGCTTCAAGGCAATCCTGGTAAAGGTTTGAATGAAAAAACACTGATCGGGGAAATAGATAAAATACTTCATACAGAACGGATAGATAAACATAATTTAAAAGTTACTTATAAAGAAAACCCGCAGGCATTGCCTGATGGTACTTTTGTGAGTATAGAAGGAGCTCCCTATCTTCTTAAGAAAGGATTACTTTATTTATGGTCTCCTTTTGGTTATGCAACAGAAATGCATTTGCCTGAAGGCGGCAAATTATCTGTTTTAACGCCACCATCTATAGTAAATACTTTCAGAGCAGGGTATATTCCCCAGATGGCGATTTAGGCAGAGGCGCAAGAAACGGGTTCTTTTACGTACACATTGACAGTAAATTTGTGCACTGAACAAGAGCGATATCTATCTCACTAAAAAAAATAAAATGATGACATATTATCATAAAACAATGGCATCCCCTGTAGGACAGCTAACCCTGATAGCGGGTGATAAAGGCCTGGCAGCGGTGTTGTGGGAAAATGATCTTCCAGGCCGTGTACCAATCAGCAACAGCATACCTGATATACATCACCCTGTGCTCTGCCAGGCAGAAGAACAACTCAATGAATATTTTGCGCAGAAACGTACTTCCTTTTCCATTGAACTGGATTTTTCGGGAACTGAATTTCAAAAAAAGATATGGCAGGCACTGTTAACAATACCTTTCGGTGAAACGAGAACTTATGGGCAGATCGCAAAACAAATTGGCGATCCGAAAGCTGTGCGTGCTGTGGGAGGCGCTGCCAACAAAAATCCAATTTCTATTATTGCTCCCTGTCACCGCGTAATAGGAGCTTCAGGGAAATTAACCGGGTTTGCGGGAGGACTGGCTAACAAGAATCTTTTACTTCAGTTAGAAAATAAAGTCAACCCAACATTATTCTAGTTACTTGCTGAGGTTCGGAGTTTATACTATCTTTCCGGAAACCCAATACAAGTGTTGCATACTTTTTCAACGGAAAACTTTCACTCCATCTGTGATGAGCTATGCCGGCAGGATCCGGAATTAGCCTTTATAGTAAAAACGTATGGCTACCCACCAATGTGGACAAGGTCTAATACATTCGAAAGCCTGGTACATATCATACTGGAGCAACAGGTATCTCTGGCCTCCGCCTTGGCGGCACTTAATAAATTACGGGAAAAGCTCACTAAAATAACACCTGTCAACCTACTTAAACTAACAGATGAGGAACTAAAGGCATGTTATTTCAGTCGCCAGAAAATGTTGTATGCCCGTTCCTTAGCCCAGGCCATTCAAAGCCGGGAATTCAGTCCTCCGGCGATGGAAACCCTTCCTGATGAAGAAGTGCGTAAAAACCTGGTGGCCCTGAAAGGGATCGGCAACTGGACCGCCGATGTTTACCTGATGTTCGTACTCCAGCGGGCAGATGTTTTTCCTATCGGAGACCTGGCAGCCGTAAATGCACTTAAGAAAGTAAAAAAACTACCTAAAGACACTGCCCCGGAACAATTGCTTAAAATATCAGCATCGTGGCAGCCTTACCGTACCGTTGCTACAATGATACTGTGGCACTATTACCTGTCGTTGCGTGTGAAAGATTATAATGCTGAAGTGGAGAAAATAAAGAAAGCGGTGGTAATGTAAATTTCTAATGGCTTTCTACGCTGTTAATAAACACTGTCAAAAGCTATAAACTATGACGCAGCACTGTAGAAGATAATATGGGGATCTGTTGGATAAGCTTTAATCTAAAGCTCTTATTAAAAGTCCAGAAAACGTATTGGGCAATATCTTAAGTAATTAATATTCCAGAAAGAATCTACTGTAATAGAGTAAGATTACTAAGTAAGATTAGGGACTATTTCAATAAGTGTGTAAACTTAAAAATCGGGGATCAAATTAATAATTAGATTCTCACTCTTTTATCAAAAATAGTTAAAAACTGATTTAGGACCATGCCCCAGTTTCTAATGGGCATGGTCCATTTTTTTGATACTTCCCGTAAAGCCAGGTATACTGATTTAAGGACAGCTTCATCAGTAGGGAAGGATAGTTTGTTTTTGGTATATTTTCTAATTTTACCGTTCAGATTTTCGATGAGATTGGTCGTGTAGATGATCTGTCTGATCTCCATGGGAAAGTCAAAAAAGACAGTCAGGTCTTCCCAGTTTTCGCGCCAGCTTTTGATGGCGTATGCATACTTTGTACTCCATTTAACATCCAGGGCGTCAAGAGCAGCCATGGCAGCCTGTCTGGTTGGTGCAGCATAAACATCCTTCATATCGGTGGTAAACTCCTTTTTATCTTTCCAGACTACATAGCGGCAGCTGTTACGTATCTGGTGTACGACACAAACCTGAGTTGCAGACTGAGGGAACACCGATTTGATAGTCTGAGTGAAGCCATTAAGATTATCCGTGGCTGTAATTAGAATATCTTCCAGGCCACGGGCCTTCAGATCTGTAAGTACAGTCATCCAATAGGCAGCTGATTCATTCTTACCCAGCCACATTCCCAGGACTTCTTTGAGGCCATCCCGCTTTAGGCCGACAGCGATATAGACGGTTTTATTCACCACTTTGCTGTTCTCCCGTACCTTGAACACAATGCCATCCATCCAGACTATGAGATAAACCGGTTCTAATGGCCGGTTTTGCCAGGCGACAATATCTTCTGTCACCCGGCTGGTGATGCGGCTGATCGTGGCCGTGGAAACGTCAAATTTATATACTTCTCTTATTTGCTCTTCGATGTCGGACACACTCATTCCCTTGGCATAAAAGGACACAATTACCTCTTCCAGGCCCTGAGCCATCCCTTCGCGTTTAGGGATGATCATAGGATTAAAGCTAGCATCACGATCTCTGGGAACTTTTATCTCAGATTCACCATAGCTGGTCTTAATCTTCTTCTTACCATAGCCATTACGGCTATTGGCACTATCATTATGTTCATGCTTGTCATAGCCCAAATGGCTATCTAGCTCTCCCTCCAACATCTTTTCAATACCCCGCTTCTGAATCTGGGCAAGAAAATCGTTTAGCTGATCTGCTGTTTTAAACTGCTTCAGAAAGTCGTCTGATAAAAAATCTTCTGTCTTCATAAAACTGTATATGCTTTAAAATTAAAAAATCAGAGCTAAACCCCGATTTTTAATATTTACACAGTTTATGAGATAGTGTCTAAGATTATGCAATTACCGGTTCTTATTATTTGTGCAGCCAACATAGAGATCATATCAACCAATTTGAAGTTGAATTTACTGGTTGCTTTTCCTTCAACAGGAACTTCATTTAGGTAATGCAATTAGATAGGAATTTTGTAGGGTAACTAACCTTAATACGATCCGAGACTGTAAAATGAACTGTGTCAAAGGTTAAAAATAATTTCAGACCTTTAATACAGTTTATTTTACAGTCTCACGAGGAATATAGTCAACCAGTCACATACACTTTATGCTTTCTGGTTGACATTTTTTTACTTCTTTCACTATCCTTCTTTTACTTTATCAGCGTTAATTACCCAAAATGCTATTTTCAGTACTATCCAGATACATGCAAATAGTACAACTGTAGATATAACCAGTATTGGTAGTGTTGTTAACTTCAATAGCTGCCCTTTTTGTTTGACATAAGCTACCTCTTCAACTCCACAGTCTAAAGAGCTTGGATTATTAATACCCAACTCTTCCCATAGTTTTGCATCGAAGCTAACTACTTCTGTTCCTTCTCGCATTGGATAGCATCCAAAAATGGAATGGTACTCATAGGAATTGTGATCTAATCTTTGGGATAACTCTAACAGTTCCTTAGCCTTTTTATATTTGGGGATTGCAATAATTCCTGTATAAGTACAAAGGAGAGAATAAATTAACCCTCCAAAACAGATCAGTAAGAGAAGGACTACTACCATCCTTCTTGCTTTACCTGATACGCTTCTTCCATTAGTTGCAGATCGTATAAACCTATCTACCCAATGTTCAGGAGAAATTTTAATTTTCATAGCGATTTTAGGATTTAAGTAATTCTTATAAAAGTTATATACTAAGGTCAAGGATTCCAATAAGTGCCCACTAGGCTACCTTCAAATAGCATGGCAGTGCCTTCATATACTATTGAGCCACTATTTAAATCTGACCAATAAAGATGATAAACATCACCTGACCTATTGATAGACAATTTAGCTGTATAGTTTCCATCAATTTGCAGCCATGTAGTTTTATATTCACCTTCAAATACATCGTTTGAACCTTTTTCTCTCTTGCAACATTCTGTATAAGGTGTAGCCTCTGCGTGTTCAAGGTATTTTGAAGTCAAGCACCCATCACCTTCATTTCTGAATGTAAATGCTCCAATAGTTTCTTTGCTCATAGGTATTGTTTTATAGTAAGTAAATTATGTGTAATATCCTTTAGGGTCACCACTACAACTTTTGTTGCTTTCCAATGTATTTTATATGTTTTAAGGCAGAAGTTGTGAAGATCAGCCATACATGAACTTTTACAACTTCTGTTGCTAAAAGTAATAAGAAACAAATAGTAGGCAGTCAATCCCCTATATATTTTCTGTCTGACTGTCTTACACCATAAGTTAAAAGCGTACCCTCCCGTAACAACTTATACCCAAGACAGGTAAATTCAATATTCAAATCAGGCTTAAAACTCTATTCTTTTCAGACTGACAGCCAGACTGGCTTAAAAAAACTACAATATTCTATATAGTGTATTGCAGAAATTTTATGCCAAACCAATACTATAGCTATTTTACAGGGGTTATGATAGGTCAATCTTATAGTTAGTAATAAACCTGTCTAAACTTTTATACCTATACAAGAAAATTAATGCCTTTCAAAAAACTATCATTGCTTACAGGTTCATTGACCAAATAATATTTCCCTTTCTCCCCATTGTATGATTTTTGAGTACCTGTGATATTAGTAAACATTTCAAGTATCATTGCAATAGACTTCTTTGTGGGCGTAGTTTTGGTCTGATAAAAGTTAAAACATCTAGCTAATACCTGATCAATACTTTTTAGAGAAGCCATAAGTTCCTTTGATTGATGGTAAAGGTCATCTGGTAGCTGTTGGTCATAATCTTTATGTAATAGAAACTCCCCTGAATGTTGTATTAGCTGGCTCCTTACAAACTCAATAAATCTGTTCTTAACTTCTGCCAGTTGTTTATAAAGGCCCAAAAGTTCAAGTAATTCCCCTTTGCCATTGGAATTTGCAGCATTCGCAACACATGTTCTTATGTATTCATCCTTCTCTATTTCAGCAGTACTGCCAGTTTTAATGAAATGAAGTGTTTGGAAGTATAAATTCCTATTACTGTAATAAGTGCCAAAGGTTGATATGCTACAAAGTTTGCTGCCATGATATATTTGATTAATAAAATAGACCTCTGCCCGTATTCCTTCACTGTTCTTTTCTTTTACCACACTGGCCTCAAGGCACTTGGGCAATGCCTTTAATCCATCTGAATAGGACAACTTTTTTAGATGAGCCATTTTATCAGCATCCAGTAATGCCATTAAACCAGCTACCTTATGTTTCTCATTAAGCCTAATTTCACGATAGTGCCTTGTTTGATAGGTTATACTTCGTAATTGGGCATTCCCAAATTGGTTATTAATTGCAGCCCATAAAACATAAGGAGAAAGAAACTTACCAATAGAAGGATATTTATTTACTGCATGTAATGTACTGTTATCCAGTAGATAATTATTAATCGTATAAGCAGAAAGCCCAATTTCTGGTGCTACCTGCCTTATCTGATCTAGTAAGCTATCACCTTCAACTGCTCTCTTACCTTTAAAATCCTCTGCTTCTATTAGCTTATCAAGAACAGCATTGCAGGTGTAGGGTAAAACACTTGCTTTGTCGTTTATAAGTATGGGGGAAATACTGTTCTTATGGTTTTCTATATCAATTATTACAGGAGGTTCATACATGAAAATGTGTATATCCCCTCCATTCCTTACCCTTGATATTGCCTGAATAAGTGCAGAAGCCCCATCTGTGAAAATGCCATAACTAGCCTTATTATCTCCCTTAACAGCAGGTAAGACGACTATTAACACAGAATTTTTTTCTCTCAAATCAATACCTGTCTTAAATGCAGTGCCTATGTTATGGCTATGGGTGCTAAAACTGTTATTGGTTTCTCCTGTAAGAATATTAGGGGATAAAGCCCTGATTTCAACTGCTAACCCATCATCATTCTTGGTGTTAAGTAACTCTGTGATAAGTGTTTTGTGGCCAGTCAGTATGTTGATCTTCCTGCCTTGCTTCTTATACTGATCTACACAGGTTTTGATATAATTCAGAGGGGATAGGTATTTACTCCCATATGGTACAGAAGTAATATGCAAATGAAGGTTAGCAAGAGGTGCAATCTGCTGCCTGTCTGCTTCATAAATTTTAATCTTGCAATCAGTGAGAACTGAAAGATATTGAATGACAGGTATAGATGCGAAATTATAAGTAGCACTTGAAACGAAACATTTGTGTATCAAGTCTTTCCAGCTAAATAGGTTACGAAGGAACTCATTTTTGAAATGCTCTATAGAATCATGTAACTCATCGAAGAATAAAACTACTTTCTTGTCAAGGTCTGTGAGGTATTGCTTTATATGCTTTAGGTAGTTCCTTTTTACAAGTGCTTGATCTTGTATATTCTTACCGGGGTTTTGTAACAGGCAATTTATAGTCATAACCTGTACTTTCTTTGATACAATTGGCCTAAAATCATTCTCTGTCAGGTTTTCATCATTGTTCAATAGCAGGTAATTAAAAACATTATTCTCTGATAACCTTGCTTTTAATGCTGTATAGTCTTTTTCAACCAGCTTTTGGAAGGGGCTACAGACAATAACATAATAGCCACCTTCAACATATTTCTCAATGAGGTCATAAAAATTACTGCTTTTCCCTCTGCCAGTTTGAAAGTTAAAAACTGTAGTGTCTTTGCCTGTATAGTCGAATGGTTCAAGGTGTTTATCCACTTCTAAATACCTGTCAGTGCCAAAATTCACCTTTTCTACTGAAACAGTGAAATTATCTGCCTCATGGTTGAAAAGGTCTTTTTCCAGTTTAAAATAGTCTATTGGTGTATTTTTTAAGTCGAAGGTTAATGCCTGATTTCGGAAATGATTCTTTACTAATTTATTTGAATGCACAGGGCTATTGGTAGTTTCCATAAGTATATCGGGTACTAGGATAATAAAATTAGCACCCAATATACTTAAAACTTTGATTTACAACTATAGGCTAATAATTAACCCCATCAAGATTAGAATAATAAACCCTGCTACAATCTGTTCCACAGGACTTTGTTCTAAATCAGGTATTACTACACCCAACAATGCACCCAATCCCCAACAGATAAGCAGCAATAATGGAATACTCAAAATGATACTAACTATCTCCATTTGCCATAATTTTTAAATCATCAGGAGACTTAAAGGAGGTTTTAGGCAGCGCTACAGCAGGCTTACTTACATCAACATAGTTATTAATTGCTGTTTTAATGGTGGTATGCCCCATCAGATAAGCCACATCTGTTAATGGCATTCCTTGCTGTACTGCTCTGGTTCCAAAACAATGCCTTGCTACATATAAATCCCTATTTCCAAATTTCAGTTGTACTAACAAAGGCTTAATAACCCTTCTCTGCAACATTCTGTCATCAATGGATAACCCTTTAGGAGAAGGGAATACAAAATCATCAGGATTTTTGCCCTTCACCTGTGTTAACAACAACTCTCTTAGTTCATCAGTCATAGGGAGATACCTCACATTCCCTGCTTTAGTATCCTTGCTTATCCTTGCTGCATGGTGTGTACCTTTATTTGTTCTGGCAAAGGCTTCTGATATTTCTATGGTATTGAGGTCAAAGTTGATGTGTTTTACTTTTAACCCTACTGCTTCTGCATTCCTTACCCCAGTTAAAAAAATGAATTTCAGAAAAGGGTAATAAAATGAGTGTTTAATAGGAGAACATTTATGACAATGGGTATCCAGCCTGATTGCTTCCAGAAAAACAGCTATTTCTTCCTCTGATAATGGGATTCTCCTTTCATTCTTCTTGTTCTGTTGTTTTTCCTGTCCATTAACCCTTCTGCTACTTACATACAAAAGTGGGTTGCTGGCAATTATTCCTGAATCCTTCAACCATGTGAAAAATGCAGAAAGCATATTTAGCCTCCTGTTGTAAGTGGATACAGACCACTTCTCTACATTCATGGTGACTGCGATTTCTCCCAATGGAATATTTACCCACCTTAACAGCACCTTGTAAACCCCATAATAATCAACAGAATGGTCAATATTGATATTCCTGATATTCTTTGTCCAGTCTTTAAATTTATCTGATAACTCATGAAGGTAGGCTATAGCAGGGGTAGGAAGGGTTGTCTTTTTTTTCAGGTAATACTGTTACTGGCTTAATTTTTTGGGGCTTATACTTCTCCAAAGAAGTATCAAAACAGCCCTTCATAATATCCAGCTCAATTTCTGCTACTTTAACTGTAGCATGGTGCATATTTTCAGGAGAATAGGCATAAGGCAGGTTCAATAGGTATCTTTTTCCATTGTACCTCCATCTTAATCTTATTCTACCCCTGTAGTTTTCTATATTAATTTCCCCTCTTGGGGATTTTGGTTTGATACCCATTTTGAAACCCAAATTGAAAATTCAGGTCACTTTTATGGTATCATCTTATAATATGAAATATAGGATTCTGCAAAAGTTGTAATGCTGTAAAATGCCTACTGGCAGAGATTTCAGGGCATAAAAAAAGGTAGCTTTTCAGCTACCTTTTTAAGTGGTCCCACCAGGGCATGATCCTGGGACCCCCTGATTATGAGTCAGGTGCTCTAACCAACTGAGCTATAGGACCCGTTCCGAAAAACTAAATTCCCCTTTTCAGGGGACGGCAAAATTAATTATTTTATTGAATTAACCTAAAAAAATTTCAGCTATCATTAATAAATTTGTGCCATGCAAGGCATAAAGAATATTATTTTCGATTTGGGAGGCGTTATCCTGAACATCAATTACCAGCTTACCAGTGAGGCATTTACTCAGTTGGGAGTAAAGAATTTTAATGAGCTGTATTCACAGTTTCATGGCTCCAGCTTATTTAACAGCCTGGAAACAGGGCATGTTTCAGTGGAAGAATTTCTGGCCCAAATGCAGCAGCATGTACCTGAGGGGGGTACCCACGAACAGATAATAGCAGCATGGAATGCTATGTTACTGGATTTTCCTTTACAGCGACTGCAGTTACTGCAACAATTGCGGCAGCATTATAATTTGTATCTGTTGAGTAATACCAATGCCATCCACCTGGAAGCTTTCAACCGGTTATTGCAGGAGAGCAGGAGCATTCCTTCGCTGGGCAGCTTTTTCGATAAGGCTTACTATTCCCATCTGATGGGTCACCGCAAACCGGATAAGGAATCATACCTCATGGTAATGGAGGAAAACGGGCTGTTGCCGGAGGAAACGTTATTTATAGATGATACGTTACCGAATATAGAAGGGGCGAAGGCAGTCGGATTACAAACCATCCACCTGCAGGCGCCGCGGACGATCATGGATATTTTTCAGCCCCAAAAGGCTTTATAAAAAGGGCCGGTGATCTACCGGCCCTTTTCTATTTAATTTCTTCGAAATCGATGTAATCCCCTTTATCAGATTTTTTTGGTTGCTGAGGAGGAGGGGGCGGAGTGCCGGATTGCCCGCCATTTTGCTGTTCATACTGCTGGCGCATATGATCCTGCATATCGCTCATTTGTCTGCGTACCTGCTTGGTAACCCTGTAGCCTGGTATGATCAGGTCGAATACCAGTTTGTAGAGCAGCCAGGCCAGAAATATAGAAACAAAAAATCTTAACATAATGACACGAAGGTAGCGGAATATACATTCCGACTTCCTGAAAATCACCTCATTTTAAGGTTTTTTTAACTTTCGGGAGGAGATTAAAGTCCGAGCAGGGCCGCGGATGCCAGGGCTTCTTTCTTATTGAACTGCCACGCCATTTTTCGGGCGTTGATGGCATCTATAATAGTACCGATACCGCAAAAACCAAGGGTGATAAAGTATACAATTCCCATGGCGATCTGGTCCAGCAAGAAGCGTTGAACACCCGCAAAGCCCAGGAAGCCGATAAGGCTGCAGATAAGAATCGTTTGTGGATCTTTGCGTCTGCCCTGGTATACTGCCAGGAATCTTTGTTTGTTCTCCGCAGAGTAGCTCTTGGTAAGCTCCTGTAGCCACATCATTTCCTCGGTTTCGATCCCGGGGAGCATCGCAAATGAAAAATCGTTCATAGTGTTGGGTTTATAATTGTTTGAAATCAGCATATTGATCCCTTGCCAGTTGTACTATGCGGTACAGCAGCACAGCTACTGCCAGGGGAGCAAACCAATGATGATGGATGGAAGCGCTCCACTGCCCATGTAAAAAATAATGGATCCCATGGCCTAATCCACAGCCAGGGCAAATGGGGATCCCGATATTTTTAAACAGACATAAACTGCCGGCATTTTCATCAGGAGTCATCAAATACAGAAGGGTGAGGCCCAGGGGCCATGCCAGCAGCTCAATATTTATTTTTCGCCAGAAAGGGGTTGCCACGTCAGATATTTTTAAAACATATATGAAAGATGGTGGTGCATCTCCCATAAATATTTAAATACAAGTTAAAGAAATAGTTTTTCAATCAAAATAAAATCCTACTTTTGTATGAGGAAAAATGATTCAAACGAAGGGGACGAGATATTGTCCCCTTCGCGCTTTTTGTATGGCAAACGAACACGTGATAAAAACGATCCGGGAAATGGCAGAAGGACTGCTGGTGAATGATCCCGACAATTTTTTGGTAGACATCAGAATTAAGCCCACTAACAATATCAAGCTCTTTTTAGACGGGGATAAAGGGGTGCCGGTGGCTACGCTGGTATCATTCAACCGCCAGTTATATCCTTTGCTGGAAGCGGCTGAGCTGTTCCCGAATAATGATTTCTCCCTGGAAGTTTCGTCCGCAGGCCTGGATGAACCGCTCAAACTGCACAGACAATACCTTAAAAATATTGGTCGGAAAGTGGAAGTTACCCTGCTGGATGGCTCCGTAAAGGAAGGTACCCTGCAAACGGTTACCGAGGATGCTATTAACATCGAGGAACTGATCGGGAAGAAGAAAGAAAAAAAGTCAACTGATTTAAAACTTAATGAAATAAAGCACACAAAGGTGTGCATCGTGTTTTAAAATATAACAACTAAACATGGCTAGTATTAACCTGATTGAGTCATTTACTGAGTTCAAGGAGGCGGAAAACATTGACCGTCCTACGTTGATGAAGGTCCTGGAGGATGTGTTCAAAACGCTTCTGCGGAAAAAATATGGCTCAGATGAGAATTTTGACGTGATTGTAAATACCGAAAAAGGTGACCTTGAAATATTACGCCGTCGAACCATTGTAAATGATGGGGAAGTAGAAGATGACAACGCTCAGATCGCCTATTCTGAAGCAATCCTGGTAGAGCCGGATTACCAGGTAGGAGAGGATTTATATGAGGAAGTAGAGATCATGGACTTTGGCCGCAGGGCTATCCTGGCGGCAAAGCAAACTTTATCTGCCCGTATCGGCGACCTCAAAAAGAACATCCTGGTAAAGAAATATGCTGATAAAGCAGGTGAAATTGTAAATGGCGAAGTATACCAGGTTTGGAAAAAAGAAGTTTTATTGCTTGATGATGAGGGGAATGAGTTAATTTTGCCTAAATCTGAACAGATCCCCACAGATTATTTCAAGAAAGGGGAGAACGTAAGAGCAGTGGTGAAGAAAGTTGAAATGAAAAACAACGCGCCACTCATCATTCTCTCCCGTACACATCCATCCTTCCTGGCTAAATTGCTGGAAATTGAGGTGCCTGAGATCTTTGACGGGCTGATTGTTATCAAGAAAATTGTTCGCGAACCGGGTGAAAGAGCCAAAGTGGCTGTTGAATCCTACGATGACCGTATAGACCCGGTTGGGGCTTGCGTGGGTATGAAAGGAAGCCGCATACACGGAATCGTACGCGAACTGAGAAATGAAAACATAGATATCATTAACTTTACCACCAACATTCAATTGTTGATCCAGCGTTCGTTAACACCTGCCCGGATCAGCCGCATGGAAGTGGATAATGAGAACAAATACGCTTCCGTTTACCTTAATCCCGACCAGGTATCACTGGCTATCGGTAAAAAAGGAGTAAACATAAAGCTGGCTTGCGAACTGACTGGCTTTGAAATTGATGTATTCCGTGATGAAGCACAGGAACAGTCAGAATTTGATATCGATCTGGAAGAATTCTCGGATGAAATCGAAGAATGGATAATAGATGAGCTTAAACGAATAGGTTGTGACACTGCCCGCAGCGTATTAGAGCTGACCGTTGAAGAACTGGTTCGCCGTTCCGATCTGGAAGAAGAGACAGTGCAGGATGTAAGAAGAATATTACAGGAAGAGTTTGACAAAGAATAAAGCCGAGCCACAACCCTTCCCAGGTAAAGGCCTTATTAGAAAGGGAATTGATTTTTTCGAGTTATTGTTTAAACGTAAAAAAACATCCCGTTTTGAAGAAACGGGAAACAGGGGAGGCCCGAAATACGATATGCCTGAAACAACAAACAACACACCACGATTGCTGGCTGCAGCCAAAGAGTTTAATATTGGTAAGGAAACCCTCATCGATTTCCTTGGCAATAAAGGCTTTGATATGGACGGCTTTGGTTCTCCAAATGCCCGTCTTACGGCTGTTATGTACACAGCACTGCAGTCGGAGTTCCAGCAGGACAAGGCTAACAAGCGCAAAAGCGACCAGATAGCCCTGCCTAAAGGAAGCGTGTTAGAAACGATGAAGAAGAAAGAAAAAGAGGAAGCGGAAGCGGCGGCTAAAAAGAATACCACTAAAGAAAAAGAAGAGACGGCTGCTGCTCCCAAACAGGAAGCAAAGCCTGAAACTAAACCGGAACCGGCTAAGGAAACCCCTAAACCGGAACCACAACCACAGGCGAACGTTGCCCCGGCAACTCCGCCACCCGCAAAGGAAAAAGCTGAACCGAAGCCTGAACCACCCGTTGTTACAGCTCCCCCTGTTGCGGAAGTTCCCAAAGCGCCGGCAACGCCTCCTCCGGCAGAACCAGACACAGTGAAGAAAGCTGAGTCGCCGAAAATAAACGGCCCTAAAGTAATCACCACTATCGATCTGGACGCATTAAACCGCAATAAAAAACCAGTTGCCAAAAAGGACCAGGAAGAAACCCCGGCTCCGCAACAGGCAGCAGAAAAACCTACGGTAAAAGAAGAAAAACCTGCGGTTACCCCTGCTCCTCCAGTTGCTGAAAAACCGGAACCTAAACCTGCTCCTGCACAAGAGGCAACTGCAGCGCCAACTGAAAAAACAGTTGACAAGGCTGATAAAGTGGAACAGGCCCCTAGAGCCGAAACCACTACACCGGCAGAGAAAGTAGCGAAAACAGACAAAACCGATACGACAGACAAAACGGAAAAAGCCGCACCGGTTGAAGATAAACCTGTAGTTAAAAAAGTGGAAGAAGTATTACAAGAGGCAAAACCCGCTGCAGTCAAAGAACCGGCGCAAATTCCTGTTAAAAATGTTGTAAAACCGGAAAATCGCAAACCCTCTACTGCCGAAAACATCCCACCTACACCCCCTCCGGCCGCCTCACAGGGACAGGACGAGGCTTCAGGTGCTGCTGTGATTGAAAATATTCAGGCCGAAAAATTAACCGGCCCTAAAGTAATCGGCAAAATTGAGCTGCCAGTTCAGTCTGACAGACGCGATAATAATAAGAACAGCAACTTTAGCAGGGACGAGAAACGCAAACGCAAGCGTATCATCGTAGAAAAGAAACCTGAACCTGTTCAGCCTAAAGACTTTAAAGAAGGCGACCGCAAAGAAGGCGGCGCTCCCGGCGAACATCGCCCGCATCAGCATGGCGGACAAGGCGGCAACCGCCCCCACCATGATAACCGCGGCGGCGGACACCAGGGCGGTAATCGTCCTCAGGGCGATAACCGGACCCACAACCGGCCAGGCGGTGGTGCCAACACAGGTACCGGCGGCGGTGGCTACAACAGACCTGCCGGACAGGGCCAGGGCGGAGGCTATAACAGGTCTGCCGGACAAGGTGGTCCAGGTGGTGCTAACAGACCTGCCGGTCAGGGCGGCGGTTACAATCGTCCGGGCGGCGGACAAGGTGGAGGTAACAGACCCGGACAAGGCGGTGGCTATAACAGGCCAGGTCAGGGCGGCAACTTCAACAGACCAGGTCAGCACCGCGGCGAGGATAAGCGTACTACCGAAGAAAAAGAAATCGATAAGAACGAGATCCAGAATAAGATCAAGGAAACAATGGCCAAACTCGGTGGCGGCGGTCGCGGTAAAAACGTGAAAGCCAAACACCGCAGGGAAAAACGCGAGGAAAGAGCCAATCAGAAAATTAACCAGGGCGACGGAGAAAGCAAACTCCAGGTAACAGAATTCGTTTCTGTATCCGAACTGGCCAACCTGATGGATGTAAGCTTCGCAGAAGTAATCTCTAAATGTATGGGCCTCGGTATCATGGTATCTATCAACCAACGCCTCGATGCGGAAGTAATAGAACTGGTTGCCGGCGAATTCGGATATGAAGTTGAATTCATTGGTCTGGAAGATGCAGAGGAAACTGATGATGAAGATGAAGTAGATGATCCTGCAGACCTGGTTCCACGTGCACCGATTGTAACTATCATGGGTCACGTCGATCACGGTAAAACCTCCTTGCTCGATTATATCCGCAGTGCGAATGTGGTAGCCGGTGAAGCCGGTGGTATCACCCAACACATCGGTGCATACCAGGTAACAACAGCCAGCGGTAAAAAGATCACCTTCCTCGATACTCCCGGTCACGAAGCGTTTACCGCGATGCGTGCCCGTGGTGCCAAAGCAGCGGATATCGCTGTTATCGTGATCGCTGCTGATGACGCCATCATGCCACAAACCAAAGAAGCCATCTCCCATTCACAGGCTGCCGGTCTGCCAATGGTATTCGCTATCAATAAAGTGGATAAGGAAGGATCAAATCCGGAACGGATCAAAGAACAGCTGGCCGGCATGAACCTCCTGGTGGAAGACTGGGGCGGTAAATACCAGAGCCAGGAAATATCTGCGAAAAGCGGGTTAAATATCGATGTGCTCCTCGAAAAAATATTGCTGGAAGCAGAACTGCTGGAATTGAAAGCCAATCCCGACCGTGAAGCCTCCGGAAGTATCGTGGAAGCTACCCTGGATAAAGGCCGCGGTTACGTTGCCTCCCTCCTGGTACAGAATGGTACCCTCCGTCAGGGCGATACCATCGTATCCGGTTCCTTCTTCGGAAAAATCAAAGCCATGTTCAACGAACGCGGCCAGAAAATGGAAGAAGCAGGACCATCCATGCCAGTACAGGTACTCGGTTTGAATGGAGCGCCACAGGCAGGTGAGAAATTTAAGATGTACTCCGATGAGTCCGAAGCTAAAGAAGTAGCTAACCGCAGGGCACAAATCGTTCGTGAACAAGGTATCCGTACCAAGAAACATATCACCCTGGATGAAATCGGCCGCCGTTTGGCACTGGGTAACTTCAAACAGCTGAACCTCATCATCAAAGCCGATTTTGATGGTTCCGTGGAAGCATTGAGCGACTCCCTGCAAAAACTGTCTACCGAAGAAATCGTGATCAGCATTGTTCACAAAGCAGTAGGTCAGATCACAGAATCCGACGTATTGCTGGCAACCGCCTCCGATGCTATCATCCTCGGATTCCAGGTACGTCCTTCTTCCCAGGCAGCCAAGCTTGCGGAAAAAGAAAATATCGAGATCCGTAACTACTCCATCATCTATGACGCGATCGATGAAATCAAGAGCGCCATGGAAGGTATGCTGGAACCAAAAATCGAGAAGAAAGTGGTGTGCAACGTACAGGTGCGCGAAACTTACAAATTCGAGAAGGTTACCGTGGCAGGTTGCTTCGTTGTTGATGGCAAGCTGACAAGAAACACCCGTATCAACGTGGTGCGCGACGGTATCGTGGTTCACACCGGCGAACTCGGCTCCCTGAAACGTTATAAAGATGACGTGAAGGAAGTGGCCGCCAATATGGAGTGCGGTTTGAGCGTGCGCGGATACAGCGATCTGAGACCTAACGATTACATCGAAGGGTTCGAAGAAGTAGAAGTGAAGAGAACTTTATAAAAGCTGGTAGCCTTCTGCTACCCCGCTTTAAGATAACATACAGCGAAGAAAATAATGATCCATCGTGCAAAACCTGGCATCGTTATTTTCTTCGCTTTTTTTGGCTAAGATGCTTATGGCTAAAAGGCGGCAGCTTATCTAAACTTTTGTTAAATCCATCGACTTTCCCTATACTACTGACTTTTAAATGGTTATTTTTGGTTTTTACCGCTTTTGTATGAAGAAACTTTTAGCATTATCCGCAGGCGCTTTGCTGTTATGGCAGGCTTCTACGGCCCAGCAAAAACTGGTGGCAGACAAGATTATCGGCGTTGTAGGAGATAAAATTATCCTCAAATCCGATATGGACGGAGCGCTCAGCGACCAGCAGCATAACTCGCCCGATGGCAACCTGCCGCCGGACGCAGCCTGCAGAACACTGGAAATGCTGATTTCCCAGAAAGTGATGGTGTTACAGGCGGAAAGAGACAGCTTACCCGTGAGCGATGGCGATGTGGAAGCCCAGATGGAAAACCGTATCCGGTATTTTGAATCAATGTACGGCAGTAAAGAGAAAATGAAGGAAATTACCGGCTATTCCATTTACCAGCTCCGCGAACGCTTCCGCCAGCCTATTAAAGAAGGTTTACTGGCCCAGGCAATGCGCAACAAGATCGTTGAGCCGGTTAAGGTAACACCCTCAGAAGTAAAACGCTTCTTTGATGCTATTCCTAAAGACAGTCTCCATTTTTACGAGTCCGAACTGGAAATAGGTACCCTGGTATTACAGCCAAAGGCTACCCGAGAAATGGACCAGTACGCCATAGATCGCATCCTCGATTTCAAAAAACGTGTTCAGAATAAAGAATCAGATTTCGGCTCCCTGGCTATCCTGTACTCCGAAGATCCGGGCGTAAAGGATAACAAAGGCGTATACACCCTGAACCGTAATGATAAAAACACCTGGGATCCCGACTTCCTGGCAGCTGCTTTCCGTTTGAAAGAAGGGGAAATGTCTTCTCCTGTGAAGTCGCAGCACGGCTACCACCTGATCATGATGCTGAAACGCTCCGGCGATAATGTTACAGTACAGCATATCCTTGTAAGAGCAGCTGTAACCAAATCGGACCTGGCTGCCAATACTGCTAAACTGGATTCCATCCGTAAAAGTATCCTGGCGGGAAAAATCACCTTTTCTGAAGCTGTAGCAAAATACAGTGATGCGCCAAGTGCCAAATTCGACGGCGGCATGATGCAGTCTAAAACCGGAGATGGAAGCACCCTGATCACTATTGATCAGCTGGATGATCCTACAGAAAGAGATATTGTAATGATGCTGGATACCCTGAAGCCAGGCCAGATTTCAGCACCGGTGCAGTTTACGGACGAAAATGGCCGTGCAGCAGTACGGATCGTTTACCTGAAAACACGCACCCAGCCTCACCGGGAAAATCTTACCGACGATTATTCGCGCATCCAGCAAAGAACACTGGATATCAAACGCGCGGAAGCCATTAACAAATGGCTCATCGAAAAGATCCCCACTTTCTATGTACATGTGGATGATCAATATAAAGAGTGTAACCACATCAGCCAATGGATGGCTGGCTTGGCCAAACAATAATAATCATAAAGCTATTCATTAAAGCGGGGAGAAGGGCGAAAGCTTTTGTCCCCGTTTTTTTTGATCTGATACAGAATAGGCAAAGGCTGATAGCTTTACCAATAGCTTTCTGGTTTTCTCCTTTTTTGGCGTACCTTTGCGACTTCAATTTTCTGCCATGAGTGATGCGATCAAACATGAATGCGGTCTGGCATTTATAAGGTTAAGAAAACCGTTTTCCTACTACCAACAAAAATATGGGAGTGTTTTCTATGGGCTGAACAAACTATACCTGCTCATGGAAAAACAACACAACAGGGGCCAGGATGGCGCTGGTTTAGCTACCGTGAAACTGAACACCGAGCCCGGCGTTCCCTTTATGCACCGTATCCGCAGTGCGGCTCCCCAGGCTATCGGGGATATTTTCGGGAAAGTGCGGGATGAGATCCAGGAGATAGAAAAATATCAACCGGAAATCACCAAATACCCCGGCCTGATGAAAGGCCATGTACGTTTCCTCGGTGAGCTCATGATGGGTCATATCCGCTACGCCACCCAGGGTAAAAACAACGTAGAACTTTGCCACCCATTTGTACGTTACAATACCATTCCTGCCCGCAACCTGGCTATGGCAGGGAATTTTAACCTGATAAACACGGATGAGCTGTTTGAATTCTCCAAGGCTCAACCCGGAGAAGTACATAAAAACAGCGATCTGGCGGCTATGCTGGAAGTAGTGCATCACTTCCTCGCCAAAGAAGACAATGAAGGCAGCGACGACCTGGATATCAAAAAGATCCTGCAACAGTCGTTTTCAATGTTCGATGGCGGCTATCACACCTGCGGCCTGATCGGCTCGGGAGACGCTTTCGTGATCCGTGATGCGCATGGTATCCGCCCTTCCTACTATTATATTAATGATGATGTGATCGTGGCCGCCTCTGAGAGGGCTGCCATCCGCACCACTTTTAACGTAGGTGAAAATGAAGTGCTGGAGCTGATGCCCGGTACAGCGCTGATCGTGAAAAACAACGGCGACTACAGTATTGAGCAGATCCTCGAACCCAAAGAACGTAAAGCCTGCAGCTTTGAAAGGATTTACTTCTCCCGTGGCAATGATGAAAAAATATACAGGGAACGTACTGATCTGGGCAGGCACTTATCCGGCACCGTATTGAAGGCCATCGACAATGACCTCAAAAATACCATCTTCTCTTTTATTCCCAACACCGCTGAAGTAGCCTTCTATGGCCTGTTAAAAGGACTGGAAGCTTATCTCAACAAAATAAAAGTAGAGCGTATCCTCTCCTGGGGTAACGATTTCGATGAGGAAAAGCTTTCCGAAATGGTGAACCGCCGTATCCGTATCGATAAGATTGCCACCAAGGATGTGAAAATGCGCACGTTCATCACTGAAGACTCCAGCCGTAACGAAATGGTACAGCACGTGTACGATATTACTTATGGTAAGGTAAGGCCAGGCATTGATTCTCTGGTAGTGATAGATGATTCAATTGTTCGCGGTACCACCCTGAAGGAAAGTATTGTGAAGATGCTGGATCGCCTGGGCCCCAAAAAGATCATCATTGTATCATCAGCTCCACAGATCCGCTACCCTGACTGCTATGGTATAGATATGAGCAAAATGGGTGATTTTGTGGCCTTCCAGGCTGCCATCGGCCTCCTGAAAGATCATGGTAAGGAACATATCCTGAATGAAGCCTACGGCCTCTGCAAAGAACTGCAACGCACCAATACCCTTCACGCGCAAAACGTAGTGAAGAACATTTATAAGCCATTTACTCCGGAACAGATTTCTGCTAAAATTGCCGAAATCCTTAATCCGGGCGGTATTAAAGCGGAAATAGAAGTAATCTACCAATCTATCGAAAGCCTCCATGAAGCTTGTCCGAATAACCTGGGCGACTGGTACTTTACCGGTAATTACCCTACCCCGGGCGGTAACCGTGTTGTGAATAAAGCATTCATGAACTATATGGAAGGCAAGAACGAAAGAGGATATTAATCGTGTAAATAGCCAGGGATCTGGTCATCCGGCATTCAAAAAATCTATCTTTTGAACCGGACGATCAGATCTCTTATTATTTGAATGACTATTTGTTTTCATGTTAATTTTATCTTAAATAACCCCACCCATTCCGACAGTATAAGTCTAACAAGTTAACTTCCTGTAAAATCTGTATTTTCGTTATAGTTAATTATAGGTTTTCAGCCCATGAAAACATTACTACTTATACGTCATGCTAAATCCAGCTGGACCGATCCGGACATGGATGATTTTGACAGGCCCCTCAATAAACGGGGAAAAGCAAATGCGCCCGAAATGGCACAACGCCTCATTACAAGGGGTATGGTGCCGGAACTGATTATTTCCAGCCCTGCAAAAAGAGCCAGGTCTACCGCTAAAATAATGGCCAGTGAATGGCACTATCCCAAACAGGCTATCCTGCTAGAAGAAGAACTTTATCTCTGCTATGCTGCCACTTTCCTCAAGGTAATCACCAAAATTGACGACGACTTCAGCGCTGTGGCCATCTTTGCCCATAACCCCGGCATCACCGATTTTGCCAATTACCTCACTGAAGAGATCAGGATCGACAATGTACCTACTACCGGCATCTTTGGCATCCAGGCAGATACCGATAACTGGAAAGATTTTGACCTGGCAAAGAAGAAGTTCCTCTTCTTCGAGTACCCCCGTAAAGACTAGTCTTTTACAATTTTATCGTAAGATGCTGTTATTCCTTTTATAAGGGAAGAACTGAAGCCTTGATGTTCCATTTCGTTCAAACCGGCAATAGTACAGCCTTTGGGTGTAGTTACCTTATCAATTTCCTCTTCAGGATGACGGTTTTCCCGGATCAGCAGTTCCGCTGCCCCTTTTACTGTTTGCGCAGCAATTAAACTGGCGGTGCGCACATCAAAACCTATTTCAATACCTCCCTGGATATTTGCACGGATAAAGCGAAGCGCAAAGGCAATACCACAGGCGCCCAGCACGGTGGCAGCATCCATCAGCTTCTCATCTATCATTACCGTAGCTCCCAGCTGGTCGAACATGGTTTTCACATACCGGATCTGTTCTTCTGTGGCATGCTTATGAGAAATACAGGTGATGGATTCCTGTATGGCTATAGCCGTATTAGGCATGGCTCTTACCACCGGCATACCGGGCACCACATGCTCCAGATCGTCGATGCTTACACCGGTCACCACGCTGATCAGTATATGCTTTGCCGGGTCAAAGGAACCTTTGAACTCCTGCAATATTTCCCGCACATTGTAGGGCTTTAACGCTACCACAATTATTTCCGCTCCGCGGATGGCAATATCATTATCCGTTTCTATCTGCACACCTGCGTCACGCAGATCTGTAAGGGTAGTGGTGTTACGCTTGGTAACAATGATATCGCCGGCCTTTGAAAATCCGCTCTTCAGCAATCCACGGGCAATGGCCGAGCCCAGATTTCCTCCACCTATAATGGCTATTTTTTTGGCTGACATAAAAAATGAAGATTACATTATAAATCGTAAGAAAGGTATAACAAATGCCGCATCCATGCAAACGGCAACGATTCATTATCTTGCAGCATGCAGGCATTACACACAGCAGCTGCGTTTTACGCGAGGATAAAAGAAGCCCATAGTTTAGCAGATACGGAAGATAAGACCCGTCATTATAAACAGATCCTGGAAATCCTTTTCCGGGATCTGACCCGGAAAGAGACCCGTTCTTTCGGGAACCTGTTTGCACGCATGCAGTTTTATTTCGACCGGCAAACTGTTCCCCCGGATATCCACCAGCAGCTGACTGCACTCCGTATACTCACCAACAAAGCTACAAGGGGAATGTTTCCCCTGCAGGAGGCAGAACACCTGTTGTGTATCAAAGCCCTTACGGAATCTGTAGCATGGTGTTACCAGGCCACTCCGCCGCCTGAACTTACTGCATTATATGCCCCTGCGGGCTCACACAAACTATCGCTTGCCTGGCAGCACCGCCCGGGCAGCCTCACCCTGCTGAAATGCATGGTAACTGCCGTTGGCGCGCTCAATACCAATACATTGGGTAAATATACCCTGTTGCTGGATGTTAAAAATGATGAACAGGGCGATTTCCAGCTCCTGCTGGAACACATGGATCCTGCTGCGGTTGTATCCCTGCATGGCTTACTGCGCCCATACGACACCATTCATGTACTTCACTGCCGGCAGGGTATTAACGGTCACGAATATACGACTACCAGCGAAAGCCAGGTGGTCCTGGAACCCGACCTCCTCATAGACATCAGCGACCTGGCCGAGTGCTTTACCCATAAAGGACCCAACCGGTTATTATATCTTGTTAAAAAACTTACTCCCCAGGCCTCCAGCCCCGCAGCATTCAAGGGGAACCTGGTAAATGCCCTGCTGGACGAAATGCTCCGCAACCGGGACATAGATTTCAAAAGCTCATTTGTAGAGGCAGTGGCTGAAAACGTACTACAGGCAGCCGCCTACGGCCGGGAGAAGATCAATGAAATGTTCCGCGATATCCGGCAGCTACACTGGGGTAACCTGCACAATACGGTAAAGGAGCTGCAGGATAAACCGGTGAGAATAGAACCCACCTTCTTCTCCGCCCAATACGGATTACAAGGGCGACTGGACCTGATGGCAGAAGACGATAGCGACGAATACCGGAAGGAAATTTTTGAGCTGAAAAGCGGGAAATGTCCCGATTTCAATACATGGAAGAATCATGAAATGCAGGTGGTAGGGTATAACCTACTGCTGCGTTCAGCCTTTGGACGGCATCGGAAGGGCGGTTCAGCCATCCTGTACTCCGCCGCAACCACCTCTCCATTACGTAATGTAAGCAGTACACACCATACGGAAAACGACCTGCTGCTGTTACGCAATGAGGTAGTAGCCATGCTGCTGCGACTTGCAGGAGGGGAGTTTGAAGTACTTTCCGCTATTACTACGGCAGCTGCGCAGGGCCTGCCTTCCTTCAGTGCAGCTCATTTCACCACCTTTGAACAGGCATGGCAAACAGCACCGCCCGTAGCCAAAGCTTATTACCACGAGTTCCTTGCTTTTATGTTAAGGGAATACCTGCAGGCAAAGTGTGGCATGTTTTCAGAGATTAACCGGGAGGAAGATGCCGACGGTTTTGCTGCGCTGTGGCTGCAACAGGAAAAAGATAAGCTGTCGCGCTTCAATATCATCCCCGGGCTGCGGTTCCGGGAATTTGATTCGGTTAACAGCTCCGTGCTTTTTGATATAGTCGTGCCCGTTAGCCACAATTTCCGCAAGGGAGATACGGCTATTATTTATCCGCGTACCAGCTCAGAATTACAACCTTTACAACAACAGCTGCTGAAAGGCAGGATTGAGGATCTGGGAAAAAACCAGCTGGCATTTTCCCTGAATAACCGTCAGATGACCCTCGATTTCTTCCGGCAATTTGATGAATGGATCATTGAACACGACATTTATGAATCCAACTACTGGACAGCCACAGCATCGCTTTTTCATGTGATCTCCCCGTTGTACCGGGAGCGTACCAATATGCTGCTGGGACTTACCACGCCACGATGGTACCCTCTGCAGCACCCCACACCGGCCATGTTTAACGCTAACCAGGAACAGATTGTGAAACAGGCCCTGGAGGCGCAGGATTATTACCTGTTGCAGGGACCACCAGGTACCGGTAAAACATCTTCCATGCTTACTACCATAGTAGGAGAGATGGTAAAACGGGATCACTATGTGATCATTGTTGCCTTTACCAACAAGGCAGTAGAAGAAATATGCCATAAACTGGCGGCAAAAGATATCAGGCACCTGCGTATGGGCGGGCGAAATTCCGATGCTGCGCTTATGTTGCGGCAATATTGCATGGAAGGATCACTGGACGATGCCAGGAATTATATCACGGGGCACCGGGTATTTGTAGCCACTGTGGCTACTATGGCTACACGGCTGGAGCAACTCACGATGATGGGGATTCCTCCCGATACCTTAATTGTGGATGAAGCCTCTCAGTTAACAGAGCCGCAGTTGCTGGGACTGCTGATGCCTTTCCGGAAATTTATCCTGATAGGTGATCAGAACCAGTTACCCCCGGTTGTAACGCAGGAAGCCTGGTTTTGCCAGGTGAAAGCCCCTTGTTTGCAGGAGCTGGGCATCCGTGATCTGCGGACATCTATTTTTGAGCGACTGATACAACGCTGCAAAACAAGCCACTGGCGTCATGCCTGGGGCATGCTAAACACGCACTTCCGGATGCACGACAGCATTGCGGCATTGGTCAATCATTATTACGCAGGACAACTATCTTCCGGCAAGGATGAACAGAAAGCCGGTTTTGACCCGTTTCCCGTTCATGAACACCTGGGCTGGGAGCGGATCCTGTCTTTAGGAAGAAAAATATTTATTGGCAGCCCATACGAGGCAAGCTCCAAAATGAATAGAACCGAAGCAAAGTGGGTAGCTTCCCTGCTGCATCACCTGAAAGCCCGTTACGGCGCGGGCTTCAGTAAAGACACCGTAGGGGTAGTAACGCCCTGGCGCACACAGATCAGCCTTATCCGGGAGCTGATTGCAGATGATGAAGTGCTGCAGGATATTAATATTGATACTGTAGAGCGGTTCCAGGGCTCCGAAAACGATATTATCATTGTATCGCTGGCAGTATATCATGCTGCGCAGGTGCAAACACTGCAATGCCTGGGGCAGTTTCAATGGGAGGAAGAGGATATAGAGGTAGACAGGAAGCTGCTGGTAACGTTATCGCGTGCACGAAAACAGGTGATACTGCTGGGTTATGAACCAGTACTGCAGGATAGCATACATTACCGGAAAGTGTTAGGAGAAATGATACGGGGAGCACTCTAACGGGAGCTGCTATACGTAAAGCCGGCTTAAGCCAAGTAACAATGGCCATACGATTAGTATGGCCATTGTCAGACAACATCATATATGATCAGTCCTGGCAAACCAGGCTTTAATCCAGTGTTACGTGCCCCCAGTTTTCCCCGCTTTTGATACGGTAGAGCTGCATTTCGCTGATATCGAACTGTTCGGCGATCTGCTTCATTGTTTTCTTGCCAGGTTTACTGAGCAGGCGTTTGATACTCTTAACTTTAGTAACGTTTAATTTCAGCCCTTTTACACGATTACGCTGCTTTTCCTTGTAGGCCAGCTTAGCCGGGCTCTTTTGCTGATGCTCTTCCATTTCCTCCTTGGTGGCCCATTGGAGGTTGGAGGCTTTATTGTTCTTTTTATCATAGTCCAGGTGAATCACATACTTATGTGCCCGTCCTCCTTTTTTACTGAAAAGTTTGGCCACTTCCCGGTGCAGGTAGAGTGACTGGTAGCTATCTGCCGGCTTTACGTTTAATACCGTATAGCCTTCCACGGTAGACCCCGTGAGCAGCTTACCATCTTCGGTACTTTCATGATAACTGATCACTCTCCCCATGTTTGAAACAGCGTATTTTTTACGCAGGGCAGATTTGTTTTTAATCTGTAAGTCTTTCCAGACTTCATTTTTCAGATTTTTAATTGTGGTCATGTGAAAGTAATTTTTTATTTTTTTATATCCCGGGGTTCATCCGTTTATCCGTAAACGTTACAACCGGCCATTTCATTATCAGCCGGCAGAAAATCGTGTGCAGCTAACTGTGGAGCAGCCCTTTCGAATATATGGTCCTTGTATTGTAACACAACCGCGTCTAGTACTTCCTCAATCTCAGCTAATGTATTGTAAGTTACTAATTGTTGTCTGAATTCTTTTATATGCGGTAAACCTTTGAGGTAATTTGTATAATGCCGGCGCATTTCCAGTATGCCTACCACTTCTCCTTTCCAGGCAACTGACTGGTGAAGGTGTTTTTTGCAGACTTCCACTCTCTCCAAAACAGTTGGCAGGGCTAAATGTTCGCCGGTCTTCATAAAATGCTTGATCTCCCTGAAAATCCACGGATACCCGATGGCGGCTCTTCCGATCATTACGCCATCCACGCCATATTTCTGCCTGGCGGCGATTGCCTGTTCCGGCGTACATATATCACCGTTACCAAAGATAGGGATTTGTATGCGTGGATTGTTCTTTACTTTTCCGATAAGGGTCCAGTTGGCGCTGCCTTTATACATCTGGGTCCGTGTCCGGCCATGAATGGTAAGGGCTTTAATGCCTACATCCTGGAGCCTTTCGGCTACATCCTCAATATTTTTGGTTTCCTCATCCCAGCCCAAACGGGTTTTAATGGTTACCGGCAACCTGGTGGCCTTTACCACAGCGGCGGTAAGTTTAACCATTTTAGGAATGTCTTTCAGGATACCGGCGCCGGCGCCTTTACATGCTACCTTTTTCACGGGGCAGCCAAAATTGATATCCAGCAGATCGGGATTGGTGGCTTCCACAATTTGTGCGGCCAGCGACAGGGATTCTTCATCTCCCCCGAAAATCTGGATACCTACCGGTCGTTCGTAATCGAAGATGTCCAGTTTTTTCCTGCTTTTGATAGCATCCCGTATCAATCCTTCAGAAGATATGAACTCTGTATACATGAGATCAGCCCCATTATCTTTGCACACCGCGCGAAAAGGCGGGTCGCTCACATCTTCCATGGGCGCCAGTAATAAAGGGAATTCTCCCAGTTCAATATTTCCTATCTTCACCATAATTTATATAACCAGAGCAGCTTTTGCCGGAGTTATTATTTTAATGTTTTATATACTATTTCTTTTACAAGCAGGATTTCTTTGCAGTAACGGCTATCGTTCAGCAGCTGCGGTAAGCGGTAAGCATCTGCAAAAACTTAATTTCGCGCTGTAAATTTACGCAAAAAATACAGTATCTTTTTATGTCCGGTTATCTGAAGCAGTCACCCGTTTCATTGCAGTTTGTAACATTCCTGGGCTTTGCCTTTGGGTTCTTTGCCCTGTACCTTTATGGGCTTCAGGCGATTACGCCGGGTGTAACCGGTCAGACGCTGGAAGCGCTTCAGTCGGGCACACTTACCGATCCTAACTCGATCGGCTATCTGAAAATAACACAATTCCTTTACACTATCATAGCCTTCTTTGTGCCGGCGGCACTTTTTGCCTACCTGTGGCAGCCTTATCCGGTAAAATACCTGGGCCTGAAAACGCCTTCCGGTTTGCAGGTAATACTGGCATTACTGGTCATGTACGGCTGTTTACCTTTTGCCAATCTGCTGGGCCAGTGGAACGAAACCTGGCCAATTTCACAATCGGCCCGCGACCTGCAGAATATGGCTGAAAAGCTGCTGGGCGTTATGTTGAAAATGCCTACCCTGCAGGATCTGTTCATCAACCTGGTACTGGTGGCCATTGTACCGGCCATAGCAGAAGAACTTTTTTTCCGCGGTATTTTTCAGCGGCTTATCATCAAAGCTACAGGGAAGGTATGGCTGAGCGTATTTATTACATCTATCCTGTTCAGCGCTATCCATGGTGAAATGCTGGGCTTTCTGCCCCGCGTGGTAATGGGATTCACCCTGGGTGCTATTTATGTTCTCAGCGGCAATCTCTGGTTGAGCATCCTGGCGCATATCCTGAACAACGGGCTGCAGGTAACAATGCTTTACCTGTTCCAGCATGGCATGGTAAAAGAAGACCCGATGAAAAATACGCCTGTGGAATGGTATTATGTAGCATTGAGCATTCCTGTAATCATTGGGCTGTTCTGGGCATTAAGCAGGAAATCGGTCCCTATGGTGATGACAGATCCGGAGAAGAGAAAAGACGGGGAAGAGGTTGAAGAAATTGGAGCAGACGAAAATTTTTAATCTTTATAAAGACATAAAAGCAAATATTATGGAAAAAGACTGGGTGAAAATTTTCTCAAGCGACCGGCCATTTGAAGCCGAAATAGTAAAGGGAATGTTACTGGATAATGATATTGAAGCGGTTTTACTCAACCGGCAATCCTCGTCTTATAATATCACCCTGCCCGGACAGGTGGAATTATATGTGCATGAGTCACAGGAAAAAGTAGCCAAAGACCTGGTGCATAATCACAATAATCTTCCTACCGGCGATCCGAACCAGCTGGAGGAGGAAGAATAGTAAGATCCCGCAGATGTACCTCCAGGTGGCTTCCCTGAAGGGAATTTGCTCTGTAGGGTATTTTTATCCACTTTTGCGGGTAGAATTTAATCAACAGATACAACCATAATGAAGACATTTTTCACCCGCACTGCCTCGGCGCTTGTGTTTGTGGCAGTAATGCTGGGAGGGATCCTATGGGCCGACTATACCTTTTTCCTGCTTTTTTTCCTGATCGGCTGTTTTGCCCTCCAGGAATATTTCAGGCTGCTTCGCGGGATTGACCCTGACTATACCGGTGTTTCATCCTGGCACAAATGGGGCGCTACCATAGCGGGAGCAGCTATCCTGCTTACTTTTACCGGAGATAATTTTGCAATAGGCGGTATTCCCACAGGCCTGCTGGGCTGGTGGACAGCCGTAATTTTCCTGCTCGTGATGCCTTTGGGAGAAGTGCTGATGAGTAAGGACTTTTCTTTAAAGAATATCGGTTACTCGGCCATCGGGTTACTATATGTGATCATTCCCTTTGGATTGCTGATCCATATCCGGGTAAATGCCATCAATATTCATTACACCCCCGAAAATGTGGGTACTGCACCCGGCTGGCTGATTCCCCTGCTGCTTATTATATTCATCTGGATCAATGATACCATGGCCTATATTGTAGGCTCCCTGATCGGGCGCACCCCGTTTGCCCCGGCTATATCGCCCAAGAAAACCATTGAAGGCACAGTAGGTGGAATGATCCTCGCGGTGGCCACGGCCGGCGTTTACGGACATTTCTGGGGCTATCGGTACCTGGCCCTGCAGCATTGGATTGTACTGGCTCTCATTGCCGCTATATTCGGCACCATCGGGGACCTGATAGAGTCGAAGCTGAAACGGATGGCCGGCGTAAAAGATTCCGGTAAGATCATGCCCGGTCATGGCGGTTTTATGGACCGGTTCGATTCTTTACTGCTGGCAGCTCCTTTCGCTTGGATTTATGTTCAGTTTTTTATGATGCGTTAACAAAACATTCGTATTCGAAAAAAATTGAATTAAAGTAACTTTGCACCCAGATTAAACACATACATCAATCATCTAATAAAAAAACAATGAAGATCCATCGTGAAGGATTTGCTACTATTTCCCTTGTATTCCTGGTACTGGCGTTAATAAACGGAGCAGTATTTTATTGGTTCGGTAACGCGCCGGCACTGTGCTGGACAGTATCCATTATTTCCCTTGCGTTCTTCCTGTTCATCGTTTCATTCTTCCGTATTCCCTCCCGGCAATATACAACTGGTGACTCGCTGGTGATTTCTCCCTGCGATGGTAAAGTAGTGGTAATTGAAGAAGTATATGAGCCGGAGTATTTCAAGGATAAACGCCTGCAGGTGTCTATTTTTATGAGCCCTGCCAATGTGCATGTAAACCGTAACCCTATCAGCGGTAACGTGAAGCTGTCGCAATACCACGCCGGCAAATACCTGGTAGCCTGGCATCCGAAATCATCCACAGAAAACGAAAGGCATTCCGTGGTAATCGGCAACGGCAAAACAGATATCCTGGTAAGACAAATTGCCGGCGCACTGGCCCGCAGGATTGTAAACTACCTGAAACCAGGCATGGAAGTAAGCCAGAACGAGGAAATGGGCTTTATCAAGTTCGGCTCCCGGGTAGACCTTTACCTGCCTATTGGTACAGAAATGACCGTTCAGCTGGAACAGGTGGTACAGGGCGGTGTTACAGTTGTTGCCAAAATCTAGTATCTTTAAAAGCTAAACGGCATTTATCATGATAAAGAAAGCTTTTACCGGCGCAGCCGCATTACTGTTAATAGCTGGCGTAGCATTGGCACAGGAGAAAACCAAAGCAGCTCCCAAATCCAAAAAAGATTGTTCCGCTGCCACCTGTAAAACCACCGCAAAAGGTAAAAGCTGCTGTCAGCAGCCGTCGAAAACTGCCGGCCTGAGAATGGCTGCGGCAAACAAAACAAAAGCGAAAGCACAGTGATGAATGCCTGTTAATACAGGAGCCTCACTTGTTCCGGTATAAAGAAAAAAGGAGATGTGGACTACCACATCTCCTTTTTTCTTACAAAATATTTCTCAGCTCCCTCAGATGCCCGATCACATAAGTAGGTTGAAAGTCGACCGGCGGTTTGCCCGGGTTGAAATATACCTGGTCCATTCCCGCACCATGGGCCCCTTTGATATCCAGCTCCATGGCATCTCCTATCATAATGCTCTCTGTTGCGTTGGTATTGGCTTTCGTGATAGCGTAGTCAAAGATTTCCCGGTAGGGCTTTAAGCTGCCTGCCGCTTCCGACGTAACCACGTGCGTGAAGTAGTGATCAATCCCCGCGTTCTTCATTTTCAGCAACTGCGTTTCCTCGAAGCCGTTAGTGATCATGTGCATGGGATAATCCTTTGCTGCCAGGTATTCCAGCGTTTCCTTCGTTTCAGGGAACAATGCTTTTTTATAAGGTAGTATTTCCAGGAATTCATCGCTGATCTTCTGGGTCAGTTTTTCATCTCCTATTTTGAAATCGATCAGCGTAAGACGAAAGCGTTTGTCGCGTAGCTCACGGCGGGTAATGAATCCTTTGCGGAAGCGGTCCCACAGGCGTTCGTTATGTTCCACGTAAGAAACGGAGAATGCTTCAAAAGATGGTATCCCCCTGCTTTCCAGGCCATGGCTGTTGTACAGCTCCAGCAGTGTTTCCTGTTCATTTGTTTCAAAGTCCCAGAGTGTATGGTCCAGGTCAAAGAAAAGATGTTTGTATTTCATGACGCCGCAAAGGTACAAAATACCGCAGAGATGGGAGGATGGCGCTGGTGTATTCCAAAGTAAATTCCTTATTTTACTGCATTAATGAAAGAAACTATGAATGCAGTAATTACGGGCGCCAGCAAGGGCATCGGAAAGGCTATAGCAGAAAAACTGGCGCTGGAAGGATTCAATGTGGCGATTTGTGCGAGACATGCAGACACGCTGGCTTTGGCCAAAGCGGATATCCAGCGGAAAAACCCTGCCGTAACAGTATTGGCAGAAGTGGTGGATATGGGAGATCAATCGCAGGTACTGGCATTTGCCAATAAAGTGACTGCTGCATTCCCGCAGGTGGATATCCTGGTGAACAATGCCGGTATTTTCGTACCCGGAGCGCTTCACCAGGAAGAAGAGGGATTACTTGAAAAGATGATGGCTATAAATGTATACAGCGCTTATCATCTCACCCGCGCATTACTACCCGCTATGATCACCCGGCGTAAGGGATATATTTTTAACATGTGCTCCACCGCCAGCTACCGGGCCTATCCCAATGGCGGCGCTTACAGCATCACCAAATACGCCCTGCTCGGTTTTACAAAGAACCTGCGGGAAGAACTGAAACAACACTATATCGGGGTTTCAGCAGTTAGTCCCGGACCTACCTTAACAGCTTCCTGGGAGGGCTTTGAGGCCCCTCCCGACAGAATGATGCCCCCCGAAGATATTGCCGCTGTAATATGGGCTGCCTGGACAATGGCAAAGCAAACTGTAGTGGAGGAGATTATACTGAGACCCATGTTGGGAGATATTTAAACATCTTATTATATTGGATGCTTCAGCGGGCAGAAAATGTTCTTTTCTCAGGATAACAATAAGAACATATTAGAATGATTTAACTAACTTTTAACGGGGTCTTACAGCGCTTCCGGCGCGGCTTTGGTTAAATTTGTTGACATAATTTATGATGTACAGATTTTGCATAAGGAAGTGTATTTACGCCATTTTGATTTGTATAGGATCGGTAGCCTGTGCCCAGGCACAGGAGTTCCGCTTTACTACCACTGTGAGCAATAATGCCGTGACGTTGGATGAACCATTCCAGATCCAGTTTATGCTGGAGAATGGCGTGAATATTACAAGTTTTACTCCACCCAGTTTTAAAGATTTTGAAGTGTTGCAGGGCCCTTCTCAAATGCAGGGGCAATCCATTTTCAATGGAAAACGTTCTGAATATATTGCATTAAGTTACCTGCTGCAACCCAAACATGTGGGCAGCTTCACTATTGCCGGCGCCCAGGCGCGTGTAAACGGCAACCTCGTTAAATCAAACCCGGTTTTAATTGAAGTGAGGAAAGGCAGTGGACAGCAACAGCAGCAGGCCGCGCCTCCATCGTCCGGGTTTCCGCCACACCGCGGATCACCCGGTGGCAATGAAGATATGGAAGGTATCCTGAAGAAAGGAGAAGACATCAATGAAAAACTGAAGAAGAATATTTTCCTGAAAGTAGAAGTGGATAAAACCAATTTATACGAAGGAGAGCAGCTAACGGCCACGTATAAACTTTTTACCCGTCTCCCTACAAATTCGAGCGTTACCAAAGTACCTGCTTTCAAAGGATTTTCCGCCAAAGATATTGAGTTGCCCAACCCGCCGCAGGCCACCGAGGAAAGGGTGAATGGCGTTCCCTATAAAGTATTCACCATCCGGAAAACATTGCTTTTCCCGTTGCAATCGGGCACCCTGGAACTGGATCCCGTGGAAGTAGACAACCAGGTGCGCCTGGTAAAAATGGTGAGTAAAAAGGGTAACAACAGGGCCAGGGATCCTTTCGAAGATTTCTTCAACGATCCTGCATTCAGAGACCCATTCTTCGACGATTTCTTCAATCGCCCGGAAGTGGAATACCAGGATGTTCCTTACAAAATCCAGAGCAACCCGATAAAGATCACAGTTAAACCAGTTCCGGTAGATGGACGCCCCCTCAGCTATAATGGCGCTGTTGGCTACTTTAACATGACTGCCGTGGTGGATAAAAAGAAACTCTCCACCGATGACGCACTCACATTAAAAGTAACCGTCAGCGGCCAGGGTAATGTGAACCTGCTGAACTCCCCTAAAGTGGAAACGCCTACCGGCTTCGAAAAATATGATCCGAAAGTAACAGACGATATAGAGAAAAACAGCAATCCCCTTTCCGGCAGCCGTACATTTGAATATGTGCTGATGCCACAGGAAGCAGGCGGCCATACCATACCGGCTGTGGAATTCTCCTACTTCGACCCCGCAGCCAACAGCTATAAAACATTGCGCTCCCAGCCTTTCAACATCCAGATTGAACAGGGCAAACATATTAAGCAGGATAAACAGGATTTCAGCGCCGGCAAAAATGAGCTGGTAAAAAATGAAACCGGTATCCTCGACTGGACAAAAAATCACAGCTGGTTTATCCTCAGTCCGTGGTTCTATGTATTGCTGTTATTACCATTGCTGATAGCTGCTGGTATCATTTTCTACAAGCGCCGCAAAGACTACAATACTACCAACGCCGCAGTATTGAAACACCGCTATGCTAACAAAGTAGCGCTGAAACGGCTGGAACTGGCTGCCCGTTACCTGAAAGAAGGCAAGGATAAAGCTTTTTATGAAGAAACATCACGTGCTGTTTGGGGTTACCTCAGTTCCAAACTGAAAATACCAATGGCCGATCTGAGCAAACAACTGATACAGGATAAACTGAGCGCCCGCCATATTAATGGCAGTAATACACACGACCTGTTTAACCTGATCGATAACTGTGAAGTGGCCTTGTATGCACCGGGGCAGGATAACCGGAAAATGCAGGGAACTTATGAACAGGCGGTGAGCATTATCACCAACCTGGAAGACGCGTTAAAGAATTAATTACTTAACGAAAGGCGAAATGCTGAACTACAGAAAAATTAAACCGGTACTATTGACTGCAATATGCGTGCTGGCGTTTACAGTAAGCCATGCGCAAACGCCATCGCAGAACCAGCAGCAACGGTTTGAAGAAGCGAACAAACTCTTTAATCAAAGCAAGTTCACGGAAGCGGCCAGGGTTTACCAGCAATTACTGGATGAAGGCCATATGCAGAAAGCGCTTTACTTCAACGCAGGTAATGCCTGGTACAAAGCAGGGAAAACCGGGCAGGCGGTTTATAACTACGAGAAGGCATTGCAGCTATCACCCAACGATGGGGCAGTGAAACATAACCTTGCCATAGCCAACCAGAAAGTAAATGGCTTTGTGGAGGAACTGCCGATGGTGTTTTTCCAGCAGTGGTGGTTACAACTGCAACATCTCCATAAAGCCAACGGCTGGGCAACAGGTACGGTTATCCTTTTCTGGTTGTTTGTTGCCGCTATTGTGCTCAATGTATACCTTCCCGGGTGGAGGAATAAATTTTTACGCTGGGGCGCTTATGTACTGGGCGTGCTATGTGCGTTGTACCTCATCATGTCTGTAGATACTTACCTGTGGTCCAACAACCATGAAGCGGGTATTGTAATGAACGGTAATATCAGGGCAAAAACCTCCCCTGATGAAAACAGCAGGGATGCCTTTGAAGTGGGAGAGGGCATGAAAGTGCGGATTACAGATGCTACCCGCGAGTTCTGTAAAATTGAGCTGGCAGATGGTAAAAGCGGATGGATCAGTTGTAACTATATCAAACGGTTATAGTCTTTCGATACGCTGCAGGAAATCCTCTTTCTTATCCCGCGCCAGTGGTACGCTGTAACCATCGCTCATAATGATCTCCCCGCCATCTCCCTTAATATATTTTTCCATAAAAGACAGATTGATGAGGAAACTGCTATGAACGCGGAAGAATCCTTTATCTGCCAGCCATTGCTCCATTTCCATCAGGGTACGGCATACCATCACCGGCTTTTCCGGCTCCTGTAACTGCAGCCGGGTTTGCGTGCCAGCACCTTTGCAATAAATGATATTTCTGGCTGTAACCATGCGCAAACCGTCTGAGGTGGGCAGCGCCAACCGTTCGTCCTGGCTCAGGTGTTCCTGCAGGAAATGAAGAAGATTGTCTACTTTCCCTGCTGTTATGATGGTGGATTGGGTACCGGCTTTCTCTACTGCATCTTTCAGCTCACTGCTGTCTATAGGCTTAAGGAGGTAATCCAATGCACTGTGATGGATAGCCTGGAGGGCGTACTGATCATAAGCAGTAATGAAAATAACAACGAAGGAGCGGTAATTACAGGTTTCCAGTACCTGGAACCCATCCATTCCCGGCATTTCGATATCGAGGAATACCAGATCGGGATGTAGCTGTTCAATGGCAGCCAGGGCTTCGGGGCCACTGCTGCAAAGAGCCTGTACGGCAACGTGCGGGCAATACCTCTCCAACATCATATGCAGTGCATCCCGGCTGTGCTTCTCGTCGTCCACGATAATGGTACGCATGTAGGATCAGATTATGAAAGGTAGTTCAGATTTTATGTTGCGGGTAAAGTATATGGTCTTTGATTCCATTATCCATGTAGAAATTAAGCAATTTACAGGACATTACCAATTAAAGCCTAGCCTGCCAGGGATTGACGGGCGGCTACATGTTGCATGCTGATAATAAGGCGGTTACCGGAAGGTTCCCGTTCTCCATTATATACCTGTAATGACTTTATACTGGCTTTCATCTGGTATTTTTCGCTCATCATATATAGTCGCTCCGAGGCGATATCTATCCCTGAGGCCTGCCGCTCGCCGGTGCCATCAAGCATTTCGGTGATCAGGATGCCGTTGTCTTCCAGCTGGATCTGGAGCCGGTCGTTTTCTTTTGAGAGGGTGATCCTGAGTTGCCCGCCAGATTTTTCGGGCCGTAGCAGGATCCGGTGCCAGATGGCATATTGCACATAGGGCTGGATGATCAGGGGAGGGATGAGGGTGAACTGCAGGTTCACTTCCGGGCTTACAATCAGCTGGTAGTTGAACTGTTCATCAAAACGCAGCTGTTCCAGCTGGATATACAGTTCCAGGGCATCCAGCTCGTCCTGGAGGGAAATCCATTCCTTATTGAAATTGCCGATCATTAACCGCATGAGCCGGGAGAACCGGGTAAGATACAGGGACGCCATGTCTGTACTGGTGGTAAGAATATAATGGTGGATGGCATTAAGGCTGTTGAATATGAAATGCGGGTCCATCTGCGCCTGGAAAGCATGAAGTTCCAGGTTAATCAACGCATGGGTTTTGCTGATTTCTTTCGCTGAGGCTCTCCTGATTTTTCTTTCCCGCAGGGTAAAAAATACTATTAGGGTAACGAGACTTAACAAAAAAAACAGCCAGAAGGGCCACTCCGCAGCAAAGACGATATCAGTATAATGTGCCACTAACTAGGTTTATAGGAAGTATACTTCTCTACTCTTATAAGCGCAATAAATATCGGCTAATTAATTTCCAATAGAAAGTGGGATTTACTATGAGGCGGGTTTTTACCGGAAACTGGGGAGAATGGGGTGAAAAGTGGCTGTTGGGAAAATGGGCCCTCAGCTTTAAGCAAATACAGCGGAGATGACTATACTTATCTACTGCTGCATTTGCCCAGCGCTGGTATCAGGCTTCCGTAAACTTATAGCCCACACCTCTTACGGAGTGGAAGTAGCGGGAGTTCCGGCTGTCTTCTTCAAAATATTTACGGAAATTGAGGATAAAGTTATCGATGGTCCTCGTGGTAGGATACACGTTGTAACCCCAAACCACCTGGAGGATCTTCTCACGGGTAACCACTTCCCCTTTATTTTCGATGAGCAGCTTCAGCAGCATGGCTTCTTTCTTACTCAGTTCATAATGTTTACCATCTTTACCTACACATTCCTGTGCGGCAAAATCTATTACGTTATCACCAAAGCGGTATACATTGGGTACACTGTCTTTGTCCTGGATCTTTTTATTTTTTACGATGAGTTTTTCCACCCTTAAAAGGAGTTCTTCCAGGTTAAAGGGTTTGGTCATGTAGTCATCGCCTCCTTTTTTGAGGCCCAGTACGCGGTCGGCGCTACTGTTTTTGGCGCTCAGGAAAAGAATGGGGATTTCATTATTCTGAATACGGATGTTTTCGCATACGGCGATACCATCCATTTCAGGCAGCATAATGTCCAGTATAATGAGATCAAAATATTCGTTTTTAACTGCTTTCAGTGCAGCTGTGCCGTTGTCCACTGCGGTAACCTCGTAACCTTCCAGCTCCAGGTTCAGCTTCAGGGCTTCCTGGAGATTTTCCTCGTCTTCCACCAGCAGTATTGATGCCTTTGTCGCTTCCTTCATGTGTTATTGTTTGATTTTACATCGAATCCGGATCCCGGTATTCATCAATCCGTTATCTAATTTACGCCGTTTGCACGGAATATTCAGGCCATGATATTTCAAAACAGCTGCCGGTGGGTACATTGTCTTTCACTTCAATGTTGCCACGGTGCTGTTCCACTATCTTGGCCGTGAGGAACAGGCCGAGGCCGGAGCCTTTTGCTCTCCGGGTATTTTCATTGCCTACCCGGTAAAATTTCAGGAAGATCCTGAGTTTTTCTTCTTCCGGGATTCCCGGGCCTTCATCGATCACCTGTAATTTCAGCTGCCGGTTGTTTTCAAAGAGTTTTACAAAGATGGTGGTATTTTTAGGGGCATATTTTGCTGCATTCTCCACCAGGTTGCTCAGCACAATTTGTAAGGTCAGCTTATCACCTTCCATCCACACATGCGGTAATATGTCTGCTATGATCTGGTGGGTGCCAATGCGGCCGCCGAGATCTTTGATACTGTTTTCCACCAGGGCTGAAAAATCCAGGGGCTCTTTAAACACCTGGTACTTGTGTGTTTCCAGCTGCGCTGCCAGCAGGATGTTATTACATAGCTGGTCGAGACGGTTGGTTTCCCGGATGGTGTTATTGATCAGCTTCAGTTGCTTTTCTTCATCGAGCCTGTGTTTGCGGATAGTTTCGAGATTCAGCTTGGCTGCAGCGATAGGCGATTTCAGTTCATGTGTAACTGCCATCATAAAATTCTGCTGTTGCCTGCTGAGCTTCATATATTTCCACACCGCCCTGTATACAAAGAGCGCGCCGAGTAAAATGATCCCTAAAAAGATAAGGCCTTCACCGAGGTATTTGAAAGCGCGCATCCGCTCTTCTTTATTGATCCGCTGTAGTTCCAGCTGGTGCTCCACCGGTTGGGCAAGACTATCTACCCTGAGGGAAAGGTTTTGTTGTTCGAAGGCGCGGATCTGTTCACTTTGTCTGAACAGCAAAATGCCCCACCATACCAGTGCGGCAATTGTATACGCCATTACTAAAAAATAAACGAAGGAAACGGACTTTCCTTCCTGCATTTTATTGAAAATTCTTTTCATCATGGCCTTGTGCCGGCTTTCTCAATCCGCAAGCCAACATTCATCACATAGGGGAGCGGATTTTGCCGCATATTTTGTTCAAAAGTAAACTTGTAGGTACCCGGTTTATTAAAAATAGCACGTTGCTGGATGAAGATACGATGCTCATAAATATCATCCAGGCCGGAACCGGACCATTTGCCGGTTACATCAGCAAGCGGCAGTTCTACCCGTTGTTCCTTTGCTATACTGTCGCCAGGATACTGTGTGCCTATTAACATCCATATATTGCTGTAAGGATAGGCGTCTGTATGCCTGACGTTTACACAGATATTGTAAAGGTACGCAGTATCTTCCGGTTGTATTTTTACTTCAAAAGATGGTTTATAATCATATGTCCACTCATGCCCGGGAATTTCCAGGTTCTTTTCGTAAGTGTCCATTTTAGGTGGCTTACAGGCTGCAGCCAAAAGAAACAAGCCTGCTGTGACCATGAAAAGTTTGTTCATACGGTGTTCGCCTTACTATAAAACGTTTAATACTTGTTCTTTGGCTTTTTCCAGTTCATCTTTCATCAGCACCACCCATTGCTGTATACCGGCATCATTGGCTTTGGAGCCGGTAGTATTGATTTCACGGCCTATCTCCTGTAATACAAAGCCCAGTTTCTTTCCTTTGGCAGAATCGCTGTCTTTCAGAATTTCCCTGAAATACCGGAGGTGGTTTTCCAGGCGTGACAGTTCTTCCGAGATATCCAGTTTTTCCAGGTAGAAGATCAGTTCCTGTTCCAGGCGGTTGGCATCTACATTCTCCTTTCCAACATGCTCAGCCAGCAACCCCTCAAGACGCTGACGGATACGGTCTTTGCGGAGCGGGTCCAGTTCACGGACCTTCTGCATATATACGTCTATATTATCGATGCGTTGCTGCAGATCGGCTTCCAGCATCAGCCCTTCATCCTGGCGATGCGTATCAAGGTCTATCAGTGCTTCCCGCAATGTATCTTCCACATCTTTCCATTCTTCTTCGGTCATTTGTTCTGTAGCGGGACTTACCACTTCGGGCAGTTTCATCAGTACATTGAGCATATCCCCCTGGGGGAGCTCCAGCTGGTTGGCCAGCATGGTAATAGATTGATAGTAATATTTTGCAAGGTCTGTATTAATCACAACCGGGCGGGTGGCGCCATTTTGGCGGATATTGATTGTTGCATCCAGGGTTCCGCGCTGCAAGGTTTGCTGCATAAGGGTACGGATGTCAAATTCATAGGGTCTTAACAAAGGAGAAAACTTCAGATTCACCTCAAACTGCTTTCCATTCAGCGATTTGATCTCCACTACGATACTAGTTTCGCCTCTTGCGCTTTCTGCCCTTCCGAAGCCGGTCATTGATTTCAGCATAATACAAATTTGTAGGTGACAAACCTAGTTAAAAAAGCTGAAAGCATAAAGCTTAAAGCAAAAAGCAGGAGCCGCAGTCAACCGGGGGATCTCTTTGCGCCAGGCATACAATAGTCAGCGTGCCTTCAATTTCAATTTCCGGTAGATCTCTTCCCTGCCCAGTTCTATAATGTCGCCCGACTGCATGCCTGCAACCGTGATAAGCTCCATACGGTAACGGACAAGCCTCAACGTAGGAAAACCAACAGCGGCTGTCATACGCCGCACCTGCCTGTTTTTACCTTCCTGCAGTACCATTTTGATCCAGGGTGCGGGAATAGATTTACGGAAACGGATGGGTGGGTTACGTGGCGGTAATAACGGTTCTTCATCAAATATCTCTGCCCGGCACCTTTTGGTGCGGTATAGCTTACCATCCACATTGATCTCCACACCAGCCTCGAGCTGCTGTACAGCTTCCCGCGTAACAGCGCCATCCACCTGCACCCAGTACTCCCGCTCATGGGCATGTTGCGGTAACAGCAATTGCTGATTCAACGCTTTGTCGTTTGTAAGAATCAGCAACCCCTCACTGTCGTAGTCCAAACGCCCCACCGGGTATACATCCGGAGGCACTTTAAAATAGTCTGCCAGGCAGGCCTTGTTTCCTTCCGGTGTAAACCGGGTTAACACCTCATATGGTTTATAAATAATATAATAATAAAGCGCCACGAATGCTTTTGCTTTGGTTAAGGAGCCGTAATTTAGTACTTTTGCAAATTGATTATGGCTACACCGTTCCACAATCCTTCATGTCATCATTGCAAGGATCGTTTCTCGTCAATATTCTGCAAGGCGGAACAATGCAATCTCGATCAGATTGCGGATGCCAAAGTATGCTCAGTATACAGGAAAGGCCAGGTGATTTTCCACGAAGGCGCCTATCCTTTTGGCGTATACTGCGTAAACGATGGCAAAATAAAACTGTCGCACAGTGGAGATGACGGCCGGGAACAGATTATACGCCTGGTCAAAGCCGGGGATATCATGGGTTACAAAGCCCTGCTGAGTAACGAGAGATATACGGCTACTGCTACTGCCCTGGAAGACTCTTCCATCTGTTTTATACCTAAAGATCTGTTTCTCAATATTCTGCAAAAAGACGCATCCCTTTCTTTTGAAATGATGCGCATTTTATCAAGCGAGCTGCGCAAAGCTGAACTGAAAATCACCCACCTTGCGCAAAAACCGGTAAGAGAGCGCCTTGCCGAAACACTGCTCTTTATAAAGGAAACTTACGGGCTTGAAGAAGACGGCCATACCCTCAGCGTCCGCCTCTCCCGTGAAGAGATCGCCAACCTGGTAGGCACCGCCACAGAATCCGCTATCCGTCTGCTTTCTGAATTCAAAAAAGACGGCATGATAGAGCTGGAAGGTAAAAAGATCCGCCTGCTGGATATGGACGAGATCATCAGAACCGCCAATCTTCAGGATTAATACCGCGTTCCTGACAAATATCATATTCCCCCTTGACGCATATCATTGCCGCCCTCTGCAGCTACCGGTACTTTTGTAACAGTTCAAAAGACCATCCTCATGCCCGCTTGTTCCGCCAATACCCATACTGCCTGCTATCACTGCGGGGAAAACTGTACTGATAACGATATTAGTTTACAGGATAAGGTATTCTGTTGTACAGGATGTAAAACAGTATATGAAATACTGCACCAGCACAATCTTTGTGAATATTATGACCTTAATTCCAAACCAGGTATCAGCCGGCGGGTAGCGGTGCGAAGCGAGAAGTTTGCCTTCCTCGATGATGAGAAAATTGCACAACAACTCCATCTTTTCAAAGATGATACCCAAACACATATTTCCTTTTATATACCACAGATCCACTGCAGCTCCTGTTTATGGCTGCTGGAAAACCTGCATCGTTTAGAGGAGGGAGTACAGCGGGTAACTGTTAATTTCAGTAAGAAAGAAGTGCTGGTCATTTATAACCACACTCTTACTTCTTTAAGAAAGATCGCCGAAGTTTTAACGGCTATCGGGTATGAGCCTTATATCAGCCTGCAGGACCTGCAACACAAAAAACCTGCTGTTAACCGGCAGCTGGTGTACCAGTTGGGCGTTGCAGGATTTTGCTTTGGCAATATTATGCTGCTGAGCTTCCCCGACTATTTTGCCGGCGCGGGTGGCCTTGATGCTACATTTAACCAGCTGTTCCGGTATATGAACCTGGTATTGGCATTGCCTGTATTGCTGTATAGCGCACAGGCATTTTATAAGTCGGCCTGGAGCGGCTTAAAGCATGGCTTCCTCAATATCGACATACCTATTGTACTCGCTATCTTCGTCACTTTTGTGCGTAGCCTCTCGGAAGTATTCAATGGCCTGCCGGGATACTTTGATTCTATGACGGGTATTGTTTTTTTTATGCTTACAGGAAGAGTGTTACAGGATAAAACCTATCGCGGGCTTTCATTTGACCGGGACTACACCGCCTATTTTCCTATAGCCGTTAGCGTTATAAAAGAAGAAAAGGAAATTCCTGTAGCGCTGCCGGAACTCAGATCCGGCGATACCATTCGCATCCATAACAACGAGCTGGTGCCTGCGGATGGCATTATTGTAAGAGGCAAAGCGCTGATAGATTACAGCTTTGTTACAGGGGAAAGCGCTCCTGTAAGCAAGGCTATCGGGGAAATTATTTATGCCGGTGGCAGGCAACTGGATGGTAACCTGGAAATACTGGTCATAAAGGAGGTGGCGCAAAGTTACCTGACCAGTTTATGGAACCGCGATGAGCTAAAAAACAGAGAAGAGAAACAGGTATCGTTTGTACATCTGCTGAGCCGTTATTTTACCTGGATAGTACTATTGATTGCCGCACTCACTGCCTGCTACTGGTGGTTGTATGAGCCCGGCCGTATATGGCCTGCGGTTACAGCTATCCTCATCATTGCCTGCCCCTGTGCATTGCTTCTGGCCTCATCCTTTACCAACGGGCATATCCTGCGGATCCTGAGCCGGCATAAGCTTTACCTGCGCAATGCCCAGGCCATTGAAAATATGGCTGCCGTTACCCATATTGTATTCGATAAAACAGGTACTCTCACCGGCAAAACAGGTAGTTCCGTTATCTATTACGGCAACCCGCTTACCCCTGCGCAGGAAGTAAGAATAGCCACGCTGGCAGCGCAATCCACGCATCCCTTAAGCAGGGCAATAGTTCAGTATTGCGGTGATCCATTACCACAACAAACAAACGATTTCCGGTTGTTCCCCGGCAAAGGCGTATGCGGCTGGGTGGAAGGACACTTTATCCGGCTGGGCAATGCGGATTTCACCGGCGCCCACCGTAAAAATGAACAAACGGGAAGTGTAGTCTATGTATCTATCAACGAAAAGCTTTACGGTTTATTTACGATCCGCAACAGCTACCGCAGCGGCTTGCGGCCGCTGATACAGCAACTGCAAACCAGGTATATGCTGACTGTACTTTCCGGCGACAACAACCATACTATCAGGCAGCTGCAGCAGCTGATGGACAGTGACGCCACGCTCATGTTTGAACAACAACCAGCCGATAAACTCGCTTATATCATCTCCCTGCAAAAAAAAGGAGAAAAGGTAATGATGATCGGCGATGGATTAAATGATGCCGGTGCGCTGAAACAAAGCGATATCGGTATTTCATTAACAGAAGACAGCAACAATTTTACACCGGCAAGCGACGGTATATTACATGCACAGCAATTACCCCTGCTGCTGTCTTTCATCCGTTTATGCAAAGCAAACAAACGGATTATCCTGGTCAGTTTTGCATTGTCGCTGCTATATAATATTACCGGTTTATACTTTGCTGTGCAGGGGATCTTATCGCCGCTGGTAGCTGCCATACTGATGCCTGCCAGTTCTGTCAGCATTATCCTGATCACTTTTGCATGCAGCGAATGGCAGGGTAAAATACTTTACAGTAAAGCGTTAGCGCAATTGAATGATAAAAGTCATATTCCAGGTTGAGTAAAATCATTGTGGTAACGATAAGCCCCTTTTACCTTTGCTATTATACGATACATAGTAGAATCTAAGCAACACCTCAAATAAGCCCGTGCGAAATGGGCGTGTAAACAGCCGCTGAAAAGGCTGTTTACACGCAACGGGTGAGGCATGCCGCAAAAAGAAGCATGGTAATTACATCACAACACAACAGCCATGAAAGGAATGAACGTAATGCAGGTAGCGGGAAATGAAAAAGTGAAGAGTTGTGCTATACTGAAAACAAAACGCTTTGACGCCACGCTGCTCATTATGCAGCAGGGGCACCAGATTCCGCCGCATACATCGGCTGCTCATGCTATGATACTTATACTGGAAGGAAGGGTAGCGTTTATGCTCAATGAAGAAGTGACTATCCTCGGATCCGGTGATGTTTTCTCCTTTGGCGCCAACGAAATACATGCACTGCAGGCACTGGAAACAGCACGATTTATCCTCATTAAATAAATAACCATGAGCGTTATCATCATTTTACTGGGTGTTAGTTTACTTGTAGCAATGGGCTTCCTTGGCGCCTTTATCTGGTCGGTAAAAAATGGTCAGTTCGAAGATGATTTCTCACCGGCGCACCGCATTCTTTTTGACGATAAGACTGATAACGTGAACGAATAAACGCATTTATCAACACCTTCAAATACCGCTATGTCACTCGAAAAATTTTATTACGACAACCGCACGGTGAAATGGTTTGCCTATGCCTGTATGTTCTGGGGGCTGATAGGCATGCTGGCCGGGTTGTGGGCAGCGCTGGAACTGGTGCTTCCAGGTCTTAACATGGGGTTTGCACCCATCACGTTCGGCAGGCTGAGGCCCGTACATACCAACGCCGTCATTTTTGCATTTGTGGGCAATGGTATTTTCATGGGCGTATATTATTCGCTGCAACGGCTTTGTAAAGCGCGTATGTTCAACGATCTTCTGAGTAAGATCCATTTCTGGGGATGGCAGGCCATTATTGCAGGAGGCGCCCTTACGCTGTTCCTGGGTTATACCACGGGCAAGGAATATGCAGAACTGGAGTGGCCTTTCGATATTGCCATTACGCTTATATGGCTGGTGTTCGGCGCCAATATGCTGGGCACTATCCTTCGCAGGCGCGAATCACACTTATACGTAGCCATATGGTTTTACATTGGCACATGGGTAGCCATTGCTATGCTGCATATTATTAACTCCTTTGAATTTCCTTTATCCCTGTTCAAAAGCTACAGCTGGTATGCGGGCGTACAGGATGCGCTGGTACAGTGGTGGTACGGGCATAATGCAGTGGCATTTTTTCTCACCACCCCTTACCTTGGACTGATGTACTACTTTGTGCCAAAGGCGGCCAACAGGCCTGTGTATTCCTATCGCTGGTCTATCATCCATTTCTGGTCGCTGATCTTTATCTATATCTGGGCCGGCCCGCATCACCTGCTGTACACCGCTTTGCCCGAATGGGCGCAATCATTGGGAACTGCTTTTAGTATTATGCTTATTGCTCCTTCCTGGGGAGGTATGCTCAACGGCCTGCTCACCCTGCGCGGCGCATGGGACCGCGTGCGGGAAGATGCCATCCTGAAATTTTTTGTGGTGGCACTTACCTGCTATGGTATGGCCACTTTTGAAGGACCGATGCTGTCACTGAAAAACGTGAATGCCATCAGTCACTATACCGACTGGACTATTGCGCATGTTCACGTAGGTGCACTCGGCTGGAATGGCTTCCTTACATTTGGTATCCTTTACTGGATGATCCCCCGCATTTTCGGCACCCGGCTTTATTCCCGCAAATGGGCCAATACCCATTTCTGGATTGGCACACTGGGCATCATCTTTTATGTAATTCCTCTTTACTGGGCAGCCTTTACACAGAGTATGATGTGGAAACAGTTTACGGAAGAAGGGCAACTGAAATACCAGCTCCTGGAAACAGTAACCACCATAGTGCCTATGTATGCGCTGCGCGCACTAGGAGGCATATTATACATCAGCGGCCTGGTACTTATGGTGGTAAACCTCTCCAAAACGATCCGGAAAGGTGCATTTATTGCCAACGAAGCAGCAGAAGCCCCGGCATTACCTAAAGAAATTGTTACGCACGGTAAAACGCACTGGCACAACTGGATAGAGCGCCGGCCCATACAATTGGTGGTATTCAGTTTGGTGGTGGTAGCTATTGGCGGACTACTGGAAATGATGCCAACCTTTCTTATCCGCAGTAACATCCCAACCATCAGCAGCGTAAAACCTTATACGCCACTGGAACTACATGGCCGGGATATTTACCTCCGGGAAGGCTGTTATACCTGTCACTCACAGATGATCCGTCCTTTCCGTGATGAAGTAGCCCGTTATGGCGAATACTCCAAGGCTGGCGAGTTTGTATACGATCATCCTTTCCAATGGGGCTCCAAGCGTACCGGCCCGGACCTGGCGCGGATTGGCGGCAAATATCCTGACTCCTGGCACTTCAACCATATGCTCGATCCCACTTCTATGTCGCCAGGCTCTATTATGCCTGCTTATCCGTGGTTGTTTGAACAAAGGGTAGATAAAAGCAAAACGCCTGCTATGATCAACGTGATGCGAAAACTGGGTGTTCCCTATGCCAGCGGTTATGAACAACAGGCCAATGTCGATCTTGAAAAACAGGCACAAGAAATTACTGCATCCCTGCAAAAGGATAAGGTACCGATCAAAGCCGATCGTGAAATTATCGCGCTAATCGCCTACCTGCAAAGGATGGGAAGAGATATTAAATCAGCTCCCCAACCTTCACCGGTAGCGGATAAAACTGAATTTTAAAATACAATACCATGAAGTTCATTAACTACCTGGAATCTATATCCGGCATCAGTGTTTACCCGATGGCATCGTTGCTGTTATTTACTGCCTTTTTTGTAGCCGCTTCACTTTGGGCTTTGAAAGCCGATAAAAAAATGGTGGATCATATCAGCCGTATTCCATTAGAAAATGACGATGCAAATCCCCAATAAAAGAAACATCATGAATAAGCAGTTTATACAGCTATTGACCGGCAGTTTATTATGCAGTATCCACGCCTTCGCAGATAGCGGAACCCAGGGGTCTTCCGGGCTATCCGATCCGATAGCCCTTGTATTACTAGCAGTAGCCGGAGGATTATTACTGGCCATTGGCATCCTTGCCAACGCGGTACTGGGCGCTATGGATATTTTCCGGGAAAAGATGAAGAAAGATGCCGGCAAGATGCTGGTAACCGGGGGGATTGTTGTGCTGACGCTCATCGGGAACAGCGCCTTCGCACAGGAGGCCTGCTACGCCAGCAACCCGGAGGTTACCAGGCTGTCGCAAACATCTTTCTACCTGCTGGTATCCGTTATTATACTGGAGCTGTCTGTGATCATCAGCCTTTTATTCCTGCTACGTTACCTGGTGGGCATCAAAAGAAGATCCAAACCGGCAAAAAAACCCGCTCCGGATAAACCACGGGTGACCTGGTTGGAAAAGATCAATAAAACCAAAACGGTGGACGCCGCCGCAGAAGCAGAAGAAGACATGGGGCACAACTTCGACGGCATCCATGAGCTTAATAACCCTACGCCTCCCTGGTGGAAATGGGGATTTATATTCACCGTTTGTTTTGGTGTGGTATACTTCTGGCGTACGGAAATTTCCCACTCAGCGCCCAGCCAGCTGGAAGAACTGGCCGCAGCAGAAAAGATGGCTGCTATTGCCAAACAGGAATACCTGAAGAAAACCGCCAATAACATCGATGAAAACAATGTAACCATGCTTACCGACCCAGCCGATATAGCCGCAGGTCAGAAGATATTTATCTCCAACTGTGCACCCTGTCATGGCCCGCAGGGACAAGGAGTGGTGGGGCCCAATCTTACAGACGATTACTGGCTGCATGGCGGTAAGCTCAATGAAGTATTTAAAACAATCAAGTACGGTGTGGCCGACAAAGGAATGAAATCCTGGAAGGAAGATTTTTCACCTAAGCAACTGGCGCAGGTAGCCTGCTACATCAAAACTTTATATGGCACCAACCCACCGAATGCCAAAGAACCGCAGGGACAAAAAGAATAAAGCATCAGGGACAAAAAGAATAAAGCATCGGTTATGACCAACAGCACATTCAGAGATACAATAGCTACCGTTGACAGGCAGGGCAAACGCAGCTGGATATACGCAAAGCAGCCTAAAGGCCGCTGGTATAATATCCGTAGCCTGGTTAGCCTCCTGTATTTTAGTGTTTTCTTCAGCCTGCCGTTTATTTCCATAAATGGCAGGCCTTTGTTTTTGCTGAATGTGGTGGAAGGGAAGTTCATCCTTTTTGGCGCTATTTTCTGGCCGCAGGATTTTTTCATTTTCGGATTGGCAATGCTGGCCTTCATTCTGTTTATAGTAGTGTTTACAATGGCATTCGGAAGGCTTTTCTGCGGATGGATGTGCCCCCAAACCATTTTTATGGAAATGTTGTTCCGCCGCCTGGAATACTGGATAGAAGGGGACGCCGCTGCGCAGAAAATGTTACGGCAATCACCATGGAACACTAACAAGATTATCCGGAAAACAGGGAAACATATTGCTTTTTATGCCCTGTCTTTCCTTATTGCCAACATATTCCTCGCTTATATTATCGGGGCCGGAGCACTGGAAAAAATTATCAACGAGCCATTGTCATCACATGCCGGAGGTTTTATCGCCATCATGGTGTTCTCCGGGGTATTCTATGGCGTGTTTGCCTTTATGCGGGAACAGATCTGTACGATTGTATGCCCTTACGGCCGCTTACAGGGCGTGTTGCTGGACAGGAACTCTATCCTGGTGGCATATGATTACGTAAGAGGGGAGCCCCGGGGAAAATTCCGCAAAAATGAGTCCCGGGCACATGGCGATTGTATCGACTGCATGCAGTGCGTGAAGGTATGCCCTACGGGGATAGATATACGGAACGGCACCCAGCTGGAATGTGTGAACTGCACTGCCTGTATTGATGCATGCGATTTCATGATGGAACAAACCGGCCGGCCGAAAGGACTGATCCGGTATGCTTCTGAAAACGGCATTGCCAGCAAACAAAAGCTACGTTTCACACCCCGTCTTAAAGTATACTCCGCTGTGCTGGCAATTTTGCTCACCGCTATCAGTTTTATGCTGGGAAGCCGGAAACCGGTTAGCGGCACTATTATGCGCACTGCGGGTATGCTGTACCAGGAAAGGGGGGCGGATAGCTTATCGAACCTGTACCGTATAAAGCTCGTGAATAAAACAGGCAGGGACATCCCTGTGGAGCTGAAACTGGAAGATGAGAGCGGGGTTGTTTCCATGATCGGTAATGCTGTGATCCATGTAAAGGCAGAGGGACAGGGAGAAGGCACCTTCTTTATCGTGTTACCAAAAGTATCCGTGCATCGACGTAAATCTGCTTTGTACGTCGGCCTTTATGAGAAAGAAGAAAGGATCAGCCGTATACGCACCACGTTTTTAGGACCGGTGCAATAAACAGGATAGGTCATTTATATCATCTTAAAAAAATATTACCATGAACTGGGGACATAAGATCATCATAGTATTCGCAGTATTTGCAGCCGGTATTTTAGCGCTCGTCACCAAAAGCATGCGTACCAGGATTGACATGGTAACACCAGACTACTACAGCGAAGAACTGAAATACCAACAGGTAATTGATGGAAAAGAAAACGCGGGCAGGCTGTCGGCCCCGGTAAATATATCGCAGGAAGATACCGGAATACGGATCTCTTTTCCGCCTGAGCTGCGTAACCGGTCCATCACCGGCAAACTCATTTTTTACCGGCCTTCTGATTCCGGTAAAGATGTATTGCTTCCACTTCAACCTGATCTGCAGGGGCAACAGTTTATTGATAAGGGATTGTTTATCCGCGGACCGTATAAAGTGAAAGTGGCGTGGACCATGAACAATTTGCCTTACTACCAGGAACAATTGGTAAATATTAATTGAGCCATGTTAGTTATTTAAAAAATTACAAAAGATATACGCATTATGATCGCCTCTTTCATACTGGGTTTTATGGGCAGCTTTCACTGTATAGGCATGTGCGGCCCCATTGCGTTAACACTACCTGTACAGCATCTTACGGGCGCCAGGAAGCTGGCGGGCATTGGGTTATACAATGCGGGCCGTATCAGCGCCTATTCTGTTCTTGGATTGTTCTTTGGCTGGCTGGGCAGGCAGTTATACCTGGGTGGGTTGCAGCAGTGGCTATCGATCATTACCGGTAGTTTACTCCTGTTGCTGGTGATATTGAAAAGTGCGGGCGTAAGATTAACAAAAGGCAGGCATCTCCCCGGAGTTTTTACTTCAAAGATAAAATCCCTTTTGGGAAGCCTGTTACGGGAGCAGCGTTTCAGCACTTTGTATGCCATTGGCTTCCTGAACGGGCTTCTGCCTTGTGGCCTGGTATACCTGGGCATTACCGGTGCCATTGCCTCCGGCGACGTGCTGAAAGGAATGCTGTTCATGGCAGCCTTTGGCGCCGGTACCTTACCCGCAATGGCCGGTGTTACTTACTTCAGTTACCTGGTTAGCTTACCGGTACGCAACCGGATACGCCGCATGATGCCGGTAGCAGTCAGTATCATGGGTGTGTTGCTGATCCTCCGTGGCCTGAACCTGGGCATTCCCTACATCAGCCCAGTGCTCACATCCGGTACTGAACATGTAGTTGAAAATTGTTGTCATAAACCATCCAATCAACATGAGCCTCATCAGTAAATATAATGTGGCCGCACCGCGGTACACCAGTTATCCTACTGTTCCGTACTGGGACGAGCATACCTTTCATCCTGAAAAATGGGAAACGTTACTGCAGCGTTCCTTCCGGGAGTCGAACGGTAAAGACGGGATCAGTTTATACATTCACCTGCCTTTTTGTGAAAGTATGTGTACTTACTGTGGTTGTAATAAGCATATTACCGTTAACCATGGGGTAGAGGTGCCATACATTGAAACATTGCTGAAGGAGTGGCAGCTGTACATTGATACTTTCGGCGGGCGCCCGCATATCCGGGAAATACATCTTGGCGGAGGTACTCCCACCTTTTTCAGTGCAGCAAATTTAGCGATGTTGCTGAACGGGATTTATCAAACAGCAGAACTGCTGCCCGATGCCAGCCTGAGCTTTGAAGGGCACCCGGGCAATACCACGCCGGAGCATCTCCAGCAGTTGTACAACCTGGGCTTCAGGAGAATCAGTTTAGGTATACAGGATTTTGATATGCGGGTACAGGAAATCATAAACCGTTTGCAACCATTCGGGATGGTGGCTTCCGTAGTAGAGAACGCCAGGAAGATCGGCTTTACCTCTGTTAATTTCGACCTTATTTACGGGCTGCCGTTACAAACACTGAAGAGTATGCAGGACACTATTGATAAGGTTGTCCGGTTGCGCCCCGACAGGATCTCTTTTTACAGTTACGCACATGTTCCCTGGATAAAAGGGACCGGTCAGCGACGCTATACTGAAGCGGATCTTCCTAAAGATGAAGAAAAAAGACAGCTGTATGAGCTGGGTAAATTACTGTTCGACGGCAATGGTTATACAGAGATTGGTATGGATCATTTTGCACTGCCCGGAGAGGCATTGCATAATGCTTTCCTTCAAGGCAGGTTGCACCGTAACTTCATGGGATACACGGCATCCCATACGTCACTGCTGGTTGGTTTGGGAGCATCTTCTATTGGCGACAGCTGGTATGCCTATGCTCAAAATGAGAAGAAGGTAGATAAGTACCAGGAGCTGGTGAACAAAGGCTGGTTTCCGGTTGTGCGGGGCCATATCCTGAATGAAGAAGACGGATTGCTGCGTAAGCATATTCATGAGCTGATGTGCAGGTTTGAAACTACCTGGAACAATGCAGATACACAGTGCGATGCGGTAACTGAAGGGCTGCAGCGATTACAGGAGCTGGAGAAGGATGGCCTGGTACAGGTACTGCCTCAGAAGGTGTTGGTAACGCCTGGTGGAAGGCCGTTTATCCGTAACATTTGTATGGCCTTTGATGCAAGACTGTGGCGACAAGTACCACATTCACAATTATTTAGCACAGCTATATAAAGCCTCTTGCTTTTGCCTTATCCGGGATTATGATGATTACTTTTTTAATTGAGCGGATAAATGCAAAAACAAATAAAAACTCAAATCATCATAATCATCATAATCCCGGATAAGACAATTCCCTGCTTTTGGGGTAGAAAAACCCAAAATCTGAAAAAAAGAGGACGTCAACCGGTTTATGCATTTACCGGGAAAAGGGTATAAAAAAGAGGATCAGAGAAGTGTGAATTTTGGTAAGATGAAAATACAATCTGCTGTAACGCTTTATTCATGCGGGTTTCAAAGGCAATAAAAAAAGTCTGACCGTTGGAACAATCAGACTTTCTTGTTATGTGAATGGGTTAGTAAGTACAGGGAAACAAAATTCCCTACACAATATTAAAAAGAATTTCATCACAAAAGAAAAAATTTACAAAAAATTTTATTCACACTACTAAAATAATTGTGGATAACAGTAGATTGAAACTTTCCAATCCCGGTTATCATGCCTTCATATTTTGATTGTTGCAATTGCCGATTTACTACCTTTGTTGCTTCTTAAACATCATTCAATAATTCAGAGTATATGAAGTTCGAAGTACCTGTTGCAGTAACGGAGATAGCAGCATATATAGGCGCAGAGCTGGTTGGCAACAGCCAACTGATGGCCACAGGCATCAATGAAATACATAAGGTTACACCGGGGGATATTTCGTTTGTTGACTTTGAGAAATACTATAACGCCAGTCTGCAATCGGCAGCAACTATCATTATCATTAACAAAAAAGTGCCTTGTCCTGAAGGTAAGGCAATCCTGGTACTGGACGACCCGTTCAGTGCATATGTAAAACTGGTTAAAAGATTCAGGCCATTTGAGGCAGCAACCAAAGCCATCAGCGACAGCGCCGTGATAGGAGAGGGCACTATTATTCAGCCCAACGTATTCATTGGCAACCATGTGCGCATCGGCCGGAACTGCCTCATTCATCCCAACGTTACCATTTACGACTACTGTGAAATTGGCGACAACGTAATTATTCATGCAGGTACTGTGCTTGGTGCAGACGCTTTTTACTTCAAGAAAAGAGCTGAGCGGGAAGTGATGTACGATAAACTGGAGAGCTGCGGAAGAGTGATCATTGAAAGCGATGTGGAACTGGGCGCCGGCTGTACTATCGACAAAGGCGTAAGTGGTGATACCATCATTGGCCAGGGTACTAAGCTGGATAACATGATCCATGTAGGTCATGGTACCGTGATAGGCAGGAACTGCCTTATTGCCGCACAGGTAGGTGTGGCCGGCAAAGCTAAAATCGAAGACAATGTAATCCTCTGGGGCCAGGTAGGAGTAAATAAAGATCTTACTATCGGTAAAGGCGCCGTTGTACTTGCACAAAGCGGCGTACCCTCATCCCTGGAAGGAGGCAAAGTATATTTCGGTACCCCCGCAGAAGATGCCAGGGTAAAAAAGAAAGAACTCGCCTGGGTAAAACGTATCCCTGAGATGTGGGCAAAACTGAAAGAATCCAGATAATCATTAACGCCGGGAGCACTAACAAGCACCCGGCGTTTTAATAGTCAAACCACCCGTTTCATGAAATATCTCTCTATTGCTTTACTCCCCCTGCTGTTCTGGAGCTGTACCACCACCAAGCCCACCATTGCCAAATCATCCTTATACACCAGCGACCAGGAGTGGCCAGTGAAGGTGAAAGACGGCTGGCTTACCGCTAAAACCATTTCTTTTGGCCTTTATTCCACTACTTCCCGTAAAAATGGGGTAGCGGAAGCAACCTTCATCAAAGACCCTAAAAACGCCTTTAATTTTTATCTGAACGGTAATGAGGAGCACCTGTTGATTCAAACTATGAATACTGCCGCCATTGTGTTCTCGAACCGTGATTTACCTGCCTATTTAAGCGGGTTACCGGCCGGTACAGAGCTTCGCTACGCACTGATCAACGGTACCAGGAATGAGCCTTTAAAACGCTGGGAAATGATTGTTAAGAGCCCTCATTACCTGGAGTTGAATGAAAACAAACCGGCAGGTGTGCTGAGATCTACGGATACAGATATACGTATTACTGCCAATAACCGGTATGGTAAGGTAAATTCTTATGAAAATGTGTGCTATGAATTTCAGTACCGCGGGCAACCCGTGGCGGCAGTGATCCCCGGTGAAAAACCCAGGGTATGGATGGGTAAAGAGGTGCCTCCTGAAATAGCCAAAACATTAGCCGCTGCAATAGCTGCTTTCCTGTTTTGAGTAACACGCGGGTTTTGTCTTGGAACACTGATTTCGCTGATATTTTTGAAATATTTAAGGGAGACAAAAGCAAATAACTTGCTTCTGTCTCCCTTAATTTTTAACCGCTTAAAAAAATATCAGCGAAATCAGTGAAATCAGTGTTCCAAGACAAAATCCGCTTTAATCCTGAGAAGAGGCCACACCCCGTTCGCGAAGGTAGGCAGCCGAAATATTACGGATGGTTTCCTCCAGTGGGCGGAACTGAAACCCCGGTAAGGCGGCTAAGATCTTTTTGTTTTCATAGTACACCTTAAGCTGTGCTGTATGGGCAGTTTCCCTGGTAATCAGTGGTTGCTTGCCGGTAAATAGCCCTTTCACCTTTTCAAGCCGCCATACAACTTCTGCCATCCATGGTTTTGCAGCAATATGGGGCGGTTTTTTACCAAGCGCCTGTGCCATCGTGGTAAATAATTGCAGGTAGCTCCAGTTGTCGGCCGACAGGATGAACCGTTGCTCACTAATATTGCTGTCCATCAACCGGATCATGGCAGTTACCACGTCTTCTACATCTACAAAACCGTTTACACCCTGTGTATAATAAGGGAATTCCTTCCAGGCGTTTTTGAGCAGGGAGCCGGAACCATCGTCCCAGAATCCGGCGCCCAGGATAATGGAAGGATTTACCACCACAGCTTCAAGCCCTTCTGCAATACCTCTCCAGACTTCCATTTCTCCCTGGAACTTACTGATGCTGTAGCGGGAATTGTTTTTACTGTCTTCCCACTCGCATTCCTCATTTACAGCAGCCCCGGGCTTTGCCCTCCCAATAGCCGCTACAGAGCTTACATACAACAACTTTTTAACCCCTGCATCCAATGCCATGTTCACTACATTGGCGGTGCCTTCAACGTTAATTTTCAGGAGCCGGTCTTTGTCTGCGGCCTGAAAAGAAACTACGGCAGCACAGTGATATACCTGTGTTACACCTTGCATGGCATCTTCCAGGGCGCACACATCCAGGATATCACCCGGTAGCCATTCTATTTTATCTGAAATATCCTGCAACCGGGGAGAAGGTTGTTTGCGGTACAATGCTCTCACAGGTTTCCCTGCAGCAACCAATGCCCTTATTAAATGACTACCCAAAAAACCTGTACCGCCGGTTACTAAAATCATGAAGACTAAAATTCTTTTTCTAAAGAAGGTTCAAAAATAACTAAAACCTGTTATTGTTCGTACCTGTAAAAACCCAATCCTGTTTTACGTCCCAGCTTTCCTTCCTTCACCCTTTGTTCCTGCAGTGCATTCGGTTTAAAACGGGGCGCTTGCTCAAAGGCATCGTACAGCGACTGTGTTACTGCCAGGTTGATATCGTTACCTATAAGGTCCATTAATGCAAACGGGCCCATTTTAAACCCGGCAGCTTCCAGCAACTGGTCAATAGTGCTGAAGTCGGCCAAACCTTGTTCTGCGATATGCATGGCCTCCAGGTAATAATGCCTGGCCACCCTGTTCACAATGAAGCCGGGGGAGTCTTTCACCCTTACCGGTACTTTTCCCATTTTCTGCGCCAGCTCATAGATGGCTTCGGCCACTTCCGGGGCTGTTTCTTTTCCGCTTACTACTTCTACCAGTTTCATCAGGTGTGCAGGATTAAAGAAGTGCATTCCTACCACCCTCGATGGGCGAACATTAACGGCGGAAGCAATTTCAGAAACAGACAGGGAAGATGTGTTGGAGGCAAAAATAGTTTCGGCGGAATTGATAGCTGTGAGCTGGTTGAAGAGTGCGGTTTTGGCGGTTATCCTTTCTACAATAGCCTCTATGATCACATCGGCTACGCATTCGTTGATATTACTGGTAAAACGAAGCCGCTGCAGCACGCCGGCTTTATCTGCAGGGGTCAGTTTACCTTTTTCTACGGCTGCTGTCAGGCTCTTCTCAATCTGTGCACTGGCCTTGTCTAGACCATCCTGCCGTATATCAAACAACAAAGTAGTAAATCCGCTATAGGCTGCTATCTGTGCTATCCCGGCACCCATAGTACCGGCGCCGCATACGGCAATAGTTTGAATCACTTTTTGAGGTTTTTCATCCGGTTTTCACATGAATGCAGCGGAGAAATTCCGCTGCATTTATGTGAAAACCAAATAGCCTGGTAATAATATTTATACTGCCCCTTCAAACTGCTCCAGGAAACGGGTGTCATTCTCAGAGAACAGGCGCAGGTCTTTGATCTGGTATTTCAGCATGGTGATCCTTTCTATTCCCATCCCAAAAGCGAAGCCGGAATATTTTTCAGGATCTATCCCACAGTTGGCCAGTACCTTTGGATGTACCATTCCGCAACCGAGGATTTCCACCCAGCCGGTTTGTTTACATACATTACAACCGGTACCCCCGCAGATAAAGCATACAATATCCATTTCTGCGCTTGGCTCCGTGAATGGGAAATAAGAAGGGCGGAAACGGATACCCGTGTTTTCGCCAAACATTTCCTGAACAAAGTGATACAGTGTTTGTTTGAGATCTGCAAAAGAAACATTCTCGTCTATATACAATCCTTCTACCTGGTGGAAGAAGCAGTGCGCGCGGGCGGAAATTGTTTCGTTACGATATACCCTTCCCGGGCTGATAATGCGGATAGGCAATTTACCCTCTTCCATTACCCTTACCTGGGCGGAAGAAGTTTGGGTACGCAGCAGCCAGTCGGGATTCTTACTGATAAAGAACGTATCCTGCATATCACGGGCCGGATGGTTTTCCGGCAGGTTCAACGCAGTGAAGTTGTGCCAGTCGTCCTCAATTTCCGGGCCCTCGGCAATGGTAAAGCCCAGCCGCTCAAAAATGCGGATGATCTTATTCCTAACCAGGCTGATAGGATGCCTGGTGCCCAGGCGGTGAGGAGCTGCCGGCAAAGTATAATCTATATCGCCGGCATCGGCGCCATCAGCTTCTTTCAGGTCACTGAACTGCTCATAGCGGGCCTCTGCGAGTTGCTTAAATTCGTTTAATATCTGGCCAAACTCTTTCTTACGGTCGTTTGGCACCTGTTTCATCTCCCCGAAAAGAGCTTTCACAATACCTTTTGTACCCAGGAATTTTATGCGGTACTGTTCCAGATCCGCTGCGCCGGCAGGCATAAAAGCCGCTATTTCTTCTTTGTAGGCTGCTATTTGCTGTACTAACTGTTCCATAAACAACAAAGATAAGCGTTTAGGCGTAAACTGGCGAGGTTTCCCCCCTGCTCCTTTTTTGCCGGAAATGACGTATATTTTCGTGAGCAAATCAAGAGGGTTATGCCTGTCACTATAAACACTGTTATGCTGTTACTGGCTGCAGCCGGCATTATCATTCTTTTTCTCCTCTCCCTCCATTACCGTTCCCGTTACCTTCTTCTCAAAGGCAGTAGCGAAGCTCTGATCCGGAAAAACCACCAACAGGAAGAAGCAACCCATCTTTTAAGCCAGCAGCTGACAGAGCTTAAGCTCGTAAATCTGAAGTCGCAGGTAAACCCCCATTTCCAGTTCAATTGCCTCAACGGTATCTATACCACGCTAATGATGGGGGAAACCGCTCTGGCACAGGAATATATTGCCCGGTTTGCCGGCTTGCTGAGAAAAGTATTAATGCTGGCAGATAAGAATTTTATCCCGTTACAGGAAGAAACGGACATGCTGGAACTTTACCTGAAACTGGAACAATTACGCACCAATAACGGGTTTGAGTATACGCTCTTTATCGATCCCCGGATCGCTGCAATGCAGCTGTATGTACCCTGTATGCTGGTACAGCCTTTCGTGGAAAATGCCATCTGGCATGGGCTGATGCATAAGGATAAAAACCGGCACTTACAGGTTCAGTGGATACAGCTGGCGCCTAACGTATATACCTGCGAAATAACAGACAACGGCATAGGAAGAGTGCAGGCCCTGCAATATCATCATGACGGGCTGAAAAGCGGCAACCATCACTCCAGGGGCATGGAAATATGCATGGAAAGGGCCACCCTTTACCGCGACATGTACCATAAACAATTCAATATTGAAATCTCCGATCTGCCTGGCGCAGGGAATACCGTGGAAGGCACCCGGGTATGCATCACCTTCGAATCCGACCCGGCAATGAACCATTAAAAGATCAGCTTATATCCCACCCCACGGATATTTACAATCTGAACACGGGAGTCATCTTTCAGGTACCGGCGGAGCTTCGTAATAAATACGTCCATACTGCGGGCATTAAAAAAGTTATCATCTCCCCAAAGATCCAGTAACACAGCTTTACGCTCCATCACTTCATTCTTGTTGTCGTATAAACGGCGTAAAATAGCAGCTTCGCGGTGCGACAGGAATTCAATGGAATTATTCCTGGTAAGGGTTTGCTTGGTATAGTTAAAGATGTACTGGCCAATGGTCACTGCGCCTTCTTCCATCTGGCGGGCGCCGGGATTGTCGCCAAAGCGTTTCAGCAGTGCTGTAATACGCACTATCAGCTCATCCATACTGAAGGGCTTTTTCAGGTAATCGTTTCCGCCCAGTTCAAATCCTTTCACCACATCGGCCGTTTGCGACTTGGCAGTCAGGAAAATGATGGGGGTGAATTTATCCTGCTTACGGATTTCCGCGGTCACAGAAAAGCCATCCATATTAGGCATCATGATGTCCAACACCACCACATCAGGGCGTTCCTGCTGATATATGCGCAGTCCTTCTTTACCATCGGCTGCATACAACATTTCGAACCCCCTCATTTCAAGGCTGTCTTTCACGATTTGTCCGAGCTGTACCTCATCTTCTATCAATAATACTTTGGGCATAAATCTCTTTTATATGGTTAAGCAGAAGGGATGATAATCGTAAATTCACTGCCTTTATCAGGCTCACTTTGCACATGGATGGAGCCGCTATGCATAGCCACTATTTTCTGCACATAACTTAATCCCAGGCCGAACCCCTTTACATTATGCAGGTTACCGGTGGGCACCCTGAAGAATTTATCAAAAATATTACTCTGGTATACCTTAGGAATACCAATACCATTGTCCTTCACCCTGATCTTTAAGATACCATTTTCCAGGCTGGTTTGCAGGTACAATTGTACATTCTCCCCTGAATATTTAATGGCATTATCCACCAGGTTGTTGACAGCATTGGCTAAATGGGTTTTATCCACGTACACCGTTTTACCCGCCAGGTTATTATCATATCGGACCTGGAGCTGTTTTCCGGCTTTCAGCTGGTGATTGGAAAGTATGTTGTCAATTACTTCATTCAGGTCTGTTTCTTCGCGGAACAGTTCTATATCTTCTTTCTCTTCGGCAGCAATATGCAATACTTTCTCCACGAGGTCGGACAAGCGCTGCAGCTCATTCTTTGAGATGTCGAGATAGGTTTGTGTTTTACGCTGATCGTTCAGGGCATTGAAATTCTGTAATGCCTCCACCGCTGCAGACACCGTGGCAATAGGCGTTTTCAGCTCATGCGTCATATTGTTGATGAAATCATTCTTTACTTCCGACAGCTTTTTCTGTTTCAGGATGGTTCTGAGCATGTATATAAAACTGAGGGTAGTAAGTACCAGTAATACCAGTGAGCTGAGCAGGGTCCAGATCATCTTCTGTAAAATAAACTGCAGGGGAGAATCGAAGCTGGCCTGTACAAACAGGTTACTGGCAGGATTAAAAGGGATCTTGGCTGTTTGCCTGGGCTCTCTGCGCCGGATACTGTCCCTGAATGTTTCTCTTTCAAAGCCGCTATAGTTCAGGTGGAAGGTATCCAGTTCATAAGGCGTGGCAATTTGCCGGTTGGCCAGCTCCACTTTGAATACAGAGTCCAGTTTTTTAAGATTGGTACTATCGTTATGTAAGTTGCTGGTAATGAGGAATTCAGAGATCTGCCTCGCCAGTGTATCCACATATACCGTGCTGGGCGAGTCGCCCGGGGTAGCTTCTGTAGGAGGAGGGCCGGGGTAACGGTCGAAGCGCTGGCTTTTGAAATGACGGCCCCGGGGCATCCCGATTTCTTCCAGCTGGTTGGCCAGTCCGCGCATGGGCAGCTTCAGTGAGTCTTTATCCTTTCCAAAATAGCGGATATAGCGGCGTACATCAGAAAACTGTTTATTGAATACTGCCATCCGGAGCGATTCATTGATCTCTTTATTAAACTGCTCCTCCCTTAATTTGTAAGAATTATACAGCCAGTACCCCTGGAACAGAAATATGCCCAGGATACAGACAGACATGAGGATGAGAATATTTCTGATTCTTTGTCGCATGAAAGATTTTAAGATCCTTACAAAACTATCCATTCCGCAGGGAAAACAAGACAATCCCTTAACAGTAATTAACAGTAAATAAGGAATATTAACGCTTACAGACAGCCCTTAACAGTAAATAACAGTAAATAAAGGTTTTTAACCGAAAAAATGAAAACGAAGGTCCACTTTTGTGCTAATAAAATCAATCAGGTATGCATCGAACTATCCGTTTATTCATTGCAGCTGCTACGCTGCTGGCTGCCACCACCCCGGTATTTGCACAACAATCAGGTATTATAGAATATGAAGTAACTGCTAAAACAGACCCGGAGCGGATGCGCGGTTTCCAGCGGGGCGGTGATGATGCACCCGGAATCCCGGATGTTATCACCTTTAAGCAGGTATTTACTTTTAACAACAACATCGGCAAGCTCACCACGGAACGACCGGAAGGCGGCGGTTTCGGCGGCAGAAGACAACGCCCCGAAGGAGATACCTCGGCCCGGCGCGGACCACGGCCAGGAGGCATGGGAATGGGAATGGGACGCGGCGGAGGCTTCAACGCACAGTATGTAGACCTCGCCAATAAAAAGTATGAGCAGGTGTTCAGCACCTTCGGCGATGATAAGAAAACTTATTACACAGAAGAAGACTATATCTTTTCCGCTAATAACAAATCGTCTGACAAAACCAAAAAGATAGCCGGGTATACCTGCAAAAAGGCCACCATACAGCTGAAAGACGATACCTACACCGTTTGGTATACCACCGAACTGCCGTTCAGTTTCTCCCCGGTGAACGGATTATTACCCGACAGTAACGCCGTAGTGCTTTCCGCCGAAGGCAGCAGACGCGCTTTCACCGCTAAAAGCGTTAGCCTGAAAGCTATAACAGATACGGATCTTGCCTTACCTGCCGGTGCAGAAAAAGTAAGCCAGGAACAAATGAGGGAAATCAGGAAACAGGAAATGGAGAAATTACGTAAGCGGCAACAACAATAAATAAATTTCATCCTAACTTTCCCCTTCCTGTTAATTTCTATTATGAAGATACTTATACAACTCTTGCTGGTACTGGGTTTGGGCATTGTACATGTGCAGGCCCAGGCCCAACAAGGAAAGATTAAAGGCCAACTGACTGACTCAACCTCCAGGGACCCCATGCCCGCTGCCACGGTAGTGCTGTTGAATGCAAAGGATTCCAGCGTTGCCACTACCACCATGACAGACAATAAAGGCAACTTTGAACTCGCCAATGTAGCGGACGGCGCATACCGGCTGTATGTAAGTTTCCTGGGCTATAAACCCATCAACAGATCATTACAGATCAACCAGGATCATAAGGAATTATCCCTCGGCAACATCCCGATGGTGCTCAAAGGAGTAAACCTCAATGCCGTGGAGATACTGGATGAAAAGCCCCCTATTGTAGTAAAAAAAGATACCCTTGAATTTAATGCCGATGCTTTTAAAACCCGTGAAAATGCAGTAGTGGAAGACCTTTTGAAGAAACTTCCCGGTGTTACGGTAGATAAGGACGGCGCTATTACTGCGCAGGGAGAAACTGTCACCCGGGTGTTGGTAGATGGCAAGCCCTTTTTTGGCAACGATCCCAAACTGGCTACCAAAAATCTTCCTGCAAATATTATTGACAAAGTACAGCTGATAGATCGCAAATCAGACCAGGCACAGTTTACGCAGATCGACGACGGACAAACAGAAAAAACGATCAACATCACTATTAAAAAAGATAAGAAGAAAGGATTGTTTGGCCGCGCCACTGCCGGCTATGGTACAGACGATCGCTATGGCGTGTCCCTCAGTTTAAACCGCTTCCGGGAAAACCAGCAAATGTCGTTGCTCGGCGGAGGTAATAATGTTAACAATATGGGCTATACCCAACAGGATGCCATGAGCTTCAGCTCTGCCGGCGGCGGAAGAGGCGGAGGACGTGGCGGGGGCGGACGTGGTATGCAAATGGCCCTTGGCGCAGGCAACAACAGCGGTATCACCCGTAACTGGAACACCGGTCTCAATTTCAACCAGGACTTCAGCAAAAACCTGATCGTTAATGGCAGCTACTTCTTCAATGATACCAAAAACAACGTAGAACAAAAAACAGCGAAGCAAACATTCAGTACCGATAAACAAGATAACGCCACTACCAATTACGATAACACCAGTTCCACTTCGCAAACAGACAACAGCAACAACCGCTTTTCTGCCAGGGTGGAATATACAATCGACTCCCTTCATTCATTGATATTTTCCCCGACATATTCCCTTACAAACGGCAACAGCTATAGCGTTACAGATAACCTGTCGCTGAATACCAATAAGGATACACTGAACAGGGGACTTACCTATAACGATGGTCAGGGCCATAATGAAAACTATGGCGGCTCCCTGTTGTTCCGCAAACGGTTCAGAAAACCAGGCCGCACACTCAGCGTTAATTTCAATTACAACAACAGTGATAACGACCAGGAGAATTATGTAAAGTCCAGCATTAACTACGTTTCTGTTGATAGCCTCGTTAACTTTAATCAGCGTAACCAGATAAACACCAACAGCCGCAACGAAGGTGTGAACCTTACTTATACAGAACCGCTGGGCAGGGATCGTTTCCTGGAAGCCAATTATGGCATCACCAAATACAACAGCAACAGCACTAAATACACCTACGATTACGATGATGGGAAAGGAGAGTATAATATCATGAACGACTCGCTGAGTAATGCTTTTACCAACAGCACATTGAACCAGCAGGCCGGCTTTGCCATACGTACCAATAAACTGAAGTACGATTACTCCATCGGGTTGAATGTATTGTTCAATAACCTGGACAACAACACCCATTCCTTCCTCACGGGGAAAGACAGTCTGATCACACAACACACGGTTAACTTCTCTCCGCAGGCATCTTTCAATTACACATTTTCAAAGAACAAACGGTTACGGGTAAACTATAACGGAAGCACCCAGCAGCCCTCTGTACAGCAACTGGCGCCGGTTCCCGACAACAGTAACCCGCTGTATATTCAATTAGGTAATCCCGACCTGAAGCCGTCGTTCAACAACAACCTGAGCGTTAATTACAACTCGTTTAACAATATCACTTTCAGGGGACTGTTTGCCCGCTTGAACGGTGGGTACACAGTAAATAAAATTATCAATGCCACCACACTGGATCCTGAAACCGGTAAACAAACCGTAAAACCGGTAAACGTGAACGGCAATTTCAATGTATCTGGCATGGTGCATAACTCCATCCCTTTGTCTAAAACACCAGGACAAAACCTGAACACCGGAACTTCTGTGGGTTACAGTAAAGATGTGATTGTAAGCAATGGCAGAAACAGCAGCACCAATACATTTCAGCTGTCGCAATCGGCCAATGTGAGCTATATGTACAAAGAGCTTTTTGATATTTCACTGGGTGGCAGCATCAACTACAACGCCACCAATTATTCACAGGCTAGCGCCGGTGCAAGCGATACCCGTTACCTGGATTATAACATCAATACAGACTTCAACATCAATCTGCCACTGGGTTTCATGATAGGCAGCGATATCACCTGTACCATGAGCCGGGGCAGGCAGGCAGGGTATAATCTTACCTCCACCATGTGGAACGCCAACATTTCAAAGTATGTATTTCCTAAAAAGCAGGGGATGATCAAGGTGCAGGGTTTTGATCTGCTGAGACAATATATCAGTGTATCCCGCACCGTAGCAGACAACTACATCCAGGATGTTCAGAGCAATGTATTGCAACAATACTTCATGGTAAGCTTCACTTATTTCCTGAACAAGTTTGGTGGCAATACAGGCAGGGGCGAAAGAGGCAACCGCATGGGATTCCCACCCGGAGGCGGTCGTGGAGGAATGAGACCAAGAGGATTCTAGTTAACCATTTATAATAAAAAGGGGTTATTAATCATCACAGATTAGTAACCCCTTTTTTTATCGGTGAATTATTTAAATAGACATTGATCTTCTGGGAGCCCTTACCCGCTTCAGGATCCAGGAGAGGGTAAAAGTGGGGATAAAGTCGGTTCCCGGGAACAGTTCTTCCATGAAGTTAAAAACACTGCCGAAAGTACCAATGGTGCCGCCAAACATGCGATAGAAAATAATAGCAGAAATGGGGGCCCAGATAAAATCGCTTACATCTCCTAATACCGGCACCGCATAACTGGCGCAGCCCAAAACATCCATCAGGATGCAGATCCACAAACTGGGAGTATATTTTTTTTCCATTTTCAACCTCCGCTTTTCAATACATAAACAAATTACTTACCAAATTTCGAAACTACCTGCAATCTACAATATTAACGCGGGATGAGTGCGGTTGGTTTTACTGGAAAAATAAAATGCGTATTTCCACGTTATTTTTGCTCCTAAAAGGAGTACCACGCTTGTAAGTACGCATAATTTCGACTACATTGATGGCAGTTTTAAAGCAAACCTTTTTATGCATCAGGAAAATTCACGTCGCGATATGATTAAAAAAGTGGCCACTATGGCATTAGCATCCACTGCGTTATCATCCCTTTCCAACAGGGTGTCTGCCCACGACCAGGCAGTAGACGAAAAACTGAAAGGAAAAATCAACCACTCGGTATGCGCCTGGTGTTACAATATACCACTGGATGAATTGTGCAAGGCCGCCAAAAAGATAGGCATTAACTCCATAGACCTTGTTGATCCGAAGGACTTCGACATCCTGAAGAAGAATGACATGATCACCGCCATGGTGGCCAGTAATGGGCCGGATTGGGGTATCACCAAAGGGTTTAACAAAGTAGCCCACCACGATAAACTGGAAGAGTATTTTAAACATTATATAGATGAAACTGCGAAAGCCGGTTTCACTAACCTGATCTGTTTTTCAGGTAACCGTGAAGGCATGAGCGACCAGGAAGGTATTGAAAACTGTACCAAAGGCCTGCAAAGGGTGGTTGGCTATGCAGAGAAGAAAAAAGTGACCCTGGTAATGGAGCTGCTGAACAGTAAAGTAAACCACCACGACTACCAGTGCGATCATACTGCCTGGGGCGTAGAGCTCTGTAAATCAGTTGGTTCTCCAAATTTTAAGCTGCTATATGATATTTACCATATGCAGATCATGGAAGGAGATGTAATCAGCAACATCCGCGAATACCACGAATATATTGCGCATTACCATACCGGCGGCGTACCAGGTCGTCATGAAATTGACGAAACCCAGGAGCTGTACTACCCGGCTATAATGAAAGCGATCTATGAAACCGGCTTTAAAGGACATGTGGCACAGGAGTTTATTCCGGCTCATAAAGACCAGATCGCATCTCTTCGCCAGGCCATAAGCATCTGCGATCTCGCTTAAATTCATAAATATATCCTACTTTCGCGGACCAGTCTACCAAAGCAGTAGGGTATACAATATGAATCAATATTATAAAAAGCCTTTATCATGGCTGCTCAGCGAGTCGGCCAGTGAAAACAAAGATACCCTCAAACGTACGCTGAATGGCTTTCAGCTGCTGATGCTGGGCCTGGGTGTTATTATCGGTGCGGGGCTGTTTTCCCTTACAGGGCCCGCAGCCGGTAATAACGCCGGACCGGCAGTTACCCTTTCTTTCGTGGTGGCTGGTGTTGGCTGCGCCTTTGCCGGCCTTTGCTATGCTGAATTTGCATCTATGATTCCGGTAGCGGGGAGTGCATACACTTACGCCTATACGACTATGGGCGAGCGGCTGGCCTGGATCATAGGGTGGGACCTGGTACTTGAGTTCTCTGTAGGCGCCGCCACAGTGGCCATTAGCTGGTCCAACTACCTGGTGGCGTTCCTTGCAGGTTACAAAATATACATCCCCGCACAGTTTTCACATTCTCCCTTTGAAACCATCACCCTGGCCAATGGCGTAACAACGCACGGCTATTTCAATCTTCCCGCCGCACTGATAATCATACTGATGTCGGCCGTCCTGATGCGGGGCACCAAAGGTTCTGCCATATGGAATGCAGTGGTAGTGTCGCTCAAAGTAGGCGTAGTGCTCGTTTTTATTGCCCTTGGCTGGAAGTATATACAGCCGGCCAATCTTACCCCTTACATCCCTAAAAACACGGGCAATTTCGGCGAATATGGCATATCAGGTATTCTGCGCGGAGCCGGGGTTATCTTCTTTGTGTACCTGGGTTTTGATATTGTGAGCACCGCCGCCCAGGAAACCAAAAACCCACGGCGTAATATGCCCATAGGCATACTTGGATCGCTGGCTGTTTGCACGGTCCTTTTCATCCTGTTTTCACATGTGCTCACAGGCCTGGCGCCTTATAAAGAATTCAAAAACAGTGCAGCTCCTGTAGCCATCGCCATCGCACATACGCCCTACAAATGGCTCGGACAAATGATTATACTGGCTATCATAGTAGGATATACTTCCGTGATCCTGGTAGATCTGTGGGGACAATCGAGGGTGTTTTACAGTATGTCTAAAGATGGATTACTGCCAAAGATATTTTCTGATGTTCATCCCCGTTACCGTACTCCCTGGAAATCGAATATCCTTTTTTGCGTGTTTGTAAGTTTATTTGCTGCATTGGTGCCTATAAGAGTAGTGGGGGAGATGACCAGCATTGGTACACTGCTGGCGTTTGTGATTGTATGCGCTGGGGTTTGGATCATGCGGTATGCTATGCCGGATGCTCCGCGGGCATTTAAAACGCCATGGGTACCATTTGTACCCATCATGGGTATTTTAACCTGTGCTGTTATGATGGCCTTCCTGCCCTGGGACACCTGGCTACGTCTCATTGTATGGATGGCAATAGGTATGGCGATCTATGAATTTTATGGTAAGCAACACAGTAAAGTGCGCAACCAGCTGAAAAATTAATATTTCCAGTCTTGCCGCAATACCCCCATCACCACCATATCCACATACTGCCCGTGCAGTTTGGCACTATGGCGTAAAGTACCTTCCCTGGCAAATCCCAGCTTGATCGGGATTTGCCCGCTACGCTCGTTCTGCAGCACAAAGCGGATCTCTATTTTATTCAGGTACAGCTTTTTAAAGGCAAAGGAAATAAGTCCTTTGCATGCGGCGGTAGCGATGCCTTTCCGCTGGAATTCTTCTCCTATCCAATAGCCTATTTCTGCTTTCTGCAGCTGGTGGTCCCACCCATGCAGGTCAATCACTCCGCAAAACTGGTTTTTATACCATACGCCTAATGCAATAGCTTCCTGTTCTTCGGCTTTGCGTAACATCAGTTCTATAAAACGAAGAGAGTGCTCTTCATTGGTATTGTAATCTACCCAGGGTAAAAACCTGCGCAGACTTTTGCGTGATACATCCAGCTGTTTATATACCAATGGGGCATCCGGGGCCTGTAATTGCCGTAGGTATATATCTTCATTAACGGTTATTTCGAACATAACTGGATTTAAAAGGGTGCTAAACTTACACCGATTTCCTGTAAAATCCAATTAGCACGCAGTAAATAGCCGCTGACCTTTAGTCCTGTTATATGGAACTAAGAGCCAGCGGCTGTTTATTCTCTACTTATTACCATTTACTGTTTCGCTAACAACTGTTGCTTTGCCATATCTCTTACTACCTGCTGAGCATATAATACGGCCATTCTTTCTGTTGTTGGCGGATCGAAAGACTGCGACTGTACAGAGTACAGCATTTGTCCGCTCTTCATATCATACAGGTTGGCTTCCCATTGATATTTGGTGTTATAGGTATAGTATCCGGGAGCATACATCCTGGATGACCACATTGAGTAATAAGGCCAGAAGCCATAATAACCGTAGGGCGAATAATTGGGAACAAAGTTTCTTTCCCTGCCTTTATCCAGCATTACAATAGTCATGATCTGGTTTACATCACTGCCCTGTAACTGCTTCAACACCTGCTTTTCTGTCATTTTAGCCATGTCGTTGGGACCATAGGTTTGCAGTGCGGATACAGCATTATACCCTTTTTTCCTCAGTTCCGTTACAGTATAATTTTCCATCTGACTGCGCAGCGTACGGTCTTTCTGAGGTACCAGCGCCATTACCATTATTTTGTTATCCTTTTGCAGTTGCTGTGCATCATTTGAACGCCAGGAAGACGTTACTTTGGTGCTTGAACAGGCTGCCATGGCCATGATTGCAAATCCTGCCATGATAAGACCCAGCTTTTTCATATTCCCTCCTTTAGTTTTATTAGTTTATATCTATTAGACGTAGAACCGGGCAATTTGTAACATGCACATGATAGTTTTAACAATTCTTTGAGACTTGTTAATAATTTGCTAATGAATGGCTTACACACAATAAAAAAGGCATGCCGTTGTGGGCATGCCTTTTAAGTATAAATGCTTCTTATCAGTAATTGATTACCTGCTCTTCTATAGCTGCAGGCAGTTCCCTGAATTTGTACAGTTGTGTACGCAATTGTGGTTCAAAACCAGCTTCACGGATAGCCTCCTGTATAGACAGGTAGGTAAATCGGTGAGGGGCTCCGGCGGCACTTACCACGTTTTCTTCGATCATGATAGAACCAAAATCGTTAGCGCCGGCATGCAGGCAAAGCTGCGCCACCTGCTTACCCACGGTTAACCAGGACGCCTGGATATTTTTAATGTTCGGCAACATGATGCGGCTCATGGCAATCATGCGGATATATTCTTCAGCCGTGGTCATGTTATGTACGCCACGGATCCTTGCCAGCAGGGTATCTACATCCTGGAAGGTCCAGGGAATGAAAGCGGTGAACCCGTAATGCCCTTCCGGTTTTTCGCTTTGTACCTGCCTGATGTCTACCAGGTGCTCAAATCGCTCCAGCACTGTTTCCACGTGGCCGAACATCATGGTGGCGGAAGAAGCAATGTTCAGCTTATGTGCTGCGCGCATTACATCCAGCCATTCCTGGGCGCCGCATTTACCTTTAGAGATAAGACGGCGTACACGGTCGTTCAGTATCTCTGCACCGGCGCCGGGAAGACTGTCCATTCCCGCTTCCTGCAGCGCGCGAAGCACTTCTATATGCGTACTTTTTTCCAGCTTGGTAATATGTGCCACTTCGGGGGGGCCGAGTGTGTGTAATCTTAACTCGGGATATAGCTGCTTCAGCTGTTTGAAGAGATCTACATAAAAGCTGAGGCCCAGTTCCGGGTGATGCCCGCCCTGTAACAGCAGCTGATCACCGCCATACTTAAGGGTTTCATCGATCTTCCTTTTGTACTCTTCGATGGGTGTAATATAGGCCTCCTTGTGGCCGGGAATACGGTAAAAATTACAAAACTTACAGTTTGCCGTACATACATTGGTGGTATTAACGTTCCTGTCTATCTGCCAGGTTACCTTTCCGTGCGGAACCTGCTGCTTGCGTAACTCATTGGCTATTTCCATTAATTCGGCCAGCGGAGCATTTTCAAACAGGTAAACGCCCTCTGCTGCTGTCAGAAACTCAAAGTTCTGCGCCTTTTTGTATAAATCCTGAAGTTCCATATGCATTTTTCTAACCCTGAATAACTTTAACAAAGGTAGTATTTAGGCAATTACCGCCTGTAATAAAAATATTTTATACGAACACTATTTAATGTTAAATTTATAGCAATACACATTCCCTGCATCAACCACGTATGCTTAAACCAATTCTGTTACGCTTCATGCTGCTTCTGGCAGCCGCCGGTACATCAATGAGCACTAAAGCCGGAAATGCCACGTTCGATAACGATAGTACTCGCGAAGCTATGCTGATCACCCGCTTCCACTTCAAGCAATACTATGGGGGAGTAGTAGTTGTGCAGGCACTGGTAAGCAACTACCCCGATACCCTTCAGTTTATCCTCGATACCGGCAGTGCAGGCATTTCACTGGATACAACCACCTGTCTCAGGCTGGGCATAGCCATGGAACCTTCCGACCGGATCATCAAAGGGCTCGGCAGCTCTAAACCCGTTTCCTTTGCACGGCACCATTCTCTGAAGCTCCCCGGCCTGAAGGTTGATAGTCTTGATTTTCATATCAACGACTATGAACTGATCAGCCAGGTGTACGGCATACAGGTAGATGGCATCATCGGATACAGTTTGCTGAGCCGGTATATTGTTACGATCGACTATGATACAGAAGAAATTATCATTTACTCTAAAGGAAAATATACTTATCCCAAAGGAGGCCAGCTATTACGGCCATCTCTCACACAGATCCCGTTAATATCCGCCCCGTTGAAAAACGCCGTGCGCACCATCACCAACCGCTACTATTTCGATACCGGCGCAGGTATGTGCCTGTTACTGTCCTCCCAGTTTGTGAACGATAGCAGTGTATTACAGGGCAAAAGGCGCCGCGCCAAAAAGATCATACAAACGGAAGCCCAGGGCCTTGGTGGCAAAATGACCATGTCGCTCACCACCGTAAATGAATTCCGGATCGGCAATTACAGCTTCCGGAATGTGCCGACTTACGTGTTTGACGATAAAAGCAACGTTACCGCATATCCTTTTCTTGGCGGAATGATAGGGAACGATTTGCTACGCCGTTTTAACATAACGCTCAATTACAGCAAGAAGGAAATATACATGCTGCCCAATACACATTTCCGTGATATGTTCGACTATTCCTACACAGGCCTGATCATTTACCTGATCGACGGAAGGGTAGAAGTAACCGATATCATCAAAGGATCGCCTGCTGAAAAGGCCGGCTTCCGCACGGGCGATATTATCATGGGCATCAACAACAACCTGGGCCCCAACCTCCAGCTGTTCCGCGAACTGCTCAAAAATATAGGCACCCGGGCTACCTGCCTGATAAGCCGTGATAAAGAACTTCTCATTAAAAAATTGCCAATAAAAAGTATTCTTTGACGTTATTTGTGTCATGTGGCGCTTTTTATTGACAGTAACCATCTTATACAGCTTTGCCCTAATGCCTGCCCATGCCCAGCGCAGAGGCTCGTCAGCACCAGCAACAGATAATTCAAAGCCGGTAGCCGTTATTCCCTTTGAGCTTATCAACCGGCAGGTGGTTATTCCGGTAGTTGTTTCCGGTAGCGCAGATACCCTTCATTTTATTTTTGACAGCGGGGCGGAAGTTACTGTATTGCACACCAATACGGCCGCCAAACTACAGCTGAAAAATGCCGGCAATGCCTTTCTAACCGGCACCAACAACGCAATGGCCAAAACAGAACTGGCCACCATCAATGCCATTTACCTGAAAGAGCTCCGCATTCCGTATCTGAAAGTATACCTGGAAAACCTCAGCACCCTTGGCCCTGTGGACGGGATCATAGGCATCGCCTTGCTGAAACTGTATATTGTAAAAATAGACTACCGCTCCAAACAACTGGTACTTTATAAATCAGGGAAAACACCCGTTGGAAATACCGGCCGGTTACTGCATTTTCAACTTAACTTCAGCACTCCTGTGATTGATGCATCTATCCAGCTGCCGGATGGGCGCCGGTTACCCGGTCATTATCATATTACCACCGGTGGCGACTATGGTATCCTTTTTAACTGGCCCTATGTAGATAAATACAAACTCAATACCCTGCTTCCCACTATCAATACAGACCGCGTACAGGATATGCTGAAGGTATTGTACTATATCAATAGTTCCGTGCCTTCACTCGAAATGGGAGGCCGCAGCATTCCCAATGTACCGGTAAGCTACAGTAAGGACATCGACGACCTGGGGGTATTTACTGAAGTAGCCGGCTCCATTGGCTATGATATCTGGAAAGACTATACCCTTATCATTAATTACGACAAAAAGGAGCTGTACCTGGAGTAGCTTTTTGCTGGATTGGGCTAAAAGCTTACGGTAATTCCCTATTTTTACCGTATTGACCAATAAAAAGATATGATCCATTATAATAAGTTTACGCTGGCAAACGGACTGAGGGTGATTGTGCACGAAGACCATACTACGCCAATGGCGGTATTAAATGTACTTTATGATGTAGGAGCGAGAGATGAAAATCCGGCACAAACGGGCTTTGCCCACCTGTTTGAACACCTCATGTTTGGAGGATCCATCAATATACCCTCTTACGATGAACCTTTACAGATGGCCGGCGGTGAAAATAATGCCTACACTACCAGCGACCTGACCAATTACTACATCCAGCTGCCTGCAGAAAATATCGAAACAGCCTTCTGGCTGGAAAGCGACCGTATGCTTTCCCTGGCCTTCGATGAAAAAAGCCTGGATGTACAACGTAAGGTGGTGTCGGAAGAATTTAAGGAACATTATATCAATAAACCTTATGGAGATGTATGGCATAAAATGCGGGAGCTGTCGTACACTACGCATCCCTACCGCTGGATGACCATCGGGAAGGAACTATCCCATATAGAGAATGCGAAGCTGGAAGATGTAAAAGCATTTTTCTTTAAATATTACCGCCCGGTAAACGCCATACTTGCGGTAGGCGGCAACGTTACGGTAGACCAGGTAAAAGCCCTCGCGGAAAAATGGTTTGGCGATATCCCCTCAGGGGAAAAATATCAGCGCAACCTGCCGGTGGAACCGCCACAGACCGCAGCGCACAAACTGGAGGTAAAAGCCAATGTTCCGCTGGATGCGCTGTACAAATGCTATCACATGTACGCCCGTACGGATAAACGCTACTATGCAGCCGACCTGATCTCCGACATCCTGGGCGGCGGCAGTTCCTCTCGTTTGCACCAGGTACTGGTAAAAGAAAAAAAACTATTCAGTAATATTGAGTGTTATCATTTTGGCAGCCTCGACGCCGGCTTACTAACCATAGAAGGAAAGCTGGTAAAAGGCGTTAAAATGAAAGATGCAGAAAAAGGGATCCAGCTGGAACTCGAAAAACTGCAACAGGAAGTTATCTCAGAACGGGAATTGCAAAAAGTAAAAAACCGTGTGGAAAGTTTACTGGCCTTCGAAGACATGAGCTTACTGAACCGCGCCAACAACCTGGCCTTTTATGAACTGCTTGGCGATGCCGCACTAATGAACCGCGAATTTGAAAATTATGAGGTAGTAACTGCTGCCGCCATCCATGAAGAAGCGGCACTTCTTTTTGATGAAAAAAATTCAAATACGATTTACTATTACGCTGCCAGCTAGCACAGTGGCTTCATCCAGCCCTCACCCTTTAAATAACACATTATGAACAGAACGATTGCCCCTCCCATCAAAGATGCGGTGGATTTCGATATAAAACTGAAACCGTATGAACAGTACACACTGGACAACGGCATTCCGGTATATGTAATGAAATCTGATGAACAGGAAACATTACAGCTGGAACTGGTGTTTCCCGCTGGTACCTGGTATGAAAGCGAAAGCCTGGAAGCCACTGCTACCAACTTTCTTATGAAAAATGGCACCAGTAAACACACATCCCAGCAAATCAACGAAAACATAGATTATCATGGCGCTTACCTTAACCGTAATGCATACCATGAAAATGCCACCTATACACTTCATTGTCTTACCAAACACACGGAAGTACTGCTGCCGGTGCTGCAGGAAGTGATCCTCGACCCCGTATTTCCGGAAGAAGAACTGAACCTGTATAAACAGAACCAGAAACAAAAACTGGCCGTCAACCTGCTCAAATGCGACTTTGTAGGCAACCGCTTTATTGATAAATACCTGTTCGGCGAGTTCCATCCTTACGGCCGGGTAAGCTCTATGATGGCGTATGATGCCTTACAATCCGAAGGTCTGCAGGCCTTTTATAAAAAACACTATACTTACAACAACTGTAAGATCTTTGTAGCGGGTAACCTTCCAGCCAACATGATCCAACTGCTGAACCAATACTTTGGCACCACCAAATGGAATGGGGAAACGCACCTGGTAAAACTTGACCTGCCTATACAACCGGCTGAGGAAAAAAAATTCCGGATCTTTAATGATGAAAACGGTGTGCAGGGCGCCGTGCGCGTTGCACGTCATTTCCCTAACCGCTACCATCCCGATTTTCCCAAGATGCTGGTGTTGAACACTATTTTTGGCGGCTACTTCGGTTCCCGCCTGATGAGCAACATCCGGGAGGAGAAAGGTTACACATATGGTATCTATTCCCAGTTATATAACTTCCGGCAAACCAGCGCACTGAACATTCAAACAGAGGCAGGCCGTGATGTTTGCGAAGCAACGATCGATGAAATTTATAAAGAACTGCAGCGTCTCCAGCAGGAACCTGTTCCAAAAGAAGAACTGGATCTTGTGCGCAATTATATGATCGGCTCTATCCTTGGCGACCTGGATGGTGCATTCCAACTGATCCAGCGCTGGAAAAACCTTATTCTCAACGATCTTGATGAAAGCTATTTCTATAACAATATCAAAACAATTAAAACCATTACAGCCGAAGAATTACAGCAACTGGCCCAGCAATATTTTACACCAGGTGATTTTTACGAGCTTGTAGTGATTTAAAAAAATACATTTTTAACAAAAAATAAAAGGTTTCCATTAATGGGAACCTTTTATTTTTGGAGAACCTATATTATCCCCGACATTTAAACGCAACTATAATGGATTCCTTACCGGATTATATTACTATCAATAAGGAACTGTGGAATCAGCGTACTGGCGTTCATGCAGGTTCTGAGTTTTACGATATCCCCGGATTTCTTGCCGGGAAAAACTCGCTCAAAGAGATAGAGTTACCTTTACTTGGAACACTGCAGGATAAAAGGGTGCTTCACCTGCAATGTCATTTCGGGCAAGACTCCTTATCACTGGCCAGGATGGGAGCCGTCGTAACAGGCGTGGACTTTTCAGATGCCGCTATTACACTTGCAAATGAACTCACCAAACAGTCGGGGCTTGAAGGAAAAGCCAGCTTTGTTTGCTGCGATCTTTACAGCACACCGGATCATGTGGATGGTGCTTTTGATACGGTATTTACTTCTTATGGCACCATTGGCTGGCTACCGGACCTCGACAAGTGGGCGGCTGTAGTGAATCATTTTCTGAAACCCGGCGGCTCGTTTGTAATGGCAGATTTTCATCCTGCCATCTGGATGTTTGATAATAATTTTAAAGAAATCATCTATAGCTATTTCAACACTCAAACCATAGTGGAGGAAACAGAAGGCACGTATACAGATGGTGGAAGCAACATCCGGCATGCGTCCTATTCATGGAATCATCCATTGAGTGAAATCGTTTCCTCTTTAATTACTCAGGGCCTGCAGCTGCAGATATTCCGGGAGGTCGATTTTTCTCCTTATAATTGTTTTAGTAACACTATTGAAAAAAACGGGCGCTTTTATATCCGGGGAATGGAAGGAAAGCTGCCAATGGTATATGCATTTAAATTCTTCAAACCGTTATAACATGAAATCTTTTTTTATCTTTCTTTTATTGATTTCAGGCGCCATGGCGGCCTTCTCACAATCGCAGTCCGAACTGAATAAGCAGGCCGGCCAGGAATATAAAAACGCCGATAAAAAGCTGAATGATATTTACCAGCTGATACTGAAAGACTATGCGGCCAACAAAGCGTTCATCAAAAATCTGAAAGATGCGCAGCGGATCTGGATACAATTCCGTGATGCACAGGTTCAGGCCATGTACCCGGCTGCCGCTAAAAGCTATGGCAGTGTGTTTCCAATGTGCCGGGCCAATTACATGACCGAACTTACCAATCAGCGTACCGAAGCGCTGCGGGTATGGCTAAATGGGCTCCCACAGGGAGATGTATGCACCGGTTCCATCGGGGATAAGCAGGGGAACCAATAATCACTATTGTTAATATTAATATTTTATTAAATATAATTTGTATATTTGACGATCACACAGTACCTATGCGAAACCTGATAATTTTTCTTACGGTATTTCTGTGTTCGAAAGCGTATTCACAATCACCGCAACAAACAGCGCTGGACACACTTGAAAACCGCTACCAGCAATGCCTTGGCAGTAGCCGCGACATGTATAGCTGTGCAGTTACCTACTATAAGCAACTGGACAGTTTACTGAATACCACTCTTCAACATCTCTACTCGAGCCTTGACAGCGGGAAACAACAGCTGCTGCAGGAAGAGCAACAGGCATGGGAAACAAAAAAAGAAGAGTATTTTAAGAAGATAGATGAGCGGGTGGAAAAGATGCACAAACGCACCATGGAGGGACTGGATGATGAGATGATCTCTACGGATAATAAAGCTGCTTTTATCAGGGAAAGACTAACCACCCTGCTCAGTATTTAATATTTTCACTCCGTACAATGAATGCCACTGTACGGAGTGAAAAATATATTCAAAGCCGCTCCTGGTGCCTCAGCCAGCGCTCCGGCATTTCATTGTTGCTGGCCATCAGGTAATCGTTATATGCACAAGGCACAAATTCGCTGTCGGGTAGCTGCATCCACCAGCGCCCGGTTTTTTTGCTCTTCAGAAAAACGGTTTCTATATCGGAGAAGGCTATATGAAATTCCCAGAAAGCGTCGCGGTCATCCAGCAGGGCTTCTTTATTTTTCACTGCACGACCATCCATAAAATACCACATCATCTGCGAGATCTGCCGGGCAGTTAAGTGTTCCTTATCTTTCTCAGGGCGATAGCCATAAATGCCAAAAGAGGAGAGACGGCTGCTCATACCGGCATACCTGGCCAGGGAGCAGGCTTCTTCGCCACTGAAGCCGTTGGGTGAAAGCTGGTTGGCAGGGGCGTCTGTATGCCTGATAATGTTGATATCAAGACTGAACAGATCTGAATGGCGCAGTACCGGTTCAGCCTCCTCCATATTCTCCCGGATACGGCCAAGGCGGTAGCAGTCGAACCGGAGCTTATCCAGCGTTTCTAACATTCTCGGATGTACGAAATAACTCTGGAACCCGATATGATTATAATGCCGCAGGTAATTAGGTTGTTCAGTGAGTATATCCATCAGAAAGCGCTCGCTGCGTATACTGGAGTCTTCTTTCAGGTCTATCAGCGCATCTGCTACAGTAGCTTCAATAATTAGTTGCTGCGACGCATAGGCCTTATACTGCGGGTAAGTAAGATCATGGGAACCGCCGAGGATAATTACGGTTTTATTGGCGGCTAATAGCTCCGCTACTACTGTTTTCATGGCTGCATATGCATCTGCCAGGAAAGCGCCCGGCAGCAGGTTACCTACATCCGCCAGTTTAATATCGCGGTGCCAGTTATAAAGTCTGAAGAACTCTCTGCGTATGGCATCAGGACCGTAGGTGTTTGTTTTACCAGATACATCCCCTCTTTCCTCTCCAACTCCCAGCAGAATAATATCAGCTGCATCTATATCCGGATGGTGATCATCTTCGTATGCATCCACCACGCCTCCTACCTGGAACGGGTCGTATTCCTGGTCGTCGTTTAAAAATGCTTTTGAAACAGGATGTAAAAAATCCTGCAGATGCGAAAAATCTGCCATCAGTAATTTGCGTTTATTTGATGGCAAACGTACAACAAGAATTTAAAAAAAAGCAAACCAGGCAGATAAGGGCAGCGGTCAAAGCTACTATAACGGGAATTTTGTAGAGGTAAGGCTACTAGTTCTTGTGAATAATAAATTCGAATGGCTTATGCGACTTACGTGAAATTGCTTTTTCCAGCACTGTTCGTTTGTTGGTAATCCGACTCTTGTTACAATCCATAACTTCCATAACTGCACAGAGATAATCCATCGTCTCAATCAACGAAAGCATTTCGCTGATTTGTCTCACCGCAGATTGTATCTGCTGTTCCGTGTACCTATCTTCATGTAGCAGGATTAATAAATCTCTATCTACAGGTTTCATGAATAAAAAATTTGACTGTTCCCCGAAATAATGTTTGGCCAAGGTATCAAAGGATAGTTCAAAAAGATAAGGCAAAAATTGTTAGTTGTCAGTCGTTGTCAAAGTCGTCGTTGCTATCAAACAGATCTTCTTATCAGTGCATTCTTTTTTTATTCATGGTAGGACAGCCGCAATCGTTTTTCTTAAAAACTTTACATCCTTCCATCACTAAACATCCGCAAAGAAAAAAAACTACGATCCATTTTATACTTTTCATACTGCAGTTATATACTTGGCTATTTTTAAATCCCTTCTTTAAAGTGTTTACCTTTTCTTAACAATGCCCTTTTGTAATTTAAGCTAAATTCGTAAAAAATATTAAAATATTTGTCCACAATTATTCCGTCCCGAAAAATTTTAATCGTTCCCCTGGATTGGGGCCTTGGACACGCCACCCGGGATATTCCGCTCATTCGTGAAATGCTAAACGCAGGTTGTCAGGTTTTTATTGCAGCCGAAGGCAAACATGCTGCCTTGTTACAGCAGGAATTTCCACAACTGACCATACTTCCGTTACCTGGGTACCGCATTCAGTATGCACAAAAAGGGCAGTTTTTCGGGCTGAAAATCATCCAGCAAATACCCAAGATTTTCCGCTCGGTGAACTATGAACAGCGGTGGCTGAAGAAGATAGTAGCTGAGTATCAAATAAATGCAGTGATTTCAGACAACCGTTTTGGTTTATATCATAAAAATATACCTACTGTTTTCATTACGCACCAGCTTCTCATTAAAACGCCATTTGGTGGTTGGATAGAGCGAACCCTGCAGAAAATAAATTATCGTTTCATTAACAAATACAGCGCCTGCTGGATCCCCGATTTTGCCGGCAACAATAACCTCTCCGGCGAGCTGGCACATCCCGGCCAACTGCCAGGGCATGTAACTTATATCGGCTGCCTGAGCCGGTTCGAGCCCCAACCTGGCGTTGCCAAAAAGTACGACCTGCTGGTACTGATCTCCGGCCCCGAGCCACAGCGCTCCAACCTGGAAAAGCTGGTACTGGACCAGATCAAACAGCTATCTGTCACCGCACTTATCGTAAGCGGTAAACCAGGCACCCCGCAGCATGTACAGGTAGCCCCGGGGGTTACGCAGGTTAACCACCTCAATGCCAGTGAACTGAACGAGGCCATGCTGGCTTCTGATATGGTATTAAGCCGTTCCGGGTACACTACCCTGATGGATCTGGCCAAACTGAATAAAAAAGCAATCCTTATCCCTACACCTGGTCAGTCAGAGCAGGTTTACCTGGGCGAATACCTGATGGAGAAAGGGTATTTCTATTCCCTTCCGCAGGAACGTTTTCATTTGAAAACTGCACTGGACGAAGCGGCCCGTTTCCCCTTCCGGTCTTTTCACCATGAACAGGATATGAACCAGTACAAACAGGTAGTACAGCAGTTCGTACAATCCCTCTGATATTATTTCAACAAAAGAGGCCGTCCGGATCATCGGACGGCCTTCCTCAAGATGGTATCTGTCACATCTCCCTTAAATATTTTTTACATCCGCGCCGGTGTAAATCTTTCCGTTTGTAATCGCTACCGGGCGTTTCAGAAAAGAATACTCCTGTAATATCAGGCTGCGATAATCATCTTCCGTTAATTTTTTTTCATGCAACCCCATTGGCCGGTACTGCTGCGACCTGCGACTGAACAAGGATTCATAACTGCCGGAAAGCGCTTTCATTTCATCCAGCTGGGCAGGGGTGATCTTCTCTTTCTTAATATCCTGTAATATAAATCCCCGCTCCTTTGCCTTCGTTTCTTCCAGTATCTTTTTACAGGTACTGCAGGTCGACAAATGATAAATTTTATTCATTCTTTTTTATTTTTTTTATTTGTAAAGTTACATCCTCACCTTATATGGTAGTACTATCTTAATTTTGCAGATTCAAATTAAATCATGTAGGTTTAGCAATGGAAAAGAAATTATTTTTACTGGACGCCATGGCGCTGATTTACAGGGCTTATTACGCCCTGATCAGGAATCCCCGCATTACCAGCGCGGGAAGAAACACCAATGCGCAGTTTGGTTTTACCACTACTTTACTGGACCTCATCAACAAAGAAAAGCCTACCCATATAGCCGTTGCGTTTGACACGCATGCGCCTACCGAACGTCATACAACTTATACTGATTATAAAGCCAATCGCGAAGATGCCCCGGAAGACCTCCTGGATGCATTGCCGGATATAAAACGGATCATTGAAGGATTCAATATTCCTGTAGTAGAACTGGATGGCTATGAAGCAGACGACGTAATAGGCACACTGGCATGGCAGGCTGCAGATGCAGGCTATACCGTGTATATGGTAACCCCGGACAAAGACTATGGGCAACTGGTTCGTGATAATGTGTTTATCTACAAACCGCCATACATGGGCAACAAGGAAGAAATCATGGGGCCGAAGGAAGTATGCGAAAAATGGCAGATCCAGGACGTGCACCAGGTAATTGATATCCTCGGCCTGATGGGCGATGCCGTAGACAATATTCCCGGTATTGCCGGCATTGGCGAGAAAACAGCAATGAAACTGCTGGCACAATATCACACCCTCGAAAATGTGCTGGATAACGCCGATACCATAGGCGGTAAAATGGGAGAGAAGATTAAAGCGGGCCGTGAAAATGCCCTGCTCTCCAAGGAACTGGCCACTATCATTACCAATGTACCGGTTACCTTCCACGAAGAGGATTTTTGTATCAAAGATTGTGATAAAGGAAAGCTCACCGACATTTTTATGGAGCTGGAATTTAAAACACTTGGCAAAAGGATACTGGGAGAAGGATTTGCCGGCAGCGCCAGTGTGGAAGCCAAAGCACGGGTAGTTCAAACAGATCTTTTCGGCACCACCGTAGTTACAGAAGAAGTTACCGTGACCACGGAAGAAACAGTGGAAACCGGCAATATCCTGCAGGCGGATAAAAATATTCATAATACACCTCACGAATACGAGGTTATTGATACCCCGGAAAAAAGGACTGCCCTGCTACAGCAATTACTGCAGCAATCCGAAATTTCTTTTGATACGGAAACAACCGGCACGGATGCCAATGAAGCAGAAATTGTAGGCATGAGCTTTTCCTTCAAAAGAGGATCTGCCTACTACATTCCCATGCCGGCAGATAACACAGCAGCACGCGCCATCATTCATGAATTTACCCCTCTCTTCCAGCATCCCAGTATTGTGCTCATCGGGCAGAATATCAAGTATGATATGCTGATCCTGAAATGGTATGGCATGGAAATTACCACTTCCCTGTTCGATACCATGCTCGCTCACTACCTGATTGAACCGGAAGGCCGCAGGAGCATGGATGCGCTCAGCGCCCAATACCTCCAGTATGAGCCGGTTTCCATAGAATCGCTCATCGGCAAAAAAGGGAAAGGCCAGGGCAACATGCGGGATGTGGAGATAGAAAAAATTAAAGAATATGCTGCTGAAGATGCCGACATCACATTGCAGCTGAAAGAAAAATTTGCGCCGATGCTGCCTGAAAAGGCGGTGGACAACGTTTTCTACGATATTGAAAATCCACTCGTGAAAGTGCTCGCCGATATGGAGTATGAAGGTATTGCCCTCGATACCCAGGCACTGGCAGATTACTCCAGGGAACTGGAAAAAGAGATCAAACGGGCGGAAGAAAGTGTATACGAGCAGGCTGGCGTACGTTTCAAACTGGCATCCCCCAAACAACTGGGTGAAGTACTGTTTGAAAAATTACAACTGGATCCCAAAGCAAAGAAAACACGCACCGGCCAGTACGCCACTGGCGAAGACGTACTGCAGAAGCTTTCCAACAAACATAAAATAGTAGAGGATATTCTTATTTTCAGGGAACTGAGCAAACTGAAATCCACCTACGTAGATTCGTTACCGTTATTGCTGAATAAACGTACCAACCGGATACATACTTCCTATAACCAGGCAGTAGCAGTAACCGGCCGTTTAAGCTCCAATAACCCTAATCTCCAGAACATCCCGATCCGCACAGACCGGGGACGTGAAATCAGGAAAGCATTTATTCCCCGCAACGAAGAATACGTGTTGCTCTCTGCTGATTACTCGCAGATTGAATTACGTATTATTGCCGCTATCAGTGAAGACAAAGAAATGATGGCTGCCTTTCAGCAGGGAATAGATATTCACGCTGCTACCGCCGCCAAAGTGTATAACGTAGCGCTGGAAGACGTTACCCCGGATATGAGGCGTAATTCAAAGAGTGTCAACTTCGGAATCATTTATGGCGTAAGCGCTTTTGGATTGTCTGAAAACCTCGGCATCCCCCGCAGCGAGGCCAAAATGCTGATCGATAACTATTTCGCACAGTATCCGTCTATTAAAAAATATATGGACGACCAGATAAAATTTGCTTCCGAAAAAGGATATGTTCAAACCCTGCTGGGACGCAAACGCTGGCTAAAGGACATTAACTCTTCCAATGCTGTGGTACGTGGCTTTGCGGAAAGGAATGCTATTAATATGCCCATCCAGGGCACGGCGGCAGACATGATAAAACTGGCAATGATCGCCATACACAAAGCATTCAAGGAACGAAATCTCAAGTCCCGCATGCTCCTGCAGGTACATGACGAATTGGTTTTTGATGCGCATCGCTCTGAACTGGATATTATTAAACCCCTTATATTAGATCTCATGCGCAACGCCTTGCCCCTGGCCGTTCCGGTTGAAGCGGAAATGGGCACCGGTAACAACTGGCTGGAAGCGCATTAAAATCTGGCTGTAGCAATAGCTTTTAGCAGGTAATAACTGACCCGGGAAATTTTCTTCCGGTGGGTTGTTAAATGCTAAAAGCTAATGAATTAAATGCAAAAAGCCACTATTGTATTTCCCAAAACAGTTTACTAGTTTTCAAACATGATCCAAACACCTCGACTACAATTGTTGCCGTGCTCACTGGAGTATTTCGAATTGCTATTACAGGGCAACGATCACCTGGCCGACCTGCTTGGTATTTCTATTCCGGAAGGTTGGACAGAGTATCCTGAAATGGTACTGGTAGCATATGATAAGTTGCGCAACGACCCTGCCATGCTGGGCTGGTTCTTTTACCTCGTGATTCACCGCGCGGATAAGCGTTTAATTGGCGCCGGCGGTTTTAAAGGCAAACCCAATGAAGACGGCCTGGTGGAAATGGGCTATGAAATAGCCGCCGATTACCGGGAAAGAGGACTGGGAACCGAAATGGCGGAAGGGCTTATCCGTTTTGCATTCGGACACTCATACGTTCACCGGGTAATTGCCCACACCGAAGAAGAGTATAATGCCTCCGTTAAAATATTACAAAAAGCGGGGATGCGATTTGTAGGTACATTTAAAAATAAAGAAGGAGAAGATCTCTGGGAATGGGAGATTACCCGGAATCACTACCAGGAAAAATAACTGTAATTCAAGTGAACAATCATTAAAAAGTAGCTGTAGCAAGCCCCGTTCATCCATCTTTTCGTCTGTCTAATACGCACTTTCCCTTATTTTTGGTCCTTGTTTTTAAACCAATCATTGATATACTCATGAAGAAATGGATAATGTGCGCTGCCATGCTTTGCAGCGTTGGAGCCTATGCACAAAACAGTACCAACGTGGAGGGAAGTCGCTACCAGTTTACCGTTTTAAAAAACCTGGATGCGGGAGATGTGCAGAACCAGGGCCGTACCGGCACCTGCTGGTCTTTTTCCGGCCTCTCTTTCTTTGAATCAGAAATACTGCGTACCGGTAAAAACAAAGGACTGAACCTCAGTGAAATGTTTGTTGTACGCAAAATGTATCCTTTAAAGGCTGCCAACTATGTACGTATGCACGGAAAAGCCAACTTCGGTGAAGGCGGTGGCTTCCCCGACGATCTGCTTTGCCTCCGCGAATACGGCCTGGTTCCGCAAAGTGTATACGATGGCAACAAGGATAAAATATATAACCACGCCGAAATGGAAAGTCTCCTGGAAGGCATGGTGAATAAAATCGGTAACGCACAGGGTACTATCAACCCCGACTGGTCAAAAGCTTTTGACGGCGTGCTCAATGCCTATATGGGCGATGCCCCAGAAAAATTCCAATATAACGGTAAATCCTATACGCCGCAGTCATTTGCAAAAGAACTGGGCCTGAATGCGGATGACTATGTACTGATTTCTTCCTTTACCCATCACCCATACAATTCACAGTTTGTACTGGAAGTGCCGGATAACTGGAACTGGGAAAAAGTATATAACGTAAACCTGAATGACTTTACCAACATCGCTGAAAATGCCATCATGAATGGTTACACCATTGCATGGGCTGCCGATGTAAGTGAAAAAGGATTCAACTTCAAAGACGGACTGGCCATTGTTCCTGAAAAAGACTGGACTGATATGTCTGCCGAAGAAAGAAAAAATGTTTTCCTGGAGCCAGGTAAAGAAAAAGCCATTACGCCTGAAGTTCGCCAGAAAGCTTTCGATAACTTCGAAACACAGGATGATCATGGTATGCACATCGTAGGCCTGGTGAAAGATCAGAATGGCAATAAATATTTCCGGGTGAAGAACTCCTGGGGCACCGATAACCCCGGCCAGGGATATTTCTATGCTTCTGAGCCATACTTCGCGTATAAAACCACCTGCTATATGGTAAACAAAAAAGCGCTACCGGCAGATATCGCGAAGAAACTGGGTATTAAATAATTTTTTTAGAGAGATAGAAAAAGAAGGGGGACTATGTGTTAAAACTGTTCCCCGGAAAAAATACTTCAGGAGCCGGTCTTGTTTTAGACCGGCTCTTTTTTTACCGGATCTGCTTTCAAAACCGCTGTACCTCCTTCTCTTTTACTTTTACCTAAGCTAGTGCATGGAAAATGCCTCATACCTGCTTAGCGCACGGAACAAGTGCCCGCCTATTCCCCCTTGGATGTGATAATAAAAAAGGTTCAAAGCCGCCAGACCGAATCTGTTCCGGTTTAAAATAAACGTTCAGCGTCATGGATCCCATCATTGTTGGAGTTGGAGGTCATGAGATTCCAGAAATGAACCGGCTTATTATCTTAGATCATTAACCCTTTTTTTAGAATCAGAAGATGCAGGCGTTATTCCTGGTATAAAACACACGCTGTTATCATAACCGTTTTACAGAGCAGGTGATTTTAACAGCTATACAAAGGAGATCATCGTGTTCTGTGCATCCAACCCCCCGGTATTAAACCGCTATTTTTCAGGCCATTTCTCATATTTATCTTTTTAAAATATATTTGCCCTGATCAACTAATTATCATTGACTTTGTCAATTATTATCTTTCAAAATAAATACAACAAAAGAGATCAGCGTTTTCCTTCCTGCTGCTGGGCATAAGAATAGCTTCCTAAACGGAATTTAAGTGGTAACCCGGTTTGTTTCTGCCAGGCCCATTCCTTTTTGCAGAAGAACCCAAAATGTTGCTGGTAATAAGCATCAGGGGCAAAGCGGTAAACAGGGGCAGCTACAGGCTCCCGGGCGGGGAATGTATGAGGCAAAGAAGAAAATGTGCTAACCGGTTTTAGCCCGAAACCGGCCGGCCGGAAAACAGGGGTGTCTGTTAAAGTAAAAGACGTCGGCTTCATGGCCGCTAACCACAATGGTTTCATTATGCGGATTTGCGCTCCGGCTATTATACCGGAGAATAAACAAAACACACAAATCCACCATCGTTTCTGCATATATTATCAGGATATTTCTTCAAAACTTCCAATGCCTTCACGGATCAGCTCCGGCGCCGGGCCCGTGCAATCCACCACTGTAGAAAAGCCCATACCGCCCGGGCCCCCATCTATCACAATATCTACCAGTTTTCCAAACTTCTCATAAATGATCTCCGGGTCCGTGTATTCTTCTACGTAATCATCTATCGGCAACGTGGTGCTCATAATCGGGTTGCCCAATTCTTTCACAATAGTGCGGCAGATATTATTATCAGGCACCCTGATACCCACCGTGTCTTTTTTCGTTTTCAATAATTTAGGCACCAGCCGGCTAGCCGGTAAAATAAATGTGTATGGGCCGGGCAATGCCTTTTTCAACATACGGAAAACAGGCGTGTCCACGCTCTTTGCATAGTCCGACAAATGACTCAGATCATAACAGATGAACGAAAACTGTGCTTTTTTCGGATCTATCTGCTTAATTCTTGCAATACGCTCTATGGCCTTATGTTGCGTAATATCACAACCCAGGCCATACACCGTATCAGTTGGATAAATAATAATCCCTCCGTCTTTCAAACATTCAATGATCGTTTTTAAATGACGGGGATTCGGGTTATCCGGATGTACGTTTAATAGCATATATAAAGTTAACGATTGTGCGTCACTTTCAGGTTTTTAGCCTACCTTTCGTCCCGATTTTTCTAAACCTACGCGATGAATTTAAAAGGCATTGTTCCCAGAACGTGGAGGAGACTGAAGAGGGTAGTACTGGTTTTAATTGTTGCGCAATTTTTATACATCCTGCTGTTGAAATGGGTGAATCCGCCTATTACTATCACTGAAATAGCCAGCTGGTTCAGCCTCTGGGGAACAGACAAAAAACTGCAGAAAACATGGGTGAGCTATGATGAAATATCCCAACATGCCAAACTGGCCGTAATAGCCAGCGAAGACCAGCTTTTTACAGACCATAACGGGTTCGACTTTAAGTCGATTGAAAAAGCAATGAAGCATAACCAGCAAAGCAAAAAAATAAAAGGAGCCAGCACTATCAGTCAGCAGGTTGCTAAAAACGTGTTCCTCTGGCAGGGTCGCAGCTGGTTCAGGAAGGGCCTGGAAGTATATTTCACCTTCATGATCGAAAAAATATGGGGTAAACAGCGTATCCTCGAGGTATACCTGAACGTGGCAGAAATGGGAGAGGGGGTATTTGGTGTGGAAGCTGCTGCACAGGTAAACTACCATAAAGATGCAGCCAGCCTGAACAGGGAGGAAGCCGCCATGATAGCCGCCTGTTTACCTAACCCAATTAAGTATACCATCAATCCGCCTGCACGGATCACATCTTACCGGCAGCGGAGAATACTTGTACAAATGCGCAATCTCTCGCCCGACCCGGATATAATGGAACTGGTTACCGGCAGGAAATAATCAGCGCCGGTGCAGCAACTGTTGCACAGCAGCTATTGCCATCGCCTCACGATCTTCATAACCGCCCCTGATATCTTTCCATTCAACGCCGGAATTTATGACTATCTCCCGGTAAATATTATAAAAATAATGACGCATTTCGGGGTCCGGATATTCCCTTTGCGGATCTTCCTCCCAGGGCAGATCAATATAAGTAAGCAGGTACAGATCACAACGCTGACGGGCTATCTGCTGTAAAATGCGCGGATCACAACGCCCGTATTTATGTTCGCTCCATACCTTGATCACGTACAGATCAGTATCACAGATCAATACTTCATTGGCCTGGCTGGCCATGTGCTGCTCAAGTGCTATCTGGCCGGCTGCAATTTGCAGAAGATCAGCTTCTTCGTACGGCCGTTGGAGTTGGTCGATGTACTCTCGCGCATATTCCGGCGTCCATACGGTATTGAAATGCTTCGCCAGCTTTTCGCTGAGCGAGCTTTTCCCCGTAGATTCAGGTCCTATAACAACTACTTTCTTCATGTATGTTCTTCTCTTTGCAACACCTCTTTTCTCCAGCTAAGATACCCGAATATGGCGATGGTAAATAAAAAGATCGTTAATCCGGCGGTAAGATACAGGTGCTTGTACAACAACAACGGGATAGCCACCAGGTTGGAAATATTCAGCAATATCCAGTTCTCCAGCTTCCGTTTAGCCAGCAGCCACATACCTGCACAGGCAGTGGCAGATACAAAGGCATCCATTACCGGTACATTTGAATCGGAGAAACGGCTTAACAGGAAATAAAAAATCCCCCAACCGGCCAGGGCTATAAAAATGGCGGTAAGCAGTTCCCTGCTGTTGCTGCGCATCACCGGCGTAGCAGGTTGTTCCGGGCCTTTCTTTGCCCAATAGAGCCAGCCATATACGCTCATCACAAGGTAATATGCATTCAGCGCAGCATCCGCATACAGCTTGAAGTGCTCCCTGGACAGGAGGTAGGTGTAAATGCCTGTGCTCACAATACCGGTAGGATATACCAGTATGTTATTATTTTTTTGAAAGATGACCGATAAGACAGCAAAGAAAACAGCTACCGCTTCCAGCCAGGTCATCTGGTGAAGACCTTCTAATATGCCCTGGTATAAATCGTTCATAATGCGAATGTGGATCAATAATTCCGGATTATGTCAACCGGGATGCGGCTAATACCACATCCCGGAAAATTATTTTTTTTCTCCTATCAGTGTACCGGATACGTTCCAGAAGCTCTGGCTGCTACCTTCCGGCTTACCCTGTGGAATAGCTACCTGTATAGTATGCTGTCCCGGAGTGATATCAGGTAAAGAGATGAACACCGGGGATGTAAGCGTACCCGGACACCAGTTGGAACGGCTCAGATCAGAGGAAGAAAGCCCGTTGCCAAAATTACCGGAAGCAGGATTCAACAAACGGTACGTCGCGCAATCTGTGCGCCATGGAATAAAATGATATACCCGTTTTCCATCTACAAAAATTTCATTTTGCCTGGGATTGAATTCATCTCCACCTCCCCAGCCACCATGGCCGGTAGTCAGGAATCTTAACTGAATATTTCTGACGCCTTCCGGAATGGTGACGGTCACACTGAGGGAATCTTTATCAAAGAGGGTCGCATACTCCTGCCCGGCCATTTCCATCAGGTTGGTGGTATTGAAAACAGGATATATCCAGTTGGCCGCCGGGCGGTTCTCGTCTTCCGGATCACCCGGATAATATTTAAGACTAAGGCTTACTTTATGACCGCCTTTATCATAGTTGCCAATATAAACGCCCAGCCATACATCGCCTTGCAGGCGGCTATGCAGCTCGGAGATATCCTGTTTATAGATCACGGAATCGGCCCAGTTGTAACCGGCGATTTTTACCTGGTTATTAAACTGCCGGACACCGAATGGTGTGAAGAAACGCAGCACTTCCATAGCAGGTAAATAATTGTCCGTTGCTACCATGCCCTGGTATTGCTTTCCGTTTTTAGCAGTGAATAACGGCAACGCCCCTACGCCTTTCTGAAGGCCGTCCAGGAAAGAAATGGCTTTATCTGCCGGGATCATAAATACCGAGCCTGTTCTGTCGTAGGCATCACCATTGGAGTATTGGGTAAGCTCCGCAAAAAGTGTTTCTCCTTTCCGGGCTGCCGGTAAATTTATTTTTTTAAGGATGACTGTACCACCCGCAAAATGATAGGTTTGATTGAGCTGTTCCCCCGGGGGATTAGGCGTGTTATTGCCCCAGCTGATCTGTTCCTGGTCAAATACCGGCAGGGTAGTGTACCGGCTGTCGATCACCTGCCGCATATATGCAGCGTCATTTACCAGGATACCGGTATTGGAAGGCCAGGCCAGCGCTGTTCCGGTCACTTTGCCCCAGGTAATTTTTTTTGCCAGGGTTTCGCTGTTACCATTACGCACTATTTTAAGCACCAGGCCCAGGCCTGGTGCAATAGTAATATTTGGCGTTCCCTTCAGCGGCAGCGCATTGGTATACCATACTTCTATGGTGTTAGACCTGATAAACAGTTTGGCTTTTTTACAGGGATATCCCAGTATGGTGGCGGTATCGGGCAATAATTCAGGGGTGGCATATTCAGAAAATGCTTTTTTCAGCGTATATACTTCCCCGTTGGGAAGACTTAACACCTGCAGGGTCACCTGCTCCTGTAGCTCCAGGAACTGCTGTTCCTTCTGTTTACCGTTGCCGGGAACAATGTGTGCCCGCTGATGGTCGATGATCAATTGCAGCCCGTTACCAGGAATTTCTTTCCCGTTGCTGCTGAAGCCGTAAGTGATAATAGCCGATGCGCTATCCACCGGTTTCTTTCTTTGCGCCTGTACCGGTTGCAGGGCGAGGATCAAGCCGGTAATGATCAGTAGTAGTAGTTTTCTCATTATAGCTGTTTGCTTGTATTATCAGGGATACCGCTCCGGTAAATGCTAAAAAAAAGCACAGCCATAAAGACTGTGCTTTCGTTTAACACTATCATTCACTCAACTATGGCTTATTCTGCTTCTGCCACTACTTCTTTCACTTCCGGGATCATGCGCTTCATCATGCCTTCAATACCGGCTTTCAGCGTGATCATGGAGGAGGGGCAGCCCGAACAGGAACCTTGCAACATCAGTGTAACCGTACCATTTTCATAGTCTTTGAACTGAATGGCACCGCCATCCATTTCAACTGCCGGTTTCACATAGTTTTCAAGTAACTCCTTGATCCGTTTTACCACGTCTGTATCATCTGCACTCACTTCATTGCTCGCTGTAGATTTGGTAATTACCACCTCATCTTCGTTGATAACAGGGCGGGAGTCCTCCAGGTATTCCTTCAGGAAGGCCTTCACGGTAGGAATTATATCGTTCCAGTCGGTTTCGCTGGTTTTGGTAAGCGTAATAAAGTTAGCCATAATAAATACGCCCCTGATGAAAGGGAAGCTAAACAGCTCTATGGCTAAAGGAGACGGTTTTGCACTGGCTTCATCCGGGAAATCAATACTTTTACCGGGGTACAGGAGCTTGTTCGCCACAAACTTCATGGTTTCCGGGTTTGGCGTCATCTCCGTATATATGCTGATGATTGGATTTCCTGTTTTAATCATTTTATCCTAATTTACTTCTGCAAAGGTAACATTTTTCAGGCAGATTTCCGGGATGCATCTGAATGTAGCCTATTGAAATTACCAATCCGGATATAGTTCCCAGTAATATCCCCGTCACTCCTTGATCTTCTACATATTATACAAATTTTTCATTATGTTATTAAAAGAACTTTCTCCAAAAATTCACGACGCGCTGAACCAGCAGGTAGAGATGGAAGCAGCCTCCTCCCAATATTATCTTGCTATGGCCTCCTGGGCGGAGGTGCAGGGTTATAACGGCGTGGCCCAGTTCCTGTACCGGCATTCCGACGAGGAAAGAGCCCATATGCTGAAGCTGCTGAAGTTTATCAACGAAAGGGGCGGTCATGGCCTGGTTCCGGCTTTAAAGCAACCTACCGTGAAATTTAAGAGTATCCATGCCATTTTTGAGCATGTGTTCAGCCATGAACTGCTGGTTTCTAAAGAAATCAATAACCTGGTGGATATGTGCCTGAAGGAAAAGGATTATGCCACACATAATTTCCTGCAATGGTATGTTACCGAACAAATTGAAGAAGAGCGCCTTGCCCGCCAAATTCTCGATAAATTAAAGCTGATAGGGGAGGACAAGGGCGGTCTTTATATTTTCGACCGGGATCTCGCCACCCTGGATACCAACGACAGGCACTAATATCTGATTTAATTTCTGCGTGCCACTTATTACTTTTGTAACTATATATGCAAACATTCAAAGTTTTAAAAGCACGCAAAAGAATTGCCCTGATTGCTCACGACCATAAAAAGGCGGAGCTGATAGAATGGGCCACTTATAACAAAACGGTACTTAGTCGCCATGAACTGTATGCAACCGGCACCACCGGCCTGCTGATAGAACAGGCGCTGGATGTATCTGTGAGAAAACTCCTGAGTGGTCCCCTGGGCGGCGACCAGCAAATTGGCGCCCTGGTGGCCACCGGGGAACTCGATGTGATCATCTTTTTCTGGGACCCGATGGAGGCTTTGCCTCACGACCCGGATATCAAGGCCCTGCTTCGCCTCGGCGTGGTATGGAATATCCCGATGGCCAGCAACCGGGCATCTGCAGATTTTCTCCTTACATCCCCTCTGATGCACCAGGAATATGAAGCCATTCTTCCGGATTATAGCCAGTATACAAAAAGAAAGATTTAGCCAACCGCTGCTACCTGAATTTTCCGTACTTTAAATAAAAGCTACGGGAATGAAAATTTATACCCTCTTCTTCGCAGCCATACTGGTTGGCCTGGCTTTTCCATGCCATGCACAAAACGACAGCAGTAAGGCGGCCGCGACTCCCTCACCAATTCACAACTGATCCACACCACCCGCCTGTTAAGAGAAAGCGATTCCCTTCAGAAAGCAGACAATGAACAAAAAAAAAAACTGCAGCAACAACTGGCGGAAATCAATAACGATAATGACCACCGCAAAAAAGAACTGCAACAAAAACTGGCTGCTTTTGTAATGGCCGATTCCCTCATAGGATGGCTACTTCTGATCATCCTTTTTTTCCTTCATCGTTTATGGTATCAACCGTTTGTTCAAACCACTACGCAGAAGAATTGTACGGGAAAAAGACCGCTATTTTAAGGGGGTTAAAGTAAAAGAATATGCATTGCTGAACCAGCAAAAGCAGGTAGGCATTGTTTTTAATATCCTGCGCATTGTGCGGATCATCGCCATTCTTCCTGTTTTTTATATTACCCTGCCCTTGTATTCAGCATTTTTCCATAGACAAAAGGGATTGCCGATATACTGATCAGCTGGACATTATCTCCCATCAAATCCATCCTGATGGGATTCCTTCATTATCTCCCTAAACTACTTACAATCATCGTGATCTACCTGGTAACAAGATATCTGGTGAAATTTGTGAATTACCAGGCAGAAGAAGTGGCTACCGGCAATCTTACTATCAATGGCTTTTATGCCGCCTGGCAATCTCCCGGAAGATTACCAGGCGCCGGCTACAAAGCTTAAGATGGAAAAAGATTAGTTCGCTATCTTCATAAGAATCACATATTTGTATCGGATCAGCCCTGCTTTTTGCTATTTTCGCATCTTACGGTAAAAAAAAGTCAGGCTGATGTTGAAGCAATTTATAGCAGGCATAATATTATTGATCATTGGAATGCAGCAGGCATGGGCACAATTGCCTCCAAAACGCGAACTGAGAGCGGTATGGATTGCCACTGTGGAAAATATTGACTGGCCGTCCAGGCGGGGATTGAGTACAGAACAACAAAAACAGGAGTTCGTCGCAATACTTGATCAGCAGCAACGGAATGGTATGAACGCTGTAGTGGTACAGGTTCGCCCGGCTACCGATGCCTTTTATGCTTCGCCTTATGAGCCCTGGTCTGAATATCTCACCGGCGTACAGGGCCAGGCTCCTAATCCTTATTATGATCCTTTACAGTTCATGGTAGAGGAAACCCATAAACGCGGTATGGAGTTTCATGCATGGTTTAACCCATACAGGGCCGTGTTCAATACCAGTCGCAGCAGCGTGGCCCCCAATCATATCACCCGCCTGAAACCGCAATGGTTTGTTACCTACGACAATAAAAAATATTTTGACCCGGGCATTCCTGAAGTGCGCGAATATGTAACTGCAGTGATCCGTGATGTGGTAAAACGCTACGACATAGATGCCGTACATTTTGACGACTATTTTTATCCTTACCGGGTTCCCGGAAAAGAATTCCCCGATAACAGCTCCTACCGGCTCTACGGCAATAATATGCTGCGGGACGACTGGCGCCGCGCCAATACAGACGCTATTATAAAAATGCTGAGCGTGGCAATAAAAGCGGAAAAGCCCTGGGTCAAATTTGGCATCAGCCCCTTTGGCGTATGGCGTAATAAAGACAAAGACCCCGAAGGTTCTTATACCAAAGGTGGCCAAACCAACTACGACGACCTGTTTGCTGATATCCTGAAATGGCTGAAGAATGGCTGGATTGATTATGTAACCCCCCAGATCTACTGGGAGCGCGGGCACCGGCTGGCCGACTATGAAATATTACTGAACTGGTGGGGCCAGCATGGTTACGGGCGGCAGGTGTATATCGGTCATGGCGTATACCGCATAGGCAGCAATGCAGCCTGGAAAAACCCGAATGAATTACCGGCACAAATAGAAGAGGCCAGGACACTGAACACTATCCAGGGGAGTATGTTTTACAGCGCGGCCTCTTTCCGCGGCAACCCCCTTGGCATTGAAGATGCTCTGCGTACCCACCTTTATAAATACCCGGCCCTGCGGCCGATTATGCAATGGCTGCCTAAAGAAACTCCGGAGGCCCCTTACTTTATTGATGCCTTTGAAAGGCCTGGTGGACTGGAAATACACTGGGCAGATGATGACACCAGCGGTCATACCAAACAATATGTATTATACCGGTTTGAGCAAAATGAGGCAATTAACGTAAGCGACCCTACGAAAATAATTGGTATCCTACAGCAGTCGTCTGATCCTGAGTTTAAGGACCACACTTATATAAAAGGAAAACTGTATACCTATATTGTAACGGCGCTCGACAGGATGCAGAATGAAAGCCACATCAGCGAACCTTTGCGTATGCGACAGGTAAATGGCAAGGCGCAATTCCTTTTTGAGCCGTAGCCGCGGGGACAAAATTTTGTGTGATCAATTGTGATGGATAGCTATCTTCCCCGGTTTGCACATAGGCCTTTTCACCCATCATTTGTGTGCGCTCCCCAATGCGGAGATCCTGTACAACCTATATAAGCCGTGGTTTTCCGGGAACGAACATTCCTCCAAAGGTGTTATTTACGTATTCCTGGAGATACCCGCCCATTTCCTTATCCGGTACCGCTTCAACCTTGTTATTAAAAAGCCCGGTTTGTAAAAACCCTATGCGGGCGGTATCCCACACCGCGCTAAGCACGGTGATACTGGATATTTTAGCCTGCTGGCTGTCGGCGGTAAAAAGGGATGCCTTTTCCAGGCTTACTTTTTTATGTGGAGCAGGCGCTTCGGCTTGTTCCTGGGCGTAACCCGGCCGTAAAGCCCCCGTAAGCATCACTAAAAATATACCTGTAAAAAGTTTGTAGGACATACAATTGGTATAGGTTGTCATATTAATAAAGGGTATCATCTAAATATAATATATGGAGGGCAAAAAGTACCCGGTCGTAAAGGAAGCATCTTTCGGTAAGCCTGTCAGGCTGAGCCGTAAAACCGGTCCAATTTGTCCTGAGAGAGCATCCATTTTTTTAAAAACTCTAACAATTCGCGGTATCTTTTTATTTTTTTCTAAATTTTAACCGTCTAACAAAAGTTTATATAAAAAATACCGCATTCCTTTAGTATCTTTAAACCGTTCCCGAATTATATCGTACACCATCACCCGCGGCGCAAGTCTGAAGGGAAGGGTGTGCCAAAGCAAAAAATCTAAACCAAATGGATGAAGTGAAGCAAACGCAAGGTTTATACCGTCCGGAATTTGAACATGATGCCTGCGGAACAGGATTTACTGCCCATATTAAGGGCCGTAAATCCCACCATATTATTCGTGATGCCTTAACCATGCTGGAAAACATGGAACACCGCGGAGCCTGCGGCTGTGAGCAGAATACGGGTGATGGTGCAGGGATACTGTTTCAAACGCCCCATGAGTTCCTGTATGATGAATGCCTGAAACTGGGCATCGCGTTACCGGAATTTGGAAAATACGGTGTGGGCATGGTCTTCTTTCCGAAAGAACCACGCTGGCGTGAAGAATGCCGCGAGATCTTTCAACGCAGCGCAGAGAAACTGGGCCTGGAGATTCTTGGCTACCGTAAAGTACCGGTACGCCCGGATGGCATTGGTGAATCTGCCCTTTCTGTAGAACCGGAAATTGAACAGGTATTTATTGCCTGTCCTTATCATATCAGTGATCCGGAAATCTTTGAGCGCAAATTATTTGTGCTCCGTAACTATGTTTCCAAAACAGTTCGCAATACAGTTCCTAAAGAGAAGTCACTGTTTTACATTGCCTCCCTCTCTTATAAAACAATTGTATATAAAGGTCAGCTCACCACTTACCAAGTACGTCATTATTATACAGACCTGAGCGATGAGAAAATGGTTTCTGCCTTTGCTCTCATCCACTCCAGGTTTGCGACTAATACATTCCCGAGCTGGAGACTAGCTCACCCGTACAGGTATATCGCTCACAATGGTGAGATCAATACGCTGAAGGGCAACCTTAACTGGTTACGCGCCGGCGAAAGGGACTTTATTTCCAAATACTTCACCAAAGAAGAAATGGAAATGCTGCTCCCCATCGTGGAAGAAGGCCAGTCCGACTCCGCCAGCCTGGATAATGTGATTGAACTGCTCACCATGACAGGCCGTTCCCTGCCACATGTAATGATGATGCTGGTTCCTGAAGCATGGGATGGTAATGAAGATATGGGTGAAGAAAAGAAAGCATTTTACGAATACCATGCTTCCCTCATGGAGCCATGGGACGGTCCTGCTTCCATTTCCTTTACTGATGGTAAAATTATTGGCGCTACCCTCGACCGTAACGGGTTACGTCCAAGCCGCTTTGTAGTAACAAAAGACGATCGCGTGATCATGGCTTCTGAAGCCGGTGTATTACCGATTGATCCGAAAAATATCAAAGAAAAAGGCCGCCTGCAGCCCGGTAAAATGTTTATCGTAGACATGGACCAGGGTCGCATCATAGGGGATGAAGAGCTGAAACAACAGATCTGCTCCCAGCAACCTTATGGCGAATGGCTGAATAAATATAAGATCCGCCTGGAAGAACTGCCTGAACCAAGAGTAACCTTTACTCACCTGGAGCACGACCAGATCTTTAAATACCAGCGCGCATTCGGTTACAGCACTGAAGACCTGGATAACATCATTGCCCCAATGGCTATTGATGGCAAGGAACCTGTTGGCTCCATGGGCACAGATACCCCGCTGGCAGTACTGAGCAACCAGCCACAGCATCTCTGTAACTACTTTAAACAACTGTTCGCACAGGTAACCAATCCGCCAATTGATCCTATCAGGGAGAGACTGGTAATGTCGCTGGCTACCTTTGTGGGTAACAACGGTAACTTGTTGGATGAGGATCCGCTGCACTGCCACGGTTTGGCACTGCGTCACCCGATCCTCAACAACCACGAGCTGGAAAAGATACGCAGTATCGATACCGGTTTATTCCAGGCCAAAACATTACACACCTACTTCAAGGCCGACGGCAAGCCCGGCTCCCTGGAAAAAGGACTGGCCCGCTTATGCCGCTACGCGGTAGATGCAGTGGAAGATGGTTTTGAAGTAATCATCCTGTCCGACCGCGCTATCGATTCAGAACATGCTGCTATTCCATCTATCCTCGCAGCTTCCGCCGTTCACCACCACCTGATCCGCAAGGGTTACCGTGGCCAGGTAGGACTGATCGTAGAAGCCGGCGATGTTTGGGAAGTTCACCACTTTGCCTGCCTGCTGGGCTTTGGCGTAACCGCTATTAACCCATACCTGGCACTCAGCACTATCCGCGATATGAAGCTGAACGGCAAACTGGATACCACACTGGATGTAGATAAACTGAAGAAGAACTATATTAAAGCAATCTGCGATGGTCTGCTGAAAGTGTTTTCCAAAATGGGCATCTCTACCCTGCAATCGTACCAGGGTGCGCAGATCTTTGAAATACTGGGTATCAACCAGGCAACAGTGGATAAATATTTCACCGGCGCCGTTTCCCGTATACAGGGCCTGGGTCTGGATGAAATTGCCCGCGAAACACTGGCGAAACACTGGATGGGCTATGGCCGTAAAGAAACGCCAGTACAGCGATTAACAGAAGGTGGCGTATACCAGTGGAAACGTAAAGGAGAATTCCATCTCTTTAATCCAACTACTATTCACTATCTACAGCTGGCCACCCGTATGGGCGACTATGCAGCCTTCAAAAAATATTCGAAAGCGGTAAACGATCAAAGTGAAAAAGCGGCCACCTTACGCAGCCTGTTCACTTTCAAAAAGAATCGTCCGTCTATTTCAATTGATGAAGTAGAACCGGCTACCAGCATCTTCAAGCGCTTTGCTACCGGTGCTATGAGCTTTGGATCTATTTCACACGAGGCACACTCCACACTGGCGATTGCAATGAACCGTATCGGTGCAAAAAGCAACACCGGCGAGGGTGGAGAAGATGAGCTGCGTTATGAGCTGCTGGAAAACGGCGACTCAATGCGTTCTGCCATCAAACAGGTAGCCAGCGCCCGTTTTGGGGTTACCAGCTACTACCTGACCAATGCCGACGAATTACAGATTAAAATGGCGCAGGGTGCAAAACCCGGCGAAGGGGGACAGTTGCCCGGCCATAAAGTGGACGACTGGATCGCGAAAGTAAGGCACTCCACACCTGGCGTGGGTCTCATTTCTCCGCCTCCTCACCACGATATTTATTCTATCGAGGATCTGGCGCAGCTGATCTATGATCTGAAAAACGCCAACCGTGCCGCCCGTATCAGCGTGAAGCTGGTATCTAAAGCAGGTGTGGGAACTATCGCAGCAGGTGTTGCAAAAGCACACGCTGATGTGGTGCTGGTTTCTGGCTTCGACGGCGGTACCGGTGCTTCCCCGATAAGCTCAATCAAACATGCCGGTTTACCCTGGGAGCTAGGTTTAGCCGAATCTCACCAGACACTGGTAAAGAATAAGCTCCGCAGCAGGGTAGTGCTGCAAACAGATGGCCAGCTGAAAACCGGCCGCGACATTGCCATTGCTACTTTACTGGGTGCCGAAGAATGGGGTGTTGCCACCGCAGCCCTCGTGGTAGAAGGTTGTATCATGATGCGTAAATGCCATGTAAATACCTGTCCTGTTGGTGTTGCTACCCAGGATCCGGAACTGCGCAAACGCTTCAACAGCGATCCGCAACACGTGGTAAACCTGTTCACTTACCTCGTGGAAGAGCTCCGCGAAATCATGGCCGACCTGGGCTTCCGTACCATCAACGAAATGGTAGGCCAGGTAGAATGCCTCCAGATGCGCGATAACATCACCAACTGGAAAACACAGAAACTGGATCTGTCACCGATCTTATATAAAGAAGAAGCTTCTGCCGAAACAGGCCTGTACAAACAGGAAGAACAGGATCACGGCATCAGTGAAGTGATCGACTGGCAACTGCTGAAGGCCGCACAGCCCGCACTGGAAAAGAAAGCCAGGGTGTACCAGCAGTTCCCTGTAAAAAATACAGATCGTACCATTGGTACCATCCTGTCTAACGAAATATCCAAACGCTACAAAAGCGAAGGATTACCGGAAGATACCCTGCATTTCAAATTCATCGGGTCTGCAGGACAGAGCTTCGGCGCCTTTACCACTAAAGGTTTAACGCTGGAACTGGAAGGAGAAGCCAACGATTACTTCGGTAAAGGACTGTCTGGCGCCAAGCTGATCCTTTATCCACATGGAGAAGCAGGATTCAAGGCAGAAGAAAATATCATCGCGGGCAACGTTTGTTTCTATGGAGCTACCTCCGGCGAAGCTTTCATCCGCGGCAAGGCAGGAGAACGTTTCTGTGTACGTAACTCCGGTGCTACTGTAGTAGTAGAAGGAGTAGGCGATCACGGATGTGAATATATGACCGGCGGTAAAGCGGTGATCCTGGGTGAAACCGGCCGCAACTTCGGAGCAGGTATGAGCGGCGGTATCGCTTATGTGTACGATGTGAAAGGCACTTTCGCCAACCACTGCAACAGGGATATGATCGACCTGGATCCGCTGGACCAGGAAGATGTAGCACAGCTGCAGGACCTGATTACTAAACATCATGCCTATACGAACAGTACAGTAGCGAAGTTTATCCTGAAAGACTGGGAAAACCAACTGCGTCATTTCGTGAAAGTATTCCCGAAAGAATACAAGGCAGCGTTGAAATCAGCTAAAACACAGGGCCAGAAAGTGGGTCACTAATTGAACAATTAACATTCATCATCAAAATATCCCTTGCAGGTAAGGGACTTGTGGAGGAAAATTATGGGTAAACCTACAGGATTCCTGGAATTTACACGCGAGCAGCCCGGGAAAGCGGATCCCCGGGAAAGGGTTAGTCACTATAGAGAATTTGTAGAACGCTTCCCGGATAATAAACTGAATCAGCAGGCCGCCCGCTGTATGAACTGCGGTGTGCCTTTCTGCCACAGCGGATGCCCCCTGGGTAACGTAATACCGGAATTTAATGATGCCGTATACCGCCAGGATTGGAAAGAAGCGTATGATATATTATCCTCTACCAATAACTTCCCGGAATTTACCGGCCGTATTTGCCCGGCTCCGTGTGAAAGTGCCTGTGTACTGGGTATTAACCAGCCTCCGGTAGCTATCGAGGAAATAGAAAAACACATCATTGAAATAGCTTTCGATAAAGGCCTCGTACAGGCAAAAGCGCCGCGTATGCGTACCGGCAAGAAAGTAGCGGTGATCGGTTCCGGTCCGGCCGGTCTGGCTGCCGCCGCGCAGCTGAACTATGCAGGCCACTCTGTAACAGTGTTTGAGCGCGACGATGCACCAGGCGGACTTTTACGCTATGGTATCCCGGATTTCAAACTGGAAAAATGGGTAGTAGACCGCCGCGTGAAACTGATGGAAGAAGAAGGAGTGGTGTTTCAATGCAATGCCAACGTAGGCGTAAACGTTAGTACCAATGATCTGCTGAGAGAATACAATGCAATTGTGCTGGCTGGTGGTTCCACCATTCCACGCGATCTTCCGATCCAGGGTCGTGAGCTGAAAGGCATACACTATGCAATGGACTTCCTGAAGCAGCAGAATAAAAGAGTTAGCAATATTGCGGTAGAAGGCAGTGATATATTGGCAACAGGCAAAAATGTGATCGTGATTGGTGGTGGCGATACCGGCTCCGACTGTGTGGGAACCAGTAACCGTCATGGCGCCCGCAGCGTTACACAACTGGAGTTGTTACCAAAACCTCCGGGCGAGCGTACACCATTTATGCCATGGCCTACCTATCCGATGATCTTAAAAACATCTTCTTCCCATGAAGAAGGGGCAGACCGTAAATGGGCCATTGCCACCAAATCCTTTATCGGAGATGACAACGGCCACCTGAAAGCTCTGCGCCTGGTAGACCTCCAATGGACCTCCAGCGCTGATGGCAGACCGGCCAAATTCACAGAAGTACCCGGTTCTGAAAGAGATGTACCCTGCGAACTGGCCTTACTGGCTATGGGCTTCGTACATCCGCAGCACACCGGTTTACTGGATCAGCTGGAAGTGGAAAGAGATGAACGCGGTAATGTGAAAGCTACCGAAAAGGATTACCTGACATCCATCCCTAAAGTGTTCGCTGCCGGCGATATGCGCCGCGGACAGTCACTGGTGGTATGGGCAATAAGTGAAGGCCGTGAGTGTGCAAGAAAAGTGGACGAATTCCTGATGGGCAGCTCCCAGCTGGAAAGCAAAGACCATTCACTGCAGGCTATGGCTTTATAATTCAACTGTAAATCAAATTTTTTCTCATAAGCAGGTTTAGATTTTGTTGTAACCTTCAGCCGGGCCGGGTTTTTACCCGGCCTATAATTTTTTCAGAAAGACAGCTCGGGCAGTCTCTTCTCCCTGTAGCGGTCTTTACACAGAGGCCTCCGATCTTTTGTTCTCCCCGGTTTTAAAGACATAAATCAGACATCAGCAGAAACAAAGCCGGTGTTCAGCTATTTCCGGTTATCCGCCCCCCTCAAACCCGATACATTTGTTTATTATGAAACAACTGTTGTGCTTTTGGGGTTTTATATTGCTGGGCTTCTCTGCAGCAGCCCAAATGGAGCTGATTACAGATGCACCCCAACTAAAGAAAGGGTTGTACAAAACCTTTGAAGAATTTCAATCCAATAACCCTTCCGAAGAAGGCGACCTGGTAATCAAAAACCGTAGTACTGCAGCCCAGATTTACCTCCTGGCTAACCGGAATGAACTGGTGCTCCGCGATGCTTCAGGACAGGAACATAAACTAAAAAATTACTGGGGCTTTTGCGATGGAAAAAATATCTATATCAAAGATAATGGGCTCAATAAGTTACAGGAAATAGGCTACTACTGTATATATGCGTTGCATGCCATACAATCCTCCCGGGGATATGTAAACCAGGCTGATATGACTACAAACAGCATCAGCACACCAGTGGTCCTTAAAAAAGTATTGAATGTGGTAACAGGCCAGCTACTAGAGTTATCTGCCTATAATCTCAAAAAATATATCCTTCCACAAGACAGTGTATTGCTCGATGAATTCCGAAATGACCGGGAGAAGAAAGACCAGCTTGAATACTATATTCTCAGGTTTAACCAAAGAAATAAACCGGAAATAAAATAATTGGAATTCATTCATTTTGACACTATTGGGATTGCGCTCACCCGCTACGCCTGCTATCTCATCGCCCAAAGCGGAGTACACAAAAGCTCCCCTCCCTTTTGCTCAAACCTATTTCGCGATACAAACCCGTAAACAGGAAATTGTTGAAAACCGGTTACTGGACATCGATCGTACCAACGCCAGGGAAAAACTATCCGGATCAGAAAAATGTTGTCTGGAATTATCTGTGAAAGGGGAGTGGATGACAACGGGTTTGCCAGGATACGTTCCAAAGGCGATGAAGCCCTTCCTCCCGCAGAAGACATGGATAAGTCAGAAAACGAATTCAAAAAGAAGACAGAAATGCTCTCAAGCTGGATAATTAAAAATTAATCTTTAATCCGGTCTTCCCATATCTCCATTTCGCCAATCTGTGCATTTTACTACTCACCCTATTTACTTCCTCTCCAAAAAAAGTATGTCCGTTACCGTATTTAATGTATTCTTGCAATTACTATTTTATTCCTGTATCCAGAGGTATGGATTTTGTTGTACCCCGCAGGCAAGCGCCCCCGGTTACACTATCCTGCCGGCAAAGTAAACCATAAGTGCGCATTTGCGTTTATATTCAGTAATTTACGCTTGTAATACATCATAGTGACAGAACCAGCAGAAACCGGAGAAAAACACGGCCGCCCCTGGTGGCGATGGCTTATATGGATTATTGTTGCGGTGCTTCTATTGCCCGTAGTGGCTGTTTTATTACTACAGCTGAACGGAGTTCAGAACTACCTCAGAGAACAGGGAGAATTGTACCTGCGGAAGAAACTGCATACAAAAGTACAGATCGGTTATTTGCGCGCACGAGGCTGGCAATACCTGGAGCTTCGCAATGTTTATGTGGCCGACACCTCCAATCAGGCCCTATTTTATACCGGCTCCCTGAAAGTACATTACAACCTTCTTTCCCTGATCAGCAATGAACTGAAAATAGACAAACTGGAATGGGACACCCTGCTGGTAAATGTATACCGTCGTACCGGCGACTCCGCTTTCAATTACCAGTTTGCAGTAGATGCGTTTGTAACTCCGTCCGATAAACCAGATACCCTTGCTCCGGAAACAGGCACTACCCTGCAATTCAGGCTGAAAGATATTTCCCTGCGCAAAGTGAAAGTAAGTTATACAGATGCCCCCGGCGGAATGTCTGCCATACTCACCTGGGACAGTTTGCATGTGGATCCGGACGACCTGCTGATTGACGATGGAATTTATGCGTTCAGGGGCATCGCTATCGACGGACTAAAAGGCTTTTTCAGGCAACAATACATAGCACCCGCTGTTACCACCGCCGCACCGCCACCACCACCCGCCGATACCAACAGCGCATCACTGCATCTGCTGCTGAAAAAACTGCAGATCAATAACAGCCGCTTCCTCTATGCAGACGAAGGCATGGGCATCTCCACCGCATGGAAAATAGGCGCATTCCAGCTACGCAATAGCAACCTGGACCAGGACTCCACCCGTATACAGGTGGGCGATCTGACGATCAGCAATACCGCCGGCCTGCTGATGATGGTGCCGGGGAAAGATACTGTTACCACCTCTCCAAAGGATACTACGCCTAACACATGGCAAGTAATGGCCAACCAGGTAATTCTTGATAAACTGGCATTACGCTATGATAATGGCGGACCAGCACCCAAAGCAGCAAGTACTGATCCCGATTATAACCATCTGCTGCTGACAGGCTTCTCCAGTAAGATCAACAATATCCGGTATAAGCCCGACAGCATTATGGCAGGTATTAAATCGCTAACCGCCCGGGATAAATCCGGCTTTACCATCCGTAAAGCTAATATGGATGTATTGTTTACACCCTATTCCCTGGCCCTGCGTAATTTCTTACTGCAAACCAATAAAAGTATTTTCCGCAAACAGGTAATTGTAACCGTTCCTTCCTGGTCGGGCATTTCCGACCACCTGGATCAACTTGGACTGGACGCCAATCTCGATTCTGTACAGGTGGCACTGGGAGAATGGCTGCCTTTTGTTCCTGATGCCCGCAAGAACAAATCCTTTGCACCCCTCTGGAATAAACAACTAACGCTGGCGGCTATATTAAAAGGTACTCTGGGAGAACTGAACATCAAACAGCTTTATATCAACGATCACGAAGGCAATCTTATTAAAACAGACAACGGCCAGGTGTTTCATGCTACCGATCCGGACCGCCTCAGTGCCAATCTCCCTTCCATTTACATACAATCTGGCAACAAACCGCTGCGGGCCTGGTTACCCGCCGGGACATTACCTGATACGCCACGCCTGCCGGAAAACATGCTGATCACCGGTATGTTTAAAGGAGGTATGAAAGATCTCGTAACGCAATTACAACTGAAAAGCGAAACCGCCAACGCTAATATTAACGCACAGCTGGTAAACATTACCGATAGCATCCGCAGCAGTTATACCATCAGTATTCCATACTTCCGTATTAACCCCGGGGTAATGCTATATGATACCACCTATGGCTGGATATCGGGAAAACTAAACGCTACCGGCCAGGGCTATACGATAAAACAAATGGTGGCTAAAGCTGCTGCCCAATTGGATGAGGCTACCTATAACGCCTATACGTACCACGACGTGAACGTAACTGCAGGTATTAATAACGGCGCCTTTGAAGCAAAAGGCGAAAGCGCAGACACTGCCATCACCGCTACCTTTGATATCAGCGGGCAACTGATGGATACTACTATCCGCGCCCTGAAAGTAAATATGGATGTGGCAAAGGCCGACCTTTATACCACTCATTGGTATACAGAACCATTAACGGTACAGGGAAACCTCGCAGCAGACTTTAACAGCATTGAACCTGAGCGCATAGAAGGCGGCGCCTTCTTAACAAAATGGCAGATCGCCACACAGGGCCAGGTATTTCCGCTCGACAGTATTTCCCTGACGGCTGAATACAAGGACCAACAATACATTACTTTAAAAAGTCCGTTCGGCCTGGTCAATGCTAATGGTCATATCGACTATACAAAAGTGGGCACTGCGTTCACCAATATTATCAACAAACCCCTGCTGCCGGCAGACTCCGGACGTATTGTAACTGTGCCTTCCGGGCAAATGCTGCAATGGAACGCATCCCTGTTATGGCCTAAAAGCCTGCAACAAATGATTCCCACCCTGCGCATGGAAGTACCGCTGGTGATGAATGGTCGCCTAAACAGCGACAGCAGCCTGCTTACGCTGAATGCGTATCTTCCTAAAATTAATTATGATTCCCTGCAGGTCGATAGTCTACGCCTGGGCCTGGCTATTCAGGACACCTCTTTACGGCTGGGCGCTTCCCTGGCCCGTATGGCGCACCCTTCATTCCCCCTGCAGCACACCTATCTTACTGCATATGCCAATACCGGCGTAGTTGATTTTGATCTGGTGCTGGATGATGTTAAAAGAAAGCCTAAATACAAGGTGGGCGGCGTTTTCACCTTCCTGAAGGAGAACGCCATGCAGCTGTCTCTTAAACCTGGGCTGTTGCTAAACAAACAGGAATGGACTGTGGCTGAGAATAATATTCTCCGGATGAAAAATGGCGCTCCTGATACCGCTAACATCAAACTATCACAAGGCGACCAATCCATACAAATTGCCTCCCGGGCAGATACCAGCGCCATTCCTTCCCTCCAGGCAAATATTACCAACTTTAAATTATCTACTATCACCGGCCTTCTCGCTACTGATACATTGCTGGCTAATGGTACCCTGAATGCAGAAGCAACGGTGCGTAACTGGAATCAATCTCCACTCATACATGCCGTACTGAAGGTAGACAGTCTAACGGTGAAGAATACACGTATGGGAACACTGGATGCCAACGTGGAAAACAGCGGCCCGGGTCAGTATAAACTCACAGCCGGGCTAACCGGGAATGACAACGATATCCGGGTAGACGGGACTTATGATAGCACCATCAATGCCCAACTGGATATTAATAAACTAAGTGTTGCCTCCCTGGAACCTTTTACAATGGGCAATGTTACCCATATGTCGGGCAATGCCAACGGCCAGTTCAATATCACCGGAACTCCGTCTGCACCAAAAGTATTGGGAAGCCTGCATTTCGACAACGCCACAGGCATGGTAACCATGATAGGCAGCACTTTCCACCTGCCCGATGAAGATATTGTAATAGATGAACGCGGTATACAACTGAATAACCTGGTAATAGCAGACAGCGCTAATAATGAACTGGTGGTAGATGGCCGTATCAATACCCGTGATTTTACCAGGTACAATTTCAATCTTGATGTTACCGCAGATAACTTTATGGCCCTGGGCCGCCAGCAAAATCCGGATCAGTGGATCTATGGCCCGGCTTATATAGACAGTAAAGTGAAGATCCGTGGATCAATGGATCTGCCAAGAATTGATGCTGTGGTAAAGCTACGCGATAAATCGAGCGTAACCATGACCTTACCGCAGGAAGAACCCGGATTGGCCAACAGGGAAGGAGTAATAGAGTTTGTGGATAAATCCAATCCTATAGACTCTGCGCTGCTGGCTCGTGAAGATAGCATCAAATTTAAAACTACGAGGTTAAAGGGCATGTTCCTCTCTGGTAACCTGGATATCACGCCGGAATCTGTCATCAAAATCATTATTGACTCACAAAACGGTGATTATGTTCAGGCAAAAGGTACTGCAAGCATTAACGCTACCCTGGACCCCAGCAGTAAGCTGAGTCTTACCGGCCGTTATGAAATTACAGAAGGTAAATACGAAATGTCGCTGAACCAGCTCATTAAACGTTCCTTCGATATAGAGAAGGGAAGCTTCATTTCCTTCAACGGCGATGCTACCAGCGCCGATCTGGATATTACCGCTAAATACACAGTAAATGCACCGGCTTACGACCTTGTGGCGGATCAGCTACAGAGCATGTCGGCCGAACAACGCAATACCTACAAGCAGCGGATGCCCTTCCAGGTATACCTGATGATCAAAGGCAACCTGATGAAGCCGGATATCAGCTTCCGTCTCGACCTGGCCGAAAAAGACAGGAACACTCTCAACGGAACTCCGTACAACCGCCTGAAACAGATTAACCAGGTGCCATCAGAATTGAATAAACAGGTAATGGGATTACTGGTACTGAACTCCTTTATTCCGGACGATCCGATGAACACTCTCGATGGCGGATCCGGTGTTGGACAGGCAGCGAAAAACAGTGTAAGTAAAATACTTTCACAACAGCTCAATAATATGGCTGGCAACCTGATCAAAGGGGTTGATCTGAATTTCGATCTGCAAAACCAGGAAGATTATTCTACCGGTACTGCACAGGAAACTACCAATCTCAAAGTAGGCGCATCAAAGCAACTGTTCAATGACCGTTTAACCGTTTCCGTTGGATCCAATATCATGCTGCAGGGTAATCAGCAAAGCGCCAGTTCACTGATCGGCGATATTTCAATAGAATATAAACTTACCCGCGATGGCCGTTACCGCATACGGGTTTATCAGCGGAACGACGGTCAGACAATCATCGAAGGACAGGTAGTGGAAACAGGTGTTGCCTTTGCACTGATCATGGATTATGATGAATTCCGGGAGATCCTGCAACGATCTAAGTCTGATACTAAAAAACAAAAACTGCGCGATAGAAAAAAAAATAAGAAAGACGATAAAAATACGACAATGCCCGATGCGAAAAGCAAATAGCCATACGATCATTTACTGTTGCCTTGTATGCCTTGCTTACCTGGTCATCAGCTCCTGCAGTACCACGCGCACCGTACCTGAAGGCGACCGGCTATATACTGGCAGCAACGTAAAGTGGATCACAGATACCATTGTCAGAAAGAAACCCAAAGACTATAGCAACCTGGTTGATGGAATGAATAAAAGGATCCGCCCCAACAGGAACCGCAAATTCCTTGGCATGCCTATAAAGCTCTGGCTGTATAACTTAGGCAATGAGCCAAAAGGAAAAGGATTAAATTACCTGCTGCGTAGAAAATGGGGCGAACCGCCGGTATTACTAAGCCAGGCCAAACCGGATTACACATCTGAGGTATTGGAAGAATACCTGGTAGATAACGGCTATTTCCAGGCAGGCGTAGTATCTGCTGTTAAATTATCAGGAAAGAAAAAAGCCTCCGTTAATTATACAGCTACACCCAACCACCGGTATACCATTAAAAGTGTTACCTATTTAACAGACAGTAGTGCCATTGGCAAAACAGTAACATATACCAAACCGAAAAGCTCCCTGATCATCGGGGCCAATTATTCGCTGGATTCCATAAAGGCCGAACGTGAACGTATACACTCCGCACTAAAAGAACAGGGCTATTATTATTTTACACCGGATTATCTGCTGGTACAGGTAGATAGTACCAATAATGGTACTGTTGATTTATTTGTAAAGATAAAAGATAACACACCGCTCCTGGCGCTCCGCCCTTACAAAATGCATGATATTGTTTTGTTCCCTGATTATTCGCTGGATAATGACTCCGCTTCCACGCAGGGAACACCGGTAAAATACAAAGGCATTTATATCGTAGATTCTGCTCACCGCTTCAAATCTTCTGCATTTGACCGGTCTGTTTTTTTACGTCCGGATAGTTTATATCGTCTGAGCTCACACAATATCACACTGCAAAGACTGATCAACCTGGGAGTTTTCAAATTTGTGAAAGGACAGTTCTCTCCTGTGCGCGATACCTCCATTCACAACCTAACCGGCGGCGGTGCAAATGTTACTGGAAGGAGAGACGCCGGTGGCAGGAGAGACAGCACCAGCCGCAGAGACAGCTCCGGCAGAAATTTTAATCGTCGGGACACTGCCTATGCCCGCGATACATCGCAGGCAGGCACCTATCGCGCCATGGTAAACAACAGGGTAGCACTCGACAGCGGCTGGCTGGACGCCAAACTTTTCCTGACGCCTTACAAACGGCGCTCCCTTCAAACAGAATTACGCGGAACCTCCAAATCAAATGGATTTATTGGCTCCCAGATACAGATAACCGCTAAAAACCGTAACTGGCTGCATTCTGCGGCATTACTGGAAATAGGCTTGCGCGGAGGCCTGGAATGGCAAACCGGTAATAAAAACGCCGGCGGGTCTAATTCATATGGCCTGGGCGGAGAAGTAGCCGTTACTTTCCCCCGGTTCATCACTCCTTTCAGTGGACTGAACATACGTACCCCTTATGTTCCTAAAACGAGGATAAGCGCCAGCTATGAATTATACAGCCGTGCAGACCTGTATAACCTTAACGCATATACGCTCCAGCTACAGTATCTGTGGCAGCGCACTCAGTACCTGAGTCACATCTTCGCACCCGTTGCGCTTACTTATGTGTTGCCTACTAAAACAACACCTGCATACGATAGTATCCTGAAGAATGATCCAAGTCAGCGTAATGCCATTGAAAAGCAGTTTATCCTGGGAGGCAACTATACCATCACTTATAACAACCAGCAGGCCAATCGTGTGCACAGTTTTTACCTGAGTGGCAATATTGATATTTCCGGGAACATTGCCGGGCTGATCATTCCCAAAAATGATACCGGTCAGAAAACTTTACTGGGAAATTCATTTGCTCAATATGAAAGGTTCACCGCCGAAGCGCGGCACTACTGGCAGTTAGGCAAAGGAAAACAATGGGTAAACCGCCTTCTGATCGGATATGGTTTGCCATACGGCAACTCCTCTACGCTGCCTTTCGTGAAGCAGTTCTTCACCGGTGGTAGCAGCAGTATCAGGGCATTCAGGGCGCGTACACTGGGCCCGGGATCTTACCACAACCCCGCGGTAGATACATCTGCCCTGCTAGCCAATGAAGCCGGTGATATTAAACTGGAGTTCAACTCCGAGCTGCGTGTACATGTTGCCAGTGTATTTAACGTGGCGGCGTTTATAGATGCCGGAAATATCTGGTTACAGAAAGAAGCACCCGATAAACCTGGTAGTAAGTTTGCCTTCAATACTTTTTATAAAGACATTGCCGTAGGTGGGGGAGTAGGCCTCCGCATAGATGCTTCCATTGTAGTGGTACGACTGGATCTTGCAATACCTTTCCGTGTTCCTTATCTACCTCAAAACGAGCGCTGGGTGCTGGATAAAATAGATTTCAGTGATCCTGAATGGCGCAAAAAGAACCTGATTCTTAATATTGCAATCGGGTATCCGTTCTAATATTACGGGGAGATGATTTTAAAATCATCTCCCCGTAAATATATACTCATAACACATCTTTCAGGTGCTTGTAATTCGATTTCACTGCATCAAATACATCTTCATACCTTCCGCTCAGGATTAGTTTTCCCATCCAGAGCGCAAATCCCTTCATCTGCGCAAACTCCACCTTTGGCGGCATAGCCAATGATTCCGGGTTGGTGAACACATTTACCAGCACAGGCCCTTCTGTTTTAGCCGCCTTGGTTAAAACACTTTCCACATCTTCCGGTTTACGGATCGTAAAAGCGGTGAATCCCATGGCCACTGCTACGGCGCCAAAATCTGGATTCACCATATCAGTTTGCCAGTCGGGAATCCCGGCTACTTCCATCTCCAGTTTTACCATTCCCAGGGCCCGGTTGTTAAATACTATTACTTTTACGGGGAGTTGGTACTGTTTTATCGTCATCAGGTCTCCCAGCAACATCGTTAATCCCCCATCGCCACACAGAGCATACACTTCCCGGCCCGGCTGGGCCAATGCTGCGCCAATTGCCTGCGGCATAGCATTGGCCATTGAACCATGATTAAAGGACCCCAGCAGCGTACGTTTACCGGTGCCTTCCAGGTACCGGGCCGTCCAAACATTCGTCATCCCGGTATCTACCGTAAAAATGGCATCGTTGGCAGCAATTTTATTGAGAGTAGAAGCCACAAACTCGGGACTGATCGCATTTTCTTTCCCGGTATCCTCCACGTAAGTCTGCATTTTCTTTTGCACTTCCTTGTAAAACGCTACCATTTCATCCAGGAAATTATGGTCTGTATTTTCTTTCAGCATAGGCAAAAGCGCCTTTAGCGTATCGCTGATATCCCCGCACAGTCCCATCTCCAGGGTGGCCCTTCGTCCCAGTCTCTCTGGTTGTATATCTACCTGGACGATCTTTGCTTTTTCAGGAATAAAAGGGGTGTAGGGAAAATCTGTTCCAAGCAGCAGCAATACATCTGCTTCGTGCATACTTTTATAGGCCGATGCAAGCCCCAGCAAACCGGTCATGCCTACTTCATTTGGATTATTATGCTGGATTCCCATCTTGGCGCGGAACGAGTAGGCCACCGGCGCTTTTAATAACGCTGAAAGTGCCACCACTTCATCATGCGCTTCTACGGCGCCCAATCCACAATAAATGGCTATTTTCTTTGCTTCTGCAAGTAAACCGGCCAGCTGCTTTAACTCGGTGGCAGAAGGGCAAATAACCGGTTTCGGACGATAAAGTCTTGTAGCAGTAGGAATATCCTTTGCATCAGCGGCAGCCACATCTCCCGGTAATCCTAAAACCGCTACGCCATGCTTATGTACTGCATGTTGTAAAGCAGCCTGCAGCATGCGCGGCGCCTGTTCTGCTGTAGCAGCTACCTGGTTATAATGACTACAATCATCAAATAGCTTGATAGTATTGGTTTCCTGGAAATAATCGCTTCCAAATTCGCTGGTCGCGCAGGTAGAGGCGATTGCCAGCAACGACGCGCCCGACCGGTGCGCGTCATATAATCCGTTAATAAGATGCACATGCCCCGGCCCGCTGCTACCGGCACAACAAGCCAGGCCGTTCAACTGCGCTTCGGCGCCTGCAGCATAAGCGCCAGTTTCCTCATGCCTTACATGGATCCACTGGATCCGGCCATCACGGCGCACCGCATCGTTAATATGATTCAAACTATCGCCGGTTACAGCATAAATACGTTTAATGCCGGCCGTTGCCAGCATTTCCACTAATTGATCCGCTACAAGTTTTGCCATATAAAATTTGTTAGAATGAGTGCCTGATAAAAACAGTTGATCATCTATATTGTTCAACATATGCCATTCATCAAATTCCACCTTTCCTCCCAATAAAAGCATCGGAAATTTGACTTATTTTTAGACTATTGTCTAAATCGCTATCCGCATGTATATCCCTGCACCCTCACAACGCAATTGGATATTGCTGTTCATTATCCTGGTAATGGCAGGCGCCTCTTCCTGTAGCCGGAAAATCACCGAAACAGGAAAAGCCTCCTATTACGCCAATTCCTTCGATGGTAAACGGACTGCAAGTGGCGAAACCTTCCGACAGCGGGAGCTTACAGCCGCACATAAAACACTTCCCTTCGGTACTCGTGTTACCGTTATCAATATTGCCAATGGAAAAAGCGTAAAGGTCCGCATCAACGACAGGGGTCCGTTTGTACCGGGCCGGATTATTGACCTGTCGCACAAAGCTGCCTCCCGGATAGGCATGCTCAATACCGGCGTTGCCAATGTAGAAGTGAAATACAAAAAGAAGAAGAAAAAATAAGCAGGAGTGAGACGCCCCACTCCTGTATATAATAATTATCCTAATTGATGTACTCCTCCTTTATGTGCTGCATCGCCCCGTTGATCATGTGGGCCTTCAGCAATTTCTTCGACCATTTTCCTGCAAAATGCCGGCAAATCCTTTGGCGTCCGGCTTGTAACCAATCCCTTGTCGGTTACCACCTCTTCATCTGTCCATAAAGCACCTGCATTTTCAAGATCTGTTTTTAAGGAAGGGTAGGATGTTACCTTCCGGCCATCCAGTTCTCCGGTTTCAATTAAAGTCCACGGGCCATGACAAATAGCCGCAATAGGTTTACTCTCATCGAAGAACCCGGTAACAAAAGCGATCACACGGTCATTCGTACGCAAATGGTCCGGATTCATCACGCCTCCCGGTAATACAAGCGCATCATAACTGGAGGCAACCACATCTTTTATGTTTTTATCCACCGGATAATCTTTTCCCCAGTCTTTTTCGGCCCAGGCACGCACCGTTTTTTCTTCCGGGGAAATAATATCCACGGTAGCTCCGGCATTCTTCAATGCTTCCAATGGTTTTGTAAGTTCTACTTCCTCAAATCCGTTGGCAACCACGATAGCTACTTTCTTATCTTTTAATTGATTTTCCATAAAATAATGTTTTAAATAGTTTGAAAATATCCAGCCTCCGGCAGATAAATACCGCGGCAACGTATTCTTCTGCCACAAAAACAATTCCCTTTGTAATTTCTCAGGCATAGCATCTTTCCATAAGATCAGTACGTTTGCGCTTGTATAATTTAATGCCCAAACCGTTGCAGAAACCGGATTCTCATCCGTTTGTAATTTTTTCATTTCTTAATTGCTTTTGGGAACGGATGCTGCTTTATTTGTTAACTATACAATTAAGAACAATGAACAAGAAAACACTCCTGGCAGCAATGCTGGCTATCGCCTTTGCAGCAAACAACACACTTGCGCAGGCCCCTGTGGCAGAGCTTCCCGGCTTTACCGCCTATGCCGATCCGGTAGAAGAACATGTAGAAATCAATGAGCGCCACGGCGTTATTCACTGGACAGAGAACAGTAACACCATCAATTTTTACTTTCATGTGGCCAATCCTGGCTCACTCAAAGTTTCCTTACAGGCAAAAGCAGATGCCGAAAGCAAAATATTAGTTACTGTAAATGAAACTCAAAAAATAGTTAGCATTCCTTCCAATAATGATTTTGTAAATATTCCCGTGTTGCAAACGTCTGTAAGGAAGGCAGGCTTCTATTGTATATCATTGAAAGGTGTGGAGAAGAAAGGGAATATATATGCAGATGTAAAAAGTGTTGGCCTTTCGGGTTCCGCTGTCAAAGACATTCAATATAATGCCAAACCCTGGCGCCGCGCAGCTTCTGTACACTTAAGCTATCCTGTTCCTGAAGGTAAAAATGTAGAGTGGTTTTATGGAGAAATTAAAGTTCCGGAGGGAGAAGATAAACTGGGTACCTATTTCATGTCTTGCGGATTCCACAGGGGCTACTTTGGGATGCAGGTTAATTCACCCACGGAAAGAAGGATTATCTTTTCTGTTTGGGATGCAGGAGGGGGGCCGCAGGAGCGAAGTAAGGTAAAGTATGAAGACCAGGTGGTAATGCTTGCAAAAGGAGATAGCGTAGAAGCCAGCGGGTTTGGTGGGGAAGGAACAGGAGGTCATAGCCACTGGGTATATAACTGGAAAGCCGGTGATACCTATCGTTTCCTGATGCACAGTGTACCAACAGGAAATACCACCACCTATACCGCCTATTTTTATGTTCCGGAACATAATGAGTGGAAACTGATTGCCAGTTTCAGAGCGCCCAAAGATGGTAAGTATATGGGCCATCTTTATTCCTTCCTGGAAAACTTTTCCTTTGAAAATGGCCATCTTGGCCGCAAAGGATATTTCGGTAACCACTGGATAAAAACCAACACCAGTGAATGGATAGAGCTCACCAAAGCAAAGTTCTCCAATGACGCAACAGCCAAAGCGAAAGACCGGCTCGACTTTGGCGGTGGCTCTGAAAACGGATGGTTCTATTTATGGAACAGCGGTTTCAAACCTGCCAATGCAAAATATGGGGATCTGTTTGAGCGCCAGGCAACAGGTACGCCTCCCGTTATTGAATTACCAAAATTCTGATAATTCTTAGAACAGTAAGTATCAACCGGCTGCAGTTTATCCGCAGTTGGACCAACCACTGTTAAGTGGTCCCCGGCCAGTTAGATTGCTGCTTTGCATGATTATGTTGATTTTTTCCTGATGTCTGTTTGTACAGACATCAGCCGATATTGAAACGGGAAATATAACGCTTATCCACTTTTGGACGTATCCACGATCTGAGAATTAGCGGCAACCCTGAAAACATGCTGCTCATTATACCACCATATCCTGTATCAACACCCGGCGCCCGGCATTTTACAGCCGGGCGACTTTTTATTTATCAGACATAAAAAGAAAACAGACCCACTTAATTAGTCTATATACCCTATGGGATTTAAGTGGCGCATTTATTTTCATTTTTCCCCAAGCGTTTCCGGTGTACCCTTCATTGCTCAAATTTTCTGTTGCTGATCTGATTATTGGAGCATAGTGGTTGTTCGCTCTGCTATTTTGATTTAAATTCGGTAATCAATTCTGATAACATCAGCACATATGGCCTTCAAAAAGAAATTGCCTATTCCCGGTATGGTACAGGCACTAAACCCATTCAAGGTGAAGAAGCAACGTATCATGAACTTTAACCCGGCAGAAGGTGTAACTACCAGGAAACCAGCGGCAGAAACCAAGATCACTGTTTTTGACTACAATGTTAACCTTTGTTCAGAGCTGGTGCTGAATAAAATAGAAGACACCTTCAGGTATGCGTCTGCCCCACAGTTAAGCTGGATCAATATTGACGGCATCAGGAAAGAAGAGGTGCATGCAGTGTGCGAGCAATTTATGATACATCCCTTACTGGAAGAGGACATTTTAAGTACGGGGCAGCGCGCCAAAATGGATGAGATCAATGACCGGATGTTTTGCTTACTTCCAATGATTTACTTCAACAGTGAAACTTCGTCAATTGATCTGGAACAGGTGAGCATTGTACTAGGCAGGAATTTCGTAATCTCCTTCCAGGAAGATCCCGCGCGGGATGTATTCGATCCTGTGCGTAACAAACTGCTGATTACCGGATCCCGTATTCGTAATGGTGGGGCTGATTATCTCTGTTACTCATTACTGGATGTAATTATCGACAACTATTTTATCGTAATGGATAAACTGGGGGAAAGAATAGAAATGGTGGAAGACCTCGTACAGCACCAGCCAAATACCCGCACATTGGCACGGATCAATTATTTACGCCGCCAGGTTTTCCTGTTCAAAAGAGCCATTGCACCGGTGAGGGAGCTGGTAAATGGATTCCTTAAAAGTGAAAATGATCTGCTGGATGATAAAGTAACGAAATATTACAAGGACGTATACGATCACATCATTCAATGCAACGACCTGGCAGATAACTATCGGGATATGGTATTGAATTTACAGGAGATGTATCATACGCAGCTAAATCTGAAGATGAATGAAATTATGAAAGTGCTGGCGGTAGTAACCACATTGATGGCTCCGCCAACACTGCTGGCCGGTATTTACGGCATGAATTTCCAGCATATGCCCGAACTGGCGTCTCCTAACGGATATTATTATACTCTGGGAGGTATGGGCATATTATTGGTACTAATGATCCTGGTTTTCCGGAAACGTGGCTGGTTTTAACCCTTCTTTTTGTATACAGGCACTGTAGAACAGGGTTCTCCGTACATGATACTCTTTACCACGGGACGCAACAAACGGGTAATTTCTGCATAAGCTATTTCTCCTACCCGTTTATCACCGCATCCTTTAATTACAATTCGTTTATCGGCAAAGGCGGAGATGTCAATTGTACCCAGGTTCCTGAGATACAGGGTATTGTGTATAAATTCCGCGTTTCCGAAAGCAGCATAGGCCGCAACCGGCTCCAGGTTTGTCATTACAAGCATATAAGCCCACAAAGGAACAACAGCATCTGCAGTACATACTAAACCCACATTCTTTCCGCGGTATTGCTCCCAGTCGTGCGACTGCATCGCTGCCCGGAAATCCTTTTCCTTCAGGATAAGTCCCATAAACAGGTAATCCTTTAAATCAAATACCACAATTTCCCCTTCGGGATAAAATTCCTCCAGGTCAATCGTTTCCAATCCACTCTGTGCTACTTTATTTATGATTTCGTCCATTTTTTCCATATTTAAGATACAAATTTACGAATATCGGGGAGGAATATGAATATCGGTGGTCCTAAGCTCTAACCGTGGAAAATGAAAAAGGGAAGCAGTGCCTGCTTCCCTTTTTCTTATGTCAGTAAAAATGTAGTGATTTAGAAGAATTTACCACGGGTATCCTTCACATCGCTTTTCTTTTTCAACACTTCAAACAGTTGCTGATCCAGCATGGATTTGACACCTTGTTCGTAAGCGGCCTGTTGGGAAGCGACGTCCTGAGCCGGTTGGCCCGATGGCTGGAAGCTGTCTACCTTAATTACGTATACGCCTGCATTACCTTCAATTGGAGCAGATACGGCTGCAGTACCCCATTTCTTATTGAATGTTGCACCGGCAACACGCGGTTCAAAGCCCAATGAAGCAATAAACGGAGTAGCGAAAGAAACGCCCTCTGCCTTGAGCACTGGTTGGTTAGTTGCTTTAGCAGCTGCATCGAGTGTAGCAGGAGTCTGCAGTTTAGCAATGATCTGCTCGGCCTTTTTATGCTTTTTAACTTCTGCTTCCACCTGAGGCCTTACATCAGCCAGCGGAGCAGTTCCTTCTTTACGCACACTGGTTAAAACAGCTACTACATATTTATCATCGAAAGTGAATACTTTGCTTACATCTCCCTGTTTTGATTCGTAAGCCCAGCGTACCAGTTCACGTGATTGTCCGATACCAGGGATCACAAAATCCATTGGGCGCACATTATCAGCGATTCTTTTATTCAGTTTTTCCTGTTGTACTGTTTTTTCGAAAGACGCAGCATTTCCGCTCTTGCCTGCAAAACTGCTGGCAGCGCTAAATGCGTTGTTATTAGTTTCTTTGCTGGCTTCTACAGATTTGCCCAGATAGGCTACTTTAACAGCAGGACCAATATTCTTCTGATCCATGATTTGAATTACATGGTAGCCAAACTGCGTTCTTACCACTTTAGTCTGGCCTTTTGAACCTTCGAAAGCAAAATCCTTAAATTCAGGAACAAATTGGGAAGATGGTGTGAGATCATATTCTCCTCCGGTTTGCTTGCTGCCCGGATCATCTGAGAACTGGTCTACCAGGGCTTTGAAATCAGCGCCGCCTTTCACTGCCAGTTCAAGGCTGTCAGCACGTTTTTTCGCAACAGAGTCCGGTAAACCACCCTGAGCTCCGGAAGCGATGAGAATGTGGCGAACCTTTACACTATCTGGCATATTCTTGCGATCCACCATCTTGGCAAACACTATCAGATTATTATCATAATATGGTCCGAAAACGGCTCCTACAGGCAGATTCACAATAGAATCCTTCATAGGAACTTTAGCTTCGTTTTTAGAAACGTATCCGTCATAATATTTAATATCTGAATTCCGGTTTATAAAACCAGCGATATTACCACTGGTAGTAGTATCAAGTTCCAGCTTCATTGCCATAATTTGTTGAATGGCTGCGGCAGAATCCGCAGAGGAAGGAATGGCATCAAATGAGACGTATTCAATTTTGCGGGATTCTTCTACTTTAAACAGCTGTTTGTGGTCCTGGATAAAACGTTCCAGTTCCGCATCTGTTACCTTGATAGTAGAATCAGCGATAGTGGCGTATGGAACACTTACATAAGATACTGTTGCTGTTTGGCTGTTATCTTTTTGTTGTTGTTCTGCCAGCCATTTGGGATAATATATACCTTGTTTAATAAGGGTCACATATTTTAAACGCTCCTGATATTTGGCAATATAGCTTTCCAGCTGATGTAAACCTTCCCGGATCTGCGGATTGCTGCCGGCCTGTGAAATAGCCTGTTGCAAAGCATTGCGGTCGAACTGGCCATCACGGGTAAACTGCTGTACAACTACCGGGTTAGGGTTTTTACCTTTGATCTGGTCAACTACTTCTGCCTCTGTTACGTCAACACCCAATATTTTATACTGGGCCTGCATAATTTGTTCATTCAGAAACTCGTTCCAAACCTGCTCGCGGATATACTGACGTGTTTGTTCGTCAATATTGGGCATTTGCTGACGCGCATTGTTTTCTGCGTCCTGAATACGGCGTTGATACTCTGATAAATCGAGCTCTTCACCATTTACTTTACCCACGCTCGTATCGCGGCGGGATAGAGAACTCTTGCCAAAAAAGGCATCCTGCAACAGGAAACTAACAATAGCCAGGCAAATCACTACAACGATCACGACGGCATATTTGTCCCTGATTTTCTGAATTACTGACATATATTATATAGTCTACATTTTTAAGGATAGCAAAAATAGAATAAATAAACTGTAACTGCAAAAGAGTATTTTTTACTCCAAAACCCAATACAGTAAAGGGTTTCAGGTACTTATAACACTTTCGTGGACTGTGTAACATTCACAGGTTTTCCACATGAGGGGGATATTTCCAGGGTTCCTTTTTCCAAACACTGCATATTTTTAAACCCCGATGGGAACGGCTGTTTGACCGAAATTAAGTGTCAGAAACTTAAAAAAGGTTATACACAAATGTTAAAAAAGCATTTTTCAAATCCACATAAAAATGTGAATAAAAAGGGGCTAATCCGCTGCTGTATGCATTTTGACCAGTTTTCATTCCTTGAGCTTTCTTTTCCACATTTGATGTGTAAAAACCCCTGTAAAACGCAAAATAAGGTGGGAAAACAGCCCCTAATCCACAGGTAAAACTAATTTTGTTATTGTAGTAGAATTTACCCTTAAAAATCCAGACCAGGAAATGTGAATAGTAAATGCCTTCTTTTAACATTTTCCTAATACACTACTGACGAAAAAGATTTTCACGCCGGAGGATATCCACGTATGTGGATGAAAGTACAGAAAATCAGTATTGACGCGGAATTAGCATGTTAATTTCGTGTGGAAAGCGTAGTAAAAAGGAATAACAACTACATTTGTACATGAGCTGGAAATTAAATTTCCACATATTCACAGCCCTAATAGTAGTGGGCTTTTTCTTTTAAATATTTAAATAAGTATATAGCTATGATTATGGAAATCGCTGAAGCGAAAAAAAATTTGCAACACAACGGATTTTTGGATATATCAGTCGATCCCTCTCTGGATTTGTTTGAAGCGATAACAGATTTGAAAAAGAAAAAAAATGCGATTGTTTTGGCGCATTATTATCAGGAACCTGATATCCAGGATATAGCGGATTATATCGGAGACAGTCTGGGGCTCAGCCAGCAGGCAGCTAAAACGGATGCGGACATAATAGTTTTTGCCGGTGTGCACTTTATGGCAGAAACCGCAAAAATCTTAAGTCCGCAGAAGAAAGTATTGTTACCAGACCTGAAAGCAGGGTGTTCTCTTGCAGATAGTGCTCCCCCGGAATTGTTTAAAAAGTTCAGGGACCGTTATCCTGATCATATCGTGATCTCGTATATTAATTGCTCAGCGGGTATCAAAGCGCTCAGCGATATCATTTGCACGAGCTCCAATGCCGAAAAAATCATTGAAAGCGTCCCACACGATCAGCCGATCATATTTGCACCTGACAGGAATTTAGGGGCCTATCTGATCAAAAAAACGGGTAGAGACATGGTTTTATGGAACGGTGCCTGTATGGTACATGAAATTTTCTCTCTGGAGAAGATCACTAAATTAAAAGTTCGTCACCCTAAAGCCAAAGTGATAGCGCATCCGGAATGTGAACCAGCAGTGTTGGCGATTGCTGATTATATTGGATCCACTACGGGTTTGCTGAAATTTAGTCAGAAAGATGATGCTCAGGAATACATTGTAGTTACTGAAACGGGTATTCTTCACCAGATGCAAAAGGAAAATCCTGGTAAAACATTTATTCCTGCACCACCTAATAATGCCTGTGCATGTAATGATTGTCCGCACATGAAATTGAATACCCTTGAAAAGCTTTATCTGTGTATGGAATATGAACAGCCGGAAATAACGATGGAAGAAAGTCTCAGAATAGCGGCTAAAAAGCCAATTGAGCGAATGCTGGAAATCAGTGCCCAGGCCGGACTTTAATATAACATATTGATTTACAGATTTATTTAGATTTTATTTTTATTATATAAAATAAGCTTCAATTTACGAGGGCCGTAAGAATTCAATATTCTTACGGCCTTCGTATTTAGATACGGATCAATCCATTCTCATCTCATCATGAAGCCCCTGAGAAATTAATATTTGACAGATGATTTATATAGACCCCCAGTTATTCCACCCATAAAGCCATCTATTTCTGTTTGACGTTGAAAGCGTTTCAAAACTCTTTTCAAACGAGCTGAGAATTCAAAAAAATAATTGATCATTGGGTAAGTGAAGGTTTTTTTTGAATATTAAATTCTCAGCGCACTGTCATGGGCTTGAGAATGTGATATTTTCACTCTCAATGTAATGCAGTATTGAATTTAGTTTCCTGAAACTCCTGCGGGCCATTTTTTAAAGGCCCTGAGAATTGATTATTCAGTTAGATGATTGAGTAACCCCGGGTTTTTATTTTCTGGCAGATCGTCACGCCATTCATTTTAAGTTTATGAAGAGTCTTTAGATGAGATTTTTTCCTTAAGACGCATACGCATCTTCACTTCAATTTTTTACATACGTTGTACACAGCGTTTTCTACTGATATAGGCTTTCTAATTGTGTTGCGCACCGACTTTTATGAAGGCTGTGAGAATTCAATATTCTATATTTTGCCGGGGTAACCACGGAATTTTTATTTGCAGCTGATTCTCAGGCGACTTATAACGCATTGAGAATTAAGTGGAGATGGGGATCTCCCGGGATATACTTATTTCATTCAATTTTCAACGCCTTGGAAGCGCGCTGAGAATTGAATATTTAGCGATATTATACTGATACTTAAGGATGCCTGGTTTCATGCAATTCTAAGCATACTACGAATGAGCTGAGAATTGGCTATAATATTTCTGCTTCCACTATCGAGGAGAGTAAATGAATGTTGAATTCTCCGCCTGCTCATAGTGTGTTGAGAATCGAATACTGTAAAATGTAGAGAGAATCCCGGGAAGCAACGGATTTTAACAGATTCTAAACCAGCAATAAATGATCTGAGAAATGAAAATTTAAAATTTTCTTGGGGGAATCCTGGGAAAGTGAAATTGGCGCAAAGCAGAATGGATTGGCTATGCCATAAGAATGGATTTTTCTTTGATATTTACACTACTTCTTCAATCGTACAATTCTTAGGGGAGTTACTAAAGGGATTCGACTTTGGTTTTTAGCGTTTTGGAAAAAGGGAAGGCATTGTTAAGAATAATTTCTGGATCTTTTTTAAGAAAAGGTGCGAATTTTATGGGAATATTCGGGCTTTTTTCGTTTAAAAACGATGTAGGATTAAAAGTGATTGTACTTGGGAAGCAAGAAATGTGAGTAAAAATTCCTTTTTAGTGAGAAATAAGGTCTTCTTTTAGTGAAAAGAGTGGGATTTTTCAGAAAATCTCCAAAAAAATAGACAAAATTTGGAGGTATAAGATATGTTCTATGATGGAAAATACCTTTTTCAACGAAATTTTCTTGGTTTTGATCAATAAAAAAGGGTAGGGAATTAAATTTCCTCTACCCAAATATGGTCGGCTTCAGTTTTTCTGAGCGATAAATTATAACCGGCTACCATAATGGAGATAGGATCTCCCAGCGGGGCAATTTTTTCAATTTTTACTGTTTCACCTGGTACGCAGCCCATTTCCATCAGTTTAATATGAAGATCGTCCTTTGCAAATTCAATAATTACTGCACTTTTTCCAGTTGACAGGGACGATAATTTTATAACGCCTTTTTTCATTTCCTTCTTGTTAATCTGTTTAAACTTTGTACCGGCATAATTGAGATGCATACTTATGAATGATAAGCAAAGTTACCTCTGTATGGGCAATATGCAAAAAGAAAGGTCCTGCAAAACAAAATTTCACTTTACTTTTACATCCATTTAAATTTTTGGAATATAGATGGCCATTCAGTTTACATCGCATGAGGTAAAAGATCATTTAAAAGGGAAGCGCAAGCTTAAATTATTCCTCAACGATCTTTTTGCTGCAGAGGGACAAGGTTTGCAGAGTTTGCATTATATTTTTTGCTCGGATACCTACTTGCTTGAAATTAACAGGCAATTTTTACAGCACGATACCTATACAGATATTGTGACTTTTGAAATGGGAGAGGATCCCGACATTACAGAGGGCGAAATATATATCAGCATTGACAGGGTTCTTGAAAATGCAGAGAAGTTCAAGGTGCCGGTGGCTCATGAACTGCATCGTGTGATTTTTCACGGAGCACTTCATTTATGTGGCTTTAAAGATAAAAGTAAAAAGGATGCCGCCTTAATGAGGAGTAAAGAAGATGAGTATCTGAAAAAATATTTCGGTGAATGATATGCGTTTCTGTAGATATGTTCCACGTGGAACATATCTACAGAAACGTAATTTTGAGACCGTTTCGAATTCATAAAAAATCAATGGTTCTTTTCTGATTGTATGAATGTAATTCAGGGGCTGGTAAATTTAGCTACTCTATTCTACCACCCGACATGTTCCACGTGAAACATTGTATTTACCGGATATTAGGAGTATTGGTTGATACGACCATTGGGCAAATCCTTCTTATCAAAGAATAATATTGCAAGAAAGATGATTTTTCACCAGGACAAGCTTTTGACATTTATAAGAAGGGAGGTAAATTGAATTTTTGGGAGGCTTTAGCACCTGCCAGCTATGGCATGGCGGGTTATCTGTTAGACAGTAATACTTATAAGTAGTTATACCTGGTATTCCCATAGCGATTACGAGGCTCTTCGGCCAGACGCAATAGAACTCCAATAAAGTAGGGCGGAGGCTAAAAAGGATTGAATCATCTTCAGAATCAAAACCGGGGTTGTCAACCTAATAAGGATAAAGAGTGACTATGTAAGATAAACTTTAAACTATCAGGCATGTGGACCATGTATTAAATGTATTTATTTGCTTTAGGTAGTTATAACCCGGTAAAGAAGGCAATAATGCGATTTCCTGGAGCCGTCGGCATCTTCAAAAACAAAACTTAGTCGGGCGATGATCCCCAAACTTTTACCATATTTTCTAAATTAATCACCCGTAACCTTGCTGGTAGGCCATTGTAAGCCGTAATTGTAATGTTTGGCTTATCTGTACTTATTCCCCATGTTTATAGGCGTATAATTGGAAAGGTGGTGGTGCCTTATATGTTGTTTTCCATGAAACAAAAACCACTTGAGGAAGCGCAAACTTTAACTTCTGAAGAAGGCCGTAGCTTTACATATTTATGTATGAATGATTATGGCTATGTCTTTTCTTAACAGGAAAACTGCTGGTTCAAAAGTGTTAACCTGATTGAATTTTCAGCCCTCATTTTACCTCTGAGCAATACTAAGCAGCCGTTAAGAATGGGCTAATTAGATCTCTTAAATGAGTTGTCTCTGAAGATTTCTTCGACATAGTATTGTAATCGAAAAGGAATTTCTTGCAACAATGAACGGATTATGTTGTTCGCATTAACTGCCTTCGTAGCCTAAGTTTAGAGATTGAAGAAAGAATATCATACCGTATCGGACGGATTAATTAGTATCTCGCGCGGCTTTAAAAGTTGCATTGCTTATAATAGGCTGAGGAAGGGAAGCTCCCCACCGACTGAACGGAATTAGCCTGGAAACCTCTACTTTTTTCTGCATAACCGCGCACAAAGTATAGCGAGGAAAAAGGGCTCTGAAGGGGCTGCTAACTAAATTATCATACTTGGCTGCATCCGCAAGACCTTACCTTTAAGTATAGCAAGACGGGGAATCTATAGGGTCCAAAGTGGGGCTAATTTATTTCCATTGGCGGCTTTCCGAAATCTTTTACTTAAAACAGGGAACTGCTGTTATGCAGAGATACGTAAGAACAAATTCGCAAATTGATGTTATGTAGTTCAAAGTTGCGTTGGTTTTGACTAGTATGCCCAGTTGAGAATTATTTCTTTTTTTCCCTACTCATTAAACGCATTTGTTGAGATGCAACTGGTCCTAGCAAACTATTATTTTAATTTTTAGCTCTGGGAGATAGCATGATCAGCTCTATAAATTGTTGTAATGTATGGAATAGTGAGTTGTTTCTGAACGGATGCAGTTAACTGGGAATATTGTTCCTCTTTTTTGTACTCATTGATTGAATGTGTTTGTCAAGAGACAACTCTTCCTGCGATTATCCCTAGTTTCGGGCTTAAGAATGGGTTAATTATGAGCTTGCAAACTCCAGCTAAGCAGGGGAGAGAGCATTATTTTCTAATGAATATGACTACCGAGGATTATTCCCTTTTCCGTGGTTAGTTGTAAGGGGACGCCTTCTCCTGGTGACCATCCCTTAATTTCAGGCTAGAGGATGTATCAATATGAGCTTGCAAATCCGAGTTAAGCAAGGAAGAGAGCATTGTTTTCTAATGAATATGACTACCGAGGATTATTCCCTTTTCCCTAGTTAGTTGTAAAGGGACAACTTCTCCTGGTGACCATTCCCTTAGTTTCAGGTTAGAGAATGTGTCAATTATGAGCTTGCAAATTTCAGCTAAGCAGGGGAGAGAGCATTATTTTCTGATGAATATGACTAACTGAGAATTATTCCCTTTTCCGTAGTTAGTTGTAAGGGGACAACTTCTCCTGGTGACCATTCCCTTAGTTTCAGGTTAGAGAATGTGTCAATTATGAGCTTGCAAATTCGAGTTAAGTAGGGGAGTATGGTGTTTTCTGATGAGTATGATTAGCTGAAACTTCCCTTTTCGCTATGCCATTGAATTCAGTTGTTAACAGGCAACTTTCCCGGAGATTCTTGTCTTAGTTTTAAGCTGTGAATATGCGGTAATGAACAGCTTGTGATTGTTGGGTAGGGAAGAACGTGAGTTGTTCCCAGATAAGTAAGACCATATTCATAAGAAATTCTCTTTTCACTATTCATTAATAAGGTTATCAATAGACGATGCCATCAGGATTATTTCCTCGGTTTTACGCAAAGGAAGTATGAGCTTGCCAATTACGGAGAATGGGTTGTCTTCTAATATGATGACTAACCGAGAATATTATTTCTTTTTCAGTAGTCACGAAGACGTATCTAAAGCACTCTTTTCCTATATCTTCTTCCAATTAATCAACCCCCAATGTTTCACGTGAAACATTGATTCCTCTCTTGAGGAAACTTCGTTTTATGAAATTGTATTTATAATCCCGGGTTAAACAAGTTTGATGCAGGTACATTAAGAAAGCAAGGTCTTGCCTAAATCAATCTCTGTCTTGTACAGCAGGTAACGGAAGTATCCTAATAAACGATTTAGATGCTTCAAATGTTCCACGTGGAACATCCCATTTAATAAGCTTAATTCTCCCTTCTTCTCCGTAATTTTGCACTTTCTAAACTAATTATGTTTCCATCATACGATATTATTGTTGTGGGTGCAGGACATGCTGGCTGTGAAGCCGCTGCCGCTGCCGCCAATATGGGTTCCAAAGTTTTATTGGTAACCATGAATATGCAAACCATTGCTCAGATGAGCTGTAACCCTGCTATGGGTGGTATTGCAAAAGGACAAATTGTAAGAGAAATAGATGCATTGGGGGGCTACTCCGGGATAGTTACGGATCAATCCATGATCCAATTCCGTATGCTTAACCGATCCAAAGGGCCTGCTATGTGGAGCCCACGTACACAAAACGATCGTATGCTTTTCGCCGCAAAATGGAGAGAGGCACTGGAAAAAACGCCAAACGTGGACTTTTACCAGGATATGGTAAAAGGGCTTCTTGTGAAAGATGGAAGGTGTCATGGGGTTATTACGGGGTTAGGCCACGAAATTCAGGCAAAGGCTGTAGTACTTACGAACGGAACATTTCTGAATGGAGTGATCCATATTGGAGATAAACAATTTGGTGGTGGTAGGGTAGCAGAGAAAGCTGCAACCGGTATAACAGAACAACTTGTTGCTCTGGGCTTTGAAAGCGATCGCCTGAAAACGGGTACGCCTCCACGCATCGATGGCAGAAGCCTTGACTATTCCAAAATGGAAGAGCAGAAAGGAGATGATGAGATTGTGGGGTTTTCGTATCTGGAAACAGAAAAAATTAAGCCTGCACAACAAAGAAGTTGTTGGATCACTTACACCAGCGAGGCCGTACATGAAATGCTTCGTACAGGTTTTGACAGATCTCCAATGTTCCAGGGACGTATCCAGGGAACTGGTCCACGTTACTGCCCAAGTATAGAAGATAAAATAAACCGTTTTGCAGAAAGAGAGAGACATCAGTTATTTGTAGAACCTGAAGGCTGGGATACCGTGGAAATATATGTAAATGGCTTCTCTACTTCTTTGCCGGAAGATGTACAAATGAAGGCGCTTCGCCTGGTTCCGGGATTTGAGAATTGTCGCATGTTCCGTCCGGGTTATGCTATTGAGTATGACTTCTTTCCACCAACACAGCTCCAGTTTTCTCTGGAAACCAAGCATGTACAGAATCTCTTTTTTGCCGGTCAGATAAACGGCACTACCGGATATGAGGAGGCAGCCTGCCAGGGTATTATGGCGGGCATAAATGCACATCTGAAGGCCCGTGAAGAGGCACCCTTTGTACTCAAAAGGAGTGAAGCGTATATTGGAGTATTGATTGATGACCTGATTAATAAAGGTACAGAAGAACCCTACCGGATGTTCACGTCACGGGCAGAGTTCAGAACACTTCTACGCCAGGACAATGCGGATCTTCGCCTTACAGAAAGAAGTTATAAAATGGGACTTGCTTCTGAAGAAAGAATGCAGAAAGTACAGGAAAAAAAGCAAGGAGTTGAAGATATAAAACGTATCCTGAAAGAATTGTCAATTGAACCGGAAGAAATAAGTAGTCTCCTTGAAGAAAGATCTTCAGCCCCGTTGACACAGAAACAGAAAGCGCATCAGATACTATTACGCCCGGGGCTTGATATTTTTGCGATGAAAGACCGTGTAGAAAAAATAGGAAACGCACTCTCCGGATTTAGTAAAGATATCCTGGAACAAGCCGAGATACAGATCAAGTATGATGTATATATTGAAAAGGAAAATGAACTGGTTCAGAAAATGAGTCAGCTTGAAGATCTGGTGATACCATCCAATTTTGATTATGCAAAACTGGTTTCATTGTCAAATGAAGCAAGACAAAAGTTTAATAAAATCCGTCCACATACACTAGGTCAGGCAAGTCGTATAAGCGGGGTCAATCCAAGCGATGTACAAATCCTGATGGTTTATATGGGACGATAGAAATAGTTAATTATTTTATAAAAGGCAGATTGTTTTACGGTCTGCCTTCTATATTTTAGCGGGTCCATGCATAAAAAATAAAAATCAGTCAGAAAAACGGCCTTCAGAAATGAGGCAAAATTTAACTATCACGGGCTGGTCGAACTCAAGTGTTCTAATTAACCTAAACCTCGTAAAAAGGGCTAAAAAAGCGGATTTTTAACAAAGGGAAATTATTTTCCTGGTAAAGCAACCTTTTGTTGTCCTCTGCCGTATCTATTTTCAGTTGAATTTTTTATCATACCATCATTTTCAGACAAGAAAACAAAACGCACTCAATACCCAAAAGCAGGTAAGAATATTTTTGTGCACGAGCTGAATAATATTAATGAATTGATTGCCGGTTGCTGCAAAAAAGAACGCAGCAGTCAGGAAGTGCTATACCGTAACTTTTTTGGCTATGCATTAAGTATTTGTTTGCGGTATGCGCAAAACAGAGATGAGGCTGTTGAAATCATGAACGACGGATTCCTTAAAATATTCCACCACATTGAAACATTTGATACCTCCCGGTCATTTAAAACATGGCTGGCCCGGATTATGGTGAATACCTCTATCGATTTTCTAAGAGGTAAAAAGAAACTGGTTTTTACGGATGATATTAACCAGGTACCGGAACCAGGAACAGATGAAAAAATAATTGATAAATTATCTTATGACGAATTGCTGATGCATGTGCAGGCTTTGCCGCCGGCCTACAGAACTGTTTTTAACCTGTATGTGATGGAAGGGTTTCAGCATCAGGAAATAGCAGGAATGTTGCGAATATCTGAAGGAACATCCAAGTCAAATCTATTCAAAGCAAAAAAAATACTGAAAGACAGGATTATAAAAGCTTCCACGAGTACTACCAATGGAGTAGACATAAATATGCCCTTATACAAAAATGAATGACGCATTTGAAAATAGTATCCGTAATAAGCTGAATGAAGCTGATATTCCATTCGACCAGGATGCCTGGAAGAAAATGGAATCACTGCTGGATGCCGGTAATAATAAAAAACGTCCGTCCGGCTGGTGGTGGCTGTTATTATTGCCGGTACTGGGAGGGCTCGGCTGGTGGATCATGCAGCCACCAGTAGCGGATAAAACAGTTTCACGTGCAACAGTGAGTTCCCCGGATCAACAAAGTACTGCTAGCAATGGGCAAGGTGCCTCTACAGTAGACAGTAACACTTATCATTTGCCACAAACAACCTCGGCGGAAAATAAAGTACAGCAGCAAAACGGTTTGTTACCAGACACACCGGAAAAAACGAATGCAACAGTAAACAAACCTATCCAACAGCAAGGGGTACTCTTATCTGATAATCATCTGCCAAAAACAAATACAGCAAAAGTAATTACCGACCATCAGCAAACCCAATTGCCTGCAGGAACCTATCTGCCAAAAACAAACACAACAGATAAATATTCAACGGAAAAACAAACAACAGATAATGAAAACAAAGTGCCGGGTATAAGCATCGGAACAAGAGAGGGAATAGACAATAAAGAGACTGCTGATTCAACTGCGGGATATTCCGTCCTCAGGTTACTGAATATAAAAAGAAGCACTAACTATAACGTATATACGAAAATTGCGAAAGCGCCTGAAATAGTTGTACATACTGAATTACAGCCAGACCATCAGCAGAAAATTATGCGGCGGAAAATTAACTCAAAAGGGCTTTACTTCGGAGTAACATTAGGACCAGACCTGAATGTTGCTCCATCGTTTAATTATGGTAACGTTGGCTTTAATATTGGGGCACTGGCTCACTATTATTTTAACCAGCATTGGTTTGTGACAAGTGGTGTTGTTTATAGTAAAAAATTATACGGCGCCACCCGCAGTGATTATAGAAATCCGAATTACACCAATCCATACGACCTTGTTAAAGTAAATGCCAATTGCGATGTGCTCGATATACCCCTGAATATTAACTATACATTTCTGCAGGTAAAGAACAACACCGTGAGCGCCACACTCGGTATGTCAAATTACATTATGCTGAAAGAGAAATACCAGTACATCTACAAATATTCTCCGGAAAAGGAATGGACGGTAAATAATAAAAATCAGCATTACCTTGCCATCCTAAATGTAGGAGCCCTTTACCAGCATCCGGCGGGAAGAAGATTAATTATTGGGGTGCAACCCTATGCAAAAATTCCCCTGCATGGGGTAGGATCCGGACAGGTAAAGCTATATTCTGCCGGCTTGTCGCTGCAATTAAACCTGGTAGGAAAAAAACGCTGATCTACGCTGTAAACAATCATTATCCTGCTTTGTTATCTTTCTGATATAATGTCTGCTACATGATGTGGCACGGCATTTTCTGCGTTTTTAATCACTAAAAGATTTTGATCATGGCTAATAAAAAGAATAAAACAGGACAGGAAGGTAAACAAACTCCCCAAAAAGAGGAAGATCAGTTCCCGGGCTACCCCGAGTATCCTGCCAGTGAAGATATTATGAACAGGAAAAACAGGGACAAAGAAGTAGACCTCGATATTAATGAGGTGACCGGGTCTTTCCGCAGAAACAGTGAATTACAGCCGGATAAGAAAAAGCTCAAAGAAAACGAGGAACAGGAAGGAACCTGGAAGCAGGATAAAACAGGAGATGACCTGGATATTCCCGGTGCCGAACTGGACGACGAATCAGAAGCCATTGGAGAGGAAGATGAGGAAAATAATATTTACAGCATAGGAGGCGACAGGCACGAGGATCTGGAAGAAGACAACGGTGAGTTCCTTGATCCGGATGAAGAGAAGTATTAAGCCCTATAACAGCGGAGTGAGAAGACGGCACACAGCGTCCATAAACCGTTTTAAAAGGTTGCGTTTGTTCCAGCGGGTTTCCTGGACCGGAACTGAATACAGCAGATCTTCTTCAAAAACCTTGTTTAGCCGGCCGGCTACCTCTGTATCATAAATCAAAGCGCCTATTTCGCAATTCAGGTAAAAGCTTCGGTTGTCGAAATTTACGGAGCTTACCCAGGCAAGATTATCATCTATTACCATTGTTTTGGCATGAATGAACCCCCGGGTATAAAAGAAAATTCTTACACCTGCTGCCAGCAAAGGTTTCAGATAGGAAAGGGCTGCATGTTGTACAATATAGGAATCCCCTTTTAAGGGCAACATCAGCTGCACATCTTTGCCCGATAAAGCTGCCATTTGCAGCGCCGTAAGTAATTCCTCGGTAGGAATGAAATATGGATTGGCGATCCTGATCCTTCTTTTGGCTATATTGATAGCCATCAGGATGCTTTGCATGGCTATAGGCCACTCTGAATCGGGCCCGCTGGCAACAATATCCACAAAACAGGTACCTGTGAGGTCGGAACGGCCAAAAAACGGTGCAGCAAAAGGAAATACTTCTTTACTGCAATAACGGTAGCTCATCAAAAACTGTAGTTGTAAAATGTTCACAGCGTCGCCTTCAATTTTCAGATGAGTATCTCTCCAGAAAGTAGGGTGTTTGCCATTATTGATGTATCGCTCGTCGAGATTGATACCTCCTACGAAGCCGATCCTGCCATCTACCACAATAATTTTCCGGTGATTCCTGTAGTTAGCATTCAGGTAAAAATCTACCAGTACCGGTGAGAAAGGATATACACTGGCGCCATGTGCTTTTAAGCGCTCGGGAATATCACCAATCCGGTCGCTGCCCATGTCGTCATACAGGAAGCGCACCTGTACACCCTGGTTTAATTTTTCAATCAGGATATCTGTTACCTGGTTGCCTACGTCATCTGCAGCAATCATGTAGTATTCAATGTGAATATGATGTTTGGCGGCACGCAATGCGCTGAAAACCACGGGGAATTTTTCTTCGCCGTTAATCAGTAATTGTACCCTGTTATTTTTACTCAAAATAGATTGCCTGGTATTAAGCAGCATGGCTGAAATTTCCTGTTTATTTCCGGCAAGCCGCCGGAGCTCCACCTGCATTTGTTCTATAAGTGGTTTCTGCGATTCCCAGTACCTGGAAAATAATACTTCATCTTTACTGCCTTTCAGCGTAAATCTCCTTCTCTTGCGTAAATCGCGGCCCAGGTAGTAATAAACGATTAATCCTACTACGGGAATAAACACCAGTACAAGGATGTAGCCGATTGCCTTTACCGGGTTACGGTTCTCAAGCAGGATAGTAGCTATTAAACCAATGAAAATAAGGATCAGCAAAACTATACTGCCAATTTTTATATAAATATGCCATTCAGCACCTGTTAGATAACCAATCAATGTTCCCACCAATAAGTATTATTTTAAGACCGTAAAAAGATATTTAATATTAACACGTTTCCGCTAAAATGGTTACAGGACGCTTCTTTATAAGCATCGGTAAATGGATGAATATACCGGCCATCACATTCAACAGGGAAAAGAGCGTCATCCTGCTGTTTTCGCCAGAGAAACCACCTAAAAATAACCATGTTACGAAATACAGGTGGAACCACAAAGGAACCACCCATGCCGGCGGAGGAAAATAGTGAGCACTTTTTTTATTTCTCCTGGCAAAGCCTGCAGCTACCAATAGCATCAATATTATCAATAAAGCAAGGAGCCGATGCATACCGCTGATGCCAAATGCCTGCTTCAGCAGGTTGGCCAGCGGAAACAGCGATAGCCACAGGGCAGCCTGGGAAAGGATAATGGAAAGCAAAGGCAGTGTGGCCTTCCATATCTTTTTAACTGCTGTTTTTTCAAGTAACCTGCTAAAGAACGAATAGAAAAATACCACCAGCAACCAGCCATAAAAATTTGCATACGGCACGCCAAACCATTGACCGGTGAGTGTTTCAGTAGGATATCCCCGGCCTGCCCAATCCCAGTGCCACATATGCAGGCGATATGCCACTACATCCATACTCACATCAATATTCAACGCCAGCAGACTGTCGAGCGCCGCCGCCGCCCACACCGGCAACGCGAAATTATCTGTGAATAAGCGCGATGAATAAATAATGACAGCCCAACCACAACCTATACAAAAAGGAATATCACGGGGCGCTTTTCCAAGCATGAGCCAGAATTGACCGTATACATAGCCACTGTTGGCGGCCACGTTCACATATTCCAGCAGCAGTCCGAAGCAAAGTGCGCCCAATAGCCAGGCAACCTGCGCTGTACCCTTTTTTATGGCATGCCAGCCGCATAAAAGCAAAAGCAGGTACATGCAGATCTCTGTTAACGGAAAGCAATATACGGGTGCATTACCATAAGGCATATTGGCAAAAGGAAGCATATCCCTGTTGTTTAATGTATTGAAGATAGTAAATCGTGCTTGATTCCCTTTTCAAGGAAAGAAAATGTCCTGTTTTCCGTAATGCCGGAAACAGGTCATATAAAACGGGTTATTTCACTGTTAATCAGGAATATTACTGTCCGGGCACCTGTCGTTACCAGTAGCGAGTTGAGTGCCGTCTTTCATCGGGAATTCACCTGATGAATGCGTTCCCGGTAAAAGATTTATTTTATTAATGCGGCAATACTTTTAAGGATCCGATTCCAGGGTTAAACATTCTTTTTGAAAAGCTCATGAGATAAACTGAAACAATACTTTTTCCGATGATCATCGCCTGCATACTGAAGAACAGCCCTGTTTTCCTTATAGTGAGAAATAAGCCGGTACAATATAACTAAGATGGCTATACGTAGTTATAGTATTGCGAATTGTAATTGTTTTTCTGTAAAAATCTTCTGCACATATTTAGTTAGCAGTATAAGCTTATGCAAAGCAGTTTAATATTTGAACGGGAATAAGTGTACTATGTAAATAAAAAAGAAAGGATGTAGATGGTTGGACAGGCACTTTTAAGACAATAGGTATCCCGTGCAAAAATGAACAAAAATTGTCCGCTAACGGACAAGGATCGTCTATAAAAATATTGATTATTAAAAGATTAAAGCGCGGCATTTTTTTCGCGGAGAAATGGATATATTTTTTGGTTATGATAAAGAACTACTTTCTGATTGCCTGGAGAAATATGGGAAAGAACCGTTTTTTTGCTGCGGTGAATATATGGGGGTTAGCTATCGGGATCACTATTGTATTATTGATTGGTGCATACACCTGGGGTGAGTACCAGGTGAACCATTTTATTAAAAACAACGACCGTATTTTCCTGTTGAAAAGTAAGTGGGCCAACCTGGAAACAGGAGTAGAGTTTGCAACATTAGGACCATTAACCAAATCATTGCAGGATAACTATCCGTCACTCATAGAAAAGGCGTATGCCCATGACGGGATTAACGTGGTAATTTCTGTAGGAGATAAGCATTTCCGGGAAGGCGTACAGCCGGGTGATTCTACTTTTTTTGAGATCTTTAATTTTCCTGTGGCCTATGGTGATCCGCGTACCGCTATGGATAAGCCTAATGCAGTGGTATTAACTGAGAAAAAAGCCAGGCAGTATTTTGGAAGATCAGATGTGGTAGGGAAGTTAATAAGGATTCAATCTTTTGATGGAAAGAATGATAATTTTGAAATTACAGCAGTAATAAAAGATCTTCCTTTTAATACAGTTACCAACTTCTTTAAACCGGGAAATGAAATATTCCTGTCGCCAGGCAGCATCCGTTATTTTGGCCGCGAGTTTGGGTTTACAAGCTGGTTGTCGCCCAATATTGTAGGGTATGTATTGCTGAAGCCCGGTGTTACTGCTGAACAGTTAAAGAAACCTATAAAAACATTGCTGAGCACCAATACCACTGCTGAAATTCAACGTTCTTTAGAAGTGACGCCGGTGGCATTGAAGGATTCTTATATCACAATGTATAACGGACTTGCAGGAAAAATGATTGCTATTTTTTCCCTGGTGGCATTGTTTATTTTATTGATGGCGGTTATAAATTTTGTAAACCTTTCTATTGGTAATTCTTTAACGAGGTTAAAGGAAATTGGCGTACGGAAAGCAATTGGAGGAAGACGGCAGCAGCTGGTGTTCCAATTTATTACGGAATCAGTACTGGTGGTTGCGTTTTCATGTTTTGTTTCACTGGGATTGTTTTTTATACTCCGACCGTTATTCGGTCAGATTATCGGGAAAGATATTCCGGGTTTGTCTGCCTTTCCGGCCTGGTTTGCGGTATTACCGTTGATGATTATAGGGTTTACTGGTTTGCTTGCTGGTATTTACCCTGCATTTATATTATCTGCACAACCTTCGGTAACTGCATTGAAGGGTAAAATGAAGAATGTGAAAGAGAAATTATTATTCAGGCGATCGCTTGTTGCCGTACAGTTTGTGGCTGCAATTGTAGTATTTATTGCTGCAATTGTAATAGACCGGCAGGTGGCTTTCTTTTTCAATTCAGACCTTGGATATAATAAAGAGAAGGTGGTGACAGCCGCAGTGCCACGCGATTGGACCGCAGCAGGCGTAGCACATATGGAGCGTATGCGGGATGAGTTCCGTGCGATGCCGGAAATAAAGGAGGCAACATTTGCTTATGAAATTCCAGATGGAGCAGCCAGTGGGGCTAACAAAATTTATCGGCCGGAAAATGATTCCAGTACAGCTGTTTCAGCGGTTGTGCTTACAACAGATGAGCGTTACCTGCTTACCTATGATATAAAACTGGATGCCGGAAAATTTTATGACGGCACAGCTGCTGATTCTGCAAAAATCGTTATCAATGAGGCAGCTGTAAAGGCGTTGGGCTGGAGAACCGCAGAGGAGGCGATCAACAAGCCCCTGCGTTTATACAATTTCAGCCGGGTGCTGTATGTGAGCGGTGTTACCCGTGATTTTCATTTTGGTACGTTACACGATGTCATTACCCCGATTTACTTTCAACCTGTGAAAGTGGCCAATCTATACCGGTATTTATCGTTCCGTTTTAATCCTGGTAACACCTCGGCGCAGATAACTGCATTACAGCGGAAATGGCAGCAGGTTTTCCCGGATGCACCCTTGGATTTCAGGTTCCTGGACGACAGCATAGCCAGATTGTATGAAACCGAAACACAGATGCAGAAAGCAGCGAAAGCGGCCACTGTTGTGTCGTTGATGATAGTGTTGCTTGGGGTACTGGGAATTGTTACCATGAGCATTGCAAAAAGAAGTAAGGAGATGGGAATAAGGAAAGTGCTTGGCGCGTCGGGGCTGAACATCCTGTTGTTGTTTATAAAAGAATTCTTGGGGATCATTGTGGTTTCCAATATTATTGCCTGGCCTTTATCCTGGTACCTCTTGAACAGCTGGCTGATGGAATATGCCTACAGGGTTCATATTGGTTTGTTACCGTTCCTGGTGGTAGGCGGGACCCTGTCTATACTGGTAGGTATGATCATTTTGGGAATGACGCACCGGCTGGGAGCCATCAACCCGGTGAGGAGCCTGAGAACGGAATAATGCTTACTTTAGCAAGCATCTAAACTTACCCAAATGGCAACCCAGGTTATTATTGTACTTGTCCTTACTATGTTTATTAACGGGATGACTACTTTATCATATGCAGTCAGGCTGGTAGGTGTAAAAACTGGAAGGATTGCCATTACTTTTTCTCTTTTTAATATCGTTGTTCTTCTATCCCGTACGGCCAATACTTTACAGGCCCCATTACTGGCCAAAACAGTAGAACAGGATCTCAAACAGGGTGTTTCTTCCAACGTAGCTATATTCAGGTATATTCTTTTATCCTGTACGGCTGGCGCAATATTGGGCGCTTTGCTGATCCCAACATTTCAACGGTTGTTGACAAAGGCCGTATCGCATTTCAGTGTGCATAAATCCATTCCTAAGTTATTTTATGTCGGTTTATCGGGAGCGGGAATGCAGTTTGTTAAGGAGAGTATGCGAATGCCGACGAAGGAACAGTTTCTGGAGCTTCCTGCTCACCGGGATATTCCGTGGCGTGTTTTCATTTATAATGTGTTAGCAAGCGCCATAATAACCATTGCTGTTTTATCCTGTGTGTATGCAGCGTACCTGAACCCGGAGTACAGAACAACCGCCAGCAATTTATCGGGAGTTATAAATGGGATAGCAACAGTATTAATGGTGTTGTTTATAGACCCGCATTTATCTATACTTACAGATGATGTTGTATTGGGCCGGTTTTCGCAGGGAGCATTCAGAAGGTTTGTTTCGTATATGGTGATTGCACGTATAGTGGGAACTATATTGGCACAGCTGCTGCTATTACCCTGTGCACAACTGATTGCCTGGCTGGCAGAAAAAGTATGATGCTGTTCACAATCGATTAACAGTTTTCTGATATTTTCTATGTTTTTTTGGGTATGAACTTTAACCCACGGAAATTATTAGTCGTTGTTGGTAACCCTCATTCCGGCAAAATGAGAACGCTGCAATATTTATTTCGGAGGAAGCAGTTTTACATCTTCAAACAACCAATAAAACTGGATGCTTCATGGAAGGAGAAATTTATTGTGGTAAATGCCCGGGATCCTTATTCCCGGACTGATGAGCAGCTTCATCGAATCAAATCTGTTATACAATACCACGCGGCATCAGATACATCTTTTCTTATTAACCTCAACCTGGTACTGGACAATAGTGAATTCGATATCCGGAAGATCCTGTCATATTTTAACCAGTCTGCTTTTGAAATTCATTATCTCGTTTTATACTCAAGCTGGTTTGATAAAAGAGTGATCAGCAGGGAAAATATATCACAGCTGAAACAGCTGGTAGAAAATGGCAGTATTTACATTTTTGAAAGACTGGTAACCCAGTCGGAGCTGCGGTTTAACGAAAGGGTAGAAGAGCTGAAAGAGGTTATAGGGAAGATATTTGGTGTAATAGTGGATTCGGGAGAATGAAGAGGCTTTATCTTTTCTGACTTAATCCAGTGCCTTTGATTTGATCCGTTTCTATTTGTAAAGGCATTTTTCAACTTGATCCATTTTTAACCTGATTTAGTAACAGGTACAACATTTAAAAGCAAAAAAAAAAACGGAATAAACAGCTTTTATACTGATTATTCCGTTTCTGTGGTGTGAGCCGGGATCGAACCGGCGACACAAGGATTTTCAGTCCTTTGCTCTACCAACTGAGCTACCGCACCATCCGTTTTTATTGCCCTCTCTCGTGAGGGGATTGCAAAAGTAATACAATCTTTTGAATTGCAAAATTTTTTCAGGAAATTTTTACAAAATCACTTTTTCGCTCAGGATACTGCTCCAAAGTTCATGCCGCCAATACAGTGACTGGCGCGCGTATTCAGCTGCCTCATCCCATTTATTTTTGTCGGTTCCGCATAACTCGCTCACCATTTGCATGGCCAGCTGACTATGATGATCACCATCTACTTCAATATGTCTTTCCAGGTAATAAATGAAGGTGTCCAGCTTCCCGGGAAACTTCAGATCAAGATCTTTTACCAGGGCAAGAAACATGTCAGGGATCAGGTCTTCCCTGCCAAAAGTAAATACGGCAGCCATGATATGTGCCTTACCGGTGGCAATTACCCCGAATGTAAAGCTCAGAAAGCCCTTTACGGCTTCAGGAAGGGTGGCTGTGGCCAATATATCCTGAACCGCCTTACCGTCTCTTACACCGGCTATAATTGCGTTTATAGGACCCGTGTTTGCCCCGGCCTGAAGCATGGCATGTTCGTACAGTTCAAAATGACTGCACCGGTTCCCTTCTTTATCTATATCGCTTTCTTCTCCTGTTACAATTTCATTGATCAGATAACGGGTAGCAGCGCTGCCGGCTGGTATCCAGGGTACATTAACGCAGGTAAGCTGTTGCTGCAATCCTTTCAGTAAAGACATGAAATCCCATACGGCATATACATGGTATTGCATAAAAACGCGAACATCATCCAATGTTTGCAGTTCAGCATATAAGGGGTGTGTTACAACCTGTTCCCTGACAGGTGCGATGGTTTCCTGTATTTGTTTGATGCTCATTTGTTGTGGTATGGCCCGGGTAACCAGCATTAGTTGCCGTATACTACCAGGAATTTTATACGCATTAGCTTTAACTGCTCCAGCGAATAATCATTTTCAATCAGTTCTTCCCTGGCGAGCGCAAGACTGGATGTTTCGCATCCTTTGAAATATTCCATGATCTCATCCTGTGCATAGTCGTCCAGTTCTTCATCCAAACAATAATCGATGTTCAGTTTGGTACCACTGGCTACAATGGTTTCCATCTCATCGAGTAACTGGGAGAGGGAGAGCTCTTTATTTTTCGCTATGGTTTCGAGTGGTATTTTTTTATCGATATTCTGGATGATGAATACTTTCATCCCGCTTTTATTCACCACGCTCTTCATCACAAAATCGTCCGGCTTGGTGATATTGTTCTCCTCCACATATTTGGTGATCACGTCCAGGAACTGTTTGCCATAGCGGATCGCTTTACCCTTGCTTACGCCCTGGATCTTTTCCAGTTCCTGTACAGTAGTGGGATACTGGGTGGCCATATCTTCCAGGGATGTTTCCAGGAAGATAACAAAGGGAGGAAGATTCTTTTCCTTTGATACTTTTTTGCGCAGTTCCTTCAGCATTTCAAAGAGAGCAGGATCGGCAGAAGCCTGCGCTTCTGCGGCCGCATCTTCCTCTTCATCCAGTGTATCTTCATCAAACTGGTGGTTCAGCGCCACCATGATGGAGTATGGCTTTTTGAGGAATTTGGCGCCCTTATCGGTTACTTTCAGTAAGCCGTATTCTTCGATATCTTTTTCTATCAGGCCTTCCAGCATCATCTGGCGCATCAGCGAGTTCCAGAAATGTGCATCAAACTCTTTTCCTTCTCCGAAAACATCAAGTTTATCGTGGCGGTAAGTACTGATCTGCGGGCTGGTTTTCCCAGTGATGATATTGATCACATATTCACTGCCAAAGCGTTCTTCAAGCGAGCGGATAGCTTTCAGCATGATCACTACCCGGTTTTTTACTTCTATTTTTTCTTTTGGATTGCGGCAGTTATCGCATTGTCCGCAATTTTCCGTATCGTAATGTTCACCGAAGTAATGAAGAATAACTTTGCGCCGGCATACAGCGCTTTCCGCGTAGGCCACGGTTTCGTTAATCAGCTGCGCGCCCATTTCACGTTCACTGAGCGATTTATCGCGCATGAGATGTTCCAGTTTCTGTACATCTTTATGGGAATAATAGCAGATACAATGTCCTTCCAGTCCGTCCCTTCCGGCGCGACCAGTTTCCTGGTAATAATTTTCCAGGCTTTTGGGAATATTATAATGGATGACAAATCGTACGTCGGGTTTATCGATTCCCATTCCGAACGCAATGGTGGCCACAATTACTTCTGTATCTTCATGAAGGAACATATCCTGGCGCTGCGCCCTGGTGGAAGGGTCCAGGCCGGCATGGTATGCCACCGCCTTTACGCCGTTAGCCACCAGCATATCTGCCAGTTCTTCGGTGGTTTTACGGTTCAGTGTGTAAATAATACCGCTTTTGCCTTTATGCTGATGTATAAATTTCACAATATCTTTAATCGTCTGTTCCTTTTTGCGTTTGGGCCTGATCTCATAATACAGGTTTGGACGGTTAAAGGAAGAAATAAAGATATTAGCCTTATTTAGTCCGAGATTCTTCACGATATCGCTCTGCACTTTCGGGGTAGCAGTAGCGGTTAGCGCAATGATGGGCAGTTTTCCACTGATCTGGTCAATCATTTCCTTCAAACGGCGGTATTCCGGCCTGAAGTCGTGACCCCATTCGGAAATACAGTGTGCTTCATCTACCGCAATAAATGAGATCTCAAGCTCCTTGAAGAAATCCAGGTTTTCCTGTTTGGTAAGGGTTTCCGGGGCTACATACAGCAGCTTGGTTTTCCCTGCCGTGAGATCAGCCCGTACTTTCTTGATCTGCGCCTTGGATAAGGTAGAATTCAGAAAGTGCGCCACATTGTCCTTACTGCTGTAGCCTCTTACCAGATCCACCTGGTTCTTCATCAGCGCAATAAGGGGGGAAACGATCAGTGCACAACCCGGCTTCATCAGCGCCGGTAATTGATAGCATAATGATTTACCTCCGCCGGTCGGCATTATCACAAAAGTATCTTTGCCTGAGAGGATGCTATTTATAATTTTTTCCTGATTTCCCTTAAAGGAATCGAACCCGAAGTGTTCGCGTAATGCATCCATCAAACGTTCCTTAACAACAGCCATTGCATTCAAATTTTAACTCTAAAGAACCAACAAATGACGAAATATATTTATATGTTTTTTAGGGGACACGAAGTTACTTAAAAAAGCGCGGAGTATCAATATAAATTACCAGACCGTTCCAGTGCTGGTTAAAAAATGATAAATTTGTAAATCATCATGAAAAGGAATCAAACTATCAATATAGGACAGGTAGCCAGGCGTACAATTGCGATGGAGGCATCAGCTATTAATGATTTGCAACAGTTTATAGATGCAGATTTTGAGAAAGTTGTTGAAACGATTGCACAATGCCAGGGAAGACTGGTGGTAACGGGCATTGGCAAAAGCGCCATTATCGCCCAAAAAATAGTGGCCACATTTAATTCTACCGGTACACCAGCACTTTTCATGCATGCAGCAGATGCCATCCACGGAGACCTGGGGATGATCAGGGAGGAGGATGTGGTGATGTGTATCTCTAAAAGCGGCACTTCTGCTGAAATCAAGGTACTTGTTCCCCTGGTGAAGAATTTTGGCAACACGCTGATCGCCATGGTGGGGAATACCAGCTCGTTTTTAGCCCAGGAGGCAGATTTAATACTCAATACCACCGTTAGTCAGGAAGCCTGTCCAAATAACCTGGCACCTACTACCAGCACCACTGCCCAGCTGGTAATGGGTGATGCCCTGGCGGTTTGCCTGATAGAATGGCACGGATTTACTGCAGCAGATTTTGCCAAGTTCCATCCCGGTGGCGCTTTAGGAAAGAAATTGTACCTTAAGGTAGCAGATCTCAGCAAACAGCATAAAGCACCACAGGTATTGGCTAACAGCTCTTTAAGAGAAGTAATTGTGGAAATTTCATCCAAAATGCTGGGAGTTACCGCTGTAGTGGATGAAAATGGGTTGCTTAAGGGAATTATTACAGATGGTGACCTGCGCAGAATGCTGGAGAAAGAAGTTCCTACAGCAGCTGTAACGGCGAAAGATATAATGTCGCTTCACCCGAAAATGATCCAGCAGGATCAACTGGCCATTAACGCACTGGAAATGATGCGCCAGCACGATATTACCCAACTGCTGGTGATGGACGGTGAGCGATATCAGGGAATTATTCACTTACACGATTTAATCAGAGAAGGAATTATTTAGAAATGACACAGCTGAACAGCCATTTTTATGTGGCAATAATGGCAGGGGGAATAGGCAGCAGGTTCTGGCCCCACAGCCGCACAGACAATCCCAAGCAGTTCCTGGACATCCTGAACACAGGGAAAACCCTCCTCCAATGGACTTATGAACGCTTTGCGCAGTTCATCCCCAAGGAAAATATATTTGTGGTAACTCATCACCAATATACCGGAAAGGTGAGTGATCAGTTACCGGAATTGCCCATAGCCAACATTGTGAGCGAACCATCCCGTAAAAATACAGCACCCTGCGTTGCTTATATTTCTCACAAAATCCATAAACAGGACCCGCTGGCCAACATTATTTGTGCACCGGCAGACCATCTCATTATGGATGGACCTGCATTTACCAGCGCCTGTTTAAACGCGTTGTTGTTTGTACAGAAAAACAGCGCCCTGGTTACACTGGGCATCAAACCAACCCGTCCCGATACCGGTTACGGCTACATCCAGTTTGAACCACAACATGTGGCAGATAATGTGTACCAGGTCAAAACCTTTACTGAAAAGCCTAACCTGGAGCTGGCCAAAACATTTCTCCAAAGCGGCGATTTCCTCTGGAATGCCGGCATCTTTGTCTGGAATGTAAAAACCATCCTGGCAGCTTTTAAACAATACCTCCCGGAGATAGATGAGCTCTTTGAACAGGCCACTCCTGCACTCAATACGCCACAGGAGAAAGAGGTGATGGAGAAAGTATACCCTCAATGCACCAATATTTCCATTGATTACGGTATCATGGAAAAGGCCAGCAATGTGTATGTTATCCCCTCCAACTTTGGTTGGAGCGACTTAGGCACCTGGGCCTCTGCCTATGAGAACCTGGAAAAAGATTATCTGGGCAACGCTGTGCAGGGAAAAAATGTGGTAGTGATAGACGCCACCAAATGCATGGTAAAAGTGCCTAATGAAAAGCTGGTGCTTTTGCAGGGACTGGACGAGTTCATCGTTATAGATACCCAGGATGTGCTGCTCATCTGCAAAAAAGAAAATGAACAGCAGATCAAGGAATATGTAGGAGAAATCAAGCGCAATAAAGGCGAGAAGTTCCTGTAAATATTTTTATGATTTTTGATATTGAAATTCAGATATTTAATGGCGGAAAGTTTTCCTGCTAACAAACGTCTGAATTTCAACATTAAAAATCCGGCAATGATCTCAAAACTGCCCAACGTAGGCACTACTATATTCACCGTCATGTCTGCCCTGGCGGCTTCCCACCAGGCAATCAATCTTTCCCAGGGATTTCCCGATTACGACTGCAGCGATGAGCTGAAAGCAATGGTAAATGAGGCTATGCAGCAAGGGCATAACCAATATGCCCCGATGCCGGGACTTTTACAGCTCCGTAATGCCATTGCTGCGAAAATCAGCCATCTTTACCAGCACGAAGTACATCCTGATACGGCCATCACAATTACGCCAGGAGGCACCTATGCTATTTTTACAGCCATTGCTACGTGTATACATCCGGGTGATGAAGTGATCATTTTTGAACCGGCATACGACAGCTATATTCCCAATGTACTGGTAAACGGCGGAGTGCCGGTATTGATCCCGTTGTCCTTTCCCGGTTACCGGATCAACTGGGATGAAGTGAGAAGTAAAATTACGCCCCGCACCAGGATGATTATGCTTAATACCCCGCATAATCCCACGGGAAGCATCTTACAGGAAAATGATATAAAGGAACTGGAAAAACTGGTGGATGAGTTTAACCTGATTGTATTATCGGATGAAGTATATGAGCACCTGGTATTTGACGGCGCACAGCATCACAGCATATTGCGATACCCGGCTATTTTCCGCAACAGCTTTGTTACATTTTCCTTTGGCAAAGTATTCCATAATACCGGCTGGAAAATGGGGTATTGCGTGGCGCCGGAACACCTGATGAAAGAGTACAGGAAAGTACATCAATACCTCTGCTTTTCAGTGAATACGCCCATGCAGTATGGCCTGGCAAAATTCCTGGAAACACCGTCACATTATCTTGAGTTGCCGGCGTTTTACCAGCAGAAAAGAGATTATTTCCTGGAGTTGATGAAAGATACCCGTTTCACCCCGCTGGCCAGCCAGGGGAGTTATTTTCAACTGATGAAGTACGACAGGATCTCAAATGAAGGAGATAAGGATTTTGCTATTCGTATGACCAAAGAATTTGGTGTGGCCGTGATCCCGGTTTCAGCATTCTACCAGGATGGAAAAGATGATCATGTAATCCGGTTTTGCTTTGCAAAGAAGCAGGCTACGTTGGAACAGGCTGCAACCCGGCTGCAACAGATATAAAAAAGGAGGCTGCCAATAACAGTTTGGTCAATGCCTTTAAATAATTGATCAAACATGTTATCAGTGCCTCCCTCTTTTTTACGAAAAAGCAAGTTTATTCTCTTCTATAAAAGGCGCAGGCGGTTAAACAGCTACTGCTGTTGCCTCTTCCGGTTTGTTATTTTCGAGGATCAGGGTATGTTCCATAAAGCTCACAATCCCGGTTTCCACATCGTAAATAGCGCCGATAATACCTACCTCACCTTTCTGTATCATGTCGCGCAGAATGTTGCTTTGCTCCATAATAGCCTGAACAGAGCGTTCTACGTGGATCTTATTTACAGCTTCCACAAATTTACTGTTGTGAGAAGTACGGTCTTCTTTAACAGATTTTTCTGCAAAAACGGCAGGTGTTATTTTATTCAGTAATCCGGTGAGATTACCCATTTCCACTGTATCGCAGGCTCCTTTAACTGCACCGCATTTAGTATGGCCCAGCACCACTATGAATTTGGAACCGGCTACCTTACAGGCGTACTCAAGACTGCCCAGTACGTTATCAGAAATAACGGCGCCGGCTAAACGGATGCTGAAAATATCACCCAGCCCCTGGTCAAAGATCAATTCTGCAGAGGTGCGGGAATCCATACAACTTACAATTGCCGCCATAGGCCATTGTCCGTCGGAGGTGTCGTTCACCATTTGAAGAAGATTACGGTTCACGCGGAGGTTATCCACAAACCGGGTGTTACCGGCTTTTAGCAATTCCAGTGCTTTCTTTGGAGATATATTGGCTTGAGATAATTTATTAAGCGTCTTCATTATTGTCATTTTTTGAAATTAAAAAATGGACGGAGTTAGAATCCGTTGCTTTTCCTTCAGTCAAAGGCTAAAGCCTTTAATTCAATTGCAGCTCTTTCAGCAACTCCTTGTGGTTGCCGGAAGAAATAGTGTGTACCTGCGGAGAGTTCAGCCGGTTTTGTTCTTCAACAGAGAGGTCTGGTGTGTTTTGAATATTGTACACAGATTTAAACCCCGTCAGGATTACTTTGATATTTTTCTGCGGCGCTTTAATGTCTTTGAATTCGCGTATAGTCTGCAGTACATCAAAGTCGATATAAGCTGTTTTGTGTGCATCAATTACCAGTGTGATATTTTCCGGCATATGATCCAGTGTAAGCAGGATGCTGGCCTTGTTCAGGAAAGAAACCTCCTGTGCCAGTTCCAGCCGGATGCTGTCGCCGCTATGATATTTCTCTTTCCTGAAATAGTAAGAGCTTTTCATATTACCGCGCAGGATGGCTATTATGCTTACGGCCATACCCAGTGCGATACCAACCAGCAGGTCTGTAAACACAATGGCTACTACCGTTACTGCAAAAGGTACCCATTGATACTTGCCGTTTTTGAACATTTCCTTGAAAATGGAAATTTTGCACAATTTGTAACCGGTTACCAGCAACACTGCCGCCAGGGTAGCCAGCGGAATCTTGTTTAATAATCCCGGGATCAATGCAGTACAAACCAATAATAATGCACCATGTGTCATGGTGGCCATTTTGGTTTTGGCGCCGGCATTGATGTTGGCGCTGGAGCGCACGATTACGGATGTAATAGGCAAACCGCCAATTAAACCACTGATCATGTTACCAATCCCCTGAGCTTTCAGTTCCCTGTTAGGAGAAGTATGACGCTTCATGGGATCGAGCTTATCCGTGGCTTCTACGTTCAGGAGGGTTTCCACAGAGGCTACTATAGCAATAGTGATACCGGTGATCCACACATCCTTGTTGGTAATGGCGCTGAAGTTAGGCAGGGTGAACTGGCTAACGAAATCGCCAAAACTGCTTGGTACCGGTAAGGTTACCAGGTGATTAGATCCCAGTGCCAGCAGCTCACTGCCGGAAAATGCCATATTGAGCAATATGCCGGTAATTACTGCTACCAGTGGCGCTGGCACTACATTGAGCTTCGGGATCTTGCTCCAGTACAGAATAATGAAAATGGAAACAATGGTGATCAGCGTTGCGCCAAGGTTAATGTGGTTAATCGTAGACAACAAAGCGCTGAAAGTATTTTCTCCATCTACCTGAAAAAAAGTAAAATCACCTTCAGAATCGGCGTCGTAGCCAAATGCATGAGGTATTTGTTTGAGGATAATGATAATACCGATAGCGGTAAGCATACCTGTGATCACATTGGAAGGAAAGTAGTTGGCTACTGTACCTGCTTTGATTAATCCCAGGATAAGCTGGATGGCGCCGCCTATTACCACACTCAGGAGGAATATATCGAATGCGCCGAGTTTGGTAATAGCTACCAGCACAACGGCAGTAAGACCAGCTGCGGGTCCGCTTACACTCAATTGCGAGCCACTTAAAAAGCCGATCACCAGGCCACCGATGATACCGGAAATCATACCGGCAAACAGGGGGGCTCCGGAGGCCAGGGCAATACCCAGGCACAATGGCACCGCAATGAGGAAAACAACAAGGCCGGCTGAAAAATCGCCTTTTATATTAGAGAATAATGATGTTTGCTTGTTCATAAAATACGCTTTTCCGTTTAGGGATCGCACTTCCGGATAGCAGCAATATGCCGCAACCGTGGAAGCTACAATGATAGAATAGTACTACCATTAACGGCTTTAATACAGGTATCGCCTTGTGGATACACGTAGCCTGGGTAGTGTTTGAAATAATCGGTAACAAATGAATCTAGAATACAGCTGCTGTAACTACAACGGCTGAACGAAATTATGCGAGATGCATATTGGGAGGGGGAGCATGAATTTCCTGAGCGGGATTGCTAGGAATGTCTTCCATTAAATGATATTGTAAAATACCAAGAATGAGCAGCGGATTAAATTGGATTTCATCAAACTGTTTACAGAACTTCAGTTCCTTCGCAATCTTTATATGATCGCCACCACAATCAACCGGGTGTTCTTCCACAATCTGGTTATTAAACAGCAGCTTCCCTACTTCCTTGATCGGAAGCAGTTGTGACACCATCAGTGTCAGAAGGAATATGCCAATTAATTTCTTCATGTGTAAATACGCCTGATGCAAATGTAATAGAGGATAACCATAATATAGTTAAATACCCAATTAAAAAAATGTTAAAGGCTTTTAACATAAAAAAGCCATATCAGCCGCAATCTTCCATTCATCCTTATTACAGACCGGTCATCACTATTCTAAAATACAGGTTATAACTTTTTTTTCGCAGGAAAGGCAAACTCCTACCGGCTTCTGCTGGTTTAACCGGGTAACATTTTAAGCAAGTTATTTTGCTTTCTATGGTATTGTGTATTGCATAGTAGTAAAAGTTTCTTATTTTTGTATCATAAAGTTGAAAGAATAGCTATCAAATACTTTTATAACAGGTCAGAAACCACCATTAGAAAAAACATTAAAGCTCACTTGCCATGAATATTGATAACACACAATCGCAGATGAGGAAGGGAGTGCTGGAGTTTTGCATTTTGTCCGTCATTAAGCAAGGAGAAGCTTACCCTTCAGATATCATCGAAAAGATGAAGGAAGCGAAGCTGGATATCCTGGAAGGCACACTTTATCCTTTACTAACAAGATTGAAAAATGCAGAATTGCTCACCTACCGCTGGGTAGAAAGCAGTTCAGGTCCCCCACGGAAATATTTTTCCATGACAGAAAAAGGGGAAACCTTTTATAAGGAGCTGGAAAGTACCTGGAACGAACTGGCTAATGCCGTACATCAATTAACACAAAATAGTACACCCCTGTAAAGGAAGACTACCTAAAACCTAAAATCAACTGGTAATGAAAAAGATAATCAACATAAACCTTTCGGGCCGCCTTATCCCCATTGAGGATAGCGCGTATGAGATACTGAACCAGTATCTCGGCAGCCTGAAGAAATATTTCTCGAAAGAGGAGGGTGGGGATGAAATCGTATCTGATATTGAAAGCCGCATTGCTGAAATATTCCAGGATAAACTGAAGAAAGGTGCTCATTGCATTACAGACGAAGATGTAATTGCCGTGAAAGCTTCCATGGGCACGCCGGAGCAGTTCGACGACGTTGCAGGGGAAAACAGCCAGCAGCAAAAAGAGGATGATCCATATGCCGGATATATTCCCCGCCCCCGCAAACGCCTGTACCGCGATCCGGACAACAAGGTATTAAGTGGTGTATGTAGTGGTTTAGGTGCCTATTTTAATATCGATCCCGTGATTTTCCGTATCATATTTGCCCTCCTGGCAATTGGAGGTTTTGGTACTGGTATCCTGGTATACTTCATCCTGTGGATAGCCACACCCTCGGCCGACACTGCAGCGGAAAAGCTGGAAATGAGGGGAGAAAAGGTGGATCTTAATACCATAAAATCCACTATCCAGGATGAGTTAAATCATATGAAAGGCCAGATGAAAAATGTAGGAGATGATATCCGAAATTTTTCTCAGGGTCGCGGCAAGCAGGTAGGTAATGATATTGAACGCTTTTTTGTGAGCCTGGCCAGTGGATTGGGAAAAGTGTTGGTAGCCGTTACCAAGGGGTTCTTTTATTTCTTTGCTGTAGTGATGCTGATCTGCCTGATAGTGGCAGGAATAGCCATTGCGGCCACTTCCGCGGCCCTATTCCCCATTAAGGATCTGTTACTCGGCGCCCCGGTGCAAAGTATGCTGTTGTGGCCTGCTATTGGCCTGCTGATAGGCATCCCGATCGTTGCACTGGTGATTTTTATCATCCGTAAACTCACAGGTGTAAAGGAAAGCAACCGCTATGCGGGTTATACCCTGACTTTCCTGTGGTTACTCGGATTGGCTTTTGCCGCTATCATTGCTACTTCTTTTGTAAAAGACTTCAGAAGACCAGCCACCGAAACTGAAACAATAGCCATTCAACAGCCGTCGAAAGGGAAGCTGATCCTGAAAAGAACGCCAGGCATTCTTTCGGATATCAACGGAGATGATATTAGCTTTTTTGATGATCACCTGCTGATTGCAGACGATACTGTACTGATTAACTATATCCGTATAAGAATAGAAAAAAGTACAACCGACAGCTTTTCTGTGGATGTATCACGCTTCTCCAGGGGCCGTACTGTTCAACAGGCAAAGATGCTGGCACATGATATCGCTTTCCACCTGAATCAACAGGATTCCGTACTGTACCTGCCGGAAGGTTTTTCCCTGCCCCCGCACTCAAAATACCGTGGTCAGCGGGTTACTGTAACCATCAGAGTTCCGGTAGGGAAAAATATTGAAATGGACCGGGAAGTACGCCGCAACTATGATGTGAGCTGGTATAGCCGTGATGAAGATAACTGGGATAATGATTTTGATAACGATCAGCCCGGACCACTGAATCTGAAAATGACACCGGACGGTACCAATGATTCCGACGAGAAGAAACCGGCGCCTGAAAAACCAGCCACCGATTCTTCCAATGAAGGATACCGTTATAAAGGGCCAGCCGCCGAGAACGCCGTTAAAGCGGTTAAAAAAAGTCAGCCAATTGAAGGAGATGTATCTTTCCTGGCTTATTCCCTCATTAATATGTTCCACAGTTGATCTATATATAAACACTTAATTTTAAAAAAGATAAAGCGAAAACAAAGGCCTTGTTTTCGCTTTATCTTTTCCAGAAGATTACCTTTCTGAGATTTTCCCGATCGGATCATTCCACCGGCCGATTAATGTTTAACTTTGCACATTCAGCAATTAATATTAATAAATAGGATAAGATAAGGAATGCAGGCTCCCATAAACATTGCGCTGGTAGGTAATCCGAATAGTGGTAAAAGTTCCCTTTTTAATGCGCTCACCGGCTTAAACCAGAAGGTGGGTAATTTTCCGGGTGTAACGGTCGACAAAAAAACCGGGACCGCCCAGATAGCACCAGGCGTAACAGCCAATATTATTGACCTGCCGGGAACTTACAGCCTGTATCCCAAAAGCGCCGATGAATATGTTACCTACGATGTGCTGATCAACCAGCAGAATGAAGATACTCCTCGTCTGGTAATCATAGTAGCAGATGCTTCCAACCTGAAACGTAACCTGCTGTTCTGTTCCCAGATCATTGATCTTAAAATCCCGGTGATCATCGCTCTCACGATGATGGACATTGCGCGTAAGAAAGGAGTGGAGATCGACCTGGACGGATTGGAAAGAGAACTGGGGGTGCCTGTGGTATCAATCAATCCCCGGAAGAACAAAGGCGTTACGGAGATAAAGAAAGTAATAGACCTGGCAATGAGGTCGCATTACAGCACGCCTCCCAGGGATTTTATCAATAACAATGCACTGGCCAAAGACGTAATTGAAGAGGTCAGGAAAACGGTACCCGTAAAAAGCGACTATGGCGCTTTACATATAGCCGTTAATGTAGATGACCTGCCTTTCGTGGACAAGGTCCGTAAACAGGCAATTCATCAGTCGCTGGAAAAACACCAGTTTAATAAAACGAAGATCCAGGCAGAGGAGATCATGCAGCGATATAGCCGGATCAAGCATATCATGAAGGCAACGGTAGTGGAAACTGATCCGCTGCAGAAACAACTGCGTTCTGAAAAAATAGACGACCTGCTGCTGCACCGGTTCTGGGGATATGTAATACTTCTGGTAGTGATGTTTCTCCTGTTTCAAAGTATTTTCTGGCTGGCATCCTATCCCATGGACTGGATCGAGGGTGGCTTCGGCGCGTTAAGCGGATGGCTGAGCAGCGCCCTGCCCGATAATAAAATCACCGACTTCTTTATAAACGGAATACTGGCTGGTATCAGTGGTTTTGCGGTATTCATCCCGCAGATCATGATCCTGTTTGGTTTGATCACTATACTGGAAGATACCGGTTATATGGCCCGTATCAGCTTCCTGACCGATCGTCTTATGCGGCAGGTAGGATTAAACGGAAAATCCGTGATGCCGCTGATAAGCGGTGTAGCCTGTGCGGTACCCGCCATCATGGCCACCCGTACCATTGAGAATAAAAAGGAACGCCTGATCACTATAATGGTAACGCCCTTAATGAGCTGTTCTGCAAGGTTGCCTATTTATACCATGATGATCGCACTGGTCATCCCCGATAAACGGGTTTTCGGTATACTGGGTTTGCAGGGGCTTATTATGATGGGGCTTTACCTGCTGGGCTTTTTCATGGCTATCTTTATCGCAGCGATCATGAAACTCTTTGTGCGGATTAAGGAAAAAAGCTACTTCATCATGGAGTTACCGGTTTATCGCTCACCACGTTGGGCCAATGTGGGAACAACAATGGTGGAGAAAGCAAAAATATTTGTGAAAGATGCCGGTAAGGTGATTGTGGTAATATCTGTGATCCTCTGGTTCCTGGCTTCTTACGGACCATCGAGCAGGATGGAGCCCGTACATGCGAAATATGAGCAGCTGTTATCCAAAGTCCCGGAAGATTCTCCGGAAGCAGCTGTACTTAATAAAGAGTTCCAATCGGCCAAATTATCCAATTCCTACGCAGGTATGCTTGGTCATACCATTGAACCGGCTATCCGTCCGTTGGGATTTGACTGGAAAATCGGTATTGCACTGATCACTTCTTTTGCCGCCCGCGAAGTATTTGTAGGTACTATGGCTACGCTTTACAGTGTAGGAGAGGACCCGGATAATAATAATGCCACGCTCCGGGAAAAATTATCGTCGGCTACCTGGCCTGACGGAGCGCCGGTTTATACACTGGCTTCAGGGTTATCTTTAATGATTTTCTATGCATTCGCTATGCAGTGTATGAGCACTATGGCGATTGTAAAACGGGAAACCAAATCATGGAAATACCCGGTGATACAGCTTGTTTATATGACTGCACTGGCCTATGTGTGCAGTTTGATCATCTTTAATATCTTCAAATAATATCTTGTACATTGCAGGTATAGTTAACCATAAATGCAATGTTTATGAAATGGCTTTGTTACAGCTTTTGCCTGCTCTTTGCGCTTCCTGCACTGGCGCAAACATCCATTGATTCAGCACAACTAATGAAGGATGTGCGCACCCTGTCGGCCGATAAGATGGAGGGCCGGAAAACCGGTACCCGGGGCAGCCGTATGGCGCAATTCTATATCCTGGACCGTTTCAAAAAAATCGGGATATCCGCCTATCATGACACCTATGAGTATCCTTTCTATTTCCAGGAAGGAGATAAAAAAATAATGGGCACTAACCTGTACGGCTATATCCCGGGGAAGCTGAGCACGGTGATCGTTATCTCTGCACATTATGATCATCTTGGTAATTCCAAAACAAACGGCGCAGACACTGTATTCAACGGTGCAGATGATAATGCTTCCGGCATTGGCGGATTACTGGCAATAGCTGCATACTTTAAAAAGCACCCTCCCCGTTATACCCTCATTTTCGCAGCATTTGACGGGGAAGAAGAGGGATTGCAAGGAGCTAAAGCCTTTGTAGCACAGCCGCCGGTACCGGTTACACAGATGCGCCAGAATATTAACATGGACATGATTGCCCACAATGATAAAAATGAGCTGTATGTATGCGGCACACAGCAGTTTCCGGACCTGAAAAAGTATACTGATGAGGTAGCCGCACGTAGCAGTGTGAAGCTCATAGCGGGGCACGACAAGCCAGAAAGCGGGGCAGACGACTGGACGAAACAGAGCGACCAGTATGAATTCTTTAAACAGAAGATACCGTTCCTGTATTTTGGCGTGGAGGATCACCCGGATTATCACCGTGTTACTGATGAATACTCCCGTATTAACCATTCTTTTTATTACAGGGCAGTGCAGGCTGTGCTGGAGGTAGTGAAAAAGCTGGATAGTGATATGCCGGAGAACAAATACAGTGGGGCCAGAACGATGTAGAGAAAAGCCGGTAACCCTTTGCGGAGGAGCTACCGGCCGGTAATATTATTTCCTTATAGTTTGGATCATTCCTTTAAACTTGGTGGATTCCAGCCTGTTGGCAGGAGTTACTGCGATCCTGTTCCCGTTTGATCTGGCCATGCGGCCTAATGAGCCTGCAGCAACGCCCATATCGGTGAGCGCAGCGCGTAGCATGGGGTCGCTCAGGGAGCCCCAATCGAGGGAGAAATCATCATCTGCTCTTATATCGGCCGGAAGGCCGCTGAAATAATCGCCTTCGTTAGCTGCATTTTTTGTCTGGAAGTTCACGGCATACATATCGTATTTGCCAAAGGAAATATTGATAAAACCAACCGGTTTGCCATAGGTATTGCTTCCAACAAGTTTAGTGGTCATTACCGGTTTCAGTACGTTATACAGCAGTTCACTTGCAGATACCGTATTGCGTGTTCCCAGGAAAGTGACCTTGTTCAGGGCCAGGGCGCCGCTTTTCTGGAACCTCGCTGTTTTGTAAGTAGTAGCTTCACTGTAAAAGATATCCGACCAGTTTACGCTGGGATAATAAGGCACCGCCTTCATATATTTAAAGTAAGGGCCGAAATTATTAGTAGTTACGTTGTTATTAAAAAACTGGGAATACATAGTGGTATTGGTTTTCGCCGCTGGTACCAGTATGTTGGCAAGATATTCTGCCGTTTCAATAAGCCCGCCGCCATTATATCGCAGATCGATGATCACCTGTTTTACACCGGCTTTGGTATAGGCATCAAAAATCGAATCTATCTGTGCTTTCACATCAGCTAATGCTACAAAGTTATTGAATACAAAGTAGCCGATCTTATTGCCGCTGAAATCATATAAGTGGGAGTAAAGAATAGGATTCAGTTTATAGTCTGTACGGGCTAAAGTGTTCTGCTGGGTGCTGTTATCCGGCTTACGGAAGCCCCAGGTGGCGCTTTCACTGCCAAAAGCAGTATTCAGCATGTTGTCGGTAGTGCCGTCGTTTACACGGAACCGGGTAACCCCGTTTACATTGATCAATTCCCATCCCCTTTTTATGCCGGCTTTATCTGCCGGTGAGCCGGGGTATACATATACTACGAACAGCGTCGTATCTGTCTGGTAGCCTACTTCGAAGCCAATATCGCCGGCAATACCCTGTTGTAAGGCCCTGGATGTACCACCATTGTCTATAAAGCTATACCTGTCCAGGTTATTACCGGAAGCATCTTTTTTATAGGTTGTCAGCGCATCAAACATCTGTATCGGGTTAGGATATTGATTGGGCTTAAAGGTGGCTGAATCGGGCAATACGTCGTTCCAGAGGTAAATATCTTTTGCTATAAAAAAGATGCTGTCGTTAACCGAGCCGGTTGGACTGTTATTCCCCCTGTTCCGCGGAGTGCTGCTGTCTTTTTTATTACAGGCCGACATCAAAAAAATGAGCGCCAGGCCGGTGAGTAGTGAGTTGTAAAAGTTATTTGGTTGCATAGATCCTTTTTTATGCTGCATAACCGCTGAGAATAAACGTTAAAACGGGTTGTTATTGTATGGGTGTAAAGTTAATACCTTCAGTGCCGAGTTCTTCCGGAAGCACGCCGTTATTTTTAAGGCCTACATTTACTTTATCCCGCCAGCGGATCTGTTCTGCAACATTAAGCCCGTGGCGGGTTTCCTGGTCGAACCGGTATTGAAGGCGGTTCATTTCCCGGAAGGACTGAAGGTACTGATATTGTATGATACTATCGTAGTCGTCGCGGTTTAATGCTGTTTGCCGGAGCTTTTGTTTAAACCGTTCCGCTACCAGGCGGGTTATATCGAAATGGAGCTGTTCATGCGCCAGGGCGTAGCTGTTCCTGGTTTCCGGCCGTACCCAGGAAGCGCTTTTTATAAAAAAGACCTGCAGCCTTAAAGTGATTCTGAGGGTATCGTTTACCAGGTTGCTGTTGCCTTCATAGGCGAAGCTGGTGTAGGATACCGCCGCACTGGGGCCATTGGGCGATGGTTTGGCCTGGAAATCGTCCCATTGCAGTTTTCTTTCAAAATCATAGTAAATAGTATCAGAGCCGGAGAGAGCCGGTGATTGTTTTTCTTCAAAGCTGAGCTGAATAACGGTAAAGCGATGATTTCCCGGGCATGGCTTTTTATCCCCGGGTGGCAGTAACAGAAAGCTCAGTATGGTAACAGCCGACAGCATTATCAGATTGCAGTCAATAAAATTAAGGGAATGACCGGCTATCTGTTTCATGCCGGGAAAATTTGGCGATTCTATAACATTTGGTTTCCGGTGTTTTAACAATCTATTCCTGCTGAAACGGTCTTTTTTCCGTAATTTACTACCAACCAAAACAATCGCATTATGTACGGCGGTGGATATATTTTTGATGAGCCCAACAGGAATCAGTTGCGGGAAGAACAACAGCATGATGAACCTGAAAAGCTTGCTGCATTTGAAGCTCGTATAGCCAATGGAGAAAAGATAGAACCCGGCGACTGGATGCCGGCAGAATATCGCCGGCAGCTGATACGCCTTATTGAGCAACACGCTCATTCCGAGATTATAGGAGCATTGCCGGAAGGCACCTGGATTACCAGGGCGCCGGGCTTTAAGCGTAAACTGGCACTGATTGCCAAGGTACAGGACGAGATAGGTCACGGGCAATTACTTTACAACGCAGCCGAAACGCTGGGAAAATCGAGGGAAGCCATGATCAATGACCTACTCAGCGGGAAATCCAAGTATTCCAATGTATTTAATTATCCTGCCGAAACCTGGGCCGATGTGGCCGTTATCGGCTTTCTGATTGATGCGGCGGCAATTGTAAACCAGGTGGCCAATGCCAAAGGTTCTTATGGGCCGTATTGCAGAGCGCTGGAGCGCATTTGTTATGAAGAAAGTTTCCATCTCAAACAGGGGCATGATGCTTTTATTGAACTGGCAACAGGAACCCCGGCACAGAAACAAATGTTGCAGGATGCCCTTAACCGTTGGTGGCAGCCCATTATGCATTTCTTTGGTCCTCCTGATAAAAGTTCCAGCCACAGCGAAAAATTAATGCAATGGAAAGTGAAGATGGCCAGTAATGATGATATGAGGAATCAATTCCTGGAATCTTATGTGCCCAAGATATGGGAGCTGGGACTTACCCTGCCGGACCCGGTTCTGCGTAAAAATACAGCAACCGGCCGCTGGGAATATTCAGACCCCGACTGGGATGAGTTTTTCAGGGTGATCAATGGCGGAGGCCCGTGTAATATGGAACGATTGCAGGTACGCAAATGGGCGGAAGAGCGGGGCCGGTGGGTGCGCAAAGCGCTTATGAAACCGATGGAAAAACGGGTGTTACCAGTTGCATAGGATCATTTAGCAATCTATACGTTATCATTAAAATCACTTAAATATTCATGTCTAACGATTCTTTAGATCCCCGGGTAAACCGGCTGAAATTAGGCGAAGCCGGGGAGGTAGTGAAAGTAGAGGAAGGGGAAAACTGGAATATATATGAGGTGTTTCACCAGGAAAAAAGAGGCGCCCATCACGAGCATGTAGGGTGTGTACATGCTCCCGATCCTCAACTGGCGCTGGTGTTTGCAAAGGAGCAATTTGCCAGGCGTAAGAAATGCGTAAATCTCTGGGTGGTGAAAAGTGCAGATATTCTGGCTTTTGATGTGGAAGATGAAGATATGTTTGCCAACAATATGGAGAAAACCTATCGTGATGCCAGCGGCTTTAAAGTGATGGAAAAGATCAACAAATTCAAACAATCCAAATGATAAACAGCGCAGCACTAACAGATCTGATTATAAAAATGGCGGACGATGAACTGATCCAGGGGCATCGTAATTCTGAATGGACAGGACTGGGGCCTGTGATGGAAGAGGATATTGCTTTTTCTTCCATGGCGCAGGACAAAATTGGCCATGCCTGGGCGCTGTACCGTATCCTTTATGAGGATCTTGGCGGCCGGCATCCGGATGCCTTTGCTTTTCTGCGGCCGGAGAAGGAGTTTAAATCATCGCACCTGGTAGAGATGCCTAATGGTGAATATGATTTTAGCCTGATGCGGCACTTTTTATTTGACCAGGCGGAAGCGATCCGTTATGAGAGCTTGCAGGACAGCAGTTATGAGCCTTTACGGTTGTTAAGTAAAAAAGTAAAAGGGGAATTGAAGTATCATACGTTGCATGCCAATGCCTGGATTATGCAACTGAGCCAGGCTGGGGAGGAAAGCTACAACCGCATGCAGCAGGCGTTGAACTATGCATTTGCATTGGCGGCCGGTATTTTTGAGCCATCGCAGGAGTATGAAGAAGTGTTGATAGCAGATAAGGTATACCCGGGCGAAAAGGTATTGTATCAGCGATGGCTGGATCGCGTTTACCCGGTGCTGGTGAAGGCGTCGCTTAACCTGCCGGAAATCAGTGATATTGTACCGGTATACGGTGGCCGTCAAGGGATCCATACGCCATACCTGCAGCCGTTGTTAAAAGAAATGAGTGAAGTATTTAATCTGGATACGGAGGCCAGCTGGTAATCATGTCGTCCCAAACAATTACCATAGCAGCAGTGTACGAATCGCTGGCCCATGTGATGGACCCGGAAATCCCTGTGTTAAGCGTAGTAGAACTGGGCATGATCACGGGGGTTACCCTTGATACAGCCGCAGTACACATAAAAATGATCCCCACATTTGCTGCCTGTCCGGCAGTGGGTTATATACAGCATAATATAAAAACAGTGCTGGAAAACGAACTCGGTATAGCCGTTAACGTTGAGGTAGATAAACAGGAGCACTGGCACAGCAACCGGATGACGGCTGCAGCCAGGGAGAAGCTGGAAGCCTTTGGAATAGCGCCTCCGAAGGTGCTGACCGGCGAGGTAAGCACAGAAATTATGATGGAGGTTCCCTGTCCTCATTGCGGCAGCGGACAAACGTATTTGCGTTCTCCTTTTGGCTCTACGTTGTGCCGCGCTATCCATTTTTGCAAGGCCTGCGGCCAGGTGTTCGAGCAATTCAAACCACTGGAATAACCCTTATTTCCATGTTCCGGCTATAAATACCTATTTTTACACGCATTAATGAAGTAGCCATTGGCAATTTATACGATGAAAACATGAGAATAGGCTTGTATTTTGGGTCTTTTAATCCTATACACACGGGGCATTTGATCATTGCCAATTACGTAGCGCACAATACTGATCTTGATAAAGTATGGCTGGTGGTTTCGCCGCATAACCCGCTGAAACCACAATCGGCTTTACTGAATGAGCACGACCGCTTCCACCTGGTGGAACTGGCTATTAAAGATGAAGTGCGGCTGCGCGCCAGCAATATTGAATTTTCCCTTCCCCGGCCTTCCTATACGGTGGATACCCTCACTTATTTGCAGGAAAAATTTCCGACGCAGGAATTTGCTATTATTATGGGAAGCGATAGCTTTCAGAATTTACCGCGCTGGAAAAATTATGAGCAGATCGTGAAAAACTACCCGATTTATATTTACCGCCGGCCGGGACATGAAATAACAGATACCTTTGGCGCCCGGGTTGAAATACTGGACGCACCTATGCTCGATATCTCCGCAACAGATATCCGCAGATGGCTGAAAGAAGGTAAATCGGTGAGGTATATGGTGCCCGACAGCGTGATTAATTATATCTCTGAAAATAATTATTACCGCTGATCATTTTGTTCCGGGTGTATCATGGATGTCATTATTTGCAGCAGGTTTTTTCTGGGCAATATCCCTTCTTTTAACCACAAATTCATTTCCGTAGATATCCAGTAAAAGGATGAACATGGAGATAAGCAGTGGGCCGAAGATCAGGCCGATGAAGCCGAAAAGACTAACGCCAATGATTACACCGAATATAGTAATGAGCGGATGCACATCAGCAATTCTTTTGGCCAGCAACATCCTGGCAACATTATCTGAGGTGCCCACCACGCCGAATCCATACGCCAGTACAGCAATGCCCTGCCAGGTGCTGCCGGAGGCCAGCAGGTAAACGCCAAGAGGTACATACACTGCAGCTGCGCCTATTACAGGCAGCATGGCGGTGAAACAGGTTATAACAAACCAGAAAAAGGGCTGGGGGATCCCGAAAATCAGATAACCGATTAAGGAAATAATGCCCTGTACTACCGCTATTAGCGGAATACCGACCGCATTGGCAATTACCAAAGTGTTGAACTCTTTACCCAGTCTTTCCACATTTTTATCTTTCAGGGGAATATATTCATACAGGGTTTCTTCCATCTTCCGACCGTTGACCAGCATAAAGTACAGCATAAAATACATCAGGGCGATGGTGGTAAGGGTATTAAAAGTGGCACCGAGGAACCCCGGCAGAAAGGCTGTTATGCCTTCCTGGATTTTCTGTAACCGCTCGGGAGTGAGTAGGCTGAAGCCCAGGGAGCCTTCCAGCCGGGCATTGGTTTGTTTCAGGCTGTTGATGAGTTCTGTAGAGTGATTGGCGGCATAAGCAGCTTTCGCTCCAAGCATGTTAATGAGCATCCCTATAGGCAACAGGATCACCAGGAAAGAAAGCACCATCAGCAGGGCCGCAGCAAGGTTTTTTCTCCAATTGCGCTGTTCTACAAGTTTAAACATCCATTTCCTGCTGATCACGTACAGGGTCACAGCACCGAGAAAGCCGGGGAAAAAGGTAAACATCTCCATAAACAGGAGCACGGCAAGGAAAAGGATCAGTAACAGGAAGCCAATTTGTTTAAGGCGGTCATTATCAAGATAGCTCATAGTACATAATATCGTGTAATTATCTGGTATGTCAAAAAACAGGCCGGCTGAACGGAAGATGCTTTTTCTGAATGATAAACAAAATTGCGGGGTGCTTGTTCTTATTTAGCCGAGGTTTAACATAGCTTTTTATTTAAATGTCATTTATGGAATAATGTTTGTTAAACCTATGGTACCAAAAAAGAAAACCTAATTTATAACATCTTAAAAACCTTAATTATGAGTACAAGTTCCAAAGCCGTGGTTTCATTTATAGTAGGTGCAGCCGTTGGCGTTGCGGTAGGGTATTTCCTTAATTCAGACAAGAAAGATGAACTGGTGGAAAAATTAAAAGATCAGTCTGAAAAGCTGAAAGAAAAATGGAGAAAAAGAAAAGATCAGTTCCAGGATGAATTAGAGAACGAGTTGGCTTAACCCTATTTGAATAAACTGATTTGCATGGAAGATAATTTCAGCAACTACTTTAACCAAACGGGAAAAGTAGCCAGGGAGTACCTGGAAACCAGACTGGACCTGATTAAGCTCCAGGCAGCAGGAAAGCTGTCAAAAGCGTTGGGATTATTCTTCTCGCTTTTGATGGCTTTCCTGCTGTTCTTTTTTGTGATTTTATTTCTTGGAATGGTGGTAGGCTTCTGGATCGGGGAAATGACGAATAGTTTTGCTATTGGTTTCAGCTGCGCTGCAGGGCTATTCATCCTCTTGTTTGTTGTTATCCTGCTGTTCCGGGAACAACTGATACAGCGCCCTCTTTCAAGGTTGCTGATTGCCGAGCTGGTGGATGAAATTACCGAGCAGGATGAGCACTCCAATCATATTCACAATCAACGGCCAAAGGAGCAACCGGAAGATTCCGGTTATGTTCCGGATGAAGAGGCCACCGAAAATACCATGAGAGGATAAACAATGATAAATGTTTACACATGAGTAAAAAAATAAACAGCTTCGAATCACTGGAGCTGGAAATTGCCCGGTTGAAAATGAAATCCAGGCAGCTGGAAAATGAAATGGGTAACAGGGTAGATTACTTCAGGGACAACTATAAAAAGATGGCCCTGAACGCCGTTATCCCCGGTAGCGCAAAACATAGCGGTGCCCTGAACCTAGCCATGAATGTAGCTAAGATCGCATGGGGAAGTGGTAAATTCAAGAATTTCGCTACCGGGGCATTAATGACGGTACTGGAATTTGTAGGCGTTCAGCTGGGAATCAACCTTTTCAACAAGGTGACGAAGGGCCGAAGAAAGAAGAAGGAGCCAGTGGCTGAATAAAGGAAATAGGTTTTGGTAAATATCCCACAACAACCACATCCGCATTATCCGCGTCCTGTCCTTTGATAAATCCTCCCGAACCATTATCCAGCATAAAGGATACGCGGAGGGAAACGGTAACAGTTTTCCCGGAAGGATCTGCTGCAAACGCAGGGAACTGTTCAACAACGCGTTTTACTTCTTCACCCAATGCTTTGTCCGGGCTAAGCAATACTTCTATATCGTTAATGCTTCCATTAGGTTGAATTTTATACTGTAGCGCAACTACGCCTGCCATTTTGTTTTGCTGGCTACCCCGTGGATAGCGAACATTCTTTGCCAGTGTTTTGCGATAAGCAGTTTCTCCACCCGGGAACCGGTTTATGAAGGAGGTGTCGCTGGTAACTCCCCTCAATGGTTCTTTGCTTTCAGCAATAGCCACTTTCAGCAGGCTTTGTGGACAATTCTTCATAGGAATAGGGCCTATTGCGCCTTCCTTTGGAGCACAATAGAAGAAATAGGTACCAAACGGATCACGTGTGGTACTCATAGACCATCTGGCGGATGTCATTTTGAATTCTATTCCAGTGATTTCTTGGTTCCTGTCGCGTTTCAGGGTCGGGATGTCTACAATTATCCCTTTCTCTTTCAACACTTTTTGCATTTCCGCCAGGTCATCATCTGTAGTTAGTCGCGTAACAACGCCATAAAGAGCGTCCTTATCTGTAGCGAGATATTTGCTGCCTGCCGAACTCTTTTTTTCAGGGAGTGGCGAGGTAGCGGATAAAAGGCCGGCTGCCAGCCCGAGCACCGGCAGCAGCAGCAGGTACCGCCAGGTACGTAACCGGGGAGATTGGGTTTTGTTCATCATGAGTATTCTGTTTTTAATGAATGACTTGCTGAAATGATTTACCAGGGCTATCCTGCTTTCCTTCATGCCTATTTTCAGTAGGCTGTACTGGTAGGCATCAGGGGCGTCTGTGGTTTGGATAACGGCTTCATCTGCCAGGAACTCCAGGTTTAACTGCAGGGCCCTTTTGCAGCGCCAGGCGAAGGGATTGATCCAGCAAATGCAGCAGTACAGGGCAGACAGCAGCATATCGGCAGAGTGGTATTGCTGTACATGGGCTTCCTCATGCCGGAGAATGTGCTGAAGTTCCGTATGGGCGTGTGCGTTAGGATCAAAAAAAATGGTTCTCAGAAAAGAAAAGGGCGCCGTTATGCCGGGAAGCTGTACATAGCGAATGTTGTTACGCTCATATACATTGCCGGATGCTGCCAGCCGCCTGATTTTCAGCAGCTGTAACAAATGGATCAGCAGCAACATGGCGGCTATTATTATATAGGCTGTAAGCAAAGTTGTGCCGGCATGCTGCAGAAGCGGGTCCCACCAGTGATGTACCACTGCTACTTCCTGTACCGGCGTTTGTACTTGTGCGTTATTGCTGAAATAAACGCTTACAGGAGATACATTTTCCGTTGGCTTTTCCACCCAGCGCAGCGCCGGGATGGGCAACAGCGGCAACACTGCCGAAAATATAAAAGCGCTCAGCAGCAGGATCCTGTTGTATCTGTAAAATGTTTCCTTTTTAAAACAGCTGATATACAGCAGATAAAAAAGGGTCATCGCGCAGGATGTTTGCAGTATATAAATAAACAGGGTAGGCATACACGTTATTTTTTATCTTTTTCAATCATCTTCACCAGCGCTTTCATTTCTTCTGCGCTTATTTTTTCTTCCTTGGCGAAGTAAGCCAGCATATTGAGATAGGAGTTATCAAAGAAAGTATTGAGCACCTTTTTCATAAAAGTGTCCTTATAACTTTCCTTGGCTATGATGGGGTAGTACTCAAAGGAACCACCATATTCATGATGGGCGAGGTACCCTTTTTCTTCCAGGCGCTTCATGAGCGTGGCAATGGTGTTGTAATGCGGCTTGGGATCAGGAAGCTGTTCTATGGCATCTTTTACAAATGCTTTTTCCAGGTCCCACATCACCTGCATTAACTCTTCTTCTTTACGGGATAGCTTTTTCATGACACGAATCTATAACTATTTTTGTAGTTTAAAAACTATTTTTGTAGTAATAAACTATAAATGTAGTTAAGATGTTGAGTGTCAACAGGAAAAAAATTCCAGAAAGGGCGGGGAGCATACTTAGCGCCTTTGCTGCGGTTGAAGTTATAAGGGATGTTTGCTTTAGATTATCCCCATACTTTGGTGCCTTCGCTGCAATTGGCGCAGATGTCTATGTTTTTGCGGGTTTCAAGGATTTCACTACGGAAACGGATATACTCTTTATTATGCCACAGCGCTTTGAACGATTCTTTTTTCAGGTCGCCCAGCCGGTGTTGTGCATCTTTATCGAAGCAGCAGGGCACTACCAACCCGTCCCAGGTAACCACGGGAGAATGCCAGAGACGCCAGCAGTGATTCCCGAGTTTATTTTTAATAGCATAGGTGCCATCTTCGTTGCGATGATAGCGTGAATACTTATCAATGGTAGGAATCAGGCGGTTGCCTTCTTCATAATCATATACCTGTGCAGTTTTGAACCGTACCTGGTCAACGCCTATTTCTTTGGCCAGCCGTTTAATATCTTCTATCTGGTGCTCGTTTGGTTTTACAACGAGAAATTGGAAAAAAACGAAAGGTTTGGACGAATTAAGCTCTTTTTTCCATTTTACGATATTTTTTGCTCCTTGTATTACTTTGTCGAGATGACCACCTACACGATACTGCGTATATACGTCCTGGGTAGTGCCATCAATGGAGATGATGAGCCTGTCAAGTCCGCTCTCCACTGTTTTCTTCGCATTGGCATCTGTAAGATAGTGGGCATTGGTGGAGGTAGCGGTATAAATTCCTTTACCTGCTGCATACTTCACCATGTCGAGGAACCCTGTGTTGAGATAGGGCTCTCCCTGGAAATAAAAGATGAGATATAATAGTTCTTTTGAAATTTCATCGATCGTTTTCCTGAAGAAATCCTGCTCCAGCATACCGGTAGGCCGTGTAAAGGCCCTGAGACCGCTGGGGCATTCCGGGCAGCGGAGGTTACAGGAAGTGGTAGGCTCAAAAGATATGGAAATGGGGTAGCCCCACTGAACCGGCTTGCCGGTCCACTTGCTTACAAAATAGCTTCCGAGTACTTTGCCGGCATTTAAACCACGGCGCAGTGTGAACTTGGAAAACAAATTAAGGGTATCCTTCAGGTTAAAATCGGGCATAAAAAATCACTTGAGCATTGTAAAAGTAGCTTCTTTAAACAAATTATAGCCTATACTTGCTGTAAAAAAGTAGGGCTGCCGATATTTATCAGAGCATCCTGACCCAATTACCTGCAACTAACAGCAACAAAAGTGAAAAGCATCCGGATCCGATTATTATTGATACTCCTGGTAGTACTGGCCGCAGCGGCTTACCTGTGGTGGCGCGGGCAGGAAAAACAAGTGAAGTTTGTACGGTATGAAGAATTCGGCATTGATATGCCGGTGAATTACAAGATTCATGGCATCGATGTTTCCAAATTCCAGAAAGACATTAATTGGGCAGCAGTAAAACAAATGCAGGTGGATAAAATTCGTATATCCTTTGCATTTATAAAGGCCACGGAGGGCATTACACGACAGGATGCCGCTTTCAAGCAAAACTGGGACAGGGCCGGAAAGGTAGGCTTAATAAGGGGGGCGTATCATTTTTTTTATGCCACCCGTGATCCTTTGAAACAGGCTATTAACTTTCATAATGTGGCCTACCTGCAATCGGGCGACCTGCCTCCGGTACTGGATATTGAAACCAGCAACAATCAACCTGCGGCGGTGATCAGGAGTACTGCGAAGATCTGGCTGGAGGAAATGGAGAAAGTGTACAAAGTAAAACCGATCATCTATACCAATATTCATTTTTACGAAACCTATCTTGGCAGTGAATTTGACCGCTATCCTCTATGGATCGCGCATTATTATCAGAAGGAGCGTCCCCGGTCCGACAGGGCCTGGTTGTTCTGGCAGCACAGCGATATTGGCCGGGTGAATGGTATCCGCACCACAGTGGATTTCAATGTATTTAAAGGGGATAGTACAGACCTAGCCAAACTATGCATACCTTAGCATCATATACAGGTTATGGAAGAAGAACAGGACAAACCACCGGAGGATCCCAATAAAATGGACTATGAGTTATTTCATTTCCTTATAAAAATTATGAGGACCATTTTTATTGGTTTTTTCTGGATGATGATCAATGTATTCCTGGGCTTGTACCTGGGATTTGCTGTACCGGAGGAATCCACCCCCGGCAGGATGATCTTTTTCTATGCCTGGTTTGGGGTTTCCATGATAGCCTATCTGTATTTTGTATGGCGCCTGTGGCGTAAAAAAATGAGTGCTCCCTGATTACCGGGTAACAGACCTCGTGCCCAGTTCCATTGTCCAGGCGTTATTATAACGGCCAATACCCATCTCTGTAAATTTTGCATCCATCATATTGTGACAATGACTGGGGCTGTTCAGCCAGCCGAGTATCACGGCCTGTTCATCCAGGTTGCCGGTGGCAATGTTTTCACCATAGTAATTCCATTTATAGCCAGCCGCATCAAGACGTAAGCCGGGAGTGGAACCATTGAGGCCGGTATGGCTGAAATAATTATTCAGTGCCATGTCTTTGCTGTGATCATAGGCGGCTCTTTCCAGCAGGCCGTTCCAGGTAACAGGGCCTACGGGCGCCATTTTATCGGTGCCGCAGTTACAACCACGGCTGCGCATTCCGTTTACCAGCGTTAACAAGGCGTTGCGATCTACTTTGTTTTCAGGTACCGTGGAGGTATCTGCAGGAGATATTTTTCCCGGCTCTCCGGGGCTGAGGTCTGTTGTTTTAGTACAACTGCAGTAAATAATAACAGCCAGCAGAGTGGTGGCAACACGCATAATTTTCCCGGACATAACCAGTAATAAGTTATAGTAAATAGATACCGGGTTCTAAACAGGACTTGGATTAAAACTTAAATCGGCTTTAGGAACGAACTTGATTAAAACTACTCGTGGTTGATCAGAGGTTACGGGTTAAAATCACATTGAGGCACCGAAGATAGTGCGTAGATATGAGATATGGAACATAGTTTTTGTAAATCTAATGTTAATCATAACTGTCATATTCCTGCATTTATAGTGTTGTTATTCTTTCCCACTGTGCATCAGGGTTTTGTGGAGATGATGCCCCGCGGCCAGTTCGCTAAGTATGCAAAATGGCTTGTTGGGTGGGTGGAATAGTGTTTGTTATCTTATTTACATCTCCCATATTTTCATCTTCAAAAAAAGAGATTATGAAAAAGAAGGAAACAGATCGTACCGGCGAACATCATGATAAAAAGAAGAGGCCGGTAGATATTTTATCGCAGGATAAAGGAACTGTCAACCGCAACCCTCTGCATGGCGACTTGTCTGAAAAGCCGGAGAAAGAGAACAAGGCGGTAAGGGATAATGAAGAAAAGGGGAAAAAATCAACGCATTGAACTTTTTACCATATCGAAATGAAAACAAACTAAAAATTTATTTCTAAAATAAAGAAGTGCCAAACTTCTTTAATGTTGTGGTGTATAGCGGCCATCCTATTCCTGGGATGGTTTTTTTTTTAGCTGCTGTGATCAGCAATAATTTTCCACTGTCCTTTTATTTTTTTCAGGATAAGACTGAAATGGCCCTGCAGGTCACCGATAGTTCTTTCCAGGTGCCATTTTCCTATTAGGAGATAAGTTCCGGGCGCCAGGGGCTTGAATTCCAGTAATTGAAAATCCAGTTTGCCCATAGCCGCAGCGTCGGGATAGGTTTTTTTATAACGGTCCAGCGTAGCCTGCCAGCCATAGGTTACTCCATTTTTACCAATAAAAAGAAGGGAGTCGGAATGCCAGTAAGTGGCCATGAAGCCATCTATATCCCCTTTATTCCATGCAGCTGTTTGGATCGACATCAGCGCCGTAATCTGCTGCTGATCGGAAGAACCGGCTTTCTGTGCGCGGGTGGGCATTCCAGCTAAAACGCCCAACAGGATAAGAAACAGTGCAAAACGCATGGTAAATTTTTAGCAAAAGATAAACAGTTTTTCCGATGTAATGCAATGCCTATTATAGTAACTTTGCAGCACTATTTAAAAAGCACTCATTCAAAATTATATTTTAAAATCAACAGTTTATGCCCGGATTTGAACTATTTGGAGCCGAGGAAAGGAAAGAAGTAAACGATGTACTGGAAACAGGAATCATGATGCGCTACGGATTTGACGGTCCGCGTAAAGGCATCTGGAAAGCAAAGGAGCTGGAACAGGCCATTTGCGATAAACTGAATGTACAGTATACCCAACTTGCCTCCAGTGGTACAGCTGCATTAACCACCGCTATGGCCGCCCTGGGATTGGGCGCCGGCGATGAGATCATTATGCCGACCTTTACTTTTGTGGCCAGCTTTGAATCGGTGTTTTCTGTAGGCGCCACGCCGGTACTGGTAGATGTGGATGATACCCTGACACTTGACCCCAAAGCAGTGGAAGCCGCTATTACCCCGCGTACAAAGGCTGTTATGCCGGTGCATATGTGTGGAGCAATGGCAGACCTGGATGCATTGCAGGCCATCTGCAAAAAACATAACCTGTTTCTCCTCGAAGATGCCTGCCAGAGCTTCGGAGCATCTTACAAAGGAAAAGCGCTGGGCTCCATCGGCGATGCAGGAACTTTCTCTTTTGATTTTGTAAAAACGATCACCTGCGCAGAAGGCGGGGCGATCATCACCAACAATAAGGATATTTATACTAAATGTGACGGCTATACGGACCATGGGCATGACCACCTGGGGGCAGACCGTGGAGCAGATCTTCATCCTTTTATCGGTTACAACTACCGTATTTCCGAGCTGCACGCAGCGGTGGGACTGGCACAGATCCGTAAACTGGATACCTTCCTGGAAATACAGCGTAAGACCAAGAAAATATTTAAGGATGCCCTGGCTGCAGTACCGGGCATAACTTTCCGCCGTTTGCCGGATGAAGCCGGCGACAGCGCCACTTTTCTTTCGTTTTTCCTGCCGGAAACCGCGCAGGCAGCCAAAGCGGCTGCAGCGATGAAAGCAGCCGGACTGGTGGCGTTTCATTATTATGAAAACAACTGGCACTATATCCGCCAATGGCAGCATTTTAAGCAAGGCAGTGTGTTAACTCCTTTTGCCAAAGAATTGAAGCAGGCGATGGAAGTATATAAGACCAAAGAATTCCCGGCTTCAGATGCTATCATCGGCCGGAATATTTCCACCCCGATCAACCTGAGCTGGAGCGATGCCGAGATACAAGAGAGGGCAGAAAAACTGGTGAAAGCAGTGAAAAGCGCATTATAATTGATCTGAAGGCGTGTGGTGCAATGTATATTTGTTACCAGCGCCTTTTGCAGTTAAAATCAGACTACATGAAAAAAATAGCGTTGATACCTGCCCGTTATGGCGCGTCCCGTTTCCCCGGTAAAATGATGGCCAGGCTGGGTGATAAAACAGTGATACTCAGAACGTATGAATCTACAGTAAATACAGGGGTTTTTGACGATGTAATGGTGGTGACAGACAGTGACCTGATCTATAATGAAATTGTGAATAATGGCGGGAAAGCTGTTATGAGCAGGAAGGAGCATGAATGTGGTACTGATCGTATAGCCGAGGCCGTTGCAGACATGGAGGTGGATATTGTAGTGAATGTGCAGGGAGACGAGCCATTTACACAAAAGGAACCACTGGAAAAACTGTTGAAGGTATTTGAAGGAGAAGAAGGAAAGAAAGTGCAGGTAGCTTCACTGATGCAGGAACTGAAAGACCAGGCATCTATAGAGGATCCTAATTATGTGAAAGTAGCGGTAGATAAGAACTTCAACGCATTATTCTTTTCCCGCTCCGTTATTCCCTATCCACGTAATAAGGATATTAAAAGCATTTATTACGAGCATATTGGCATTTATGCATTCCGCAAACAAACCCTGCTCGACTTCACGCAGCTGGAGGTAACACCCCTGGAAGCAGCGGAAAAGATTGAATGTCTACGTTACCTGGAGAACGGGATTCCCATGAAAATGGTGGTAACTTCATACATGGGCGTGGAAATAGATACCCCCGAGGACCTGCAAAAGGCAGCCAAACTTTTATAACACCTAACTAATACGGATATATGAAATTCAGGAATTTTAAAATGGTGGATTACGTGGTTTACGGCAGCGGATGTTTTGATCAGCTGGGTGAAATACTGGCCCCCAGGCGTATAGGCGATGCTCCCATGATATTTTTCGTGGATGAGTATTTCCAGGATAAGAACGAATTTTTATCCCGTATCCCGTTGGAAGGGAAGGATAAAATTGTAGTGATTGATGTAACTGATGAGCCTAAAACCAAAACGGTAGATAAGATCCGGGATGAGCTCAAAGCGGAATTCGGTACTGTATCCGGTATTATTGGTATTGGTGGCGGATCTGTGATGGATATGGCCAAAGCAGTGTCTCTGATGATGACCAACCCCGGTTCATCTGCTGATTACCAGGGCTGGGATCTTGTGAAAGTAGCGGGTGTATACAAAGTGGGTATACCTACCATTTCCGGCACGGGAGCGGAAGTAAGCCGTACCTGTGTGCTAACAGGGCCTACCCGTAAACTGGGAATGAACTCTGACTTTACGCCGTTTGACCAGATTGTGCTGGATCCTTCGCTGACAAGAACGGTAGAAGCAAATCAGCGGTTTTATACGGCTATGGACTGTTTTATTCACTGTGTGGAATCGCTGGAGGGCACTTATCTGAATGCATTCAGTAAATCATATGGAGAGAAGGCGCAGGAGTTGTGTGAAGAAATCTTCCTGCAGAAAGAACATTGGGATGATGATGCCGATGAAAAACTGATGATGGCGTCTTATGCGGGAGGTATGAGCATTGCCTATTCACAGGTAGGTGTGGCGCATGCCGTGAGCTATGGGCTGGCATACCTGCTTGGTACCAAACATGGTATTGGTAACTGTATTGTGTTTGATAAACTGGAGGAATTTTACCCGGAGGGAGTGATAAAATTCAAGCAGATGGTGAAAAAGCATAACATCACTATTCCGCAGGGTATTACCAAAGGCTTAACAGATGAACAGTTTGAAACGATGATCAATGTGTCGCTGGGCATGGCTCCTTTATGGGAAAATGCATTAGGCAAAGACTGGCAGCAGATTATGACCCGTGAAAGGCTGCGTAAGCTGTACGAGCGTTTATAACAGGGTTTATTATATTGGAAGCAGGAACGGACGGGGTAATTTCCGGTTGTTCCTGCTTTTTATTTTAGGAAGAAGTTCGTCTGCCTCAACGCAAATTCAGTGCGTAGTAACAGATTATTTTGCTAACAGAGGAAATTATCATGATCATACTAATTGTCATTTCGGGAATTGTAATATTGGTGCTCGGCTACCTGTTGTTCGCTGCGCGGCAGCAGCAACAGGCCGGTGAGAGGGAGCTTGCCCGGCAGCAGAACGCCTGGCAGGCAAGCCAGGCCACCTTGCAGGAAAAGTATAACCTGCTGGAAGCCCGGCAGGAATACCTGCAGAACATGCTGGATGATAAAGGAATGTTGCTGAAAGAGAAGCAGGAGCAACTGGAACGGTTAAATGAGGAGTTTTCAGTACTGATGTCTGAGCAGGGGCGTATCATGGAACAAAATAAATATCTTCAACTGCAACTGAGTGGGGAAAAGGAGCGGCTGCAGCAGGTACAACAGGACTTTAGGATACAGTTTGAGAATACTGCCCAGCAGTTGTTGCAGCGTATCTCCGGCACATTCATGGAACAGAATAAGGCTAAAATGGATGATGTGCTGAAGCCGCTGGCAGAGAAGATCGATAATTTCCGTAGTAGTGTGCAGCAATCACTTGTAGCAGAAACGGCACAACGCACAGAATTGAAGAATGAGTTACAGCGGCTGCTGCTGCTCAATCAAACATTGTCGAAAGAAGCAAATAACCTGACAAATGCACTTAAGGCTGATACAAAGAGGCAGGGAAATTGGGGGGAAATGATCCTGGAAAGGGTATTAGAGGCTTCTGGACTGGAAAAGGGCGTGCATTATTTTACCCAGGATGCCCAGCGGGATGAAACGGGGCAGCTGAGAAAGCCGGACCTGGTATTGCTGTTGCCGGAAGACAGGCAATTGGTTATAGACTCCAAAGTATCCCTGAAAGCATACGAACAGTACTGCAGCGCAACCAGTGAGGAGGAGAAGAAACAGGCGCTGAGGATGCATTTACAGTCGGTAAAGAACCATGTAACGGAACTGAGTGCCAAAGCGTATCATACGTTATATAAAAATACCACGGACTTTGTGATGTTATTTATTCCCATTGAGCCGGCTTACGCACTTGCTATTATGCAGGTAGATGAAGACCTGTATGATTTCGCGTTCCGTAAAAGGATCATATTGGTAAGCGTACCGTCTTTGCTGGCTACGCTCCGGGTAATTGATAATATGTGGAGACTGGACAAACAGAATAAAAACGCGGAAGAAATTGTAAGGCAGGGAAGTGCTTTGTATGATAAGTTTGTAGGGTTTGCAGAAGATATGGGACTGATAGGGGAGCATTTGAAGAGGAGCCAGGGGGCTTACGAAAATGCGATGAATAAACTGTCTGCCGGGAATGGTAATCTGGTAGGACGTGCAGAAAGAATGCGTAAACTTGGGCTCGACAATAAGAAAGAGCTGCCTAAAAATTTAAAGATAGCCGCAACAGAGGATTTATCATTGCCTGATGAGGAACAGATCACTGTGATTCCCGCCAAAGCAATTCCGGACGAAGAGGCTACAGATCAGTAAAGTGCCGGTAAGCGGTGGGATTACATCAGTCTATAAGTACGGCTAATTGAAAAAACGATAGATTATTAATAGTATCTGACTGGTGATAATAATGTTGTGTTGCCTGATGAACAGCGCTGATAAAAAGCATGTTACTGATATAATTATTGCATAGCAGTATCCGTGGTTTTCCTGGGTTTATAAATGAAACTAAGATACAGCGTGGCCATCAGCGTAATGCCGGCAAATACATAGAATGTAACGGGGAAATTAGTTGGGTGATTATTATAGATGAAGGCGGAAAAGTAGGCGCCCAGGCCAATACCGGCTTCCATTGCGATGTACATGCTGGCGAGCGCGCGGCCCCGGTGTTCCGGCCGGCCAAGATCTACCGTCCACGCGGTTACTGCCGGGGAGTTGAGTCCTACTGAAATGCCATACACTACAGCGGAGGAAAGAAGTAACAGGCTGTTGTGGGCCAACGCCATCATTAGCATAGAGCCGGCCATCATTACTGCAGAAACTTTTAACACAGGCACACGCCCAAACTGATCTGATACCTTGCCCGCCAATAACCGGATGCCAATGGAGCTGACCGTAAAGAAAGTAAAGAAGAGGCCTTTATTGCTTATCCCCAGGTAGGCACTGAAATCCGGGATGATTGTGAGAATGGCGCCATAGCTGAAATAGGTAAGAAATGTGATGATCACCGGCGACCAAACCAGCGGCTCAAAAATTTCACTGCCGGAGATCTTCAGCAGGGAAAACCGGAAACGTTGCTTACTGGTGAGGGTCTCTTTCATCCCGATGAGAATCACCACAGACAATAACGCAAACACGGCAGACAGCTGGAACATGACATTAATATTCCACCGTACAGCCACGTATCCTCCGATGGCAGGCCCCATGGCCATACCGATGGTACTGAATAAACCTACCATACCCATCGCCTCGCCGCGTCGTGTAACCGGCACCAAATCAGATACATAGGCAGAAGTGCCTGTTGGTTTAAACCCGGTGGAAAATCCATGGAAGAACCGTAACAGGAGAAAGGCGCCAACAGAACTGATCAGCGGATAAATCAGGCTGCATACCACACATACCAACGACCCGAAAATCATAACGGGTACACGCCCTATCGTATCTGTCAGTTTGCCGCTGAATGGTCTTGACAACCCTGCCATTAAAGTGAATAAGCCAATAATGTATCCCTTGTAATCCGCACCACCCATCCGGGTAAGATAAGCCGGCAGCTCGGGGATCATCATATTGAAGCTGGCAGAAAAGAGTGCGTTACTAAGACAAAGTAATATGAAATGCAGGGTGTAAATCCTTTCCTTCGACTGATACATGCCAGCAAAATTAGGAACTATGGTACAATTTTAGCAAAGTAATTGCCCGCCACGGTAATCTTATGAACAAAAATCAATAGTGACCTGTTTATATTAACCGGCGGTTAAATTATGATAATCATCATGGTTCAATATCCAGAGAAATATTAAATTTATAGTAACCAAAAAAAGTCAATGATATGAAAGCAAACATTGGTGTTTCAGCAGAAAACACAAAAAAAATAGCGTTAGAATTGAATAAAGTATTGGCAGATGAATTGTTGATTTATGCTAAAACACGCAATTGCCACTGGAATATCGAAGGAAGTAATTTCATGGAAATGCATAAGTTCTATGAAGCACAATATGAAGAGCTGCAGGATTTTGGCGACGAGGTGGCAGAATATATCCGTTCGATAGGTCATTATGCAGAAGGCCGCTACGCAGATGTTTTAAAATTGACCAACCTGCTGGAATCTGAATATTCCAATGACCAGAAAAAGCAGCTGAAGGAATTACTGGATGACCATGAAACAATAATCCGTAACCTGCGCAGGCTCATTGATGAATTCGATGAAAAATACAAAGACAAAGGAGCTGCGGATTTTGCTACGCAAATGCTGCAAAAGCATATGAAGCTCGCCTGGATGATCCGCGCATACGTTAGCTAAGCTGATTACCTGAAATAACCGACGTGCCGGTGGCAGTAAATAACTGCAGCCGGCACGTTTTTAGTTTTCAGTAATTGACTACATTTGTTATGTGCCCCTTCAACCCAAAAACAATAACAATGGATAATACCTCGAAAGACCTTCGTCTGGCAGTGTTAATAGACGCTGATAATATTCCGTATCATAATATTAAAGGGATGCTGGAAGAAATTGCGAAGTATGGCAACCCTACTTTTAAAAGGATTTATGGCGATTGGACGAAGCCCACAGTGGTAGGATGGAAGGGAGTATTATTGGATTATGCCATCACCCCCATTCAGCAATATAGCTATACCTCCGGTAAAAACGCCACCGATTCCGCCATGATCATTGACGCAATGGATATATTGTATACTGGCAGGGTAGATGGGTTTTGCCTGGTATCCAGCGACAGCGACTTTACCAGGCTGGCTACCCGCCTGCGTGAGGCAGGAATGATAGTGTATGGTATGGGAGAACAAAAAACACCCAGTGCTTTCAGGGCGGCCTGCGACAAATTCATCTACCTCGAAATTCTGCAGGTCAGGGAAAAGAAGACGGATACGGAAAAAACAAAGACCACCAAAGATAAGCGGAACAGTATCAGTAAGGCAGATAAGCAACTGGTATCGTTAATATCCACCAGTATCAACGACATTGCAGATGAAGACGGCTGGGCATACCTGGGAGAACTTGGCAACCTGTTGCTAAAGAAACAACCGGATTTTGACTCCCGCAATTTTGGATTTAATAAACTGGTGCAGCTGCTGAAAAGCTTTCCTGATTTTGAAATAGATATCAGGGAAAGCGGAAAGAAAACCGGGAAACTGGTATATGTAAGAACAGTATAATCCTATGACACACAAAAAGATCAGCATCATCCGGGGCGACATTACAAAGGTAAGCGCCGATGCCATTGTTAATGCGGCCAATTCCTCCCTTTTGGGCGGAGGCGGCGTGGATGGGGCCATTCACCGCGCCGGCGGACCAGCCATACTCAACGATTGCAGGGCTATTGTAGCCAGGCAGGGAGGATGCAAAACAGGCGAAGCGGTGATCACTACTGCCGGCCGGTTACCCGCAAAACATGTTATTCATACGGTAGGCCCGGTTTGGAACAACGGTACCCGTGAAGAAGATATGCTCCTGGCTAATTGCTATCGCCATTCCCTGGAACTGGCAGACCGGCATCATTTGAAAAGTATCGCTTTCCCGAACATCAGTACAGGTATTTATCACTTTCCCAAAGACCTTGCTGCGAAAATCGCTATGGATACCATCGTAAAATACCTGGAAGGAAACACCGGTATAGAAGAAGTGATCCTGGTATGCTATGACGAAGAGAACCTGCGCTATACAGAACATTATTATAATCAGCACATACCTCCGGAAGTATAATTTTTGAGGCGCTTTCCCATGCTGCCGCATTTATTTACTTATCAGCTTAACCGTCTGTTCCGGTTTTGTATTCACCGTTTCGGGGAAATAATTTGTAAGCGCCGGAGCTGCAGACATTACTGAGGAAGTTGTTATCCAGTTTGGATATACATAGAAAAGGCTATCTCATTGAGATAGCCCTTTCCTATAATGCGATGTAAAAACTATTACAATTAGAGTTTTGCGTATTTAACCCATGCATAAATAAACATGGCAGCAAAAACGATAATGGCCACAGGCGCCAGAAATCCTCCGATACTATCGCCAACTTTGTAAAAGTTAGTGGTGTGTACTACTGTTAAAAGATTCATCAACATTGTATAATGATTTTATATTATTCCGTGTGCAAATTAAAACATTCAATGCATATTCCCAATCAAAGGCCACGTTACCAGCTGGTTAATTGCCGGATATACTCGCCCAGCCTTGCTTTGGCGAGAAAATTTTTTTCCAGGGATCCGGCAAAAGGCACGGGGGTGTCCAGGCTGGCGCAGCGCATTATGGGTGCATCCAGCAGGGAAAAGCAGTGTTCGGCGATCCATGCGCTGATTTCCGCGCCAAATCCGCCTGTCAGTGTGTCTTCATGCAGGATCAGCACTTTGCCCGTAGCCGCTACAACTTCCCGGATCGCGGAGTAATCCAGCGGCAGCAGGGTGCGCAGGTCAAGGATCCCGATAGAAAGCTCCGGATGCTGCCCGGCATAATCCAGCGCCCAGTGTACGCCACTGCCCCAGGTAATGATGCTGATATCCTCCCCGGGCTGTACCAGTGCGGCTTTCCCTATTTCTGTGGTATAATAGCTATCGGGTACCAGCCCGCTGATGCTGCGGTATAATGCCTTATGCTCAAAATACATCACGGGGTTGGGATCAGCGAAAGCTGCCGTCAGTAAGCCTTTGGCGTCTGCCGGGTTGGAAGGGTACACCACTTTCAGGCCGGGTACATGGGTAAACCAGGCTTCATTGGTTTGAGAGTGGAAAGGACCGGCGCCAACACCGCCGCCACAGGGCATCCTGATCACCACATCGGCATTCTGACCCCAGCGGTAATGTATTTTGGCCAGGTTGTTTACGATCTGGTTGAACCCACAGGTTACAAAATCAGCAAACTGCATCTCCACCATACTCTTAAAGCCACCGATAGACAAGCCCAGCGCGGCGCCGATCACAGCGCTCTCACACAAAGGGGTATTCCTCACCCTGCCGGCGCCAAACTGTTCAAGAAAGCCTTCTGTGATTTTAAATGCGCCTCCGTAGGCAGCAATATCCTGTCCCATCAGGATCAGCTCAGGATGCTGTTCCATGGCTTGTTTAAGCCCGTCGGACAAAGCATTGATAAAACGTTTTTCAGAAGAGGCTCCGGAAACGGCCACCGGAGCGGGCGCCGCGGCATAGAGGTCGCGGAGTTCGTTCTCGGTATTTACAGTGACCGGGGAATCGGCGAGGCCTTTCGTCACCTGTACCTCTATTTCATGTTTTAATTCATCCCGGATAGTGGCGATGCTTTCGGCAGAAAGCAGGTTGGCTTGCAGCAGGAAGGATTCATATTGAGCAATTGGATCTTTTTTACCCCATTCCTCAAAAAGGGCAGGAGGCACATATTTTACACCGCTGGCCTCCTCATGACCACGCATACGGAAGGTCATTGCCTCAATCAGCACAGGCTTTTGTTCTTTAATGGCATAGGCCCGGGCGGTACGTATGGTTTGATATACTTCCAGGAGATTATTACCGTCTATTTGTACGCCTTCCATGCCATAGCCGATGGCTTTATCTACCAGGTTGGCGCAATGATATTGTTCGCTCACCGGAGTGCTTAGTCCATAACCATTATTCTCTACCAGGAAAATAACCGGCAGGCCCCATACTGCAGCCACATTGAGGGCTTCATGAAATTCTCCTTCACTGGTACCTCCCTCTCCTGTAAAGGCAAGCGATACTTTTGCTTCTTTTTTTAGCTGATGTGCCAGGGCAATGCCATCGGCAATTGAGAGTTGTGGACCGAGATGGGAGATCATGCCGCAAATATGATGCGGCCTGCTGCCAAAATGAAAGGAGCGTTCACGGCCTTTACTGTAGCCGTTTTTGCTGCCCTGCCATTGCAGCAGCAGTTTATCGAGCGGCATCCCGCGGGTCGTGAATACGCCGAGGTTACGGTGAAGTGGCAGGATCCATTCATCAGCTTCCAGCGCCAGCGTGGCGCCTACTGCAATAGCTTCCTGGCCTATGCCTGAAAACCATTTACTTATTTTGCCCTGCCGGAGTAACAGCAGCATTTTCTCTTCTATAAGCCGTGGATATACCAGTGCTTTATAGAAAGATTGTAATTGCGCATCGCTTAGGTCTGACCGGTCAAAATACATGAATTGGCTTTTTAACAGGCAGTAAAGGTAAGGGCTAATCGTTGTTACCGCCGGCAAGACTGATCATCACACTATTGATGATCGTCATTACGATACTGAAAAGCATCGCCCACCAAAAGCCGTCCACATTAAATCCTGGTACCAGTTTGGCAGCCAGCAGGATGATCAGGGCGTTGATAACAAAAAGGAAAAGCCCGAGGGTAACAAGGGTTACCGGGAATGTGAGAAAAAGGAGTACGGGTTTAACCAGGGCGTTCAGAAGAGCCAATACCAATGCGAGTATCAGCGCTGCAATAAAGCTGTCCACTTTTACTGCCGGCTTCAGCAGGTACGCGGTTGCCATGGCAGCTAAGGCACTAACTAGTATACGAATCAGGAAACCCATTGTACGTTGTTTTACTAGTTAAGGTAACGAAAAAAAAAGTGACTGGCAAAGTTTGGCTGTTAACAGCAGGCGTCTAACCTGCTGTCAACAGCCATCTATGAATGGTTTACAGGAAACTGTCTGCTTCCCGGTAAGCTTTGATCAGTGCGTCTTCGCCTTCTTTTCCTTTGCCGGCTATCCCATGTTCCATGCCCAGTACACCTTTGTATCCTTTGTTATGGAGATGTTTAAAGATGTTTTTATAATTGATTTCACCGGTGCCAGGTTCCTTACGGCCCGGGTTGTCGCCGATCTGGATATAGGCGATTTCGTCCCAGCACCAGTCCATTACAGGAATGAGGTTGCCGGTATTGCGCTGCATATGGTAGATATCGTATAAAATTTTGCAGGATGGACTTTTAACAGCCTTGCAGATTTCAAAGCTTTGTTCGGCAGTACGGAGAAACAGGTCGGGGTTATCGCTTAGCGGCTCCAATACCATGATGAGTCCGTGCGGCTCAAAAATTTCCGCACCGCTGCGTAAGGCATCTATCACGTGCGCGGTTTGAACGCCAATAGGAAGGTTGCGCTCAAAATAGCCAGGTACAACCGTGGCCCATTTAGCATTACAGCGTTTGGCGGTTTCTACGCTGGCTTTACAGGTTTTGATAAATGCGTCTTTAAATTCCTGTTTACCGGTGGCCAGTGATGGTTTCCAGTTGTTGCCGGTGTCTACTACAAATACGCCCATTGTCATGCCCAGTTTGGCCAGGAGATCACCTATTTTGCTTTGTTCTTCAGGTGAGCGTCCCAGCATGCCGTTGTCTTCAATAGACCGGAACCCCTGGTCGTACATATATTTGATCTGGTCCAGGAAGTTGCCGCCATTGGCGCTGTTTTTAAACATGCCATCGTGGGGGCCGTAGTTCATATTAAACGGCTTTCCGGCCATGCTGGCGGTGTTATTACCTTCGGCGTGTGCTGCATTGCTGATCCCTCCGAGCGCCAGAGCTGAAATACCGGCCAGGGTGCCGCTTTGCAGGAATTTTCTTCTTTCCATAACGTTTTGATTGATGGTAAAATTGACGGGTCCTAAATTTAATCGCTTTTCTAAGGAAATGCTAATTTTGATGAAAAATTTTCAATTCATCAGCCCATTTTCGCATTCATCAAAAAATATTGCTTTCCAGATTAGTTTTTTTTAGATTCACCCACTTTATATTTCAATCACGTTAGATGACTAAACAGTATATGACCTTATTGCTGGGTGGATTGCTCAGCCAGGTTGTTGTAGCACAATCAAAACAGGCATTCGAAGTTTACAGCCAGCAAATCCCCGGAACTGATGTCAGTTTCAAAATGGTACCAATAAAAGGAGGGAGCTTTCAACTGGGAAGCCCGGACAATGAAAAAGGCAGGAATAAAGATGAAGGCCCGGCAAAAAAGGTAGAGATTTCCGATTTCTGGATGGGCGCTACTGAGGTTACTTTCGACGAATACGATATATACGCTGATGCGGAAAAAGATAAAACACCTACACCGGATGGGATGACACGCCCCAGTCCGCCTTATATTGACCTTACTTTGGGAATGGGGAAAGCCGGTGGCTTCCCTGCCAACAGTATGAGCCAGTATGGTGCATTGATGTATTGCCAGTGGCTGTATATAAAAACAGGTGTTTTTTACCGCCTGCCTACTGCGGCAGAATGGGAATATGCCTGCAGGGCCGGCGCAGCCACAGCTTATCCTTTTGGCGCCGATGCAGGCCAGCTGAAAGAATATGCATGGTTTAAAGACAACAGCGACAATAAATACCATAAGGTAGCACAGCTGAAACCCAATGCCTGGGGATTATATGATATGCTGGGAAATGTTGAAGAATGGACATTGGACCAATACGATGAAAACGGCGTAGCCAATGCTTCCGCTAAGGATCCCTGGACGCAGCCTACGGCTAAAACCCCGCGACTGCTGAAAGGCGGTAGTTTTCAGGACGAAGCCCCGCTGCTCCGTAGTGCCGCCCGTTTAAAATCAGACCCCGTATGGAACCGCAGAGATCCGCAGATCCCTAAAAGCTCCTGGTGGAATGCAGACGCTCCCTTTGTTGGTTTCAGGATAGTAAGACCGGTGAAGCAACCAACAGAGGCAGAAGCCAACACTTTCTTTGAAGAGATGATCGCTAAATATAAAGGTGCACGCTAGAAAGATTCAACATCCAAAAATCTAAAAATCTTATTCATTTATGGACAACGAAAAGAAATTCCACGGTGAGGGCCGCCGCGAGTTCGTAAAGCAAACTACTTTGCTTGCGGGTGGTTTACTGGCTATGCCTATTTTGTCAAAAGCTAATTATTTTTCAGGATCTACTGGTGTTATAAAAATAGCGCTGATAGGCTGTGGTGGCCGTGGTACCGGCGCCGCTACCCAGGCGCTCAGCACAAAGGAAAATGTGGAGCTGGTGGCAATGGCCGATGCCTTCCCCGACAGGCTGAGCAACAGCTACAATGATATTAAAGAAGCCCTGGGCGATAAAGCCAGCCGGGTAAACGTTCCGGAAGGCAATAAGTTCATTGGCTTCGACGCATACAAACAAGCCATTGCATTGGCTGATGTAGTGATCCTTGCCACACCTCCGGGCTTCAGACCCATTCACTTTGAAGAAGCGGTGAAACAGGGGAAACACATCTTCATGGAAAAACCAGTAGCAACAGATCCCGCCGGTATTAAAAAAGTACTGGAAGCTGCTGCAGTGGCTAAAACAAAGAAATTAAACGTAGTGGTGGGTTTACAACGCCGCTACCAGAACTCTTACCGCGAACTGTATAAACGCTTCCAGGATGGCATCATCGGCGATATGCTGTCGGCACAGGTGTGGTGGAACCAGGGAGCGTTGTGGGTAAAACCCCGCAAACCCGAGTACACAGAAATGGAATACCAGATGAGAAACTGGTACTATTTCAACTGGCTGTGTGGCGATCATATCGTGGAACAACATATCCACAATATCGACGTAGGTAACTGGTTTATGGGGGCTACCCCTGTTACTGCAGGCGGTATGGGCGGCCGCGCTGTTCGTACCGGTAAAGAATACGGTGAAATATTTGACCACCATTTTGTAGAGTATCGCTATGCCAACGGGGTAGTGATGAACAGCCAGTGCCGCCACTGGAAAGATGCGCCCAGTAAAGTTGATGAGGAAATTGTAGGGACTAAGGGCCGTATCTTCTGCGATAAAGCACAGATAGTGGATCATAAAGGGAAAGTGCTGTACCAGTTCGACAAGAAAAAGGAAAACAACCCTTACCAGACAGAACATGATGAACTGTTTGCGGCCATTGCCAAAGGCGAATACAAATTTGCAGATGCAGAAAGAGGCGCCCAGGCGACCCTCTCTGCTATCATAGGCCGTCTGGCTACTTATTCCGGCCAGGTGATCGACTGGAATGTGGCGCTGAACTCAGGTCTGGACCTGCATCCAAAAACATATTCATTTGATGCGCAACCGCCGGTAATGCCGGATGCATCCGGTAATTATGCTTATGCAAAACCAGGTATTACCAAATATTTTACCTGATAAAAATTACCGGGCATAAAAAGCTGACCAGGGATTTGTGGAAAGATCAGTAAAACGGTCTTCTCACAAATCCCTGTTTCGTGATGCACAATTCGTAATTTCCATCTATGAAAAAATTACTGGTAGTAATTGCAGCCATATTAGCCGGGGAGAGTACAACAGCCCAGGTGGCTGCGATAAAGAAATGGGCGGAAGAAGAACTGCTGCATAAAACACCAATGGAACAGGCACATGTGGGTATCTGTATCTATGAACCGGCTACGGGGAAATATTGGTATCAGTACCAGGACAATAAGTTTTTTACACCAGCCTCCAATGTAAAGGTTTTTTCATTGTATGCAGGACTGAAGCTGCTCGGCGACTCCCTGCCCGCAGCACGTTACTACGAAAATGACACCGCCCTCTTTGTAAAAGGAACTGGAGATCCGTCTTTTCTGCATCCCGACTATAACTATCAACCACTGCTGCAGTTATTGCAGCAAACCAGTAAAAAGATTTATCTCGTTCCCGGCGTGAATGCCAACAAACGCTTTGGCCCGGGGTGGAGCTGGGGTGATTATGCCGACGACTACCAACCGGAGCTGAACGAGTGGCCCATGTATGGTAATGTGGTCCGTATCAGTCACCAGGGAAAGAACAACAGCATTGTGCCGGCCTTCTATGATCTGGATATTATGGAAGATGATACCCTGAGTGAAACAGTTATATCGAGAGATGAACGAAACAATATCTTCTACCTGAAATACAATCCGAAAGACAGGGAACAAAAAAAAGCAGAAGTGCCTTTTATTACCGGATCTGTACAGGATTTGCGGCAACGGCTGGAGGATACTTTGCATAAACGTATAGGGCTGGCCGTTATATCGCCCACAGGGAACTACAGGATACTGAAAAGCCTCCCGGTAGATTCATTGTTTATCCCGATGATGGAACGTAGCGACAATTTTTTTGCGGAACAAACACTGATGATGGCATCTTCCGTTTTATGGGATACCATCAGCAGCACACGCACCATTGATTACCTGCTTGCCGGCGACCTTAAAAGCCTGCCGCATCCGCCGCAGTGGGAGGATGGTTCCGGTCTTTCCCGGTACGACCTGTTTACGCCCCGCGACTTTGTAACCCTGCTCACCCTGATGCGGCAACAGTTCCCCGAGGAACGGCTCTGGCAGATCTTTCCCAGCGGCGGGAGAGGAACACTGAAAAACTATTATCAACGGCTGAAAGTACATGCCAAAACAGGCACATTAACCGGGGTGGTGGCTTTGAGTGGTTATCTTGAAACAAAGAAGAAGAAAGTACTGGTGTTCAGTGTGATGGTGAATAATCATCATGAATCTGCCAGCAGCGTGAGAAGGGCGGTAGAGCGGTTGCTTACAATGGTGAGTACCGCTTACTAAGGCTTTATGGTATAAGAAAGCAGCAGGGTAGTGTCTTGCTGCTGATCAGCTTCTATGAGCCCTACGCCTTTGCTGTAATAGCTGGTGGAGATAGTGCCCACGGATACGGGGTTACCCAAAACAATAGCATAAGCATCCATTTTTACAGCGATCACGGAGGCATAATTCTTCCCGTTCACCGTTTTGGTGATATCCTTTTCGGTAATGGTAAATTCCAGGATACCGGAAGTATTCACACCGCCATTGTTTACGGTGATGGTGTCTTTCCAGGAAGTGCCCGCAGGCACATTATCTTTCAGGTAGGTAAGCTCCAGGCTGTCGGCGCTGTAGCCCTGGAAGGTAAGAATGCTGGCTATTTGTGTATAGACCCCGTCTTTACAGTTGGAGCAGGTGAATACGCTATCGTTTCCCACTTTTTTATACACAATACCGTTAATGGTCGTGTCTTCTGAAACCGTGAGGGTATAAGCGACCGTGTCTTTGGAACTGTTTACATTAATGTAGGAAAAAGAGGAGCCATTAGTATAGGGGGCATATTCGCAATTACTGTTGGAAGGTAATGTACCTTCTCCTTCATCGCTCATTTCCTTACTGCAGGAAAACAGCAATGTTACCATTGAAAGGATAGCTATGAGAAAGTAATGTTTCTTCATAAAACATATGGTGATGCATCTATAACGCTCAGAGATATAAAATTATGCAAAAAAAAGCCATTAGTATTTCAGTATTTGTTTTTTATAATATAAATATCATATTTTTGAATATAGAGATGAGCATTGGAGTATGATAACAAAGATAGAACGCTGCTGAGCCAGTACCTGAACTTTTGAAACAGGAAAGGTTAGGTACTCATGCACTTATCCGGGGGAGAATTGCATTTATTCTCTTTTTAAGGAGAATTTTTAAAATAATTGTACTGTAGACATTTATTTTTAGAAAATAATTAAACTTTTCATGTCTATCTTACATAGACATGAATACCCGTTTCGTCGTTATGAAAAGCTAGTTAACAGACAAATTTCATCATCTTCCAAAATCACTTGTAGCATGAACCCACGTTATGCAAAGGCTATGCTATTGCTATGCCTATTTGCAACCCACAGCAGCGCCATTACCGCGCGAGCGCCATTACCCAGTGTATGGCAACAAGTAAATCTAACAGTTAAAGGAAAAGTAAAAGACATCAACGGTAACCCGCTGCCCGGAGTTACGGTGTTGGTGAAAGACTCAAAGAAAGGGGCCACCACCGATGAAAAAGGCAACTATGTATTAACCGATGTTAAAAAAGATGCGGTGCTCGTATTCCAATACATCGGTTTTGATGCACAGGAGCTGAAAGTAGAAGGTAAAACTTCACTGAACGTAGTATTAAAAGAAAACCAGAAAACACTGGATGAGTACGTAGTAGTGGGTTACGGTACCCAGAAGAAAGTTACCAAAACCGGCGCAGTATCATCTGTAAAAGGCGCCGAGTTACAGCAGTCACCCAACGTAAATATCTCTAACTCACTTGTTGGACGTATTCCCGGCATTATTGCCGTTAACAACAGTGGTGAGCCCGGTTACGACGGCTCCCGTATTTTTATCCGTGGCCGCAGTACTTTAGGTAACAGTAACCCGCTGGTAGTGATCGATGGTTTTCCACGCGATGGCTTTGAGCGAATGAATCCAAACGACATTGAAAGTGTTTCCATCCTGAAAGACGCCGCTGCCGCCATTTATGGTTCCCGTGCCGCCAACGGCGTTATCCTGGTTACCACCAAACGTGGTAAAGGTGGTAAACCAACACTGAGCTATGGCTTTAACCAGTCGTTTGTAACGCCCACCAGGCTGCCTGAAATGGCGGATGCGCCTACATATGCCAAAGTGGTGAATGAAATTTTAAAGTATGGAGGAGATGCGCCGAAATACACAGATGAACAAATCAAGAAATTTGGAGATGGATCCGATCCATGGTTGTACCCTAACACCAACTGGTATGATGCCGCGATTAAAAAGTATTCCCTGCAAAACCGCCACGACCTGTCCCTGAGCGGGGGAACAGAAAAAATGTCGTACTACGTTTCGCTGGGTTCCTTATTCCAGGATGGTATTTATAAGAACAGTGCTACCAATTACAAGCAACAAAACGTAAGAGCTAACCTGGATGCAGTAGTGAGCGATTACATCCGCTTGCGGTTCGACCTGGCCGGGCGCCTGGAAAACAGGAACTTCCCGCCCCGTAGCGCCGGCTCCATCTTCAGATCCCTGATGCGTGGCCGCCCTACGGAAAATGCCATCTGGCCAAACGGGTTGCCAGGGCCTGATATTGAATACGGCGACAACCCCGTTGTTACAGGAACAAATGCAATCGGTTACACCAATGATAAGAACTATGTGATCAACACCAACATGTCGGCCGTAGTAAATATCCCGGGAGTAGAAGGATTATTTGCAGATGGTAGTTTTGCCTACGATCAGAATTTTGACTTCTACAAATCTTATATCAAACCCTGGACCTTATACACCCTGGCTGATGCAAATGACCCTACACATAAGCTGAATGCCGGTTCCAGAGGTGTAAGCGCCCCCGAGCTAACGGAGCAGTTCAGTACATTAAGACAAATCACCGTCAACTTCAAATTAAACTATGTGCGTTCTTTCGGTAAGCATAATCTCAGCAGCTTCATAGCTTTTGAACAGGCTACTTTAAAGAACGACGGTTTCTCTGCCAACCGCAGGTACTTTATCAGTGATAAGCTGGACCAGTTGAATTTAGGCGGTGATAAAGAAAAGAACAATTCCGGAAGCGGGTTTGAATATGCCCGTCGTAACTACTTCGGACGCGTTTCCTACAACTACAAGGAAACCTACCTGTTTGATTTCAACATGCGCTACGACGGTTCCCAGAACTTCCCGGAAGGACGCCGTATGGGCCTGTTCCCCGGCGCTTCTGCAGGATGGGTATTATCAAACGAAGGATTCTGGAAGAAAGGCATCCGTACGCTTGATTATTTCAAAGTGCGCGCATCCTGGGGCCAAATGGGTAACGACCAGATTGATCCTTTCCAGTACCTGAGCACCTATGGATTCAGCGCCGGCGGTGTAATGCTGGGCGGCGATCTGAACAAAGGGCTTTACCAGCTGAGATCTCCCAACGAGGCCATCACCTGGGAAGTAGCCAATAACTACGATGTTGGTATCGAGGCAAAAATCCTGGGGGATAAGCTGGCTTTTGAAGGAGATTATTTTCTTACCAAAAGATCCAACATCCTGGCCAGCCGCAGCCAGTCGATGCCTGGTTATACCGGCATGACCCTTCCACAGGAAAACATTGCCAGGGTACAAAATAAAGGCTTCGAACTGGTACTGAGCCACAAGAACGACATCAAAAAATTCCATTATGAAATCATAGGTACAGTTACGCACGCAGAAAACAAAGTGCTGTTCTTCGATGAAACACCCAACCTGCCGGCATATCAGCAGGCAACCGGTAAACAGATAGGCGCGCCGCTGTATTACCAGGCAATTGGTATTTATAAAACACAGGAAGAAGTGGATAAAAGCCCGCACGTAGGCGGAGCCAGGGCCGGAGATGTCATTTTCCTTGATAAAAACGGAGATGGCGTAATCGATGACCTGGACCGTGTTCGTATGGACCGCACAGAAAATCCGACCTGGATCTTTGGTTTAACTATGACCGCCAAGTTTAAAAACTTCGACTTTACCATGTTATGGCAGGGCGCTACCGGCGCCAGCCAGTACCTGCGCACAGAATCAGGACTTATCGGCAATTTCCCCATGGCATATGTAAAAGACCGCTGGACAGAAGACAATATCAACGGATCATGGCCAAGAGCGTACGACCGTGACCGTGAGTACTGGGTGAACCGCCAGAACACCTTCTGGTACTGGAATACCAACTATGTCCGTTTAAAAACCCTGGACCTGGGATATAATGTGCCGTCCAAACTCTGCAAGCGGGTAGGGCTGCAAAACCTCCGGGTATACGTAAGTGGACAGAACCTGGTGACCATCGACAAAGTAAAGATTTTTGACCCTGAAGCGCCCAGTGGAAGCGGACAGTTCTACCCGCAAACCAAGATTTACAATGTGGGATTAAACGTAACCTTTTAATTAATGTGCCATGAAGAAATTAACCATCATCAGATATATAGCGGGAGCCTTTTTGTTATGTGCGGTGACTGCCGGTTGTAATAAAGACTTTCTTGAAAAGAAACCGCTGACGGAATACGAAGAAACAGATGTGTGGAAAGATGTGGGCCTGGTACAGGCATTTGTGAACGATCTGTATGTACAGATGCGCCCCGGATTCCTGGAAGTGATGCTTTCCTCAATGACCGATGAGAGCCGCTTTATCCACGACTATAATACCTCCAGGGTAGTGCAGGGGAACGCCTCTGCCGACGACGTGGGCGCCATCAATGATTTCGCCAGGTGGGATCTGCATTACAAGGCGATCCGCAATTGTAACATGTTCCTGGAAAAAATTGCCAGTGTGCCTATTACAGATGAAAGCCTGCGCACCCGCATGACCGGCGAGGTGCATTTCATGCGCGCCTGGTATTATCATATGCTGGTGCGCTACTATGGCGGGGTTCCTTTAATCACCAAGACTTTTAATATTAAGGGAGATGAACAGGAGATATTAAGTGTGAAGAGAGCCACTTTTGATGAATGTATTAAGTTCATCACTGCTGAATGTGACCTGGCTGCACAGCAACTACCTGCTTCCTATGGGGCCGCAGCCGGCAAAGGAAGGGTAACCAAAGGCGCCGCACTGGCATTGAAATCGCGGATATTGCTTTTCGCCGCCAGCGATCTGTTCAATGATGCAAAAGTGCCGAATGATTTAATGGGATATAAATCCGGCTCCCAGAAAGACCGTTATAAACTGGCGATGGATGCTGCAAAAGTGGTGATGGATCTGAATACTTACAGTCTCTATCGGCCCGCAGATGATCCAACAGAAAGTTATACCCGCATATTCCTGGATAAAGACAACCCGGAACTGATTTTCATTAAGCAGTATGATAAAGCGCTGCTTGGCACTTCCCACGATCTGTACAACGGGCCAAACGGGTATCACAACTGGGGAGGTAATGTGCCCATAGAAAATTTTGTGACCGGCTACCAGATGAAAGACGGTACGCCTTTTTCCTGGAGCAATGTCGCACAGGCAAAGGCGCCCTATGAAAACCGCGACCCGCGTTTTTACGCCACCATCCTGTATGATGGCGCCAGCTGGAAACCCCGCCCTTCAGATGCGGCGAAAGTGGACCCGGTGGGAGTGATACAAACCGGTAAGTATGAAGCCCATAACGGAAAGGATAGCGTATGGGGACTGGACACCCGCAACAGTGTGATTGAAAACTGGAATGGCACTTACTCCGGTTATTACCTGCGTAAGTTTATGGATAAGAACCTGGATGCGCAGTTCTTCCGTGGCGATCAGTCATGGATCTTCCTCCGTTATGCAGAAATACTGCTGAACTATGCAGAAGCGGCAATGGGCTATGGCGATGAAGCAAGTGGGCGTACAGTGTTGAACCAGGTGCGCCAGCGTGCGGGTATGCCAGCCACAACTGCTTCCGGCGCCGATTTGTGGGCGGTATTGAAATACGAAAGACGGTACGAACTGGCTTTTGAGGAGCATCGCTTTTTTGACGCCCGCCGCTGGAGGGATGCTGAAACTGTTTTCAATGAAAATGCCAAAGGCATTGAAGTATTGGGGTCTCAGATTGCAGGGCATCCTTTTGTATACCATGTATATAGTATCCAGGACAGGAAGTTCAATAAAGCAAAGAACTACCTGCTGCCGCTTCCTGCCAACGAAATCAGGAAGAACAGTAACCTGAAGCAACAGGAAGACTACAAATAACGGAATTCATGTACCAGCTTTTCATAAAAAGAAATGCCGCGAGATCATCGCGGCATTTCTTTTTATGAAATAAGAGATCATTATTTATACACCCAGTGACCAGCCATCGCGGTAAGTGCGTTTTACAAACTGGTTGGCTTCGTCGAAGTTGGTAATCTTCATATTATTACCATCCCACAGCAGTTTGATATAACGGCCAGGGTAGTCGAAGCCTTTACCATTTGCTTTCGCCTTACGGATATCGAAGCTGCGGATTGCCAGGTTAGCCATGAGGATGGTTTCTGTAAGCGGACCGGCAATATCGAACGGAGAGCTCAGGGCTTTCTGTTGCTTGCTGCCGTAGCCGGCAATAGCGGCATTTACCCACTGTACATAGTGCCCTTCCGGTACACGCGCAATAGTTTGCGGCACCTTGACTTCGGTGGTGCGGGAGGTAGGCAGCAGTTTAGGATACATACCGTAAGTACCGCACATCATTTTACCCTTGTCGCCAATAAACAGTGCGCCGTTACCACCATCGCCCATTGTTTCGTTGGGGCCCAGTTCTTCCGGGCGCTCTGGCTGAATACCGCCGTCCATCCAGTGGAGAGTTACTTCTTTTCCATTCTTCCCAGGGAATTTCATAATTACATGGGAAGAAGGAGGACAGCTTTCGGGGAAGTATCCGCGGGTGAATTCTCCTACGTATACGCTACCTACGCTGCACTCTACTGAAGTGGGGTAGCCCAGTCCCAGCACACGGAATGGAGGTTCAATGATATGGCAGCCCATGTCGCCGATAGCGCCGGTACCATAATCCCACCAGCCGCGCCAGTTGAATGGTACCAGGTTATCCACGTAGTCTTTTTTAGGGGCGGTACCTAACCACAGATCCCAATCCAGTTCCTGTGGCACTTCCTGGCGGGTGGTTGGCCATGGAATACCCTGTGGCCATACGGGGCGGTCTGTCCAACAGTAGATAGTGTGCACATCGCCAACGAGGCCGGCATTGTACCATTCCATCAGCTGGCGAACGCCATCGCCGGAAGAACCCTGGTTACCCATCTGGCTTACCACTTTGTATTTTTGGGCACCCTGCGTGAGCATACGGGCTTCGTAGATGTCGTGGGTGAGTGGTTTCTGTACGTATACATCCTTCTTCAGCTGCATAGCGCCCATAGTGGCTACGGCATGCGTGTGATCCGGTGTGGACACTGAAACGGCATCGAAGTTTTTGTGTTCCTTGTCAAACATTTCCCGGAAGTCGGTATAGAACTTAGCCTTGGGGAATTTTTTTACGGCTTCTGCTGCACGACGTTTATCTACATCACAAAGGAAAGCAATATCAGCCGGGCCTTTGGCAAATTCAGATATATCGCTGAAGCCTTTGCCGCCTACGCCGATACCTGCTACCCGCAGGCGGTCGCTTGGCGCTACATAGCCTCTGCCTAATACATGGCGTGGAACTATCATGAAACCGGCAGCCGCTAAGGCGCCGTTTCTCAGGAATGATCTGCGGGAAACGTTGTTTTCTCCCTCATTCTTTTTTTCTGGAATCATTGATGTGAAGTTTTCTGGATTTAAATTATGAAATAGCAAGTTAATTCGTTAGTCCCAGGTCATCAGCTTGCCCCTGTCTTCTATTTTCAGGCAGGTAGCCAATGTTTTTTCATCATAGGCATAGCCGTACTGTTTCAGCACATCTGCCGGAACGCCGTCCCATTCGTTGGGTGTATTGCCCACATAGTTCAGGTCCTTGATGCCCATTTTGCTGGTGAAAAAGCCGGTAGCAGTAAGATTGCGCATCCTGTTGAAGAAGGCAACACCCTGGCTGTTTTCCGGGGCAGCTTTCGCCGGGTAGGCAATCAGGTCTACCACTTCAATGCGTTGTTCTGCGCTGCATTCGGCAAATGATTTATTATACCGTTTCGCGCATTGCATATCCAGCCAGCGCAGCCCGCCCCGCATAGGCAGCTGGTGTTCAGGTATATCTTTTACAATAAACTCAATGAACTCCGGCACTTTGGCGTCTGAGGCGCTGCCGGAATGTTCATCTGCCGGGATAATGATATCTGCCAGGATGGTGATGGTTTTCATTTCGGCGTCTGTAAAGAACTTTTGGTCCATCAACGCTTTATCCCGCAGCACTTCTTCCGGAGTACGGCCATAGCCGGGCGTTTTCACATTGGGATGATCATTTTTATCCGCTGTTGTTTTGTTATCGCCACAACTGGTGGCAGATAAAATGGTACCAACTGATAACGTTCCCAGTGCCAGTGCTTTGAGTGATTCTCTTCTATCCATGAAAAAAATTAAAAGATTAGAGATTCTGTTTTTTCAATTGATCCACGATATATTCGGATGCCCGCATAGACAGCGCAAGGATGGTCCAGGTAGGATTTTTATCTGCCTGTGATACAAATGCGCCCCCATCTACAACGAAAAGATTCTTCACTTCGTGTGCCTGGTTGAATTTGTTCAGTACAGATTTCCTGGGATCGTCGCCCATACGGGTGGTACCTACTTCGTGAATGATGCGGCCCGGGTTTTCCAGCCCGTATTTGGTATCGGCTCCGGGTTTGGTGCCGAAGGCTATGCCGCCCATTTCATGAATGATTTCTTCAAAGGTATCCTGCATATGTTTGGCCTGGTTGATTTCGTGATCGCTCCAGGTGTAGTTGAAACGCAGTACAGGAATTCCGAATTTATCTACCACGTTCGGATCTATCTCACAGTAGTTATCTTCCCGGGCAATGCATTCACCCCTGCCGGCAAAGCCGATCTGGGAGCCATAAAAGCGGCGGTAGTCATCTTTCAGAGAAGCGCCGTAGCCGCCGGCTTCTTTGGTTTGGCCATCGCGGCCGGGTACCCTGCCATTCATGTTTTCCATGCCAAAGCCGAAACCATAGCCAGGCATATGCATACCTCCGCCAAATTCAATATGGTAGCCGCGTGCGAAGTTCAGTTTTTTGTTATCGCCCCACCAGGGAACATACATATGCATGCCGCCTACACCATCTTCATTATACCGCTTACGGTCCATCAGCTGGGGGAGGAAACCACCCCTTGAAGAACCGGTAGAATCGTGCAGGTATTTACCTACTACGCCACTGGAGTTGGCCAGTCCGTTCGGGTGTTTGGCTGATTTTGAGTTCAGCAGCAAACGCGCCGATTCGCAGGCGCTGGCGGCCAGCACTACCACACGGGCGTTAACGGAATATTCCTGGAGGTCTGTTTTATCTACATAAGTCACACCGGTAGCTTTCCCGCTGTTGTCTGTAAGCACTTCCCGTACCATAGCGTTGGTATACAGGTCCACATGCCCGCTTTTCATAGCCGGTTTCACCAGCACGGAAGAGGCGGAGAAGTCGCCGTATACGGTACACCCGCGGTTGCATTGGCTACAGAAAAAACAAGGGCTGCGGTCTTTGTTAACCGAGCGGGTTAATATCGACAGGCGTGCCGGTATAACCGGAATGCCTAAACGATCCCCTGCCTTTTTCACCATCAGTTCGTGTAATCTGGGTTTGGGAGGAGGGAGGAAGAAGCCGTCCGGTTCGTTAGGTATGTTTTCTTTGGTGCCGAATACGCCGATCATTTTGTCGACCCGGTCGTAAAAAGGCGCTACCTCTTCATAGGTAAGCGGCCAGTCGTCGCCAAGGCCATCATAACTTTTGTGTTTGAAGTCGCGGGGGCCAAAACGCAGTGAAATGCGGCCCCAGTGGTTGGTCCGGCCTCCCAGCATGCGGGAGCGGAACCAATCGAATTCAGTTCCGTTTTTTTTCGTGTAAGGTTCACCGTTAAGTTCCCATCCGCCGTAAGACGCATCAAAGTCACCAAAAGGACGGGTGGTACTGGCTCCTCTTCTGGGTGATTCGTAAGGCCATTTCAGTTGTGTAGCCTGCTCCGGGTCGGCCGGGTCGTACTTGGGGCCCGCTTCCAGAAGGGCTACTTTCAGGCCTGCATCCGACAGGATTTTTGCAGCCATACCTCCTCCGGCGCCGGAACCGACAATACAAACGTCATAAACCTTCCCTTGTTTTTTGATTTCGAAAGCCATTTGCGTGGATATTTTAGACTTTTTAGAAGAACACCGGTTTTAAATCTATAAATTAAATGCGGAAAAAGAACGGTTTTTTTTATGAGTGATCGTACAGCATATATTATTGGTGTAGATATCGGCACCAGCAGTACAAAATCGATTGTGCAAGGAATCGACGGCGAAATACAAACGGTGTTTCAACAGGCATATGTAACCAGCCATCCGCAGCCTGGGTACAGCGAGCAAACGCCACGGGTGATCCTGGAGGCAGTGATGGCCGGTATCAGGGAGGCAGTGGCCAGGATGGGAGCGGCGCCGGCGGCGGTTTCCTTCAGCAGCGCTATGCATAGTATAATGGCCGTGGGCGCGGGCGGAGAGGAGCTTACGCCGCTGATCATCTGGGCTGATAACCGCAGCGAGCCTAATGCCCTGGCATTGCGGGATACGCCGGCAGGCAGGCTTATTTACCGGCAAACCGGCACCCCGGTGCATGCCATGTCGCCCCTGTGCAAAATAATGTGGCTGCGGGAGCAGCAGCCGGCTGTTTTTGAAGCCGCAGCCATGTTCCCAGGCATTAAGGAATATATCTTTCATCATTTCTTTGGCAGCTGGATAACGGATCATTCCATTGCCTCAGCAACGGGGCTGTTTGATATTCATACACTTAGCTGGAACAGTACCGCTTTAAATGTAGCTGGTATCACTGCGGCGAAGCTGCCTCGACCAGTGCCGGCTAACCATATTGTTAAGGGGCTATTGCCGGCAGTAGCTGAAGCGCTGGAGATCCCGGCAGACACTCCCTTTATGATAGGCGGCAGCGACGGATGCCTGGCACAGCTGGGCAGCGGCGCACTGGACCCTGGACATGCCACGCTTACCATTGGCACCAGCGGCGCAGTAAGGATGGCCGGAGCCCGGCCTCTTACAGATGCTGCCGGCCGGCTTTTCACTTACCTGCTTACAGATGATATTTATATTACCGGCGGGGCCTCCAACAACGGGGGCGTGGTATTGCAATGGCTGGTGAGGGATTTCCTGCAGCAGCCGCTGAGCGCACTCAATGGTCTTGTGGAAACCGCGCTGGTAACGGATCCGGGTAAATTGCTTTGTTTGCCTTATCTGTTGGGTGAAAGGGCGCCGGTATGGAATAGCCATGCGAGCGCGGCCTTTATCGGCATCCAACCCCAGCATACACCGGCGCATTTTACCCGGGCAGTGCTGGAAGGGGTTTGTTTTGCGCTCCTGAGCATTAAAGAGGCGCTTGCAGAAACCGCCGGGCCGGTGCGGAAGATCTCCGTCAGCGGCGGCTTTACCAATTCGCCGGGCTGGATCCGGTTGCTGGCCGACATCTTTGGCCAGGAAATGCACCTGCAACAGGAAAGCGACGCTTCTGCATTAGGCGCCATCATGCTGGCGGCAAGGGAGCTGGGATGGCCGGAGCAGCGGAAACAGCCTGCACAAACGGTTTTTACCCCGGATGCATCCAGGTTTGAAGGATACAGACGGAAGTACGAGCGGTTTTTGAAGCTATACCGGCAGATAGAGGAGAGCCTCCAGGAATAACGAAATGGAGTGTTTCATGGCCTGGCAGGAATGTGAGTTTCCATGAGGAATGTACCGTGGCTAAACCTCATAAAGGATCCTATAGCAGAAATCAGGCTTTTGGGGTGAGGCTGATATGCAGTAAGGTAATCTAGGTCAGCGCTGGAGCCCCGCATAGCACTTACAGTGCAGCAGCGTATATGGAGGACATGAGGTGGACTTGATCTGAAGATGATCTTTGCAGAGGGTTTGGGACTATTAAAGGAAAACGATACACCAGGAGATCCGGGGAGACAAAGCAGGTTAATCTGCTTTGTCTCCCCGGGTTTTTAATATCTGGTCATCAGTTCCCGCGTTCAAACATGCGTGCGAGATCTGTGAGTTTGAATGATATAAAGGTGAACTTGCCGCCTGGCGCCACGTTTGGCATGCTGCAGGCAAACAGCTCATCGATGATGTTCTGCATTTCACGGGCGGCCAGTATTTTGCCGGCTGGGATGGCATTATTACGGGCCATTGCACGGATCAGCTGCTCGCGGGTATTCACTTTCAGCTCATGGCTGAAGTTCTTGAATTGTTCTAGCAAGTTCTGGATGGTGGCATGATCGTTACCATTCTGAATATCGGCGGGAGTACCGCGAACAATGAAGGTATTGTTGCCAAAGGGCTCCAGGTCGTAGCCCAGTGTCTGGAGGTCGCCAAGCATTTCACTGATCAGGGCTGCATCTGCCGGGGGCAGTTGCAGGGTTTGCGGAAAAAGGCTTTGCTGGGTGGCCATGGGGGTTTCCTGTAAGGCACGCTGGTAGCGTTCATAAAGGATCCTTTCATGGGCGGCCTGCTGATCTATCAATATAAATCCCGATTTTATCTGCGACAGGATATATTGCTGATGCACCTGTACCGGCACTTTCTGATCGTTGGCGGTATCCTGCCAGCGTTCATCGATAACGGAAGCGGTGGCATGCGGCTGGCTTTCGTAAGTTACCGCCGGCCTTGTTTCGGGCTCCGGGGCAATGGTATAAGTGCTTTGGGTATAATTGTCGTTGTTGGTTTCGTACAGATCTTTCCAGTGCTTCAGGTTGCTGCTGTTGCTGCTTTTATCGATCATGTGTGCCTGGTTAGCCTGCGTAAAAGATTTATACAGGGGACTTTGGGTCGATTCATTCTGCTGCTGAACAGTGAAGGGCTTGCTTACTGCATCCAGGGCCTGGATATTCGGATCGAGATCGAAATCCAGTGTAGCAGTGATGCTGAACTGGGCCAGGGAGTGTTTTACTGCCGACTGCACAAAGGCGTACATGAGCTTTTCATCATCGAACTTGATTTCCTGTTTGGTAGGATGTACGTTGATGTCTACATGTTCGGGATTTACGTCAATAAACAGTACATAGAGCGGGAAACTGTCTGCCGGGATGATATCCGCAAAAGCGTTCATCACCGCGTGGTTCAGGTACGAGCTCTTGATAAACCGGTTATTGACGAAGAAGAACTGGTCCCCCCTGGTTTTCTTGGCGGTTTCGGGTTTTCCTACAAATCCGTACACATTCATGTAGTCAGTAGTTTCCTTTACGCTTACCAGTCGGGCATTATAATGTTGTCCCAGGATGGCAACGATGCGTTGTTTAAGCGATCCTTTGTCAAGATGGAACAACTGTTGATTATTACTTGTCAGCGAGAACTGCAGTTGAGGGAACGACATGGCCACACGGATGAACTCGTCTACAATATGCCTCATTTCTGCCGCGTTACTTTTCAGAAAATTCCTGCGGGCGGGCACATTGAAGAAGAGGTTCTTCATGGCAATGCTGGTGCCTTCCGCGGTTTGACAGGGCTCTTGTTTTTTAACAAAGCTGTTGTCAATTTCCACGTAGGTACCTACTTCAGCGCCTTTTTTGCGGGTTTTCAGCTCTACCTGTGAAACTGCTGCAATGGAGGCGAGGGCTTCGCCCCTGAAACCCATGGTGGTGATCTGGAAGAGATCTTCTATGGATTGTATTTTGGAGGTGGCATGGCGTTCAAAGCACATCCGGGCATCTGTTTCGCTCATACCGCCGCCGTTATCGATTACCTGCACTAACTCTTTGCCCGCATCTTTAATGATCAGTTGAATATCGGTTGCACCTGCATCCACTGCATTTTCCAATAATTCTTTTACCGCTGATGCCGGTCTTTGGATCACTTCCCCCGCAGCTATCTGGTTCGCTATATTGTCTGGTAATAAATTGATGATATCCGCCACTTACTAGCCTTTTGCCGTAAAGTTAACAATTTATATGCAGTTGCTCATCGGTGATTATCAGACAGTTTTAAACAAAAAATTAACTGTTTTGTTAATTAGCCCCTTGATTTGCAGGAAATAACAATCCATTATGCTTGTTCATACGTAATTTATGGTAGAGGAAAAAAGAATCCGGCCGGCGACCCAACGATCACAATGATGGTGTTAATGAGAAGTTAACGAATCAAAACTTTACATATGTACCTATTGAATCTAATAATTTTGAATATCTCTATCAGGGGCACCAACTGTACATACCCATAAATCGGTGAAAAAAAGAAATCAATGGAAGATGGAAAAAAGAAGGGAGACATTTACTCCCATACAAATGCCAACAAAGTAAATCTGCCAGATGAAGAGTGGAAGAAAATATTGCCAACGGATGTGTACCATATCGCCAGGGAAAAAGGAACAGAATGGGCCTTTACCGGAAAATACTGGAACAATAAGGAAAACGGTACCTACTACTGCGCTGCCTGCGGGAACCCGTTATTTGTTTCCGACACTAAGTTTGACAGCAGTTGTGGCTGGCCAAGTTTTTTTCAGCCACTTACCAAGTCCAGCGTAATTTATTCTCCCGACAACAGTCATGGGATGCATAGGACAGAAGTATTATGCGGGCGCTGCAAATCGCACCTGGGACACGTGTTTGACGACGGCCCTCCGCCCACAGGACTTCGCTACTGTATTAATTCCGTGATCCTGGATTTTGAGAAAGCAAAGGAAGCAGACCAACATTATCAGCAAGACAATAACCCCAGCGATAAAGAACTGGAGTAACCATATCTTCTGCCTGATAGCCAACGAGATCTGCCGGGTGACAATAAAAAGCTGTATTTTTATTATCATCAACCCCCGACAGTCATGAAAGTACTTAAAACACTCGCCTGGATCATAGGAATCATCCTGTTCATTGCAATTGTGTTGATCTTTTTTGCGCCCACTACTATGCATGTGGAGCGTTCGGTGGAAATTAATGCCCCCGCAACAATTGTATGGAATGACATTGTGAAATTCGAAAAATTTAACGGGTGGAATACCTGGAAACAGATGGACTCCACCGCCAGGTTCACAATTACCGGCGAAGATGGTTCTATTGGCGCTGTTGATTCCTGGAAAGGCAGTAAGGTGGGGGAAGGAAAGCTGCAGCACCTGGCGATGGACCCTTATAAGTCGGTTACCCAGAAGCTTACTTTCATTACGCCGTTTGCTTCTGAGTCGGATGTATTTTTCCGGTTGTCGGAAGCTGCGGGAAAAACGAAGGTCACCTGGGGATTTGACACCCATTACGACCGGCCGCAGAATGTGATGACCCTTTTTATGAAAGGTGCGCTGGAAAAGGATTTCGACCAGGGGCTTAACAACCTGAAAAGTATGGCGGAAGCGGAAGTAAGAGGCCCGAATGCCCCTAATGGCATTGATGTTACTGTAAAAGAGATGAATTTCCCGGCAACAACGTATGCGGCTGTACGAAAAACCATCCCGATGAACAGGATCACCGACTATTACCGCGCCAACCTGAGAACCATTTATAATGCAGCTACTGCGGCCAATTTACAGCCAGGCGTGCCTTGCGGCATTTTTTTCAGCTGGGACAGGAAACTGCAGACCACAGATATGGCGGCCGCCATCCCGGTACCGGAAGGCAGCAGACCTGCCCCCGGGTACGAAATCATTACCCTGCCTGCCGCACAGGCTGCCTATGCGGACTATATAGGACCTTACAGTAAAATAGCCAACGCACATGTGGCCATCAAAAATTTCATTACTGATAAAGGGAGAACCATTGTTCCGCCCACTATAGAGATGTATGTGACTGATCCGGGCAAAGAAAAGGACAGTAGCAAATGGCTCACGAAGGTCATCTACTTTATGAAGTAATCATCCGGAAGTAAAGAAGCAAAAACGGTTGGCACAGCATTACAAAGGGGGAAGTGTTATTTTCCCAATGTGTTGGCATAACTGGTTGGCTCAAATTCTATGATCTCGTAAAGGGCCAGCTGGTATTTTTCCAACGGATCTTCGCTCATGATCTCTTCTACCTCCTTGCGGCTGGCTGCATTACAGAGAATAACAGCTCCCGATCTGGGCTTTCGTCTACCTGATAAGATAAACTGACCACTGTCGTAGTGCTTTTGCAGGAAGGCGGTATGCGCCTCCATGTAATGTTCTACAGCCGCAACGGGCCGTATGTATTGTAGCATAATCAGGAACATAACGGTTTTTCTATGGTATTTAGTAATAGTTTCATAGTTAGTAGCAAAGGTATAAACTTAATCAGTATTGAAATATTGTATGTACCAGGGAAAAATGAGACATATGCGCTACAAAAATATACGTACTTTTGCACGAATGAAATACCACGATAGTGGGAATGTACCGCTTGAACAAGTGTTGCTCCGAATAATTTCTTAATTTTTAATGTTTTTATGAAAAAATCAATTTCCAAAGTTTTGTTAGCCGCTGTAACAACAGCGGTTATGCTGTCTTCCTGCTCCAAGACCCCTGATGAGAGCCGGTATATCCCGAAAACAGCCGGTGTGGTAGTAGATCTGAACGCTAAACAGCTGACCACCAAACTGGTGACAAACGGTATCACTATGGATAAACTGTTTGAAGCCGCACAAACCAAAGATACCGCGAATGAAATGATGAAAGCATGGAAAGACGCTGAAAACTCAGGCCTGGACCTGCAGAGCCATTTCTTTGCTTCTTTTGTATTCCAGGGCCAGCCGGCAGAGAATAAATCTTACATCAGTCTTACCGCCAGCCTGAAGGATGCCGACAAATTTGAGGCCTATCTCAAAAAGAACATTGCTAACTTCTCCCTGAAAACACAAAACGATTTCAAATATATATGGGAAGAAAAGCAACATGCTGTAATCGGATGGAATAAATCTGCCGTTATATATATCAGCGCAGTTAACCCGAATAACCTGGAGAAGTATGCTCCAGGCGGGTCTTCTGCTCCTGATTATCCTTCAGATGAACCTATGGTAGACAGCGCGGTAGCTATTCCTGCTGCCCAGGTAGCTACAGAAGACGACGCGGTGATAAAAAACTGGGTAGCTGAGGTAGACCATCTCTTCCACCTGAAGAAAGAAGAATCGGTAGGTACCATTGAGCCTTTTGCCAAGTTGCTGAAAGAAAATGCCGATGCCGGTATCTTTGTAAACCCTGAAGCTATTTATAACAGCGGCCAGTTCACCATGATCCCCGCCAATGTAAAGAAGCTGATGGAAGGCTCTTTCTACACCGGTACCGTTAACTTCGAAAACGGCAAAATCGTTTTCAACGGTCATTCTTACATGGGTAAAGAGCTGGCAGCCATCTACAAAAAATATGGTAAGAAAGAAATCGATATGGATATGCTGAAGAAGTATCCTTCCCAGAATATCACCGGTTTTATTTCCTATGCCTTTGATTTCCGTATGATCGGCGATATCGTTAAAGCCACCGGTATGGACGGTATGGTAAACCTGATGATGGGAAAATCAGGATTATCGATGGATGATGTGCTGAACGCATTTGAAGGCCAGTTAACTTATGTGGCTTCCGATTTCGCTATCACCAAAAAAGAATCTCCTTATTTTCCCGGCGAATTCACAGAAAAACCGGATGCCAAATGGATCTTCAGCCTGAAAGTAGGTAATAAGGATGCATTCAATAAAGTAATGACATCTCCTATGCTGAAAGAAGTGTTCACCAGGGAAGGAGATCATTATACCGTGGCAAACCCAATGGCAGCGGCCACTATGCCGGCAATGTCTATCACCGAAAAGTATGTGACCCTTGGCTCCGACAGTGCTTTGCTGCAGGAATACCTGGGTGGCAAAGCACACATCAAATTACCTGATGGCATTGAAAGCAAAGTAAAAGGCAGCATGATTGGCGGTTATGTAGACCTTGAGAAGGTGACCAGCGTGATTCCTGAAGATAAAGTAGATGAAGACGAAAAAGGAGTAGTGAAAAAAGCAAAGGACCTGCTGAAAGATGTAACCTTTGTAAGTAAAGCAGATGGCGGCGATGTGCAGCATGGAGAAGCTGTGCTGACCTTCAAAAATAAGGATCAGAACAGCCTGGTACAGCTGATCAACCTGGGCACAGAAACCGTGAAGGTAATGCAGGCCAAGAAAGCCAAAGAGAAAGCTTATGAAGACAGCCTGTTTGCAGCACCGGTAGACACCACCGTTGCACCGCAGTAAATTATAACCTTAACAGGAAAAGGGCGCCGGTATGTATCCGTTGCGCCCTTTTCTTTTGCGTAAAATATATCATTTATATTCGCTACTGTTAACAGCAAAAGCATTATGCAGATTCAGCTCAGTCAGCTTATGCCCATACCCTTGCAGGATAAACTCCGGCAAAGGTCGTCGGACATCTGGAACCAGGAGGTAACTTTCCAGCCAGGCAAATTTGTGAAGATCAAGGCGCCGTCCGGAACGGGCAAAACCACTCTGATCCATTACCTGTATCATATCCGTTACGACTATACGGGGAAAGTGCAGGTGAACGGACAACCCTGGCAGGCATATAATAAGAACGAAGTAGCCGCTATGCGGCAGCGGGATATCAGCATTGTATTCCAGGATCTCCGCCTTTTTGAACAGCTCAGCGCCCGGGAAAATATTTCGCTGAAACGGGTGATGGAGCCTAAGCCTTATTACCCTGCTGAAAAGATAGATGAAATGGCCGCCCGGCTCAATGTGTCGCATGTACTGGAACAAAGCGGCAAAACCCTGTCGTATGGCGAAAGGCAGCGCATTGCCATCATCCGGGCGCTGATGCAGCCTTTCCGCTGGCTCCTGATGGATGAGCCCTTCAGCCACCTGGATGAAGATAACACGCAACGTGCAGCCGCACTGATTGCCGATGAATGTAAAGCCCGCAATGCCGGGTTTATTTTAACAGACCTGGATAATGACCAGCACTTCCCTTACGATGTGCATTATCATCTTTAATGTTATTTCATGCGTCCATTTTTTGAATTACTGAAGAAAATTATTCAAACCGGGGTAGGAAAAACCCGGTTCCTGATGGCAGCAGTAGGTTTGGGCATTGCCATGCTGCTGATACTCATTGCTATCCAGGCCCACTCCAATTTCAGCCAGCTGCTGTACAGCAGCAAGAATCAAAATGAAACCGCCGATTTCCTCGTGATCAATAAAACCATCACCAATGCCATGATGGGGCAGTCGTCTAAAAGCATTTTTACCCCTGAAGAAATTGCCACTATAAAAAAACAGCCATTCGTACAATCGTTCGGGTTAGTAACCTCCAGCCAGTATAAAGTAGTAGTGCAGGCGCCCGGCGACCTTCATTTTGCCACCGATATGTTTTTTGAAGCGGTACCGGATAGTTTCCTGGATGTGAAGGCGCAGGACTGGAAATGGAATGAGGGCGACCGCACCATTCCTATTATTTTGCCGAACGATTTCCTGAACCTTTACAATTTTGGGTTTTCCCTGAGCCAGGACCTGCCGCAGATTTCACAGGAAACGGTGAAGGCATTACCCCTGCAGGTGAATATCTCCAACAACCAGTTATCGGATCAGTATATGGGGCATATTGTGGGCTTTTCGGACCGCATCTCTTCTTTCCTGGTGCCGGCTTCTTTTATGGCCTGGGCCAATGAGAAGTATGGAATGACCACAGCTGCCGGTACCTCCCGCGTGATCATTAAAACGCCGGATCCCTCTAACCCGGCGCTGGTAAAGTTCCTGGAAGACAATGGCTATACTACCAACCAGGATAAACTGAAGTTCAGCAAAACAAGGCTGATTGTACAAACGATTGTATCGGTGGTAGGTTTTTTCGGGCTGATCTTATTGTTCTTTGCACTGCTGGTCTTCAGCATGTTTATTCAACTGGTAATTGCTTCCTGCAAGTGGGAAATCCAGTTACTGGTGATACTGGGCACGGCGCCGAAGCAGCTGCAACGGTACCTGCTGAAGCAGTTTGTACCCCTGTATATTGTGATCGGCATTCTGTCGTTGCTGCTGGTAACCGGCCTGCAGTACTGGGCGGCAGGCGAGCTGGCCCGGCATGACATGCAGGTAAGCACCTGGCCCGGCATTCCTGTATTTGCAGGCATTGCGCTGGTGTTGGGCCTGGTGTATATTGTAAACCTCCTTACAGTGAGGAAGTATGTAAACAATATTTAACCCTGCGGGGACCTGTAAGGCACGGTAAAGGTAGATTTTCCCCTTTGTGAAATAAGCAGATAAGGAACCCAGATGGCCATGCGCAGCAGCGGCCATAGGACAGAGTTTACGCTGAAGATGTCGCGGGGCTTTTCCGCTTTGAAGTAATGGTAATTCAGTGAATTATCTACATAAATAAAAACAGTAACCATGAAATAGAAAGTGGCCAGCGCAAAAGGGAAGGTATCACGCCGGTGGAAAAACAGTACCGCCAGCAGGATGCTGTAAGCAAGAAAAAATACATTGATCATCATTTCCAGGATGAGGAAGAGTTGTACCAGTGTAATATTTCCCAGGTCCTGCCGGTCTGAAATGCTGATCCAGTAAGAATAATCGAATACCGCCATTTTGCAGATACCGGCTATTTCGCCCATAGGAGTGAACAGTAACCCGATGGCCAGTAATACCAGGCCGCCACCTATGGGCTGTGGTTCCGGCACTTCCCCATTGGGCGTAACCGAGTATTTGTAAAAAACAAACCCCAGGCAGGCAAATCCCCCGGCAAACAGCAATGCCAGTACAATGGCGAGCCAGTTCCCTTTCCCTTCCGGATGCCGTATTATGGCAGATGCAGGATTCCAGCTAAGATCCATAGAAGTTATTTCATTCATCTTCTTCAGATCCTTTACATACTGCGGAATAAACTTTACGGGGATATGATCGCTGAAGGTTTTGAAATGATAAGACAGGATGACTTGCTGCCCTTTGGTTTCGGCGGTGTAATCGAACGTATAGTACTCGTTTTGCAGATGCAGAGGTGTTTGGTCCAGCGACCACTTAACCGGCGTGTGCAGGATGATCTGGTAGTCGAGGTCGTAAGGATAGCGGATACTAACCGGTATTTTTCGTTTATCGTCCGAGATATAGGAAAGCATGTCGTAGAAGGGCTGTGCGTTGGTAGTGAATACCAGTTTGCCAGTGCTGCTGTCCTTTTTCCAGAGATCGTGTATAAAGTAGCTTTCATTCACAAAAACGGTATTGCCGGCAGCGCTATCGCGGGTAGTGATAGAATCGTTGATGGCTACATCTCCATATAACTTTTTATAGTAGGCGAGGTATGATTTTTCTTTATCCTTCATACTGGTGCCCGCCAGCTCCGCCCGCTGGGCGTCTGCATCATCGCGGTAATAGGTGGTTACCACTTCCAGCTTACCATCTTTGTTTTCATCATCTGGCAGGGTGAAGGACTCGCGGACTATAATTTTGCCACGGGTAGCCGGTGCGATGGGAGTAAGCTGTGTGGTGGTATCAGTAACTACCAGTGCCTGCTGGTAATCCGGTTCGCAGATATCAGCCAGGCCACCCCGCTGGTACGACATAGTGCCGTCCAGCCAGTATACCTTGTTATTCAGCACAGCATGTACAATGGCGTGGTTAAAGGCGTTGGGAGAGGGAAGCATATCGGTTACGGTTCCTCTCATATCAGTATTTACGTAAGCCATACTGGCCGTGATATTGTTGGCACGGAGCATGGTGCAAAGCAGCAGGGCTTTGTCTTTACAGTCCCCGAAACGTTGTGCCAGTACCTTATCCGGGTTATTGGGGCGATGCGAGTATTCTCCCATTTCAATGCCCATATAACGGATATCGTCCTGCACAAACCGTAATGCCTGGAGCAGGTAACTGGCCTGATCGCCATTGGCCTGCTTTTTAAAGGCAGCGATCTTACGGGCCAGCAGCGGGCCGGGCGGAGATGTTTGGTTCACCTTCATGCCCCATTGCGCCACTTCTTTCCAGGAAGGATATTCGCTTACCTGTACATAGGTGAAGGGGTTATACCATGAGGGCACAAAGCTGGTGTTGTCGGTTTCCCTTACATCTACCTTATTCCATTCATACACGGTAAGGCCATTCCAGGATCTCTGAACCGGTGCGGTGGCATTATTATACCGCTTAAACTGCAGCTGTCTTTGAGGGCTTACGATGAGGTTTTTGTAGTAGTTCACAATAGGTTCATAGGCTACGAAATACAGGCGGCTGTCCACTTTCCCGCTGAAGATGGGGTTATCGCCGTTGATGGAATAGGCATATTCAATCTGGTCGCCTTTTCTTACATCTTCCAGGATCAGGTAAGCAGTGTAGGTGCCACTGTAAATGAAGCGTGAGAGGTCCTGTTCTTTCTGAAGCAGTTTGAAAGCCGCGCCGGGAAGGCGGTTAATTTCTTTTCCGTCGCGGTGGATCACTATTTTATGGAAACTGAGTTTTTCATATTGCGGATCATAATCTACCGAAATTTCCGATCCGTTCTGAATACCAGCTTCCGACACAATTTGCCGGATGAAGTGGTGGTAAATACTTTTCAGTTCCATTTGCCTTTGTTCTTCCAGCAGCAAAAGGTAATAGCCATCGCTGATGTTTTTGGCATTGGGTTTTTTAGTAAGGTCGGGCGTAAAAGGGACTAGCCACGTGGGAGCGGGGCTGGTATTTACTTTTTGGGCGGGTGCAATGGTGTGGATTAGTATCAGCAGCAGGGATAATACTAACTTCCGTGCACGGGAACTGTTAACGTGCATAGTCATGTTGGTTGATACCCGTTTTTGTCAACCGGGTATAGGGCAGTAAAACTTTTGGTAATGAATTTACGGTTGTTTTCCGATAGTTAACATATAAACTGCAAAAGATGCCAGCCAGTGCTCACCGGCGTAGCTGCCACTGAAAACCTGTTTCAGCCCGGCTTCCATGTGCGCATGGGCCAGTTGGCGGATAGCCTGCTGGTTTTTACCACCATGTTCGGCAATGGCTTCAAGACACCAGGTACGGCTCAGGTTTAGCCCGTCGAGGTGAACAAGTTTCCCATCGGTCCTGTCTTTTACCTGTGCCACCTCGAGAATACTTATCTTCTTTTCAAAAAGACCGGGTAAAAATGCGTATAGCCATTTGCGGTAGTCTGCTTCCGGCATTATCCTGCGCATGAGGTCTGCTTCTTCCAGGGATGGAGAGAGGAAGTCGTAACCACCGGGCTCCCATTGTACCGGGGCATTTTTATCGGCAGCGTAGAAGCGCATCGCAGCATCGTGTATGGCTTTTTTCAGGGGCTCGTCTTTGGCGGTTACCGCATAGTCCCAGGCCAGGCATAATCCGAAGGCGAGATTGGTATGTTCTCCCACCCGGATGGGGTATAATATTTTATCGAGAAACTGGATATATGCGGCGGAGAATTGTGAGGCCAGCGGCTGCAGGTTTTGGCTCATGGTTTTTCCCAGAGGGTCGTTCCAGGTGAGCAATTCGTTTTGCAGCTGCAGGAGCCAGCTCCAGCCATAGATCCGTTCGAAGCTTTTATTTTCGGCGCTGTTGAACAGTTGTTGTTCTGTTTTTATGTTTTCGGCAGATAGATGTGCTGCCAGTTTTGACCTGATCACCGAAGCTTTAGCCAGGTCCGGGTAGGACTTCAGCAGCCGTACCAGCATCCAGTGCCCGTGTACGCTGCTATGCCAGTCGAAACAGCCATAGAAGGCGGGGTGATAATTTTTCGGCGCAGTAAGCAATGAGCTGTCGGAGAATACGATCCCTGTTTTATAGGGAAATTCCAGGTCCAGGCATTTCAGCGGCAGTTCTGCCAGTTTATTGGCAATGTCTGGTGTTAACCGGGTGGCTGCCGGTGTATGTCCCTGGCTGGAAGAAGGTACCTGTGCGCTCATATTGAATGAGAAAAAGAGGATGATGAATAACTGGCCTGGAAATTTCACGGTGTAGCGATGTTTTTATCTGTTAAACAACAATTTTACATAGAACATGGGCTTGCCCAGTTTTTTCCGGAGGTCTACCTCGTGGAACATGCATGACATGAGGTCTTTCAGCTGTTTATTGCGGGAGCCCATTTTCATCAGCATATTGAACAGCCAGGGATATTTGATGAGTTTCTGCAGTTTAGTGCTCACCTGTAGTTCCGGTCCGAGGATGCGGTATACGTTTTCATCGTATGCGTTGAAGAAAGTATCCGAATAATCGTTGGCTGCGATAGCTGCTGCGGCTTGTTGGGCGGCAATTCTGCCGGAGTAAAGGGCGTTGCCGATGCCTTCGCCGGTGAAGGGGTCTATCAGGAAGCCTGCGTCGCCTACCAGCATATAGCGCTCTCCATGCAGCTTTCTTTTTTTGCTGCCGAGGGGTAAGCCATAACCGTCGATAGAGCCGATGAGCTCCGCGTTTTTGAAACGTTCCTTCATTACGGGATCGGTGGCGAGGGTATCCAGCATGAGCTGTTTCAGGTTTACCTTTTTGTTACGGGCCGAGTTGCTGAGCATTCCTACGCCTACGTTGGCTTCTCCATTGGGGAGGGGGAATATCCAGATATAGCCCGGAAGCATATTCTTCAGGAAGTGGAGCTCAATGAAGTTGTCTTTATGCAGGCCGGTGATGCCTTTGTAATAGGCGCGGATACCTGCTACATAATGTTTTGGTTCCATTTTGATGCCAGCCACATCGCGGGTAAAGCCGGAGTGGGCGCCATTGGCTACTATCACCACGTCGGCTTTTACTTTGAAGGAGCCATCTTTACTGGAAAGATGGTATCCATCGGGCTGCAGGTCGTATTTATCGATACTTACGCCTTCGAATAAACGGATTTCCGGACGGCGTTTTATTTCATCTACAAGGAAATTATCGAAGTCGATGCGTTTGCAAACGAATCCGCGGGGGTTGCTCATATCCTGCTGGTAGCCCATGCGGTAGGGGATATCCATCCCGATACGGTTGGGAGCCACGAAGGTAACGCCCCAGCTGTCGGCCTTGAACATAGCCTGCTGAAGGCGTAGCCCGATGCCTTTGTCGATACGTTCCAGGAGGGTGAGCACTTTTCCGCTTAGTCCGTCTCCACAAACTTTATCCCTGGGGAAAACGGCTTTATCTACTACGATACATTCAATGCCAAGCTGGGCGAGTTGCAGTGCTGCTGTGGCTCCGCCGGGCCCGGCGCCTATTATACAAACTTTTGTTTCCATTATTGATGATACTGTTACGTGGCGGTAAGATACGGAATAGTGTGGATTTAGTACCAGGGATTGGCTCCGTTAAAAATCCGCTATATTTGCGGTTCTTAAAAACACTCGAAACATGTTTGGTGATTTATTTGGAAAGCTAACACAGATCAAGCAGAAAATGCAGGAAGGCAAAGAGCGTCTGGCTACGGTAACCTTATCCGGCGAGGCCGGCGATGGCGCTGTAAAAGTGACCGTGGATGGTAACCGCCAGGTGAAAAGTATTGATATTGCAGAGCGTCTTTTTGCACCGGAGCATAAAGAAGAGCTGGAAGACCTGCTGCTTACAGCGCTGAACCGTGCGCTGAAAGAAGGAGAGAGCGCTTTTGAAGCAGAAATGAAGAACGCTGCCGGCGGAATGCTGGGAGGGTTGTTGTAATATATTTCAATACAGGCGATTGCCATATGTACCATTGGTATATATGGCAATTTCAGTTTATATAAAAACTGAATGAATTCTGTAGCAGGTAAATAATATTCCGTTTCCGATGTAATAGTACCCTGCGCATGGATTTTCTTTGCAGGTACGATCAATTCCAACATGAAAGTTTTCTTCCGGCGTATTCACTTATACCTGGGCCTCACTGCCGGCCTGGTAATTACCATCAGCTGTTTAACTGGTGCCTTACTGGTATTTGAGAAGGAGCTAACGGAAGGGTTTAACCACCGCCGTTATTTTGTGGAACCCGGAGGGGCGCGTTTGCAGCTCGACGAAGTGGCGGCATTGGTGAAGCAGGCCGTTCCCGGCGCAGGAATTGCCCGGGTACAGGTATTTGCAGATCCTGCCCGTACCATACAGGTGCAGCTGGAAGAGGGCAGAAAGGAAGCCACATCCGGAAAGCGCAGAAAAGGCGGTACGGGGAAAGAAGGAGCCGGCCCTAAAAAAGAAAAAGGGCGTACAGCTTTCGTGAATCCTTATACCGGGGAAATAATTGAATTATACAGTTACCAGCAAACATTCTACTATAAGATATTTTCCCTTCACCGCTGGTTACTGGCGGGAGCTACGGGTAAGCTTATTACCGGCATCAGCACCCTTATATTTTTCTTCATACTGCTTACGGGCATTATTCTCTGGTGGCCTAAAACGCGCAACATTTTCCGGCAGCGGATCAAAGTAAAGTGGGATGGTAACTGGAAACGGGTAAATAACGACCTGCATATCGTGCTGGGATTTTATACTTCCATCTTTCTCTTTGTATCTGTTTTTACCGGTTTAACCTGGTCGTTTGAGTGGTTTAGCAAGGCGTTGTATAGTTCCATGGGCGCTTCCACCAAACCGGCGGCTGCGCCACTATCTGCCCCGGCAGTGGACATCACGGGTAAAAGTATTTCTTATGAAACGGCACTGGCAGTGGTAAAGCATGCGGTACCGGATGCGTTGTTTTATTCGTTTACCGCACCGAAAGACAGCTCAGCGGCTTTCACAATAAGCCTGCTGCCAGCCGGCGCTTTACATGAGGCTGCCGCTACTACGTACTACCTGGACCAGTTTAGCGGCAAGGTGCTGGCCTCGCAAACTTTTGCGCAAAGGAACCTGGGGCAGCAGATCCGCAGCACTGTAAAGCCATTGCATACCGGGGCCATTTTTGGTACGCCTTCCAAAATATTTGCTTTGATACTCGCGTTGCTGGGCGCTACATTTCCCACTACCGGTACTATTATGTGGCTGAACAGGACCATGAAGAAGAAAAGGAAAACAGCATCCCCTGCTGTGCCCGAAGCTGGAGTAGCTGCGTAGGTGGCCTGATCATGATTTCCATTTCTGTAAATACCCTTCAGAAACGGAAGGTTTTAATCTCATTTTAATTTTACTGACGTTAACATTTTCTTTGCAAACCCTTACCCTTACTAAGTTTTAACATTCCTATACAGAATCTGGAATAGCATTTGGCATATACCTGCAAAATGATATTACCATGCGTGCTTATCCAAAACCACCTGCACCTGATCACAGAGCCATGTATTATATCGCTGTCGGCGTTATTATCATCGCCGCGCTGGCAGAGATAGTACACAACAGCGTAAAATTATAACCTATGATTAATCAGTATGAAGTGCCAGCCTGTATTGAAGATACGATACCAGCACTAAGAAAAGCGTTGCACCAGTTTCCGGCTATACATCATATTTACGACACCATCGGTTGCTTAACGGAATATACCGACAAGCAGCTGAGGGCGCAGAATTTCCCGGTGGCAGATAAATGTCTGCAGCTGGCAGGCCGGTTATATGAAAAGGGTAATACGGTTGTGAAAGAAGCGATTACCCGTATTTTTTTACCGGTACTCTGCAGGGTTCCTCTTGCAGAAGCCGTGAGCAGGATCCGGATGTATTCATTGATCCCGGATTCAATTTATCCACTTTATATACAACATCAACTTACCGGTAATGGAAACAGATGAGGAGATAGTCGTTCGGCTGGCAACAGCCATGGACGTTGATTTTACCCTGCCAATTGTAGCGGAAATGGAGGCATCCGCAAAGGCCAGGGGCACAGGGATTGCCAAAAGAAATCCCGCTACAATAAAGGAAAAGATACTCGAAGGGAAAGCCGTTATAGCCTTCACGGCAGAAGGAATATGGGCAGGGTTTTCCTATATACAATCCTGGGAGAACGCCAGGTTTGTGTCTAACAGCGGTTTGATTGTGGCCCCCGCCTTTCGTGGAATGAAGGTGGCGCAGGCCATCAAGCAAAAGATCTTTGAGCTGAGCCGGCTGCTTTATCCGCAGGCAAAAATATTCAGTATCACCACGGGCTTACCTGTGATGAAACTCAATACCCGGTTGGGCTTTGAGCCTGTTACCTATAATGAGATCACACATGATCCTCTTTTTTGGGAGGGCTGTAAAAGTTGCGTAAACTATCCTATCCTGGCAGGCAAAAATTACGGGAATTGTTTGTGCACTGCCATGTTGTTTCAGCCTTCAGGGAATTGAAACAAGAGAGCCACTATGGTGAAAATACAGCCAATGAATTTAAACCGGCGATGCTTTTGCATTGCCGGTTTCCAGCGTTTTTATCTGGTTAACTACCCGTTGAAGTTCACATCAATAATGAGTAGTTTATTGATTTTGCCGGCTGTTTTTTTGTATTCTCCATTCAGTCGTATGTAGTAGCGGCTGATTTCAATATATACCGGAGGAGCAGGGAAATTATTCAGTTGGGCAACCCGGGCATAAGTGGCCGAAGAGCCATATTGTTTTACATGTTGTTGTAATGCCTGTAAGGTGGTGGCGGGAAACCGGCATCTTTCGGCGGCAGAATATCTTTTGCAGATAAAGAAGTTGCTGGCTTCCGGGGGAATTATTTCCCAGGGAGAGCGGTAATGTTTCCAATGGCGCAGTGGCTCGTGTTCAACAACAGCGCTGGTTTCATAGCACTGTGATATTTTTAGTTTGTTTATTTCGCCGGTGGTGAAGGCCAGCATCTGTCCTTCAATAGTGTGGGGATGCGCCAGCCGGAAGTACAGGGTATCCGGGCGTAGCTCAAAATCATTGAGTTGGGTATCCGGTATGATCCAGTCAAGGGAAAAATAGCAATCACCGAAATGGATATACGTAGTAGAGTCGCGGCTCGCTATATATACTTCATTGGAGGCTACTTTAACTGTGGGCGCCGGCGCCGCAATAAGCTGCATGGTGTCTATCTGTACAGGCCTTTCCTTCACGGGCTTTTCGGGCCGATGACAGGCGGGTAGCAACAGCAAAGCAATTGCGGGGAGTAAAAATATTTTCATGGCATAAGGGATACTCTAAACGAATTGGCGCCGGGAACAGTTACCCGTGAATCCGGAAAGCGGTTAGTCCGCGTCTACAGCACCGGTGGTATCTACTTTCCTGTTAAGGGCTTCCCACAAAATATCTTTTAATTCACTGAGCCCCTGGTTTGTAACAGAAGAAATAAATACGTGCGGTACATCTTCCGGCAGTTCTGCTGCTATGGCAGCTTTCAACTCATCGTCCAGCATATCGCTTTTACTGATGGCCAGCAGGAACTGTTTGTCCAGTAATTCGGGATTATATTGTTCCAGCTCGTTCACCAGTACTTCAAAATCTTTGCGGTGATCTGCACTATCAGCTGGAATAAGAAATAATAATACGGCGTTTCTTTCAATATGTCGTAAAAAACGGTGGCCTAAACCTTTTCCTTCATGGGCGCCTTCGATGATGCCCGGGAGATCAGCGATGCAAAACGATTTATTGTCGCGGTATTCCACCATTCCGAGTTGGGGGGTGAGTGTAGTAAAAGCGTAGTCGGCCACTTTAGGTTTCGCTGCAGTAATGGTAGACAACAAGGTAGATTTGCCGGCATTGGGGAAACCAACAAGACCTACATCTGCCAAAACTTTTAATTCCACAATTTTCCAGCCTTCCCTGCCGGGCATTCCGGGTTGTGCGTATTCAGGGGTTTGGTTAGTAGCGGATTTGAAATAGGCATTACCTTTTCCGCCTTGTCCGCCAGGGATCCAGATGATTTCCTGTCCGTCGTGCAGGATTTCGGCTTCTATCTCGCCTGTTTCTTCGTCTTTAGCCTGTGTGCCCAGTGGCACTTCGATGATAATATCTTTACCAAAACGGCCGGTACAGTTATCGCCACTGCCATTTTCCCCGTCTTCTGCCAGCAGGTTTTTGTGCCAGCGGAGGTGAAGGAGGGTCCACAGCTGTGAATTGCCTCTTAAAATAACATGTCCGCCTCTGCCGCCATCGCCGCCATCAGGGCCGGCCTGCGCATTAAATTTAGTACGCATAAAGTGCATACTGCCTGCGCCGCCTTTACCGGATTTACAAAATACACGGATATAATCTACGAAGTTCGCTTTTTCCACTAGTCTTATTTTTTAATATCCCGGGGGCCTTACCCCGAAAAAACAGAACGCAAAGATCGTGAAGTTTGAGCTAATTAGCACTATCCTGTGCCGGAAGCTCTTTACTTACAATCTTTGCGTTGTATAAAAAGATGTAAAAGTCTTTATGACAGCGGGTTCTGCTTACTGCACCTTTTCTCCTACCAGTTCATCCAGTTCTTTGGAGAGCAGTTCAAATACTTCTTCTTCGGTGCCATCGCCTTTCACTTTTTTGAATTTGCCGAATTTGGCGTAGTGATCAGCCACAGGAGCGGTTTTATTATGATATTCAACGATACGGGCTTTCACCACATCTTCAGAGGCATCATCGCTGCGGCCGGAGGTCAGGCCCCGGTTCAGCAGGCGTTTAATGAGTGCGTCTTCCGGTACTTCCAGTGAAAGTACAGTGGAGATAGATGTTTTTTTCAGCGCCAGCAGTTTGTCCAGTGCCTCAGCCTGTGCCGTAGTACGGGGAAAACCGTCGAAAATAAAGCCGCGGGCATCAGGATTGGCGTCCAGTTTGGAGCTGATCATGCCAATCACCACTTCATCCGGTACCAGCAGGCCCTGATCCATAAATTTCTTGGCTTCCTGTCCCAGGGGTGTTTTATCTCCGATCTCGCTGCGAAGCAAATCGCCAGTGGAAAGATGAATAAGCCCGTACTTCTGGATAATGTTAGCACTTTGTGTACCCTTGCCGCTACCGGGAGGGCCAAATAAAATGAGATTGACCATGTTTATAAAAATCTACTTTACTCGCAAGGTTGCAAATATAAGAAACAGATGAATGTATTGGTAATTAAAATTACGATTGATTAAACTAAATGTAAATATTCTGACAAAATAGTAAACAGCATTTAATTTTTTGGCGTAATCTGTAAAATATCTTCAACAGGGTATTCTAATTTAACTAAATAGTTTGGATCTGACAAAATCATATGATCAATATTAGTAATTCTTTGATATTCAGCCTGTCAGTCTGGATTTACGCATGAATATTTGTAAGTTTATGATATGAGGAAACAATTATTGGTTGCAGGACTTACAGGACTAATGATGACGGGCAGCGCCATTTCCGCGCCCCTGGTGTTCAAGGAAAAAAAGAAGCATAAAAAGGTGGCTGCACAAAAAGCGGTGCCGGCGCAGGACAGGGCGTCACAGTGGGCCGACAGTGTGTTCCAGTCGCTTACACCCGATGAACGTATTGCCCAGCTTATTATGATCCGGGCGCATTCCAACTTAGGACAAGACCATATTAACGCTGTTATTAAAGATATACAGGACAACAAGGTAGGAGGGGTGATCTTTTTTCAGGGAGGCCCGGTAAGGCAGGCCAATCTTACCAATTATTACCAATCAATTTCCAAAGTGCCGCTTCTGGTAGCTATTGATGGCGAGTGGGGGCTTGGCATGCGGCTCGACAGTGTTATTTCACTGCCGCGGAATATGATGATAGGCGCTATGCAGGATACTTCGCTTGCGTATGATGCCGGGAAGATCATGGGAGAGCAGTGCCGCCGGCTTGGTATCCACATTGATTTTGCGCCGGACATGGATGTGAACAACAATCCTGCTAATCCTGTGATCAACGACCGCTCTTTCGGGGAAAACAAATACCAGGTAGCCCGTATGGGCGTAGCTACTATAAGGGGAATGCAGGATGCCGGCATTATGGCCTGCGCCAAACATTTCCCGGGCCATGGCGATACCAATGTGGATTCGCACCTGGATCTGCCCACTATCAATAAAACCAGGGCCCAGCTGGATTCCCTGGAGCTGTATCCATTCCGCCAGGCCATTGCAGCCGGGGTACAGTCGGTGATGATAGGCCATCTTTATATCCCTTCTATCGACAAAAAACCAAATACGCCTACTTCCATTTCCTACAATGCAGTTACAAAACTGCTGAAAGAAGAAATGGGTTTTAAAGGATTGATTGTTACCGATGCACTGGAAATGAAAGGCATCGCGAAGTTTTATACCAATGGACAGGAGTCCTTACAGTCGCTGCTGGCAGGTAACGACCTGATGATCCTTCCGTCTACCTCCGCCGGTAGTGTGGCCGCCATCAGGAAAGCTATTAAAGCAGGAAAGATCAGCCAGGAAGAAGTAGATGCGCGGGTGAAAAAAGTTTTGCGCGCCAAATATAACCTGGGGCTATGGCAGCCGCAGCATATCGATACCGATCATCTGGTGGAAGACATTAACGCCAAAACAGATCAGTTGCGCAAACGTATTGCTGAAAATGCCATTACCCTGGTACGCAACGAGAAAAAACTGATCCCGTTTTCGCCGGCCATGACCCAGCAAAAACTGGCAGTGGTGGCAGTAGGAGCCGATGCCAGCAACACTTTTACAGAAGCAGTAAAAAATTATAAACCGGGAACGGATGTGTTTATTTTTACTTCACGACAGTCCGTACAACAGATTGCGCCAATTGTATCCCGTATCCAGCGTGATTATCGTGCGGTGATCATTAGCCTGCATAATTACAGTCGCCGGCCAGCCGGTAATTTTGGACTATCTATGGCAGAAAGGCTCATCATCCGGCAGTTGCAATCCGAGATGCCATCGGCCACTGTTGTTTTTGGTAATCCGTATGCTATCCAGTATTTCTGTGACGCGCCTCACCTGGTAGCTGCTTATGAAGACGATAGTACCACTCAACGCGCCGCGGCCGACCTGCTTTTCGGGCAACTTGGACCATCCGGCAAACTGCCGGTAACTGTTTGCCCGGATCTGCCCTCCGGCACCGGCATCACTTACGAAGTGAACAAGTTTAATTTATTACCCACTGCCAGCGCTAAAGAAGCAGGTATCAATGAACAGGCTTTATTACAGATCGATGCCCTGGCAAATGATATGATTGCCCGCGGAGCTGCACCGGGCGCGCAGGTAATGGCCCTGAAAGATGGAAAGGTTATCTATAATCGTTGTTTTGGTCACTACGAATACAACAAACAGGAACCAGTAACACCTACATCTATCTATGACCTCGCCTCTGTTACTAAGGTGTGTGCTACTACTTTATCGGTGATGCGGCTGTACGATGAAGGTAAACTGAACCTGGATGCTACCTTGGGGGTGTACCTGCCACAGGTGCTGGGAACCGATAAAGCGGGATTGCGTATCCGTGATATCCTGCTGCACCAGGCCGGCCTGGTAGCTTTTGTCCCTTTCTATAAAGAAACGCTTTACAGCAATGCAAGGCCCGATACCGTGTTGTATCATGCCACTGCAGATGCCTCCCATGGTATACGTGTGGCTAATAACATGTACATGGAGAACAGCTATGTGGATACCATGTGGCAAAGGATATTGGATAGTAAGTTATCGCCCCGCCAGGGTTATGTTTACAGCGACTGTGATTTTATTTTCCTGGGCAAGATCGTGGAAACGTTATCAGGAAAGAAGCTGAATGATTATGTGAGGGAAACGTTTTACGAGCCACTGGGACTAGCTACCACCGGTTTTTTGCCGAGGGAGCGTTTTCCTTTGTCGCAGATCGTTCCTACAGAAAGGGAGTATTCTTTCCGTATGCAGTTGTTAAGGGGAGATGTGCATGACCCCGGTGCTGCCATGTTTGGTGGTGTAGCAGGTCATGCCGGTTTATTTTCCGATGCGCATGACGTGGCAGTGATTATGCAGATGTTGCTGAATAAAGGATCTTATAATGGTGTACAGTATATAAAGCCTGAAACGGTGCAGTTGTTCACCGCTTACAACAGTAATATCAGCCGTCGCGGGCTGGGGTTCGACAAGCCCGAGAAGGATAATGCCACCCGCCGCGAGCCATATCCTGCCAGGAGCGCTTCTGCAGCTACTTTCGGGCATACCGGCTATACCGGCACCTGTGTGTGGGCAGACCCAGCTTCGGGATTGGTATTTATTTTCCTGAGTAACCGGGTGTATCCCAACGGCGGTGTTAATACGAAAATATCTGCATTACATACCCGGGAGAAAATGTTTGAGGCGGTGTATGAGTCGGCACGCAGGTAATGAAGATATAACAGATAATAAAAAGAGAGGTGGTACCGTTTTTTACGGATACCACCTTTTTCATTTTTCAATTATGCGATGCGGGACTACTCGGTTACGGAAACGCTCCTGTTGATCAGGGTTTGTGTTTTTATGGCAATAGCTTTTTCTGCCAGTTTGTTTTTTCCGCTCCTGATTTCGAAGGTATAGTCGCCATCCTCGAGAGATCCGAGGTTATAACGCGCCTCAAAACGCAGGGTAGCGGGCAGTGTTTCGCGGTGCAGCGTGTTATTGTAGTTGTCTTTTATGTAAAGGGTCAGCTTTTCATTGGAAGGATTATCCACGGAAAGCTGGAATAACAGCTGATCTTTCTGCAATTGTGTGATATGTACATTGAAAGCTTCAATGGGAGCTGTGGGCACTGGTTTTTCTTTTGCCAGTCGCGCTGCATTATAGGCAAATGTTTTTGACTGTGCAGCAGCGTGTAAAATCGGGAAGAGGATAGTTACAAATACCAACAAAGCTACTTTGGGAGCTAAAACAACAAAACGTAAGTGTTTCATGACATTATTTTTTTAATGTGTACTTCTTTTTTTAATTAGGGCGGTATTAGCTAATACAATGGTGCCGTTTAATTTTCACGGCAAAGCTCCGACAGATGGATTAACAGAACATTACGCCTTTGTTAAAATAATGTGAGAATTTAGCCGGCTTGTTCGGCATTCATTCCCTATTTTTGCACCGTTTATGGAAGCAGTTACAATAAAGAATAACCGCCCCGTGGCCATCTGGTTATATATTGGCGTGGGCATGTTGATAGTTCAGGTATTGCTGGGAGGAATTACCCGCTTAACCGGTTCGGGCTTATCCATTACAGAATGGCAGCCATTGCTGGGGGCATTTCCTCCTATGAATGAAGCTGCCTGGCAGAAAGCGTTTGATGGCTATAAGCAGATAGCGCAGTATAAGTATATTAATAATCACTTCACATTATCGGACTTTAAGTTTATTTTCTTCTGGGAGTGGTTGCATCGTGATTGGGCGAGGCTGATGGGATTTGTGTTTATTATCCCGTTCATCTATTTTATTATTAAGAAGAAGATTAACAGGAGTATGATCAACCCGATGATCATATTGTTTGTACTGGGTGGTTTACAGGGGCTGATAGGATGGATTATGGTGAAGAGCGGGCTTAATGAAGAGAACCTGTATGTAAACCATATTCGCCTGGCCATCCATTTTATTTCTGCACTGGTGCTGCTGGCATATGTGTTCTGGTTTGCCCTGAAACTTAGTGTGCACCCTGTGGAAGTACTAAAAGTGCCCGCTTTATACAACCTGAATATCTGGCTGCTGATATTATTGGTAGTGCAGCTGGTATACGGTGCTTTTATGGCCGGATTGCACACTGCACTGGTGGCGAATACCTGGCCGGATATTAATGGTTCCTGGGTGCCTGCCGGCATGTTTTCACAGGGAGGTTTTGCCACAGATATTGCGCATAATCCAATTACCATTCAATTCATACACAGGGGGCTGGCCTATCTTATTACCATTCTTATTGCCATCTGGTGGTGGAAGGCTGCACAAACACCGGCCAACAGCCTGTTACATGCTATCCGTTATCTTCCCCTGTTGCTGGTATTATTACAGGTGCTGCTGGGTGTGCTTACCCTCCTGAATAGCCAGGTGAAGATCCCTGTTAGTTACGGGATCCTGCACCAGGGAGTAGGAATGTTGCTGATGTTGTCGCTGATCTGGACATTGTTCCTTAGCAGAGGGGCGGCGGAAAGTGGAAATTGATTTTTCGGCCGGAGAGGAACTCCCGCGGTCATAAATCCGTAAATTTTCCGTAGGTTTATTCGTAATAATCGTCTGATGAAGGTGAAGTTATTATTGATAAAAACTTACTATTCTTTCCCTATACAGTTGCTGCTCCTGCATTTCAGGAAGTACCAGGTATTACTTATTTTTTGGGTGATCCTGTTCAGCACTATCAACGGCGGTTTTGCCAAGGTGTTTGGCGGAGATGCACTTTACCTGGCGCCAGAGTATCTTGGTAAGGTAAACTTTTACAGCACTACCATCCTGGGACTGGCCACCGGCATGTTTATCATGAGCTGGCAAATCACCACTTTCATTTTACATACAGGACGATTTAAGTTCCTGGCCACTACTTCCCAGCCATTTTTCAGGTATTGCCTTAATAATGCCATTATTCCACTGGTATTTATTTTCAGTATGCTTTACCGCGGATGGGAGTACCAGCGTTATGAGCAACTTAATACGGTTCCTGATATTATGTTGTTAGGGGAAGGGTTTATTTGCGGTGTGCTGTTTATCTTCTTTTTCTGTTTTTTTTATTTTTTTAACGCAGATAAAAATATTGGCCGGCGGCTGGAAAAGCGTTTTGGAAACCCGCGCAACTTCCTGCGGATGATCCTGAAACCCAACCAGGATCCGGATGAAAATGCGCTCCCTGTTCATAACTATTTTTCCACCCCCTGGCGTATCAGGAGAGCCAGGAATGTAGACCATTACAATAAACATTATCTTGACAGCATTCTTAAGCAGCATCACTTTGCTGCTATGATCACGGTGGGTTGTTCCCTGGTGTTCCTGGTGATACTCGCTTACCTGATGGATTATGATATGTTCAGAATTCCGGCCGGTGCCAGTGTGCTGATTTTCTTTGCATTCCTCATAGGCGTTGCCGGCGCTTTTTCCTATATGCTGCAAACCTGGTCTATTCCTATTTTGCTGGTAATGTTGTTTGCTTTGAACTGGATGGTAGAGAACAACTGGGTAGATAACCGGAATAAAGCCTATGGTCTGAATTACCGGGAGAAGAATGCGCGTCCCGAATATAGTGTAGCTGCCCTTCAGCAGTTTTTTACCAGGGAGAAGTATGACGCTGATAAGCAACAGACCCTGATGATACTGGAGAAGTGGAGAAAGAAATTCCCGGCCAGGAAAAAGCCGCCATTGATAGTAATGAATTTCAGCGGGGGCGGCAGTCGTTCTGCTACATGGAGCGTGAACGTATTGCAACGGCTGGATAGTATGCTGAATGGCCGCCTGATGAAGCATACCGTACTTATGACCGGCGCATCGGGGGGCATGCTCGGCGCCAGCTATTTCCGGGAGCTGTACTATGAACAGCAACAGGGAAAGCCTGTTCGCCTGTCTGATAAGGTATATGCAGATAAGGTTTCACAGGATTTACTTAACTCCGTGTTCTCCGCCATGGCCGTAAATGATTTTATTACGCCCTGGAGAAGCTTCAACATCGGGAAAAATCATTATGCCAAAGACAGAGGCTATGCCTTTGAAATGCAATTGAATGAACATACCGACAGCGTGCTGGATAAAACATTGAAGGATTACCGGCAGCCGGAGGCCGAAGCGGAAATTCCCATGCTGATATGGAACGCTACCATTAATGCAGACGGGCGCAGGCTAATGATTTCCCCACAACCTATCAGTTATTTGTGTAGCCCGCAATACCAGTACCCTACCCGGCAGGTAAGGGATATTGACGGGGTTGATTTTGGACAGTATTTTGCCGCCCAGGGAGCCATGAACCTGCGTATTACCAGTGCGATCCGTATGTGTGCAACCTTTCCCTATGTGCTGCCGAATGCATTCCTGCCCACCAACCCTATTGTAGATGTAATGGATGCGGGAATCCGTGATAACTTTGGTCAGCAAACTACCCTGCGGTATTTGTATACGTTCAGTAAGTGGATCAATGAAAATACAAGTGGCGTAGTATATATCCAGATCCGTGATACCCGCAAAAATGATATTTCTCCCATCAAAAAAACAAAAGACCTGGGCGACCTGCTGTTTGAGCCGTTGTTTACCATGCAACAGCACTGGAGTGCCATGCAGGATTTTGACCAGGATGATTTGCTGAATTATATAGAAGGATATTTTCCTGAGAAGTTTCACCGGGTAATATTCCAGTATGTACCGCAGAAGCAGGATAAAGCAGCAGCACTATCCTGGCACCTCACCTCCCGCGAGAAACTGGACATTGCGCATGCATTAGATAACCCGGCCAACCAAAGTGCGTTGGAATATGTGGTGAAATTACTGGAGGAGTAGGCTGTGGGACTTAGTGATCACCGTGTTATTTTTTCCGTGTGATACTCCTTCGTGCCATTGAAGGAGTCTTTACTGGCACAGCTGTCGTAGTAAACGACAGCCCATTCAACAGGCCTGCCACCAAAGGTTTCCCTGTAGATATCGTAGTAAATGATAACCCTGTCAACGGGATTATCATCGATGGCTTCTTTATAGATACAGATTTAATAACCTATTCTATTCAACAAGGTTTGTCTTGCTCAGCACTGCCTGGATTTTTCAACGGGCCGCCTCCACTCCGGATTAAAGTGAGCTCCTGCTATTCTTTCAGGAACTTCAGCAGGGGAGCAATAAACTTCGTATATGCTTCAATGTGGGGAAGATGTCCTACACCTTCGATCGGTACCAGTGTGGCGTGTGGAATTTTTTTCGCAGTGATGTTTCCCAGCTCGGGATAATTCCCTAATGTTTTGCGTACATTTTCAGGTGCATTGGCTTTGCCCAATGCCGTGCGGTCGCGTTGTCCTATTATAAGAAGGGTAGGAGCGGTAATATTTCCAAACTCGTACAATACCGGTTGCGTAAAGATCATATCGTAGGTAAGAGCCGAGTTCCAGGCTACCAGGGAGTAGTCGGGGTTACTGGTCCAGCTGGCTTGTAACTGTGCCCATTTATCATAAGCGGGCGACCATTTACCGGCGTAGTAGCTGTCCATCATGTATTGTTTGATTTTTTCGTAATTCTGTTGCAGTTCAGCTTTATACCATTTATCTATCGACTGATAGGGAACCTTTACTTTCCAGTCCTCCAACCCGATAGGATTTTCCAGGATCAGTTTTTCAGTTATTTCCGGGTACATGAGGGCGAACCTGGTGGCGAGCATGCCGCCCATGGAATGACCAAGAACAGCCGTTTTTGTTATCTGTAAAGTGTCCAGCAATGTTTTGGTGTTTTGCGCCAGGAGCTGGAAGCTGTATTGAAAATGCGGGGGCTTGGACGACTTGCCGAAGCCGATCTGATCCGGGATGATGACGCGGTATCCGTTATTGCTGAGATCTGCAGCAGTACTGTCCCAATATGCACCGCAGAAATTCTTGCCATGGAGGAGCACTATGGTTTTGCCATTGGGCCGGGAGGGTTGTACATCCATATAAGCCATCTGAAGGGACTGGCCTTGCAGCTGTAATTTCAGGAAATGTACAGGGAAAGGGTATTTATAATCAGTAAGGGTGATATCCTGGGCTGGTATTTGTGCAGATATATGGGTGGCTATTAAGGACAGGCAGGCAATGGCGAGGATATACAATTTCTTTTTCATGAAGTTATATTAGACTGTTGAAACGTTGTTGGTGGCGGCAAAATTGACGCCATAAAACTATTTGATTACAATATTTGGATATAATTAATTGTAAATCAATGATAACCAGCCTATTGTAAAGGGGTTTTTCAAGCTGACCAAATGATTACATTTATTTAAAACGTGATACCCTCATTCTCGCTATGTTTTCGTACCTTTGCGCCTTCTTTTTGTAGCTATTAGCGAAAAACTAGTTAATGGCTGATAGCTAAAGATTTAAGTATATGAACATTCGTAATATCGCAATTATTGCACACGTAGACCATGGTAAAACTACTTTGGTTGACAAAATCCTTCATCAGGCTAATGTATTCCGGGCTAACCAGGAATCAGGTGAACTGATCATGGATAGTAACGATCTTGAAAGAGAACGTGGTATCACCATATTCAGCAAAAATGCTTCTGTTGAGTATAAGGGAACCAAGATCAATGTGATTGATACTCCGGGCCACGCCGACTTTGGCGGTGAGGTAGAAAGGGTATTGAAAATGGCTGATGGTGTGATCCTGCTGGTAGATGCTTTTGAAGGTCCGATGCCGCAAACCCGTTTTGTGTTGCAGAAGGCTTTACAGCTGAATCTGAAACCTATTGTTGTTATCAACAAGGTAGATAAGGCAAACTGCCGTCCTGATGAAGTACATGATGCAGTTTTTGAACTGTTCTTTAACCTGGATGCAACAGAGGAACAACTGAACTTCCCGACATTTTATGGCTCTGGTAAAAATGGCTGGTTCAACAGTTCATTAGAACAGAGTGAAGATATTTCTCCATTAATGGATGGCATCCTGGAATATGTTCCACAGCCTAAGACTCCGGAAGGTAACCTGCAGATGCAGATCACTTCGCTGGATTACTCTTCTTTCCTTGGCCGTATTGCTGTAGGTAAGGTGGCCCGTGCTTCTATTGAAGAAGGACAGTGGGTTACTTTAATGCAGACAGATGGTACCAGCAAGAAGCAGAAAGTGCGCGAGCTGTATATTTTTGAAGCATTAGGTAAGAGAAAGGTAACTAAAGTATTTGCCGGTGATATTTGCGCGGTAGTTGGTATTGAAGGTTTTAACATTGGTGATACCATTGCTGATGCGGAAGCTCCTGAAGCGCTGCCTATTATCAGTGTGGACGAGCCTACCATGAATATGTTGTTTGGTATTAACAACTCTCCGTTCTTTGGTAAAGATGGTAAGTTCGTTACTTCCCGTCACCTGCGTGACCGTTTAATGAAAGAAACTGAGAAGAACCTGGCGCTTCGCGTAATGGATTCTGACAGTGCAGATAGTTTCATGGTGTATGGCCGTGGTATCCTTCACTTAGGTGTATTGATTGAAACCATGCGTCGTGAAGGGTATGAATTAACTGTTGGCCAGCCACAGGTAATTGTGAAATTGGTAGACGGTAAAAAATGCGAACCATACGAAACCCTGGTGGTAGATGTTCCGCAGGATTTTGCCAGCAAGGTAATTGACCTGGTAACCCGTCGTAAAGGTGAGATGCTGATCATGGAAACTAAGGGTGAAATGCAGCACCTGGAGTTTGAAATTCCTTCCCGCGGTTTGATCGGTTTGCGTACACAGATGCTTACAGCTACAGCTGGAGAAGCAGTAATGGCACACCGCTTTAATGATTATAAACCATGGAAGGGTGCTATTCCTGGCCGTAATAACGGTGTACTGATTGCCAAGGAAGCTGGTACTACTACCGGTTACTCTCTTGACAAGCTGCAGGATAGAGGTTCTTTCTTTGTTGACCCAGGAGAAGAAGTATACAAGGGTATGATCATTGGTGAAACCAATAAACCGGGCGACCTGGTGGTGAATCCTAATGAAGGCAAGAAACTGACCAACATGCGCGCAAGCGGAACTGATGGAGCAGCCAACATTGCGCCTAAGATACTGATGACGCTGGAAGAATGTATGGAGTATATCCAGCATGATGAGTGTATAGAGGTTACGCCTAACTTTATCCGTATGCGTAAAGTAATACTGGATGAGGAAGAACGTAAGAGAACAGCTAAAAGCATGAAAGCAGAAGCTTAATTGCCTTTGTTTGTAAGATAATTGGTAAAAAAAGCAAGACCGCTCCGTTTTACGGGGCGGTTTTTGTTTTTAGGGTTGTCTTTTATGGCGAACCAGTTTTGGCGTTTTAGGTGATGATGCTTTTCTGGTGAGACCCATTGAAGATACCGGAGCAGCTTTAACTGTTGTTGTGATGAATATCTTTCAGCATGAAGGTAAAAAAAATCCCCGCCCAGGATAAGGCAGGGATGTGCATACTAACCCAATGCTTACTAAAACTAAAACTAACTTCTATGTATATTTTGAGACTAAGTTTCGGTTTAATGCTTATTCAATTCAACAACAATTAATATTAAGCGGCATCCTGTTTTTCCTGGATCTTCACTTTAATCTTTGTTTCAATTTCTGCTGCCAGTTCAGGGTTATCGTTCAGCAGTTGTTTAACGGCATCACGGCCCTGACCTAATTTATTTGAATCATAGCTGAACCAGCTACCGCTTTTCTGAACAACGCCATATTCAACACCCATATCAATGATCTCACCTGTTTTAGAGATACCCTGACCATAAACGATATCGAATTCTGCCTGGCGGAAAGGCGGAGCTACTTTATTTTTCACCACTTTCACTTTCACGCGGTTGCCCACGGCTTCATCACCATCTTTAATCTGGCTCATACGACGGATATCCAGCCTTACGGATGCGTAGAATTTCAACGCATTACCACCGGTGGTGGTTTCCGGGTTACCAAACATAACGCCTATCTTTTCACGCAGCTGGTTAATAAAGATGCAGCAGCAGTTAGTTTTGGAGATGGTGGCTGTTAACTTACGCAGTGCCTGTGACATCAAACGGGCCTGTAATCCCATTTTGCTTTCACCCATTTCTCCTTCCAGTTCACTTTTTGGTACCAGTGCAGCCACGGAGTCAATTACCACTACATCCACTGCCCCGGAAAGGATCAGACGGTCAGCTATTTCCAGTGCCTGTTCACCATGATCCGGCTGTGAAATCAACAGGGAATCCACGTCAACTCCCAGTCTTCTTGCGTAACTGCTGTCAAAAGCATGTTCCGCATCTATAATGGCGCAAATGCCACCTTTTTTCTGTGCTTCCGCAATTGTATGTATGGCAATGGTTGTTTTACCGGAAGATTCTGGGCCGTATATTTCAATGATCCTTCCTTTCGGTAAACCACCAATTCCAAGTGCTATATCAAGGCCTAGGGAACCTGTGGAAATAATTTCCATTGGTGCTTCTGCTTTTTCCCCCATCATCATCACAGATCCCTTACCGAAATCTTTCTCAATCTTGTCCATTGTGAGGCGCAGGGCCTTCAGTTTTTCTGCATTGGCTGTAGACATATAAGTAATGTTTTTACAAATTTAAAAGATAGCTGATCACAATTAGAAAGCAAATTAATTGGATTGCTAAGTTATGATCTAATTTTTTATTTTCCTAAATTTTTTAGCATTTTATTTTATTTGCTAAATTAAATAGTAATCTTTTCCGTACTGTTCAAGAACTGCCTGTTAAAATTTTCTTTTAGGGTTAACCCGCAGTGACATAACAAAGATGCAATACCATTACGCATTGAATATGCGTAACAAAAAAGCCTCAAAAAATAATTGCCAGGGGAAAGTGAGAATTCTACTGCATTTTTAAAAAGCGTAGTTATACGCTTGAGTATCAGCCGGGAAAGTTTCACTTTTGTACTGTCAAGTTTAGTTGTTGAAGTTAATCCCCTACTGTTTGTTAAAATTGTTTGTTAGCCTGCCTTACGGCCTTGCATCCATGTGAAGAAGGAGCGGTGAAGTGGTCAGAGGTTGAGCCCCAAAAGTTTTTTATCGCCATTCTATATGTTGTTTTCCCTGATCCCTGGCTGGTAGCTGACCTGTTCAGCCTTACCGGCAGGGAGCAGGGATAGAATGGTGAAATACTATTTTACAAGTATCCAGCACGCAGCCAGTTGTGAAATAATGCCAATCAGGAAACCGATATAAATTTCCCGTGGCTCATGTGCTTCCAGCACCAGGCGGGAGGTAGCCACAATGCCAGCTACAAAGAAAGTGATCACCAGCGGTACAGATACATTCATATGCATTCCCCACATCAGTGAAAGCAAGAGCCCGATTATGCCGCCCCAACCCACTGTATGCATACTGGTTTTTATGAAGTTATTGGTAATAAAAGAGATAGAAACGCTGATGAATACCCCCAGGAAAAATGCGGTATAGAACTTCGGCGCCCGGCCCTCCTGTTGAAAAGTATAGAACGCCCAGAAATAATAGGTGATCATTGCCACATATGGAATGATCCGGTCCCGCTGGGTTCTCATATGAACAGAGGATACAAATTTCAGTGCCTTTGCCAGTAAAAGGGTGAGCACAGGGAAGCCGATACTGATAATAGCCACCCTGAAATAGAGCATGTCAAAGTCGAATCTTTTGCTCAATGACTTAAACGCCACCATATATTCCGGGATAGATTCCAGGATCAGGAATGTTACCAGCAGGGGAATAAACAGCGGGTGAGAGAGATAGGAAATAACCAGTGCCAGGGAATTCATTGACTTTGGAAACTCCGGCTCCAAACGTATATTTCCGTTCCGGTCTAAAACTGCTTGTTCTTGCATGGTATGTATGGTGCTTATAATTCTTTACGTAAACGGGCCACAGGGATATTGAGCTGTTCCCTGTACTTGGCCACTGTACGGCGGGCAATGTTGTATCCTTTATCCTGCAGCATTTTCGTGAGATTTTCATCACTGAGCGGCTTACGTTTGTTTTCCGCTTCAATGAGGTCCGACAGGATCTTTTTTACTTCCCTGGTGGATACTTCCTCGCCGCTGTCGGTAGACAGGGATTCGGAGAAGAAGAACTTCAGTTTGAAGGTACCGAACTCGGTTTGTACATATTTGCTGTTGGCTACACGGCTTACGGTAGAAATATCCAGTTGCGTACGATCTGCGATATCTTTCAGGATCATAGGCTTCATGGTAGTTTCATCTCCCGTAAGAAAAAATTCCCGCTGGTAATCCATAATGGACTCCATGGTGGACAATAAAGTATGCTGCCGCTGCTTGATGGCGTCTATAAACCATTTGGCAGCATCTATCTTTTGTTTGATAAATAATACGGCTTCTTTCTGGCGCTTGTCTTTTTTATCGCCCCGGTCGTATTCCTTCAGCATTTCGCGGTAACCTCCGGAGATCCGCAGGTCGGGGGCATTACGCGAATTGAGCGTAAGTTCCAGTTTGCCGGCATTATTTAAAATAAAGAAGTCGGGTAATACATAGCTTTCTGCCTTGTTCAGTGTGGCGAAATTGCCGCCTGGCTTGGGCGTAAGCCGGATGATCTGGGTGATGGCCTCTTTCAGGCCTTCATCAGAAAGACTTAACGCTTTCTGGATCTTTTCATAATGCTTCTTGGTAAATTCGTCGAAGTAGTTTTCCAGGATGAGGTAGGCGTTGTGTACGCCAGGATCATCCTGCGACTTACGCTTCAGCTGTAGCAGCAGGCATTCTTTCAGATCAGTGGCGCAAACGCCCGCCGGATCAAAATCCTGAATCTTTTTTATGAGGGTGTTAATCTCTTCTTCCGTGGTGTCTATATTCTGTGAAAAGGAGAGGTCGTCCACCATGGAACTGATTTCCCTGCGCAGGTACCCATCGTCGTCAATACTGCCGATGATATGTTCGGCAATGGCATTCTGGTGGTCATCCAGCTCGAGCATGCCCAGCTGGCTTAATAAATGTTCATGAAAAGAAGTTTCCACCCGGATCGGGATGGTTTTATTGCTTTCATCCGGATCAGGATAGTTATCATCCCGCAGCTTGTAATCCGCTACGTCATCATCTCCCTCACTTACATATTCAGAAATATCTATATTGTCATACTCATTTTCACTGCCATCTGGTTCAAATTCATCTTCTTCTGCCGGCGCTTCGTATTCTTCCTGTTCTTTGAACTCATCTTCTCCTGCTTCTTCTCCATACTCCAGTGCCGGGTTTTCTTCCAGCTCTTCCTTGATCCTTTCTTCCAGGTTCACAGTAGGTACCTGCAGCAATTTCATGAGCTGAATTTGCTGAGGTGAGAGTTTCTGTAATAATTTCTGCTGTTGTGTCTGCTTTAACATAATTATTCCCTGTCAGGGCAAAATTAATAAGTATAAGGTTAACAGAGCGCCCCGCTGCACGTATTTAGCTTTTAGATAACCCCTAAGGGCTAATGGCTATAAATCCAGTTCCAGCTGCTCCGGCAACAAACGGAATGTTTTACGGTGAAATGGCGTATCGCCATATTCCCTGATGGCATCGCGGTGTTGCTTGGTAGGGTACCCTTTGTTCTCGTTCCAGCCAAAATGCGGATATGTAGCATGTAACTGCTGCATATATTCATCACGATACGTTTTAGCCAGAATGGAGGCTGCTGCTATGGAGGCATATATGCCGTCGCCCTGTATAATACAGGCGTGCGGCGTGTTGCCATAGGCATAAAAGCGGTTACCATCTACCAGTATAAACTCCGGTTGCTGCGTCAGCTTCTCCAATGCCAGATGCATGGCTTTGAAAGAAGCCTTTAGTATATTTATCTTGTCTATTTCCACGTTATCCACACTTGCCACGGCATAACATACTGCTTTTTTTTCAATCACCTTTCTAAGTTTCTCCCGGTCGGCCGCTTTCATCTGCTTGGAATCGTTCAGCATCGGGTGCCTGAATTTTTTAGGCAGAATTACCGCTGCCGCAAACACAGGACCCGCCAGGCATCCCCTTCCGGCTTCATCGCAGCCGGCTTCTGTTAATAATTCGTGATAGTAAGAAAGTAGCAAATCCAAATCTATTAAGCCGGGTAAAATTACAAGATTAATGTTCAAGGAACAAGGATTGTGGAATTTTGAAGTAATACCGCAGCCTTCTTTTAATCTTTCTTAAAAAGATCCTTAAAATCCTGTTTGAAATCTGTCCACTCCTTATCGGATTTTTTCATCAGCTGATCGGCGGCTGCACGGGTGCTGTCCCATTTTTCGGCGCTGCTGTTCTTTACATCTTCCAGCTTTTTATTCATCTGTATTTTCAGCGCTTCCAGTTTCTTGCGGGCTGCAGCACTTTTTTCATCCCCGTCCTTTTTTAATTCTTCCGTAGTTTTATCGATTTCATTAATGCGCTCCCGGATAGCATCTTCTGCCTGTTTCTTTTGTTCAGACAAATAATCTCCTGTACTGCTGGCAGCAGACTTGATATCCTGCCCTGCTTCTTTCAATTCTTCCTTTATTTCTTCCTTCTTTTCCTGCTGAGTGCTACTCTCGTTGCAGGCAAACAAAGCGGCAATGCCCGCCAGTAAGAATACTCTTTTCATGTTACGACGATTTTTTTATGATTTTTAAATACTGGCACAGCCTTCCGGCTGTACCCCTTTATCAAAACATATTCCAGTTTTTTGTTCATGCCTTTATCATATTTTAATATTTATCAGATATTCAGCAGCCATTGGTCCTTATACCTGCGCCCGGTAACAAAAAAATAGCTAGGTTTGAGGTCCTTAAAAACAAAACCTGACTTAATATGAGAAAAAAATTACTGGTTTTGCTCTTATTGCTTGGCGTAAGTATCAAATGGGCTAAAGCAGATGAGGGCATGTGGTTGCCTTATTTATTGGGGCAGCAAACGTACAACGACATGGTGAAGAAAGGATTGAAGCTGACTAAAGAACAGTTGTACAGTATTAATAAAGCATCCCTGAAAGACGCCATTGTTATTTTTGGCGGCGGTTGTACCGGTGAGATTGTAAGTAACGAAGGCCTTATTTTTACCAACCACCACTGTGGTTATGGCGCTATTGCCGCGGCCAGCTCTGTAGAGCATAACTACCTCAAGAACGGTTTCTACGCAAAAAACAAACAGGAGGAAATTGCTTCTTCCCAACTGTCTGTTCAGTTCCTGGTACGGGTGGAAGATGTGAGCAAACAGGTGGAAGACGCCCTGAAAGGCCTTAGCGGCGCCGAAAGAGCTCAGAAAGAGCAACAGGTATACAACGAGATCATCTCCAAAGCCATCGCCAATACCGGCTATGAGGCGAAAGTAGTGCCCATGTTCAAAGGCAACCAGTATCTCCTGTTTGTATATGAGCGTTATAAAGACATCCGCCTGGTAGGTACCCCTCCCGAAAGCGTAGGTAAATTTGGCGGCGACACCGATAACTGGGAATGGCCCCGCCACACCGGCGATTTCTCCATCTTCCGCGTATATACCGGTAAGGATGGAAAGCCTGCTCCCTATGCCGCAGATAATGTGCCTCTAAAACCGAAGCATTTCCTGCCCGTATCTATCAAAGGCGTAAAGGAAAATGATTACGCCATGATATTTGGTTACCCCGGCGGAACCAACCGTTATGAAACCTCTTATGGTGTAAAGCTGAAAACGTCTGTAGAAAACCCTTCAGTGGTAAATCTCCGTGATGTACGATTGAAAGCCATGTTTGAACAGATGAAGAAAGATCCTGCGGTAAAACTGCAGCTGGCTTCTTCCTATGCAGGCATCGCCAACTACTGGAAATTTTTTGACGGCGAAACCAAACAGCTGGAAAAACATGGCGTATTGGCCGATAAACAGAAACAGGAAGCTGCCTTTGCCAAATGGGCGCAGGATAAACCTGAATTTGCGAATGTTCTTCCTGATTACGAAGCTGCGTATAAGGCATGGACCCCCTACGCAAAACAACGCACTTACCTGAATGAAGGCATCCTGGGCTCGCCGGTAGCGTCTTTTGCAGCTTCATTAACAGGTGTGGAAAGAGCACTGGTAACTCCCGGTGCTCCCAAAGATGCGGTTAAACAGGCAGTTGAAGCAGCCGATAAAGCACGCAAAGTATTCATTGAAAGCGAGAACAAACCAAGCGATCAGAAAATTCTTGCGGCTACCTGCCACATGTACTACACAGACATCTCGAAAGATCAGCAACCCATTGGTTTTTATGATGCGCTGAAAGCAAAATATGGAAGTCTTGATGAAGATAAAACCTACAACACCTGGGCGGCTTCCTTAATGGCTAATACCTTTATTTTCGATGATGCGAAATGGAATGCATTTGTAGCAAACCCGGATGCAGTAACACTGCAGAACGACCCGGTATTCGCTTATGCCAGCGCATTCATCAAAAATTATGTAAGCAAATACCTGCCGTTATACAACCAGTTCAATACTAAAATTAATGATCTGGGCCGCGTTTACCTCAAAGGCGTTATGCAAATGAGCCCCAGTGCCAACAGGTATCCTGATGCCAACTTTACCATGCGCTTATCTTATGGCCAGGTAAAACCATATTCTCCCCGTGATGCGGTGCATTACGATTATGTAACCACCATGAAAGGTGTGATAGAGAAATATGTGCCCGGCGATTACGAATTTGATCTGCCTGAAAATTATATTGACCTGTACAATAAGAAAGACTTTGGTCAGTATAAAGATGCTAAACGGAATGATATAGTAGTAGGCTTTATCACTACTAATGATATCACCGGCGGTAACTCCGGATCTCCGGTAATCAATGCCAATGGCGAATTGATTGGTCTTGCTTTTGATGGCAACTACGAAGCCCTGAGCCATAAGATCCAGTTCGATTCCGAATACAATCGTACCATCTGCGTGGATGTACGTTACGTACTGTGGTGTATTGATAAGCTGGGCGGTGCAAAAAATATTATTAATGAATTGAAGCTGGTGAAATAAGCCGGCAGTAATTATTTGATCAGGAAATCCCGAACCGGTATCCCCGGTACGGGATTTTTTATGCGTGTTATGCTATTAACCTGCAACTTTTTTGTTACATAGTGTTATCCGGATAGGCTGTGGTTTGGCGCATGTATGGCCGTGTAAAATTCCGGTGCTGCCTTATTTACCAGTGCGAAAATATCGCGCACGTCCTTACTTCCAATAATTGAAACACAAGCGCGTGGAGGAAATATAGTGAACCAGGTGGATACAGAAGCATTTGGACACTGCAGTAATGCGAAGCATGCGAGGCAGAATGACAGCAACAGATTTCAATACAGAGTATAACAAAGCACAGGTACCGAAGAAATAAAATTATGTATTCATTTACGTAGCGGAAGGTGTTTTTTATGTGTTTGTTTTTTTTATTGAAGGAATGATTGTAACTTTGCGTCCGTTTGTATACCGAATATATACTGTTGCCGATGAGAGTTGCAATTGCAATAGTGTTAACCCCGGTGAATTATTTGTAACAGGGTTGTGACCCCCAAAAAGAAAAATCAAGATGACACAGTTTAAATTGTTTGTGACAGCTTTTATGCTGTTAATTACAGCCATGACGGCTTGTTCCCCTAATCCCACAGAAAATACCGCTGAAGTAGTAACTGTAGAAGGATATGCAGGAAATTTTGTCCTGATTAAAGGACATGGATTTAGTGAAGATAAGCGCCTGAACAAAGTGAATTTTGGTAACGTACCTGCGCAGATTCTGCGTGCAGACGCCAATTCCCTGCTGGTACAGGTTCCTGCGCAAAAAGCCGGCACTGTGCCGGTGGTTGTTGCGGTAGGAGATAATGTATCCAACGCCATGTTGTTTGCTTATCATTCAAAGCTGGTAGCAGCGAAATAAGTGTGATGAATTAAGCTTGCGGGTTATGGTTTTATATACAGGTAGTCATGCGAAGATCTTCTTCCATTGGCGGAGCTATGTATAGAACCGTAATTCGCAAGAATATTTTAATTTACATGCTATGTATAAAGAGTTCCGGCCACATCCGCTATTGACTTCATATGTAGACGCCTACTGGACAGCTGGCGGTACGCAATTTACGCAGCAGCGTATATTGCCGGATACCTGTGCGGATATTATTTTTAATATCAGTGAAGATGTTATAACAGCTGATGGGGAGATGAGAATATTACCGGGCAATGCATTTGTTGTAGGAACCATGACTACTTTCCAGGATACAGCGCTTAATGCCGGTACCTATTTGTTAGGAGTCCGTTTTAAACCGGGAGGGATGAGCGCATTCACCGGTATGCCTTTGCAATTAATTACGGATGCCCAGGCTCCCCTGTGCGATGTTGCTTCGGGATGGCATGTAACCCTGGAACCATTGCTGCTAAAAGCTGCAGGGATAACGGCAAAAATGAAATGCCTGGAATCGTTTCTTTTGCAGCGGCTACCTGCAGTGAGTATCGTCTCCGGTAAAATACAAAACAGCATTGCTTTGATAAGGCAAACGAAGGGAGATATTGCCATTAATGTATTGGCGGCACAGGCATATATGAGCCCCCGTAATTTTGAAAGACATTTTTTGCGGGTAACAGGGGTGTCTCCTAAAACATTCAGCCGCATTGTAAGATTCATAAGCCTGAAGCAGCAACTGGAAAAGCTACCGAATCCTCATTTATTATCGCTTGCGTTGGATAATGGTTTTTATGATCATGCCCATCTTACTCGTGAGTTCAAAACCTTTGCAGGAGAGAGCCCAACGGGTTTTATGCAACGGTAATTTACGGGAGGGGATGAGAGATGACAGAAGAGATAGTGTTGATAATCATTTGTTTGAAGGAGCGCATCATCCTTTTAGGAAAATGAATAAGCGGAAGAAGAAGTGTTGCCATAGGTAATTGATTTATTCCAGCCGTAGAGTATCAAATAAAAAAGCAGGAAGGATAAACCTACCTACTTTTTTATGGTTATAATGTTTTATCCTGCATGCCAAACATGACTACAATTTTCCCGTCTTTGTAAAGGTTGAGTGTTTGTTCCGCCACATCATACCGGAAGGAATTATCGCTGATTAGTTTCAGGAAATCGGATTCACGGTGCATTACATCGGCATCTCCGCACATCATGCGGGTGCTCATTGTCTGGGAGAAGGTGATCTTATTACCAGCGATGGTATAGCTACCGGAAATGTTATTACAACCGCCTTTGCCGCTGAAGCGTTTTTTAGCGGCATCGAACTGCAGCCAGATACCGGAGTTGCTGATCACCCCTTCATTGATCATTTTCAGCGTCCATTTTTTATTGCTAACAGAGGCCCAGTTATTATTGCTGGTATTACCAGAGGCATTGCCGTTTTTTTCTTCCAGACGGAATTGCAGTATTGTATTCCCGTTTTGCAGGAGGCTTACAGTTTGCCCGGATACAGTGTACTGGAAGGTTTGATCGCCCAGTTGTTTCATGAAAGTGGTTTCGCGACGCATCATGTCGCGGTCGGGGCAAGCCATCAGGGTACCGGCGGTTTTGGAAAGAGTGATACTATTACCGGATATTGTATAGGCGCCCATCATACTATTGCAGCCGCTTTTGCCATGAATACGTTTTTGTGCAGGATCAAATTCCATCCAGATAGTCCCGTCGGTAACAGCTTCGTTATCCATTTTCACCAATACCCATTTCTTTCCTGTAGCGGCAGATAGTCCTGCGTTTGCGATCTTCTTTTTTTCCAGCACTTTGGTCAGGGTATATTTCAGGGAGGAGCCATCGGCCGGCGGGTTCTTTATTTGTGTAATTCTTACGCGGAGTTTGTACCGGTAACCGGGTGTATATTTAAAACCGCTGATGTTGGTATATAAATTTGACCATTCTGTATCATTTACTCCTTTTATCTGCAAACACTCCATAGGAGCCACACCGGTACAGGGTTCCCTGGATTCTTTTACATAGATGACCTGTGTTTTGACCTGTTGTTGTTTGTTTTGTACCGGGGCCATAAAGGTGGTGGCGAGGGTGATTGCTAACGAGAATAACATAAATATAGATTTTAATGATTAACAACAAAAGGAGTCATGAGGTTATCTCTTTTGAAGGAATGATTCACATTTTGCAAAAACGCTGCCAGTTCGCTTTATGGGCGGGTGTTACCTGCTGCCTAAGTGGGCTTTGGGTGTGACTTTCCTATCTGTTTGATAATTGATTCGTAATAAGCCAGTTTATCTTTCCCCGGAAGGCTCACAATGGTTACATCATTTGCAATGAGCAGGTCCAGCTTAAACTTGGATGCTGCAACATATTCTTCGGGGATATAGTAGACGATCTGGTTGGGCACCGGCACATTTTTATGATGAAACTTTTGTCTTGCCCTGTAAGTCAGCAGCCACCAGAGATCTGTTTCAACAAAATCGAGCGAGAGCCCGAAGATGTGTATATCTTCTGTAAAGAAGAGATCGATCCAGGAGTGGAAGTATACCTCTCTGGAATGAATACGACGGAGCAGAGAGGGTTTGGGCACTTCTTTGGAGGAGTACACGGTACCGCTTACCACGTAGTTGCGCATCAGCTGCAATTGTCCGCCATAGTGCTCAAAACCAAGGTTAATGCTCATCGGGTTGAGGCAATCGCCATGAATATGCCAGTAATGGATATTGCCTACTTCATATCTCCTGAAAATACTATAAAACTTTTCTTTGATGATGCTGGTGTTTTCCAGTGGTATCTGTCCTTCCAGCGTAAATTCGTAGTTGGTAGTCAGGATATGTGAGGGTTTAAGTTCACGGATAGCCTCGTGCAGCGGGTTGGCCTTTATTTCTGCTGCTTTAATGGCGATAAATGATTTGAGGTCTTTTTCTCTTATCCGGTGATTTTTACTGGCGGTGAGAAAGATTTCTTCATACAGGAGAGGGAATGGTTTTTTATCGTCCAGTTCCACGCAGTCGCCTGCATGGCAGAAGGTGATGATATCCTGCAGCAGGTCTTTCCAGCTCTGGCCGCGGGAAATGTTGTTAATGTCATTTCCGATTAATAATACGAGGTTTTTCATAGTACATGCTATCTTTTAGGGTGGATAAACCGGAAGGTGAGGTTAATTCTTCCGTCTGATACTTTAGTGGTTTTCGGAACCTGGTGCTCCCAGTATTCCTGCAACGGTCCTTTCATAACCAGGAGGGAGCCATGTTGCAGCAATAGTTCATACTTTCGTTGATGCTCACTTTTATAACGCAGCTGGAAGCGGCGGGTAGCGCCAAAATTTACCGAAGCAATTACCGGGTGACGGCCCAGTTCAGGTTCATCGTCTGCATGCCAGCCCATAGAGTCGTTGCCGTTACGGTAGAGGTTCAGTAACACGCTGTTGAATACCTGGCCGCTGATGGGAGTAATGCGGTCGCGTATCTGCAGCAAACCGGCTGTCCAGGGCTCAGGCTGAAAAACATTCCCGGAAAAACTGTAGGACGTGGCTGCATCTCCATACCAGGCCATCAAACGGGGGAATAATACTTCTTTACCGTACATTTTCATGGACTCCTGTTTCCAGTTGATGGTTTCCAGGAGAATCTGCATAAAATGACTGCTTTCCTGCCCGTTAAAAAACTGCGGATAGTAAGCCAGCTCTCCATTCAGTAATGAAATCTTCGTGGCATCCTCTTCATTAAAAAAACTTCCCTGCACATTCATAACACAAATTTACCATCGTGCTACGCACTGTATATGTAATGTTATTTATCCGGCGTATTATCTTTCCAGGCCCATAAATAGCGGCAGGCATGGGTTCGGTAGGGCGACCATTTTTCAGAGATACTGACCAGTTTATCGCGGAACGCTTTTTTGTCTTCACGGTCCAGTTTGTACAGTTTCACTATTGCCTGTTGCAGGCCCCAGTCGTCCATTGCAAATACATCTTCGCGACCCAGGTAGAACATCAGCAGCATCTCCACTGTCCAGCGGCCAACACCTTTGATTTGAGTAAGGTAGGCAATCACTTCTTCGTTGCCCATTTTTTTCAGTTTGTTATCGGTTATTTTTTCGGCAATCACAAACGCCGCCACGTTATGCACATAGGTTACTTTTGCATTGGATAAACCAATGCCGCGGAGTGTCAGGGGTGGAGTGTCCAGTATCTGCTGTGCAGTTGGCTCTTTGCCGCCATAGAGGGCCAGGAACCGGGCGTAAATCACATCTGCTACTTTGGTGGAGAGCTGCTGGCTCATAATAGAGCCGATCAGTTTCAGGCAAATGTTTTTTCGTATAGCCAGTTCCGTTAAAGGGCCGCTGATTATTTTCTGTAGTCTTTTATCCTTGCTGAGATGTGTCACATAATGCACCGGAGCAACATCCGGGGTACTTTTTGACCTGGGCATAAACTATCTTTTTATAAAAGTTAATACGTCACATCATTCCATTACCCCGGCTTTCACGGCGGATATTAGTAGCTGAACGGCTGGGTATAAATCACCTGCAACAGTGTTTGTCCTACTGCCTGCAGTGTTTTCCGGTCAATCACATCCATATTATCGTTCTGGGTATGCCAGTGAGGAGCAAAATCGTTGTTTGCCTGTAACGCAATGATATCGAATGTGGGAATATTGGCGATGGTATTTACCGCGATGTGATCATCTGTGATAAAGGCGCCGTTGTTCTCATAACGGAACAGGTCTGAATAGCCGAGCTGGTTGGCTACATCCCAGAACATTTTCATTTGAGCGCCAGCATATTGTTTGGAAGAGCCTTCCATATAGAATTGGGAGCCCCGTCCGCCTACCATATCCAGGAGTATGCCGTAGTTGGCTTTATAACCGGGAATATGCGGATTTTTAGCCCAGTACTGGGTGCCCAGGCAAAATGAGTTTTCATCATTTTTAGCACCGTAATCTTCCACATCTACCAGCAGGATATCTACTCCGGCTTCCGGTTTTTGTTTATGAAACTGCCGGGCGGCTTCCATCAGTACCGCCACACCGCTGGCGCCGTCATCCGCACCATCCAGTTTCTTTGTTTTATCAAAGGCGTCTTCATCTGCCCAGGGGCGGGTATCCCAGTGGGCCAGTAGTAAAACGCGCTGTTTGGCAGCGGGATTGAAACTGGCGATAATATTAATGCAGGGCAGTTTTTCATTTTTAGGCCCCGTAACAGTGGTACGCTGTACATATACGGTATCTGCCCAGTTACGGAAATTGCTGATCAGCCAGCTGGCGCATTTTTCCTGTGCAGGGGTGTTAGGGATCCTGGGCCCGAAGCTCACCTGCCTGGCAGTGTATGCATATGCGGAATCTGCCTGGAAAGCGGGTGCCGGTACGGCTACTTTAGTCACTTTGCTGGCGCCTGTACTGTCGCTGGTGTTATCGGTTGTCTGACTGTTCTGCTGGCAGGCGCCGGCCAGTAAGGCCAGCGCCGTCAGCGTAATAAGAGCTTTACGCATTATCTTCCGGAATATTTATTTTATTGAAGACTATAAGAAACGGTACCGTCTTTTTCATCTTTCAGCTGAATGCCTACAGATAATAATTCGTTACGGATTTTATCTGAAGTTGCATAGTCCCTGCGGCTCTTGGCTTCTTTTCTCATTTCAATCAGCATCCGTAATACACCATCCAGCTTATTGTCTTCCCCTGCGATGGCTTCCTGTTGGATACCGAGAATATCTACGAGATAGGTTTTCCAGGTTTGTTGCAGCAGCAGGAAAGTATCTTCGCTTATTTCATGCATTTTTATCTGCCCGCCTTTCAGTGAATTGATCACCGGTGTAAGCTCAAACAGGTTGGCCAATACTTTTGCCGTATTGAAATCGTCGTTCATAAACTCAGGGCATTCAAGGCACCACTGGCGCACCTGCTTATCCAGTTCTTCATTAATGCCCTGGCCGTTGCCGCCGGTATAGTTGAGCTTCTGTAATGTTTCATAGGCTGCCCATAAGCGTTGCAATCCTTTTTCCGCAGCCTGCAGAGCCTCGTTGGAAAAATCCAGGGTACTGCGGTAATGTGTTTGCAAAACGAAGAAGCGGATGGTCATCGGGCTGTATGGCTTATCCAGTTGCGGATTTTCACCGGAAAACATTTCAGTGAGCTTAATGGTGTTGCCATAAGCCTTGCCCATTTTACGGCCGTTGATGGTGATCATGTTATTGTGCATCCAGTAACGGGCCATCATTTCGCCGTGCGCAATTTCACTTTGTGCGATTTCACATTCGTGATGCGGGAACTGTAGGTCCATGCCACCGCCATGAATATCGAACTGTTTGCCCAGGTATTTGGCGCTCATGGCAGAGCACTCAATATGCCATCCGGGGAAGCCCTCGCCCCAAGGGCTTGGCCAGCGCATAATGTGTTCCGGCGGCGCTTTTTTCCAGAGGGCAAAGTCTGCTTTATTATGTTTGTCGTCCTGGCCTTCCAGTTCCCTGGTGGTTTCCAGCATATCCTCCAGTACCCGGCCGCTCAGGATACCATAATCAAAGCCGGCGGCGTATTTTTTTACATCGAAATATACACTGCCATCCACTTCATAGGCATAGCCTTTTTCCATGATGGTTTTGATCATTTCAATCTGCTCAATGATATGCCCGGTGGCAGTGGGCTCAATGCTTGGCTCAAGACAGCCAAACTGCAGCATGGCCCAGTGGTACAGGTTAGTGTATTTCTGTACCAGTTCCATGGGCTCCAGTTTTTCCAGTATGGCAAACTTGGAAATTTTATCTTCTGCAGCGCGGCCTTCTTCTTCAAAGTGCCCCGCGTCGGTAATATTGCGTACGTAGCGTACTTTATATCCAAGGTGCTGCAAATAGCGGAATACTACATCAAATGTAATATAGGGGCGGGCATGTCCGAGGTGTGATTCGCCGGAAACAGTGGGGCCGCACACATACATACCAACGTGGCCCGGGTGTAAAGGTGTAAATACTTCTTTCTGACGGTGTAATGAATTATATATCCTTAGTTCTGACATATGCTGTAAATGACAGATGTCAATATAGCTGACATCTTATTTTTTGTTGATGGATGGCAAAGATAAAAATTGTTTTCCTGGTATAAGCAGGCAACAACATCGGTCAGCGATAAAAATATTATACATTTTCATAATTGGTTACAGTTATTTATTTACTTCTACTACTGTTTTTCCGCTACCGATCAGGCTAAGATTGGTAATTACAGGATAATGGTCAGACAGGTCTGAGTTTATTTTCCGGAAGCTGTTTACCTTGAAATGGTTACTGACAAAAACATAGTCAATACGCAAGGTAGGTGCAAGCCCTGTAAAAGTACGGCCAATTCCGAAACCTTTTTGCAGAAAAGCGTCCTGCAGGTCGCCTTTAATGGTAAAGTAGGTGTAAGAGGCCGGGGTATCGTTAAAGTCGCCACACACGATCACAGGATATGGGCTTTGCCGGATAAAATTGCCTACAATATCGGCTTGCTGACTGCGGCGGATATACGCGTCGCGCATTTTCTGGATAATGCTTTTGGTCGCTTTCAGCCCGGTGTCTTCCTGGTTTTTGATTTTCCGGATGGCAGAGTAATCTTTTTCGTTGAAGCGATAGGATTCCAGGTGCATATTAATGATCCTGAGAGTATCCTGGTTTTTCACAATATCGGCATAGATAAGGCTTTCGCTTCTCGGGCCGTCGCTCATTTTCACTTTATCGGATGCAATAATGGGGAAGCGGGAGTAAATGATAGAGCCCCAGTGTTGCATGCCATCCCGGTTAAAGTCGCTGGAAAAGTAACGGTAAGGCAATTCCATTTCCCGGGAAATATCCTCGCGGTTATTAAAATCATTTTTCTTTTCAGAGGTATAAAAATCCTGGAAGCAGGCAATATCCAGTTCCTGTTTTTTGATCATGGCAAACATAGCCTGCCGGTTATATTTGCTGTCTTTTTCGCGGTATAGTCCAAACTGGCTCACATTATAGCTCATTACAGTAAGGGTATTGCCACCTGTAACGGCCTTATTGCCGGCCGGCATCTTAAAGGCTACAAAAGCACTGATGGACTTCCAGCCAAGCAGGAGGGCAATCAGCGACAATAAGGCATAGCGATAATTAAAAAACAACCATCCTACCAGGAATATCACCAGTATACCCAACAGGAAGGGGAACGCCAGCGTAATAAAACTGATGGGCCAGAACCACGCCGGTGAAATATATGGTGCCATACAGGCTGCCAGGAAAAGTAATACCACGGCGAAATTGATGATCAGAAAAAATCCTTTCGTAAATAGTCTTAAAAAGCGCACCGCGTCATACTTTGTTGAAGTACTAAAGTTAGTTTTTTTTCAATGAAAGACAGGCCATCACCGGAAAATGCTCTGATGTCCCGGGGTGGAAAACCTTACTGCCGTGAATGTTCACCGGAGATTGTGCCAGTATGTAATCTATCCGCAGGGAGGGCGATAAATACGAGAGTGTTCGCCCCCAGCCGGCATTTGTTTTCAGGAATGCATCCTGCATCCCGCGGCTGATGGTTTTATAGGTGAATGAAACAGGGGTGTCGTTAAAATCGCCGCATACAATGGCCGGGTAAGGACTTTGGGCAACCAGCGCCGCCAGCTGGAGAGCCTGGTCGGACCTTGCCCGGAAGGTGCGTCTCATTTTATACACAAGGCCGGTTCCTTTGGGAGCTTTCATCTTCTCATAATCCTCACTGTTAAACATATACGAAGTTAGCTGAACAGAAAATACCCGGAAAGTATCTCCTTTTATCGCAATATCGACCTGGAGGAAAGTACTGCCGCTTCCGAATGAGCTTTCCCCGCAGCGGACAGCAGCAGCTTTGATCAAGGGATAGCGGGAAAACAGCGCAATGCCGTAATGCCAGCTTTCCCAGTGTGTTTTATCATCTGTGAAATAATGGTACGGATAATTCCCTGCATACCTGATGCGTTGAATATGATCTTCCTTGCCGGGTTGATCATTCGTGTAAAACTCCTGTAAACAAAGTATGTCCGGGCTACCGTAGGCAATGGTATTGTAGATCGCGGCTTCCCTGTCTTTATCCGTTACATATCTCACCAAACCCATACTGCTGGTATTATAGGTCATGAGCGTAAACTGCCGGCTATTGGTTTGCGGGAGTAATATATTTTTCCGGAAGATGTGAACGCCCCAGGTAGTTAAGGCTGCGGGCAGGGCGCAGAGCATTGCTATTATATTTATCCACATATACTTCCGGTTCCGGCGCCAGGCCCATAGCCCGGTGTATATTAAACAGAGGGGGAAAAGCAAAGGAAATAAGAATCCGGAGAACCCTGCCGGCCAGCATTTACCGGGGTTGAGATAAGGAAGAAAGACGCTAAGGAGAAGGGCTGCCACCAAGCAAACGTTGCTCCAGCGCAAGGCACTACGTACAATAATTTTCAGCATAGGGAACAAGCAATTGCGATCCTGGTTAAAGTACAAAAAAAAGGGAAGATGACAGCGGTTCTGTGCCGTTAACATCTTCCCTTTTATCAGTGAAAGTATTTTCTAATCCGTAATACTTTTATTTTGTTTTGCTTGCTCTTAATAAAGTATCTCGTTCCTCTGCAGTAAGGGAGGCTAACCCGTATTCGTTGATCTTATCAAGGATTTCATTCAGTTTTTGCTCAGGTACTTTGCCAATGCGCCTGTATGGCTGCTGCTCGGCATCCGCCGGGGAGTTTTTCTTTTTAAAATCGTCCGGGTTGATACGTTGGGATGCAGGGTGAAATACATGAGTGAGCTTAAAGGTAAGCCTGTTGAAACCTGCGCCGAGGTCTGTGCCTTTTTTCCACTGGTACATAAAGAACCAGCCTGTCAGGGCCCCACCTGCCAGTCCGGGGATATAAGTATATCCATAACTGGAAGAAGCCATCAGTGCTCCAACAGAGAGGATTACAAAAACGAGGGTAATGATCCAGAGAGAAATTCCTCCTGCCAGTAAAGGAAATATGCGGTAACGGGGGGCGATGGTGGTTACTCCCACTGCAATAGCCATTATACTGCCGGCGGCGCCGAGAGCATACTCATTGGCTGCCAGGGCATGAAAAGAAGGGATCAGCTGCATGGCAGCTACATAAACAAGATTACTGCATATACCTCCAAAGAGATAGAGGGGTAAAATCCGCTGGTAGCCTGCCAGGTGCTGCATGAAAGTGCCGAAGCACCACAGCCATACCATATTGGAGAAGATCTGCCAGAAGCTAATGTGTGTAAATAAGGAGGTGACCAGCGTCCACGGACGGGTCAGTAATTTAGAGGGATCTGCCGGTAGCCTCAACCAGGTCATAATATCCTGGTGGAACCGTGGCTCGCCAACCTGCTCCATCTGGTATATAACAAGGGTGAAAAAAAGGAAAACGAAAATCGTAAGATTAACGACCATCAGGTGTGTCACCATATTTCTTCCTTCTCCTAAAGAGAGGCGGGGCAATTTCTCTTTTTCCAACGCATGCATGGTACAAATATTTTTCAATACAAAAATACGTCAATAATACAGTTGTCTTAATAAAAATCTGTTCTGCTCTTATTCCATCCTCTCAGCAGCAGGTAAGCAAAGAGCGCGCCACCAAGGTGGGCGAAATGGGCCACGTTATCGCCTGCAGAATTCTGTATACCGGACCATAGTTCTCCCAGGATCATAAAGCCAACCACAAATTTAGCCCTGATAGGTATCATGGCGAAGAAATAGAGGTAGCGGTTGGGGAACAGGTACCCGAATGCGAAAAGGATACCGTATACTGCCCCGGAAGCGCCTACTGTAGCACCGTTCCGGTAATAGGCCACATAATTTCTGACATACAGCCTGGCCATTTCTATTGCTTCAGGGTCATGGGCAGCCAATGCGCCTTTCAGGCTTTCCATGTTGAAGTTGGCCAGGTTGCCGATATCGAATTTATTATCCAGTGCCACAAAATTTGAAAAACTGGGGTCGTTCAGGAATTGTACGGCATACCTGTTAAGGTTCACATTTTCATAAGTGAGCACGCCCATGTGGCAGAGAGCGGCGCCCAGTCCGCAGATCAGGTAGAAGATCAGGAAACGCTTGGGCCCCCATAAATTTTCCAGGGTAGCGCCAAACATCCACAGGGTAAACATATTGAAGAGCACATGTGTGATGTTCTTCGGATCGTGCAGGAACAGGTGGGTGATAAACTGATGTGGCTTGAATAGTTCGGAGCCCCAGTAGTGGAGGGCAAACAAACGACTCAGATCATAATCAAATTTGCTCAGCAGCGTAATCTGCACTAACCAGACCAAACCATTAATGATCATCAGGTTTTTGATCACCATTGGCAGGTACTGAAATTTTCCGGGCCTGTACTCGTTCATTGTAGCTAGTTATTATCTCTTTTTTTCAACAACACCACATTTTCGATGTGATGGGTGTGCGGGAACATGTCTACCGGTTGTACCTTTTCCACTGTATAGAGTGAATCCAGCAAAGCCAGGTCCCTGGCTTGTGTAGCGGGGTTACAGCTAACATATACAATTTTAGGGGCACCGATTTCCAGCAATTTATTTACCAGTTTTTCGTGCATGCCTGCCCGTGGGGGATCTGTGATGATCACATCCGGCTGGCCATGCTGTGCAAAAAACTCATCATTACAAATATCCACTACATCGCCTGCAAAAAAGGTGGCATTGTTCACATTATTGCGGGCGGCGTTTTCCTTTGCATCGTCTATCGCTTCTTTGATCAGTTCAATACCTACCACTTTGCGGGCGTTGCGCGACACGAAGATGCCGATGCTGCCGGTACCGCAATATAGGTCATATACGATTTCCGACCCGGTTAACCCGGCAAAATCCCGCGTTACTTTATATAATACTTCTCCCTGGTAGGTATTGGTCTGAAAAAAGGATTTCGGACCTATCTTGAAAACAAATTCTTCCAGTTTCTCTTCAGCATATCCCTTACCAAAATATATTTTCGGTTCCAGGTCGAAGATGCTGTCGTTTCCTTTCGGGTTAATGGTATACAGCACTGTGGTGATAGCCGGAACCGTTTTCAGCAGATGATCCAGCAACGCAATCCTGTTGGGCTTGTCTTCATGACGGATCACCAGGTTTACCATGATCTCACCGGTAGTACATAAACGGACTACCAGGTTACGCAGCCATCCCTGCTGGGCACGGATATCGTAAAAAGTGAAGTCGTGGGAAACCGCGTATTCACGGATGGTATTGCGGATCAGGTTTACCGGTTCCTGCATCAGGTAGCAGGTATCTATATTCAGCACTTTATCGAACAGTTTGGGTACATGGAAGCCCAGTGCGGGTCTTACAGGTATTTCACCATCGTTGGCCCTGATCTCTTCGTTGGTAAGATATGCTTTGTTGCTGAAGGTAAATTCCAGTTTATTGCGGTAATATTCGGTATGGGCGCTGCCAAGGATAGGATCCATTGGCGGTAGCGCCAGTTTCCCGATGCGTTGCAGGTGATCTGCCACCTGTTGTTGTTTATACTCCAGTTGAAGCGCATAAGGCAGCATCTGCCATTTACATCCGCCACAGGTGCCAAAATGCTGGCAAAAAGGAGTTACTCTTTTATCTGAATAGCTGTGAAAGTGCACTACTTTCCCTTCCGCCCAGTCTTTCTTGTTTTTACCAAGACGAACATCTACCACATCGCCGGGAACTACCCCGCCTTCAATAAATACAACTTTCCCGTCGTGACGGGCCAGGGCTTTACCTTCTGCTGCATAAGCAGTAACCGGTACATTTTCTAAAACAACATTTTTTTTCCTCACGGCTGCAAAGGTAATTGAAATGCTGAATCCTGCCTCGTAATTCATATGAATTACCATTCAGCACACCGCTTTCCTTTTTTATTTTTTTCCGCTTACATTTACATATTGTTTCCAAACATTATGCGTAGATTATTTGCACTACTGATCGTGGCCCTGATGGGGGCATTTAGCCTGCAGGCGCAGGGGTACCAGATTTCAGTAAAGCTGAAAAACTTCACCGGCGGGAAATTTTTCCTGGCGCATTACATGGGCAGGTCCACCTACCTGGCCGACTCTGCAGATGTAAGCCCGGCAGGAGAGGTGGTGCTGAAAGGCAGGGAGAAGCTGTTACCTGGTATTTATCTGCTGGTATTGCCCGGTAAACAGCAGTATATAGAAACCCTGATAGATAAACAACAGGTTTTCAGTGTAGCTATCGACACCAGCGATCTAGTTAATAAAACGGTGTATAAAGGCAGCCCTGACAATGAAGGATTCCTGGCCTACAACAAATTCCTGTTCAAACAGGAAACATTGAGCCGGAGTATCCAGCAGCAGCTGCAAACAGCCCGTACGGCGGCAGATTCCGCAAAAGTGCAACCACTGCAGCAGGAACTGGGAAAAAAGATCCAGGAATTCAGAACAGGCTTTATTGCGGAGCATCCCGGTAATATCCTCAGTACCATTTTCCTGGCCATGAAGGAGCCTGTAGTACCGCCGCAGCCGGCAGGAGCGGATTCCCTGTTTGCTTATCACTATTTTAAAAGTCATTACTGGGATGAGGTGGACCTGGAAAGCGACCGTCTGGTGAGAACGCCTATCCTGGAAGGCAAGCTGAAAAAGTATTTCACGCAACTGGTCCCCGTGCACCCGGATTCTATTATTGTTGACTGCGATGCCATGATTGCCCGCACCCGCAAAAGCAAAGAGGTTTTTAAGTTTGTGCTTTGGTGGCTTACCTATAACTATGAAAGCTCGCCCTACATGGGAATGGACGCGGTTTTTGTACATCTTGTGGAGAAATATTATGTACCGGGAGAAGCTCACTGGCTGAACGACGAGCAGCTCAATAAAATTGTGGACAGGGCATACACTATGGCGCCCAACCTGATTGGACGTCAGGCCGCCCCGCTACAGTTTAAAGATACCGCAGCCCGGCCGCTTTCCCTTTATAAAACGCCCGCCAGGTTTACCGTGCTTGTTTTCTGGGACCCTACCTGCGGACATTGCAAAACAGAGATCCCGCGCCTCGACTCCGCCTGGAACGCCAGCTGGAAGAGTAGGGGCGTAGCTATGATTGGAGTTAAAACAGAGGGCACCAGGGAGGAATGGCTGCAGTTTATTAAGGAACATCATCTCAAAGGCTGGATACATGGCTCAGATCCGGAGGCCGAAACAAACTACCGTCGGCTTTATGATGTTTACAGCACACCGATGGTTTATTTGCTGGACGAAAAGAAAAAGATAGTTGCAAAAAGATTGGGTGTAGAGCAATTGCAGGAGTTTTTGGACAGGGTTGCCCCAAAAGATTCAGCGGCCAGGATGTAGAAATAGGAGTGTAGAATGTAGAATATGTGCCTCGATTAATATTGATAATCAGTCAGTTAATTAGGTTTAACATTCCTTTGGCATAGTCTTTGGCTTTAGGGTTAGCAAACTATAAAACCAAACATTATGAAGAAGATCTTATTATCATTCACAGCGTTAACCTTTTCTATTGCGGCTATGTCTCAGGCAAGAGTTGGGATTAAGGCCGGCTGGAATCTCTCCAACATCACCTATGATAACTCCGGAAATACAAAAGACAGTCGTTCATTATCCGGTTTTAATGTGGGTGCCATTGCAGATTTACCCTTAGTTCCCAGAATTTTGTCTTTCCAGCCCGGGGTGTTTTATACAACCAAAGGTACCAAACTGGAAACCGGGGATAAGAACAATTCTACCGTGAACCCTTACGCCAAGTACACCATAAACCCGTCTTACATTGAGATTCCGCTGAACTTCGTGGCTAAGTTGCCAATAGGACAAAGCTCCAGTCTCTTTGCCGGTGCGGGTCCTTACTTTGCATTTGGCGTAGCTGGTAAGCAGAAGTACGAAACCACTATTGCCGGTGTACATGCCAGTGGTTCAGAAAGCATCAAGTGGGATGATGATACCCCGTTTAACAATGATCCGAACACAGCGTATAACAAAATGAAACGTTTCGACTGGGGTGGTAACGTGCAGATTGGTGCGGAGCTCAGTAACTTCCTGATTTCTGCGCAATATGGGATAGGTTTTGCCAAGGTGAACTCTGGTGAAGACAATAGTACAGACGATAAGAGTAAAAACCGTGTGTTCAGTGTATCAGTCGGTTATTTATTCGGAGGAAAATAACTGTGAATGTGAAACAAACAATTACAGGATTAAATTGTAATAACTGCAAGCAAGCAAAAAACAGGTTTATTCATTAGTTGGCAATCAAAAAAATCAGGAAAGCGATACCGGACCTGTGGGTATCGCTTTCCTCAATCATTCAAATTACATCACACATGAAAAAGGTATTATTATCTGCAGCCGCATTACTGGTAGCAAGTCTTTCTTTTGGCCAGGCTAAATGGGGTATTGTTGCAGGACCTCAGTTTTCGAGCATTACTGCCAAAAATGCTGTTTTAAACAGTGGGAAGGAAACCAGCTCTCTCCTCACGGGTATCAGGGCTGGGGTTACAGTGGATATCCCGCTGGCGGATGAATTTTATATCGGAACAGGATTACTTTATTCGGGCAAAGGAGGCAAAGACAAGGATACAGATGTGAAAACCACATTGTCGTACCTGGAATTGCCGGTTCATTTTATGTTTAAACCTGAAGTGGGTACAGGCAAACTGGTGTTATCTGCAGGTCCTTACCTGGCTTATGGTTTAGGAGGAAAAATTAAAGACACCGGTTTGGGTGATTTAGATGTATATGATGATGAAGCCACTGTACTGAAACAAAAGAGGTTTGATGCCGGATTAGGAATCAATGTAGGTTACGAAATGCCGATGGGACTGTATTTTGGCCTTAATACCGGCCTTGGCCTGGTAAATACTGCTGATAATACAGACAATGACCGTAGCTTTAAAAATACCTCATTCGGAGTGTCGATAGGCTATAAATTTGGCGGCAGATAACCCGGGCTTCAAGTGAACTTTTTATTAACCATCCGGAATTCCCGGGTGGTTTTTTATTTTTATGAAAACCTTTGCTTATTTTCGTTCTTAAGTAACCGACTGAGCATTAGACCTTTTCCCCAAAGTAAGTAATGTCGATTTGATATTAATAATCCTTTTAGTACCGAACCACTAATGAAAATTTTTACACTCCTTTTTGTAACATTTTTTTTTGTTACAATAACTTCACATGCACAGGTTAGTTTAGGTATTCGCGGCGGCTATATCAACACCGGGCTGGAGTCGTCCGGGAATGGTTTTGCGCCGGCTACCAAACGTATAAACAGCTGGAGGGTAGGTTTATATACAAATATACCCTTGTTTAAAAACGGCTACCTGCAACCCGGCGTCAGCTATATAGAAAAAGGTGCGGGACTGAATTATGCTGTTTCCCATCCCCTTAACCTGTTTGCTTCGGGTACCACAAAATTGAAATTAAAGTACCTGGAATTGCCGGTTCATCTGGTATACAAAGTACCGGTAGGCTTTGGAAAGCTGCTGGTTGGCGCCGGCCCGTATGCTGCTTATTGTGTACGTGGCGATTACAGTGTATCCGCTTATACCACTGAAACAAAACTGGTGCAATCCGGCTCCAAGCAGGTGGACTTTAAAGCTTCCCCCAATATTTTTGGTACAAACATAGATCTGCAACGCTGGGATGCAGGGCTGAATTTTATAGCAGGAGTGGAATTGAACTGTTGTCTTACTTTGAGTGGGCAGTATGGATATGGCATGGTAGATATAGACAGGGCACAGGATAATGATTATAAAAACAGGTATTGGGGCATCAGCCTCGGTTTTTTCTTTGACAGGGAGGACTGGTAAAGGGAACGGTTTTTGTCAACAGGATTGGTTTTATTAAAAAAAAGCATGAGAAAAAATATTCTGATTGTTGTAACCCTGCTGTCTGTTCAAATAGCAACAGCACAAATAAGATTTGGATTGAAGGCCGGCTTTAGCGGCGCCACTGTGAAACTGACAGACCCTGTTGATGTTCCGGACCGGAACGAATTTATGCTGCCTGCATTCCACGCAGGTGTTTTAGCAGACATTCCCCTGGCCAAATGGTTTGCAGTACAACCCGCATTGTTTTACAGCGTTGCCGGGTACAGAACCCGTCCGCAGGCGGAAACGGGTAACTGGTACTATATAACCAAGTTCAGGTACAACTACCTGGAACTGCCTGTTAATTTCCTGTTTAAGAAAACACTGGGTCCGGGTAAGATAGTAGCGGGGTTTGGTCCGGCGCTGGCTTATGGTATTGGCGGAAAGGCTACTTATATCGACAATGGTACTAAAGAAAAAACGGAAAGGATAAAGTTCGACGGTGAAGCGGTTACCGGGGATACAAAGGAGCTTCATGCCAACCCTGTGGATGTTTCTGCCAACTTCCTGGTTGGCTATGAGTTTACGCCAGGGTTTCTGCTTACCGCGGGTTACTCCTTAGGTTTCATAAATGTAACCACGCGCGATAATTCAGAAGCACTGAACCGCAGCTTCCGTATTTCTTTCGGGTATTTGTTTCCCAGGAATTAATCTCATTCCAACCGGACTTTCCAGAAGACTGCCTCCTATGGCAGTCTTTTTTATTTTTTTTAAAAGATCATAGGGGTCATTTCTGTTTGCCGCGTCTTATTAGCGAAAGATGCCATCGGAAGATGGCCTCGATCATTGGACAGTTATAATTAAAAGTGTGACAGTTATAGGGATATGCCACTACGTATCTACGTGATGGCATTTTTTTTATATGAAAGACAGCAAAAAAGGGAAAGACTTTTGTCCTTCCCTTCTGCTTTTATAAGGAGCTAGGATAAACTACATAATTGCTTCTACAGCCTGGCGCACTACTTTAGGTTTACCCAGGGTATAATAATGGAGCACCGGCACGCCGAAAGCTTTCAGTTCTTTTGACTGTGCAATGAGCCATTCTGTGCCCACCAGCTCCACATCCTTGTCTGTTTTGCATTTCATGATCTCTGTGGACAAATCCGTAGGAAGGTCTACATGAAAAATACGCGGCAGCATGGTCATTTGCTTCCTGGAGGTTATTGGCTTCAATCCCGGGATAATGGGCACTGTGATCCCCATTTCACGGCACTTGTTTACAAAGTCAAAGAACTTCTGGTTGTCGAAGAACATCTGTGTAACAATATAATCGGCCCCGTTCTCCACCTTGCGTTTCAGGTGTGCGAGGTCCGTTTGCATATTGGGTGCTTCAAAGTGTTTTTCCGGGTAGCCGGCTACGCCGATACAAAAATTGGTTTTTACACCGCTTTGCAGATCGTCTTCCAGGTAAACACCGTTATTCATATGGGCCACCTGGTCCAGCAATTCAATGGCATAGCTGTGCCCGTGCGGATCAGGTTCAAAGAAAGTTTCATTTTTAGGGGCGTCTCCACGTAAAACCAGTACATTATCTATCCCCAGGAAATTAAGGTCTATCAGCGCATTTTCTGTTTCTTCCCGGCTAAAACCGCCGCAAATGAGGTGTGGAACCGCATCTACGTTGTAATGGTTCATAATGGCGGCGCAAATGCCTACTGTACCGGGGCGTTTGCGGATTTCCACCTTTTCAAAGGATCCGTCTGCCTTTTTCTTGAACATATGTTCACTGCGATGGTAGGTCACATTAATGAACGCAGGCTTGAATTCCATCAGCGGATCCAGGTGATCATAGATAGACTCAATACTCTTTCCTTTAAGCGGAGGGAGGATTTCAAAAGAAATCAGGGTGTCTTTGGCCTTGGCAATATGTTCAGTTACTTTCATAAAGTTATAAGCTTTGCGGACGGCGGCTGGATTATAGAGCCAGCCTTCCTGCTAAAATTACGCCGGCAAAAATAAGATATCCCCTTATCATTATCAGATCATTTTTAATCTTAGGATAACTATAACTAGGCTAACTGGATGAATTGTTTATTTTTGCTAAGTTTGATCATATGGCATTAAGAATACATACAGACCAGCTGGTAAAGCGTTACGGCAACAGAACGGTGGTAAACCATGTATCTGTGGAAGTGTCCCAGGGGGAGATTGTAGGGCTGCTGGGCCCTAACGGAGCGGGTAAAACCACCTCCTTCTACATGGTAGTAGGCCTTATTAAGCCCGATGAAGGCAATGTGTACCTGGATGGCCAGAACATTACCAAGCTGCCGATGTACAAACGGGCGCAGATGGGTATTGGCTATTTGCCCCAGGAGGCGTCCGTATTCCGGAAACTGAGCGTGGAAGACAATATTGCTGCTGTACTGGAAATGACAAAATTGAAGAAGGCAGAGCAGAAAGACAAACTGGAAAGCCTTCTGTCGGAGTTCCGGCTTACCCATGTACGTAAAAGCCCCGGGGATGTATTGAGCGGAGGGGAACGCCGCCGTACAGAAATTGCCAGGGCACTTGCCGTAGATCCTAAATTTATCTTGCTGGATGAGCCTTTTGCCGGTATAGACCCTATTGCCGTAGAAGATATCCAGGGGATCGTAGCCAAACTGAAATACAAAAATATAGGCATCCTGATCACAGACCATAACGTACAGGAAACATTGTCCATTACTGACCGGGCTTATTTATTGTTTGAAGGTAAAATCCTGAAATCAGGATCAGCCGAAGAGCTGGCTGCCGATGAACAGGTAAGAAAAGTGTATCTTGGCCAGAATTTTATTCTTCGCCGTAAAGATTACCTGGACGAAGCAGCTAAACAATAAAAATAATTCTACAGCATCCTATATGAGAATTTTAAGTCCTGCAATATCACAACTGGCAAGATTGCGAATGGGGCGTATTGCGTATTTTATGCAGTATCCCGTGCAGGTGCAGCAGCAGGTATTCCAAAACCTTATCAGTGCGGCCCAGTATACCGAATTCGGTAAGCAGTACGGCTTTTCAAAGATTTATAAGATAGACGAGTATAAACAGCAGGTGCCTATTCATACCTATGATACCATCAAGCCATATATACAACGCACGATGGAGGGCCAGCAGAATGTACTCTGGAATACGCCTATCAAATGGTTTGCAAAATCCAGTGGTACCACGGCAGATAAAAGCAAATTTATCCCCGTTACGGTAGAAAGCCTGGATGAATGCCACTACCGCTCCGGCAGGGATGTTATCTCCCTTTATTACAATAATTTCCCGGACTCTGACGTATTTACAGGGAAATCCCTGGTTATAGGCGGCAGCCACCAGGTGAATAAGCTCTCGGAAAACAGTGATTCCTATTTCGGCGATCTGAGCGCTGTAATGCTCCAGAATATGCCGTTTTACGGCAATATGATCCGCACACCAGATCTGGAAATAGCGCTGATGGACGAATGGGAAGAGAAAATAGAACGGATGGCCAACGCCGTGATCCATGAAAATGTTACCTCTATTGCAGGGGTACCTACCTGGACCATTGTGCTGATCAAACGGATTTTTGAGCTCACCGGCACAGATAACCTGGCCGATGTATGGCCCAACCTGGAGCTTTATATGCATGGCGGTGTAAGCTTCACCCCTTACCGCGAACAGTTTAAAAAGCTGATACGCAATCCTTTAATGCATTACCAGGAAACCTACAACGCATCCGAAGGCTTCTTTGCTGCCCAGGACGTAATAGGAGAAGAAGGGCTACTCCTGTTTCTCAACCACGGCATCTTCTATGAGTTCATGCCAATGGAAGAGCTGAATAAAGAAAATCCGCAAACCCTGCAATTACAGGAAGTGGAACTGGGAAAAAACTATGCGTTGGTCATCAGCACCAATGGCGGCTTATGGCGCTATATGGTAGGAGATACCATACAGTTTACTTCCCTGATCCCTTACCGCATTAAGATCAGCGGCAGAACAAAGTCTTTTATTAATGCTTTCGGGGAAGAAGTGATCGTGGAAAATTCAGATACTGCTATAGCCAAAGCCTGCGAGGCTACAGGCGCCGTGGTAAATGATTATACCGCAGCTCCCGTTTATTTCAGCGATCATGGTAACGGCGGACATGAATGGCTGATTGAATTTGAAGTGGCGCCGGATGACCTGAACCGCTTTGTTTCAGTGCTGGACAGCACACTGAAATCCATCAATTCAGACTATGAGGCCAAAAGATACAAGGATATTGCCTTGCATATGCCGGTAATGCATGTAATGCCACAGGGAACCTTTTGCGAGTTCCTGAAAAGCAAAGGCAAGCTGGGTGGGCAACATAAAGTGCCCCGGCTGAACAACGACCGTAAATACCTGGAAGAAATCCAGCAATTTGCGGCAAATCATATGAATGCTTAAAACCTATCAACTATAACATGAAATTACTGGAGAACAAAGTAGCCATAGTAACAGGCGCCAGCCGTGGTATCGGGGAAGCAATTGCTTTGAAATTTGCAGCACAGGGAGCAGATGTAGCATTTACATATGTTAGCTCCGATGAAAAAGCCCAGACACTGGAAGCAAAGCTCATTGCTCTGGGAGTAAAGGCAAAAGCTTATAAATCCAATGCAGGCGTGTATGAGGAAACGGAATCGCTGGTGGCAGATGTATTGAAAGAATTCGGTAAAATTGATATTTGTGTGAATAATGCAGGTATCTCAAAAGATAACCTGCTGCTGCGTATGAGCCCTGATCAGTGGGATGATGTAATGAATATCAACCTGAAGAGCGTGTATAACATGACCAAACAGGTAATACGCCCTATGATGAAGGCTAAGAGCGGCAGTATCATTAATATGAGCTCCGTGATCGGTATCATGGGCAATGCCGGACAAAGCAGTTATGCAGCTTCTAAAGCAGGCATCATTGGGTTCACCAAATCTATTGCACAGGAGCTGGGTAGCCGAAATATCCGCTGTAATGCAGTGGCGCCAGGCTTTGTAGAAACAGATATGACCAGCTACCTCAAAGAAGGAGAGGGCGCGGCCAATTATATTGCCCAGATTCCACTGGCCCGCTTCGGTTCACCGGAAGATATTGCCAATGTTTGCCTGTTCCTGGCTTCCGATATGAGCAGCTATGTAACAGGGCAAACCATCAGCACCTGTGGCGGTTTGTGTATGTAATTCAATAAGTTAAAGATGTTAAAACGCGGGTCATGGACCAGTCATGGTCGGAAGAAATACCTTCCGACCATTTTTTATGTTTTAAAGCACAGATCAGGGTTTCCGCCAGATTTGACAATAATTTGAGTAATTGCCAGATCCCTGACTTCCATGGCCAGTCGTCTTTTGGCTGTTTTATAACCTAACTCGTTGCCTTTTTTGTACATCAATACCATCATCGCAACAATCAGAGTCATATACAGCATGACCTGGATTCCATTCCTGTTTAATGAAACCAGGTGGCTAACGTTCAGCTCCTGTTTTAAAAACCGGAAGAATACTTCTATGTCCCACCGCCTCCTATAAGCTTGTGCTATATCCCTGGCAGATAGTTCAAAGTCATTGGTTATAAACCAGTATTCCTTGCCATCTTTTTTATTTTTTATAATTACAAGGCGAAAATGAGTATCTACCAGGTACTGTTTGCGATGTTTATTGCCACGTTTATTATCCACCAAAAGACCTGCGTACAATTTCACCCTACAATCTTTTAGAAGATTGGACTGACCTAAATCGGTCTCTTGTTTCTCAGTAATAAAAGATTCAAGTTCTACAAACTTTCTATTCTCTTTTGCCCTGCAAATAAAGGTTACCTGGTCGACACTGAAGGCCTTCATTGTCCGGGCTGATTGCAGTCCTCTGTCCAGTACATAAATATTCTGATGGTTAACTTCTTTTTTTACATGCTCCATTATCACTTCTGGCATGGCAATATCTTCACTACCATAAACGGGGGTAGTAAATACACTGAAGTGGCATGGCAAAACCCCATCAAATGCAACGCTATACTTAACCGATTTCTTCCCGGTTTGATTGTCCATTCCTTCCATGAGTTTACCAACAGATTCACTGACCATGGAGCTATCAACACGGATTAAATTACACTGTTCTCTTTCAGTTGGGGTATACATCTGAGCGAACCGATCATAAATGCATTCGTATATCTGCTTAAAGTAATCCGGGGCTATTTTAGACAACCTTTCTGAAATAGAACTTCTGCGGACTTTTTCATCTTCATCAAGATTAAAAAGCGTCTTAAAAATACTATCATTAAAGGTGTCCTCTAATGTTCGTTGGCTAAGCTTTTCATTTTCCAGAATTCCATACATCAACAAATAAAACATCTTTTTGCCATGGAGAATTTTTGCATAATGATCAACTTTTGTGGTAGCAGATAAATTAGCTATAAGTTCTTCTGGAATGAATCCAAGCAACTGTTTAATGCCTATTTTATGATCTTTAAACCTTGTCATATTTTAAATGAAAAATCAATCACTAAAATATGCCTATATAAATACAATTAATTGATTGTCAATATATTGTTGAGAAATTACGAGAAATATTAAAAAAAAATGGTCGGAAGGTATTTCTTCCGACCATGACTGGTCATGGACCCGCGTTTTTTTATTGAACCTACTTTACGTATCTTTTCACCACAGTGAACAATCTCGTGGATGAAGGAACATTTTGGAGGAAGTAAGTAAAAATATTAACAGGAAACAACGTCAGCTACCAGCTTTTGAATCATTATTCAAGGAGTACTATGCCGCGCTCTGTACATTTGCCTTTGATTTTGTAAACAGACATGAACTGGCAGAAGAAATTGTACAGGACACTTTCCTGAAGATATGGGAAAAGTATACGGAGCTCGACATACAGGTATCTGAAAAAGCATACCTGTATCGCGCTGTTCAGAATAACTGTCTTAATTATATCAAACAGAATAAAGTCCGCACACAATACGGCAGTGAACAGCTTCAGCAACTTGAATCCCGCATTTCCCTTTTCAGTATAACCTCGGCTCATTCGCCGGCAGCAAAGCTGGAGCAATCAGAGCTTGAGCTGATAGCAGAGAAAGCTATCCGTAAATTACCTCCCCAATGCCAGGACGTGTTCCGGCTTAGCCGATTTGAAGAATTGAGCTATCCCGAAATTTCCCGCCGCCTGGGCATTTCCATTAACACCGTAAAAACCCAGATGACCCGCGCCCTGCAAAGGTTGCGCGATGAATTACTTCCCCTTTTGAAACAGGATTTAAAATAAATTGAATTTTTTTTCCGGGCTTGTCACCCTGAAGGGGATTGAATATTGTCTTACTACTTGTTTTCTATATGATGGGGTCTAATTATACACAGGAGCAGGCAGATGACCTGATCGCACGTTTTTTGTCCGGCAATATTTCCACGGAGGAGCAGGTGGCGCTGATACACTGGATCAATGCCAGTGAGGAGAACCAGGCTTATTTCCTGGAGCTCAGGGATGCATGGCAGGCAACAGCACAGGAAGGGAATTACGATGCCAATGCCGCCTGGGATCGTTTACAGCCGGGGGCAGCGCCGTTGTCCATCAACAAGTGGAGATACTATTTCCGCGTGGCTGCCTCCTATACATTACCCTTTTTAATTGGCGGCGGCCTTGTATATGCCTGGGCCTCCGGCAAAAAAGACAGCAACAGCGATGCGCTGGTAACGGTGACCAGCCCGAAAGGGGCTACCACCAAAATTGAATTGTCTGATGGCACAGAAGTATGGCTGAATGCAGGGAGTAAGTTGCAATATGCACAGTCGTATAACCTTCGCGGCCGGGAAGTAAAACTGGAAGGAGAAGCTTTCTTTAAAGTGCATACCAATGCACAGAAACCATTTACAGTAAAAGCTTCTGATCTGAGGATACTCGCGCTGGGCACATCTTTCAACGTAAAAGCATACCCGGAGGATAAAACGGTGGTAACCACGCTGGTAGACGGGGAAGTGAAGATAGACGGTAGCAAAACCACTACGCCTTTCGGACTAATGATGAAACCACATCAACATGTTGTGTATAAAAAACCATCGTCAGCAAACAACAGTGAACAACTGAAAACGCCTGTATCCGGGGGAGACAGCTCCACAGCTGCTCCTGTAGAAAGCAGGGAAGTGAACAATACAGAAATATATACCGCCTGGAAAGATGGCAACTGGATAGTGGCCGCCCAAACGATGGATGAACTGGCGGTAACAATGGAACGCCGGTTTAATGTGAAGGTGGTGTTTAAAGAAGAGGAACTGAAGGAATACAGTTTCAGTGGCACTTTCCACCAGGAAACACTGGAGCAGGTACTGAACATCTTAAAACTCACAGCGCCACTGAAATACCAGATAGACAGAGGTGTAGTTACCCTAGCGCTGGATGAAGAACTGAAAGAAAAATATAACAAAGCATTTAAGAGCCGGTAATAGCCCGGGCGTAGAAAAACCATCATTCAATCACCTGTAAAACCAATTTACATGCCCGGTATGAAGGACTAAAAAAATTGGGGTAATGCGACTTACCCCAATCAACGAAAATCACTGAATGGTGGGCTGCCTTTGCGACGGGCAGCCACCGTAATTATTCGTTTAACTAAAATCTATACAAGTTTATGAAATCCACTGCAAACCTGGGGGCTTTTTTATGTCCCGGGCGAAAATTTTTGCTCATGATGAAATTGACAGGTCTGCTGATTTTCGGAGGTTTTTTACAGGTATCCGCTAATGCTTACGCGCAGGATAAAATAAAAGAACTGCATGCTGAAAACAAGAGCGTGAAAGAAGTATTTAAACTCATCGAAAACAGCAGCAATTATCGCTTCTTCTATAACGAGAACTTTACTGATCTGAATAGAGCGGTGACCATTGATGTGAAAGATAAAAAGATCAATGAAGTACTCAGGGAACTCTTCAACAACTCCAATGTTACTTACCGCGTGCTGGAAAATAACCTGGTAGTAATTACCCCTGCAGGCATGGCACAGGTAAAAGTAACGGGATATGTAACAGATGCTGCTACCAAAGACCCGTTGCCGGGAGTAACAGTGACGGTAGAAGGCACCAGCACCGGCGCCGTAACCGATGCTACCGGTAAGTTCAACATCCAGGCGCCTTCTGAAAACAGTGTGCTGGTATTTTCCTATATCGGCTACCTGCAACAGAAAGTGGCATTAGGAGGCCGCTCTGAGCTCAATGTTAAGCTGGAAGCAGATACCAAGAAACTGGAAGAAGTAGTGGTAATGGGATATACTACCACTACCACCAAAAATCTTACAGGAGCAGCGCAGGCTGTAAGCGGCGCAAAACTGAAAGACGTAACTGCCAGCAGTATGGATAAAATGCTGCAGGGTAAAGTGAGCGGTGTATTTGTAGGTAATACCTCCGGTGATCCGGCTTCTGCCCCTGTGATCCGTATCCGTGGTAATGGAACCCTTACTGCAGGCAACTCCCCGCTGGTAGTGGTAGACGGTATCATCGGCGGGTTACCCAACCCCAGCGATATTGAAAGCGTTACCATCCTGAAAGATGCCGCCGCTACCACACTGTATGGCGCCCGCGCTGCGAACGGCGTAATGGTGATCACCACCAAAAGAGGTAAAGCCGGTAAAACACAGGTGAACTTCCGCACCAACGTAGGAACTGCCCAGCTCAACACCGGTCATTTCCACCTGATGAACGGAACTGAACTGTACGATTTGCAGAAAGCTGCAGGAGCTACGCTGGATCCATCTCTCCGGAATATCAATACCAACTGGCAGAAACTCGCCTTCCAGAATGCAACCAACCAGAATTACGAACTGTCTACCAGCGGTGGTAATGAAAAAACAAAGTTCTATCTCGGTGGAAACTATTATAAAGAAGACGGTATCCTGAAAGGCACCGGGATAGAGCGTTTCAGCGCCCGCCTCAACCTGGACCATAACATCTCCGATAAATTCCGCATCAGCGCCAACTTCGCCGGAACACAAACTTCCGATCACGATAATTCAAATAGCTCACTGTACCAATACTACACGAATTTACCTTGGGACAAGGCATACGACGACCAGGGCAAACCGATAAACCCGCTTACAGCCGCCACCTGGTACGGCAGGGATATGACCAATTTCCTGTACGACCAACAGTACAACTATATTAAAAACAAAAGGCAGTCGCTCGAAGCACTGGTAAAACTGGAGTATGATATCACAAAATGGTTGTCGTTCAGCTCTACCAACCGTGCGCAGTATTACCACCACAACCAGGAAAGCAACGGTGATGTGCGCACTTCTTCAGGAACCGACGACCGCGGAAACCTTTACAATTATTACCAGGATTCTGCCAGTTACATCAGTTCCAACCTGTTGAAAGCCAGGTACACTATTAATAAGGTGCATAACATCGACGGATTGGTGGGCGCCGAATTCCAGCAAGCCAATCTGAATGATATCAATGCAAAAGGAAAAGGTGTATTACAGGGAGTCGAGGTATTGGATGGTACTTCTTCTCCGATGTCTATAGGCGGAACAAAAATATCCCGTGCTTTTAATTCCTATTTTGTACAGGCAAATTATAACTACAACTATAAATACTACTTCACTTCTTCCTTCAGAAGGGATGGATCTTCAAAGTTCGGCGCCAACCAGCAGTATGGTAACTTCTATGCTTTTGGTGCATCATGGGCGGCATCTGAAGAAAATTTTATCAAGCAGATAAAAGCCATCACCAACCTGAAAATAAGAGCCAGCTACGGTACTACCGGTAATGCTGAAATAGGCGACTACGCAGCTATCGGGGCATATGCTATCAACACCCAGTATAATGGTTTTCCCGGTGCTTACCAGAGTGTGTATAATGTACCAAACCTCTCCTGGGAAAAAGCCTACAATACCAACTTTGGTATTGACCTGGGATTGTTTAACCGGATTAACCTGACAATAGAATTATATCAGAAGGATAACAAAGATCTCCTGTTCAATGTACCATTGCCTGCTACCGCCGGCTACAGTTATATTTCACAGAATGTTGGATCTGTGCGTAACAAAGGGCTTGAAATCAACCTGAGTACAGATAACCTGGTAGGCGCATTCAAATGGAGCACTGATTTTAATATCGGCTTCAATAAAAACAGGGTTACTGAACTGTATACCGGGAAGAGCCAGATCGTAGACCCGATCAGTGGCTACTTCATCCTGCAACAGGGCCGGGATATGCGTAGTTTTTATATGCGCAAATGGGCCGGTGTAGATCCTGCAAATGGGGATCCGCTGTGGGAAAAACTCATTACCGATGCCAATGGTGATGTAACCGGCAAAACCACTACTAACAACTATAACGATGCTTCCCTGCAGATAGTTGGTTCTGCCACTCCCAAATTTTTCGGGGGCATGCGTAATACTTTCTCCTATAAAAACTTCCAGCTGAGCGCCTTCCTGTCTTTTGTTTCGGGTAATGATGTGTACAACAGTACCCGTGAGCTGATGGATAATGACGGCGCATATTATACCTATAACATGATGCAGCTGGATAAAGACTGGAGCCGTTGGGAGAAACCGGGCGATGTTGCTACCCATCCAAAGTATACGATCAAAGGAAATAAGAACTCACACAAACCATCTTCCCGTTTCCTGGAAGACGGCAGCTACCTGCGTTTGAGAAACGTAAACCTGAGCTATGCACTGCCAAAAGCCTGGCTGGACCGCGCGCATATTGGAAGCGCCAGGATTTCTGTTGGCGGTGATAACCTGTGGACATTAACCAAATTCTCCGGGCTGGATCCCGAAGTAGATGACCGTGGTATCAACTACATCAAGTATCCATCCAGCACCAAATGGTTTGCAGGACTTGAAATTAATTTTTAACAGGAGCTAAAAAGAAATGATCATGAAACACATGTCAAAATATTTTGCAGGGCTGCTGCTGTTATCGGTGGCAACTTCCTGCTCGCTGAAGAAAGACCCGTACAGCGCTGTTCCGGATGATAATATCCTGAAAGATGAATCTAAATGGCCGGCGGCTACTATAGGTAATTATGCCTTACTGAAAGAAGAGAATTTTACGCGTAACTATTTCCAGATGGGAGAATTCCCAAGCGACGATGTAGCACTGAGCGGCGCTACCACCGATGCACTTTTCTATTCTTATACTTACGGTCACCTTACCAACCAGGCCAATGCGCTGCAGATATGGCAGGCAGGATATAAAGCAATCAATGGTTGCAACAAACTGCTGGAAGTGATGCCGGAAGGGAAATCAGATGCAGTGAATAAGATGATCGGGGAAAACCTGTTCATCCGCGCCTTTGTACATTTCAGCCTGGTAAGGTCTTTCGGCCGGCCCTATACACAAAGCCCCGAAACAAACCTGGGCGTACCGGTGGTTACAAAATTTGATATAACTGCTATGCCTAAACGTAGCACCGTAAAAGATGTATATGCGCAGATAATAGCAGATCTGAAAAAAGGAAAAGACCTGATGGATAACTCCAATACCAACAGCTATGCTACCAAATATGGAGCTATGGCTTTACTGGCAAGGGTATATCTTTATATGGGAAGAAATGATTCTGCCCGTATTTATGCCGACTCCGTGATCACTTCAGGGCAATATACCCTGGTGAATACTTCCGATCTTCCCGGTTACTACACCAAAACCAACGAAAGCAACAAGGAAACAATTTTTGCTATTCATCATACCCTGCAGGACGACCGTACCTGGGCCTCTATTGGCTCTATGTATTATATGTCGCCGGGTGGTATGGGCTATGGTGAAATGTATGCTTCACAGTCGTACCTCGACCTGCTGCACAAATATCCCGGCGATGTCCGTAATTCCTTTGTGCAGGCGGTTTTCCTGAAAGGCGCCGATGGCAGGGATTCCGTAAATGCCGGCGGACAGAAAGTAATGGCTTCCCGTAATGGAGTCCCTAAATGGTATGTGCTGAAATATTCCAACCAGGATAACGTGCCTACGCTCAGCTCACCGGTAGTACTGCGCCTGGCTGAAATGTACCTGATCCGCGCAGAAGCCAATGCGAAGCTGAACAACAACGCCGCCGCCATCGATGATGTGAACACTATCCGAAAAAGGGCGGGCTTAAACGGTGCCGCACTGTTCTCTGTGTCTGACCTGCACGGCTATGCTTCCGTACTGGATGTGGTGCTGGATGAGCGTCGCCTGGAACTGGCCTTTGAAACACACCGTGTATTTGACCTGTTCCGCAACAACCGGAATGTATACCGTAACTACCCGGGTGTACAAACCAACCCGCAAACAGTTTCTTATACAAATGCAAGGGTGGTACACTTTATTCCTGAGCAGGAAATATTGCTCGATCCTAATCTGGTGCAAAACCCGCTTCAATAAAGTTATCCTGCAAAAGCTCCGTTCAGCGGGGCTTTTGCATTTATAAAATATTCCGGAAAAGATACACCAACAGTAGTAAATTTATAATGGTGAACATCTAAAATCTTTTTATCCTTCATGTATCAGACAAACCACGTTTCCCGCAACTTCAGGAGAGGATTGCTGCTGGCAGGATTTACTTTCAGCTTTCTCACTACGGCGCTCGCCCAGGAACTGAAGTATACCAATGGAAATAATAACTGGAATGCCGACTCGCTCGGTAACCACCGTGCTGTAGTTACTTTTAACGGCAGCGGTTCCGTAGCCCGGGTAGTAATACCCTGGCGTCGCCGCGATGAACACCCCGAATTGAAACGCATTATTATAGAGGATACAAAAACGAAGCAAAAGATTACCAATGTAAAAGTACTGATACTGAACCGCGAGCGTGGAGATATCTGCTTTGAGCCCACCTCGGGGAAAGGCGACTACTATATTTACTACCTGCCTTCTAAAAATGAAGGCCGCGATAATTACCCGAAAGGCGTATACCTGGCGCCGGAGCAAACAGCTGATAATAACTGGCTGCAATCCATCCACGCAGGCATAAAGCCCAACACTATCGTGAAGCAGCTGGAAGCCATCGACAGCTTCAATACTTTCTACCCCATGGAAGTAATTGCTACGGAAGCGGAGCGGAAACAGCTGTTGCTGAAGCATCCCGGAGGAGGGTATATGTTGTTCCCGGAAGACAGGCAGTTCCCCATTAAAATGACGGACGACCTGCCACAGCGCTGGATAAAGAAAGGGCCTTCCCAGTCGTTTTCCGGTACCGCCGACAAAGGAGAATACTACGCATTTCAGCTCGGCATTTATGCCCGCCGCGAAATGAAAGATGTACAGATTTCCTTTGCAGACCTGAAAACAGCCACTGGGCAAGCTATTCCTGCGGCCCAACTCAACTGTATTAATACCACTGGTACCACCTACGATGCAAAACCTTTTTCTGCCAAAGTGGATATTCCCCCGGGGAAAGTACAGGCCATGTGGTGCGGGATAGATGTGCCGGAAAATGCTGCAGCAGGCATTTATAAAGGGATAGCTACCATCAGGGCGGAAGGGATGCCCGCTATGCCGGTAAGGATTGCCCTAACAGTAACGAATAAACGGGCTGTGAACAGTGGCTTTAATGAGCCATGGAAACAAACCCGCCTGAAATGGCTGAACTCCACGCTGGCACAGGACGATGCCGTGATTGCGCCGTATACCCCGCTGGAACTGAAAGACAGCGTAATCAGTTTACTGGGCCGTAAAGTAGGCATTAACAAAGATGGTTTCCCTGCCCAGATCCAGACGTTCTTTACCCCTGAAATGACCTCGCTGTCCACACAGCCTAAAAATATTTTTACGGAGCCGGTACATTTTCATTTCATTGAAGCCGCCACAGGTAAGGATCTTCACTGGCAAAGCAATGGCTGGCAGATCACGCAGAAGGCGCCGGGCAAAATCAGCTGGAAAGCATTGAACACTACCACCGGTTTGGAAATGGAAGTAACCGCCACACTTGAATTTGATGGCTTTCTCGATTACACCGTGAAAGTAACTGCACAGGAAGAGGTAGCCCTGAAGGATATCACCATGCACCTGCCATTCGATAAGGGGGCAGCAAAGTATATGATGGGCCTCAACCAGAAAGGCGGTGTGCGACCGGAAAAGATCGACTGGAAATGGGATGTAAAAAACAAGAACCAGGACGGCGCGTGGATTGGCGATGTGAATGCCGGTATCCAGTTTAACCTGCGTGATGAGAACTATGTGCGCCCGCTGAATACAAATTTTTATCTCCAAAAACCTTTGCTGCTGCCGCTTTCCTGGGGTAATGGAGATAAAGGCGGTATCACCATAGGAGAAAAAGGAAAATCAATACTGGTAAATAGCTACAGTGGTGAAAGAACCTTGCATAAAGGAGAGGTATTGTATTATAATTTCCATCTGATCATCACGCCTTTCCATCCCATTAACACGGATTTCCAATGGTCCACCCGTTTTTATCACAGGTACAATAACCTCGACAGTATCAAGGCTACCGGCGCTACTGTGGTCAACATTCATCACGGCAATGATATTAATCCATGGATCAATTATCCGTTCATTGAATGGAAAGCGATGAAGGATTATATTACGGAAGCGCATCAGCGGGGATTGAAAGTAAAGATCTATAACACGGTAAGAGAGCTTTCCAACCATGCCTGGGAAACTTTCCCGTTGCGTAGTTTGGGGCATGAGGTATACAGCCCGGGTAAAGGTGGCGGCTTCTCCTGGCTGCAGGAACATGTAGGTAAAGATTATATCGCTGCATGGTTTGTACCGGAGTTTAAAGACGCAGCTATCATCAATAGCGGTATGAACCGCTGGCATAACTACTATGTGGAAGGTATGAACTGGCTGGTACAGAACGTGGGTATAGACGGTATTTACCTGGATGATGTGGCGTTTGACAGGGTTACCATGAAGCGGGTGAAACGTGTGCTGACAAAGGATAACCACCCGGGGATCATTGACCTTCACTCGGCTAACCAGTATAATAAATCTGATGGATTTATTAACAGCGCGGTGCTCTATATGGAGCATTTCCCTTACCTGAACCGGCTTTGGTTTGGTGAGTATTTCGACTATGAAAAGAATGACCCGGCTTTCTTCCTCACGGAAGTAAGCGGTATCCCATTTGGCCTGATGGGCGAAATGCTCCAGGATGGCGGTAACCAGTGGCGGGGCATGGTGTATGGTATGACTAACCGCATGCCGTGGACCGCTACCTCAGATCCACGCCCAATCTGGAAAGTGTGGGACGATTTCGGAATGCAGGGAACAAAGATGATTGGCTACTGGGTGGAAAACAATCCGGTTAAAACCAGCAATCCCCTGGTTCCGGCCACTATTTACCGGAAGGATGGGGCGGTGCTGGTATCCCTTGCCAGCTGGGCGCCGGAAAACACTACTGTTAAACTTACAATCAACTGGAAAGCCCTGGGCATCGACTCTGCGAGGGCAGTAATAACGGCTCCGGATATACGGAACTTCCAACAGGGGCAGGTATTCGGCAAAAACGCCGATATCCCTGTAGAGAAGAATAAGGGCTGGCTGCTGATAATAAAGTAGCTCTAAAAGCGTTTACCCGCTATTGTTACGCGAAAGGTTTCCACACACTTCCGGTCCTGCAGGGTAACGTATACGGTTCTGCCGTCTTTATCTCCAAACACCAGGTTGCTGCATTGCTTTCCTCTCAGCGGTATTTCCCGGATCAGTTTTCCTTCGGGCGACAGTACGGCGATCACGCCTTTCCCCCACCTGGCTACATAGAGGTTCCCTACTTTATCGCATTTCATGCCGTCGAATCCAAAATCGGGAAAGGTAGCGAATAAGGTTTTCCGGGAGATGTTACCGGCTTTATCCACCTTGTATTTCCAGATATTCCGTTGCACGCTTTCGTTTACGTACAGGGTTTTTTCGTCGGGGCTTAGCTCTATACCGTTAGTGGTGCCCATATTGCCTTCCAGCAACACAGGCGTATGGTTGTCCGGGTCTATGCGCCAGATCTGGCCGGTGTTGGCGGCCCATTTGGGATCGCTCACAAAGATCTGGTCTTTACTGTTGATGCAGAGATCATTAGGTTGGTTGAATTGGTCGGAATGAACATACACGCTGACCTTCCTGGTTTTCATATCAACAGACAACACATTATGCCGGATGAAATCCGGGAGGAACATGGTTCCCTTGCTGTTGAAGTGGACTCCATTGGCTATGCTGCTATCAGGCAGGGTAACAAAGACCTCGCCGGCGCCGGTTTTGGTATTTATTTTACCGACGGTGCCATCTTGTTTAAAATTTACGACGTAAAAATTGCCGGCTTTGTCAAAGTTGGGTCCTTCAATGTTTACGGAAAACATATTTTCTGCTGTCAGGTCGCGGGTTTCATATACGGGGCGGTCTGCATTTTTTTGCTGGGCCATCAGCGGCAGGCCGTATCCGGCGGTCATTGCCAGCAGGCAGATATATTTTCTCATATTCATTTTGTTTTGAAACTTTAAATTAACGAACTATTCCAGAATTTTCAGCGTATATGGATGGGAGGGAGGGTATGTAATGAAATTATCAAGAAATAATTACCGGAGAAAACGGTTCTGTTGCCTGTCAACTAATTTATTAATTTTGCGCCCATGATCCATGTTTCGGAGTTTAAAGATTTGGCGCAATTAACGATACACAAGGTAGGGAATCCCACTAACGACGAGGCCCTGCTCTGTTCCAAAGCGCCTTTGCAGCTGGAGGATGAAACGATCAGCCAGTTATTGGTGACATATTTTATTCAGCCGTTTGCCAGTGCAGCAGAGTATTTCAGGTTCCGTCATGATGCGGATCTGCAATTGAATGAAATATTTCAATATTGTCGACGTATATTTACTGACCAAAATGAATTCCAGGAGCAGTCGGTCAATATTGCCAAACATCTATATAAACATTCCACCCATCCTAAAATCAAAGGAGGAGAGCTTTATATAGCCTATTTTAGCAAATGCCAGGTTGATGGTGAAGAGGTGGAAGCCATAGGCATTTTTAAGTCAGAGAACCGCGACACGTATTTGAAAGTATTCCTTGCAGATGAGAATTACCAGGTAAATTACGAAGACGGTATAAATATTAATAAGCTCGATAAAGGTTGTCTTGTTTTTAATACGGAAGAATCCGAAGGTTTTAAGGTAAGTATAGTAGATAGTAACAGCAAACAAGCCGAAGCGGTGTATTGGAGGGATGCCTTTTTACAGGTACAGCGCCGGGAAGACAGTTACCGTCAGACAGAAACAGCGGTGGACATGTGTAAACAATTTATACACAACAAATTGCCAACCGAGTATGAGATGGGCAGGGTAGACCAGGTGGATCTGTTAAATAAATCAGCCGCTTATTTTAAAGAAAGAGAGCAATTCCAACTGGATGATTTTGCAAAAGAAGTATTGGGTCATCCCGATGCCATCGCTTCTTTTAAAGAATATAGAAATGAATACGCCAGTCATTTTCAACAAGATATCCCTGACGAATTTGAAATATCTGCACCTGCTGTAAAAAAACAGCAGAAAGTATTTAAGAGCATTCTGAAATTGGATCGTAACTTTCATGTATATATTCATGGCAACCGTGAGATGATTGAGCGCGGTTTTGATGAAGCCACTAACATGAACTATTATAAACTACTGTTTGAGAATGAAGCGTAAGACCGTGTAATAGTCAGTAGAGGCGCCCTGTGGGATTGATTTTGTGAAGAGATATAAAATAGCATTTTTTAAGTTTTCTCATAAGCAAAAACCAATTGTTAACAAAGGCTGCCTCGTCTGGGCGGCCTTTTATTTTATATGAAATGCTTGCTGTATGCAAACAAAAAAGACAACCAGGCCGGTTGTCTTTTTTGTTATTACTTATTGCCCTTTTTCAGGATTGTTGTTGTTCTTGTTAGGATTGTGCGGCCGGTGTTTATGCCGCGGTGGGCGCCGGTCCTGTTTAGGATTGGTGGCTCCCTGTCCGCCTGGCAGGCCCGGTTGTGCCGGCTGCTGACCAGGTTGCTTTGGCGTCTGCTGCCTTTGCTCCTGGCGTTGCTGCTGTTGCTCATTACGGGGTTGTTGTTCACGTCCCTGTTTGGGCTGGCCGCCGCTTTGTTGCCGCTGTTGACGGTTGTCTGGTTTCGGCTTACGTTCAGAGGGTTGCCGGTTATCAGGTTTTTGGCCTCCTTTCGGAGCATCGGTTCTTGGCTGGCCCTGAGCTTGTTTAGGTTCGCCGCGTTCTGTACGTTCTCCGTTCCTTTGCTGCCTTTGCTTGTCTTTATCTTTCTGCTTGCGTTTCTGTGCTGTTTTTTCGAGAGATTTCAGACTGATTAATCCTACTACATCTGCGTACCCCAGATCTGCTTCTTTTGGTTTGGCAGTCACCACTTCTACTGGTTTCAGGTCATCTGGCTTAATACCCTGCCTGTTCAGCTGGCGTATTTCCTTTGCCCTGGCAATGGTGAGCGGATACTGTTTATTGCTGCCTTCATAAGAGTACCACATGAGGCATTTGAAAATATCCCGCTTCTGCAGGTGGGCAACGCCACCGGCAGTTTCAATGTTGTCTGCATCGTCGGGGAAATCTTTCAGTGCATCGAGATAGGTATCGAGCTCGTAGTTAAGACAGCATTTCAAACGGCCGCATTGTCCGGATAGCTTCGCCTGGTTGATAGAAAGGTTCTGGTACCGGGCAGCGGTGGTATTCACGCTTTTGAAATCAGACAGCCATGTGGAGCAGCATAACTCCCGGCCGCAACTGCCAATGCCACCTACTTTCCCGGCTTCCTGGCGGGCGCCTATCTGGCGCATTTCCACCTTGGCCCTGAATTCAGAGGCATATACTTTGATCAGTTCCCTAAAATCAACGCGATCATCTGCGGTGTAGAAGAAAGTGGCTTTACGGCCATCGGCCTGTATTTCCACTTCTGCCAGTTTCATTTCAAGCCCGAGGTTGCGTGCGAGGGCGCGGGACTTAATGAGCGCCTCCTTTTCACGGGACTTATTGTCGTTCATTCGCTGCAGGTCGTCGTTCGTTGAACGCCGCAGCACTTTTTTTACTTCGGGTGTGTCTTCAGCGCGTCGCTTCTTCATCTGTAGTTTTACCAGTTCGCCTGTCAGGCTTACTGTTCCAACATCAAATCCGCTAACTCCTTCTACTGTAACCATCTCTCCTTTATCAAAGAATTGTTTGGTTACATTACGAAAAAAGTCCTTGCGGCTGCCATTGTTAAAACTTACCTCTATAATGTCAAATGGTGCTAAGCTATCACCAAGGGGAATATTGGACAGCCAGTCAAACACGTTCAGTCTGTTACAACCTCCTGTGCTGCATCCTCCATTACTCTTGCATCCTGACGGCTTCCCTTCCACACCCGTACCACATCCGGCACAAGCCATATTATTAATTAGTTTAAATTTTATAAATAAGCATTTCAGGTTATTCCAGTTCTTCAAAATACGTTTTTCCTTTCAGAAAAACAAAAGGCCGGAAGCAACAAAGATAGGGAAAAGCAGCCGATAAGACCTGCAGGAAGCGAGTGGTTATTACATAACCGGTAAAGGTTTCTTTTTAAATATATATTGCAGCCTGAGAGACAGGGCATGAAATAACATTTTTCCATTGGCGTTGCGTTCTATATAATAGCTGGCATTGTTAAGAGCATCGGCAATTTCCTGCATCTGGTCAAGGTTAGCCAGTTTGGCCAGTTTGGCGGCAAAGTCCATTTCTTCCGGGGAAAAGGCCAGCTGGTTTTTATCAAGATATTGCAGGCGCAGGGTATGTTCCAGCAGGTTGATGAAATAGCGGAGGAACTGTTTTTGGTTTTCCCTGCCGGTTTTGGCGCTTGAAATATTTTCTATCCATTCCTGCAGCGCCACCCGGTTACCGGTAAAAAGATGGTTCAGCCAACTCCGGAGCAGCTCATGATAGTCGTCGCCTGAATGCTGCAGCAGGTAAAGGGCTTCACGGTAATTACCGGCTGTAATAGTGGCCATCTGCCGGGCTTTTGCGGGAGGAACATTGCTTTTTTGTTCCAGCGCAGCTACCAGGTCTTCTTTGGCCAGCGGGTTTATTTTAATAAGATGTGTTCTTGATAAGATGGTGGCCAGTATCTGTTCCTGGTTTTCCGCCACCAGGATGAACAGGGTGTTCTGAGGCGGTTCTTCGATCAGCTTCAGCAGGCGGTTTCCTTCATTGCCCAGGTATTCGGGCATCCACATCACCAGTATCTTATAACCACTTTCAAAACTTTTCAGGTTCAGTTTGTGGATGATATCCTGGCATTCCGTAGCGGTAATGTTACCCTGTTTATTTTCGGCGCCAATGAACTGCAGCCAGTCGTACGCATTACCATAGGGATGTGTGGCAACAAACTCACGCCATTCCGTGATATAGTCTGTGCTCACCGGTTTATCTCCTGCTTTGCGCGGAATAACCGGGTAGGAATAGTGTATATCCGGATGTATGAACTGTGAAGCTTTGAGGCATGCGGCGCATTGTCCGCAGGCATCCTGCGTTTGTTTGTTTTCGCAAACCAGGTATTGGGTGAAGGCCAGTCCGAGTGGAAGACCGCCTGCGCCTTCAGGGGCAAGCAGTATTATGGCATGGCTTAAACGGTTATGCTGAACAGACTGAATGAGTTGTTGTTTTACCTCTCCTTGTCCTATGATATCAGAAAAAAGCATGGGCGCAAGATAATGAAAAGGGGACTAATCATTTTTTATTGAAGAGATACATAACAGGCATTTTCAAAAGTGCCTGAGCCATCAATCTTTTTCTCATTGTCAACGAAATAAAAGCTGCCGGATATTGTTTGTGACCGGAGGTTCATTTTACGTATCGTGACACTGGAAGAATCTGTGGTAAGAAAAGTGAATTCGCCGTTGTTGTTTTTTACTGCAACGGCTACAAGGCCGCCGGATTGTGCTCCCTGTCGGGTATAGGTATAAGTTTTCAGATGCAGGCTGTCATTCCGCAATCCTGGTTCGTCGTACATACCATCTGTCAGATTAAATACTACCTTGCAGGAATCAGACACTGTTTCCACACTCAGGAATTTGAGGCCGCCGGTATCTGTCCGTTCGCGGAACAGGAGGCTCCGGCTAAAGCTCATGGTACTGGTGGTGTTGCCAATAGTGGTAACCATCTGCATTTCCGGGCAGGAAAGAGAAGGAAGATCCTCACCATGCTGGCAGGAGGTCAGTAAAATGCACAGTAATGCCATCAGCGGCAAGGTATTGACTGCAGGAACAAGGTAGTGTTTCATGAATACGGTTGCGCGGTGTACAATTAATGACAGGTACCTACGTAAACGGATATACGTTACGCAGGTACCTGCAGTTTTCTTTTATAGAGAAATCAGCGACAGTTAGTAAAGAACTATTTCTCAATCGCAGCAATCACTTCAGCAGATTCAGGTTGCGTTTTCGGAGAAAATACAGCTACCAGATTGCCTTTTTCATCCAACAGGTATTTCTGGAAGTTCCAGGTAACCTCGGCCGGTTCCATGTGTTTGGCTTTGCTTTCCTCCAGCAGCCATTTGTACAGGGGATGGATGTCTGAGCCTTTTACAGATATTTTAGCGGCCATCGGGAAGGTTACTGCATACTGCTTGGTGCAGAACTGTTGTATTTCCTTGTTGGTGCCAGGCTCCTGCGAACCAAAATTGTTGGCGGGGAAACCAACAATAACCAGCTTGTCGTGGTACTTTTTGTACAGCTTTTCCAGGCCTTCGTATTGTGGGGTATTGCCACACAGCGAAGCGGTATTCACGATCAATACTTTTTTTCCTTTGTATTTGGAGAAATCGATCTTTCCACCGTCAACGGCATCTACTTTGAAATCGTAAAGATGGGATGAGGCAAAGAGCATAACAACTGATAGTATGGCTAATCTGAACATATAGATTTTTTTAAAGACAGATTAAAGTAGCCGTTTAGGGCTGTACCTGTAAAGGTAGCATTCCCACGGTAATAATGCGGAAGAATTTCGGGCTTCTCATTTCCAGGCATAGGCGAGGCAACATACGCTTACCCGGGCGCCGGCCTGTTGCAGGGCTCTGCAGCAGGCTTCTGTGGTAGCGCCGGTGGTGATTACATCGTCGATCAGTAATACGTGCGCGCCTTCCGGAAGGTTGGCACTGGCCTGGAAGGCGTTGGCTACATTCTCCCACCTGTCTGTACGTCCCTTTTTTGTTTGCGTAGCCGTGAATTGTTGCCGGCGTAGCGTGGCGGGGTATACCGGCAGGGAGGGTATCACCTGGGCAATACCGTTAGCCAGCAAGGCGGCCTGGTTATAGCCCCGTTTTTTTTCTTTCCGGGGGTTCAGGGGAACTGGTACCAGGCAGCTGACGGTACTGATCCAGTCACTTTCCCGGAGCTGGTAACCGGTTTGCCTGCCCAGCCAGGTGGCGATATCCTGGCGATGGTGGTATTTAAACCGGTGAATAAGCTGTTGCAGGCCGGTCGACTGGTTATAGTAATAAGTAGCAGTGGCCTGCTGCACAACAATTCTTCCACGGAACACCTGTGCTACGGGGTTATTGGGGTAACGCTGAAAGTGGGTAAGTGGTAAAGCCTGCATGCAACGCAGGCATAACAGTTCATCTGTCTGATACAGATCAGTGCCGCACAGCTCACAGCAATGCGGATAAAACAGATGAACCAGTGGGGAAAACAAACTGGTAAGCATCGTATGGTTTTAAAGATATGATGATGTTTAAAATAACCGCTGGTACACTTCTTCCACTCTTCCTACAGCAATTACTTCGATATGGAATTTACTGAAATCAATTCCTTTTTTATTGTAACGGGAAATAAATATTTTTTCAAAGCCCAGTTTTTCTGCTTCCGCAATTCTTTGTTCAATACGGTTCACAGCTCTTATTTCACCACTCAGGCCTACTTCTCCTGAAAAGCAGATCTTGGGAGAAATGGCATTGTCTTCATAAGAAGAGAGCAGGGCGCACAATACAGCCAGGTCGATGGCCGGGTCTTCTACACGGATGCCGCCGGCAATATTGAGGAATACATCTTTTACGCCGAAGTGGAAGCCTCCCCGTTTTTCCAGTACGGCCAGGAGCAACTGCAGCCTTCGGAGATCAAAGCCGGTAGCAGTGCGTTGTGGTGTTCCATAAACGGATTGTGTAACGAGCGCCTGTACCTCCACGAGGAGGGGTCGCATTCCTTCCATTGTGGCAGCAATAGCCACGCCGCTCAGGAGATCTTCCCGCTGGGAAATAAGGATCTCTGAAGGATTGGTTACCTGCCTCAGGCCAGTGCCGGTCATTTCGTAAATACCCAGTTCGGCCGTAGAACCAAACCTGTTTTTGATTGTACGCAGGATCCGATAAGCATAATGCTGGTCGCCTTCAAACTGTAAAACCGTATCCACCATGTGTTCCAGCACTTTTGGGCCGGCAATGGAGCCATCTTTGGTGATGTGCCCGATGAGGAATACAGGGGTATTACTTTCTTTGGCAAAGCGTTGTAACTCTGCAGTTGTTTCCCTGATTTGTGATACGCTTCCCGGTGCAGATTCTATGAATGGTGAATGTAATGTTTGGATAGAATCAACTATGACCAGTTGAGGTTGTAATTTTTTAATTTCCTGGAAGATGGTTTGTGTAGAAGTTTCTGTAAGCAGATAGAATTGTTCGTTGGAATTCTGAATCCGGTCTGCTCTCATTTTTATCTGTTGTTCGCTTTCTTCACCGCTGATATAAAGTGTTTTGATATGCTTCAGCTGTAAAGCATTCTGAAGAAAGAGCGTTGACTTCCCAATGCCGGGCTCTCCACCTACCAGTACCAGCGAACCCGCTACTATGCCGCCTCCCAGCACGCGGTTCAATTCATTGTCGGGGGTTAGAATCCGTTCTTCATCTTTAGTGACTACTTCGGCAAGATTAATTATTTTATGGGTCCGGGGGGAGGTAGTATCATTGTTTTTCCAATCCGCCTGTTTATGTGGAATGTCTTTCAGTACTCTTTCTTCCACGAACGTATTCCATTCTCCGCAACTCGGACATTTTCCATTCCACTTGGCTGATTCGTATCCACAATTCTGACAGAAAAAAGCAGTTCTGATTTTACTCATAATTTTCATAAAAAAGATGCGTTACAAAGTAACGTTTTTACATTTATCGAACTGAAATGATGAAGTGAAAAGTGTTAAAAAAGGAAGTGAAGAGGTATAAAAAGAGAAAAGAGCCAAACGGAAGATTCCGCTGACTCTTTCTACTTACTAACCCATTAAATTCAGGTCTAAATTACAAAATGGCTTCAGAATAAAAAAGTTTATTTAATTGATGTGAATAACTTTTGAGGTGTTTGTGTTACTGGAGAAAGTGGCTGCCATCGCTTGTTTCAGGGGTTGTTTTTGTCCAATATTACTTTCATTAAGGGCTCGTAAAATGTTGATAAATAGGGTTGATGTCGATGATTTTTGCATATTAAAAAAATCTAATAAAATAGATTTTTCTAAATGACAAACAGACGCTTTTTTACTCAAAAAATTATTTTAAGTGCCATGATGACAGTATTAAATTTATAATCAGACAACAAAAAGAAGGGTTGGCAGGTTAGTGATAAATAAAACTTAAAAGGAGGCATCTGGTGAGATATTTGTACCATAAGATCATCTAATTTTATATTATTATGACACCTGGAATTATGTTTTTATCGCTGGTTTTTGTGGGTATCAGCCTGCTGGTAAGCTTCGTTCTTAAGAGTAAGTTCCGGGCTTACAGCGAAATACCCACCTCTTCCGGTTTAACTGGTAGGCAAGTTGCTGAGAAGATGTTGAAAGACAATCAGATATACAATGTTCAGATACGGGAAGCTGAAGGTTTTTTGTCGGATCACTACAACCCGGCCGATAAAACGGTAAATCTGAGCCCGGAAGTATATAATGGGGCCAATGTGGCTGCCGCCGCGGTAGCCGCCCACGAATGCGGGCATGCGGTACAGCATGCCGCTGCTTATCCCTGGCTGGGTCTCCGATCCAGGCTGGTGCCTATAGTGCAGGTTAGCTCCAATATCGTTTCCTGGGTATTACTGGCCGGTATTTTCCTTATTAATACGTTTCCGCAGTTATTGCTGGGAGGCATTATTTTATTCGGAATTACCACGGCGTTTTCACTGATCACGCTGCCTGTAGAGTTCGATGCGTCCCGGAGAGCGCTGGCCTGGCTGGATAATACCACTATTATGCGGAGGGAAGAGCATGATAAAGCCAAAAATGCACTCTGGTGGGCTGCCATGACTTATGTAGTGGCTGCGCTTGCTTCGGTTGCCACACTTGTGCAGTATATATTAATTTATATGGGAGCCAGGAACAGGGATTAATTAAAATATATTATATTTAAAAAGCGACCGGGTAGGTCGCTTTTTTTGTTTATACCACAGAAGTCGTTAACATTTTATTAAGAAGAATCGAAAATATTTTTTAGATTTACGGCTTAGATAGCAGATGCTATCTTGTATTTTTGCTTATAGAGAGAAATTATAGCCCGAGTATTCAACCAAAATAAAAGTTCAACCAAGTCCGATCAATTCAACCAAATAGTTCAGCCTGCTGCTATTTATATTCTAAATCTAAATCCAGAACCATGACGCGATTCTATTCGTTGATGGGCATATTGTTGCTATTCTGCACATTCTCATTTGCCCAGTCAAAACAAATTACCGGTAAAGTTACCGACCAGAAAGATGGTAGTCCGCTACCCGGGGTGACTGTTAAAATTAAAAACGGTGCCTTGGGTACTGTTACCGCTTCCGATGGAACATACAAACTAGATGTTCCCGAAAAAGGAACCACACTGGTTTTTTCATTTGTTGGCTATGACGATAAAGAAGTAATTGTAGGAAGCCAGCAGGTGATAAATGCCGAACTTGGAACCGGCAATAAAGAGCTTTCTGAAGTAGTAGTAGTAGGGTATGGTACGCAAACACGCCGTAATCTGACTGGTTCCATTTCCAAAGTGACCGCCAAAGAAATAGCAGATCTGCCATTACCAACCTTTGAAACAGCACTCCAGGGACGGGCTCCGGGCGTATTCATCAACTCGGGAAGCGGAAGGCTGGGAGAGGCCCTGAATATCAGGATCCGCGGTATCTCTTCCGTTACAGCCAGTAATGATCCTTTAATCATTATTGATGGTATTCCTGTTGTATCCCAGACTGCCAGTAATCTGGGGGCTAAGGATAACCCCCTTGCTTCCATCAATCCGGACGATATTGCCTCCATGGAAGTATTGAAAGATGCCGCCGCTGCTGCTATCTATGGGGCCAGGGCATCCAATGGAGTAATTCTCGTTACCACCAAGAGTGGTAAGGCCGGAAGAACAAAAATTAACGCAAGTGTATTCGGCGGGTTAAGCGAACCTACCCGCAAAGGAACATGGTTAAATGCTCAGGAATACCGGGAGCTCTTTAATGAAGCGGCCAAGAATTCTGATATAGACCTCAATGACGAAATGCAGTATTATCCGGGCGGCGAGTTCTGGAAGGATAATTATGATGAAAACTGGTCTGATCATGCATTTCAACATGGTAATGTACAACAGTACAGTCTTTCTATGAGCGGTGGTAATGAAAGGACCACCTTTTACCTGAACGGCAGTTACAATAATCAGAAAGGTATTCTCATCGGTAACCGTTTGAACAGGGCCAATGGCAGGTTAAATATTGACCATTCCATTAATGACAAGATAAAGGTAGGTGCAAACATCTCCCTTTCTAAAACCAATAACTACAGGCTTCCGGATGATAACGCATTCTCCAATCCTTTACAGCTGGTGGCTATTCCACCGTTCCAACCTAAAATAGACCCGCTGACAGGAAAGCTGAATACCCGTACCCTGTATTATAATAATCTCCTGAACCTGGAAAATAACTCCAACACATTAAATACCCTGTACCGTTCAATCAGTAGTATATATGGCACAATTGATATCCTGCCCTATCTGAATTTCAGAAGTGAAGTAGGTATTGATTATGTAAACTCCCAGGATGACCAGTATCTGAGCAAGGAAACACAGGACGGTGCTCCGGATGGGTATGGTTACAATGCACAGACAACTATTGTAAACTATAATACCAATAACTATTTCACCTTTAAAAAGCATATGGGTGAGTTCCATGACCTGGAAGCCGTGGCCGGGATGTCTTACCAGTCTGGTAAAACAAACGTTACATCGGTGGAAGGGCGCGGATTTCCAAGCAACCAGTTTGTAAAACTGACCAGTTCAGCTAAAATAACCAGTGGAGCTACTACCGTGGAGGATTATACGTTTCTGTCCTACTTCCTGCGTGCCAACTACCGCTTTAAAGATAAGTACCTGCTCGGTGCAAGTATCCGTTATGATGGCTCTTCCAGGTTTGGTTCCAACACCCGTTATGGCGCATTCCCGGCTGTTTCCGCAGGATGGATCATCTCGCAGGAAGAATTTCTGCATGACTCAAAAGCTGTCAGCAACCTGAAACTGAGGGCCAGCTATGGCCTTACCGGAAATGCCGAGATCGGTAACTTCAAGTCTCGTACTTTATACTCCGGATTGCCCTATGGCTCTATATCCGGTATCTTTCCAACACAGATCGGTTCACCTGATCTGAGCTGGGAAAGCACCCGCCAGGCGGATATTGGATTGGAATTCGGATTTTTAAAAGACCGTATCACCGGTGAAGTGGACTATTTTAGCAAAAATACCCGTGACCTGTTGCTGGACTTTCCATTACCAGGCACTAATGGTTTTAACGTTATCACCAAGAACCTGGGAGCTCTGACCAACAAAGGATGGGAAGCGTCTATCACTACCCAGAACCTTGTCGGTAAGTTTCAATGGAGCACCACATTCAATATTTCTACTTACCGTAACAAAGTTACCAACCTGAATGGCGCTACTATCAGCGGTGGATCTGATGAAATCAGCCGCATTTCAGAAGGCCGCCCGTTTGGATATTTCTACGGCAAAAAATATATGGGTGTGGATGAGGCAAATGGTGATGCGCTTTACATGACCAAGGACGGAAAAACCACCAACGATTATAGCGCGGCTGTAGATACAGTGATAGGTAATCCCAATCCCGACTTCTATGGCGGCTTCGGCAACCATTTCTCTTATAAAGGTTTTGACCTGGACGTGCAATGCCAGTTTGTTAAAGGAAATGACCTGTATAATATGGCCGGCCACTTCCAGAGCGTAAATGGAGATTACTTCGATAATCAGACCAGAGACCAGTTAAACCGGTGGCAGAAGCCCGGCGACAAAACCGATGTGCCACAGGCACGGCTATACGCAGGAAATGGTACCAGCAAATCTTCCCGTTGGGTACAGGATGGCTCTTACTTCAGGGTGAAAACTGTAACATTGGGTTATAATATACCTAAACCAGCTATTTCCCGTCTGAAAATTGATAATGCCCGTATTTATGTATCAGCAGTGAACCTGTTTACTGCTACCAAATATAAAGGTTATGATCCGGAGCTCAACACGGCATCGTTCTCTACTATCAGTATAGGTCACGATTTCTATACGCCTCCGCAGGCACGGACTATTACAATCGGTATTAATATCGGATTGTAGACCTAACCTTTTATTTGAAAACATTAAAGTGAATAATCATGATAAAACATATTAGATCAAGATCCATAGCAGTATTCATAGCAGTTGCCGCATTGCATGTTATGTCCTGCAACAAAAAACTGGATATTGCTCCTCAGAACAGTATCCCGGCAGACCAGGCGTTGTTAACAGCCGATGATGTGAATGCTGCTGTAAATGGTTTGTATGCAAAGCTGGATGATCCAAGTTTGTATGGAACGGATCTCAACCTGGATGCAGAGCTGATGGGTGGGTACCAACAGGCTGCGTGGACTGGTACTTTCACACAACCCCGGCAGATGTATCGTAAAACACTTACAGACGATAATTCCCGTGTAGCGAACCTGTGGCTGGAAGCATATGCAGACATTAACCTGGCCAATGTGGTGCTTAGTAAACTCAATCTGGTAACAGACAGTGCGCAAAAGGCCAATATGGAAGGACAGGCACTTTTTATCCGCGGCATCCTTCATTTTGAGCTGGTACGCTTCTTTGCCCTACCCTGGGATCCGACAGGAACCAATACAAAGCCAGGTGTAGTGATCCAAACCAAACCAACTTCTACAGAGGCCGAGGCAGAAGCAAAATCATCCCGGAGCACAGTAGCTGAGGTATACAAACAGATTGAAAGTGATTTAAAGAGCGCTATCGCGAAACTGCCTGAACGTGATGCCAGTAAAAGAGCCAACAGATACACGGCAATGGCATTTCTGGCAAGGGTATATCTGCAGCAGAGCCGCTTCGCTGAAGCGCTGCCACTGGCAGATGATATTATCCAGAATGGTGGGTTTCAGCTGACACCCACTGTGGATGGCGCTTTTCTGAATAAGAACACCAGCGAGACCCTGCTGGAAATCCAGCAGAATGATCAGAATAATGCAGGTGCCTCCAATGACGGGCTTTCCACTTTTTATGCTGACAGGAATGGAATTGGCCGTGGTGGGGATGTGGATATCCCCCAGGCATTTGTAGACCTCATGGATCCGGCTGATGCACGGCTGACCCTCCTTATATATGAAGGAGAAACAGATGGACAGTATCATACAGGCAAATGGTTTGATCCGGGACAAAATATCCCTGTGATCAGGCTGGCAGAGCTGTATTTGGTGCGTGCAGAATGTAACGAGCGGTTGGGTTCGGCTGTAGGGGCTACCCCGCTGGAAGATGTGAACGTGGTACATACCCGGGCCGGATTGCCGGAGCTGATAGCTGTAACTCTGGATGACATATTATTGGAGCGGCGACTTGAGCTGGCATTTGAAGGGCTGCGCATTCACGATATTAAACGGTTGAAGCAGTCTACCAACGGTGGTAGTGATATGACCACAGTATATCCCTGGAATGCAGATAAATTGGTATTCCCTATTCCTGAAAGGGAAATAAATGCCAATTCATCATTGGTTCAAAATCCTGGTTATTGAGTAAATCACATCAGATGATGATAACTGGCCTATCGGGGGCGGTTTTCAGGGGCAACCCAAACCACCTTTAAGGCTACTGTTACGCACGGTTCTAACAGAATCTCAGGCCGAGATGCCTGGGGTTTACTTAGCAAACAATAAATAATAAGAAAAGCAGCTGCCATAAAAGGCGGCTGCTTTTTTTATGCGTTTATATAATAAAAAAAACAGTTATTAACCGTGCCGTCAACTGTTGTTAATAACTTTCATACAAATTTTTTATTGAAAATCAGTTAATTATAAAGGTGTCTTGTAAAAAAGTACCTAAAATGTATGGTTATTAAGAATGTGCAGTGTACCTTTGCACTCCTCATAATCGGGGAATTGTTTACAAGACGTAATTTTTATCGTATACAACAATGAATACATTAAGTTTCAGAACTAAATCGGCTAACGACGCTTACGTAAAGCGTGACTGGCATATAGTAGATGCTACTAACCTGACACTCGGAAGGGTTGCTGCTAAGATGGCTGCTATCTTAAGAGGTAAAAACAAGCCTTACTATACGCCTCATACTGATTGTGGTGATTATATCATCGTAATCAATGCAGAGAAGATTGCCCTGACCGGCAATAAAATGCAGGAAAAGGAATATATGCACTACACTGGTTTCCCAGGTGGTCAGAGAATCGAATTAGCAAAGGACCTGGTTCGTCGCCGTCCTGAAGTGTTGATCGAAAAGGCAGTTAAAGGTATGTTGCCTAAAAACCGTCTGGGCCGTGCTATGTACAAAAAATTATTTGTATACGCTGGTGCTGAACATCCTCATGCTGCGCAGAAACCACAACCTTTAACTTTCTAATTTTTCTCTGATACATGGAAAAGCAAAAAAATACAATAGGTCGTCGTAAGGAAGCTGTTGCCCGTGTGTATATCAACAAGGGTACCGGTAACATTACTGTAAACGACAAAGATTATAAAAACTACTTTTCTTTGATCTACCTGCAGAACCAGGTGGAACTGCCTTTCAAAACTATCGATGCACTCGATAAATTTGATGTGAAAGTGAATGCACAGGGTGGTGGTATCAAAGGTCAGGCTGAAGCAATTAAGTTGGGTATTGCCCGTGCTTTGTGCGAAGTGAACATTGAGTTCCGTCCTGCATTGAAAGCTGCAGGTTTGCTGAAACGTGATCCACGTGGAGTTGAACGTAAGAAACCAGGTAAAGCGAAAGCAAGAAGAAGCTTCCAGTTCTCTAAACGCTAATATTTTTGAGCTATTGGCCGTTAGCTCCGGGCTAATTCGCCGGATGCTAAAAGCTAAACATTATTTGATCCTTTTAATTGAGTAATATAAACATGGAAAATAATACCTCATTGCAGCAGCAGTTACTGGAGGCAGGTGTTCACTTCGGTCACCTGAAGAAAAAGTGGAATCCCAAGATGCTGCCTTATATTTTCGCAGAAAAGAAAGGTATTCATATCATTGATCTGAACAAAACCGTAGAAGGTTTACAGGAAGCAGCTGCTGCCCTGAAATCCATCGCTAAAAGCGGTAAGAAGATCATGTTCGTTGCTACTAAGAAGCAGGCGAAAGAAATCGTGGCAGATGCTGCGCGTAACATCAACATGCCTTTCGTTACTGAAAGATGGTTAGGTGGTATGCTCACTAACTTCTCTACGATCCGTAAGAGTGTAAAGAAAATGCAGAGCATTGAAAAAATGCTGCAGGACGGTACATTCGATAACATCACCAAGAAAGAACGTCTTACTTTAAGCCGCGATAAAGAGAAAATGGAGAAAGTGCTGGGTGGTATTGCCCAACTGGCACGCGTACCGGCTGCACTGTTTATGGTTGATATCAGCCACGAGCACATTGCACTGGCTGAAGCTAAGCGTCTGGGTATTTCTACTTTCGGTATGGTAGATACCAACTCAGATCCTACCAAAGTAGATTTCGCTATCCCTGCGAATGACGATGCTACTAAATCTATCGCTATCATCACCAGCTATATCTGTGCAGCGATCGCTGAAGGTCTTTCTGAAAGAGCTACAGAGAAATCTGAAGAAGTTGAGGAAGAAGAAGAAGCAGATGATAAGGCCCGCAAATTTGAAGTAGAAGGTGGTGAAGACCGCGAAAGAGGTCGCAAACCAGGTGCACAGGGTGGTCGTGGTCCGGGCGGTCCGGGTGGTGCTAACCGTGGTGGCGGTCGTGGTCCTGGTGGCCAGGGCGGTGCTAACCGTGGTGGCGGCGCTAACCGTGGCGGTGGTGCAGCAGGCGGACAACGTCGTCCATCTGGTGCCGGCAGCCAGGGTCCAAGAAAACCAGGCGGCGGAAGATAATATTTATGTAAGCTTTTAGCTATTAGCCTTTAGCTGTTAGTTCTACCAATAAGGTCCTAACAGCTAAAGGCTAATAGCTGAAAGCCGATTTAGTACTTGCAATAATTTTTACAACAAATAAACTAATTATAGCTCATGGCAACAATTACAGCAGCTGATGTAAATAAACTGCGTCAGCAAACTGGTGCTGGTATGATGGATTGCAGAAAGGCACTGGTAGAAAGTGATGGCGATTTTGAAAAAGCAGTAGACTACCTGCGTAAAAAAGGTCAGAAAGTGGCCGCTTTACGTTCCGATCGTGAAACCAAAGAAGGCGTTATCATCGCTAAAACTTCAGCTGATGGTAAATCCGGTGTTATTGTAGGACTGGGTTGTGAAACCGACTTCGTAGCTAAGAACGAAGACTTCGTGAAATTTGCACAGTCTATCGTAGACCTGGCACTGGCTAACGGTATCAAAAATGTAGACGACCTGAATGCCGCCCAACTGGATGGCGCCAGCGTTGCTGATAAAGTAAACGACCAGGTTGCAAAAATCGGTGAGAAAATCACCCTCAATAAATTTGAATTCGTTGAAGCTGGTGGCGTAACCTCTTACATTCACGGTAACTACCGCATGGGTGTACTGGTTGCTTTCTCTAAACCTGTTTCTGAAGAAGTAGGTAAAGATATCGCTATGCAGATCGCAGCTATGAACCCTATCGCAGTTGATGCTAACAGCGTTCCTGCTGAACTGATCGCCCGCGAAAAAGAAATTGCTGTTGAACAGGTGAAAGCCGAAGGTAAACCTGCTGAAATGGCTGAAAAGATCGCTGCCGGTAAAGTAAATAAATTCTTCAAAGAAAGCACCCTGCTGCAACAGGCTTTCGTTAAAGACAATAACAAGTCTGTAGCGGATTACCTGAAATCTGTAGATGCTGATCTGAAAGTAAATGGCTTTAAGCGAGTTGCTTTAGGTTAATAATAAAATATCAAAAAAAAGGAGAGAATTCGTTTCTCTCCTTTTTTTTGCGCATAACTAATCATACACATAAAAGGGCAGTAACCGGATATCAGAAAAGGCATTTTTTTTCTTCCTTCCCTCCTTTGCATTTAAGTTGTATATTAGAATACCGTAATCAATATTAGGAAAATCACAATCTTACAATATTTTATAGCGTCATGTTGCCAAAGTATAAGCGTATTTTGCTCAAATTGAGCGGTGAGGCCCTCATGGGGGATGCAAATTATGGTATTGATCCGAAGGTGATATCTCAGTATGCCTACGATATTAAGGCAGTTACAGATCTGGGAGTTCAGGTGGCCATCGTTATAGGTGGTGGTAACATCTACCGCGGAATGAACGAAGCCGATACCGGTATAGAAAGAGCCCAGGGAGACTACATGGGTATGCTTGCCACTGTGATCAATGGCATGGCCCTCCAAAGCGGCCTGGAAAAGGTAGGTTTGTATACCCGCCTCCAGTCTGCCATTAAAATGGAACAGATTGCAGAGCCCTATATCCGCCGCCGCGCCATCCGCCACGTGGAAAAAGGCCGTGTGGTAATATTTGGGGGAGGTACCGGTAACCCGTATTTTACTACTGATACCGCAGCTTCCCTACGCGCTATTGAAATCCAGGCAGATGTAATCCTCAAAGGAACCCGTGTAGATGGCATTTATACCGCCGATCCTGAAAAAGATAAAACAGCTACCCGTTTCGAAACTATTACCTTTTCAGAAGTGTACCAGAAATCCCTCAACGTGATGGATATGACAGCATTTACCCTTTGCCAGGAAAATAAGCTGCCTATTATCGTGTTTGACATGAACCGCCAGGGTAACCTCCTGAATGTGATCATGGGTAAGAATGTTGGCACTTTAGTAAAAGGATAAATAAAAACGCACAAAAAGAAGCAGCGAAGAACAATCGATCTTCGCTGCTTTTTTATGTGGGCTACCGGCGTTACTTATTTTAATATTCCTTTCATCTCTGTAAACGGAATATATAATGTTACCTGCCCCAGTGCATAAGGACCTATTTCGTAAGGTACATAGCTGAAAGCAACTCCTTTGCCGGTAACAATCATATTATTGTTAGGCGGAATGTTCTTTACCAGCAGGTTCTGGTCAAGCGCATCTTCTTCACTCATATTGAACCGTTTTCTAAAAGCTTTATCGAGCAACCTGCTTACCGCTTCTTTATAACCTGGTTTGAAAATGTCATCCGGAGTGAGCACTTTGTGTTTAGACAGATCCAGTGTATAATAAGTGGCGCCCCAGTTGCCGTGTGCCCCGCCGGTAAAATTATAGGTATATTTCTCCATAACCAGTAAAGGCCAGGTGTTATACACTACTTTCATATCATTGTCTGTAGTCCAGTTCCATGACAAGGCGGTAGTATTATCGCTAAACTCGCTGCTGTCGGCATCTTTAGCTGAATAACGATAACTCAGGATGAAGGAGTCGATCCCTTTTCTCAGGAACTTCTGCGGATCTGTGGTGCGGCTGCTACCGGTTACCTGGCTGATAATAAAACGGGCAATGGTGCTGTCAACCAGCGAATCGGGCCAGATGAAGCTGTTGGTTATGGTACCTACCGGCGATTTTGATAAGGAAGGGACCAGCTTTGCTGAATCGATCTGGTAGAATACTTTCAGCGGGATGGCATTTTTCAGGTCAGTATGCAGTTCAAAATGATAGGAGGTACCATCGCCATGCCATACCCCATTAAATTTTCCATCGTCTGAAAAATAGCCGCTGAACAGCCGGTCTTCCGAACTATTATTGGTTTCTTCATAAATATTTACCAGGGTAGAGTCCAGGGTGCCCCATAAAGGAATTGGCTGCCCGGTACTGTCATCGCAATAGTAGCCGCGGAACAGGTGGGGAGCAGTTTTCAGCAATTGCATGGTGATTTCTTTATTGCCCAGTTTTCCTTTCAGCTGGGTATAAAACAGGGGCGTGGAAACCAGTGGTACAACCATATTGGCGGTGTTAACCGGTGCGTTGCTGTTGTTGCGGGTATGACAGGAGAGTAGTGCCATCAGCAATACCGGTAATAAAACTCTTTTCATAGTATGATTTATATCAGGTACCTCAAAATTACTATTATCCTTCCATACCTTTGAGGACCCGTTGAATCATAAAAATAACAGACCATGTTGAACCAGAAAATAGCAGATTTACGAAAAGATTATCAACTGGCCTCGCTGGATGAAAGTGAAGTGGCACCGTATCCGTTATCCCAGTTCGGGAAATGGTGGGATGATGCTATCAATAGTGAAATTGATGAAGCCAATGCCATGACGCTGGCCACCAGTACGCCTGATGGAAGGCCTTCGGCAAGGATCGTATTACTGAAGAGTTTTGATGATGATGGCTTTTTATTTTTTACTAATTACGAAAGCCGGAAGGGACAGGAATTGGCACAGAACCCACATGTTACCCTGTTGTTCTTTTGGCGGGAGCTGCAACGCCAGGTTCGTATAGAGGGCACTGTTAGCAAGGCTTCAGTATCTGTAAGTAATGAATATTACAACAGCCGTCCAGTGGGAAGCCGTATCGGCGCTATCGCATCACCGCAAAGTAAGGTCATTCCGGGCCGGTCTTTCCTGGAGGAACAGGTAGACCAGGTAGCGGCAAAATATAAGCAGGAAGCCCCTCAAAGACCTGATTATTGGGGTGGTTATGTGGTAAAGCCAGAGGCGATGGAATTCTGGCAGGGAAGAAGCAGCAGGTTACACGACAGGATCCTGTATACCTTATTACCGGAAGGGAGCTGGAAGATTGAGCGCCTGGCGCCTTGATGATCTTTAAAACGTATCAGATAAAAATGCCGCTAAGATTATGTGAATAATCTTAGCGGCATTTTACTAAAAGCGTAAAATTAAGCTTTTGGTGCAGCAGCTTTAGCGGCAGTATTTTTTCTTGTCTTTGCAGATCTAACTTTACCGAAAGACTTACTGAAGATCTTACCTTTCTTGGTTTTAATATCTCCTCTACCCATAACGAATAATTTGAAGTTTGATGTTGTTAAATATGATGTTATCAGGCTGCAAAATACTGCAATTCGACGAAATAGCGTAGTACTGGCGGTTTGATATAAAAAAAAAGCAAGAAACATGAACTGTTCCTTGCTTGAATAAGTTGTGTTAACTGATTAGAGCTTGTCGGATAAAGCTTTACCAGCCTTGAACTTAGCAACTTTCTTAGCCTTGATCTTGATGATCTGACCGGTCTGTGGGTTTCTACCGTTACGTGCTGCACGTTTAGAAACGGAGAAAGTACCGAAACCAACCAAAGTTACTTTACCACCTTTTTTCAGGGTATCAGCAACAGCTTTGGTGAAAGAGTCCAGCGCTTCGTTAGCCTGGGTTTTGGTAATAGCTGCATCTTTAGCAAGCTTGTCGATTAATTCGGCTTTGTTCATAGTTAGTAAGATTTAACTAGTGAAAAAATGTTTGATGTGAGCAAATATAGCGCGTTTTATCAGATTACCAAATTTTTTACAACTTTTTTATAGAAAATTTTATCGGCTGAAAAACGCTACTGGTAACGGTTACAGCTGATTGATGTTTTCCATGCTAAAGACCGGATCATTAGCAGGATCGCATAAAACCCTGTGCTGTGGCTTGTTTGCCAGCGTTTTTACTATTAACGCAGGATTGGACCAACTATTGTACCAAAGTCCGGACGCCCCGGAAATAGTGGATTTCCTGTGGATAAGTTTAGTAAAGACACCTTACTTAAATGACCTCCATTATGGTTGTAAAAGCAATAAAACGGTCGCCGAAAAGATCATACCCTCTTTGCCGCAGCGCCTGTTGGTGCTGGTCTGCGAAGGATTGGTAGTCTTTCAGGCTATCTGCAAAATATTGTACAACATAGGTAGGGCCCTCTTCATCGTCCTGCTCCAGTAAGCGGCTGATGCGGTAATCATGAAACATCCCCGTGGCCAGCATCGCCGGGATATGCTCTTCCCGTAACCATTGAAGCCACCTGAAATGCGTATCTGTGGCTACTTTGGTAGTTACATTATATATAATCATACACGGCTTTGTTTATACTGCCAGTTCCACGAACACCGGACAATGATCTGAGTGTTTTACCTGCTGATAAATAGTGGCGTGTTTCAGGCGCTCCTTCAGTGGAAAGGCAACGTTGATATAATCTATACGCCAGCCCTTGTTATTGTTCCTGGCATTTGCCCGGAAGCTCCACCAGCTGTATTGATGGGGGTCGGTGTTAAAATGACGGAAGCTGTCTACAAAGCCACTCTCAAAGAAGCGGTCCATCCATGCCCGTTCTTCGGGTAAGAAACCGGTAGAGTTTTTATTGCTCACAGGGTCATGGATATCTATCGGTTTATGGCAGATATTGTAATCCCCGCATACTACCAGGTTGGGCCGGGTTTTCTTCAGTTCTTCCAGGTATTGAAAGAACTCTTCCAGCCACTGGTATTTATAGGTCTGACGAAGCTCTCCGCTGGTACCGGAAGGGAAGTAAGTATTGATAAGGGTAATATCGCCGAAATCGAGCCTTATAAAACGGCCTTCCTGGTCGCTTTGCCCATGGCCGCTGCCATATTGTACAAAGTCGGGTTTTATCCGGGTAAGCACCGCTACGCCACTGTATCCTTTCTTTTGGGCAGGGTACCAGTAATGCATATAACCGAGGTTGTCGAATTGCTGAAAATCGATGTTTTCCTGGTGGGCTTTTATTTCCTGCAGGCAGATAATATCAGCGGGATCTGTTTGTAACCATTCTGTGAAGCCTTTTGTCATGGCTGATCTCAGGCCATTCACATTGTAAGATATGATTCTCATGTCGGGTGTTGTTTAGGGCATTACATCATTAAATTTACGAATTACGGACCTGCGGACAGATAATAACGCGAAAAAATCCGCCTTATCCCTCCACAGATCCGTAACGATTAACCTGTAATGCTTTTATATATCGTATTCAAGGTTGGGACGCAGCCATTGTTCGGCTTCTTCCACTGTCCAGTTTTTACGGGCAGCATAGTCTGTCACCTGGTCTTTTTCAATTTTTCCGAGGCCGAAATATTTACCCTCAGGGTTGGCAAAATACCAGCCACTTACACTGGAAGCGGGGTACATGGCCAGTGATTCGGTGAGTGTGATGCCGGTATTTTCCGTGGCGTTCAGCAGCTCAAACAATTTCCATTTCTCGGTATGGTCCGGGCAGGCGGGGTAACCCGGTGCGGGGCGGATACCTGCATAGGCTTCTTTGATAAGGTCTTCATTGCTCAAATGCTCATCTGACGCGTACCCCCAGAACTCTTTACGCACGCGCTCGTGCATCAGTTCTGCGAAGGCCTCTGCAAGCCTGTCGGCAAGCGCTTTCAGCATAATGCTGTTATAGTCGTCATGTTCTGCTTTGAATTTGTCCAGCCATTTTTCAATACCAATACCGGTGGTCACCGCAAAGCCACCTATATAATCGGTTTTGCCGGATTCGGCGGGAGCAATGAAATCGGCGAGGGACAGGTTGGGCTGGCCCGGTGCTTTCTTCACCTGCTGGCGAAGGAATTCCAGCTGTACCGGTTTAATTTCCGGTTGTTCAGGTGTTACCTTTACAGAATCCGGAGCTACCCTGTTAGCTGGATAGAGACCAATAACAGCATTGGCGCCCAGCCATTTTTCTGCAATTACTTTATTTAGCAATTCTTTTGCATCATTAAACAGCCGGGTGGCTTCCACGCCAACCACTTCATCGGTAAGGATCTGCGGGAATTTACCGTGTAGCTCCCATGCAATAAAGAAGGGCTGCCAGTCGATATATTTCGCAATTTCTCCCAGATCATAGTTTTCAAACTTCATCACGCCGGTCATTTTAGGCTTCACGGGGGTGAAAGCCTCCCAGTTGATGTTGGTTTTATTGGCCTGGGCTTCAGCGATGCGCAGGAATTGCTTGGTTTGTTTCTTATTCTTAAAAGCCTCGTTCAGCTTCTGATATTCTGTTTGTATACCAGCCAGGAACCCGGGTTTCAGTGCTTTATTAAGCAGGCTGCCGGTTACGGTAACGCTACGGGATGCGTCCAGTACATGTACCACGCCATGCGCATATTCCTGCGCTATTTTAACAGCGGTATGTGTGCGGCTGGTGGTAGCGCCTCCAATGATCAGCGGGATGTTGAAATCCTGCCGTTTCAGTTCACGGGCAACATGCACCATTTCGTCGAGACTGGGCGTGATCAGGCCACTTAAGCCAATGATATCCACTTTTTCCTGGCGCGCGGTCTGAAGGATCTTCTCAGCAGGCACCATTACGCCCAGGTCAATGATCTCATAACCGTTACAGGCCAGTACTACGCCTACAATGTTTTTACCGATATCGTGTACATCACCTTTTACAGTGGCCAGCAGGATTTTCCCGGCGGCTTTTATTTCCCCTCCGTGTTCTGCCTGTATCCTTAATTTCTCCTGTTCAATATATGGTGTAAGGATGGCCACGGATTTTTTCATTACACGGGCACTTTTCACTACCTGCGGGAGGAACATCTTACCGCTGCCGAAAAGATCTCCGACGATGTTCATACCCGCCATCAACGGGCCTTCAATCACATCCAGCGGGCGGGGATATTTTAAACGGGCTTCTTCAGTATCTTCATCTATATAGTCGGTGATACCATTCACGAGGGCATGGCTTAAACGGTCTTCCACAGTGCCCTGTCTCCAGCTTTCATCTTTCTCCACTACCTTTCCTTTGGCCTTAACGGTTTCAGCAAACTGTATCAGCCTTTCTGTAGCATCGTCTCTTCTGTTTAGTATGGCATCCTCACAAAGTTCCCGCAGGGTGGGCTCTATATCATCATAGATCTGCAGCATCCCTGCATTCACAATACCCATATCCATTCCCGCTTTGATGGCATGGAACAGGAATACGGAGTGCATGGCTTCCCTCACTGTTTCGTTACCGCGGAAAGAGAAGGAAACATTACTTACGCCTCCGCTTACTTTGGCAAGCGGCATCAGTTGTTTTATACGGCGGGTAGCATTGATAAATTCTACTGCGTAGTTATTATGTTCTTCAATACCGGTAGCGATAGCGAAGATATTGGGGTCGAAGATGATATCCTGGGGATCGTACCCTACCACTTCGGTGAGTATTTTATAGGCACGGTGACTGAAGCTCACTCTTTTTTCTTCGGTATCTGCCTGGCCATGTTCGTCGAATGCCATTACTACCACGGCGGCGCCATAGCTTTTACAGATGTGGGCCTGCTCAATGAATTTGGCTTCTCCTTCCTTTAAGCTGATGGAGTTAACAATACATTTACCCTGAACACATTTCAGCCCGGCTTCAATTACAGAAAATTTACTGGAATCGATCATGATGGGAATACGGGAAATATCCGGTTCCCCTGCCAGGAGGTTAAGGAAAGTAGACATAGCCGCTTCCCCGTCGAGCAGGGCATCGTCCATGTTAACGTCCAGGATCTGCGCGCCACTTTCCACCTGTTGCCGGGCAACAGACAGGGCTTCTTCAAACTGTCCCTCCCTGATGAGACGGGCAAATTTCTTCGAACCGGTTACGTTGGTACGTTCCCCTATGTTAATGAAATTGGTTTCAGGCCGTACTACCAGCGGTTCCAGGCCACTCAGGCGCATAAAGGGTTTGATCACCCTGCGTTCCTCGCCGGCAATAGGTTCGTTGACAGTATTTGTATTGTTTATAATTGTTTCGCTCATTTCTGCTGTAAGTGATATTTGAATAGAAAACCTGCCACGGCTGATCAGGCGAGTGTTTCGGCCAATACGGGTTTGAGGCGTGGTTTGATATGTTTCACATGTTCTGCAATGTGGCGTATATGATCCGGGGTGGTACCGCAGCAGCCGCCTACAATGTTAACGAAGCCGGATGCGGCAAAGTCCTCAATGATACAGGCGGTATCTTCCGGTTCCTCATCATATTCCCCGAAGGCATTAGGCAAGCCGGCATTAGGATAGCAGCTCACATAGCAGCTGGCTATGTTGGAGAGCTCCTCTACATAAGGGCGCATCTGCTCTCCGCCCAGGGCGCAGTTTAAGCCGATGGAAAACGGGTTGGCATGCATAACTGAGATATAGAATGCTTCCAGGGTTTGCCCGCTGAGGGTTCTGCCGGAGGCATCTGTGATGGTGCCGGAAATCATTACCGGGATTTCAGGCTTACCCGATTCACGGTAGTATTTCTTGATGGCATAGATGGCCGCTTTACAATTCAGCGTATCAAAAATAGTTTCTATCAGCAGGATATCCACTCCGCCATCGGAGAGACCACGTACCTGCTCTTCATAGGCGGCAGCCACTTCATCGAAGTATACAGAGCGGAAGCCGGGGTTATTTACATCCGGCGACAGCGACAGGGTTTTGTTCATTGGGCCTATGGCGCCGGCAACAAAACGCGGCTTATCGGGATTTTTGGCCGTATACTCCGCGGTAGCCTTTTTGGCTATCTGTGCTGCTGCCACATTCAGCTCATATGCCAGTGCCTGCATATCATAGTCTGCCATAGCTATAGAGGTGCTGCTGAAAGTATTGGTTTCGATAATATCAGCTCCTGCTTCCAGGTACTCTTTGTGAATGGCTTCAATGATCTGGGGCTGTGTAAGATTAAGAAGGTCGTTATTGCCTTTAAGATCACTGGGATAGTTGGCAAAGCGGGTGCCCCTGTAGTCTGATTCCTGAAGTTGGTAGCGTTGTATCATGGTGCCCATTGCACCATCGATGATAAGTATGCGCTCATTGGCGCAGTCTTGTAAAGATTTCATAATTTTCAAGGTGTTTATTAGTTACAGTTAAGAAAGAACAGGGTCGAACAATAAACAAATCCACCCTGAACGAGTCCACAAATATAACCTTTTCCCGGCTATTTTATTGTTTTGTGATTTGTATGGATCCGCGTTTTGAGCCGGTTTAACCAAGGGTTTTATAAACTATATATCTTTCTGATAAAGAATAGATTTTGTTTATACCTATAAATTTAATTTGGAAGTAGTCTACAAAGTCTACTATATTTGTAGGGTAATAGAAAGGTACAATGCAACAAAATGATAGAAATATAGTGATTTACCCGGTTATGGCCTCCCACCAGCCCTCCGCCTGCACTCCTTGTAGTTGCCGTTGCTGCAATTAACAGATTCATCATTAGTGCTTCTCAGAAATTTATTACAACAAAACTAAACGTCAGTCATGACTATATCAGAACATATTCATACCCTGCATCAGCACCTGGCAAGCCTGGGATTGCAACCCGTGCCGCAAACCGGCGACGGAAACCAGTCTGAAGTGTTTAAGGTATGTTTCCTGAATAAATATGAAATGCAGCGGTGGAAAGAGCTGCAACAACAGAAGGAATCAGAAACCAATCATAAAATATTTCCGGACCATCCTGAAAAAGATGCTGTCTGACAAACTTTTCATAACGTGGAATTACAGGTTAAACGAAGACGGGTGCTGTTGAGCACCCGTATTTTTTTGTATACCGTTAAGTAGCGGTTATTTGTTCTGTACATAGCTTTCCAGCGGCAACCGGTTACTGATAGACCTGGCCAGCGTCATCTCATCAGCATATTCCAGCTCTCCCCCAAATGCGATCCCCCGGGCAATAGTGGTGATTTTTACAGGAAATTCCTTTAATTTTTTAGAGAGATAGTAAATGGTAGTATCGCCTTCAATAGTGGGACTTACCGCCATGATCACTTCTTCTACACCCTGGTACTGAACTCTTTCTACCAGTGACTGGATATTAAGCTGGTCCGGACCGATACCATCGATGGGAGAAATAATACCACCCAATACGTGATATAATCCATTGAATTGCTGTGTATTTTCTATTGCCATCACATCGCGGATGCTTTCTACCACACACACTACCTGCTTCTGCCGGGAATGGCTGCTGCAAATACTGCATACTTCAGCATCGGATACATTATGACAAACCTTGCAGAACTGTATTTGCTGCCGCATCCGTGCTATCACATCCCCAAACTGCTGTACCTGTGCTGTTTCCTGTTTCAGCAGGTGCAGCACCAGCCGCAAAGCTGTTTTTTTACCGATGCCCGGCAGTTTGGCAAATTCATTTACCGCGTTTTCTATCAGCGCAGAGGAAAATATCATAATGCAAAGTTAGGAATATTGGGGCGGAGGAAGCCGCATTGTTCCCTCCGCGGTAATGATTTAAATGCTTATCTTTTTGGGTACCGTCCAGTATGCCTTCAGGTTCACTTTTTCAATATTGATCACCCTTTCCGGCTGTTTTTTCGGAGTGGTATAATAGTTTCCGCGGTCCCATTTGCCATTGCCATTGGTATCCAGCAGCAGCCGGATATCGTATTCTCCCGGCGTAATAAACCGCTGACTCCATTTGCCATTAACAATAGTGCCGGAGTATTTGATGGTTTTATCCTGTACCAGTTGCACCACGTAATGCATAGCAGTATCATTGATAGCGTTCTTTGTACTGTCGCTGATATTGAGCTCTGTAACGGTGAAAATGGCGTAATCCGCTACCTTTTTGGTCCTGAAATTAATGGTATCTGCCCGGGCCAGCTGTTGACCGGCAGTATCTGTCGGTGCATCTTTAGGAATAATAAACCGGTACGGGGTACCTTCTTTCCAGTCATAACCTATCGATAAACGGGTACGGGTAGAATCCATTGTACTGGTAAAGGTAACCGGGTTGTAGGCGCTGTCTTCACCAAGAATGGTCCTGGCGCTGTCGAGATTCCTCAATGGCAGCGCAAATGTAATTCTCAATGGCGCAGGCAATTCCTGCATACCTCCGTCTAGGGTAGCCGTGGCAGTTAATTTAGGCAGCTTCTTCTTTTTCTTTTCCTCTGCTTCCTGTTCAATCAGGGAAGAGTCGATGGGCTCCGGTGGCGGCTTAATGGTACTATCGTTTTCCATAAACAGCAGGAGATTCACATCTGAGAGGTTGCTTTCTGTTAATACAACCGGCGCATCCACGAAAGCGATCATTTCTGAAGGCTGGTTATACTGCAGGTCGCGGTCTTCTTCTTTCAGTGCAAAGATCTTATAAGAGCCGGGTGCTATGTTCTTGAAGCGGAAAGAGCCATCCCCTTTGGTTTTGGCATAATACACCGGCTTTTCCTTTGATACAATGGAGTCTGTAAGGTCGCGGTACAGCATAACCGCCACATTGCTGTCTACACGGCCGTTCTCCGCATCTATAAGATGGCCGGATACCTGCAGGCTGTCGAGATAATCGCCGGTAGACACTACATACTGGAAATCCGCCGATATATTACGCTCGTTGATATCCCGGATGGCATCGGCGAAATTGAAGGTATAGGTGGTGTTTGGCTTCAGGGTATCCTTTATTTCAAGGGTCACCGTGTGCAGCTTGGCCGTCACAATAGGCGTGCGTTTCAGCGTTGGCGACACAATCAGCTTATCGTTCACATTATCCAGTTCCACATACTCGTCGAAAATAAACGTCACCTTTTTGCTGTTGAAGTGAAGGGTGGAGTCTCTGGGAGTAGCCTGCAGCAATACAGGAGGCAAACTATCCCTTGGCCCGCCGCTGGGGGGCACAATGTTAGCGCATCGCGTAAATGAAATGGAAATGAGGATGAACATCAGCCAGAAAACCCAGCCCCTGATATATTGATTCATGTACCTGATCGGATTAATCAGGCACAAACTTACGAACTCATTTCAAAGAATCACGAATTTGGCGGTTGCTTATAGCCGGAACGATATTTTTTCAGTAATCTTATATATGGCCAGTATTTATTTTATGCAGCATGCGCAGGTGATCCCGGCCCTGCCGGAGGAGGTGTGGAACTATTTTTCCAACCCCGGTAACCTGGCGCGTATTACCCCTCCCTATATGCGGTTTGTTGTTACTTCCCCGCCTTATACCGGGCAGGTATACCCGGGGCAGATCATCACTTACTTTGTATCGCCGGTAGCGGGGATCCCGTTGGAATGGATGACAGAGATCACCCATGTATCCTACCTGGAATATTTTGTAGACGAGCAACGGGTGGGCCCTTACAGCATCTGGCATCACGAGCATCATTTCGAAACAGTACCCGGTGGCGTAAAAATGACGGACCTGGTTCATTACCGGCTGCCTTTCGGCTGGCTGGGAAAACTGGCCCACCAGCTGTTTGTAAAAAACAGCTGGAAGCCCTGTTCAGATACCGTTTCCAGGCAATAGAAAAAATATTCGGCCAGCCTACTGCTGGGTAGTAATCGTTTTGGTTAAATGGTCCCCGGTGTAAAGGAGAAAAGTACTTTTACCGGTTTTCGGAACGGCCCCCAGCCACAACGGAACGGTACTGGCACTGCCCCGGTTGGGATTGGCAGTAGCTACAAAGCGCAGCGTGGCATTGTTATCCGCATTGCCAGAGGAAGCGGATTCCAGCTGGATTTGCGTACCATAAAAGGTAGGCGGCATGGTGGCGGCTACTACTATATGGGTACCGAAGTCCGGCTGATCGATGGTATTGTTCATGGTTTTGGCTATGCCAAACAGGCTGTCGAATGAAGCCTGGTTATCAATGAGCCAGAAGGTAAGACTGTCGTTTACCGTAATCGTGTTTTTCAGGAAGTACCCGGAAAGAGGGTTTACTTCCAGCTGGCTGCTGGGATTTGCGGCTACATTCAGCGTGGTATCGCTGCCTACGCCGGTGCTGTCGTTTTCCGGTTTAGAGCCGCTGCTGGCGCAGGAAACGGCAATTGCACAAAAAGAAATGAACATCAGTTTAATATGCATGGTAAATAAGTTTTTGATAGATAACATTAATTGCCGGGAATAGTTTTACGGTAGACAGGAATAAGAAGGGTGATATTACCCACGGAATGTTTCCCGGTGCCGCTCATCCATTCGGTGCGGGTTTTCTGGGTATAGCTGATGGTGGCACGGTTAATCACAATCCCGATGCCGTAGTCAATGCCGATGGTAAAGTGCCGCATATGTGTTTGCTGATAATCGGATACTTCTTCAAAATTGGTATTTCTCGATTTGAAAATACCACCCTGTAGCAGCGCATTGTATCCTATAAAGCCGAACTGGGGCCGGGCCATGACGTACAACTTAAACCTTTTTTTGGTGGCTGCGGATAAGTCGCGGCGACCGAAATAAGGATTGAACAGTCCCGCCCGGATATACGACCAGGCGCTTATGGCGGTAGTCATGGTTCCCAAGCGGGCATTGGCGCCGCCAATAATTTCCAGGTAATTAACCGGGTTCCACAGCATTCTTTCATAAATAAGGTTATAGTTGACCAACGGGGCATTGGACACCTGGTTTTCCCACCCCCCTGGGCGGCTGATAGCCGATAAGGTGATGGAAGAAGGTTTGTGTTTCTTTGGCGAGTGCCCACGGGCCCAGTACGCCAAATACAAACTCTGAATGGAGGCTGTACTTTTTTTCGGGATTATAGGAAGTGAGCCCGTGCGTGGCGTACAGGGCGCCGGCATAGTAAAAGTCTTTGGGATTGTAGCTCGTGTCGGCAATCTCATTAGGAGTGATCATGATTTGCATAAGGCTCCATTCAAATACATTGATAGCATTGCTGCCTGCTACGGGAAGTATCCATTTATCGGGGAATACAGATCTCTTTTTTTTCATGTAAAGATAACCTACGCTGCTGCCGTTGCTGTAGCCACGGTCTGTTCCAAGTCCCCATACATTAAAGAAGTCGTCATCTTCGTATATTCTTAGTTGTTTAACAGCATCCTGTGTGACCTGTGCGTAGGCCGTTGCCGTGATGATGTAAAGCAGCAGGTCTGATAGCAACTTTTTCATAGAACCGGTATTTATCCGAATACCTTAAATTTTTCAAAAGCGTTCTTTTCCAATGCTTCGCGATGATCCGGTGGGCGATATTAATAAGGGCCTGTGCCCTGTGCCGGAGATTTTTCCCGGGTGGGCAACACCGTACCCTGTAATTACATAGCGTACGTGCGCTCTGGTGGTAACCACGCTGACGCCAGGTTGCAGCTGCGATACAATGTGCGAAATGCCTTTGGAGGTAGTGGATGGAATGGCAATAATGGATTGCCTTCTTCGGAAAGAGCGGCTCACCGCATGAAATCCATTTGTCTGCCTACACCACTGTATTGCCTGAACCCAATTGAGTCAGCACATACCTGGCCAAAGATATCGATCTTTATAGCACTGATAGTTTCCAACAACATCGCGTTGGAAATTGTTGGAGAAGCGGCAGTTAAATAACGGTTATGGATACACTGATTACAGGAAAGCCACGGCTTCGGATGCCGTTGCGATCCGGGAATTATCGCAGGCCAGCTACAGTCAGTTTGCCACGGTGCTCTCCCCGGAGAGTTGGGGAAAATGCGGTAGGGATGACGATGCCGAACTGCAATTGCTCATGGATAATGCGGGCGACTTTTGTTTGTGATGCTGGCAGCGAACTGGTGAGAATAGTGTTCCTGGTTCCTTCGGAAAATCCAACCCCGATCTACCCGGCCGACTGGGCTTATATCTGCCGGCTGGCGGTGCATCCGGCTTTCCGTGGCAGGGCAATAGTCAACGCCTGATGGACATGTGTATTAAGGAAGGGAGCGGAGCATGTACCTGGGCTGCATACCAGTACTGTTATGCCGGATGCGCAACACCTGTACGGACGGCTTGGCTTTTTGCAGGTGAAGGAACTGGCGCCTCTGTCAGGACAGCAATACTGGCTGTACCGGCTGGATCTGCGACCATAGTTATCCATTTTAGCTGTGCATGTTGATAAATTCATATAGGTGTTATGACCTACACCTAATTTTATTTCTATATATTAGCATCCTAAACCTGGTACACAACTTCTTTGCGTCGAGATCTGGCACATATAAGTGAGCAAATGCTTATTGAGCGGTTAGTAATAGGGGATTCTGCGGCAAAAGAGTTGTTATACGACCGATACGCCGGGGCTCTTTATAACATTACATTGCAGCTGGTGCCTGTAAAAGAACGGGCCAACGAAGTAGTTGTAAAAGTTTTTCACTGGTCGTTCCTCCATATCGGAACCTTCAGGACCTCGGGCCACCGGACATTGTTTACCTGGTTACTTCGTAAAACAAGAGAATTCGCCATTAAAGAAGCGCTGCCAGAAACCGCATTAACCGGTACTGAGCTGATGAAGCAGGAAGAAGGCATACTACAGCAGTTTTATCTGATACTGCCAGCCGATCAACAACAGGTGTTCCGGCTTAGTTATTTTAAAGGATTATCAATCACAACGATAGCTCGCCTGCTGGCCCTGCCGGAGGCGCAAATAAATGAAATCCTGAAAGAAGCGATGAAGTCTTTCAGACAATTCTTAAAAAAGACTTGGAACTAAAGTTTTACATAGAAAGCGGTATTATCGAGTCCTTTGTGCTTGGCCTGGCTACTGAAGAAGAGGTGGAAGAGCTGCAGCACATGAGAAGGCTGTATCCGGAACTGGATACAGAGGTCGAATTCGTTGAGCGCCGCCTGGAAAGAGCCGCGTTTGATGAGCCCGCTATGCCCCCGGTAGAAATACGTGAACGGGTATTGCAAAAAATCAGGTGGGAGGAAGGGCATGGCCATTCAGATCCCTCTTCCAATTACACTTTCATCAATATTCAGCCGAAAGACGGCAACCATATCCTGGTTCACCGCTGGTGGAAGATCTTCTTTATTATCTTCTTTATCATGTCCAAGGTATTCCTTTTCCTCGCCATTTTTTATTATCTCAAGTACCGTATGTCGCAGGAGCAGCAACGTAGCGATAATCTTCACCAGATGATCCGGCAGGAACAAACACAAAGCCCTTTGTTATAATTTTCTATCCGGATTATCGTTATTTTAAAGATTTTACAATTTTGAGAATCCACCAGAAGGGAATGTAACGTATCTATAGACATATTATTTATTATTTATATCTTGTGCATCTGGTTAACATAAGCAGACAGTTTGAATATCAGTAACTATATAGAAAGCGGCATTATTGAGCGTTATCTGCTGGGACTTGCCTCTCCTGAACAGGAAGACGAGTTACTGTACCTGCGTCGTATATACCCGTTGCTCGATCTGGAATTTACAGCAGCTGAGCTCCGGATAGAAAATAAACTGATGGAGGAAGGCCCCCTGCCGCCGGTAAAAATAAAGGAAGCGGTACTACAGCGGATTAAATTAGAAAAGGAGCCGAAGGAGAGGTACTGGAGCGGTTATAACCCATATGAACATACGAATTCCCATCACCATACATATATTCCCATCGACTCATTTTGGAACCGCCGGATAACTGTAAGCATCTGGTGGCGCTGTGCCTTTATTGCCCTGGCAGTAACAGCCATGGCGCTGGCAGCAAGTACCTGGCATTTCTGTCACCGCTCGCAAATGCTGGAAGAGATCCTTTTTGAGTTGAAAGTCCCTTCTGTAAACCAGCCGGCCTCATTACCCGCTAAGTAACGATACTTTCATTTGGTACGTTTATTGCAAATGCTGAAATTGCCCCTGTATTCCGGCTGTTATAAAACCTTATTTGATAGCTGCGTGTTGAATACATTGGCATTTAAACACACAAACTAATTTCCCATGAGAAAATTTTCATTTGCAGCGTTACTGATGGCAATAGTTGCCGTTTTTGCATCTTCCTGCTCCCCAAAACAAGGTGTTACCCAGGACATCAATAAAGGCGCCGTAAAAGGCAACTGGGTTTTAACCGATATTAAGTACGAAGGAATTCCTGATAACGCCAAAGTAACCGTATTTGATGAAGCCAATGCCAAATGTTTTATTGGCAGCCAGTGGATCCTGCCGGATAACTATGCAATGGGTTCCTACACGCTTACTTCTACCGAAGATGGCTGCAGCGCAGTTACCCAGAAAATTGCCTGGTCGCTCACCAAAAGTGGCGGCGTGAGTATGTTTGGCTTTAAAAAGCTGTATAGTGGCGATAAAGCAAAGAATGTAACTGAAGGCTATCGTATGGAAATCACCGGTGCTGGTAGCGTGATGACCTGGAGGGCAAATGTTAACTTTGAGAATAAAAGCGCAGCCATCATATACACACTGCAACGCAAATAACTGCTATCAATCATAGTGTTAGCATAAAAAGACAGCGGAGATCATGTTTTATGGTCTCCGCTGTCTTTTTCAAAAGATGTATATTTAGATCATTAAGTACAGGTACTATGAGCACGCAGCAGTCCCAGATTCAGTTCCTGGCCCATGCAAGTTTCAGGATAACTACCCCGGAAGGTCATGTTATATTAATAGACCCCTGGTATACCAATAACCCTGCCTTGCCTCCTGGTTTAACAATCCCGGATAAAGTGGACCTGATCCTTATCACACATGGGCACCGCGATCACCTGGATAGTAAAATGGCAGATATCATACGAACAAAATCACCCAAAGTGATTGCCAATCCTATGGTACGGTTTTATTTACAGGAACAGGGAGTACCGGAGCATGTGTTTGAACCGTTGAATGCCGGGGGACTGTATCTGTTATGAATATAAAAGTAACCATGACCAACGCCTTCCACTTTGCGCATATCAATCTGCCGGATGGCAAAATAGGCTACCCGCATACCAGCAACGGGTTTATTGTGCGGATGAGTGATGATATTTCTGTGTATTATTCCGGAGACACTTCTGTGTTTGGGGATATGGAACTGATTGGAGATATATATAAACCGGATATAGCCATCCTGCCAATTGGCGACCGCTTTACAATGGGACCGCTGGAAGCTGCATTTGCCGCACGTCTGCTCAAAGTAAAACACCTGATCCCCTGGCATTATGGAACAATGCCAGCCCTCAGCGGCACGCCAGCCAGGTTACGGGAGCTGACGGAAGACCTGGACCGGCTTGAAATCCACGTGCTGCAACCTGGTGAGGTGTTGGGTACCGCCGTGGTAAAAGCCCATTAGTGAACAATTGCCTTAAATTTCAAAATATGTTACCCCTTAATACCGATCGATTACTTTTATATCCCTGCCGCCTGCCGCTGCTAACAGAGATATTCTTAAACCATCCGCATGCCCGCGAGGTACTGCAGGCACATATACCGGAAAACTGGCCGCAACCCGACCTGAAAGAACAGCTGCCTCATTTTATTGAGTTGCTTCAGCACGACCCGCAGTCGTTTCCCTGGATGCTATGGATCATTGTACATAAAGAAGACGCTGTGGTGATCGGGGATATCGGTTTTAAAGGCCGACCCGATAAAAACGGGGTGGTGGAAATTGGCTATACCCTGTTGCCTTCCTGGCGGAAAAAAGGATATATGCGCGAAGCCGCTACAACACTGGTAGAATGGGCCTTCCGGCAGCCGCATGTGAAAAAACTGATTGCTGAATGCGATGTTACCAACACGGCTTCTATGAAAGTGTTGCAACACCTTGGCATGGAAGAATTGAAATCGCCGGGGGAAATGCTGCACTGGCAGCTGCTGAATAAATAACGTAGGCACATTGCCGTTATTCCGCCATGTTCTGCCTGGCGAAACGGATAAAGAGCTGGCAAAGTTTATCCTGCAAACCCTGCAAATAAGTAAAGTGAAGCTTTCTCACCAACTTGAAATTCTTTACCGGCAATACTCTGAATTCTCCCAGCTCCAGTTCGCGCTGCACAGCCTGTGAAGAAATAAAGGCTGCACAGGGCGAATGATGCAGGTATGATTTGATGCTTTCTGTACTGCCCATATACATGGCCACGTTCAGATCGGTGATCTTTAATTTAAGGCGTTTCAGTTCCTCGGTAATTACTTCCAGCGTGCCGGACCCGTGTTCCCTCATTAACAGGGGAATGGTTTTAAGATCGGCCGGGGTAAGCGGCTCACCATTACCATACTGGTGCTTCATATTGCCCACCAGTATAATTTCATCTTTCGCAAACTCCACGTATTTCAGCAACGGATTTTTAGAGCTGCCTTCAATAATACCCAGCTGTATACTTTTTTCAAATAACGCCTGTTCAATCTGTTCTGTATTTCCACTGGTAAGCGATGTTTTTACATCCGGGTACCGTTGGTTGAACTTCGCCAGCAGGGGAGGAATCAGGTATTGCGCAATAGTGGTACTGGCGCCTATAGGCAACAGGCCGCCCTGCATATGTTTCAGTTGATTTACATCGTATTCCAGGTTACGGTAATCGGTAAAAATAATTTCTGCATGATGCATTACCAGTACGCCTGCACGGGTGAGCTTTATTTTATTACCGATCCTTTCAAACAGCGCCATGCCAAGCTGCTGCTCCAGTTCATGTATATGTTTGGTAACAGCTGGTTGTGAAATATATAATTCTTCTGCAGCTTTGGTGAAGCTGAGGCGTTTGGCGACGGTGTGAAATACCCTGAGTCTGAAATCGAACATGCACTAAAAATACAAAAATACCTTACAACTCAGGCGGCGTAAAGCCAAAGTGTTTATAAATACTCTGCCCGGCAGGGCCAAGGAGATAATTCATGAAATCCCTTGCAGCCCGCGGATGTGGTGCACTTTTCAATATGCCGGCCCAATAGGATGCCTTGATGTTTTCTTTTACGGGTATGTTCACTATGCCCACGGGGTGGTGGATCATTTGTTGGTAAAGCACCTCCGTAAGCCATACCGGCCCTGCGTCTGCCTGTTGCCTGAGAACGCGCAGCGGTGTTTCCCGGTGATGTATTTTAGTGAGATAGGTGCTTCCTCCGGCTACTTTATCTTTCATTATTACCTGTTGCAGCCTGGTACCGCCAGACTTTATATAAGCTTCCTCAATGCGTTTGCCGATACCTTCCCAGGCAGGATTGGGCATACTTACCTGCACATCTTTACGGGCCAGGTCTGCGAGTCCTTTGATCTTTTTAGGGTTGCCCTGTTGCACCATAATGGCGAGTGTGTTACCGGCATAGTTTTTTACCACCGAGAAGCTGTCCCGCAGTTGATCTATACGGTTTTTCCCGGCAGTATAGATATCGGGTGTTACGGCTATACGAAGATTGCCCAGTACCAGTGATCCACTGATGATTTGCTGAGCCAGGATACCTGGTGGCAGCGTTTCTGCAAATATGCGCCGGTACTGAGGGTAAGCTTTTTTAAAACCGGTAATCAGTGAATCAATTACCATAAACTGGTTACCGGCAAAGAAGATGACCAGCTGGGGATCTATAATATCGCCATAAAGGTCGGGTACATTATCGATGCCTGGTACGGTAAAGGCTACACCCCCGGATGGGGGCGTGTTCCAGGGCGGATCAAAACGGAAGTCCTGGGCATGGAGCGCCCCTGCCAATAGGATGGTTACTATCAACACTGTAGTGAATTGTTTCATCATTTATGATTTATGGATGTACGTAACTCCAGCCTTCAGCCTGTTTTATAATCAGCTCGCCATTGCCGCTGGGCGTGTATTGAATGAAGGGGAATAATTCTTCCTTTGAAATCTTTCTTTCCCGCAACGTGTTCTCACATTCTACCAGGATCACGCCTTTTGACTGTAGTTCCTGTAGCAGTGATTCATAGGGATGATCTTTTTTATAGGCGGTTACACCACCGCCATGGGCTACCAGCTCAATGGTTACTTTGCTTTGCAGGCGCGGATCTTCCAGGGCATTTTTAATATTGCGGAGGGTATTGCGGATCACTTTATCATCATCACTGTTCAACTGGTAAATGGCCCTGTATTTGGTTTTGTGCTGGCTCATGGCATATTGCGCCGTTAACATGGTAAAGAGGCAAAGCAGCAGTGTTATTTTTTTCATGGTGTACGTTTTTGATTTTATTTATGTTGCATGGGTTTAAATGGCCCGTATTTATGCTGCTCTGCTGAAAAAGCATCTGCATAAGGCCCAAAAGGAAAGTCGACAGGTTTCTTTGTAATATCCTGCCAGTCGGCCGACTGATCTTTATGTGGCCGGGGTTGTGAGTTGATGAATGCAGCTACATCCCAGGCTTCTTCATCGGAAAGAACCGTTGAGTTATAGTCTACGCCAAAAGGCATGTTATATTTCACATAGGCGGCGAAGTTAGACAGGCGATAAAGCCCTGCGGCATCGTTATAGCTTTGTGGTCCCCACAGGGGAGGATAAATAAAAGCAATGCCATCGGCACTTTTTACCCCTTCGCCATTGGCGCCATGGCAATGCCGGCATTGCTGGGTATAGATACGAATGCCTTTCTTCGGATCGGCTGCACGTTGCAAATAGGGCAGTTTCCGCAGGCCGCTGCCATCGGGTTTTTCATGAGGCATAACCTCACTTCCCAGCCATTCTATGTAAGACCTGATGGCCACCATTTCCCTGCTGTTGCTATCGGGTGCTACGCCATTCAGACTGCGCTCAAAGCAATCACTGATGCGTTTGTTCAATGTTTCCGAACTGTTGGACCTGGCTCTGAATTTAGGATATGATGCGGCGGTAAAACTATAGTTATTCCCATAAAGCTTTGTACCCGCCTGCAGGTGGCAGTTCTGGCAGTTCATCCCGTTGGTAATTTGCAGTACACTTCCTTTGGGGCCCAGGTACCGTGCTGTTTCCCGGATCAGTGTTTGTCCGTAAACGATGGCTGCGGCTTTTTCGCCGGGAGGAAGGGTGGTCACCGCCGGAGGGCGCCAGCCCTTTGCAGGAGCGGCCTGCAAAGCCGGTGCTGTTCCCGGAACCAGGTAACGGGTCCACAGGAAAAATGTTTCAAGAGCTACCAGCATCGTTAATATCAACATACATGCAAGTGACCCGGAAAGGATCCGTTTATAACGTTGGATTTTATTGGTTTTCATTAAAATTACAGGTTGGTGGATTACGCTACAAAAATAGAAAGCCACCAGTGCGAAGTCAAATAACTAATAACTATCGGTGATAACAAATGGTTATTGACAATAAATAAAAAACGTGAACGATAAAAGTAGAAAATTTGAACTGAAAAAGAAAAGGACGGTTAAATAGCGGGGAATTTTGAAGAGATCGGAGGATGGCCGCTTCGCCTGTAACCCCCACTGTGACTTGAAAAGAAGGGGTAACTGGAATGTGCAGAAAAATAGATCGGGCCAGGTTTTATTACAAAGAATTGTATCAAAGGCAATACCGGGGCTATTCATGATTCTAATTACAACCGGCTGTATCAAAGCAGGCAACGGGATCTCCAAGGGTTCAATTATAAAAGGCTGTATCAAAAAGGTAGCTGCAATAATATCGTGGATGTTCAACGGTTTAATTACTGAGGGCTGCATCAACCTTTGATGCAGCCCTTTGCCAGAAAATTATGGTCCGTTGATATTCAGCTTTATGCTTTCTTCTTCCCTGCGTTTTTATTGTTTGATTTATAGCGCATATCAGGCGTTCCATCTTTTTTTGTAGGGCCTGCGGGAGTTGCAGCTGCTTTGTTTTCTTTATAGCGTTTATCAGGTGTGCCGTCTTTCTTTGTCTTAGTGGTGGCGGCAGCAGCAGGAGCAGCGGTTGTTTTTTCAGTTTTTGCTTTAGCGGATTTTACTTCTTTTTTTGCGGTGGCGGGTGTTTGCGCCATTGTTACGGTTAAACCCATAAACATGGCCAGCAATCCGGTCAGGAGCTTTTTCATATTAAGATGTTTTATGAAAATTTAAGCTTTTTCCGGCATTGCTGTATCCGCTTCCGCTGTTTTTAAGCCAGATTTAATAATTAGTTTTTCTCCACCCACATACCGTTTTCGCGGATCAGGTTTATCAGTTCGTTCACGGCTACATCGCTGTTGAGGCCCCGCTTCACGATTTCCTTGCCACGGTAGAGAGTAATTTTACCAACGCCGCTGCCAACATAGCCGAAATCGGCATCGGCCATTTCCCCCGGGCCGTTTACAATACAGCCCATGATAGCGATTTTCACGCCTTTCAGGTGATGGGTTACTGCGCGGATCCGGGCGGTGGTTTCCTGCAAATCAAACAGGGTACGGCCACAGGAAGGGCAGGAGATATATTCCGTTTTGGAGATGCGGGTACGGGTAGCCTGAAGGATACCAAATGCAATGTTGTTTAATGTAGCATGCTGGCCGGGTTGCGGCTCCAGGTTGCTCAGCCATAATCCGTCGCCGAAGCCATCGAGCAGCAGTGCGCCCGCTTCAGTGGCATGGTGGATCAGGTGTTCATCTGCCGAAGGCTGATTACTGATACTATGGATGATAACAGGTACCCTGATATTTTTATTGAGAAGTAAGATGAACAACCGTCTGATAGCCGCCATGGCATTGCTTCCGGTGGCCCTGGCTACAAGAACGGTACTGGCAGCAACAGCCGGATTGGCCAGTTGCAGCAACAATTGTTCGTGATGCTCTGTATCCAGGTGGTTACAATCAAATTGTACAAAGTTGATCCGGCCGATCTCATTTTGTTCGCAGGCAGTTACATAATGGCGGGCGTCAAAATAAGGAACCAGTTCCTGTTTGTTGGCTATGCTCTGCCAGTACTCAGCGTCTATCACCACCCGCAGGGTACCAGGTAGTCCGAAGGAAGGCAGTTGTGTGCCGGTATAAATATAATCTGCAGCAGCATCTCCGATGTTCCATTTGTCGCTGGGCTCATCATAAACATAACCAATGGCAGTCAGATCAGAAGGCAGCAACGCTTTATTGTCGCTGAAGTCTGCCACTACCACGGGTACCTGTTTGTCGCCAATATTCTCTACAGGCGCATTTTCGCGGCGTTTGTACTCGAAAGGAGAGTAGGGGATATTTGTTACAGGTGGAATAGCCGTATAGTCGTTACGGTTAGTATATCTTTTCACAATATCCTTACAAACAGGGAGCTCAAATTCAGGGTCTTCCGTGAGGGAAACGCGGATGGTATCGCCTACTCCGTCTTCCAGAAGGGTGCCTATACCAATGGCCGATTTAATACGGCCGTCTTCACCGTCGCCGGCTTCTGTAACGCCCAGGTGCAGGGGATAGCAATGGCCCAGTTCCTGTTGCATGGTTTGTACCAACAGGCGGTAGGCCTGTACCATTACCTGCGGGTTGCTGGCCTTCATGCTCAGCACAATATTGCGGTATTGCAGGTCTTCTGCAATACGTAAAAACTCCATTGCACTTTCCACCATTCCCATGGGCGTATCGCCATAGCGGCTCATGATACGGTCGCTCAGGGAGCCATGGTTGGTACCTATCCGCATAGCAGTGCCATACTCTTTGCAGATTTTTACCAGTGGAGAAAAGCGTTCGCGGATGCGGTCAATTTCTTCCAGGTATTCGCTGTCGGTATAATCGATCTGCTCAAATTTCTTTTTATCAACATAATTCCCGGGGTTCACCCGTACTTTTTCCACGATGCGGGCCGCAATTTCGGCTGCATTCGGGGTAAAATGGATATCGGCTACCAGGGGAGTGGTGTATCCCTGTTTGCGTAATTCGTTTTTGATGACCTGCAGGTTATCAGCCTCCTTTTTACTGGGGGCGGTAATGCGCACCAGTTCTGCACCGGCTTCAATACAACGGATGGTTTGCGCTACGGTAGCGGCAGTATCCAGGGTGTCGGTGGTGGTCATGGTCTGGATGCGGACCGGGTTAAAATTTCCAATGATAAGATCTCCCACCTTTACTTCCAGTGTGGCCAGTCGCTTGTATTCTGTAAGAGAGTCGCAATAAAGCTGCATACGTATTTTTTGTTTTCCTGCGGAAGCAAAGTTAGTAAAAGCCGGGTGATATACCACCCAAACTTAAAGCTACATTAAATTCCATGAATGGCAGGTGCAGTGCTATATAAATAGGGGATAAAGGCGTACTTTTGAGGCACTTTATGTTACTGAATAAAAGCATAGATATACCTTACCAGCAGTTACCTTATTCCGGACAGTTCAATGTAGCTCCCCTGGGCATGTTCCGAAATGAACTAACGGACCAGCCTCACCGTCATGATCACTTTCAGATTATCTGGATCACCAAAGGAAAAGGCAGGCATATGGTGGATTTTGTTTGGTATGATGTGGAAGATAATATGATCTTCCTGCTTCGCCCGGGGCAGGTACATCAGCTGGATTGTGAGCGGGAAGGCTATTTCCTGTATTTTACCGAGCAGTTTTACTTTACCAATAAGCACGATAAGGAAACCCTTTACGATTTCACCTCGCTTTTCGATAACTGGCACGGATACGGGCCCATCAGTACCAGCGGCAATACCACGGAATCTCTCCTCGGACTGATACAGCTGATGAGCAGGGAAAAAGCCTGCGCGCCCGCCTGCAGCCGGGGCATTGTAAAGCATTACCTGAATGCCTTCCTGTTGCTCATAGAACGGGAAAAGAAACGCAATGCCGCGGAAACCATGATGCCGCTGGCTCACGATGCACGCGTAATGCAGCTGCGCCGCCTGCTGGAAGAGCATTACCGGACGGAACACCAGGTAACCTTTTATGCCAGCGCCTTTGCCCTTACCCCGAAAAGGCTGAACGAAATCACCAAAGAAACCACCGGCCGTACCGTTACTGAATTATTACACGATCGGATTATACTTGAATCCAAAAGAAATCTTGCCTTCAGTCACAAAAGTGTCAAGGAGATCTGCTATGAGCTGGGATTCGAGGACCCTGCTTACTTTAGCCGGTTTTTTAAAAATAATACCGGCATCTCTCCCCAGGATTTCCGCGACATGATGTTCAAATAGTACAAGTCAATAGCTGAATTGTCCTAACACCTGCCACTTACCCCGGTCTATATTTGCATACTTATTTGTGAGCCTGCATCAGTCGGCTTTTATTGGACGCTATAGATTAATTTATGAACATCTGGAAACCGCTTTGCCTGCTGATTATTGCGGCAGGCTGCAGTTCGGCGGCTGTGATGGGTCAAACCCGCCCGCTTACCTTGCAGGAAGCACTACAAACAGGACTGAAAAATTACCAGTCTATCAAAGCAAAAGAAAACTATGCTAAAGCAGCTACAGAAAATATCAGTGCAGTAAAAAGAGAATATTTACCTGACCTGAACCTCGCCGCCCAGAATAGTTATGGTACCGTGAACGGTGAAACCGGCCCTATGTGGGGATACAAGGGCTGGACCACCGGCGCCTCTGGCCCTGCGCTGCCCTCGCAGAACTGGAATGCCGCTTTCGGCGGATTATACCTGGCCAATATCAGCTGGGATGTAGTCACCTTCGGCCGCCAGCACGCCAAAGTGCAGGCTGCAAAGGAACAATTGTACACCAACCAGGCCGACCTGGAACAGGAAAAATTTGAACAGCAGGTGCGTATCGCGGGGGCATATCTTAATCTCCTGGCAGCACAAAGATTGAGAGCTTCCATGGAATCTAACCTGAAACGGGCGCAGGACCTGCAGCATATCATTGTGTCGCGGGCGCTCAACGGTCTCAGTGCCGGGGTCGACAGCTCCATCGCCAATGCCGAAGTATCCAAGGCAAAGCTGACACTGGTAGATGCAGTGAACTACGAAAATGCGCAAAGCAATAAACTGGCGGAATTGATGGATGTACCTCCGCAGGATTTTATACTCGATACCACCTTTGTAACGAAAATACCCAATCAGCTGCTGGAAACCGTATCCGCACAGGATTCCGTATCGCTTAAAAATCAACCGCTGCTGAAACTGTTCAGTTCCCGGGTAACATTAAGCGACGCCAATCAGAAGCTGATCAGTAAAAACGCAATGCCACGCCTGTCGTTTATGGGCGTGATGCAAACACGGGGTTCGGGTTTTGACTACGACTACAGCGCCGCTAACCTCAGTCATTACAGCCAGGCATACTGGTCCGGCGTGAAGCCGCAGGTATCCAATTACCTTGTGGGCCTCAACCTTTCATGGACGGTAACAGACCTCTGGCGCACACATTCCCAGGTGGCCCGCCAGCATTACACCACGGAAGGACTGAAAAATGAATACAATCAAACCTACAGCCGCCTGCAACATCAGCTGCAGCTGTCGGAACAGCAGATAGATAACGCGGTGAAGAAATACCGGGAAGCGCCGATAGGGCTGAAAGCTGCCAGCGATGCCTTCCTGCAGAAAAGCACCTTATATGAGAATGGATTGACAAATATTGCCGACCTGGCCCAGGCACTGTACAACATTAACCGTGCGGAAACAGACAGGGATATTGCCTACAATGGCGTATGGCAGGCAATATTATATAAATCAGCTACCGTAGGGGATCTGCAACTTTTTTTGAATCAACTGTAAATAACCGAAAGGCCATCCTTTCCTGAATATAATTGTATGAACCTGATCAGAACCGCATTACAAAAGCCAATAGCCATCATCGTAGTAGTGATGGGACTATTGTTTTTTGGCATTCAGGCAACGCGGGATATTAAAATAGACATCTTCCCGGATCTTAACCTGCCGGCGATCTATGTATCACAGCCTTACGGGGGCATGTCGCCCCAGCAGATGGAAGGGTTTATTGCCACTAACTACCAGAACCTTTTCCTGTATGTAACAGGTGTAAAAGATATTGAAGCCAGGAATATCCAGGGCCTTACCATGATCAAGATCACTTTTTATGAAGGGACCAACATGGCGCAGGCAGCGGCGGAAGTAACCGCCATGGCCAACCGTGCATTCTCCTCCATGCCGGCGGGCACGCAGCCGCCCTTTATCATACGTTTTGATGCATCCACTTTGCCTATCGGTCAGCTGGCCCTGAGCAGCCCCACGCGTTCCAATAATGAATTGCAGGATATGGCCATGACCCTTGTCCGGCCCTCGTTCAGCCGTATCGGAGGCCTTACTTCGCCGGCGCCTTTCGGGGGTAACTCACGTACCATTGTGATCCATGTGGACCCGCAACTGATGCGCAGTCACCACCTTACGGCCGACCAGGTGGTAGCCGCCATCAAAGATAATAACCAGATTTCCCCGGCAGGTAATGTGCGTATCGGCGACATTACTTATCTCACACCGGCCAATACGGTGATCCGCACGGTAAAGGAATTTGAGAATATTCCGCTGTTAATGGGAGATGGTCCTACCGTGTTTGTAAGAGATGTGGCGAAAGTTGAAGATGCTGCGGATATTACCAGCAGCTATGCAGTGATCAATGGAAAGCGCTCTGTATATCTCCCTATTATAAAAACCGCAGATGCTTCTACCTGGACAGTAGTAAACAACCTGAAAGCTGCCTTACCAAATATCCAGAAATTATTACCGGAAGATGTAAAGATCTCGTTTGTGTTTGACCAGAGCGTGTATGTGATCAATGCCGTGAAAAGTCTTATCAGTGAAGGGGTTATAGGTGCGGTGCTCACTGCGCTGATGGTGCTGCTGTTCCTCGGCGACCGGCGTAGCGCCTATATCGTGATCATTACCATCCCGGTGTCTATCATCATCGGGGTCATGTTCCTGAAACTCTTTGGCCAAACTATCAATATTATGACCCTGAGCGGTCTGGCGCTGGCTATTGGGATCCTGGTGGATGAATCTACGGTAACCATTGAGAACATCCACCAGCACCTGGAAATGGGCAAGCCCAAAGCACAGGCTATCTGGCATGCCTGCCAGGAAATTGCTTTTCCGAAATTGCTGATCCTGTTGTGTATCCTCGCTGTGTTTGCACCATCCTTTACCATGAAAGGTGTGCCCCGTGCGATGTTTATGCCGCTGTCGCTGGCCATTGGCTTTTCCATGATCGCCTCCTACCTGCTGTCGCAAACGCTGGTGCCCATCCTGGCCAATTGGATGCTGGACGCCAATAAGTTTAAGCATCCTGGCCATCCACATGTACATAGTGATGATGCGCATAAAACAGCCGGGTATATTGAAACAGAAATTGCAGACGAGAAACAGCACGCTAAAACTATTTCCGGGTTCGATCGCTTCAAACTGCGCTTTATTGGCTGGCTGGAAGGATTGATGAAAAAAAGGAAACTGATTATCGGCGCTTACTTTATTGGGGTTATTGGTATAGTAGCATTATGTATGAGTATTATAGGCCGTGATATCTTACCTAAACTGAACAACGGACAGTTCCAGTTAAGACTGAAAGAGCCTACAGGAACACGCATCGAACGGACGGAAGCCATGCTTGTTAAATCAACACAAATCCTGAAGGAGATCGTCGGTGCCAAAAACATCGACATTACATCTTCTTTCATCGGTACTCATCCATCGTCCTATTCTACCAACCCCATTTACCTGTTTATGGCTACACCAAGTGAAGCGGTATTGCAGGTAAATATGAAAGAAGACTTCCACATCAACATGGACGAATTCAAAGAGAAATTCCGCAAGCGTATCCATGAACAAATGCCGGAAGTAAAGATGAGCTTTGAGCCGATAGACCTTACTGATAAGGTAATGAGCCAGGGAGCATCCACGCCCATTGAAATTGCCATTATGGGCAAAAACCTGAAAGAAAGCGTACCCTATGCACAGAAGGTACTGGCGGAAATGAAGAAGATCCCTTACCTGCGGGATGTGCAGATCAATCAGCCGATGGATTATCCGGCTATCCGCATAAATATCGACCGGGAAAGGGCTGGCCAGTTGGGGGTAAGTATTACGGATATCGCCAAATCATTGACGGCTTCTACATCTTCCAGCCGCTTTACCGAAAAAAATAACTGGCTGGATGAAAAGAATGCGACGTCTTATTTTGTGCAGATCTCCGTACCGGAAAACGAGATGTCAAGTATTAACGATATGGCCGCTATTCCGGTCAGCAAAAACAGCACTCGTCCATCTTTAGGCGATGTGGCCACATTGCAGCCGGATACAGTGGTAGGAGAATATGACCGTATTGGTGCGGTGAGGATCGTATCTATTGGCGCCAATATCCATAAGAAAGATCTGGGTAATGCCTCCGCAGCAGTAGCGGCAGCTATTAAGCGTGCCGGTGAGCCGCCGCGTGGTATTTCCGTAGAGAAGCGCGGTTTGATGAACCTGCTGAATGAAACACTTGATAGTTTACAATCGGGATTGCTGGTGGCAATTATCGTAATACTGTTGTTGCTGGCGGCTAACTTCCAGTCGTTCAAAGTAGCGCTGGTAGTTGTTTCTACTATTCCGGCAGTATTGGCGGGATCGCTGATCATGTTGCTGATCACCGGATCTACGCTTAACCTGCAATCGTATATGGGGATCATTATGTCGGTGGGCGTGTCTGTAGCTAACGCGATCCTGCTGATCACCAATGCTGAGAAATTGCGGCTGGAAAATCAGGACTCCCGCAGATCCGCACTGGAGGGCACCTCTATCAGGCTGCGTCCTATCCTCATGACAAGCATTGCGATGGTGGCAGGTATGATCCCGATGGCTTCAGGGCTGGGCGAGGCAGGTGATCAGACAGCACCGCTGGGCCGCGCAGTTATAGGCGGACTGATTGCCAGTACTTTTGCATCGCTGTTTATTTTACCCCTGATCTTCTCCTGGGTACAGCAGAAAACAACCGTGAAATCGGTGTCGCTGGATCCGGAAGATGAAAACAGCCAGTATTACGTTCCGGGCGCGGCACGTGTATAATGAGGTATAACTATAATGACTAAACGACATATCAATATCATGAATATAAATAAATACAGCCTGTCGTACCGGATCCTGACGGCTGCTGCATTATTGCCCCTCGGCGTATTATTCACCTCCTGCCACAGTTCGCGGGCAGATGACGACAACGAAAATGAAGACGAACGTGTTCAGGTGAAAATTATTCATCTGCAGAAAAGCCAGCTGGATGCTTCCCTGAAATTACCCGGGGAAATAAAGCCTTTCCAGTTTGCCGATCTCTATGCCAAAGTAAACAGCTATGTGAAAAATGTAAATGTGGATCTGGGCAGCCAGGTAACCGCCGGACAGGTACTGGCTACCCTGGAAGCCCCGGAAATGAATACACAGTTGCTGGAAGCGCAGTCGAGGCTCCATACAAAAGAAGCCATGTTCCGCGCCAGCCGTGCTACTTACGAACGTTTACTGAAAACAAGCAAGGTACCTGGAACAATTTCTCCCAACGATCTGGATATGGCGTTTGAGAAAATGAGCGCAGATAGTGCCGAGCTGCTCTCTTCCCGTTCATCTTATCATGAAGTGCAGCAAATGCTGGGCTACCTGGTGATCCGCGCACCGTTCAGCGGTGTGATCAGCCAGCGTAATGTGCACCCGGGTACCTATGTAGGCCCGGCCGGGAAAGGTTCGGATAAACCGTTGTTCCGTTTGGAAGAACAGCAGAAACTACGTTTATCTGTAGCCGTGCCCGAAATTTATACTGACGAAGCGCATCATGCAACTGATGTTCGCTTTACAGTGAAATCCCTGCCCGGAGATACTTTTACGGCGAAGGTAAACCGTATTGCAGGTAGCCTGGATGTGAAGCTGCGCTCCGAAATACTGGAGATGGATGTAGCCAATAAAGAAGCCCGTTTGCTTCCGGGTATGTATGCCGAAGTACAAATGCCCATGCCGGGAAAGAAAGATGTGTACATCGTACCTAAATCCGCCATTATCAGCAATTCCGAAAAAGTATTTGTGATCAAGGCGGTAAACAATAAAGCGGTATGGGTGCCGGTGAAATGCGGAAACGAATCCAACGGGCAGGTAGAGGTTTTTGGTGATTTATCCGACAATGATCAGCTGGTGCAGAACGGTAGCGATGAAATAAAAGAAGGAACGCCTTTAGCGGCGGTTACAAAATAATGTGTGTTTAAAGGGGGGAAGTTGTTTGCAGAAAAAGAATCAACAGGAACAAGGATCATCAGACAAAAGAAAGAATCAACGGACAGAAGAATCATTTAATCGGACTGTATTCGGCAAGGTAAAGAGTGACGGGTAGCAGTTAAAGCAACTTCCCTGATGAATCAAGCATTACAGCGCTTCCGTAAAGGGGGCGCTGTTGCTTTAAAACACGAAAGAGAATTGTTACACCGCGTAACAGTTGTAGGTTTAGGTAAAACGGCCGGAATATTCCTGTTCCGGTTTTTTTATGCGCGCGAATTTTGTCGTGGTCCGGGATCTGGATGATTGCGTTTGCTTTTTATAATGTTCTCATGAGGTAGGCTGCCTTTACTTTGCCTTTTGTGATAGCCTGCAATTTGTTTTTCAGCAATGATTTTTTTAAGGGAGATAGATAGTCGAGATAGAGCTTCCCGTTGATGTGATCATATTCATGTTGTATGGCTCTTGCAATATTTCCGCTAAAAGTGGCTGTACGTGTAGTGAAATGTTCATCCTGGTACTGCAGTGTAACAGAGGCTGCCCGCGGTACATCTTCCCATATTCCGGGAATGCTGAGGCATCCTTCCGTATCGTGTATTATTTCTTCGCTGTACCAAAGTATTTCAGGGTTAATGAATACATTCTTAGAATCATCGGTCGTTATTATAAAAAGGCGCAGTGGCCTGTTTACCTGCGGAGCCGCCAAACCGGCTCCGTTGGCATGTTCCAGCGTTGCCCACATATCCCGGATCAGGGTGGTGATCCCGGGAGTGGCAGGGGTGATTATTTCACATTGTTGTCTTAATATGTTAGCGCCATAGGCAATGATAGGTAAGATCATTATTCTTTTTTCTGCAAAGAAACCGGGGCCATGGAAACTGTAATAGTAAATTTTAGACACTTGTAAAACAGGTAATTTGTTTCTGCGTAATTTTGGTTGTTATGCCGGTAGATATTCTTACTCATCTTCTTTGTCATCAGCCGTCACCAGCGGTGAAGGTGCTGCTGCCGTCGCCTATGCTGGAACGGGTGGTAGAGTGTTATTGCTGGTACACACAGCAGCATAGCCGGAAGGTTTGGGCTGCGCTTGACGGGCAGCCGGCGCTGGTGTTTTTGCTGAACCGCGGTGCCGTTCAGTTTACCGGCACGAATACAATGAACTTCAGCAACGGATTCTTTTGCAATGGTATCCTTGAAAATACTTATCTGGAAAAAATTACTGCTGGTGCACAGTTGCTGGTAGTGAAATTTACGGCAGATGGATGGGCATGGTTAAGGCCGCTGTTGCCACAAACGGGTGCGCCGTTGGTACCATTGCCTGCAGCGTGGCTGTCATTGCTGGAGAATGTGAGGAAAGTGGGGTCCCGGAGGCAGCAAAGCCGGTTGCTCAATGAGTTCCTGGAGCAGCAGGTGCCTGGTAATATCATGGGTAACTATCTCCTGCAAGCTGCTGCTATAATGATAAGACAATGCAGTGGAAGAACAACGGTTGCGGAGGTCTGTGATGCCCTGCATGTAAATTACAAATGGCTGGAAAGAAATTTTCGTATATCCACTGGTGTTACTCCCAAGCATTATATCAGCAACATCCGGTTTTTACATGCCTGGACCGATGTTCACAAAGCAAAGCAACCGCTCACAGGTATTGCACTGGACAATGGTTACTATGATCAGAATCACTTCATTAAAGCCTATAAGAAATATACCGGCAGCGTGCCTTCAGCTGTTAAATAGAACATCCCAAAGCGGGAATGCCGGCTTTGGGACGCGTGTTATGGAGAGGATGAAAATGTTACCAGTCTTTGTCTTTTGGCACTATCTGACCTTTTACTTTTTTGACTTTATCCTGCAACTTCTTCTCTTCCTGTGATAAAGCCTGCAACAGACGCTCTGCTTCCTGTTTGCTCATCTTGCTGGGTTGTGGCTCAGGCTTCTGCTGTTCCTGGTCCTGTTTATCTTTGTCGCCCTTATCCTGGTCTTTGTTCTGTTGATCCTTGTTTTGGTCCTTGTTTTGATCTTTGTCTTTATCCTTGTTCTGCTGATCTTTATTCTGGTCTTTATTTTTGTCTTTGTTCTTATCGTTCTTGTTCTTGTCTTTATTCTTGTCCTTGTTATCTTTATTATCGTTGCCGCCACCGCCTTGCTGTTGTTTTTTCAGCATGGCCTGAGCATAGGCAAGGTTATAGCGGGCGTCTTCATCGGCAGGGTTGATTTTCAGGGCCTGTTTATAGGACTTGATGCTTTCTTCCCATTTTTTTCCTTCCATGAAAGTGTTCCCGATATTATAATCGGCGTCCGATTTCATTGCCGGTTTACCGCCCAGCTTCAGGCTGTTGGCGTATTGTGCGCGCGCGTCGTCATAGCGCTTTTGCTGGTAAAGGGAATTGCCGAGGTTATAGCTGCCTTCGGCCGACTGCGCATTTTTTTCCAGGGCTTTTTTGTAGTTGGCTTCCGCATCGGAGTATTGCTGCTTTTTGTACAGCTCGTTCCCCTTGCGGATATATTTGTTACTGCCGTCTTGGGCAAAGCCGTTCAGGCCGGCAAGCATTACAGCAGCAATAAGAAAACAATATTTTATAAAGATGATTTTCATGTGTAATAAAATTAAACTGCCGGTGATCCGGGCGTACGTTTGTAACGGACTTCCGGGATAAAGAACTCAATCAGCAGCAGTGCCAGGCAAATGCCCAGGAAATACTGAAAATAACTGTTGTAATCTGTAAATACATTCTCGCCGAATTCTTTCTGCTCCATCCCATCGATTTTACTGACAAGGGTATTCACTACATCATCGGTGTTGTTATCAAGATGCTGGTAAATGCCTTTACCGGCAGCAGCAATTCCCCTGAGCTCTGCTTCATTCAGTTTGGAAATAACGGTATTGCCTTCCCTGTCTTTTTTGTAACCACCGGTTTCAGGGTCTGGCAGTGGGGAACCAGCTGCAGAGCCAATACCAATGGTGTTGGTGACAGCACCGTTTTCAAAAGCAGCTTTGGTGCGCTGGAGAGCAGTTTCATCATGATCTTCCCCATCAGAAATAATGATGAGGGCTTTATGTTTACGTTCTTTTTTATTGAAAGCATCGTCTGATACCTGTATGGCCTGGCCAATAGCGGTTCCCTGTGTAGGAATCATGTCCGGGGATACCGTACTGAGGTACATTTTGGCGGCAGAATAATCAACCGTGAGAGGCATCTGCAGGTATGCATTACCGGCAAATACCACCAGGCCTACGCGATCGTTATCCAGTTTATCCATCAGCTTACTGATCAGCTGGCGGGCACGCGTAAGACGGTCAGGCTGCACATCAGTGGCCAGCATACTTTTACTTACATCCAGCGCTATCATCACATCCACGCCCTTACGGGTAATCTTTTCCATGCGGCTGCCTTTCTGCAGGTTGGCGAGCCCTATCACTCCAAAAAAGAAGGCGAGGAAAATAAGCAGGAACTTTAACACAAACAGTTTACGGGAGTAGCCGGTAAAAAGCTTTTCCACCAGTGCCTGATCCCCGATACGGCGTATGGAACGGCGTTTCCACCACGATACGCCCAGGAAGGCTACCTGCAAAACCAACAGGAGCACCAATGCCCATAAATATTCACTATGCTGAAATCGTAACATATTCGATTTTAAGATATCCGTTACCGGTAGTAAACCAGGTAAGATATCAAAAATAATTTTTTTGTCACGTATTGCAAGCCGTCGGGGTGGGGTTTTATCGTTTTTTTAACGATACCTGTGGAGTTGGCGGAAGAGAAGCAGCCGGAGGCAGGAGATAAGTGCCTGAAAAGCAGCAGGCTGATATTGTAAATATGGAACCAGTCCTTATTTAGAACACCAGCCTGCCGTAAACATAATATTACATTTCGCCTTTGAAGTAGCCGGCATCTGTGAGAATACTTCTCAGGATTTCCATGCGTACTTTAGGAATATCTACTTTCGGATCTTCTGTTTCTATATTCAGCACAAAAAAAGTAGGGTGGCGGTTTTCTTCAATCCAGCCTACTATCCAGCCTAATTTTTTTACATCGTTATAATCCCAGCCTGTTTTGTAAGACAGTTCATATTTCGGTGTTTTTTCCATGAGCATTACATCCCGCACGGTTTTCATCGTTGTTTTCGCAAAAGGCAGCTGATCGAAGTATAGCTTTTTTACAAAGCCCAATTCCTCATCGGGAGAAATGAGCAGGGAGTTGTCCAGCCAGAATGTGTCCAGGCGGCTGATCTTCATATTACCGTACTTAATGGAGTCGAGCCAGAGCTGCATGGTAGGCTGGCCAATGCGGCGGGCCACTTCCTGGAAGTAGGGAACGGCCGACTGTTTAAAGGCCTGTGCCATGCTCAGGTCCTGGTTCCAGGCCGGGAACTGGCGGGTTACGCCGTCCCAGGGAATGATCATGCCGGTATCTTTTATAACGCCGGTGTGCAGGCCCACGAGGGAATTGAATATTTTAAACGTAGATGCAGGCTGAAAGCGCTTTTTAGCCCTGTCGAGGTTGTAAACTTTAAAAACGCCCTGGCTGTTGTTGAATAACATGAAAGTACCTTCTACTTTGTATTGGGCAAAATACTTTTCCCAGTCTTTCTCTTCTTTTACATTATTCGGGGCGCAGGCAGCGAAGAACAGGCTCACCGCGAGTAACATCCAGCCAAATCGTTTCATCTGCATAATGATTAAATAGTTATGAGGTGCAAAAGTAAGGATTACGGCGTAAGAAAAACGAATTACGGGTTAGCAGGGAGATAGTAACCGTGATTATCCCGGCGGCTATCTCCCCACTAACCCGCAATCTTATTTAATCATACTCAATCTTTATGTACCGGGTTGCGGTAACAAGTCTTATTTAATCACTCCCAGTTCCTTACCCACTTTGGTAAAGGCGGCAATGGCCCTGTCGAGGTGTTCCTGTTCATGACCGGCGCTCAGTTGTACGCGGATGCGGGCTTGTCCTTTCGGTACTACCGGGAAGAAGAAGCCGATCACGTAGATGCCTTCCTGGAGCAGTTTATCGGCAAACTGGGCACTCAGTACCGCGTCGTAAAGCATAACCGGAACAATCGGGTGGTCGCCGGGTTTAATATCAAAGCCGGCTTCCGTCATTTTGCTGCGGAAATATTTGGTATTGTATTCCAGTTTGTCGCGTAATGCGGTGGTTTCGCTCAGCATATCCAGTACAGCGATAGAAGCGCCTACAATGCTGGGTGCTACGGAGTTGGAAAAGAGGTAAGGGCGGCTGCGCTGGCGCAGGATATCGATTACTTCTTTTGGTCCGCTGGTGAATCCGCCGGAGGCGCCGCCCAGGGCTTTACCCAGGGTACCGGTGATGATATCCACCCGGCCCATAACACCACGGTATTCATGTGTACCGCGGCCGGTTTTTCCCAGGAACCCGGAAGAATGGCTTTCGTCGGACATCACAATAGCATTGTATTTATCGGCCAGGTCACAGATCTTGTCCAGCTGGGCTATGGTGCCATCCATGCTGAAAGAACCATCTGTAACAATGATCCGGCTGCGGCAATCTTTGGCTTCCTGAAGTTTTGCTTCCAGGTCGGCCATATTGTTATGTTCATAGCGGAAACGTTGTGCCTTGCAGAGGCGAACGCCATCAATAATGGAAGCGTGGTTCAGGGCATCGGAAATAATGGCATCCTGTTCGTTGAACAAGGGCTCAAACACACCTCCATTGGCATCAAAAGCCGCTACATACAAGATGGTATCTTCTGTACCGAGGAACTTCGAGATCTTTTCTTCCAGTTCACGGTGAATATCCTGGGTACCACAGATAAAGCGGACACTGCTCATGCCATAACCGTGGGTATCAATCGCGTCTTTGGCTGCTTTTATCACAGCGGGGTGAGACGACAGGCCCAGGTAATTATTCGCACAAAAATTAAGCACGGTTTTGCCACCCACCTGTATTTCAGCTCCCTGCTCAGATGTAATAATGCGCTCTCTCTTGTACAGGCCGGCTTTATTGATATCACCGAGTTCCTCCCGTAAACGGGTTATAAACTTCTCATTCATAAAAATTGCAATATTTAAGTGGATCTACCAAAGTTATGGGCAATAAATGTATTACGATTATTTATCGCGTAAATGACTAACGGATGGATATGCAAAAAGTTTGACCCAGGTGTAACATTTGCCCGCCGCCCTCCGTCATAGTACTATCATGATTATAAATGCCATGAAGTGGAAAACTGACGATTCGTCCCTTGGCTAAAAGATGCTAAAAGAGCATACTTGATAAGAGGTTGACACTCAGTTTGAAAGGAGCTGTTACTACAACTGTGAGGGAAGAACGTACTAACTTTAGAGGAGGTGTGGGTAACAAATATGGATTTAGTCAATGATGGGTATTAAAGTATTTGTCGGAACTTAGCACTAAAATCCCGCACCACCGGAATGACGGAAAAGGAGTACAATAAATGCGTGGATCTGTATTCGGACAATTTATTCCGCTTTATAGTTAAAAATCTGGAGCATGCGGAAGATGCCAGGGACGTAGTACAGAATTCATTCGAAATATTGTGGAAGCACTGCCAGGACGTGCCTTTTGAAAAGGCTAAGTCATACCTGTTTACAGTCGGCTACCACAATATGATAGATCATGTGCGTAAGGTAAAGCGGATCACACTTGTAGACCAGTTTAAGGATGAGGATAAAGTAGCGGATCATAAGATACATAACGCAAAGGAAGTCATAGAAAAGGCATTGTCCAAGCTCAGTGAAGTACAGCGTTCCCTGATTATGCTCAAGGATTATGAAGGGTATTCCTATGAGGAAATTGGAGAAATGATGGACCTGAGTCCTTCCCAGGTAAAGGTTTACCTGCACCGGGCGAGGATTCACCTGAAAAATTACCTGGTGAAAATGGAAAATGTTATATAATATTTTTATAATAATTTAGATTTTTGTCGATAGAGATTAATATATCAAACTACGAGTCCTATCTTCTCAGCTACATCGATGGGGAGCTGAATGCGGAAGAACTGGCTGCACTGGAACTTTTCCTGCAAAAACATCCGCAGTTCCGGCAGGAACTGGAATTGCTGGAAGGAACCAAACTGGTACCGGACAGGCAATTCGTTTTTGATAACAAAGCTGCCTTGTACAAAACTGCTTCCGTTGATTATGAGACCTTAATGCTGGGTTATATAGATGGGGAGCTAACAACTGAAGAAGAGGCTGTTTTACAGGCCCATCTGCAACAGCATCCGGCTGCAAAACAGGAGCTGGCGCTGTTTCAGGCCACCAGGCTTACACCCGATACCTCAATTGTATTTAAGGATAAAGCATCTTTATATAGAAGCAGTAAACGCAGGGTGCTGCCAATGTACCGCCGCATGGGATGGGTAGCTGCCGCCGCCGCAGTAGTGGCAGGGCTGGTTATCTGGTTACTGCCGGCAGGCAATGGGCCGGTACAGCAACCGGCTGTTGCGGTAAATACGCCACCGGCGGTTACCGCGCCTGTAAATACTCCGGCTGTAGTCCCGGATATTACCCCATCTGCTACGCCTGGTCAGCTTGCTGATGCCGCAACAGCAAAGGGCACTCCTGCCGTTACTCCGAAAACCAATCAGCCATTGCTGGCAAAACGCAGCAAAACGGTAACATCACCTGTTGCCAAACCGGCTACCAAGGCAAATGAGCCTGTATTGGCTTCCGCAGATGCTCCTAAAACAGATGTACCGGTTATTTCCCAGCTGGCTCCGCAGCGTAATTCCATGAGTGAAGTAGTGGAAGAACATCTGCAGCAGGCCGGCAATGCCCATGTTGCTGCCCGCCCCGACACCAAAGAAACAGTACTGGCGGCTAATACAGCCAAAACAGACGATCACTTAAATAATAAAATAGTCCCCACGGCCGAACAACCTGGCGCTCCCGGTGAGCTGATCATTTCAGTAAGCGGCAGCGACAGCCGGATCCTGGACAAGGTAACCAATGTTGCAAAGTTTTTTTCCCGTAAACGGAATAAATAATAAATCATGGTCATAGCATATGAAGCATAAATTTTTACTCATTTTGTTACTGGTATTATGTGGCGGATGGGCTCATGCGCAAAAGGCAGATAAAAATACACCGGCTCCTCCGGATACCATACAGATCAAGGGATTGATCATTATCAAAGGGAAGAATGATAAGGGCCGTACCAGCTATAAATTCTATAACGATACTGCCTATGCCCGCCAGAAGCTCAAAAAGAACCTGCAAACCAAATGGTTCGTTTTTGATGTGGGTTTCAATAACTATATTGATCACAGTGACTATAACGGGGCCAGCTTTATCAATTATTACCCCAATAGCAATATGTATTATAACGGGGCTCCCGCCATGTCGCCGGTAAGTAAATCATATGATTATTCAGCTGCAGGCCTGGCAACTTTTGCACCCAGGGAAGCCAGCGAGCCATTAACACCTTCGGAATTTAAACTTATTACCGGAAAATCGATCAATTTTAATATCTGGCTGTTTCAACAGCGACTTAATTTAACAAAACACAAGCTTAACTTGTTATATGCTTTAGGATTGGAGATGAATAACTATAGGTATGCCCGCAGCATTACATATTTGCCTGGCTACCCTACACAAATAATCCGGGATTCCGTAGAATTTTCGAAAAATAAGCTGTTTGCCGAATATATCTCGATTCCGGTAATGCTTAATTTCAATTCTAACCCCGCCCGCCCAGGACGCGCGTTCCAGGCGAGCTTTGGTGTCTCCGGTGGTTATCTCCTCAAATCCAGAACCAAGCAGGTAAGTGAAGAAAGGGGCAAGGTCAGGAAAACGGACGACTTTAATCTTAATAAGTGGCGTTTTGGCCTTACCAGTGAATTGGGTTATGGACCTGTGAAGTTGTACGCAAACTTTGCCTTAACGGCATTACACGATTATGGGTTACAACAATATCCATTTTCGATAGGCATCCGGTTAAACGGATTCTAAGATTTTTTAGCCAGTCCTAAATTGTGTTTATGCGTTCTTTTGTTGCTTTGATGACATGTATTGGTTGCATTGCATGGATTCACTCCTGTGAGAAACGTTTATTAGGCGTTAGACTCGAAAAAAAGAATATCCTTATTGATCAGCCGGAACAATTACCACTGGCAGTGGTGCCAGCCGGTATCCCACCAGCCAGGTATATTTCCCAGGTAATTCCTGCCTCCAATACTAAAGTTGTTCCCGCTAACCGTAACAGGAACCGCCTGAAGGTGAAAAAACAGGTCCCCAATAACAATGGGGCTATTGATTCCCTGCTTTTTAACCAGGTTTTTGTAAGGGGAAAGTACACGATTTACAGCAATCCAAACCCCTGAGATCATCCGCCAGCTTATTAAGCAAATTACCGGCCCGGCAACCGGTTGCAACCCCTATGCATCTACCGCTCATACAATTCTTCCTTTTTTTCCCGCTTTATAATTTTGACTTCCGGTATATTTGACAGAATAATTTCAAAAAACCAACTATTTGTATGAGTCTTAAAAGAGTCGTATTACTATTCCTGTTTGCCTGCTCGCTGAAAGTGGCGGGAGCCCAGGGCAAATATCAATGGAAGGAGGCTACTGCTGGCGGTTATACCTATAAGTACGTTTCCAATGATCCCATGAAGGCACGTTTCTACACACTGAAAAACGGCCTCACAGTTATCCTTAGCGTTAATAAGAAAGATCCCCGCATCCAGACACTGATCGGTACCCGTGCCGGCAGCGATAACGACCCGAAAGACCACACCGGTCTTGCACACTACCTGGAACACCTCCTGTTTAAAGGCACCGAGAAGTTTGGCTCGCTCGACTGGGCAAAAGAAAAGCCCCTGATAAACGAGATCTCCGATTTATACGACAAATACAACAAAACAACAGATCCGGCGGCCCGTAAAGCGGTTTATCACGAAATAGACAGCGTTTCCGGCGTAGCCGCCAAATACGCCATCGCCAATGAATATGACAAAATAATGTCGGGCATGGGCGCACAGGGCACGAACGCACACACCTGGGTGGAGGAAACCATCTACGAAGAAGATATTCCGTCCAATGCAGTAGATAAATACCTGACCGTACAGGCAGAGCGTTTTCGCGACCCGGTTTTCCGTTTGTTCCATACGGAACTGGAGGCCGTGTACGAAGAAAAGAACAGCGGACTGGATAATGATGGCCGCAAAGTATACGAAACTATGCTTGCAGCGCTGTTCCCTACACATAATTACGGCCAGCAATCTACCATCGGTACCGTGGAGCATCTCAAAAATCCAAACCTGAAAGTGATCCGTGAATTCTATAACGAATACTATGTGCCTAACAACATGGCTATCGTTATGGCAGGTGATTTCGACCCGGATTATGTGATCAGATCCATTGATCAGAAATTCAGCTATATGAAGGCCAAACCGGTAAAGGAATACAAACCTGCGCCGGAAGCGCCTATTAAATCGCCGGTAGTGAAAGAAGTACTGGGCCCCGATGCTGAAAGCGTGGATATTGCCTTCAGAATGCCCGGTGCGCTGGATACCAAATCCAACCTGGTACTGGGTGTACTGTCGTCTATCCTGCAAAATGGTAAGACCGGTTTAATTGATCTGAACATCAACAGGCAACAGAAAGTATTGAACGCCAATGCAGGTGTATTGGGCCTGAAAGATTACTCCATCTTCTCCCTCAGCGGTAAAGCCAAACAGGGTCAGACCCTGGAGGATGTAAAGGCGCTTTTATTGGGTCAGCTGGATATCCTCAAGAAAGGAGACTTTGATGAAACCCTCGTAAAAGCCATTGTTAACAACACCAAACTGGACGAACTACGGGGCCTGGAAAGCAATAATAACCGTGCTACCGCCCTGATGAACGGTTTCATCAAAAGCCGGGGTAAGAACTGGCAGTATGATGTAGCCTTTGTAGATGATATGGGTACAGTTACCAAAAAACAAATTGTTGACTACGCCAATAAATATCTCAACGATAACTATGTTATTATCTACAAACGTAAAGGTGAAGATAAGAACATCGAAAAAGTGGAAAAACCAGCTATCACCCCGGTAGAAGTGAACAGGGAAGCGCAGTCGCCGTTCCTGCAACAGATCGCTGCCATGCCTGCCACACCGGTAAAGCCACAATGGCTGGATTATGAAAAGGATATCCAGAAAACATCTCTCGGCAATACCGATATGATGTATGTACAAAATAAAGATAATGGCCTTTTCCGCCTGTACTATCGTTTCGATATCGGTACCTGGAATGATAAAAAGCTCAATCTGGCAGCACAGTACCTCCAATACCTGAGCACCGATAAATATACTTCTGAACAAATCAGCAAAGAGTTTTACAACATCGCCTGTAACTTCAGTGTATTTGCTACCGCAGAAGAAACCTTCATTACTATCAGCGGATTACAGGAAAATTTTGATAAGGCTGTTGCCCTGTTTGAGCACGTGATTGCCAACTGCAAGCCTAATGAAGAGGCACTGGCCGCACTTAAAGGCCGCCTGCAGAAAGCTCGCGCAGACAGTAAACTGAATAAGGGCGCTATCATGGAAGGGATGGTTGATTATGCCAAGTATGGTGCTAAAAATCCGTTTAACAACCAGCTGAGCCAGGCAGAGCTGGATGGTATTTCCGCGTCAGAATTGGTTACCATTTTGCATGAGCTGCCTACCTATAAGCATATGGTGATTTACTGGGGACCCCAGTCCCTGGCCGCTGCAGCAGCAGAGGTGAAGAAACTGCATCCTTTACCTGCCACCTTTAAAACAGCGCCCGAAGCAGTGAAATTTGTGAAAGGCAACCAAGATAAGAACCAGGTGTTGTTTGCAGACTATGATATGGTACAAGCAGAAGTGAACTGGCTGAGAAACTCGGCAGTATACGACCCTGCCAACACAGCAATAGTAACCTTGTTCAACAGTTATTTCGGCGGAAGTATGGGCTCTATTGTTTTCCAGACGATCCGTGAATCCAAAGCGCTGGCCTATTCCACCAGAGCATTATATACGTCCCCTGATAAGAAAGATGAACGTTATTCAGTAGAGGCTTATGTAGGTAGCCAGGCCGATAAAATGAATGAGGCCATTTCCGCTATGAATGAACTGCTGAATGATATTCCCCGCGCTGACAAGTTGCTGCAAACCGCTAAGGAAGGCATAAGGCAGGGTATTGAAACAGAACGTATCATCAACGACGATATCATTTTCAGTTACCTGGCTGCACAGAAACTGGGATTGAATACGGATATCCGTAAGCAGGTGTATGAGTCTATCGACAAACTGAGCTTTGACGATGTGAAGAAATTCCATGATGAACACCTTGCGCATAAACCATATACTTATTGCATTGTTGCCTCCGAAAAGAAGGTGAGCATGGATGATCTGAAAAAATATGGAGATGTGAAGAAACTCACGCTGGAAGAGATCTTCGGGTACTAAGAACAACGAGGAAAAAATAAGATAAAAAACAAAGGCACAAAGTTTTACGCTTTGTGCCTTTGTTTTTCACTCATCTCCCAAACAATAAATTATTATTCTGCTACGTTATCTGCATATTTATTGCTCCTATGAAGAAGTGCTGTCATTACTGGTTGGTAGCCGTCCTGTTGCTGCTACCGCTAAGTGGATTTATCAACGAATCTGATTTGTATAGTGTAAGGTTAAATGCTGCCAACATTGATCCTGATAAAATTTTCCTGCTGATAGATAAAAGCGATTACCGGTTGTACGTGTATGAGGATGTTACGTTGAGAAAAATCTACAAGGTGGTATTTGGTAACCGCGACCAAACCGATAAACAAGTGGAAGGTGATCGCAGAACACCGGAAGGGACCTTTCATATTTTAACAAAAAGGGTGGATAAAAGCTGGAGCCGGTTTATGCTGCTGGATTATCCGAATGAGATATCATGGCAGAAATTCCATGACCGCCAGGCACAGGGCATGGTACCTGCCAACGCCAGTATTGGCGGTGCTATTGGCATTCACGGGGTGGAGTATAATTCAGGTATCCGGGATAATTATGTGGAAGGACGTATTAACTGGACATTAGGTTGTGTTAGCATGAAGAACTCAGATGTAAACGAATTATATGAGGTGATAAAAGTAGGAACCCCGGTGGTAATTCGCCGGTAAGATTTTTGCTGAATATTTTGTGGTGACTCCAGTTGGCAGTTACCAGTTGTAATTTAGGATACTGATACACAGGTACGGCATCTAGTGGCGCAGTGATACTGCACCATGACTCAAATATAAACGGCGGGTCAGATCCTGTGAAGAGCGCGCTCCACTCGTATGGTGCGCGCTTTTTTATTGTTGGAGAAAAGCGGAGACTTCTTTCATCCATGCTGTGGAATCCTTGCCACAGAACGATTGGTGGCCTGCATCGGGGAAGATGTACAGTTTTTTCTGACAGGTGCCCAGGTGGGAAAATACTTCCTGTGTTTCTTTAGCCATCACCCGGATATCCTGTTTCCCGTAAAAATATAATACCGGCATATGTATCCGGCGTGCATAGCGCTCTGGTTTGAAACCGGGGCCCCAAAATCCCTGTTCTATTCCTCCCCAGAAAGTAAGGATCTGTGAAAGCGGAGTGGCCGGCAGCTGAACAGAACGTATCCTGCTTTTTACGGCGTCTGTAAGCGTGGCAAACGGGCATTGAAGGATTAGTTGCTTTGGCGTGAGCCCATACTCGGGAACAGCCTTTAAAATGGCTGCAGCGCCCATGCTTACGCCCCAGAGAATGATGGGCTGATCCCCTTTCTGTTTTACATAATCCCAGGCAAGTTTTACATCTTCTGCTTCTTTGTAGCCCACACTGCAGGTATATCCTTCGCTGTTGCCATGAGCGCGGAAATCCAGCAGGAAAGTATTATAGCCTAAGGAACGGAAACGGTTTGCCTCAGGGAAAAGAGAGCCTTTACTGCCATTGTAGCCATGGAACAGGATCACAGTGCCCTTGGCCGCCCGGACCGGTATCCACCAGCCCTCCAGCCGTAAGCCGCTGGCAGTGTGGAGCAATGCGGTTTCATAGGGGACAGATGGAAAAACGGTGGTAGCCGATTTAGCGATGCGTACTCCAAACAGGATCATTTTTAATTTTTCGGCTGTGCTCATTTGTTCAGGAAGTTTGTTCCTGCGGCCGCCGTCTTCATAAAAATGAGTGAATTTCCAGGCATGGAAAGCCCCGATGATATTAAGCAGCACAAACAGGACAATGAGGGTCCAGGCCAGCTTTTTAAAGAAACGCTTCATAACCGGGTATTCATGTATAACGAAGAGGCTGTATCATAAATAACTTTTACCCGATTTTACTCGGGTACCGGGTGGAGAAAATTTTCGTATTTGCGATTCTCACACCCATTAAGTTAGTTATGATACAGCCTCTTCGTTTTTAAGCTCAGGAATTTATTATAGTTTTCCTTTTTTGATTTCGTCTACCACGCCAGGATCCAGCAGGGTGGAGGTATCGCCCAGGTTATCCAGGTCGTTTTCGGCAATTTTGCGCAAAATGCGGCGCATGATCTTGCCGGAACGGGTTTTAGGCAACCCGCTTACGATCTGTATTTTATCAGGCTTTGCAATGGGGCCTATGATACGGGCCACTGTTTGTGCGATATCTTTTTTGGTCAGTTCAGGGTCATGTGTGACCCGTTCGGTGATCACATAAGCATAAATACCCTGGCCTTTGATATCGTGAGGATAGCCCACCACGGCGCTTTCCACTACGCCGGCGTGCATGTTAATGGCGTTTTCTACTTCTGCAGTACCGATACGGTGGCCGCTTACATTGAGCACATCATCTACGCGGCCGGTAATTTTATAGTAGCCGTCTTCATCCCTCAAACAACCATCGCCGGTGAAGTAGAGATTTTCGTAGGTGGAGAAATAGGTTTTGCGGAAACGTTCGTGATCGCCGTAAGTGCTGCGCAGCATGCCTGGCCAGGGGAACTTGATACAGAGGTTGCCGCTTACGCCGTTGCCTTTAAGTTCCTTACCGTTTTCATCTACCAGGATAGGTTGTACACCGGGTAGCGGGAGGGTGGCATATCCAGGTTTTTCTTTGGTAACGCCGGCAATTGGTGTGATCATGATACCCCCGGTTTCTGTTTGCCACCAGGTGTCTACGATCGGGCATTTGCCTTTGCCGATATTATCTTTAAACCAGTGCCAGGCTTCTTCGTTGATCGGTTCTCCCACGCTACCTAGTTTTTTAAGGGAGCTGAGATCTTTATGATTAACCGGTCCGAGGCCATAGCTCATTAAGCTACGGATGGCTGTAGGAGCGGTGTATAAGATGTTTACACGGAATTTATCTACAATTTCCCACAGTCTGCCTGCGTCCGGATAGGTGGGCACTCCTTCAAACATAAGGGTGGTGGCGCCGGCGCTGAGCGGACCATAGGCGATGTAACTATGGCCGGTGATCCATCCGATATCTGCGGTACAGAAGTATACTTCGCCGGGTTGGTATTGGAATGTATTTACGAAAGTATAATTGGCATATACCATGTAGCCGGCGCAGGTGTGTACAACGCCTTTGGGCTTGCCTGTAGATCCGGAAGTATAGAGGATGAACAAAAGATCTTCTGCATCCATTTCTTCAGCGGGACAGGGAGGGTTACCCATTGTTTCCACCTGTTTTATTTCATCTTCCCACCACAGGTCCCTGCCTTTCAGCATACTTACCGGGGTGCGGGTGCGGGTACATACAATTACTTTTTTTACAGATGGGCAAGCCATCAAAGCGTCGTCCATAACTGATTTCAGCGGGATATCCTTAGCACCGCGATAGGCGCCGTCGCAGGTGATCACCAGGCTGCACTGGGCATCCTGTATCCTGTCGGCAATGGACTGCGCGCTGAAGCCTCCGAATACCACCGAGTGTACGGCACCGATACGGGCGCAGGCCAGCACGGCAATAGCCAGTTCGGGTATCATGCCCATGTAAATACACACACGGTCGCCTTTTTTAACACCATTGTTTTTCAGCACGGTCGCAAACTGGCAAACTTTGTTGTATAAGTCGCGGTAAGTGATAATGCGGTGGTGTTCTTCAGGATCATTGGGTTCCCAGATGATGGCAGGTGTATTTCCCAATGTGCCCAGGTGCCGGTCCAGGCAGTTTTCTGTGATGTTCAGTTTTGCACCGGTAAACCATTTGATTTCGGGATCTTTGAAGTTCCAGTCCAATACCTTGTCCCATTTGCGACGCCAGTAAAAATGGTCTGCTACATTGGCCCAGAAACCTTCCGGGTCAATAACACTCTGTTGATAAGCCTGCTGATAATCTTCGATACTCTTGATCTGGTGTGGGTACGACATAGCACCGTAATTGTTTATTGGTTAAGTACATGCATTTTCCTAACGGGCTTTAAATTTAAGAAAAACCAGATGTTTTGCTGGAAATAATCTAAAAAACATATTAGAAGCAGATTATTTTTCAACATATGTGCGGAGGTATTTGTAAATATCTGCTTCCTGGGGGTTAGCAGGATTGCCAAGTTGCAGGTAACGTTTATAGTATCGCGTGGCCATTTGTTTATTATGCAAACGTAGTTCGTAGATACGGCCAATGCTGTACTGGTGGAGGGGTTGGTGGAACAGGTAATAGGCTGTGTCCAGGTTGGCGATAGCCGGTTTGTACTGACGCATGCCCTCATAGTTTGCTGATTTCCCGCTGTAATAGCTATCCAGGCTTTTGGAAGTAGCCATATCTATACAGGTTTGCAGCAGTTCATTACTGGCGGTATAGTTTTTTAATTCCGTATAGGCAAGGGCGGCATAATACATAATAGTTTCCGACTGCCCTTTATTAGCCTGCAGGTATTCATATACTCCAATGCATTGCTGGTATTGTTTAAGGGTGTACCAGGCGGCAGCTACAATACTGAAGGTATTGGGTGATAAAATATTCATTCGCATCAGTTGGGTGCCCAGGTCTGTACAGCGGGTGTAGTTTTTCAGGAACCAGGCAGACCTGATAGCGGTCATAATAACAGAGGGTTGAAGGGAGTCCGTTTTCAGGAAGGCACGTAGAATGCTGTCTGCCAGCGGATACTGTTGTTTCTCTATCAGTTCTTCACCAAGCCGCGCGGTCACTTTTGGATCTGCCGGATTAAGGGCATATGCTTTCTGCAGGTAAACGAACCCTGTGTCCGGTTGTTGTGCAGCGAAGCAGGCAAAACTAAGTTGTTTCCAGGCAGTGGCGTTAGTGGGTTGTAGCCGGATGATGTGCCGGTAATGAAAAACGGCGGGGAGAGGGCTTTCCATCTGCATACTGATGCCGGCAAGATATTGATGGGCCGCCACGTTGGTACTATCCAGCAGTAATACTTTTTCATAATGGTTAATAGCATCTTTTGTTTTTCCGGACAGATAGTAAGTATATGCGAGGAGGGATAGCTGACCGATATTATTTTCCTGAACCCGCGGCTGCAGATAGCTGATGGCGGCTTCATATTGCTGGTTCTGAAGATAGTCCATTACCTGTGCGCGGTTGATAGAATCCTGTGCCCGTGCGGGAGAAGCTATAGAAATAAGCAAAATCAGGCTGAAAAAACATTGGATTGTCCGATGCATAAAAAGTAGTTTATAATCTTAAAACTAAGAATTTAGTTTTAAAAAGAAAAACTTAGTTGATGTGGGATTTAATAATGTGCTAGGCATTAAGGATAGTTTGCAGGTGCAGGCGGGATTTTTCCAATGAGTTCAACGGAATCGATATGGATAAACCCGACAGCTTCCGGATCCAATGAGTTTCAACGGAAACAGTGGGGATGTTAAATAAGGATCCGGTTAAAAGATTATCGGTGGTCGGCGTTTTAACGGAACAGTAGCGTGTTGGCCTGCATTAAGGACAGGTATTGTACAAAGGTTTAATAGAAACAGAGATGTGCCTGTTGCTCAGGCATTGCAGGCAAATATCGGGTTCCAATGGAAAGCAGACGGTGTGCCGGTCCTGATCAGCAATGCGAGGCTATCATTAAAGGGTGTTAATGAAATAGAAGATGTGCCCAGGCAAACATCACTCAAGGGTGTAATAGAAAGCCCCCTTAAAATAAAATCTATGTAATCAGCATAATCCTGAGTCAGACAAAATTCGCCGCGATCAAAAAGTAAAGCCTTGTTTGCCCGGGGTGGGGAACAAGGCTTTACGGCGCATGATGATTTTTACGGAAGATGTTTCTACAGACAGCGGATGAAAGGCAAAGTGATCACCGGGTACGTTTCCGGTATTTTTCCAGGTCTTCTTCGCAGGATGCAAATACCTCTTCCATGATTTCAATGATCTTTTGCTTTTCCGCATTGCTGAGAGCAGGAATAATTTTCCCCTTCTCATTTGGATTAGGCTTATCCTTTCCGCGCATCTTGCGATAGAATGTGGGTGTGCTCCAGTTGCATTCTTCACATACTTTTTCCCTGAATACCACCGGTAAACCTGAAAGTTTGGTGTGAATGTCGAGCAGCACATTTATTGGTTCCTTGCTCATAATGGATATTGTTTTGAGAATGATCGGATATGGTTAACAAATGAATTGTCAGAGTAGTAGAACATGTTTTAAAGTTACTTTAAGGTGTAAGCAAATATATTTATAATCATGCAATTTATAATTATAAAACTTTACTTTCTATAAAAAAATTATATAGTGATGTAATAGGCTACTGTGGCTGATTTGGAGGTAAAATCATGTATTTGTTTATGATTCGTTAAGCTGAAAATGATGTGTATTGGTTACACAATAATCCTGATTGTTATCATTCTGATTTCATAACTATTAAATCGATAAATATTTCTTGTTGCCGTTTTTGCGTATACGCTTTACAGTTAGTGTGCGTTTTGTTGGCCAGGGCTGTTTACAGGCTTATATTTTTTTTGTTAAATTGATATTTTTATTTACAGAATGAAATATTAATTGTTAAATTATACGATAATACGACAGGTCATCCTGTATGTAGCATCATAATTTAAAATGAAAAAAGGATGCAGTCGAGCCTGATACACATGGGACACCGGTTGAAACAGATCTTAAAGCAGAAAAAGATAAAGATTGTAGATTTCGCCACTATGGCCGGTTTTACAAATCAAATAGCTCATTACCACTTGCGGAAAAGCGACATGAAACGTGCTACCATGGAGCGCTTTTGTTCCCTTATCGGCATTACCCCGGAAGAGTTTATGAGGTGGAATGGCGCTATGCAGCTGACCATTGGAAAAAACATACACCACGGAGAACGCTTACAGCACATTATTGCAGAGAAAGGGCTAAACAAAAGTAAGCTGGCAAGCCGTTTGGAGATGAGTCGCCGCACAATGTACAATCTATTTGAAAAGGAAAGTTTCTCACCGGACGAACTGGAAAGAGTCGCGAAAGGACTGGATATGAGTGTGGAAAGTTTTCTTAATCCAGGTACCCTGCAGGAAGGCAGGAACACAGACAGCGAGGAAATGATGCTGTTACGGGAAAAGTATTATAAACAGCTGGAAGAGTATACACAGCTGCTGAAAAGCCATGCCGCCCTGAAAGATGAAGTACTGCAGTTAAAAAAGGAATTGGCTGCCTTCCGTAAACAAAAGGATTAAAATCACGGTTTTGTTATTATAATGATATTTGCTGATAGCTATCCTGATAATCATTTATAAAATGAGGTAGCAGGCCCTGTTTTGAGAATAAAAAAGTATTATATTTGTATATGCACCCCATTTCTCACCAAAACAGGAATTCTGTAAATGTCAGTTCCATATTATGTTCACGCGGGCGCCAGGTTGCGGCGTATTTTAAGGCAAAAACGAATTGTAATCCTTCACTATGCAAAGAAAACCGGACTAACCCCACAGGGATTGTATCGTTATTTTTCGCTGGCAGCTATCAAAAGAGAAAAGCTGGATATATTGCTGGGAGCCATCCCTATTACGCTGGAAGATTTCTGTAACTGGAATTCACTGGAAGGGAATTCCTGGCATCATGGAGAACTGTTGCAGCTCTATCTTGCGAAGCAGAAAATAAAAGATAAACAACTGGCGGCCCGGCTGCAGCTATCAATAAGTGAAGTGCATGAATGGCTCGACTCCGCGATATTCAGCGATACACAGCTACAGCAGCTACATCATCACCTGGGATTGTTGCCCGGCTACTTTATGGGGCCGCAGTCAATAAAGCAGGAAGTTAACTGGGCGGAGGCTTACCTGGATAAGTGTATGGAAGTACAGCAGTATATCCGTAAAGTGAACACCCTTGAAAAAAAGATCAATGTCCTGGAAGCCAGGTGAGCCCTGAGCTTAGTTTACAGCCAGGAGCTCCCCATTGCTTTTTGCAGGAGTTAACGCAAAGAAGGCGGCTACTTCTTCCCAGTTATTGACCCTTTTATAATCCGTAAGGGGCAAATTGTGCGGCGCTGTAAACAGAAGCGGCGTTCCTTTAAATGTACTCAGGTTTTTGTCGTGGTCGTCGATCATATAATCCGCTTCCACAATGGTTTTGGATCCGCAGAATACAATGTTTTTCCAGCTGATGAAAGGGAAATGCTCATTCAGCCATGCGTGTTTTTCCGCCAGTGATAAAGGAAATTCCATTGCTGCAGACACCACAAAAACTTCATGCTGGTCTGCCAGCGCCTTCACTACCTCCCTTGCCCCGGCCATTACCGGTATACCCCTGAAAAAGCCAGGAGTCCTTAATATTTTCATGGCCACGCCTTCAGGAAAAGCACTGCCCTCCGGTATGTTGTTTAAACGTTCCGGGTCTATTACTTCCCCGTACTCTTTAGCATATACATCCAGCAGATGCTGGGTGAGATCTGCCATTACATTGTCCATGTCGATTGCTATTCTTGCCATATTTTGCTGTTTTATGCAAAGTTATGCCATAATTCGCAAATTATTGCATAATCTTTCATAATATTGCATAAAATAGCATGACTTATGTTGAGAGAGGAACGGTTGGATTATATTCTTAAAAAGCTGCAAACAGATCATAAGGTACTGCAGGCAGAGCTTAGCAGCGACTTGCAGGTATCGGAGGATACCGTGCGAAGGGACCTGGAATCCCTTGCACAGAACGGGCAACTGATCAAAGTTCGGGGAGGAGCTATCCCGCATTCCCCGAATCCCTATTCTTTTAAGGAACGTATCGTATATCATGAAGATGATAAGAAGCATATTGCTACCAAAGCTTTGTCGTACCTGCACAACGGGCAAACAATTATTCTCGATGGGGGTACTTCTACCCTGATGCTGGCGAAATTGTTTCCTGCCAACCTGCATATCAGGGTTATTACCAACAGTGTACCCATCGTAGCGCAGCTGATTGAGCATCCGGTGATTGAAGTGATCTTTACCGGCGGGTTGATTGGTAAGGATTCCCAAACAGCCGGCGGTATGGATACCATCCGTATGCTGGAAAAAATGCGGGCAGACATATGCTTTCTGGGCATTTGCAGTTTGCATCCGGATGCAGGTGTAACCGGCCTGGATCTTGGTGAAGCAGACGTAAAAAGCGCAATGGTGGAATCTGCCAACAAAACCATTGCACTGGCAACCAGTGATAAAATGGGAACGGCAGAACCCTTTAAAGTATGCGATATAACAGGCCTGGATACAATTATTACAGACAACCCGGACCTGCCTTCCTTGAAACCTTATATTAACCTGGGTATACAGGTAATCTGATCAATTCAACTTTTATCTGACCGAAGATGTTACACGATCTATCGATGGTAATGATTAATAAAAGGGCTACCCGCATCGCGGTGAGTGCCTTGTTTTTTTTAACCGGATTATGTTTTTCCAGCTGGGCCTCGCGTATTCCGGATATACAGCTGGCATTAAAATTAAATGATGCCGGGCTCGGAAGCGTTTTGCTGGCTTTGCCGGTAGGGTCCATCATCTCCCTTCCGGTGGCGGGTATACTGGTATCTAAATATGGCAGCCGGCAGGTATTGCTTATCGCGGCGGTTGCCTATTCTGTTGTGTTGCCAATGCTCGGGCTGGCGCATACTTCCTGGGAGCTGAGTGTATGTCTTGTATTCTTTGGTTTTTGTGGTAACCTCGCCAATATAGCAGTGAATACGCAGGCAGTAGGAGTGGAAGCCATGTATGGCCGTTCCATTATGGCGTCGTTTCACGGATTGTGGAGCGTAGCCGGTTTTACGGGCGCGGCTTTTGGTACCTGGATGACAGGTTTGCATCTTGCCCCGGTGTATCACTTTTTAATTGTTACTGCAGTCTCCTGGATCCTTGTTGCGCTCACAATGAACCGGCTGGTGGTGCGGGTTACCAATGAAAACAACGCTCCTTCTCTGTTTGGAAAACCGGATGCGTTCCTGTTCACACTTGGAATTATTGCAATGTGCTCAATGATTTGCGAGGGTACTATGTTTGACTGGAGTGGGGTATACTTCCGCAGGGTAATACAGGTAAGGGAAGGATGGTCCGGCGCCGGCTATGCCGCGTTTATGAGCACAATGGCTTCCGGCCGTTTTGTAGCCGATTACCTGACTACACGGCTGGGCGTGAAAAAGATGCTGCTGATAAGCGGAGGCCTCACGGCCAGCGGCTTACTGGTGGCGGTTATTTTTCCTTACTTTATTCCGGCTATGCTGGGCTTTATGTTAGTGGGCGCAGGCGTGTCTGCCGTAGTGCCACTGGTATACAGTGCTGCCGGTAAGTCTACGAAATTACCTCCGGGAATGGCATTGGCTACGGTTTCCACCATTGGCTATTTCGGGTTCCTGTTTGGCCCGCCGCTGATAGGATTTGTGGCTCAAGCCACTAATCTTGGTGTAGCCTTTACTATGATCGCAGTTATGGGCGCAGCTATCGCAGTCATGTCTTCCAGAATAAAATTATAATCATCCTGCTGCTGCCCTGCTTTTGTGGGGCAGCGCACGGAAAGAAAGCTCTTCCTCCCTGTGATCGAGCATTAACCAGTATTCGCCGGTATCTTCTTCCTGCTCCGGTAGCTGCATGTTGGCAAGCGCTGTGAGCAATGGCCCGGGCGAATGATCAAATGGCACCAATCTTACCAGCGGATGCAGCCCTGTTTCTTCGTTGTTGTTTTCTATCAGTAATTTCCTCGGTAAAAATTTCAATTCATTGATGGCCAGTTCCATTACTACAATCTCCCGCAGATAAGGATTTACAAGTTCCCCGCTCAGCAGTTTCTGTAACAGGAACTCCCCGAAGATGCTGATCTCCCTTTTGAATTGAAGATCCGACCGGTTATCAATTGCCCAGAATTCTTCTATTACCGGCATCAGCTGTGCTCCTAATAAAAAGCAGGTATAGGGAAGCATCGTGTAAACAGGCGTGATCCGGTTAACCCGGTAAAGGGTACAGCTTACAGACATGCCCCGCTGATACACCACCGTTCGCAGTCGCAGGCGCTCGCGGTTGGTTAAATCGTATTGTAGCAATACCGCTTGCGGATCATTGCGTAGCTGCAAACATAATTGCGGGGAGGCAATCAGGTCTGTCAATGCTTTCTGAAAAGACAGAAGTGACATAGTATTCAGGTATGATAAAGGTTCCAGGCTGCTTTTGCCCTGTTCAGCTCGCGGGTAATACCGTCAAATTGCAGCAGGTGAAAATAAGATTCATGAAACTCGAAGGTGATACCGCATAAATTTGGTACTAACGGCAACGTATAATCGAGCAGGTTCCATACTTCCGGCGGGCAAGGCCCTGCGTGGGAGTCTGTGTACATGCCGGCCATTTCATTTCCTCCTGCAATATGTATTTCAATAACTTTATCCAGTTCCAGTTGCGCAATAAAAGCCTTCGCATCGAAGTGATGATTTACCGCATTCGTATATACGTTATGGATATCGAGCAGTAATCCGCAGGAAGTATCGTGCGACAGCTCATTCAGAAAGGTTGTTTCACTCAGCTCCTGTTCGGGAAGGTCAATGAAGTAAACATTGTTCTCTACCAGGAATGGTGTGCTGATAGAGCATTTGATGGCATTGATGCGTCCACCTATCATATCCAGCACTTCATAATCGTATGGTACAGGTACGGCCAGCCCGGCATTATGCTCTTCCTGTTGTTCGTTATGCACTTTTACAAAAGAGAGATGATCACTATGCCATTTAAAGCGGTAGCGCTCATGCCATTCCTTCATTTTATAGAGATAGGATTTATCGAAGATGCCTGCGCTACCCAGGGAGTAGGAGATATTGTGAGAGGTCAGGGGATATTGTGCTGCTATTTTATCCAGCACTTTCATCCACGATTCAATTTCCTCAAACCTGTGCGGTGCGAGGTTGCCGCGGTCCGTCCAGAACATATCAGGAATGATTTCCACATAGTCGCATATGCCTGGGCAGGCATCGAGGTATAACTCCAGCGAAGGGTTATAAAGCAGGCCTACACCCAGCTGTGGAATAGTTTGCTGATAAAGGCGGCCAGTCCTGGTAGTTGACAATCCTTGTGACATGGCGGGAAGTTTAAAATGAGGGTGCATCGGGTTTAAACGAAGTTGCTAAGAGCTACCCTGTACCATTGACACACCCCCATCCGGATTAATGTTGTTTGAAGGCAATGTCTTTAATCACAGCCATTTTATCCAGATCTACCTTGATCACTTGTTCAAGTTTTTCACGGATGTTAAAATGAACGCCGGATAGGCAGGCCTGGCAGCCGCGGGGATTGATCTGTTTGATCACCATGGATTGCAGTTTGGTAATTTCTTCCAGTTTGGTGCCTTTAGGAACGGCAACATCTACGCGACCATCGTCGCCATAATGAATTTCAGCTGTACGCATGACATTTGATTTTTGGGGTGTTAAATATAAAATAGAAGCAAGATTCCCTGCAGGGCAGGGCTGATGTAGAATTAGTGCCAGTCGTTTTGGGGTTGTAGCGCAGGTATGTTTTAACTGCGGATGATAAAGTTAGGAGATTAAGATGAGATCAGGATAAGTATTTATACGGAAAAATCCGGGACCGTTCTTTTGCTGTTAATTCAGGGAGCTTAATTTCTTTATCAATGCCAGTGTGTGCCTGAGCAGGTTCTCCATTGATACTTCTTCGTTGATGAGCCTGTTGATACGTAACTGAAGGTAAAAGCGTAAGGTGATGGCGTCTTCAACGGGGGTAATCTGCCTCCTTGTACCCGTCGTTCAGAAAACCATCATCCGATCCTCCATAAATGAAATTTTTATCTGAATAAGATAAAATTAACATATAAAACAATGGGTATTTATTCTCTCTCTCAAAAAAAAATCTTCTTCCAAACAAAATTTATTTCCATTTATAAAATTCAAATGCCGTAGCTTTGCACGATTTTTTTGTTCCCTCGAACGGCAGAAAAATCAATTTGGTTTTTCATTTTCAATAGATTACACAAATGCCAAAAGACTCATCTATCAAATCTGTACTCATTATCGGTTCTGGACCCATTATTATTGGTCAGGCTTGCGAATTTGACTATTCCGGTTCCCAGGCAGCACGTTCGCTGCGGGAAGAAGGAATTAAAGTGATTTTGATTAATTCCAACCCGGCTACCATCATGACGGATCCAATGATGGCTGATAAGGTTTATTTGCTGCCACTGACCGTGGAAAGCATTGAGCAGATCCTGGAAGAAAACCAGATAGATGCCGTTTTACCTACTATGGGCGGCCAAACTGCGCTGAACCTTTGTAAAGAAGTAGACGAACTGGGAATATGGGAAAAAAATAACGTTCGTCTGATCGGGGTTGACATCAAAGCCATTGATAAAGCGGAAGACCGTGAACAGTTCCGCCAGTGGATGATCCAGCTGGGTATACCGGTAGCGCCGGCCAGAACAGCCAACTCCTTCCTGGAAGGGAAAGAATTTGCCCAGGAAATCGGCTTCCCCCTGGTGATCCGTCCATCATTCACGCTGGGTGGTACAGGTGGAGGTTTCGTACATAGCAGGGAAGACCTGGACGAAGCGCTGGACCGTGGCTTGAAAGCATCTCCTATCCATGAGGTACTGGTAGAAAAAGCCGTACTCGGATGGAAAGAGTTTGAACTGGAATTATTACGTGACAAGAATGATAACGTGGTTATCATTTGTACCGTGGAAAACCTGGACCCTATGGGGATCCACACTGGTGATTCCATTACCGTGGCGCCAGCAATGACCCTGAGCGACACTGCATTCCAGGACATGCGCAACAAGGCCATGAAAATGATGCGCGACCTTGGCAACTTTGCCGGTGGCTGTAACGTGCAGTTCTCTCTCAATCCTGAAAACGAAGAGCTGATCGCTATTGAAATTAATCCGCGTGTAAGCCGTTCTTCTGCACTGGCTTCCAAAGCAACCGGTTACCCGATTGCAAAAATAGCCGCTAAACTGGCCATTGGTTATACACTGGATGAACTGGAAAACCAGATCACCAGAACTACTTCTGCTTTCTTCGAACCGGCACTGGATTATGTGATTGTAAAAATGCCACGCTGGAACTTCGATAAATTTAAAGGTGCCGATGATACTTTAGGTTTGCAGATGAAATCAGTAGGAGAGGTAATGTCTATCGGGCGTACTTTCCCTGAAGCGCTGCAGAAGGCCTGCCAGAGTCTCGAGAACGATGCAATAGGACTCGGTTACTATGGTAAGTCGCTTATGAAGAGTGAACAACTGGTAGAGAAACTGAAGCGCCCTACCTGGGACCGTATTTTCCGTATCAAGGATGCCCTGATGGCCGGTGTATCCGTAAAGCATATTCACCAGCTCACTTATATTGACCGCTGGTTCCTGAACCAGATCCAGGATATCGTGAATATGGAAAAACAGTTGGCGGAACTCGAACTGCAATCTGTTTCCGAAGATATGCTCAGGGACGCCAAGAAACTCGGGTTCTCTGATGCACAGCTGGCTGTGTTGTTCGGTGATTGTGATGAAGACGAAGTATACGCAAAACGTAAGCAACTGGGCATTACCCGTACTTTCAAAATGGTAGATACCTGCAGTGCAGAGTTTGAAGCTAAAACGCCTTACTTCTATTCGACCTTCGATACTGTCAACGAAAGTATTCCAACAGACAGGAAGAAGATCATTGTACTCGGTTCTGGTCCTAACAGGATCGGCCAGGGTATTGAGTTTGATTACTGCTGTACCCATGGTTTGCAGGCCATCCAGGATTGCGGATATGAAGCGATTATGGTGAACTGTAACCCTGAAACAGTATCCACCGATTTTGACATGGCGGATAAACTGTACTTTGAGCCGGTGTTCTGGGAGAATCTCTGGGAAATTATTGAACTGGAAAAACCGGAAGGTGTGATTGTGCAGCTGGGCGGACAAACCGCATTGAAACTGGCCAAACGCCTGGAAGCAAATGGAGTGAAGATCATCGGGACTTCCTTTGATAATATGGATATTGCGGAAGACCGTGGCCGTTTCTCCGACATGCTGAAAGAACTGGGTATTCCTTATCCTAAATATGGTACTGCTTATAATACAGATGACGCTATTGATGTAGCGAAAGAAGTAGGTTACCCGGTGCTGGTACGCCCTTCTTATGTATTGGGTGGACAGCGTATGAGGATTGTTATTAATGAAGAAGAACTGGAAGAATCTGTACTGAGCCTGCTCAGGCATCTGCCAGGAAACAAAATATTGATCGATCACTTCCTGGATCGTTGCCAGGAGGCAGAAATAGACGGTATTTTTGACGGTACTGATTTCCATGTGATGGGAGTGATGGAGCATATTGAACCGGCAGGTATCCACAGTGGCGACAGCCATGCTTTGCTACCGGCCTTTAATTTGTCGCCGATTGAAGTGACCACCATGGAGTACTACGCGGAGAAAATAGCCAGGGCCCTGAATATCCGTGGCCTGATCAACATTCAGTTTGCGATCAAGGATGGCAATGTGTTTGTGATTGAAGCTAACCCGCGTGCATCACGTACCACGCCGTTTATCGCCAAAGCTTATCAGGTGCCTTATCTGAATATTGCTACCAAAGTGATGATTGGCGCCAATAAGCTGAAGGACTTCACTATTGAAAAGAAACTGACCGGTTTTGCAATCAAGGAGCCGGTATTTTCTTTCAACAAATTCCCGGGTGTAAACAAGGAGCTTGGACCTGAAATGAAATCTACGGGAGAAGCGATCCGCTTTATCAAAGATCTGCGTGATCCGTACTTCAGGCAGCTGTTCAAGGAAAAGAGCATGTATCTGAGCAAATAAACTCCCTTCAAGGACTAAATAATAAAAGCCCTTCCGGTACCGGAAGGGCTTTTATTTATCCATTTAGCTGAAAAAAAACAGAGCCTGATAAAAATCAGGCTCCTTCTTTTCCCTCAAAATAACCATTAAAGACACGACTATTGAATCTTGATACAATTCATATAGCGTGACCGGTAATGCAGTTTACAAATAATATTATATTTAAAAGAGATGTTAACTAATCAATAACAGATGATAAAGTTAATAATATATTAAAATTTGATTATTAATATATTGGATAAATATTAATATTTGCTGGTTAATGAAGATTTATTTACTGAAGGTGAAAGTTTTCAAGTTATCATATATAAATATTAGCGGCTCCAACAGCCACCTTTAACATTTACAAAACACTTTTGCCAGGTGCAAATGCGAGGTTTGTTATACCTGATAAAAGTTAACCCTACATGGAATTTGAATCAACATTGTTTGTTGTGATGTGCTGGAAGCGTGCACCCTTTCTGCGTATCATTGTACCCTTAGTGGCTGGCATAATACTTCAGCTGTATGTACCGCTGTATCCTACTTTATATTTTGCATTGGCAGGCAGTTGCATTGCCGCCGTGTTGGCATTTCGTTATTTGCCGCTACAGTGGCGATTCACCGCTGCCTGGTTACCGGGAACATTTATTTTTATATTGATCTGCTGTTGTGGAGGCCTCCTGATGCATAAAGCTGATCTCCGCCACAGTAAAGGATTTTACGGTTATTCCAGTACTAATGATACACCGTTATATTTATTGCGTATCAATGAGCCCCCACAGGAAACCCTCCGTTCGTTTAAAACCATTGCGCAGGTAATGGCAGTACAGAGGTTGAGTGAATGGATGCCAGTAAAAGGGTATTTGCTGCTTTATACGGGAAAAGATAACGGTTCGCAGGTCCTTCGTTATGGTGATGAGCTGATAGTCCGTAAAAGGCCTGAATCTGTTAAGTTCAATGGTAATCCCGGTGCGTTTGATTATCAGCAATTCCTGGTAACGCAACAGGTTTATCAGCAGTTGTACCTCCGTCCGCATGACTTTTACCGGCTACCACATAACCGTGGGCAGCCTGTTCAACAGTTATTACTACAGGCAAGGGAGTATTGTTTATCTAATCTGAAAAAATATATCGGCAACGGACCTGAAGCAGGTATGGCGGAAGCACTGCTGATCGGTTATCGCCAGGATCTTGACCGGGAAGTGGTACGGAGCTACAGCAATACAGGAATCGTGCATGTGATTGCCATATCAGGAATGCACCTTGCCCTGTTATATGGTACGCTGTTGTGGTTATTGCAATGGTTGCCCGTACATCGCTGGATCAATATCACAAGAGCAGTGATCGTTCTGTTGGTGCTGTGGGGATTTGCATTGCTTACAGGAGCATCGGCCTCGGTGCTCCGCTCTGCCGTGATGTTTACAGGCATTACCATAGGGCGTTTCATATTGTATCGACATAGTAGTATTTATAATACGCTGGCTGCTTCAGCTACCATGTTATTATGCTTTAACCCTTACCTGGTAGCGGATGCAGGATTTCAATTGTCGTACCTGGCGGTACTCGGGATCCTGCTTTTTTATCAGCCGGTTTATCAGTTACTTCAATGTAAATACAGGTGGGCCGATTGGCTTTGGCAAATGACAGCCGTATCGCTGGCTGCCCAGATCACCACCACCCCGGTGAGTTTATTTTATTTTCACCAGTTCCCTAATTACTTTCTGCCAGCTAATCTGTTGGCCGTTCCCTTATCTACCCTGATTATTTATGGAGAAGTGATCCTCCTGTTTATTGCCCCTTTCGGAGGGGCGGCAGTTTGGCTGGGCAAGACGCTGAAGTACCTCATTTTTTTGATGAACAGTTGCGTTGGTTGGATCGGAGAGTTGCCAGGTGCGCTGATCAGGAACATTCACTGCTCTCTGGCTCAAACCCTGTTGCTCTATCTGTTAATCGCGGGGCTGGCATTGTGGCTGCTGGTAAAGTTCAGACCTGGTTTGTGGACGGGACTTTTTTGTACCTGGGCATTCCTCATTGTTCGTGTACACCGGATTATGATTTGCAGACAACAATGCAGCCTGATTGTTTATAACGTGCCCGCCTATACGGCCATTGATTGTGTAAAAGGTAATAACGTACAATTTGCCGGCAATGACAGTGTATGGCAATTGCCAGTGGCACAGCAACTTCTGAATGCACGATCTGATCTGCGCGTTCAAACAGGTAGTATAGCCACTTTTCAGCGATATGGACGTTTTCTGAGTTTTCAGGGTAAGAAACTACTGATCATAGACAGTATGCTACCCGGACGGCTACCACCTGAAAAATTCCGGACTAACTATATTTTGTTAACATGTAACCCGCCTGTTAGTATCCAACGGTTGAGTGATTTTTATACTTTTGATACCCTAATTCTGGCTGCTTCCAACAGTTCATGGAGGATCAGGAAATGGAAAAGTGAATGTGAGATGATGCGAATAAGGTATTACTCCATTGGAGAGCAGGGCGCATTTGTTTTAAAGTTGCGATGAACAGTTTGATGGCAATTGATTTACGCTTCCCGTTTTGGCTTAGGGAGGAAGTAAAAAGATACGAGGTCAAAATACAGATTTTTATAACTTAATGAGTTATTTCACAACTATTTATAACGGGTACAGCCTCGGTTTAAATCGCTTCTCTACATTTCGAAGCCCGGAAAATGGAAAAATGAATGTTACGTGTTAACTTTGCGCTTCTTTTCGGTTCCGGACCAGGGAGCCTATGTTATTAATTTCTAATGTTTTCCATTCATGCAAAAGCAAATTAAATCAGCGCTGATCTCCGTTTTCTATAAAGATAACCTGGAGAACATTGTTAAAAAATTAGGTGAACAGGGTGTTACCATTTATTCCACCGGCGGTACGCAAAAATTTATTGAAGACCTTGGTGTGAAATGCGTAGCTGTTGAAGACCTGACCGCTTATCCTTCTATTTTGGGCGGACGCGTTAAAACCCTGCATCCAAAAATATTTGGTGGTATTCTGGCTCGTCGCGATAACCCTCAGGACCTGGAACAACTTAAGGAATACCAGATCCCGGAAATAGACCTGGTGATCGTTGACCTGTACCCGTTTGAGGAAACCGTAAAGAGTACTACAGTTGAGCAAACCATTATCGAAAAAATTGATATAGGCGGGATTTCCCTGATCCGTGCCGCCGGCAAAAACTATAAAGATGTAGTAATTGTTGCTTCCAAAGATCAGTATGCAGATCTCGAAAAGGTATTGACCGATAACAATGGCGCTACTACCATCGAAGAACGCAGGAGCTTTGCAGCCAAAGCATTTGAAGTTTGCGCCCACTATGATGTGGCAATTTCCCAGTATTTCCTGAATAATGAGCCGGGAGCAAATTTCCAGCTTTCTGTTCCGGAAGGGCAGGTGAACCGTTATGGAGAAAACCCGCATCAACGTGGTGTTTTCTATGGCAATCTTGATGAGATTTTTAACAAACTGCACGGGAAGGAATTATCTTTCAACAACCTGGTGGATGTAGATGCTGCCTGCCAGCTTATCCAGGAATTTGAAGCTACTACCTTTGCCGTTATTAAACATACCAACGTTTGTGGTATCGCATCAAGGGCCACTCTGAAAGAAGCCTGGGATGCAGCCCTGGCTGGCGATAAGGAAAGCGCTTTTGGCGGCGTGCTGGTAACCAACAAGGTGATCGATAAAACTACCGCTGAATCTATCAGTGAGATCTTCTTTGAGATCCTGATCGCACCGGGCTTTGATGCAGATGCGCTTACCGTACTGCAGGCTAAAAAGAATCGTATTCTCCTGGAACAGAAACAACCGGTGAAAAGCAAATACATGTTCAAAAATGTATTGAACGGCGTATTACTGCAGGATAGCGATAACGGCAATTACAAAGAATGGAATGATGTAGGCGCCCGCCCTGCTACACCAGCTGAAAAATCTGACCTGGAATTTGCCAATATTGTTTGCAAACACCTGAAATCAAATGCTATTGCCCTGGTGAAGGATCAACAGCTGATCGGTAAAGGCTGCGGCCAAACTTCCCGTATCGATGCGTTGCGTCATGCAATTGAAAAAGCAGGACAGTTCAGCTTCGACCTGAAAGGCGCAGCCATGGCTTCTGATGCATTCTTCCCGTTCAACGACTGTGTGAGCATTGCACATGAACATGGCATTACAGCCGTAATTCAACCTGGCGGCTCTGTGAGAGACAACGACTCTGTTGAGTTCTGTAAACAACATGATATGGTAATGGTGATGACTGGTATGCGTCATTTCAGGCACTAATAACAATTATTGGAATTTATAAGAGAAAGCACCGGAATTCCCGGTGCTTTCTTATTTTCATCTTATAATATTCAAAAAAATAATAGTATTGCTGGCTTGTAAATCAGTATAATTTTAAAGCTAAGGCCAGAGAACAGCCGCCATAAATGTCTTTTATCAAACAAAATATCATGCAGGATGCAGATGATGCCTGGTTGATCGATGAGTTTAAAGCCACCGGGAAACTGGACTTTCTCGCAGCCCTTTATCAGCGTTATATGAACCTGGTATATGGGGTATGCCTGAGATATTTTGATGAAGAAGCCAGTAAAGACGCTGTAATGCTGATCTTTGAGGAGTTAATTGTAAAGCTGAAGCAACATGAAGTCCAGAATTTTAAAAGCTGGCTGCATGTACTTACCCGGAATCATTGCTTAATGAAACTGCGGGCTATGAAAAATAAGGAGTCCCGGCAGGTATCTATTGATGACCACCTCATTGTGGAAAACCAGGAAAACGGGCATCATGACAACGGAATGTCCCTGGAAGATAACCTGCAGAGCATGGAAAAATGCCTGGAAACCTTACCAGAAGAGCAAAAGCGCAGTGTAGATCTGTTCTACCTGAAAGAAAAAAGCTACCGGGAAGTAAGTGTTATTACCGGATATGAAATGAATAAGGTGAAAAGCTATATCCAGAACGGAAAGCGTAACCTGAAAATATGTATGGAACAGCAGCATGACTGATAAGCGGCCACATATAAAACCGGAGGAGCTCGCCGGGCTCATCCGCCAATACCTGGCAGGGGAGCTGGACGATAAGGCCATGCATGCCCTGGAACGCCAGGCGCTGGATGACCCGTTCCTGGCAGACGCCCTGGAAGGATATGCCCTGCATACGCCGGAACAGGCCGCTCACCAGGAAGAGCTTGCTTTCAGGCTGTCAGAAAGGATCGCTTCCAGAGGCCGCATCCGTCCTATGATTTACAGGGCTGCCGCTGCCGCCGCTATTTTGCTCCTCATGTTTTCTGCGGGCTGGTTCCTCTGGAATCAACAGCAGACAGCACCTATTGCCGGCGTAAATACCCCTGAGTCATCCCGGCAGGCTTCACCGGTATTCTCCGAACATGGGGATACTGCTCCAGCCACGGCAAATGCAGATCATCTTGCTAAAAAAAGTACTCCCGCTACACCAGCCGCTCCTGAAACAGCTAAAAAGCAGCAGGAAAGCCAGGAACAGGCAACAGAAGCAACAGACAGAATAATACCTTATGTCCAAAACGAAAAGGTTAATGAAACAATTCCGTCCACCAATAAAAAGGTACCTGATTTATCCGGTATTCCTGCTGTAACGCCGGGTGTACAGGCCGAACGCCGGGAAGACCAGCGGAGTTTTGTGCCTTCTGAGCCCGGTAAAAAAGATACCCAGATAAGGATCCGTGGGCAAAACAGCCTGGCATTGGGAAAACCCGACAGTCAGAGAAGTGCGCTGAATGAAGTAGTGGTGATAGGTTATGGCGTACAAAAGAAACAAAATGTCACAGGTTCGGTAAGCGTACTCCAGCAGAATAGTATTACTGATAGTGCGCAGGTAGTGGTAGCGGGTAGAGTAGCGGGGTTGGAAGTATCATCAGACGCAGATAACATGGCCTACCGGGCGCCCGCTCCGGTAACGGGGGAAACTGCCTTTGAAAATTACCTGAAAACCAAAACGGTTAACCCTGAGAATAAGTATTCCGGTACAGTACGTGTATCCTTTATCGTTATGCCGGATGGCAGCTTGCAGGATTTCAAAATTATCCGTCACCTGAATGAGGCATGTGATGCTGAAGCTATCCGTGTGATCAAAGAAGGTCCTGCGTGGATACCCGCATCAGACGGAAAGCCGGCCAAAGTAAAAGTCAGGGTAAAGTTTACAATAAAAAAAGATAAGTAGCTATCTCCGCTCTTTCCACAGCTGGTTAAAGGATTTGGCTGCAAATACGGGTAATTCACGGTTATCTCCCCAGCTTTTGGCAAAGAATCTCCGCAGCAGGAAATTTTTCATTTTCCCACTCGCCATATTCATCATTTTCCGGCTGCCACAGCCCTGCTTCCACATAAACCAGGCAAATTTTTCTCCACCGGAAGTATAGTTTTCCTCTACGGCCTTCTGGCGGTTGTGGAGTAACAGTTCATGCAGGTTAATGCGAACCGGGCACACTTCGGTACAATTGCCACAAAGCGATGATGCAAAGCTCAGGTGCATGTATGAATCCATCCCTTTCAGGTGTGGGGTGATCACGGAGCCAATAGGGCCGCTGTAAGTGGCGGCATAGGAGTGCCCGCCAATATTTTTATAAACAGGACAGGCATTGAGGCAGGAGCCGCAGCGGATGCAGTAAAGACTCTCGCGGGCAGTGGTATCCTGCAGGATATTCGTGCGGCCATTGTCCATCAGGATCACGTACATTTCTTCCGGGCCGTCTGTTTCTCCTTCCTGGCGCGGACCACTGAAAATACTGTTATAAGCGGTAACCTGCTGCCCCGTACCATAGGTAGCCAGTAATGGCCAGAACAAACCCAGGTCTGTAATAGAGGGTAATACTTTTTCAATACCCACTAATACAATATGTGTTTTAGGAAATGCAGTGGTTAAACGGGCGTTGCCTTCATTTTCCGTAATGGCTATAGAACCGGTATCTGCTATGATGAAGTTAGCGCCGGTGATGCCTATTTCTGCCTGGAGATATTTGTGGCGCAGCTTTTCGCGTGCTACCAGGGTTAACTGTTCAGGAGTGAGACCTGGATCAGTACCCAGTTTTTCCGCAAATAAACGGGCCACATCTTCCTTACTTTTGTGCATGGCAGGTGTAACAATATGGTAGGGAGGCTCTCCGTCAAGTTGTTGTATATATTCGCCGAGATCAGTTTCCACGCATTCGATGCCATTGCTTTCCATAAAGGCATTCAGGTGTACTTCTTCGGTAGCCATCGACTTACTCTTCACAATGCTTTTGCACTGCTTTGCCTGGCAAATGGCCAGTATTTCCTGTTGCACCTGTTCGGCGGTTTCAGCCCATATCACCTTACCTCCGCGACGGGTAAAGTTCTGCTCAAATTCTTCCAGGTGATTGTCCAGGTGCTCAATAGCTCTCCACTTGATGTTCTTGGCTCTCTCCCTTGCTCCCGGCAAATCCGTAAACTGTTGTTTACCGGCTTTTACAGCTGTATTGTATTTACCTATATTGAAGTTGATCGTCTGCCGGTGGCCGAGATCTGACGCTTTCTTTTCACTTTCTTCCAGAAAAGTAGATGCTATCTGATGCATAAGCAAGCAATATTCCTAATTAATAAAGATAGTTAAATCTGAAAATGATTTACCGGTGTTCTTTTCTTGCGATGTTATCCAGCACTTCATAAAATTCCGTGCCGTATTTTCTGATCAAAGCATCTTTAAGGAAGCGATACACTGGCACCTGCAGGGTTTTACCGTTTTTACAGGCTGGTTTGCAAACGTCCCAGCGGTCATAGTTCACCGCTTCAAATGTTTCGTACTTCTTAATACGGATAGGGTAGAGATGACAGGAAATGGGTTTTTTGAAATCAACCGCGCCATCGTTGTATGCTTTTTCAATACCACAACCTACTATGCCCTGATCATTTATGGTAGCATATGCACAGATGCCTTTATTCACAATCGGGGTCACATATCCATATTCATCATCAATGGTGTTGGTACCGGTGTGCTCAATTTCCCTGATACCGTCTTCCCGGAGGTAGGATTTGATTTTCGGATAAATTTTCTTCAGGGTTTTAACTTCTGTTTTATCCAAAGGAGCGCCACAGTCGCCCGCTACACAGCAAGCACCTTTGCAGGCCGACAGATTGCACACGAATTGCTCTTCAATTACTTCGTCACTTATGTATTTATCGTCAATGATGATCATCGGGAATGGTCTTTTGCCTGAAATGGTATACAGACAATCTTATTAAGACCACAAAGTTACAGTATTCGGGGCTTATCTCCAGCGCAGGGTTTCCACCATATGCCACATATCCTGTTCCAGGAATTTGTATACGGGTGCGAGCGAGTCTGCATTCGGAGTAATATCAAAATAAAGGGCTCCCCGGAGGAAATGTTTTACCGAATCTGTAGCGAAGAACTGTTTGGAGGAAGCGGCGTTGCCACCTACTTCGTAAAAGGTGCCACTTACATTATTTGCAGTATGGATCCGGTTTTCATCGATATATTCCGCCTTATAGGTGTGCTTGTAGGTCATTTTAAAGGCATCGTCTACCAGCTTCTGAAAGCTGTTGTTGCCCGGGCCGATGATCTTGTAGCTCATATAGATTTTTCCGTTCAGGGAAGGAAAGTCGACATTGATCCAGTAGGGATTTTCCGGTGCTGCACCAAAAAAGGAGGTGTCCTTAACGATATTCGCGTATACAGGATACTCAAATGTGTAGGGATATCCGGCCATGTCAAAGGTGCGGTATTTCCTTTCCGGGAATTTTACCTGGAAATAGCCCCGTGGTTTTGGTGTAGGTACGTTGTCACAGGCGGCAAATATACACATCAGCCCGATGATCAGGGCGAGGGCCTTTCCATTAATCGCTGGCATCTTACGGTTATTTAGCAGGCAGTAATACTTATTCAGCGGCATCCGGCCTGATGGTTACCTGTACTTTCTGGATCCTCATTTTATTGACTTCCAGTACAGTGAAATCGAAGTTATTGTAGTTAATAACGCTGTTTTCTTCAGGAAATTTTCCGGCCAGTTCCAGTATAAGGCCACCGAGGGAGTCACTTTCGCCCTTTACAGTTTCAAATGTTTCAGGAGAGATGTTCATTATGCGGCAAACATCGTTCAGCATGGTTTTGCCTTCAAATACGTAAGTGAAATTATCTACCTTATTGTAGTTAAATTCTTCTTCATCAAATTCGTCTTTGATATCGCCGATCACTTCTTCCATGATATCTTCCAGTGTTACAATGCCGGAAGTACCACCAAATTCATCTACTACCACGGCAAAGTGCATCCGCCTGCTCTGGAATTCAGACAGCAGGTCTTCAATCAGCTTATGACCATGTACAAAGAAGGGCTGGCGCATTACTTCGTGCCAGTCGAAAGTACTGCCTTTATCAAGGTGGGGCAGGAGATCCTTGGTATGAATAACTCCCACAATATTGTCCAGGTTATCCTTATAAACGGGCAAACGGGAATAATGCAGGTCTGCCACGCTTTTAACAATATCGCCAAAGGAGCTGTCGTATTCCACGCCATTTACGTCTAAACGGCCGCGCATAATCTGCTTTACAGTGATATTACCGAATTTCAGGATCCCTTTCAGGATATTTTTCTCTTCCTGTGAAGCGGTAGCATCTACGCTCATTTCGATGGCCTGGTCAATTTCCTGGTAGTTCACCGGACCAGTGCCCCGGTGAAAGAACCGGTCTTCGATGCTGGCGCTGAGGCCAACAAAAAAATCGCTGATCGGTTCCATGGTGGCGTGAATACCACTCACAAACCAGGCAAAATAGGTGGCAAAACGGATATTGTTTTGCGCAGCCCATACCCTGGGGAGGATCTGGCCGAAAAACAGCAAGATGAGGCAGATAGCGGAAATCCTTACCAGGAGGGAAACTACCGGTAAGGTTTGCAGGTCTTCCATCTGGGTAACCAGATAATTGGTGATCATGATAAACGCGATCATGAGCAGCACTCCTGCTATCTGAAGGGAAGCGAGCAGTGATTTAGGCTTTTCCAGCAACCTGGTGATCAGTTTGCCGGAGGCATTTTGCCGTGTTTTGAGCACATTCAGATCCTTGTGATTAAGGGAAAAGAAGGCTACCTCTGCACCTGCAACAATGAAGGTGAGCAGAAGGAGGATAAAAATAACAAGCAGAAATACCACCACGTTAGGGGCGCCAATTGGTGCGCTGGCTTGTAAAAAATAGGATACGTAGCTTGCCGAAAGGATGCCCAAGATGTTCAACTTTGATGTAATTAATCAAAAATAGCGGGAAAGTAATTCTTAGAATTGCTTTCCCTGCACGCAAATATAAGTAATGTCCCTAAAAGGGATTACGTAGGTCTGAAACTTAATATTTTTTTGCAACTAAAAAGGCAGATCGTCTGCGGGTTCATTCAGTGAAGGGGGTATCTCCAGTCCCGGAAAGTTTTCTCCACCGCCTGAACCTGTACTGCTATGGTGAGGTATGGGGTGATCTTGGTTGTTGAGGTCCATGCGTTTATCCAGCATAACCAGGTTATCTCCTACAACTTCAGTGGCAAATTTTTTATTGCCTTCTTTGTCTTCCCAGCTGCGGGTGCGCAGGCGGCCTTCAATGTAAACCAGACTGCCTTTGTGCAGGTATTTCTGCGCCAGTTCGGCCAGTCCCCGCCATAGCACCACTGTATGCCATTCTGTTTGTGAAATGAGCTTGCCGGCTCTGTCTTTGAATGTTTCAGTGGTAGCCAGTGAAAATTTGGCTACTGCAATATTACCTTCCAGAAACTGTACATCCGGATCTCTGCCCAAATTGCCTATCAGGATTACTTTATTAACACCTCTCATAGTTGTAGGTTTTTTTAGTCTATTGTTAAAAAGTTCTTCTTTTAATAAATAAACAACCTTCTTAAAGTTAATATTTTTTTCCAATCGATAGGGAAAAATTTCTTACTGGCAGCAGGTTAAGCCGGGTTTTGTTATCAGACGCTATTGCGGAAGTGGCTTAGCACTTAATGTATATTTTTATTCTTTATGCGTGTTCCTTAAAATAATTGAAGATGATTACTTTCCAGGAAAGTTGTAATCGTCTTTGGGAAGGCATAATTATTCAGGCTGTTCCTGGGTACCATCATATACCCGGGGATCACCGGCGCCTTTTTTACGGTGATGCTGATGAACTGGCTGTGAATGGTTTGATGGGTTAGCTGTTGTTTAAAGGAAGCAGATATCCTTTCTATCTCAAAAGCAGTTTTTCCCAGGATAGGGGCGAGGGCGCCGGACGACTGCAGCGATGTGATATCTGCCGGGCCTGCCGTTTCAATGAGAACGAACTCATGAAGATTCTGCCAGATGTCGCTATCCGTTCTTTTACGGATATAGATGTCATCTTTGTACTGCACGAGGAGATAATTGAAATATCTTTTTTTAATAACCAGTTTTTTTGTTTTTACCGGGAGATGTGGAATGGTTTGTTCATGCAGGGCTACGCATTTTTTGCGGAGCACACATTCCCCGCAAAGTGGTTGCTGGGGCTTGCATATAACAGCGCCAAAGTCCATAATGCTTTGGTTGTATTCCGCCGAGCGCCCCAGTGGCAGCAGTTCCTGCGCCAGTGTATCAAATTGCTTCCTGCCGGCGGTACTGTCGATCGGGATTTCTATCCCGAAATAGCGGGAGAGCACCCGGAAAACGTTGCCATCCAGTACTGCGTAGGGAAGATTGAAGGCAAAGGAAGCGATCGCAGCGGCCGTGTAGGGGCCTATCCCTTTGAGCGCTTTGATCTGTTCATACTGGTCCGGGAACTTGCCTTGATAGGTATCTGTGATCTCGCGTGCGGCTGCCAGCATATTTTTACAGCGGGCATAATATCCTAATCCCTGCCATAAACGGAACACTTCTTCATCCGGTGCAGCTGCCAGTTTTTTTACAGTAGGATAATGCTGAATGAACCGTTCATAGTACGGCCAGCCTTGCTCCACGCGGGTTTGCTGGAGAATGATTTCCGATAACCAGATACGGTATGGATCTTTTTCACCTTTCCAGGGCATGTTGCGGGTATTTATTTCCCGGTTCCATTCCAGTAATTTTTCCGTAAAAAATTGTCGGGGTGATATCATTTATATATTATTTTAATAAAATTATTTAGTATATTGATATGGCAAATGCTGTACACAACCCTATAAGGTACAACGGATACTCATTTCCGGGCCTGCAAATAAATATAATTTATCGCCAATACCAGTTATAAGAAAAAATGATAAAATTTATTTGCTTAAAATTCAGCAATTAGAATTTTTAAATTAACTTTGAGAGTAAAGTAATCTCTCGCTTTCATATGAGAAAAGCTGATTTAATTAACAACATTGCTGAAAAAACCGGCATCCCCAAAGTTGATGTGCTAGTCACACTTGAGGCTATGTTTAAAGAGGTGAAAGAAGCTCTTGCTAACGGAGAACATATTTATATCCGTGGGTTTGGAAGTTTTATCACAAAAAAACGGGCCGCAAAAATTGGACGTAACATCAAGAAGAACGTAGCTGTGGAGATCCCCGAGCACTTTATTCCGGCATTTAAACCTTCGAAAGAATTTGTTGCTGAAGTAAAGAAGCTCAAAAGTTCTTAATTTTGCAGCCTAATAATTTAGGCGATGCAAAAATCACAAGTTCTTCTGGTGGGTGCTGCAGTAGCACTATTGGTGATATTATTCGCCTTTGGCCGTACTGTGCCCCGGTCGGAAAAGAAGCCTATGTCATCTGCCGCCCCTATGCAGGGTGGACAGGATGTAGCACCTATTGCCTTCTCCGAACTGCTGGAAACAGCTAAGGGGAAAATTCCTGCTGATAAACTCTTACAGGTAAATACTATTGAAACAAATGTTGTCCGCGGGGATGTGAAAACCCAACAGATAGCCGCGTACCATCAGTTGTATAACACCTGGGACAGCCTCAACCAGCTGCCCGTAGCAGCTTATTATCTCGGAGAAGCCGCTAAGTTGGAAAATTCCGAAAAAAGCCTCACCTTTGCAGCCAATTTATTTTTAGCCCACTTGCAGCATGCGGAAGATCCCCGTGTAGCAAAATGGGAAGCCCAACAGGCAATTACTTTGTTTGACCAGGCTATACAATTGAACCCGGCAAACGATACGCTGAAAATATCACAGGCCATGGTGTACATGAACACCGGGGAACCTATGACCGGCGTGGCTAAGCTGAGAGAAGTCGTTGCAGCACACCCTGATAATATTGACGCACAGGTTACTTTGGCTAACCTTGCTATTACATCAGGTCAGTACGATAAAGCTATCGAAAGACTGGAAGGCGTTGCGAAGAACCACCCGGATAACGCAAAAGTGTTATTTGTACTGGCAGAATCGTACCGGAGCAAGGGAGATAAGAAAAAAGCGATTGAACTGTTTGAAAAAAGCAAACAACTCATGACCGACCCGGAACTGAAGAAGGAAGTAGATAGTTACATTAAAAGTATTCAATAATATTATTTTTCAATCATTTAAAAAAGTATCAGCGTATGCCTTGCGGTAAGAAAAGAAAAAGACATAAAATTGCCACTCACAAGCGTAAAAAAAGACTGAGAAAGAACCGGCATAAAAGTAAGAAGAAATAATTACTCCAGTTTCCCGCCATTTATACTAACAAGGTATGCTCCCGGCGCGGTGGTCGGATAAAAATTTTCATATATCCTGCATGATTCTAGCATTTACTTCTTAAATTGCTATAGTCATGCAGGTTGTTTCCATAGATCCCGCAATTGAATTCTCCGGACATTACCTGCAGTGATCGCTGAACCCTTAAGCAATCCATTCATCACGAACGTGAAGAAATACGCTAACTTTATAGGTGAGCTATTGTTTTGGTATGCAGTAAGCTGTTCTTAAATAGCCGTGTGCATAGCATAAAGGTGAAGTTTTAAAGGTTAAAATTTTGGACGCTTGAATAAGGAACTTATTATAAATGCGGCTCCCACAGGGGTGGAAATTGCGTTACTGGAAGATAAGAAGCTAGTGGAGTTACATCACGAAAGTGGCAATCCTAACTTCTCAGTGGGCGATTTGTACCTGGGTAAGGTAAAAAAGCTGATACCCGGCTTAAATGCTGCATTTGTTGACGTAGGCTTTGAAAAAGATGCCTTTTTACATTACACGGATCTCAGCCCCTATATCCGCTCCATTCTTAAATTTACTTCAATGGCCATCAGCGATAAAACGCCCGATGGTTTTGACTTTACCAAATTTAAAAATGAACCGGAAATAGTTAAGACCGGTAAAATTACGGATGTACTGGGAGGTAAACCCAATATCCTCGTACAAATTCTGAAAGAGCCCATTTCTTCTAAAGGCCCACGCCTTAGCTGCGAAATTTCTTTACCCGGAAGATTTATAGTGTTAACACCCTTTAATGATATTGTTGCGGTTTCTAAAAAAATCCACTCCTCCGAAGAAAGAAAAAGATTGCAGAAAATAGTGGAAGCCATCAAAACGCCCAATTTTGGCGTTATTGTACGCACCGCCGCTGAAGGAAAGAAAACTGCAGAATTACACGAAGATCTGACCACCCTCGTTCAAACCTGGAAAAATATCCAGGCAAATCTCAACGGAGGCGTAGCCCCCCAAAAGATCCTGAGTGAACAAACCAAAACGGCCAGCATCCTCCGTGATCTGCTCAATGAAAGCTTTAACCGCATCGTTATAAACGATAAAAATATCTATACAGACACCAAAACGTATATCCAGAAGATAGCACCGGAAAAGTCTGATATCGTTAACTATTATAACAACGGTTCCCCCATCTTCGATAACTTCGGCATTACCCGGCAGGTGAAAGCCTCCTTTGGTAAAACCGTGAACCTCGACAGCGGGGTTTACCTTATCATTGAAGCTACAGAAGCCCTGCACGTGGTGGATGTAAACAGCGGATATAAAAGCTCCAGCAACAACCAGGAACAGAATGCCCTCGCATCCAACCTCGAAGCAGCTGCAGAAATTGCCCGGCAGTTAAGATTACGTGATCTGGGTGGTATCATTATCATTGACTTCATTGATATGAAACTGCCGGAAAACAAGAAGGCTATCTTTGAAGCCATGGAGAAATTCATGGCCCAGGACAGAGCTAAACACACCATCCTGCCTATCTCGAAATTCGGGCTTATGCAAATTACCCGCCAACGGGTAAAACCGGAGATCACCATCTCCGTAGCAGAAGATTGCCCTACCTGCAGGGGAACAGGCAAAATCGGCGCATCCATGCTCATTCTCGAAGACATCGAGAAAAACCTGCAATACCTGCTGAATCATCAACACAAAGGTCTTACTATCCGCATTCATCCCATATTACATGCTTACCTTACCAAAGGTTTCCTGGCATCCAAACAATGGAAATGGTATTTCCAATATAAAAAATGGATCAAACTCAAAGCAGACTCCAATTACCATCTTACTGAATATCGCTTCTTTGACGCAAACGACGAAGAGATTAAATTATAAAAGAAAAGGCCCTGGCTTAACCAGGGCCTTTTCTTTTAATATCTGTAATCATCCCTCGCCGGACTGAAACTGTCGATGATCTTACAATCCTCCAATGCCCGGCCGCCATGCGGCGTATCCGGTGGAATTACCAGTGTATCATGCTGCTTCAGCGTATACTTATGGCCATCCAGGCTCATTTCAAAAACCCCTTCAGCTATATAAGTGATCTGCTCGTGCGGATGCTGATGTACCGGCGATTCAAATCCCGCTTTTATTTCCCAGAATGCCAGCGTACTCTTATTGCCATGTACAAACCGGCCGTAATGCCCGGCAATCGTATTTTTTACAGGAATGGTATCCAAAGGAGCAGGTTTGTTCATCTTTATATCTTTTTAATATTAAATATAGCTGATACAACAGATTTTAACAACGGGCTGAAGCGATCGGCGCATATATTTCATACATTTACCGCAATAATACTCTTATAATCCCAACAGTTGATTGTCATGTTTGTTTTAAGTAAATAATTAACATCCATTACGCTTATGACTATACGCTTTTACTCCTCATTGGCCTTACTGACACTGATTATTTTTGCTGCCTGCCAGCAACAGAGCGGATCCCGGAAAAAAAACAAAGCAAGAGATACTACTCACTATACTAAACAAGAGTATATTGAACAGACTATCGACAGCAATTATGTAAATAATTTTCTGCAGTCGCATACATCATACGACGCGTATGATGAGTATATACGAAACTTCTACCGTAAGCGCGACTATCACTTCGCATGGATCAATAAAGATGGGCTTACCGAGCAGGCAGGCAACTTCATTAACATGATGAAAAATGATGCTGCCTACGGTATTAAAGACAGCAGTTTGATGAACCCCGATCTGCAGCGGCTTACCGATACACTCCTGGTAAGTGATGTGGGCCTGAAGGCCGGAGACACGGCGGTGCCTCGCATTGAAATGCTGCTCACCGCGCAATTCTTTGCCTATGGAAATAAAGTATGGGGCGGACTTACTGCCGATTCAGCAAAAGACCTGGAATGGTTTATTCCCCGTAAGAAAATAGACATGGAAAGCCTGCTGGATTCCATGGTGAATAAAAGGAACAATGCTTTTGAAGATGATGAGCCGGTAAACAGGCAATACATTATGTTACGCCAGCAACTGAAAAAACTGGCGAAAATAGAATCTTCCGTTAAATGGGATTCTATCCGCATCACCCAGAAAAGCTTTAAGAAAGGAGATTCGGCTGAAGTGATTGCAGCGGTAAAAGCCAGGCTGGAAGCCTATGGCGACCTTCCCGGAACCGATACCAGCAAACGCTTCAATGCCGCACTTGATTCTGCACTGCGCAATTTCCAGCTGAGGATGGGACTGAAAGAAGATGGCCTCATTACCAAAGGCGTACTGGATGCACTGAATACCCCGGTACAGGACCGTATACAGAAAATCCTGGTTAATATGGAACGCCTCCGCTGGGTGCCCATTGAGCCCACTACAGACTATATCCTGGTCAATATCCCACAGTTTAAAATGCATGTATATGATAAAGGAAAGCTGTCGTGGAGCTGCAACGTAGTAGTAGGGAAGCCTGGCGCCAATACCGTTATTTTCACAAAGGACCTGCGTTATGTGGTGTTCAGTCCTTACTGGAACGTACCTCCCGGCATCCTGGGCGGAGAAGTGTTGCCTGGCCTGAAACGCAGTGGCAGTGGATATCTTGCCCGACAGAATATGGAGATTGTAGGAGCAAGCGGAAAAGTGATTGCTCCCGGGTCTATCAATTTTGCAAGATATTCAGGCGCGAATTTTCCATATATCGTAAGACAGAAACCCGGTGGTAAAAATTCGCTCGGCAAAGTGAAATTCCTGTTCCCCAATGAGTATAACATTTACCTCCATGATACGCCTGCCCGTTACCTGTTTGGAGAGAACAAGCGTTCCTTCAGTCATGGCTGTATCAGGGTGGCAGAACCCAAACACCTGGCGGAATGGCTGTTGCGTGGGGACTCGGCCTGGACAGAGAAGAAGATTGACGAGGCACTGAATGGAAACAAAGAAAAATATGTAACGATAAAAGAGAAGGTACCTGTTTTCATTGTGTATTTCACCGCCTTTGTAGACAGCGACGGGCGTCTGAACTTCAGGGATGATGTGTATGGCCACGATAAAAAACTGGCGGCCTCCCTGTTTGGCAAATAATATATAATGCAGCGGAGGGGCATTTGCCTTCCGCTGCACTGCTCTAACACTATGCGCCTACTGCAATTACAGAAATCTCTACTTCCACTCCCTTAGGCAATCCTGACACCTCTACAGTTTCCCGGGCCGGAAAATCACCCTTGAAATAACTGCCATATACTTCGTTCACCTGCGGGAAAGTTTTCATATCTGTTAAAAAGATGGTGGTTTTTACGACGTGCTCAAATCCGAGCCCGGCTGCAGTGAGAACGGCCTGTAAATTTTTCATTACCTGGTGCGTTGCATCTACGATACCGGATTTGATCAGTTCGCCGGAAACGGGATCCAGGGCTATCTGACCGGATACATACAGGGTGTTGCCTGCTTTTACCGACTGGTTGTAAGGCCCTATAGGAGCGGGCGCATTGTTTGTGTTAATAATTTGCTTTTCCATGAAAACGAAAGTAAATAATAATTGAGAACGCACCAATGTATGCCGTGCAGATGCATTATAATTAATGATTCTTTATTAGGTTTGCCGAAATTTAACGCATGAATATCCTGGTAATAGCAGATGCGCAGCGCTTTGATGAATTGCAGGAAAAGGGAATGGAACAGCATCACAATGTACAATGGAAAACAAGCCTGGAGGAGGTTTTATCCCTTAAAGCATTTGACCTGGTGCTGGATCTTATTTTTGATGACCGGCCGGATCACGCGCTCGTGTATGCTAAAAATCCGGGTATTCCCGTGCTGGCTGGAATAGTGAAAACCTCGTTAAGTGAAATCATTGGCCAGTACGCGTTTGAGCAGGGTTTCAATATCATGGGCTGTAACTTTCTGACGGGTATGGTGAACAGGCCGGTGCTGGAAGTATCGGTACTCGACGAAGGGCAAAGGAAAACGCTGGACGAGCTGATGTACAAGCTTGGCTGGGAATACCTGCTGGTGGCGGATGCCGTAGGATTGGTAACACCCAGGGTGATATGCATGATCATCAATGAAGCATATCTCACTGCGCAGGAGGGCACCGCATCGCGGGAAGATATTGATACATCTATGCGTTTAGGTACCAATTATCCTTACGGGCCTTTTGAATGGAGCGAACGGATAGGTATAAAACAGGTATACGAAGTATTAAAAGCTGTACACGACGCTACCGGCGACGACCGGTACCGGGTAGCAGCCTCATTGCAAACAGCTTACGAAGCAATCTGATTTTTACATGGCACTTATACTGAATATAGATACCGCAACCACAACAGGTTCTGTGAGTCTTTCCCGGGATGGGAAAGCCATTCAAACGCTGGTGAATGAAAAGCAGCAGGATCATGCCGCCGCTATGATCTTGTTTGTTCAGCAGATAATGAAAGAGCAGGGTATCGCACCCGCGCAGCTGGATGCAGTAGCGGTAAGCGCGGGACCGGGTTCGTATACCGGTTTACGTATAGGCGTAGCTACCGCTAAAGGTTTGTGTTATGCCTGGAACAAGCCATTGCTGGCCGTTTCCACGCTTCAGATGATGGCGCAGGGATTAATTGCAGACCTAAAAGATGAGCAGGCATTGTATTGTCCTATGCTGGATGCCCGCAGGCAGGAAGTGTTTACCGCCTTGTACGACGCGCGCCTGCAGGAGATAATGCCGCCACAGGCTATGATCCTGGAGCCATCTTCAATGGAAGGCCCGCTGGCAGCGTATAAGATCTACTTTTTCGGAGATGGCAGCCCTAAATGGCAACTGATGCTATTTTCACATAAAAATGCTATTTTTACAGAATATAAGATAAGTGCCGCGCACATGGCATCTTTATCAGCCCAGGCTTATGACAAAAAATTATTTGCAGACCTGGCCTATTTCAGTCCATTTTACCTCAAGCCTTTTTATTCTTCTCAGAAGCCATAACATATCTAATAGTTTTGTCATGGAATAGTCAAATTACATCTAATTTGCAAGTATCCGGGGCATATATATTATAAAATAAGGTATGGAAATTTTTTTTATTGTGACAGATATTATATTTTTGTATAAATCGATTACCGCAGTTGTTGTCTAACTGTTTGCGAGTACTGTCCGTTGATCCCTTTCATTTCATCATTTTTTTAAAACTATTATGCGATGGAAAAAACATTATTAACTACCTCTTCTAATACTCTTATTATTTCTAGAGGTACCAATGAAAAAGACCAGATCAAATTGGATTACATTGCCGTAAAGAAGGCTGCTATGGTTTTACGTGCTATCAACCATAAGCTGCGCCAGCAGATGATTAAGCTGCTGGAAGATCACAAGAAAATGACCGTGACGGAGATTTATGTGAAATTGCGTCTGGAACAATCGGTAGCATCGCAACACCTCGCCATATTAAGGCGTGCAGGCATTGTAATTACAGAAAGAGATGGTAAGTTTATTCATTACACCATCAACAAGCAACGTATTGCTGAAGTGGCGAAGTTTGTGGAAGAACTTGTTGGTTAAAAGCATTGATCCGTATCATTACGGAAGGTATTATATAAAAAAGTAGCCATACGGCTACTTTTTTATTTTGGTATAGATTTTATCCATGAGTATGCAACCTCAGAAGTTGTAAATTTGTAAAAATCAAAAACCATGTACGTAAAACAATTGTACACCAGCTGTTTGTCGGAAGCGGCATACTTCATAGAATCCAACGGGATCGCGGTAGTGATTGACCCGTTGCGTGATATTGAAGTATACCTGGACCTGGCAAAAGAACGTAACGCCACCATTAAATACATTTTTGAAACACATTTTCATGCAGATTTTGTTTCAGGGCACCTGGAACTGGCAGAAGCTACCGGCGCAAAAATCGTATACGGCCCCGATGCGGAAACCAGCTTCGATTCTTATATAGCAAAAGATAACGAAGTATTCCAGATAGGCGCTGTAACCCTCAAAGTGCTGCATACACCAGGTCACACTATGGAATCGTCCTGCTACCTGTTATCAGACGAACAGCAGCAGCCATACGCTGTATTTACCGGAGATACCTTATTTGTTGGAGATGTTGGCCGCCCGGACCTTTTCAGCGGTAACCTCACCAAAGAAGAGCTGGCCGGTTACCTGTTCGACTCGCTCAACAGCCGCATTAAAACATTACCGGATGCAGTAATTGTATACCCTGCACATGGTCCCGGTTCTGCCTGTGGTAAAAACCTGGGCCCAAATACTTACAGTACCATCGGTGAGGAGAAAGCCACCAACTACGCATTACTGGCTACAGATAAAGATAAGTTTATAGAAGAAGTGACCAACGGCCTGGCTACACCACCATCCTATTTTCCGATCAACGCAAAAATAAACAAGGAAGGATATGATGCGTTGAAAGCGGTAATGGAAAAGGCAATGCAGCCACTTACCCCTGCTGCGTTCAAAGCAAAGGCTAAAGCCGGGGCACTGATCCTCGATACCCGTCCGGCAACTGAATTTGGCGATGGATATGTTCCGGGCGCCATCAGCATAGGACTGGAAGGCCGCTTTGCTGAATGGGCAGGCAGCCTGCTGCCATTTGACCAGGACATCATCCTGGTAACGCCCATCGGTAAAGAAGAAGAAACTGTGGTTAGAATGGCCCGTGTCGGTTTTGACAATGTGGTGGGCTACCTGGATGGCGGATACCCTGCATGGGAAGCAGCCGGCGAGGCAAAAGATATGATCATCACCGTGGAAGCAGATGAACTGGCAATGGACGTTCCGCACGATTCCAACCTGGTGATCATTGATGTTCGTAAACCAATTGAGTTTGCCGACGGCCATATCAAAAACGCCCTCAATATTACCCTCGGTGATATGAAGGACCCCGGAAAATTAGCAGACCTGGAAGATAATCATAACCTGTATGTACATTGCCAGGGTGGCTACCGCAGCATCATTGCCTGCTCTATTATGAAAAGAGAAGGCATCCACAATTTACGCAACGTGGAAGGTGGGTTTGATAAAATGAAGGACCAGAAAGGGTTACAGGTTGTACAGGAAAAAACTGTACTGAACTAAATCCCTCTATATTTTTAAACGGGAGTGATAAGAAGAAGTGAGAACTTCTTGCTATCACTCCTGTTTTCTTTTGGCTATTCCCCACGTATTTGTTAACTTCTTGCAACAAAATTGTTTGGGCATGACAAGCAAAACCCTGGCAATAGCCTTATTAATATTTATAAACGCAGGAATGTTCGCCTGTAAACCTTCTGATGCGAAATTAAAGGAGGAAGTGAATGAGAAGCTAAGTCATATTCCCGGTATCACAGCAGACGTGAAAAACGGGGTAGTGATACTCAGTGGTGAAGTGAGTGATGAAGTGGCCAAATCGGCCGCTGAAGATGCGTTAAAAGGACTGAAAGGAATGACAGCTGTACAGGATAACATCACTGTGAAAACTACCATAGCAGTTCCACCCCCACCACCGGCGCCGGCAGTGGAAGCGGCGCCTAACCGGGACGTTATTCTGAAACGTTCACTCGATTCTGTTTACGCTGCCCGGAGGTTTAATAATATAACAGTTACTGTTTCGGATGGAGAAGTTATTCTCAGTGGAAGCGTGAGGAAGAAAAATGTTCGTAACATGCTGCAGATAGCACAACAGTTCCCGGCAAAGAAAGTAACGAATAATGTACAGGTAAAGTAGAAAAGCATGAAGCGGAGAGGAGATAAAGAAGTATTCATCTCCCGGAAAAAATTACTTCCCTTTATATTCATGCTTCCAGCGCCGGTGGCTCCATACCCATACTTCGGGCTGTTCGTGGATATTTTTTTCGAGATATTTTACAAAAGCTTCTGTAATAGCTCCATCCGGTTCCAGCTGCGGGTTTTCAAAGGCCAGCTTCAGAGAAGCGTGATAGTATCCTCTCTTTACTTTACGGATGTCTACAAATACCACCGGTATATTGCTTCTTTTAGCGCCCATTTCAGGGCCTTTGTAAAACGGTGTCATTTTATTGAGGAAAGGGTACCAGTAGCAGCTGCGTGGGTTGCCTGGATTTTGATCGGCCACCAGGGCAATTAAATATTGTTTGTTGGTCCATGCCCGCATGCTGTTCCCCATATCGTTGGCGGGAATGAGAATGGTACCGAATTTTTCCCTGAAGTGACGGAACATCCTGTCGGCGGGCTTGCTGGTAAGCGGCATATACACTACCAGGAAGGGAAACGCCACACCCTGCATACAAAACAGGTTGGCCCATTCCCAGTTGAAATTATGACCCAGGTGGAGCTGGCAGCTCTTACCCTGCGCATACAGTTCATGCAACACGGTAAGATCACAGCGGAACCGCTTTTGGAGCTGTGCCTTGCTTATAGTTAGCAGCTTGATGGTTTCCACCATCATATCAGTAAGGTTGTGGTAATATTTTTTAGCCAGCAGGGTGATCTCTTCTTTCGATTTATCAGGGAAAGCCTGGGTCAGATTCTCCATCACAACTTTCCTGCGATACCCGATCACATAGTACACCAGCACGTATAATACATCGCTGATGAAGTAAAGTACCGGGAAAGGCAATATGGAAAGGCTATAGCAAAAAGCAAGCAGCAGATAATACATATTCCTGATTGTTGTAAATCCAGCGCAAAGGTAATGAAAGACAGCCGTTTGGCTTACAGCACAATGTTTTGTACCAGCTCGCTCTTATACGGATAGTCGGTATTGAAATGCAGTCCACGGCTTTCTTTACGGAAGGCGGCGCCTTTTACGATCAGGTATCCCGCGGTTATAAGGTTACGCAGTTCGCATAATTGCGGCGATACCATGGTTTTTTCGTAGAGGTCTTCCGTTTCTTCATGGAGGATATCCAGCCTGCGCAGGGCACGTTGTAAACGTACATCTGTTCTTACAATCCCTACATAATCGCTCATGATCTGCTTCAGCTCTTTCAGGCTCTGGGTGATCAGGATCATTTCTTTGGGCGCGCTGGTGCCGGTGGCATCCCAGTCGGGAACATTATCTTTGAATTCCAGCAGGTCTATTTTGCTGGTGGCATCCATAAAGCAGCGGTGTGCAAATACCATTGCCTCCAGCAGCGAGTTGGAAGCAAGGCGGTTGGCTCCATGAAGCCCGGTGCTGGCGCATTCGCCGCACGCATACAGGTTACGGATAGAGGTGAGCCCCCATTCATTGGTTTTGATACCACCGCAGCTGTAATGTGCAGCTGGTGATACGGGGATCATTTGCTGCGCTACATCGATCCCTGCTGCCTTACAGGTTTCGTAGATGTTGGGGAAATGATGAATGAATTTCTCCAGGTCCATATGGCGGCAGTCGAGATAAACATGCTCGGTACCGGTGATCTTCATTTCACTGTCGATGGCCCGGGCTACGATATCGCGGGGGGCCAGCGACAAGCGCGGATCATACTTGTGCATAAAGTCCTCGCCATGAATATTGCGCAGGATACCGCCGTCGCCCCGCACTGCTTCTGTGATGAGGAACGAAGGGCTTACGCCCGGCTGGTAAAGTGCTGTAGGATGAAACTGGATGAACTCCATGTTTTCGATACGGCCTTTTGCACGGTACACCATGGCCACGCCATCGCCGGTAGCGATGTTGGGATTGGTGGTACTGCGGTATACCTGGCCATTGCCACCGGTAGCCAGCAGTGTTACTTTGGAAAGGATCTTTTCTATTTTATTGGTAGTAAGATTTAATACGTATACCCCATAGCATTCTATATCCGGAGTGGATTTGGTGACCAGGTATCCCAGGTGATGCTGGGTAATGAGGTCTACCACGAAGCAGTGAGTGATCAGTTCAATATTCGGACGACGGTGGATCGCTTCCAGCAGTGCGCGTTCTATTTCCTTGCCGGTAACGTCCTTATGGTGGATCACCCTGAAAACGGAGTGCCCGCCTTCGCGGCCGAGAGAGAAGTCGCCGTCGGCGTTTTTATCGAAATTAGCGCCCCATTCAATGATCTCGTTCACTCTTTCCGGGCCTTCGGTTACCACTATCTCTACCACCTCTTCATTACAGAGGCCATCGCCGGCAATGAGGGTATCCTCTATATGTTTTTCGAAACTATCATTCTCCAGGTCATTTACCACTGCTACGCCGCCCTGGGCGTATTTGGTATTGGTTTCATCCTCCCGGCTTTTTGTGATGATAGTAATCTTTTTATCCGGACATTGTTGTGATACTTTGAGCGCATAAGTGAGCCCTGCAATTCCTGAACCGATGACAAGAAAATCTGTTTGCTGCATAGTAAAGCAAAAATAAGCATTACCGGTTAATTTTTACCCGGAAGTACTCAGTGCTGCCATACACAAGCCCCCATTGGGCAAAACCATAGGTGAGCATCACGAGGATATCGCCGGCAGGGAGTGGGCGGTAGAATTTACCTGTGGCTATCAGCGCATCGGAGATCACGAACAATATGGCGCCAACGAGAGAATACCAGCCGGTTGGTTGCCGGCTGAAATGAAAGGCATGCAGCACGCATTGTACCAGGAAGAAAAGCGCAATGGCATATGCAATAACGGGTACGGCCAGGCTTCCCAGCTGTGGCAGCAGGAATAAAAGGAACAGGATAATCACTGCAGCATTCAGCAATATGTACGGATACCTGCATAAAGGCACCGGCAAATTGCTGTACCGTATTTTCAGGAAGAAGATACAATACATGATCTGCGCTATAAAGAAGCTGCCCAGCCCGGGCAAAAACAGGTGATCGAACAACAACAGATCATCTCCCAGGGAAGAAAAAAATAAGGCAAGCAATAAAAAAATACGGAAAGAGCGGGGCATTTTTATGTTGGTATACAACGTGTACACTGCCAGTAAAATCATCAGCAGCGGTTTGGTTGCATACCGGTATTCTTCTTTGTCAAAGGCAATCAGCAGAATATCAGCCAGTAGTACAAGGAAATAAACAATAAGGTGTTTAGGGCGCAACATGTAAAACGGGAATTGTACCGGTAATTTACAATATTTCTCCTAAGTATTCAACAGGATATAAAACGTAGTGCCGTTACCGTTAATGCCGGGGCTTATCACTTTCAGCTGCCCGCCATGCATTTGTATGATCTGTTGTGAGAGGCTAAGGCCAATGCCGGATCCTTTCTTTTTGGTCGTAAAGAAGGGAATGAATATTTTGTTCATGGCCTCGGCATCAATGCCAGGGCCGTTATCAGTGATCTCGATACAGATCTGCTGAACGTTATTAAGATATAGTTTCATACTGATGGCTGCCTGGGGAGTTTGTTCCAGTGCATCCATCGCATTTTTAACCAGGTTGATCAGCACCATCTGCAACTGCGATATATCTGCATGGATTTCCATGTTTTCGGCATCTGTTTCTACCGAAAACCGGATGCCCGCCTGTTTCATATCTGCCTGAAAAAGGCTGCTGACGGAGTTTACAAGAGATCTTACATTTACATTGGTAAACTGCGGTTGCGGAAGCGTAGTATAATCGCGGTAAGCATTTACAAAGTTCATGATCCCCTTGCTGCGGCTTTCCACTGTTTGCAGCGCTTCGCGTAAGTCGGAAATGCCTTCCTGGTGCTGTGCGCCGGGAGCAATGTCCAGGTCTACAATTTCCTGCATGGTACCAATCAGCGACACAATAGGCGTTACGGAATTCATGATTTCATGGCGCAATATTTTGGTGAGGTTCTGCCAGGCTTCCAGTTCTTTTTTCTGCAGTTCGGAATGGATGTTCTGAATAGAAATAAGCTTGATGAGCCGGCCCTGCAAACGCACGGTGGCAGCGTGTATAGACAGTTGTTGTTCCTGTCGCGTGGCATACAGTGTTTTGTTACCGGAAGGCAGTTCCATCAGTAATTCAGCCAGGCCGGGGTGAACTGTTTTCAGCTCATGGATATTGCGTAGCCGGTAAATGCCCATCAGCCGGAAAGCGGCCGGGTTAATGAGCTCTATTTTACCTTCTGTATCAAACGACAATACGCCTATGCTGATGTGTTGTACAATAGTATCGATATATTTCAGGTTGGCTTCTTTTTCTGCCCTGGTTTGCCGGAAGGCTTCCAGCACTTCATTGAACTGGTGGTTCAGCATACTGAAGCTTTTGCCCAGTTTGTTATCGGCGCTGAAGCGGATAGAAAAATCTTCATAGCGTATGGATTCCAGGAACAGTGTAAGCTTCCGGTTGATCCGGTTAAGATAATAGTAGATGCCATACAGCTGGATCAATATCAGGGGGATAAGGAGGAAGGTAAGGGGTTGCATATTGTGCATATACAACCAGATGGCTGCTGTTAGGGTAGCTGCCAGCAGGATAACCCGTAAGCTGATATTAATGCTGAAGCGATTCATGGTTTTAAGAGCTTAAAGCAGAAAGCGGAAAGCAAAAAAGCTATTGTTTTGGAAAAATAAAAGCGTATCGTTAAACATATTATGCAGGAGCTTTTTGCTTTACCCCTTCTGCTTTCTGCTATAGGTTATATTTTTCCAGTCGTCTGTAAAGTGCGGCCCTGCTGAGCCCCAGTTCTTTGGCAGCTTCCGTGATGTTACCATTACATTTTTTCATGGCCTGTGAAATAATGTTCCGCTCCATTTCTTCCAGGTTATAGCCCGTATCCATCGACTGGTCGGAGTTGTTGTTACTTTTCACAAACACATCTTTAGGCTGAAGGGTTTTTCCCTGCGACAGGATCACTGCTCTTTCCAATGCGTGCTGCAGCTCGCGGATATTGCCTGGCCAATCGTACCGTTGTAACTGGGTAATGAGTGATTCATGCATGCTGTTTACCGGGCGTTTGTATTTATCGCGGTACAGCTGCAGGAAATGTTCTGCCAGCGGGATGATATCTTCCACCCGTTCGCGCAGTGGCGGCAGTTGTATTTCGATGGTATTGATGCGGTAGAGCAGATCCTGCCTGAACAGGTGTTGCGCAGCCATATGTGAAATGTTGCGGTTGGTAGCGCAGATCAGTCTAACGTCAATGGGTATACTTTTATTGGAGCCTACTTTTGTAACGGACCTGTTTTGCAGTACGGTAAGCAGTTTGGCCTGGAAGGGGATAGAGATATTCCCGATCTCATCCAGGAAAATGGTGCCGCCGTTGGCTTCTTCGAACCGGCCGGCGCGGTCTTCACGGGCGTCGGTGAAGGCGCCTTTTACATGGCCGAACAGCTCACTTTCAAACAGGGTTTCGCTGATAGCGCCAAGGTCAACGCTAACAAAGGGTTTGTTGCTGCGGTTCGACTGGGCGTGGATCTGCCGGGCGAGCATATCTTTACCTGTGCCGTTTTCACCAAGGATGAGGATATTGGCGTCTGTGGCGGCTACCCTGGACACGGTATCAAATACTGTAAGCATGCCCGGGCTTTTACCGATTACCTGGTTGCCCGGATGATGTACGGCAGCAGGCGGTTTATCCTGTTGAGCGGCACGTTTGTTATAGGCATTCTGGATGGTGGCCAGGAGCTTTTCGTTTTCCCAGGGCTTGAGCACAAAATCAACAGCGCCGGCCTTGATGGCTCTTACGGCCATTTCCACGTCGCCGTAGGCGGTGAATAAAACAACTGCCGTTTCCGGTTTTATGTCCAGGATACGGTCCAGCCATTCAAAGCCTTCCTTGCCGCTGCTCAGGTCGCGCGTGAAGTTCATATCCAGCAGGATCACATCGTAATCGAAGTTGGACACGAGATAGGGTATTTTCTGCGGATTCTTCTCAAAATCAACCTGTTCGAAGTGTCTTTTGAGTAACAGGCGGGCAGCACGTAAAACATCCACATCATCATCAACAATTAAAATTTTTCCTGGTTGCATGGTAGTCATATGCGAATGGTGAATAGTTGACAATATTAAACAAAGATTTTTTCAAACCCACAGCTAATTTCAGGAACTTTTAAAAGTGTCCGATTATGGACACCGCTTGTCCGGCAAAGGACGTTTTTTTTAATCGTTTTTCGTTGAAAACGTTGCTAGTAAAGTGTTTTCAGCTTTGGCATGTGGATTGACTTTCTCCGGGCAGCAAACTTTTCGCTAAAAAACATGGACAGAAAATTAGAAAAGAAGTTTTGGAATAAAAAGCGCATCCTGATGATAGGTGGTGGCGCCGCGGTAGTAATGCTGCTGTTGTATACGCTGCTTTTTGCGGATCACCGGGCTACCCTGAATGTAGAAAAGGACAAGATCACCATCTCTACAGTAAAGAAAGGAACCTTTGATGTATATATTGCCGTTACCGCGGTAGTAATGCCCCTGAAAACCATCCGCCTGGATGCCATTGAAGGCGGATATGTGAGCCGGAAATACCTGGAGGGGGGAAGCATGGTAAAAGAAGGTGATTCTATCCTGCGGCTGGATAACCAGCACATGATGATGGACTTCGTAAACCATGAAACAGAGATCTACCGCTTACGTAATGAGCTGCAGAATACCCGCCTGAGCATCCGCCAGCAGGAGTTCACCATGCAACAGACTATCTCGGACATTGATGCCAAAATAGAAGCTGCGCAGGATCTGTACGACCGGAACAAGCAACTGGTGGAAGAGAAGATCGTGGCCCGACAGGAGTTTAATAAAAACAAGTTTGAACTGGAAGGGCTCCTGCGTCAGAGAGACATCCAGCTGCAATCCCAGAAATACCAGCAGGACAATGCCAAAATGCAGATAACCCAGCTGGAGGGCACCCTGGCCAGAACCCAGCGCAACCTTGACCTGATGAGGGAAAATCTGAACAGCCTGATTGTGCGCGCCCCTGTTTCCGGGCAGCTTTCTTCCATTGATGTGGAAGTAGGGTCCAGCATCACCGCCGGGCAGAATATCGGCCAGATCGATGACCTGAACGGTTTTAAGTTACGTGCCGATATTGATGAACACTATGTTTCCCAGGTATTTGCAGGGCTGAAAGCCACCTTTGAATTTGATGGTAAATCCTACGATATGGTGGTTACCAAGGTATATCCGGAGGTAAAAAGCGGCCGTTTCCAGGCGGATATGACCTTTGAAAAGAATATGCCTGAAGGCATCCGCCGCGGACAATCATCTCCTATCCGTCTTGTATTGGGCAAGTCGGCCGAAGCCATCCTTTTACCGCTCGGCGGCTTTTTCTCCGATACCGGTGGCAACTGGGTATATGTAGTGGATAAAAGCGGCAACCGTGCAGTAAAACGGAATATTTCGCTGGGCCGTAAAAATCCGCTATATTTTGAAGTACTGGAAGGCCTGCAGCCAGGCGACCAGGTAATTACTTCCTCTTATGAGAATTTCGGAAACAAAGATGTTTTATCTTTTTAGTATTCATCCATTTTTTTATAAACTAGTATTTAAAATCACAAACACTTATGATACGCACTGTTAACTTACAGAAGCTGTTTACAACAGAAGAGGTAGAAACCACCGCCCTCAACGGTATTAACATGGAAGTGCAGGATGGGGAATTTGTAGCGATCATGGGGCCCTCCGGTTGCGGCAAATCTACTTTGCTGAACATTTTGGGCCTGCTCGACAACCCCAGCGATGGTGAGTACCACTTCTGGGATAAGGAGGTAGCGCGTATGAGTGAAAGACAAAGAGCCCAGCTCCGCAAGGGCTCCATTGGATTTGTATTCCAGAGCTTTAACCTCATCGATGAGTTAACAGTGTTTGAGAATGTAGAGTTACCCCTGCTGTACCTGAAAGTACCTGCCGCTGAAAGAAAAATAAAGGTGGAAGAAGTACTGGAACGCATGAACATCATGCACCGTCGCAATCACTTCCCCCAACAACTGTCCGGTGGTCAGCAACAAAGGGTGGCCATTGCCCGCGCCGTAGTGGCCAAACCCAACCTGATCCTGGCGGATGAGCCCACGGGTAACCTGGATTCCACCAACGGGGAAGAGGTAATGAAACTGTTGCAGGAGCTGAACAATGCTGGTACTACCCTGATCATGGTAACGCACTCCCCGTACGATGCCGGGTTTGCGCACCGTATTATCAACCTGTTCGATGGACGCGTGGTAACTGAGAATATCAAGGAACAGTTTCATGTGTGATTTTTTTTCCGCCATTCTAAAACCACATCATGATGTTTCGGAATTATTTCAAAATTGCTGTCCGCCATTTACAGCGCCACAAGCTTATTACGGTGATCAACATTTCCGGGCTTGCAGTAGGCATGGCCTGCTGTATACTGATTGCGCTGTATGTGCGTGATGAGCTGAGTTTTGACAGGTTCCATCATAACGCGGATAATATTTACCGCGTTACCACTCAATCCATACGACAGGCAGGTACTGCGGAATATGGCGCTGCCACCCAGTTTCCAATTGGCCCCAACCTGAAAAAGGATATCAGCAGCATAAAAGAAGCTGTGCGTATTTTCGCGCCGGGAAATACGCTTTATACAGTGGGTGATAAAAAGATCTGGGAAGAAAATTCCGGGTTTGTAGATGAAGCCTTTTTCCAGATGTTCAATTATCCTTTGCTGGAAGGCAATTCTGCCACTGTTTTAAAAGAACCCTATTCCATTGTACTTACCGAATCTGCTGCAAAAAAATATTTTGGGAATACGTCACCCATCGGAAAGCTGATCAAGGTAGGCAATGCCTATAGTTGTACGGTAACCGGTGTGGCAAAAGATTTTCCTGCGAATACGGATCTCCGGATGACCATGATGGTATCGCTTTCCACCATGCTCAAAGAAGCATTAAAAGGTGGAAATGATATGGAAGCCCAGTGGTTTATGTTCAGCAATAATGTTACTTATGTACAGCTAAATGATCATACAGATCCCGCTAAGCTCACTAAAGAACTGCAAACATTTGTTTCTGCCCATATCGGTGGAATACTGAAACGGCATAATATACAATTTGCATTGGAGCTGCAGCCTATCCGGAATGTACATCTGCACCCGGAAGGCGATAGAGGTCTTGATAATTCCCCGCTGATCTGGCTGTATATCGCTATTGCTGTTTTCCTGATCCTCATTGCCTGTATCAATTTTATGAACCTTACCACGGCAAGGGCCCATGAAAGAGCGAGGGAAGTAGGACTACGAAAAGTACTGGGCGCCGAAAGAAAGAGCCTTATCCTGCAGTTCCTCACGGAATCGCTGGTGATCAGTGTTATTTCTTTCCTGCTGGCTATTCTGCTGGTGGGGTTGGTGATGCCCCTGTTTAACACACTTACCGGCAAAAACCTGTTGTTGCTTTCTTCTGCAGATAGTTTTTTATATGGTGGTTTATTATTGCTGGTGCTGGTTGTTGGCCTTATCGCCGGCAGTTATCCGGCGCTTTATTTATCCGGGCTGATACCTGTGCGGGTATTGAAAGGCAATTTTATTACTTCAAGTTCACGGGTGTTCATCCGCCGCGGACTGGTAGTAGCGCAGTTTGCTGTTGCGGTGGCGCTTATCATCTCCACTGTTGTTGTATTCTCCCAGCTCCGTTACTGGCAAACAAAGAATCTTGGGTTCGATAAAGAACATCTTGTAAATGTATACCTCTCTGGTGTGGATGGCGCTAAAACAACATTGTTGAAAACGGCTTTCCTAAACCAATCCGGCGTACAGCAGGCCTCTATGCATAATTTTTTAATGGGTAGCGGCGTGTTTAATAATAATCCTGTGGTACGTGAAGGGCAGGATGATAAAGACGGCTTTGTAGCCGGGATTATCCAGTCGGACTTCGACCTGCTTAAAACAACCGGTATCAGGCTGGTGGCCGGCCGTGATTTTAACCCGGCACTGTCAACCGATTCAACTGATGCCTATATCATTAACCAGGCAGCCGCGAAACAACTGGGATTTAAGGACGACGCTGTAGGAAAAAGAATTGAGTGGAGGCCCGGATATATGAGCAGGCACGGCACTATTATAGGCGTAGTGGAAGATTTTAACCTCCGCTCCCTGCAATCACCGGTTGATCCTATCATTTACATGGTAAGGCAGGATGAAGTAGCCATTATCACCCTGCGGCTGGCTGCAGGCGATCAGAAGGCCATCATGAAGCGTGTGGAATCGGCCTGGAACAGTATTATTGCTGATGTGCCGTTTAATTTCACCTTTGTGGAAGATGATATCCAGGCACGGTATGTTTCGGAACGCACGTTAGGAAAGTTATTTGGTATTTTCTCCGGCCTCGCCATCTTTATAGCCTGTATGGGCCTGCTGGGATTGTCTATGCTCATTTCCCGGCAACGCACAAAAGAAATAGGTATCCGTAAAGTACTGGGTGCTTCTGTTGCCAATATTTCCCTGTTGTTATCGAAAGATTTTCTCAAACTGGTTTTGATAGGAATCTGTATTGCTTCTCCCATAGCCTGGTACGGCATGGAAAAATGGCTGCAGCATTTTGCATTCAGGATACATATCGAGTGGTGGGTATTTGTGCTCACTGCCGTTATTGTGGTGCTGATTGCATTGGGAACAGTCAGTTTTCAGTCGGTCAGATCGGCATTAATGAACCCGGTTAAATCACTTAGATCTGAATAAACATGATTAAGAACTATTTCCGCATTGCCTGGAGGAATCTGAAAAGAAGCCGGTTCTTTGCTGCCGTGAATATTGCCGGTCTGGCTTTTGGAATGGCCGTATGTATGTTTATCCTTTGCTGGGTACTGGACGAATACAGTGTCGATAAATTTCATTCGAACGGGAAGAATATTTACCGTTTGCAGGCAAATGTTGATTGGGGTGGTATACGTACTATGGGCGTTACGCCTGTTATATTGGGAGATGATCTGAAAGATAATTTCCCGGAAATAACAGCAAATGTGAAAGTTCGTGCTACCAATGCCAATATGCTGTTTAAAAAAGAGCAGCAATATGGCCTGGAGAAAAATTACATCTTCGCCACTTCCAATCTTTTGGAGGAAATGGACTTTCCTGTAGTAGCGGGAGATAAGCATACTGCACTGGCTCAGCCCAACTCCATTGTGCTGACCGAATCATTTGCCAGAAAATATTATGGTACCACTGACCTTGTTGGAAAGATAATTAATATAGAAAATAATAAAGCATTGCAGGTAACCGCTATTGTGAAAGATGTACCTGCTGCATCATCTATCCGGTTCGATTTTGTACTTCCCTTTGCGCTTACCCTGCAGGAAGATCCATGGCTGCTGAAGCCCGGCAGTTACAGCGTATTTAATTATATGGTGGTAAAAGAAGGTACAGATATTTCCCGCCTCACTGCAAAAATGCAGCAACATTACGCTACAGTTAGTCCCGATAAAAAGAACGAAATATGGCTGCAACCTTTCCGTGATATCTATCTGCATGAAAAATATGAAAACGGGAAAGTCGCTGGCGGAAGGATAGAATATGTACGCCTGTTCTTTATCACCGCCCTTATTGTACTGGCTATTGCCTGTATCAATTTTATGAACCTTTCTACGGCGCAGGCCTCTAAAAGGGCCCGCGAAGTAGGTGTGCGAAAATCAATGGGTGCTTCAAGGCTTTCGCTGATATTGCAGTTTACCGGGGAAGCCATCCTGATGTGCGCTGTGGCGGCTGTTACCGCAGCGATAGCGGTGTATTTGCTGATGCCGGCATTCAATAATTTTACAGGCAAGCATATTACGTTTACGCTGCCTGTTACCGGTAAATACCTGTTGTTATTGCTGGGAGTGATAGTAGTAACCGGCCTGCTGGCAGGCAGTTATCCGGCTTTTGTGTTATCCCGTTTCCTGCCGGTGAAAGTATTGAAGGGAGATTTGAGCAGTGGAGGAGGAGCGTCGCTGCTCCGTAAGAACCTGGTGGTGCTGCAGTTTGTACTTTCTTTTATTTTTATTGTGGGCAGCGTGGTGATCTACAACCAGATGCAGTATATCTACCACCGTAACCTGGGAATGGATAAGGAAAATGTGATGTATATAGCGCTGGATGAGGGCTTTGCTGCCAACCAGGACGCTATTGAACAATCGCTGGCACAGCTGCCGCAGGTAAAATCGTTTACCTACAATAATTTCCTGCCACTGTCAATTGGCGGAACAAGTGCCGACCTTAGCTGGGAAGGAAAACCGGATAAACTGGTGGTAAATACGGCGCCGCAATTGGTGGGTTATGATTATGTTTCCACTATGGGAATGGCAATGAAGGAAGGTCGGGATTTTTCGCGGGGCTTTGCTTCGGACTCCGGAGCTTATATTATCAATGAAACGGCCGCCCGTGTAATGGGTATGACCCACCCCGTAGGAAAACAGATCAGCTTCTGGAAAGGAAAAGGTACTGTCATCGGTGTAGTAAAGGACTACCACTTTGCTTCCATGAGGGAAAATATTTCACCGCTGGTGTTGATGCTGGAGCCAAAGCAAAACAGTTACATGATGCTTCGCCTGTCGAAAGGAGATGTGCCCGCCCAGGTAGCCGCCGTGGAAAAAGTATTTACCAGGCTGAATCCCGGTTATCCAATGGATTATCATTTTCTTGATGAAACTTTTGACAACATGTACAGATCGGAAACGATGCTGCGTAAACTGGCGCAGGTATTCGCAGTGGTAGCAGTGCTTATTTCCTGCCTGGGCCTGTTCGGGTTATCGGTTTTTACTGCTGAGCAACGTAAAAAAGAGATCGGCATCAGGAAAATTCTCGGTGCTTCTGTAATGAACGTTACCAGTTTACTGTCGAAAGAATTCCTTACCCTGGTGCTTATCGGCATCTTACTGGCTACTCCTGTCAGCTGGTATATGATGAATAACTGGTTGTCCGGGTTCGCGTATCATACTGATTTATCTGCCTGGATCTTTATTGTTGCCGGTATACTGGCGATAGTGATAGCCCTGGCAACAGTGAGTTTCCAGTCGGTAAAAGCGGCCCTGGCCAATCCTGTAAATTCTTTAAAAGCAGAATAGTATATGCTTAAGCGTTATATCGTCATAACATTCAGAAATCTGCAGCGGCAAAGGTTGTTTACCTTTATCAACATTGCCGGGCTGGCAGTGAGTATGTCGGTATGCCTGATCGTACTGATATCTGTACGTGAAAACTTAAGCTATGATAATTTTCACCCGGCGGCCTCACGCACATGGCGGATCACCACGCATGCGCAAACGCCCGATGGGAGAAAGTACCATATGGCAAGCGTTCCCTTGCCCATGGGGCCTGCATTAAAAAGTAGTTACGCCGCTGTTGAAAATGAAGCTACTTTATATGGTGTGTTAAATGGAGAAGGAAAGATAGATAAGAAGAAGATAAACATCCATGGGGCTTTTGCAACCCCTTCCTTTTTCGAGGTGTTTGGTTTTAAGCTGGCTGCGGGCAATCCCCGCACGGCATTGGTTACTCCTAACAGCATTGTGCTCACCGCAGAAACAGCCCAACGCTTTTTTGGAACTACCGATCCAATGGGAAAAGTGATCCGGTTCGACCGGTTTGGCAGTTTTATCGTTAGCGGGGTAATGGAGCCGGCTCCTTCAAAATCGCATATCGACTTTGAGGCATTTGCGGCCATGTCGTCTGTACCGTTGCTGGAGGAAAGCAAGGTATTGCCGGATAAACTGAATAACTGGGATGTGGTACAGAGTAGTTACACTTACGTAGTGTTGCGCAAGGGTGAAAAAGTATCGGCGCTGGAGGCTGCGCTGAAAGACCAGGCGCACCGGTACGATGGGTTGGTGCAGAAAGGTCAGGGCAGCATGGCATTTGAGCCGCAGGCGCTGGGCAAAATCACTCCATCAAGAGAAATGATGGACGATATAGGTAGCGGTCCGCCCTGGGGGAAGGTCCTCGCCGAAATAGGCGTGGCCCTGGGCCTGATCATCTGCGCCTGTTTTAACTATACCAATTTATCCATTGTACGTTCTTTACAGCGAGCCAAAGAGGTGGGGGTGCGGAAAGTAAACGGCGCCCAGCGCTGGCAGATATTCCTGCAGTTTATAGTAGAATCCGTTATCATGTGCATATTGGCGCTGACCATGGCCATTTTGCTGTTAATGATAATGCAGGCCACTCATTTCAGTGGGTTGCCGGTGCCGGATAATAACCTGCTGGATCCCCGCCTGCTAACACTATTCTTTTTGTTCAGCATCACTATAGGCATAGTGGCAGGGGCTATCCCCGCCTGGGCCTTGTCTTCCTTTCAACCGGCAAAAGTATTAAAGGACCTGATCGATATTAAATTATTTGGCGGACTGGGATTAAGGAAGTCGCTCATTGTGATCCAGTTTTCGCTATCGCTAACCGCTATTATTTTCCTGGTTACCGTATACCGGCAGTTCCATTACAAAGCCATTAAAGACATGGGCTTTTACCGCAAGGATATACTGAATGTTCCCTTGGGCGATGTGGATTTTCAACGGATGAAAGAGCGGATGATGCAACTGAAAGAGGTGGAAACAGCTACCGCCAGTTCAGGAACACTGGGAATGCCGAGGCATTGCAGCTTCTGTGTTATCCGTACCGGTGAAAGCAAGAACAGGATGGAATTTGGTTATTATGCCGGGGATGCCGACTTTATTAAAACCATGCACCTGAAATTGCTGGCAGGAAGTACTTTCCCGGAATCGGCATCTGCAGAAAAAGAACAATATATTATTGTGAATGAAAAGGCTGTTAGTGTGATGGGCCTGAAATCCCCGGCAGATGCCATTGGAAGAACATTGTTCCTGTCGGATTCCCTGCCGGTAAGTATTATTGGTGTCATAAAAGATTTCAATTACCAGCCCATAGAAGTGAATATCCGACCGATGGCCATCCGGTTTGTTCCCGCTGAATTCCACCAGTTACAGTTATCGATGCTGAAGGGAAACAAGGAGCAGCAGGTGGCTGATGTGAAGAAAATATGGACGGCCATGAACCCCGGGGAAACCTTCCCGGCAGAATGGATGGACGAGCAATTACTTAGTCGCAATGGGAGAGAAGTAGTTTCCATGTTAGGGTTCCTGGTATTTATTACTACCATGATAGCCGCCCTGGGCCTGCTGGGTATTGTAGCTTATACCTCGTTTACCCGCAGGAAGGAAATAGGTATCCGTAAAGTGTTGGGTGCCAGTGCTACGGGCTTATTAATGCTGTTGTCGAAAAATTATATAAAACTGATTCTTATCGCCGGCTGTATTGCCCTGCCATTGGGATATATCAGCAGTGTATTTTTCCTGCAGATATTTGCCTACCGGGTAAGCACGGGTATCCTGGCTATGCTGGGGAGCTTTTTATTCCTGGTGTTCCTGGCGCTGGTTACTATTTTTTCACAAACCTGGAGAGCCATAGAAGTGAACCCGGTAAATAGCCTGAGAAACGATTAACTATGCTGTTGCTGAACTACATAAAACCCGCGTGGCGTAATCTTGTAAAAAGAAAGCTGTACAGTTTCATCAATATCGGTGGACTGGCGGCTGGTTTGTGTGCGTGTATGCTGATCATGCTGTATGTGGCGCATGAGCTGAGCTACGATCGTTTTCATAAAGACAGTGACAGGATCTATTCCTTAATGGAAAAGATTAAGCTGGAAAAGGATACTATGCAGATCGAGCGCTTTAACGCTACCGCTGCGCCAACTATCCGGCAACAGAATGCCGCGGTGGAAAGCTTTGTCCGTATGGGTAACCTGGCCAGTGAATCCATCATTATACAGAATGTAGCCAATCCGGATATGAAGAGTGAAGAACCTGATACCTGGTTTACGGATGCCAACTACTTCAGTTTTTTTTCTTTCCCTTTACTGTCGGGTAATAAAAGCGAAGTACTAAAACAACCCTTTACCGCTGTAATTTCGGCTTCCACTGCAAGAAAATACTTTGGAGGCACGGATGTTATTGGTAAACAGTTACGGTATAACGGTAAATATATTTTCCAGGTATCCGGTGTAATGGCTGATGCGCCTTCCAATTCCAGTATTCAGGCAAATATACTGTTGTCTTATTCCAGTATGGCAGGTATTGAGACATATCGTAATATAATTGCAGAGGAACGCGGATTTGCAGGGATCTTTTTTAAAGTATTCCTGAAGCTGGATGATCCCTCTCATGCCGGGGCTGTAGTCCGGAACATCGACCGCCAGGTTACGGCGCGTTTAGACCAGGGTCGGGCGGTGTTAACACCTATAAAAAGCATTCACACGGACACGCATTTTATGCAAATAAAGAAAATATATGCTGCATACGATCTGCAGGAGCCTTTTCATTATACCTTCCTGGATGAAGTTTTCAGCAAGCTGTATACCGCGGAAGACCGGTTAGCCGGTATCTTCGGATGGTTTACGGTGCTTACGGTGCTGATATCGGCGCTGGGACTACTGGGACTGGCTGCTTTTTCGGCAGAACAGCGGACACGTGAAATAGGCGTGCGCAAAATATTGGGAGCCAGTGTAGTACAGATCACTGCATTATTGTCAAAAGAGTTTATCCGGTTGGTGATGATCGCATTGGTGATCGCATCGCCGGTGGCATGGTACCTGATGCAACAGTGGCTGCAACAATTTGCATACCGTATTCACCTGCAACCATGGATGTTTGTACTGTCGGCCCTCATAGCAGCACTAACTGCGTTGCTGGCCATTGGGGTACAAACATTGAAAGCAGCTGTCAGTAACCCGGTAAACGCATTCAAGATAGAATAACAAGTGAACAGCAAATCAGAGTGTGTGTCTACACGCCCTGCTTTTATTTTTTTCACTATAAATATACCCGTATGTTAAAAAGTTATTTAAAGATTGCCTGGAGGAATTTGCGGAAACAGAAAGTGTTTGCTGCAGTTAATGTGGTAGGAATGGGTACCGCCTTGTGCGCTGCATTGCTTTTATCGCTCACGGCATACCGGGAATGGACCTTCGATAACTTTCATAAGAATGGGAAAGATATATACCAGCTGATTGGGATTGAAGACGCAGGCGGACAGCTGAGAACCGGCTCCAGTATGTCGAAGCCACTGGCTGTGGCCATACAGAAAGAAGTGCCCGGCGTGAAGCATGTCACTTTTATAGCTGGAAGTAATGTGCCTGTAAGATATGGCACTAATCACTATTACCTGAGTACCCAGCTGGTAGATAATGATTTTCTGAAGATGTTCACCTTTCCTATAGTAAAGGGAGATAAGAATAACGCATTACAGCAGCTGAACCAGATAGTGCTCACAGCGCGTGCTGCCGGGATATTGTTTAAAGATGCGGAGCCTGTTGGAAGAACCGTGGAACTGAACCTGAACGGGAAATGGCAGCCTTTCATTGTAAGCGCTGTAGCATCAGATATCCCGGATAACTCAGGCATCTATTTCGAGTTGCTCACCAGGTTTGAGAATGATCCGGAATACAACGCCACTAAAAACGATTGGAACGCATCCAATTACCCGCTGTTTGTTCAGCTGGAACCGGGAACTAGTAAAACTTCTTTCGAAAAAAATATAAATACCGTAGTAAAAAAATATTATAAAGGGAAAATAGAAGATCTTCAGAAGAACGCAGTGGTTGGTAACAATGGTAAAGATGTTTTTTACCTGCAGGGCATTGCGCTGAAGGATTTCCACCTTGATGCAAACAGTACTTTTTATAGCGGGTTGAATAAATTCTATCCCTGGCTGATGATCATCCTTGCTACACTGATCATTGGTATTGCCGCTATTAATTTTATAAATCTTTCCATTGCCAGGTCTTTTACCCGCAGTGGTGAAATAGGGCTGAGAAAATCGCTGGGCGCACAAAACGGGCAGCTGATGCTCCAGTTCTGGGCGGAAGCATTCCTGTTATGCTGCTTTGCACTGGTACTGAGCCTGGGCCTCATGGTATTCCTGCTGCCTTATTACAACAAGGTGTTTGGGCATCATATTGCGCTGGGTATATTCCGTAACATACGGGTGATAGCCGGTACTATAGGCGGTTTCTTCCTGGTTACCTTGCTGGCTGGGGGTTACCCCGCCTGGAGAGTGGCAAAGCTCAATATCCTGGAGGTGCTGAAGGGAAAACTGGGACTGGGCAAAAGCAACGGTATGCGCAACGGCCTTATCATCATACAGTTTATGGTAGCGGTGGTACTGATCAGTTGTACCTCCATCATCTGGCAGCAACTTAATTTCATACAGTCGGCCCCGTTAGGGTACAACACTTCCCAGGTAATCAGCATACCACTCGATAACGCTACGCCATCAGACGTTGCCACTATGAAGAATAGGCTTACAGAGATGCCGGAGGTAAAAAGTGTGAGCGGCAGTATGTTGAACCTGGGTCTGGGAAAAGATGGATCTTCCGGTAACTGGACCCGTGGTTTCACTTATAAAGACCGCCATGTAAACACCCAGTACCTTGCAGTGGATTATAATTATGCAAAAACGCTGGACCTGAAAATATTATCAGGCCGCGATTTCTCCAGGGAATACGGAACAGACAGCAGCGCCGTAGTGGTCAACGAGCAGATGGCAAAGCAGCTGGGCGTAACAGACCCCGTGGGGCTGAGCTTTAGTATGGGAGATGAACCGCCGGTACACGTGATCGGGTTGGTAAAAGATTATCACTTTGAATCATTGCATAAGAAAATTGATCCCCTGGTAATGACCCTGAACGCTCCGCTGAATTATATTTTTGTAAAAGTAGAAACATCCAATCCGGTGGCTTCATTGAAAAAGATCGGCACAAGTTGGAAAAGCATTAACGAGCTGGCAGAAAGCGACCCGTCTTTTCTTGATGAAAACGCACAACGCCTGTACCGGCAGGAGCAGCGGTTTTCAAAAATATTTATGAGTGGTGCTGTGCTCGCGGTTATCATTTCCTGCATGGGATTATTTGCCATTGCCGTTCTGGTAATGGCGCACCGTAGAAAAGAGATCGGTATCCGGAAAGTGCTGGGAGCCTCTGTAAGCGGCATTGTATTGTTGTTGTCGAAAGACTTCCTTCGCCTGGTGCTGGTAGCGGTACTGATAGCTACTCCGGCGGCCTGGTATTTTATGCGGCGCTGGCTGGAAGGATTTGAGTACCACACATCTATCCACTGGTGGGTGTTTGGAATAGCCGGCCTGATGGCAGTATGCATTGCATTTATAACAGTAAGCCTGCAATCGGTGAAAGCTGCGCTGGCAAACCCTGTAAAAAGTTTATCCCGGGATTGACCTTAAATCGCATTATGATGTGGCGTAATTATCTGAAAACTGCTGTAAGGAACCTAATGAAACGTAAGCTGTATTCCGTGATCAATATCACCGGTTTGGCTGCCGGCATTGCTTGTTTCATCCTGCTGGCCCTGTACCTCCGGAACGAATGGACCTATGATAACTTTCATGCCCATGCAGCTGAATTATATCGTATCCGCCTTGATTACGGGGAAAAAGACCAGGAGGTTACCCATACTGCGCTCACCCCTAATGGGCTGGCGCCGGTGATGAAAGATTTCCCGGAACTGAAATACATCTCCAGGGTATATCCTTCCTCCTCCACGGTAGCCAATGGCGATAAAGTGATGAACGAAAAGCGTTTCATTTATGCTGATCCGGCTTTCTTCAACATGTTTTCTTTCCCGCTGATTGCCGGGAACGCAGCTACTGTGTTAAATGGCCCCAATATGATAGTACTCTCTGAAACGATGGCCAGGAAGTATTTTGGATCCACTGATATTGTAGGGAAGTTTTTGAAGATCAATAATAAGAAAGAATACCAGGTAACAGGAGTTGCGGCAGATGCACCCGCCAATACCCACCTGAAGTTTGATTTCGTAGCCAGTTATGCTTCCCTGGGCAGACAAGCCAACTGGAATTCAGCGAATGACTACACCTATGTTCAACTGGCCAGTAACGCCACTGCCACGGCATTGCAGGGGAGATTGGCCAACCTGGTAAAAGAACAGATGGGAAGTGCTGCCCGTAGCGGCGCTACGCTCGCTTTTGTGCCGGAATCTGTACCGGGTATCCATCTTCATTCCATCGCCGGGAATTCAACGGAAAGAGGTGGGGATATCCGTTATAATTATATTCTTACCATTATAGCAGCCTTGTTGTTACTGATTGCGTGTATCAACTTTATGAACCTTGCCACGGCCCGTTCAGCGGAAAGAGGCCGCGAAATAGGTGTTCGGAAAGCGCTCGGTGCTATACGCGGGCAGCTGTTCTGGCAGTTCATTGCCGAATCAACGCTGATCACCTTTTGTGCAATGGCCCTGGGGGTGATCCTTGCCATTGCATTGCTGCCGGCGTTTAATAACCTGGCAGGTGCTTCCCTGAAACTGGGAACAGGCAGTTATCATATTTACCTTTGGCTGACCGGCATCTTTCTTTGTACTACGCTGCTCGCGGGTACCTACCCGGCCCTGTTCCTTTCCGGTTTCCGGCCGGTACAGGTATTAAAAGGAAGGGTGATGCCTGCTTCCGGCGGCAGTATCCGGAAGAGCCTGGTAGTATTCCAGTTTGCAGCTTCCGTGTTTTTTATCATCTGCACATTAGTGGTGGGCAACCAGTTAAAATATATCCAGCATAAAAAGATAGGACTGGACAGGTCGCAGGTACTGGTACTGTCGGGCGAAAATTTTACCCCACAGATGCTGGAGGCCTTCAAAGGCCGGCTGCTGCAGCAACCGGGCATAAAACAGGTGAGCGCTTCGTACGATTCGCCGGTATCAGTTGAAGGCGGCTATAGCATTGCCGGCCTGGAAGGGAAACCGGCAGATTACAGTATGAATATTACCGCCATCCCGGTGGAAAAGGACTACCTGCAAACAATGGGAATTTCATTGCTTTCCGGCGCCAGCCTAACCGATGCCGATATACAGGATGTTTTAAAGGAAGATAAAGACCGGGTATACCATTTCTTTCTCAATGAAACCGCTGTAAAGCAGCTGGGATGGACACCTGAGGCTGCCGTAGGAAAACGGATGGTGATGAATGGCCGCGCAGGGACCGTGAAAGGAGTAATGAAAGATTTCCATTTTACCTCCATGAAAAGCAAAATCCAACCCATTATTGTTTTCCCGGAATACGAATGGTTCGGGGAAGTACTCATCAAAACCTCCGGCGATAACCAGCAGCAGGTAATCGCAGGAATAGAGAAGGCCTGGAAAGAATATCTGCCCGCAGTGCCTTTTGAGTATCATTTTATGAATGATGACTTTAACAGCTTATATAAATCAGAATTCAGGACCGGTACCATTTTATCAACCTTTTCAATTGTTATTATCCTTGTTTCCTGTCTTGGTTTACTGGGCCTGGCAGCATTCACTGCAGAACAACGAACCCGCGAGGTGGGCATCCGTAAGGTGCTGGGCGCTTCTGCTGCGAGCGTGGTGGCGCTGTTGTCAAAAGACTTTATTAAACTGGTGCTGGTAGCGCTTTGTATTGCTTCGCCGTTTGCCTGGTATGTTATGCATCAATGGCTGGAAAGCTTTGCTTATCATGCCAGCCTGGGTGCAGGTACTTTCCTGCTCGCCGGGTGTATCGCTATAGTGATCGCTTTGCTGACGGTAAGTTTACAGTCGGTGAAAGCGGCACTAATGAACCCGGTTAAGAGCCTGAGATCAGAATAAACGGCACTGGCCACTATAAGTATAAAAACAACCGGGCGGCATGGGGCAACCCTGTCAACGCATTAAAATCTGAGTAACCCGGACAGCTACTTTTAATTATATTGCTGAGCCGATATGCAGAAATATCAACACAAATAAAAACAAATTACTTATCATGATACAATTGCAGAAAATTTCCAGGCATTACCCGGTAGGATTCGGAAAAAACTATATCCTGAAAGATATTGACCTTACAATAAATGAAGGCGAGTTTGTATCGATTATGGGACCCTCCGGCTCCGGAAAATCCACCTTACTGCATATTATGGGATTGCTGGAAGAACCATCTGAAGGACAATACCTGTTTGAGGGAGAGCGTGTAGACAGGATGAACGAAAAAAAACGGACCCAGTTGCACAGGGGATCCATTGGTTTTGTGTTCCAGGCCTACCACCTTATAGATGAGCTGACCGTATATGAAAATATAGAAACGCCTTTACTGTATAAGAATATACCTGCATCAGAAAGGAAAAGCCGGGTGGCGGATGTGCTAGACCGCTTTAATATGGTGGCTAAGAAAGATCTGTTCCCCAACCAGCTGTCGGGCGGGCAGCAGCAACTGGTGGGTATTGCCCGGGCTATTGTAGCAGAACCCAGGGTGATACTGGCAGATGAGCCTACCGGTAACCTGCATTCCGACCAGGCTAAAGTGATCATGCAGCTGTTTAAGCACCTGAATGAACAGGATAAAATTACCATTGTACAGGTAACCCATTCAGACCTGAATGCCACTTATGGCAATCGTATTATCCAGATCCGCGATGGGCATATTCAGTCATAATAAAGGCGGATCAGTTTTAAGAATTCTGTAAAAAAAAGATTATGTTGTACACTCAATTAGTGAGGTATACTGCCATACCTACTAAATTTTTGCCTTCTATCAAGAAGGGTGGAAAACTATCATCACAATTATTATATTTTTGGAATGTTATGAGAATATCCCGAATAGCAGGAGCAATCCTGGTTTTATTGTTTGCTAACATAACATCCGCTGAAGCGCAGGATACGTGGAGTTTACAACGTTGTGTGGATTATGCACTGCAAAATAACCTGACGGTTAAACAACAGGAAGTACAGAAACGTCTGGCAGACCTTACATTACGGCAAAGCCGCCTCCAAATGATCCCCGGTTTCAGCGGGTCAGTAACAGGTGGTTATACGGATGGTAGAAGTGCCAGCCTGGGCGATAACCAGTATGTTAACCAAACCGTGTTTAACTCCAGTGGAAACCTGAATATGCAGGCAAACCTTTTCAGTTGGTTCTACCAACAGAAAACGATTGCTGCCAATAAACTGGATGCACAGGCAAACAGCTTCCTGCTGGAAAAAGCAAGGAACGACCTCGCGTTCAATGTAGCTACCGCTTTCCTTCAGATACTGCTTGATATCCAGACAGAAAAGGTAAATGAAGAAAATGTGCGGCTTACCAACTCCAACCTGGATAATACAAAGAAACTGGTGATCGCGGGCTCTGTACCGGAAAGCAACCAGGCCGACCTGGAAGCACAGCTGGCGCTCGACAGCAGCAACCTGGTTACCGCCCGGAATAATGTAACGCTGTCTATTCTGCAGATGAAAGCCTATCTCAACCTGGGATTCGAAATTCCGTTTACCCCGGAGGTACCGGAAAATATTGCTTCCCTGCCAATGGCTGCCTTACAGGAAATGGCGCCGGAAATGGTATACAGTGCCGCTTTAACAAACTATCCGCTGGTAAAATCGGATGAGCTGAAGATCAAAAGCGCCACCAGGGCATACCAGGCGGCAAAAGCACAGCTATATCCCAACCTGAGCATCGGAGGCGGCCTCACTACTTACTACGCCAATAACTATTACGAGGATCTTGCCCAAACCAAAGTACTGTCGTTTCACGACCAGATCAGCAATACCTACAGGAAAAACATTGGCTTAACGCTTAACATTCCTATTTTTAACGGATGGCAGCAACGCACCACCGTTGCAAAAGCAAAAATAAATATATACAGCCAGGAACTGATCCGGGACCTGGACCACCAGAAGCTCAGACAGGATATTTATACCGCACATGCCAATGCAGTGGCCGCTTTACAGAAGTTTAACGCGTCTGCTACAGGGGTAATGGCCGCCCAGAAAGCGTATGATTTTGCTACCAAACGCTTTAACCTGGGGTTGATGAACACCATTGATTATATCACAACACAAAGTAAATTGTACAATGCGCAGGTAAATAAAGTGCTCGCACAGTACGACTACATCTTTAAAATGAAATTGCTGGAATTCTACCGGGATCAGAAAATATCACTGTAGCCCTCCCGGGAAATAAATTGCTTTATGAAGAAGAAAAAACTTTATTGGTTCATAGGCATACTTAGTTCACTCGTTATTTTGTTCCTGGTGCTGAAAGGGGCCGGGGTTATTGGTAAGGAAGAAGGAATTAAAGTTGCTATAGACAAGGCTTCTAATAGAAATATTATAGAAGTGGTTACCGCCAGCGGTAAAATTTACCCTGAGATTGAAGTAAAAGTTAGCTCCGACGTTTCCGGTGAAATTACAGACCTGCCTATCCAGGAAGGAGATTCCGTAAAGAAAGGACAGGTACTGGCACGGATATACGCTGACATTTATGGGTCGATGGTAGATAAGGCTGCCGCTTCTATGAGCCAAACACAGGCCCAGCTGGCCAATTCGGCCGCAGCGCTCAACTCCTTTAAAGCCCGCCTTGATCAGAACAAGGCCGCTTATAACAGGAACAAGGAGCTCCTTGCCCAGAAAGTGATTTCGAGGTCGGAGTTTGAAACGGCGGAAGCAACCTATCTCGCCTCGCTGGCAGATTATAATGCAGCCGTGCAACAGATCAATGGAAATAAGTATGCCGTTGCCAGTGCACAGGCCAACCTGAATGAAGCCAATAAGAACCTGGGCCGTACCACTATCTCCGCACCTATGGGCGGTATTGTTTCCCTGCTTTCTGTAAAGAAAGGTGAACGCGTGGTAGGTACTGCGCAGATGACAGGTACCGAAATGTTGCGTATTGCCGATATGAATACAATGGAAGTACAGGTAGATGTAGGTGAGAATGATATCCCCAAAGTAAAATACGGCGATACCGCTATTATTGAAGTGGATGCCTACAATAACCGCCAGTTTAAAGGAATTGTAACACAAATTGCCAGCTCCAGCAAAGGCGCTGCCACAGCTACCGTGAGCACAGCTTCCTCCGCAGAGCAGGTAACCAGTTACATTGTACATATCCGCATCCTGCAGGAAAGTTATCAGGACCTCCTCGATAAAAATAAAAAGACCTTTCCTTTCCGGCCGGGTATGAGCGCCAGCGTGGATATCCAAACCAGGCATGTAAATAATGTACTCGCTATTCCTATTAACTCAGTTACTACCCGCGATACCGATTCTTCCAAAGGCGATAAAAAGGCGCCTCAACAGGATAATACCACCCCGGGTTCTTCTGCCGATACAAAACCCGTGTTAAACGAAGTAGTATTTGTATTGCAAAAGGATGGTACCATTAAGATGGTGCATGTTAAAACCGGTGTGCAGGACGATGCCTGGATCCAGATCACTTCCGGCCTGAGCGTGGGCGACCAGGTGATCAGCGCTCCTTATACTGCCATTTCCCGTACCCTGGAAAACGGCAAAAAAGTAAAGGTAGTGCCAAAATCAGAGCTGTTTGAAGGCCCGGCCAAATAACGCAGATACATATTTTATATAAGGAAGGGAAGGCTGAGCAGCCTTCCCTTCCCCTTTTAGGGGCTGTCGGCAAAACTGCTTTATTGCTTTTTAATTACATTGCATAAAAATTTGCATTGTGAGCAAGAGCATCGGAATTATAGGCAGTGGCAGCTGGGCCACCGCCCTGGCCAAGATCCTGACAGATAACGGGCATCATATACATTGGTGGATAAGAAATGAAGAAACCATCCGTCATATGCAGCTGCGCCATCACAATAAACACTATCTCACCTCGGTATATTTCGATACAAGCCTGCTAAGCCTGAGCAGTGACCTGAAAGCTGTTGTGGCAGCCTGCGATGAGCTGGTACTGGCTGTTCCCAGCGCTTTCCTGGAAGATGTATTAGGTATGTTGCCTGCGGATGCGCTGATCAGTAAAAAGGTCATTTCTGCCATCAAGGGATTGGTGCCAAGTACCAACGACCTGATAGGAGAATACCTGCACAAACAATTTAATTTACCTGCCAGTCAGTACTTCACTATTACGGGGCCCTGCCACGCGGAGGAAGTAGCCAGTGAGAAGCTTTCTTATCTCACATTCTCAGGCACGCACCTGGCCACCACACAGGCGCTGGCCGATAAATTTACCGGCAGTTACCTGCAAACAATTGTAAATACGGATGTAATAGGCGTGCAGCTGGCAGCAGTGCTTAAAAATATTTATGCCATGGGCGCAGGCATTGCGCACGGGCAGGAGTACGGAGATAACTTCCTGAGTGTGTTTATTACCAACTGCTTCAGGGAAATGCAAAGCTTCCTGGAGAAGTATGAAGAACAGAAAGCCATGGTGGCCGGCACCGAACCCGTAGTGCATAGCTACAGCGCCAGCGCCTACCTGGGCGATTTGCTCGTTACCTGTTATTCATTGCATAGCCGTAACCGTACTTTTGGTAATATGATCGGGAAGGGATACAGTGTAAAAGCCGCTCAGCTGGAACTGAACATGATTGCAGAAGGCTATTATGCCAGTAAATGTATGCACGAAATGAACAGAGGTATCGGGGCTTATATGCCGGTTGCCCAGGCGGTGTATGCTATCTTATGGCAGCAGGTGCATCCTTCAGAGGCTTTCCTCTCGCTCGAAAAAGGGTTTATATAGAAGTGGGAGGCTGCCGGTCATCCCCGGCCGGCAGCCCCTGCAGCAGCTTAATAATCATCATAGTCCTCATAATTATCTTCCCCGATTTTCATAATGGCCCGTACATTCGGGAAATACTGCTTAATCAGGCCGGCAATCCGGGTAAAAAGATATTCGTTTAACACCGGCCCCTCATAATACTCAATCTGGTTTGTCTCATCCGAAATAACATACTCAGTGATATTACGGTCAATAATGGCCTGAAAGCGTCGCTGGCGCGGAAGTTTTCTCAAACAGACTTTGGTAGGTACACCATCTACATTAAATGTACATGCAATGTTTCGCATAACGGCGGGTGGTTTAAATGAGAAATGAAATGGTTAAAATTTGCTCTTCAATGGTAGCCTGGGTGTTTACTTCAGCTAAAATAAGCTGAAATGGACAAAAGAACATTTTTGCCCGTTTTTTTCTTAATTGTATTGACATTTGTGCCAGTATATCGCATTTAGGAGTAAATTATATTACAATTGTAAGCAATTATGATTATATGTACTGTTAATAGAATGTAAAGACCGGGGGTTATTTTTTCCGGCCACTACCTGTGGACCCAGACCCAAATGTGTAGAACTTATTCTACGATTTCTGGCGGACTATGCCGTGGAAACACAATGCAGCAGGCATTGGATTAATATTTGAATCATCCTATGTCCCGATCCGGGAAATTGAGGACTTGGTTAGTGTTAACAGCGTAGTATAAAATTTTTACCATGAAGATTAGAACCCTGCTTTTTGTTACTTCTTATCCGCCCCGTGAATGTGGGATTGCAACTTTTGCGCAAGACCTGGTGAATGCAATGAATAAGAACTTTACCGGGAATATGAATATTGAGGTGGCTGCATTGGAAGAATCGGGGAAACCCGCCAATGCGAAGGAAGCACCTGTCACTTATTCGGTAAACCCATTCGATATTGACAATTGTATTGATTTTGCGCAGAAAATAAATGAAAATGATAAAATAGACCTGGTTTGTTTTGAACATGAATTTGGCCTGTATGGAGGAGAATATGGACATAATCTCCTGGCCATGTTATCGTTACTGGACAAACCTTTTGTGGTGAGGTTCCATACCGTGTTGCCTTACCCGGATAATAAATGCACTAAAGTAGTAAGCCTTATCAGCGCCCTTGCGGCAAAGGTGATTGTAATGACCCGCTCATCTGCAGATTTATTGCAGGATGTATACCATGTACCGGCAGAAAAGATTGTACACATCCCGCACGGCACCCATGCCCATATCGTGGAAGATGTACAGGCACTGAAAAAACAGTATAATGTGGAAGGGCGGATGGTGCTGAGCACCTTTGGCCTTCTCAGCGAAAATAAAGGTATAGAAACAGGTATCCGGGCAATGAAAGACATTGTGAAACAATATCCCGATGCCATTTACCTGGTGCTTGGGAAAACCCATCCCGTGATATGCGCCAGGGAAGGGGAAAAATACCGGGAATCACTGGAAAGCCTGGTGAAGGAACTGGGCCTGGAAAAGAATGTGAGATTCGTGAATAATTATCTCTCCCTCAAGACTTTACTCGACTATCTGTCACTTACCGATATATATCTTTTTACATCCAAAGACCCGCACCAGGCTGTAAGCGGCACCTTTGTTTACGCCATGAGCGCAGGTTGCGCAGTGATTTCCACTTCCTTTGTACAGGCCCGCGAAATGCTGGAAAACGGGGTGGGTTGCCTGGTGGATTTTAATAATCCGGAACAAATAGCAGCCTGCGCACTCGAATTGCTCGGTAACCCCGCATTGCGCGAGGAAATGAGCCGGTTAGCCATTGAAAAAACACGCAACTCTATCTGGGAAAATGTAGCCATTGCACACATGAGCGTGATCAGTGAAGCGCTGGCGGAAGATAAGATCCTGCCAAACCTGCCCCCGCCTTACCTGGATCATATAGATCGTATGACAGATGAAGTGGGAATGCTGCAGTTCTCCAGGCACGATATCCCTGATCCTGCATTTGGATACACACTGGACGACAACGCAAGGGCGCTTATTGCTACCTGTATGTACGCCAGTGAATTGAAATCCACTAGTTTCGTGAACGCGCTGACCCGCAAATACATCGATTTTATCCGCTACTGCCAGCAGCCTTCAGGCAACTTCCTCAATTATGTGGATGTTGGTGGCGCATTCAATAAAATGAATGATGAAGTAAACCTGGAAGACGCCAATGGCCGCGCTGTATGGGCATTAGGCTACGCCCTCGCTTCGCACCGGCACCTCCCTTTTGATGCCGTACAGGATGTATTGGCCATATTTAACAAGTGCTTCAGCTGGATAGGATCATTGAATTCACCCAGGGCAATGGCCTTCACCATAAAAGGCCTGTATTATTTCCTTAGCTACAAGCCCGGCGATAAGGCGACCATGGAAATTCTGCAGCGTCTGGCAGCAAAATTGTATGAACGTTATAAACAGGAGGCAGATGAAAACTGGCATTGGTATGAATCCTATCTTACTTACGGTAATGCTGTGCTGCCTGAAGCCATGATGATGGCCTACCAGGTAACCGGAATAGAAGCATACCGTCAGACAGCAGAGAACAGCCTCGCTTTCCTGTGCAGCAAAACCTTCACAGACAGCCATATGAAGGTGATCAGTAATAAAACCTGGTACCACAGGAACAGTACCGGTGAACAGGAAGACGGGGGAGAGCAGTCAATCGAAGTTGCATATACCATGCTGGCATTGAATACGTTTTACAACACCACAAAAAATAATTCATATCTGGAAAAAATGCGTTTGGCATTCAGTTGGTATTTGGGTAATAATCACCTTAAACAACTTGTTTATAATCCATTAACTTACGGTTGTTATGATGGCCTGGAGAAAAATAATATAAACCAGAACCAGGGCGCCGAGTCTACCGTATGTTACCTGATTGCCAGATTATTAATGGAACAATGGAACAAGCATAAGTATGTTAGACCAAAACAAAACAGCCTGGCGCCAGTCCGACTCGGCTACAACTGACAATAGCATGAAGTATCCCAGTATATTGATTATAGACGATGAGCCTGATATATGCAGATTATTGCAATTAACGCTTGTACGTCATGGATATAGTGTCAAATATGTACATGAACTGGGGGAGGGGATGAGATCCATTTTCAAACATCAGCCCGACCTCCTGTTCCTGGATATCCACCTGCCCGACGGATCGGGCCTGGAAGCATTGCCGGTGATCAAGGAACGTTGTCCCACGCTTCCCGTGATCACTATCAGTGCTTATGACAATGCCATGGAGAAACAAACCGCCCTTAAGGCTGGTGCTGCGTTTTTCCTGGCCAAACCTTTCAGCCTCAAAAATGTGGATGAACTGATGGGGAGTATCAAAATAACCAAATAAAAAGCTGAGAACGACTTTAGTTACAATCAGTAATTTTAACCAGCTATTCAGTTGCCAATTACCACTATATTAAAGAAGTATGAAAAATATTCTAATTATAGACGACGAAATTAACATCTGTACATTACTGAGTAAATTTCTCGGGAAACACGGTTTTGATGTAGATACCACCATGACAGGCGGTGCTGCACTCAAAATGCTGAAGGAAAAAACCTATGACCTTGTACTGTGCGACTACAGGCTGAAGGACACAGATGGCGCACAATTACTGCAGGATATCCACCAGATAAATCCTTCTACCATTGTTATCATTATTACCGGTTATACAGATGTAAGAGTGGCTGTGGAAATGGTGAAAAACGGTGCATACGATTATCTTTCCAAACCCTTGTACCCTGATGAGATCCTGAACCTCGTACACAAAGCCTTTGCCCATAAAGAGGCCGAACAGGAAAGACGAGCCTCCAGACCAGTGGAGTCTGGCAGCGAGCCTGAAGTAGTACGGGAAACATTACTGTCGCGTAACCAGGACGACAAGAACAATAAGTATGTTTATGGAGAAAGCGAAGGAGCAAAAGAGCTGATAAGACAGATCAAACTGGTGGCGCCTACTGATTATAGTGTCATCATTTTTGGGGAAACCGGGACCGGTAAGGAATCCGTAGCCCATCTTATCCATCATCACAGTAAAAGAAGCCAGCAACCATTTGTGGCGCTTGATTGTGGCAGCCTCTCCAAGGAGCTGGCGGCCAGCGAATTGTTTGGTCATGAAAAAGGCTCATTTACCGGCGCTATCAATACCAAAATAGGCGCCTTCGAACAGGCACAGGGCGGTACCCTTTTCCTCGATGAAATCTCTAATTTATCATACGATATACAGGTAGCCCTGCTGCGTGTGCTGCAGGAAAAAGTGATACGCAGGGTGGGTAGCTTAAAGGAAGTACCGATTGATGTACGCATCATAGTAGCTTCCAATGAAAAGCTCTCCGAATCAGTACAGCGTGGCAAATTCAGGGAAGACCTTTTCCATCGTCTGAATGAATTCACTATTTATATTCCGCCTTTAAGAGAGCGTCGGGAAGATCTTCCACTGTTCACCACCGCTTTTGTAAACCAGGTGGAAAGAGAACTGGATAAATCATGTGGTAAAATTTCTTCTGAAGTGTGGGATTGCTTCCAGCAATACAACTGGCCAGGTAATATCCGTGAATTGAAAAATGTGATCAGGAGAGCCTGTTTACTTACGCCGGAAATGGAAGATATTACCATGATAGCATTACCCCTGGAAATGAAGGAATCATTTAACCAGGTTCCGGAGGAAGTGCATGTATCCGGTGAACTGGCGCTTATCTCCAATGATAATGACCTTAAAACAGTAGCGCTGCAGGCAGAATACAATAAGATTATAAATGTGCTGAAAGAAGTGAAGTATAATAAAACAAAAGCAGCGCAGGTATTGAATATAGATCGTAAAACCCTCTATAATAAATTGAGGTTGCTGAATATAAATTACTGATCATGTTTTCTTTTATTTCCCGGTAAACGCCTGTTTGCCGGGAAATGAATTTATCCCAGTACCGGAATAGCTATCGTAAACACTGACCCCTTTCCCTGCTCACTATCCACGTGTATCGTTCCTTTGTGGTTTAATAGGATATTTTGTGTGCTGGTAAGCCCCAGCCCGGTGCCTTTCGCCTTACTGGTATAGAAAGGATCAAATAAACGCGCCAGTTTGTCTTCCGCAATGCCGGAACCGTTATCCCGGATCATCAGTTTCACCTTGTCCTGGCTAAGCGCGGTAGTGATGGTAAGTACACCTTTCCCCGGTACCATTGCCTCAATGGCGTTGATAATAATATTCAGGAATGCAATAACTACTTTTTCCTCGTCTGCATTGATCATTACATCAGGTGCTACCAGGTTCTTTTCCACCCGCATTTCATTTAATTGCAGCCGGTCGTTGGATAGTAACAATGCTTTTTCTATCAGTGCATTGATCCCGTGCGGCTCCACATGCAGCTCAATCATGCGGGTACTGTGCAGCAGTTCTGTGATCAGCTGGTTAATCCGGGTACAGTTACGCTCAATGATATCTGTATACATCAGCGTATCATCATTAGCCACCACCTGCTCTTCTTCCTTAAACTGGCTTACCGCCAGCAGGATGTTAGTCAGCGGATTTCTCACCTCATGGGCAATCACCCTGGCAATGCGACCGGTGATCACAAACTTTTCCTGGTGTTGTTTCTCCTGTTCTTCCCTTTTTTTATCTGTAATGTCCTGGATCACGCAAAGAAATATTTGTGCGGCTTCATCCAGCATTACTGCATTGATCAGCACTACCAGTTTTTTGTTATCTTCAGTTCTGAAATCATATTCCTGTGAATTGGCGGTACCACTGTTACAGATGTTATCCAGGAAATTCTCACTTTGTTCTTTGGAAATAAAAAGATCGCGCAGATGCAGTTTAAGTATTTGTTCCCTGCTGTAGTGAAGGGTTCTTAAGGCTGCGGGATTGGCGTCAATAATATTCCGGTCGCAATCGGCCAGTACTATCAGGTCGTGCGCTTTTTCAAAAATGCCGTAGTATTTTTTTTCACTTTCTTCAATAGACCGGCGATGGTTAAATTCATCGAGCGCATAGCGGATGGACCTCTCCAGCAGGTCGGCCGTCATTTCGCCTTTTACCAGGTAATCATAGGCACCTGCCTGCATGGCTTCCCGGTCAATATTATAATCCCCCTTCCCGGTAAGCATGATTACCGGTGGTTGATGAGGCATTTCGTTTAACCTGCGAAGAATATCTATACCGGTATTTAGTCCCAGCCGGTAATCTACAAGGAGCACATCATGTGTGCTTTCTTCTATAGCCGCTAATCCTTTCTGGTAAGTGGATGCCCATTCCAATAAATATTGCCCGGGTGAAATATCTTGCAGTAATTCAGTTACGAGAAAGAAGTCATCTTCGTCATCGTCTATCATTAGAATGTGTATCGGGCGCTCGTTCATCGTAAGAGATTAGAGAATTTGGCAATTAAAGACAAAAAATTACAGCAATAACGGTGCTAAGCTTTATTAATCAGCGGCTTCATTATTCCTGTTTCTGTGTTTTAACGGCAAAATAACAACAAAGGTGGCGCCCTTCCCCGGGTCGCCATAGGCTTGTATGAAACCGTTGTGACTGTCTACAATTTTTTTACAGATAGCCAGTCCGATACCTGTGCCCGAATATTCACTGATACCATGTAAGCGCTGGAAAATAAGAAATATCCGGTCGGCATAAGCCTGCTCAAAACCAATACCATTGTCCTCAATGCTAATACGGCAATAGCTGTCGTCCCAGCGGCTTTCCTTTACAATCCCCAATTCCTTCCCCAGTAGCAGCTGGTGATGGATATTGATTTTCAGGCGCCTGTCGGGGCTAGCAAATTTAATGGAATTGGCCAGCAGGTTCTGGAACAGCTGATGAAAAGAGGTGTCACTGCCTTCAATTACAGGCAGCTGGTCGTATTTTACCTGTACGTTCTTTTCCTCCAGTGTTACCTCCAGGTCGCTGATCACTTCCTGCAACAGCTTGTTCATGTCTACAGGAGTAATGCTCTCAGGGGTAATACGGCCCGCCCTGGAAAAAACCAGCAGATCATTGATCAGCACCCGCATCCTCGAAACAGCAGATACCATACGGTCTATCAGCTGGATGGCATCCGGCGGCAGCTGCTCCTTATATTTTATCTGCAGCCGGTCGCTGAAGGTAGATATCTTGCGTAACGGCTCCTGCAGGTCGTGCGAAGCCACATAGGCGAATTGTTCCAGCTCCTGGTTGGTTTTGTTCAGCAGGGAAATATTCTGCTGCAGGTCGCGTTGGTACGATTTCATCCTGCTTTCAATATGCAGCTGCAATTTGAATTCCCGGGTTAAGGTGATATAGGAGTAAATACCTATCAGAATGGCTACCAGTGATGAGATGAGGATCATAGGTACCCACATCACGGCAAAGAAATGAAACAGTTCCGATTTTTCCTGTACCAGGCTTTCTTCAATCCGGGTCATATCACGCACCTTTTTATCAATAAGATCCATTGATTTTTCCCCTTCTTTCACTTTTGAAAGCTGTTTTACCTGCGTTGAATTTTCTCCGCCCATTTGCAGTTGCTGGTATTTGATAGCCAGTAACCGGCGAAGCGTATCCAGGTGCTTTTGCTGCGCCGGGTTGTCAGAGGTGATTTTCCGGAGCAGGAGATATTCCCTTTCAATCCTGTTACTGCGTTCCTGCATACTGGGGTCAAGGAAGGAGCTGTCTTTCGTAAGCGTATATCCCCTGATGGCCGCCTCGGCCTCCTTAAGCTGCCGGGTGATCACTTCCAGCCGCTTGGATACCTCAATGGCATGATTCAGCCGGCCGGCATTATCCAGCAGGTTCTTGGCCACCAGGTAAGAAAATACGGAGGCGGCCACGATGACCGTAAATGCGAGGAAAAAACCTAGGCGTATTTTTTTGTGTACCGAAAAATGCATCTGTATGTATAAGATATTGAGAAAGCATTTCAAGTTACTATTTATGTGTGAATTTCAATACTAAAAAGTACCATTTTCCGCGAACGCCTTTCTGAGCAACATATTCCACAGAATGACGGTAAATTCTACAAGCCCTGCGAACACAGCTGGCCAACAATTACTGCAGAGACGGAGCGGTGTTGTAATGCCCTGTGGTAGCGGGTTTTAGAACCAGCTTTTTGTGATAAAAACAGCGCTTCCCGCTAGTGGAATGAACTTTGGATAACTAATAGTAATCTTAACAAGTAAAACTATGAGTTATGAATAACCCGGATAAAAATAAACAGCCCATTCCTGATCCAACGCCCGAAAAACAACAGCCGGGAAAGGAAGACCCACCGCCTGTTCAGCCACCGCCTGACAAGCCGGAAATTGAGCCCATTCCCCGGGAAATACCGGACAGGGATACGCCTCATACACCTGCCAATCCGCAGGCCACCGGGGAACAGGAACAAGCTTTTAAAAAACAATCACCTGATAAACATTAACCATTCTTTCATCTAAAAAATTCTGTTACAATGCCTACCACAAAATCAGCCAGCAATGGCACCGCCAGAAAAACAGGCAGTGAAAAAATGCCGGACTCCAAATTCCATGAACTGTTTATGGATGAATTAAAAGACATCTACTGGGCAGAGAAAAACCTGGTAAAAGCCCTGCCTAAAATGCAGAAAGCCGCTACCTCAGAAGAGTTGAGCACCTGTATTGGGAACCACCTGGAAGAAACAAAGGAACATGTAGCCAGGCTGGAACAGGTGTTTGAATTACTGGGTAAAAAACCCCAGGCAAAGAAATGTGAAGCTATGGAAGGACTGATCGCCGAAGGACAGGAAGTAGTAGCTGATACCGACGAAGATAGCGCCGTGAGAGATGCCGGTATTATCATCGCCTCCCAGAAAATTGAACACTACGAAATATCTGCATACGGCAGCTTACGCACACTTGCCAATGTAATGGGACATTCCCAGGTGGCTAAACTGCTGGAGCAAACACTGAAGGAAGAAAAGAATGCTGACAGCCTGCTCTCAGAGGTAGCTGAATCTACTGTAAACGAGGAAGCTGCAGCCGAGTAGGTTAACGGAGTTTGTATAATTGTTAATGGAAACTGCAAGGTCCCTGTTATATGCAGGGACTTTTTTTAACCCGATGATATGCAAAAAACGAATCCCAAAAAACCGGTAAGACCCGCACGGGAACAATCAGTCCAACCCGGCCTCGAAGAGGCCATGGATCCGGCGCCGGTGTTTAAAAAGAACAGTCCGAAGAAAGGCAAACTGCACAATAAAGTGGCCCTTATCACCGGCGGTGATAGCGGTATCGGCCGGGCCGTAGCGGTTGCTTTTGCTAAAGAAGGTGCAGATGTGGCCATTGCTTATTTTAACGAGCATACAGACGCAGAAACCACCTGCGAGCACATTTCCCTGGCAGGCCGGGAATGTATGCTTATTGCCGGCGATATCAGCAATGAAAAGCATTGTAATGATATCATAAAGCAGGTGATAAAGAAATTTAAGAAGATAGATATACTGGTGAATAATGCGGCAGTTCAATATCCGCAAAAAGGTATCGAAGATATAAGTGCCAGCCAGCTGCACAAAACTTTTGAAACCAATATTTACCCGCATTTTTATCTTACCAAAGCAGCCCTTCCGTATTTACCCAAAGGCAGCAGTATTATTTGCACTACTTCCGTTACCGCTTACCGCGGCAGCAGCCACCTGATAGATTACAGCTCCACCAAGGGCGCTATCGTTTCTTTTGTGAGGTCGTTGTCGGCCTCCCTGTCGGAAAAAGGTATCCGGGTAAATGGGGTGGCGCCGGGCCCTATCTGGACCCCGCTTATACCTGCTACCTTTACTGCAGACGAAGTGGCAAAATTTGGTACGGATGTACCCATGAAACGCACCGGTCAACCCGTGGAAGTAGCCCCCTGTTATGTATTCCTGGCCAGCGACGATGCCAGTTATATTACCGGCCAGATCCTGCATCCCAACGGAGGGGAGATCGTAAATGGTTAATACAGATCAGATAACAGACCCCATAGCCGTAGCCCGCTCTGTAAAGCTGCGGTACGTAAAAGGGAACACTCCGGGCTATACCCGAGTCCGTAAAGGAAAGGATTTTATTTACCTGGACCCCGACGGGAAACAGGTGAAAGATGAAGAGGTGCTGCACCGTATCCGTAGCCTGGTACTGCCGCCTGCCTGGGAAAATGTATGGATCTGCACCTGGGCAAATGGCCATCTGCAGGCCACCGGCACCGATGCAAAAGGACGTAAGCAATACCGCTATCATACCGATTGGGGAAAGGCCCGCAATGAAACCAAATACTACCGCCTCCGGCAGTTCGGAGAAAAACTGCCATACATACGGAAACGGATACACGAAGATTTAAAACACAGCTCGCTGGATAAAAACAAAGTGATCGCCATTGCCTTATCTGTAATGGAGGAAACGCTTATCAGGGTAGGTAACTCCTCCTACGAAAAACTATACGGCTCCCATGGCCTCACCACCCTGCGGGATAAACATGTAAAGATCAACGGCAGCAAAGCCTTTTTCAGATTCCGCGGGAAGAAAGGCGTGGAACATAAAATAGAGCTGCACGATGCCACATTGGCGAAGCTCCTGAAAAAAGTACAGGATATTCCCGGCCAGGTACTATTCCAGTATTATGATGAAAACGGTGAACATAAAGCACTCGACTCCGGCGAAGTAAATGATTATATAAAACAATGCTGCGACGAGCATGAATTTACCTGTAAAGATTTCCGCACCTGGGCAGGTACCGTGAACGCGCTAAACCTGCTGGCAGACCTCACGCCTTACGCATCCATTACGGAATGCCGCCGGAATATTGTAGCGATAATCGACGGTGTGGCGGGCAAACTGGGGAATACCCGCGCCGTCTGCAAAAAATATTACATCCATCCGCAGATACTGAAGGCTTATGAAGCCGGTGAACTGGAGCCATGGCTGCAACAGCTGAGGGCTAAACGCAATAAACCCGCCAGTGGCGGGTTACATGCGGATGAAAAGGTGCTCCTGCAATTTTTGAAGGAAACCTGATTACAGGCCTCAAATGCTATTCAAATATCAGCTGTTCTTCTCTGTCTTCTACCTTTATTTTCTTGATAAACTCGTCAAAACCTGCTTCTTCGTGTGAACTGTAAGCGCCGTAAGCGTCCAGTACATAGCCCTTATTGCCATCCTGGTCTTCCATTACATACAAAACTGAGGAATCAGAAGGGTCTGACTCTCCTTCAAAACGATAGGTTTTAATGATAGTCAGGTCATCCGGGTTATAGATCTTCTGCTCTTCCGTATTCTGCAATCTTCCGTGATCACTCATCTTTAATTCGTGATCAAATCCCTTTTCATGCAGCTTCTCCAATACCCTTGTTAAAGTTGTCATTTCGCCTGGCTTTTCCATAAAAAAAGGTTTTAGTTGAAGATTAGAAAACCAAAAGTTATGCCGCAGTGTTTTAAGATCATGGTACCATTTGTGTTAACTTTTATTTAATACCAAAACTATCATATTATGAGAGCTATATGGTCAGGATCTATAGGATTCGGGTTGGTAAATATCCCGGTGAAATTATTCAGCGCCACCCAGGACAGCCGCCTGGACCTGGACATGCTGGACAGCAAGAACGGGGCGCATATCAAATACCAGCGTATTAATGAAGATACAGGCAAAGAAGTGCCCTGGGAACAGATTGTAAAAGGCTATTTGTATAAAGATGAATATGTTATACTGGAAGAAGAAGATTTTGAAGCTGCCAGCCCAAAGAAAAGTAAGATCATCGAGATAGAATCTTTTGTGGAAGAAACAGAGATCGATGATATCTATTTTGAAAATCCTTATTTCATTGAACCCGCCAAAGGTGGCGAAAAAGCATATGCTTTGCTGCAACAAACACTGGAGAAAACCGGTAAAGCAGGTATCAGCCGCTTTGTACTGCGTTCACAGGAACACCTGGCAGTGATAAGGCCACGGGAAAACTACCTGCTGCTGCAACAGCTCCGCTTTGCAGAGGAGATCCGCCCGGCCACTGATCTTACCCTGCCCACACATGTGAAACTGGCCAAGAAAGAACTGGATATGGCCATAGAACTGGTAAAGCAATACACCACCGAATTTGATATCAGCCAGTATAAAGATGAATACAAAGCAGAACTGCTCAAAATTATAAAAGCAAAAGCCGGCGGTAAGAAACCTGTAGTGAAGAAAATGCGTGTGGTGCATACCAAGAGCGACAACCTGTTTGATCAGCTGAAAGCCAGTCTTGGTGGCAAGCCCGCTGCTAAAAAACGTGCATCATGAGCCTGTCGGAATACAAAAAGAAACGGAACTTCAAAGAAACTACTGAACCCCTCACCGGCGCCCCGGTGGATGGGAAACATATTTTTGTAGTACAGCGCCATCACGCTTCCCGGCTGCACTACGATTTCAGACTGGAAGTAAACGGCGTGCTGAAAAGCTGGGCCATACCCAAAGGCCCCTCCATGAACCCGGCAAACAAAAGACTGGCTATGGAAGTGGAAGATCATCCTTACGATTATAAAGATTTTGAAGGAACCATTCCTGCCGGCAACTACGGCGCAGGTACTGTATACATCTGGGATAAAGGCACATTTGAGCTGATGAACCCCAATGGAAAAAGCTTTGATAAAGAAGCCCTCCGGGAACTGAAATCCGGCGATCTTAAGATTGTAATGAAAGGGAAAAAATTAAAAGGAGAATTTGCACTGGTAAAGATGAAGGGCCGCGAAGAAAATGCCTGGCTGCTGATCAAGCACAAAGACAAATATGCTGTGGATGAATATAACAGTGAAGACTATACGCCGGAACGTATAAAAGCACAGGGTGAAAAAAATAAAGCTGCCGCGAAGGTGGCAAAAAAAAAATCAGCAACCGTAGTGGAAGCAAAGCCGGAAAAGAAGGCCACCCGTAGTGTTCAGCGGATGAAGAAAATATATAAGCCCATGCTCACCACCCTGGTGAGCGAACCATTTGATGATACCAGCTGGCTTTTTGAAACCAAATGGGACGGCTACCGCGCTATTGCCAGCGTGAAAAACCATAAGGCCACACTTTACTCCCGTAATGAAAAACCGTTCAATGATCACTATCCTGCGGTAGTGGCCGCCGTAGAGAAAATTTCGCATAATGTGGTGCTCGACGGAGAGATTATTGTACTGGATAATAAAGGCAGATCACACTTTCAAACCCTGCAGAATTTCCGGTCTACAGGCAAAGGAAAACTGGTATACGTGGTGTTTGACCTCCTCCACCTCGACGGGAATGAACTGCAGCACCTGCCCCTGCTGGAAAGGAAAAGCCTGCTTAAAGATATAGTAGCTGAATTAAATGATAAAACGGTCCGCTTTTCTCCGCATGTTTTAAAGAATGGAAAAAGCTTTTTTGAAAAAGCCCGGCAACAGGGATGGGAAGGTGTCATAGCCAAAAAAGCAGATAGTATATATGAAGAAGGTAGGAGGGGAATGGAGTGGCTGAAGATAAAGATCGTAAATGAACAGGAGGCGCTGATATGCGGCTATACTGCGCCCCGTGGCAGCAGGAAACAGATAGGAGCGCTGGTGCTTGGTATGTATGAAAACAAAAAACTGAAGTATATCGGCCATTGCGGAGGCGGGCTGAATGAGGAAACCATCGGCATGCTGTATAACCGGCTGCAGCCCCTTATCAGCAAAACCTCCCCCTTTTCTGAAAAGGTGGGCACCAATATGCCGGTTACATGGGTAAAGCCCCGGCTGGTATGCCAGGTGAAATTCCAGGAATGGACCGGCGACGGGCACCTGCGGCAACCGGTTTTTCTTGGTCTCCGGGACGATAAGCCGGCTAAAGATGTACATCCTGAAACAGCAAAAAAGATAACCATGGCTACTGTTATTGAAAAAGAACGCACCCTTACGCTCAACGGCAGGAAGGTATTGCTTACCAATCAAACTAAGCTGTACTGGCCGGATGAGCAGATCTCGAAGGGACAGCTGATCGATTACTACCTGTCGGTGGCAAAGTACATGCTGCCTCACCTGAAAGACCGGCCACAGTCGCTGCACCGTTTTCCCAATGGCATCAAAGGCCCCGCTTTTTATCAGAAGGACCTTAACCTGGAACAAACCCCCGCATGGATAAAAAGTGTGCCGCTGCGTGCAGATTCCACCGGTAAGGATGTAGACTACCTGCTGTGTAACAACGAGGCTGCACTGGCCTATATGGTTAACCTCGGTTGCATAGAAATAAATCCCTGGCTATCAAGACTAAACAACCTGGATAAGCCTGATTTCATGATCCTGGATCTTGATCCGGAGAATATTGATTTCAAATACGTGATAGAAACTGCGCTGCATATCAAAGATATGCTGGACAGTTTCAACATCACTTCTTTCTGTAAAACTTCCGGCTCTACCGGTTTGCATATTTATGTGCCTGTGGCAGCTAAATATCCCTATGAGAGCACCCGGCTGTTTGCGGAATATATTGCACGTCATGTTAATGAGGAGTTGCCCCGAAGCACCAGTGTGGTCCGTGCAAAAAGCGCCAGGAATAAAAAAGTATATATCGACTTTTTACAGAACAGCAAAGGACAAACTGTGGCGGCCCCTTACTCTGCCCGCCCCAAACCCGGTGCCACCGTGTCTATGCCGCTTTTATGGAAAGAAGTAAATGAGAAGCTCCGTATCAGCGACTTCAATATTCACAACTCACTGGAACGGTTAAACGAAACCGGCGACTTATGGCACGATATTAAAAGTGTTAAGAATGACTTGCGTAAGGTAATCCGTGAAATAGAAAGCAGTGCGCATGCCTGATCATTTTGTTCATTTAAATACTGATGTTATGGAAAAGCCTTTATCTTCAAAAGCATTACCAGCCTATGGTTTTATTCTTGGAGCAATTTGCATTGTTTTCACCCTTATCTTTTATATAACGAAATTGTATGGCAATTTGTGGATGGGATATTTTGGCAATCTTATCATGTTTCTTGGCGTGCTCATCTCTATTATCCATTATAACCGGGTACATAAAGAAAGAGCTTCTGCCACCTCGTCTTTTACCATGGGATGGCGTACCACGCTGATCGCAACAGCTATATATGCCGTTTTCCTGCTCATCTTTCACCTGGTAGTAGGTGGAAACCCTGCGCATACACTGGTAGAGGAAGATACCGTTAAAGATAATTTCTGGATCTATTTCCTGGGAAATGTATTGTTTGTAAACATCTTTGTTGGAGTAGTAGCAGCCTTGCTTGGAGGTCTTGTTTTTAAAGCTAACCAGAAAACAGATAAACCGAAGAAGCCATAGGAACTATTATCTTTGCATGGCTATGTCAAAAGGCCATATTTTAATAATTGATGATGAAGACCAGCTGCGTAGGCTCTTAAGCCGCCTGCTGGCCCTGGAAGGGTATACGCTTCACGAAGCAGGCAATGTAAGGTCTGCTTTAAAGATCCTGGAAAAAGAAGAAGTACAGGTGATCCTGTCGGATGTGAAACTGCCGGACGGTAATGGCGTGGAACTGGTGCACCAGATACGCGTTAAATACCCCGAAATTGAAACCATTGTGCTTACAGCATATGGTAACATCGCAGATGGTGTGCAGGCTATTAAAAACGGGGCTTTTGATTATATCACCAAGGGAGATGACAATAACCGCATCCTTCCACTGGTGAGCAAAGCAATGGATAAAGCCCGCCTGCAATTCCGCATCCGCGAACTGGAAAAGAAAATAGGCGGTAAATATAACTTCGGCAGTATCCTGGGTGAATCACCTGAAATACAGGCAGCTATTGCATTGGCAGAGAAAGTAGCCCCGTCTGATATGACCGTGTTGTTGCTGGGCGAAACAGGCGCCGGCAAGGAAGTATTTGCACAGGCCATCCACCAGGGAAGCCATCGGCAGCAACAACCCTTTGTAGCGGTTAACTGCAGCGCTTTTGGTAAAGAGATCCTCGAAAGTGAACTGTTCGGACATGTAGCCGGCGCTTTTACAGGTGCTGTAAAAGATAAGAAAGGTTTTTTTGAAGAAGCCCGCGGGGGAACTATCTTCCTGGATGAAATCGGGGAGATGGCTATAGAGCTGCAGGCCAAAATGCTCCGGGTACTGGAAACACAGGAGTTTTATAAAGTAGGGGAAACCAGGCCTACCAAAACAGATGTACGTATTATAGCCGCTACCAACCGGCAACTGGAGCAGGAGATCGCCGCGGGGCATTTCCGGTCCGATCTCTACTATCGGTTATCTGCTTTCCAGATCTCACTGCCTTCCCTGAATGAGCGCCGGAAAGACATACCATTGCTGGCCGGCTGGTTCCTGCAGCAGATTGCCCCTAAAATGAACAAACGCATCAGCGGGATGACACCGGCTTTCCTGCAGGCATTGCAGCAGCACAGCTGGAAGGGAAATATCAGGGAGCTGCGTAATGTTATTGAAAGAGCCGCTATCCTAACGGACACGGATATACTGGATACTCCTGTTCTGCCGTTCGATTTCCAGCAGGGCACCGGGGAAGAAGCATCTTCCCTGAAACTGGCGGATATGGAAAAAGCGCACATTATCCGCGTGCTGGCCCATGCCAAAGGCAATAAAACCCGGGCCGCTGAATTAATGGGTATTGGCCTTACTACCCTCTACAATAAGATCAAAGAATATAATATCAGCGCATCATAACAGCCAGCCCAATAACAGGCACGCCAGTACGATAAAGGGAGAGGGCACCCTGGTAAGGCAAAGCAATGCCAGCGTACAGGCCATGATCAGCAGGTTATACCAGTTAACCGGTATCACAAAGAAGAGAATAAAGGTGGCTGCCCACATAATCCCCACCACCACCGCGTTAATCCCTTCCAGGGCGCGGTATATCACCACATATCTTTTCAGGTTGTTCCAGATCGGGAAGAAAAATAATACCAGCAACAAACTGGGCAGGAAAATGGCTATGGGGGCTATCATACAGCCCAGGAACTGGTAACCCATGCCCAGGTTGCGCATTGCCATACCACCCACATAGGCGGATATCGAAAACGTAGGGCCTGGAAGCGCCCGCATAATACCTGCCCCGGTAAGTAGCTCCTCCGCTGTAAGATACTGGGATTTGGCGCGGGTTACATACTGTTCCAGCATCATAGCAATCAGGATATCGCCACCGCCGAAAACCAGGCTGCCGAAACGGTAAAAGTTTTCAAAGAGATTAAACGGGCGCCTGGTGATCCATTCATGCGTTCGGGCTACCTCCGACAGGAACCCCGCCAGGATGAACAACGACACAAATAGCCAGATATTTCCCCATTGAATTTTACGGGGCTTTTCCGCTACGCCGGGAATACGTTTGTTACTGAAGTTGGAAACAATGCCACCCAGTATGATCAGCGCCGGGAAAGTCCAGGGCGATTTCAGGTAAAAGGCGGTGAACATGGATACCACCATGATCACAAAAGTGGCCATACTGGTAATGCTGATCCGGAAAGCGCGGATACCGCCGTAAGCCAGGAAGCCTACCGCCATCGGCTGTACGTACTTAAAGATATCGGTATGCAGCGCATTTTTGCCGAAATACTGCAACAGGAAGCTCAGGGAGCCCATGATCAAACAGGCAGGGGAGATCCATATCAGCAGGGTAATAATGGCCAGTATGGCGCCGCCGCGCTTATAGCCTATTAAGGTAAGGGTTTGGGAAGAAGAAGCGCCGGGAAGCAGCTGGCAGAAAGCGTTATATTCCATCAGCTCCTGCTCCGTTACATCTTTCCGTTGCTGTACGAATGTTTTCATCATCATAGCCAGGTGGCCCTGCGGGCCTCCGTAGGCGGTGATGCTATGTAATAGCACGGCTTTAAGAAAAGGTATATGACGTAGAAGCACTGTTTATTTTAGTGTATGCTGATTGGACAGGTTATAAGGTAATCAAATATCCGGACAAAATACAACGGCGTTGCCAATATTGGTAGTTCTCCAAATAATAAAGGCACAATACTTGTAATATCGGTGTTTATTATAACGAATATGGCCTTTTGTCCGTTGTATCAGTTTGTCAGACAGGTTAATTTCCCACCAACATGTTAAATGTTCGGATCTAAAAGTATAACCATATCAGGGAAGAACCATTAAAGAAGAGACTTGCTTATACGCAGGATATTTATAAAGTCCCGGTAAAATCTCTTTACCGGGACTTTATTATGCTTAGCCTTATTTTTTTAAGCCTATTTCACGTAAACGCTCATCCAGATATTCTCCTGCCGTGATGGGCTCATATGCCAGCGCGTTGTTGGCAGTAACGCAGCTCTCCAGGCAATCCAGCTTCATATTGGATTTAGGATGCAGGAAAAAAGGGATCGAATACCGGGAAGTGTTCCACATTTCGCGGGGAGGGTTCACCACCCTGTGTGTTGTGGATTTTAAACGGTTATTGGTTAACCGCTGCAGCATATCTCCCACATTCACTACAATCTGCTCCGGAAGGGAGGTAACCGGTACCCAGTTATTTTGTTTATCCAGGATCTGGAGCCCGTCGGCCGAAGCGCCCACCAGTAAAGTGATGAGGTTGATATCTTCATGCTGCTCCGCACGGATAGCCGATTTAGGCTCCTGTGTGATAGGCGGGTAGTGGATGGCTCTCAGGATGGAGTTACCGTTATGGATCTTATCATCAAAATAGGTTTCATCCAGCCCCAGGAACAGCGCGATAGCCTGTAACAGGTATTTACCGGATTTTTCAAACCCGCGGTATGCTTTAAAGAAGGTAGGGGTAAACTCCGGCACTTCTTCCACCTGCACGTTGGCAGGGTATTCCGAGCCGATGGGGTCATTATCTTCCACCGTTTGGCCAAACTGGAAAAACTCCTTTAGATCAGGCGCTTCATAACCTTTGGCATGTTCTTTCCCGAAAGACGTGTAGCCACGTTGCCCGGCCAGTTCCGGAATTTCATAGCGGTGTTTGGTATCGGCAGGCAGCTTGAAAAATTGCTGTACGTATTTGTAGAGGTCCGCAATCAGTTCATCAGGGATCCCATGATTCTTTACCGCTACAAAACCAACTTCTTCGTAAGCTTTACCTAACTGCTGCACAAAGGCTGCTTTTCGTCCTGCATCTCCGGAAGTGAAGTCTGCCAGGTCCACTGAGGGGATAGAGTGGGTAGTTGCCATATTTGAATATTGTTTTGGAGCGATAAAGGTAGGGAAAAATAGCTCATCTGAAGTAGCCGGCCTCTTTATCGCTGATATCCACCATTGCGTAGCGGTCTACTTTATTGATGAGCATTTCATCCATAATATCCACTACATTCTTATAGTTGGATGCTTTGCCGGCCTTGATAAGCACCATCAGTTCGTTTTTATGGAAATCCTGGTATACGGCCGCTTTCTTTTGGATGATCACATCGCGGATACCGTTACGGTTGGCGTAGCTGCTGTAATGTACCTGTGGCGGTGTGGCGGGATCGTCGCCAATACCTTCATACCAGGCGATACGGTCGTTGGGCCCCAGGATCACTGTGAGCGCTTTTCTGGCAGGCAACGACATGGGATCCCCTTCATCTTTCGGCATAACGAGGTCCATTGTTTTGGGCTTGGCCATTGTAGTGGTAAGCATGAAAAAGGTGATGAGCAGGAACCCCAGGTCTACCATAGGTGTCATATCAACACGTGTAGATTTCTTATTGCTGCGGGTACCTCTTTTATCCCCTTGGGGGGCGGTGTTCATTTCAGCCATATATAACGGTTTTGGGTAAACGAAATTGGTTGAAAGCGCTTTCGTTGTTAAAGATGCGGGGAAAGGATAATTCCATAAATGCGGGAGTTGGGCGCCTTCGGCGCTTTTACGCGGATGTTGTCTGGCTCAGGATTAGGATGATTTCAATGATTTATTTTTTTGAGTTTTGGGAGATGAAAGCGGATGTTGTCAGGCTCAGGATTAGGATGATTTCAATGATTTTGTATTTTGAATTTTTTGTGAGGAGATGTAGGCGGGATATGGATCTTATTGCAAAGGATCTTTTAATGACTGGGAGATAGAAGCGGGTATTGATCCCGCTTTTCGCCAATATTGGATTAAAAATACTTCGGGGAGATAAAAGCGCATACCGCTTCTATCTCCCCGAATTTAAAAATTGCTATAATCCAATATCTGTTTCTATAACCCAAAACTCAAAAATAAAATCATCTTAATCATCCTAATCCTGAGTCAGACAACATCCGCGGTGTGCATGAATTAAAATTCCGCACTCTTTGGTGTCCGCGGGAAGGCGATTACATCGCGGATGTTGGTCATACCAGTTACGAACAGCATCAGGCGTTCGAAGCCCAGGCCAAAGCCGGCATGCGGCGCTGTGCCGAAACGGCGGGTATCCAGGTACCAGCTCAGTTCATCTACGGGTACATGCATTTCTTCCATGCGTTTTACCAGTTTATCGTAGTTCTCTTCACGCTGTGAACCGCCTACCATTTCACCGATGCCGGGAAACAGGATATCCATTGCCCGTACGGTTTTATTGTCGTCGTTGAGCTTCATGTAAAACGACTTGATCTCTTTAGGATAATCGGTTAAGATCACCGGTTTCTTAAAGTGTTTTTCCACCAGGTAACGTTCATGCTCGCTTTGCAGGTCGGAGCCCCAGCCTTCGATCAGGTACTGGAACTTCTTGTTCTTATTATGTTTGCTGTTTTGCAGGATGTCGATGGCTTCCGTATAGGTGATGCGTACAAACTCGTTGTGCAGCACAAATTCCAGTTTTTCGATCAGTCCCATTTCACTGCGTTCCTGCTGTGGCTTTTGTTTTTCCTCTTCCGCAAGGCGGTTGGCCAGGAAGTCGAGGTCGTTCCGGTTGTTATCAAGTACATAACCGATCACAGACTTGATAAATGCTTCGGCCAGGTCCATGTTGTCTTCCAGTTCATAGAAGGCCATTTCTGGCTCAATCATCCAGAACTCTGCCAGGTGGCGGGCGGTGTTGGAGTTTTCAGCACGGAAGGTAGGGCCAAAAGTGTAGATATCACCAAAGGCCATGGCGCCCAGTTCTCCTTCCAGTTGTCCGGAAACGGTAAGGTTGGTGGATTTACCAAAGAAATCCTCGCTGTAATCAATATCGCCGTTTTCAGTGAGTGGCGGCTTTTTCATGTCCAGCGTGGTTACACGGAACATTTCGCCTGCTCCTTCTGCGTCGGAGGCGGTGATAATAGGCGTATGCAGGTATACGAACCCGCGTTCGTTAAAGAAGCGGTGTACCGCAAAGGCCAATGCATGACGCACACGGAAGATAGCCCCGAAAGTATTGGTACGGAAACGCAGGTGTGCTATTTCACGCAGGTACTCCAGGCTGGGCTTGTTTTTCAGCTGTAATGGGTATTTCTCCGGATCGCAGTCGCCCAGTATCTCCAGGGTAGCCGCCTTCAGTTCTACTTTCTGTCCTTTACCCAGGGAGGGAATAATTTCACCGGTGGCGCTGATAGCCGCGCCGGTAGTGATGCGCTTTACCAGCGCAGCATCCATATTTTCGGTATCGATTACTACTTGCAAATTATTATTGGTGGAGCCATCGTTCAAAGCTATAAACTGATTGTTGCGGAATGACCGCACCCAACCCTTAACTGTAACTTCGTAATGCGTCTTGTCGTCCGACAAGATTTGCTTGACTTTCACCCTTTGGCTCATAATATATATATTTTTAGGATTGCAAAAATAAGTGGAAAACTTCATAGTAGGTAGTCTGGATGCCGGCCTTTTTCGGGGGCATGATAGCCAAGAAAATGTTAAAAATAGGCGGCTAAACAAGCGCCACCCCAGTATGAGCAAGGGTTTGAAGCTGCGGTCAATAGCCGGGTACAGCAGGATGAAAAGCCTTTTTTAAAGCAGCTTTGGGGCATTTTGCACTTAAATATTTTTGGATAATAGTAAAACTTGTTTTAATCTTGCGGTATATTCTGCCTGATTAAGTTCATTTTCCATCTTCATCAGCAGTTCCTAAACTCAATCATTCCCTATCAAATTTAATAAGCTAATTAAATTTATTGACTCAAAAACAATTATTTGTAATTGGTGTATGTTGGTATGCAGTGGTACCCGCCTCACAACACTTCTAAAATTTGACAACACAGATGATGTACGACATCTTACAACTGAACGACATGCTCGTTCCTGAGCTGCTTGATATTGCAGAGAAACTGGACGTTCCCAACGCAAAAAAACTGAACAAACAGGACCTCATCTACAAAATTCTTGATAAACAAGCTGTATTAGCCTCAGAAGATAATCAAGCCAACGGAGACGAAAAGAAAGCACGTAAACGCAAACCTGTAAAGAAAGACGAAGCTAACCACGCTGCTGAAGAACCTGCTCACGCTGAAGAAAAACCTGCTGCAAAGAAACCCGCAGCAAAGAAAGCCACCGGCACTAAATCAAAAGATCACGAGGAAGAGGCCAAACCAGCCACTTCAGCAAAACCTAAAATAAAAGATTTTGAGATAGACCTGGATAGTATTCCTTCCCTTACTTTCGATGATGATGATGATATCATTATCCCTTCTTTTACAGAAGACGAAGATGAGCCGGAAGAGGAAGAAGTGGTAGTTATACCTCCTGCAGAAGACGAGCTGGAAGAAGAAGAGGATGATTTCGTAGTGCCCGGTGAGATCCCGGTTGCGCCTGCAGCACAGAAGAACCGCTTCCCTAACAAGAAAGAACCCGTTTTCAATATAGAATTTGATGGCGTTATCGTAAGTGAAGGCGTACTGGAAATGATGCCGGATGGCTATGGTTTCCTTCGCTCTTCAGATTATAACTACCTCAGCTCCCCGGATGATATTTATGTATCCCCGTCGCAGATCAAACTTTTTGGTCTTAAAACCGGCGATACCGTGAAAGGCTCTGTACGCCCGCCTAAAGAAGGAGAGAAGTACTTTGCCCTGCTGAAAGTGGAAACAATTAACAACAAATCGCCGGAAGAAGTACGCGACCGTGTACCTTTCGATTACCTGACACCGTTGTTCCCTTTCGAAAAACTGAAATTAACCACCACTTCCAATAACTACTCCACGCGTATCATGGATATGTTTACGCCTATAGGTAAAGGACAACGCGGACTGATTGTAGCGCAGCCTAAAGTAGGTAAAACCATGTTGCTGAAGGAAGTAGCCAATGCTATCGCTACCAACCATCCTGAAATTTACCTGATGGTGGTACTGATCGATGAACGTCCGGAAGAGGTAACTGATATGGAACGTAGCGTAAAGGCGGAAGTAATCGCCTCTACCTTCGATGAACCGGCTGAAAAGCATGTGAAAGTATCCGCCATCGCGCTGCAAAAAGCGAAACGCCTGGTAGAATGCGGTCATGATGTAGTGATCCTCCTGGATTCCATCACCCGTTTAGCCAGGGCGCATAATACCGTGGCTCCTGCTTCCGGTAAGGTATTGAGCGGTGGTGTGGAAGCCAACGCCATGCAGAAACCCAAACAGTTCTTTGGTGCGGCACGTAAAATAGAACATGGTGGCTCACTGACCATCCTGGCTACCGCATTGATCGATACCGGTTCTAAAATGGACGAGGTGATCTTTGAAGAATTTAAAGGTACCGGTAACATGGAACTGTTGCTGGATCGTAAACTGGCAAACAAACGTATCTTCCCGGCCATCGATGTTTCTGCATCCTCTACCCGTCGTGATGACCTGTTGCTGGATAAAGATTCCCTGAAACGTATCCACATCCTTCGTAACCACCTGGGTGATATGAATACGGATGAGTCTATGCACTTCATGCTGCAACATATGCGCGGTACTAAAAACAATGAAGAATTCCTGATCTCCATGAATAGCTAGGAACAGGTAATACTATAAAATAAAAACCCCGTTACGGATTCGTAACGGGGTTTTTATTTTATAAGATGTTATTGTTTCTTCTGTTGCCCGGGTGCAAACGGCTTAGCCGATTTGGTGCCGTAAATCTTTTTCTGTTGCCCCGGCGGTAACCCATGTGGATTGCCACTTCGGTGCGTGGTTACACAGCCACTGAAAATTATGGCGGCTGCAAAAAGCGACAGTACTGGTTTCAGATTTCGCATGACAGGTTAATTTTTGTGAAGTTATCACTATAAATGCAAAAATCCCGCCACAGTACTACTGTAGCGGGATATCCAATCTATCTAACCTTATAACTGTCTTACATAAAACATCCTGTGATATCTTAGAATATCCAGTTTACTCCCAGGGAGAATTCTTTCGGGAAGTTAAAATCGAAGCTGCTTACGTTGTTTTTAACACCGGTTGCTTCAGTTTTATGTTGGTCATAAGCATAGCTCAAACCACCGAAAGCGCCTTCCAGCATGAAATGTTTAGTTACGAAGTAAGTGATACCAGGAAGTACGTTTACAGAAAAACCGTTGTAAGTATCGGTTTTAACATCTGCAACTTTTTTCTGTCCGAAATGGTAACCTGCATTTGCTTCAGCGAAGAATGCAAATTTGCTTTCGCCAATCATGTGGTAGTTACGAACAAAGATACCAGGAGTGATATCGTAAGTTTTGGTTTTAACATCAGCCGTGTTCTTATCAAAGCCGAAGGAGGTTTTTGCAAATACACCCACTACCCAGTTAGGGTTCAGTGCCATACCTACTTTAGGGCTAACGCCAAAACGGGTTTTGGTGTCTTTGTCGTCTGCGTCTTTTACTTTGTTTGAGGTAGTAGAAACATTCAGATTACCGCCTAAGATTACATCGCCTTTCGAAAACTGAGCCTTTGCTACTTGTGTGCCAAACAGTGCTACTGCGGCCATTACAATCAACTTTTTCATCTGTCGTTAAATTTAAATATTCATTAAAACTATTCCTGTGTTATTGGTTCTTCTACATACGTTCTAGCAATCCTTGCTGATGTTTGGTCGATATCGTAAACCATTGAAAAAAATGGTTAATACTTGCTTTTCACGATCCATGAAGCATTTCAGCGCTTCGCGATCATATGGATCAAAACCTGCTGCCTGCCACTTGCACCATATTACCCATAAGCCGAATAATACATTTACAAGCAGCTGTGCTGTGAGCTCTGTATCCGTGTCTTTATTGAGCTCCCCGCTGCTTACCCCTTTTGAAATGGTAGCGGAAAGGAAGGAAATTTCTACCTGCTGCAATAACTCAATCGTTTGCCGCATCCGGCTGGATGGAACATCCTTTATCCATTCGTTTACACCAAACAGAAAATGATACTCCAGCAACATCTTTTCCTTCAGCGCCAGGTAGCGGTTTACTATATCCGAGGTACATGGCGCCTCTTCCACATATGCCGACATGTCTATAAAACAATCGGCTATCATACGCTCTACCACCGCCACATAGATGGATTCTTTATCGGAAAAATAATAATACAAAGAGCCTTTTGAAATTTCCAGGTCCCTGGCTATTTCCTCCATGGTAGTTTTAGTTAACCCAAACCGCTTGAAGCGTTTTAACGCCGCCTCCAGAATCATCGTTCGTTTCAGGTCCTGTTCTGCCATGGTGTTGTTACAAGCAAAACTGACTGTTTGACTATTTCGTTTTGCGGGTCAAATGTACAACCAAAAGTAAAAACACCAAATTTTTTTGTTAAGAAATTGTTACGTACTCTTCGCGCAACCTGTTAAAACGGAAGTAAAGACACGGAAATGGGTACACGTTCACAAAAACGTTGGCAAATTGTTAACTGAATCGAAAACATCTCCCTGGAAAAATCGAAAATATAAAATTACCGCTCATGGATACACGAAAATGTGCTAATGGGGATGCGTCATTTTGTGTAATAAATCGCGTTGCCGCTTTTCGCTGATATCCAGTGTAGTACCGCTTTTCAGCAATACTTTGCCGGAAGGCCCGTCTAACCGGCTGATGTTGGACAACTGTATCATCTGGTTATTATTGATCTGGTAAAATTGAAGAGAGGCAAACAGATCAGCATAGTAACGGAACGATTGTGCTGCCGTGATCAGCTCACCAGAGTTTAACATAAACAGGCAGTTATCGCCCTTTATCTCCAGGTATTCAATAGCCGGGATCTTAATTGTATGCTGATCTCCGTTAATAGCGGGGATCAGCAGCTGCCAGGCCACAGGCTTACTGTTATTGAAATTTTCCAGCAACACCCGGTAACGGTCTTTACTGCCACCGGTGTTAATCCGTTCTGTTATCAGCGCCACTGCCTGCAGCAGGCTTTCTTTATCAATAGGTTTTAGTATCAGCTCTACATCACTGAAACGGATCACATGAAGGAACTTTTTTTCAAATGCGGTAACGAATACCGCTTCAAAAGGAATATCCGGCAAGGTGCCGGCCAGTACATCAAAACCGGTACCATCGGGCATTTCAAGGTCAAGAAATACCAATTCGGGGCGATGTGCCTTTATTTTTTCTATGCCATCCGCACAATCGGAGGCCATATCGGCAATGGTAATTTCAGGACAGTATTTACCAAGCATCAGGGCAATGATATCCCGGCTGTTTCTTTCATCATCTATTATAATAGCCTTTATCATAAAAAGTAACATTAACGGATACACAGTTCTGACTTATAACTGGGGGATCAGTATCTTCACTATTGTGCCGCTGCTGGATTCATCTTCAGAGGATCTGTCAATAATTTCTATATGGATTTCTGTATTATACATTTTGTTCAGCAACTCAGCCCGGTTCTGGCTTATTTCCATGCCAGACGACTGGTGATGCTTTGGCAGCATCCGCAGCGACTTTGAACGGGCAATACCAATTCCGTTATCTGCTATCACACACTCCAGCATATCTGAAGCCACCTGGTTAAAATAAATGGAAAGCTTACCTGTAGGCTGTTGGGGGTTCGTCATGCCATGCTTTACAGCATTTTCAACATAAGGTTGCAACAGCATCGCGGGGATTTCCAGTTCGGCAGTGGCTATCACGGGGTCTACCACTATTTCATACTCCATCCGGTTTTCAAACCGCATCTTTTCCAGCCCAAGATAAGTATTCAGATAGGTAATTTCATCTGCCAGGGATATAAAATTACGCCGGGAGAAGTCCAGCGTTTTACGGATCAGGTAGGAAAAGTCGGAAAGATATTTCTGCGCATACTCGTAATCCCGCTGCATTACAAACAGTTGGATCGAATTCAGACAGTTGAATATAAAATGAGGATTGATCTGCGCACGGATGGCCTTCAGCTCAATTTCAGTCAGTTTCTTATCATACTCTGTTTCCAGTTGCTTTTTCCGCTGCTCTTCCAGCTCCTGCTTTTTGCGCAGGATCTCAGTGGTTTGTTCCTTTACCAGTTCCTCCAGTTGCTCATTCAGCTTCCGCTGCAGCTCCTTGTTTTTATTCAGCTGTTTGATCAGCAGCTCCTGTGTGCGTGTTCTTTCCAGGTGCACCAGTTTATTGCGATAGCTTAATCCAGCCAGGAAAAACATAGCCTGCAGCAGCACGCCGCCTATCAGCAGGATAGTGGGAGCAGCCAGTTCACCCAGGGCGCTGAGCAGCCCCAGTGGCCGCACATGCATCAGGAAGGAGCCCAGGCAGGCAAGGTATAAACATACCGATCCATACAGGAAGAACCGCACCAGCGGATGATGGCGGGAGCGCCGTGCCAGCGCCACAAATACCGCCAGCAGGGGCACCAGCGTTACAAAATATACATAGCTGTATATAATGGTAGGCATCTGGTACTGGCCTATCCTGATAAAATACAAACATAAAATAATCAGTCCGCCCACAATAGCGGCTACCCAGGTAAAGGCCCTTTCCATAAAGGGATACCTTTCTGTAAGATTCAGGAAGGCATTGCCAAATAAAAGGTACATCAGGTAAAAACAAAACAGCAGGCCGGGAATATCCCAGTAATATTTCAGCATTGGCCAGCGGTGGAAAAAAGACAACTGGTAGGGCTTGTCTTCCAGCCGCAGGGCAAAGAAGAGGATCAGTCCCAGGATATAAACTGCAAAGTAGATATACGACTTATCGGGCAGCTGGATATAATTGATAACGGAAATACTGAAGAATACCAGGAGCATGCCCAGCAGTACCTGGATCACTACCGCTTCTTTGCGAAAGCCGTTCAGCTGGTAATCCCGGAAAGCGCTGTAGGCTTCGGTGCTGAAAAGCGCCGGCATCAGGGGGCCTTCGTTGTATGATTTGTTAACAACGTGCAGGTAAAAGGTGCGTATTCCGCCGGCCGGCACCTGTACTGCAAAGGCGTAGTGGGCCCATCTTTCCACGCCTCCGTCGTCCAGCATTAAACCTGTTTGCATCAGCTGCCTGGGCTTGTCGCCCGGCGATTGGGAGTACCAGTACATATAGTCGTGCCAGCCGGAAAAAAGGTGGCACGACAGCGACTTATTGCTTTGGTTTTTTATGGTAAGCCGTAACCAGCAATTATTTACCCGCCCGTTATTTTTGGGATTATTATGAAAGATGTTTTCCTGCCGGGTAAAAGGCATGGCTGCAGCCTGCTCTGGCGTCAGGTGCTGCTGATCAGCTGTCAGCACGTATATAAAAGGCCTGAGATCCAGGTTCGCAGGAGCGAAAGCGGTATCGGCTATCAGTGTGTCTACTGGGGTATGATCAACGTTGGCAAAGGATCCTGCAGTGTAACAATACAACAGCAGCATTAGAATAATGCGCTTCACAAAGTGTAATATGAGTTTGGTTATAGCAATTTGTCAATAGCTTTTGCCATTGCTTCATCCTTAGCGGTGATGATATCACCGGCATCGTGTGTGCACAGGAATATTTCCACTTTATTATAAATGTTGCTCCAGTTGGGATGATGGTCCATTTTTTCTGCAATCAGTGCAACTTTGGTCATAAATGCAAATGCATCCCGAAAGTCTTTGAATTCAAAAGCCCGGTAAAGCTGTTTGTTTCTTTCTTCCCACATAAAAATCAGGAATTTAAAAGTAAAACATCGGGGTCTGTCATGGAATCTGGTCAAAAATATTATCGCTGATGCGTAGTGCCCGTTCTAAAAAATAAGGTTCATCTTATTTTTGATATCTCTGATATCAAGTAAAGATACTAATTGTACAAGCGGAACAAGGCGTAATTCTTCTAATAATTTTTTTACATCGCCAGGTTGATAGTAATCGCCCTTTACCATCCACAGGAAATTGATCTGTTTCAGCTCGGGGAGAAGGAATTCTGCCTGGCAACGGTTATTATAAAGGTAGTGCGCTACCGAGTTGGTTGGTTCGTGAAAATCAAATACAGGGAAATGAAACGATCTTGTTTTCTTCGACAGGGTGATCTCCAGGTTATTATTTACCCGGAAGTTGGTGTGCAGCTGCCGGTTTATATGCCAGCACAATTGATAATCCCGCGCGGTGGACGCAATGCCTATTATGTAGGAACTGTCGAAGAAGTCCTCTGCCAATTGGTCGTTGTCCAGTTTGAGCTTGAGTATTGTCATATAGAAAAAGAGTGCTTCACCCTGTCTGAAATATTTTATGCTTTCTTTTTACCGGCCTTCTTCAGAGGCTTTGAAGGTTGTCCCGGATCCCAAAATACGGCTTTAAAATTTTCTATCTTATCTTCTTTTACTACTATGCCTTCCTGCTCCAGTAATTCCTGCATGAGGGTAGGAGTAGCGAAATGACTCCGTCCGCTTAGCTCGCCTTTGCTGTTTACCACGCGGTGTGCAGGAACCGCCGGCTTGGCGCTGCCGGCTGCATTCATTGCCCAGCCTACCATACGGCCGGTAAGTTTTAAACCGGACGCGTCGGCAATGGCGCCATAGGAGGTAACGCGGCCCCGTGGTATGGTACGTGCAATCTTAAAAACCGTTTCAAAAAAAGAAACAGGCTCATTGGCCTTCTTTTCCTTCTTCGCTTCTACGGGCAAGGAGTGCTGATCTTTCGGGTTCGGGTACTTTTTCATAATCAAAAGGACAGTGCTTACAGCCGTTGCCACAACAGAAGCCCCGGTTAAGGTGAAACTTTTCTGTGAATACCATATAGCCCTGGGCATTATAGTAAAAGTCAATCTTCTCCACCAACGGTTGCTTCATCAGAAGGCAGTTTAATGCTTTGCCAGTTCAGCGGGGCGGCAGGCAATTTAAATTTAAGATAGCGGATCGTTCTGCCATCTGCCAGGTGCATTCCTTCATAAAAGGTCTGGATCTTCAGCAATGGCGGTACTTCCGGCAAGGCGTATACGTCCGGGATATCCTCTATCAGTGTACATCCTGCTGCTGTAATCACCTCCTGTGTGAAGGCATACAGCTGCGGTGAATCTGTTTTCAGGTTAATGGTAGCCCCCGGCGCCAGCAATGGCTGAAACAGCTGCAGGAACCTGGGATGCGTTAATCTTTTCTTTGACCTGGAATTACGCAGGAACGGGTCTGGGAAAGTGATCCAGATGTCCTTTATTTCTCCCGGTGCAAAATAATTATTAAGCTTATCTATTTGTGTGCGTAGGAAAGCGGCGTTTGGAAGCGGTTCTTCCAGGGCGGTTTTGGCGCCTCTCCAGATACGGTTGCCTTTGAGATCCACGCCTATAAAGTTCTGTTCGGGGAACAGCCGGGCCATGCCCAGTGTATAGTCTCCCTTACCACAGGCCAGTTCTAATGTAACAGGGTGGCTGTTTTTGAAGAATTCATTCCATTTTCCCTGCATACCTTCCGGGTATATCAATACATTGGGGAAGGTTTCGATTTCAGCAAATCGTTGTAGTTTTTTTTGTCCCATTTGCGGCAAAAATAGGGCGATTTTTTGAATGGGGGAGGGATAAAGGGAACCGGTGTTCCTGTGGGATATATCAAAACGGGAGTTTCTGCCTGATAACCCATATTTATATTATAAAGGACCATAATATAAAATAAAAAGCCCGTAAGCATAATAACTTACGAGCTCTTTAAACCAATTAAGCTGTAGGAGGAGGAGTCGAACCTCCACGGGGCAGTTAGCTATAGCACAAGTAAGATTAGTGGTCAACCCAATTATACTACGTTTATCCTGTGATCCCCACCCCCGAGACAAGAGGGCATGTCTGCCAATTTCATCATCCCACAATGTGTTCAAACCGTTACCAGCTATTGCTTTTCGTTAGCCGTTTTCGTAATGATTATGATGCAAATCTAAAGAGAAGGTGACTTTCTTGCAAATTTTTTAAGAAGAATTTTGGAATTTTCGATATTTTTTAAATATTTGCATATAACTTTAAAACATTCAAAAACAAATTGTAAAAATGAGCCACAATTTGAATATTGACAAACTAGATTTGCAGATTATCAGCGAGATGATGTCTAATGCTGAGATCTCCTACGCCGACCTGGGGAAGAAATTGTTCGTTTCCGGCGGGACTATCCACGTGAGAATGAAGAAATTACAAGAACTGGGTGTAGTTAAAGGTACTAAATTACATGTAGATTTAAAAATGATCGGCTATGATGTGATCGCTTTTATCGGCATTTATCTTGAAAAAAGCTCTATGTATGATACCGTAGCTAAAGAACTGAGGAAAATCCCTGAAATGGTACGCCTTAATTATACAACAGGCAGCTATAGCATGTTTGCAGAAATCATCTGTAAAGACATTACCCAGCTTCGCCGTATCCTCCACGATGAATTGCAGAAAATAAAAGGCATTGAAAGAACTGAAACCCTGATCTCACTCGAAGAAAGCTTCTACCGGACAATTAACGTAGTGGAATAATTGGTTTTTAAGAATGAAGAGTTTACCCTGTTACTATTTCATTCTTAATGATTAATTTCCGCTATGGTTACAACAGAAATTGCCGAGAAAATTCAACGGCTGGAGGAAAAGTATGCCGCCATGGGTCAAAACCTGGCATCTTACCTGGATGGCCTTCTGTACGCGGACTACCTCACTTATTGGGACTATATTCAGCTGGATGTGCTGCTCAACCTGCAACATCCGCGCACACCAATTCCTGATGAAAGGATTTTCATCATCTATCACCAGATCACGGAATTGTATTTGAAATTAACGCTGCAGGCGATCGAACAAATCAGCCTTGCACCTGTACTGACAGCTGAGATATTTAAAACCCAGCTTAAGAGGATCAACAATTATTTCCACAGTCTTATCAGCTCATTTGAAATAATGATAGATGGGATGGACAAGGAACAGTTCCTGCAATTCCGCATGGCGCTGTTACCCGCCAGTGGATTCCAGAGTGGACAGTTCCGCATGATCGAGATCTGCTCTACCCGGTTAAATAACCTGGTGTATGAGGCTCAGCGCCCGGAAGTGGAAAGCCTGGACCTGAAAGATGTACTGGACAAAATTTACTGGAGAAGCGGCGCCACCGAACTGGCTACCGGTAAAAAAACACTTACCCTGCGCCAGTTTGAGCTGAAATATATGGATACCTTCCTGCAACTGGCTACCCGGTATAAAGACAATAACCTGCTTGCCAGCTATAATAAGCTCAGTCCGGAAGCGCAAACGGAATTAATTCCGCTGCTAAAGGAATATGATCTCAATGTAAACGTACGCTGGCCCCTCATGCACTACAGATCAGCAGTAAGATACCTGCATAAAAGACCGGAAGACATCGCCGCCACCGGTGGCACCAACTGGCAGCAATTCCTGCCCCCGAAAAATAAGCGCATCGTTTTCTTCCCCGCACTGTGGACGGAAGAAGAGCTTAATAACTGGGGCAAAATCGCTATGGGCGAATAATGATGTCAGATCTGCTGCGTTGTAAATCTTCTTAAATAATATGCCAGCAACGGCACATCCACTTTTTCCAACGGATGTGCCGTATCCGGCATCACCGTTAGCTGTGCCAGCGGAAGGGCTTTGTATACTTCAATGGTTTCCTGGAAAGATACCATATTGTCACGGTCACCCATCATCAGCATACACGGGGTCACTATCTGGGCATAATCTGCCGGTTTCAGCAGCGACTGGTGCCCCAGATCTTCTATCAGCTGCGCAGTACGCTTCACCACCGTTTTCCACTCGCCCGCAGTATGCCTGGCCTCCAGTATCCTGGCAAAGGCCGGCACCTTTTCCTCGATCAGATCCGGATTCAGTTGCCGCACCTCTTTGCCGGCAGTAGCCTCATTCCAGTTAAATTTAGTAGCCAGCGTGATCACCCGCCCGGTCTTTTCAGGGTAATGCCTGGCCAGGTACATGGCTACATACCCGCCCATGCTGTATCCGAAAATGTGCACAAAATCGAGCTGATGGCTTTCAAGATAGGATAATACTTCCGCCGCAAATACCTGTATACTGAACCCCTGCTCTGAAAAAGGCATATTGCCATGCCCGCTGAAACTGATCAGGTGTACATCATAGTGTTCAGACATTGCCGCAGCCAATGGCTCAAATTGAGAAGCGGCGCCCAGGGCGCCATGTAAAAAAAGTATGGGGAGTTTATGTGTTTGCATTGACTAAAACTAGCAAACATTTCGGGAATTGCCTGTTTGATTGTTTGAATTTTTCAGGGAGATAACAATTTTTATCTCCCTGAATACCCGGAAAACAACATTACCAATCATCTGGCCAGGTATGCTCCATCAATGGGATAGTAGCTGCCGGTTACGAAAGACGATTGCGGGGAGCTGAGCCACAGCACCAGCTCCGCTACCTCTTCCGGCTTGCCTAACCTGCCTATGGGATGCAGGCCCACAAGTGCCTGCATCTCCTGCTGGCTCAGATGTTTGGTTAATAATGGGGTTTCAATAAATCCTGGTCCCACGGCGTTTACCCGGATGCCTTTGGCAGAATATTCCAGTGCCGCCGCCTGGGTAAGCCCTACCACGCCATGTTTGGCAGCCACATAGGCGCAGGACCCTCCAAAGCCAACGGCGCCCAGGATAGAGGCCATGTTTACAATCACCCCGCTGCCGGCCTTTTCCATAACAGGAAGCTGATACCGCATACCATAAAAAACGCCGTTGAGATTTATGTTGATAACTTTTTGCCAGTCTTCCAGCTTGTATTCCCCGGTGGGAGCCGCTGCCCCGCCAATACCGGCATTATTACAGGCAATATCCAGCTGCCCGAATTCTGCCAGGGTTTGAGCTACCAGCTGCCCGCAATCAGTTGGGCTGCCGGTATCCGATTTTATGAAAACAGCCCTGCCGCCTTTGCTCTTTATGCCCTCTGCCACGGCATTTCCACCTTTTTCATCAATATCACTGATCACTACAGCCGCCCCGTTGGCGGCATACAGCTCTGCCACAGATTTACCAATACCGGAACCTGCGCCTGTTACCAGCGCCACCTTGTTTTTCAGTTGCACCATAACAATGTTTTTGCTCTATAAACAATACAGCCCGATGAAATGTTCCTCGTATTTTTTTATTATGTTTGCATAGATGTTGCCGATTAATTTTCTTCACTTAAGATGTCCCATCATCAAATCAATTTTTTTTAAATACTAGTAATGGAATATAATACCACGCGCAATTACCTGATAATGAAGGAGTATGGCAGGAATATCCAGAAAATGGTGGAGTACCTGGTAACCATAGAAGACGACGAAGAGCGCCAGCGTAATGCTATGGCTGTAATAGAGCTGATGGGTACGCTGAACCCGCATTTACGTAATGTGGAAGACTTCAGGCATAAATTATGGGATCATATTTTTAACATCTCCGGCTTTACCCTGAATGTGGAATCCCCATATCCAATCCCCACTATTGAAAAGCTGAGAGCCAAGCCCGACAGACTTCCTTATCCTAAAAAATATCCCAGGAACCGCCATTTCGGTAAAAACCTGGAAATGATCATCGATAAAGCAGTACATGAAGATAATCCTGAAAAGAAAGAAGGATTTACCCAGTGTATCGGGAACTACATGAAGCTGGCATATAGCAACTGGCACAAGGAAAGTGTTCATGACGATGCTATTAAGGCCGAATTACTGGCCATCACAAACAATGAGCTGGAATATCATCCTGGCCATACTGCCCATGTTGCAGGCCCTGTAAACTTCCCCCCAAGCGGCAATGTAGCCGGCGCCGGTGAACAGTTCCGCTCCAGCAAGCGCAAAAACTTCCAGCAAAACAAGTTCAAAAGCAGCAATAGCAGTAATAGCGGCGGCGGTAAAAGCCGGGACAATAGCAATAAGCACAATAACAAATACAACAAAAACAGGAACAAGTGAGTAGTGCTTTTGAAGTAAGAGGCGGCAACCGCTTAAAGGGAGAAATTATACCCCAGGGTGCCAAGAACGAAGCTTTACAAATCATCAGTGCCGTGATGCTAACCCCCGAAAAGGTTACTATCACTAATATTCCGGATATCGTAGATGTAAATCTGCTGATAGAGCTGTTGGGAGATGCTGGCGTAAAATTAAACCGTATCAGCAGGGATACCTGCGAATTCCAGGCAGATGCAGTAGACCTGAAATACCTGGAAAGCCCCGAATTTAAAAAGAAATCAGGCCGCCTGAGAGGCTCGGTAATGATTGCAGGCCCGCTGCTCGCAAGGTTCGGGCGAGCCTTCATTCCTAAACCGGGTGGCGATAAAATAGGCCGTCGCAGGCTGGACACCCATATCATCGGTTTCGAGAAACTGGGAGCCAGGTTTGTGTACGATGCGGATGATAATTATTTCCGGCTGGAAACTTCCGGAGGGCTCAAAGGCACCTATATGCTGCTGGACGAGCCAAGCGTTACCGGTACCGCCAATATTGTAATGGCAGCGGTAATGGCAGAAGGAACCACCACCATTTACAATGCGGCCTGCGAGCCATACCTGCAACAGCTTTGTAAAATGCTGAACCGCATGGGCGCCCGCATCAGCGGTGTGGGATCTAACCTGCTCACCATTGAAGGCGTAAAGTACCTGGGCGGCTGCGAGCACAGCATGCTCCCCGATATGATCGAGATCGGCTCTTTCATTGGCCTGGCAGCCATGACGCAAAGCGAGATCACGATCAAAAATGCCGGTGTGGATAACCTCGGCATTATACCTGAAAAGTTCCGCCAGTTAGGCATTCAGATGGAAATCAAGGGAAATGATATCTATATCCCTTCCCAGGATTCCTATGAAATACAGACATTCCTGGATGGTTCCATTCTTACTATCTCAGATCATCCCTGGCCCGGCTTTACACCAGACCTGCTCAGCATTGTGCTGGTAGTGGCCACACAGGCAAAAGGCAGCGTGATGATCCATCAGAAGATGTTCGAAAGCAGGTTGTTTTTCGTGGATAAACTGATAGACATGGGCGCACAGATCGTTTTATGCGATCCCCACCGTGCCGTTGTGATCGGCCTGGGCCGCCAGCATAACCTGCGCGGTATCACCATGTCATCGCCCGATATCCGTGCCGGCGTATCCCTGCTGATCGCTGCACTCAGCGCTGAAGGGAAAAGCACTATTCAGAATATAGACCAGATAGACCGTGGCTACCAGTACATCGACGAAAGGTTGAGAAAACTGGGAGCAGACATAAAGAGAGTATAAACACCTGTTCATACTTCTTCAGAACCCAAATACCAGCAAAACATTTTACTGGTTTTTGGGTTTTGCTTTTGAAGTAACCGCTACCTTGATTGTAATTAATAATGGAAAAAAAGATCATCATCGTTACGGCTCCTTCCGGCGCCGGTAAAACCACTATCGTAAAAAAACTGCTGGCCAATATGCCGGTACTGGCCTTTTCTATTTCCGCAAGCACCCGGGCCCCGCGGGCCAGCGAAGTGCACGGAAAAGACTATTATTTTCTCTCTGCCGATGAATTTCACCGGAGGATCGAAGAAAACGCCTTTGCCGAATATGAAATGGTGTATGCCGGCAAGTACTATGGCACCCTTAAAAGTGAACTGGAGCGGATCTGGAACAATAACCAGGTACCAATGGTAGACATCGATGTAAAAGGCGCACTTTCTATCAAAGAAAAGTATCACGGCAATGCGCTTACCATTTTCATACAGCCTCCCTCGTTAGATGCGCTGCGCGTACGACTCAGCGAAAGAGGTACCGAAACACAGGCTTCTTTGGATGAAAGACTGGCGAAAGCTCGCTATGAGCTGTCGTTTTCCCATGAATTTGATCAGATTGTAGTGAACGATGAACTGGAAAAAGCATACGAAGAGGTAAAAAAGCTGGTGACAGATTTTTTAAATATAAAATAGCGACGTGATCGTTGGTTTTCCTAATTCACTATTTTTGTTAGGATGGACGGATACACAATAATTATTTTGGTTTTCCTGGTATTGCTGGCAGGCTTCTTTTCAGGTATCGAAGCTGCATTTGCCAATGTTAACAAACTTAGCATTGAGCTCAAAAAGAAGCAGGGCAGGACTACTGGCAAAATATTAGCCAGTCTGAATGAAAATCCCAGCCGGTTCCTGGCCACCAGCCTGGTAGGATTCACGATCACCATAGTCATCTATGGGATCCTTGTAGCGGGCGTATTTCAGCCGGCGCTGGACACTATTCTGCGGAAGCCTGATTCCGCCAGTATACAGCCCTTTATTATCTTTATTGAAATAATACTGGCTACACTGCTGGTATTGTTCCTTGGCTTTTTTATCCCGAGGGCCGTTTTTCGCTCACGCCCGGAAACATTGCTCAGCTTCTTTGCATTGCCGGTATCCATAGTGGCCAAGCCACTGTATGTGATCGGTAATGTGCTCGCTTCCCTTTCCGAATGGATGCTGAAGTATTTATTCAACGTCCGTATCGTGGAAAATGGTGAATCGTTTACCCGTGTGGATGTAGAGCATTTTATCAGGCAGTCGCAGCAACACTTCGGGGAAAACAACCAGGAGCTGAACACAGAGCTGTTTGAGAACGCATTGTCGCTTGCCCATGTGAAGATACGCGGGTGCCTTATTCCCCGTAAGGAAATTGAAGCGCTGGAAATTCACCGGCCGCTCAGTGATGCCCGGAGCAAGTTTATGGATACCAAACTATCTAAGATCATTATCTACGAAGGAAGTATCGATAACATACTGGGTTATATCCACCAGTTGGATATGTTTAAAAATCCACTGGATATCAAAAGTATTATTCATCCAATACTGGCTGTGCCTGAAACAATGAGCGCTATCGACCTGCTCAGCAAGTTCAATAAGGAGCGCAAAAGTATTGCATGGGTAGTAGATGAGTTCGGCGGAACAGCTGGTATTGTAACCATTGAAGATGTATTAGAAGAAATTTTCGGTGAAATTAAGGATGAACACGATGAAGAAGAATTTGTAGAGAAGCAGATCGCCGAAAAAGAATATATTTTTTCAGGAAGATTAGAGCTTGATTATTTGAATGAAAGATATGGACTGGACTTCCCTGAAGATGAAAGTGAAACCTTATCAGGATACATTATCAACCATCACGAAACCATTCCGAAGATCAAAGAACGCATTATAATCGACGATTATGAGTTTGATATTCTGAATGTTACGGATACCAGGATCGAAATGGTGAAAATGAAAATGTTAGTATAGGGGTTCATCGTTAAACAGGCTGACTTATCAGATAATAATATGATATATTTATTTGCGTAATGTAAGTATTAACCATTCAATAACAATTTTGCTAAAACGTTTTTAAAAAAAGTAGTAGGAATTTAACACGGATTGTATACATTTGCTTCAGATGATGTAACACAATGATTTGATTTTTGTTAAAAGGTTGTAAAAAAAGTGTTCCAACATTGATAATAAAATAATTCTTGTTATTTTTGTATTACAATATAAAACGCAACCAGGGATTCTTACTTATTCTGAACGCTTGCCATCAATTAGGTAAGTAGTTTATCTGGAAGCTAAAGACATTCTCGAATTCAACTTTTTTGGGGTTAACAAACAATGGATGAAAGGCCGGCTCTTGATTCTTCTCGGGCTGGCTCTTTTTTTTCTCCCAACTGATCTCTCTCCTCTGCTTTTTTTCTCTTCCTGCTTTTTTCTTTATAACATACATGCAGTTGGCATAAACAACACTGTGCTTAAAGCAATATTAAAATAGGATACTTTATACAAGGCACACTGTAATTTGTAGTATGCAACAGCTATATTTGTGATCCTTAATAAGAAACTGTATTCAACATCGTTCGACCGTATAAAGTATGTTAAAGAAATTGTTCGCGAGCAATGAGGATAAGGCAGAAATGTCTTTCTTTGACCACCTGGAAGATCTCCGGTGGCACCTTGTCAGATCGGCCCTGGCACTCGTTGCATTCAGCGTATTCGGCTTTTTATATACACAGGAAATTCTGGATAATGTAATTTTCGGACCCACTAATGCCAACTTTCCTTCCTATGTGGCGCTATGCAAAATCAGTCATTGGGTAGGATTGGGAGATCAGCTCTGTATTACGCCTGTAAAGGTCCAGTTTTTGAATTATAAGATGGTGGGGCAGATCATGCTGCAATTTAAACTGGCGTTCATTATCGGCTTTGTTTGTGCCTTTCCGTACATTTTCTGGGAGTTCTGGCGCTTTGTAAAACCCGCACTGAAAGAAAAGGAACTTAAAGGAGCCAGGGGCGTGATCTTCTGGGTGTCTTTCCAGTTCTTCCTGGGAATCGCATTTGCCTATTTCCTCATGGCGCCTTTTACCATCAACTTCCTCGCTTCCTATACGGTAACTCAAAAAGCAGTAAACCAGTTTTTTATAGATGATTATTTCGATTTGATGACACAGATCGTATTGGGGATGGGGCTTCTGTTTGAATTGCCTATACTGGTGTTCTTCCTTACCAAACTCGGTATCCTTACACCGGAATTCCTCAAATCATACAGGCGCCATGCCATCGTGGTGATCCTGATCCTGGCTGCCGTAATTACACCGCCCGACCTGATAGATCAGCTCATCGTATTTGTGCCTTTATACTGTCTGTATGAAATCAGTATCTTTATATCGAAAAAGGCGCTGAAAGAACGTGAAGACAGCATGGCTAAAACTGACGTGGAAGAGTGGTCTTAATTATCGCTAACAGCTAACAAGAAATTGAAAATGGAAAATACCGTATTTAACCTGACATTGCCCGTAGCTATCGGTTCCGATCATGCAGGATATGAATATAAAGAAGAAGTGATCTCTTTCCTGGAATCGAAAGGCCTGCAGGTAAAAGATTATGGCACCCACTCAAAAGATTCTGTGGATTATCCCGACTATGCGCACCCGGTATCTACAGCAGTGGAAAGGGAACAAGCTGCCTTCGGTATCCTGATCTGCGGCAGCGCCAATGGCGTAGCCATTACTGCCAATAAACACCAGGGGATCCGGGCTGCTATCTGCTGGGGTGAAGAACTTGCGCGACTGGCCCGTTCACATAACAATGCGAACGTACTGTGCATCCCTGCTCGTTTTGTAGATATTCCCGTTGCCAACCAGATGGTAGAGGTGTTTATCAATACTTCATTTGAAGGTGGCCGCCACCAGGACCGGGTACGTAAAATGGTTTGCCTGTAAAGGTTTTAAACCATATATCATTTTTTACTGTAACGAATACACGAAATTGTGGTAATATTAAAGAGCCGGCTTCCAACCGGCTCTTTTTATTTATACATGTGAATCCGGTTATAAAAATCAATCATGAGAGTTCCATTTGCCCTCGCTTTTCTCTTGCTGATAAATATTGCACAGGCACAAACCAATAATGAGGTGGCTGTAAAATATGGTGAAAGTATAACGGCTGCCGGTCTTAGCCGGCAACTGCATATTATTGCCGGTCCGGAAATGGAGGGCCGGGAAACCGCTACACGCGGGCAGGAGCGGGCAGCGGCCTATATCATCAGCCAGTTCTCTGCCGCAGGGCTTCAACCTGGCGCTAACGGAAAATGGGAACAACATTATCCCATTTACTCAGATAGTTTGCTGAGAAGTACCATCACCGTCCGAAACAAAACGTATTTATTTGCGCAGGACTTTCTTGCAGATCTGCGCTCCTCCGGCAAACAGGACCTGCAGGTATCCCGTGTATTTTATGCAGGTGAAGGGACCGTAACCGCTGATCACAACGATTACCGGGATATGGAGGTGAAAGGCCAGGTAGTGATGATCAGGGACGATATCCGGAAAGGAATGCAACGCGACCGTCGCAGTTTGGAGGAGAGGATAGCAACCGCAAAACAAAAAGAAGTGGCTGCCCTGCTCATCATCAGCCCGGCAGCCGGCAGATACCGCTCACTGGAGCAAAAAAGATTACATACTACCGGGCTTTACTGGCAGAAAGACACCACCTGGAGCCCGAATATTTACTACATAACACCCGCGCTCGCCGCCGATATACTCAACACCGATAAAGGCGATAATCTCCTTGAAGAGATAGACAGGGGCTGGACCCCGCCAGCGGTTACCCAAACACCGGTTCACCTGTTTTTTGATAAAGCAGCCACCGTATTTCAACCTTCCAATGTGCTGGCTTTCCTGGAAGGCACTGATAAGAAAGATGAATTTGTTTTTGTGACGGCGCACTACGATCATCTTGGTAAAAAAGAAAATGAAATCTTTTATGGGGCAGATGACGACGGATCAGGCACCAGCGCTGTGATAGAAATTGCAGCCGCTTTTGCCCGCGCAAAAAAAGCCGGTAATGGCCCCAGGAGAAGTATGGTATTTATGACGGTATCCGGCGAGGAAAAAGGATTGCTTGGCTCACAGTACTATACCGGGCATCCCATTTATCCGCTCGCAAATACAGTAACAGATCTGAACATCGACATGATAGGCCGCATTGATCCGGCGCATGAAAAAGATACCAACTACCTGTATATAATCGGCGATAACAAACTCAGTTCCGAACTGCGGCCTATAAATGAAAAGGCTAATGATACTTATACCCACCTCAAACTGGATTATAAATACAACGACCCCAACGACCCGGAAGGATTTTACTACCGGTCTGATCACTATATGTTTGCACAGCACGGTATCCCGATTATTTTCTACTTCAATGGCACTCATGCTGATTATCATGCACCTACCGACACCGTGGAAAAGATCAGCTATAACCTGCTGGCAAAAAGAGCCCGCCTTGTTTTTTACACGGCCTGGGAAATTGCCAACCGCGACCAGAAACTGGTGGTAGACAGGCACGAAAAGTAGCCTGTTTCCCTTAAACTTTCCGGAAAAGCACTGTTTTTGCAACTGATGGACTGGCTAAAACCTTTTTGTTTTTCTTAACAAAATTTTTTAAATTGTGTCTAGAGTCCTTGTTTTAGATTTATATAATCTTTTTTGCATTTGAATGATCGGGTGAATAAGATTTGTTAGTGAGTGTAATCAGGCTATTATTTTTGAAGAGGGCCTCCCCAATTAAACATCTTTTTTAAATAAGCTGTTGTTGTTCAATCGGTATTTATAGGATCAAGTGGAAACCAGTCGAACCGGCCTTCTGCTATCTGTAACCATATAAACTTACCAGTATGAAGACACCTGCCACCTATTTTATCTTAAGAGAACACCCCGCAAGGAGAGCAACCTTGTGTCCTGTTAATCGATGTTGTGACGGAAACACCTAATCGCACGACTGTAGTATTTGATTATATTATCCTTGTTGTTCGGAATGTTGAAAAACGGAAATGTCTGGAGCACGTAATGGTATACCCTGCCATATTTCAGCACTGATTGTGGAAACCTTAAACTGAGAATGCATGCCTTTTTTTTATAACGCATATTGGTGGCTCTTTTTGCTGAGAGGAATTTTCGCCCTGGTATTGGGCGTGCTGGCCATTGGATGGCCTGGTGCTACTTTTACCACACTGATCGTTTTTTTAGGCGCATATCTTTTTATCGCTGGTCTTTTTGCTATAGCAGGGGCCATCGCGGCCCGGAAAACGAATGAGAACTGGGGCATTTTTCTCCTCTCCGGCCTGCTGGGCGTTATATTAGGCGTCCTCACCTTGTACAATCCGTTTGCCACCGGGGCAGCGCTCATTTACCTGGTTGCTTTCTGGGCTATGCTGGCCGGCCTGTTCGAATTAATTATTGCCATCAGGCTGAGGAAAGTTATCACCGGCGAAGGCTGGTACATTGCCGGTGGTTTGCTGACAATCATTTTCGGCATTCTCCTGGTCGCAAATCCTGTAGCTGCCGCGGTTACACTTACCTGGATCTTCGGGATTTACGCCATTTTCACCGGAGCAATGCTCATATCACTTTCATTCAGATTACGCAGCAGGCATTAACAACGATAGCTATAAAATGAGAATAATTAAAGACTGTGGTACCCTGTTTAACTATTTCTAAAATACCCCATATGCAGGTTTATTCATTAACTAAAACTTTTCCTTATGATTAGCGCTACGCCTGAATGAGGCACCTGTTGCCGCTTTTACCAGGGTGTTGATACCTCCCTTCTTAATAAGCGTGGCAGGTGCCGGCAGTATCCGCCGGAAGGAGACCGGCGCAATGCAACTACTGCTTAATCTCTTTTCTCCCGGCCATTTTACAGGCTGTTGTTCCAGCTAATTGTGAATAATTTAAAGTTAACCGTTATGTCATCCACCGAATTTAATAACTTATTACTCGGAAACGCCGACTTCCTGCGGCCGTATGCAGTAACCTTAACCAAAGACTCTGAATCTGCAAAAGATCTGTACCAGGAAACATTATTCAGAGCATTATCCAACCGTGATAAGTACCTGGCCGGCACCAATATCCGGGCCTGGCTGTATACCATCATGAGAAACATCTTCATCAATAACTACCGCCGCGGCAACCGCCAGCTCCGGTTGCTGGACAGTGCTGTGGGCGATTACCTGTTGAGCCACCAGCCGTCGGCCATCGGGAACTTTGCCGAATCAGGCCTGCGGGTAAAAGATGTACAGATGGCCGTATACAACCTGCCCGTTATTTTTAAACAACCCTTCCTGTTGTATTTTGAAGGATACAAGTATTATGAAATTGCAGCTATACTCAATGAACCATTGGGTACAGTGAAAAGCAGGATACACTTTGCGAGAAAGATGCTGAAAACCCGTATTACACGGCATTAACAGCAAATTGATCAATCAATAGCACCACCAGGCTTTTGGGAACAGAAGTCTACGAACCCTCAGTATGATCATTGAAGCCACTGCAAAGCGACTATGAACCGGTAGCAGGCTAAAACTGCTTTTACACCTGTAGTGTCTGTATCCAGTTCCAACAGGTGAAGAGGTTACTGCTGTCTGCCTGTTTGCAGACTTTTGTTATCCCTTTCTCCCCTAATTGTCATCCCCCTACCACTATAAGCACAAATCTTTGTTAAATAACCGCATATTACTCCCTGGAGTATATTAAAAACCAGTTTAAAACCGTTTATTAGCATATACTTTCAATTTTTTCCCGGTTCCACTACAACTTTTCTGTACGCCCGGCAACAACAATGCTTACTTTTTTTTATGCCAAAAGTTACTTTCAACAACAAGAATGCACTATTCTTTCCGGCGCTGAAATCCGCTGTAGAGGACTATTTCAAAGCAAATAACATCCGGAAAACCGGTAACTGGAAACTATATATCAAAACAGCCGTCCTCATTCCCGTGGCAATTGCCCTGTATATGGCCGTGCTGTTTATATCGATGCCGGTAGTACTCTCGGTAACTTTATGCGCATTGCTTGGGTTTGTGCTGGCAAGTATCGGGTTTAATGTGATGCACGATGCCTGTCATGGCAGTTATTCCACCAACAGCAGGGTGAACGAGGCATTAGGTCTCTCTCTTAACGCTTTGGGAGGCAATGCCTTTATCTGGAAACAGAAGCATAATATCATCCATCACACCTATACCAACGTAGACGGTTTGGATGATGATATTGCCAAAAGCCCGCTCATGCGGCAGTGCAGCTCCCAGAAATGGGTGCCTATGCATCGGATCCAGCATATTTACGTAGTACTGATATACGCTATTTCTTCTTTCGCATGGGTATTTATCATGGACTTTGTGAAATACCTCAGCCGTAAAGTATATACCACACCGCTGCAACCCATGAAACTGACCGACCATATGGTGTTCTGGGGCAGTAAAGTATTATATATTGCTTTCTATATCGTGCTTCCCATCCTTTTGCTTGGCTGGCAGGCCTGGGCCATCGGCTTCGCCGTTATGCACATGGTAATGGGCTTCACCCTGGCCATCGTATTCCAGCTGGCGCATGTAGTGGAAGAAACCGAATTTGAAGCAGTTGGCGAAGATGCCAGGCTGATTGAGAACGAATGGGCCATTCACCAGATCAAAACCACTTCCAACTTCGCACCAGGGCATAAAATTATTTCCTGGCTCGTAGGTGGCCTCAATTACCAGGTAGAACATCACCTGTTCCCAAGGATCAGCCATGTGCATTACCCGGCTCTCAGTAAAATAGTGGCAGCCAAATGCGCAGAACATAATCTTACTTACAACAGCATCCCTACCATGCAGGGAGCGGTTGTGTCCCATTTCCGATTCATGAAAGCGCTCGGCGCTAAACCGTAACGCCTCCGGCGCGGAAGTTGTCTTGGAACACTGATTACGCTGATTTTGATGATTAGTTTGATTTTATTTTTTAATAATTATAATTAAGGGAGATAAAAGCGAATCCGCTTCTATCTCCCTTAATTTTTATCGCTTAAAAAGATTTCAATGAAATCATCAAAATCAGCGTAATCAGTGTTCCAAGACAATTTCCGCATCGCCGAAGGCGATTCTATTCCTTTTTCGTACTTTTACACACTTCAGAAAATCTATAAACAGCAGTCGTGATGAAGGCAAATTATTTAGACGAGCTTAACGAACAACAGCGGGAAGCAGTAACACATATCAACGGCCCTTTGATGATTGTAGCAGGCGCCGGTTCGGGAAAAACCAAGGTGCTTACCACCCGTATTGCACACCTGATGCGGAACGGCGTGGATGCGTTTAATATTTTATCCCTCACTTTTACCAATAAGGCTGCACGGGAAATGAAGGAACGCGTGGAAAAGATCCTCGGCGGCAGCGAAGCCCGGAACCTTTACATAGGTACTTTCCACTCCGTATTTGCCCGCCTCCTGCGTGCAGAAGCACACCGGCTCGGCTATCCCAACGACTTTACCATCTATGATACCGACGATGCCAAAAGCGTTATCAAAACTATCATCAACGAACTGAATCTCGACGATAAACACTATAAACCCAACTTCGTATACAACCGCATCTCGGCTGCCAAAAACAGCCTCATGGGACCGGAAGAATACCAGCTGGACAACCTGGTGCAACAGGAAGATATGCGCGCCAACAGGCCGCTGATCGGCAAAATATATGATATGTACGCCAAACGCACGTTTAAGAACGGCGCTATGGACTTCGATGACCTGCTGTTTAAAATGTATGTGCTCCTCAAAACATTCCCGGAAGTACTGCATAAATACCAGCACAAGTTCAAGTACATCATGATCGATGAGTACCAGGATACCAACCCCGCCCAGTACGAGATCATCAAACTGCTGGGGGCGGTTAATGAAAATATCTGCGTAGTGGGAGATGATGCCCAGAGCATCTATTCCTTCCGCGGCGCCACTATCGAAAATATCCTCCAGTTTGAAAAAGACTACGACGATGTGAAAGTGGTAAAACTGGAACAGAACTACCGCAGTACCAAGTCCATCCTGAATGTAGCCAATGAGGTAATTGCACATAACAAAGGACAGATTGAAAAGAACCTCTGGACAGATAACACCGAAGGCGATACCATTAAACTGGTACGCACCATGACAGACAATGAAGAAGGTAAATTTGTAGCTGATACCATTGCAGAACAAAAACTGCGGAACCACTACGATAACCGCGACTTCGTTATCCTTTACCGTACCAATGCCCAGAGCCGCTCCTTTGAGGAAAGCCTTCGCCGTAAAGCCATTCCGTACCGCATTTTCGGTGGACTGTCGTTTTATCAGCGTAAGGAGATCAAAGATTACGTGGCCTATCTCCGTGTTACCATGAATACCCGCGATGAGGAAAGCCTGAAAAGGATCATTAACTATCCCGTACGCGGCATCGGTAAAACCACCATCGAAAAAACCATTGTGCTCAGCAACGAGCATAATTTTACGATGTGGGAAGTGCTGGAAAGGGCAAGGGAATTCGGGTTTAAAGGCGGTACCCTGGAAGCGATAGAAGCTTTTGTGATCATGATCAAAAGCTTTCAGGCAATGCTCTCCTCGCACAACGCCTATGATGTGGCGGTTGCTGTAGGCAAATCTACCAACATTGTAAAAGAACTGTTTAACGATAAAACTACGGAGGGGCTTGCCCGTTATGAGAACGTGCAGGAGCTCTTAAACTCTATCAAGGAATTTACCGAAACTCCCGATGAAGAAGGGGAGCTGCTCGATAAAAGCATGGGCTCATATCTCCAGCAGATCACCCTCCTCACGGATGCCGACCAGGGTAATGATGAAAACAGCGATGTAGTGAAGCTGATGACCATCCATGCGGCGAAAGGGCTGGAGTTCCCGGTGGTATTCACCGTGGGCCTGGAAGAAACCCTGTTCCCCAGCGGTATGTCTATCAACACCCGGGAAGAGCTGGAAGAAGAAAGACGGCTGTTCTATGTGGCCATTACACGCGCCAAGGCCCGCTTATGGCTTACCTACGCCAACAGCCGTTACCGTTTTGGCAACCTGGTACAAAATGAGCCGAGCCGTTTCCTGGAAGAAATGCCGGAAAAGTTCATTGACCGCAGCTATGCCGGCGGAGGCAGTGTCCGCAACGCTTTTGGCGGGGGAGGCAATATAGGGTGGAGCAATACGAACAATATGTTCGACCGGAAAAAGTCGCCATCACAGCCATCACAGCCGGTAACCCAGAAGCCTGCTGCCAAACCAACGTTTTCTCCGGCTACCACCCATGTGCCCTCAGCCGATTTCGCCCCAGATGATCCGGCCGGCATGGAGCCCGGTATGCAGGTGGAGCATCAGAAATTCGGATTTGGCACCATCGCCGCATTGGAAGGCGCCCCCAATAACAGGATTGCTACTATCAACTTCCCTAAAGGCGGTGGTGAGAAGAAAATTATGCTGAACTACGCCAAGTTGAGAATAGTAAGATAAATAACATGAAAACCGCCATACTAAAGCTCCGGCAGTTTTGTGCGTACCAGGAGAGGAGTCACCAGGAAACAAAGTATAAATGCCTGGAACTGGGCCTGAAAGGAGAAGAAGTGGAGGAAGCCATTGCAGAGCTGATAGCAGATAATTTCCTCAACGAGGAAAGGTTTGCCAAAGCCTATGCCGGCGGTAAGTTCCGTATTAAGCAGTGGGGGCGCAAAAAGATCATGATGGAGCTGAAGCAGAAACAGGTATCTGCTTACTGCATCAAAAAAGGAATGGAGGAAATTGATGAAGATGATTATATCGCCGTACTTCATAAACTGGCAGAGAAGAAGTACCTGTCGCTCAAAGGGGAAACGGCCATGAAACGTAAGTATAAAACCATGCAGCACCTCCTGCAAAAAGGCTTTGAACCGGAGCTTATCAACGATGCGCTTGAACAAATCGCAAAGAACGAGGCTTAAGCGGGCAATAATTTGAAAAGTTTCTAACCCGTCAGGCCGTAATTTTGTGACCACAATAACCAACAATGTCAGATCTGAAAGTAACACTCATACAAAGCCAATTGCACTGGGAAGACAAGGAAGCCAACCTGCGTATGTTTGATGAGAAAATCAACAGCATTAAGGAAAAGACTGAAGTGGTATTTTTACCCGAGATGTTCAGTACAGGCTTTAGCATGGAATCTGAACGCCTGGCTGAAACAATGGATGGAACAGCAGTGCAGTGGATGAGAAAGAAGGCGGCTGAAAAGAATATTATCATCACCGGCAGCCTGATCATTAAAGAAAACGGCGAATACCTGAACCGCCTCATATGGATGCTGCCCAACGGCACCTATGGCACCTACGATAAGCGCCACCTGTTTGGTTATGCAGGCGAGCATGAACATTATACTCCCGGAAATAAACGTCTTATAGCCCAGGTAAAAGGCTGGAAGATCAACCTGAATATCTGTTACGATATGCGCTTCCCCGTATGGGCGCGCAACAGCATCCAGCCGGATACCAACGAAGCGGCCTACGATGTGCTGGTATATGTGGCCAACTGGCCGGAACGGCGCAAAACCGCCTGGACCACCCTGTTACAGGCCCGCGCCATTGAAAACCAGGTATTTGCCATCGGGGTAAACCGGGTAGGCAATGATGGTAACAATATCTATCACAGCGGGGAAACCAGTCTCATTGATCCGATGGGAGAAATCATTTACCGCAAATCACACGACGAAGACATTTTTACGTATACCCTTCAACGTGAGCGGCTGGAGGAAGTAAGGAAAAATATTCCTTTCCTGAAAGATGCCGATGCCTTTACATTTGTTCCAAAGGGATAATTGCACCATTCTGATCAGCAGTAAAATATTGATATGTTATTACAGGCAGTCCATCACATCGCGGTTATTTGTGCGAACTACTCCAGGAGTAAAGCATTTTATACCGATGTGCTGGGCCTGCAGGTAATACGTGAGGTATACCGGGAAGAACGGGACTCCTGGAAACTGGACCTGGCATTGGGCAACCAGTATATTATTGAACTGTTTTCCTTCCCGGACCCGCCGCCGCGGCCCAGCCACCCGGAAGCCTGCGGGCTTCGCCACCTGGCTTTTGCAGTGGCCGATATTGAAGCCGTTGTAGCCCGGTTACAGCAAAAGGGGGTAAATACAGAGCCCCTTCGAACAGATCCCCATACCGGCCAACGGTTTACTTTTTTTGCAGATCCCGACGGTCTGCCGCTTGAGTTATACGAAGTCATTTAACGCCTGTAAAATGTATTGTTATGTCTGTTGCCTACATCAACGCCCGGATATTTACCGGGGAAGAGATATTGGATGATCATGCAGTGATTACACAGGATGGGAAAATTACCAGTATTGTTCCCTCCTCAGATTGGAAAGCCACGGGTAGCGAAACAGACCTGAAAGGCGCCCTGCTGGCTCCTGCTTTTATAGACCTCCAGATTTATGGAGGCAACAGCCAGGTATTTTCCATGTACCCATCGGTTACTTCACTGGCAGCTACCGTGGCTTACAGCAAAGGTGGCGGCGCTGCCTGGATTATGCCCACAGTGGCTACTATCAGCCCGGAAATTATGCTGGAAGCCATGAAGGCGGTAAGAGCCTACTGGGAACAGGGAGGCCAGGGCGTACTGGGTTTACACCTGGAAGGGCCTTTTATCAACCCTAAGAAAAAAGGCGCACACCTTGAACAATATATTCATGCCCCCACACAGGAAGATATTAACTGGATCCTGGAAAATGGCCGCGATGTGGTGAAGATAATGACCCTGGCGCCGGAATGCTGTGATCCGGAACTGGTAAGGCAGTTGGAAGCCGCCGGCATCGTGATATTTGCCGGCCATAGCAACGCTACCTACGCACAGGCCTATACGGCATTTGATGCCGGTATTCACCATGCTACCCATCTCTTTAATGCCATGTCGCCCCTGGAAAGCCGCGCCCCGGGCCTTGTTGGCGCTATCTATGATCACCCGCACGTATCTGTCAGTATAGTAGCAGATGGTGTTCATGTGGACTTCGCCTCCATCAGGATCAGTAAGAAGATCATGAAAGAGCGCCTGTTCCTGATCACAGATGCCGTAGAGGAAAATAAAGAAGGCGGGTATGTATATATTAAAGAGACAGACCGCTATGTGAGTGCCACGGGTGTTTTGTCGGGCTCACGGCTCACTATGACCAAAGCTGTCCGCAATTGTGTGGAGCAGGTGGGTATTCCCCTGGAAGAAGCTTTACGTATGGCATCACTTTATCCGGCCCGTGCAATTGGCCGTGAGCATGTATCCGGGCGTATTGCGGTGGGGTATGACGCTACATTGGTAGCCATCGCCTCTAACTGGGAAACTACAGTATACTGTTAATAGCCCTATCTTCGCAGGATTAATAATACTGTATATCCGCATGAGCGCACTAATCCGCTTTCTGAAAAAAGACCAGTATAGAAACCTGTTCCTGCTCTCCTGGCTGGTGCTGGGCCTCCTGCAGGCCTGCTTCTCCGAGTTGTGGGATGATGAAGCCTATTACTGGGTGTATTCCCGTCATATGGATTGGGGTTACTTTGATCACCCGCCCATGATTGCACTGTTCATTAAAATCGGATACGGGATCTTTCATAATGAACTGGGCGTAAGACTGCTCATTGTAATAGTAAATACGCTCACCCTCTGGATTACAGCCAGGCTGGTTGCTTCAAAGGATAATAAGCTCTTCTACCTGCTGGTAGGATCCATGGGCGCTATGCAGATAGGTGGTATACTGGCAGTGCCGGACTTGCCTCTTATCTTCTTTGCCGCAGTATATTTCTGGGTTTACCGCAATTTCATAAATGAGCAAACCTGGAAAAATACCCTGCTGCTGGGCCTTTCCATGGCATTGATGTTTTATAGCAAATACCACGGCATCCTGCTGGTATTCTTTACACTGTTGTCAAACATAAACCTGTTAAAGGTCTTCAAGTTTTATGTAGCCTGTATACTCACCACTGTGTTGTTCCTGCCGCATATTTACTGGCAGTATGCCCATGGCTTTCCTTCGCTTCAGTATCACCTGGTAGACAGGAACGCATCTTCCTATGATATCAGTTATTCGCTGGATTACCTGGGCGGGCAGTTATTACTATTCGGTCCTCTTCTTGGCTGGCTCATATTGTACTACGCTTTCCGCAGCCCCATCACCAATTCTTTTGAGCGCGCCCTGAAGTTTTGTGTGATAGGCGTACTGTCCTTTTTCCTGCTCAGTACTTTCAAAGGCAGGGTAGAGGCCAACTGGACCGTAATGCTTTTTACACCGGTAGTGATACTGGCGCACCAGGCGATTGTAAGGAAAGGCTGGTCGCACAAATGGTTATTGTATACGTTGCCGGTTACCCTGTTGCTGGTACTGGTAACGCGGGTATACATGGTATGGGATTTTATGCCCGGAGTGGAAATAAGACCTGAAATTCACCATAACAAAGAATGGACATCACAGGTGGCCGCAAGGGCGCAGGGCAAACCTGTGGTATTTGTGAACAGCTACCAGCGGCCATCGAAATATATGTTTTACACCGGGCAGCTTTCTTATAGTCTCAACAGCCGTTATGCCCGCAGAAGCCAGTATAATTTCTGGGATACGGAAACCCAGCTCTGGGGCAGGCCTGTAATGGTAGTATCTGATCCCGGTACAGGGATTCCCATTACAGACAGCCTGAAAACCGTTTATGGAACATGGGATTATTACATTCAATCTGATTATTACTCTTATTCACTGATACAGCTGAAGCCTGCGCTGAAAAGCATCCGGGCAAAACGCGGGGAACACGTGAATGTGATCCTGCAACCCACCAATAATTATCACCAGCCTATCCGGCTGGACAGGACCAATGAACCGGTACTGGGTTATGGATTTATGGCTAAAGATGAAGCGCTGCCACCGGTAAAATCCTCTATGACGCTGGAAAGGGCTGTGCTCCGGCGCCTCATCAACCTGGAAGTAGTGATGCCCGATAAGCCGGGCAAATACCAGCTGAAGTTCTGCGTATTTGCCGGCGACCTCCCGCCAACCCACAACAGCCCCGTGATACCGGTGGTTGTGGAGAAGTAAACGCGGATTTTGTCTTGGAACACTGATTACGCTGATTTTGATGATTTCATTGATATCTTTTTAAGGGTATAAAAATTAAGGGAGATAGAAGCGAATATCCGCTCTTATCTCCCTTAACTATTATTAAAAACAAAAATCAAACAAATCATCAAAATCCGCGTAATCAGTGTTTCAAGACAATCGCCGAAGGCGATTCCCTCGCTGCACTATTGCTGGAAAGCATTCCAGCCTTGCGCTACCAGTTTGAATTTGTTGCCTCCCTTGGTGAGGATATGCGCTCCTTCGGTAATTTCGGTCATGTAACCGATCACGCTGATCTGCTCATTGAGCACAATTTTGTCGTAGTCGGCCTGCTTCATGGTGAACAGCAGTTCGTAGTCTTCCCCGCCACTGAGCGCACAGGCGGTAGGGTCCAGGCCAAATTTCATGGCTATTTCCCTGCTCTCCTGGGCAATGGGGATCTTTTCTTCATACAGTACAACGCCCAGGTTACTTTGCTTGGCTATATGCAGTATTTCAGAGCTAAGGCCATCGCTTACATCCATCATCGCCGAAGGCTTAATGTCTTCCTGTTGCAGGAATTCAATAATATCTTTACGGGCTTCGGGTTTCAGCTGGCGGCCAATGATATAGGTTTGGTTTTCCAGGTCGGGTTTTACGCCCGGGCTTTCCAGGTAGATCTTCTTTTCCCTTTCCAGGAGGGTAAGGCCCAGGTAGGCAGCACCCAGGTCGCCGGTAACGCAGAGCAGGTCGCCCTTTTCGGCAGTAGACCGTTTTACGAACTGGTCGGGTGTTACTTCGCCAATGGCGGTAACACTGATAATAAATCCTTTCTGCGAATTGCTGGTATCGCCACCGATCAGGTCTACCCCGTATTTTTCACAGGCCGCGTACACGCCTTCATAAAATTCGTTCAGCGCTTCCAGGGAGAAGCGGTTGGAGAAGGCTATGCTCACGGTGATTTGAGTGGGCGTGGCATTCATCGCGTAGATGTCTGACAGGTTTACTACCACCGATTTATAACCCAGGTGTTTCAGCGGGGTATACATCAGGTCAAAGTGGATGCCCTCTACCAGCATATCTGTGCTGATCACGGTTTGTTTACCGAAGTGGTCAATAACCGCGGCATCATCGCCTACGCCCAATACGGTGCTGGCGTTTTGTATTTCTATATTCCTGGTGAGGTAGTCGATTAATCCGAATTCTCCCAGGTCCTGTATTTCTGTTCTTTCCTGTTCCATCTTCACAAACTTATTTACCGTTAACAAGATCTAGTAATGCGCTATGGATATGACCGTTGGTGGCCAGTATCTTCTTTTGGTAGGGTGAGAACCGGTTGCCTGAAAAGTCGGTTACTTTTCCACCTGCTTCTTCCACGATGAGATAACCGGCAGCAGAATCCCATGCCTGTAGATGATGTTCATAAAAACCATCAAAGCGGCCGCAGGCCACCCAGCAAAGGTCTATGGCTGCTGAGCCCAGCCGGCGAAGGGGAATACCTTCTTTAATTATACGTTCAAATACCTCCAACGGATTATTGGGCATGTCCTGCCATTGGTAAGGAAAACCTGTTACCAGGCAGGATTTCGACACATCTGCTTTGGTGGAAACATGGATCGGCTTGCCGTTCAGGGTTGCGCCCTGGCCTTTTTCTGCTACGAACAATTCATTCATAAAGGGATTGTAAACCGCTCCCAGCACCACTTCCCCGTCTTTTTCCACGCCTATGGATACACAACAGATGGGAATGCCATTGGCATAGTTAACAGTACCATCTATGGGATCAATGATCCATTTTACGGAAGAATCTGTTTTTATTTCACCTACTTCCTCACTCAGTATAAAATGATCCGGATAAGTTTCCCTGATAATGTTGATGATAGCGGTTTCAGATTTTTTATCCACTTCCGTTACCAGGTCATTGACCGTACTTTTACTGCTCACCTCGAAAGGACCGTTGAAATATTGTTGCAGTATTTTTCCGCTGGCTTCAGTAGCTTTGAGTAAAGTTGTTTTTAACATGCCGCAAAGGTAATACGAATTACGAATTATGAATTGCGAATTATAACGTACATATTTTTTACATTTTGTATATATAGATGACTTAATGTTACCACATAATCTGTAATTCCGAATTATCAGTCAACTTATATTCAAGATTCCACTTATTTTTGTAGTTCAATTAAAGAGAGGGAAAGTTAATGGCCATTATAGGTAATCTTATTTCCAGGTCGCTACGCATCAGGAAGAAGTTCACATTTAAATTAGGAACGCCTCGCCAATACCAGCTGCAGGTGCTGCATCGTTTGCTGGAGAAGGCCAAGGATACGGAGTTTGGTCGCCATTACCAATTTCAGGAAGTATTGGACAGTGCTAATTTTATAGCGCATTACCGGGAAAAAGTACCTGTGCATAACTATACCAAAATGCATGCGGAGTGGTGGTACCGCTGCCTGGAAGGCGAAGCGAACGTAAGCTGGCCGGAGAAGATCAAGTATTTTGCACTCAGCTCCGGTACTTCAGAATCAGCCAGCAAACATATACCCGTTACCAAAGCCATGCTCAGAACAGTGAAGAAAGTAGGGGTGAAGCAGCTGTATTCAATGGCCAACTTTAATATCCCGCCACGCTCTTTTGAAAAAGGCATCCTCATGCTGGGCGGCACTACTTCTTTATTTGAGAAAGGCGATTACTATGAAGGCGATATGAGCGGCATCCAGGCCAAAAATATCCCGAAATGGTTCCGCCGGTTTTACAAGCCTGGTGGCAAAATTTCCCGTAAACCGAACTGGGAGCAGCGTATCAAGCTAATTGTGCGCAAGGCTAAAGACTGGGATGTGGGCACCGTTTGTGGCGTGCCAGCATGGGTACAGATCGTACTGGAAGAAATCATCAAATATCACGGTGTTAAAAATATCCATGAAATATGGCCTAACCTGGCGGTATACATTCATGGGGGCGTATCTTTTGAGCCTTACCGCGACAGCTTCCAGAAGCTGCTCGGAAAGCCCATTGCGTTTATAGAAACCTATATGGCTTCTGAAGGGTCTTTTGGTTTCCAGGCAAGGCCGGGTACCAAAGGCATTAAGCTGGTGCTGAATGCAGGTATCTTCTATGAGTTCATTCCTTTCAATGAAGAAAACTTCGACGCAGAAGGGGAAGTAAAGCCCAATCCGAAATCTTACATGATCCACGAGGTGGTGGAAGATGTGGAATATGCCGTGATGCTGTCTACCTGCGCAGGTGCATGGCGCTACCTGATTGGCGATGTAGTGAAATTCACTTCCGTAAAGGAGCATGAAATAGTGATTGTTGGCCGTACCAAACAGTTCCTCAGCCTTTGCGGGGAGCATATGAGTATCGACAACATGAACAAAGCCATTGATAACGTTCAGAAAAAAATGGGAATCACCATCCGTGAGTTTACCGTAGCCGGTTTCCCTTATCAGAACCTGTTTGCGCACCGTTGGTATGTAGGTACGGATACACCGGGTGTAGATGCAGAAAAAGTACGCGAAATCATCGATCAAACCCTTGCAGAGGTAAATGATGATTATGCCGTAGAACGTTCTGCGGCCCTGAAGGAAGTATTTGTGGAGATATTACCCAATGATGCGTTTATAGATTACCTCCGTTGCAAAGGCAAGGAAGGCGCTATGAATAAGTTTCCCCGTGTAATGAAAGGTGAAAAACTGAAAGACTGGGAGAAATTTCTTGCAGGAAAAACCGTTAAGAGTTAAGTTGCACCTGTGACACGGAAATTATACGCATGATAGCATCAATTGTAGCGGGACTGGGGCTTGGATTATTTCTTTCTTTATCGGTAGGCCCGGTAATATTCGCGATTATTAAATACAGTATCAATAACGGCTTTAAGGCAGGGATCAGTTTCGCACTGGGCGTGTCTTTCAGCGATATCATATTTGTGCTCACAGGTAACCTGGCTACATCTTTTATCAGCGGCCTGGAAGAATACAAAAGATCCATAGGTATTGTAGGTGGCTTTTTACTGATAGGGATGGGCGTTTACGGACTGTTGTTTAAAAAAGTAAAGATCAGTACCGGGGATGAAAAACCGGAAATGTTCCGCACCCACGACTATCTCAAAATATGGCTAGCCGGTTTTTTGATGAATACACTGAACCCGGGCGTTATCATTTTCTGGCTGGGGGTTTGTGTGGCCAACAGCGCTATCACGGCCGGTCACCGGATCATTATGTACGCGGTTTGCCTAAGCCTGGTATTGTCTGCAGATATCCTGAAAGTGTTTGTATCTGATAAGATCCGTCATAAACTGACGCTTACCAATGTAGAATGGCTGAATCGTATTGCAGGGGCAAGTATGATCATTTTCGGGGTGGTGTTACTGTATAAAGTATTATTTGATGTAGGCGCAATGGGCCACTAAGATATTGGTTATAAAAGAAAAAGCCTTCCGTATATCACGGGAGGCTTTTTCTTTTATTGGAGGTGTTTATTATCCTTTGATGGTCCAGGTTTCGCTACCTGCCAGTAATTTATCCAGGTCGCCGGGGCCTTTTTTAGCCAGCGCTTCTGTTAACTGGTAGCCCATGATATCTTCATAGGTAGGACGGAAAGCCTCGTAGAAGATACCGAACGGACGGGGTAAATGTCCTTCAATACGCACATCATCAAACATACGGGTGAGCAGTTGCGCTTTATAGAAATCATTTTCATCATGGATCCACAGGTCGCTTTCTGAATACCCGTTGCCCAGTTCCACTACTACCGGCTTTAAGCCATCGAGACGCACCCCTTTGTTTTTGTTGGCGCCAAATACCAGCGGCTTGCCTTGTTCCACAAAAATGGTTTCATCGGCTTTGCTGCTTTTTTCTGTGAAGGCTTCAAAAGCGCCATCATTGAAGATGTTGCAGTTCTGGTATATTTCCAGGAAAGACGCGCCTTTATGCGCATGACTGCGTTTCAGCATTTCCTGCAGGTGCTTCGGATCACGGTCCATACTGCGGGCAATAAAAGTAGCATCCGCACCCAGGGCCAGGGCCATTGGGTTAAAAGGATGGTCGATACTGCCCATTGGAGTGGATTTGGTCACCTTATTTTCTTCTGAAGTAGGAGAGTACTGTCCTTTGGTTAAACCGTAGATCTGGTTATTGAACAACATGATGTTCACGTCAAAATTACGGCGCAACAGGTGAATGGTATGGTTACCGCCAATGGATAAGCCATCCCCGTCGCCGGTTACAATCCATACGCTCAGCTCAGGGCGCGCCGCTTTCAAACCGGAAGCGATCGCCGTGGCACGGCCGTGGATAGAGTGCATCCCATAAGTGTTCATATAGTAAGGGAAGCGTGAAGAACAACCGATACCGGAAACGATCACAATGTTTTCGCGGGGCACTCCCAGCGAAGGCATAATAGTTTGTACCTGCTTAAGTATAGAGTAGTCGCCGCAGCCAGGGCACCAACGTACTTCCTGGTCCGTTACAAAATCTTTTGACGTAAGTGGCGCCTGCGGGGCTATAGTTGCTGTTGACATTAGTATGAGTTAAAATAAAATATTATAGAGTCCGTAAAGTTACGATAGATAGCTGTAATTATCAGCTCACTGTGCCTGTAATTCTTCCCAGAATTCTGCCGCCCGGCGGGTATGAGGGATCACGATGGTGCCACCTACAATGTTGGCCACCGCGAATATTTCATACATTTCTTCAGTGGTAACGCCCTGTTCATATGATTTTTCAAGATGATACTTGATACAATCATCGCAACGCAGCACCATAGATGCCACCAGCCCCAGCATTTCCTTGGTTTTGGTGCTCAGCGCTCCCTCTGCATAAGCATTGGTATCCAGGTTGAAAAGCCTGTTAATCACTTTATTCTGTTTGCCCAGTATTACCTCGTTCATCCTGGCACGGTAGTCGTTAAACTCCTGGATCGCATTGCCCATATAACTGCTGTTTATGATGTTAGTTTATCGTTTCACCCAATAAAGCTATGAAAGGATTTACAAATATAGATTAATCTACTGGTTAAGTAGACTATCTGCCCTATAACCTATATTTATGGATCATAACCAAAAGTTATCCGAGGTTAAAACGGGATTTAAATTAGTCTATTGATATGATAGACTTTTGTATATTGAGCACATAAACCCTCTTTTTCAACAAGATCTGCAATCTGACAATGACAACAACCAACTTCTCCCTGCTGCTGGCACTGGTACTATGCGCAGGCGGGCCCCTGCGGGCGCAGGAAAAAAAGCTTACCGGGTACGATGCTAATGCTGCCACCCGCCAGCTGGAACTGGAAAGCCGCTTCGATAAACAGTTAAGCAGCAGCCATATAGGCGAAACCATTAAAGCATTATCCTCCCAACCTCACCACATCGGCTCTGCACGGGGTAAAGCCGTAGCGGAAGACATCCGGCAGCGCTTCAAAAGCTATGGATGGGATGCTGAAATAGTGACTTACCAGGTGCTTTTCCCCACTCCAAAGGAACGTGTGTTGGAGCTTAAAGGGCCCACTGCCTATACCGCGCTGCTGAAAGAGCCCGCCCTTAAGGAAGATGCCACTTCCGGGCAGGAAGGCCAGCTGCCTACCTATAATGCCTGGAGCGCCGATGGGGATGTGGAAGGGGAACTGGTATACGTGAATTATGGCCTCCCGGAAGATTATGAGTACCTCGACCGTGCAGGTATCAGCGTAAAAGGAAAAATAGTAATTGCCAAATACGGCCGCTCCTGGCGGGGGAGCAAGCCCAAGGTAGCACAGGAGCATGGCGCCGCCGGCTGTATTATCTACTCCGACCCCAAAGACGATGGTTATTATGCCGGCGATGTGTATCCCAAGGGTGCTTTTAAAAATGAGTATGGGGTGCAGCGTGGCTCCGTAATGGATATCGTGATCTATCCCGGCGACCCGCTCACGCCCAACACAGGCGCCACTGCCAATGCACAGCGGCTCGATCGCCTGCAGGCGCCCAACCTGCTGAAAATACCGGTGTTGCCCATCAGCTACCATGATGCCGCTCCCTTGCTCGAATCTCTGGAAGGGCCTGTGGCACCGGACGAATGGAAAGGCGCATTGCCATTTACCTATCATATTGGCAGCGGCAAGACCAGGGTGCATCTGAAATTATCGTTCGACTGGCAAATACGCCCCTGCTATAATGTAATTGCCAGGCTGAAAGGCAGTGAACAACCCGACCAATGGATTATCCGTGGTAATCATCACGACGCCTGGGTAAACGGTGCAGCCGATCCCATCAGCGGACTGGCAGCTCTCCTGGAAGAAGCCAAAGCCATTGGAGCATTGCATAAACAGGGATACCGGCCCAAACGTACATTGGTTTACTGCGCCTGGGATGGAGAAGAACCGGGCCTGCTGGGCTCTACGGAATGGGTGGAAGACCATGCCGCAGAACTGAAGGAAAAAGCAGTGGTATACATCAACTCCGATAACAATGGCCGTGGCTTCCTGAACGCCAGCGGCTCCCATGCACTGGAAACACTGGTGAACGAAGTGGCCCGCGATATTACAGACCCGCAAACCGGGGTGAGTATCCTGGCCCGCAGGCAGGCAGCAGAAGTGCTGAAAGCGGCTACGCCAAAACTGAAAAAGGAAAAGCTGGCCAAACAAGGTATCGCCATTGGCGCCATGGGCTCGGGGTCCGACTATTCCTCCTTCCTGCAGCACCTGGGAGTGCCTTCCCTTGATTTAGGTTTTGGGGGGGAAGATGCAGGCGGAGAGTATCACTCCATCTACGATTCTTACGACGATTACACCCGGTTCAAAGATCCGGGCTTTAACTACGGGGTGGCGCTTTCCCAAACCGCCGGTCATACCGTTCTGCGTTTAGCCAATACCGTTACCCTTCCATTCGACTACCGCAAATTGTATGAAACGGTAAACGGGTATGTGAATGAGCTAACAGAGCTCACCGGCAGCCTGCGGGAATCTACAGCTGTAGAAAACCAGTTGATCCGCGACCGTAAGTACCAGCTGGCAACAGATACGGCCAAACACCTGCTGCCGCCGCTTCCCAAATCAGAAGTGCCATACCTGGATTTTTCTCCTTTGCAGAATGCCCTCATTGGGTTAGACACGGTCACCTCATCGCTGGCGGCCAGGAAAAACCTCTCTGCTGCCGCCAACAAAAACCTTTACCAGGGAGAGCAACAGCTGTTGAACGATGCCGGCCTGCCTGCACGCAACTGGTATAAGCATACCCTGTATGCTCCCGGATTTTATACCGGCTACGGCGTTAAAACCATTCCGGGCGTAAGGGAAGCCATTGAGCAGCGCCGCTGGAAGGAAGCACAGGAGCAGATCGGCGTGGTAGCGGCGGCTGTTAACCGCCTGGCAGTGTATTTAGCGGGTATCCGTTAACGCTGCGCGGCCACCTCCCGGAGATAGTCCTTCACGCCTTCCACGATGGCGGTTACAATTTCGCGTTGGAAGGCGGGATCCAGTACTTTTTCTTCGTCGCCGGGATTGCTGAGAAAAAGGGTTTCCACTAAGGCATCCGGGAATTCGGTAGGGTTGTTAAGAATAAAATTGAAATCCGGACTATTCCCGAAGTCGTAAAGACCGGTTTGCAGCAAGCGCTCATGGATAGCGGCATTGAGCGGTTCACAGAAAGGTTGTTTATAGTAAGTGGCGGTGCCATATACATCAACAGGATTGCCGGAAGCATTGAGGTGAATGCTCAGCAGCAGGTCAGGATTAGTTCTGCGGAAGAAGGAGAGCCTGTCTTCATTGGCAACAAACTTTTCTGTTGTGCGCGACATGATCACGGTAGCCCCTTCTTTTTCAAGTAATGTTTTCAGTTGCAGGGAAAGTACCAGTGTCATGTTTTTTTCAACGGCGCCGGTGAGGCCTGTGGCGCCGGGATTACTGCCACCATGGCCGGGATCGAGACCTATTACCAGGTTCTTCAGCGACAGGTTTTGGGGTACGCGTTTAACCTTCACCGTGATACGGTTATTGTCATAATACACCTGGTAGCCCCACGGTGCGTGTTGCAGTGAAATCACCATACGGCATACATCCGGCGATGGCTGCCCCCAGGCTACAGATGTAATTTCTTTGGTGTTCTGGAGCAGGGTGCTGAGTCCTTTTTCTGCATAAGCGCCATGAATATCGATGATAATTTTTCTGGAAGAAACCAGTTGCGTGGAGGTATAAGGCAGTTTATCCGACAACGCTACAGATACATAGTCATATTTTTCATCTCCCCATATTTTGGCATCGTCTGCAATGCTTATGGGGAGCTCTTCCTGGGGGATGTCGGTATCTACCAGCGGTTCAGGAATAAAGGCAGTGGTGCGGGAGGAGAGCCTTACTTTGTAATAGTCGCCCTGTCTTCCTACAATATGTAAAAGCACATCTTTATCAAGGTAGCCGATTTTATCCGGCCCCAGCCGGTCGCCATGCGGGCTTGCAGTGAGGTAGGTCATATTATCGATAGTACGGCCGGTGAACGGTATTTCATTGTGCATTACGCTGTAGCGGTAAGGGCTGCCCAGGATAGCCGTTTCCCCGCTTTGTTTGCGCAGCCGCACCATAATTTTTCCATTCAGGAGCGAATCGCGTGGCTGTATCACATACATCCCGCTGTAATAGCCGGGTACGCCGCCTGTTTGTGAAACGGGCATTTCCCTGAGCGGTACATCATTGAACCAGCTGGCGCTTTGACCAGGATAGCCTTTCATCTTTATCCGCAATGTATCGCCTTCGGATAGCTGAAGGTTCCCCGATGGGGATATCTCCATATAATCTATACGGAAAATACTGGTAGCCGAAGGGGCGGGTGGCTGGTTGTAGTAATAAGTGATATTTTTCGTATATGTTTCCCCGTTAGGGGCAGTGGCAGTAACGGAATAGGTATTTCTACCGGTAGACAGTTCATATTTTACAGCAAAGGTGCCGGTACTGTATACATGTACGGTATCGTTATTAATCCTTACTGTACAGCCAACACAGGTACGGCCTGCAATAAATTGCCTGGAAGTACTCACATTATTTTGTTCCCTTGAAGGTTGACTGATACGCAGTGTTGCCTGGCTGCTTGCAAAAAGGGGGATACAAATGGCAACAAAAAATGTAGAAAACAACTTAGCTGATAGCGTCATACCCTGTCATCAATATCTTTGAAAGATGGTAAAGATAAGCAGGTGAAGGGAATAGGAAAAAAGCATTTAGAAAAAATGCAGCGAAATAAAATACCCCGCTGCATTTTTCAGTTGCTTTACGCCGGTTGTTACCAGCTGTATTTATTGTCTGTAATCAGTTTGTCCGCAATTCTTCTGCGGGCATCTTTTGCATTAAACGGTTCTGCTTTGGTAAAGCGTTTGAGGCCCAGCAGCATCATACGTTGTTCATCGCCTTCCGCAAACGCATTGATAGCGTCTTTACCGGATTTATTGATTCGGTCGGCCGCATCGTAAATGAAGGTGCGTACAATATCGGCCTGCAGGGAAGCGGCGCTTTCACCTTTACTGTTGATGAGCTTAATGAGGCGAAGCAGCGCGCTTTCAGCCACAAAGGTTTCAATGGCCATATCGGCAATATCCATCAGGATCTCCTGCTCGTTTTCCAGCTTCACCATCAGTTTCTGCGCGGCGGCGCCGGCAGCCATGAGGATGGCTTTTTTGAAATTAACGATCATCTTCTTTTCCTTACTGAAGGCGCTTTCATCATCATTGCCAAAGTCGGGGATGCTCATCAGTTCCTTCATTACGTTCATGGCAGGCGTCATCAGGTCCAGTTTTCCTTTCATGGCACGTTTCAGTGTCATGTCGAGGGTGAGCAGCCGGTTGATCTCATTGGTGCCTTCAAAGATGCGGTTGATGCGGGAATCGCGGTAGGCTTTTGAAATGATGTATTCATCACTGAAACCGTTACCGCCATGAATCTGCACGCCTTCATCCACTACATAATCCAATACTTCGGAGCCGTTCACTTTCAGGATGGCGCATTCTACCGCATATTCTTCTGCTGCTCCAAGCAAAGCTTCATTGAATGGTTTACCTTCTGCCAGCAGTTCCTTTTCTTTTTCATCGATCAGCTGTGCCGTGCGAAAAAGCGCTGATTCCGAAGTCCAGGTACGGATAGCCATTTCCGCCAGTTTATGTTTGATAGCGCCGAAGTTGGCAATGGGTTGTTTAAACTGTGTGCGGGTATTGGCGTATTGTACGGAGGTATTGATACATTTTTTGGCGGCGCCCAATGCGGCGGCGCAAAGTTTCAGGCGGCCTATGTTCAGGATGTTGAAGGCAATGAGATGGCCTTTACCGATTACGCCCAGCACATTTTCAACGGGCACTTTGGCATCCTGGAAATAGATCTGCCGGGTAGAGGATCCTTTGATCCCCATTTTATGTTCTTCTGCACCAAGTGTAAAACCGGGTGTTCCCTTATCTACAATAAAGGCGGTGAATTTATCGCCGTCAATTTTCGCAAACACGGTAAACACATCGGCGAAGCCGGAGTTGGTGATCCAGCTCTTCTGCCCGTTCAGTATATAGTGCTTGCCGTCTTCTGTTAATTTGGCGGTGGTTTTAGCGCCCAAAGCATCGGAGCCGGAATCGGGCTCAGTAAGGGCGTAGGCACCTTTCATTTCGCCGGTGGCCAGCTTGGGAATATATTTCTGTTTCTGTTCTGCAGTACCAAAATAAAGGATAGGTAAAGAACCGATACCGGTGTGCGCGGCCATGGCAACGGAGAATGAGTGACCAGCGCCCAGTCCTTCGTTGATAATGGTAGCCGTTACAAAATCTTTACCCAAACCACCGTATTCTTCCGGGAAAGAAGCGCCCAGCAAGCCTTGTTCGCCGGCTTTTTCCAGCAGCGAGGGCATCAGTCCTTCTTCCAGTTTATCTATCCGCTCTACGATCGGTGTTATCTCTTTACTGATAAACTGATCTGCCATCTCTTTAATCATCAGCTGCTCTTCCGAAAAATCTTCGGGAGTAAACACTTCCTCAGGAGCACTCTCCTTAACCAGGAATTCGGCGCCTTTGAGCGCAGTCTTATTTTCAACTGTTGCGTCCATGTTGCTGTATTTTTAGTGGTTCTGTAATTTACTGAAAAAAGTATTAAGCAAAACCGGTCACCGGGAGGGCTAAACTGATTCCCCTGATACCTGCCTGTTAACTTACTGAATGTAAGCCAAATGCGGCATTCCTGTTAAAAGGAAGGGATTTTTAACAAAAAAAATAAGTTTGGAGGAAGGTTGTAAGCTAATAACGGGATTTTTCTGACAAGGTAATTCTATAGGAAGAAAAAGCCAGGGAATGGATACTCCCAGTTTCCACCATATATACGCCATAGTTGCGGCATAGTTGCGCCGGAGATCCCCCGTATCTATTTAGATATGGCGTATTGTCTTCTTTTTAGGAATCATAATATAAGCATAGGAGTAAACATCCATCCATTGGCCCCGTTGGTTGCCCTGGATAATCCTTTCCATCGTCATTAGGCATTTATTCAGTATCATTGTTCCCCTTTATGCCTGATTTTTATCTGTCATATTTGAAAAGCCGGTTTCATGGCACCGTGGAAGGTGCCGGGGAGGAGCTATTGATCTGTTTACACGGCTTTGGTGAAAGCGCTGCTCATTTTCGCCCGCTAACCGCTACACTTGGCGATACCTTCACACTGGTGGCGCTGGATATGCCCCTGCATGGCAGCACCCGGTGGGAGGAGGACCGCGTTTTTGAGAAAAATGACCTGGCAGCGCTGGTGGAAATGATACTGCAGCAACATGGAAAGGAACGTTTTTCCCTGTTGGGCTACAGTATGGGAGGGCGTCTTTCCCTGTGCCTGGTGGAAAAAATGGCCGGGCGGATCAACCGTCTCATCCTTGCAGCTGGGGATGGGCTGAGAAATAATCCCTGGCATATGTTTGTTACTCAAACTGCTGCCGGAAACAGGCTGTTTAAATACAATACATATCATCCACGGCTGTTTTTTACGTTATTACATACATGGAGAAAACTGGGATTGCTAAATCAGAGTGTATATAAATTTGCGTTGCACCGTATGAATGAACCGGGGAAAAGGGAATTGGTGTACAATGTATGGACCAATCTGCGCAGAATGATGCCGGATAAAAAGCAGTGTAAACAATTATTAGCCAGATATAACGTTCTAACTCTCCTGATATTCGGGAAATATGATCGTGTAATTCCACCTGTACTGGGCACCCGCTTTGCGGATGGTTCCTTTCCCTGTAAAATACTGGTAATGGAAAAAGGGCATCAGCTGATATCCGATCAGCTGGGGCTTATCATCAAAACAAATCTTTAACCTGGATGTATCTTTTTGTAATTATACTATTGGTGTTGGCTTTAGGGTATGGTATACTGATGCTGTGGTATACCCTGGGCTGGAAGCGCCTGAAAAGGTTTTCTCCTGCAGCGCCATCGGCCTGCCATACTTCCGTTACAGTGATCATTCCTGCCCGGAATGAAGCAGCCAACCTTCCAGCCCTGCTGGAAGCGTTGAAACGCCAGACCTATAATCCTGTCCTGCTGGAAATAATTGTGATAGATGATTTTTCAACAGATAATACTGCTGCTGTGGTGAGCAATTTCCCGGCAGCAAATGTTCATTTGCTGGAATTAAGGCAATATCTCAATGAAGAAGAACGGCTGAACTCTTTCAAGAAAAAAGCCATAGAAATCGCTGTCTCAAAAGCTACCGGCGACCTTATTGTAACCACAGATGCTGACTGTGTAATGGGACCGCGCTGGATTGAAACACTGGTGCAGTTTTACGAACATCATCAACCTAAATTCATTGCCGCACCGGTGAGCTTCTATAAAGAACATAACTTTTTCAAGAGATTGCAATCGCTCGATTTCATGACCATGCAGGGGATCACCGGCGCTGCGGCGCAACTGGCCTCCGGTACCATGTGTAACGGCGCTAACCTCGCCTATGAGAAAAAGGCATTCCTGGAAGTGGGAGGTTTTACAGGCATCGATAATATTGCCTCCGGCGATGATATGCTGCTGATGTATAAAATTTACAGCGCATATCCTGATAAGGTGAGTTACCTGAAATGTGAAGACGCTGTAGTGCGTACCCTGGCCGTAGATACCTTCAGGGATTTCATGAACCAGCGGATCCGCTGGTCGTCGAAGGCAGATAAGTATGAAGATAAAAGGCTTACCTGGGTACTGCTGCTGGTATACCTGTTTAACGCAGGTTTGTTGTCGCTGGCGGTAATAGCGGTGTTCCTGCCGGTATGGTGGCCGTGGTTCCTTATCATCATGCTGTTTAAAATAACCCTTGAACTTTATTTCCTGCTTCCCGTAGCGAAGTTTTTTAATAAAACAGAACTGCTGTTGTGGTTTATTCCCGGGCAGATATTTCATATTCCTTATATTGTTGTTGCCGGGTGGCTTGGGAAGTTTGGTAGTTATCAGTGGAAAGGCCGGCAGGTTAATTAAATCCTGGTTCTTTTGTCAGATATGCAGCCTTACTGGAAAAAATTATACCGTAACAAAGGTGCGGTGGCCGGTTTACTGGTGATCGCCATTGCTGTGTTTATCAGTATTACCGCCTATTTTATTGCACCGGATCATACGCCCAATGCCAATAGGATGGTGCTGGAAATAGAAGGCCAGCATCCTGGATTCCGGATCCATATGCTGGCGGTCTGGAAAGAACAGCCGGTACAAAAAGGAGCTGTTTATCGGCGGTTGCTATACGGCCAGGAATCTGATTTTACCTGGATCCCCATCCGTTCCTGGCAGTTCAGGGACAGCGTGCTGGTGGTACAGCATTATGTAGATGAATCTACCAGCAGGGAGGAAACCTACTTCCTGGCAAAGGTCTGGTATGCTGCTCCGCCGGATCATCCGCTGTCGTCAGAAGCATTACAGGAGAATATACAGAAGGAAAGGATCTTCTCCCGTACTTACTGGCTGGGCACCGACAAATTTGGCCGGGATATCCTGAGCCGGCTGCTGATTGGCACACGGGTGAGCTTAGGGGTAGGTTGTATCGCCGTAGTCATTTCCCTCAGTATTGGAGTGCTGCTGGGTGCTATTGCCGGTTATTTCAAAGGGCGTACAGATGATGTGGTGATGTGGCTGGTGAACGTAGTATGGTCTATGCCAACGCTGCTGCTGGTATTTGCGCTCACCCTGGCGCTGGGAAAAGGGTTCTGGCAGGTGTTTATCGCTGTAGGACTTACCATGTGGGTAGGTGTGGCCCGTATTATCCGCGGACAGGTACTGGCTATCCGGGAGCTGGAGTATGTGGAAGCCGCCAGGGCATTGGGTTACGGGCATGTGCGCATCATCGTTAAACATATTTTACCCAACATCATGGGGCCGGTAATGGTAGTAGCCGCGGGTAATTTTGCCACCGCTATTGTAGTGGAGGCCGGGCTCAGTTTCCTGGGGGTAGGTGTGCAGCCGCCGCAGCCTTCCTGGGGACTGATGATCAAAGAGAACTACAATTTCATTATTACGCATAATCCCCTGCTGGCGCTGGCGCCGGGTATAGCCATTATGCTTTTGGTGCTGGCTTTCAACCTGTTAGGCAATGGGCTGAGAGATGCGCTGGATGTGAGAAGTAAAATTTGATTTGTATATTAAAAAAAGCTAATTTCATGCTCCTATAACTGGAAATATGTTATTGAAAACCTGTCTCCCTGCCTTCTTAGCTATTTCAATGCTCACTTTTTCTTCCTGTAAAAAGAAGAAAAAAGATAATCCTGCACCAAATACACAGGAAGAAACACTGGCTTTTGAGCTGCCCGATGTGCAGGTAGGAAAGTATAATATGGTACAGGACAGCACTTATGCGCTGAAAGTGAATGTTACCAGCAAACTGCCTGACAAAGGGGTAAAGGTAACGTTGAATGTAGCCACAGAAACGGGTCTTATTCCTTTGCCGCAGGATGATATAGCCGATATTAAAACGACTCCTTTTACCATAACGCTCCGTCATCTGAAGCCGTTGAAAACATACGAGGTAACTATCAGGCTGGCTTCCCTGGGAAACACCGGTAATGTAACTCCTCCGCAGGTATTTTATCTCACCAATAAATCTGCAGAATAGCCGGGCAATTAAAATCCGCCTGTCCCGAATCTAAAATTGTGTAGGTTTGCAAGCTCGCAGACAAAGGAATCGTTTATGCAAATTGCTGTTAATGCCGCTTGTTTACGACAGGACATGCCTGCCGATACCGGGAAGGTGGCAACGGAAATAATACTGGCGATGTGCCGGCAGCAGCCTGCCCATCAGTTCACATTGTTTTTCGATGGAAAAATACCTGCCGGCCTGAAAGTACCGGCAAACGTAACCAACGTGGTGTTGCCGCTGAAAGGCAATAAGCCCTGGCACTTGTACTGGTGGCAGGAGTGGCAGCTGGTAAGGGCTATGAAGCCTTTCCGGCCGGATTTGTTCCTGGGCCTGGATGGAACGCTTCCTTTACGCAGCAGGATCCCGGCGGCATTGCTGCTGAGAGACCTTTCTTTTTTGCGGGACGCGGGTTTACAGCCAGCTGCGCAACAGCGGTCGCTGAAAAAGAATATCACGAAATACCTGGACCGGGCACGGCGTATAGCCGTACTGTCCAACGCTGCGGAGGAAGAGCTGCTGCGTTATGAGCCCGGTGTAAAAGATAAACTGACCCGGCTGGAAACAGGTATCAGCGAGCTTTACAGGCCGCTGGACTGGGAGGAGCGGGAAACGGTGAAAAGGGCTTTTGCAGGAGGAGCAGAATATTTCCTGGTAACAGGCAGCCTGCATCCCCGGAATAATATTATACCGGTACTGAAAGCGTTTTCGGCGCTGAAGAAACGGCAGCGCAGCAATATCAGGTTGGTACTGGCAGGTAGCGTAACCCCTGCAGGAGCAGAAATTGCTACCGCCTTACAGAGTTATAAGTTCCGGCAGGATGTGGTATGTATTGAAGATGCGGATGAAGAAACGCTTGCCCGGCTTACCGGTGGGGCTTATGCCCTCGTATATCCGTCGAGGTTTGAAGGACTGGCCTTACCCATCTATGCTGCGCACCGGTGCGAAGTACCGGTGATTGCGCTGGAAGGAGCCGCCGCAAGGGAGGCTGGCGGAGATGCAGTACTATATGCCGACCCTGCAAGTTTGGATGACCTGTCTGAGAAAATGAGTCTTTTGTATAAAGATGAACAATTAAGATCCCGTTTGCTGGCTAAGGTCCCTGCAGCGAAGCCTTTCAGCAGCTGGGAACATGCTGCGGAACAGTGGTGGGAACAGCTCACCGGCACTGCTTTTTCCAAAATCAGCAAATGATGGCTATTTTTGCGCTTTAATTGAAAATCATGAGTAAAGTATCTACCATAAAGATCCAGGTTGGACTGGACGATCAGAAAGTGCCCGAATCAATAGAGTGGAGCGCTACAGACAACAAAGACGAACGGATGATCAAGGCCAAAGGTATGATCGTATCTTTCTGGGACCCTGCAGAAAAAGCAGCGCTGCGTATTGACCTGTGGACAAAAGACATGATGGTGGATGAAATGGCCGACTTCTTTTTCCAGACCATGATGACGATGGCCGATACCTACGGTAGGGCTACTCCCTATAAAGACCAGGCCGACGATATGCGCGCTTTTGCCAAGGATTTCTTTAAGAAATTCCAGGACAAACAAGCGGCAGAAGAAGCAGGAAAATAATCCATTAAACCTAACCATATGTCATTAGAATTAAATATCAACGCAGAGATCAAAGCTGCGATGCTGGGTAAAAAGGAAGCTGACCTGCGCGCATTGCGTGCCATTAAAGCAGCGATCCTTGTGGCTAAAACAGCAGAAGGCGCCAGTGGCGACCTTTCAGAGGCAGAGGAATCCAAACTGCTGCAAAAGTTGGCAAAGCAAAGGAAAGACTCCCTGGAAATTTTCCGCACCCAGAACCGTGAAGACCTTGCAGTGAAAGAAGAAGAGGAACTGGCAGTGATTGAGCGCTTTCTTCCCAAACAAATGGATGAAGCAGAATTACGTACAGCCATTACTGATATTATCGCTTCCACCGGCGCCAGCTCACCTGCGGATATGGGTAAGGTAATGGGAGTTGCCACCAAACAACTGGCCGGTAAAGCAGATGGAAAAGCAATTTCCGCCCTGGTGAAAGAACTGCTTACTAAATAGTGCTGTCTGGTATTTAACTGGCTGAAAAGTGGACAATGGGCAGATAAGCATCTCCCTGAAAACAAAAAAATCAGGTAGTTAAATACCAGATTCCCTATATTTCTATCATGCCTATAGATATTATTTTTGCTATCATCATGGTTTTTGCCATTTACCGCGGATATACCCGTGGGTTGATAGTAGCCTTATTTTCTCTGGTAGCCGCTATATTGGGACTGGCGGCAGCTCTGAAACTAACCGCAATTACCGCATTATATGTACAGGAGCATTGGGAAATGCATTCCCGCTGGCTGCCTGTGATCTGTTTCGTATGCCTGTTCCTGGGAGTAATACTGCTCGTAAGGTTAGGGGCCGGCGCATTGCAGAAATTAGTGGAACTGGTAATGTTGGGCTGGCTGAATAAACTCGGCGGAATCCTGTTGTATAGCGTTATATTTATAATAATTTACAGTGTAGTGCTATGGATGGCTAACCAGGTATACTGGCTGAGCCCCGAAACAAAGCTCCAGTCTGTGGTATATCCCTATATAGAGAATATCGGCCCGTGGGTATTGGATCATATGGGAAGTGTGATCCCGGTTTTTAAGAATATGTTCACCGAATTGCAGTCTTTTTTTGAACAGGCAGCCCGGCATATTCAACCTGGGTAACTCGTTCCAAAGATTATTTAGATTAATAAAAAGAATTATTTTAGCGTAAAATTGACTTTCAAGATTTGGCAATGGATTACGAAATCAAAACACAGGGTAAGTTTAATTTTATAGAAGAAGGAGAAGGAGAACCGCTGGTATTATTGCATGGACTTTTTGGTGCTTTGAGCAATTTCTCGCACATGATTGAATATTTCCGGCAATATAACAAGGTTGTGATCCCGATGTTACCCCTGTACGATTTAAACATCCTGGAAACATCGGTAGGCGGCCTGGCCAAATACGTACATAAGTTTATTGAAGCCAGGGGATACAAAAATGTGCACCTGCTGGGCAATTCACTTGGAGGTCACGTGGCCCTTGTATACCTGTTGAAACACCCTGAAGCACCCGTAAAATCCCTGATCCTTACCGGCAGCTCAGGCCTGTTCGAAAACGGAATGGGTGAAACCTATCCTAAACGCGGCGACTATGAGTACATCCGCAAAAAAGCAGAACTTACTTTCTATGATCCGAAAATAGCTACCAAAGAACTGGTAGACGAAATGTTTGAGATAGTGAACAACCGCCTGAAAGTGATCAAGATCATCACACTGGCGAAATCAGCCATCCGCCACAACCTCGGAGATGAACTGAAAGATATCCAGCAACCAACCTTACTGATATGGGGCCAGAATGATACGGTTACACCTCCTATGGTTGGCGAAGAATTTAAAAAACTGATACCTAATTCTGAACTGCAGTTTATTGATAAGTGCGGCCACGCTCCCATGATGGAGGTACCGGAAGAATTCAATAAGATCCTGCACGCTTTCCTGGAAAAACTAAAGCTTCAACCTGCCAGTTAAACCGGCACTCTTAAGGCAGCTCTGCAACTGTGCTCACAGGCGCAGTGATTTCGCGTACATGTAATTTCTTTTTCTGTTGGCATATTCTTTACTATTATTGTATCAGAATACGCTAACATGATCGCCAGAGAACTCATATCTTCAGTACCTGTTCTGCATCCCTCGGATTCAGGAACAAAGGCGCTGCGCCTGATGAACGAATACCATCTGACGCAACTGCCAATGGTAGTAGATAGCAAATACCTGGCCCTGGTGGAGGAAGACGATATCATGGATATTGAGGATCCGGATGTACCCCTGGAATCTATGGAGTACAGCAGTACCCGCCCGGCTGTCATGGAATATGCTCATCTCTTTGAAGCACTTAAACTTTTTTACGATTTTAAATTGTCTGCGCTCCCGGTAGTGAACAAGGAAAGCGAGTACCTCGGTATCATTACCAAGGATAACCTCCTTGCGGCTTTGGCAAGATATAACGGCGTGAAGGAGCCCGGCGGTATCGTGGCCTTTGAAGTAGACCCGCGCGATTATGCCCTCAGTGAAATTGCCCGTATTGCCGAATCAAACGATGTTACGCTCCTGAGTGTAAACACCATTACCAATCCCGTTACCGGCAGACTGGAAGTAGTGCTCAAAACAAACCGCCAGGAACTGCAGGGCCTTGTAGCCACTTTTGAACGCTTCAACTATGTGATCAAATACATCTTTGCCGAAGAACCGGAAGAAGAAGTGCTGAAGAAAAACTACGATCTGCTGATGAACTACATCGGCATGTAACGCGCGAATTTTGTCTGACTCAGGATTTTGATGATTACGCTGATTACACTGATTTTTATAAATAATTAAGGGAGATGAAAGCGAAATATTGCTTTTATCTCCCTTAATTATTTATAAATGCTATCCTTTAAAAATTAAAAAAATAAAATCAGCGTAATCATCAAAATCCTGAGTCAGACAAAATCCGCGTAAAGCAAAATCTGTTATATTTGAGTATTGTCAACACTTTTAAAACATTTCAAGGACCTACATGCTGAAATGCTGTTACTACCTGCTGGCCCTCGTATGCCTGTTGGGGATTGTGATACCGGAAAATGCAGAAGGCCAGTCGGCGCCCGTAACGGATACCAGCTACCTGGTAGTGCGTAATATCCTTGTTTCCGGTAATAAGAAAACCCGGACTTCCATCATCCTCCGGGAAATAAGCACTGTGCCGGGAGATACCATCTACCTGCGGGACCTTGCCAACACCCTCGAAGAAAGACGTAAACAACTGCTCAATACCTCCCTGTTCCTCAATGCCACTGCCAATGTTAAAAACTGGACCGGTAATGAAGCCGACCTGGTATTTGAAGTATGGGAACGCTGGTACACCTTTGCCTATCCCATTTTCAAACTGGCAGACCGTAACTTCAACCAGTGGTGGGTAGAAAAGAACCACAGCCTTAGCCGTATCAACCTCGGTGTAAGCGGTACCCAGGAAAACCTGACCGGCCGTAATGATGAATTGAATGCCGCCATACAGTTTGGTTACACCCAACGGTTCGCACTGCAGTACAATGTACCTTATATCGATAAACATTTCCGTCATGGTCTAGGTATCATCGCATCCTATAACCGTAACCGTGAGGTGAACGACAGCACCAGCAACAACAAACAGCAGTTTTTCCGGAAAGATGATTTCCTGCGGCAGGTATATCTTGTGGGGCTCAACTACAGCTACCGCAGGGCCATTAATGCCCGGCACCAGGTGTTTGTAAATTATAACTATGAGAAAATAGCCGATTCCGTAGCTATCATTAATCCTAATTACCTTGGGAAAGGCCGTACCAATGTACGTTTCATCGATATCACCTATCGTTTCACCTATATTAAGGCAGATAGCTGGGTATATCCTCTCAAGGGGTTCCGGCTTCTGGCAGAAGTGGGCAAAAAAGGAGTAGGGCCATGGAATGATGTGGATGATGTGCATTTCCGGCTCAATATGGCCAAATACTGGCAGCTGCGCCCCAAAACCTTTGCAGCACTGGGCATTCGCAGCGCGGCAAAACTCTCTAACGATCAGCCGTATATTAACCAGCAGGCGCTGGGTTACCGGGATGATTACCTGCGCGGACTGGAATATTATGTAATAGATGGTACCAGCTTCGCCATTCTCAAATCCACTCTCCGGCAGGAACTTATTTCTTTTAAAGTAAAGCTTCCCATTGTTCCGAAAAAATTTAATACCGTTCCCGTACGCATCTTCGCCAAAGCCTTTGGCGACGGAGGTTACGCCTATAATAAGTTTCCCGGCAACAGCTTCCTGAATAACCGCTTCCTTTATACCGGCGGTATCGGGCTCGACATCGTTTCCTTCTATGATACCTGCCTGCGGATCGAATACAGCTTTAACCAGTTAGGGCAAAAAGGACTATTTTTACACACGAGCGTGGATATGTAGGTCTTCAGAGCCGATCGTTAAAAGCTTAAAAAATTATGCAGGTAGCACTTTATAGCAGGGGATTTATTACAGAAGATATTTCAAACATCCGCTTATTGCTGGAGGAATTAAAGCGGGCAGAGATAACAGCCATCATCTATGAGCCTTTTTATCATACCCTGCAGCAACACATTCCTTTCGACAACGCACCAACGCTGTTTTCCTGCGCGGAAGACCTGCCGGGAAAGATCGACTTCCTGGTGAGCCTTGGCGGGGACGGCACTTTGCTGGATACCGTTTGTTACGTACGTGATACCAACATCCCGGTTATAGGGATCAATTTCGGCCGCCTGGGCTTCCTGGCCAGTATTGGTAAGGATGAGATCCATGCACTGGTACAGGCGCTGCTGAACCGCACTTACGTGGTAGACCAGCGGTCGCTGCTCCATCTGGACGCCAACATTCCCTTGTTTGGAGATGTGCCTTACGCGCTTAATGAATTTACGATCCATAAAAAGGATACCTCGGCAATGGTGAAGATCCATACTTACCTGAACGGGGAATTCCTGAACACTTACTGGGCAGACGGACTGATTGTGGCCACTCCAACGGGGTCTACAGGTTATTCCCTCAGCTGTGGCGGCCCTATCGTGTTCCCGGACGCGGGCAATTTTGTGATCACGCCTGTAGCGCCTCATAACCTGAACGTAAGGCCTATTATTGTACCTAATGATAACATCATTTCCTTTGAAGTGGAAGGCCGCAGCGACCAGTTTCTCTGTACTCTCGATAGCCGTATGGAAACCATTGATAACCGGGTACAGCTGGCTATAAAAAAAGAACAGTTCAAACTGAGCCTGCTCCGGCTGGACGACAGCAACTTCCTGCATACCCTCCGTAACAAATTACTCTGGGGAATTGATGCCCGGAATATGATTAAAATATAGAATTGTAAAATATATTGTTACATTTACAAATATATTGTCTGCTGATTGTAATATTAATTATGCCCCGTGAAGCGTGCACCCGCTAAATAAGTAAGCATAATGATCAGCTATACATTAAATAAATCCGGCATTTTAGCGTTTAAGTAGAACTGATTTATGCTGAAACTTCTATATTCCCAATACATCGTCTTTTTATTGCTGGTATCGGCAGGTTGCTTGGTTGCCGGACGTGCTGCTGCGCAGAATGAGCTGCAATATGTGGGGGAGTTGGGCTTTTCCGTAGGCGGGGCGCAGTATTTCGGAGACCTGAACACCCGGGGAGCTTTAAATACCCTGAAACCTGCTGTGGGCATTTATTACCGCAAATACATGAACGATTACGTGGGCCTGCGCGCTCATGCCCGGTTTATGCAACTGGGTTATTCTGATGTGTACAGTAAGAACGAATTCCAGCAACGGCGGAACCTTAGTTTTAATACAAACCTGTTTGAATTGTCGCTCCAGGGGGATTTTAATTTTTTCCGCTTTGAGCCCGGCAGTTTATATGAACGTTTCTCACCTTACCTGACCGGAGGGGCAAGTATTTTCCATTATAACCCCTATGCTTATCTTGATGGGGTTAAATATTTTTTGCAGCCGCTGGGTACTGAAGGGCAGGGGACAGCCCTGTATCCTGAAAGGAAGCCTTACAGCCTGGTTTCGTATGCCTGGCTGATTGGCGGCGGTTTTAAATATAATATTTCCAAAAAAGTGAATGTGGGCCTGGAAGCCCTGTACCGGTTTACGCAAACGGATTACCTGGACGATGTAAGCACTACTTACGCCGGTCCCGCTGCTTTTCCGGCGCTTCCAAACGGGCAGACCACTGTGGCGGCGCAGCTGCAGGACAGGTCTTCCGTGAAAGGCAGTCCTATCGGGGTGATAGGGCGGGAGCGGGGAAACAGCCGGGATAAGGACCAGTTCGTTACCATTGAATTAACGATCAGTATTCTCTTTACTTCCTACAACTGTAAATTCTAAAATAAAAAATACTTTCTGCGGGTGGGCTTTCCGTACCTGCCAACCGCCATGATAAGTCTCTGAATTTGCTTAAATCCCCACTGGTATTGATTTCGCTGTTAAAACTACGTTAAAACACCTTCTTAGGCTTTGCCAAAAAAGTCATTACTCTATTTTTGTATCTTTGCACCCTTTTAGTAGATCTGTTATAATACGCCTGACACAAATGAGCTTGAAGGAAAAATTGGACTTACAACGGTTGCCGCGCCATATAGCCATTATTATGGACGGGAACGGCCGTTGGGCAAAGGAGCGGGGACAAGACAGGCTGTACGGGCACCACGAAGGGGTGGAAAGTGTGCGTAACATAGTGACGACCTGTGCAGAGCTTGGGATAGGTTATCTGACCCTATACGCGTTTTCTACTGAAAACTGGGACCGCCCCGTTTATGAAGTTAATGGCATTATGGAACTACTCGTAAACACTATCCGCATGGAAGTGAATACGTTATCAAAAAATAATATCCGGCTGAGCGTAATTGGCGACATGGAAATGCTGCCTCCCCAATGCCAGCGGGAAATGGAGGAGGCCATTGCCCTAACCAGCCAGAATACCGGCCTCAATCTCATTATGGCTCTCAGCTACAGTGCAAGGTGGGAAATCGTGAATGCAGCCAGGAAAATAGCCCTGGATGCGAAAAATGGAGCCCTGGACCCGGCAGCTGTAACGCCTGAGATATGGGAAAAATATCTCTGTACAGCCGGTCTGCCGGACCCTGAATTAATGATCCGTACCAGTGGAGAATGCAGGATCAGTAACTTCCTACTATATCAGCTGGCCTATGCGGAACTGTATTTTACAGATACCCGGTGGCCGGACTTCCGCAATGAACATCTTTACCAAGCCATCTTAAATTACCAGACCAGAGAACGGCGCTTTGGCAAAACAAGCGAACAAATTCAGCAGAATGAAGAAATTATTTCCTAAGGGCCTTCTGGCTATAGCATTATGTTGCAGTGCAGGCATTCGTGTATCCGCTCAGCAAAAAGATACCGTGCCTCCTACGCAGCCGCCTGCTAATCCGCCGGCCGTTTCTCCTATTAACACAGGCGTCCCGCAACAGTATGAAATTGCCGAAATCACCGTTGCCGGTACCCAATACCTGGATAAATCACTGCTGTTGTCGCTCTCAGGCCTCAATGTGGGTGATAAAGTTACTTATCCGGGTGGCGACCAGTTCACAAAGGCAATTCAGAGCTTATGGTCACAAAGACTCTTTGCCGACGTAACTATTTATGTAACCAAAATAGAAGACAATAAGATCTGGCTGGAAATAGGACTAACGGAAATGCCCCGTATGTCTACATTCGCTTTTAAGGGAATCAAAAAAACAGAAGCAGATGATATCACCACCAAAGCCGGTTTGCGTAAGGGAAATGTGATCACACAAGCCCTGAAACAAAACGTGATCGGTGTTGTACATAAATTTTATGCAGATAAAGGATTCGGAAATGCTACCGTTAAGATCGAGGAAAGAAGCGATACCGGGCAGGTAAACTCCAAACACCTCATCTTTAATGTTACCAAAGGCAGTAAAGTACGTATCCAGGATATCAATATCGTTGGCAACGAAAATATAGCCGACTCCAAGATCAAGAAGAAGATGAAAGGGACCAAGGAAAAGTCCCGCTTTACGCTTCATCCTGACATGGAGCACGTATACGTGGACTCCCTGGCGCAACCGGACGATTTCTGGCAAACATATGGCTTCCTGCAGCCCACCCGCGCATTTGAGAAACTGGACCCTTATTTCCGCTTTAAGCTGTTCAGCTCTGCAAAATTCAATGAAAATAAATACCTCGAAGATAAAGGTAAAGTGATCGGTCTCTATAACTCCAAGGGTTACCGCGATGCGGTGATCGTGAGGGATACCACTTACAAAACCCATTCACAGAACCTGAATGTGGACATGCAGATCTCCGAGGGTAAAAAATATTATTTCGGTGATATTACCTGGAAAGGAAATACCCGTTATTCCGACTCTGTGCTGACCCGCATCCTGGGCATCAAAAAAGGAGATATCTATAACCTGGAACTGCTGGAAAAAAGGATCGGTAAGCAAATGTCGCAGGAAGGCGGAGACATCAGCGGCTACTACATGGACTATGGCTACCTGTTCTTCCAGATCGATCCGGTGGAAATCGGTATCCGTGGCGATACCATCGATTACGAGATCCGTTTGCGTGAAGGGCCGCAGGCTACCATCAAGGAAGTTCGTATAGCCGGTAACGAAAAGACCAACGAGCACGTGATCCGTCGTGAGCTCCGCACCATTCCGGGCGAGAAGTTCAGTCGCCAGGACCTGATCCGTTCCAACCGTGAAATTGCCAACCTCGGCTTCTTCAACCCTGAAAAGATTGGTATGAACCCTGTGCCCAATGTACAGGATGGTACCGTGGATATTGATTATACCGTGGAAGAAAAAGCAAACGACCAGCTGGAACTGTCTGCTGGTTGGGGTGGTTATATCGGTTTAACCGGTACGCTCGGGGTTACGTTCAATAACTTCTCGCTGCGTAATATCTTCAAGAAAGAAACCTGGGATCCGCTGCCTAGCGGCGACGGACAGAAACTGTCTGTTCGTGTATCCTCCAACGGTAAGGCTTACCGCTCCTATAACTTCTCTTTCACCGAGCCATGGCTGGGAGGTAAGAAAAGGAACCAGTTTTCTGTAAGTCTTTATAGCAGCTACCAGAACCCTTACGCTTATAATGATTATTACAAGCTTCCCGGCGACACCACCACTTCAACGAATGGTCACTTCAAGGTGCTGGGTGCTTCCGTATCACTGGGTAAACAGCTGAAATGGCCGGACGACTATTTCACACTGATCTATTCAGTAAACTATCAGCAGTATAAACTGAAAAACTATAACTACTTCGGTATTCCCGGGTTTGAAAGCGGTACTTCCAATAACGTGAACATCAAGCTGACACTGTCCCGTTCTTCCGTGGATCAGCAGATCTTCCCGCGCAGTGGTTCCAACTTCATGGTATCTGCGCAGTATACGCCGCCATACTCCCTGTTTAATCCCGACAAGGATTACTCCAAGGAGCCGGCTTCCGAGCAGTTTAAATTCATTGAGTACCAGAAATACCGCTTCAATGCAGAGTGGTATGTGCCTTTGAGCCGCCCAATGGGCAGCGACAACAAAACTTTCGTATTGAAAGTAGCCGCGAAATTTGGTTACATTGGCCGCTACAACAACCGTACAACCCTGTCGCCTTTTGGCCGGTTTGAAATGGGTGGTGATGGTTTGAGCAACTTTGCGATCTACGACCGCGATATCATCTCCCAGAGAGGTTACCCGGTGTATTATACCTCCGATCCGAGCATCAATCCTGAAAACGGTCAGCCTGCCAACTATTCCGGCTTCACCGTATTCAATAAATATGTGATGGAACTGCGCTATCCGTTCAGTTTGAATCCCAGCTCTACCATCTTTGGTTTGGCCTTCCTGGAAGCAGCCAATGGTTATAAGGACCTGAATGAGTACAACCCGTTCAGATTACGCCGTTCTGCCGGTATTGGTATGCGTTTTTACCTACCGATGTTTGGATTGCTCGGATTTGACTATGGTATCGGGTTTGACCGTCTTCAACCGGGTGGTGGTTTGAAAGACGCTGCTAAGTTTACGTTTATGCTTGGCTTCGAACCAGAATAATGTGGAAAATAATTATATATTGCAAGTTTAACCGTCATTAGGTTTTGCGAAAAATTATTGTAGCATGAAGAAATTATTTATTACAGCCGCTATTGTGCTGGCTATGGGCGGTGCAGCAAGTGCACAGCGCTATTGCGTGATAGATACAAAATATATCCTGGAAAGCATCCCGGAGTACAAGGAATCGCAGAAGAAACTGGATGCAGTTGCTGAGCAATGGCAGAAAGAGATTGATGCCAAATTCCAGGAAGTGGATAAGATGTACAAGTCGTATCAGGCAGAACAGGTAATGCTCACAGAAGAATTGAAGCGTAAAAGGGAGGATGAGATAGTAGCCCGTGAAAAAGAGGCAAAGGATTTGCAGAAGAAGCGTTTCGGTTACGAAGGCGATCTTTTCAAGAAAAGGGAAGAACTGGTAAAGCCGATCCAGGACAGGATCTACAATGCTGTGCAAAAGCTTTCTGCCAGCAGGATGTATGATTTTGTACTAGATAAGGCGGCCGGCGCCACCGTTATTTTTTCTGATCCCAAACTGGATAAAAGCGAAGAAATTCTGAAATCTTTGGGTGTAAAGAAGTAACTCTGTACCTATTTTTTAACTATAAGTATTAAAATTTTTTTAAACACAGACAACATCATGAAGAAGTACGTAATTATTGCTTTTGTGGCGGTTACCGGTTTGTTCAGCGTGAATGCAATGGCACAATCCAAAGTAGCGCATATCAATTTACAGGCGCTGGTAGCCAGCATGCCGGACGCCAAGAAGGCAGAAACTGATCTGCAAACTTTTGCACAGGGACTGGAAGGTGATGGGAAAGCACTGGTAGATGAGTATACGAAGAAAATGAAAGAATTCGATGATAAAGCGGCCACTATGACCGACAATATGAAGGAAATCAAAGGTCGTGAAATCCAGGATGCCCAGAAACGTATCCAGGATTACCGTGAAGGCGCTGAACAGAAAGTACAGGCTAAACAGCAGGAACTGCTGAAACCCATCTTAGATAAGGCCCGTAAGGCTATTGAAGATGTGGCAAAGGAAAAAGGTTACAACTATGTGATCGACAGTTCTGCCGGTATACTGCTGGTTTCCCCGGCTGCAGACGATATCCTGGCTACTGTAAAGACTAAACTGGGTATTAAATAATTAATATTCCTAATATTAAAAGTGGAATGTAGTGAAAGCTGCATTCCACTTTTACATTTAAGAATTGGTATTTTAATTTGCTTTTCAAAAATTTTCTGCTACCTTTGCCTTCCGTTTTAAAAAACACAATCCTTTAATCCGGGAGTTTTAGTATAGTACAGGTAAAAACAAAAAAAAGAAATGAAACGTACTTTTCAACCGCATAACAGACGCAGAAAGAGCGTTCACGGCTTCAGAAAGAGAATGGAAACTGCTAATGGCCGTAAGGTATTGGCTTCCCGTAGAGCAAAAGGTCGTAAGAAGCTGACTGTTTCTGACGAGCGTAAGCTGAAATAATTAGTAGCTAAATACTATTTGCCATAAAAACTTATTCTTTTAGCAAGGAAGAAAGGTTAAAAAGCAGAAAACTTATTGAAACGCTTTTTCGTGAAGGAAAAGCGTTTTCTGTTTTTCCCTACCGGGTTGTTTATATGCCGCTGAAAGAAGCGGGTAAATATCCCGTGCAGGTAGGCTTTAGCGCCACTACCCGCCGGTTTCCCCATGCGGTAGACCGGAACCGCATCAAACGCCTGGGCCGCGAAGCCTGGCGCCTGCAAAAACAGGAGCTGTACGATCATCTCCGGTCGGAATCAAGACAGCTCGCTGTTTTCCTCATCTATACCGACAAAAAAATCGCTGATTTTTCTACCCTGAAAGACAAAATTTCGGTAATTTTAAAGAAGCTGCAAACCAGCGTTTAGCACCGCAGTTAGCTTTGGCTGATGGCAGCGAACCGGCATTCAACATTCCGTTGTATGGACCGTTATTTTTTCTGGCTAAAAAGCTGACTGCCAAAAGCTGCTTATGAACCGAGTTGTGCGCTGGTTGAGTTTCCCTTTTATCTTCCTGATAAAAATTTATCAATGGTTTATCTCGCCCCTCCTGGGCAGTAAATGCCGCTATACGCCCACCTGCTCGCAATACGGGCTGGAAGCATTTAAAAAATATGGCCCGTTTAAAGGTGGCTATCTCACCATAAAGCGTATCTTGTCCTGCCACCCCTGGGGCGGCCATGGATATGACCCGGTACCATAACCATCAACATTGCCAAATAACATCATTCATCTTATACATTCGTTGCATGCGTGCATTTTTCAATAAAAGAAAGAAACTGGCAGCAGCATTGCTGTTGATCATCACCACTGCGGGTATCTTCGCTTTCAATGAAAACGATAAATACTTCCAGATAGCCAAGAACCTGGACATATTTGCCGCTTTCTACCGGGAGCTGAATACTTACTATGTAGATGATCTTCCCCCTGAAAAGGTAATGCGGAAAGGCATTGAGGCCATGCTGGAGGAAACAGATCCCTTTACTGATTTTGTTTCCGAAGAAAACCTGGACGACCTTAAATTCATGGCTACCGGCAAATACGGTGGAGTAGGCGCTTCCATCAATACCAACGGCGAATGGACCGCTATCACCGATGTATACGAAGGCAGCCCCATGGACAGGGCCGGCGTAAAACCAGGCGATATCATTGTGAGCATGGATGGTAAATCCAGCAAAAATGTAGCCCAGGAAGATATTAGCCGGCAGCTGAAAGGCGCAGCCGGCACCCCGTTGGATATGGTGTTCCGCAACCCGGTAACCGGCGTGGAAACCCCTAAAAAGATCATCCGTGAAGAGATTAATGTGAAAGCAGTAAGCTATGCCGGCATCCTGAAAAATGATATCGGCTATATTAAAATGACCCAGTTCACTGAAAACAGCGGCGCCATGGTACGCCAGGCGGTGGAACAGCTGAAGCGTGTCAACCCCGCCTTAAAAGGAATGATACTGGACCTGCGCGGCAACCCGGGCGGATTACTGGATGAAGCCGTTGTGGTAGCTAACATTTTTGTTGATAAAAATAAACTCATCGTAAGTACCAAAGGAAAAGTAAAGAACTGGGACCGCAATTATGAAACCACCGAGCAACCGGTGGATCTGCATATCCCGTTAACAGTGCTTACCAATCACTCCTCTGCCTCCGCCGCTGAAATAGTAGCAGGCAGCATCCAGGACCTCGACCGCGGACTGGTAATAGGACAGCGCTCTTATGGAAAAGGACTTGTGCAAACCACCCGTCAGCTGCCCTATAATACCAAACTGAAAGTAACTACTGCCAAATACTATACGCCAAGTGGCCGCTGTATCCAGGCCATCGATTACTCGCACCGCAACGACGACGGCAGTGTGGATTATGTACCGGATTCCCTGCGTAAGTCATTTACCACCGCAGGCGGCCGTGCTGTAAAAGATGGCGGCGGTATTGAACCGGATGCAAAGGTAGACCCTACCTACATCAGCCAGGTTGCTATCACGCTTCTCCGCAAACAATTCATCTTTGATTACGCCACCAGCTATTATTACAATCACCCGAAAATTGCTGCTGCAGGGTCTTTCGCTCTCTCAGAAAGCGACTTCGAAGATTTTGTGCGTTATCTCGATAATAAGGATTACAGCTATAAAACACGCAGCGAGGAGGCCCTCGACTCTTTCAAAAGCACAGCGAAAAAAGAGAAGTACTATGATGCCGTTGCCAAAGAGCTGGAAACACTGGAAACAAAAATGAAGCACGATAAAAAACAGGACCTGCTGAAGAATAAAACAGAAATAAAAAGGTTACTGGAAGAAGAAATCGTAAACCGGTATTACCTGCAGAGAGGCCGTATCATCAAGTCGCTGGAATGGGACAACGAGGTAAACACGGCGGCGGATCTGCTGCATAACCCGTCAAAATATAAACAACTGCTTACCGCAGTAAAGTAACAGCCGGATTCCCCGGTATCAGTTATTTTAATGAAGCCTGTAAATAAGCTCCGGCGCCGCATCCGGGATTTGTTTGCAGGCTTTATGGTTCTCCTTTCCCGATTCTCATATAAATTATGAATTCCGGGAGAATAATTATATTTTGAGAGTTCCAGTGAATAATAAACTTATATCATTTCTCAAATTAAATGGGTTATCATGCCAGTAAATTCCAATGAAGACTCTCGCCGGAGTTTCATCAGTAAATTTGCCAAAGGAGTAGTGGGCGCATCCTTGCTGCCAAATATCCTGACCGCAGCTGACAAACAAAGAAACATCCAGTCACTTTCCCGCCTGAAAGAAAAATACAGTGCCAACGACCAGATACAGATAGCGCTGATAGGCGCCGGCGGCATGGGAACAGCGGATGCCAATACCGCGATCACTGTGCCTGGCGTAAAACTGATAGCCGCCTGTGATTTATATGATGGCCGTTTGGCGGATGCAAAAAAGAAATGGGGTAATGATATTTACACTACCCGAAGCTACCAGGAGATCCTGGATAGAAAAGATATTGATGCGGTGATCATTGCAGTGCCGGACTTCTGGCATAAGGATATTTCCGTGGCTGCCATGAACAAAGGCAAATCCGTTTACTGCGAAAAGCCAATGGTACACGATATCAGTGAAGGCTCTGCAGTAGTGGAAGCACAGCAACGTAACGGTAAAGTGGTATACCAGGTGGGCAGCCAGGGTATGAGCTCACTGGGTAATGAAAAAGCCAGGCAGCTCCTGAAAGACGGCGCCATTGGTAAACTGAACTATGCAGAAGGCTTCTGGGCCCGTATGTCGCCCACTGGCGCATGGCAGTATCCTATTCCTGCGGATGCTTCTCCAAAAACGGTTGACTGGACCGCCTATCTTAAGAATGCACCAAAACGTGATTTTGACCCGCTGCGTTTCTTCCGCTGGCGTAATTACAGGGACTATGGCACCGGCGTTTCCGGCGACCTGTTTGTTCACCTGTTTTCCAGCCTGCACCTGGTAACCGGTTCCCTGGGGCCCAATAAAATAATGGCTACCGGTGGCTTGCGTTACTGGAAAGACGGAAGGGAAGTACCTGATATTATGCTGGGTATGTTTGATTATCCTGAGACTGAGATTCACCCTGCGTTTAACCTGTCTCTCCGCGTAAACTTTGTAGATGGTACCGGCGGTACCAATTACCTCCGTATGGTGGGTAGCGAAGGCTCCATGACCGTAGAGTGGGATAGGGTGACCCTGTTCCGCAACAATGTACAGGTAGATGAAAACGATCCGCTGGCTGCTGCAAATGCTGCTGCTTCCAATAATGGAAAATCGTATGCCTATCACCGTGCGAACATGCTGGATCCTGAAAAAATGATCTATGAAGCAGAGAAAGGATATAAAGGTGCGCATTTCGATCACTTCTACAACCTGTTTAACGCCATGCGTACCAACGGTAAAGTAGCGGAAGATCCTACCTTCGGGTTCCGTGCAGCAGCGCCAGCACTGTTGTGCAACGAAAGCTATTTTGATAACAAGATCATCCACTGGGATCCGAAGAACCTGAAATTGGTGAATAAGTAATTTAAACCTGATACATTATGAAGCACCTTTTGATACCTGCCTTGTCGGTATTCAGTATTGCGGCCATGTCTTGCGGAGGTGGTACCACACACAGCGAAAGAGCCAACGCTGTTGCAGTTATGGATTCTGTGGTAAGTACTGCGCTTGCAGATTCTGCCGGTGCGGTTTTAACTGAAGCGGAAAAAGCGGAGGGCTGGCAACTGTTGTTTAACGGCCATACCCTGGAAGGCTGGCGTACCTACAAAAACAAGCCGGCAGATTCCTGGGTAGCGGAGAAAGGGATCCTGCATTGCCTGGGGCATAAAACAGACAAGTCGGATGTGCGGGGCAACCTGATCACTGATAAACAGTTTGAGAATTTTGAACTGACTGCCGACTGGAAGTTGTCGCCGCAAGGTAATAGCGGTATAATGTACATGGTAACGGAAGAATTTGAAACCCCTCAGCTGAGCGGGCCGGAATACCAGATCATTGATGATAAAAATTTCCCGGAGAAGCTGGAGCCCTGGCAACATACAGGCGCCAATTATGCCATGAATCCTCCATTAGTGGATGCCGCCAATCCTGTTGGCGAATGGAATACTACAAAGATCATTGTAAACAAGGGTCATGTAGAGCATTGGCTGAACGGGAAGAAGACAGCAGACTATGAGCTGTGGACGCCTGAGTGGAAGCAGCATAAAGCCGAAGGCAAATGGAAAGATGCTAAAGGTTATGGCCTGTCTAAGAAAGGCCATATTGCATTGCAGGACCATGGCAGCGAAATATGGTTCAAAAACTTAAAGATCAGAGAGCTGTAAACAATCGGTCCAGCTTATAAAAAATCCCGTCAAGGTTTACCTGACGGGATTTTTTTATGCAGTTCATTGAACCGGCGAATGCTTATAAAGCTGCTTCGTAGCGTTTGCTGATAGCGTTCCAGTCGATCACATTCCAGAATGCTTTCAGGTATTCCGGACGACGGTTCTGGTATTTCAGGTAGTAAGCATGTTCCCATACGTCTACACCGAGGATAGGCGTACCTTTTACTTCAGCAACATCCATGAGTGGGTTATCCTGGTTAGGTGTGGAAGAAACTTCCAGTTTGCCATCTTTTACAGTTAACCATGCCCAACCAGAGCCGAAGCGGGTAGCGCCGGCATTGTTGAATTTTTCCTGGAATGCTTCAAAAGAACCAAAAGTACTGTTGATAGCATCTGCCAGTTTACCGGTTGGAGCACCGCCGGCATTAGGCGCCAGGCTGGTCCAGAAGAAACTGTGATTCCAGTGTCCACCGCCATTGTTTCTTACAGCCGGGCTGATTTTACCGGCATTGGCTACCAGCTCTTCCAGCGATTTGTTCTCATTTTCTGTGCCTGCTACTGCTTTGTTCAGATTATCTACATAAGCCTGGTGGTGCTTACCATGATGAATTTCCATTGTCAGTTTATCGAAATTCGGCTCTAACGCATCAGTTGCGTAGGGTAAGCTCGGAAGTGTAAATGCCATAACTTAGATTTTTATGGGTTTTAAAATATGATTTCTTGATAGTCGCCAAATTTACTGCCAATCCGTTAAAATTTAGACATTTAATTATTAAGTTAAGGTATACTTACCGGTGGATGACTGTAAATTGGGAAAATCAGCCGTGTGCTGGTCTTGATCACATGGAAAATTATTTTATATTTACAGGTACCTGGTTTAACTAAGGAGTAACTTCAGAATATTTTTTCAGGTGTGACTGGTGGTTGTTTACCTGTTGTTTGTTTAAAACTAAATAGTATGCAGACAGGCTCGGACTCGGGGCTACATTTTTCCCTCAATGCCTTACAGAAGGAAAATGAGCATTTAAGAAATCGTATCCATTGGTTGGAGAGCGTTTTACATCATGTACCCGCCATGATTTACAGTTATGATAACAGCACTAAATCCGTGACCTGGTGTAATGACCGCCTCGCGGAAACAGTTGGTTTTTCTGCCGATGAGGTAACGGGAATGGGCATGGAATTTTTCCGGCATATCATGCATCCGGAAGATTTTAAACTGGCTGCAGTAGCACAGCAATCTTTTATTAATAATAAAGCGCAATTTGGCGGCCTGGCCCGTATCCGCAAAAAAGGTGAAATCGATTACCGGTGGCTGCTAGGCCTGGAAGTGCCGTTCACCCACGACAGGAACGGAAGGGTAGTGGAAATTATCTGCGCGTTCCTTGATCTTACCAATGCCATTGACACCGATGTGCAATTGTCTGAAGCATTGAGCGCTATCATGCGCCGGCAGAATGAAACCCTTCTCAATAAACTGACTCCCCGGGAAAAAGATGTGCTGGGCATGGCCGTGAAAGGGCTGAACAACAAGGAAATTGCACAATCGTTGAGCCTTAGCCGTTATACCGTAGAAACCCACCGGAAAAATATCAGGCTGAAATTGAAGGTGCGCAATACATCGGAACTGGTGGCCATTGCCCGTAAGATTGGATTTGAATAAATACACTTTCCTGGTAACCAGTGTTTAATGGGGGAAACAACCGGTTGTAAAATATCTGCTAAAAGTTGCTAAACACTTAAAAAATACCCAACATTGGGTATTTGCTTGTTTTTCAAACTCAACTAATTTAGTGGATTAATATTAAATGTGTTTTTTAAACAACCGGTATGATTACTATCTGAAACACTCCTATGACTATGATAACCGAGGAAAGAGCATTTGACATCTTACAACTGGAGGAATCCGCAACTGCAGAGGAAATTGTGGCCCGTTACGAAATTCTGAAAGATCAATACAGAAGAATTAAAGACGAAACGGAAGACCTGAGAACGCGGCTGGCTTACCAGTTGAAACAAATAGAACTGGACGACGTATTTATATATTTCAGAAGGAAACAAAGAATATAAGAGGACTCTTGCCGGGCTTCTTATATCATCATCCATTGGTTGTACTTTAGTTCAGTTTCATCCATTCTTCTTCTTCATTTATATATCTGCAGGGAAAACTATGTCCGCATCTGCCTGTTAGCTTTATTTCGTTATATTTATGCGTCTAAACCCTACCTAAACACTCAGTCTATGAATGTTATCTTGATCGTTTTGATAGTGCTGGCCTTAGTGGTTATACTGTCATCGTTTGTAACTGTACAGCAGGGAAACATTGCTGTTACCACCATCTTTGGTAAATATAACCGGGTGCTTTTTCCCGGGCTGAACTGGAAAATACCCATTATTGAAAAAGTGTTTAAAAGGGTATCTATCCAGAACAGGTCTGTAGAGCTGGAATTCCAGGCCATCACCATAGACCAGGCCAATGTGTATTTCAAAGCGATGCTGTTGTATGCTGTGTGGAACCAGGAAGAAGAAACGCTGAAGAATGTGGCGTTCAAATTTATGGATGAAAGAAGTTTTATGCAGGCGCTGGTACGTACCATTGAAGGCTCCATCCGTGGTTTTGTGGCTACCAAGCGGCAGGCGGAAGTGCTGGGACTGCGTAAAGATATCACTGAGCACGTAAAGGAACAGATCGATAAAACCCTTGAGGAATGGGGTTTCCACCTGCTGGACCTGCAGATGAACGACATCACTTTTGATGAAGTGATTATGAAGTCGATGGCTCAGGTAGTAGCTTCCAATAACCTGAAAGCGGCTGCTGAAAACGAAGGACAGGCATTGCTGATCACTAAAACCAAAGCGGCGGAAGCAGATGGTAACGCCATCAAAATTGCAGCGGAAGCTGAGCGCCAGGCTGCCCAGCTGCGTGGTATGGGCGTGGCCCTGTTCCGGGAGGAGGTGGCCAAAGGTATGAGCATGGCTGCCAAAGAAATGCAGCAGGCCAACCTCGATACCTCGGTGATCCTCTTCTCCATGTGGACGGAAGCCATTAAGCACTTCGCTGAAAATTCAAAAGGAAACGTCATCTTCCTGGATGGTTCTTCCGAAGGGATGGATCATACCATGAAGCAGATGATGGGTATGAATAAGCTGATGGATTCCACCAAAAAATAATTATCTCCTTTGTTCAAAAAAGGTTTTCATCAGCTGTAAACTTTCTTCGCTGCAGGGGCCGGCCTCCAGTTTTGTTTTCGGATGAAACGGGGACCGGTCGCCGGTAGCTCTCCGGTAACTGTTCTTATCATCCGGCGCTGCATATACGATCCTGCCTATCTTACTCCAGTAAAGTGCGCCGGCGCACATCAGGCAGGGCTCCACTGTTACATACAACGTTGCCTCCATCAGGTATTTACTTCCCAGTGTATTAAAGGCTGCCGTTAGCGCAATCATTTCTGCATGTGCGGTACAATCATTCAATCTTTCTACATGATTATATCCACGGCCAATGATGCGGTTGTTCAGTACTACCACTGCACCAATAGGCACTTCCCCGTCTTCAAAGGCCTTGCGTGCTTCCTGCATCGCCTGCCGCATAAAATGTTCGTCCGTCATAACAATTGTTGGTGATCAACCCCGGCACATACAGGCCGGGGCTGATAATTATTTGTTGATCATTGCCAGAAAATCATCTTCCGACAAGATCTTGATAGTATTGATTTTTTTTGCTTTTTCCAGTTTGCTGCCTGCGTCATCGCCTACAACCAGGTAGTTGAGCTTGCTGCTCACACCGCTCATTATTTTGCCGCCTTCCTGTTCCACCATTTCCTCCGCTTCGCTGCGCTTCAGTTTATGCAGGGTACCGGTAAATAAAAACGTTTGCCCGTTGAGGTTACCTGAAGCATGCGTTTCCTTTTTGGTGTTGGTCATGCTGATGCCCAGCGCAGCCAGCCTGTTCAGCATCTGGATATTGTCGTTGTTGGCGAAGAACAACCGGATGGAGCCGGCCACCTTAGGCCCAATATCTTCCAGTGCAAGGATCTGTTCTTCTGTCCAGTTTTGCAGGTCCATAATGTGGTTCACTGCATTGGCCAGTGTTTTGGCGGTAGTTTCCCCCACATAGCGGATACCCAGCCCGAAGATGAGGCGGTGCAGCGGCTGTGTTTTGGATTGTTCAATGGCCGACTGGAGGTTGGTCAGCGATTTTTTGCCGAAGCCTTCCAGTGCACCAATCTTTTCGAAATCCAGCTCATAGATGCCGGGTATGTCTTTAAGGAGTCCTAATGAAAAGAATTTGCGGACATTGCTTTCGCCGAAGCTTTTGATGTCCATGGCATCTTTGCTTACAAAGTGGATCATTCTTTCCACTACCTGCGCTTCGCAATTGATGTTGGTACAGCGCCAAACGCTTTCTGTTTCCGGCTTTACGAGCTTATCGTGGCATACGGGGCATCGTACCGGGAAAATGATTTCCTGCTCGCTGCCGTCCCGCAGGTCGGCTACTGATTTCACGATGTAAGGGATTACGTCGCCCGCTCTTTCCACCAATACGGTATCTCCCAGTTTCAGGTCTTTCTCTTTAATTACTTCTTCATTGAAAAGGGAAATGGATCCTACGGTCACGCCGCCAATGGGCACTGGGTCAATCTTTGCTACCGGTGTGATGGAGCCGGTACGGCCCACCTGGAACTCTACGCTGCGGAGTTTACTGGTAGCCTGCCGGGCTTTGAATTTATAGGCGATGGCCCAGCGCGGGTGGTGGGTGGTCATACCCAACCGGTCCTGCAGGTCATAGTCATTTACCTTGATCACCATGCCATCTATTTCATAGGGCAGGTTATCGCGTTCTGTTTCAAATTTCAGCACGTAGTCGATCACGTTCTGTATGCCTTTTACCACTTTCTTTTCTCTGGCGGGGCTGCGGAAGCCTAATGTAGACAATAGTTCCAGGGTGCCGCTATGTGTTTTGAGCACGTCCGGTTCTGTTTTCCCCGGGTTCATGTTATGATAGCTCATATGATAGAGGAATGCTTCCAGTCCGCGTTTGGCTACCTCGTTGGGATCTACCATCCGTAATGAACCGGAGGCTGCATTGCGCGGGTTCGCCAGGGGGGGCAGGTTATCGGCAATACGTTTATCGTTGAATGCTTTGAAGGTGTTTTTATTGATGAGCACTTCCCCGCGTATTTCTATCTGGTGTATGCCATACTTTGAAAAAGAGGCCGATAGCGGGATAGAGCGGATCTGTTTAATGTTGGTGGTGATGTCTTCCCCGGCAACGCCATCGCCGCGGGTGGCGCCGCGAGTAAGCCGGTCGTCTTCATAGATAAGTGAAATACTGGCGCCGTCGAACTTGGGTTCAATGCAGTATTCAATTTCAGCAAGACCAGCGCTTTCCCTTGCTTTGCGGTCCCAGTCAAGCAGGTCGTCTGCATTGTAAGAGTTTTCCAGGCTGAGCATAGGCACCAGGTGTGGTACCGTCACAAATTCTTTGGTGAGGCCCTGGGCTACCCGCTGGGTGGGCGAGTCGGAGGTAACGAGGTCGGGATGTTCCTGTTCCAGTTTTTTCAGCCAGGCAAATAACTGGTCGTATTCATAGTCGCTGATCACGGGCTCACTTTCCACGTAGTAGCGCCAATCGTTATAGCTGATTACACGGCGAAGGGCATCCAGGGTTTCATCAATGGATTGCAGCAGTTGTTGCTGCTGCAAGTGGCTGAGCAGCTGTTTGGCCAGCTGTGCCAGGGCTATTTCTATCTCCTTTGTGTACATAATTGATATAACTGAGCCGTAAATTTAAACTTATCTTTCAGGTTAGGGATATGTCTTCAAAAAAATCCGGTCACTTTGTTTTAAATGTGATATTTTTTTCTTTCATTTGAATATAGTTCCGCGCGTTATTCGAAAAACTGACGTTTACTGTAATTCCACGTCTTTATGATGTCTATGTACACCAAGAACCTCAACACACACCTTGTTGAAATACAGGATTATTTCAAGGTAGCCATATCGGTCGACTGTGTTATTTTCGGCTTTAACAATGATGAGCTGAAAGTACTGCTGATAGAATCAGATCTCAAAGAATTCAAGGGCAAATGGTCGCTGCTGGGCGATATTGTAAGGCCGGAGGAAGAGCTGGATGAAGCAGCCTACCGGGTGCTGAAAGCTCGCACGGGGCTCGACAATGTGTATCTGGAGCAGGTGCAGACTTTCGGTGCAGTGGAACGCCACCCCGCCGGGAGAGTGATCACCGTAGCTTATTATTCACTGGTGAACATTGAACATGTGGAACTGAAGATGAGTAATAATGAGCTGCACTGGCATAGCGTAAAGGAGCTGCGTGAAATGGCGTTTGACCATAAGCAGATCCTTGACACCTGTCATGAGCGGCTAAAGCAGCAGGTGCTGGTACAGCCTATTGGTTTCAACCTGTTGCCCCGCAAGTTTTCCCTGCGCGAATTGCAGAACCTGTATGAAGCTATCCTGGATATGGAGCTGGACCGTCGTAATTTCAGGAAGAAGTTTTTATCGATGGATTTGCTGATGGATCTGAATGAAGAGGAAGAAGATGTACCACATCGTCCGGCAAAGCTCTATAAATTTAATTTTGATAAATATGATCAGAGAAAGAAGCGGTATCTCGGGATAGGCTTTTAGAAATGGTCAGTATAATATTTTTTTCTCCCTTACTTTTTAAATCTCCCCTGTTCCTGTTAATTTAAATGAGGCGGAAATCCTTTACCAAGAAGGATTTGAGAAGATGTATGTATACCGGAAAATGGCTGTGTTAATTTTCTATCTAAAAAGAAAAAAAAAGTTTGTTTTTAACAAAAATTTAAGTAAGATTGTGTAAGATATACACATCCTAAGAAGCAAACTATTACCAGTTATAAAACCAAAATTTAACTCGTTCGCCAAAAACATTTTTCGTTTGTTTTATTACCGTATGTAGAAGATTCCATTTAACAAGCTTGAAAAACTATAAATCATTTATCACTCGTTTGATTTTATAGTTCCACGTTATGAATCATAAGACTGCTAAGCATTAATGCCTTGTGTCTTACTTTACGCTTTCCCTTGTGCAGGTAATGTACAGGGGAAAGTTGTTTTAGGGAAATACTAACCCGATTGGGGATCAGTTAAAAAATTTGCAATAAGATCAGGAACCTGTTCAATCAATTCTAATTCTGTTTAAACCCGCGCTATGCCGGCATTTCAGCTGGTTTTTCCGTAACTTGCATTCTTCGTGGTTTTCATGCAGGAAGCATGGAGCCCTGGTCAAAAATCCGGTAATTGATATGTCTTATACACCACAACATAAGGTTCGCATTGTAACAGCAGCAGCTTTGTTCGACGGGCATGATGCCGCCATCAATATTATGCGGCGCATTATGCAGGCAAAAGGCGCCGAGGTGATTCACCTGGGGCATAACCGTTCTGCGGCAGAAATTGTAGACTGTGCTATCCAGGAAGATGCGCAGGGTATTGCTGTTACCTCCTACCAGGGAGGCCATGTGGAATTCTTTAAGTATATGTACGACCTGCTCCAGGAGAAGGGCTGCGGTCATATCAGGATATTCGGCGGGGGCGGTGGTACCATTCTCCCGGTGGAAATAGCGGAACTGCATGCTTACGGCATTGCGCGCCTCTATTCCCCGGACGACGGCCGGCAAATGGGCCTGGAAGGAATGATCGAAGACCTGATCCGCCAATGTGATACAGCGGTTAAACCATTATCTGCCGGTGAGGAGAATATTTCCCAGCTGCAGGCAGATAAAAACCCAAAGGTGATTGCCAGGGCTATCAGTTTGGCTGAAAATGACATGCCGGTATCCCTGCTCAGCGGGCAGAAGACAAGGACCGCTGTTACCGTAGATGAAACTGCCGGCGCCCGTATTACCCATACGGCGGCAGACCCGGAAAGATCTCCCGTACTGGGCATTACCGGAACAGGGGGCGCGGGTAAAAGCAGTGTAACCGATGAACTGGTGCGCCGCTACCTGAATCATACCACCGATAAAACCGTGGCCGTAATTTCGGTAGACCCCTCCAAAAAGAAGACCGGCGGCGCCTTGCTGGGCGACAGGATCCGGATGAACTCCATTCATCATCCGCGTGCATACATGCGCTCACTGGCTACCCGCGAAAGTGATAAAGCCATCAGCGAACATATCCAGGAAGCTATCGACATCTGCAAACTGGCAGCGTATGATTTTATTATCCTGGAAACATCCGGGATAGGCCAGAGCGATACCGCTATCACCGACTATTGTGATGTATCGCTGTATGTGATGACACCGGAATATGGTGCGGCTTCCCAGCTGGAAAAGATCAACATGCTCGATTATGCAGATGTGATCGCCATCAATAAGTTTGACAAAGCCGGCGCCCTGGATGCCCTGCATGATGTACGCAAACAGTATAAGCGTAACCATAATCTCTGGAACGCTAAGGAAGAAGAATTGCCTGTAGTAGGCTCCATTGCTTCCCAGTTCAATGATGCCGGTATTAACCTGCTGTTTGAAAAGGTAATGGAAAAAGTGGAAGAGAAAACCGGCGCCAGTTTCGGACCTATGGCCCATGAAAGCGTTAAGTCCACTTCCACCAAATCACAGATCATTCCTCCCGCCAGGGTACGCTACCTCGCGGAAATTGCAGAAGCCATTACAGATTACAGCAAATGGGTAGACGAACAATGTAAGCTGGCAACACAATTGTACCAGGTGGAAGGTGTAATGGCGCTGCAGCCGGCATCGGCCGCCGCATTGTCCGATATAAAGGCCCACCTGGAAAAATCATTGCATCCTGAATGTAAAAAACTGGTGGAAGACTGGCCTGCACTGGTGAAAAAATATACGGCGGATTTTTACGAGTTCCAGGTGAGGGACAAAGTAATTAAACTGCCACTGTACAGCGAGAGCCTCAGCCATAGCCGTATTCCGAAGGTGTCGCTGCCTAAGTACAAAGACTGGGGCGATATTCTCCGCTGGCAGCTCACCGAAAACCTGCCCGGTGAATTTCCGTATGCAGCAGGTGTGTTCCCGCTGAAACGGGAAGGAGAAGATCCCACCCGTATGTTTGCCGGTGAAGGCGGCCCTGAAAGGACCAACAAGCGCTTTCACTACGTATCGCTCGATCAGCCGGCCAAACGCCTGTCTACCGCGTTCGACAGCGTTACCCTCTATGGAGAAGATCCTGCGCTGCGTCCAGACATATACGGTAAAGTAGGTAACTCCGGTGTAAGCATCGCCACCGTGGATGATGCCAAGAAGTTATACAGCGGGTTTGATCTCTGCGATCCGAAAACATCTGTATCCATGACCATTAACGGTCCTGCGCCAATATTACTGGCGTTTTTCATGAACGCTGCCATTGATCAGCAATGTGAGAAATATATCAGGGAGCAGGGACTTACAGAAAAAGTAAAGGCGCTTATCAGTACCAAATTTAAAGATCATCCGTTGCCACATTATAACGGCAGCCTGCCCGCGGGTAATGATGGGCTGGGTTTGGAGCTGCTGGGAATTTCGGGAGAAGAAGTACTGGATAAAGACGTATATGAAAAGATCAAAGCGCATGCCCTCAGTACGGTGCGGGGCACTGTGCAGGCGGATATACTGAAGGAAGACCAGGCGCAGAACACCTGTATCTTTTCTACTGAATTTGCATTAAAACTGATGGGCGATGTACAGGAATATTTCATTACCCAAAAGGTCCGCAATTTTTATTCTGTAAGTATTTCCGGTTACCATATTGCAGAAGCCGGCGCTAATCCCATTACACAGCTGGCGTTTACCCTGGCCAACGGTTTTACCTATGTAGAGTACTACCTGAGCCGTGGTATGAACATCGATGATTTTGCACCTAACCTGTCTTTTTTCTTCAGCAACGGCATGGACCCTGAATATGCGGTGATAGGACGTGTTGCCCGCCGCATCTGGGCCAAGGCTATCAAGTATAAATACAAGGGGAACGACCGTTCCCAGAAGCTCAAATATCATATTCAGACTTCCGGCCGCAGTTTACATGCACAGGAAATTGATTTCAATGATATCCGTACCACGTTGCAGGCGCTGTACGCGATCTATGATAACTGCAATTCCCTGCACACCAACGCTTATGATGAAGCCATTACCACGCCCACTGAAGAAAGCGTGAGAAGGGCCATGGCTATACAACTGATCATCAACCGGGAACTGGGTACCGCTAAAAATGAAAACCCGGTGCAGGGCTCATTCTTCATAGAAGAGCTTACCGACCTGGTAGAAGAGGCCGTACTGGCGGAATTCAATCGCATCACCGAACGCGGTGGGGTATTGGGCGCCATGGAAAGAATGTACCAGCGTAATAAGATACAGGAGGAGAGCCTTTACTACGAATCGTTGAAACATACCGGCGAATTCCCTATTGTAGGTGTAAATACTTTCCTGAATAAAAACGGATCGCCTACCATTATCCCGGCGGAAGTGATCCGCTCCACCACGGAAGAAAAAGAGTTCCAGATACATACGCTTGAAGCGTTTCAGCAAAGGCATCAGCAGAAGAGTGCGGCAGCGCTCAGGCAGTTGCAGCAGGTGGCGGTAAGCAACGGCAATCTTTTTGCAGAGCTGATGGAAACAGTGAAGCATTGCTCGTTAGGGCAAATCACGCACGCGCTGTACGAAGTAGGAGGGCAGTACCGGAGGAATATGTAACGCCGCGGAGTTTGTCTGACTCAGGATTAAACTGATTACGCTGATTACGCTGATTTGATTTTGTAATGATTTAAAATGATTTGGGGAGATTTAAGCGGATATTCGCTTATGTCTCCCCAAATCATTTTTTAATCAGTTATAAAATCCAAAAAATCAAATCAGCGTAATCAGCGTAATCAGTTTAATCCTGAGTCAGACAAAATTCGCGCGCCGAAGGCGCAGCGCATCAAAAAGCCCGCAACTGATGCTGGCGCCCGGAAGAAGCGCTTTTGTGAAGTTTCCGGCCGCTGATGAGGACGATGATTGATAAATCGTTTAAGCAAATCCATAAAACTTTTCTATTTTAGGGTTTCCTAAATTCAAAAAACGTTATGGTTGCAAGGAGAGATTTTCTTAAGAACAGCGCCCTGGTAGCAGGCGTAGTTGGGCTTGGATTGCCCAAAACAGTATTTGGCTGGAATGGGTATACTTCCCAACGCCCGCCCCTGGCAAAGCGGAAATTCACCAGCGAAGCGGTGGAAAAAACAATTGTAAAGGTGAAATCCCAGATCGCTGACACCAAACTGGGATGGCTGTTCGAAAACTGTTTCCCTAACACGCTCGATACAACGGTTAACTTTAAAAAAGAAAACGGCCGGCCCGACACGTTCGTGATCACCGGTGATATCAATGCCATGTGGCTGCGCGATTCCTCAGCCCAGGTATGGCCTTATCTGCCACTGGTAAAGGATGATGCCAAACTGAAAGAAATGGTGGTAGGTGTTATCAACCGGCAAACGAAATGCATCCTCATTGATCCGTATGCCAACGCCTTTAATGAAGGCCCTACCGGCAGCGAATGGGATAAGGATCTGACCACCATGAAGCCTGAGCTGCATGAGCGTAAATGGGAAATTGATTCGCTGTGCTACCCCGTACGCTTATCTTATAATTACTGGAAGATCAGCGGTGATAACACGCCTTTTGATGATAAATACAAACAGGCAGCCCAGCTGATCGTGAAAACATTTAAGGAGCAGCAACGTAAAGACGGCCACGGTCCTTACAAATTTCAGCGGAATTCGCCCGTACAGTCTGATACCGTTGCCAACGGAGGCTGGGGTAATCCCATTTCACCGGTAGGCCTGATCGTATCTATCTTCCGTCCTTCTGATGATGCTACGGTGTTTCCTTTCCTGATCCCTTCCAATATGTTTGCCGTAGTATCGCTGCGTCAGCTGGCGGAGATCAGCGAAGTAGTTTATAAAGACGCTGCCTTTGCGCACGAGTGCACACAACTGGCAGACGAGGTAGACCGCGCTATTAAAGCACATGCTATTGTGGAACATCCAAAACTGGGTATGATGTATGGCTTTGAAGTGGACGGCTTCGGCAACCGTTTGTTCCTCGACGATACCAATGTGCCCAGCCTGTTGTCTATTCCCTACCTGGGATATACCGGCATTGATGATCCTTTGTACCAGGCTTCCCGTCACTTTGTATGGAGCAATTTCCAGCCCTGGTTCTACCGTGGCAAGTATGGCGATGGCGTGGGCAGCCCGCATACCGGTAATGATTATATCTGGCCAATGAGTATTATCATGAGAGCTTTAACCAGTCATGATAAAGAGGAAATAGCTTCTTGTATTAAAACATTACGCAACACCGATGGCGATACCGGGTTTATCCATGAATCTTATCACAAAGATGACCCGACTAAGTTCACCCGTCCGTGGTTTGCCTGGGTGAACACCCTTTTCGGAGAGCTGATCCTGAAAGTAAGCCAGGAATATCCTGACCTGCTGAAGAGACAATACGCATAAACAATCCGGAATATTCCTGTCAGGGATTTTGTGGCTTATGTTCAATATATTGCGAACATATACCATAAAATCCCTGATTTTTTTAGTTATAAACAGCAGACAGATGATACCAGCAGATATATACCGGCAGCGGATCGGGCAGTTCCAGGAAGCGATAAAAAAAGAGAAGCGTTCAACCGCCGGCCTGTCGTGGGCGCGGCTGGCCAGTTTTCTCGGGATGGTAGCCGGCGTGGTATTCTTTTTCAGGAATGGCTGGCAGGCCCAGTGGTTGCTGCTTACAGTTGCAGGTATGATCGCATTTATGGTATTCCTGTTATGGTATTCCAAAGCGCTGCAAAAATTACAACTCTATAAATCCCTGCTGGAGCTGAATGAGAAGGAGCTGGCGCTGGTAACCACGGGGCAGTCGGCCTTCGATGAGGGCAATGAGTTTATAGATGATAAACATGATTTCAGCAGCGACCTGGATGTTTTCGGGCCGGCTTCCATTTTTCAGCATATCAACCGCACGGGTACTTTATCGGGCCGGCGGCAGCTGGCAACGGCGTTGAAGAACCCTTTGGAAGATACCCAGGCTATACTGGCCACACAGGAGGCTTTACAGGTACTGACCCCCGAAGTGGAGTTCAGGCAGCAACTTACGGCCAATGCCATACTGGCAAAGGAGGAAGAAAGCGACCGGCGTGAGATCAGTGCATGGCTGGATATGCCGTTTCATTTTTTGCACAACAGGTTTATAAAGCTGGTCATCTGGCTAAGTCCCTTACTGGTAGCAGGTTCTATTATACTTTACGCCACCACCGGAAGGTATTCCCTGTTATTGATATTGATCATGTTGAACTGGCTGCTCCTTGGCAGCAGTCAGAAGAAGATCATGGCGCAGTATGTACTTATTTCCCATAAAGAACGGATACTGGATAAGTTCTCTGTTTTATTACATCTTATAAAAACCGGCAGTTTTGGCAAATCCGCCTTATTGCATCAGCAACAGGAAAAAGCAAAAGAAGCAGATGTCGCATTGCGGCAGCTCTCGAAGATCTGCAATGCCTTTGATCAGCGGCTGAACCTATTAGTAGGACTGGCACTTAATTCCCTCGCACTGTACGACCTGCACTGCATTCTGCGTTTGGAGCGCTGGAAGGAACAACATAAACAGCACATTACCGGCTGGTTTGATGTGATCACCCAGTTGGAAGTTTGGAACAGCCTTGCCACTTACGCATTTAACCACCCGGAATTTTCCTGGCCATCGCCACAGGCAGAAGGACGCATCCTGGAAGCGGAGGCGCTGGGGCACCCGCTGATCCCCGCAGGTGAATGCGTAACGAACGACGGGGCTGTCGGAAGGAAGGATCATTTCCTGATCATTACGGGCTCCAATATGTCGGGCAAAAGTACTTTCCTGCGGAGCGTGGGGTCCAATCTTTTGATGGCTATGTGCGGTGCGCCCGTGTGTGCATCCCATTTTGTATTCAGCCCTATGCGCATCATGACCTCCATGCGCATCAAGGACTCCATAGCCAGTCATACCTCTTATTTCCAGGCAGAATTGTTGAGGTTGCAGCATATTATCCGGCATCTTAAAACCGGTGCGCGGGTATTTATTTTGTTAGATGAAATTCTCAAAGGCACCAATTCTGAGGATAAGCTATCCGGCTCACGCAGCCTGATAGAGCACTTCCTGCAGTATGACTGCCTGGGTATGATTGCCACGCACGACCTGGAGCTGGGACAACTGGAAGCAGCTTATCCCGGGCAGATCAGGAATTACTGTTTTGAAAGCACCATACAGGACAACCATCTATTCTTTGATTACCGCATCCGGGAAGGCATTGCCAGGAATAAGAATGCAACTTTCCTGATGAAACAAATGGAAATTATTTAAATCCTAAATATTTTAGTATTTTTACTAAAATATTTAGTGTATGACTTTGCCATTCCAGGAGGGCGCACCGGAGAATCCATATTATAAAGGGCGCGGAGCACAGATTAATCCCAGGAATAAGTACCTGGCAGACGAATATGCGCAGGAGCATGCCGAAGGTATTGATGAATGGTGGCAGGCGGATGTGCCTACGCAGGTGTTTGAGGAACATGCCAAGAACCTGGTTAATAAGGTGGATAGTCCTGATGTAGGGATGTGGTATTCTATGAACCCTTACCAGGGCTGTGAGCATGGCTGTATTTATTGTTATGCCCGTAATTCCCATCAGTACTGGGGTTTAAGCGCCGGTCTTGATTTTGAAAGAAAGATTATAGTAAAGCATAATGCCCCCGAGCTGTTGCGCAAGTTCCTGGACAATAAGAAATGGGATCCCAAGCCGATCTCCCTTTCGGGGAATACAGACTGCTACCAGCCGGTAGAGCGAAAAATGTGGCTCACCCGGCAGTTGCTGGAGGTGGCGCTGGAATACAAACAGCCGGTAGGCATCATCACGAAGAACTCACTGGTATTGAGAGACCGTTACCTGTTACAGCAGCTGGCCCAGGATAACCTGGTTTGCGTATATGTTTCTATTACCACCCTGCAGGAGGAGTTGCGGCAGAAAATGGAGCCACGTACAGCTACCGCGGCGCAGCGGTTTAAGGTAGTAAAGGAGCTGAGTGATCTTGGTATACCCGTTGGGGTTATGACCGCCCCGCTTATCCCCGGGCTTAATGACCATGAAGTACCCCGCTTGTTAGAAACTGCGGCGGCCAACGGGGCCAAATATGCGGGGTATACGGTGGTAAGGCTCAATGATGCGGTGAAGATCATTTTCAACGACTGGCTTTACAAAAACTTCCCCGACCGGGCGGATAAAGTATGGCATCATATAGAAAGCATGCATGGCGGAAAGGTGAACGACAGCGATTTTGGACGAAGGATGAGGGGGGAAGGCAACATTGCAGACCTGATCAGGCAGCAGTTTAAGATTCACACAAAAAAGAACGGCTTGAACCAGGAACGCTTCGAATTCAATACAGAAGCCTTCCGGCGGCCAAATTCCCAATTAAGTCTGTTCTGATTTTCAATGATATTTGGTTGCACTTTAAACTAATTGTTAAGTCTAGGAAAAAAGTAGGGTGTTTTTTTGTGTAATAAAAAAAATAAAAATTACCTTTGCTTCAAGAATAAAAATAACTGTGCAACTTATATCAACATACAAAATTTCAGCGATGGCCTGCGAACAAAAGCAGGTCAAGGCCAGAATGCGGGCGTGTTGCACCGATTGTTAACGAGAGAAAAGTTATCAAACGATATAAACAAAAGTCCCGCACTAGATAAAGTGTGGGACTTTTTGCTTTGAAGCAGTAATGAAATGACGACATTGAAAGAATTTCAAGCGATAACTGTAATGCAAAAAAAATACGCCTCATGGCGTAAACGGAATGGCTTTGCCTTAAAAAAGCCATACGGACAAGGTATGCGGTAATGTGAGATTACTCCTCTACATTATTTAACCCGGTCCGTAAATACGGCCGGGTTTTTTTATGGACAAATCCGGCATAAAAATGGCAAACAAAATATTTATTCAATGATGTTATGCGCTAACCCGTTTGATTAGCAAAAAGCAAAGTGCATAATCCCAAAAAACGTTAGATGATGAGAAACGTTATTCAAGTTGTAAGAGAGGCTTTACTCACCAATTTCAGGGAGTTGGATCAGTGGTTTGAAAAAGAACCTGCATTGCTGGACTTTAAACCGGATCGTGATCAATGGAGCATAAGAGAGGTATTGGAGCATATAACGCTTACCAATTATTTCCTGTTGCTGATCATCAATAAAAGCACCCGCCGTGCGCTGGAACGTAAGAAAACCGGCCATACCGTGATAGTCCCCGGAGATTATCGTGATAAATTTGAGCAGATAGACGTCATTGGCAGTAAGTCCTTTGGTTGGGTAAGACCTGAACATATGGAACCTACCGGTCTTAAAAATATGCAGGAAATAAAAGCCCTCCTGAAGCAACAGTATGCACAGTGCATGTATAACCTGTCTTTGCTGAAAAACGGGGAAGGAGTGCTGGTATTTACCAATATGTCTGTAAACCAGTTGGGTAAACTGGACATCTATCAATACATCTATTTCCTCACCAAGCATATTGAGCGGCATATCCGCCAGATGCAGCGTCTTCAGAAGGAATTTGAAGAAAGCGCGGTGTTAATATAACTTAGGTCGACCACCACCATCTGTTTTTGTTAATCCTGATCATACTACAGCCGGAAGTTTAATTGCTTCCGGCTTTTTAGTGGGGTTATAGAATAGATGATATGATATACACAGCAGCATTTTTATAAGTGACACATGATTCTTTTCCTGGTAAAAACGAATCGCCAATCATTTGCGTAACAGCAGGAAACTGCTACAGGTCATTGATGCAGCCTCAGATTTCGAAAATCAGAAAATCCTGTTCAGGAAAGCTTAAATAAAAAAGTTGAAAATATTTTGTTAAAAATTTGCTTAATCAAAATATATCCTGTTATCTTTGCATCGTTAAAATTGATAATAAAAGAAACTTATAAACATGAAACGCATTAATCTAAACATGGACAACGCAGCATCCTGCCTCGGGCAAGATGATAGCGGATTCCGGGCGTTTTATGCTTACAGGTAGATTGAAAATATTTGTAACTATAACAGCAGCCCGGGTCCTTGGATCCGGGCTTTTTTGTTATTGATATATAGAATAATGAATTTACCGGGAATGACAGAACGGATTCAAATCCGCCGCAGTAAATGGTTTAATGATAGCATTGATTCAATGAATGCTAAACGGACAAGGTATGTGAAAACGTAGTGTATACGTTAACGTTATAAACCCGGTCCGTGTTAAACAGGCCGGGTTTTTTTATGCGGCAGTATAAAGATTATTTGAGGAGGTACATAAAAAACAGGCAGGCGGAGTAATCCTGCTCCGCTTTCATCTCCTTTTAAGATATTTTTTTTCGTCTCTGTTTGCATTTTTAACCCCTTATCATCAGGTTATCAGAAGGATAACCTGTAATTTACCCCATGATAAATACGATTTACCCGGGCCCGGCCTGGTCCCGGGAAATCTTTATCATCAGGGACATCATCACAATAAAGCGACCAGGAAAATATGAAGCATATAATGAATAACAACATAGATATCATCGATGGAGAACATTTTGATCCAAAGGGAGTGTATACCGTTAATTTCAGTGCTATCCCGGATATCAGTAATATTTACGAAGTAGATGGCGACAAGGCCGCTGCTGCTTTTATGAAGAAGTATGAAGGCATGATAGTAAATACACACCGTTATACTGATTATGACAACAAAAAGAAGAAGTATAAACATAACCAGACACTGTTTGTACTGAATAACAACAGTGTGGTGGCCTTCTGGCAATCCTGGTGCGAAATATTGCATAATGGAGCTGTTCCTGCATTTATATCGGAGGTAACGGAAATGGTTACACGTTATAAAGAGAAACAGCGGAGAGAGCCGCATGAGATCAATCTTATTACCAGCGGGCGCAAGGGACTGGAACTGAAAAGCCTGGAAATAAAACGTACCAAGCTGGATATAGGTATGTTTTATGAAGATGATTTTAAGGAGATAGATAAAGTGATACAACAGCGGCTGAAGAAGGACAAAGATAAGGGCATTGTGTTGCTGCATGGCTTACCGGGAACAGGCAAAACCACTTACCTGCGCTACCTGATAGGAAGAATAAAAAAGCGGGTGCTTTTTGTTTCCCCGGACCTGGCAAACAATATTATGAACCCCGAGTTCATGGAACTGCTCATAGATAATCCCAATTGCGTGGTGATCATAGAAGATGCAGAGAACGTGATCATGGACCGTAAGTTTTCCGGGAATTCGTCTGTATCCAACCTGCTGAACCTGTCTGACGGATTACTGGCAGATTGTTTGAATATACAGCTGGTTTGCTCTTTCAACAGCGACTTATCAGCCATCGACAATGCTTTGTTGCGCAAAGGCAGGCTTATTGCAAAGTATGAGTTCAAACGGTTGCCTGTAGCTAAAGCGCAGGCGCTGTCAAAGCATATGGGTTTCGACACCGTTATCAGCAAACCTATGACCGTTGCGGAAATCGCTAACCAGCATGAGCCATCATTTGAAACCAAGCAGCATGTGATCGGTTTCAGAAGGGAAGTGCTGGAAGAAATCGCGTAAGCATTATTTGATCATCTTAAAAAAACAAAAAAAATGAGAAGGAATCAATTGTCCATATATATCAGGGATGTAAACATTATTGAGCACTTAATTACTGATTATGGACAATCAGGAAATCGAAAATTATATAGCTGCCTCAAGGATAAGAACAGGCAGAAGAAGAAAGCGCGATGCGCTTAAACAATACGACAAACAATTACTGCAATATAAGCGGAAACGGAAGGAGTTGTGGCAGGCATGGCAAAACAGGGGATACACGGAATTGAACCCGCCGGTCATGAAAGGTTATGTACGCAGCTTTGTTTTACGTGATGATGTAGCGAGAAGCAGGGACGGAGATTTTTTCCGGGAATTGCTGAAAAAGATTAACACATATGATTATAGTCACCGTAAAGATTTTAAGGTGAAAAAGCGGAGGAGAGGGAGGAAGATACATGTGTTAAGAGAGCAGCATTTATTGCAACCAACGGAGTATGTCTTTAAGAAGATGAAGCTTAGCCCAAAAGAGGTGAATTGTTTTGAAGAACGGATCCGTTACGGTAAAAATGGTATTGACCAGATAAAGTATTTTGTTGTAAAAGAACCCTGGCGATTTGTATTGCAGGTACGTCCGAATATGATCACCAAACAGCGTGTGGTGGCGCCTGAACTGAGCTCAGCGATTGATCAGCTGGATAATTACCTGAAGCGTCATCAGCTGGAACACAGGATATGGAAGCTCACCAGGAGCCAGCAGGCAAGCCGGAGAAGATGGTTACCTGAGGATAAAAGAAAGAACCAGTTTAAGAAATATACCCTGCAGCAACTGCTGCAGAAGGAATGGTACGAATAAAAATTAACCCTTTATGTCAAATTTAAAAATCAGCGGTAAAACATTACTGGAGATCGGTTACCCCCAAAGCCCCGTTTTTCGTGTAGCCATGGATGTTGTTGAGCAGCATTATGCTCATTATACAGAAGAAGAAGCAATTGAATTATTAAAGAAAGTGCTGGAAGACCCTGCTGCATTTAAAGAGGATGCGATATTGGGTGGAATCGCAGAAGGTTTGCTGGCGCCTGCGGCCCCGGCAGTGATTGCCCTGCGTGAAACCCCGGTGCCTTATACGGTTTATGGAGAATCGTACATCGAAGAAGGAGCGGTGAAGCAATTAAATAACGCGGTGCGGTTGCCTGTTGCCGTGGCAGGTTCGCTGATGCCGGATGCCCACCAGGGATATGGATTACCGATTGGCGGCGTACTGGCGGCAGATAATGCCGTGATCCCGTATGGAGTGGGTGTAGATATCGGTTGCCGTATGTGTTTGAGCATACTGGATTTACCGGTGCAGTCGTTGTTGATCAACGAAACATCGTATAAGCAGCAACTGATGACCTTCACCAAATTCGGCGCCGGTGCGGAATGGAAGAAGAGGGAGGAGGATCCGGTGCTGGAAAGAAATGAATTTAAAGAAATCAGTTTTGTTAAAAACCTGTATGATAAAGCAGCCGGTCAACTCGGAACTTCCGGTTCGGGTAACCATTTTGTGGAGTGGGGGATTGCAACTATCACCGATCCACAGAACGAATGGCAGTTAGCGCCGGGTGACTATGTAGCATTATTATCCCACTCCGGTTCACGGGGAATGGGCGCCCAGATAGCCGGGCATTATACGCAGCTGGCAAAGGAGATCTGTCCGTTACCGGAGCATGCAAAGCACCTGGCTTATCTTGACCTGGATACAGCAGAAGGGCAGGAGTACTGGCTGGCTATGAACCTGGCAGGCGATTATGCCTCTGCCTGTCATCACCTGATCCATAAGCGGCTGATCAATGCAACGGGGGCTACTTTGCTGGCCAGGGTAGAGAATCATCACAACTTTGCATGGAAAGAAATGTACCAGGGAAAGGAAGTGATTGTGCACCGGAAAGGCGCCACTCCTGCGGGGAAAGGTGTGCTGGGCGTAATCCCGGGCTCCATGACAGCGCCTGGATTCATTGTGCGTGGTAAAGGTGAAGAGGGTAGTTTACAATCAGCTTCACATGGCGCCGGAAGATTGATGTCGCGCACAAAAGCAAAAGCGTCTATCACTGATGCCGTATTAAGACAGCAGTTGCAGGAGCATGGCGTAACGCTTATTGGCGGTGGATTGGATGAAGCGCCGGGAGCATACAAGGACATTGATACTGTGATGCAGGCGCAAACATCGCTGGTAGACGTGATTGGCCGGTTTGTACCGAAAGTGGTAAGAATGGCTGATGGTGGGCCTCCGGAAGACTGATAAAAATATATGCAATGAAGCGGTGGCGGAGAGCGGCGAAAGCTGTTTTCCGCCTTCTGTTTTTATTAGTCTATTAAAATAGTAGGATAATTAGATTTTATTGTTTATCATTGTACTAATTTACCACCACCAGTTATTACCGATAAACCTATGCATGGGCTGGCACCGTGTAATAGCCTATGTCTTACTATTTGGATTCCGGATTTTAAAATTATAACAAGTGCATTTAAACTACCTGGCATTGGCAGTTCCTTTTTTCCTGACTTTTATTGGGTTAGAATACCTGGTGGCGCGGAAGAACGGAAAAACTTATTTCAAGTTTAATGATTCCATTACCAATCTGAGTATAGGTATCGCGGAGCGTCTGCTGGATACGTTCACAGTAGGGCTTTTTTATTTTGTGTATGATTACCTGTACCGGCACTTTGCTGTTTTTGATATTAAGGCCAGTGTATTGCTGTGGGTGGCATTGCTGATCTGTACGGATTTTATCTGGTACTGGTATCACCGGCTGGCGCATGAAGTTACCGTTTTCTGGTGTGCGCATGTGGTGCATCACCAGAGCGAAGAGTTCAATTACACGGTATCTGCGCGGATTACCGTGTTCCAGGCGTTTATACGTACGGGTTTCTGGGCTATACTTCCGGTGATCGGTTTCCCTCCTGCTATGATCACCAGTATGTTGCTGGTGCATGGATTGTATCCTTTTTTTATTCATACACGCACCATAGGTAAGCTGGGAATACTGGAGTATATATTGGTAACGCCGTCGCATCACCGGGTGCATCATGCCAGCAACCCGCAGTATCTTGATAAGAATTACGGAGATGTATTTATAATATGGGATAAGTTATTTGGCACGTTTGTGAAGGAAGAGGAGGAACCGGTGTATGGCCTTACAAAACCGCTGGAGAGCAATAGTTTTTTGTGGCAGCATTTTCATTTTATCCTGGAGATGTTGTATTCTGCCCGGCAGGCGAAAGGGTGGAGGAATAAGCTGCGGATCATTTTCGGCAGGCCCGATAATGTGGACCCTGGTGCAAGGGCCATCCTGGAGGAGAAGTTCCTTTTGCGCAATCATGTAACGGAGGCGCCTAAACTGTTTAATTATGTACTGTGGCAGATAGTGGCCACCTTGGTTTTATTATTTTCTTTCCTGTTACTGGAGCATTATGTGCCGGTATTTATACAGGTATGCGTTACCCTGCTGATCCTGCTTACGCTGATCAACTGTGGCGCTATCATGGAGCAGAAGAAATGGGTGTTTTACCTGGAGTATGCGCGTTACCTGGTATTGTGCCTGGCGGGTTATTATGTTTGGCCTCATCCTGCATTTCTCTGCGCAGCTGCTATAATTATGATCACGGCTTTTTATTTCCAGTCGCACCTCAAGGAGCATTACCTGCGGCTGGTATATGGTTATTACCGTTCATAGCAGTACTGGTCCTCCGGCTTCGGCGGGAGTCAATATCAAGGGTTTACAACATCTATTAAACCATTCATAGCAACGCTGGTCCGGCTTCGGGCCGGATAATAGTGGGTATTTTTATTGTAAAAGGGATTATTGCCTGGGAACCTGTGATTTGAGGATCTTCCGGGCAAAATGTATCCTGCTTTTGATGGTGCCCAGTGGTTCCTTCAGCATATTTGCAATTTCGAAGTATTTGTAGCCTTCATAATAGAGCATAAAGGGTTTTTTGAAGATGCCCGGCAGGTGATACACTGCTATATGGATATCTTTCATTTGTAAGTTAGAGGCCGCTTTATTGCTGACTATATTCTGCTGGTGGTTTATGAAAAATTCGCTGGCGCTGGGTTCTGCGACAGTGCGATGTTTCAGTTTTTTCCGGTAATGATTTATAAAGATATTTCGCATGATGGTGAACAGCCATGCGCGGATGTTTGTGCCTTCCAGGTATTTTTCCCGGTTGGACAGGGCTCTGAAAAGGGTTTCCTGGTAAAGATCTTTTGCCTGTTCGGTGTCTTTGGTGAGGGTAAAAGCAAAGGGTTTCAGGAAATCAGCATTTCCGATAAGCAAGGTGTTAAATTCAACAGATGACATAATGTTTAAGTTTTGCCATAACTAATTTAAACAGAAAAGGGGGTAAAAGACGTTTTCTAAGGATGCCCGGAGGCGGTTCAAACATGACTTTTTCCGTTGTTTTCAATTGATTCTCAAGCAATTTGTTGTATGCCAGTACTTAGATCGATAAAACAGGTGGTAGTTTAAGTAATGATCCAAATTTTATATAATATAACAGGTAAACACAGGTGACTCTCACTATAATTAACGTAAATGATGGAAAAATAGATTTCTCTATTGTATTAATAATATTTACATATTATAAATAACTTAAAATTAGAAAGTAGCAGAAAGCTGGAGATAAATTTGCAGTAGGTTGTGCCCGATGCTTAGTAAGATGTTTAAACGTTTATCAGACAGCTCATAAGGATTTCAGGTTAAAAGTGTTAGGAATTCTGCCGGAACTAACATTTATATAGTATTTTTAATAGATTTGCACCTTATTTGGCAAAGTCTGTCGATTTTGCCGGTGAAGTTGTTTTCCAAAAAGGTATTCGAGAAAGTTTTAGATCCTATTATACATGTTAAGAAAATTATTGCTGGTCCAACTGTTCCTGTTTATAGGTTTTTGTGTAATGGCGCAGGTGCCGTCCCCAGCTCAGATAAAGCAAGTTAACGTAGATAATTTATCGGATGATCAGATCAGGCGTATTGTGGCTGAAATGAGGCAGAATAACATGTCTATGGATGACATTGATTCATATGCGGAACAGAAGGGTATACCGGCAAGTGAAGCTGAGAAGCTGAAGACGAGGATACAGGCAATGGGACTGGACAAGTCACTGGAAAAAAAGAAGAGTAATGAAATGTTTCAGCAGGACACTCAATATTCGGGTAGATCATTTAATGATTCCGATACCAGCAGTGTCGATTTGTTCCGGCAAAATGCAAATACATCTGACATAAAACGGAAGAAAATATTTGGGGCCGAGTTGTTTACTAATAAGAACCTGACGTTTGAACCCAACCTACGAATACCTACTCCTTCCAATTATAAACTGGCAGCGGATGACCAGGTCATGATTGATGTGTATGGTTATTCAGAGGTGCAATATAAATTAACTGTTACTTCGGAAGGGTATATCCGTATTCCAAACCTCGGGCCGGTGTATGTGAACGGATTGACAATGGATGAGGCTAAAACCAGAATTACCAAGCAATTATCATCTATATATTCAACTATCTCCAGTGGTAAAACCTTTGTACAGGTATCATTGGGCAACATCCGGAGCATAAGGGTATTATTGATAGGAGAGATTCAACAGCCCGGTACCTATACGCTACCATCGCTGGCAACAGTGGCCAACGCTTTGTATGTATCGGGAGGGCCAGACGATAATGGCTCATTCCGGAACATCCAGGTGATCCGCAATGGCAGCATCGCCACTACGTTTGACTTGTACGATTTTCTTACAAAGGGAGATCTTACCAATAATATTGTATTACAGGATCAGGACATTGTTAAGGTAAACCCCTATAAAACGAGGGTTGAATTAATAGGGGAAGTAAAGCGCCCGGCAATATTTGAGGCTAAGGACAATGAGACGTTACAGAATATACTGGATTACGCAGGGGGATATACAGACGGATCTTTTAAAGACAATATAACCGGATACCGTATCAATAGTAAAGAGAGGGAAGTAATTAATGTACCTGCTGATCAGATTGCTACATTTAAGCTTAAATCCGGTGATCAGTTTTTTGTGGATTCTATTTTGAACCGGTTCAGTAACCGTGTTACTATAAGCGGTGCTGTTTTCCATCCCGGGAACTATGGAATGGAACAGGGCATGACGGTGGCCGATCTGATTAAGAAAGCAGATGGGGTAAGGGAAGAGGCTTCATTAAATCGGGGAATTATACGTCGTTTGCAGGATGATTTTACCCCAGCTATTATCAGTTTTAACGTGCAGGATGTTATCAATGGAAAATCTAATATTCCGGTTAAGAAGGAAGACAGCGTGATTGTGTTTTCTAAACTGGATCTGAGGCAACAGTATTCAGTTACTATAGGGGGTGAAGTAAACAGGCCCGGCGCATTCCCATATGCAGATAGTATGCGGCTGGAGGATCTGGTATTGCTTGCCGGCGGTCTTAGGGATGCAGCTTCTTTAAAGCATGTGGAGGTATCAAGAAGAATAAGAAAAGGAGATTATAATAGTAAGGATAGCGCCAAAGCGATTATAAGGCAGTTTGATATTAGCGCTGATCTGAGTAGCATTGCAGGAGAGCAGGTATTATTGGAGCCGTTTGATGAGATTATTATCCGCAAATCACCAGCCTATAGCGAGCAGGCTAATATTTCTGTTGAGGGAGAGGTGGTATATCCCGGGCAGTATACTATTGTTAATAAAGGAGAGCATATTTCAGATCTGATCAGAAGATCTGGCGGACTTAAACCAGAGGCTTTCCCTGAAGGAGCCGTGCTGCTTCGGAGGACTTACATCAATAGTTCAGATAGCGCTTTGTTGAACAATAAATTAGAATTATTTTATAATAAGTTGGAGGATAGCTCAAGCATTACCAGTGTTAAAAATATGATTGAACGAAAATACCAGTTGCTTGGTATTAACCTGGATGATGTTGTTAAGAAACCCGGATCAAAGTACGATATTCTGTTAGAAGAGGGAGATGTGCTGAAAATACCGAAGAGGCTACAGACTGTTCAGATGTTTGGAGAAGTTTATTTTCCCAAGAAGATTCGTTACGATAACGGATATGCTTTCAGAGATTATATAAGAGGTGCAGGGGGATATACATCTTCAGCTTTGAAGAGACGTAGCTACGTTGTTTATCCTAACGGTGAGGTGAAAAGTACCAGGAAGGTATTGTTCTTTAATAGGTATCCCAGGGTGAAACCAGGGTCCGAAGTATATATTCCGAGTAAAAAGGACCGGAAAGGTCTGACAGGTCAGGAGATAATTGGATTAAGTAGTGGCATAGCTTCACTTGCGTTAATTATTGTAACTATTCTCACGAGAGTTAAGTAGAAAATTGTTTAACTATGTTTATTTTTTGCGTAAAATAAAAACGACTGGCCCTTGCAAAACGATGATACTTCCCTAAGAAATCTGCTCCTGAAGGTCGAGGAATGGATTAAATTTTTGTGGAGCAAAAAGCTTCTAATAATAATAGTTGGCTTAATTGGTGGGGCTCTGGGCCTTACGATTTCGTTAAATACAGATCCCAAATACAAAGGTGAATTAACTTTTGTGCTGGAAGAAGGTAATCAATCTAGTTTGTTAGGCGCTTATTCGGGCCTTGCAAGTCAATTTGGAATAGATCTTAGTGGTGGTGGTGCAGGTAATGGCCTGTTTCAGGGAGACAATATACTCGAATTCCTGAAATCCAGAATGATGATTCAAAGTACATTACTTTCAAGTATAATTGTTGAAGGTAAGGAAATGACAATGGCTGAATGCTATATCGGGTTTAATAAATTGAGGGAATCGTGGAAAGGCAAAGGCTTAGAGAATGTCTTCTTTCCATTGAATGCAGATCATCGGACTTTTAGTCGCCAACAAGATAGTATTTTGCAGGATCTTTTTAAACGAATTATCAAAGGGAATCTTCAGGTTACACGTCCTGACAAAAAACTCAATTTCATATCTGTGCAGTGTATATCTAAGCATGAGGTGTTTTCTAAACATTTCGCAGAAGTGCTGGTGAAAGAAGCTACCGATTTTTACATAGACACGAAGACCCGGAGAAATCAAATTAGTGTGGATAAACTTCAGTTGCAAGCAGACTCAATTGAAATTTTATTGAATCGCAAAACTTATTCTGCTGCCAGTATTCAGGATATTAACCAAAACCCGGCTAAGTTGGCAGCTGGTGTTTCAGCTGAATTTGCCATGCGGGATAAATTTATACTGCAAACAATGTATGCAGAAGTTGTTAAAAATCTTGAACTCAGTAAAATAGCAATGGCGCAGGAAACACCTGTGATACAGGTAGTAGATTCTCCTATACTCCCACTTGAAAAGATACGATTAGGCAAATTAAAAGGCATCGTATTTGGTGGATTAATAGGAGGAGTTTTAGTTATCGCCTCGCTTATTCTGAGAAAAACCTATAGAGATATATTGGGATGACCCGAGAACTGTACTGTCAAAAATTTACGATTGCAAAAATCATATTCATATGCTGGATTTAAATAACAAAAGTATACTGATAACCGGAGGAACTGGATCGTTTGGAAAAGCCTTCACAAAAACGGTCTTGAAGAAATGGCCCAATATTAGAAGGTTGGTGATATTTTCAAGGGATGAGCAGAAGCAATTTCAGATGGCACAGGATTATCCTATCAGCCAATACCCAATGATACGTTTTTTTATCGGCGATGTTAGGGATTTTGAGAGGGTAAAGCGAGCGTTAAAAGGAATTGATTATGTGATACATGCTGCAGCAATGAAACATGTACCAATTGCCGAGTATAATCCCAGCGAATGTATTAAGACCAATATTATTGGGGCGGAAAACATCATCAACGCCTGCCTTGAAACCGAAGTTGAAAAAGTGGTCGCCCTGTCTACGGATAAAGCTGCAGCTCCAATTAACCTGTATGGCGCAACCAAGCTAGCTTCGGATAAGCTTTTTATTGCAGCAAATAATATTCGAGGTTATAACCCTATTAAATTTTCTGTGGTTAGATATGGCAACGTGATGGGATCAAACGGTTCGGTTATTCCTTTCTTCCTCAAGAAGAGAAAAGAAGGTGCATTGCCGATTACTGATGAGAAAATGACCCGCTTTAATATATCTCTGGATGAAGGGGTCCAAATGGTCTTGCATGCTTTGGAAACTGCATGGGGAGGAGAACTATTTGTGCCAAAGATTCCATCGTATAAAGTTACGGATGTCGCAGAGGCAATTGGCCCTGAATGTAAAAAGGAAGTTATTGGTATACGTCCTGGTGAGAAAATTCACGAAGAGATGATTACATCGTCCGACTCTTACACTACTTATGATCTAGGTACTTATTATGCTATTCTTCCACAGGTGGCAAGATGGGATTTGAATGATTTTATTAAACAATTTAATGCGGTTAAGGTAGAAGAAGGTTTTCAGTATAATTCCGGGCAAAATACAGAATGGCTCTCTGTTGAAGAAATCAGAGCTTTGGTGAAAGACCATGTAGATCCAACTTTTGAAGCGTAAAATAAAATGGTTTGACTAAGAAAATTTTGATTACTGGTGCATCTGGTATGCTGGGAAGATACGTGGTGAAGGAACTTTTGAATAATGACCGTTATACCGTTTATTCAGTAGGAAGGACTGCTAATAATCCGAATCAATTGATTTGCGATTTGTCTGATATCGCTGGTTTTCGGTCATTGTTGGAAGAACTGCGTCCTTCGCATGTCGTTCATTGTGCCGCAAACGTAAATTTGAATTCCTGTGAAAGTGATAAGGATTACACCTATAAGCTTCACGTGCAAGCAGGAAGAGTCATCTGCCAATGTGCCTTCATCGAAAGGAGTCTATATATTTCTACCGATTCTGTTTTTAATGGAACAAAGGGAAATTATAAGGAGGAAGATTATGTAGATCCATTGAACTATTATGCATTTACTAAAGCATTGGGTGAAGAGGCATTTTTGAACTCCTGCCACTCTTCGCTCGTGCTGAGAAATAATATTTTTGGATTTAAAGATCCGCTAGGTAATTCGCTATTTGAATGGGCGTGGAAAAACTTGCAGGCAGGCAAGCAAATTCAGGGATATTCCAATGTTTTTTTTAATCCGTTGTATGTAGGCACGTTGGCACAAATAATCTCGACGTTGCTGGAAAGTAAAATAACTGGGTTGCTGAATCTAGGATGTAGAACTGGGCTATCCAAATATGATTTTATCAAAAAAATAGCTGATTTAGGAGGATTTCCTTCTTCACTGGTACAGGAAGCCCGAATGGAAGAATCGTGTACAATCAGGCGACCATTTAATACTACTTTGTCGGTTGAAAAAGCAGCTTCTCTGCAAGAGTTTAACATACCAGACATACAAACAGATTTAAACTTACTTTATACACATTTTAAAAGGCATTTGCATGATCAACGACTTTAAAATCGGTAACAGAACAATTGGTTACAATCACCTCCCTTATTTTATTGCAGATATTGGGGCTAATCATGATGGCAGTATCGAAAGAGCGTTAAAACTGATTGAACTTGCAAAGGAAGCTGGTGCAGATGCAGCTAAGTTCCAGAATTTTAAAGCGTCTAAAATTGTTAGTAAGTTCGGTTTTGAGAATCTTCAAGGGAAACTTTCCCATCAAAGTGGATGGAAAAAAAGTGTGTATGAAGTATATGAAGACGCAAGCATTAGCCAGGACTGGACACCTGTATTGAAAAGCAAGTGTGATGAAGTTGGAATAGAATACTTTACCAGCCCTTATGATTTTGAGTCTGTGGACCATATTGACCCCTATGTTAACGTATATAAAATAGGCTCGGGTGATATTACATGGCCGGAAATTATCCGGCATATTGGTAGCAAGGGAAAACCGGTTTTGATTGCTTCAGGAGCAGCGGACATGGAGGATGTCGAAAGGGCAATGGCAATTCTGCAATCATGTAATGTTGATATTTGCCTGATGCAATGTAACACCAATTACACTGTTGATCCGGATAAATATAAGTATGTAAACTTGAATGTATTGAAAACTTTTGCATTAAAGTATCCGGATGTTTTGTTAGGCCTTTCTGATCATACATTGGGGGCGGCAACCACAGCAGGGGCTGTTGCATTGGGGGCAAGAATAATAGAGAAACATTTTACTGATGATAATGAAAGAACTGGACCTGACCATAAATTTGCAATGAATCCTGTTACCTGGCGGCAAATGGTGGACCTTTCCAATGAAATCTTCCATTCACTTGGCGATGGGGTGAAAAGAATTGAGCCTAATGAGCAACAATCCCGCATTGTACAGCAACGCAGCTTACGAGCTAAGAATAAGATTGAAAAAGGAACAGTTTTGACCGCAGAAATGTTTGACGCGCTTAGACCATGTCCGGAAGATGCTTTTAAACCTTATCAGGCGGATAAACTGCATGGAAAAGTTTTAAACAGAGATCTTCAACAAGGTGAGCATATTGCATTAAACGACATTTTATGATAATTGGATCTAAAACGGGATTGAGAGCCGTTGAACGCGAGGACTTGGTATTGCTGAGAGATTGGAGGAATATCCCCTCTTTCAGAAGAAACTTCAGGGAACATAGGGAACTATCCATGTTTAACCAGGAAGGCTGGTACAATCGCACTATGTCTAGTCAGAACGATTATATGTTTATCATAGAAAGCTTAGTGGATAGTGCTCCAATTGGAGCTTGTGGATTATTGTATATAAGCTGGATAACAAGGTCAGCAGATTTTTCATTCTATATAGGTGATGGGGAAAAATATATAGACAATGAAGGATTGGCAAAAGATGCTGCGCAATTGCTGATTGATTATGGATTTAAGAACTTGAATCTTAATAAGATCTGGATGGAGTTGTACGAATTTGATGAAAAAAAGATTAAATTCTTTACTGAAGAATTCGGATTTAAAAAGGATGGTATATTGCGTGAGAACTGTTATGAAGATGGAAGGTACTACAATTCATTTATCATTTCATTATTAAGAAACGAGTATTTGAATGGCTAATGTTGCTATAATAACTGCCAGAGGTGGAAGTAAAAGAATTCCAGGCAAAAATATAAAGGATTTTTTAGGTAAACCTATTATTGCCTATTCTATTAAGGCCGCAATAGAAAGTGGGTTGTTTGATGACGTAATGGTTTCAACCGACGACGATAAAATAGCGGAAGTAGCTTTGCAGTATGGAGCGAAAGTTCCTTTCCGCAGAAGTGAATTGAATTCGAATGACTATGCTACTACGGCTGCAGTTCTTACAGAAGTAATTGAGGATTATGCCGGGGAGGGAAGGGAGTTCGAATATGCTTGTTGTATATATCCCTGTGCCCCGTTAGTTAATGGAGAGGTATTAAAACGAGCTTACAATAAGCTTATACAAAGCGATTTAACTTGTGTTATTCCGATTCTGAGTTTCAGTTACCCCATCTGGAGAGCCCTGAAGCAAAATGAAGAAGGTGATTTGTCAATGATCTGGCCCGAGAATCTGAATGCAAGATCCCAAGATCTTCCAATTGCTTATCATGATGCTGGTCAGTTTTATTTTTTCGAAATTAACAAATTCCGGGAAACGGGGAATTACATGTTGGGTAAGGTTGGAGGGATACTGCTGGATGATATGGAAGCGCAGGATATAGACAATTTAAGTGATTGGCGGTTGGCCGAATTGAAGTATCAATTGAGAACTTCGCAGAATTCTATAGCACCGCAACAGTAGTGATTTTATGGTATGATGGTTTAATTAGTTGTGCTTCCGAAACTCCAATTTGAAATTATTTTAAGATTCGATGTTATTAAACATTTAAAGATGTTAGGTCTGCTATCTAATAATCGCTAATATCCCCTTCTATGATGCGCTCGTTGTTGGTAGTTTTTGCTATTATAATCCTGTTTCAAGGTTGTAGAAAGTCCGGCTCGGATCTTGAGATTGATATGACGAAATTGGAAATAAGAACTATATGGTCTGCAAGTAACTATTTGGCATTTACGGATATTATCAAGTTTCATGATAATTGGTATTGTGTTTTTAGGGAAGGTACAGGACATTCTACAAACGATGGCAAGCTCCGTGTTTTAGTTTCAGCAGATGCGGTACATTGGACCACAGATACGATTTTAGTTATCCCGGGTAGTGATTTGAGGGATCCTAAGTTTTTGATAGGCTTAGATGATGAACTATTAATTAATGCTGGGGCAAAAAACACAAAGCTGGATAACCTGATATGGCACTACGATAGTTCTGTGCATAAGTGGGGAAATGCTGTCTTCACTGATGTTTCAGATGATTGGTTATGGAGCATAAGAAGAAATGGGCAAGTTTTATATTCAATTGCCTATGGATTTAATCCTGCCCGTACTTCCAGCGAGATGTCTCTTTACTCAGCCCGTAAACCAACATTTCCAAAGTTTCAACTTGTAAGGAGAAATATCGCTGGCAAAGGCTGTCCAACCGAGGCTTCCTTTTTATTTAAGTATAACGATACAATGATGATTTTTGCGAGGAGAGATTGCGATGATAGGAAAACCTGGTTGGGCATATCCCAATTCCCCTATGATAGCATCGCCTGGAGCAGCTTTAATATTATCCTTGAATCTCCCAGTATAATAAATATCGCTGGTAGCATTTATGTTGCAGGTCGAACTTATGACCCGACAATACGGACTTCCTTATATAAGCTGGATGAAGCTGAGAAGAAATTAGTTAAATTGACAGATTTACCATCTGAAAAAGATACAGGTTATCCCGGGCTATTTTATCACAATAATAAGTTATATATATCGTATTATACTAGGGTTAAATCTGGCCAATATGCTATTTATCTTTGTTCTTATAAAATCACCGGATAATGACTCTCACCAGAAAAACTAACTTCCGAGAATACTTTCATTTTTCGGCCGTTTTTTTGCTAGTGTAAAGATTAGGAAACCGTTTCACTAAGTAATGATTTAATAGTTAACCGTTCTTTAACTTTTTCTTTATGAAAAGATGCATTAAAAATGTAATGTTCCTGGCAATAGCTATTTGTTTACTATTGAGGACAACCAACGGCCGTGCACAAGATAGTACTTTCGGGAAAGTATCAACTGTGATAGCGTATAGTTCAGATCAGCACTGTGCTTTTACAGATCTTACCTATTATAAAGGGTATTTTTATCTGGTTTTCCGTGAAGCACCAGTACATGTAGTTTCTCCAGAAGCATTAAAAAATAGTTATCTGGTAATTATGAAAAGTAAGAATGGAAATAGTTGGAAAGTCCAGCAAAAAATCCATAACGAAGGAACTGATTTTCGCGATCCAAAGTTTCTGATTATTCCTACCGGAAGTAAGCCTGGTCTATTTATTACAACCTTTGGTATGAAATCTTATAAATCTCCATCTAGTATAGATGCAGATAATTATTATATAAGTCTGGACGCGTCTGGAAAATGGTCATCCCCTATTAAATTTAATCTGCCTGATGTTAAGGGCAACAGACTTTGGTTATGGCGACCTACTTATTATAATGGGAAGTACTATGGTCTTGCCTATCAATTTTATACAGACAGCAAATCAAAAATATTTCTCCTTTCCGGCACCAGCCTGAACAATATGAATATTGAAAAGAACTATGATTTGCCTGATATTCCAACCGAAGGAACAATTAAATTCAATAACAAAGGAAATCCATTTGTTATAATCCGTCGGGAAACAGGGCCCTCTCTCATTGGTGCTGGCGACAGTGATACCTCAGCATGGAAAGAGTTGCCCATAAAAGGCATTGGCGGACCTAATATACTTCCTGAGGGACAAGATACTTTATTGGTAGCAGGGCGGATAGACGGACAAACGAAGGTTTGGTTATATGACCTGGATAAAAACAAGAAATTGAAAAGTATTACACTAACAGATGCCCAGGAAACAGGATATCCCGGAATCGTTCAAAGGGCTAATCGCTATTATATAAGCTATTATGCAATTAATAACGGTAAGAGTGAAATTAGAGTGGCCAACTTCAAAAAAAAATAAAAGAAGGATTAGAAACAGATGAATTTTAAGCTTATTAAAGCAGTATCCGTTTATACAATTCTGGGGTTTGTACCATTAATTGCTTCATTCTTATTATTGCCATTATATACCCGGCATTTAACTACCACAGATTATGGTGTTGTAGGTTTTGCTTATATTGCAGAGAATTATTTTATACTCTTTGTCGTTTTTGGTTTTAATACAGCGATCTTTAGATTTTTTAATGATTATAAGGCGAAAGGAAAGGAGATAGATTTATTGATGAATACTTTTTTCTCCTCATTTTTGATTATTGCAATATTATTCCTAGTACTCTCTTTGTTTGGTGAAAGAGTATTTGAATATGTATTCAGAGGAAATCTTTCGCTCAAAAAATATGGCTATTTTGTTTTAGGAAGCAGTATTTCTCTATCATTTAACCAGCTATTGCTCCAGTATTTTAGAATTAAGGAAGATCTCAAGGCCGCGATTATAATTACAATAGTCCCTTTTTTCCTATCAATTGCCGGTATTGTAACTGGAGTTGTATTGATGAATGCCGGAGCTACCGGAAATGTGCGGGGGCGTTTTGTTGGACTTTTCCTGTCCATGATCATTCTCTTTATATGGTTTGCCAGGCAATATTCCATTAAGTTTAAATTCGATAAAGACATCATCAAGGCGCTGTTTATTTATTCAGCGCCAGTAGTGCTGTATAATATAATAGGAAACATATCCGATACCATGGATCGTTTTTTTATTAACAGTACTTATTCTCTTTCTGAACTGGGAATTTATAATCTCGCACGAACGCTGATTGCCCCCGTCGAAATTATACTCCTCTCTATATGGAACGCAGTAACACCGATGATTTATAATAAGCTACTGTCTTCTGAAGGTTTCCTGCAGGATGGAAAACAAACATATGTTGGTCGATATTTTGATATATTATTATTAGCTGAATTTGTCTTGATGGGGTTGATTTTTATTTTCATGTCCCCGTTTCTCAAGCTAATTACAAGTTCATCCTATCAAGGTGCTGTCTTGTACATTCCACTATTACTACTAGCCTCGGTGGGAAGGGCCTATTACATAGTCTATTCTTTTAACATATTTTTTGAAAAGAAAACCAGACTATTGCCCATTATAAACACTGTCAGTATGATTCTCGTCTACGCTTTTTTAAAAATAGTGGCTGTCAGATTTGAATTGTTAGGTATTGCAGCTGCACTAGTGGTGCTTAAATTTTCACAGTTTTTATTGTCGTATTATTTTGAAATTAAATATGACATAAAGTATCCAATGAAAAAATCTTTTTTACCAGCATCCGTTGCATTAACTATTGTGTTGTTTTATTACTATTTTTACTACAATGTTGCTGGATACCTAATGCTTTATAACTTGTTTGCCGGTAGTGCTTTAATTTTGATTAGTTTATTTACCTATAGGGAATCTATATCCCAACCTAGAAATATATGAAACATAATTTTGTTTTAGCCCAAGTTATATTTTGTGCCTTAGTATTATTTGGTTGTAAGAAAGAAAATGGCTTAGAGAATCCTGTAATACCAGTGGACCCAAACGCTGATCTGTTAAAGGTCATCTGGAGTAAAAAAGGAGTGCATAGTGCATTCACCGACTTAATGCAGTTTGAGAATCAATTTTACTGCGCTTTTCGGGAAGGAAGTAGTCATACCAGTTATGACGGCATTTTTAGAATACTAATTTCTCCTGATGGTCTATCATGGAACACCATTGGGACAGTTTCGGTTCCTTACTTAGATTTAAGAGATCCGAAATTTTTTGTTGACAATGAAGGAAAGTTGTCTTTGGCAGGGTTTGCAAGAGATACTTTGGATAAGAAATATAATTTTGTTTGGAAGTTAAATAAAACCGGCATAGGAAAGCCTCACTCAGTTGGAATTACTGATTACTGGCTCTGGCGTTATACTAAATTTAAAAATATTAATTACTCAATTGGATATTTATATAAAAAAGGTGGTTCACAAAAGCCTAAACTGGTTTTGTTCTTTAGTTCAGATTCGGGTTTTTTGAGGTATGAAGTAAAAGGCGCTGATATTTTTAACAAAGGTTGTCCATCTGAAGCTAGCCTTGTTATTAATGAAGATTCGGTAGCATATGTGTGTTTGAGAGATGACTGTGCAAATGGGGCCTATTTTGGCAAATCAAAATATCCTTTTGCCAAGTGGGATTGGACAAAACTGCAATATCCTGTCAGGGGGCCTAATATGGTGTTATTGCCAAATGGAAACCTTATACTTGCTGCCGGATCAATGAAAAATTATTATAAGTCATATTTGACAGAATTTGATCCAAGAAACTTGACCTTTAAATCATTTGAAGAACTTCCTTCGGGTGGCGATACAGGATATCCAGGGCTTGTGTTACGAGATTCGGTATTGTGGGTGAGTTATTATACCCAAACAAACGATCAGATGCAGATAGTAATAAAAAGGAAAAAAATTGTAATGTAAATGTATTATACCAAGGAACAGGCATTAGATGAGCAAAATGATCTGGAGCTTTTATGTAAAGACAGAGAACTAAAAACTTCCGAGTTGTGTCACTGGAATGCTTTCTATGGTCTTGATAAAGTGCTGAAGTTGTATGCTGGTATTGACATTGACTATCCACTTAAAATGATAATACCTCACGGTATTGTTTTTTCTGATAAAGTAAGCGACTACGAAAAATACATTAAGATCCCCACTATTTTTAATTACTCTCAACATCGGCTGCCAGCATACCTGAAAGCAGTACCTAAGAAAGTTATCAAAGGAAATTCGCCATTCTTGTATGTTTGTGAGATGTTGAAAGATCTTCCCACATCCAAACGTAGTGGAACGCTGTTCTTTTTGTCGCATTCAAGTCATCATATTACAGTTAAACCAGATTTCTCCGATATAATAACCAAATTAAAGAAGTTGGGTCCGGAATTTCAACCCGTAAAAATATGCGTTTATTGGAAGGACTATCATCACGGTTATCATATACCATTTGAGAAGGCCGGATTTGAAGTGGTTTCAGCTGGACATATGTATGATCCCAAATTCCTTTTCAGGCTTTATCATTTATGCACATCATTTGAATATACCAGTAGTAATACTATTGGTTCAAATCTTTTTTATTCGCTTGCTGCCCATTGCCGTTTTTTTTATCTTGATGAAGTTAGTGTTGAATACGAATTTGCTTTGCAAATAGACAAGGGCTTTTATGGGAATAAATATATAGAGGAGGTGAAAAAGACATTTAGGGTTACTGATAAGTCTATGAATGCCTCGCAAAGAGAGATGTTTAATAATTACATGGGAAACCCTATTCTTAGCAGTACTGAGGTCATGGAATGTATCAATGAAGCAGAGTCATATTATAATTCCATCAAAGGGCGAGTTGTGTGTAACGCTTTACCGTTTTTAAGAAGATGGAATGCTTTAGTTAATAAAAACAAAGTGTCTTGAGAGTAACACAAATCAACACATATGACAAAGATGGAGGGGCCGCAAAGGCTGCAGTAAGATTGAATACCGGGCTTAAAAAGATTGGTATTGATTCGCATCTAGTTGTTCAGATTTCATCCGGCGAAGGAACAACAATTACTCCCCCAACTTACACTAATAAATTAAAGGCATTAGTTCGTCCCCATATAGACAGATATCCCCTGCGTCGATATTCTGGAAGGAGCAGTTATTTTAGTGTTAACTGGTTGAATAATGGTGCTATTCATTCTGTGAAGGGGGATATTCTAAATCTACACTGGGTAAATGACGGTTTTATAAGCCTGAAAAATATTCAGACACTCGAAAAACCGGTAATTTGGACCTTACATGATAGCTGGGCGTTCACTGGCGGCTGTCACCTTCCATATGATTGTGAGCGATATCAGAGTGGTTGCGGACAATGTCCGTTATTGAAGTCTCTTGATCCAAACGATATTACAAAACGGATTTGGAACAGAAAGAAGAAGGTTTACGATCAGCAACAGAAAATTGTGATAGTTACACCTAGCAAATGGTTGTTTGACAAAGCCCGGGAAAGTGCATTACTACAGCATTATCGCACAGAACATATTCCGAACGGTGTTAATACCTCCGTGTTTAAGCCTTTTCCAAAGGAAATCGCAAGGGAGATCTTAAACCTTCCTGTAAACAAGAAAATTATTCTTTTTGGTGCATCGGGTGCTACTGCAGATCCTAATAAAGGATATGCCTATTTCGAGGAGGTGGCAATCGAACTTAAACGAAACCATAAAGATTTTCAACTGGTTGTCTTTGGGGGAGATAAGCCTGAAGGAAATGACAATTTTAATGCAGATATTATTTTTCTGGGTAAAGTGGTAGATGAAATAACTCTTTCTGTCATTTACAACGCAGCAGATATCTTTGTTTCTACATCAAAAAGTGAGAACCTGCCAAATACGATTATGGAAGCAATGAGTTGTGGAGTGCCTTGTGTGGCTTTTAATGTTGGTGGAATAGGGGATCTCATAAAGCCCGGTCTTACTGGGGCTCTTATCAAACCGTTTGAAATTAAAGAAATGATTCAAAGTATTATTTTACTAACTTCTGATTCAGTGCGGTATGCAGAGTACGCAGGAAATTGTAGAGATGAAATTGTCAATACTTTTGAAATTATAAAAGTTGCGACCAGGTATCAGCAATTATATAATGCTATTTTGACAAAATAAAGAATGAATTATTACCCTAAGATATCGATTATTACTGTTGTATATAATAATGAAAAGCTAATTGAACAAACGATCAACAGTGTATTAGAACAAACATATCAAAATATTGAGTTTCTTGTTATAGACGGCAACTCGAAAGATAATACTGTGCCGATTATAAAAAGATATCTTGACCGAATAGATGTATTTATTTCTGAGCCAGATAAGGGCATCTACGATGCCATGAACAAAGGAATTTCCAAAAGCTCCGGTGAGTTCATAATTTTTATGAACTCGGGAGATTTATTTACAGCCCCGGATGTTTTACAAAGAATAATAAAAGAGGCCGCATCTGATTCAGATATTATATATGGAGATAAATTAGCAGATTATAATGATCAGTTTAAAAAGCTCATCAGGGCTAAACCACTTAGAGCTATTAAGAGAGGGATGATTTTTTCTCATCAATCACTTTTAGCCAGATCTCGGTTCCTGAAGCAATATCCTTTTGATTTGCAGTATAAAATTGCGGCAGATTTTGATTTTGTATTTACGTGTTTTAAAATACAGGCAAACTTTCAATATATACCTATTCCGATAGCCATCATAAGTACAGGCGGGTTGTCTGAAGGGAATCATGGGGTATTTGATGAATATGCAAGAATTATCTCTAAGTGGGATAGCAGCGTGATTACTAAAATTCAATTAAAATTAAGGAAGTGGGAGATAAAATTCAGGAACATCTTGAAAATGGCAATGCCTCGAACACTAGTGCAATATTTCCAGAAGAAATCCCAATAAATCTTGTTCAGAAATTGGTAATTCTTGGTTGTATCTTTTGCGCAAAAACACTTTACTACGAAGCATATGGCTATGGTTTATTACTAATTGCTTTTACATTTTTTATGATTATGGCAATTGGAATGTTTTTCCAATCAGTAATGATCTCCCGGAAGAAATTGCTGTTCAGTTTTCTTTTTTTGCTACTCGCAGCGGTTAATCCATCTGCTAATATGCAATCAGTAGTAATGTTAATGGTATTGCTATTGTCCGGTTTACTTGCAACATCAATTGTGAACTTTGATCAATTTGCATCATATTATGTGAAAGTAATACGAGTATTAATTCTGTTTTCATTACTTAGTTTTGTTGTAATCCGATTTAATATTCCCTCACCTTTGCCAGCCGCCAAATCTATTGCCGATTTTTATTATAGAAACTTTGTTGTTTTTTTTGTGCCAGAGCGTGCTATTGAAACTCAGGGATATAGAAATTCGGGGGTCTGGTGGGAACCCGGAGCATTTCAGCTTTTCATTAATCTCGCCTTTCTTTTTGAAATAGTTATTCAGAAAGTGAGATGGAAATCTTACATTATTTACGCTTTAGGTATAGTGTCTACGATCTCAACAACCGGTTTTGTTATTTTTTTTCTTCTTAGTTTTCTGCATTTTAAGAAAACTGTTAAAAAGCTCAGCACTTCTCAAATAGTCTTGCTTGTTTTTATAACGGCGATAGCAATGGGTATTTTTCTTTTACTGGCAAAGGATATGATCTTCGGAAAGCTAAACCAGGATGATACAAACTTCGCTTCCACTTTATCCAGGGCATATGATAATTTGGTTGATTGGACTATGCTAAAGGAACACCCATGGTTGGGGGTAGGATTTGGTAACGATAATGCACGGGTAGATTATGCTTTGAGGCTTATAGGGCCATTAGAATATAATTCGGGAGCCAAACCGACAGGGTCAGACGGTTTACTATTGTTAATTGCGAGTCTTGGTATAGGAGCCGTTTTTTTCTTGTTGCCAACACTGCTCTTTCCCAAGTATCTTCGTAGATTTACCGCTCTTGAGAGAGTGCTATTTGCAATAGTTTTTATTTTTATGTTTAACACAGAGAATCTTACGTATACTATTATATTTTATGTATTAATTTTTTTCGGCTTAACAACGAATTCTTATAAAAAGGCATTTAATCAATAAAGGGTACAGCTACCAACGAACTGAATATATGAATAAAAAAAAAATAATTATTTCAGCTGTAAATTTTACAGAAGGGGGGCCTTTAACTATTTTACGGGATTGTGCATGTTTTCTGAATGCCAATTACACCGATGATTATGATATTTATGCTATTGTAAATAATGCTGAAGTAATTAAGGAATATGAATATATTAAGCCGTTGGTTTTTCCTGAAATAAAAAAATCATGGGTGAAGCGACTGTATTTTGAATATTATCAGGCAAAAGAAATTTCCCGTCAGTATAAGCCATACTTATGGCTTTCATTACATGATATTACTCCTAATACAGACGCAGAGATACGGGCAGTGTACTGTCATAATCCTTCTATTTTCCGAAAAACCACCTTAACCGATTTGCGTGAAGAGCCGTCTCTGTTTATATTCAGTTTACTATATAAATATCTCTATAAAATAAATATAAATAAAAATTCGTATGTAATTGTACAGCAAGGCTGGTTAAGGGAGGCTTTTGCCAAGCTTTTCAAACTCCCATTAGAAAAAATCGTTGTGGCAAAACCCGAAGGAGACCAGGTTAATTCCATTGATGTTAACACGAAACGCGAGGAAGATACGTTTATACGCTCCCGGGCTTTTTTCTTCCCTGCTTTCCCGCGACCATTTAAAAATTTTGAAGTAATCGGGGAAGCTGTCAAATTACTGAATAGTAGGAAAATAAGCGATTTTCAAGTTTATATTACACTCAAAGGTACTGAAAATAGGTATGCCAAGAGAATAAGAGAAACATACGGTCATCTGAAAAATATTAGATTTATTGGTTTAATCTCAAGGGACGAAGTTGCAGACTATTACTCCACCTGTAAAGCATTGATTTTTCCATCAAAGTTGGAATCGTGGGGTCTTCCGATTAGTGAATTTAAGGAATATGCCAAGCCGATGCTGATAGCTGATTTACCTTATGCGCGTGAAACGGTAGGTACCTACAACAAAGTGAGCTTTTTTGACCCAGATAAGCCATTACAATTAGCCAATTTGATGGAGGCAGTGTTGAATGGAAACGCAAATTTTGAAATCACAAAGGAACAAACATACGCGAAGCCATTTGCTAAAGGTTGGAAAGAGCTTTTCGAAATAATGCTACCTTTTAAACAAAAGGAATCAGATTCCACAATCATTGTGTAGTATATGTTGGATAAATACAGAACTTATGGACTGGCAGGTTTCATGAAACTGGCCATTAATGTGTTGAGAACAAAAATTTTTTTCCCAAAAGCCAGACTGATCCGCTTTCCTTTCGATATACGAAATTCCCGAAATATTCAATGGCAAAATGGTTTTACAACAGGGGTCGGCTGTCGGCTTGAGGCATATCCTGAAACAAGTAGCAGCGAGCCCGTTTTGATTATCGGAACAAATGTGCAAATTAATGATTATGTCCACATTTCAGCTGGTAAAAAAGTTATAATAGGAAATAATGTTCTAATAGCCAGTAAAATATTCATAACAGATATTAGTCATGGATCATATGGATTGGATGATGTGCATGACCATCCGGATATGCCACCTTCAGATAGAATGCTAACTCGCAAGGAGGTAGTTATTGAAGATAATGTATGGATTGGCGAGTATGTTAGTGTACTGCCTGGGGCAAAAATAGGAAAGGGTAGCATCATTGGCGCGATGTCGGTAGTTACCCGGGAAATACCGCCTTATTGCATCGCTGTTGGAAGTCCGGCTCGTGTAATAAAAAAGTTTAATTTCGAGACCCATAAATGGGAAAAGCTGGACAATATCTAATATCGGGAGTCTGATTTTTAAATATTTGAGCAAAGATCTAAAATGACCATAATTAAATTTTTAAATAAGCTCTTAATTGGCAAAAGATATTTTTAATCTTCTTATTAGTAGTTATTCCTATTTTTGCGCTTCATCCAAAGTTTGAGTTAGTGTCAATTATGGGCTATTATTCTCGTTTAAATTGTTGAAAAACAGTAAGTTGATTGCAAATAGAGCATATATGTTTGATTTAACTGTTTCAATTGTTAGATATAAGCAGAGTTTTGAGGAACTAAAAGCCTTAGTTGACAGATTCTCCGGAAGCAAGCTTAAGTATTGGATTTATATGGTGGATAATTCTCCTGTACCATACCCCCCAGAGTTAGTTGAAATGTTTGGAGATAGATTTTCTTATCAGTTTATTGGCAGGAATTTAGGTTATGGATCAGGACATAATCTGGTAATGAAACAGATTTTGGATGACACAAAATATCATTTAGTAATAAATCCGGATATTATTTTTGAAAAAGATATTCTATCTAAGATCTATGAATACATGGAACAGCAAGACGATATCGGATTGTTGATGCCTAAAGTTTTAAATGAAGATGGTTCCATACAACGACTGTGTAAGTTGCTTCCCTCTCCATTAGATCTTTTCGGACGACGTTTTTTAAGTGATTCATCCTGGACAAAGAGACGAAATGAAAAATATGAGCTACATAACTTTGATTATGCAAGCGTATTGAATACCCCCTGCCTGTCAGGATGTTTTATGTTTATCAGAATAAGCGTTCTTCGAAAAGCCGGTTTTTTTGATGCACGGTATTTTATGTACCTGGAAGACTATGATCTTACACGAAGAGTTAATAGATTCTCGAGAACTGTTTTTTACCCTGAAGTATCAGTTATTCATGGCCATAAAAAGGAATCTTTTAAGAACAAAAAATTATTCATGATTCATATAAGCTCGGCTGTTAAGTATTTTAATAAATGGGGTTGGTTGTTTGATACAGAGAAGAACCAATTAAATATAAAAACGCTGGCAGCTATTGATAAGGTAAAGCAAGATCACTAATTTTTGACAGTTATTAATATTTAAGAAAAAATGAAGATTGCCCTTATTACTGGCATTACTGGTCAGGATGGCGCCTATCTGGCTCAGCTATTGCTAAAAAAAGATTATGAAGTACATGGTATTAAAAGGAGGAGTTCCCTTTTTAACACAGATAGGATAGATCATTTGTATCAGGATCCACATGAGAAAAATGTACATTTTAAACTACATTATGGGGATCTGACGGATAGCACTAATCTCATTAGAATTATTCAAGAAGTTCAACCCGATGAGATATATAACCTGGGTGCAATGAGCCATGTTCAGGTAAGTTTTGAAGCACCTGAGTATACAGCAGATGCAGATGGCGTAGGGACATTAAGAATTTTAGAGGCGGTGCGGTTGTTAGGATTGACAAAGAAAACAAAGATTTATCAGGCCTCTACATCTGAATTATATGGTCTGGTACAAGAAGTACCTCAATCGGAGAAAACCCCCTTTTATCCACGCTCCCCTTATGCAGTGGCAAAAATGTACGCATACTGGATTACCGTGAACTACCGTGAAGCATATAATATGTTTGCATGTAATGGCATTTTATTTAACCATGAAAGCCCCCTCCGTGGTGAAACTTTTGTAACCAGGAAGATTACACGTGCTGTAGCGAAGCTGTCATTAGGGATGCAGGACAAGCTCTATATGGGGAACCTTGATGCAAAACGTGACTGGGGACATGCGAAGGATTATGTGGAAGCGATGTGGCTCATATTGCAACAGGATAAACCGGAAGACTATGTAATCGCTACTGGTATTACTACCACAGTAAGGGAATTTATTACAATGGCGTTCGCGGAGGTAGGTGTTGAAATAATATTTAAAGGTGAAGGAATAGACGAAAAGGGATATGTGAAAAGTTGTATAAAGAAAGATGGGGCCTTGGTGCCTGGCCAGGAAATAGTTGCAATAGATCCCAGGTACTTCAGACCTACTGAAGTAGAGCTGTTGATTGGAGATCCTACCAAAGCCAAGACCAAACTTGGCTGGAAGCCCAAATACGACTTGCCCGCATTGGTAAAGGAAATGGTTGCCGCAGACCTTGAACTTTTTCAGCGTGAAAAATTACTGAAAGACGCGGGTTATAAAGTATTGAATCAATTTGAATAGCATGAAAACTCAGGATAAAATATACGTTGCTGGTCATAGAGGAATGGTGGGCTCAGCTATTGTGAGACGTTTGCAGAAGGAAGGGTTTAATAATATTATAACACGCACCTCGAAAGAGCTGGATTTGCGTGATCAGGCTACAGTAGCAGCTTTTTTTACTGATGTAAAACCCGACTACGTATTTCTTGCTGCTGCCAAAGTTGGAGGCATCATGGCAAACAATACCTATCGTGGGCAGTTCATCTATGAAAATCTGATGATTCAAAACAACGTTATTCACCATGCTCATCTGAATAATGCCAAAAAACTGATGTTTCTTGGTTCTTCATGTATTTATCCGAAAATGGCACCACAGCCGTTGAAAGAAGAATACCTGCTTACCGGTCCGTTGGAACCGACAAATGAGCCTTATGCCATAGCCAAAATTGCAGGTATCGAAATGTGCGATGCCTACCGGGCACAGTATGGAAGTAATTTTATTTCCGTGATGCCAACTAATCTATACGGCCCCAACGATAATTATGATCTGACTACTTCTCATGTATTACCAGCAATGCTGCGTAAAATGCATGAGGCAAAAGTCAATAATCAACCAGAAGTTATCATCTGGGGTACGGGAACTCCCAAGCGTGAATTTTTGCACGCCGACGATATGGCGGATGCCTGTTTTTATCTCATGCAAAACTACAATGAAAAGGGACTCGTAAATATCGGTGTGGGAGAAGATATAAGCATCCGGGATCTTGCGCAGTTAATAAAGAGGATTGTAGGATTTGAAGGAGAACTGATATTTGACACAAGTAAACCGGACGGCACCCCAAGAAAGTTAATGGATGTAAGCAAATTGCATAATTTAGGCTGGAAAGCCAGTCTCAACCTTGAAGAAGGTATTGATAAGGTTTACGAAGAAGTAAAGAGCAAAAATTGGATAAAGTGATTCTGCTCTCGTAATGTGGCCGGAATTCTCTATTTTTATACTAATCCCCATCTGTCACCTTAATGTATTGAAAATATTATCTTTGCGTTTTGATAAGTCAAGTGTATGTATTAATGCAATACACTTGACTTATCAGAATGTTTGTGATGTCTGATCCCGTGTACATTTTTAAGCAATCAAAAAAGAATTAATGAAACATCTCGTTTGGATGGTAACAGCTTTGTTACTATTTGGTGCAGCTAATGCGCAGGAGAAGTTGCCTGTCATTGTGCCTTATAACCCCCAGGACATCCGGGAACTTTACCTGGATAGCAGTAACCACCACACTGCCTTTAAGCCTATTTTGCATGAGGATACCAGTGCCATGTATACCAATCCGGACACGACTAAACGTAGCTGGTTCCACCGGAAACTGTTTAACGAACACCTTCTTGAATACCGTAACAAGGATTATAATGTATTCATTGATTTTCTTCCGGATTTTCAGGTCGGTAAGTCACGCGACGGAAGCAGAACTACCTGGTTGAATACGAGAGGAGCCAGTATCCAGGCGAATATTGGTACCAAATTTTATTTTGAATCTTATTTCTTCGAAAACCAGGGAAAGTTTCCTTATTATCTTGACCAGTATATCCGTAAGAACCAGATTGTACCAGGGCAGGGAGGAATTAAGGATTATAGCGAAGGAAAGGCATTTGATTACAACTATGCCAGTGCATTGCTAAGCTATACACCTAATAAGTATCTTAATATAACGGCGGGATATGGACAGAATTTTATTGGAGATGGATACCGTTCCCTGATCCTGTCTGATATACAATTCAGTTATCCATATCTGAAGCTTACGGGGACGCTTGGAAATGTTCAATACACGGCTATGTGGGCCCAGTTTATGGACAAACACAGCCAGAGTTTCGCAACGGCTTATGACGATCTGGGATACTATAAGAAATGGGGAGTATTTCATTTTCTGGACTGGAACGTGAGCAAACGGCTCACTATTGGTCTCTTTGATGCTGTGATCTGGCCGGATGCAGATTCATCAGGTCGAAAACGTGGTTTCGACTGGAGCTATATGAATCCTATCATCTTCCTGCGCTCAGCAGAATTCTCTGAAGGCTCTTCAGATAATGCCCTTGTTGGTATGAACGCCAAGTTTAAGTTATTTCCTAAAACCACAATATATGGCCAGCTGGTGTTGGATGAATTTAAGTTGAAAGAGGTGTTTGGTGGTAAAGGCTGGTGGGCAAACAAACAATCTGCTCAACTGGGCTTCAGATCTTTTGATCTGTTTAAGGTAAATAAGCTGGATCTGCAGGGGGAATTTAATGTAGTTCGGCCATACACTTATTCTTACAAAAGCACTCTAATTAATTACGAGCATTATAACCAGTCATTAGCACACCCGTTGGGAGCAAATTTCTGGGAAGTACTTGGCATTGCTACGTATCGCATCAAGCGTTGGTATGGCAGGGGAGAATTGATGTATTCAAAGTACGGAGATGATCCTGATGCAAAAACCAATTATGGTCATGATATATCCAAACCATATACTACCCGGGTTAATGATTATGGTAATTGGATAGGCCAGGGAATTAAAACCAATTTGTTATACGCACAGGGAACTATTGCCTATGTGCTTAATCCTAAATATAATCTCCGGTTAGAAACCTCATTGGCAGCCAGAAGGGTGAATAACGATATTGCCAGAACCACTGACCTGATATTTAGCATTGGTTTACGCAGTACTTTCCGCCAGTTCTATTACGACTTCTGATTAGTAGTGCCTAAACATACGCAAGCCCTTCCGCTTTCCGGCGCAAGGGCTTTTTATTTAAAAACGCAAAAAGGGGAGGATAATAATGGACAAAGGGCCGAAATAACAGTTTGTCAAAAAAGGTATCAGATAAGAGAAGCCTGGTCATCCTGTACTGAATATACGAAAAAAATCATAATATCAAATACATAACCCCGTTCCTTCCAGTGTTGCCGATAATTTATAACTTCGCAGCATGCATTACGTTACAGTAGAAGGGCTTACCAAATCTTTTGGGACCAAACCATTATTCAGGGACATTTCTTTTCATATTGAAGAAGGAGATAAAATAGCGCTGGTGGCGCTTAACGGGACAGGAAAATCAACCCTGCTCCGCATTTTATGCGGTAAAGACACTCCCGACAGCGGTAAAGTCTGGATTCATAAAGACGTAACCGTTGTAATGCTGGAACAACAATCCGGCTTTGATCTTTCGAAAACAGTGATCGAAAATATCTTTAATCATAATAACCCAATACTGAATGCCATCAAGGAATACGAGTTGCTTACAGAGGAAGGACACGAGCCAGACCTGGATAAGTTAACGGATGCCATCGCCAAAATGGACGAACTGAACGCCTGGCACTTTGATAGTAAAGTAAAACAGATATTAGGGAAACTTAATATACACAACCTGGACCAACCGGTTGGCTCCCTCTCCGGCGGCCAGCAAAAAAGGGTGGCTCTGGCCAAGGTACTGATCGAAATCGGATTCGAACACAAGCATGTATTGCTTATTATGGATGAGCCTACCAACCACCTCGATGTATCCATGATTGAGTGGCTGGAAAATTATCTTGACCAGGAAAAAGTAACCCTGCTCCTCGTTACGCACGACCGTTATTTCCTTGACAGTGTATGTAACGAAATTATGGAGCTTGACAGGGAGCAGCTCTTTATTTATAAAGGTGATTATGAAAATTACCTGGAGAAAAAGGCTGCCAGGGAAGATAGCGAGAAATCCAGTGTAGATAAGGCACGTAATCTTTATCGCAAGGAGCTGGAATGGATGCGTAAGCAACCTAAAGCCCGTACCACCAAATCGAAATCACGCCAGGATGCTTTCTACGAAGTAAAGGAAAAAGCCAGCACGAAGGTAGCCGAACAACAGCTGGAGCTGAATGTCAAGATGACCCGCCTCGGAGGGAAAATCCTCGAGCTAAAAAAAGTATATAAATCTTTCGGAGATCTGAAGATACTGAAAGGAATGGACTATACCTTTAAAAAGGGGGAACGTGTAGGTATTGTCGGAAAAAATGGGGTAGGCAAATCTACTTTTCTGAATATGCTCCTTGGTACCGAACAGCCCGACTCCGGTAAAATTAATGTTGGCGAAACCATTGTGTTCGGTAATTATTCCCAGACCGGGCTGGTAGTGAAAGAGGATATGCGGGTGATTGAGTTCGTGAAAAACATTGCTGAAAATTTCCCATTGGCAGACGGCACCAAAGTGAGTGCTGCCCAATTCCTTGAACTATTCCTCTTTCCTGCAGAAAAGCAATATACCTATATCTCCAAACTGAGTGGAGGAGAAAAAAGACGGCTACACCTGTTGTCCATTCTATTTAGGAATCCTAATTTCCTTGTGCTGGATGAACCAACCAATGATCTCGATTTACCAACCCTCAGTATACTGGAAAATTTCCTGCAGGAATTCCAGGGTTGCGTGATCATTGTAAGCCACGACCGTTATTTTATGGATAAACTGGTGGAGCACCTGTTTGTTTTTGAAGGAAACGGGGAGATCCGCGATTTTCCTGGCAATTATACCCAGTACCGCGAGTGGGAGAAGGAAGAAGATAAAAGGAAAACCGCTGCACCAAAAAAAGAGAGTACACCTGAGCCGGTAACGCCGGTAGTTATAGCCGAGAGTAAAGGTCGTAAGATGTCTTTTAAGGAGAAGCGGGAACTTGAATTACTGGAAAAGGAAATAGAGCAGCTGGAAAAAGAAAAGAAGAATATTGAAGCTACATTATCCAATGGAGAGCTGTCTTTTGATAAAATGGAACCAATGACCCATCGGATTGGTGAGATCATTCAATTACTGGATGAGAAAGGAATGCGATGGCTCGAGCTGAGTGAAATGAATAGTTAAGCATCGGATTAATAATAAAACGGGAAAAGCAGCTCATTACTGAACTGTTTTTCCGTTTTATAAGGGACTATTTCAATAAGTGTGTAAACTTAAAAATCGGGGATCAAATTAATAACTAGATTCTCACTCTTTTATCAAAAATAGTTAAAAATTGATTCAGGATCATGCCCCAGTTTCTAATGGGCATGGTCCATTTTTTTGACACTTCCCGTAAAGCCAGGTACACCGATTTAAGCACAGCTTCATCAGTGGGGAAGGACAGCTTGTTTTTGGTGTATTTTCTGATTTTGCCGTTCAGGTTTTCGATGAGGTTTGTGGTGTAGATGATCTGTCTTATCTCCAGGGGAAAGTCAAAAAAAGACGGTCAGTTCCTCCCAGTTCTCACGCCAGCTTTTGATGGCATAAGTATACTTTGTACTCCATTTAGCATCCAGAGCGTCAAGAGCAGCCATGGCAGCTGGCCTGGTCGGTGCAGCGTAAACATTTTTCATGTCCGTGGTAAATTCCTTTTTATCTTTCCAGACTACGTAGCGGCAGCTGTTAAGTATCTGATGGACTACACAAACCTAGGTGGCAGATTGAGGGAAGACTGATTTTATGGTCTGTGTGAAGCCATTCAGATTATCCGTGGCTGTTATCAAAATATCTTCCAGGCGACGGGTCTTCAGGTTCGTAAGTACAGTCATCCAATAGGCGGCTGATTCATTCTTACCCAGCCACATTCCCAAAACTTCTTTGAGCCCATCCCGCTTTAGTCCTACAGCGATAAAGACGGTTTTATTTACCACTTTACTGTTCTCTCGTACTTTAAACACAATGCCATCCATCCAGACTATGAGATAAACCGGTTCTAATGGCCGGTTTTGCCAAGCGACAATATCTTCTGCCACGCGACTGGTTATACGGCTGATTGTGGCTGTGGAAACATCAAATTTATATACTTCCCGTATTTGTTCTTCGATGTTTGATTGTTAATATAGCTTTGCGCGCTACTCTCCAATGCAATTCCTGTTAACAATAACAGTGATGATAATATTCTTTTCATAGATTAAATCAGGGATGGGTTAATTATTATTTTAGGTTACTGTTTATTTTATAGAATACTTGTTGATATAAATATAATAGTGCTACCTAATTTGTTATCCTCTCTTTTAAATTTATCGGTGGGGTCAACTAATAAAAAATGTGTATAAAAAGGGCACCATAATCAATTAAAACGGCCGGTTCCAATTTTAATTGAAAACGGCTGTTTGGGATCTGGTAGCCTCGTCAAGAATCGAACTTGAATCTGGAGCTTCGGAAACTCTTATACTATCCATTGTACTACGAGGCCATAAAACTCGCGCAAATCTACATTTTCTAATGTACAATCCCAAATTGCATTAAAGATTGATATTACTTTTGAAGATTTTTACCGCAATAGCCAGCAGGATCACCCCGAAAAATTTGCGTAATACCATCAGCCCGGCCTTGCCCAGCAAGCGTTCTATGTAGTTCAGCGAGCGGAGCACAATATATACGATCAGCAGGTTCAAACAGATACCCGCCAGGATATTGTACTGCCCGAAGTTGGCTTTCAGCGACATAATGGTGGTCAGGGTCCCCGAACCCGCTATCAGCGGAAAGGCAATAGGTACCACGCTGCCAGCCTTGGCGTCCGGATCCGTTTTGAAAAACTCCAGTCCCAGGATCATTTCCAGCCCGATAACAAATATTACGATAGAACCCGCCACCGCAAAGGAATGAACATCCACGCTCAATAACTTAAGGAAGGGCTCCCCCACCAGCAGGAACAGGATCATCAGGAAGCCGGAGGCCAGCGTGGCTTTGCCGGCGTCTATATGGCCAAGCTTCTCTTTCAGGGATACCAGTACAGGAATAGATCCCACAATATCAATCACCGCAAATAACGTAAAAGTAATAGCCAGGATTTGGTCGAAACTGAACATGAATGCTATTTTGTGTAAATATAAGGAGAATGGGGAACGTTTCATCCCGGCTGCTTTTCTGCTTATATTTGTTTAATTACTTTTTATATGACAGAGGATATCATTATTCAGATCAGCAACAAGATCAAGGAAAAAAGAAAGGCTAAGGGCATTACCATCCAGGAACTGGCCGACAGGGCAGAGGTGAGCAAAGGGCTGATATCCCAGATAGAGAATAACAGGACAGTACCCTCCCTGCTGGTATTGATCAATATTATTAAAGCCCTGCGGCTGGATATGAATGAGTTCTTCAACGAAATTGATCAGCAAACCCAAAGCGCAAAGGTCATTATCAAACAAAAAGCCTCCTACCAGGAGTTTGAAAAGGAGCCTGCCAAAGGATTCGTTTATAAAAGAGTGCTCACCAGAAATGTGAAGAATTTCCCGGTAGATATCGTATTACTCGAGCTGAAAAAAGGCGCCCACCGCTCACAAATAGTAAAAACGGATGCCTATGAGTATAAATATATTATCAAAGGCACCGTTGAATACCTGATCGATAACGAAAAGTATATCCTGGAAGAAGGCGACTCCCTCTTCTTCGACGGCCGGCTCGGACATAAACCCCGCAACATAGGTCAGGAGAATGCACAGATCCTGGTAGTATATTTCTTCCTCGGCAATGATAAGTAAGATTACAAATACTTAACATTAAATTTAGTATAGATTAACATTCTGGTCACATAGGAACTTAAACTTTGCATGTAAATAATTTATCCAAACCTACATTTACATGCAATCAAATCTACTCCGGGCGCTCAAAAGGCAGCTATGCACCATGCTGTTGCTGCTACTCGCCACCCTATCTGTACATGCCCAGCAAGCAATTACGGGAAAAGTTATTGTGGGCGACGACCGCCAGCCGGTGATCGGCGCCACCGTTAAGGTAAAAGGAGCCAACCGCGGCGCTGTTACCGACGCTACCGGTAGCTTTGCTATCTCTGCAGCCGGCACTGATGTACTCCAGGTTAGTTTTATTGGCTTCCTGCCACAGGAATATCCCCTGAAAGGAGCAGCTGATGTGACTATCCTCTTACAGCCGGATAAAAAAGCCCTCGATGAGGTAGTGGTAACGGCATTGGGTATACGAAAAGAAGTGAAAAAAGTAGGATATGCGGTACAGGAAGTAAAAGGAGCAGACCTGATCAAAGCCAGGGAACCTAACCCGGTAAATGGTTTGGTAGGTAAAGTAGCCGGTCTTACGGTAGGCGCTTCTGCCGAACTGCTATCGGCCCCACTCGTGCTGCTCCGTGGCAGTAACATTGGTTTGTATGTGGTAGACGGAGTACCTATTAACTCCGATACCTGGAATATTTCCCCTGATGATATTGAAAGCTATACCGTCCTGAAAGGCGTAACTGCTTCCGCTTTGTATGGCTCCCGTGGCCTCAATGGCGCCATCATGATCACCACTAAAAAAGGAACAAAAGATGCACGCGGCCTTTCTATTGATTTTAACTCCAGTACCATGTTCGAAAAAGGATTCAACGCCATCCCCAAAGTACAGGATGAATACGGTCCCGGCGATCATGGTAAATATGCTTTTGTAGACGGTAAAGGAGGTGGAACCAACGACGGCGACTACGACGTATGGGGCCCTAAATTTGAAGGGCAGCTCATTCCCCAGTACGATAGCCCGGTAGATCCGGCTACCGGCAAACGCACAGGTACACCCTGGATCGCACGCGGTAAAAACAACCTGCAGCGCTTCCTGCAAACCGGTTTGCTGAGCACCAACAACATCGCCGTATCTTCCCATACAGAGAAAGCAGACCTGCGCTTCTCCCTGTCACATTCCTACCAGAAAGGAATTGTGCCCAACACCTCCCTGAACATCACCAACTTCAACATCTCCGCAGGTTATAACTTCAACTCCCGGTTAAGACTGGATGCTTATATGAACTATAACCGCCAGTATTCAAACAATTTCCCGGATGTAACCTATGGCCCCAACAGTATTATTTATAATACCCTTATCTGGGCGGGCGCCGACTGGAGCATGGACGATATGCGCAACTACTGGCAGCCCGGTAAGGAAGGCATTCAATCTATTTACGCAGAATACCAACGCTATCATAACCCCTGGTTCATGACCTACGAATGGTTGCGCGGCCACTACAAAACTGATATCAACGGCTATGCAAAACTGAACTATAAGATCAATGATAAGCTGGAGCTGCTGGCCCGCACGCAAATCACCTCGTATGACCTGATGAGGAATGAGAAAGTGCCTTTCTCGGCTCACCCCTATGGCCGTGAAGAAGGTAAAGGCGACTACCGGGAAGATAAACGCAGCATGTTTGAAAATAACACGGATGTATTGTTGTCTTACACCAATACCTTTCCCCATCAAATAGGTATCCATGCCTCTGTAGGTGGTAATGCACGCTCTTACCGTTATAACTCCAGCTATGTTTCCACCGGCTACCTGAATGCACCGGGATGGTATGGATTTGCCAACAGCCGCGACCCGTTGTTTGCTACTAACTACTACGCGCCTATGCTGGTATTGAGCGCTTATGGATATTTGGATATCGACCTGGGAAAATATGCAACAGTGTCTTTAACCAACCGTATCGATAAAGCTTCCAACCTGCCTGTCCGGAACAATGTTTATTCCTACCCGTCTGTGGCTGTGAGTACCGTGTTGTCCGACTACATACAGCTGCCGGAAGCAGTATCTTTCCTGAAGCTGCGCGGTTCCTATGCCAACGTAAAAGGAGGCTTCACACAGGCTACCATTGGTGCCACGCCACTGGCTACTTACCCGCTGGGATATGGTTCTGAATACCAGTCGTCTTATGATGGCCCTATCTATAATACTTCTTTCTACAATGTTTCACCGGTATATCAGAACCAGGCAGGGGCTTATATTTCACAAACTATTGCCAATCCTGACCTGAAGCCTTTTGCCAGCAAAGCGGTGGAAGCCGGTATAGACATCCGTTTCCTGAAAAACCGTATAGGCATTGACGGTACCTACTTCACCAGCCAGAATGGCCCGCAGATCTACGATGTAATTATTCCCAGCGCTACCGGTTATGCCAAGAACCGTATCAACGGTGTAAATACCCGTAAAACCGGTTATGAAGTAACCCTGAATGGCAGCCCGATCAGAAATCCCAATGGCCTTAACTGGAATATCACGGCCAACTGGTCCACCTTCCAGGAAAAATATACGAAGATCTACGACGGGGAAGACAAGCTGAACGCCTTTGTGGGTGTGGGCGACCGGGTAGATAAGATCTACGGTACCAAATTCGTGAGAACGGCCGACGGACAGATCATTAACGGATCAGATGGCCGCCCGGTAGTGAATCCAACCCAACAGTTCCTCGGAAATGCCAGCGCCGACTGGGTTTGGGGCGTTAATAACAGCTTCAGCTATAAAGGCATCAGCCTTAGCTTCCAGTTCGATGGCCGCGTTGGAGGTAATATGATCGATTACATTCAGCAACAAACCTTTCGTGGCGGACGTAACATTCTTACCACGGAGGGCGCCATGGGAGAGGCCCGCTACCAGGATTACAAAGGCGTGAAATCCTACCTGGGCCAGGGTGTAGTGGTAAGCAACAACGTTCCTATCCAGTACGATAATAACGGTAATGTAACCAACTATGATAAACTGCAGTATGCACCTAATACCACCAAAACATTCCTGCAGGATTATATCAGCGTGTACTACAGAACCAACGAAGCAAACCTGATCAGTAAAACATTTGCAAAACTGCGGGAGATAACTATAGGCTACACATTGCCACAAAACATATTGAGAGGAACTTTCATCAGATCGGCCAATATCTCCTTTGTGGGCAGGAACCTGCTCTATTTTGCAAAAAATAAAGACGTGGACCTGGACCAGTACCCGGGCGCAGACCAGGGATCTTCTACCCTCCAAACGCCTACTACGAAGAGATACGGCTTTAACATCAATCTCAGCTTCTGATCTGTCACTTTAAAACAATGTATTGTATGAAATCTTTCAAAATATTAACCTTCATTGCTTTAACAGGTGCTGTGATCAGTAGCTGTAACAAGAAGTATGATGATTATGCCATTAACACCAATAAGCCTGCACAAACCCCGCCCAGTCTGGTGTTAGGCGGCGTGCTGGCAGATATGAACTCAGATAAGCCCTGGAGCAATGTAATGCGCTGGAACCAGTTCGATTGCTGTAACTATAACTATTACGGCGATCAGCGTTACGATTGGGGAGGAGCAGATCTGAACAGTTACTACAGTCTCACGAATGTACAGCAAATGGAAGCGGAAGCCTCCCGTTTAGGCGGGCAGACAGTGAACCCGTACGGTGCATTAGGTAAGTTTTTCCGGGCCTGGTTCTTTTACCGCATGACCAACCTGGTGGGTGATCTGCCAATGAAGAAGGCATTGCAGGGTAAAGAAGATCTGACACCGGCGTATGATGAACAAAAACAGGTATTTTTACAGATCCTGCAATGGCTGGAAGAAGCCAATACCCAGCTGGGCCAGCAGATCGCCAATCCCGATAAGAGCAATACCGCAGAAGGACAGCTTCTGAAAGGGGATTTTTATTACGGAAATGATCTTGGTAAATGGCAGCGCGCCGTGAACACTTTCCGTTTACGGGTACTTATTACCTTAAGTAAAAAAACAGCTGATGCTGATCTGAAAGTGGCGCAGCAGTTCAAGGATATTGTTAGTAATCCTGCCAAATACCCGCTGATTGAATCTGCAGATCAGAACCTGCAGTTCATCTACAATAACATCAACAAGTATCCGTCTAACCCGGATAACCTGGGCTTTGACGCTACCAGGTACAATATGTCGGCCACTTACCTGAATACACTGGTATCGCTCAGGGACCCGCGTGCTTATATTACCGCGGAGCCGGCCACACTACAGGTGAATAAGCTGCATAAATCGCCTGCTGATATCACCGCTTATGTGGGGGCAGCTTCCGGTGAAAGCCTGGATGATATGTCGTCGAAAATGTCGAATGTGGACACTGCCGTGTATTCTGTGCGCAGCCGCAGCCGTTACTACAGCAGCTATGCGGCCGAACCGGGTGTGTTGCTTGGCTTCCCCGAACTATGCTTCAACATGGCTGAGGCGGCAAATCGCGGCTGGATTGAGGCCGATGCAGAAACCTGGTATAAAAAAGGCATCAGGGCATCCCTGAGCTTTTATGGTATCCCGGCTGAAACGGCAGGATCTATTATTAAAACGTATAATGGTCAGCGTTATGAAGTACCGTTCGATTTTGAGAACGGCTATTACAAACAGACCAGTGTAAAATACCAGGGCAATAATGCGCAGGGGCTTGCACAGATCCTCACACAAAAGTACCTGGCATTCTTCGAAAACTCCGGCTGGGAAGCATACATCAACTGGAGAAGAACCGGTATACCTGCTTTCAGCGTAGGCTCCGGCACAGGCAACAGCGGCATTATTCCGAAACGCTTCAAGTACCCTGATTCCGACCGCTCTTCCAATACCATCAACTGGACCGCTGCCTTGAAAAGCCAGTTCGGCGGCACTACCGATGATATCAATGCGGATATGTGGCTGCTGAAATAGTGCGGATTTTGTCTTGGAACACTGATTACGCTGATTATACTGATTTCAGTGATATTTTTTAAGAGAAGAAGAAGGAATTGTTTTCTTTCTTCTTCTCTTTTTTGTTAATAATAACTCTTCATCTTACAAATACATATCAAAATCCAAACAACAAAAAATCCGCGTAATCATCAAAATCATCGTAATCAGTGTTCCAAGACAAAATCCGCGTAATCAGCATAATCATCCTAATCCTGGAACCAAGACAATTTCAGTGGCCGAAGGCCACGAAAGAGTGTTTAACTATACTTAACATTGAGTTCAGTATTTATTAACAATGAGTTTACATTGAACCCCCACCTTTGTCCCAAACCATTTGTCAAAAAGATGTTGAATATTACCTGGATACGGAAGCGGTTGCAGCATGCGCATCATGTTACTTTTTCACTGTATGCAGCCCTGGTGGCCTTTGGTACATATTCCTGCATGTATGCCTTCAGGAAGCCGTTTACAGCGGGCATTTTCGAGGGCATAACTTTCCTGGGCATTGATTATAAGATCTGGCTGGTAATTACACAAACAATTGGTTATGCCTGCAGCAAGTTTTACGGTATCCGTTTTATTGCAGAAATGAAAGGGAATAAACGGGCGCAGAGCATCATGATGCTGATAGGTATATCATGGCTGGCCTTACTGGGTTTCGCCATGGTGCCGGCGCCGTATAATATTGCGTTTCTTTTTCTTAACGGGTTTCCGCTGGGCATGATCTGGGGCCTGGTGTTCAGTTACCTGGAAGGCCGGCGCAGCACGGAGTTTATGGGAGCCGTATTATCAGTGAGCTTTATCTTTTCTTCTGGGTTTGTAAAATCGGTAGGTAAAATGACGGTGGTGAGCTGGCATGTAACGGAATACTGGATGCCTTTTATCACCGGCCTGGTATTTATTGTGCCCATCATGATCTGTATACTGTTGCTGGAGCAGATCCCGCCTCCTTCGCCTGAGGATGAGCAATTGAGAACCCGCCGCGCGCCTATGAACAAACAGGAAAGGAAAACATTTCTTCATACCTTTTTACCGGGACTGGTATTACTCATTGCCAGTTATGTATTACTTACCGTATTGAGGGATATGCGTGATAATTTTGCGGCAGATATCTGGAAAGACCTGGGTTATGGCACACAGGCAGGCATTTTTACACAAACGGAAATTCCTGTTTCGCTGGCCATCATTGTGATCATGGGATTGCTGGTGTTTGTGAAGAATAATTTTCACGCGTTTATGCTGAATCACTTTATTGTGATCACCGGGTTCCTGCTGGCATTGATCAGCACCCTGTTATTCCGGCAGCACCGGCTGGACCCTGTATGGTGGATGACCTTAACAGGGCTGGGGTTATATATGGGTTACATTCCCTTTAACTGTATTTTCTTTGAAAGACTTATTGCGGTATTTAAATACGTGAGCAACGTAGGGTTTATCATTTATGTAGCCGATTCATTTGGCTACCTGGGAAGTGTGCTGGTGATGTTGTTCAGGAACTTTGGCGGGATGGCTTTATCGTGGAGCCAGTTTTTTACGGATGCAGTATTGGGCGTATCTGTAACAGGTATCGTGATGATGCTGGCATCTGCCTGGTATTTTAAAAAAAGAGTTGAATCAGTGAACAATAAAAGCGCTTCAACCCTGGATGAAGTACAGATTGCAGCCTGATAAGAACAGGTTGTTAAACCCATAAAAAAAGGCAAATCGTGCATGCTGAATGCGCAATTTGCCTTTTGTTTTTATAACAGGAATTTAGTTCGCTTTGGCGTCAGACGCGTCAGCTTTAGTTCCTTTTTTGCCTGGTTCATCTTTGGCATCTTTAAACTCACGAATGCCGCTACCCAAACCACGCATCAGCTCAGGTATCTTCTTACCACCAAACAATAACAATACTACCAATGCTATCAGCAGTAATTCTTTGATACCTATTTCCTGCAAAAACAAAAGCGGGATATTCAGAAAAGATGTTGTCATTATAACAGATTTTATTGTGTGCTTTTATATACGGTATATGCAAACATAAAGTTAGCACGAAATACCAGTTTTTTTGTTTTTTAGGGAGATATTTAAAAATTTTAGTATAATTTGTTTAAAGACAATTATTTACAGATTATAATTTATCACTTTTATCTCTCCGTTCTCTACTCTCAGATGCGAAATATGGCCATAATCCACAGAAATGTCGAACGCATCCACGAGCGGAGTATCGGTCACATGCGCCACTATACAGCGGATCACCCCGCCATGCGTAACCAGCACCGTATCCTTTTCCGTAGCAGTGATCTCTTCCAGTACGGCTATACTACGGTTATACAGTTCCTCATAGCTTTCCCCGCCGGGAATATGCTCAAACACTACATTGTCTGCCCATTTGCTCAGGGCATTTTTGCTGATGCTTTCCCAGGGCAGCATCTCCCAGTTACCAAAGTTCATTTCTTTTAACCGGTCGTCTTTGATATAGTTACTGAATAACGCAGCTGCAAGCTTTTCACAGCGTTGCAGCGGGCTGCTGTATACTTCCAGTGGCCCCGCCGGGATCAGGGGCTTTATACGGGCTGCCTCGGTATCAAAACTGTCAGCTACATCTACATCGGATGCGCCATAACAAATACCACTTTCTATAGCCGGTGTGGTATGCCGGATCAGATATATTTCCATGTAAGAATACAAAAGCATAAATAAATAACAGTTTCCGATACCTGCTGCACGGCCCCCAGGCAATCGCCGGTATAGCCGCCTATCCACTTCTGCATAAGCCGCACCATATACCAGCGGGCAAGAACCAGGGCCGGAATGGTAAGCAACAGGGTGTAATTCTGCAGGTAAATCATGGCTGCAATAAAAGGAATAAAGCCCCAGAGAGCGGCTATCCACAGGTCGGGCAGGGAAATGCCCCGGGCAATGGGCTTGGCCTTGCTGTCGTCGTTCTCACGCACATATTTATGGGTATAGATCACTGTTACGGCTACAAAGCGGCTCAGTGGTTGGGCACTTATAATGGCCAGCATCACTTTGTACAGCGATAGTTCCTGGAGCGACAGGTATTTAAGGGTCATGATCAGCAGCAGTCCCAGCATCCCGTAAGTGCCTATGCGGCTGTCTTTCATGATCTCCAGGATCTTTTCTTTGCTCCATCCGCCGCCAAAACCATCGCACATATCTGCAAACCCGTCTTCATGAAAAGCGCCGGTGATCCAAACGCCTACAATGATCGCCAGTAATATGCTCACCATGGGAGGGGCAATGTTGCCAAGTATATACAACACGCCCGCCATAATAATACCTGTTATCCATCCTATCAGGGGAAAGTAGCGGGTAGCCTGACTGAGCATTTCCGGGGACCATGGGGTACTAACGGGAACGTGTATACGCGTATAGAACATGATAGCGGTTAGCAGTAGCTGCCACTGTTTTTTCATATCGTACGGTTTGATACCTGTGCACTGTTAAAACTGGCCATTTCTTCCAAAAAGGCTACAGCACTCCGGATCAGGGGGATGGCCAGTGCGGCGCCTGTACCTTCTCCCAAACGCATATCCATTTGTAATAAAGGTGATACTTCAAGATGTTGCAGCATCGCCTTATGTCCGTTTTCTTCAGAGCAATGAGCAAAAATGCAATAGTCTTTTACGTTGGGTTGCATTTGTACGGCTGCCAGTAAGGCGGCGGTTACAATAAAGCCGTCTATCACCACCAGCATATTAAGGGCTGCGGCCTGTTGAATGGCGCCACAGATCATGGCAATTTCAAAGCCGCCAAATGTGGCGAGGGCCTGCTCCGGCGAAGCGGGAGTTGCATGTTTGGCCATTACCTGCTGGAGTATGGCCTTCTTTTGTGTTAGCTGCTGTGTATTGCTGCCGGTGCCTGCACCGGTGCATTCAGCTACAGGTATGCCGGTAAAATGACTCATCAGCAACGATGCCGCGGAGGTATTGCCTATGCCCATTTCCCCGAAGCCTACTACATTACAGCCTTTCCCGGAAAGCAGTTTCACTTCTTCGGCACCCGCCTGCATGGCCAGTTTGCACTGATCCAGCTGCATGGCCGGCATATGCAGGAAGTTTTGCGTGCCCATACCCATCTTGCGGTCTTTCAGCTGCGGATGCGGTGCAAACACATGGTTTACCCCGGCATCCACCACGGTGAGATCCAGCTGATGCTGTCTGCAAAACACATTGATGGCGGCGCCGCCGTTCAGGAAGTTGTATACCATTTGAGCGGTAACGGCCTGGGGAAAAGGATTTACCTGTCCGTCGGCTGCAATGCCGTGATCTCCGGCAAATACGATGATAGCGGGATTCCTTACAGACGGGCTCAGTGTATTTTGTACCAGGCCGGCCTGCAGGGCAATACCTTCCAGTTTTCCCAGCGAACCGGGGGGCTTGGTCTTTTGATCTATCTTATCCTGTAGTGCGGCTTTTAGTTTGGCAGACACTGGTGGTATGCGGATATCATTCATCATGAGAGATTTTTTACACTTCTTTTTTAATTACAACCGGGATGCCAGACACCATTAGTGTAACGGTGCCGGATATACGTGCTGTATATTGATTCACCCAGCCCTGTAAGTCCGTAAACTTTCGGGCAGCTTCTGTTTCGGCATGAACGCCCATCCCGATCTCGTTGGTTACAATAATAAAAGTGCCTGCTTTCTGGTGAATGGCGTGTATTTCCGCCTGGATGGCCTGCAGCGTATTGCCGGTATGATAATCGTGTGCAGTAAAAAAGTTGGTAAGCCAGAGGGTGATGCAGTCGATCACTACGGTGTGCCCGTCCAGCGGAAGACGGCTTACATACAGCTCTTCTTCATAGTTCACCCATGCGGGGCCTCTTTCCTCCTTATGCCGTTGTATGCGTTGTGCAAAATCATCATCCCACACTTTGGCAGTGGCCACATATATGGGATGAGCGCTTTGTGATAAGGCCAGCTCCTGTGCGTACCTGCTTTTACCCGAACGGGCGCCGCCTGTAATTAAATGAAGCATAGAAAAGCTTTTAGCCTGTTCCTGTGGCCGGCTTTGATCAAAGCCGGCCACAGGAATGATTAGTTAAACAATGGCATGGCCGGGAAGAAGAAGCCCGTGAAGTTCACGCTTTTCTTCAGCCCGCCGTTGCTGGCATCATAGATGTACAGCGTATTGTTTTTATAGTTATCGCCGTAACCAGATTTCACATCTGTTACCACGATAGTATTGTTGCCAGGGTTATATCTCACACCTGCGCCATACATTTCACGTCCGGCCGGGATGGTTATAAATGGTGTATTCAGCGAATTGGAATTGCCAACTGCATATTTGTATACTTCTGTACCGCCGGCGCCCCATGGATTTGTTTTGCCGATAAATACCGCGTTTTCAGTGGTAGATGCGCTCAGCATACCCGCATTCCATGCACCCCAGGAGCCATATACCGGGAAGGGAACGGTTACGGTATCTATTTCCAGGTTATTGGCATTAATGGCAAACAGCATGTTATCACGGGCTGCCCACACGGTGCCGTCCGGTGTACGGGTAAAGCCTACATCTGCAAGGCCTAATACCCTGGCCACGCTCAGATCGGTGTTGTTTAATGCCACAATACCCTGCGACTGTGACATTACCAGCACATAAGGGTCAGCTTTTATGATGCCACCCACCTGGCCGGTTACGCCGGCGAGTTTACTGCCTACAGCCAGCGTCTGCAGGTTAACGGGATACACGCCATCGGCGGTACCTATTAAGCCGGTGCTGTTGTTTATGCCGCAAAAGGAATTACCTGCAGCAGGCAGCTGGTCAATACGACCGGTTTCTTTCATGGTACCCGGATCGGCTACCACAAAGGCGCCCTGTTTGGATACCAGGTACATTTTATTGTTGTAAATAGCGCCGTAATCAGTGGTAGTGCCCAATGTTTTACCGGGATTGGTCCGCTGAAATACATCCTGGTAAACAGAATCTTCCCCGTTGCGGTAAAAATTCACATCGCCGGGGCCATGGCCAAACCAGCCTTCATTCACCAGGAAGAAGCCGTTCTCAAATTTGCCCAGTACTTTAATACGGTAAAAGAAAGTAGCCAGGGCATTGCCGGAAATTATTTTATAGGAGATGGTATAATCACCTTTTGCTGTTGCAGTAAAAGTATAGGTGGAATCGGTGCTTACCTGCACGCCGTTTACCAGCCAGAGGAAAGTAGGATCTTTCACTTCTGCCAGCTGGGGGCTCAGTACCCGGCTGTCGCCAATAAAGATGGTATCATTACCGTTTTTTAATCCCGGGCTTACTATCTGTGGTATAATTACTTCTGCCTGGTTATCCTTAGAACAGGAGGCTAAACCTGCAATAGCGAATACTGCTGCAATAAAGGAAACCTGAAATTTGCGTGAAATGCTGCGCATGTGTTGTGATTTATTTTCGTATGTCTTGTTTTCGTATGGGTATTACAGTTAAACTGTAGCCAGGGTGCTAATACAGAAATGCTATGCAGAAGAAGGAAAAATATGAAATCCCCTATAATAATTTAGAGATTTAGAGTCAGACAAATGTGTTCATCTGCCTGAGCCCCAAATCTCTAAAAAACAAATGTAAAAATACTATTGTGCAAAACGCAGTCTGCGTTTAACCAGTTCAAAGCTGCCAAAGAAAATGCTGCAGTAAACAATATTACCTACCAGCACATACCACATATACGGAATCGCCTGGATATAGCAGCTGGCTAATCCTGCTGCATCTTTGGTATACGGTAAACCGGTGAGCATGTTGGTGGAACCGCTGATCCATACGCCGAAGTTAGACACCAGGAAGTGCAGGAGCGCTGCGCCTGCAGAGCCCATCAGGACGTTGGCCACACTCGCTTTTTTGATTAAAAGCTGTCCCAGTAATACGATCAGTACAAAGCTGGCGTAATTCCATACCCAGCCCCTGTACAGTAAGCCTTCTGCAAATTGTTTATGGAAAACCTGCATCAGGATAACGTCGCTAACAAAGAGCGTTAATAAAGGAAAAGCGTATGATTTCCATTTCTGTGAAAAAGAAGCGCCGCCAAATAAAGCCATAGCGCCTACCGGGGTAAACATGGCGATTGGTTGCATAGTAGCATCAGATCCCAACACAACACGTATTACACCTGCTGCCAGGATAAAAAGCAGCAATACACCAAATCGTGGATTAAGATTCTTTAAAGACATTATGTTGATTTTAATGTTTACAAATTAACTACGATACCGGTATTAAAATTAAACCGGCGTGAATTATATCCGGAAATATCAAAATACTGATAATCCGTAATATTTCTGAAACCGGCGAAAATTTTAAGCAAGTTACCAAATTTATATTCACCATATAAATCCACGGTATAATAATCCCCCATGGGGTTAGCTCCCTCAAAACGCTTATCTATGTATTTAGCGGTAGCCGATACGTACAGCGCCCGGGTGGCCTGGTAACCTAAGGTGGCATTCACGGCGTTCTTAGGCACCCTGTACAGGTTGTAGTAGGAAGAGTCCTTACCATTCTGGTTCACAGTAACCCGGCCATCCACATACGTGTAATTGGCTGTTACCTGGAGCTTTTTTGTAATGCTCCAGGTAACTTCCGCTTCAGCGCCATAAGCCTTTTGTTTGTTGGCATTGCGGTACTGGCTGAAAAAGGTGACAGGATCAAAATAGAAGATCACCAGGTCGCGGGTATTGCGGGCAAAACCGGTTACCCGGAAATCTACCTTGCCTTTGGCCACATTGGCCTGGTAGCCGGCCTCATAGCTGGTAGTGGTTTCCGGCTTCAGGTCCCGGTTGCCATAGCCATTTGCATAGAGCTGGTACAGGGTTGGAACCGTATAGGCGGAAGAAATATTGATAAATACCTTATGATTTGGATTGATCAGGTAAGAAGGGTTAAAGGAGAAGGTTTGGTTATTACCATACAGGCTATGGTGATTGAACCGGCCGCCCACTTCCAGGTTAAACCCATTCATGTTACGCAGCAGGAATGAGGCATACAGGCTGATCTGGCTGGTATGCGAGGTGTCGGGCGATAACATGGTGGTCACTATTCCCGGGGTATAGGTGCTTTCCAGGAAATCTTTCTGATCAGTGGCCGAGCGGGAATAGGCGGCGCCTCCGATCAGCCTGATGCGGCTGCTCAGATCCAGGTTCACATAACTTTCCAGCTGGTGGATGTTTGAGGTGAACAGGGAGCTGTCGTACCGTGCATAAGCGCCTACGCCCACATAACCGGAGTCGTTCAGTATTTCCCGGTTGGTGTGCTGGTAGCTGTACAACACGTGCCAGGACCCGTTTTTAAACCGGTATTCGCTGTTGAAGCCATTGAGCAGGTATTTCGACTTACCGGTATAATCCGTTTCATCTTTGTAGCCACCCTCATCCAGGTCGTGGTGGTAATCGCTGAAATTGAAAAGGTAGCCGAAATTCCAGCGTTTCCCGGCAGTAAGCCCCAGTTTGGCAAAAACATTATGCTGCCGGAAACCGTCTTTATCAAACCCTGCTTTGCGGGTGGAGTCGTAGGCATCGGAGAAACCCCTGGTGTTTTCATGTTTATAGCTTACCAGGTAGGAGAACCGGTTAATATTACCATGCACATTTACGTTACCCTGGAAATCGTGGTAGCTGCCATAGCTGGCGGTGGCGCCTGCGCCAAATTTTTTATCACCCGTTTTACGGGTAATGATGTTGATCACTCCTGCTACGGCGTTGGAGCCATAGAGGGTCGACTGGCTGCCACGGAGTATTTCAATCCGTTCTACCTGGTCGGGGGTAATGAAGTTAAGATCGAAAGTGTTATTGATCTGGGAAGCATCGCTTACAGGGAGGCCATCTACCAGGATAAGGGTATTGCCGTTGGAGGCCCCGCGCATGTACACATTGGATACAGTGCCGGGGTTGTTTTCAGCGCCGTTGATGATCAGGCCGGTTTGCTGGTTCAGGATACCGGCAATGCTCCTGCCGCTGTTACGCTGCAGGTATTCATGTGAAAGGATAGTGACTACCTTGCCGGTTTCCCCGGCCTTCTGAGGGCCTTTGGCGGCAGTAACGGTGATTTCATTCAGCTGGCTGATACGGCTGGTATCCTGTGCGGCAGCAGCAGTATACAGTGCAGCAGACAGAAAAAGGGACGTGTAAAGTTTTAATTGCATCCGCGATGTTGGTTAGCGATTTATAAAATAAAAAATGCAGCGGGGACAAAGGTTTAGGTTACTTTATCGCCACTGCATTTTCTGAGGCAAACTGCCGGAAGCAGGTTGCTTATCCCGGCATCCGGGAAATATATTTATCCATTTCTTTGATCTGGCTTACAATCTGCGCAGTGGTGGGCTTCTGAGCTTTTGCCCTGCGGAAGTATTCTTTGGCCGATTTGAAATCGCGGCGGCTCATGGCAATAGACGCCAGGGTTAACAGGGCCGCAGCCGAGTTTTCCTTGTCCGGTAAGCCTTTGCGCATCGCTATTTTCAGGTTCTGATCAGCCGTTTTCAGGTCGTTTTTCTGGTAGGCGATCGTACCCAGCTGAAAATACTGCATACCCTCGTATTCCTTCATAGGGCTGCCGGAGTTAATGCTCTGGCGTATAGTGGATTCAGCTTTATCGAGATCGTTGGAGTACATGGCCATGTTGCTTTGCATAAAGTAGTATACAGAGCGGATAGGTTTGTACAGGAGTTTAGGGAACTTCACCTGGTTCATCAGGGCGGTAGCCCTTTCAATATCGCCGGCTTCCACGGCTTCCTGAACTATCCTCATCGGGCCAAACATCACATGCGTTACCAAACACACTACTGCCAGTACCAGTACAATGGTGGCTTCCCACCAGCCAACCGTAAGGCCCAGCGCAATACCGCCTATCAGTAACAGGATACCGATCGGGAGGCGATATAGAATAAAAAAATTAAATGCTTTCATGAAAAAACAGTTCGTAAATCACTAATGAGGGAGCAAAGATAAATAAAAAAAACACCTCATGGGTTTTCATTTCCGGCGTTTTCCGTTTGCCATGGCAATAGCTCCTAATATGATGGCTACACCCAGTATCTGGAGGGATGATACGGGTTCGTGCAGGAAAATGGTGGCAGCCAGCATGGCTACCGGCAGCTCGGCAGCGCTGAGGATAGCGCCCAGCGACACACCGGTTTGAGGCATTCCCTTTGAAAAAAGGAAAGGTGGCAGCACGGTACCAAAAAGGGCGAGGGGAATGCCCCATATCCACAGGCTGGTGCCGGTAAAGCGGCCGTTATAGAGGTATACCGGCGGGAAAATGAGACTGATGAGCACAAATGCACCGGTAACAATCCACGCGCTCTTCAGCACCGGCCCCAATGAAGCGGCTGCGCGGCCACTTATCACAATGAACACGGTATAGCACATGGCCGCCAGCAGGCCAAAGCCAATGCCCTTCCAGTTCAGGGCGCTGTGGCCATGGTTAAATAAGCCTCCCGCCAGCAGGGTGCCGCCAAGAATGAAAAATACGGCCACCCATTGTAAGGTAGAGGGCCGCTTTTTATAGATGATCCATTCTGCCAGCATGCTCATCCAGGTGAACTGCATCAGTAGTATAATGGCAATACTGGCAGGAATATATTGTACGCTCTGGTAATAAGTGATGCTTACCAGGCCGGTGGAACTGCCCAGGATAAAGCAGGTACGGACAGCCTTGTTGCCTGGCCCGACTGTTCTTTTACCGGAAAGCGCATGGATGATCCATAGCGCCACCATCCCGAAACCCGCCTGTACACTGCATAATTCGCCTAATGTATATCCCTGCTGATAACCCGATTTAACGATCGTTGATAAAATTCCAAAGCTGCATGCGCCAAGCAGCACAAGCAGTATGCCTTTCCACATAACCATTGTTTTAGTGTGCGAATGTATGCGAATTTAGCGGAGGCGATGGGCTTCCGCTAAACGCTGCTATTTCTTTTTCTCCAGGTTGGGCAGGAACCCGGTAAGGAGTCCTATTAACGGAAGATAAGCGCAAACCTGGTATACATAGGCAATACTGGTGGCATCTGCCAGGCGGCCCAGCAGTGCAGAGCCTACACCGGCCATCCCGAAGGCCAGCCCGAAGAATAAGCCGGCAATCATGCCCACTTTACCCGGCACCAGTTCCTGTGCGTAAACAAGGATGGCAGAAAATGCGGAGGAGAGTATAACGCCAATGAATACACTAAGCACAGCTGTCCAGAACAGGGTGGCATGCGGCAGCAGCAGGGAGAACGGCGCTACGCCCAGGATAGAGATCCAGATCACATATTTACGCCCGATGCGGTCGCCCACAGGGCCGCCAATGAAAGTACCCGCCGCTACTGCAAACAGGAAGATGAACAGGTACACCTGCGATGCCTGCGTGGAAATATGGAAGCGGTCCATCAGATAAAAGGTATAGTAGCTGGTCATACTGGCCATATAGAAATATTTGGAGAAGATCAGCACCAGCAGGATGCCCAGCGAAAATATGATCTTGGAGTTGGACAGCTTCGGCCTGTCGAGCCCCGGCGCCGCCTTTTTCGGTTTAATGCGGTGTGTATTGGAAAGATACCATTTGCTGATGTTCAGCATTACCACGATAGCCAGCAAAGCGGCCACGGAAAACCAGATCACATGGAACTGCCCGAAAGGAACAATCACCATGGCCGCCAGCAGCGGTCCCAGGGAACTGCCGGCATTACCGCCTACCTGGAACAGCGATTGCGCCATACCATGTTTTCCGCCGGAAGCCATATGCGCCAGCCGCGATGCTTCGGGATGAAATACGGCGGAACCAACACCTACCAATCCTACGGATACCAATACCATAGGGAAGTTGTGCGACAACGACAAACATACCAGCCCGATCAGCGTGAAGGTCATGCCGATAGCCAGCGAATAAGGTTGCGGTTTTTTATCGGTATACAGGCCCACCAGTGGCTGCAGCAGTGAGGCAGACATCTGGAATGTAAGGGTAATTAACCCTACCTGTGTGAAATTTAATTTAAGCGAATCTTTGAGCACAGGGTACATGGCAGGAATGAGCGATTGCATCGTGTCGTTCAGGAAGTGGGTAAAACTTAATGCCAATAGGATAGACAGCACTGTGTTTTGAGCTGCCTGTTGAGCGGCTGTTTTATGCTGTTCTGATAATGTTGTTTCCATTTCTGTTCTTTTAAGATCAGATCATCTGATGTTTAAGGGTAAAAAAATTATTTGTTCTGGTCACTGATCTTCGTTGCCCAAACCAGCGCCTTCTTAGGATCTTTATCGATAACACTTTGCAGCAGCGCATCATGATAATGCTGTGTGCGCACAAAACTGTCTGTATTGGCAAAACGCTGCAGGAAAGATTTTTTCAGGTGCTCTGCCACAGTTCTGTACAGGTCGCGCATGATTTCATTTTTACCTGCTTCCGCCAGCGCGTTATGAAAATTAATGTCCGCCTGGATACAGGGTTCCAGCTGGTTATTGGACGCGTATTCAAATCGCTTTTTCAGAAAGCCCTTCATCTTCTCAATATCCTTACTGCTGCGGTGAATAGCAGCTTTCTCCGCAATTTTTACTTCCAGCAGGAAACGCACTTCATTCAGATCTTCAAAATCGGCCCGCTGCAACCGCTGCGATAATGCTTCTCCTGAGCCGGATTGCGACAGTACAAAAGTGCCCAACCCCTGTTGCACCCGCACCAGCCCGCGATGGGCCAGTATTTTCACTGCCTCCCGGATACTGGACCGGCCTACGCTAAACTGCAACATCAATTCCGGCTCTGTGGGCAATTGCTGGCCCACCGCATACTTACCGGATCTGATCAGCTCCTGGAGGCGGTCTGCCACCTCTTCTGCCAGGCTGAGTCGTTTTAAAGGAGAACTGTTTGTATTCATCATATCATCTGATGTTTGCAAAGGTAATGGAACTTTTTACTTTTTTATATTTTTTTTTCGGGAGATGAGAAGCCGGGTCAGAGAGGTTACAATAAAAATTCAGTATTGTCAGGTTAAGGAATGAATGGGCGTACAGATGCTTCTCGGATACTTAGGAGTTGTCTATGTGTAGTACTCATCATACAGTTCTCATACACTCCCATACGCCCGCAATGCACTCATGATGCACTTCCAATGCTTAGTGCATGCACTTACCCCGATTTACGGCTACGAAATCCGGGCAATAGGCGGCAAAACCGGCGGATTGGTTTTGCCGCCTATTGCCCGGATGGTAATTTAGTGGCAGATTTTATTCCAATAAAAGGTTTAAATCCTGTGCCTGGTTTACAACAAGGTTCTTCCTTTTTTTCACTCATCATTTTCTGCTTTGCAGACTGTGGCAATAAGTTTATTTTGGCCGGATCAGGTATCAATATCAACATCAACCGCTATGAGAAAATTAATACTGTCGCTATCCTTATTCATCACCTTCCAGGCCCAGGCTCAGGATGCGCTGAAATACCAGGTCCCTCCAAAAAGTATCATGGAACTGGCTATGGCAGCCCCTTCGCCGTCAACCGACTTTAACAGTAAGGGAGATGTAATGCTGATCATGGAGCGAACCAGTTACCCTTCTATTGAAGAGCTGTCGCAGCCGGAATACCGGCTGGCAGGAGCCCGCATCAACCCGGCCAACTTTGGCCCCAGCCGCGCTGCCTATATCACTGCCATCCGCATCAAAAACATCAAAGGCAACAATGAATACGCAGTTACCGGCCTGCCTGCCAATGCACGCATCAGCAACATCAGCTGGTCGCCTTCACAAAAAAGCATCGCTTTTACCATTACAGACAACAGCCGCATCACCTTGTGGAAAGCAGACATTGCTACCGGTGCAGCCACACAGCAAAGCACGCGCGCATTGAATGATATAGCAGGACCTGCGTTTACCTGGATCGATGATAACCGTATCCTGGTATTGGCGGTACCTGCCTCCATTGGCAAAGCGCCCGAGAAACCACTGGCGCCGGAAGGGCCAACCGTACAGCAAACCACCGGTAAAGCCGCTCCTGCAGCTACTTACCAGGACATGCTGAAAAATCCTTACGACGAGCAGCTGTTTGATTATTACTTCCGGTCCGAGCCGGTGATCATCGGCGAAGGCAGCGAACAGGTGATCGGCAAACCCGCAGTGTATGTAACCGCCTCCCCATCGCCGGATAATCAGTACCTGCTGATGGAAAGCCTGCACCGCCCTTATTCCTACCTGGTAGGCTCAAGCCGTTTTCCTACAGAAGTGGAAGTGTGGAAAATGAATGGAGAGCTGGTAAAGAAACTGGCCAGCAACCCGCTGGATGAAGTACGGCCGAAAGGATTTGATGCTACCAGCAACTATCCCCGACACTTCGCCTGGCGTAATGATGCACCGGCCACTATCTGGTGGGTACAGGCCCTGGATGGAGGCGATCCTAAAAAGGAAGTGCCTTTCCGTGATGTGATCAATATCCTGCCTGCACCATTCACCGCTGCGCCACAGGAGCTGGTGAAAACAGTGAACCGCTTTGCGGGCATCAGCTGGGCAAACGATCAGCTGGCACTGGTATACGACGCCAACAATACCCAACAGAAAATAAAGGTGAGCCGTATTAACCCGGCTAATCCTTCACAGGCGCCGGTTACACTGATAGACCGCTCCGAAAATGACCGCTACAACGATCCCGGATCACCGGTAACCATCAGGAACCAGTACAACAGGTCTGTATTATATGTGTCGCCTTCACAGGAATTACTGATGACGGCTCCCGGTGCTTCTCCTGAAGGAGACCGGCCTTTCCTGTCTTCTTTTAATTTAAACAACAACAAACAAAAGATCCTCTGGCGCTCATCAGCGCCTTACTATGAGCAGGTAGCCGACGTTATTGATCCGGCCAAACTTGTAGTGGTAATTGCACGCGAATCAGTATCATCTCCCGTAAACTATTACCTGCAAAATCTTAAAAAGAAATCATCCGTGGCGCTTACTGCCTTTCCCCATCCGCAGCCGCAGCTGAAAGGTGTGCAGAAACAACTGCTGAAATACAAAAGGAAAGATGGCGTGGACCTCACCGCTATGTTATACCTGCCGGAAGGATATGACCCTGCCAAAGACGGCCGCCTGCCGGTATTGATGTGGGCATACCCCCGGGAATACAAATCTGCCAGCGATGCCGCACAGGTGCGCGGCTCCGCCTACCGGTTCACCCGTGTGAACTATGGCTCGCCCGTATTCTGGGTAACCCGCGGCTTTGCAGTAATGGACGCCACCGAAATGCCTATTGTAGGTGAAGGAGATCAAGAGCCCAACGATACTTTTATTGACCAGCTGGTAATGAATGCGGAAGCGGCGGTGAACAAGATCACAGAAATGGGTATTGGCGACAAAGACCGTATTGCAGTGGGAGGGCACTCCTATGGCGCGTTTATGACGGCTAACCTGCTGGCACATACGAACCTGTTTAAGGCAGGCATCTCCCGCAGCGGCGCCTATAACCGCACTTTAACGCCTTTCGGTTTCCAGAACGAGCAACGCACCTACTGGCAGGCGCCGGAAGTATACTATAAAATGTCGCCATTCTCTTACGCTGATAAGCTGAAAACGCCCATACTCCTGATCCACGGGGAAGCAGATAATAATTCCGGTACATTCCCGGTACAAAGCGAAAGATTGTACAATGCCCTTAAAGGAAACGGCGGCACCGCACGCCTGGTATTCCTGCCCCAGGAAAGCCATGGCTACGCCGCCAGGGAAAGCATCCTGCATATGTTGTGGGAAATGGACGAGTGGCTGATGAAATATGTGAAACAATAGTAAGCGCTGTAATTTTTGTGATGATCCGGCCCGGATCATCACAAAAATTATCGTAATAAGTAAAAAGTACCATTAAACCCCCTAATACCACAACCCCCCTTCTTACTTCCTTTGTACCTTTGTTGCATCATGTCAAAGGCGCTCATTCCAACATACGATATCTGTTCCCTGGCTATGGGAAAGCCGGCATCTGAAGATATACTGGTAGCAAGGTTCTCTGAATACCTGGCAGCTCACCGGGATATACATTTCCCACACAGGCATTCGTTTTATCACCTGGCGTTTTTTACTGCCGGAGGCGGAAGTCATACTATCGATTTTGAAAAGTTTCCCGTTAAACCGGGACAGTTATACTTTATGACACCCGGGCAGGTACACAGCTGGTTTTTTTCCGGTGGGATAGAAGGTTACGTGATGAATGTATCTGCCGGGTTCTTTAATGCTTTTCTGCAGAACGCAGACTACGTGGAACGGTTTCCTTTTTTCAGCGGGGTTAGCGCGGAAGGAGTGGTGCAGCTGCCTAAAGCAGCGATCCCGGTGGTTACTGCACAGTTTGAGGCAATGCTGAAAGAAATAAAAGGAGAACAGCCATATAGCCAGGATATGCTGCGGCTGCACGTACTGGGAATGTTTATTGAGGTTAGCCGTGCCAGCAGGCAGGGTGCGGCAAGGCAGGAGCCGCCTCACAACTATGTATTGCTGCGCAATTTCCGTAAACTGCTAGAACAGCATTATATGCAGTTGCGGTTGCCAAAAGAATATGCTTCCCTGCTGTATGTAACACCCAATTATCTCAATGCTTTTTGCCGGCATATGCTGGGAAAATCGGCAGGGGAAATTATCCGCGACAGGGTGCTGCTGGAAGCAAAACGGCTGTTGATCAATGCAGATATGAGTATAGCTACTATTGCCTACCAGCTCAATTTTGCAGACAATTCTTACTTCACCAAGTTTTTTAAAAAATACGCAGGAACAACACCGGAGGAATTCCGGAAACATATCTCCTGATAAAAATTTCATTTTATGTGTGCAGATAAAAATAATGTAAAACCCAGCCTGCTGAAAAGCCTGTTGGGAAATAAGTGCGCCCGTTGCAGAAGGGGATCTATCTATACTACAACAAATCCCTACGACCTGAAAAACTGCCTGAAGATGCCCGATACATGCCCGGTATGCGGCCAGCCGGTGGAAGTAGAGGTAGGATTTTACTACGGCACCGGCTATGTCAGTTATGCGCTGTCGATAGCAGTATGTGTGGCCAGTCTTATCGCCTGGTGGCTGTTCATAGGCTTTTCCATTTATGATAACCGCATCTTCTGGTGGCTGGGAGTGAATGCCCTGCTGCTGGTAATATTGCAACCCCTGCTGATGCGGTGGTCCCGTACCATCTGGATGGCCTTTTTCGTGTACTACGATGAGAACTGGCAACAAGGCCCGCCACAGGGTACCGGCAGGTCAAATGCTACTTTTAAAAATGCTATATAGGGCGCTGAAAAGACAGGACTAAGCAACCGATAGAACGGAGATGGTAATTTACGGATCTATGGAGAGAACAAACGGACGACTTATCCGTTATTATCTTTCTGTAGATCCGTTTTTTTGTTATTGCAAAGCAGTTGCCGGATCTCCTTAAATAAGTATCGCTACGGGGTTTAACAATAATTAACAGTACTTAACACAGGGCGGGTGTTGAGGTCCGGATCGCATACAGTCGCGGATTACGGCAAAAAAAATAATCCTTGCAAGGGAACGGAGAAAGAAGAGCAGGAGGTATTGCTGATGTTGGAAGATGAATAATTGAGTATATTGTATCAGCATTTGGCCCCTTATTCCAGTTGTAGCCTTTACTAACATCAATGATTATACGATGATGTTTTTCAGACAGCCCGGAAGATTAGTAATCCTTTTCATTTTTTTGTTGTCAGTGAGGTTCCGGCTAAACGCCCAGGACAGTACCCTGCAGGATCTTCCCGCACAATGGACGCTGCAGCAGTGCTTCGACTATGCGCTGAGAAATAATATCCAGCTGAACAGCCTGCGCCTGAGCAGGATGAGCAGCGAACAGGACCTGCTGCTATCGCGTGCGGCAAAGCTGCCTAATCTTACCGGTACCGTTTCCCAGGATCTTAACGGTGGAAAATCAACTACTGCCGCGGGCAGTTCGTCATACCGGGTGAATACCACCGGCAATTACGGTGTTAACTCAAATGTCACCCTTTTCCAGGGCGGGTATCTTAATAATGATATTAAACAAAAGAATCTGCTTACGCAGATAGCCGGCTTGAACATTGCCTCACAGATCAATGATATCACGGTGCTGATTACGCAGGCTTACCTGAACATTTTACTGGCAAAGGAAAACATCGTGTACGTAAAGGATGTGGTAGCCACTTCCGAAGCGCAGGTAAAACAGGGGCAACAGCAATATGATGTGGGCAGCATGGCCCTTATAGGATTGGTGCAGCTACAGGCGCAGCTGGCCAACGACCGCTATACGCTGGTGAATGCTGAAAACCAGCACCGCCAGAACAAACTGGTATTGAAACAACTGTTGCAGCTGCCCAGCAGTTACAATTTCGAGATCCAGGAACCGGATACATTGATCAGTAATGACCGGTTGTATGCATTGCAGGAAACGCAGGATTCCGCGTTGGCCAACAGGCCGGAAATTAAGAGCAGCGAGCTGGGTATAGAAGTGTCTAACCTCGACCTGGCAAAGGCGAAAGCCGGCTACCTGCCCACGCTTACCGCGGGAGGCGCGTTGGGATCTTCTTATGTTAGCGGAGGGGCAGGCAGCGCTTATTTCAAGCAAATAGATAATAATTTTTACCAGCAGATAGGAATCACTTTATCTGTTCCCATTTTCACTCGCCGGGTCGTAAAAACCAATGTGGAAAAAGCAAAAATAGAAGTAGATCAGTCGAAACTGGTGCTGAAGGATACAAAAACCAATCTTACTCAAACCATTGAACAGGCATATATCAATGTGCTCAATGCACAATCGCAGTACGATGCCGCGGTAGAACAGCTGAAATATTCGCAGGAAGGCTACAGGATCGCCAGCGAACAACTGAAAGTAGGGGCTGCCAATGTGGTGGTTTTTCTTCAGCAGAAGAATTTATATATACAGGCATTACAATCTTATATACAGGCAAAATACAATGCTGCCCTGAACATCAGGATATATGATTTTTACAGGGGCGCACCGGTAAAACTATAAATGTAAATGAGGTATGAGAAAAAATAAAGGTGTTATCATAACGGTGGTGATCGTACTGCTGCTGGTGGCGATCTGGTTTTTCTTCATCAGGAAGAAAAAAGAACCAGTCAGGTTTGATACCGCCAAACCGGAATACGGGCATATCGCCACTACTGTAACGGCCACCGGTACCATACAGCCGGTAGATACCGTTGCCGTTGGTACACAGGTGTCGGGCACTATCAAATACCTGTATGTGGATTTTAACACGAAGGTGAAGAAAGGACAATTGCTGGCGGAGCTGGACAAAGATCTTTTCCAGGCACAGGTAGATCAGCTGCGTGCCAATGTACAGGTGGCCCAAACCAACCTGGAGTACCAGAAGAACAATTTCCAGCGGCAGGAGCTGCTGTATAAAACAGGCGCCATCAGTAAAGCCGACTACGATATTGCCTCCAACCAGATAGGACAGGCCAAAGCAAACGTAGCCAGCGTAACAGCCCAGCTGAATTCAGCATTAAAGAACTTCTCTTTTACAGAAATACACTCCCCCATTGATGGAGTAGTGCTGAACAGGAATGTAAGCGTAGGACAAACAGTGGCCGCCAGTTTTAATACGCCTACGCTGTTTGTGATCGCAAAGGATATTACAAAGATGCAGGTAGAAGCCAGTGTGGATGAAGCGGATATAGGCAACGTAAAAGATTCACTTCGTGTAACCTTCACTGTTGATGCTTACCTGGAAGATGTGTTTTCAGGCCGCGTCCAGGAAATCAGGCTGCAGCCATCTGTTTCTTCCAACGTGGTTACCTATAACACCATTATCAATGCGCCTAATGATAACATGAAACTGAAGCCGGGCATGACGGCCAACGTTACCATTTATACGGCAGAAAAAGATACAGCATTGCTGCTGCCGGTGAAAGCGCTGAAATTTATTCCTGATTCCGTGCAGCTCAAAGATTATGTGATACAAAGCGCTGTGAGAAGAAACCGCGGTACTACTGCCCAAACAAAGGATACAACCGGTGGCAGGTTCAAAAGTACCGCCCGCATAGGCTCTTCCAATTACGTTTGGCTGCTGCGGGGCGATACACTGGTGCAAAGGCATATCAGAACAGGGCTGAACGATAACACCCATATTGAAGTACTCTCAGGGCTAAACGAAAATGATGTGGTAATAACTGGTGTCAGCGCGGGTGGCGCCGTGGCCGGCGCAACCGGCAACAGCAGTCCGTTTTTACCAAAAATGGGAGGGCGAAGACGATGAGCAACAACAAAATATTAGAACTGCAGCAAATCAAGCGTGAATTTGTGATGGGTACTGAAATAGTACGCGCACTGAAAGGCGTGTCTTTTGATGTATTTGCGGGCGAGTTTGTGACCATTATGGGAAGCAGCGGTTCGGGGAAAACCACCCTGCTCAATATTCTTGGTTGTCTTGATAAACCTACTTCCGGCAGTTACCTGCTGGATGGAGTGAATGTAAGCAACCTGTCGAGGAATGAACTGGCCCGTTTGCGGAACCATAAAATAGGGTTTGTGTTCCAGGCGTATAACCTGTTGCCGCGAACATCAGCATTGGAAAATGTGGAGCTTCCGTTGTTTTACAACCCGGAGCTGTCTGTACAGGAAAGGCGAAGCAGGGCTATGGATGCCTTGCAGGCAGTGAAGCTGGCCGAAAGGGAAGATCATACTCCCAGCCAGCTTTCCGGAGGGCAGCAACAAAGGGTGGCCATCGCAAGGGCGCTGGTAAACCAGCCGGTAATGATACTGGCAGATGAAGCCACCGGTAACCTGGATACCCGTACTTCTTACGAAATTATGGCCCTGATGCAGGATCTGAACCAGGAAGGAAAAACAATTGTGTTTGTTACGCACGAACCGGATATAGCTGCTTTCAGCAGTAGAACGGTGATGCTGCGCGATGGGAAAGTGGTGAAGGATAGTAAAAATGAGAACATACGGTCGGCAAAGGAAGCCCTGGCAGCATTGCCTCCGGCTGAAGACTACTAATTAACCGAAAGCATGAGTGCAGTCAATCTCATAATGATAGCGTTAAAAGCCTTGCAGCGCAACAAGTTGCGGGCATTCCTGACCATGCTGGGCATCATCATCGGTGTGGCCGCTGTTATTGCGATGGTGGCCATAGGGCAGGGCTCCAAGGAAAGCATCCAGTCGCAGCTGAGCAGTATGGGGTCTAATATGATCACCATTTTGCCCAGCAGTAATGTGGCCGGCGGCGTAAGGATAGGAGGAGAGAGCTTTCAGTCGCTCACCATTGCAGATGTGCTGGCCATACAAAAGAATGCGGAGTATGTGAGCGCGGTATCACCGGTGGCATCCACCAAAGGACAGGCCATTTACGGAGCGTTGAACTGGCCCACCTCCCTGCAGGGAGTAGCGCCTTCCTACTTCGATATACGTAAGCTCACGATAAATGAAGGGATCAGTTTTTCAGATGCTGATGTGGCCACTGCAGCCAAGGTATGCGTATTGGGTCAGACAGTGATCAATAACCTGTTCCCAAGCGGGGAAAGCCCGGTAGGGAAAGTGATCCGGCTGGGGTCTATCCCGTTGCAGGTAATTGGAACGCTGGCGCCAAAAGGACAAAGCTCTTTCGGGCAAGACCAGGATGATATTATTCTCACGCCCTATACCACGGTACAGAAGCGTATCCTGGCTACTATTTATTTCCAGAGTATTTATGCTTCCGCCGTAAGCGAAGGCGCTTCGGAACAGGCCACCAATGAAATTACAGACATCCTCAGAACAACGCATCGCCTGCGGCCCTCCGATGAAAATAATTTCCAGGTGAGAACTATGGAAGAGCTGATAAAAACACTGAGCTCAACCACCAGTCTGCTTACCATCCTGTTAACAGCAATTGCAGGTATTTCGCTGGTGATTGGCGGTATCGGTATCATGAATATCATGTATGTTTCTGTTACAGAACGTACCAGGGAGATAGGATTGCGCATGTCTATCGGCGCCAGGGGCATCGACATTTTACTGCAGTTCCTGGTGGAAGCTATTATCATCAGCGTTACCGGCGGCCTGATAGGAGTGGTATTGGGAATTACGTCTGCCAAAGTAATTACCCTTACACTGGGGTGGCCTACGCTGGTGTCTGAGTCTTCTATTGTGCTCTCTTTTGTGGTATGTGCCTTTACGGGGGTGTTTTTTGGCTATTATCCTGCCCAGTCGGCTTCCAGGCTGGATCCTATTGAAGCATTGCGTTACGAGTAGTTTTTTAAGCGTTGCAATCGTAGGGCGTGGCAATGCCTTCACTGATCCATTTTATAAAGGCGCTTTCCTTTTCAAATTGCGGCAGGTTGAGTTGCCGGCCGGTAATATCTTCCAGTGAAAATCCATCGGCATGGGTTTCCACAGCCTGGCGGGTGGCTATTTCCTGTTCGGTACTATAGTGGCCCAGGAGCCTTTTGAGCTCAAAAACTGCGCTGTCGGAAGTATCGTTGGCATGGATCACGGCTACTACAAATTCATATTCGCCGAATTGCTGCAATGTCGCAATGGTTTTGCTATTAACCTTATAGCAGGTGCCTGGCTTCAGTTGCATAAGGGGGAGTTTTTAAGATTACAGGCAACAAAAAGCCGGTAGGTTTCCCTGGCCGGCTTATTTTATGGCGGTGTAGATCTAGTCTTTCTTTTTATCATGTATCTGCGATTTCTTCAGATATATCTTCTTGCCTTTCTCATCTACAATATATTTCCTGTCTTTTTTATCGATGTAGACAGTTTCTCCGCTTGGTCCTTCCTTGCCTTTATAAATTTTATCCGTAATGGCGGAGGCCCCTTTAACGGCAATAGATGCTGTTTTATGCCCTACTTTTTTGGCGGTACTGTCTATTCCCTGCGCAAAAGTGTGCTGGCCCGCCAACGTTAACACCACACCAACCGCCGCAGCTATCAGAAATTTTGGAGTTTTCATGTTTATGTTTTTTTAATTTTTAAAAAAAAGATTGCCTTATACTATCTATTATTCAACAATAATGCCACTTGATTTGTTTATTGAAATACAGTTCCTTACAAATGTTCTTTTTACCGTATTACCAGGTACATACCGGGGATTTTCCCCGTACGGGATCATTTTATTTTCGTATATTCATGTACGGTAAACCCTCTGCCTGTGAAGTAGTTCGATTGGTCTGTATCTATCTGTTCCTACACCTCACGGGGAGAATAAAAGTAACGCGTAGCCATAATACAACCGGTAGTTGATTTCTCCTTATTAACAAATGCTGAAAAAAATTAACTGTTATCCGTAACAGCAGGGGGAAGTATTTGTAAATAAAAAACACCTTCCAGGCTGCCCGTTGCCCGGAAGGTGTTGCCCGTGATAAATTGTTTGATCAGTTGCCCCAGAAAGTATTTTCCTGCAGGATATCTTCCGCATATATTTTTGCCGCCACAATTTTCCCGTCTTCTACCGTGTATACGTCTACGTTATCTGTATGCAGTTCCGCACCTGGCCTGGATGCTTTCCAGGTAAGTACAACAGATGCCTGGTTACCATTTACAGCAATGGTTTTTATAGCCTGGAGCGACATGGTATTTTGTGATACTTCAAACATGCCGCCTACCATCTGGAATACTTCCCCGCTTGATTTTTTGATACCGGAGAAGCGGTTATTGCCCGGTTGCTCCCAGGTTACTTCAGGGTGCAGCAATGCGCCCAGTTTTTCAAGGTTCACCTGCTGTACAGCATTTACAAAGTCTGTTACTACCTGTAATGTTTGTTGTTCCATTTTTATAATTTTTTGTTGTTAATGAATTGACAATGCAAAGCTATTACCCGGCTGTCCTTTATCATTTATCTTTACCCGACAAATACTTACCATTTTACGACACTGTGATTTTTGTAATCTGCATAGCCAATACCTTTGTTATATGAAACAGCTGGTATTAAGTATTATCGCATATGCTGTGCAACGTGATGTAGATGCGGCACAGCTCTGTAAGCTGGCAGGCATCGACCTGGCGGCGTTAAAAAAAAATCATGCAGCGCCTGTTACCGCGCAGCAGCTGCAGGACCTGTGGTTGAATGCCGGCAGGCTAACCAACGATCCCTTATTTGGATTGCATTTCGGTGAATCATTGCAACCTGCTGCCCTGGGTGTAGTGGGTGAAATTATCAGGAGCAGCGCCACCGTCGGGGAAGCGCTCACACATGCTGCCGCCTTAACGCACCTGGTTACAGACCAGTGCAGGATGGAAGTAACCCGTACCGCCAGGAACTTTACAGTACGGCTGCTGCCGGTAGTGGATTACGGAGCGGCGCCGCCTTACGCTTTCAGGCAACTGATCGATCTTTTATTGATGATGGTGATCCATGAGCTGGATGGTTTGCTGTTGGAGAAAATTGTGCCGCAGGCAGCACGACTGGCCTATACCGTTCCTGATCCGGCGGAATATGAGCGTGTTTTTCGTTGCAGGCCGTCGAAACGGGCAGGGGAGTATATGCTGGTATTTGACAGCAGGTATTGGGACGAGCCGTTGTTAACAGCAAACTACGAGCTTCAGAGCCTTTTACTGCAAAAAGTAAGCAGTCTGCCTAAAACACAGGGGCAGCCGCAAACCCTGCAGAACAGGATCTATAATTACCTGCTGGCCAACTCTTATCTTGGCGTATCGTCGCTGGACAATATGGCTCATAATTTCAATATGAGCCCGCGCAGTTTACAGCGTAAACTGAAAGAAGAAGGCGTAAAATATCAGGATATTGCAGATGCGGTGCGGCACTCACTGGCGGTGTATTATATTTCTTCCGGTAATTACCCTTTGAAAGATATTTCCTGGATGCTTGGTTATAATGAGCTAAGTGCGTTTACGAGGGCCTTCAAGCGGTGGACAGGCAGTTCACCGGTACAGTATCATCAATCGTTGTAGTTCAGGAACGTGTCTTTGTGTACGATCCCCCATTTCTTTACAAAAATATATTCTCCTTTTTCCAGGGCGCTGAGATAGTCCTGCAACCATTCTTCGAACGAACCGGCTATAACAGCGCGATGGCTGTCGTCGTGCCAGAAAGTGATGATTTGCCCTTGTTTTCCTTCCGGTGCGGGGTCCAGGTCAATACACAGGTGATTGCCAAAGCCATCGCCGGTAAAAGGGATCCACAGCGGGTTCCACCAATCGTTTTTAATGCCGGTATCCGGTGTGGAAAGTATGGGCTCATCATGATAGTTGAAAGTGCCGGCATCCAGCAGGTCTTTCCAGTGATGCCATTGCGTAATGATATCTTCCACGCTCAGCAGCTGATCTGCATCTATCAGGCCAGCCCTGGCTTTCTGCTGGCCGTTGTGAACAGCATAAAATGCTTTGAAAGAAGCCGGCATAGCCGTTCCTATGAGTTTTTCCAGGGATTCCACCGCTTCAAAAGTAACACCGGGATGAAGGATATTAAGCAGCCGGGGGGCGTTCCGCTGCATCCATTCTTCCCATCTGAGCCAATATTGCTGCATATGGTATGGGTTTTAACGACTATAAAGATGTGAAATTTAATCAATAAATTTATTCATTCCTGCTGCATGTTTTTTATAAGCTAATTATCAATAATTTTGTACCTCTTGTAAATACGTACAACATCATTAAAAGTAAATAACTCCTTTATGGCACAGCTACCTAAATTTCTCATTGCAGACGACCCTGTAACAGATCCGGAAAATGAATATATTTTTCATACCGAAAAACCCCGCTTCTTTGCCAAACGGGTAGAAGAAGATGAAGAAACTGCCTACATCGATATCATTCATGAAATCGACAATGTAGAAGAATTTTATAAGAACGCTCCGGAAAAAAAACAGGAACTGCTGGAACAGCTGGAAGACTGGTACTACTCTTACATGGAGTGGCTGGAAGACGATGGTGAAGAAGAAGAGGACGAAGAATAGTGACGGAAAAAATTATTGTAAAAAGCGCCTGCACATTGCGGGCGCTTTTTTTTAGTTATGCTGCAGCTGCAGTTCTTTCCGGTAGGCGGAAGGGTTTACGCCTCTATATTTTTTAAACATCCTGTTCAGGTGGCTCTCATCTGTAAATCCCAGTTCATCCGCAATTTCCCCCACCCGCATACTGCTGTATTGCAGTCTTGTTTCCACCAGCTTCAGTTTATACTGGGTAATATACTGCTGCAGGCTGTCGCCGTTGTTACGTTTAAAATATTCGCTCAGGTAAGTAGGTGAAATGTTAAAGTGGGCCGCAATCTGTTCCGCACGCAGCTTTTCAGGCGTGTAAATATTTTCGTGTATGTAATGCAGTATATTCATGGAAGCATCCTGTTTGGCCGGATGCTTAGGCTGTTCCGGCATTTGCAGCAGGATATTCCTCGCAATCACCATGATCATGGTATTTACAATCTGCTGGGCCATTTCCCGGTGATAAGGCTGCTGGTTTACCAGTTCACGGATCAGCGCTTCCACCAATGCTTTTACCAGTGGTTTATCATTTTTGTTTTTTAAGATACACCCCGGCATATGGTTATTGTTCTGAAAAATGAATTCCAGTTGCTGTATCCAGTCTTTATGCTGATTTTGAAGATAGATGTTATTAAACCGGATGAAGAAGAACTTGGTGGATTCCTGTACATCAAACGAGTGGCAGTCCTGCGGCATTACAAGGAACAGTTTCCCGGGGCTGTAGGGCAGCTGGTTCTTGTTCACGCACTGCATGCCAGTGCCTTCCACTATATATACAAGCTCAAAAAAGTTGTGTTTATGCGGATCTATCGGGCATTCTGTGCATTCCCGGTATTCAATCTCAAAAGGCTGATATAAATTCTCCTGTAGCATACCTGCAAAAGTACAGAATGATCCTAAGAAAGTACAAATTATTTGCCGGCTTCCACCTGATCTTTGTTGTACAAAATCTCACACAAATGGAAAATAACGCTATCGCATTTCTGTTGTTCCGGCTGGCAGTAGCCGCCAGTATGTTTGGCCACGGCCTTGTAAGGCTTCCCAAGCTGAATGGCTTCAGCGCCTGGATGATTAAAAGTTTTGAGAAATCTATGCTGCCAGACCTGCTGGTGGTACCATTCAGCTATGTATTGCCTATTGCCGAATTTGTGATCGGGCTGTTGCTCCTGGTGGGCTTATTTACCAGGGTTTCCCTTATTGCCGGCGGGGTGGTAATGGTGCTTCTCATATTTGGAACTGCTATGATAGAAAACTGGGAAGCATTGCCCTCCCAGCTGATCCATGCCGCTTTCTTCGCAGTACTGCTGGCTTTTATTCAATACAACACTATTGCGGTTGATCATCTCATAAAAAAATAATGACTACACGAAAAGAATTCCTGAAAACAGCCGGCCTGGCGGGCCTGGCAGGCATGGTGCTCCCGGGAACGGCACTGGCACAAACCAAAGCAGCCCCCGCAGCCGCAACCTTTCGCGGATGGGCAGATGGTTCCCGGCTGGTAGTATCTGTGTCTATGCAGTTTGAAGCCGGGGGGCAGCCGGACAGGCCCGAGAGCCCATTCCCGCAGAATATGCTGAAAGGCTTTAAGGATCTTCCTGCGGCCACCTGGTACGCGTATGGCTACAAGGAAGGCATTCCCCGCATGCTCGATAACTGGGATAAGCATGGCATCAAAGTAACCTCGCATATGGTAGGCAGCGCTGTGGAAAAACATCCTGCGCTGGCCAGGGAAATTGTACAACGTGGACATGAAGCCGCGGCACATGGGCGCGACTGGTCATCGCAGTACATGCTGCCCTATGAAGAGGAAAAAAAGTTCATTGCAGATGGCGTGGAAGCTGTAAGGAAAGCCACCGGCGTTGCCCCGGTAGGATATAACGCCAACTGGCTGCGCCGGGGCGATAATACCCTCAATATCCTGCAGGAACTGGGTTTCCTGTATCATATAGATGACCTGAGCCGCGATGAGCCGTTTATTACAAAAGTGAATGGGAGCGACTTTGTAGTAGTGCCCTATACTTTGCGCTGCAATGACATACAGCTGGTAGCAGGGCAGTGGTTCTCTTCCGACCAGTTCCTGCAACAGATAAAAATGGAATTCGATCAGCTGTATGAAGAGTCTGCCCGCCGTAAACGGATGATGTCCATTAGTTTTCACGACAGGATTGGCGGTACCCCGCAACTGGTGAAAGCCACCAGCGAGTTGTTTGCCTATATGCAGAAACATGCAGGCGTGGTGTTTAAAAGAAAGGACGATATAGCGAAGATGGCGCTGGCGGATAAGGGAACAGCCAGAGAGTAAGATATGAAGTTAAATAAGAGAGACAGGTATTATTGCCTGTCTTTTTTTATTTAATTTCACACAAAGCAATATCCAATGCCAGAAAGGAAAGCACGCAAGGAAAGGATCATTTTTAACAGCCTGTTGGATCAGTATCTCTACCAGGGTTTGCCGGTAGACAATATCGATGCGAAAACCGCCTTTACCATTCACAACCTGAAAGATATTCATCATGAGCTGCCCTATACTTCTATCGTATACCGTACCAACTTCTTTTCTTTTGTTTTTGTGAAAGATGCCATAGGCCGGTATACCACCGATGAACAAACTTTTAACACTTCTCCCGGAACTATTTATTTTACTAACCCGGGGCATTTTAAGTCGTTCGAATGGCAGCAGATCAATGATGTGCACCTGGTTACTCTCAGTGAATCTTTTCTCAAGGAGAATGTACATCCGAAGATCTTTGAAGAGTTCCCTTTTCTTCTTGCGGAAACTGTACCGCCCAGAACCCTGCAACCGAAGGTGTTTGCGGAGTTTGAACAATTATACCTGCAGATAGAAAAGGAATATTTATCCTCTTCCACATACAGAACAAGGATGATAGGCAACCTGTTTGTAGTGCTGCTGCTGAAGATCAAAGAATATTTCTGGGAAGATTATAACCCTATCTATGAAGGGAACCGCAGCTCGCAGATCGTGAAACAGTTTAAAAGGACGCTGGAGCAGCATTACCGCGACCTGGTAAGTGGCAAGGCCGACAAAGTATTCAGGGTACAGGATTATGCGGACGCCCAGCACCTGCATCCCAATTATCTCAGTAACGTGATCAAAAGCAAAACAGGGAAACCTATAGGTACCTGGATTTCAGAAAAGACCATTACAGAAGCCCGCTCGCTGCTGCAGCATTCCCCTGCATCCATTAAGGAAATTGCCAGCCAGCTGGGATTTACAGAAGCTACCCATTTCAGTAATTACTTCAAGAAACAAACCGGCATTTCCCCGGTGCTTTACAGGAAACAGCATGCATCTTAGAAATTTGTAACTATTAGTGTAATTCTTATATTTTTCCGGGCAACCGTTGGCTCATCTTTGTGTTATCAAATTAAAACACAAAAATATGAGCACTTTAAAAGATAAGATCATCCTGGTTACCGGTTCCTCCAGGGGTATTGGCGCTGAAATTGCCCGGCAGCTGGCCGCCGCAGGTGCAAAAGTGATTGTTAACTATGCAGGCGGCAAAGATGCAGCACAGCAGGTAGTAAACGGCATTAAACAGCAAGGCGGCGATGCCATTGCGCTTCAGGCCGATGTAAGTAAAAGCAATGAGGTAAAAGCCCTGTTTGATGCAGCCATTGCACATTATGGCCGCATAGATGTACTGGTGAACAATGCCGGCATCATGATCACCAAACTGATCAAAGATACTTCCGATGAAGACTTTTCCCGTCAGTTCGATATCAATGTAAGAGGTACCTTCAACACTATGAGGGAAGCGGCCACCCGCCTGGCAAACAACGGCAGCGTCATTAACTTCTCCACCTCTGTAAACCGTATAATGCTGCCTGCCTATGCCACTTATGTAGCCACTAAAGCAGCAGTGGAACAGCTCACCCGCGTATTCTCCAAAGAGGTAGGCGCCCGGGGCATTAATGTAAACTCCGTTTCACCCGGCCCAACCGATACGGAATTATTTACCAATGGCAAATCTGAAGAACTGATCGCACGGCTGGCATCTCTTTCTGCTTTCAACCGTATTGGCGAGCCTCACGATATTGCCCGCGTAGTGGTATTCCTCGCCAGCGACGACGCCAAATGGATCAATGCCCAGAACATCGGTGTAAATGGTGGTATGGCCTGATCATTCAATATCATCTCTCAAAAAAATAAATGCAAATATCATGAACAGCTTAAAGAATAAAGTGGCGCTGATCACAGGATCAGCAAGAGGGCTAGGTAAAGCCATTGCAGAACGTTATGCCGCCCTGGGCGCCGATATAGTAGTGAATTACTCAAAAGACAAAGCATCTGCAGATGAAGTAGTAAGCAACATCACTGCTATGGGTGCGCGCGTAATTGCCGTACAGGCAGACGTTAGTAAGGTAGCCGATCTTGAGAAACTGTTTGCAGCAGCAAAAGAAGCTTTTGGTAAAATTGATATCGTAGTAGCCAATGCCGGTATAGAAATGGTAGAAGTACCGGTAACGGAATTTACAGAAGAGCAGTTCGACAAAGTATTTTCCATTAACACAAAAGGCACTTACTTCACTATGCAACAGGCAGCAAAACATGTGGAAAATAATGGCCGTATTATTTACATTGCTTCCAGCACCACTTCTTTCCCCGTACCCGGTATGGCCGTTTATGGAGGCAGCAAAACCACTCCAAGATACCTGGTAGATATTTTATCCAAAGAGATCGGGTATAAAGGAATTACCGTAAATTCGATCATCCCATTCGCGGTAGATCACTCCGGTATTTTCGCTGACCCCGTGGCTTATCCTGAACTGAGAAAACAATTACTGGATAGCTGCCCTATGGGAAGGCTCGCAGAGGTAGAAGATGTGGCTAACCTGGCTGAGTTTTTTGCGAGCGATTTATCCTCTTTTGTTTCCGGCCAGCACCTGCTGGTAAACGGAGGCGCCACCAACTAAAAATCTATTATTATGATACTTAAAGTACTCAATGCCGTCCTGATTATTTTTACCGTGTTTATGGGCCTGAAACAAGGCCTGGCCATGATCGGCCAGAAGCCGGAAATGGTCGCCATGTTCAGCCGCTGGCATTTCAGCAAAACAGCCATCATTATTAACGGGGTAATTACAGTGTTGAGTGCTTTAATGATCCTGTATCCCAGAACATTCTTACTGGGCAACTTCCTGATGGCAGCATCTATCCTGATGATTATCTGCTTTTCATTATACGGCAAGGATCTGAAGGGAGCAGCTATAGAAGTGCCCTTCTTTCTCCTGAATCTTGTTATCATCTATCTACAACACCCGCTCGCGAAATGAAAATCTTATTATTGATCATCACAGCCCTTTTTGTGCAGCAAAACAAACCTAGTATGAATACAGATAAACTTACCAACGCCACCGTAAAGCAGGCGGTGAACGCCCTTCAAACAAATGACAGCAAAGCATGGTTTGCTTTATTCACTGATAAGGCAACACTGTATGATGACGGGAATAAGATGGATTTTAAAGCATTCTGGCAGAAGGCAATAGGGCATGAACGCTTTACCAGTATCGACAAAGTGGAGAACAACGGACTGGATGTATATGGCCGCTTTCATAGCGACCAGTGGGGTGATTTCAAAACCTATTTTAAATTTCATATTGATAAGGATGGTAAGATCGACAGGCTGGATATAGGACAGGCGGAATATTAGGGTAATGGCACTTCAAAAAGTGGTTTATAGATAGTATCTGTAGAAGATTTTTTCAGGATGGTAATTTTATCGCACAAAAAAGAATGGTGATAATCAAAGCCGGACAGGTTTATTCCATTCAGCTTATTATGTGGTATATCTTTCACTATTGTCAGGTGTGGTGTTATTTTTTTGCGTTCATGCTTAGGCTTAAACGCATTGAACAGCCACTTATGCAATTCTGTTATTGGATAAGGATAACGGATTTTTAAAACGAGTGAATCTGATGTATATCCATGCGGGAAAATATCATATCCCTTCAACTCAATTTCAAAGCGGGCCAGCCCGCATATTTCAACCGCTTTTTTTACCAGGTTAATGATTTCCGTATCTGCTTCTTCGCAGTTTAATTTTAGCAAAGAAATATGCGCTTTTAGGAATTGGTCGCTTTTAGCGCCTGGGATCAGGTTGTAAAGTTCGTGCTCCAGGAGTTTAACATCATCTGTTATATTTTGGGGCGGAGAGATGATAATGAAATAGGTGACCATTTTGGAAGGAATGGAGTCCGGTGGAAAAAGTGGCAGCTGATCAGGATTATAGCGGCGTGGCATAACAGGAATAACAAAATGCGCGTAGGGTTGGTTTAGCCGGCTATTTATATAAAATAGCAGCCTGATATGAAAGAACTGTTATACATTTATAATGTACGCCTGTTTGTTGGCACCTTGCTGTATGGATACTCCCGGGTTTCGCCGGATATAACCCACGTTTAGGCCGTATTTGCGCCGCATATTAGCCAATCCTTTAGCTGTTGGCTTATTGTTGTTTTACCGCCTGGTAAAGTATAAGGATGGTCTGAAAGATAGATGGCGATAGTATACATGAGCCTTTAACAGTGAAGATGGGATATTGTAGCTATTGATATTATACCCTTTAGGGTATAATTGGGAGGACTCTAATTTAATTTATACCCTTTAAGGTATAATTGTACTAATTTTTCGTATTTTTATACCCTAAAGGGTATAATATGAATACTTTATCCGAATTAATTAAAGCCAAACGTAAACAGCATGGTCTGACTCAACATGACCTTGCATTAAAATCAGGATTAGGGTTAAGGTTGATACGAGAAATAGAACAGGGAAAAACTACCATGAGAATGGATAAAGTAAATCAACTATTGGCGCTGTTTGGAATGGAACTTATTCCGGGTACGAAAAAATATCATAATGAGTAAAAAAGGAAAAGTTTTTTATGGGGATAAACTTGCGGGTATTATTTCCGAAACTGATGATGGCTATACTTTTATTTATGATAGTGAATACCTGAGTAGTGGTAACGCAAAACCAGTTAGTCTTACGATACCTTTAACAAATGGAGCATATTTAAGTAAAGTATTGTTTCCTTTTTTTGATGGATTAATACTGGAGGGATGGTTATTGGATATAGCTACAAATCACTGGAAGGTAAAACGTAATGACCGGTTTGAGCTGCTTTTGCAAACATGTAGGGATGCAATAGGAGCAGTTAGTATAATTCCTGATGATAATAATTGATACGATGGCCAATTGTTGGTTTTGCTATAAAGACGCAGGTAATATGCAATATCATACCAGATGTTGTGAGAATTTTTTTGGAAAAAGGAAGGTACCGGAATTAGTATTTAGTAAGCAGTTGCTGAATCAGCTGGCAGAACAAACCATTAACCAGAGAATTGCTGTTACAGGGGTGCAGCCTAAGCTATCTGTTGCCTTTGAGAAGACCAATGAAGGCAGCCCGGACACAAAAGTAGGGTTGTGGGGAGACTATATTCTGAAACCACAGCATGATGGCTATCATATGATGCCTGAAAATGAAGATTTAACCATGCATCTGGCCTCTTTATTTAATATACAGGTGTGTCAGCATACTTTACTTAGGGCAACTGATGGTAGTATGGTTTATTTAGCCCGAAGACTTGATAGAAAAGACGGCAGGAAAATCCATATGGAGGATTTTTGTCAGCTGTCGGAATTTCTGACAGAAAACAAGTACAAAGGCTCTTATGAGAAAATCGGGAAATTGATAATGAAGTTTTGTACCAACAAGGGGCTTGATCTACTGAATTATTTTGAACTGGTATTATTTTCTTATCTAACAGGGAATAATGATATGCATCTGAAAAATTTCTCCGTACTGCATCTTGAAGATGGAATATCATTGTGCCCGCCATATGATTTATTGAATGTAAACTTGGTTAATCCCCTTGATGAAGAAGATCTTGCATTAACGCTAAATGCTAAAAAGAAAAGATTAAAACTGTCGGACTTCATTGCATTCGCAGATAGTTTAAGTATCCCCGCGAAAGTCAGAGAGAATGTATTTCTGAAGTTCAAGTCAAATAATGATAAAGTTGAGTCGCTTATTGATGCTTCTTTTTTGGACGAGGATAGTAAGAATAAGTACAAATCAATATGGTATCAAAAACAAAGGATATTTGATAGATAATATGTGGTAGCTCCGATTTGATCCGACAATTGGGAGAATGAGAACAATACTATATTCTAACAGACGAAGCTTTTTCTCCGGACATCGGTATGCTACCGGTAAAATACATCTGTTTTCTTAATATGTCACGCCATTTATCTATAATAGCGCACTAGATGTATTTTACCGGATACTTACATTTAAAGATTATCAAGCAGATAAATGGGGCGAAGTCTGTAAATGAGAGCGATCTTATTAGTATTCTCTTTAAGTAAAAAAAACTGTTGCTTTAGATCACCCTTTTTTTATCCTCGCCTCTCATTATTACGTTATTGTTAATCTAATATTTATTCAAAACCCCAATCCCAAACTATGTTAAAGTTTGTAATGCCCAACTTTAAATTGGCAATTGCCGCAATTCTTATTCTTTTATTGGCCATGTCGAGTTGTCAAAAACAAACAACGGAACAGCCAACTATTAAGTCAACTGTAATATCGGTTGAGGAAGCAAAAAATTGGTTATCCGCAGGGTCTTCAGGGTTGCAAACAGTGTTTAACAAACGCCGAAATCCTGGTATTCCAAATTGGGAAGATGCCACAGTAATAGAGTTCCCGGATAAATCTAGTATCTTAAAAGTGCCATTAACTGGCTATAAACTTCCAATAGGCTACAGAGATCTTCTTTTTCAGAAAGATTCCAATAGTGTGGTATTGGGAGCTATACAAGAAATAAGGCCAGAGAATAGCTATCTGGTGACAAAGGGTCGCACTGGAAGGGAGAACATGAGGCAATTTGTGAGTAATGAAGACTTCACAGGTGACATAATAATTTTTGATCCGTTTAATAATCTCCCCCTTAGAGGCAGACGTTTCAAAGACGGCCTATTGAATGCCGACCTGAAATACAGATCGCAAGCATTGATGGTGGGTGATCCTATAGATCCGCTGCGTCCAAAGAAGAAACCAGGGGGCTTTGATGATGATGGTCCGGGCTTTGAAGTTGACCTGCCACAGGTGGAAATTACCGCACCCGCACCGGGTACTCCGAAAACACCGGGTACTAATATACCGTTTCCGACAGAGCCGGTAAGGCCCGTTCCTGGAGGGCCAGTTACACCAAATAACCCTATTCCGATAGGTGGTGGTGGAACTAGCTCCAACAGAGGTGGAAACAATAGCGTTAAGACAATTAACATCAATATCTCTGATACATGTATAAAGGATGCCGTAGATATGGCAACAAATAAAAATTTGCAAAATTATATTCAAACCACTTTCAACAAACTATTTTCAGGAAGTGAACAATTCACTGTCTATATAGAAGACGGCATTCTTGCAAACGATGTTTTTGGCGCCGCTAAGCCAATAAATAAGGGTAATGGTTATTGGGATATTCAAATTACTTTGAATAAAAATCTGTTAAAAGGCGCATCAAAGGAAATTATGGTAGCTACCATGTATCATGAAATGATACATGGTATGTTCGTCGCTAATAAAGTTCAGAATAATGATCCACTGAGTTGGAACGAAAAATTCCAACATCAGATTTTGTCCAGTAGTTATGTTGAAAGAATTAGCATTGGCTTGAGGGAAGTATTTCCTAATTTAGTTAAAGAAGATGCTGATGCACTTGCATGGGGAGGACTCTCCGGCACTTTAATTTGGGAAAGCTGGAAGACCACTAAGCCAAAAGACTTTAATGATATGCTATTGAGAGGAGATCAGTATGAAGCTGGACATACAAAAGGTACCCGCTGTAATTAAACTTTAACTATAAGCTTAAAATTCTGAATATGAAAAGATTGATTAACGTTCTTCTTATCTGTTTTTTTTTCATTCTAACTGCCAGCGCACAACAAGACGACACACGTGGAGAAAAAGGGGTAGAACGGCTGTATAAAATTTTGAGTAAAAACCTTAGGTATCCGCAAAAACTTTACGACAACAAATCAACATCACTGTTTTCTGTTAAGTATCTCATTTCCCCGGAAAATAAACTGGAAGATATTATTCCTTCAAAATATACACCAGACGGGATGAAGGATAAACTAATGGATAAAACGCTATATGGTGGCATTGACTGGCAATCATTTTTTAACAGGAAAATCAGGCAGGGAGACTATATAATACTTCCCATCGCATTGTACAGAGAAAATGATAACTCAACTACTATTATTGAATATACCATAGATGATCTTTTCAACTTTTCCGAAAAAAGAACCCCTATTATGAATGGAGTGCTATTGCAGCCTTTTATCATGAAAGCTGGCGAAACAATAAATTAAAATAATTTCATATTTTGAAACTTGCGTCCGATCCCGATTGGGATACTCCCCGCGCCGTCTCCAATCATATTATCTTTTTACACAGTATAATACACAATAATCATACTCATCGGTTACTTGTAGACTTGTTTCAAAAAAAGAAGGAGCTGGATTACTGTCTTCCTGATCAAGACCTACCCCCGCACTTATTTTCGCATGTTTTTTAGGGAGGGTAGTTTTTGAGAGGACATGACATTTAGCAAAGACGATTTTCCATTTAACTCCAGTTTTCGTTTATTTGGCTAAACCCGATGGTTATACGGTGGCCGAGGGAGGATATTAGAGAATAATCATACTCATCGATTATATTTAATGTAATAGCTACTACGTGGACAGTACAAGGGATTTTGTATGGTTAAGTAGTAGCTATTACAGATAATAGTTGTATTACATCCACGAACCGGTTAAAATAGAAAACCGCGTTTTTCTATCTGTAGCCTCGTCAAGGTGATTTTTGTGATCATAACAGATTGATATTTATTTGTGAATTTATTTTAAGCCTTGGGTACACATTGGGGTACATCAGCAGTAAATTTTAGGCAACATATCCTGCACGTCCTACAGGTGGTCTACCTCGGCCTGATGCAAGCTCAAAAAAATGGACCATGTCCCAAAGAGACTGGCCCATTATGTTAATACAATTTATAAATCTTTTGGGTCAAGACCAATGTAACTTGCAGCTATGATCACCATATAAAGTTTACACAGTTATCTTAACACTCACTTTGATTTTTATCATTAACGTCGAGGTTATTAAACATAAGCATTGTGAAAACATTATCGGATCATTACCGATGAAGCTGCGTGCTATCCGGTACCATTTTACCCTCCTTCGCACCAGAATCAGTTATAATCCAGACTGGCGACCACCAATACATAGCCTCTTTTATACTTAATATGTCACCTTTCTCAAATTCAAACATACCCTTAAGGAGATCATTTCCATCCGCAAATAATACGGATCCCCCTGATCGATTATTTAGATAAATGACAGGCAATATGATTTTCTGTTTACCACCAGCTTTCTTTAGAATGGCCTTCCAGTTTATCTGGAGTTTTTTTATTTTGTCGGCTAACGGAAGCAAAGAAAGCGGAGTCGAGTAAGAAAGTGAAACACTGTCTAATTCATTCTTTTTGAAAGTCAGTTTAATCAATGTAATATATGAGCAATCAGGGCAACTTTCTTTTCTGAGTTCTTTTCTCTCTGAATCAATCAGATCCAACAATTTAGATATTTCTGGCTCTGATTCGGAATATTTTTGAGCTACTGTAGTTTTAATCAAACACAAAAAGCAAAGCAATAATCCTGTAAATATCTTTCGCCTTTTTTTGAGTTCTCCCATACACTACTATAATAAGATCTGATAAGATAAAAGATATTCAGTTGTTAATCGACCTCTAAAATGGTCGGTTTTTCCCTGCAAATCTTTTTATATGTACCGAAAGGTTAAGATACCTTGTACCCTTTCTTTTTAGTAATCACGTCTTCACCAAACTGATCAATATATACTGACGCATCATCAGCATACTGGAACAATACTGACCCATTATCTCTTTCCTTCATATAGTAAACTGTAATAATTGCTTTTCTATTTCTGATATTGTCATCAAAGACTTTTTTCCAGTTAATCCGTAGATCTTTAATGTATCTACCACTTTGTAAAGATCGCGTGGGGATGAATCAGAGGTCTTAACTACTTTCAATTTTTCACTGTTGTCAAAATCAAGCATTATTCGGAAGATGTATGAAAATTCATCATATTTTCCTTTTGTTAATGGGGCTACCAGAGAATCCAATGTTTTGTAAAACTTTACCCTTTCTTTAGGTTGTTCAGTTTTAGATTGAGCAAAGGCCCCATAAGAAAGAATGGAAAGGAAAGAAATGATTATTATGTCAGATAGCTTCATATATTACGCTGCTGCTGGGTTCAACCAATTAATACATATCCCTCGAACAAGTACACTGGTCGGAGAGATACGCATTGAAATAAAATAAAATTTATCATCACTAACACCACGTTATTAAGCATAAGCTATAGTTTTATGTTATCTTACATCAGTGGAATGGAATTATTTCAAAAACCAACGTTTTTGTGATGTACATTACATTTTCCGAAGAACGGTGTTAATTCAATCCGACATTATTTTATAACTCGACCGTATTGAATTGCGAAAGTTCTGGGCAAAATATAGACACTGCTTGCATCATTATTATTATTATTATTATTAAAGTTAAAGAGATCATCTACTTGGTAGTGTGTAATATTTGGCACTTCATCGATGCTATCATCTGGGCGTATTGAAACTACGATTATCAATTCACTAGCTTTTTTAATATTAGCCTTAAATAACTTATACCAGTTTATATTTGAATAATTTTTTATATTAAATAAACCAGAATCCAATCCAGATGGGGATCTCGAAGAGGAGGCGATTTGCGTGAGCACATAGTCGTGGGCAAACGTGAATTTTATTGAAAAACATGCAGAATTTTTTCTTTCTTTAAAATCTGCCGGGAGTTTGACCAACTTCGATATTGTTTTCTCAATTTTTTTTACTTCAGTGGTATTAAATTTATTCTGCGCGTGAACGGGATTTATAAGAAAAATAAATGCATTCACGATCAGTATATTATGAATAATGTATTTAACTAGTTTCATAGCATTCCAATTTAAGTTTAGTTAAGTATCAATCTATTTTGAACACCTTGTTCCTTTTTTATGGGACTGATCATATTCATCTCCTAATAACAGTAGCTTGTTGGCCTCAGCAGGTTTCATTGCTTTCCATGAAGCCCCGTCTTGTAAGCCCTCCCAGGCTAATGCTTTAGAGTCATCCTCAGGGAGTGTAGGAAATATTGCTCGAAGGGCTGAAGCGATTTCCTTCACGTATCTATCAGCCATTAAATTATGTTGAACATATTCAGAAAAGCTTAATCTATTGGCGCCAGTAGAAACGCCTTTGGCATCATACATAGCATGAACAGCTTCGTGCAAAATGGTTGCTGTTATGAATTCTTTAGATGAATTTGGTAGTGTAATGTTATTTAGCGTAATTCCAATGTCATAGCGACTAACTGTTTCAGTTTGCGCAGAAGTTGATTTAGCCAATGCTGCTTCTTTAAAGGTTATATCAAAACCGTCTGTACCAGAGGATAAATTATTGAATGTGATAGTTATTTCATTCTTTAATCCTTTATCAAGGGCTAGCCTTATTGCTTCAGATAAGCATTGATTAGTCATTTGATCTGTTTTAATTTCTTTGATAGAATTCTTTCCTGCCCCTGTAGATGTACTTCCCCCGCCCCCACCACCAATAGGAATTGGATTGTTAGGAGTTACCGGACCTCCAGGCTTAGGCAGTACCGGCTCTGAAGGAAAGGGAATATTAGTACCAGGGGTACTTGGAGTGCGTGGTCCTGGTGCGGTCACTTCCACCGTAGGAAGGCCAATTTCAAAGGCTGGACCATCGTCATCAAGGCCTGTTGGTTTTTTCTTTGGCTTCGGCGGATCTATGGGATCATCCACCATCAAAGCTCGTGATTTGTATTTCAGGTCACCAGTCACAAGGCCGTCTTTAAAACGCCTGCCCCTAAGAGGAACGTTGTCAAATGGATCAAAAATAATTATGTCACCGGTAAAATCCTCATTGGTCACAAATTGCCTCATGTCTTCATCTCCATCCCTGCTTTTTGCAGCCAGATATGCTTTACCTGGCCGTATTTCTTGAATAGCTCCCAAGATAATCCCATTTGAATCTTTCTGAAACAAAATGTCCCGGTAGCCGACCGGAAGATAATAATCGATTAATGGAACTCTTAGAATGCTCGATTTGTCTTGAAATTTAAAAAACTGAGCATTTCCCCAATCCGGAGTTCCAGGATTACGGTGTTGCAGGGTTATCGGCTGAATACCTGATGGTCCGGGTGAAAGCCAGTTCTTCGCCTCTTCAATCGAAATATCGGTTGTCCGATTTTGGGTTAATTCAGAAGTTTCTTTTTGGCAGCCGGACATAGCTAAAACCAAAAGAACAAGCGCAGCCACGTGCGACTTGAAGGGTTGCATAACAATCTTAATCATAATTAAGGTGGGGTGGGTTAATTAAAAGATTACTCTCAAACAAAATTTGCATCAAAATAACTTGTTTCGACTGATATGACAAAATGAATCATACACTAGATAAATTTATTGCATTTGAGACTATTGCCTATAGTAAATAGAATTGGGGGCCAGCGGTGCCTTCTTATGATGATTTAAAACGTATTTCAACTTACAAGTATAAGCATCAATCCTTTGAGCTTGGACTTCGATTTAGAAATATATTAAGTTCAAAAGAATTTCCCTTTCCAAAATCTATCCATCCTGATTGAAACTCACCAGTACCTATACATAAGGCAGATATGCTGTATGTGCCTGGAATGACACTCATTTTAAATTTTCCCGTAGTATTGGTTATAGCCGTATCTATTACTTTATCATTTTCATTCAATATTTTTATCCAGGTAAATGGTACGTTCTTACCAAATTTACATTCTTTGACAGTACCCCATATAAGAATGCTATCTTCTGAATTTAAGTTTCTATCATAAGTAATCTGGAATCCTCCACAATCAGAATTATGAACATTCCTTTTTGTTAAAAACGCATTTTGTGTTTTGCAGGACTGGTTAATTAAGCAGCATGCAAAAAAGGCTATGACTAAGTTATTTTTCATTCTTTAAGTATTTGTTTTTATATATTCGGTTGGATTTCTCAATTAACATCCCCCTGGTTTGCCTGATTGCTTTGTCTGGTCTCCATTTGTATCCAGACCTGATTGTTCTGTTACTAGTATGTTATTAATTCTGTCTTGTTCTGATGTCGAGAGTGCCTTAAAAGCAGAAGTACCGGTTAATCCCCCCCAAGCCATATCATCATAAAATTGACGGGAGAGATTATACCCCTTGTTACGTCCATATTCTTCTAATGCATTAGCAATATCGATAATAAAACTTCTTACCATTTCATTATGTTGAACTGTATTAAGATTGGGTTTCTTAGATTTCATCCAATCTTGCAACATAGTAGGATATGTTGCATTCGCATTTAATGCTTCGTATCCAAAAAATGAAACTAAGTAGGCATGAACAGATTCATGTAATATTGTTCTTGCTATTGAGAGATCTGTTGCACTAGTAAACTTTTTTGAATCAATAGTAGTAGTAACTGTTCCAGTCTTGGAGTCATATAAGCTATTTGTTTCGCCATTTGTATTTGATGACAGACGCCCATCTTGCACAGTCCAATTGTATCCTGGTGTATTACCCGCAAATTTAGTTACAATATTAGCAACCGAGCCTTTAGATAGAGTTTTTAAAGCAGCCAAAATCTTCTGCATGCAGGGGGGGAGTTTTGAATCATCAATTTTCCTTGTAAAGGATGCAGGTATTGACCCACCACCTCCTCCGCCAATAGGAATTGGATTATTAGGAGTTGCCGGCCCTCCAGGCTTAGGCAGTACCGGCTCTGAAGGAAAAGGAATATTAGTACCAGGGGTTTTCGGAGTGCCAGGTCGGGGTGCGGTTATTTCCACTGCAGGAAGGTCAATTTCAAAGGCTGGACCATCGTCATCGCCATCAGGATCGCCTGGCTTTTTCTTTGGATCCACCGGACCAGTCGGGTCATCTACTATCAATGCTTGTGGCCGGTATTTCAGTTCCCCGGTCAATAGGCCGTCTTTGAAACGTCTACCTCTAAGGAGGGCATTATTAAATGGATCAAAAATTATTATGTCACCTGTGAAATCTTCATTACTCACAAACTGCCTCATGTTCTCGCCTTCATTACGACCTTTCGCCAACAGATAGTTATTTTCTGGCCTTATTTCCTGTATAGCTCCCAATACCACACCATTGGAATCCTTCTAAAAAAGAAGATCCCTGTAGCCTACTGGTAGTTTGTAGCCAGTTAATGGCACTTTTAAGATACTGGATTTATCCGGGAACGCTATTACTGTGGCATCTTCCCAATTTGGGGTTCCGGGATCGCGGTGTTGGCTAAACACAGTTTGCAGGCCTGAAGGCCCTGCTGATAACCAATTTTTTGCTTCCTCAACCGATATTACGGCTGATTTAACAGCTGGCGGTTCCGTTGTTTGTTTTTGACAACCGGAAATAGCCAGTAAAACAATAAGAATGGCAGCAATTGCCAATTTAAAGTGGGGTATTACAGACTTTAACATAGTTTAGGATTTGGGTGTTTGAATAAATATTAGATTAACAATAACCTAATAATGACAGGCGAGGGATAAAAAAGGGTGATCTGAAGCCAGTTACTTTAGTTCCTGGAAATGACATATTTATTTGAATATCAGTTTATTGAAATCATATCAATTGATATCAAATGATACCGTTTTAAACCAGTGGATTAGGGGGTATATTTTGCTGATAGACCGGGCATTTGCGGGCAAATTTTTATTAATGATCCTTATCCTGGCAGCAGGCTTTTTTTTTGGGTTGTAAATATGAATATTGCCATCATTATCTCCCATCCATAAATTCATATTTGAATCCAGCGCAATATAGGATGCCTTTGTTTTTAAATCCTCAACCCTGTTCTCTGCCTGTATGTATTTATACAGGGAGAACTGAATGAGGAACCATAGGTTATTATCCTTGTCTATTACAATATTGTTGGTATATTCTTTCGGGACGGTTTCCAGCTCAGTGAGCACTTCCTTGTAGAGGTTATATTTAAAAATGCCTTTGCCGGTAGCTATCCAGATCATCCTGTTTTTATCCTCGGCTATACAGTTAATAACATCATTCCCTAAGCTGCCGAATTTATCATTATTGTTTTTGTAGGCTTTAAAAGAGTACCCGTCAAAACGGTTTAGTCCACCACGGGTTCCTACCCATATCAAACCTGTACTATCCTGTATTACAGCGGTTACTGCATTGTGCACTAACCCATCAATCCAAATATAAATAATGAGATTAAAATACTATGGGTTTTAAAAGAAAATTGTATCACCTGTTGCAATGCCTTTTATATATTGGTACGATTCGTCAAAACATTGAACAATATTAGAAAAGCCGGTTAGGAAACCCCGGCCGGCTAATATATTTTTGATATCCAGTATGTACATTGTTAAGCCTGCTGATATCTGCTCTTAAACTCTTCAACGAATTGTTCAAGTTTAATCTGGCCCCTCGCTTTTCCACTAGTGGCAAAAAAGTCTTTTGTAACAATACCGGCTCTTACACCCTGTCCCAGTTCCGTGATCAGACCAGCTAATTCAGGTGGTAATCCTGCAGACAGCATGCCTTGTTTCAGCTGTTCATCAGGAATAGCGGTCCAGGTTAATTCCGGTTTTCCGATTGCCGGACCAAACAGGGCGGCGATCTTGTTTCCGGTCGAGATATCACTGACGATATACTTAACCTCGAAGCCATTTCCTTTTGCCTGTAGTTCCTCTGCTGCAGCCGCGGCGATATCATCGGGATGTGTCAGTGCCAGCTGGTCATCTCCGCCGTAATTATTGCCGAAGATGTTCATGTTTCTGATCAGTGGTATATCTCTGAAAAAGTTAACGTAGAAAAAGCCCGATCTCAAGATAGTGATGTTCACACCGGACAGCTCCCGGAATATTTGTTCTACGCGGTGTACGCCCTGTACGAGACCTGTTCCTTCAGCGGCATCTGCGCCAACACTGCTCAGCATAACCACACGGGGTACACCCGCCGCCTTAATGGCCTGGGCATAAGCCTGCCCTGCATCTGCAATGTTCTGGATCATGTTTGAGGGGCCCATTGAGGGCGGCATCATGGCATAAACTGCATCGGCGTCGCTGAAAGCACTGGTTAAGAATGATACGTCGCTGATCGATCCTACGGCCGCTACTGCGCCTAAAGCCTCAATTTCGTCTTTGCGTTCGGCCTTGGTAGTTATAACGGTTACCTGGTGTCCTGCTGCTACCAGCTTTTTTACTAATGGTTTGGCTACATTTCCTAATGAGCCTGTTGTTGTAATTTTCATGGTGCTGTATGTTTTGTGTGGGGATTAATAATTAAGTACCGGATAATCTGTATACCCTGCTTCACCGGGGGTATATAGGTTTGCATAATCAATTTCATTCACGGGCTCGTTTTTTTCCATCCGTTTTATGAAGTCGGGATTTGAAAGGAAGCTCCTGCCAAAGGCCACCAGGTCTGTTGTTCCGTTCTGTAACATTGCTTCCGCTGTTTCTGCGGTCAATCCGTTACAGTAGATCAGCACCTTTGAAAATGTGTTTCGTATAGCCTGGTGCGTTTTTTCCGGGATGCCCGGGTTATTGGATATATGGAGGTAAGCGATGCCCAGGCGGTTTAATTCAGTGGCCAGGCGAACATAGGTTTGATGTACTTCCGCCTCTTCATACGCCGGCATATCGTTCGATGTTAAGAATGGTGAGATGCGCAGACCTACCTTTTCTGCGCCGATGGCAGCTGCGATCTTTTCTGCGATCTCCAGCGTTAAGCGGCTGCGGTTTTCGATCGATCCGCCATAGTGATCGTTACGATTGTTTATATGGGGGTTTAATGATTGCTCCAGCAGGTAACCGTGCGCACCGTGCAGCTCTATACCGTCAAAGCCGGCCGCTATGGCATTTTCCGCGGCCTTAACATGATCATCGATCACGCGGCTAATACCCTGTGCGTTCAGCGCTGCAGGCACGGAGTATTCCTTCAGGCCGGTATCTGTATATATCTCACCGGCTGCTTTAATGTCCGACATACCAACCGGCTGACAGCCTTCCGGCAAATTGGAAGTATGGGCAATCCTGCCGGTATGCATCAGCTGTAAAAAGATCCTGGAACCGCTTTCATGCACCGTTCTGGTTACAGCTTTCCAGCCCTCCACCTGTGCCTCAGAAAAGATCCCTGGAATACGCGGATAACCTAATCCTTCAGGGCTGGGGGAGGTACCTTCCGTAACAATCAGCCCGGCGCCTGAACGCTGTTTGTAATAGGAGGCCATGAGCTCATTGGGTATATTGTTCAGGGCCCGGCTCCGGGTCATCGGAGCCATTACGATGTGGTTTTTTAATTGCAGTGCGCCGTTATGGAACGGCAGGAATAACTTTTTCATCTTGCTATGTGTTGTTTGACATAGCAAAGTTGAGTCTTATGGAGAGCTGATAATAGCGCAAAAGGACGCAAAATCAGTCGGATCCGGTGGAGGGGTTAAGATTGGGTGGAAAATCGTTTGGGATTGAGGCCATAATGTTTTTCAAACAGCCGGCTGAAGTGGCTCAGGTTGGAAAATCCCAGTTCATAGCCCACCTCCGCAACGGAACGCTTGCCTTGCTTTAACAGGAAGGCCGCTTCTTCCATCCGGGCCTGCTGATAGTAATTATAGACAGTACTGCCAAAAGTTTGTTTGAAAAGCTGTTTAAGCTTGGTTTCGCTCATAGCAGCAATTTGTGCCAGCTCACGCAGCACTGGTGGCACACTCAGGTCGCTGAGGATCTCGTTGCGGATATACAGCAATCTTTCCGCATCTGCACTATTGATGCTTTGATACGCTGCGCTTTCACGCGAAGACAGTTGATGAAAAATCAGGTAAAGCAGTTCCTGTACCTTGATCTGTATGTAGAAGCGGCTCAGGTTATCATTCATATTCACCGCGGCAATATTTTTAAGGAGCAGCTTTGTTTCGGCGGTCATGCTTTCAAAGAAAAGAAAGGAATTACCGCTGCCGGTAATTGTTTGTAGTACCGAATTGAGATCTTTAACGGCTAATAATGCCGTTAAATAGGGCGGTGTAATGGCCACCACCACATAATTAATATAATGATTTGCGGGAAAGCGTATGGTTGAGCTGAGATCATTGGATGTTACCTGGATAGCCGAATCATCACGGTTGGAGAAAAGTACCAGGGGGTTATCATTGAAAGCAATTCCGAGTGACTGTTCATTGCTGTAAAAAAACACGGTGATCAGTTCATTCCCCAACCCCGATGAATTGCGCTTGATGATGAGATCTTCCTGGAGTAAATAATGATGGATCGTGATCTTGAACTCAGGGCCGAATGCCAGCCTGCGAATATGTCCTTGCCCCAGCTGCCCGGGCATTGTCATCAGATCGTTATGCACCGGCGCCTGGATGTGACGGGCAAACTGCGTCAGAAAGTCGAAATCAGGAGTAGCGGAAAAACTGAATATCATTAACGTTAAGTGCGTTGGTTGCGTAGTTGCAAAATACGAAAAACCGGTCATGGTGGGGTTACATTTTCTGGCTGTTCTGGCAGGACAATTTTCGGATCCCTTTCTGCAAGATTTAAAAACCTTTGTATCCGACAGAACCTGCTTAAACTAAAATGATCTGTTTTTGGATACAACAATACTTGTTTTGGATACTTCGGGCCTTGTCTTTCTCCGCAATTTTGTTCAGCATAAAACTATCAACAGATCTTCAATAAAACTTTAACAGGTAGAAACATGAAAAAAACAGTATTAATTACAGGAACCTCTTCAGGCTTTGGTGCCGCAGCTGCCAATTTTTTTGTCAATCATGGCTGGAACGTCATTGCCACCATGCGTGACATTAGCAAAGCTGGCGATCTGCAAAATAGCAAAGATGTACTTATTGAAAAGTTAGATGTACAGGACAATACAACTATCGATTCTACAATTGCCACTGGTATTGAGCATTTCGGCAAAATAGATGTAGTAGTTAACAACGCTGGCTACGGTTTATTCGGAGTTTTCGAAAGCGCTTCCCGTGACGCAATTCAACAACAATTTGAAGTGAATGTATTCGGCGCAATGGATGTTGTTCGCGCAATTCTTCCACACTTCCGTGCGAATCGATCAGGTACTATCATCAATATTAGCTCAGGCGCAGGTGTTATTGGATTTCCGATGGCTTCGATTTACAGCTCATCAAAATTTGCGCTGGAAGGTTGGTCTGAGGGCTTACGCTATGAGCTGGCTTCTCTGGGTATCAAAGTAAAAATCATTGAACCGGGAGGCGCAGGAGCTACTAAATTTATGCAGCGTGTTGGCGGCGAAGCCGGGCGGCTGCAATACATTGAAGATTACCTGCCGTTCCTGGAACATACAGGCGCAATGTATGGAGGTATGCAAGGCAATTCTGATCCTGATGCTGTAGACAAAGTGGTAGATGCTATCTATACTGCTGCAACTGATAATACCGATCAGTTGCGTTACACCCCAACCAATGACATCAAACCTATATTGGATGCCCGTCGTAGCACCTCTGAGGCTGAGTACCATACCTTCACCAGGAGCATTTTTGAGCAAAAGAAGGAAGAATCCAGCGCTAATTAGTCCGCTTTCGCATGCTACTGGTATAGGGGACTACTATTTTTGGCTATGCAGATACTAAATTATATTTGCTAATTGACAACTCCCGTAAATGACATTATCAATGAACAGGAAAGTAAAAGATGATGTAAAGATCATCAACTCAATACCTCAATTACACAAAATACTTGGACTGCCCGAGCCGGAACATCCATTAATAAGTGTAAACGGATTGATCAGGCGGGATAATTTTGAAGACTTAAATGGCAAGTCTGTAGTATATAATTTCTATTCAATTTGCATTAAAAAAGACTTCAAAGGAAAGGTGAAGTATGGTCAAACCAATTATGATCACGATTCCGGAGTGCTCAGTTTCTTTGCACCTGGTCAGGTAACCGCGACTGAAATAACAGAGAATGATGGTGCAATGGGCGATTGGTTAATATTTCATTCTGATCTCATAAGATCATATCCACTCTTTAACAAGATAAAGGAATATGGGTTTTTCTCATACTCTCTAAGTGAAGCTTTACACCTCTCTGCCCGCGAAGAGCAAACGATCGAAAAAATATGGAAGGATATTAAGCAAGAATACCAAAGTAATATCGACAAATTTAGTCAGGATGTCATTGTTTCTCATATTGACCTGTTACTTAATTATTGTAATCGGTTTTACAGCCGCCAGTTCATTACCCGGAAAAAGATCAATAACGATGTATTATCTAAATTTGAAGTGTATCTAAGGGATTATTTTGAGAATGAGCAAGGGCTAAAGAAAGGGCTTCCGGCAGTACAGTACTTCTCTGAAAAACTGTTTGTTTCTACTCAATATTTAAGTGATTTATTAAAGAGTCTTACTGGAATGACAACGCAGCAACATATACATAATCATGTTGTTGAACTTGCCAAAAACAAGTTATTGCAAAGCAATTTGTCCGTCTCAGAGATTGCTTACGAACTCGGGTTTGAATATCCACAATCATTCAATAAGCTTTTCAAAAATAAAACTGGGACAACGCCTAACGAGTTCAGAAAGCTAAATTAAAACTAAGGTTCGGATCCATCCCAGGGGCAAATCTGTCTTATCAGGTTAGAGTGCCGGGAAACGGCTTGTTGTTAGAAGACGAATTGGGAAATGAGAATCTTAGCGACCATAAAACTTCCATGAAGATAAAAGCCCCCCATAATCTTTTTAATAGTATGCCGATTTACCGCAAGTTTGTAGTTTATGCACCGGTGAAATTTGGACGATACAGCGGTGAATTTACCATTGATTTAACCATTTGGGCGGACAACGTACCATTAACTATAACTCGCTATAAAATTTCACATAGGGTGGAAAATGAACAATACAATTGGTTAAAAGCCGAGCTTGTATTTGAAAATCGACCTGCCTATGAAATTACATTGGAAGACGGCCAATCCGAACAGGATATAATCCGTGCCCAATGTAAAAAATGTATTGAGGCATTCGGCTCGGATTATACAAGTACACCATTGGGTAAAAAGCTTTTAAATTAATTACATCAGAGCATACTCCAAAAAGCTTCCATTGGCACTAGTCGATTTTCAACTGCTTTAAAATCTCATCTTTAATGACTTGCTTATCTGACAGATGGCCGCCCGGAAATGAAATATGCTGGTGGTGAGTATACGTTGGTACCACTGCTGCCATTGAACGGGATATGTTTTCAATAGCTACAGCTTTGGGCAACTTAGAATACCTATGTCCATTCCAGGCAGTCATGATATCCTTATCCCAGCTTCCGAAAAGTTCATGATTCGGGTCCACCATGGCACCATGGCGTTGCCTCCTATACAACAAGCCTTCATAAACATCTTCAAGACTTACTGTTAGGTGTATAATAAACGGTTGAATTTTAGCGACATAAGTGCCCCCACGCTGTTTGCATTGGTATAAATGGACCTGCAGCTATCAGCGTTGGTCCGGGTTGCGGTTGACTAAAGTTTGCCAAAAAACAATTTTCCTTTTCAGCTATTTGCCGTAACGCGGCATCTCGTCCTTGTTGCATAAATATTTCGAAGATGTGTTCTTTGTCAAAGGAGCGAGTAAGCACGTCTATCAGCTGGTGAATATTTGTGTTAAGCGGGGTGGGGATGTTGTTTACTGCTTTGCTTACATTAAGCTCTCAAACAATTCGAATAGCATTTACCAATCCGGTTAAGAGCCTGCGATCTGAATAGATAACCGGATGCTACTCTTAGCAGCAACACACATATAGCTGCATACCTTCTTAATCATTTAAATTACAATTCTGATCCAGAACGAAGAAGCCACTGGTTCGAATCCAATCATGCCCACATTTAGCAATAAGTTGTGTCAGATATTTACTTTGGAAGCTCCTTTTTTTAAAAAATCATCTTCATATTATCTGGGCTGTAGGGTCTGCCAGCTGGAGGCAAATTTGTATCTACCACTATAGATTAAAAATCCATTCATACCAGCGCGGTAATACGTGCAATTAAAGTTTCTCTGATCCTGCGATACAGAGCAGAATTCGGCTTAAGGTGAATAATTCTGGTCAGTTCATCCCAGCTAAATATGTGCAGATTATCACCTTTCTTATCGCCAACAATAGTCCCATCTGAAAATTGAAGCCAAACCTGATCAGCCTGGCCTATTGAGAGGAATCTCCCTTTCCAGTTGACCAGAAGTCTGTATAGATGACCTTCTTTAATGTATTCCGGGATCATTTGCCTTGTTTTTTGAAGCTCTGACAACCTTTTGATCAAGATGATTTCAACTAATGCTGGTGGTATTTCAAAATTGGCCGCAATATCGATACAAATAGTTTTCATCTCTTTGATCGTTTCCTTTTGATTCATGGACACGATTTATCTATATGAATAATGAATAGCATCTGCGCATAACTATAAATAATACTCGTTTCTCTTATTTGCCGGAGCGGTAAATAGCTATTTTGGTTGTTTAGCCTAATTGTAACTGTAAACTAAATGCCCGGTTATGTAGTTTTTCAGGAAAGAAATGGTTGATAAATTTGGTTTGGCTTCCATAAACATGAGATCATTATGATCTTCAAGGTTATAATGCAATGTATATTGTTTTTTGCATTAACGAGTGATTCCTGCGGATCTTTTTGAGTCCCGGAAGGGGGGATTTTTCCCGGTACGAGGCAAATTTATTTTTATTAAGTAAGCGCACATAATTTCTGTATTCGGGCATAATGGATATGGCGCTAAGGAACTCCACTATATGATAGGCATACTATGTGATGAAGACGCTCACATCATGTAAATAACCGGTTCCCCCGTCATTTTTCGAATAGCAGACTACCTGCGCCTGAAATTTTTTCGTTCTATTGAAAAATTGGCAGAAAAAAATGACGAAAATTCCTAGGATGTTGCTCCGGCACAGCACTTGATGGCGGTTTTTTTAACGGGTTAAATAACATCCCCGTGTAGTGATAACCAGTATAAAAAAGGAGGTAAGTATGTCAGGTATCCAAAAGAGATGGGCAACTTTCCCGTCATTGTTTAATCTGTTTGATGATTCATTTACCCGTGAATTCCTTAATTGGGACAATTTAAACGGTTCATCAAGTGGTACTACCATTCCTGCAGTTAATATCAAAGAAACTGCAGATAATTTTGAAGTACAGATGGCAGCACCGGGTATGGAGAAGAGCGACTTCAAGATCCAACTGGACGGTAACACCTTGACCATCACCTGCGACAAAGAATCCAGTATAGAAAGTGATGAGAATGAAAGGTTCACCCGCAGGGAGTTCAGTTACCAGGCTTTTCAAAGAACTTTACTATTACCCAAAGATGTGGTTGACCAGGACCGGGTTACAGCGAAATATGACGCCGGCTTGCTGCAACTCACTATCCCCAAGCGGGAAGAAGCCAAACAAAAACCTCCGCGGTTGATCAGTATTGGCTAAACAGCTACAGGGCTCCGGTTGAAGCAGGCCTGAAATTACAGGTCTGCCTGGCAGCCGGATAGACATCAGGCTCACTCATCATCCCATGTAAGTTTTAACAATAAAAAATTAAAGAGATGAAAACCGTTGTGTTCATGACCTTCCTCATGATGTCCAGTATTGGATGCAATGGCCAGGAGAACAGAAAAAAATACAGCTATCACAAAGGTGATACAACAATAGAAAATCAACCGCAAGTATCCTGGAAGGTCAATAAGGAAATCGACAGTAATGGCAACATTATCAGGTATGATTCAACCTATGTGTGGTCCTACACGAATAAAGGCACACATGAACAGGTAAAGGTTGATAGCGTGATGAACCTGTTTAAAAGCAGGTTTGACACCCAGTTTAAGAACCTGTTCAGGCAAAACTTCGGAACGCCGGTGTGGAACGACAGTTTATTTTACAGGAAGTTCACAGACCCGGACTATTTTATGCACAAGTGGAAGAACAATGAACTGGATATAAATAATTTCATTTCGCAAATGGACTCAACCCGGAATGCCTTTTTAAAAGATTACTTTCCCGGATTGGAAGCGCCGGAAAAGAAGCCGGAAAATAAAAATAAGTGATAGCAGATGAACGGACTGTCGCTACTTCCTGTCGCGGAAATGTGCGTGGTGATTTTTGCGCTGATTTTTTTGTTGAAGAGATTGAAACAACCCTACCAGATCGCTTATATCCTTGCGGGTATATTGCTTGGTCCATACATGCTACATATTTTCTCTGGCCCTGAGCAAACGGCGGTTGTAGGGGAGATTGGCATATTATTACTGATGTTTTTCCTTGGAATGGAGATCAATGTTCCCGGCAAACAAAGTCATTTGATTAAGCCGTTGATAGCGCAGGGGACAAAAATGATATTGGGTTTTGGTTTTGCGCTATTAATAGGTTCCCTGAAGGGATGGTCACTTGTGGATATTATTATGCTCTCCGTTTTGTTTGTCTTTAACAGTACCGCAGTAGTTAGCGAATATCTCAAGCGAAGTGGAGAGCTACATTCAGATTTTGGTACCACGATCCTCAATATACTGATCACCCAGGATATCCTGCTTGCGCCTGTGCTCACCCTGTTCCAGTTCTTAGGTAATAAGGAATTTCACATTATAAAGATAATAATGCCGCTGACCCTTTCGCTTATTATCTTTTTAATATTAAAGAGCCTGCGTAATCGTAAAGGCCCGGGTTTATTTACCGGCAAGTTGATTAACGATGAGGAAGATCACGATTTCCAGGTCTTTGCCGGCGCTGCCATTTGTTTGTCTTTCGGAGTACTGGCTGAGCTCAATGGTTTAAGCGGGTCCGTTGGCAGCTTTATCGCAGGGATGATCATTGGCAGGTTACCCGCGTTTAGCTGGCTGGAACATTCCCTGAAACCCTTTAAGGTTTTCTTTGTTTCCCTGTTTTTTGTTTCTGTAGGTTTACGGCTGGATATCTCTTATTTGAAAAGCAACTATGCCGTCGTCTTTGGTGGCACCTTTTTTATTCTCTTTAGCAACTGTGTGCTTTCAGCGCTGGTGTTCCGGTTCCTTCGGTACGATTGGGAAGAAAGCTTCTATGGCGGCGCGCTGCTTTCTCAAACCGGAGAGTTTGGCATTCTTGCCTTAACAGTGGCGCATAGCTTACACGTAATAGGAGAGGGATTGTTTAAAGCAGGCATCGCTATCACAGCGCTTTCGTTGCTTCTTTCTACAATCTGGATTGGCCTGCTGAAGGGGCTGGCGAACCGGCGGGGAAAAAATCCCTTGCGGAATGCAGGGCGAATTTTAAAGCATGCAGGTGATTGAAATTTTCATATGGCCCGGCCGCATACGAAAAGCTATTTTCAAAGGATATTAACAGGCTTTACTTCAAGGCCTGTTAACTTGCAGGTTTCCGGAGTATTTCAATCAAACTATTGATCCCCGCTTTTTCAAAACCCTGGTCAACAGTGGCACTATACAAACTATAAATGATTTCCGGAAGCGAAGTGTTAATACCAGCCTCCCTGCTCGCTTTTAAGGTATGTTCTACACTGGCTTTAAGCATCAGCATATTGTTGTCATCACCACTGTAAGTACCTTCATCTGTTTCCCTGAAAGTTGAAGATTCTGCTATCAGCACCGGCATAAATTGCATAAATTTATTCAGATAAGGTTCAAACGTTGCCGCCCTGATACCGGCAGATTGCACCATGGCAATAGCATGTAGTACACCTGCTGCCGAAATATACATATAGTCGAGCAACGCCTGGTAGTACATCATGGCGAGACAGGGATCTTCACCCCGGAAATCAGTAGCGGTCATTACTGATAATACCGGCTGGTACCGGTCAAAAACTTCTTTTTTACCGCTGTACAAGGTATATATTTCAGGGCCTTCTTTACCAATGTAAAGCGGTGGTACCATAATACCGCCGGAAAGAAAGGAAGCACCGAGGTGCTCCAACCAATTGGCTGCTGCCGCTACGGTGCCTGGCGAATCGGAGCCCATATTAATGATAGTCTTTCCTTTAAGGGTAGCCTCTGCTGGCTCCAGCACGGTGTACATATTGGCATATTCCGTAAGACTCATGATCAGCAGTTCATTGGCTTCTACTGCAGCTGTAATATCCGGGGCCAGTATAGCGCCCTGTTCTACCAGGTGTGCCGCCTTTGAAGTGGTACGGTTCCATACAGTTACTTTATATCCTTTACTGAGATAAGCGGCAGCCATTGCCTGCCCCATAGGGCCCAGCCCGATCACTGTTAATGCCTCTGCATTGTTTTGTTTGTTTTCCATTACATTAAGTTTATAATGCAAGTTAAAACGGGCAGCCACTTACCCGGCATTGCAATTGTCGGATTTAACTTAGAGAATGTCGGAAAATGGATCAGGACTGCCGGTATTTTAATGGATTGATGCCGGCATGTTTCTTAAAGAAGGCGGAAAAGTAGTCAGGGTTTTCGAAGTGCAGGCTATCGGCAATTTCCGAAATGGTAGAACTGGTTTGACGTAACAATGATTTGGCATGATGAATACGTGCATTATGGATGATCTGCAGGGCTGTCATACCGCTGATGGTCTTGATAGTTGAGGAAAGATGTTTGGTGGTCAGGTGCATCTTATCAGCATAGAACCTGACGCCTGATTGCTGCCGGGAATACTGCTGTACGAGATTCATGAACCTATTATAAATTTCCTGCGGCCTGTTGGCAACAGGTCCGGTTACAGGCTCCGGTTCGGCATATTTTTGAGCTAACAGGAATACGATCTGCAGATAGTGTTGAATAATGGACCTGCTGAAAGAATTATCTTCCTGCTGGTATTCCTCACTCATCTTTTTAAACAGCTCTGTAAATCCTGCAGTAGCCTTTTCTGTAAGCACTATTTCCGGGTTGCTGAAATAATTAGATAATGGAACTTCCTGTTGTTTGTAATGCCCCATTGATGCGGTATGAAGAAATTCCGGTGTAAAAAGGATCGTGAAACCGTTAACAGAATAGGTACCATCGGCATCACAGGACTGCAACCTGTAAGGGTTCACAAAAAAGAGCTTATTACCTTCCCCTGAGAAATTATAGTGATCCAGTTTAACCGGATGCCCGTTCTGCTGAAAAGTGATTTCAAAAAAATGATTTCTGTAGGGAATATCATTCAGGCAATTATATATTTTCCTGTCATCCCATTGAAAGATCACAAAATCCCTGAACCGCATTTGGATATCAATATCAGATGCAGTAAGGAACTCGTTTATATCTGTATAGTTATTAATAACAGGCATACTGCAAATTAATGAAATTAGCAGAAGAATGATCCTCCCATAAGAAAGAGCCCGTTCCCCGGGAAGCAAAAAGAGAAGTATGAATATTTGCTCCCGGAAATCTCATGGAAAACCATGAGAAAAAAAGCAAGGTTTCCCCTGATTGCTAGTTAGGCTAATTCTGTATTCTTTTGCATAGAACTGATTTCTGGCAAAACTGTTTAAGAAAGACGGCGGTCTTTGGCGTACAACAGCCGATTTCAGCAGGGCTTCCAAGGTGCGCGACATTCCCTTCTCCGACTGGAAGGGTTACGCCAGTGCCAGCCCCGATGGTAAGAAGATCGCGTTGCCGTTAGGTGAGCACATCTGGTTAATGTATGCTGATGGCAGCGATTTTCACCAGATCACCGAAGGTGATCAGCGGGAAACAAACCCCTGCTTTTCACCGACAGTAAATACCTGGCCATTCTGGCTAACTCCAGGGCCGGTACGCCAGGAAGCGGTACAACAGCTGCACATTTGTGTCTGGTGCCTGCCGATGGGCAGGTGTACAAAGTGTATCCGGGTGAGGATAGCCGGGTCATGCAAGTGGCTGTGAAAGGAGAAGGCTTCGATTCCAGGGGGGCGGCAAAGCGATCGTAGCCGATTTCATATGGAGGTAAGGAGCCTATATAGCCATCTTATTGCGCATTTTATTAAAATCAATTCCAAGATTTTGTGAGGTCGGCAATAAAAGAACTAAAACCGCACATTCGTGTACTAAAAGCGGACAGTTGTTAAAATAATATTATGTATATATAGCTGGTTGAAATAATGCGGTAGTCTGGCATCTTCTTAGCGCCGTAGATCAAAACCAGTTGATAACAATGCTGAAGAACTATCTTAAGATCACCTGGCGCAATTTGCAGAAAAGCAAATTATATTCCTTCATCAATATAGCCGGCCTGGCTACCGGTATCGCGGTAGCATTACTGATAGGGTTGTGGATCTGGGATGAGGTTTCATTTAATACCTACCATCGGCAATACAACCGGCTGGCACAGGTAATGGTCAGTACAACCGCAGGAAATAACATCTATACCGGTACTACTACATCCATACCGATGGGGAATGAACTACACAGCAAGTATGCCGCTGACTTTAAATACGTATCCCTGGTTTCCCATCCGTCGGCACACATACTGGCCGTGGGCGATAAAAAAATATCGCAAACAGGAGTGTGGGCTGAAGAGGCTTTTCCTGTTATGTTCACCCTGAAAATGTTAAGCGGCAACGCCAACGGATTGAAAGACCCTTCTTCTGTATTGATAGCGCAGTCGGTGGCCCGGGCCCTTTTTGGCAATGCCGATCCTTTGGATAAAACAATACGGATAGATAATAAGACGGATATGAAAGTTGCGGGGGTATATGAAGACCTGCCTTACAATACGACCATACGTGATCTGAAGCTCCTGTTGCCCTGGGATAGATATGTTAACATCGAGGACGGGGTGAAAAAATCACAGACACAATGGGACAACCATATGTGCAGGTTGTATGTACAGCTAAATGATCATGCGGATCCTGACAAAATAAATGCAAAGATCAAAAGTATACCTGCTCCGTATATCAAATATACCAGGGAAGAGCTGCTGTTGCAACCCATGGCCAAATGGCATTTATACAACGAATTTAAGAATGGCAAACAGGTGGGCGGGCGTATACGCATGGTATGGCTCATAGGCATTATCGGTGTATTCGTATTGTTATTGGCCTGTATTAATTTCATGAACCTGTCTACCGCCAGAAGTGAGAAGCGTAGCAAGGAAGTGGGGATACGTAAGGCCATTGGTTCGTTACGCTGGCAGATCATTGGCCAGTTTCTCAGCGAGTCGCTGATCATAACGTTCCTGGCGCTTATACTGGCCATTCTGTTAGTACAGTTATCGCTTCCTTTTTTCAACAGGTTGTCGGATAAAGTAATGTTTATTCCCTGGAGTTACCCCTTGTTCTGGTTACTAATACTGGGCTTTACATTTTTTACCGGGCTTGTTTCAGGCAGCTATCCCGCCTTTTATTTATCGGCCTTCAAACCTGTAAAAGTGCTGAAGGGAACTTTCAGGGCAGGGCGCATGGCCTCCCTTCCCCGCAAAGTAATGGTGGTAGTACAGTTCACGGTATCCATTACACTGATCATAGGTACCCTCATCGTTTACCGGCAGATACAACATGCCCGGAACCGGCCGGTTGGTTATACCCGTGAGGGATTGATCACGGTAGATATGAATACCCCAGATATATTGGGGCATTACGACGCCATGAGGAGCGACCTGCTGGAAACAGGAGCAGTGGCCGATATGGCGCAATCAAACAGCGCGCCTACAACCGTATGGTCTAATAATATTGTTGACTGGAAAGGTAAGGACCCAAGTATAACAGTAAGCCCCGGAACCATTGCTGTTTCACACGATTTTGGAAACACACTTGGCTGGAAAATAAAAGAAGGACGCGATTTTTCTCGCAGCTATCCGTCAGATACCGGCGCTTTTATATTAAATGAATCAGCGGTTCGTCTCACTGGTTTTAAACAGCCTATCGGGCAAACTATCAGGTGGCTGGACCAGGATCATGTTATCATCGGGGTGGTGAAGGATATGGTAATGGAATCGCCTTATCAGCCTATACGGCCCACTATCTTTCATTTGAATCCCAATTGGGCCCGTTTGATCATAGTACGCATAAAGCCCGGCATGCCCATGCAGGAAGGACTGGCTAGAATTGAGCCTGTATTCAAAAAGTATAATCCCGGAAGTCCTTTCGTGTATAAATTTACAGATGATGAATATGCTAAAAAGTTTGAGGATGAAAAACGTATCGGTAACCTAAGCAGCTTCTTCGCAGTCCTGGCTGTCTTCATTTCCTGCCTGGGTTTATTTGGACTGGCATCATTTGTAGCGGAACAGCGTACCAAGGAAATAGGTATACGTAAAGTAATGGGAGCGTCCGTATTCAATCTATGGAAAATGTTGTCAAAAGATTTCGTGGCCCTGGTGATTATTTCCTGTGCCATAGCCATTCCCCTGGCCTGGTATTTCCTGTATCAATGGCTGCAACAATATGAATACCGTACACAAATATCGTGGTGGATTTTTGCAGCTGCTATTATAGGGGCATTAATGATCACTTTGGCAACAGTCAGCTATCAGGCTATAAAAGCGGCAATAATAAACCCGATAAACAGCTTGAAAGCCGAGTGAGATATAGCTACCTGAAATATAGCTGTGGGATACATTACCGGATACTCTCTTGCTGATTCTTCCAGGTTATCGAGGTAGAAGAAATCCTGGGAATTGACAGGGGATGCGATTAATTTCACATGAAACAAGCCCGGTCCCTTTTCCTGAAAATTATACTTTTATTATAATTGGCCGTATAGAAGATATTGATAAAAGCCAAAAGATGGTCGTGGCACGGTAATCTGAAAACCTAAGGTCTGGCAAATTATTACAGGCAACTGCATTCAGGGAATACTGGAAATTGTATCGTGTTTAATCTGTTCCGATATATCATCTCTTTTATGAAAATAATATTCGCCGTTTTATCCGGTCTTTTCCTGTACAATGCCCTGCAAGCCCAATCTGTCCTCCAGGATTCGCTGGTTGCCCGCTACAACCGGAATGACTTCAGTGGCGTTTATAATCTCGGTTCCGCTTCCTGGAGATCAAATACCAACCCAGATGGGATCGCCGGGTGGCTGCAGTATATGAAGTCCCAAACCGGGCCGATCATGCACAGTGCTTTAACAACAGACTCCGGGAAAGCACAATTTTTTAAGTGGGACGGCGCTAAAAAGATGCTGAGCTTTAAATTAATCCTATCGGATACGGGTGGTTTTGAGGGATTTGATTTTCAACCCTATCATTTACCGCTATCCATGGCGTATGCTGCACCCGTTTCAAATGATAACCCGCTGAAAACCCACCTGGATTCAGCTGTCCATTACAGTACAACAGACTTTATGCTTACACATCATTTAATAGGTCTGTCGGTCGGCGTAGTTAACAACGGTCATAAGCATTTTTATAATTACGGTACTGTGGAGAAGGACAAAATGCAGTTGCCCACTTCGCAGACAGTATTTGAGCTGGCTTCCATCGCCAAAACCTTTACGGGCATTTTACTGGCACAGGCGGTACTGGACCATAAAATTTCGCTGGACGATGATATCCGGAAATTTATGCCTGGCGATTTTCCAAACCTGCAATACCAGGGAGCTCCTTTAAAGATCGTTAATCTCGCTAACCATACTTCCGGTCTTCCGGTGGAGTTGCCCAACCTGGATACCTTCAAAAATGAGTTTGATGTGATGAAGATGTACGATCATTATACCAATGACAAGTTCTTCACAGACCTGCGCTCCGTGAAAATCGACACGCTGCCCGGTGTCAGATATGGTTATTCCAATGCGGGCATGAAACTGCTCGGCATTGTCCTTGAAAAGGCTTACGGGCTGTCGTACCAGCAATTGCTGAAAAAATATATTACAGGTCTGCTGGATATGCCGGCAACGCGGACAGGACTCCTGATTAGTGATACAACCAGTTATACCAAAGGCTATAGCGGCGATGGCATCACCATGCCGCATGGAAACTGGAATATGTTCGGCGGCGCCGCGGCGATTATTTCCAACAGTCACGACATGGCAAATTATGTGAAAGCAAATATTGATGAATCGCAGCCTGCGATCCGGCTTTCCCATAAGCAGACCTTTACTGACGGTAATTTTACACTGGGCCTGGGTTGGCAGATTTCCAGGAATACCATCAATGGCACCCGCATTTGGAAAAGCGGAGGTGCGCTGGGTTTCCGTAGTTACTGTGCTGTTGTGCCTGATAAAAAGATCGGTATGATCTGGCTTTCCAACCGATCAGACCTTGCAGATGATGAAATTGCGGAAATGGTTGATCAGATATTATTGGCTGCCAAACAATAATATGTTGAAAAGAATATACCTCCGGCAGATAAAATTGCCGGGGAAAAGAAGAGGCTGTATCAAAAGTAATCTGAAAGTCCTGAGAATTGCGTAAACGAAAATTCTCTCCATCAGGTACCCGAATAAAATCGAGTAAAAATTACTTTTGATACAGCCTCTTCTTTTTTTATTAGTATTCCTGGAAGTCATAATACGATGGGCTGCCACCGCCGCTTACAGAAACCTCTACATAAGTATTTGCATTGTCTGCAGCATTACAGTAAACCGGGTTAGACGGTGAAAGAAATCCATACCCGTTCGCAGAATATACTATGTAATTGCCGGAAGAAACATACAAATAATTGCCCGACCAGCTTAAGCCAGGTATGGGGCCATTACCGAAGGCATAGATGAAATTCCAGGCGAAAGCAGGTGAATGCAGGCCAGGTAGGGAAGCCGGCTGTCTTAACGCGGAAGTTGCTTTCATGCTAAGGCCGCAGCTAAGGAGGATTACCGCGGTCAAAAGTAGAGTCCTTTTGGTCATAAGATAATTTTTAGAAGGTTAATGTGATGAAACTTTCTAAAAGTTAATGAGACTTTTTTTAACCGATTCATCAATTTGTATCAGATTGTCGACAATTTGTATCATTATAGATAAAGTATTCATGTCCTGCCTCACATGCAGATTGGGCGATACACATCTCCCGGAGGTTCCATCTTTAACGAATTGTAGTACGCACTCCAACAGATGATACAATTTATTTAAAACCTATAGGATTTTGATATCATTATTTATATTTGGACCTGGTAGTTATGAAATTCTTCGGTTATATCGCGTTGCTGAATTTACTGTTACAGTTTGCCATTTCTTCATGTTATGGGCAGTATTATTTTAAGCATTATCAGGTGGATGATGGGTTGGTGCACAATGCAGTAACCGCTGTAATACAGGACAGTACGGGTTTGATATGGGTGGGAACCCGTGGTGGGTTGAACCGTTTCGACGGGTACTCTTTTAAAGCATATAAAAACAATAATGATCAATTCGGCAGCCTGGGAAATGATGTTATTAATTGTATAGCTGAAGATAAGAACAGGATGATCTGGATAGCTACGGGCAAAGGTCTTTTTAAATATAACCCGTACAAAGAAGTGCTCACGGAGCTGGAATCCGTTCCAAAAGAATATACCAACAATCTTGTTGTAGACAATGATAATAACCTATGGTTTCTCATCCGGTTTTCCCTGTATAAATACATACAGGCAGAGAACAGGGTAGAGGATTTAAAAACAAAGGCATCCTGTATCGCACTGGATTCAGATATGAATTTGTGGATGGGAGATAATGACGGTAACATTCATATCTATAACCCTCAAAAAAAGCCTGATGCCAGGATAAGGATTGTTAGCAGAAGTTTGCCTCCAAATGCGCGGTCCATCAGCAAAATATACCCTATTGGTAATAACAGGCTCCTGATAGGCTGTTTTAAGCAGGGACTGAAAAGCTATCATACTAAAACCGGCATCGTCCGGTCCTTGTCACTGGATGATGATAGAGATAAAGACATATTTGTCCGCGATATTGCCGCAGGCAACGATGGGCAATACTGGATTGCCACCGAATCAGGAATTTACATTTACAATTTAGCCGGCAACAAGAGCATAAGCCTGAAAAAACGGGCGGGCGACCCTTACGCCCTGGCAGACAATGCTGTGTATGCAGTATGCAGGGATAAACAGGGCGGTATGTGGGCCGGTACCTTTTTTGGTGGCTTAAATTATTATTCAAAGGATAATGCACGGTTCGAAAAATATTATCCAGTACCGGATGCTAATTCTATTTCGGGAAATGCAGTAAGAGAAATATGTGCCGATAGCAGCAACCATTTATGGATCGGTACTGAAGATGCAGGGATTAATAAATTGGATTTAAAAACAGGAACATTTACAAACTATACTGCAACAGGCAAAAAGGGAAGTATCTCTTATGATAATATACATGGCCTGTTTTCCTGGGGAAACAGGTTGTTTATCGGCCCCTTTTTGCAGGGTATGGAAATAATGGATACACATACAGGCCTGGTTACAGACCGGTTTAAACTTATTGGCGATAGAAACAGACTGGTAAGTGATTTTGTCATTTCAATCTACCGGACAAGAAGCAATAAACTGCTGGTGGGTACAGCATATCGTAATGCCGGGCTATTTGAATATGATACGCAACATAAAACATTTAAGCGCATTAGTCAGATACCATACAACACTTACATTTATGATATATTTGAAGATTCAGAAGGAAATATCTGGACAGGCAGTGTAAAGGAAGGCGCTTTTTATTATAATCCTGAAACTGGCCGGCATGGGAATTTACGTTTTGGCGATACTACAAAGGGAAAGACCATTAACGAATTTCCTGTGTATAATATTTTTGAAGACAGCAACCATGCTTTGTGGTTTGCCACAACCGGCTCCGGGCTTATAAAGTTAAACCCTGACCGGAAAACCATCAAAAGATATACAACCGCAGTCGGATTGCCAAGCAATGTCTTGTACAGCATCCTGGAAGACAGTTCAAAACACCTGTGGATCAGCTCGTCCAAAGGCCTTATTTGTTTTGACCTGCAAACAGAACAGGTAAAAGTGTACACACAGGCCAACGGATTGATAACAGATCAGTTCAACTACAACTCGGCCTATAAACATACCGATGGTAAGATGTACTTCGGCTCCGTTAAAGGAATGATTGCTTTTGACCCGGCTTTATTCAATCAAAGAGAATCCAGCCCGCCTACATATATTACAGGTTTCCAGGTTAATAATATAGAAGCGGTACCCGGCGGGCATAACAGCCCCCTTTCCAGATCTATTTTATATACGGATACGGTTATATTAAAATACGATCAAAATAATTTCAGTATTGAATTTGCCGCGCTGAACTTCTCCTCACCCCGGGCAACGCGCTACAAATATCTGATGAAAGGTATTGACCAACCCTGGACTTATCTCAATACCAATCGCAAAGCCTATTTTACCGATCTCACCCATGGCACTTATGAATTTGTTGTTCAGGCCGAAAGCAATACCGGAAGCTGGACGGGCAGGGAACGACGGCTGGTCATCAAAATTCTTCCACCTTTCTGGAAAAGCAACTCCGCTTATATTGTATACCTGCTGCTCTTAGGCACTATTATATTCATCACTGACCGTTTATACCGCCAATACCTTGAACATAAAAATTTGCGGAAGCTGCAGTTGTTTGAGCACGAAAAAGAAAAGGAAATTTACCAGGCCAAAATAGAATTTTTTACCAATATCACACATGAAATACAGACCCCGCTTACGCTTATAGCGGGGCCTATAGAGTGGCTGAGCAAAAAGTTTCACAATGATCCTGATGTAAAGAAAAGCCTGGCAATAGCTGAAAGAAACACCCGGCGCCTGACAGAACTGGCCAGCCAGCTACTTGATTTCAGGAAAACTGAAGCGGACCAGTTCAGCCTGAATTTTGTAGAAACGGATATTGTCGGGCTGATAACCGACCTGGTAACAGGCTTTAAAGGACAGGCAGCCGGCAACAATATTGATCTGACTGTAACGTTACCGGACAAGAACTTTACGGCTTTTGTAGACAGGGAGGCGCTCATTAAAATATGCACTAATATAGTGTCAAATGCCATTAAGTACGCAGCAACCAGGGCCACGGTTAACATAAGCACGGTAAACGATGCCGATGAATATTTTACAATCAGGTTTAACAATGATGGCAAAGGCATACCGGAAGAGTTTAAGGACCAGATATTTGAGCCCTTTGTAAGGGTACGTGGAAATGACACGCCTGGAACCGGTATCGGGCTGTCGCTGGCAAAATCGCTCACAGAGCTGCACAACGGATCGCTGCGATTGATTTCCGGGGAAGCAGATCTGGTTATATTTGAACTGCAACTGCCCATACACCAAAAAATTGAATTTCAATTGAGCAGTTGGAAAAAGATAAAGTAGTATGACTGAAAGTATTCTTATTATTGATGATAATGAAGATATCCTGGAGTTCTTATCTGTTGTTTTGAGAGATGCCTACAAGTTGCACCTTGCAAACAACGGGGAAATTGCCCAAGCCGTTTTAAGCAAAGAAATCATTCACCTCATCATATCGGATATTATGATGCCGGGAATTGACGGGTTTGAACTGTGCAGGCTGATTAAATCCAATGTGGAATACTGCCATATCCCTATCATTTTATTAACTTCCAAGAATACATATAAGGCCCACATCGAAGGGCTGGAAGTAGGAGCAGACGCTTATATACAAAAGCCGTTCTCGTCGGAATTACTGCAGGTGCAGATTGCCAACCTGCTTAAAAACCGCCGCAAAATAAAAGAGCATTTTGCCAGTTCGCCTTTTGAGGATGTGAGGGTAATGGCGCATTCAAAAACAGATGAAGCCTTTCTAAAGAAGCTTGATGAATATATCAGGGAAAATATCAAAGACCCCAATATTGACATTGATATGCTTGCTGCACACATGTTCATGAGCCGAACTACGTTATATCGAAAGATCAAATCATTATCCTCACTATCCCCTAAAGAACTAATAGATATTACGCGTCTTAAAAAAGCCGCGAATTTAATTGCCAGGAATGAATTCTCGTTTTATGAAATTTCAAAGATGATAGGTTACAGTTCGCAAAGCCTTTTCAGTCGGAACTTTCAGAAGTATTTTAAAATGTCGCCCATCGAATATTTTAATTCATTGCCAAGGGAATAAGCGGAGTAGTAATAAGATTACTCTACTCCTTAATCTTTGTCCTCATCGTCAACCGCATTTTCCCATTTAGTCCACATCTCTACACCAGGGGCATAACCGTTATATCCGGGGTTCTGTCGCAGCTTCCCATACAGGTTTGCATCAATAGCCGATTGGGGAATTGGCCAATAGATATTATGTGGTGCTATGGTGTAGGACCTGCCCTTTACAGTTACCTTATTTTTATTGTAGTAGTTGCTGTAATGTTGTATACGCTGATACCAGTAACTGTTGTCTGAAAGGGTATTCACATTATAGCTATTGCCCCATTCATCTGCTTTGCCACTTAAGGCCAGGCTGTACGACATACGGCTTAGCTCCATGTGCCGCCATTCTTCCATCCATAATTCACGGGCACGCTCATTGGCAATATCGCCAATAGTAACTGTGGTGTATAACTGCTGGCATTTTGCTCTTTGTCTTACAATATTCACATCTGCTGCGGCTGCGGCAATATTCCCTTTATAAAATTGAGCCTCCGCACGAAGCAGGTAGGTTTCTGCAAGACGATAGCAGTACCAGTCGGCCGACCCGCCCTTGTTGTTATTACTGGCAGCGTTGCCAATATGATCGGGATCATTTGCAAAAACTTTATAGTGCGGCCAGTCAAACCAGTTACGCACGGTGTCGGTGCATAAGATTTTGTTGCCATTATAAAGTCGCAGGTTTTTACCAAAATACAATACATCAGAGGGATCATTATACTTCATGGAATCCATTCTTGCCCAGTTGCCGACACGGCTGTTGTGTCGCAGATCTGCGGTATCATTGATCCCGTTTACGTTCCAGAGATCATGTTGCGCAAAATAGGTAGGACTGATCATCGCAATACCACGACCCACAGCAGAATTATAATCCACGTTGGCCCGGTAAGAACCGCTGGAGGAAGCATAGCATTGCATAGATTTTCCTGCGGGTGAAACCAATGTAGAAATATTCCACATCGGGCCCCAGTTCCGCATTGTACGCATTTTTATGGCAGCATCGGTACCATCACGGTTGGGCATGGCAAGAATGGCTTCTTTATTCGACATGATACATTTATTCACCGGGCGGTGCAGGTCCCATATCACATTGCGCGTAATATGCCAGGTAGCTTCCAGCGGGCTCTCAAACGTACCGAATGTGGACGTCATTAAGGAATAGCCTGAATTATTAATTAAAGAATCGGCTTGCGCAATAGCTTTATCCCATTGGCCGGTAGCAAGGTAGCATTTGATCAATAACTGGCGGCAGGCGCCTTTATTTACCATTCCTATGTAAGCCATACCGGACTGATCAGGCACCCACTGTACGGCATCTTCCATATTTTTGGTGATCATTTCTAAAATGGCCTCACGACTGGTGCTCTTATAGTTTTGTTTTGGAGAAGATGGAATCCGGGTTATCAGGGGAACATTGTTGAACTGAAAACACAAGGCAAGATAACGGAATGATCGGTGAAAGTAGGCCCTGCCGATATATTCATGTTTTGTAGCTTCATCCAGGCCGGGAACTTTATCAATATAAGAAGTAATTGTATTGGCATACTTAATGCCATTATAGGTTTCCCCCCAGAAGTAGCTCAGCATGTTCACATCATTAGTATACATCCCGTCTGTTGGAGTAAGCCGGGTAGCTACATCCGCAAAAATACTTCCGTCATCCGTTTTACCCGATACTGCCATGTCTGATAACATATACTCGGTGTTAATAGGTACTGATATATCCCTTGTTGTAATATAGCTCCAATAGCTTCTCAGATGCTTGTCGCACATTGCTATTGCAGCATCCAGCCCCGACCTGGTGGTGAAGGTAGCTTCAGGCTCATAAAAAGACAGGGGATCCGGTTTAAGATATTTCTTACTGCAGGAGGCAATCATTGCTGATGCGATCACCACGAAGAAGATTTTTATTATATAGTTATTTTTCATGCGTAAAATTTTAGAATGTCAGGTTTAATCCAAGCGTGTATATTCTCGGCGCAATATCACCGGTTTCTATATCCCAGTAATTCCAGTTTTTATCTTTTTTCCAGACTGCCACATTGCGGACCGTCGCATATAATTTCAGGTTTTCAATCCCTGCCCGTGAAGTAAATTTGTGTGGCATTCTATAGCCAATTGTTACGTTATCAAGCCTGATAAAGGAACGGTCAAATACCCTGTTGGGTGCGGCAACCCCGGCCGGGCCCCTCGCATCCAGCCGTCCAAAGAAATTGTCCGGCTTATCGGGCGTCCAGTATCTTTTGTCGTATGTATTGGCATTATATGTAACCAGTGAAACACTATTGTCCTGGTTCAGGTAAGAAGTACTTAAGCTTTTATTACCCCAGTAAGAATAGATGTTGAACGAGAAATTAAAGTCTTTATAGGTAAAATCATTTCTTAACGACCACATAACGGGTGGTGTAGTCTGGCCCAGGAATTCCTTATCATTATTATTATAGACCGGCTTTGTGGTTCCATCAGCGTTTTTAATATCATCTGCCGTGTAATTATTGGCTACTTTAGGATCGCCGGGGCGTTGGCCGTATCTGGCGGCTTCAGCAGCCTCATTTACCTGCCATATTCCTGTTACACGGTAGTTCCAGATAGCGCTGGCCGGTTGCCCGATAAACCATCCGTTGGATATATCATCAGATTCTTTGGAAGCCACCACATTTCCACTGGCATCCAGCACATCCTCATACCGGTAGTAAAGATGCCTGATGGTATTTTTATATTTCGAGAACCCAAAAGTGGTATTCCAGCTAAAACCGGGCGTTCTTATATTTTGTGAGGTAACTGAAATTTCGAAACCCTTATTTTGTACTTCTCCTAAATTGGTAGTGATACTGGTAAATCCGGAGAAATCAGGCAGCGATTGGCTCATGATCATATTGGTAGTGGGCATGTAATAATAATCGAGCGTAGTGGAGATCCGGTTATTTAAGAAAGCAAGATCCAGCCCGATATTATATGCAGTAGTTTTTTCCCATTGCAAATGTGGATTTTCCATACGGTCGATCCTTAAATAGTAATACTGGATATAATTACCGCTGGCGTCTACATATCCCTGGGTAGTTGCGCCATTGGCGAGATTGGCCAATGCGATGTAAGGATTGGCAAGCGACCTGTTCCCGTTTTGTCCGTAAGACAAACGCAATTTGCCATTGCTCAGCACATTCCATTTAAAGAATTTTTCGTTGGTAAATGTCCAGGCCAAAGCTGTTGAAAAAAAGGTAGCCCGCGGATTGGAGGTACCGAAAGCAGAATAGCCATCGCGGCGCACAGAGGCTGTTAACATATAACGGTCATCATATGAATAAAACACGCGCGCAAGCATACCATCGGCAGTTTCATGAGAATCGTCCGTATCAAAACTGCTGTTAAGCTTATCGCCGGTGGAAGTTTCATGGAATCCTAATGCATCACTTGGTAAAATATTGCGTGCATTGATCGCATCGCTCCAATACCGCCTCTCTTCTGCTTCCTGGGCCAGTGTTACATTTACCTTGTGCTTCCCGGCAAACGTTTTTTCCCAGGTGATGGTATTATTCAACGACCAGTCAAAACGTTTTCCCCAGTTCCGGTCCACACCACGGTTAATTGGCAGCCAGTCGGGATGTTCGGCCGATTCAAAATAACGGTTATAATACCACTGGTACCTGGGAGAAACATTAAAGGAGTAAGTGATATTAAAAGGTAGTTTTACTTTGGCAGAAAGGATGGTATTTAGTACAGTATAACCTCTTTCAAGTTTCATATACTGTTTATTGAAGTCAAAATTATAACCTTTGCTGGCGGTCATTTCATCGCCCATAGGATGTACTTCCAGGTTCCCATTCTCGTCTCTGTAAGATGCAAAAGGGCTGTTATTGATGATCTGTGATCCCCAGTTAACCGCAATATTTCCGTCGGACCGGTCCTGGAAGTTAACATTGGCGCTGATATCCAGCCAGTCGGTCACTTTGCCCTCCACCTTTAAGTTGGAACGTACTGCCCTGTAATTATCACCCACAACCACGCCCTGGTTAGATAAGTAGCCTGCAGACAGGTAATAATTTATTTTATCGCTGGCTCCCGATACGCTGAGGTTATAATCCTGGTTAAAACCGGTACGGAAACTATGATCATACCAATCGAAGGTTTTACCTTTCAGATAGTTATCCAATGTTGTATATTGAAGACCTAACCGTTTAGCCCATATTTCATTATCAGATGCATTAATTGTATTCGTTGAATAGGCTCTCCATTCGTCAATGCTGATCCCATATTTTTTCAACATATCGCTGGTAGGCATTTCATAATACCCCAGTTTCCCTGCTGTTGCCGCTTCTGATATGTAAGGCTCATAAGCCCCCGTTGCTGAATTGATACCATAGGTGGCAGCCGTATACCAGTCCTGCCGGTATTGCATATAACCATCGGGTCCAAAAACTTTCCTGTTGGCGGCCATGTCGGAAAGCCCGAAATTAGTGGTCATATTGATGGTAGGTTTTCCTTTTTTCCCTTTTTTAGTGGTGATGATAAGTACCCCGTTAGCTGATTTTGCCCCGTAGATGGCGGCAGCGGAGGCATCTTTAAGGATGTCAATCTGCTCAATATCATCAGGATTGATTTCAGATAGTTCTCCATAGAAAATCATACCGTCCAGAATCAGCAAGGGATCGTTATGTCCGCCATCCGTGTAAACGGAGCGCTGGCCCCGGATCCGTATCGTGCCTCCGCCTTTTGCAGAAGGATCAAAACCTACGCTCACACCGGGTGTTCCGCGGATGATGTCCTGCACCGTTTTAGGATTCTCGTCTGCAATCTTGTTTGGGCGGATAGAAGTTATTGCTCCGGTAAGATCTTTTTTCTTCATGGTACCATAACCGATCACCACCACATTATTCAGGTCGTTGGTAGCTTGTTGCAGTACAATAACCAGAGGTTTCCCATCCGGTGTGAGTTCCCTGTTGATATAGCTTACGTGCGATGCTCTCAGCGGTACCCCTTTGCCGGCCTGGATGCTAAAATTACCCGATGCGTCCGTTTTGGCAATTACTGTTGTTCCTTTAGCGGCAATTGTGACACCAGGTATCCCATTACCCAGGGAGTCTGTAACTCTGCCTGTTATCGTTTGCTGCTGTGCATGGGTACAAAAAGGAAACAGTAAAAACAATAAAGCCCCGAGTAATCCGGGCAGTAAGAGCCCCGTGCACAAAGAAGAGGGCTGGGTCTTCCTGGTTTTTGTATAGTTTTTTTCCATAATGATCATTTAGTCGCTATCGCGATGAAATTTATAATAGCATATATTGGTTTGTGCAGATAGGATACCATCCCCGCTTGTTTAATGAGCGGAAGGTTCATGATTGGCTGATGCATGCTTTATCATAAGTGGACGCGCTTTTCCCTTTTGAGTAGTGGAAAACTGTATAAAAGCCTTTCAAAAACTAACAGCATACTACACACCTGATCTACGTGGTCTGTCTTTGTGGAATCATTAATCTTAATATTGTTGTACGAAGTAAAAATTCTTTTCTCGTACGTTTTATTCAACTTTTTGTCGAATCATTCCAAAGTAAAGAAGTATAAAGGAGGGCTGTTAAATCATAGGTAAAGGGAACCTGGTTTTCAGGCTAAGCCGTTGGCGCTTCCTGCAGGGCGCCAACGGCAGCATTAACTATCCGGCTATTTTCCTAAAAGTGCGGTTGCGCACCACAGATAGGGCGCCTGTCCGTGAAGGTCGCCTGCATTACGCGGGCGGTCGTGGTAATATTGTTTATCGTTCTTTTTGCCTGTACCAACACAAACTTCGGTTACATTATTACGTGCATCTATATACGAAACCATGGCCATCCATGCTTTTCGCGCAGCCGGAGCATACTCCGCCGCATTTAACCATCCCTGCTGAACGCCTGTAATAAATGCGTAAGTAAACATAGCGGAGCCGGATGTTTCCGTCCAGAAATCTGCTTCATCAATAAGCTGGTTCCACATTCCACCTGGTCTTTGGTGCTCTTTCAGGCTTTTCATCATGGTAAGATAACCTTCCATAATACGGGGACGGTCTTTGTGATCTTTAGGCAGGTCACGAAGCAGGTCAGGCATGCCTACCGCCATCCAGCCGGCTCCTCTTGCCCAATAGTAGGGAACATCCGGAGCGTGGTAGAAAAGCCCGTTGGGGCGTTGCAGCTCGTTCAAATAAAGCACCATTTCTTTTGCAGCCCTGTCAATATATTTGCGGTCGCCGGTTACTTTATAGGCCTCGTTTTGAACAACAGTGATCATATACATATCGTCGATCCACAAGCGGGTTTGCCATGAATACCCTTTATCTGCCCAGGCTTTTTCATCCGGTTTCGCATCCTTCGGTACTTCCCATTGTGAATCGGCATAGGCTAATCCTATTTTCTTGTAGCGTTCGTCTTTTGTTACCTGGTAAAGTTTCAGGGCAATGCTGCCAAACATATTGTAGTCCACATGGTTCATAGGTGGCAGCAATGCTTTTTCCAGGGCGAAGAAGGGTTCAAATTTATCCCGTAAAAGTTTGATGAGCTTCTGATCCTTTGTTTTTACAGCATAGTCCAGCGCACCATTCCAGGTGCAAACTTCAGCATAGTGAATATACTTTCCTGCATAGAGCTCATGTCTGCCGTCCACGAAGTGGTAGGCCAATCGCTTGCCTACGTCGCCGGGTGCAGATCCCTTTGGAAATTGGGTCAGAAGATCCTGCTGTGCAAAAAGGAATTGAAAAGATATAACCGCCAGCAACGATAAAAATAATTTACTCATAACGCTTTTTTTGTAGAACTTATTTAAATTTTAGTGAATATTTCCAATGTTATGAACAACGGCTTCTATATTTTCAACCTGGGCATGAGCCAGGTACAAAGTGGCGCGAAAGGGCTGAAACCGGAGTTGTGCGAAGAAATAAAATATCTTCTTTAAATTTTGTTCACTTTTTTGTCGATTCGATCCTAAAAATGAGCCTGGGCAAAAGTGCGGGGAGTATATAGCACTATACCAATGCCTGCATACATGCTGCCACTCCGGAGAAGAAACCAGATTCATACAGGAGTGCATGGGGGAACCGCAATGGAATATAACAATAGCGTAATATTAGGCGCTTATCTTTGCAGTTATGCAAATGGATGACAGCAATGATCAGGATCTATGGCGACGCGTTCAGCAGGATGACAGGCCGGCGTTTGAAAGCATATACCGTTCTTATGTGGAAGTGATCTTTGCGCTGGTATTCAAACATATCGATAACCGTGATGATGCGGAAGATGTAACCCAGGACGTTTTTTTAACCTTATGGGAACAACGGAAACAGATCGTATTGCAGAAAAGAATCTTTTCTTATTTATATAGTGTTGCCCGTTATAAAACATTCCGGTATAATCGCGATAAAGGGCGGACGGAACTTTATCAACGGCAATGGGAACATTTCCTGGACCTGGATCATACTCCCGGTACAGCACCGGAAGTTTTTGTGAAAGCGGAAATGTTACGGCTGGAAGCCAATATAAGCAGGGAAATTGAGAAGCTGCCCCCACAAATGAAAAAGATCTACCAGCTCAATATTGAAGATGGAATGGGCACGGCGGAAATAGCTTCCCGGCTCACTATTTCAGAACACACCGTTAAGAAGCACCTGGTAAATATCAAAAGGCGACTGCGTACTATGGCCTTGCGGCTGTTCTAATACCTTCTTTATATACCGTAATATTAACTTAATGTTAAGCCCGTTTTTCAAACTACTTCAACTTACACATTTCTGTACTATTCTTTCAGGAAGGCACTAAACGAAACTGGCTTTCTCAGAAACAGATAGTATGCATCAAAATCCTGATTTTAGAACTTTATTGGATCGTTACCTGGAAGGCCGCTGTACATCGGAGGAAGAGGCTTTGCTGGCCCGTTTTTTTGAACAAAGCGGTGAACAGGAAAAGCAGGTATACCTTTCTGAACAGGACCAGGCACGGATGTTCACGACCTTCCGGGACTCACCTCGTTTCAGGGAGCAGCCCGCAAAAAGGAATTTAGTGGCCACCATATGCAGTTACCGGCTATGGAAGGTAGCCGTTTGGCAGGCCGCCGCCGTGTTGTTGCTGCTGCTGGGTTTCTGGAGCTGGGATAGAATATCCCGTTCCGGTAAAATGATAGCGTATAAACAGATCAGTAATCCTAAAGGGGTTGTATCGAGAGTGGTGTTGCCGGATAGTTCCGTGGTGATACTGAATGCCAATTCCACCCTTAGTTACGCGGAAGACTTCAGCAGGCACAGGGAGTTGAAGTTAACCGGCGAAGCCCTTTTTGATGTAAGCAGAGACCAGGCGCATCCCTTTATTATACATACCGCCGGCGGCATACAAACAAAGGTGCTGGGCACCTCATTCACCATTCGCAGTTATGATAATTTACCGGAAACACAAATAATGGTAATAAGCGGGCGTATTCAGGTACAGCATGCAAATACGGTACTGGGCATACTGGGCCGCAATGAACGGGTTACTTATAACCGGTCAGCTGGTGGCAGCTATCACGAAGTAGTGGCCGATGCCGGTAAGCAGGCCGGCTGGACCCATGGTGAATGGGAGTACGAGAATATGTCGCTGAAGGAATTGCAGGCGTTACTGTTTAACTATTATAACATTCGCGTGATTGCCCGGGGGACCGCCACACAGCATTTGGTGGCCAATGCCAGTATGAACTTCACGAACCGTCAGGCAGCAGAAGATATTGTTAACATCTTTTGTATCACTGCCGGCTGCCATTACAAATGGCAGGATCATACAACAGTAGAAATTTATTGACAGTACCTGTCTTAAACAGCAAAGCCCTGCTGTAACAGGGCTGTTGCTTTTCAATTAGAGGAATAAAAAACAAATGTATGAAGAAAAGACGTTTACTACAATACGTCGGGGTGTGCTATGCACGCTATCTATCCCTATGCTTATGGCTGCTGCTGATGCAGGTATATCCGTTGGCGTTACACGCACAGGAAAAACAATACAGCATCCGGCTTGAGAAGGGCTCGCTGGAACAGGCCATTATTAAAGTAAGAAGCATATCCGGCGCCAGTATCGTTTTTCATAAAGAAGATATCAATGGCATCAGTATTCCCGCGCAGGATCTCCGTTTGCAGCCCGTGGAAAGCATCCTGAAAGCAATGCTGCGCGATCTGCCATTTACCGTGGAGAAAAAGGGGGCTGGTTGGTTTATTGAAAAAGCAACCGGCAGTGGAAGGAAAATACGTATAACCGGTCACGTTAGTGATGCACAATCCGGGCAGGCTATACCCGGGGTCAGCATCATAGTAAAAGGAACTATGGGCGGCACGCAAACGGACAATGATGGAAATTTTGCGTTGGATGTGGAAGATGACGCGCTGATCACTGCATCTTTTGTGGGGTACGCTGTACAGATGACTCCTGTGAGCGGTAAAACCCGGCTTGCCATCCGCCTGAAGCCGGATACAAGAATATTGGGTGCTGTAACAGTGGAAGCCAGGCGAAGGGCCGGTACAGAAATGGCGTTGCTGACAGAAAGAAGGAATAGCAGCGTGGTGTCTGACGCGATCTCCGCCCAGCAAATCGAAAAAACGGCCAGCTTAACTACTACACAGGCGTTGCAGCGTGTTACTGGTGTAACCATTACGGATGAAAAATATGTGGCAGTACGGGGATTGGGCGACCGTAGCGTGATCGCAGAGCTGAATGGTGCACGGCTGTCTTCCTCCAATCCGGACCGTAGCGCTGTGCCCTTAGACCTGGTGCCGGCCGGTTTGCTGGAAAACCTCACCATCTATAAAACCCTTACGCCAGACCGTTCTGCAGATGCGTCCGCAGGTCTTATAGAACTAAAAACAAAAGCAGTACCGGAAACCCAGATACTGGAGTTTACAGCCCAGGCAGGCTTTAACACTAATGTAGGCCTCAATGGGCAGTATAACGGTTTCTATAATAATGATCTTGGCTTCCTGGGGCAAAAAGTAAGCAAACATAACCTTCGCCAGGATTTTATTGATCTTGGTAAACAATACCCGGGCGGTTTACAGCAGATACAAAAGATGTTCATCCAAAGCCGTAACAGCCCGGAGCTGGCGGCAGAGGCCATGCGTGTAAGTGGTATTATGCAAAGCTTTGACCCTGTGCTCACCACTAAATACCAGAAGGCAAGCCCTAACCAGGTATACAACATATCCTATGGCAATACCTTTAAAGTATTTAACGGGCATGCCCTGGGGCTGATAGCCAGCGCTAACTACTACCAGCGCACCAACGATGTGTATAATGCCAGGAGGAACCAGTATAGCCTGTTTCAGGGTATTGTAACAGGTTCTCCTGCTATCTTCAACCCGCTGCGTATACCCGCTTTTGTAACGCCCAACTATCGCAGGCTGAACAACTACCTAAGCTATACGGAAAATACCGGCACCCGTATGCTCAGCTATGGTGGCCTGCTGGGATTAACTTACCAGTTTAATAAGCGTAACGAGATCCAGGCTCAATATATGGGCAGCAGGGGGGCGGAATCCGAAGCCAGTAACCTTACAGGAGCATGGCAGAATACAGGTCTTAATTTCCCGGTATACAACGTAATTAACCAGCTGCGCATCACCTATCGCACTTTCGACACCTATAACTTCCAGGGAGAGCACCAGTTACTGGACAAATCCTGGTCGCCGCGGTTAACCTATAACCTGAGCTCTTCCCGCAGTACCCAAACAGATCCTGATTTCCGTTCTACAGATGTGGCCAACCTGCGCACTACCCGCTTCCAGGACCCAAACGGGGTAGGGGTAGGACAGGATACCTACGCCTTCGTAAGTGGCCTTGTGCACGGCGTGGATAATGATAACGCCAGCATTATTGTGGCAGATCCCAACGGCCGCCAGTATCGCAAATTGAAGGAAACCAACTATAACGCCAGGGCAGATCTGAGCCAGCCCTTTAAGATAGGTAAGCTGGATCAGCTATTGAAATTTGGTGTCAACTTCCTGAGAAGGGAAAGGGATTTTACAGAGAACATCCTTGGCATTCCCGGTTCCACCCTGGGTGGAGGCGGTATACAGCTGCTGAATAATGCTAAAGGCAATATAGACCAGCTGGTGTCCCCGGCAAATATCGGCCTGCAGAACCCTACTCAATACGATGGCCAGGGAGAGCCAAGAGTAGGTGGTTTCCTTTACCAGGTTAAGAAAGCGCCCAATAACTATAGCGGCTCTTATGAAACGCGTGCTTTCTATGGAATGCTGGATGCTCATGTAAGGGAAGATATCCGCGTTACTGGCGGGGTGCGTTTCGAATCTACAAACATACAGGCCAATGTGGATACCGCGGATGTATTTGTGCCGCAGAACCTGAACGCACTTACCGGTCTTCCCAATGAATCTGTAAGCTACAGCACTAAAACGCCGCATACCCGTTATGTAAGCACCTACAAACCTTATTACTCCGTTAACCTCGTATACTCAGGCATCCGCAATATGAATTTCAGGTTTGCCTACAGCACATCGCTGGCAAGGCCTGAGCTGAGGGAGCTCACCAATGTATATGAATTTGATCCCTTCCAGTTTGCCGTCATAGGCGGTAATCCAGGGCTGAAGAATCAGACCACCAGGAGCGCGGACTTCCGGTGGGAATGGTTCACCAATCCCGGTGAAGTACTATCAGCTTCCCTGTTCACCAAAACGATCATCGATCCTTTACAGCGTGTATTTATCTACAGGTCACAGGGTAATCAGTCTTCGGCGCCGGAGTTTCCGCTTATCATCTACCAGAATGATCCTAACAACGGTAAGGTATATGGCCTGGAGCTGGAAGTCCGTAAAGATCTCGGCAAATTGTGGCGGCCGCTCAGGTATCTGTTCATTGGTACAAACCTGTTGCTGGATGTAAGCAGCATTGATAAGAACGCCGAACGCCTGGATGCATCCCGCATTAACGACAGGCGCGCTCCAGCCACCAGCCCTGTATTTGAGCAGGCGCCCTATGCACTGAATGCTTACCTGGACTATGCCAATACACGTTCAGGCACCAACGTTACTGCCAGTTTCAATATCGTTGGAGCCAGGCTTATACAGGTGCAACTGGATGGCACACCGGATTTATATGACCGGCCGGCGCCCGTTCTGGATCTGGTATTCAGCCAGCACCTGGGTAAGAAATGGCTGGCAAAGGGTTTTGCCAAGAACCTCTTCGATCCCGCATTCAAACAGGTATATACGAACCCGGGTAACAACGGCAAGTACTACGGCACTGAATATATCTACCGTCAATATCACAAAGGGGCTGAATTTTCACTGGGCCTTACCTATAAATTATTCTGATGTATATGAAGAAGAATTTTACGTTCGTAGCCTTACTACTGGGAAGTTTACTGGCAGGAGGCTGTATGAAGAAAAAAGAAGATGCCAGGATCCCTTTCCTGGATGTCACTAATACTACCGCTTCCGGTATCCGTATGTTTAATTTCGCCAGCGGAGTTTTTGACGGAACGGAAGTAACTATCAGTAATGTACCGTTAACGTCCTACAAAGGACAAAATAACAACACCGGTAGCGGCACGCCCCTGGGGCTGTCGCTTTTCCCATCGGGTATATGGACCAGCGGTGATAATGGTAATCCTTTTTCCGTACCTGCCAGCTTACTGGATAAAGAAGGGAAGGCGCATATTGTGTTTAGTAGCCTGGGTGGCAGTGTGTTGCTGGATACCGTTATTGCAGATGATGTGGTGCATCCTAAAGATTATTATCTGCTGAGAGATAATAGCCTTAAAGTGCTGGAAAGAGACAATATTCCATCTGCCCGCGCAGGTTATTTCAAATTGCGCGTGATCAATTTCGGCAATCCCCTGCCCGGTATTTTAGGCCTCAATGGTCCTGTTTCCTTAACCTATGCCGACGGTAGCCTGGTAGATCCGTTACTCAGCAATATTATGCCCGGCAGCATCGGCTCCTATATAGAGCTGCCATTTGGTGCTTACCAGTTCAAGATGTTCCTTGCCAATGGCAGCGCTGTAGATGTAAGAAAACAACTGGCGGAAAAGCCGTTGTATCCCTATATTAACTCCTGCGATCCCTCAGATATTATACAGCAGGGAATCCTGCCACAGCTGCGTACATTCAAGGCTGGCGGGGTATACAGCATTGTTGTTACAGAGAACTATTACAAAAGCCTTACCTGCGACAAACAGAGTGGCGGAGCCATCGTAAACGGTTACAGGGTAATAACAGAGCTAAGTCCTGCTCCCAACTACGTTTTTGCACGTATGCAGGCGGTGAATGCAATGCCCGGCAAACAGGTAACCATATCGGTGGACGGCCACCCGCTGGGCGGACAACTGGCTTACATAGGGCAAACCAGTCCGGGAAAATTGGTGCAGCCTCCGGGAGATATGTATGTACAGGGCAATCATCATGTACAGGTAACAGATGCATCCGGTAAGGAGCTGGTGAATAAAAATATCACTCTGTATCCGGGAGATCATTATACGATATGGGCCTGTGAACAGCCAGACGGTAGGCCGGGCATTTTGTTTGAAGCCAATGAAATGACAGGCACCCTCTATACCTCCAGCTATCATCCCGATGGCCCGGGAGGCGGCGTTATCCCGGATGATGGCACCAATGGCGGTCCACGGCGTACAAGATATCCCTATGCCTGGGAATCAAGGTTCCTGAACCTCAGCCCGGATCTGCCCTATGCAACCTTCACCAACAGCTATCAGCTCTTTTTGCCCGCTGCCAGAGCCGGTTTTGAGGACACAATGAGGTATACCGCTGCTTATGTGAACCTGCCCTCATGTGTGCAACCGCTCCAGGATGTATCCATGATCTACTCACTGCCCTTCATCGGGCCATTTCAGCCGGACGCTGTTAACGGTAATTCAGAAATCAGCTATTTCCCGCGCCAGATCCGGGTTTACCAATCCGTTTCCGGCCCTGCACCGGAAATACCCGGCGCAGTAATACCGGATATAATACCGCTGGATACCAAACAGGCCTTTATTGCCAATGATAACCTGTATACAGACCCCCGGTTTAAAAACCCGGAAACAGGCGTATACACGGTGGCCGTGGTGGGGAGAACATCCAAAACTGCTCCTGCCGCGGAAAAGGCCAGGATCATTGTCATCAAACATAACAAGTAGTGCATATGAAAAGATATATCTCCATACTCTTCGCAGGCTTATGTATGGCTGCATGGTCAGGGTGCAAGAAATATGAGATCGAACCGCTGGTAAAAGATCCCGCCTACATCCGGGTGTTCAATGATCTTACATCTACCACAGATCTTGCCCACGGACAGCAGGTTACGCCATTCCTTACTTTTTTAATGGACCCGGAAACAGATGCCGCGGGCATCCCTGTAGATGCTGCGGTGGTAGGGGATTTCCTGGGTACCCGGCAACTGTTCAGCTTATCCTATGCCGCCAATGAAGCTAACAGCTCTGTGGGTAATAACACCACCGGCGGGCCGCTGCCTCATCCTGATCCGCCGAACCTTACGCCAATTAAATATGAATATCCGGGCAATGCGCACGTGCTCACTGCCCCGGTGATCAATGGATTTGACCTCTCTGCCTGGGCGCAGGTGCCTTCCGGTAAACACCGCATTATGTTTGTGATCCGGCCGCAGAACGGGATCGTATTCACAGACCTGTCTTCTTCTATCCGCAGCGGTATCCTGCTGGATACTACTATTACCCTGGAAAAAGGAGAAGTATATACGTTGGAAGTAGTGTCCCGCGACCTGGACAATGGCAAATACGGCCTCTATATCAGGAAAGAACAGTTCATTCACCAGCCATTTGATGCAAATAAGCTGTATGTGGGCTTTGTGAACCTGTCAGGCGAAAGAACAGAAGATGCTAAAAACGGTTTCGTGAAGGTGTTCCCGGATAAGATCAAAATAACGGCATCCTACTTTCGCTATAATGACCCCGCATCAGGGTTGGGTGGTAATGTGTTTTATACACCGGTGCCGGGTTATAATAACACTTATTTAACTACCCTCAGCACCAGGATGGATACCACTATATCTTACCACCCGCTGCCTATGCTGCCGCAAAGCGACTTTTTTTTCCAGGGATTACTACGTACATATGTCAACGTTATGACGCCGGAACCTTCGAAGCAGGGAACTTTACCTTACTTCAAATTCCAATACCTGGATGCGGATGTGCCGGCGCCCGATGCGTCAACCGGAAGCGTGTTTTTAACGAACTGTTCTGCAGATCCTGTCGTGTATAACAACTATAATCCCCTCACTACAAGTGTCAGGAGTTATGCGCCTAATCTGAACCTGGTGGTAAACAACAAGGGCGCTTACCATGTATATCCCACTGTGAACATTATGGAGATCGTTTATGACCGTGTGTTTATGATGCAGATAGCGCGCGGGTTTGAACAATTACCTTAAAACGAATGAACATGAAGCTTAATAAATTATATATCCTGCCCTTACTGCTTTTGATAAGCGCCTGCGTAAAAGAGCCGGTGGATGTGCCGCAGGAGAACGGAGATGACAGGCCGCTCCTCACCATTCTGAAGAACAACTATAACTTCAGTATGTTCTATAACGCTGTGCAACGTACCGGCCTGGATAAAACACTGGAGGGCAAGGGGCCGTTCACCGTGCTGGTGCCGGATAACACTGCATTTACAACCTCCGGGATCACTGCAGACAGTCTCGCTGCTATGGACACTGCTTCGTTGGCAAAGCTGCTGCGTTACCACATCATTCCGGAGCAGATCAGGTATGCCGCGGTACCACAGGCTATTGATTTTCCCTATGAAACGCTGGCCGGACTTCCGGTATATACAGGCGTGCCCATACCCGGGCCCAGGCAATTTCAAAACCTTACTATAAATATACTGCACATCAATGGCGTATCCGTTAGTAAAACTGATATACTGGCAGGTAATGGGGTCATACATGCCCTTAGCCGGGTGCTGCGACTCCCCGCCGCCTCCGTGCAGGATGCGCTGGACAAGGATCCACAATACAGCTATTTTGTGCATGCCCTCAAGGAATTTGGTTTGTGGGACCAGCTGGGAAAACCGGGTGTTTTTACCGTAATGGCGCCGGCTAATCAACTGTTTGATCAATATGGCGTTACGGAAGCAGGGCTGGATCCCGCCCACTACCGGAAGATGATGGTTACTCCCTATATCGTGAACGGACACCGTTTTTTTTCTACAGACTTGCTGGATGCCCCGCTGGATAACGCGCAGCCAGGTATCCTCACACCGGAATTCCTTCAGACAATAAACTGCTATAATCAGACTTTTGGCGTTTGGCCACTTTACTACAAACAGATAACCGACCTCGTAGGACCGCCTTACTGGGGTGACCCATACATCTATGGCCCGGCCGCAAGTTTAGTTAACAGTGATCATCTCACGGGGAATGGTATAGTACACGGCCTGAGTGATCTGCCAATGAGGCCGGACAGCGCAAGAATAAATCCTTAAACAATCGGAAAAAACACGATGAAATATCTATCTACTCCCATAAAACGATCGCTGGCATTACTGGCCTGCAGTGCTGTTGTTATGTTACATGCCTGCCTCAAAGCTTCTGATGCACCGGTAACACCGGCCAGTTCCCTTCCATTTAAGGGAGCAGACCTCGCAGGCACCCTGGCGCAGGAAAGTTCCCTGCAGTTGTTTAACCGCGCTTTCAAACGTGCTTCAATGGAGCAGGACATAAATAACGGAGCAGGCTATACGATCTTCGCACCTACTGATGCTGCTATGAAAGCAGCCGGCCTTAACGAAGCAACTATCGATAAGATGAATATCGATAGCCTGCGCAGCCTGGTAGGCTACCAGGTGGTTACCGGCGCACTGGACGATCAATCCCTTTCGCAACCGGTAACTGCCACTTATCTGACCACACTTAAAAGAACCCTCGTCACAAAGCCCGGAGGGTTTGCATCTTACCAGTACGCTGCACTATATGTGAAAGAAGGTGATAAGCTGTATTTTAATGGTGTGCCCGTGAAAAAGGAAGGCGACGCAATACCCGCCACCAACGGCTATATTTACCCCGTAAGCGCCCTTGCCATAGAAATTACAACCGGCAACACGCTGCTGGATCTTATCAAGGACGACCCGGATCTTAGCATGTACTATCAGGCGCTGTTACTGGAAGACAGCATACTGTCCGTCAATTACCTGTCGGGGGATATCAGCTTTTTTAACGACAGGACCCAGACCGGCATGTATCCTGCTGTTCTGTCGCCCACTAACAAAGCGTTTGAAGATGCTGGTTTTCATACCCTGGATGATCTGAGGACTTATGCTACCAGCAGCTATGTAGGGTTTGATCCCAACGGCTTTGTAACCTTCTATTTTTCGCCGCTGGACACCGTGCTCAAACGGCATATCATCTTCAACGGGCAGGTAGCAGGTAGTTTCTACTACACCCACAGCACCGTAAGGGTTTTTTATAACGACCTGCTGAATCCTGCATTCAATAATGGTAAGCTGAATACCTATGCAGCAGGTTCAGGCAACATCATTGACGCCGTTGTAAGATATAGCCTGCCACTAAGTTTTTCAGATGTAAACGGAGAAGCCCATGTGAGTTATGGTGGCACTGCGGCGCCTTCCTATCCCTTGCCGCGTAATGCAGCTTACGTAGCAGTGAACGGTTCATTGTTCAAGATCAATAAACTTTTTTATCCCATTGTAAAATAAGCAGCTTATGACTATGGAGAACAGTTTACGCCGGCAGGTGATCTTTATCCTGCTTCTGGCATTGGGGACCGCTGGCTGCGGTAAAGAAGACGCTCCCGGTATGGAAACAGATGGCAGCACGATCAACTTTGTATTGAAAGATAACTTTAGCTTCGGCGTGCTATATGCAGGTTTTAATATGGTCAGCTTGCTGGACACGCTGGCTGCACATGGACCGTATACCGTACTGGCGCCCAATAATGATGCTTTCAGCCTGCAGGGAATCAGCTATCCCACAAACGCATATAGCTTTCAGTTTTTTGCGCCTGATTGGTTCCGGCAGGCAATGCGTTATGCGGTCATCCCGCAAGGCCTTGCCCTGGGAAGCCTTCCCTTGAATACTGTACGGGCATATAAAACCATCAGCGGCGGCAATGTTTATATAAAAACATTGGTAGAAGCGGGAGATACGATAACAATGGTAAACGGTTTCAAACTTGTTAGCCGGGATAATGCGGCTTCAAATGGTTTTATCCAGGTATTGCCCCAGTTACTGAACCCGGAGCTGTATAGCACCTCTGCTTCAGAAGTGCGCAGCGATACCACCACCGCCTTATTTGCCGCCGCCATGCAACGCGCCGGGCTTACAGCATTGCTTTCCGGTAAAGATGAATATACTGTGCTGGCGCCCTCCAACACCGCTTTTATACAGGCTTCCATTAATGGCCTTGACCTCAGCAGCCTGGATGGTATATTAAATGCCGATCCTGCAAAGCTGGCAACCCTGTTGCAATATCATATCATCAGGGGACGGTATTTTGAAGGAGACCTGTACCGTTATGCCAGCGCTTTCCCGGAAGGCATTACCACAATGAACGGTGCTAAACTGATGATTGGAGGTAATCCTTCCCAATTTAAAGGGATCACCTTCCTGGGCGCCGGCAATAACGGGCTACCCGCCGGGATATCAGTGCCTTCCCAGTATTCGCCCGCTTCAAACAATGCTAACATACCCGTTGGCAATGGCGTCATTCACATCATTAACCAGGTGCTTATCCCTTAAATCAGTCCAATATGCAACCTAAACATATACAACGTTTGCTATGCTGCCTGTTCCTGCTGATTGCAATTTCCTGCACCAAAGATGAACCGGTATATACCAACAACCCCGGGGCCTCCCTGTTTGAGACAATACTTGGAAAGAAAGAGCTTAGCCTGTACCAGGCGGCCCTCAAACGGGCAGGTATGCTGGATGCCGCTACGTTTGCTAACAGTGGCCCCTATACGGTGTTTGCGCCGGTGGATTCCGCCTTTATGAATGCAGGTCTTACCCTGGACAGCATTAATAAATACAACCCCGATTCCCTGGCCCTGGTGCTTAAATACGGTATGCTTTATGGCCGCATCAGCAGCAGCACGCTCATGGGATTTTATTCGCAGGATATGGTGAGCAGGCATCCTTCGTTAAAACCAAGGCTTAACAAGAACTACTATGGCATTTTCTTTAATGGTATACCCTTGCTGCCTGAAAAGAGCGCTACGCTGGCAGACGGTGTTTTACACGAACTCGCAAGAGTGCCTTTTCCACAATCTGCTAATCTTATGGATTGGATCCGCCGGCAGCCGGAGCTCACCTTCTTTGCTGCAGTGCTGGACCGTACCGGTTATGCATCACAGGTAGCCAATACAGATCCGCTGGGGAAGCTGGTGTTCGCACCGGTAAATGAGGCGTATAAAAAACTGGGATATACTGATCTGGATGCCATTAATAACGCGGACCTCTTTATACTTCAGGCGCCAATGCAGGAAATGGTGCGGAGCCCCCGCCTGTTTACCGCCGATTTTTTAGGAGGATATTCATTTAACTATGATTACTTCTACGTGAACGCTGATGGATTCACCATCACTGCCATTGGCAACATAGCGCCTGTTCACATCATACGCCCGGATATTATGGGTGTCAATGGTGTAATACAGGAGGTGGACCAGGTTATTTTACTTAGATAATAATGATTGAAATGAAACACAACTACATCATAAAATATTTTTTATTCAGCTGCTTCTGTATGCTGCTCTGCTTTACAGGCAGCCGGGTAGCTGCCCAGGAAACCAGCGCAGGCTTACGCGGACAGATCAAAGATGCTTCAGGTCAGCCACTCCCCGGCGCTACTGTTATCGCAGTACATACCGCTTCCGGTACAAAATATGGCACCACTACCAGTAATGACGGCCGTTATAACCTACCCGGCCTGAGGGTAGGAGGGCCTTATGCTGTTGAAGTGAAATTCCTCGGCATGAATACGGAAACCCGTAACATTGCGCAAATCGCCCTGGGTGAGATCATGACGCTCAATTTTGTGCTATCGGACAATACCCGTAACCTGTCTGGCATTACCGTTAAAGGTCAGAAGGCCGGGCCCAAAGCCAGTAATTTTGGTGCAGGCCAGAATATCAGCCGTGACCAGATCCGTAATCAACCTACCATCTCACGGAGCATCACAGATATCACGAAGGCAGTGCCACAAAGCAACAAGGATAACTCTTTTGCAGGCACCTCTTTCCGCTATAACAACGTGACCATCGATGGTGCTGTTAATAACGATGCAATTGGCTTCAGCCCTTCAATTGGCGGTCAAACCGGCGCCTCCGGTATGCCCGGTTCATCTACCCGTACCAATGCTATCTCCCTGGATGCTATCGAAGATATGCAGGTGTATCTGGCGCCCTATGATGTGAAGATCGGTAACTTTACCGGCGGCAGCATCAACGCTGTTAGCCGCTCCGGCAGCAATGAGGTGCATGGTTCTGTATATGTTTATGGCAGGAATGCATCCCTGGTTGGACCAGACCATACAGGTGCTGAGCTTACAAAAAAAATGCCTTCCGGTTTTCACGACTATCAGGCAGGTTTTCGTGTAGGCTTTCCCATTATAAAGGACAAACTGTTCTTCTTTACAAATGAAGAGATCACCCGGCGCCAGGATCCTGTGCAGCAGGTGGCCGGCAGCCCTTCAACGGCCGGTATTCTCAATGCGGAAGATGCACAGGCCATTATCGACTACTCCATAAAGAATTACGGTTTTAATCCCGGCACAGCAGGCCTGTATTATGCTTACTCCAACTCTGAGAAGTTTTTTAATCGCCTGGACTGGAACATTAATGACAGGAATCAGCTGGCTATCCGCAACAATACCATCCGCTCCAAAGCTATCAACATGGAACGTGATCAGTTCGACTTCCGCTTTGGCAGTATTGCTTACCAGCAGTTTAATAACCAGAGCTCCACCGTAGCGGAGTTGAAAACCCGCTTTAGTAACAACTTCTCCAACAGCGCTATGATAGGTTTTACCAGCATCCATGATTATCGAAACCCGCTCAGCGATCCTTCTTTTCCACAGGTACAGATAGTGGGCCGCACTCCCGGCACAACCATCTTCTTCGGCACAGACAGGGAAGCCTCTATTTTTAATCAACGTCAGCGCACCGTCGAAATAACAGATAACCTGGTATGGAACCTGGGCAGGCACACACTAACCCTGGGCACACACAATGAATTATACAAGATCAACTACGGCTTTGTAAATTCATGGAATGGCAGGGTCACTTACCTGGGTATAAACGATTTCCTGAACAACAATCCTGAGCGTGTACAAGGCAGCTACAACTATTTCAATAACAACCGGGATTACATCCTGGCTAATCCCACAGCTGTATTTAATATCAATTTCTACAGCCTCTATCTGCAGGACGAAGTACAGCTCACAGATCGTTTTACTTTTACCAAGGGTATCCGGTTTGACCTGGCAGACGTGCCCACTAAGCAGATCCTGAGCGATAAGACGCGCAATGCTTTCACAGATCCTGCTTTTGGCACTACCTATACCTACACGCCGCTGAACCAGATCACCGGCAATTATCTTGGGAAGATCCAGATATCTCCCAGGATAGGCTTCCGCTTTGATGCCCATGGCGATCAGGCACTGGTGCTGAGAGGCGGCCTGGGTATGTTCACTTCCCGTATTCCATTCGCCTGGCTGGGTTACGCCTTCTATAACAACGGTGATACCTACGGTGCTTACGATCAGAAAACAGATGGCAATCCACCCTATGTATTCCAGGGCAATCCCCTGCAACATCAGCCGGGGCGAGGAATCGGCTATTTCGCCGGTCAGAACGGACAGGTGATCACAGATAAGAATGCCGGTAAAACACAAGTGGACGTAGTAGATAATAACTTCGTAATGCCAAAAGTATTACGCGGCAGCATTGCCATCGACTTTAAAGACAAATACGGATTTAAATATACCCTTGAAGGCATCTACACCAAAACCATCAGGGATGTAATGTTCCGTCAGATCAATCTTACAGACCGTCCTGCCTATGCCGTTTTTGATTCAGCCGTAAATCATCAGTACCAGCCTGTATTCCCCGGGCAGAATGGCCTGAACCCGCAATTTGCCAATGTGTATGAAATGTCTAATACCACGGCCGGCTACCGCTATAGTATCACGGGTCAGATGTCCCGTGCCTTTCAATCCGGCTTCGGTTTTTCCATTGCATACACTTATGGCCAGTCTAAAGATGTGGCCAACGGCATCCGCAACTCCTTTGAATCCAACTGGCAGCTGAACCAGGCACTGAATCCCAACGACCCGCAGCTGGCTTATTCCAACTTTGATATCCGCCATCGTATTGTGGGCAATGTCAGTTACCGCAAGGCATGGAGTGAAACATGGGTAAGCTCCTTTTCACTGTTTGTATCTGCCCAGTCCGGCTCTCCCTTTACCTACGGCTTTGTGAACTATACGCCGCAAAATACGCCACAGCAGATTTCCCTCGCTTATATACCGGCAAAAGGAGAAACCATAAACTTCTTCGCGCCCACCGCAACACAAACCGCCCAGGAGCAGGCAGTTGCTTTTGATGCGTTTATTGACGGTAACAAATATCTCCACTCAAGAAGAGGATCATTCACTGAACGCAATGCAGCCAGAACACCGTGGAATACCAATGCAGACTTCCATTTTGCGCAGGATCTTCATTTGAATGCAGGAATTGATGATGCCTCCAAAATCAAAACCATTACCCTGGGTCTGGATATTATGAACGTCACCAACCTGTTGAATACGAACTGGGGTAAAGCCTATTTTTCTCCCAATACCTATAACTCAACGGCAAGCGTAGGGTTGTTGCCTTATGTACCTGCCAAATCCTCCCAGAGTTATCCGTTATACCAGTTCGTAGACCCAGGGAAGCCATATTCCGTTGATCCATTTGCTTCCAGGTGGCAAATGCAGGTGAGCGCCCGTTACTCATTTTAACAGATCGCGCAGCATAGTGATAAGAGGTGATAAATCAGTTGAGGGGCAATAGAAAAAAGACACCTTTTTTTGAAATGAAATGTCCTCAAAAAGTGTTTAACTTTTTGAGGACATTTCATTTCAAAAAAGAAGCCTCCCTTTTTTAAGTAACTGCTAATTTCTTCAGTCTTCCTCCTTATTATACAGTCTTTGTTCCAGGAAACTGCTATTCCCTTTCATAAAAGCGTCGAGGCATGACCGTGCGAAAGAGGTATCCATGCCATCCATCTGTGTACTGAATTGGGGATTGAGCACATCTTTCTTTTTAAAAAATCCTTTACGTTCCATTTTAGGCCGCATATATCCTATCCCAACACACCCCCACAGGCCTCCTGAAATGCAAAGGGTTTCCTGTTCGCCAAGATTATTCTGCCGGGTTATTTCAAAAAAATAAAACGAATTTTCAGGACTGCTTCCACTCGCTTCGATCTGCTGGTAAAGATCCTCCCAATTGATCTCCTGGTAAAGCCTGATGGCTTCTTCGCTGTTGCAACCTGCATAGGCTACAGGGTAACGGGTAAATGGCGATTGTATTTTTATATCGTACATAAGCGGTTTATTCCGGTAATGTGGGTGAAATTATAGCATTTCCAAATTTATTTGGTAGTGTAGGCAATTTATATTTGTTTTGCCCCATCGTTACAACTAATGGAGAATATTTATAAAAATATTATCAATCGACCTTCTTAGCAGGCATTCCTCCTGCCGGTAGCATTCCGCTGCCATTATCCACCTTATCAGCATGTATTTTCCGACGTCATTGACAGCCATGTCTGTGTACGCGATTTCCAATCATTAACATACTTATCTGTATGATTTTAGAAAACAATCTGGCCTTCGCACAGGGCCTGGACAGGCAAGATCCGTTACATCACCTGAGAGACGAATTCCTTTTCCCGAAGCAGAACGGCACGCCGTTCATTTATATGTGCGGTAATTCGCTCGGATTACAGCCGCGGGCTGCCCGTAGTTATGTTGATCAGCAAATGAACAACTGGGAAAATCTGGCCGTTGAGGGATGGTTTGAAGGGAAAACTCCCTGGATGTACTATCACAAAGAACTCAAGGATCTGATGGCCCGTATCGTTGGCGCCAGTCCCAGGGAAGTATGCCCCATGAACACACTCACGGTAAACCTGCACCTGCTGATGGTAAGCTTCTACCGGCCCACTGCAAACCGGTTTAAGATCATTATGGAAGCCGGCGCTTTTCCTTCCGATCAGTATGCAATGGAAAGCCAGGTCAGGTTCCACGGCTATGATCCGGAAGAAGCCATTATTGAAGTGCGGCCACGTGCAGGTGAGGCAACTTTGCGGACAGAAGATATACTGGCTGCTATTGCCCATCACGGCGATCAGCTTGCACTCGTGTTATTTGGCGGTATAAATTATTTTACGGGCCAGTGGTTCGATATGCCGGCTATCACCAAAGCAGGGCATAGCGCCGGCGCAGTGGTGGGGTTCGACCTGGCGCATGCTGCTGGTAATGTACCACTGCAATTGCACGACTGGGATATTGATTTTGCATGCTGGTGCTCTTATAAATACCAGAACGCAGGCCCTGGAGGAATCAGCGGGATCTTCGTACATGAAAAGCACTTTTCCGATACCTCGCTCCACCGTTTTGCAGGCTGGTGGGGATACCAGGAACAGCAGCGATTTAAAATGGAAAAAGGGTTCATTGCCGAAGCAGGCGCCGATGGCTGGCAGGTAAGCTGCACACAGGTGATACCAATGGCGTTGTATCATGCCTCACTCAAGATCTTTGAAAAAGCCGGTTTCATTGGCCCGCTCCGGGAAAAAAGCACGAAACTAACCGCTTATCTGCATCATCTTATCAATGACGTAAATAAAACGCTGGGCTTTGAACAATACAGGATCATCACCCCGGCGGCCGAAACGGAAAGAGGCGCACAGCTGTCTGTCGTAGCCAGATACAAAGCCAAAGAGATCTTTCACGCGTTAGTAGCCGGCAATGTCCTGGGCGACTGGCGGGAGCCGGATGTAATCAGGCTTAGTCCCGTGCCGCTGTATAACAGTTTTGAAGATGTTTTCCTGGTGGCAGCGCAGCTGCTGACCATAAGTAAAGAACTGATCACGCCAAAACAATAACTACCAGTATGGAAATAACAGCTGAAATTAAAGACAGACTGTCCCTGTTGCAGGAAAAGTATGCCGCGATGGGACAGGACATCACCGCATATCTCGATGGCCTGCTGTATGCCGATTACCTCACTTATTGGGATTATATCCACCTGGATACACTACTGAGCCTCCAGCATCCGAAAACTTCCTATCCGGATGAGGAGATCTTTATCATGTATCATCAAATCACCGAACTCTATTTTAAACTGGCCCTGCATGAATGCAAACAGATAAGCAACCATACCTCACTGACCCCTGCTTTTTTTGCATCCAGGCTTAAAAGGATCAATGCCTATTTCACGGCATTGGTATCGTCTTTCGATATCATGGTAGACGGAATGGACAAAGAACAATTCCTGAAATTCAGGATGTCGCTGCTTCCTGCAAGCGGCTTCCAGTCTGCGCAATACCGTATGATCGAGATTTATTCAACCGAGCTTATTCAACTTGCAACAGCGGGTAAAAGAGACGCATTAAAACATGCCTCACTGGCGGAGCAGTTTGAATACATTTACTGGAAATACGGTGCTTCAGAATTATCTACCGGCAAACAGACGCTTACCCTGCAACAGTTTATTGCAAAATATGCCGGGCAACTTCTGCAGCTGGCGCAAAACAATACAGACCGTAATTTTTCCTCCCTGTACAAAACATTGCAACAACGGGGGGAAGACATGAGCGCTGTGGAAGAAGAACTCAGGAAACTGGACCTGTTCGTAAACGTGGAATGGCCCTTATCGCATTATAAATCCGCCGTAAGATACCTGGAGCGCGACCCGGTAGACATTGCCGCTACAGGCGGCACCAACTGGCAGAAATACCTGCCGCCAAGATTTCAGAAAAGAATTTTTTACCCGTACCTGTGGACGGAAGAACAGGTGGAACAATGGGGGAAATCCTGGGTGATGAACGTATTGAAGACTTACAGGATTTAGCAACCAGGAAGCCCGGTATACGTTCCCTGGTCCGCTACCGGGCTGGTTGCTTAAAATTAAAGCAATATTTATTTATGCTATTGCTTCCGCTTTATACCCCGCCTTTTCTATGGCCTGCTGTATCTGCTCTTTTCCTGCCTTATCTGTAGAAACAACCAATAATTTATCCGGGCTGAGGAGATCTACTTCCCAATTATCCTGTCCTGCTACTTCATTTAATACAGGCGTAACGGCGGCAATGCAACCTGAGCATTTAATGTTTGTTTTGAACTGAACTGTTTCCATGTTTATTTCTTTAAAAGTTAATTATTCTTAGTTTGATGATGTAAAGTTATTGCAGGTACCGGTGTTGTGCCTTATACAATTGCCTGTAACTTTTATATAATTATTCCCAGTCAATTTCCACTGTTACATCGTCTGTTACGGGATAGCTCTGGCAAAGCAGGATAAGCCCCGCTTCCAGGTCCGGCTTCCTGAGCGCGTAATTACCGGTCATGTTCACCTTCCCGGATGTTAGCCTGGCAGCACATCTCCCGCAGGTGCCGGATTTGCAGGAGTAGGGGAGCGGGATTTTTTCTTCCAGGGCAGCAGCCAGGATAGACTTCCCTGGGTGTACTTCCAGCAGGTTGGATTGTTCAAAGAAATGCAGCAGTACCTCCTGCATATTACCTGGTAGGGAATCATGATCGGCCTCCTGCCCCGGCGCAAACCACTCCATGTAAATATTATCGTCCTGCACCTGTTGAGCTTCCAGCATATCTTTATGCATTTTCATCAATTCAGCAGGGCCGCAAAGGAAATAATGAGCGGCATCAATTGCATCTCCCACAATTGATTTTATGAGCTTCCTGGTAACAAGCTTGTTTATTCTTCCTTTAATAACAGCAGGATGTGTAACATCATTATCACCGGGCTGCGAAATAGCATGGTAAACATTCACTCTTCCCTGGTGCCGGGTGGCCCATTTTTCAATTGTCTCCCGGAATATGATTTCTTCTTTTGTGCGACTGGAATAAATAAGCGTAACAGCAGTATGTTGAGACGTATTGATCACCGAACGGGCTATGGAAAATAATGGTGAAATACCACTACCGCCTGCCAGCAATACAACATGATCTTTATGATAAGTTCCCGGCGCCGGCGTAAATGAGCCAAAAGGGCCCGTTACCTGCCAGTGCTGAATCAGGCTGGCATTATCAACAATATAGCTGCTCATTACGCCTCCCTTTATTTTTTTGACGGTAACAGACGGCCTGGCATCTTCACCGGGCAATGAACTGAGGGAATAGGACCGGGTAACAGGAGCACCGTTGATCTCCAATGTAATATTGATGAACTGTCCTGGTTTATACTCAAAAGGATAACCATTTGTATTAAATACTATAGTTACTGCACTACCGGTTTCAGGGATAATTGCTGCAGTGCTCCATATCTGTGAACTCATTCTCCGTACATTTTTTTATTTTCTGTATTACAATTTTGCAGCCTTCAGCCGCAGGCTGTTGCTCACCACGCTCACAGAGCTGAGAGCCATGGCAGCACCGGCTATCATAGGATCCAGCAGGAACCCGTTTACCGGGAATAAAACACCGGCAGCAATGGGAATACCGATAACATTATATATAAAGGCCCAGAAAAGATTCTGTTTAATTGTGCTCACAGTTTTCGTGGAAAGCCGGAGCGCTTTTGGAATGCTGTTAAGATCGGAAGTGATCAGCGTCATTTTTGCAACATCCATGGCTATGTCTGAGCCCTTTCCCATGGCAATGCTTACATCGGCCTGGGCCAGCGCCTGAGAATCGTTAATGCCATCTCCCACCATTGCCACCACTTTACCTGCCTGCTGCAGTTCTTTTACAAAGGCTGCTTTATGAGAAGGCAATACTTCCGCTTTATAGGTTTGTATGCCTACCTCTCTCGCCACGGCTGCAGCAGTATGCTGGTTATCGCCAGTAAGCATATACACTGCAATGCCATCACGCTGCAGGGTATGGATAGCCTGCCTGGAAGTTTCTTTTATTTTATCAGCAATAGCAATAATAGCCAGCAGCTTTTTAGTATCGGCAAAATAAATAACCGTTTTGGCCTCTTCCTGTAAACCGGCAGCCTGGGCGGCCATCCCGCTGTCTGCAACAATATTGTTTTCTTCAAGCAGGCGTTTATTGCCCACAAAATAGGACTGCCCGTTATAAATGCCTGTTACACCTTGCCCGGTAATACTTTCAAAGCCTTTTAATGCAACCGGCCCGGCGCCTGATAAATACCCCGTTACCGCTTCCGCCAGCGGATGTTCGGAATGGTGCTCAAGCGCGTAGAGGATAGATTGCTGAACCTGGCGATCAGTATCCCCGCTATTCCAGATGATGTTGGTAACTACCGGTTTGCCTTCAGTAATGGTACCTGTTTTATCCAAAATGATGGCGTCCACTTTATGTGCAAGCTCCAGACTTTCGGCATCCCTGATAAGAATATTGTTTTCCGCTCCCTTGCCTACACCTACCATAATGGCTGTTGGCGTAGCCAGGCCAAGCGCGCAGGGACAGGCTATAACAAGCACAGTAACGGAAGTCAGCAATGCATGGGTAAATGCGTTATCTCCACCAGATATCATCCAGCAGATAAAGGTCAGGATAGCAATACCAATTACTACGGGAACGAATATTCCCGCGATCCTGTCCACCAGTTTCTGTACCGGGGCTTTACTGCCCTGCGCTTCCTGTACCATTTTGATGATCTGCGCCAGGAGCGTATCAGTACCTACTTTTTCTGCCGTAAAACGGAAGCTGCCTTTCTGGTTGATGGTACCTGCAAATACGCTATCTCCCTCTTTCTTGGCTACAGGCACAGGTTCGCCTGTAATCATGCTTTCATCTACATAAGATTCGCCGGCAGCCAGCTTACCGTCTACAGGGATCTTTTCACCAGGTTTTACCAGCAGCAGATCACCTGCTTTAACGCCTGCAATGGGCACCTCGCTGGTATTCCCGTTGGGGCCAACTAACAATACTGTTTTAGGCTGAAGCCCGATGAGTTTTTTTATGGCAGAAGAAGTATTGGATTTGGCCCTTTCTTCCAGCAGTTTACCCAGTGAAATGAAGGCAATCACAACTGCGGCAGCTTCAAAGTAAACATGCGGGTGCAAACCGCGCTGGTGCCAGAACTGTGGGTATATTGTATTAAATGCGCTGAAAAGCCAGGCTATACCGGTACTGAGCGCTACAAGCGTGTCCATATTGGCTTTTCCATGCCTGGCCTGTTTCCAGGCATTCACAAAAAAGCTGCGGCCCAGGATGAACACCACCGGGGTAGCCAATGCCATCATGATCCAGTTACCATAAGGCATATTCATAAAGAACATACCAATGATAACAACCGGCAGGGACAACACAGACGACCAGACCGTTCTCCTTTTGATCTCCTGGTAATGCCTGTGCTGCGCTTCCTCTTTAGCCGCTTCCTGGTTTTCTTTTTCGATCAGCAAATCATAGCCTATGGAGCGGATAGCATTTTGCAGGGCTTCAGGGGTAACGCTTTCATGGTTATATTGTACCCAGGCGGTTTGATTGGCAAAATTAACACCGGCATCTTGTACACCAGGCACCGATTTCAACATCGATTCCACGCTAACGGCACAAGCTGCGCAGGTCATTTCCAGTACAGGAAAGGTTTCTTTTATACTTCCTGTTTTCTTCTTTTTAACAGCAGTTGTTTCCTGCTGTGCTGATATAGCTGCTGACATATTTCCTGATTTTTTACAAAGCTACACCAGGCCTGAGGCAGGGATGTTATACTATTACCTGTGAATTGTATATAATTTTAAGACCGGGGGCCCTGGTCATGGGAAAGGGACAGCTTGGTTTTCCGGATCTCCCTGAAATAGGATGGGTTCAGGCCAGTGGTAGATTTGAACTGCCGCGACAGGTGCGCTGCGCTGCTGAATCCCAGCTTAAATGCAATATCCGCCAGGGTGGCATCGGTATACACCAGCAGTTCCTTTGTTTTCTCAATCCGGTACTCCATGATGTATTTTTCCAGGGTCACATCTTCAGCGGCTGAAAAAATGCTGCTGGCGGTGTTATAATCTTTATTCAGCTTATTTACTACGAGGTCGGAGAAACGGAAATTATCAGGGAAATCATAATTGCCTGAATAAACCTGTTCAATCAATGATTTTATATCGAGAACAAGCCTGGTCTTTTTATCTTCCAGCAGCGTGAACCCAAGGTCCGCCAGTTTTTTACTGAGCATGGCAATATCCGGGGCCGATAAGGCAGACACAGTGGTAACCTCCCCCAGATGGATGCGCGTCACCGGGATGTTAAGCTCCCGGAACACCTCCCTGATGGCCAGAATGCACCTGTCGCAAACCATTCCTTTTATTAAGATCTTATAATTATTCAGCATAAAGCACAGTTATTTGAACTTATACAAAAGTCTGGTAACCCATGGGAGATGCTGTTATACAATTATGGAGAAAATTTACATAATTATCAGCAATGGTGACGGGTGATAAAACGCTTTTCCCGGTATATAATATTGACTAAGTTTACAATTGTATGCAAACAATATCAGACAATACCCTGCTTAATATGCTCAGAAGTGAGGACAGCGCTTCTTTTGAGGTATCTTCTTTTACCGGGAACCCATGGAGACAGTAATGAAGAAAATGGGGGGGGGAACAGGCATACAGCTGCCAACCAGCAATATAAATGCATTCAGCAGGTTAAGAAAATAAAGGCAAGGGAAGAAGGGTGATAAATTTTATGGACCGGTATTAACTGGAAACCACTTTTAAAACCGTTTCATTATGTCTGCAAGAACAAAAATCATTCTTTGTATTGTCTCTGTTGTATTAGCGGGCATTTGCCTTTATCATTTCTTTGGTTGATAAAAACAGTTAAAATGAAAACAGCTCTCAATATCCGGGGATATAAGGGAGATGGTAAGAGCTGCCCTGTTATTCCCGCTCATCTGCCCTGGTATAAGGAAATAGTCTTAACATTTTTCCGTTTAGGCGTATGCCCTCTGTGTATTACTATGAGTGTAGCATATAGTATTGGCGGGATTTTCAGGAGAATGAAAAAAGATGTTGGCGGGGTGGCCGGATGACCACCTTCGCCAACCATGCTTAGAACGGCGCTCCCCTTTAAGGGGAGCGTCTGTTTATAATCATCCTTGTTGTTATCATTAGCGATTTACCGCGCAGTGTCTTCTACAGGATCCGGGTTTGCCGGGTGCTTTGGATCATAAATGGCTACCCCTACCCTGGAATCGGCACAGCCATAATAGAGGTGCCATTTCTTTTTAAACCATACCAGGCCTTCAATAAAAACGGTTCCGCTTGAATACTGGCCCCGTTTCTCGAAAGCTTCCCGGGGCCTGAAAAATGGCAGGTCAAGTCGCGCAATTAATTTGGTGGGGTCGGTTTTGTCAAACAGCATCTGCCCGGCGCTGTATATTCCATCCGGGAAACGTTTATCGCCTTTGGCGGCAATGTTCCTGCCATTGTATAACAAAACGATGCCCTTATCTGTAAGCAGGGCAGGAGGGCCGCATTCGGTCATGTCGCTGTCGAAATAACCTTTGCGTGGAGATGCCAGGATCAGCAGCTCTCCCTTATCGTCCACTAAAGGGCGCCAGTCGGTGAGATTAGTTGAGCTGGCAGCATACACATGCCGCTCGCCCCAATACATAAAATACTGGCCGTTTATCCTGGCAATCACCTGCCTGTTATCCTTCACCTGCGTGAGGATGGATGCCGATTTGGTAGCCATGTCAAAGAATTTCCCGTTATAAGCGTCCTGGAAAACAGGCCCGTGCTTTGTCCAATGCACCAGGTCTTTTGAAGTGGCTGCCGCCAAACGGGGCACCTTGCGGTTCCATTGGGTATACAACATTACGTATGTACCGTCTTCAGTTACTGCTATTCGCGGATCTTCACAACCTCCGGGCCATTCAAATGTTCTTTGCTCATCCTCTGCCGGGAAAAGAACGGGCTCTTTTTTCCGTTTGAAATGTACCCCGTCCTTACTTTCGGCATAGCCGAGGCGGGATGTACGGCTGCCGATCTTTACCCCCGAGTTATCTTCAGCACGGTAAAGGACCACTATTTTGCCCTCTTTAACCGCAGCCCCGGGATTAAAGGTATCGTTGATCTCCCATTTAATTACTGACTTACTCATTGGATCTGTGAACCGGGTAGTAGAGTCGGGCGAGATGATGGGATTCTTCCCGGGCGGTCTTACAAAACCTCCCAGAGCCCAATCCGGCAGGGGAGAGGCAGACTGTGCAAATGTTATTTGAGTGATGAAAAACGACAAACAAAGTATGCTGCTGAAATATCTTTTAATCATAACTGAATCTTTATACTTTTTGAATTAAATGCGGCAGTGGCCAGTGCCGGGATTTTCTGATCAGTAACCTGTATTTTGCGGATACTTGTCGCCGGTAATGGTCCTGTCTATCTGGCTTTGAGGAATTGGCCTCAGCATATGCTTGTCTTTAATATTCGCCCCTGCATCGGGGTTATGTAATTTTACACGCTCTATCAGTTTCTTTGTTCTCACCAAATCCAGCCAGCGGGTTTGTTCACCTACCAACTCGCGTGCGCGTTCGTCAAGGATAAAGTCCAGTGTTACATCAGCCGGCGTAATAGCCATGGCTGCGGCGTTCCCGGTAGGATATGCCGCGCGCCCGCGTACAACATTAATATATTGTGCGGCACTGGCATTATCACCAATATTGAAAGCCGCTTCTGCAGCCAGCAGGTAGGTTTCGGCCAGGCGATAGGCAATCACCGGTCTTACTGATGGATCATTTATACTTGCCCTTTTAGTATCCTGGTATTTGAGCATGGTGGGAAATAACTGCAGGGTGTACTTTCTTGGCGGCACCAGCAGGTAGCGTGTTGAGTTAATCTCAGCATCGCTCACATCCACTCCCGGCATATAAATAGCCGTATCGCCAAGTGCATATTTGGGAACCCCATTTACCTTGGGGATCTTATCGGCAGAATTAGACAGCCATACTGATTGAAATGTTTTGTAATAGCGGGTGTCGTTGGTTTTATCGGCAAAGCAGGTATCGCTCATCCAGCGGGTGGGCTCCACGCGTGCAAACGGCCGTCCGTAGGCCATGGAGCGAACCAGGCCCGGGAAATTCTCATACCCCATTACATAGTGAAAGTTTAATTCGTTGCTGTTGTTGTTATAAGTCAGGTTGGAAGTATGTTGCACACTCCATAATACCTCCTTGCTTGCCTCGTTGCCTTCCGCGTATACGGATGCAAAATCCGGCAGCAGGGCAAGACCCAGGCCTGCGCTATTATCAATCAGGCCTTTCGCGGTGGAATATGCATTCTGAAAATCGTCAGGTTGTTTAGCATCAGAGTATGCCCTGGTGAGGTATACTTTTGCCAGCAGGTGCGATGCTGCCGCCGCGGTAGCCTTACCTGGCAATACGCCGTTTTGCACAGGGCTTGGCGGTAACCCGGCAATGGCATCTTTTAAATCCTGGATAATAAAATTGTAAACATCCGCGAGAGGCGCCCTGGTAGCGCTTGTACTTGGCTCTGTAATAAAATGCGTGTTAAGTGTAACAGGGCCCCAGAAACGGACGAGTACGAAATAGTAATTCGCACGCAGAAATTTTGCTTCAGCAACTTTTTGTTTAACAGTGGCCGGATCAAGGCCTGTCACTACGCTTCCGTTGTCGATGATACCATTGCAATTGTTGATGAAGGTATAGCAGGCATTCCAGATGCCGTTTACCCAGCCGCTGCTGGCGTCGAAGCTGCTTGAATAAATATTGAAATCATTGTTGCCGCCCCCACCGGATTTGAACTCATCGGTACCGGGCACGGTCATGGTCATAAAGTTTTCGGTCCCCCATATATTCCGGTTACCGGCATATGCTGCATCCAGGCCCGACTGAAAGCCCTGTGCGGTATTGAAGTATTGAGGGATCAGCCCTGAATGGGGTTCTTCAATTAATTGTTTGTTACAGCTCAAACTTAAAAAAATGATGGCTGCCAGTGGAATAGATTTATATATGATAGATCTCATCGTGATAAAAATTAAAATGTAACATTTAAACCAAACAGTATAGATTTATTCGGTGGTGTATCCACGCCCAGGGTGCCAGCCGATTCAGGATCTACACCCGGAAATCGATTGTGTAACGGGGAAAATAAAATGATGGCATCATTTAAACTGCTATAAACCCGGAGTGCCTGTATGCCGGCTTTACGGATAATATGAGACGGCAGCGTGTAGCCAAGATTGATAGTCCTTATTTTAAGGTAAGTGGCATCATAATAGCCCAGGAGATCGCCATAGGTGGGCGTGCCTACGTTAAAATTAGGTTTAGGGTAAGTGTTTTCGTTATTATAAGGAGTCCAGTAATTAACATTCAGATTATTCATTTTCCCGTTTAACGCGTTTACATTGCTGCCTGGTTGGAGCCAGTAAGCGATCTGCGTGCCTCCTACACGATAGGTAGTTACTACGGTCAGGTCAACGCCACGATAACTAAAGCGGTTGGTGAGGCCGCCGAAGAACTTTGGCTGGCGTGAGCCAACAATTGTGCGGTCGTTTGAATTGATTACGCCGTCCCCATTAAGGTCGGCCACTTTTATGGTACCGATCACGGAGCCGGATCCGACCATTGTGAGGTTCAGCTTCCTGGCCAGGGCAGAATCGGCTGCTGTATTTTGCCAGATGCCCAGTCGTACATAGTTATAAAGCGCATTAATAGGAGCTCCTACAAAGCGGTTATTACCAATGTCCTGTGTTACCCCATTTTGCAGCGCGGTAATTTTATTGCGGTTAAAGGTGATGTTAAAGTTGGTGGTCCAGCCAAAATCTTTCCGGTCTGCGGCCCTGATATTGATAGATGCAATATTGATCTCCAGGCCTTTATTTTCGGTTTTACCTACGTTGGCAAGGAACTGTGAGGTGTAGCCCGTTGTAATAGGCAGGTTTTGCGGAAGGATAAGATTACTGGTGCGCTGCTGGTAAGCATCCACAGATCCGCTGATACGGTCATTAAACAAGCTGAAGTCCACGGCCAGGTTCAATGTAGCGGTATACTCCCAGCCCAGTTTGGGATTGGGTACATTATTGGGATAAGTACCGGTAACATTTGTGGAGCCGTAATTATAATTGATCGATGTTAGCCCGCCAAGCGTCTGGTAGGGATTTACAGCAGCATTTCCTACTGTTCCGTAACCGGCGCGCAGTTTCAGGTTGGATATCGCGGGAATGTTTTTCATGAAGTCTTCCTGTGTAATGTTCCAGCCAACCGCTGCAGAAGGGAATACATGATATTTATTCCCCGGCGCCAGCGTAGAGGAACCGTCGGATCTCATGGTGAGGGTTAACAGGTATTTGCTCTTATAGTCGTAGTTCACACGTCCCATGAATGAAACGATGCTAAATTTCGAATAACTGCCTTCGCCCTTGAGATTGGCGGCTAATGCGGGGTTGAAATACTGGATATAATCTGCCAGGATATTGTTGTAGCTGAAGCTGGTAGAAGCTTTATAATCCTCCTGGTAGCTAAACAGGCCGGTAGCTGTTAAGTGATGATTTTTGGCAAACGTGTTTTCATATATCAACAGGTTTTCCAGCGTATAGTCGTAGTAGTCATAATTGGTGTTTTTGGCAGTGGAAGGGCCGCTCAGGTTCTGGTAGGTAGCGCTGCCATAAAATTCGCCATAGGTTTCCGGCGTAATTTCCACGCCCCCGTTAAAACGGTATTTAAGGTGTGGGGTGATCTGTGCCTCCGCATAAGCTGTTGTAAAAGTATTATACCTGGAACGTTTTTGAACAACCGCGCCCGGTACCAGGTTGGCCAGGGGATTATACACCAGGGAACCGCCTCCGGGGAATGGAATAAGATTGCCTTTTTCGTCGTAGGGAACGGTAAGCGGGCTGGAGGTAAGCGCCTGGCCCACGGGGTTGATACTCTCCCCGTTAATTTTACTCACGGTATTCAGTGAGCTTAAGCCAATCTTAAATATCTTACCCAGTTGCTGGTCAATACTTACTTTGAAGGTATAACGCCTGAATGACTGGCCGGGAAACAGGCCGGTTTCGTCATAAAAACCGGCGGAAGCCGCATATTTTGTTGATGGTGTACCACCGGATATACCAAGCTGATGATTGGTTTTAAAACCGTTCTTAAAAATCAGCTTTTGCCAGTCGGTAGCAGTTCTGTTTTTCATACCGGCCAGTTCAGCAGGCAGGAAGGTGATACCATCCGTATAGAATTTTGGATCATCTATTCCGTTATAAGGATTGGGTGTGCCTATGGTGTTTGGGTTGTTTGCATTGTAGTTACCCCATTTCTTGTAGGTTTCATAGGTTTGGGGATCCATCACATCGTAGTAACCAAGCGGGCTTACCACGCCGGCATAACCGCTGTAGGTAATTACCGGTGCGCCTGTTTTGCCGCGTTTGGTAGTGATCAGTATTACGCCGTTTGCACCTCTTGAGCCATAAATGGCGGTGGCGGATGCGTCTTTTAATATTTGTACGGCTACTACATCATCCTGGTTGAGGTCATTGATATAGGTGCCGTTGAACGGTATACCATCTACCACATAAAGCACATCATTGGCGGCGCCCAGGGAACGTTGTCCCCTGATAGAGATAGATGGGGTGGCGCCGGGATGACTGTTGCCGCCGGTTTTTTGTATATCAAGGCCCGGCGCCTGGCTTTGCAGCGCGCTTACCAGGTTGCTTGCAGGCACGCTTTTTATCGCTTCTTCATCTATAGATGCGATGGAGCCGGTAACATCCGCTTTCTTTTGTGAGCCATAACCCACTACAATTACCTCGTTCAAAGCCGATGGCTTTTCGGCTAAGGTTACATTGATCACCGTTTGGTCATTCACCGCTATTTCCTGGCTGATAAATCCAACAGAGCGGAATACCAGGATAGCAGATTTATCCGGCACCGAAATGCTGTACCTGCCATTACCATCCGCAATGGCGCCGGTAGCAGCGCCTTTAACGGTTACGGATACACCGGGAACAGGTGAGCCTTTGCTGTCGTTTACCTGCCCGGTTATTCTGATGTCTGCCACCGGGGCGGCATGTGTTTCCGGCGCCGGGGTTTTACGGCTGATCACCACATTGTTCTGGGTGATCACATATACTACCGGCTGATCTTTGAAACATTGATCAAGCACCGCTTTCAGCGATGCGTTGGTGACTGTTATTGAAACTTTTTTTGTTTCCTCCAGTGCACTGGGATTGTATAAGAAATTAAACCCGGTCTGCAGCCTTATCTGGGTAAATATTTCTTCGAGGGATGCATTTTTAACTTTCAGATTAATCGATTGAGCGAATGTTGCCGCTCTGACCTGCAAAACTGTTGCAAGCAATAGAATCATTGTAAGTTTCATAACTGAGGAATGTTTAAAGAGCGCATAGAATACCCCCTGCACGTATATACATTGGGGATATCGTACAAATAAATGTTTGGTTTTATAAACTAGCTGGCGGGTTAGTTAGGCATAATTGTCACCTTCCTTCCCTCAATTTTAAATTTTAAGCTTTTGGTTAATTCAATTGTTTTTAACAGATCTTCCAGTTTTTCGTAACGGGAAACGGTTCCGCCAAGGCGTTGCTTCATTACATCGCCCTGGTAGCTAACGTCTACATCATACCAGCGTGCTATGGTTCGCATAACGCTTTCGATGCTCTCATTCCTGAAAAGGAAATAGCCGTTTTTCCAGGCAATGGCATCGTTGGAATTCACTTCATTGATATGGAGCTCCCTGTTAGCGGCTAAAGTTGCCTGCTGTCCCGGTTTAAGCAATACCTGGTTGTTATTGGCAGATAATTTAATGGAGCCTTCCAGCAGCGTAGTTTGTGTGATTGGTTCATCAGCATAGGCATTCACATTAAAACTGGTTCCCAGTACCTGTATTTCTGCATTCCTGATCTTCACTTTGAACGGCTGAGCAGCATTGGCTGCTACTTCAAAATAAGCCTCCCCGTTAACCTCTACAAGTCTTTCCGGACCTGTAAAAGCGGTAGGGTAGCGCAACGTGGAAGCCGCGTTCAGCCAAACCTGTGTGCCATCGGGGAGTGTAACCCGGAACTGGCCTCCCCTTGGAGTTGCCAGCGTATTATACTGAACAGCGGCAGAGGGGCTTTGGGCATCATACTTTAGCTGGCCGCCCTGTTGGTGGATAGCCGTTGCGCCCTGCCGGATCACCTGGTTGCCGGTGCTGTCCAATGTTATGATAGACCCATCCGATAAGGTCAGGATGGCCTTGTTGGAGCCTGGTATTGCATTGGCAATGGTTTGCTGCGCCGCCGGATGTTTGGCCGGCCGTTGCAGCCAGAAGTAGGTTCCCGCCACAAGCGCGAGTATGGCGGCAGCTGCAGCCCACCGGTATTTCCGCAGCCTGATGGTACGAACAGGGACCGCTTCCTGGTCGAGCCGCTGCATAATCAATTGCCTGATCCCTTCATCGGGAGTGCCTTCATAGGCCCGGGCCACCAGTTCCCCGTAGATGGTTTCATCCAGCAGCTGTGCGCACGCGGGATCTTCCAGCGCAGTCGCCAGCCGGCGGCGTTCCTCCGCGGAGATCCTGTCATCCAGGTATTTTTCCAACAGATCCTTGAATTCGTCGATATGCATATACTATAAAGACGCACCAACGTAAAAAGAGGGTTGCTCCCTTTAAAAAAAAATTTGGAACAGGAGCCGCAGTGCATGCCGTATAAAGGTCCGTACCTGTGCCAGGGCCTTTATCATATGGCCTTTCACCGTTTCCCGGGAAATTCCCAGTCTTGCAGCAATCTCCTCATACTTTAACCCTTCCTGCCGGCTCAGTTCAAAAACGGCCCGGCGTTGCGGCGGCATCTGGTTCACTGCTGCCTGCACCAGTTCCCGGAGCTGCTTGGTCGCCAGCCGTTCATCGGCCGGTAAGTCGGTTGCTGGTTGCAGCTGCTCCACATCATCGGGGATCGGGATCATCAGCTTCTTTCTGAATTCACTCAGGATCCTGTTCTTTGCCATTGTATATAGGTAGTGCTGCGGCCGTTCTATATCCGGTAGGGAGCTGCGGTTTTTCCAGATGGTAAGAAATACTTCCTGGACTACATCCTGGGCTTTGTGAGAGTCTTTCAGGTAGGCCATCGCCTGTCCATACAGGTTATTCCAATATTGATCTGCCAACCGGGTAAAGGCATCATGATCGCCGTTGGCAATCTGTTGGAAAATATCTTTCTCTGTATGTAGGAAACTCTCTGGCAATATAAGTGCAAGCTTTGACTGCTAAAAATAGATAAAAATTTCTACCCCTTAAAAATTCGCGTTTTGGGGAGAGATATCATGCAGTGAAATGCTGTCTGCCTGAAAAATGGCATTAAAATGGAGGCGTCTCCGGCTATGAAAAGAAAAATGCTCCTTATTATTGCTTTGGCTGCCACGGCCACTGTTGGCAAAGCAAACGGACAACAGCCTGTGGCAAGTGCCACCGATACTACCCTGGAAAACAAGCGGAAGGTAATTGACTCGCTCGATAGAAAGCTCTTCGAGGTACTGGGCGCAAGAGAAAGGGTTGTCCGTGAAATAGGCGTTTACAAAGCGCAGCATCATATCGCCCCATTACAGGCAGCACGCTTTCAGAAGGTGCTGGAAAGAGGGATTGAGGCAGGTAAGAAAGAAGGATTGTCGGCAGAATTTGTCACTGAAATGCTCAATGCTATTCATAAGGAAAGCCTGAGAATAGAAGAGGCGATCTCGGATGACAAATCCTTAGCGGGGGGTACAAAATTATATCTTATTTTGCCCGGTAACTAACTGCTGATCCCAGCCTGTTTTATGTTGAAATTTCATTTTCATAAGTATAAATATGGAAAAGAGCTGCTGGTCGACCGCTTCAAAATTTCGGAAATAGCCGGTCGGAGTATTTCACTGAAGGAGCTGCATGCTACCACCTTTTATGAAATCTTTCTCTTTCTTGAAGGCGAGGGTGCTATCATTTTTGAAGGCAGCCGGCTGGATTTTAAAAGCCCCATTGTGCTGCTGCCGCCGGCCCGCCCTCGGCAATGGGATCTTCATACCCGGCCCGATTGCGGCATGGTCATATTTGAAGGAGAGTTTATGGAAACCTTCCTGAAAGACCACCTGTTCCTTCACCGCTTGCATTATTTCGGCAACTATGATTGTCCACCTATACTACCATTGCAAAAGAACGATGTAAACATTTTTCAGCAGCTGACGGATAATATAAGGGAAGAAATAAAAAACCAGTCGTTCGACAGCCAGCAGCTGTTAAGGCATATCTATACCGGCTGCTTATACAGCTTAACCGCCACTATACCGGTTTCTATCAGCTAAAAGGGAATCTCTACCAGAACACGGATATGCTGAAATTCAGGGATTTCCTCAAAAAATATATAAGGGAAAAGCAAACGGTCAAAGAGTACGCGGACTTACTAAAGATGAACCGCAACCGGTTAAACCAGCTATGCCATGATACATTCGGCAAAGACGCCCATATAATTATACGTGGTGAACTTCTGCAGTCCTGTAAAAACGAACTGCTGGGAAGCAATAAAACCATAGCTGAAATCGGCTATGAGCATAACTTTTCCGCCCCTTCCAATTTTGTACGCCTACATCGCCCAGGATATCATTTATAATAAAATACATTTGTTTATATCAGGGAATACAGATGGCTGGCGTAGGGCGCTAGAAAAAGCAGGGGAGGAAAAGGAGTATACAATCATACTTCCGGGGCATGGAAACCCTGCTGATCGCTCCGTTATTAAAGAAAACCTGGAATACCTGGATGTTGTGAATAAAACACTGGCGGCATCCAGATCCAAAGCGGAGTATAAGGCCAAACTGCTGGCGGCTTACCCGGCATATGGAGGCACGCGTTTGATAGATATTTACCTGGATTATTACCTGAAAAAGGATTGGGCAGAGAAGTAGCGGGAAAGGTACTCATAAACAAGCCCGGTTCCCTGAGATGATAAGGAGATAAAAACTGATCCTCTCAGGGAACCGGGCTTGCCGGTTATCTATTATCCAGCTACTATAACAAATCCTCCGTTTGCATTGATGGAAACGGGAAGTATGCCTTTCTTCGGTATATCTGTTTTCGTTTCTTTTAAGAGGTTTGTATCATCATCTGAGATCAGTGTTACATTTTTATTTTTCAGGAAAGATAAATTAAGCGAAAGGTCTTTTGCTACAGGCTCGCCATTCATTCCTGCAATAAACCATTTCGTGCCTTTCCGTCTTGCAATCACCACCAGCTTGCCTGGATAGCCATCTATAAAGCGGGTTTCATCCCATGTATCGGGTAAGGTGCGCAGGTAGTTTTTAGCAAACTCCGGTACATGCTCCATGCCTTCCGGCGACTCCGCCACATGCTGAATGCCCGACAGGAACACAACAGTAGTCGCTAATTCAAACGCAGTGGTGGTTTTACGGATACTTGCAGATCCTATCTTGTAAAGATTCATGGGCGTGAAGTCCATCGGGTCGAACACATTCCGGGTGAAAGGCAGCATGGTGGCATGGTTTGCTTCCAGGTTGGCATCATCCTGGCTGAAGGTGATGTACTCGAAACCCCTCACTGCCTCGGCAGTCACCAGGTTGGGATAGGTGCGCGACAGCCCTCTTGGCAATGTGGCCCCGTGAAAGTTGACCATCAGGTTATAACGGGCCGCATCCTGCAGGATATCGTGGTAGTACTTTATCATTGATTGCCCGTCGCCGCCGAAGAAATCAACCTTAATTCCCTTGATGCCCATTGCCTGTATTCTGGAGAATTCCTTTTCCCTTGCTTCTTTGGTAAGCAGTATATTCCGGGGAGTATATTTTACCGTATTCCAGTCGCCGGCAGAATTGTACCAAAGGATCAATCCAATATTTTTTTGCCTGGCATAATCCGCCAGCTCCTTTATCTTCTCATAGCCTATCTTCCGATCCCAGCTTGCATCTACCAGGCAATACGGCCAATGCATATAGGAGGCAAAGTCAATGTATTTCTTCTGCTCATCGTAAACAATAAAATCATCTTTACTATTGATCCAGCTCCAGCTTGATTTTCCGGGCTTTATAAACGAAGTATTGGCAATAACAGAAGGGGCGGCCACATCAGTGCCCAGCGTTGATTCCACGATGGTTTTTAATGAGCCGATGGTGATAACGCGCCAGGGAGAAAAACCATTCATCTGCTGTTGTGGCAACAAGCCATCCTTATACATCACTTCCCTGGGATCAGGGAACTTTACCTGGTACAGAGGGCTGCCTGCTTCACAATTGAGACGGGTGGCGCACCAATCGGCACCTACTGCGGCTTCTGTGATCAGCAACCAGGTATTGTTCACCTTGAACAAGGCCGGGTAAATGAAGCCGGCGCCGAATTTTGAGGGCGTGCCTGCAGGAACATCCTGGTCGTAATGCTCTTCGTAAGACGGATTTGCTTTTTCCCAGCCGGATTGGGTAACGGCAATGGGTTGTATAAATGCTTTGGCGGAAGAAGGAAGTTGAAAGGAAGTATTTTCCGAACGGACAATCTTTGTTTCCCGGCCATCCAAAAACTGGTACCTGAAGGCAATTCCATCATTTGATACCTGGAAAACCACGGAAAACTTTTTGCCGTCTTTATTCTGAAATGTAAAGCTGCTCTTTCTTGCATCATACTGAATGGATAGCTTTTTACCGCTCAGCATATTGTAATGATCGTGCACACTGGTGGCAGCAGATACATTGATCAATTGTAAACCATTGGAGAAATTGATCCCGTCCAGCTCAATTCCAAGGGACGATGGCTCCAGTACAGTTAACTTATTGTAGGTAACAGCGTATTTGGGAATACCGTTATTATCTGCAAATACAGTAACGCTAATCTTTCCATCAGGACTGGAGATACGGTTTACAGCGAATGACTGCAGGCAAAGTAATATGGACAATGCCATCAGTATTGTGATTCTTCTCATCAGTTTATTATTTAGTAACATTAATAGCTATTGAACGTAAAGTAGTAGTTGCCACGGGAAGTGAGCCGCTCCTGGCAGTAATGGTGATACTGCCTTCCCTGCTGGTCGATTGAATGATGGCCAGACACTTTCCCTGCCAGGCTTCCATCTGCACGCCTTTTAACGGCGTATGGCTTTGCTGGTTACCGTTGCCCACAGCTGCCAGTTTACCTGCCCCGGTTACTTCAAAAGTGATCTTATTGCCGGCAAAAGGCAGAGGTATACCATTGGCATCAAGCAGTTGCACGGCAACATAACTGAGGTCCTGTCGGTTGGCTGTAAGCACTTTCTTATCGGCCGACAATGCTATTTTAGCGGGTTCACCAGCGGTTTGAACTGCAAAGGATACTGTTTTGCCATCCCGGGTTTTCCCGATGGCCTCCAGCTTACCTGGTTCATACGGTACTTCCCAGAAAAGGAAGGCTTCATTTTTTAGATCCCATTTACGGGTTCCCAGCGATCTGCCATTTAATCTCAGCTCCACTTCCGGTACATTGGTATACACATGCACGGCCAGGGTATCGCCTTTTTTGTGATGGTTCCAGTGGGTTTCCACTTTGGGCCAGTTCCAGAAAGAGCACAGCTCCCTGTTCCTGGCGGAGGTATCGGTTTGTACGGCAATATGCACCATAGGGGTATCATTCCAGAGCGCTTTCCTGAACCAGTACCCCGTTTTCGGAAAATTGCACATATCAATCACGCCACAGGAGGCGCCACGGGATGGCCATGTAGGCCATGTTTTCCAGAACTCGCAACCGCTACCTACTTCACCTATGCCAGCTTCACCCAGGTAATCAAACCCTGTCCAGAGGAATTCCCCTGCCACATAATCTTCCTGTTGCCCTTCCAGCCATTGTTCATAAGAGCGCAGTTGCCAGCACTTGCCAGGGTGATAGGGATAGATCACCGTTTCGGAGCCAAAGATCACCCGGTTGGGATATTTTTCATGATCCGCTTTATACCAGGCTTCCTGGTAGTTGTAACCAACCATATCAAGTAATTCTCCCATCCCAAAGGAATTGACCTTGAGGATTTCGTTACAGGCTGCGGTAAAAGGACGGGTATTATCGTATTTACGCGAAGCGTCCACCAGCATGCGGGTTATTTTTAAGGCGTTCTCTTTGTTGTACTGTTCTCTTACTTCATTCCCAATACTCCAGGCAATTACACAGGCATGGTTCCGGTCGCGCCTGATCCAGTTTTCAACATCTTTCTCCCACCAGTTTGCAAACTGAGGAGCATATCCTCCCGGTGTTTTTCCATCCATCCATTCATCAAATATTTCGTCGATCACCACAAAACCAAGGCGGTCTGCATAATCAAGCAACTCCGGCGATGGGGGATTGTGGCTCATCCGCAGCGCATTACAGCCCATACCTTTTAAAATTTCCAGCCTGCGTTTATACGCGTCATCCAATACGGCAGCGCCCAGGGGGCCTCCATCATGATGCATGTTGATCCCTTTCAGCTTTACATGTTTCCCGTTTAACGAAAATCCTTTATCAGGATCGAAGCGGAATGTTCTTACACCAAAAGCCGCCGCATAATTATCGGTTATCTTTCCGCCTGATCTTACTTCTACTTTTAACTGGTATAAAGCAGGATGTTCTACAGACCATAGCACGGGCCTGCTGATCCTGATATGTTGTTCGATTTTCTGTGGCTCACCGGGTGTGGCTTTCACATTCGACTCCGCCCTTCCTGCTTCCTTACCGGCAGCATCTATGAGTTTTGTTATTACCGTGCAGGACTGATCAGCATTATTTTCATTGCGAAGATCTATGGAGATGTTTACACTGGCCTCATCATTGTCTGCTTTCACCGTGCGGGCGAAAACCCCCCATTGATCAATATGCAGTTTGCTTTTTGTAACCAGCCATACATGCCGGTAAATACCCGAGCCGGTGTACCACCTGGAATTAGGCTGTTCGCTGGTATTCACTCTTACGGCGATAATATTTTCCTGTCCTGCAGGATTCAGGTACTGTGTGAGGTCATAATAAAAAGAAGAGTAGCCATATGGACGAATACCCAGGTAATGCCCGTTGATCCATACTTCGCTGTTACGGTAAACACCGTCGAACAACATCCAAACCTTCCTGTCTGAAAATTTTGCCGCTGTTTTAAAGTGTTTCCTGTACCAGGCGATGCCGCTGTAGGTATAGCCTCCGCCTGCACCTGAAGTGTAGGTGGAATCAAAAGGATGCTCAATGCTATAATCGTGGGGAACATCCAGCAAACGCCATCCGGAATCATCAAAGCCAGCCTGCTCAGCGCCGGGGTGATCATTTAAAGCAAACCTCCAGTCAAAATCGAAAGGGATCTTCTGCTCTGCTTTGCATGTTATTATTGCAAAAAACACCACCAGCAACGGGAGGTATAAAGTTCTGATCATTTTCTATAATTTATCAAATTGATTGCTAAAGGACACAGATCTATGGTTTGTACTTATTATTACCCTTTGCCGGTAACAGATCTTTCACTGCGGTAACAAATTATCCGGCCGGGCCTGCCTGGGCAAAGTCATTTAACAGGAATAGATGTCCGGGTTGTTATTACTGATCACTCCTGAATTTTAATAGTGTCAAAATGACAGTTAAAAGAAGAGGCAACAGGAAGTATGGATAACCGTATTAATGCATTCATAACGAAGAATTATTAATGTGGAACAATGTATCAAATTTACACAGCTTCCGGAAGAATAAGGGGGTGCGGATGTTTTGAATTAGGGTATAAAATGTTGCAATTGCAGGAGGAGGTTGTTGTAAAAACCGGGATCAATTGTTTATGTATCTCCGGAGGGCAGGTTAGGTAATGCGCCTACCTTGTTGCTATTCCGGTGCGGTTATATACTCCCGTTGTTCTTTTTTATATCTGTGCTGATGCTGCACCTGAAAAAAGGCAGCCATATGAAAGCCAGCTTCCAGGCGGACATAAAGGCAGTACTGAGTTGCAAAGCAGGTGGTTAATTCGCTCCAATATAGGCTGCCACTACATAAAGCACCTATTGGGTATAGTTCACAGTGTTTCTAGCTTCTGTTCAGAAAATGCTCCATGAGCTCCCGCTTATAGGTGTTCCCTACAGGCAGTATCAACCCATTTTCCAAGTGTACCCGGGCGCCTTCCAGCTTTTGTATCCCCGACAGCGCAACGATATAGGACCGGTGTATCCGCCTGAAGTACCGTTTGTCCAGCTGTTGTTCTATCTCGATAGTAGTTGATGCGCTCAGGTACATTTTTTCGTTTGTAAATACCTTGACATAATTACCATAGCTCTGTATATGCGAGATGGAACTGGTGATGATCCTGGTTATCCCGGTATCAACTTTCAGCATCAGGAAGTTGTTTGCCTGCTGTCCTGTTGCCGGAGCCGCATTGCTGGCAACAGGCGGTTTATAACGGGTAAATACTTTATCTACGGCAGCCATAAATCTGGCAAATTCAAAAGGCTTCACAAGATAGTCCACCACCTGGTACTTATATCCATCCAGCGCATACTGCGTATAAGCGGTGGTCAGTACAATTAAAGGCGGATGCGACATTGCCTCCAGCATTTCCATCCCGGAAAGACCCGGCATGTTGATGTCAAGGAATAGCAGGTCTACCGGGTTCTTAAACATGAAATCCATGGCGTCTGCAGCGTTATAAAAATTTCCTGTCAGCACGAGGCTGCCGGTTCCTTTTATATAATGACCAAGCACCAGGTGCGCTCCTTCTTCATCATCAACAATTATGCAACGTAGTGATCCCATAAACTACCGGCGATTTAATAGTATTTCTAAAACAGCCCTGAATTCGTTCTCATCCCGGGAAATACCGAGCTGGTAATCCCCGGCATACAACAATTCCAGGCGTTCACGGATGGTGGCCAGCCCAATACCTGTAGAGCTCCTGCCCGGCAGGCTATCTCCTGAGGAATTTACAATATCAACCAGCAATGTCCTTTGTTCCAGCCGGATGTTTATATGTACGTACCATTTCCGGGCAGTGGTAATACTATGTTTGAAAGCATTTTCAATTAACGTGACAAGGATCAGGGGAGCAATGGAAAGCTGTTCCGGTTCCCCGTCTCCGCACTGTACAGTATAGGATATTTCACAGCGCTTCCCGATCCGTTCCTTTTCTATCGCTATATAGTTTTCTATAAAAGCTATTTCTTCCTTCAGGGAAACGAGCGGCTTGCGCCCTTCTTCAAGCTGATACCTGATCAGGTTAGATAACTTCAAAATTAAATCAGGGGCGCGTTCAGGCTCCGTTAAGCTCACGCCATACAGATTGTTGAACATGTTGAAAAGAAAATGCGGGTTCAACCGGGCATGAAGCAACCTTATATTCATTTCAGCGAGGAGCAGCTTATCTTCCGTCCGCTTCCGGATCTGCGAAGCATGCTGCCTTACCAGGAACAGGAACATGATAGTGATTATACTGGCAATGCTGATAACAAAATGATAAAGTAATATAGAAATGACGCTTTCCTGCTGGAAAATATCCGGCTCTATCCAAAAGCTATCTATGGGAAAAAGCACCAGCGTTCCTATGATTAAAGCGCAGAGCGTTGCTATGGCATATTTCCCGTATTGCCTGCTCCAGAATAACGGCAATATAAAGTGCCAGTGGAATTTTGCCTGTGCATACAACACCACAAAGAAAACCAACCCTTTTACAACTGCAATGAATGAATCCAGCTGGAACCATTGGTTCACCATGGTCAGAATGAACATGGCTGCAAAAATTCCAATTTCCTGCAGGTAATGTTTGCTGAACCAATTGATCGTATGTGCCATTTTCTGTTAGATTTTCCGGGAAACCCAAAGATCATTTTTCCATATAGAAAGGAAAAATTCAAATGACGAACGTCGTTCGTCATTTGGATAGCAGTGTTGCTCATTCTCTTTTCCTGTTGGAAAATTAAACATTTTCCTTTGCCGGCAGATAAAACTTTAATATTAAAAACAGGTATGTCTGATGGCTGGAAAATTTCTTGCTTTATTATTAGTGACTGTATTCCCGTTGGCAGTTAATGCCCAATCTGTTGTTTCCGCTGAAAAGGCTTCCTTTCAAGTGAAAGGGTTGGTGGTGGATACTTCCGGAAAGCCACTGGAGCGGGCAACCGTTCTTTTGCGGAGTAAAGACAGCGCCATGGTTAAAACCGCTGTAAGCGGTAATGAGGGCAGGTTTGTTTTAACGACGCCTGTAAAGGGAACTTATGTACTGAGTATTTCACATACCGGTTATGAACCATATTCCAGGGTTATAGAGATGAATGTGCCGGAAACGGACATGGGAAAATTTATTCTTACCAGGCAAAGCAAACAGTTAAACGAGGTAGTGATACAGCACCGCAAAGCCTTGCTTCAGAACAAGGGTGATAAACTGGTGTACAATGCCTCTGCTGATATTGGAAATAAAAGCGGATCGGCTGCGGATGTTTTGCGCAGGGCGCCTATGGTAACCGTGGGCTCCGATGGTGTTGTAAAGCTCCGGGGGGACGCCAGTGTTAAGGTATTGCTCAACGGTATCCCATCCGGCATCTTCGCCAAAAATCTCAAAGAGGCGTTGAAAATGATCCCGGCCAGTTCTATACAGTCTATAGAAGTGATCACTGCGCCTTCGGCCAGGTATGAAGCAGAAGGTGCGGCTGGCGTCATTAATATCATTACAGGAAGAAAAGTAAAACAAACATCGGGCAACCTGGACCTGAGCGCAGGCAACCTGGAGCAGTCGGCCAACCTGGGCCTCAGCCTGTCCAGGGAAAAGTTTGATGTTACGCTCATGGCAAGCGGCAGTTTTGAAAAGGAACAACAGAAAAATAACCTGGACAGGAGCTTGCTGCACAACGTGCAAAACACAGGCAATCTTATCCAGCGTTCCGATGTTACACAGAAAACAAAGGGCACAGGTATAGAGCTGGGCACTGAATACCGCCCCGATTCATCACAAAAGATAGGCGCTACACTCTCTTACTGGCAGGAGCAATGGCCCGTAAAAAGCAGCCTGTATAATTATTATAAAGATGCCAAAGGTATTGCTGAATACAACCAGCTTGCAGATCAGAAGGGTGGGTATCACTACTATGATCTTACGCTCAGCTATGTGAAACGTTTTAAGCGTAAAAAACAGGAGCTGCAGTTGTTGGGCAATCTTAGCCGTTCGGCAGACAGGTCCGACTATACCACAGATCAGTTCAGCCCTGACGGCCGTCATTTTTTCCGGGAGCTGAGCCCTAACAAAGGGCGGTCCGGGGATTATAGTTTCCAGCTGGATTATACCCATCCGCTCAGCAAAAAAGGCAAAAGCTTCCTGGAAACAGGTATGCGTTGGAGTAAGAATAATGCGGCCAGCAACTATACCGTATTTAATAACCTTCATAATCCAGGTAGCAGTGATCTGAAGCAGGACCTTGAGCGCAGTGATTCGATGAATTATTTCCAGGATATTACAGCTGCATATGTAAGTACATCGTTTGAAACCCAAAGCAGGTGGCGTTTCCGGCTGGGCGCCCGTTACGAGTACACAAGGCTGGGCGCCCGCTTCAGGGGAACAGCACCGTCCTTTGCCACTCATTTCAGCAACCTGGTGCCGGGTATCCTGGTGGCAAAAGATATAAATGAAGAACAGGAGCTTAAATTCAATTATACAGAACGCATCCGCCGGCCTTTTATATGGGATCTTAATCCTTATACGGATGCCAGTGATCCCCGTAATTTAACAACAGGCAATCCCCGCTTACGCCCGGAAGTTACGCGTCTACTGGAAGTTTCCCACGCATACAATATGCCCTCAGGTTTTACTTTGATCAGTAGTGTTTACTTCAGCTTCAATTCAAATTCAATAGAATCCCTCGCTGCGGCCGACAGTAATGGCATTTCCAGGACCATGCCTCAGAATATTGCATCCAACAGGCGTTTAGGCGCAAATATCAATATGTATACTGCTGTGAACGATAACTGGGCCATCAGTGGCGGCCTGGAATTATACCAGGTATGGTTTAAAAGCCCGGCGTTGCAAATTGGTAATAGCGGGTCCTTTCACGCTTTTAATATCAACACCTCCTATACTGCTCCCGGTGGTTATATATTTGAATTATCCGGCGATTACAGTAATGGTTTTATCACCCTGCAAGGTAAAAACACCGCGGACTATACCTACCGGCTGGTTGTTCAGAAAGAAATTATGCAGAAGAAAGCAAGTATTACGCTTTCATTTAACAATCCTTTCCGGAACTATCTAAAACAGCAGAGCGTAGCCACTGCTCCAACATTTCAAAGCCATGCAGTTACCCGTTATTATAACCAGTCTTTATCCATTGCATTTAACTGGCAGTTTGGAAGAGCGCATAAAAATGAAGAAGAAAAGAAAGCAGGACAGGCAGAGTATCCGGGCCGGCGGAGAAGAAGCAGGTAATTTACATCGGCGTTAAATACCCTGCAAAACCACCGCAACGGAGCAGTTTCACTTCTATTGTATCAGATTTATCTACTACCATATACCGGGTGGCAAAGCTTTTATCATGCTGGCCATCTGTAATCAGCACCAGTCTGAATTTTACGTCTTCCGGAAGAAAGTCCAGTTGTATATTCTTCTTCTTTTCCTTTCTTTCCGCATTAATACCGCCAATGTACCATGAACTGCCTTTGCGGCGGGCCATGACAACATCCAGGCCGGGGTATCCGTCGACCAGCCGGGCAAATAAAGAAGAGGCGCTAAGTGCAAAAAATAAAATAAGGACAATAGTCGATTTCATACGGGGAATGCTTTTTTGGATTTTAATGCTATGATGCCTGATTATTTTTAAAGATCATAACATCAGAGCAATTGTTGTTTCCGGAATTTTTATCAGAGAAACATAGGTGGCACGGTTATTTTCAGTCTGAAATATTGAAAACGATTGCAAAACTAAATTTTGAATGCCAGGTTGCTTATACAGGCAGGTAATTTATAGATTGTTTGCATTTATTTCCCCGTTTTAGTAAAATAAATTTTGAAATCGATTTCAAATTTCTATATTTGCTAAACCAAAAAAATGACAGGCAAAGAGTCAGCAGGAGAGTTCTTATCACGTTATGATCGAATTGCTGCCTGTCGTCATGTTTCATTTATAAGTGTCATATTGACTATTTAATAAATTCCGGCAGAAAAATTATACAGGTCCGTTCACGGGGAACCTGCCACAAAGAATTCATGTTTTCCGTTGGCGCATGGAGTACCCTTTACAGGAATAAATCCCTGCTATAAAATAAAACTTATTCATCTTCCTAAATAACTTTCATACTTTATGAAGCGCAGAACCGTAATAAAAGGATTGGCAGGAGCATTGCCTGCACTCTGGATATCAAAGGCAATGGGTAATGGACTGGCTGAAATAGCAGCACCCGGGGAACCGGTTGCCAAAGGCCCGTTTAAAGCATCATGGGAATCACTCAAACAATATACAGTACCGGATTGGTACCGCAATGCCAAATTCGGTATATGGGCGCACTGGGGGCCGCAATGCCAGCCGGAGCATGGCGACTGGTACGCGAGGGGTATGTATGAAGAGGGCGGCTGGCAATATAATTTTCATGTGAAAGAGTATGGTCATCCTTCTAAATCAGGCTTCAAAGAGGTGATCCGTGAATGGAAGGCAGAGAACTGGAACCCTGAAGAGCTGGTGGCCTTATATAAAAAAGCAGGCGCCCAATACTTCGTGGCAATGGCCAATCACCACGATAATTTTGATAACTACAACAGTAAATATCACCCCTGGAATTCCACGAAACTGGGACCGAAGAAAGATATCATCGGAGGATGGGAGAAAGCGGCACGTAGCCAGGGGCTTCCCTTTGGCGTGAGCGTTCATGCTGCACATGCGTGGACATTTTATGAAACCGCCCAGGGCGCAGATAAGAACGGCCCGCTGGCAGGCGTGCCTTATGATGGTAAACTAACCAAAGCCGATGGAAAAGGTACCTGGTGGGAAGGCCTCGATCCGCAGGTATTATATGCACAAAGCCATGTTCCCGGTTCCAGGGATATTAGTAAAGTGTGGGACTGGGATGCCACCAAAGGATGTACCGTTCCCGATAAAGCCTACTGTGAGCAGTTCTTTAACCGCACAATGGACCTGATCAATAAGTACGGGCCCGACCTGGTGTATTTCGATGACACAGCGCTTCCCTTATGGCCCATCAGTGATGCAGGGCTCAGGATCGCCGCACACCTGTACAACAGCAGCATCAAAAAGCATGGTAAGCTGGAAGCGGTATTGAATGGAAAAATACTGAACGAAGAACAGCGGAAATGTATGGTATGGGATATAGAACGCGGGCAAAGCAACGAGATAGAACCTTTCGTGTGGCAAACCGATACCTGTATAGGCAGCTGGCATTACGATCGGGGCATTTACAACAACCGTCGTTATAAAACAGCCGGAACCGTGATCCACACACTGGCCGATGTGGTAAGCAAGAACGGGAACCTGTTGCTGAATATCCCGGTAAGAGGAGATGGTACTATCGACAGTGAAGAACGCAACATAGTGGCCGGCATTACGGCATGGATGGACATCAACAAGGAAGCGATCTACGACACAAGGCCCTGGAAAATATTCGGGGAAGGACCGGCAGTGGAATCCGTGGCGCCGTTAAACGGGCCGGGCTTCAATGAAGGCAAAGGCAAGCCAATGGGAGCGGAGGATATCCGTTTTACGGTGAAAGGCGATGCGTTGTATTGCATTGTAATGGGCTGGCCTGAAAACGGTGAAGTGAATATCAGATCGCTATCATCCGGTAGCGGCCATTATCCCGGCAGGATAGGACAGGTGGAATTACTGGGAGGAAGCAAATCACTGCAGGTGGAACGTGGCGATAAGGGATTACTGGTAAAGCTGCCGGAGCAGAAGCTCAATGCAGATGCCCTGGTATTGAAAGTACTGCCCGCATAAGTATTTATCAAAGAAGTTAAGACCTGAATAAAAAAAATATGACATTCCCAAAGATTGTATTTGGCACCAGCGGGTTGGGAAATTTGTTTACCGTTCTGGAGGAAGCTACAAAAGAGGCGATTGTAAAGGAATGCCTGGTTCGCTCTCAATCACAGGTTGTATTTGATACTGCCGGTAAATACGGCGCCGGATTGGCGCTGGAAGCATTGGGCGCGGCTTTGCGCAAGGCGGATATTGCTCCTGAAAAAGTACTGATCAGTAACAAACTGGGATGGTTACGCGTGCCACTTACCACACCGGAACCTACTTTTGAACCGGGCGTATGGAAAAACCTGCGCTACGATGCGGTACAACGTATCAGTTACGATGGCATACTGGAATGTTTTGAGCAGGGAAATTCCCTCCTGGGAAATTACACCGCGCAAATGGTATCCGTACATGATCCCGACGAATACCTGGCCAAAGCCCGTAATAAAGAGGAAGAGGAACAACTGCTTTCGGATATTATGGGCGCCTATCAAGCGCTGCGTGAGCTGAAGCTGTCGGGCAGGGTGCAATCTGTAGGTATCGGCGCCAAAAACTGGCGGGTGATAGAGCGCATCAGCAGGGAAGTGGCGTTGGACTGGGTAATGATTGCCAACAGTTTTACCATCAAAGTACATCCCAGGCCCTTACATACTTTCCTGGAACAATTGCAACAGCAAGGAGTGCAGGTAATTAACTCTGCAGTTTTTCACTCGGGCTTTCTTACCGGTGGGAATTATTACGATTATCAATTGATCAATGCTGCTGATGAAACACATCAGCAGCATTTGAAATGGCGGGATGAGTTTTTTTCAGTTTGCCATGCGCATGCAGTTAAACCAGCTGCCGCCTGTGTGCAGTTTGCCTTAAAAGCGCCGGGAGTGGTAAGCGTAGCATTGAATACTACTCACCCGCAAAGGGTAGCTGAAAACCTGGAACTTGCCAATGTGCCTATACCACCTGCATTCTGGGACGAGATGAAGGAAAAACAGCTGATAAATTTAACGGGAGAAGCCACTGTTCATTATTAATCCACGTAAGAACTAACGCTATATGAATAAAGCATTATCAGCCAATAAAACAACCCTTGCCATAGGGCTTATCACCGCCTTGTTTTTTTTATGGGGTTTTGCACTGAACCTGAATCCCATCTTAATTCCTCACCTGAAAAAAGCCTGCCGTCTCAGTGATGTTCAATCCGCCTTTATTGATTCGGCATCTTACATCGCCTATTTTTTGCTTGCTTTGCCAGCCGGAAGGTTCATGTATAAATATGGTTACAAAGGAGGCATTCTCTTAGGATTATTATTGTTCGCTGCAGGCGCCGTTTTATTTTACCCCGCGGCGGCTACGCGCTCCTATCTCTTTTTTCTTTGTGCGCTATTTATTATTGCCAGCGGGCTTACATTCTTGGAAACGGCTGCCAATTCATATATCACCGTATTGGGCGACCCCGCTAAAGGCGCCTACCGGTTGAATCTTGCACAGTCGTTCAATGGCCTTGCCGCATTCATGGCGCCGCTCATAGGCGGGCGTTATATATTGTCGGGGAAAGCATTAACGGCATCACAGGAGGCCGGTATGTCTGCCCGTCAGCTGGATGACTACCTGAAAGCAGAAGCTTCCTCCGTGCAGCTGCCTTTCCTGATTATAGCCCTGGTAGTGTTGAGCGTGGCGGTACTGGTATGGAAAACTTATTTGCCAGAGATCAAGGAAGAAGAGACCGGTAACGCCAACGGCTCTGTTTTGAATGAGAAAAATCTTCTGTTGGGTGTGGGCGCACAGTTCTTTTATGTGGGCGCACAGGTTTGTATCAGCAGTTTCTTTATCCGCTTTTCACAACGGGTAGCAGGTATTGAAGAAGTGCAGGCGGCCTATCTTTTATCTGCGGCTTTGCTGATGTTTATGGTAGGGCGTTTTGCAGGAACTTTATTAATGAGATTTATGGCGCCGCCCAGGCTACTGGTCATTTACAGTATACTGGTAATGCTGCTGCTTGCTGTTGCCATCTCAACAACAGGCATCACCGCTGTATACGCGTTGATGGCGGTGGAGTTTTTTATGTCTATTATGTTCCCCACCATTTTTGCTTTAAGCGTAAAAGATCTTGGCGCAAAAACGAAGAAGGGATCTTCCCTGGTGATCATGGCTATTGTTGGGGGAGCAATTTTACCGGTGGTTATGGGACGCGTATCAGACGCCAGTAATATACAGCAGGCATATATTGTTCCGGTAGTTTGCTTTATTGCAGTATTGTATTTTGGAATAAAGAATATTGCAGTCACTAAAGTAGATTTATCTGCCTCACACTAAAAGCCAGTAAACTTTAAGGTTTTATAAAAAAGTAGAGATGAGAACACTTGTATGTACGCAACCGGGAAATTTTGAATATTTGGATGGTATAACCCCGGAGCTAAAACAATCGCATGCCATACTGAAGATCAGGCGGGTGGGCATTTGCGGCACCGATCTGCATGCTTTTGAAGGAACGCAGCCTTTTTTTGAATATCCCAGGATCCTTGGTCATGAACTGGCCGGGGAGCTGGTGGAATTTGATAACGCACCTGGTTTCACTGCCGGCGAGCCGGTCACTATTATACCCTATTTCTATTGCGGAGCCTGCATAGCCTGCCGCAATGGTAAACAGAATTGTTGCAGCCGTATTAAGGTATGTGGCGTTCACCAGGATGGAGGGATGGTTGATTACCTGGCAGTGCCATCGTACTCGCTGGTGCATGGACAGGGACTGAGCTTCGATGAGCTTGCACTGGTGGAGCCGCTGGCTATTGGCGCACATGCGGTAAAACGGGCAGGTATCCTGCCGGGAGAGTATGTGCTGGTAGTAGGCGCTGGTCCTATCGGTTTGGGAACCATGCAGCTTGCACAAATTGCCGGTGCAAAGGTTATTGCCCTGGATGTAAATGATCTCCGCCTTAATTTCTGCAGGGCAAAGTTAGGGATCACGCATGTGATCAATGCACTGAAAGATAATGTGAGTGAAGCATTAATGACGATAACCAATGGAGACATGCCAACAGTAGTGATGGATGCAACGGGCAACCTGAAAGCCATCAACAATGCTTTCAACTATATGGCGCACGGGGCCAGGTATGTGCTGATCGGTTTACAAAAAGAGTCCATCAGCTTTAGCCACCCGGAATTCCATAAGCGTGAGGCAACTTTAATGAGCAGCCGCAATGCTACTACGGCCGACTTTGAACATGTAATTGACTCCATGAAAAAAGGATTGATTGATCCTAAAACGTATATCACCCACCGTGTTAAACTGGAACAGGTAAAAGACACGTTTGAAAGTTGGCTGGATCCTTCCAGTGGAGTGATAAAGGCAATGGTAAGCATGGATTAATGTTTTCCCTGAATAGGCCTGGTAACAAACCGGCCCCTTATTTGAAACAATAGAGCGTCATCAATACGGGGGTTTGGCTATAGCTTTGTATGCTGTTCCAGATGTACTATTTATTCCTACAACAGTTTCTTATTACAATTTGAGAATGATTGCCCCGGCCGGAAGCTTTGCGCTTCCGGCATATTTAGCGGCGCCGGTTGGCGATGGGCCTGGCGTACAATAACCATTTATTCCGGAGCAAATAGCATTAAAGTTTTAGTAATGATTTTAGTGCTGATACACTATCAGTTAACCTGCATTTTTCCAGCGAAATTAATACCTGGTTTGCTGACAAGGGTGGGTTTTTCATATTACGCACCTGTGAATGAAATGCATTAAGCGCCCGGCTTTCGTCGAGCATTATTAGTTTTTTGACAAAATGATCTGCTGTCATAGCCATTATATGATATGACCGTAGGTTTTTTGCGGGAAAATCTTTCACATTATTGGTGACAATTATCGTAGCTCTGCTTTTGATGGCTGCAGCCAATACATGTCTGTCATCTACGTCAGGCAATGTTATTTCATCTATCAGTGATTCATATGAAGATACATGGGCATCCGGAAAGGCACTTTCCATAGCGGTACGTGCTTTTTTCAGGCTGTCAGACTTGATGTCGGGTCTATTTATTAACAGGTTCCTGATCCATTCATCGTGTATCAGGTCAGTCCATTTAGGTTGAAATAGTTTAGCATCTGCCAAATGCAATAGGATATCCCTTATCGGGGCGGGGTATAAAACATTCGCATCTAATACAGCTATTAGCCCTGTCGTATTGGTCATTCGTATCCGAGGTTAAGCTCCTGTGCCTGTTTGGCCAGGAAGTTCAGCTTGCTGTTTCGATTCTTTTGCAGCTGTTTATCGTAGGCAATAATATCGCTCAGGAGAATTCTTCTGTGTGTGCCCACTTTAGTAAATGGGATGTCTCCCTTTTTCAACAGACTTACTACATAAGGTCTGGATACGTTTAACAAATCTGCCGCCTCCTGGGTACTGATTTCTGCATCACTGGGAAACAGCGTAACAGATTTCCCCTCTGCCATAAGATCGAGTATGTTGTAAAGCAACGCAAATGCTTTTTTAGGAATCTGCCGGGTTCCTTTTGTATCGTCTATTCTAATAGTTACACTTTCACGTTTAGTCTTTATGATCATTTGGAAGGTTTCTTGCAGTTCCATCAGGAAAGATTTCGCTAATTTCTGATCTTTCTTGTTGGTTTTTTCTATGATGGCTTCCATAATCCTTTATATTTTTAATAGATCAAAGATACGTAAACGAAATAAACGAAACAATAATTTAAATAGATTATGTTATAAGTGAAATATAATCAATCAAATATGAATTTTTTTAAACTATCTATTTTGAAATGAGGAGAGATCTCTCCGCTTCCGCAACCACAATAGCAGCCAGCTCTTTTTCCAGCCTGTTACGATTAGCAAGACTATTAGTAAGAATAACAAATCCTGAATGAAGACCAGGAAAACATTCCAGGGAACTGCGTGAGCCGCCCGTACCTCCGCCATGTTCAAGTATCCGGTAGCCTTCGTGCGATGTATGTATAAACCAGTTCATTCCCATACCTTCCTGCTTTGTTCCAAAAGTAGGCTGGTGAGAGAGAGCTATGGCCGGTGAAGTATCCGTGTTATTGGCTTTGATAAAGGAGATCAGGTCGCGTGTGGTTGATCGCAATGCCCCCATTGCAGGCAGGTGGTGCAGGTCCCATAAGGGCACCACCTGGCGGTTTTCATTGTGTGGCCAGGCAATTGCATCTGCCGGTAACGCGGTAATATCTATCCGGGTGTCCTTCATAGAAAGCGGTTCCAGGATATTTTTTGAAATGAGCGAAAAATAAGACAGACCATACGCATCTTCCAGCAGGGTGCCAAGTAATGCTACTGCCATGTTGGAATAGGAAGATATCTTTCCTGGGAAGGTGTCCATTTTCATATTGTGCAGGCCCTCGTACAATAATTGCCGGGTATAGTCATGCAGTGGATTGAGCGAGTCGTACTCCGGCCGCTCCCACATATTCGGAAAGATACGGGTGATCCTTGAAGTATGATTGCTCAGGTCTTTTACCCGGATAGGAATGCCTTTATACTCAAGATTCGGATAGGCGCCTTTCAGGTACTTACGTATATCATCGTCCGGCCTTATCTTTTTATCCAGTACCGCTTGTCCGAGTAAGATGCCGGTAAAGGTTTTTGTGGTTGAGCCAATCTCGTAAAGCGTGTTGTTCCGGGGGAGTTTATTGTTCCCTGCTTTTGTTTCGCCATAGTTATAAAAACAGGCCTTGTCTTTTAAAAGGATGCCAATGGAAATCCCCACCGCCCGCCTGTCCTGCAAATACTGTTGTACACTGTGATCTATCAGTGAATCCAGCCTGGTGTGAAGAGGGTTGTCGTTTGCAACTCCTTTGGTGTTAACATTGGTCTGCCCGTAACAGGCGGAAGTAACCAGGATAATAGCTACGTTGAAAAGTACCTGCTTCATATTTTTATAGATGCAATACCTCCAAAATAGGGTATTATTTTCTATAAAAGCAAAACAGCTATCCACATGAAATGTTTGTGCAGTCAGAACCTCAGTATGGGGTTTCCGGGTCCTTCCAAAGTTTATGCTTTGTTGCCTCCATCAGGCCATCTTTATGGAGGAGTACCGAGATGCCTTTCATTTTCATGTAAGGAACGCTGAGATAAACAAAGCCCTGCCTGCTGGAGCCTGTTCCCCATGAGTTTTTGGTTTTATAATAGATATTGCCATGTTGATCCTTTGCTTTACCAACAATATGCATAAGGTGATCGTCGGTGGTTTCGAAAGATTCAAACGCATCCTGGCGCATTTGCTGGGTAACTTTCTTTTCCGGCCGGATATCTGTAAGTATAAGGGTGTTATCTTCCTGTTTTTCCGGCAGAACGGCTATTCCCTGGTCGGGAGCAAAGGTGGGCTCAGTGGCATCCAGGTCGAGGGCCAGAGAAAACCCGGCATCAACGGCATGATCAATGTTTTCCATAAACTCATCAAGAGGCAGGTTATAAAACCGTTCATTGGCCCAGTTGGCAGGTATGCTCAGCTGGAAAAGTTTATAGAACGGGGCATCCGAAAAAGAAGTAATGGTGAGGTAATCACCGGGATTTAGCCGGGTATAGGCAAGAAAGCTCTGCGACGTATATGTTTGCCCGTTATATTGAAACTGTTCCGGTACTTTTCCCAGGAAACGATCCAATATTTCCGGTATCTCCTTTTTCCATCCTGTACCGGCCTTATTCGCCGGATTGGCATATCTTTTTACGGCAGTATCCAGTTCATTGAACATTTTAAAATGATTATGCCGGGTTTTCCCCTCCTTTAACCCCGTATATTCCTGCTGCGGCAGCATCCCGAAGGCCGCTGCAGTGATCAGCGGATCATGATTAAGCCCGCCTTCGGTAAAGCGCGCAGTTCCCTGTCGCAGGATATAATTCCGGGCCTTTAGTAAATAGGCGCATCTTACAAAATACATCTCCGAAAGGTCGATCTTTTCACCTTTCAGCCGGATGATCTCCGACTCCAGGAAAGAAGTGGTGGAAAAGCTCCAGCATGTTCCGGAGGCGTTTTGGTCAATAACGGGTAATGCAGTTATGTCTTTTATATCGGAGAAAACATAATTGCTTTTGGGTACCGGTTTGGTAACTTCCTTTTTGGCTTTGCTTTTGCAGGCCTCCGTTACGGGCAACAAAAACAGGAATAATAATACCGGGAGTTGATTTCTTTTCATAGTTGTGCTTATCATGTTTTTTGTTAACCGGTTTGGGGTTAATGTGAGCTACATATTGTAACTCATATTAAAGGACACCATCACTCAAAGAAGGTTGCTCCGGAATGCCTGTTTTTTAATAACAGGTACTTGTAGAGGTACCTGGCATGAGATCACCCGCATATCCCTCAAAAATCCTTTAATCTGAAAAACATAAAACTAATATCTTCCCGCGGCGCTGTTGTTCCTGGTACAGGTGGATGAAGGGGAGGAACCTTCATTACAAAATAATCGCCCAGCTTTCCTGTTATTTTATTCCGGGAATGGAAGGTGGAATCTTTTCTGCTGCTATATTCTGTCAGCTGAAGTACTTTGCCGGTTTTCTTTGAAAAAAATACATTCCTCGGACTGATCCTCGATTGAAAACTATACCTGAACGATACCCATTTATCTGTAATAAACAGGGAGTTGTTATCATAGATAATATTATCAGTTTCCATTTTTTTCCAATAGGCAAAATGATCCCTGATAGTTGTGATGGCTTTGGTTTCTTCCGTTATCAGGTTGTTCCCCGGCGCATCTACCTGGTATATGGGGATTGCCCCGTCCGCTGTTACGTGGTAGATCTTATCGTCTAACAGCGGAAAATAGAAAACCGAATCTTTGTAGTTGTCGAACTGGTGCGGGAAGGCTATATCAAGTTCCTTTATCAGCGGAAAAAAAGACAGTTCCTGGGAATGATAGGTGACCATGTTGCCCTTCTCCTTGTAGATCCTTAGCCTTACCATCTCTTTATTGTTATTCACGATCTCGCTTACATACATTCCATCGCTTTTTGCAAATGTTAGCCCGAAATATCTTGAGCCTATAATTTCAAGTACTTTGGTTAGCTTTCCGCTGATGTCATACCGGAATATTTTATTCTGACTAAGATCCAGTATTTCAACCTGGCGTTGGTGTGCATCATAAATAACATCTGTCATGCTTACATACTGATCACGTTTATTTTCCACCTGGTGGATTTTTGTTTTGGGAACGCCGTGCTGATCAAAAATTAATACCGCCCCCTGCGAGCGGTCAGCGATAATGAGGAGGCTATCGGTTACAAAGAAACCGGAGATTTGGTTAACAAAAAAGTCTTTGGTGGTTTTCAGTTGAACGTAATAAACACTGTCGGCAATATCTTCTATAAAAACAGTCTGGCTGTCCAATGGTGTAATTTTAATTTTTACAGCGGGTGAGTCATTCCATCCTTTGCCTCCTTTTTGAGAGCAGGAAGCTGATAGCAGTATCAGAAAGATTAGTAAGTGTTGCTTCATTAGTATATGATTGAGTCAGCTTGTGAATACAAATACATCTGCCACCCGGGAGGGATGGCAGATGTTGGAATGAAATGATCAGGGTACTATCGTGGGCGGAATATTTGTTACATCATGGTAGTTATTATGCGGGGTGAAAGGGTTATACTCTGCACCACACTGGTTTCCTGAGTTGTTAGGATAAAATACATAATAACCGGTGTCGTAACCAATCCAATGCTCAACCACGTAATAATAATCATCATTTACCCAAACCCAGGTGCCTGTTCTGAAGGTCCTGTCGCCGGTAGATCCGCAATACCTGTTACCATTACCATTGGTATCAACCCATGCTGCGGATGCCTTGTTGGAAGAATTTGTAATATCAAAGCTGATAAGGGCATACTGGAGGTTGCAAACTAATATGATTACAACGGCTATACCGCCTGCGATTTTAAAGATTCTTTTCATGGTTATAATTTTAAATTGAAATATGGTTTGATTAACGCTTGCTGTTTTGGTTGAAAGTATAGTATAAATAGACCCCATAGGGGTCACCAGTATTGCAGCAGGAATAACTCAACTGTTATGTTGGGGAGGTTAATAATAAGCGGTGTCATTGATGTGGGTTATTTTGAGGAATCGTTGCTTTCTCTAAAAGATCTTTTAGCTCCTGTTTCAGGGTATCGCTATTGCGCCAAACTTTGCTTCGCTGATGTGCATAAATCCCGATGGAAAGGGAGTAGAGGAAAACAAGGGTCAGCACCAGGCGTATATGCTTTGTTTGGTTCAATGCCTTGTCTGCAAAAAAAGCCACCAGGAAAAATATTCCAACAGACGACAGGTAAGCATACCTGTCTGCCACCATGGCAAACCTGGCCATGGGAATGATATGCAGCACCATAGCAATGTGAATCAGGAAAAATGCGATGCCAAAAAAGACCCATTTCTTTTTCCAGAAATCCCAGAATGAAAATAACATGATCAGTAACAGCAGGGGATATATCCAGAATCTTTTAGGTACCTCTTCCCCGATAGCATTGGGAAAAACATACAGGTAGCTTAGCTTAACAGGGATCAGGCATTTTACCAGGTATTCGGTTACCGAATAGCTCGCAAATATAATATTCTGGTAAAATGGATAATGGCGGGAATTGGAAAGTAACCCCACTTTATCTGCACTTTGTGAAAGTAAAGTGATATAACCCATCAGGAATGCGAGGAGGAACAGCGGCAGTTTTTCCATCCATAACCGTTTGGTTTTTAAGTTCCTGTTTACGGCATAATCAACCAGTAGCAAACATACCGGGAACGTTACTGCCTGTTCTTTTCCTCCGAAAGAGCAGATGAAAAGAAGTAGGGTGAGTAAGTAATAAATTATTTTGCCGGAAGATAGATACTTTAAATAAAGATGGAGCCCAACCAGGTAGAAGCAACTGTAAATAAGAATTTTGGAGGCCGATATCCACGCCACTGATTCTACCAGCAGCGGATGAAGGGCCATGATAGCTGCTGTGAAGAATGAGATCCTTGTGATGGAAACGAGCGTAAAATCACCTGATCGGGTTAAGACGCGCCGGATGAAGAAATAGACCAGCAGCACATTGCACAGGTGCAGCATAATGCCTGCCAGGTGAAACCAAAACGGGTTGTAACCAAATACGGAATACAGTATTGTATATAGCAGCTGGTTAAGAGGAGCGTATTGCCCTTTGTAAAATTCCGTCAGGATGGCCCATAGGTTTTGTGAGTTCAGCCCGTTTTCCGTATACGGATTAATCACTACCCATTGATCATCCCAATGCGTTTGAAATTGATGAGAAAATACAGGGAAATAAACCATTAGTGTGAAGAGCACTAATGCAGCCACAGATAATGTCACACTATTAACAACAACGATTTCTTTCAGCCGTGGAAATATACGCTGCGTGGAAACAGCACTAACGTTGTGATTCATTTGTACAAAACTAAAGTTGTCAGGAAAAAGGTTCAGTCACGCTTCCCGTTCCCCTTACGGGAAACACATTTAGACGCACTACTTTGTCAGAATAATAACCGGGTATCATGGATATATTATTATCATAAGGATTAGTGTCTGGCATATTATAGGGCTAACACTATCACATCTCTCATCGGCCTGGAATCTCGGTTTCTTCAAATACGGGTTGGAACTATGTTCGTGGAATTATTTCAGGCACATTTACAACGGGCAACCAGGCGCCTGAAATTATCTGATCTCTTTTGCTAACGCTTTCAATCCGTTTAGCTCAACCTGAATACAGTACTTAAATATAGGATAATTTATTTCATAATGCAATATTTTCATCACAATGGCAGCAAACAGAAACCAGGTACCGTTTAAAGAATAAATTCCGATATGGAAATTTATTTTTTATATCTTGATCGGCTAATTCACTTACTTAGTTATAGTTATACGATCTTAAACAAGCCGCAATTAAATGATTAAATTTCCTCTTAAGCTGATCTGTTCTCTTACAGCGCTTATTGTAGTAAAACCGTTTTCAGGGTATTCTCAAACCGCCCCCACTGAATTAACCATCACCCGATTTTCCGGCCCTGCCATTACACCCAGCCCCGCCTGCCTGGCAGTAGCGCCTACTGGGGAAGTATTTGTTGGTGTGGACATGATAGGTTCTCTTGGCAAAGATCCGGGGAAAGGCCGGATACTAAAGCTGGTGGACAAGGACAATGATGGTAAAATGGATGAGCATACCGACTTTGCCACTGTAGACAATCCACGGGGTATCATTGTAATGGGCAACCAGGTATTTGTACTGCACACTACATTTTCCAGCGAAACAGGCAAAGCCACAGGAATGGCCCTGGTGGTTTTTGAAGATAAAGATGGCGATGGAAAGGCCGATGGCCCTGCCAGACCGCTTGTTGAACACCTCAGTAACACCAAATACATCCAGGAGCGTGGAACAGACCATGCTACCAATGGTATCCGTATGGGTATTGATGGCTGGATCTATATTGCTGTGGGCGACTTTGGGTTCCATGACGCTACCGACCGCTCCGGTAAAAAGCTAACCATGCTTGGTGGAGGCATCGTAAGGGTACGCCCTGATGGTACCGAAATGGAGGTATTTACTCACGGCACACGCAATGTGTATGATGTAGCCATCGATCCGTACATGAATGTATTTACAAGGGAAAACACCAATGATGGCGGAGGATGGAATGTACGCTTCTCACATCATATCCAATCCGGCGAGTACGGGTACCCGGTATTGTTCCAGCATTTTACAGATGAAATAATACCTGCGCTGGCAGACCTGGGCGGAGGCTCCGGTACCGGCGCCTTATTTATGTCGGAGCCAGGCTGGCCCGAAAAATATAACAATGTGCCTATGATGGCCGATTGGGGAAGAAGCATGCTTTACATCCACAGGGTAAAGCCCGATGGCGCAACCTTCACACAAAAAGAAGAAGACTTCATTGCACTTCCACAGATCACCGACCTGGATGTGGACGGATCAGGCAGGCTTTACCTCTCTGCATGGGATGGCGCCGGTTATTCCGGTAGCGATACCATTGGCTTCGTAGTGAGAGCCGTGCCCAATAACTGGACCTACAAGGCTTTCCCTGACCTGGCCAAAGCCCCGGTGGAAGAACTGGTGAACCTGCTTAAATCTACCAGTGCAGTGGCCCGGTTAAATGCGTCGCAGGAGCTGCTCCGCCGCGGTGACCAGCAGGGAGTTGCTGCCGCTTTAAAGATCGCATCGGACGCACAGTTACCATTATACGCCCGTTTGGCCGGCCTCTATACATATGCACAGGCCACAGGAAAAGATGGTATCACGGCGCTGGTGGAGCTTACAAAAGATCCTGCCGTGAAGGAGCACGCATTGCGCGCCCTGGCAGATCGCAAAGGCATTCGCGGGGATGTTCCGGAGCAACCCTTCCTGGATGCACTGAAAGATCCATCTCCACGTGTTCAGGCCGCAGCAATTGTAGGCCTTGGACGTTTAGGCCGTATAGAAGCCGCCACGGCTTTACTGCAAACAAAAGTGCCTGCCTCATTTGTGGCGCCTGTCAAAGATAAGGAAGGACCACATGCCACACCCAATGCCGCTATTGTGTTGCCTCACCTGGCAGTGCGCGCACTGGTGGAACTGAATGCGGTAGATGCCGCTGTATCGGCTATTAAAGGCCCCGATGCCACGCTTGCATTATGGGCTTTGCGTTATATGCATGATGAAAAGGCAGTGAATGGTTTAATTGCTGCCTACAAACAGTCGAAAGACGAAAAGCTGAAGAAGCAGATCCTGGTTACGCTGGCGCGCCTGTACAGGAAAGAGGACGCCTATGACGCATCCTGGTGGTGGGGAACCCGGCCCGATTCACATGGCCCGTATTATAAAGCCGTACTCTGGGCAGGATCGCCTGTGATCGAGAACTTTATGAAGAAGGAGGCGGCAAACCCTGTCCGCCTGCAGCTTTTCAGAGAGCTTGATGCCCGTAACAGGATGGAGATCGCTGCTTTTGCCCCGCTGAAAAAGGCGGAAGCCGTTGCAGTAAAAGAGCCTAAAGTGGACCTGGAGAAAATAAAAAGTAAGAAAGGACAGGTTGGCAAATCTTCTATTGAAGATGTGCTGCTGGCCGTGAAGCAGTTAAAAGGAGATGCCGCCAAAGGAAGGGTACTGTTCACCAACCAGGGCTGTATCGCCTGTCATAGCCTCAGCAGGGGTGAAAAAATGAAAGGGCCTTTTATGGGGCAGATCGGATCTATCATGAACCGTGAGCGGATCGCCGAATCCATCCTTAAACCTAATGCTTCTATTTCACAGGGATTCGCAACTGTAACAGTCACTGCGAAGGGTAATAAAACCTATGTAGGATTTATCACTGAAGAAACAGCAACCAAAGTGGTGATGAGAGATATTGCAGGAGAAGTATACACGGTTAATACGGCTGATATCCTGAGCCGCAAGGAAATGAAAACCTCCATGATGCCGGCAGGTCTTGCCAATGCACTGTCGTACGACGAGTTTGCATCTCTGGTGAGCTTCCTGGCGCAGCAGAAAAAATAATACGTTTTATAAAACATTTATCTCCTCCGGGCTGTCATACCCGGGGGAGATTTAATAAAGAACCTATTCCGCTCTCAGGCTTTTCACCGGGTTGGCAATAGCTGCCCTGATCGATTGATAACTCACCGTCAGCAATGCAATCGTTACAGAAAGGAAAGCTGCCAGTGCAAACACCCACCATTCAATGTTCACCCGGTAAGTGTAACCCTGCAGCCATTTATGCATGCCCCACCAGGCCACGGGCGCTGCCAGAAGGAAAGACACGATCACCAGCTTCACAAAATCTTTTGACAATAATGTAGTGATACCCGCTACAGAGGCGCCTAATATTTTCCGGATACCGATTTCCTTTACCCTGTTTTCTGCTACATAAGTGGCCAGCCCGAATAAACCAAGACAGGAGATAAATATTGTAAGCCCTGCAAACAGGCCAGCCAGCTGGCCCTGGAGCTTTTCGCTTTCAAATTTGCTGGCGTAGGCCTGATCCACAAATTTTATATCAAAGGGATAATCGGGGTTATATTTCCTGAAAATGGCTGCGGTCTTATCCAGGTTCCGGCTGGTGGAATTGTTCCCGTTCAGTTTTATCTGCATCACATTAAAAGTCATAAACCGGCTCTTCGCGCCACATATCAGCATCGGGTTGGTAGGTTCGTACGGATTGGTAAGAATAAAGTCTTTAATAATGCCTACAATGTGCCAGTCGACACCCAGGTCACTTACTGTTTTACCGATCGGGTCTTTGAACTTCAAAATTTTCAGCGCCGATTCATTGATAATAAGCCCGGTTGAATCTGTAGGGTATTGTTTCAGGTCAAAATCGCGGCCCTGTACAAACTGCAGGCCTGCGGTAACGCCCAGCCCTTCGTCGCACAGGTACCTGTCGAAGGACGGATTATAGTTAGGATCTTTTCCTTCCCAGTCCTGTCCCCATCCATCGCTCCATCTTTCGGTAAGGGGGGAATTTGTTTTGGTAACGGAAGTGGCAATACCAGATGCCAGCAATTCATTTTTTATCAACGCATAATTCTTGGCGATGTCGCCCGTCATGAAATGGTATACAAGATGATCTTTGTTGTAGCCTGTATTCCGGTTGCGGGCATAATCTATTTGTTGTTTTACAATAATAGTGCAGATAATAAGCAGGATAGCAAATGTGAACTGTACCACCACCAGTGCTTTCCTTGGTGTTATCAGCGCATTGGTTTTCTTAAAGGTGCCTTTTAATACTTTCACAGGCTGGAAAGAAGAAAGAAAGAAGGCCGGGTAGCTGCCAGCCAGCACGCCGGTGAACAGGATGAAGCCTGCAAGTCCCAGCCATGTATACATATTACCAAAGTGGAGGAACAGTTTTTTACCGGTAAGCTGGTTAAAGGCTGGCAGGCTTATCTGTACAACAATGACGGCCGCAATGCCTGCCAGGAATGCGAGGAAAACGGATTCCCCGATGAACTGGCCGATAAGGGAGCTTTTCTGGGCCCCCACTGATTTCCGGATCCCCACTTCCTTTGCGCGTTTTTCACTCCGGGCGGTGCTCAGGTTCATGAAATTTATGCAGGCGATCAGTAATATAAATCCTGCAATGATGCTGAACAGCCGGATAAAGGTGCTGCGCCCCCCGTTATCTTCCACGCCGTTGCTGAAGCTGGAATACAGGCGCCAGCGGCTAAGGGGGTAAATACCCAGTTCCCAATTTATTCTTTTGGCCTCATCATCGTAGCGTTGTTTGAGATGTTTTATTTTAGCCTCCACTGCTGCGTAGCTGGTATTGGGCTTCAGTAATACATAGGTAGGCGTGCTGTTGTCGTGCCAGCCCAGGTCTGTTCCTTCCCGGTATTTGGTATAGGACCGGGGCAGCAGGTAATCGAAATTGAATCTTGAATTAGTGGGAAGATCTTTCAGAATACCGGTAACCGTGAAATTATCTTTATTATCAACTTTTACAATCTTACCCAGGGCTTCCTCAGTGCCGAATAATATTTTAGCAGTTTTTTCCGTGAGCACTATCGAATGCCTGTCGTTCAACGCTGTGAACGGATCGCCTTTCAACATAGGGAAAGTGAATATCTGCAGGAAGCCGGTGTCCACTATATTGGCCGATTTCATTACTTTTTTATCACCTGCTGTAAGCAAATAGTTATCATAGGTTACCCTGACTGCCCGCTCCACCTCGGGCAGGTCTTTTTCCAGTGTGCCCGCCAGCAGGGAGGAAACGCCGTTCCAGCTGCGGATCTCGCCATCCATAGGCACATGATTCCATACTTCATAGATCCGGTCTTTGTTTTGATGGAACTGGTCGTAGCTAAGCTCATCCTGTATCCAGAGCAGGATAAGCATGGTGGCGGCCATACCAATGGCCAGGCCGGTAATATTGATGAAAGAAAACCCTTTATTTCGTAAAAGGTTCCTGTAAGCTACTTTGAAGAAATTTCTGATCATAATATCCGCTTATAAAATCCGGGTTTGATCCTGGTAGTTCTCAAACGGGATGCCTGATACCCAGATGGCTGATTTACAAGACTATATCCTTATTATGAAAACAAAATTGTTCACTTTCAGTACAGCCGGCTGTCCGTTTTTGATACATGCCTGTTTACCTCCTGAACAACGCCGCATACATATGCCCTGATCCGTATAGTGAAGGTCTTTCATTCAGCCTGCCGGCAGATGTAAACCCCGCTTCATGGAACAGCGTTTTTAAATCCCGGAATGGTACGGGATAGGGTACCCATGGATTGGACCTGGATGTTTCATATTCCACAATGAGAAAAGCCCCGTCCGGCTGCAAATGCCGGGCTATTTTATCAATAAACGCCGGCTTCCCGGGTACATAGTGCAGGGAATTGGCCATCAGTATTCCATTCAGCCCTGATACCGGTAAATCATCTGCCAGGAAATCCAGTTGCCCGGACTTTATATGAACCTGGTGAGGATCAGGCAGGGAGGCTAACCGCGGCCGCTCTTTATCGAACGCATAAATAGTGCTGCCTGGTTCCAGCAAATGGGCCAGGGCGTAGGTAAATGTGCCGGCGCCGCATCCCAGGTCAGCCCAAACTGCCGGGGCGACTGCATTGGCAGGTGTGTGCTTTATCAGCGCAATGGCGTCTTTTATATCCATAGGGCATAAATGTAGGAATTTGGGAGGGCTGTGCAAAGCGTTGGCAGGGAATGTACTGACCGGCTATCCGCCATCAGCAGGCCGGCCCGGGGAATGCCGGGGACTACCCGGGAATGAGAAAAGGAGGAACCCATGATTCCCCGTAGCTCAGAAGATACGGGGAATATACGGGGGAAATGTGGCTTACCTCCGGCGCAAATATGGCTTAACCGGGGAGCATCCATACTTTTGCTATACAGTCGCTTTAGGCCGCACATTTGCTGTTTCCCGCAAACTAGTTACTTTTTTCTAAACTATTGTCCTGTTCATTTTTCCTGTCCCTGTGTATTAATCCCTACTTTTGCTGCTGATAATGAAAAATGAAGCGGCATGAAGATTTTTATTGGATTATTTATAATGACCGTACTGGCGGCATGCGCCGGGAACGGCGGTCATGAAACCCCCGCCCGGGGAGATTCTTCCATGACAGTAGCCCCGGAGGAAAAGCAGTACGATACCGCCCTGGTGGCTAACAGGCGTGACCCTGTATGCAGGATGCCCATTAAGGCGGGCATTTATGACACTGCCCATTACCAGGGCGCTGTGATCGGATTTTGTTCTGCTGCCTGTAAAGACAGCTTCCTGTTAAATCCCGCTGCTTATACACTTGTGATGAAAGCGGCTTCCACACCTGGCGTAAAATAACAATGAAAAAGATCCTCCTGCTCGCATTACTGCTGTCTGCATGTAACAGGCCCGGAAAAAGGCTGCCCATCCTGGGAGAGCCTGATGTAATGGCGCATGGGCAGAACGGGAAAACGGTATACGACACCATTTATCCGGTGGTACCGCCTTTTTCGTTCACCGACCAGGACAGCCTCCCGGTAAATGAGCGGTCATTCGCCGGAAAGATCTATGTGGCAGATTTTATTTTCCTGTCGTGCCCGAACATCTGCCCGAAAATGACGGCGGAAATGAAGAAAGTATACAACACCTTCAAAGCAAATGCCGGCGTTCTTTTCCTGTCGCATACCATAGATCCGGAAGACGATTCCATTCCCCGCCTGAAGGCGTATACCACCAGCCAGGAAGTAAGCGGCCCAAAATGGCGGTTTGTGACCGGCAACCAGGATACGGTATATCACCTGGCGGAGAAAGGATATTTCTCCACGGCGTACAAAGACAGTACCGCTCCCGGGGGATATGTTCACAGCGGGGGACTGCTCCTCGTTGATAAAGCCCGGCACATACGCGGCGTATATAACGGCACAGACCCTAAGGAAACAACCCGGCTTATAAACGATATTAACATCTTACTAAAAGAAAATTGAAACGGATATTATCCATATGGCTTTTGTGTGTAATGCTTTTGCAAAGCACCGGCAACTGCTGGATAGTAGCCGCATTTTATCTTAACAGGAACTATATCGCCTCAGAACTTTGTATCAACCGGTTCGATCTTATTCCTGTGTGTAAAGGCTCCTGTTTCCTCGAAAAAAAAATAAAGGAAAACGATCAGCAGCAGGAAGGCAATTCAGCCAGCCGGCTTAAAGAAATTACCCTGTTCTGCGAACCCTTTGATCTTGCCCCGGCAAAACCCGTATCTCCCGGAATTATCATCTCCTTCTGCGATTACCACTCGCCTTATTTCCCCCAGCTGCTGATCAGGCAGATCTTCCGCCCGCCCGCTGCCATGGCTTAACCAGTCACTATTGCGTTAAACATCATTAAGCTACTACATGAGTATGAAATCCGGCGAAATCGCTGTGTTATCTGCCGATATGTTTGACACTGGCAATGATTTTTTCTGGATAGGCAGCCCGGGATGTATCCCCGATAAGTACCCGCTGCTGGAACAGCCCCACAGGCAATTGTTCTACATGCTGCTGTGCATTGAAAGCGCAGAAGGCAGTGCGGTGATAGATGGCGTTACCATCCTGCTGGATCATCCGAAAATCATTTGTGTGAAACCCGGCAGCATATGCAGCATACATATTAACCGCAATGCCAGCGGTCACGTGATCTGCTTTACAGAAGGTTTCTTCTCCCTGAGATATAACAACAATGTATTGCTCAACTTCTCATTCCTGAATAAGGAAAATGTGCATGAGGTACGTCTGAACGCCGCCAAAGCGGCAGAGTGGAGCCACATTACCCGGTTTATGGAACAGGAATTCCATCACCGCCAGAAAGGCGCCGGCAACGTGCTGCGGTCTTATCTCAATATCCTGCTCTGTAACCTGGAGCGGCTGTTTAACCCGGTGGAAGGAACCGAGCGGAAGAACAACAAGGAAGAAAAACTGCGACAGTTCAAACTGCTGCTGGACGAACATTTCATTGCGCACAAAACGCCTTCTTTTTATGCAGGTCAACTTAATATCACCACCAACTACCTGAATAAATTGTGCAGGGAATACAACGGGTTATCGAGCGGAGCGCTGATCCGAAAACGGATCACGCTGGAAGCCCGGCGCCTGCTACATTACACGGGACTGTCGGTAGCGGAGGTAGCCAAGGAACTTGGCTTTGAAAGCGCATCTTATTTCGTCACCTTCTTTGGAAAAAACACGGGCACAACACCCGAGAGTTTCAGAAAAAAACAACAGTAAAAATATTTGTATGTCAATCAATGAATATAACGCCGGGCCGGGAAAGAAAAACCTGCTGGGCACCATCATCCTGTTAAACAGGATAGCAGTGGGCGTGCTCCTATGCTGCCTGATCCTGCTGTTGTTAAAATTGTTGTAGACTAAAAATCATCACATGGATTTTCCAATGTTCCACCTCGACTGGCTGAACGACCGGTTCCTCATTGCCATGATCGCCATCGTGCATGTTTTCATCAACCACGGACTGGCAGTGGGTTTTATTCCCTACATCGCGTGGCTGGAACAAAAAGGCGTTAAAATGGCTGGTCCCACGCAGATCACAAACCCTGCCTGGGATGAAATGGTATATAAAAAAATGAAGGTGGCCTTTATCATCACTACCACCATAGGGGCTATGACGGGAGTAGGTATCTGGTTTTCCGCCGCATTGATCAGCCCTTCTTCTATCGGGAGCCTGATCCGTGTGTTCTACTTCGCCTGGTTCGCGGAGTGGGTCGCCTTTGTAACGGAGGTAGTGCTGATCATGATCTATTTCCTCACCTGGAAAAACGCCAATGCCACCCTGCGCGGAAAGCTGCGTCATATCCGCCTGGGATGGTTCCTGTCCATCTTTTCCTGGATCACTATGGCCATTATTGTATCCATACTTGGATTTATGATGGACCCCGGCAACTGGAACAAACACCATAGCCTGCTGAACGGGTTTACCAATCCCATTTACCTGCCACAGCTCTTTTTTAGAACGCCTGCAGCCATGGTCCTGGGCGGCATCTTTGGTATGTTGCTCACCACCATTTTCGGGGAAAAAGGCAGTATAGAAAGGAGCAGGGTGTTGAAAAGCGCTGCACAGTGGATCCTGGGCTGGGCCCCGGTCACGCTGGCTGCAGCCTGCATCTATTACAACGTCATGCCGGAAGCCATGCGCGCCAATATGAGCACAGCAGTGGGTACCATGGAGTTCGAAAAATATTATGGATTGCTGAGTTATATTATTCCCGGCGCCGTATCGCTGGTGGTGCTCATCAGTATCTGGGCCTGGGCGCGGCCGGGGAGTATACGTTTTGCCTTTGTACTGGTGCCCTGCCTGGCTGCCTTTGGGTTCCTCGGCATTTTTGAAAGGGTAAGGGAATTTATCAGGAAGCCTTACGTGATAGGAGGGTATATGTATTCCAATTTATTACGGGAAGAAGATTATCCCTTATACAAAAGGGATGGTATCCTGAAATACGCCACCTATGCGGGGGCGGCGGTTATAACGGAAACGAATAAACTAAGTGCAGGCAGGGATGTGTTTATGTTGTCGTGCAGCCGTTGCCATACCACTAATGGCATTAATTCCATTGTAACGGTATTTGAAGGCGTATACGGCAAAGGAGAACCACTGGAGGAAAATTCAATGGAAGCATATATTCCGAACATGCACAATGGCCGTACCTATATGCCGCCTTTTCCGGGGAATAAAGCAGAGCTGAAGGCGCTGGCCGCTTATATCCGGCATCTGCAGCTGAGCGGGGAATCGCTGGAGGGGGCACAAACCACCGGCGTAATAGTGAACCCGCTGCAAAATGTGCCTGCCGCAGAGGCATTACTGAAAGAAGAAAAGAACCCATAAAACATCAAAAACATGACAGCTTTTTTGCAGGCGGGTACGCCTGTGCCAAGAGATATCCCGTTGGATCTGCCTTTGCCGGAATGGTTGCTGGTAGTATTACTGGTAGTGTCGTTCCTGGCACATATTGTATTTGTGAACCTGATGCTGGGCGGTTCTGTGCTTATCTTATGGACGCAGCTGAAAGGGCTGAAGGATAAAGAGTACGATACCCTGGCGCATGAGATCGCACGGACCATTACGGTCAACAAAAGCCTGGCGGTAGTGCTGGGCGTGGCGCCTTTACTGAGCATCAACGCGCTTTACACCATTTACTTTTATTCCGCCAACGCCCTGACCGGGCTGATGTGGATCTCCATCATTCCACTGGTTACATTTGCCTTCCTGCTCACTTACCTGCATAAATATACGTGGCATAAGCTGGAGCATAATAAGCCGCTGCATATATCCATTATCGCGGCAGCGGTGTTGGTGTTCCTATTTATCCCGCTTATTTTTTTAGCCAACATTAACCTGATGTTATTTCCTGAGAAGTGGGGCACCGTCAGGGGATTCGTGAGCGCTTTGGCGCTGCCTAACGTTTTTCCCCGGTACCTCCACTTTCTCTCTGCTTCCATGGCGGTAACGGGTTTGTTTTTGTGCTGGTATTTCGGGAGAAGGAATTATCCTTTTGAACGTTACTTTACTACGCTTACCCGGTACCAGGTAAGGAAGAAAACCTATTCACTGGCTCTCGCATTTTCATTGTTCCAGTTTATGATTGGGCCGGTGGTGCTGTTAACGTTGCCGGCGAAAGGGATGAACTGGCGCCTGCTGGGGATCATTTTTGCAGGAGCCGCCATTGCGCTGCCCGCCATGTACTGGATGTGGAAAGCCATTAACGGACCGGAGGAGCAGCTCAACAAACATTTTGGTAAAGTGGTGGCAGCCATGACCCTCACGGTATTGTGCATGGGCAGCGGCAGGCAGGTGTACCGGGCCAATGCGCTGGCGCCGCATAAAAAGCTGATGGCAGCCAAAACTGCGGAGTTTGAGCGCTTATCGGCCGAAGCAAGGATGCACCCGGTGCAGGAGGATGCGGAAACTCCGCCGGGAGAAGGAGGAAAAGGCGCTGCTATTTTCCAGGCTAATTGCTCGTCCTGTCACCGGCCCAACGAAAAACTGGTGGGCCCGCCCATGACGGAAATGGTGAGCATTTATAAAAACGATGCAGCCGGTTTGCAGCACTGGATCAAAACGCCGGGAAAAAAAAGGGCAGGATACCCGCAAATGCCCGGCTTCCCGCAGTTGTCAAAAGAAGATCTGAATGAATTATCTGCATACATTCTTTCCATTAAATAGCTTTCATATGTTTATCATAGCCATTATACTATTGTTGTTCTGTATCCTTCGCCTGGTGATCCTTATCAGCAGCACGGTGCAATTATTATCAAAAGATGCGGAGCTGCTGAAGAAGCATGCAGCGGAAGAAAAGGATTACCTGCTGATAAAAGGGTTTTATTAATTGAAAAGAGCATGTATCAGAAATAAATGATGGCGCGGAGCTTCGCTTAAACAACAGCCGGCCTTCATCAGGCATCCGGGTAAAAGAGGGTATATAGTACTTTGATATGTCCTCTTTTCGATTTTGACCAAGGTCAATGTTTTTTAAAAAGGTTCGCTGTAGCTTTGATATATGATAACAATGCTTGCAGATCTGATACGGGAAAAAACATCGCTTGACGATGGAGAGCTAAGCACAGTATTATCCTGCTTCCATACTGTCGAAGTTCCGAAAAACAAATTGTTATTGGAGAAAGGAGTGGTAGCCGACCGGATTTTCTTCATTAATAAAGGTTGTCTTCGTTTGTATTACAGTAACGATAATAATGTAGCTACCCGGTTCATGGCATTTGAGCATACTTTCTTAACGTCTATTGTCAGTTTTATTTCGAGGGAGCCTTCATCTGAATATATACAGGCTGTGGAAGCTTCTGAATTGCTGGTGATTTCCCATCATGATTTTTTCCGGTTAAGGAAAACGATACCGGCATGGGATAAAATGTATATCTATATACTTGAATACGGGTTAACTGTGATTACCTCCAAACTAAACAGCCTGCTTACACAGAATGCCACCGAACGGTACAGGAACCTGCTTGAAAATAATCCGGAACTGATACAAAGATTATCTAACGCCAATCTCGCCGCTTACCTGAACATTTCTCCTGAAACGCTCAGCAGGCTGAAATCACACATGTAATAAAATCCAACATCATGTCAGCAATACTCAACAGATATTCACGCGTATTAACGCAGGACGAAACATTGCCCGGTGCAAAGGCTATGTATTATGCCATCGGTTTTAAGGAGGAGGACTTCAACAAAGCGCAGGTAGGCATTGCAAGTATGGGTTGGGACGGCAACCCCTGTAACATGCATCTCAATGACCTGGCTACAGAGGTGAGGGATCACATCAACCAGACCGATGGGCTTCTGGGGCTGCGCTTTTATGCGGCCGGTGTTAGTGACGGTATCAGCATGGGCACGCCCGGAATGCGTTATAGCCTGGTAAGCCGCGATCTGATTGCGGATAGCATTGAAACAAATGCCGGCGCGCAGTATTATGATGCACTGATTACCATACCCGGTTGCGATAAGAATTTGCCTGGCTCAATGATGGCCATGGGACGGCTCAATCGCCCTGGTATCATGTTGTATGGAGGTGCGATTGCGCCGGGGCATTACCAGGGAGAGGATATTAACCTGGTAAGTACCTTCGAAGCATGGGGTCAAAAAGTGGCAGGTAAGATCAGCGAGGAAAACTTCAAAGGGATCATCCGGCATGCATGTCCGGGCGCCGGCGCCTGCGGAGGTATGTATACCGCAAATACCATGGCAAGCGCTATAGAAGCTTTGGGAATGAGCCTGCCTTACTCTTCGTCCAACCCCGCTGTAAGCCGGCATAAAAAAGAAGAATGCGCCGCCATCGGCAAGGCCATCAAACTGTTGCTGGAGAAGGATATTAAGCCCCGGGATATTATGACGCGAAAAGCCTTTGAAAATGCCATTACCCTGGTGATAGCGCTGGGCGGCAGTACGAATGCCGTGCTGCACCTGATTGCAATTGGCAAAAGTGCGGATGTGCCGCTTACTCCGGACGATTTCCAGGATATCAGCAACCGTGTGCCGTTGCTGGCGGATTTTAAACCCAGCGGTAAGTACCTCATGCAAGACCTGCATGAGCATGGCGGAGTTCCTGCAGTGATGAAGTATTTACTGGAGAAAAAAATGCTGCATGGAGACTGCCTGACGGTTACCGGTAAAACCCTGGCAGAAAATCTGGAGAAGGTGCCGCAGCTGGACTTCAATAAGCAGAAAATAGTGATGCCACTGGAAACTCCTCTCAAACCGGGTGGACATTTGCAGATATTATACGGGAACCTGGCAGAGAAAGGAAGTGTTGCAAAAATAAGCGGGAAAGAAGGTGAAAAGTTCTGCGGACCGGCCCGCGTTTTTGATAACGAGGAAGCTTTCAGCAAAGGTATTACATCGGGTAAGGTGAAAGCAGGTGATGTGGTCGTTATCCGTTATATAGGGCCTAAAGGCGCGCCAGGCATGCCGGAAATGCTGAAACCTACAGGAGCCATTATTGGCGCAGGACTGGGCAAAACCGTGGCATTGATCACAGACGGCCGGTTCAGTGGCGGAACGCATGGTTTCGTGGTAGGACATATTACACCGGAAGCCTCAGAAGGCGGGTTGATTGCTTTGGTGGAAGATGATGACCTGATAGAGATTGATGCAGTAACCAACACCCTTAATCTGAAGGTGGCAGAAGAGGTGATAGCAGTGCGCCGCAGCAAATGGGTGAAGCCCGCAGCTAACGTAAAGAGTGGGGTATTGTTAAAATACGCCCGGGCCGTAAGCAGCGCTTCTGAAGGATGCGTGACCGATCTTGCACAGGAGGCGTTTTAATCATTACTATTTCAACTCCTCCGGCAACCATGGGGGATAATTACTCACAGAGCTCTTCGCTGTTTCCCTAACAGGTACCTGCCACTTCTCAAAAAAGAGAGAAAGGTTTTTCTGCGTGGCAGCACAGATAGCCGTAAACCAGTAATCCCTTTTATCTTCTTCTGTTACCGGATATTGCGAAGCAGGCAGGGCACGGTATTTTTTAAACACCGTCTCAATAGGTTGCCAGCCAAAACCTTCAATAAGCTCGATGTACATTTTTAAAGCAAGAAACGGATCTTCACAAAATTTATCAAAACCCGGTTGTTCTTTCATATACTTACGTATATCATCCATTACTGCCTGTTTACCCGAAATATTTTCGTGGTTATAAAGCCCTTTATGTAATACGTGATCATATACATACATCGTGTACAGGTTTACAGTTACTTCGCCCAGGCCATTGAAATCAATGCCCCAGAACTGGTGACGGTGGCCCAGTTCGTGAAAATGACCCCAGGAACCCTTTGCACGCAGCTGCTGTTCATCCAGCATAAGGGCGCAGCTTTCATCATCGGGCGCCATGATTTTATAGGGGGCAGTATACATATAACCGAAGGCCACCTGCTGGTCTATGATGATCCTTTCCGGGTGAACCCTGTCGGGAGCGATATCTGCCAGTTTAGCATCGGCATCCATTACCTCATCCCAGAACTGCAGGAGCTTCCCGGGATCATCCAGCTGGCGGATACGATAGGAAGGGACAGTGAGTATAATTTTATCGGTGGCCAGTTCCGCCCAGGGCCCGGGATACTGGCGGATGGTCTTTTGCCAGTCGTCCAGGCTGGTAACGCCCTGTTTGAAATAAGGGCTTTTAACGGCGCCCTTTACCTTTACAGTAAGCGTTTTCAGGGAAGAGGTGTCTGGAATATTGATCATCAGCAGGCCGCCGAAGGGAGAAAAGATAGTAGTGACCATTTGTTCCAGTTCAAACGTCCTGGTGAGGTTATCAATATGACGGGTGAAGTAAGTCATGTGGCTGAGGTCATCTTCATGCACGCCTATCTGCGCTTTCAGGTGCAAGGGAATACAGTTCGCGGGTATGGTCACTGTTACGGTATCGCCCGCGGCCACATACAGGCCGGTGCTGTGCCACCTGTAAAAAATTCCATCAGGTTCCAGTAAACCCTGTGCGCCGGTTTTTATGGGGATCACTATTTGTTCATTCACTCTCGGGGCAGTTTTGCTTACCTCGCCGGGGAATATTCTGCTGGCAGGATGTATGTACCCTGTGTCAGGATGCGATTGCTGGCGTTGTGTAGCCAGGTAGTTCTGTACCCGGTAGATTAACATGCTTTTTACATCATTTTTTGAAACAGGATGTTGGGGAGAAGGGATAACGGGCGCCTGCGATGTTTCGAATAATGCCCTGATCTTATTGGATATGGCAGATGTGCCGGGATTATTGAACAGGTAGTTGGCGATGGTACTTGAGTAGCTGTCTGCCTCCGCAGTGGGGGGAATAAACCCAGGTGTTTTAAACTCGTTCAGCAAAGAAGTGATATGTACGTAAGCCGGGATAGGGTTGGTAGTAAGCCAGCCTTTTTTATCATCCGGTTTTGCCGTAGAGCTGATGTGAAACATGCCTGCCTTCCTGAACAGCTGGTTCAGCCCCATTTCAAAATAAGTGACCTTTTGCTGGTTTAGCATGCCGGCAACGGGAGAGCCGAATATGAGGGAGCCGCCTTTTCTTACAAATGCTTCCAGGCTGTTTATTTTAACAGAATCGGTAACATCCTGTGTAATGATAATAATGCCTGCTGCGGGATGGATACTAACGGTATCGGTTATACTTTTATATCCTTTTGGGAATGCTGGAAGATCCATATTACTACCCCATAGCTGGATGGTATTGCCTTTGGTATTGGCTGCCCAGGCAATGGCATTTTGCAGCAGCTGTTGTATATTTTTATCGTTTGAAAGCGGCTTTTTAAAATACTGGTCCGATCCTGTTATCAGGATCCTGCCTTTACCCAGCCGGGAAGTGACGATAACAGGCAGGTGCTGTTTGATTTCTTTTTCAGTTGCGGTGGCAATAATAACAGGTATTTCGCTGATGGGAATGGTGAACGCTGCATCATCAGGGGCTGGCGGCAACATTATCTTTTGCACTTTATTCAGCAGTTGTTTTTGATCGCCCTGCCGGGCATATAAGGAATGATAAAGAAAAATAAGGCATAAAAGGATACCGGCGGCAGTGTTTCTTGGTGTCATGAGCTGGGTTTAATAATAAACTAATGTCAATTTAATAATAATAAATATAGCTGCGGGGATCTTCCCGGACTAGACAGGAATATTATAGCCGGTCTGACAATAAACAGCGCCACGTGTTGTGTATGATTATTGCGGATGTTGTGTATTATAGCAGTGACACTAAATGCAAATAATACAATGATAAAACGAGCCTATAAGAAAGCCGGCCTGCCGGTATCGGAGATCCGCAGGTTCCTGGAGCCTGGTCCTGTTGTGCTGGTAAGTTCCCGCTGGAAGAACAGTACCAATATTATGACCATGGTGGCTGATACCCAATTGCTGAAAGGTTACAATTTCTTTATACTGGAAGTAGTGGCAGCACAGGCTGCGGGGTATCCAAAATGTCCTAAAACGGTACATTACAGGGGAGAAGGCATCTTTATGGTATCAGGAAAACATATTAACTTGAGCACTAAATTCAAGCACCAGAATCTTTAGTATGCTCGCTACCGTTATAGAATACATTTTACTGATCTTTTTTATTTTATCTCTGGTGATGATCGCCCAGAAGCTGAAAATTGCTTACCCCATCGTACTGGTGCTGGGTGGACTTGCGCTTAGCATGTTCCGGTTGTTCCCTTCTATCCAGATCAACCCGGAAATGATCCTGCTCATCTTCTTGCCGCCCTTACTATATGAAGCGGCCTGGTATACTTCCTGGAAGGAGTTGTGGCGGTGGCGGCGTGTTATTTCCATCTTCGCTTTTCTGATAGTGATCTTTACCTCCGGGGTAGTAGCCGTGGTGTCGCATGCGCTGATCCCGGGATTTTCGCTGGCGCTGGGTTTTGTGCTGGGAGGGATCGTGTCGCCACCGGATGCTGTATCTGCCACTACAATCCTGAAATATGTGAAAGTGCCTAAAAGACTTTCCTCCATCCTGGAAGGGGAGAGCCTGATGAACGACGCTTCCAGTTTGATCGTATTCAGCTTTGCCAGCACGGCCGTTACTACGGGCGTATTCGTATTGCAAAATGCGGCGCTGAGCTTTGTTATTGCGATTGCAGGGGGAATTGCCATCGGGTTGCTGGTAGGGTTATTATACTATACTATCCACCGTTGGTTGCCTACCGGTACAGATATGGATGTGATTTTAACGCTTACAGCGCCTTATGTGATGTATATCTCCGCAGAATATTTCCATGGGTCCGGGGTGCTTGCAGTAGTGAGCGGAGGGTTGTTCCTCTCGGCCCGGAGCCAGCATTTTCTTACATACCGGAGCCGGTTGCAGGGAGCCAATGTGTGGGCCACGCTGGGATTTATGCTGAACGGGCTGGTATTTATGCTCATAGGGCTGGAACTGCCGGTGATCATTAAGGAATTGGGCACTGCTAGTCTTTCTGAAGCTATTAAGTACGGTGTTATTATTACCGTGGTGCTGATCGTAACCCGTTTGCTTTGCACTATGTTCGCCTCGGTGTTCACTGTATTTATCAGCCGGTACATCACTACTGCCGATAACCGTCCGGGCTGGAAAGGGCCATTGCTCCTCGGCTGGGCAGGTATGAGGGGCGTGGTATCGCTGGCAGCGGCTTTATCCATCCCCGTGTATATGGACAATGGTCAGCTTTTCCCGCAGCGCAACCTGATCCTGTTCATCACCTTTACGGTGATACTGCTTACCCTGGTGGTGCAGGGGCTTACGCTGCCGGTGCTGATCCGGTGGGTGAAAATGGAAGACCCGGATAATGAGCTGCCTGCTGAAGAGCAGGAACGGATGATCCGCGACCGGCTGCTGGCAGGGAGCATTCATTTCCTGGACACGCATTTCAGCGAGGAGGTGAAGTCGCATGAAGCATTAAAACAGCTGCGGGACGACCTGGAGCACCGCAAAGCAGTGGCCATGCACAATAAAACGGATGGGGTGGATCATAAGTTATACAAGAAAGTATACCTGAAGATGCTGGACCACCAGCGTAGCATATTACACGAACTCAACAGGGACCCTCATACCTCGCATGAGCTGATCAGGAAGTTTCATGAGCTGGTGGATATTGAAGAAGAGATCCTGAGAATGAAATATGAGCATGCTTCCTGAAAGGGCCAGGTCATTCCGGGCTTCATAGGGCATGCTCGCAGTTACTTTGGGCTTCGTAAATGAAATATAAATATGCTTCCTGAAAGGGCGTAGCATACCGGCAGGGGAGCTTCCGGGTTTATCCGGAGGCGCCCGCTCATAGCTGGTTCACCTTTCCTGCCGGTAATTTATTTCACATGAATGCTGATCACTTTGGCCAGGTCGAACATGGAGATCTGCTTTTTCCCGCCAAATATTTTACCCAGTTTATCATCTGCATTGATCATGCGCTTGTTGGCGGTATCCTGCAGTTTATTGGCTTTGATGTAGTCCCATACCTTTTTAACGATCTCTGTTCTTGGCAGCGCTTTATCGCCAATAACGGCCGCCAGGTCAGCGGAGGGAGACAGCGGTTTTTTCAGGCCTGAATTGCCGGATGCACCTGCAGCAGATTTTTTGGCAGGACTTGCTTTGGTTGCGGCGGCACTTTTCTTAGCAGGAACTGCTTTCTTAGCCGCTGCTTTTTTGGCTGGCGCAGCCTTTTTAGCAGGGGCTTTTGCAGCAGCTGCTTTTTTGGGCGCAGCGGCTTTCTTTGCGGCTGTTTTTGTAGTGGAACCTGTTTTGGATTTTCCTGCAGTGGTTTTCTTTGTTGCCATTTTTTTGTGTTGTTTTAAGATGATATTTATTCAGTTTTTCCGATGACCTTTTTCATTTCCGGGTCAACGTTCAGGGTGATACCGTTTTAAAACGCGGGTATCCCCTGTATTGTTGCAGCATGTACCACATAAAGGCCAGGTTGTTTCCGGGTCGTTACGGCATAAAGCAAAGGAGCACTCCGGTAAGTATCCCGTGAAACCATCAACACATATGCCAGTTTACGGCAGTCAGGTAGGCAATTTCTCCGGTTGTGGCGGGTCTGATCGCCTTTTGTTATTGGGTGATTGCAGGCTAAAAACAATACAGGCCCACTTTTAAAGCACTTAATTGTATCTTGCCACCATGAAAAGGAGTGATTACCTGCGACAGGGAAAGTCTGAAAATTACCAGGATGCGGAAGCAAAGGGCTTATTAAAAGCCGGTGAGGCGGCGGTATTACTGTCGAAGAAGTTCAATATGAAAATATCAGCGAAGGAACTGGGCGTATTTTCCACAGAATGGCACCACGCCGGCGTTTTTAAGGGAGCAAAGAATGGCCGGTTGATCGGGCGCAAAGTTTATTTCTTTTCGGAAGCTGCGCTTAACAACATCTCCCTGGATGCCATATTAGCCAACAGGAATAAGACAGCGGAAAAACCGCTGCCGGACAATAGTTCCGTGCAGGGCTGGTACCCGCAGTTTTTTCGTATGACCGATCCCGTTACCCGCAAAACCTTCCCCAAACCCTTTATCGGCATTTACAAAGGTCCTGCTTCCAAAGCACCTAAGGGCTTCCGGCCATTGACGGATGAAGCTTTTTCCGTTGCGGAAAAACAACGGGGCAAAGCATTGAAACCGGGAGAGGAGCCCTGGTCATGATCGGAAGAAATATCTTCCGGCCTTTCTTTTACATATATTTCTTGTAATTTCTTAAAATTATATTGATAATCAATTAATTGTGATTTTGTATATAACGGCCGGGTAGTATCCTTTGCGTATATTTGGCGGCGTTGTTATTATATACAAAACGGCTTCACTGAACCGGTAAGGCTGGAATCAGCAGCCGTATTTTCTACTCCAGCAGCTCCGTAGACGGCGTTAATTTAAAATTTAACACAAGGCTATCGCCTTTGGAGAGCGTAATCTTCTTTACCGATAGTTCATTGTACATAAGCGCTGCGCCTGCAAAGTTATATTTTCCTTCAGCTAACTTAAATGTGAACCTCCCTGTTGAATCCCCCTGATAACCCTTGCCGTTTATTGTGATTCTTGGTATTATTCTATTGGAATAAGGACCTTTTGTACTGACTTCCCCTGTTACAATGGCACTGTCGTCACTTTCACCTACGCGTTTTAGTCTTATAGCCTCCAACTCATTTCCATTCTTTTCTGAATATTGTTTGGTACCCTGCCCTGATTTATACCATGACCTGCAGGCACCTAAAAATAAAAGGAGGGATAGACTTATTAATAGTTTATTCATATATACAGCTACGTTTTTTTTATATATAAAATGACCTCACCGGTTCAGTGAGGCTGAAATCAGCAGCCGTATTTTCTACTCCAGCAGCTCCGTAGTTGGCGTTAATTTAAAATTTAACACAAGGCTATCGCCTTTTAAGAGCGTAATCTTCTTTACCGATAGTGCATTGTACATAAACGCTGCGCCTGTAAAGTTATATTTTCCTTCAGCTAACTTAAATGTGAACCTTCCTGTTGAATCCCCCTGGTAATGCTTGTCGTTTACAGTGATTCTGGTCATAAAGCTATCGGAATAAGGACCTTTTATACTGATTTTGCCTGTTACAATGGCACTGTCGTCACCTTTACTTGCACGTTTTAGTCTTACCGCCTCCAACTCATTTCCATTCTTTTCTGAATATTGTTTGGTACCTTGCCCTGATTTATACCATGACCCGCAAGAGCCTAAAAATATAAGGAGGGATAGACTTATTAATAGTTTATTCATATTCAATAGTTTTAGTTGTTATTGTATTTAGTTACAGGCTCTTTTTCCTTTGGGCGATACAGTGGTACCATCGCTTTGTTCTACAGATGACGCAGTTTGTTCTGCCTCAAGAATTGCATTTATTCTGTCCCGATCTGCTTGTGGTAACTTCATAAAATACCTGGTAGTCTGCAAGCCACCCCAGGCCATATCCGCGTAATACTGACTACTAAGTACATAACCTGATGCCCGGCCAAATAATTCCAGGTTGTGAGCTATGTCATTAATAAATGACCGTACTATTTCATTATGGTGTACCTCATTTAAATCAGTTTTTCCGGCCACATGTTCTTCAAACAACTTTGGATAGTCCAGCTTTGCCTTCTGTTGGTTACTTCTAAAAGCATTGACCAGCCAGGCATGAACGCCTTCATGTAGCATAGTTCTTGCAATTGACAGGTCTGTTGCAGTTTTCAGATATCTTTCATCAAAAGTAGATATTACCGATTCCCGGTAAGGTGAGGGATTTGTACTAGCATTTGTTTTTCCTCCTGCGTCTCCTATTACCAATGTCCAGTTATATGTGGCGATCTGCCCTGTAAAATTATTAATAATTGTTGCAAACTCCCCCGTCCTTATTGCCAATAATTTATTGAAGATGTTCCGTGCGCACTCCGGCAAATTGAGTTGATTTGCGCGCTGATCAAAGCTTTCTAGTAGCTCTTCTTTTGAAAGAGTTACCGTCTCAGGGTCCAGGGGCGCAGGCCAACAATTACAACCACCGCCACCTCCTCCAGTATTGCCGCCACTTGTACATTGGGTTGTGGAGTAATTGTAATGACAGTCCGTTGGATAACTACCTACCTTAACACAATTGTACCAATCGGTCGTAATGCAGGTTTGTTCCGTTGTTACATTCCTTTTACGCTTATCAATTACTGTCGTAACCACATTGTATTCACGACCATTCTCATATTTGTAACCCGATTTGATGTCTCCGTCCCAATCTTCAACTATTATCATACCTGAGAATGCATCCTTCTTTGAATTGCTGTCCGGAAACAGCAAAACGACATCTGCCTGCTTAACCTTATTCTTATCACTATAAACTAACTACAAGAAAGGAGGTGCCATTAAGCGACCGCTTTGTTCCACCCATATCGGTTGTTATATATATGTTGGGAAGATTAAGTGGCACAACTACTGTTTTTCCCCATCTTAGTTCCTGGACACATTCTTCAATTTGCAATTTTGCCTAAAGGAAGTCTGTTATTGCGCTCCACAATAGGGTTTTGTATGAGCTTATCAGGCAATACTTCCTTCATAAAATAATTTTTTGCATCTTGAATCAGACCAGTGTCAGGGTCCATCGAATCTGCCTGTTCGTTATTTTTATTGCAGGCAAGAAATAGGTACAACAGACATAAGGGGGTGAGTAGAAACAATACAGATTTAGTTTTCATAATTTTTTTTGGGTAACATCGCTAAATGCTGATACTAGAATAAAGTAAAATATTTCCACATAGAATAACCTCTACATGCTCTCTCAATCTTTTGAATTTGTGTTTATGTGGTGGCATAACCAACCATCATACATAATAGATGGGACCTCCCGGGTTAATTAAGAGGTGGTATAAATATATGATAATTTAGTATTGTCCGGATAGAATAAATTAATAAAGCAAAAAAATGGCTCATTGACCGCGTCAGGCGTAGCTTCTACTTAAAACCCCGGGAGCTACCCCGCTTTTGACAGCGCGCTCTCATTCCGGCTTTTTTGCTTAACTTAATTACAGTAAATCATCCACTACATGAAAAGCTTGCCTACTTTGCCACTTATTTCCAGGTATGCTGCAGAGCAACCCCGCTTTACGTTACTGGATTCTGTAGCCAACAGGATTTCCCTGATCGTATTTTGCAGCGTTTTCAGTTTCCTGTTCATGTACATCTTTCTGCCATTTAATATTAACATGTGGTACGAAGGGCAACAGCTGTCGCTGATGGCATTGTTCTTTATTTTTACCCTGTGCGGGGTACTGGTGCTGAGCATTTCACAGTTCGGCCTGTACCGCCTGAAGTGGCGCCGCAGGCTTACTAACGCTACTTACCTTTGCTGGTTTGTAGGAGAAATAGTGGGTATCGCGGTGATGGTTACTATAGTGGATGTAATTCTTGTGGATACCTTTTTCCTTACCTGGTCTGAATTTATTAATACCCTCCGTTATATCGCCCTTATTTTACCACTGCCTTACTGCATTGCCCTCCTGTGGTTCTTTACCAGGGAGAAGATGGCCCAGCTCCGGAGCCTCGAAAAAGAACAGGTAATCAAAACCATAGCAGATCCCTGTATCCTGATCCGCGATGAACATGATAAGCCCGTACTTACCCTGCACCCGGGCAAACTGCTGCTCATGAAAGCGGAAGACAACTACGTGCAGGTGTTTTACCTCTCCGGGAATACTATCAGTAAAGAACTGGTCAGAACCTCCCTGAAAAAACTGGAGACTTACCTGTCTGCCGGTACTTTCGTGCGCGCACACCGCTCATATCTTGTAAACATCTCCAAAGTGGTTCTTTTTAAGAAAAATTCAAAAGGACATTACCTGGAACTGGAAGGGCTGAGCGATATCAGCGTGCCGGTATCGGCCAGCTGTTTAACCGCCTTCCAGGAACGATTCGCCCCCACGCCCTGATTTTACCCCCAATAGCCCTGGTTTCGCCCCAAAGTCAATGGTACCAACACTTCCCGTGCAGGGATTTTGGTAATATCGCTATGCCGCAAAGGCAATAAACGACTAACAACCAAGCCATCTAAATCCCACCTGCCGATGTTAAGATCCTTTATCATAAGTATGGTATGCCTGTTCGGGGGATGCCTTACGGCAAATGCACAGATCGTGATTTCGGGCAACGTCCGCAACAGCGTTACCCAGGAAGTAGTGCCCGTTGTTTCCGTAACCATGAAGGAAGCACAGAACGGGGATTATACCAACGACCAGGGAAATTTTAAATTCTCTACCCGGAAAAATTATCCTGTTACCCTTATACTGTCATCGGTGGGCTTCGAAACAAAAGAGATCATCATTTCCGGCCCCGGGTTCCAGCGTATAGAATTGTCGCCGGCTTCGGTACTGGGAAAAGAAGTGGTGGTTTCTGCCAGCCGGTTCACACAAAAGAAGATTGAGTCGCCGGTAACCATTGAAAGGATCAGCACCAAAGACATTATCAATTCCCCCCAGCCCAGCTACTATAACATGCTGCAGGGCCTCAAGGGAGTAGATGTAACCACTTCCAGTCTCCTGTTCACCACCATCACCACCCGCGGTTTCAACACCAGCGGCAATACCAATTTCACACAGATCGTGGATGGTATGGATAACCAGGCCCCCGGTCTTAATTTCCCTATCGGGGCGATTATCGGTCTTACTGAACTGGATGTAGACAACCTGGAGGTGCTTTCCGGCGCCTCTTCCGCATTATACGGCTCCCGGGGCCTCAATGGTACCATGGTAATGACCGGCAAGGACCCGTTCAAATACCAGGGGCTAAGCGCGCAGATCACGCAGGGAGTGAATCACGTGAAGAAAGGAAAATCCAACGACCCGCTGGGTCCATCGCCTTATTACGACTGGACCGTGCGCTGGGGTAAAAAGGTGAGCGATAAGTTTGCCTTTAAAATAAATGTGCAGTACACCCAGGCGAAAGACTGGATGGCCAACGATACCACCAATACCAACGGTCCCGGTGGCCCCCGGCAGGACCCTAACTATAATGGCGTGAATATTTACGGCAGCAAAACATCGGTTGACATAAATCCCTTCCTGGAAGGCGCCCTGGCACAGGTGCCGGAGCTGGAGCCTATCATAGCGCCCCTGCTGGCAGAAGGCCAGCATAAGGTGGCGCGCACCGGCTACACCGAATACGGCTACCTGAGCAGCGATGCCAAAATGTTTAAAGCCAACGTGGAACTGCGTTATAAGATCAAACCCAAGCTGGAAGCTATCCTCTCAGGCACCTACGGACAGGGCAACGCGGTATACAGCAATGATACCCGTTACGCGCTCACCGGTTTTCACCTGGGGCAATACCGCGCTGAAGTGAAAGCCGAGCACTGGTTTGTAAGGGCCTATACTTCCCGGGAAAATTCAGGTCGCACTATCATTGCCATGCCTACTGCCCAGCTGATCAACGAGGCCTGGAAGCCCAGCTATGACGCAGGTACAGGCGACGGCTGGTACCCGCAGTATACCAGCGCATTGCTGGAGGCCATGTCGCAGGGCCAGAGCTATATAGACGCCAGCAACCTGGCCAGGGCCTTTGCCGACCAGGGCAGGCCCGATGCCGGCAGCCCGCAGTTCCTGCATCTGAAAGACAGTATCTCCAACATCCCTACCTCCAAAGGCGGTACCCTGTTCACAGATAAAAGCCGCCTGTTCAATGCAGAGGCCCAGTATAATTTTACGCACCTGGTAAAGTTTGCAGAACTGATTGCCGGCTTGAATTACCGTCTTTACCGGCTGGATTCCAAAGGCACCCTGTTCCCGGACAACGACAGCCCTATTGATGTAGCCGAATACAGTGCGTACGCCCATCTCACCAAAAAAGTGATCCGCGAAAAACTAAGCCTGGCAGCCGCTTTCCGCTACGATAAGAATACCCTGTTCGCCAAGGCCAGGGTCACCACCCGGGTATCTGCCGTACTGGAAGTGAACAAGGAAAGTTTTATCCGTTTCTCTTACCAGAACGCATACAGCTTCCCGTCTAATATACAGTCGCTCCAGAGCACCCCGGTCGATTACAACAGCTTCGCCTCCGGCGGGTCAGACAGGCTGCTCAACGGTGTATACCAGTTCAATAAATACCCGGCCTATACCCTGGAAAGCGTGGATTCTTTCCAGCGCACAAAGAACCCTGCTGATCTCAAGCAGTTTAGTTTAAACGACATTAAGCCGCAGTCGGTAGATGCGTTTGAGTTAGGTTATTCCTCGCTCATTGCAGGCCGGGTGCTGATAGATGTGCTGGGTTATTATTCTACCTGGAAAAATTTTATCGGCTATGTAAACGTGGCCAATACGCCGGGTACAGCAGATCCCAATGCCTTCCTGGATCACAGCACTTATATCCAGTATAATATTGCCTATAACGGCGCGGAAAAAGTGAATACCTATGGCTATGCCGCCAGTGTGAGCGTAGACCTGTCGAAACATTTCCTGGCAAAAGTGAATTTCTCGTCCGATTTCCTGAAAAACCGGAACAACAGCCAGGTGAATAACTTTAATACGCCTAACTATAAATTCAACGTGGATTTTGGAAATACCGGTTTTGGTAAGAAGGAAAGATTCTCATTTAATACTACCTTCCGTTACAGACCGGCCTATTTTTACCAGATTGGTTTTGGCAGCGGTACGGTGCCCGCCTCGGCAGTGATTGACGCCCAGGTGAGTTACCGGCTCCTGCAGGCGCATTCCACGATTAAACTGGGAGGGGTAAATCTCACCAATACTTACTACAGAAATGGCTTTGGCAGCCCGGCCATCGGGGGGATGTACTACGTCACCTTCGCTTACAATGTTTTCTGATTTATCTAAATAAAACAACCTGTATATGAAACGGTATCCTATCTGTTGGTTATTGATAACCCTGCTGGCAGCCTGCCAGGGCCCGGAAGTTAAGGAGAAAAACGATTATAAGACCCGGCTGCAGTTTGGCCCGGGCGAAGAAACAAAAATTGCCGAAGCGTTCCTGTCGCTGACCGACAGCAGCAGCATCACCTTAAAGGAAGGCACCTACAAATTTGATAATCTCAGTATCGCCCAGGTGAATCACATTCTCATCCAGGGCGCCGGACCGGATAAAACTATTTTTGATTTCTCCGCCCAGAGCCAGGGTGGGGAAGGCATCCGGGTAACTGATGTAAAGGGCTTTACCATCGACGGTCTTACCCTGCGCGACTCCAAGGGCGACCTGATCAAGATCAACAAAAGCGAAAAGGTGGTAGTTACCAATGTGCATGCCATCTGGTCTGTTTCCGATTCCACCAGCGGCGGCTACGCCATTTATCCCGTGATGTGCAAAAACGTGCTGGTAGAAAACTGCTACGCACAGGGCGCATCCGATGCAGGCATCTACGTAGGGCAAACCGACAGCGCTGTTGTACGCAAATGCAAGGCATTTAAAAATGTAGCCGGCTGCGAAATAGAAAACACTTCCCATGCAGAGGTATACGACAATGAGTTCTGGGGCAATACCGCCGGCTTCCTCATTTTTGATCTGCCCGACCTGTCCAAACGCGGAGGCTTTGTAAAAGCGTATAACAATTATATGCATGACAACAACGAAAAGAATTTTGCCAAATCCGGCAGCTTCGGTTCCACCTGGGGCGTAGGTAACGCTGCTCCCGGCAGTGGCGTAGTGATCCTTGCGGCATCCGATATAGAGCTGTACAACAACCGCATCATTAATAATAATTCCAGCGCCATTTCCGTGGTGTCAGGATTTTTTATTGATGAAAAAGCAGGAGGAAAGATCAATGATCATTATTTTCCCATTCCCCGTAATGTGCATATACATGATAATATCATGGAAGTGGGACCTGCATTTCCGCCGGCAGTATTTGAGCATCATACCGGTAAAGTACTGGTAGGCATAGAACAGAAACTGAATGCAGATGATCCGTCGAGGAAAAATGCGCGGCTGCCTTTTATTACCTATGATGGCATTACCACCAACATTCTTACAAAAGGCACTGCTGTGAACCCCGATTCGCTTTGCATACAGCAAACAGGTCCTAACTTGTTTGTGAACGTGGATGCCATGAATATGATGTCGAAAAACTGGAAGCCCAGTACCGATATCACGCCTTATGTATGTAAATAGTTTTTTGTATTAAATTTTTTAAGGGAGATGAGGAAGTCCTGTTTATTTGTGATGTGTTTAATTTTATGGATCGCCGCCACGCAGAGCTGTCAGCAAAAGCCGGCGCCTGCCGCAACGGCCGGGCTGTTCCAGTTTAAACCGAAATTATCTGATTATGGATTCTTTACCGGCGCGCTTAAAACATTGCAGCCGCGTAAAGGTGTGGTGAACTATGAGCTGGTAACGCCATTGTTCACCGATTACACAGTAAAAGACCGCTTTATTGTTTTACCGGAAGGGAAAACAGTGGCCTATACAGATCATGGTCCGCTTGATTTTCCCGATTCTACTTTTATCATAAAGAACTTTGCCTACACCAACCCGGCACACGAAAAGATCATGATAGAGACCCGGTTGCTGTTCAAAGATCCGGCAGACCACCAGTGGAAAGTGATGAACTACCTGTGGAACAAGGAACAGCAGGATGCAGAGAAATGGATCCTGGGAAAAAAGATCCCTGTCACTTTCCTGGACGACAAGGGGCGTGAGCACTCCACCATGTACCAGATGCCCAATACGAACGATTGTAAACGCTGCCACATTAACAACAGCGTGCTTACGCCCATAGGGCCCAAAGCGCGTAATCTTAATTTTGTGCGGCAGGGGCAAACCCAGGATCAGCTGCAGCAGTGGGCTGCCAACGGGTTGCTGGCGGGGATGCCTTCACCTGACAAGGTACCGCGCCTGCCGGATTGGAAAGACAGCCTTCACTACACCGTGAATGAGCGCGCCCGCGCTTACCTGGATGTAAACTGTGCGCATTGCCATACCAAAGGCGGCGATGCATTCAATACGGGTTTGTTCCTGGAATATGAGCAAACTGCCCCGGATCACCTGGGCATCATGAAATCGCCCGTATCTGCCGGCGGCGGCGCCGGCGGGCTGGATTACGATGTTATTCCCGGTGATCCGCAGCACTCCATCCTTGCCTACCGCATGAACAGCGTAGAGCCGGGCACCGCGATGCCAGAGCTGGCGCGTACAGTAGTGCATGCGGAAGGAGTGGAGCTGATAAGGCAGTGGATCCGCGGGATGAAATAAAGCGAAATTTGTCTTGGAACACTGATTACGCTGATTTTGATGATTAGTTTGATTTTACTTTTTGGAATTTGATAATAATAAAGGGAGATATCAGCGAATTCATTCACTCGCATATATCTCCCTTAATAAAAATAAAAACCTAAATAAAATCAAACTAATCATCAAAATCAGCGTTCCAAGACAAAAATCCGCGTAAGGCCGGAGGCCTTACTTACAAGCGCCTTCCACCAGGGGAATGTTATCGAATTTAAGCGCCGCATTATCGCTGTTGAATATGGGTAAACCCTGGTGATCCACGCTGTCGGCCAGCGCTTCGTAGGCTTCGTGGTCGGATATTTTGAAGATCACCGGGCGGGAACTCTCCACGCCTTCACTGTAGAAAACGTATTTGCCACGGATAATACCGTTACTGACAATGCCGTTGAACTGGCCGGTGTTTTTATCTTTCTCAAAAAAATTATATACCAGGGTGCCGGTAGCTACACTGTCGTGCATAGTGATCCTGAGCTGGATAGTATCCCTGCCAAGTACTTTCTCGAAGCAATGACTGGATTTTTCTTTTTCCACTACCGGTGGTACTGAATCTTGTACAACATTGGTTTGCTGCTGCCCGCCTTGCTGGTTACAGGATGCAAAGAGGCCTGCGCCAAGCGCCAGTAAAATATAAGGTGTTTTCATATAGTGAAAATAAGGAAAATGGCGCAATTGCTTTGGTACGCACCTTTTTATTTCCCCGGAAAAAATTGTAATTATGTGGCGCCGCCGCCAGGGGTGGCGTTATATCTTACAAACAATGAAAAAAAGAAGATCCTTACCGGCCGCTTTGTTTTGCCTGCTGGCCATTGGCGCTACTGCCCAGAATAATGGAAATAACCAGGACACACTTGCAGTAGCGGCATGTAAAAAATGTCTGGTAATAGCGGAACAATCACAGCACCGGATCGTGATTGCAGAAGTGCCTTCCGGGAGGGTGATCTGGGAATGGAAACCGGAAAGCTCTAATGTGCAGCCGGCACATGTAAAATGGTTCAGTAATCCCAGCGATGCTAAAATGGTGTACAATAACGGGTACGTGTTAATGAATGCCTCCGGTGGAGGCGTAGCGCTGATCAGGGTGGCTGATAAGAAAACCATATTCTATGCCTACGTAGGCGGCAATACCCATTCCGCCGAACTGTTGCCCGATGGCAATATTGTAAGCGCTTCCAGCACCGGCAATTACCTGATGGTGTTTAAAACAGATACCCTGCATTACCCCGGTGATGTATATACGAAAAAGATCCCCATCGATTTCGGCCATAACGTAGTATGGGATGCAAAACAGCAGCGGTTATGGTCTGCCGCCAGGGAACATATGCATTCCTTCCGGTACAACTTTAACTGTAATGCTCCGGACCTGGTACAGGATACAGTTTTTTCCCTTCCGGGCACAGAAGCACATGACCTGTTCCCTGTATATGGCGAAAATAGTTTATGGCTTACCAACACCACCAACGTATACAAGTTTGATCCCGTTACCCTGAAGCTGACGCAGGCAGATGTGGTGCAGGCAAATATTAAAAGCGTTTCCTCCGCAGGGAATGGGTTTCCAACCATTGTGGCCAGGCCTAAAGTGTCCTGGTGGACAGACGAGGTGATAGACGCCAAAGGCAAGCGCCTGTTCATCCGGAAAGGCTGGAAGATCTACAAAGCAAGATGGGTGGTGCCTAATACATTTAGCTACCCGGCAGGCGATCAGATGCATTTGTGCAGGTAAAACCCTTTAATCTTCGTACTTTTGCGGCAAATGCAAAAAGAAAAGTACGCAATAGGTAATATTCTTACCAATCTCAAGATCGATTCACTCAATGAAATGCAGCAGGCATCGGTGGAAGCGAACAAGCATCACGATGATGTAATCCTGTTGTCAGCTACCGGTTCCGGTAAAACGCTGGCATTCCTGCTGCCCATCCTGGAACGGCTCGATCCTGCCAATAAAAGCACCCAGGCCCTCATAGTGGTGCCTTCCCGTGAGCTGGCCTTACAGATAGAGAAAGTGTTCAAACAGATGGGCACGGGGTATAAAATCACCGCCTGTTATGGCGGGCACCTGCGGGAAACAGAGGAAAATAACCTGATACAGCCTCCTGCGGTGATTGTGGGTACACCCGGCCGCCTGGGGGATCATATCCGCAGGGGAAATATAACCACCGCGGCCATTGAAACCCTGGTGCTTGATGAATTTGATAAAACCCTGGAACTGGGTTTCCAGGAGGAAGTGTCTTTCATCATAGCGTCATTGCCAAATATCAAAAAGCGGATGCTTACGTCGGCTACGGAATCAGTGGAGATCCCGGACTTCCTGGCGCTGAACAATCCGGAAAAGCTGGACTTCCTGCCGGAAGAAGGCACTCCTGCCGCCCGCTTAACGATCAAAGAAGTATTATCGCCTGAAAATGATAAGGTAGAGACCCTGTTCCGCCTGATCTGTTACCTTGGCAACCGCTCTACCATTGTGTTCTGTAACCATCGCGAAGCAGTGGAGCGCACCAGCAGAATGCTGTCTGAAAAAAGTATTATCAATACCTTCTATCATGGCGCCATGGAGCAGCGGGAGCGGGATGCCGCCCTCTGTAAGTTCCGCAACGGCTCTGTAAATGTACTCGTTACAACAGACCTGGCCGCCCGTGGGCTGGATATTCCGAATATCCGTTACATTATTCATTTCCACCTGCCGCATACGGAAGACAGCTGGACGCACCGCAACGGCCGTACCGCCAGGATGGAAGCCAGCGGAACCGCCATACTCATACTGGCGCCCGACGAAAAACGCATGCCTTACCTGGCAGATGAAGTGATCGAAAATATAGAACTGCCTGCCACCTCTACTATACCCGACAAACCAAAATGGACCACCATTTTTATTGGCGCCGGTAAAAAAGATAAAGTGAATAAAGTAGATATTGTTGGGTTCCTGTCCAAACAGGCGCACCTGAAAAAAGAAGATATAGGCTTAATAGAAGTGAAGGATTTCTTTTCTTTCGCAGCAGTAGTGAAATCGAAAGTGCAGCATGCACTGGAAGCAGTGAAGAATGAGAAGATCAAGAATAAGAAAGTAAAGATTGATATAGCGAAATAGGAAATTTTGTAAGATGATTTAAAGAGGCGTCTCAATATGCTGAGGCGCCTTTTTTTCGAAGTATGGCCTCATGAATGTAGGCCGGCAATCCGGTGAAAACTTCCGGATGATTTTTTGCAGCCTGAACAAATGGTGAGCCGGAAGGGCCTATTGCAACAGGATCTATCAGTGTTAGGGAATGATAGTCATGCTTGTTTAACAGATGCGCACGCAAAGCGGTGGTGCCGCCAAAGTCGTGTGCAACAATGTCTGGTTGTTCCAGGCCCCAATGATCGAGCAGCGCTGTGAACACCTCATTTTGTACACCTAATGATACATTCTGCTCTTCCTGTTTTTCCGAGCAGCCATGTCCCAGGAGGTCAAAATAAAACACGCGGTAATGCTCAGCCAGACATGGAGCAATCCGCCGCCATACAACGGATGAAAACGGCGTGCCGTGAAGGAGGACTACAGAGCTTCCTTTTCCAATAATGCCAAAGCGGATTTGCTGACCGCGAAAATTAAAAGTATCCGGTGGTTCGGGGAGGTAAGATATAGTGGGCATACAATGGTTTTTGGGTGAGGTAATACACATGCTTTCGGTTCAGGATTGCTGCTCAATTCCCGTACCAATTGAGATAACGGGGCACTTCAGCCCAATCTATTATCGGACGTCCACAATTTGATTATTCGCCCAAAACACCAGATGTTGCTGCTATGCAGCAAATGATTGACATCTCCGTCAGTAATTATACTGGAGTAGCCAATATTTCCATTCCTTTACATGTTGCCGGATCAAAAAGTATTCAATTACCGGTTGAATTAAGCTATGCCAGTGGTGGCATTAAAGCAGATCAGGCGCCAACAGCAGTTTGCTTGGGATGGGTGCTGAATGCAGGTGGGATGATATCCCGTACCGGTTTTCAATGTTATCTGTATAAGGCTACCTATTACCTATTGGGTAATTTATCGGTAAAAGACGATCCGTCCTTATAATACTCCTGCGTCACCTCGATCACCCCCACAATATTATCATTAAACGCTTCCAGCTCTTCAGCCGGCACCCATAATTCATTGTGAATTTCACCGCCTACATTTTCAACCTTATATCTTTTCAGGAAATCACTATTCACCGAAAACTTAGTGACGAAGCCGGATCCATACGCAGGAACATTCCATTCCACCGATATTTGTATGGCATATGCCTCGTTCATTACGGGGTAAAAAATGGGTTGGTCCGGCCGCCTGGGTGGAAATCTTTTCCAGCCGGATTGTTCAATCAATACCAGTTCATCTGGTCCTACAGGGCGATACAAGGTGGTTAACTCCATTGATAATATTTATCTAATTTTAGAGAACGAATATAGGTAAATGGCAACGAAAACCAAGCTCAGCAAACCGGAAATACCACAATACGTATTAAAAGATTTCCGCCATCTTCACCGCGAAGAGGGCGATACTTCCAGCTTTGGCTATAGTAACCTGGACCCGGCAAAGAAGATTGCCGGTATGGAAATATATTCTAGTGAAGGATTACGGCCGGCGGTAGGGCCTTTAAAATCTGATTTCTACAGGATCAGCATTACACTCAGGGGAAGCGTGGATGTACAACTGGGACTGGAGCAGTTTAAACACCGGCCTGGTACACTGAGTTTTACCTTTCCCGGGCAGGTGTTCAGTAAAAGCAATATCAGTGCAGATACTTTCGGGTATTATATTTTGTTTGATACAGATTTTTTGCAGGAACTTATCCCGGGAGATGAAGTACCAACAGTGTTTCCTTTCTTCGATTATACAGGCGTACCCTTTATACAGTTAACGGAAACGGAAATAACAACGGTGGCTGATTTCTGCGGGAAGATCAATGAAGAGTTGCAGCAGCACCGGCCGGGATGCGGGAAGGCGGTGAAGATGTACCTGTACCTGCTGCTGCTGGAAGTAAAGAGAAGCTATATGGCGCAACAGCTTCACTTAACGGCGACGGATACACGAAATACATACCTGGTGCCCCGGTTCAAAAAACTGGTAAGCCAGCATTTTCTCTCTAAAAAAAGAGTATCAGATTATGCTTCCATGCTGGGCGTAACTCCTAATCACCTTAACCGCACCGTAAAAGAAGTAACCGGCCGCACCGCTTCAGACGCCATTGCAGAAATGTTGGTGCAGGAAGCCAAAGCAGTGCTGCGGTATACGGATACTTCCGTGGCGGAAATCTCTTACCAGCTTAATTTCAGCGATCCGGCCGGATTTAACCGCTTCTTCCGCGAACAAACCGGGCAAACCCCGCTGGCCTTCCGCAAAAATGCATGGTCGGGTTAATACAATGCATAATCCCGGTAACAGCCTGCACAACTTTCTGCCCCAACTTTGCAGGTATAAATAACAACAATATGTCGGAATCATTTGAAAGTAAGAAAGTAATTATTGCCGGCGGCTCTTCGGGAATAGGACTGGCCACTGCCGCCAAACTGGCCGGGGAAAAAGCACATGTAACGGTTACCGGCCGTTCTGCAGCACGACTGGCAGATGCGGCGAAAATCATTCCCGGTATTCACACCGCTGCGCTGGACAGCGGCAACCGGAAAGACCTTAATGCATTCTTTGATACCCGGGGAAATTTTGACCACCTGGTGATTGCCGTAAGCGGGTCTAAAGGAGCGGGTAAATTTGCAGACCTCCCCTTAGAAGAACTGCGGGATGGTTTTGAAGGTAAGTTCTGGCCCCAGCTGAACACCCTCCAGGCAGCGTTGCCTTATGTGAACAAGGGAGGCAGCATTACCCTCATCACTGCTATTTCTGCTATCAGCCGGGCTCCCGGCGTATCCGGGCTGGCTGCCATCAACGGCGCACTGGAGCTGATGATCCCTTCCCTTGCAAAGGAAATACAACCCTTACGCATCAACGCTGTTTCTCCCGGCGTGGTAAATACGCCCTGGTGGGACTTCCTCCCTGCAGATGTCAAAGACGATACCTTCGCAAAGTATGCCGCGCAACTGCCTGTGGGAAGGGTAGGAGAACCGGATGATGTGGCAGATGCCATCCTTTTTCTCATACGTAATGGCAATGTAACGGGAACGGTAGTACGCTGCGACGGCGGGTTGAGCTTATAGCCTGCTTATACCCGCAATGCCTTCATGGTGCGCTGAAAGGCCTGCTGCAGCAGTTCGTTGCTCAGTGTAAAAGGAATACCCGACATAGTGGCATGATGATCAAGGTGGAATTTAACAAGCGTGTAAAAAGGACCATAGGCAATAGCCCAGAACACTTCACGCGGCAGGCTTACTATCTCGCCTTTTTCTACGGCATTGGCCACAAACTGCTGCATGGCCCTCTTGAAAACAACTTCCGGCGCATCATCCTGCTTTTTTATCAGCGGGGAATTGCGGAACTGTTCCGAGAAATGGAACTGCAGCGGGTACTTGAGAATATAGGCATACCTGTTTTGCCATTGCAGCCATAAGCCGGCTTCAAAGTCCATGGCAGGGTCAAAACCCGCCATGGTATGTTCCACAAAGGTTTCCACCACTGCTGCGTATAACTGGTTCAGCAGGTCTTCCCGGTTCCTGAAATAAATATAAATGGTAGACACGGAAATATTGGCTGCCTTGGCAAGTTTATGCATGCTCAATCCGTCAAAGCCTTCATGAACAATCATTTCTATGGCCTTTTCCCGGATGGTCCATTCTTTATTTTCATCTTTTGCACGCATGGGACAAAGATAAAAGAATGGTTGTTCTTTTAAAATTTTACAGCAAATTATTTCAGATGAGCCAGGGAGCTGCCTGCGGGCAGTTCATAAGGATCTTTACCTGCTTCAAAGATCCTGGCGCTGAGCGTGCCTTCCAGCGTTAAAGCATCGCCATGTGCATAAATCCAGCTGCCTTCCCTTAACCCCAGCACTGGCGTCATGTTTTGTGTATGATATTCCCTGATACGTGTTTCGCGCGTTTCTCCCATATGTTGTAAGCCCGGCTGAGGATCCAGGTAATGCGGGTTAAGGTTAAATGGGATCAGGCCCATTGTTTCAAAGCTGGGCGGATATACAATGGGCATATCGTTGGTATTTTGCATGGTAACCCCGCCAATGTTGCTGCCTGCACTGCATCCCATGTATGGGGCGCCATTGTTTACCGCATCGCGGAGCAGGGACATCAGCCCCGCTTCATGTAATTGTTTCACCAGCAGGAAGGTGTTGCCGCCTCCTGTAAAAAAGCCTTTGGCATTTTTAATGGCGGCAGCCGGATCGCTGAAGGTATGCAGGCCGCGCACGCGGATGCCTGCTTCTCCAAAGGCCTCCGCGGCCCTGCTGGTATAATCGTTGTGTGAAATGCCACCCGGGCGGGCAAACGGAACAAACACAATTTCGTCTACGCCGGCATACAATGTTTTCATCGCCGGTTGAAGGTATGCCAGGTAGGTTTGGCCAAACAAAGTAGAAGTGCTCGCCAGTATAAAATGCTTCATATTTTTTAAAATTAAGCAAAGGTAAAACTAATCTTCTTCCCGCAGCTGCTCATGACCCGGGAACAGGGAGTGGCAGTTTTCCGGCAGTGAACCTGCAGGCATTACCATATGTTGTTCCCCTGGCGCAATAGCTGTAGTGGCAATAGTATCCGTTGTTACCGTTTTTTCCCCTGGAGATGGGGAAGGCATGCAGCCTGCTATAAATAACAAACAAAAGAACATTTGTTCCTGGTTGGTGAGCGGCATAAATAAAGAATAAGGCACAGGGGCCATCCCCGCCGGCTTTAAATGTTTTTTTACGGTTTTAATTGTAAATGTGACAATTATTTTGTTCTTTTGAATTACCGCAGCAAAACAGTGCTGTGATACTTGATTTTTAAAACCTCGTTATGAAGAAGAAATATCGTTATATCCGTACGGGTATCCTTGGTATGTTGCTTTCCACGCAAGCTTTACAGGCGCAGAATACAGTGACCTTTCGTCCGGATGCGCCCACTCAGACCATTGACCGCAATATCTATGGCCACTTCGCAGAACATCTGGGAAATTGTATCTATGGCGGGTTTTATGTGGGAGATACCTCACACATCCCTAATACAAATGGCGTACGTAAAGATGTAATTGCCGCATTGCGCAAAATGAAGATCCCTAATCTCCGCTGGCCGGGCGGCTGTTTTGCAGACACCTACCACTGGAAAGACGGGATTGGCCCAAAGGATAAAAGACCAACCATTGTAAATACCTGGTGGGGAAATGTAACCGAAGATAACAGTTTTGGTACGCACGACTTCCTCAACATGTGCGAAGAACTGGGAGCAGAGCCTTACCTGTCCGGCAACGTGGGCAGCGGTACTGCGCAGGAACTGGCCGATTGGGTACAGTATGCCAACTTTCCCGGTAAAAGCCCTATGTCCGATCTGCGTCAGCAGAACGGCCGCAAGGAGCCCTGGAAAGTGCGTTACTGGGGTGTGGGTAATGAAGCCTGGGGCTGCGGTGGTAATATGCGGCCGGAGTACTATGCCGACCTTTACCGCAAGTTTGCCACTTTTATGCAGGGCAACCGCCTGTTCCGTATCGCCTCCGGCGCCAGCGATGGTGATTACAACTGGACGGAAGTGCTGATGAAGAATATCCCTGCAAACCTGCTTGATGGTGTAGCGCTGCACCACTATTCAACGGTTGAATGGAACCATAAAGGCGATGCGGTGGATTTTACCGAAAAACAATATTTCGCTACCATGAAATCGGCCCTGCTGATGGATACACTGATCCGCAGGCATACGGCTATCATGGATAAATACGACCCGAAGAAAAAGATAGCGCTCCTGGTAGACGAATGGGGCGGATGGTATAACGTAGAGAAAGGAACGAATCCCGGTTTCCTGTTCCAGCAAAACACCATGCGCGATGCGATGATTGCAGGCGCCACACTGAATATCTTTAATAATCACTCCGACCGTGTACGCATGGCCAACCTGGCACAGGCTATTAACGTACTGCAATCCGTTATCCTTACTAAAGGAGATGTGATGGTGCTTACGCCAACCTATCATGTAATGGAGATGTATAACGTTCACCAGGATGCTACACTGATTCCCATAGAAATTCACTCCAACGACTATACGTTCGAAAACGAGAAGCTGTCTGCAATTTCCGCCTCTGCTTCCAAAGATAAGAACGGCGTTACGCATATTTCCCTCGTAAATATCGACGCGCATAAAACACAGGAAGTAACGCTGGATACCCATAGCGAAGCCTATAAATCAATCAGCGGTAAATTGCTGGCATCTGCAAAACTGCAGGACTATAACAGCTTTACAAAGCCGGATCTTATTAAACCGGTGGATTTTAAAGGCGCATCGCTTAAAAAGAATACGGTTAGCGTAAAGCTGCCGCCATTTTCCGTAGTAGTGCTGGAATTAAAATAACGGATAGCGGTGGGGTGGTTCTGACCGAACTGGAATCCGGTCTGTATACCACCCGCCGACATTCGTGTTTTTTACCTTGTTAAATAAGTGTCAATATAACATTAATATGAATTCATCCTGGGTAATAGGGGTAGACTATGGTACCGATTCGGTACGCTCTATCATTGTAGATGTACATAACGGGAATGAAATCGCCTCGGCTGTTTTTTATTACCCGCGCTGGAAAGACGGCCTGTACTGCAATGCAGTCCAGAGCCGCTTCCGCCAGCACCCGCTGGATTATGTAGAAGGACTGGAAGCGACCATCCGTCAATGCCTGCAACAGGCAGGGCCCGGCGCTGCTGCCAACATCAAAGCCATTTCAGTGGATACCACCGGTTCCACTCCCGTGGCAGTAGACGAAACAGGTACGCCGCTGGCGCTTACCCCGGCCTTCCGTGAGAACCCCAACGCTATGTTCGTGTTGTGGAAAGACCATACCGCACTGAAAGAAGCCGCCGCTATCAATGCTACGGCCGCTACCTTCGGGGAAAACTACCTCCGCTTTGTGGGAGGGATCTATTCCTCTGAATGGTTCTGGGCCAAGCTGCTGCATATTCTGCGTACAGACGAAGCAGTCAGGAATGCTACCTATTCATGGGTAGAGCATTGCGACTGGATACCGTTCCTGCTTTCCGGCGGAAAACATATCAGCCAGCTGAAACGCGGCGTTTGCAGCGCCGGGCATAAAGCGCTGTTTGCAGAAGAATTCGGCGGCCTGCCCCCGGATGCTTTCTTCACCGCTATTGATCCTTTACTGCAGGGATTTACCCAACGCCTCTTTACAAAAACATATACCTCCGGCGAAGCCGCAGGTCATCTTTGCCCCGAATGGGCGGAGAAGTTAGGCCTCCCTACCAGCGTGGTGATAGGCATTGGTGCATTTGATGCGCATATGGGCGCGGTAGGCGGACAAATTGAACCTTACCATCTCAGCAAGGTAATGGGCACTTCCACCTGCGATATGCTGGTGGCGCCCATGGATGAAATGAAACATAAACTGGTGAAAGGTATCTGCGGACAGGTGCCGGGATCTGTGATCCCCGGTATGATGGGCATGGAAGCAGGGCAGTCGGCTTTTGGCGACGCCTATGCCTGGTTCAGCAACGTACTGGCGTGGCCGTTACATCAGCTGCTGCCTTCGTCGTCGCTCATTGATGTGGAAACCGCCGCAAAACTGGCACAGGAAACCTCTGCCAGGCTAATTACGGAACTGGCCAAACAGGCCGCACAGATCCCGCCTGAAGAGCACAGTGAGCTGGGAATAGACTGGCTCAACGGGCGCCGTACACCGGATGCCGACCAGTCGCTGAAAGGTACCCTCACCGGCCTGAACCTGGCTACAGACGCTCCCCGCATTTTCCGCACCGTGGCGGAATCTACCTGCTTTGGCGCCAAAGCCATCGTAGAGAGGTTTGAAAGGGAAGGAGTGCCTGTGAAAGGTTTAATAGGCATCGGCGGCGTAGCCAAAAAATCAGCCTTTATCATGCAGATGATGGCTGATGTGATGAATATGCCTATCCGCATTCACCGCTCCGAACAAACCTGCGCACTGGGCGCCGCCATGTTCGCAGCTACTGCGGCAGGATTGTTCAGCAGGGTGGAAGACGCTATGGAAGCAATGGGACAGGGCTTTGAAGTGACCTACCATCCCGACGCCCAACGGGCAGGTATATACGAAAGCAGGTACCAGAAGTATAAAGCATTAGGCGCATTTACCTCCGCCATCACTATTGATTAATTCAGTATGCAACAGTATCAACATATCCGGCAGGCGGCATACGAAGCCAATATGCAGCTGCCCGCGCTGGGACTGGTGATCTTCACCTTCGGGAATGTAAGCGCGGCGGACCGGCAGCTGGGCGTGTTTGCCATCAAGCCGAGCGGAGTGCCCTATGCGGAACTATCTCCCGAAAAAATGGTAATCGTGGACTTTGATGGTAAAACAGTTGACGGGCAGTTACGTCCCTCCTCCGATACCCTCACCCACGCCGTATTGTATAAACACTGGGAACATATCGGCGGCATTGTGCATACCCATTCCACCTACGCTACGGCATGGGCACAAAGCCAGCGCGACATTCCCATTTACGGCACCACGCACGCCGATCATAACACCGTGGATATTCCCTGCGCCCCGCCCATGTCGGACGAGATGATTGCCGGCGATTACGAATACCAGACCGGCTTCCAGATCATGAACACACTGGCGGAAAGAGGGCTGTCCTACGAAGAGATTGAAATGATCCTGGTAGGGAACCATGCACCATTCACCTGGGCAAAAACTCCTGCCAAAGCAGTGTATAACAGCGCCGTACTGGAATCGGTGGCTCAAATGGCGTATCTCACTGAGTCGATAAACAATAATGCACCCCGACTGAAAGATGCGCTGATCCGGAAACATTTTGAACGTAAACATGGCCCCAATTCCTATTACGGGCAATAAACCAAGCAACATGATTAATCTGAAAAATTTCGAGATCTGGTTTGTAACCGGCAGTCAGCACCTGTACGGAGAAGAAACATTGAAACAGGTAGCCGCACACAGCCAGGAAATTGCCGCTTCCCTGAACGGCGATGCACGTATACCCGTTACCGTAGTATATAAACCTACTGTGAAAACACCGGACGAAATCTATGCTGTATGCATGGAAGCAAATGCCGCTCCCAACTGTATAGGCGTAGTTACCTGGATGCATACTTTCTCCCCCGCAAAAATGTGGATCCGTGGCCTGAAAGCATTGTCCAAACCCATCTGCCACCTGCATACACAATTCAACCGCGATATCCCCTGGAGCGAAATTGATATGGACTTTATGAACCTGAACCAGAGCGCGCATGGCGACAGGGAGTTCGGATTCATGATGAGCCGTATGCGTATGAACCGCAAAGTGATAACAGGTCACTGGCAGGACCCTGAAGCACTGGATGAGCTGGGCGCATGGGCAAGGGTTGCCGCCGGTTGGCACGACTGGCAGGGCGCACGTTTTGTACGCTTTGGCGATAATATGCGCTTTGTAGCCGTTACTGACGGGGATAAGGTGGAAGCGGAATCCGTATTCGGTTTTTCCTGCAACACTCACGGTATAGGCGATCTCGTTAGTGTGATCAACGGTATCTCCGATGCGGCTGTAGCCTCCCTCGTAAAAGAATACGGCGACGTATATACGATATCTTCCGCGCTCCTGCAGGACCCCGCCCTGAAAGATGCGGCACGCATTGAGCTGGGTCTGAAAGCCTTCCTGGAAAACGGGAATTTCAAAGGCTTCTCTGATACTTTTGAAGACCTTCATGGCATGGTACAACTGCCGGGCATTGCAGTGCAGCGCCTCATGAAAGCAGGTTACGGTTTCGCCGGGGAAGGCGACTGGAAAACAGCTGCGCTGGTGCGGGCCATGAAAGTAATGGGTAGCGGCTTACCTGGTGGAAACTCCTTCATGGAAGATTATACCTATCACTTTGATCCGTCTAATCCAATGGTGCTGGGCTCCCATATGTTGGAGATCTGTGAATCCATTGCCAGCGGCAAGCCATCGTGCGAAAAACACCCGCTGGGCATAGGTGGGAAAGCCGACCCGGTACGCCTTGTATTTAATGCTGCTGCCGGACCAGCTATCAACGCTTCCATTGTGGACATGGGCAACCGTTTCCGCCTGCTGGTAAATGAAGTGGAAGCCGTGGAGCCGCCACAGGACCTGCCAAAGCTACCGGTGGCCCGCGTGCTCTGGAAGCCATACCCTGACATGAAAAAAGGCTGCACTGCCTGGATCCTCGCAGGTGGCGCACACCATACCTGCTACAGCCAGAACCTTACCTCCGCACATATGCAGGACTTTGCAGAAATGGCAGGTATTGAACTGGCACTGATAGGAAAGCATACCGACCTGCGCGAATTCAAAAATGAGCTGCGCTGGAACGATGTTGCTTTTAAATAATTCCAACTGCCGGCGGGCGCTTCAATCACATTGGAAATGCCCGCCGGTTGCTTTATCATCAGCCAACTTCTTAAAGCAAAAGATAATAAACTGCCCGTTATGCAAAACATCCTTTCCACCGGCGATATACTCGTCTTCATTACTTATTTTATCGTGGTTGCCGTATATGGCTACTGGATATACAGGAAGAAAAAGAAGCAGCATACAGATACCAAAGACTTCTTCCTGGCAGAAGGTTCCCTTACCTGGTGGGCAATCGGTGCTTCACTGATTGCATCAAATATTTCTGCGGAGCAGTTTATCGGAATGAGCGGCGATGGCTACTTCGTTGGTATTGCTGTTGCCGCCTATGAATGGATCGCCGCTATTGCTCTTATCATCATTGCAGTATGGTTTATTCCCATCTACCTGAAGAATAAGATCTATACCATGCCGCAGTTCCTGAAAACGCGTTACAATGAAACTGTGGCGCTGATCATGGCTATTTTCTGGTTATTCCTCTACGTGTTTGTTAATCTCACCTCTATCCTCTACCTCGGCGCATTGGCCATCAATGGCCTGCTGGGAGGAGAGTACCTGCATGTGGTGATGATTGCGCTTTCTGTATTTGCCATCATTATTACGCTTGGCGGTATGAAAGTGATAGGTTATACAGATGTGATCCAGGTAGGAGTATTGATCATCGGGGGATTGGCCACTACTTACATGGCCTTAACCCTGGTAAGTGAGAAGTTTGGCCTGGGCCACAATGCGCTTGCTGGTTTCGGCGCCCTCATGAAAGATGCGCCGGATCATTTTCACATGATCCTTGCAAAGCCGGATGCCACTTCTTCACAGGAATACATCAATAAGTACCTGGTGCTCCCCGGTATCCTGATGTATGCTGCCGGCCAGTGGATCGTGAACCTCAACTACTGGGGTTGCAACCAGTATATTACGCAACGTGCACTGGGCGCGGATCTGCAAACAGCCCGCAACGGTATTCTCTTTGCAGGCTTACTGAAAATCATGATGCCTATCATTGTAATGCTGCCGGGTATTGCTGCGTATGTATTACAGAAGAATGGCCACCTGCCTAACCTGGCCAGCAAAGACGGCGCCTACACCGCTATTCTCGGATTCCTGCCATCAGGACTGAAGGGCTTGTCTATCGCCGCTTTAACAGCCGCTATCGTAGCCTCTCTTGCGGGTAAGGCCAATAGTATCTCTACTATCTTTACACTCGACGTATACCGTAAATATATTAAGAAGGATGCCTCTGAAGCAAAGCTGGTGTGGACCGGTCGCATCACCGTTGTTGCCGCCATGTTGCTGGGCATCCTCTTTACCTGGAACGACCTGCTGGGCATTGGTGGTGAAGGTGGATTTACTTTTATCCAGAAATATACCGGCTTTATCAGCCCGGGCGTATTCGCCATGTTCCTGCTGGGAATGTTCTGGAAACGCACTACCGGCGCTGCTGCAGTAGCGGGTATCATTACAGGTTTCACACTTTGTGTATTCTTTAACCAGTTTGCACCTGCTGTACTTGGCCATGAAACAATTTTCTATACCGCTTACCCCAATGGTAAAGGCGGTTATGAAATTCCTTTCCTCATCTGTATGGGACTGGCCTTCATGTTCACCATGATAGTGATGATCGCCATCAGCTTTGCAGGACCAAAAGTGAACCCGAAAGCCTTTGTACTGGATAAATCAATGTTTAAGATCAGCCCGGCCACTACCGTGATGATTGTAATAACACTGCTGCTCTTATCCGCATTGTACATCCGCTTCTGGTAACGCGAGTTTTGTCTGACTCAGGATTATGATGATTACGCTGATTTTATTTTTAGATTTACTTTGATTTGCTTCTATTGTTTTGATAAAAATCAGCTAAAATCCAAAATAATAAATCAGCGTAATCATCATAATCCTGAGTCAGACAAAATCCGCTACAATAAATTATTATTATGAGAAGATATTCACAGCAGACCCGATTATTATTTGCCGTTGACTGTATCATATTTGGATTCGATGGCCAGGAACTGAAACTGCTGCTGATACAGAGGGGATTTGAGCCCTGCAAGGGTCAATGGAGCCTGGTAGGCGGATTTATCCAGGAAGAGGAAAGCGCCGAAGACGCTGCCAGCAGGGTGTTGAAAAACCTCAGCGGACTGGATGGTATTTATATGGAACAGCTCCATACCTTCAGTTCTCCTTCCCGCGATACGGTGGAACGCACCGTATCAGTGGCCTACACTGCCCTGATCGATATTCAGAAATACAAACAGCAACTGAATGAAGATTTCCATGCAGTATGGTTCCCGATCAACCATCACCCGGAACTTATTTTTGATCATAAGGCCATGGTAGATCTTGCAAAGGAGAAACTGCGCTACAAAGCGGCATTGCATCCGCTGCTGCTGGAACTGCTGCCGGGAAAATTCACTATCCCGCAGTTACAGCACCTCTACGAATCTGTGTATAATATCTCTTTTGATAAAGGTAATTTCAGCCGCAAGATCCTGTCTACCAAGCTGCTGGTAAAGCTCACCGACAAGGATAAACTAAGCTCCAAGAAAGGCGCTTTTTATTATAAGATAGACCGGAAAAAATACAACGCCAATTTCCACGCCTTCCTGAACTTTGTTCCGGATCCGCATATGCTGCAACATAACGGCCCTGCAGTCTGAATCAAAAAAAACGGTATAATCATATATGAGAACACAACGTTTTATCACGGCGCTGGCCCTGCTCGGGGGCGTATATACTACCCCGTTAGCCGCACAGCAACCGTTGAATTTTACTGTAAAGGCCGGCGAGGTGAAAACGCCGGTATCGCCCAACATGTGGGGTATTTTCTTTGAAGACATCAATCTCAGTGCAGATGGAGGCATTTATGCGGAGCTGGTAAAGAACCGTTCTTTTGAGTTCAGCTCTCCGCTTATGGGATGGAGCATACCAAAAGACGCTGTATCCAACGGGCAGATAGTGGTGGTTAACCGTAAAGAAGACCATCCTTCCAATCCCCGCTTTGCAAGGATAACGATGCCGGATACACGTAGCTTTGAGATCGTGAATGAAGGGTTCCGTGGCATGGGGATCAAAGCAGGGGAACAATACAACTTTTCCGTGTATGCCCGCCAACAGGAGGGCGCTGTAAAGCTTACTGTGACCCTGCTGGATGATGCAGGCAAAGCCATTGGCGGCGCTACTGTAACACCGCAAGGCAGCAACTGGCAGCAATACAAGGCCAGTTTCACCGCTAATGCTACTGTACCAAAAGGAAAGCTGAAAGTGGCTTTCGATGGCAACGGTGTGATAGATGTAGATATGATCTCCCTGTTCCCTCAGCATACCTGGAAGGAACGGAGCAACGGGCTGCGCGCCGACCTGGTGCAACTGCTGGCCGACCTGCACCCGGGTTTCCTGCGCTTTCCCGGCGGCTGTATTGTAGAAGGGCGTGAGCTGACGAACCGCTACCAGTGGAAAAAAACAGTGGGAGACGTGAATGATCGTGAAGTGATCATGAACCGGTGGAACAATGAATTTGCACACCGCGCTACACCGGATTATTTCCAGTCGTTCGGACTTGGCTTCTTTGAATATTTCCAGCTGGCGGAAGATATAGGCGCTTCTCCTTTGCCTATCCTCAACTGTGGCATGGCCTGCCAGTTCAACAGTGCAGAGGTGGTTGCTGTGAATGAACTGGATCCTTATATCCAGGACGCACTGGACCTGATTGAATTTGCTAACGGGGACGTAAGTACGAAATGGGGCGCCCTGCGTGCAAAAATGGGCCATCCTGCGCCTTTTAACCTGAAAATGATGGGTGTAGGCAATGAGCAGTGGGGGCCGCAATACGTAGAGCGTTATACCGCCTTTGCAAAGGCCATAAAGAACAAATACCCGGAGATTAAACTGGTGAATAGTCTTGGCCCCGACCCCGACGGTGATAAATTTACTTTCCTCAACGATACCCTCCGTAAGCTGAATGCGGACATTCTTGATGAGCATTACTACAGCTCTCCCGAGTGGTTCTTCCGCAATGCGGCCCGTTATGATTCCTACGACCGTAAAGGCCCTAAGATCTTTGCCGGCGAGTATGCCGCACACAGCAAGGGAGTAGGCAATGGTGATAATAAGAACAGCTGGTTGTGCGCATTGGCGGAAGCCGCCTTTATGACCGGCCTGGAACGTAATACAGATGTAGTGGTGATGGCATCCTATGCACCGCTGCTGGCGCATGTGGATGGATGGCAGTGGACACCGGACCTTATCTGGTTTGATAACCTGCGCGCCTATGGTACGCCTAATTACTATGTACAAAAACTTTACGGCAACCACAAAGGCACAACTGTAGTACCTATACTAAAAGGTAATGAGTTCATCAGCGGGCAGGATAGCGTATATGCGTCTACGGTAGTAGATAATGCCACCGGTGAACTGATCATTAAACTGGTGAATGCGGCAGCTACTCCTAAACCGGTGACGGTAGCTGTACAAGGGGTGAAAGGGCTGGCGGCCAATGGCCGCCTGATTACCCTGGGCAGCGATAGCCTGCCGGGGCTTAATTCACTGGATCAGCCTACCCGCATTTCCCCGCAGGAGAAAAGTATTGCGATCAAAGGAAAAACGATCCGTACGGAAATAGCGCCCTGGTCATTCTATGTGATCCGCGCAAGAATAAATAAATAGTCACCTGGCAGGTATGTACCGGCGGCAGGGAAATTTTTCCTGCCGCCGTTTTTTTTTGGGTAAAAAAAGACGCATGAAACAGGTATTATGCACGACACAGGCCGCCGTTGTCGGTTTTAAAGGGCATACCTGGGCGCCGGACATCAGTTATCATAACGGGTGGTATTATCTGTATTATGCGGTTTCCGCCTTTGGTAAAAATACATCTGCCATCGGGGTGACGGTTAACAGGACGTTGGATCCGCGATCGCGTGATTTTAAATGGATCGATAAAGGTATGGTGATACAATCCGTTCCCGGCAGGGAACGACTATCTTGTTTTTCACGGATATGATGCAGGTAACCGGGGTAAAACAACGCTGAAGGTGGAACTGTTGCAATGGGAAAGTGACTGGCCGGTAATAAAACAGGTGTTAGCGGAAACTACCCGCTAACACCTGTAGTGTTTATTCTTTTATTATTCTGCATCCGTATAACGGGCCCGCGCTATTATTGGCTTTGGGCACGAAGCGGATGTTTACGCTTTGTTTACCTTTGGTAAGATGCTCCGGAATATCGTATGAAACAGGATAGAAGCGGCTCTCTTTAAATTTGTTGAGATCTTCGGTAGCAATGGTAGTGCCATCTACAATGATATCAAAGGTGCGGCCCCGGTTATCCATGCCCCAGTAGGTGCATTGCAGTGAATGGCGGGAGTTGGGATCTACCTTCATGTTAAAGGAGAAATATCCTCCGGGCCAGGCGATACGCCATTTACGTCCATGTTCCTCTTCCGTGCTGGTTTTTTCACCGGTAAATTCATGATCCCTTTCAGGTTGCATTTCACCGGGGCGCAGAATATCTGTAGTACGTGCATCCAGTTCCTGCTGTGCTTTTTTCGCGGCAGCGTATTTCACCTGCTGTTCCTGCCAGCTTTGCGGGGTAAATACATCCCAGTATACGGTGTAGTATTCATTGCGGGTTTGATAAAAAGGAGTGAGTGTTACATCCTTTGGCTGCGCGGTACCGGTGGTGCGGAAGATGAGCGATTCAGGATCTTCCGTCCGGCTGATCCACGTAACGGGTTGCTGGTTGGCTGGTACCAGTACAGGAACGCCGCTTACAGGGTCGGGTTCTTTTTCTCCCAGGGTGCCGGACAATAATACCGGGCCATAGAATAATGCCTGCCTGTTGGGATTGTCAGGGAGGGCTTCTGAATATACATCTGCCGGTAGGGTAAGCGTTACCTGGTCGTTGTTCTTCCAGTTGCGGGTAACAGAGAGGTAGCCGCTTTCATCTGTCTGCAGTGGTTGTTCCGTACCATTTACCCGGAGGGTCATACCTGCCCTGGCCCATGCCGGTTTGCGGATACGCATGGTGAATGGCGCTGCTTTCTTTGTGCTAACGGTGAGGGTTATACGATTATCTGCTGGCAGTTTGTTTTCCTGTTTTATAGTAACACCTTTCTCTTTCCATTGCAGTACGGAAGGGATAAACAGGTTTACGAACAGGCTGCCGTCGGCGCCACGATAGTAAATGCTTTCCCCGTATTTCACATGATTCTCCATGCCTGATCCCACGCAGCAGGTGAAGGTTTCAAACTCATCGCTGTATTCTTTATGACCTCCCATACGGAGCGGCACAAAATAGCACATCATACCGGTTTCGTGGTGTTGCGAGGCGAGGATATGATTGTATAATGCTTTCTCGTAGTAGTCCATCAGGCGTGCCTGCGGATCCAGTGCAAACAGGTGCCTGGTGAGTTTAAGCATGTTATAGGTATTGCATGTTTCGGTGGTATTGTCGGTGAGCGCTTCATTGAGCTGTCTTGCGGGACCGAAGTATTCATAATTGCTGTTGCCCCCGTTTGCGTAGGAGTGGTCCCTGGTAACTACTTCCCAGAAGTATTTTGCGATAGCCGCATCTTTGGGATCTTTATTCAGCTCATACCTGCGGATACTGGCAATGGCCTTAGGGATCTGGGTGTTGGAGTGCTTTCCCGGAAGTATATCTTTCCCTATAGCCAGGGAATCCAGGATGCGTTTATCATAAAAGCGATAGGAGAGGTCCAGGTATTTTTTATCGCCGCTTAAAGCGTAGGTATTTACCAGTGTTTCCGCCATGCCCCCGTATTCGCAGATCAGCATTTTCTGCATCTGTTCTTCCGACAGGTTTTTGATCACGTTGCCGGTCCAGTCGGCGATGCCTTTGTTTACCTGCAGCGCTTCCGCATTGTTACAGTACAGCCATGCGTCCAGCAGGCCGGCCATGATTTTGTGCACGGTATACCAGGGCGACCAGCCGCCGTTAAGGTCGAAGCCCCGGGAACGGATATCGCCGGCAGCAATTTCAGACCAGAGTTTATCATCATTGGGGAAGGCGCCTATATAACCATTGTGGCGGTTCTGCTGGCACAGTGCCAGCTCACTGACCAGGTAGGCCACCCGGTTGAGATAGGCCGTATCTTTAGTGGCGGCATATTGCATGGAGCAGGCCGACAGGTAATGCCCCATGGTATGGCCTGCAAGACCGCCCGTTTCCCATCCGCCATATTGTTTGCCTTTTGCAGGTAGCCCGGCATTGGTGCGGAAGGCAGATAACAGCCGGTCGGGATCTATCTTTAACAGGTACCTGGCATCCGCCTGCATCGCTGTTTTAAATGGGCTCTCCAGGAGGGTGACATCTGTTATCGGGAACGGGTATGCTTTTATGGTGGCAGCCGGCAGCACTTTCATCTTTTTTTCTTTCCATTCCGGCACATAGGATTGAGCGCAGGCGCTATAGTACAGCTGGAGGCTGCCTGCCAGCAACAGCCCTGTAGTGATCAGTCTTTTCATTTCTTCAGTATTTAACATGCTAAAACTAATCCGCACACCGTATACTTACTTTCCAATTATTGACAGATAGTACACGTATTTTAATCAATAGCGTTTTTAATTGTTCTTGTGACAATAAATTTCAAATAAAAATATTTGACTTTAACGGGATTATCCCGATATTTAGTGACTCTTTTTCACTTAACATCAAAATACGTTATGGACATGAACCTTAAGGCGTTAACCGCTCTCATGATTTCAGGCGGTACCATGCTGGCCTCCTGCAACAATAATACTGCAAAAACAGCCGAAAGCAAGGATTCTACTGCAACAGCTGAAACGGCTGTAACAAATGGTCCACGCAGCTTTGGCCAGGCAGATGGCCAGGAAGTGTTGCAATATACCCTGAAGAATGCAAACGGGATGGAAGTAAAGATCCTGAACTATGGCGGTACCATCACGGATATTATCACCCCCGACAAACAGGGAGAGAAAGGCAATGTGGTATTGTCTTACGATTCACTTTCCGGCTATCAGCAGAAAGGTCAGCCATATTTTGGGGCACTGGTGGGCCGTTATGCCAACCGTATTGCCAATGCAAAGTTTAAACTGGATGGCAAAGAGTACACATTGGCTCCTAACAATAACGGTAACAGTTTGCACGGCGGACTGAAAGGATTTGACAAAGTAGTTTGGGCGGCCACTCCTGCGGGCGACAGCAGCCTGCAGCTGGTATATAACAGTAAAGACGGAGAAGAAGGCTACCCTGGTAATCTCCAGGCTACTGTAGTGTATACGCTCACGCCAGACAACGCCCTGCAGATCACCTACAAGGCTACTACCGATAAGCCAACACCGGTGAACCTTACCAATCATGCTTACTTCAATCTTTCCGCAGGAAAAGACAGCACTATCCTCGGGCATGAATTGTCTCTGAAGGCCAGTCGCTACACCCCTGTAAATGATAAGCTGATCCCAACCGGTAAACTGGAGCCTGTGAAAGGCACGCCAATGGATTTTACTACTGCTAAAAAGATCGGTGCAGATATAGGTAAAGTAAAAGGAGGCTACGATCACAACTGGGTACTGGACAAACAGGAAGGCGTACTGGAAACAGTAGCTACACTGTATGACCCTACCAGCGGCCGTTACATGGAAGTAGCCACCACTCAGCCTGGTATCCAGTTCTATACCGGCAACTTCCTGGATGGTACGCTTACCAACACCCGTAACGGGCAGAAATATGTGCAGAATGCCGCTCTTTGCCTGGAAACACAACACTTCCCTGATTCTCCCAACCAGCCGTCTTTCCCGAATGTGATCCTGAAACCAGGTGACACATTTTCGCAGACAACTGTGTATAAGTTTTCAGTGAAATAACTCGCTTACCGCCTTCGGCGGCGCGCGGAGTTTGTCTGACTCAGGATTAAACTGATTACGCTGATTACACTGATTACGCTGATTACACTGATTTTATCTTTGAGATTTAGTAAATGATTAAGGGAGATAAAAGCGGGTATTGCTTTTATCTCCCTTAATTTTTTATTAATTCAATCCTTTAAAAATCCAAAAGATAAAATCAGTGTAATCAGCGTAATCAGTTTAATCCTGAGTCAGACAAACTCCGCGCGCCGCCGAAGGCGGCCCACCACTAATAGTTAGGGTTCTGCACGAGTGTGCCTTTGCTTCTGTCGATCTCCTGCTGAGGCATCGGGAAGTAGTAGTTTTTGGGTTTGCTGAATTTCCGTGGCGCCCCGCCCCTGGTGATCACGGTACCGTTATACGCCAGCTTGGGCTTTTTGTACAGCTCCACGATATCCACCAGGCTGGCTTTGTCCCAGCGCAGCAGGTCCTGGTGCCTTTCATTTTCCCCGCATAGTTCCACCCTGCGTTCATGCATCAGTGCGGCCATGCCGGCATTGGTAACAGCAGGCAAAGTGGCTGAAGCACGTTTGCGGATGGCATTGATTTCCACATCACCGGCGCCTGGTCCGTTTAAGCGGATCTTTGCTTCTGCTACCAGCAGGTAAATATCTGCCGCGCGCATCAGTGGTGTTTTAAGAGAGTAATCCAATCCGCCGGAGGGTTTCCAGCTGCAGAATTTCTTGTAGTGATAGCCGCTCCAGGAAGCCGCCGCTTCATAGGTGGCAATGCCGGTACCGATGTTGATCTTATCGCCGGGCTGCATGATACAGATGTTTTTACGTGGATCGCCGGCTTCAAATTCATCTACCAGTCCTTTGGTAGGGTAGAAGAAACTCCATCCGTTCCAGTTGCGGGGGGCATGATAGGTAATGAAATCGGAGTAACCATTTCCATCTACTGTTTGAACGGCCAGCAGCATTTCCGGATTATTGCCGGTGGCTACGCTGAAATTATCCGCATAGTTAGGCGCCAGTTTATAGTTAGCATTGCTAATTACTTTGTTGCCGTATTCAATGGCTTTGTCCAGCTTGGCCCAGTTCATATACAGTTTACAAAGCAGGCCCCATGCAGCGCCTTTGCTTACGCGGCCTTTATTGGCATCATCATAGCTTTCGGGCAGCTGATCGGCAGCCGCCAGTAAGTCGCTTTCAATCTGGGCGCGCAGCTCATCTGCTGTTACTTTGGGTTTGTTGTAGGAAGATTTGAGTACATCATCTTCCGTGATAATAGGAGCTTCGCCATAGATCAGCAGCAGGCGCCAGTAAGCGAATGCGCGGAAGAAGTGTGCTTCTCCCAGGCAGCGGTTCTTAATGTCAGCATCCATGCCTGCAATTTTAGGTACATAGATCAGTACGTTGTTGGAGCGGTTAATGGTTTCATATTTCCATCTCCAGCCTACTCTTACGCTGTAGGTGGATGCATCATAGGTGAAATCTTCTATCACCCCATCGTAATCATGATCACCGCCGCGTACCTGGTCGTCTGAGCAATTATCGAACACAAATTCATTAAAGCCGGTATAATCTTCTTCCAGTAAAATATTATAGATACCGGTTACGCCGTCCACAGCATCGCTTTGGTTACGCCAGTAGTTACCGGTACTGTACAATCCCTGTGGAGTTACATCCAGTACGCTTTTACAGCCGGTGAAAAGTAACCCCGTGAGTGCTAATATATATTTGATCCGTTGCATAGTAATTGATTTAAAGTTCCCGTGAATTAAAAGTTGAGGGTAGCGCCAAATGTAAAGGTCCGTGCCTGCGGATAAGCGGCTACGTCTACGCCTCTCTGCCTGTTCCCGTCGGAGGTGCCTTTGCTGCCGTCTGAAGAGCCGCTATAGCCCAGTTGCGGGGTCAGGCCGGAATAGCTGGTGAGCATGAACAGGTTTTGTGCGGCCACATATACATGGATATCTGAAATGCCGCTGCGTCCCCATACTTTGGATGGGATGGTGTAGCCAAGTGCTGCATTTCTCAGGGAGAAGTAATCGCCGCTTTCCACGAAACGGTCGGAAGCGCGGTTGTTCTGGTTGGCATTGCCAAGGGTCATTCTGGGCACCGTGTTGCTGGTACCGGCGCCATGCCAGCGGTTCAGTGCATCTGCATAGAGGTTGTATGGATAGTTGGCATCCATTCCCTGCATTTTATCGGCGTTGTAAAGTTTTACGCCGCCTACACCGGCAAAGGAGAGGCTCAGGTCAAAGCCTTTATAGCCTGCGCTGGCCTGTATGCCATATACCACTTTAGGATTGGGGCTGCCCAGGTTTATGCGGTCTTTATCATTTACCATGTTATCGCCATTGGTATCCAGGAAGCGTACATCGCCCGGTTGGATATTGTCTTTGTTGGGATCTTTGCTGATGTTGGGATCGTTATTGATCTCGTCCATGGTCTGGTAAATACCGCCTGTTTTCCAGCCATAGAAAGAAGCCAGCGGCTGGCCCACATAGGTGCGGGAAATTTCCTGTCCCTGCCTGCCATAGGGGGTAGAGCCGATATAGGAAGAAGGGTCGTATAATTTAGTGACTTCATTTTTGATGAAGGATGCGTTGGCGCTTACATTATAATGGAACTTATCGTTGCCGCCCTGGTAGCCTACTTCTATTTCCCAGCCCTTGTTGTTTAACTGGCCAAGGTTCCGGTCGGGGATAGCGGAGGTGCCATGCAGATCCATTTCAGGAGCTGGTACCAGCATATCGTTGGTATTTTTATTAAACCAGGTGATGGTGGCATTCAGTTTATCATGGAAGAACCCTGCTTCCAGGCTGATGTTGGTCATTTCGGCTTTTTCCCAGGTGATATCCGGGTTGGCCAGCCTGGAGTTCCAGATGCCGGTGTACGAGGTTTCCCCGAAATTATAGCGGCGGTCTTTATTGATCTGTGCGAGGTACTGGAATTCGGTAACATTCTGGTTACCCAGTTGTCCCCAGCCACCTGTTATTTTGAGGTTGCTGATTGCTTTGATATTGTCTTTGAAGAAGCTTTCATCGGAGATACGCCAGCCTGCGGAGAAGGCGGGGAAATAGCCCCAGCGCTGGTCTGGTGCAAACCTGGAGGATCCGTCGGCGCGGAAGGTAACGGTGAGCAGGTATTTATCTTTAAAGCCGTAAAAACCCCTGATAAATCCGGAGGCAATGGCATTGGCATTAAAGTAATTGCCTTTTGCATCGTGGATGTCGTTACCATTGCTTAGTACCAGTTGGTCTTTCGATTCATCATTATATCCCCATCTTTCCGCCTGGTTCCAGGACCCGTTATAGGTTTGCTGGGAGTAGCCACCGGTAACAGTGATGTGATGTATGTTCGACAGCACTTTGTTATAGGTGAGGAATATTTCACTCAGCTGGCTGTTATAGCTTTCATTGCGGGTAAAAAGTTCAGCATGATCGCGGGCCCTGGTTTGGTCAAGTACTTTCGGGTTGAAGCTGAACTGGTTCACCAGGCTGCCATCGAAACCATAATTGGCGCGGAGGGAAAGTCCATCCATGATCTCCACTTCGGCATATACGCTGGCCAGCATGCGGTAGTTTTTGGTCCAGGTGTCAGTGGTTTCAGCAGTATATACGGGGTTATTGATATCGCCCAGTTCATTGCTGGCTTTAGAGCTGCCCCAGCTGCCATCGGGGTTGTGAACGGGGATAGCGGGGTTAAAGCGCAGCGCGCTGAAAATAAGACCGGTTTGTGAAGAATAGGTATCGGGTCCGCTGTTTTGTTTATAGGTAAGCTGCAGGTTTTCGCCCACTTTTACACGCTTGCCCAGCTTATGTTCTGAGTTGATGCGTACGGAATATCTTTTGAAGTAGGAGTTGGTGATGATGCCATCTTCATTATAGTAACCTGCGCTGAACATATAATTGGAAGTATTGTTACCGCCCCGCAGGTTCACATCAGCATTGGTGATATGCCCGGTGCCAAACAGTGCGCGCTGCCAGTCGGTGCGCTGGGTGGCATAGTATGGATCCTGCCATACAGCCTCTATAGGTACTCCATCGTTGGTATAGCGTTCCTGTTTCAGTTTTACCAGATCGGGAGCGGTGAGCAGCGACACATAGTGTGAGACGTTGGAAATGCCGCGGTATACATTCACCGATGCCTTCAGTTTTTCGCCATAATTACCTTTTTTGGTGGTAATGATCACCACGCCGTTAGCGGCGCGGGTGCCATAGATAGCAGAAGAGGAGGCGTCTTTAAGTATTTCCATGGAGGCGATGTCGTTTGGGCTTACATCGGCCAGGCCGCCTGCGGGCACGCCGTCAATAATGATCAGCGGGTCGGCATTATTAATGGTGCCGGTACCGCGTATACGGATAGAGGGCGTGCTGCCGGGAGAGGCGTCGGACCGAACTATATCCACGCCTGTAACGCGGCCCTGGATGGCCTGTGCGGCGTCTGATACAGGGAGGTTCTTAATATCTGATCCTTTTACAGAGGCGATGGTACCGGTTACATCGCGGCGGCTCTGCACACCGTAACCTACTACCACTACTTCTCCCAATCCTTTGGTGGCGGCGGCCAGGGCTACATTGATAATGGTTTTGTCGCCGATAGTAACTGTTTGGGGTTCGTACCCTATAAACGAGAACAAAACCGATTTAGCACCCGGTGGTAAAGAAAGGGTATAGTTCCCTTTTGCATCGGTACTGGCGCCGGCAGAGGTGCCGGTTACGATAATATTTACACCAGGCAGACCAGCACCATCTGCCGTCCCGGTAACTTTTCCGGTAAGGGTCTTTTGCGCAAAAGCCACGCTGCTGGCTACGCATAGAAAGACCATCAGAAAGCATAATTTTCCAATTAATGAGTACCTCATAACAAATGAATAAGACGTGAATTTGAATAAACGTAAATGGAACAGATATACGGCCTGTCTTTATTGTTTTGTAGCCTAATGTTTTTTGGTTGTGATTAAATAAATTTGCTAAATCGTTATTGCACATCTGCCTGCTGCAGGGATCTTATATAATTCACTGCGTCCCTCAAAAAGAGATGAAACAAAGTTGGCTTTCACATGATCAATATGGCACGTCGTATCGCTTAGTCAGAAAAGGAATTACATATCTACATCACATTGCATTGTATCATTTTCTGCTGGTAAGGTAACGAATTTTGTAAATGTACGTGTATAGTTTTTTGCCCGGGTATGGTACTGGATTAATTATGTATTAATACTTTGAAAGGCGTAAGGGATACGCTTATGGGGAAAGTAAAGGAGGGGGACTTTTAATAGTCCCCCTGGTTGACATATCATTTAGTAAGAAGGATCGGTGGTGGTTATATTTTCCTTTTGGGAAACAGCAGTACGGTTACTGTTGGCTAAAAAGTACACGGGTATACCAGACAGGGTAATGAATAATCCCGGCCATGTAAATCTTGGTTTATATACAAACAGCAGGCCGCAGAAAGCAATGCCCATCAATATATATAGCACAGGCAATACGGGATATCCGAAAGCTTTGTAGGGCCTGTCGGCATCCGGGCGTTTCTTGCGGAGAATAAAGATACCTGCAATAGTAAGCATATAAAAGGCCACCACTACGAAAGAGATCATATCCAGCAGATCGCCGTAACGGCCGCTCAGGCACCATAAGCAGGCCACCACGCATTGGATCCATAATGCAAAAGAAGGCACCGAAGCGCGGTTTAGATGGCCGGCCTTTTTAAAGAACAGGCCATCCTTTGCCATGGTATGATATACACGGGCCCCGGCCAGTATCAGCCCGTTGTTGCAGCCAAATGTGGAGATCATGATCATAACGGCAATAATTACAGTACCGGTGTTTCCAAGTACGGCCTGCGACACGGACACGGCTACACGGTCTTTCGGCGCATGTGCAATCTCTGATAAAGGGAGTACCGCCAGGTAAGTGATATTGGTAAGTAGGTAGATAACAGTCACGATGGCTGTTCCCAGGAAAAGACTCAGCCCGATATTCCTCTTAGGGCTTTTTATTTCCCCGCCAACAAAGGCCACATTGTGCCAGGAGTCGCTGCTGAACACCGATCCAACCATGGCAGCCGCAATAGCGCCGAAAGCGGCGACGGTGGTGTAGAATGAAATGCTGCCGTCTGCAGTGAGCGGATGCAGTTGCCATGCCTGTTGCCAGTTGGCCTGCCACACTTCCGGCTTCACAGCCAGCAGCCCGCAAATGATCAACGCGGCGAGGCTCACCAGCTTGGTGAGTGTAAAGGTGGTTTGAATGGTTTTACCTCCTTCAATTCCACGTGTATTCATATAGGTTAGTAAAACGATCACCCCAATGGAAAGTAGTTGTGCCGCAGTGATATTTAAAGCGCCCACAGAAAGCAGCACATTTTCTTCACTGAACGCCGGCAGGAGATAGGCGGTGAATTTGGCAAAGGCTACGCCTACAGCGGCAATGGTAGCTGTTTGTATAACGGTGAAAAAGCTCCAGCCATACAGGAAGGCCGTCATAGGGTTATATGCCTCCTTCAGGTATATGTATTGTCCTCCTGCCCTTGGAAACATTCCGCTCAGCTCCCCGTAGCTCAATGCGGCAGTAAGCGTCATGAAGCCGGTGATCAGCCACACCAGCAGCAGCCAGCCTGCGCTTCCGGTATGACGGGTAATATCTGCACTGACAATAAAGATCCCGGAACCGATCATACTGCCGGCCACGATCATCGTAGCATCCAGCAGTTTAATGGATGGCTTAAAGGTAGGAGCGTCTGACATAGTAACTATCGTAGTTTGGTTGATTACAGGTTTATCTCCCCTAAAACTACAGTTACTTTGCTGGCAATTCTATTCGCTTTTTGATCAATACTATGCAGATTTTGTTGTGGCTCCGTTTTCGAGCTGCTCATACTCCCGCAGGTAGCTGCGGGGCGATTTACGGGTAATGCTTTTAAACACCCGGTTAAAATTTGCAATACTGTTAAAGCCGCAGTTATAGGCCACAGTGGCGATACTGTCGTACGAGCCCCCTGCCAGTTTCTTACAGGCTTCATTGATCCGCACCTCGTTCAGGAAGGAAACAAATGTTAGCCGCGTATGCTTTTTGAAATACCGGCAAAATGCCTGCGGTGTCATATGCGCTTCCCGGGCAATATCTTCCAGTTTTATTTCCGCATCATAATGCTGCATAATATAATTGTAGATATACCCGATACGGATACCTTCCTGCTCATTTACAGCAGATAACCTGGATCCTGTGATCAGCGGCTCCAGGTTTTTGATAGTGAGAAAGAAATTGATCAGCTCCACAAATGTGAGGAACTGTGCAATACCCTGCGACTGGTGTATCTTCAACAGCCGGCTGGATATATCCACCACATGCGCCTCGGGGATCTTGAACCCGTTCTGCGACTGATCAATAAAAGATTTTATCTTTTTAAATTCCGGTAAGCCAAACAAAGGCGCCAGCTTGCCTTCAGGGTTGAAGAAAAGCGTGAGGGCCTGCACATTTTTCTTGTTCTTGCTCCCGAATGGCGATTCTTCACTTTTTAACACATGCGGCTGGTTGCTCCCGATCCAGTATATTTCATTGGACCAGAAAGTATGCATATTATTCTCCACTATCAACGTGCCATGGCCATGCTGGATCCAGGTAAGCTGGATTTCTTCATGGCGGTGAAGATGCGGATAGAAAGCCGGCAACCGGTCTTGTTGTGTGATAATGGTTTTATCGTGCGCTACAGGTATTGTAAACTGCAATACTTTCATGTAATTACATTATTCTTTTTTTAACACCTTTAAAGAGATTGTAACCAAATTTAGGTGAAGATATGAGAACAAGTTATTAAAAAACGTTTAAAAACTAACCAATGCCTGGTGTACTTTTAAAAAATATCCGGAGAGCCGGATTATATTAATTGTCCATATTACATTTAATTATAGCGGATCAACACAACTTATGAAATATCAACGATTTCTTTACCTGCTGATTCTATGGAGCCTGCCAACGGGGCTGCTGCTCGCACAGCAAAACAAGCCAACGCCTTACCTGCCTTCACATGCGGAGATATTGCAGCGATACAGGAAAGTACAACTGCTGGATAGTATTACCCGGAAAACTATTTCCCGGCATAATGTGGACGCCAACTGGCTGCCCGACGGGAAGACGTTCTGGTACACGGTTACAGGAAAGGACAGTGTTAAAACAGCTTATCTTGTAACTGCTGCCACCGGGAAAAAAGAGCTGATCACCGATACCGCAAAAATTGCGCAACTGGCAAAGAACGAGGCCAGGCTGCTGCCGCTGAGACAGCATGAGCCCAGTCGCTGGGAAGGATTTGCCACCGACAGTATTTCGCCGGATAAACAATGGATAGCCACTACCATAGGCGGCAATGTATATATACGATCGGCAGCCACTGGTGCGCTTACGCCATTCACAACAGACGGGAAAGCCAGTGGCGATTTCTATGGTGCCTTTGCCTGGTCGCCCGACAGCAAATACCTTGTCGGGTACCGCATCCACCCCGTGGAAGATTCCGCGGTGTATTATGTGCTCACTGATGTGCCCGGCACCACCCGCGGGCAGTTGCGCTCCCATCCCTACAAACAGCCGGGCGATCCTTTTACTACTTTTGATATGTACCTGTTCACCATGGAAGGAAAAACCACTACCCGGGTGAAAACAGACAGGATCGATTTCTTTGACGCACCGGTACTGCACTGGCGCAACAAGGCCCCCCGCTATTTTCTCTATGAAAAAGTGGACCGTGGCCATCAGCGCTTCCGCGTAATAGAAGTGGATGCCGCCAATGGCAACACCCGCACTATACTGGATGAACAAACACCGACTTTCATCTACGAATCCCGTCTCTATACCCATTACCTGCCGGAAACCAATGAACTGCTCTGGACCTCTGAAAAGGATGGATGGCGGCACATCTACCTGGTGAACACCCTCACCGGTGAGATTAAGAACCAGGTAACAAAAGGCGATTGGGTAGTGAGGGAAATAGACAGTGTAGACGCAAAGAAAAGAGAGATATGGTTCAGGGCCGGCGGCAGGAACGCCGGGGAAGACCCTTACTTTGTTCACTACTACCGTACAGACTTTGCAGGGAAGCACCTGCTTGACCTGACACCGGCTGCCGGAAATCACCAGGTATTCTTTTCTCCCGACAGGAAATATTTCATTGATAAATACTCACAGGTAAATGTACCACCAGTGAATGAACTGCGCCGTACGGCCGACGGGAAACTGATGGCCGTGCTGGAAAGGGCAGACGTAAGCGGCTGGAAAGCCACCGGCGTTCCTTTCCCGGTTCCGTTCAGCGCAAAAGGCCGTGATGGCAAAACAGATATCTGGGGTATAATGTGCAGGCCAACAGATTATGATTCCACAAAAATGTACCCGGTAGTGGAAAACATTTATGCCGGTCCGCAGGATGCTTTTGTGCCCAAAAGCTTCATGAGCTATTATAATGATATGCAAAGCCTGGCGGATCTTGGGTTTATTGTAGTGCAGATAGATGGTATGGGTACCGCCAACCGTTCCAAGGCATTCCATGATGTATGCTGGAAAAATCTTGCTGATGCAGGGTTCCCCGACCGTATCCTCTGGATCAGGGCACTGGCTGAAAAATACCCGTTTGTGGATACCTCACGGGTAGGGCTATACGGAACTTCTGCCGGCGGCCAGAACGCCCTGGGCGGCCTGCTTTTCCACCCGGAGTTTTATAAGGCGGCAGTGGCTTCCTGCGGTTGCCACGATAACCGGGTAGATAAACAATGGTGGAATGAACAGTGGATGGGTTACCCCGTGGGCAAGGAGTATGAAGAGCAATCCAATGTAACGAACGCCGGTAAATTACAGGGCCGCCTGCTCCTGATAGTAGGGGAGGCCGATACTAACGTGCCGCCTGAATCTACTTACCGGGTGATCAACGCACTGATCAAAAAAGGAAAGTCTTTTGAATTCCTGCCGGTGCCTGGCATGGGACATAGCGACGGTGGTCCTTACGGGCGCATTAAACGCCGCGATTTCTTTGTAAAAAATCTTCTGAATACCAATCCGCCAGACAGAAATATAAATGAGTAAATTATGCCTCTTTTGAAGAAATTATACCCGCTGCTTACCTGCCTGCTGTTGCTGCAGGTGGCAACTATTGCCCAATCGGCAGATAATGACCTGTATCTCCAGTCCAGCGAAGTGAATAATATCATGGTGCAGTATGATGCAGATGCCGGTAACCTGCACCGTTTTTATTTTGTAGATAATTCACCGGAGCAGCTTTCCCGCATGACCACCTTGGTGAAAAGCTACCAGCAACGGCTGGAAGAGCTGAACTATACCAGGCTGAATGTAGGTGCACAGGTAGATTATACGCTCTTCAAACGCCGGCTGTTGCAGGCACTGGAAGAGTTAACACTGGCACAGCAGGAAAGTGCGCAGTTAAAAAAGTGGTTTCCCTTTGCAGAGAAGATCTACCAGGTGGAGCAGCACCGGCGCCGAGGGGAAAAACCGGATGCACCGGCGCTGGCTGCACAGCTGAGCGATATGGCAAAGGAAATTGCCCGGAGCAGGCAGCAACTGGAAACAGACAGCTCGCTCACCCTGCCACAGATCCGCAGGGGCATTTCCACTATCAAAGGTTTACGGGAAGCATTAAGCAGCGTGTTCACTTTTTATAATGGGTATGACCCGCTTTTTTCCTGGTGGGTGCCGGCCCCGTACAAACAGGTAGACAGCCTGCTGAAAACCTACAGCGCTACTTTCTATAATAAAGAAAAAAGTACTGCCCGCATGCCGGACGACGGAAGTGGCATTGCTGGTCACCCTATCGGAAGAACGGCGCTGATCAAAGGATTACAGGAGGAAATGATCCCTTACACACCGGAAGAATTGCTCGCTATTGCCAATAAAGAATTTGCCTGGTGTGATGCTGAAATGGAAAAAGCCACCCGTGAAATGGGATTGGGGACCGACTGGAAAGCCGCTATGGAAAAAGTGAAGAACAGTTATGTGCCCCCGGCGGACCAGCCGGCGGCGATGATGAAACTTTACAATGAGTCAGTGGATTTTATAAAGCAGCACAACCTGATCACCCTTCCGCCACTGGCAGAAGAAACCTGGCGTATGATCATGATGACGCCGGAGCGGCAGCTGGTAAATCCCTTCTTCACCGGCGGGGAGGAATTCAGTGTATCCTATCCCGTTAGCAGTATGAGCCACGAAGATAAAATGATGAGCATGCGTGGCAATAACCCGCATTTCTCCAGGGCCACGGTGCATCATGAACTGCTGGCAGGGCATGCCTTACAGGAATTTATGCAGAACCGTTATAAAACATACCGGCATTTTGAAACCCCGTTCTGGATTGAAGGCTGGGCCCTGTACTGGGAGCGGCTGTTGTGGGACCAGGGATTTGCACAGTCGCCCGAAGACCGTATAGGTATGTTGTTCTGGCGCAAGCACCGCTGCGCACGCATTATCTTCTCTATTAATTATCATACCGGTAAATGGACGCCGCAGCAATGCATTGATTTCCTGGTAGACCGTGTAGGGCACGAGCGGGCCAATGCGGAAGGAGAGGTGCGCCGTTCTTTTGTTGGCGGGTATAGCCCCCTGTACCAGATTGCCTATATGATTGGCGGATTACAGTTCGAAGCCCTGAAGAAGGAGCTGGTAGACAGCGGTAAAATGTCTTTTAAACAATATCATGATGCAGTGCTCAGGGAAAATATGATGCCTATAGAAATGCTCCGGGCTATCCTGTTGAACAAGCCGGTGCCAAAGGATTTTACATCCAGCTGGCGCTTTTATAAGTTATAGTTTTACGGGCCGTTGCCATTATAAACGGCAATGGCCCTTTTCTTTTTCTACCTGTTAAAATCAGCAACCTATCTGTTAATTTCCGGGAAGTAATATCCGGCCCTTTTAGATAGATTTGTAACAACAATTGTCAACAATACAATTAAAATAAATCAACCGGAGTAAGATCTAATATCGCGTCAACGCACGGTGTGCGGGCCTGTAATAGCATATATCAACCAGAATTTTTCAACATTTCTTAAATCTAATCCCATGCAGAAAATTGTCATGGCCTTTATCGCCTTATTGGCGGTCTTACCATCTGTTGCCCAGAACGTAAAAGTGACCGGCAAAATTACAGATGAAAGAAGCGGGCCACTTCCCGGCGCCTCGGTCAAGATCAAAGGGAACTCCCAGGGGGTAGTTACGGATGATAAAGGGGAATTTTCCCTGGCGGCATCACCCGATGCCACGTTAGAGATCAGTTTTATCGGCTACCTTAAACAAGAACAGAAACTGAAAGGCCGTACCCACCTGAATATTGTGCTTACCGCGCAGAGCGGTGCGCTGGGCGATGTGGTGGTGATCGGCTACCAGACCGTAAACCGGCGTAAGGCCACTGCGGCTGTTTCCAGCATTAAAGGAAAAGACATTGAGAACATTCCCGCCGGTAGTTTTGAACAACTCCTGCAGGGACGAATGTCTGGCGTGAATGTACAGAACTTCACCGGTGAGCCCGGCGCTGCTCCTACTATTTCGGTAAGGGGCAACACGGCCATTGGTACATCTTACCAAAACAATCAGTATAAGATACTGAACAAACCATTGTATGTAATTGATGATGTGCCGCAGTTCAATGATGATATGGTAGGACCGGACATTGGTACGGGCACCAACAATATCGCCGGTTTGAATCCCAATGAAATTGAGTCGGTAGATGTACTGAAAGATGCAGCGGCAGCCGCCGTATACGGTTCCCGCGGCGCCAATGGGGTGATCATCATCAAAACAAAAAGAGCCCGTACCGGCGCCCCGCGCTTCAGCGTATCGGCTTATGGCGGTTTAACGGAGATCCCAAAGCTCCGCCAGGTATTGGTGGGAGCAGCCGAACGCCGGGAGAAGATCCGCCTGTATGATGACAACTTTGAAGGTAACTACGACCGGCTTACACATAAGAACCTGATCATGACGGATAGCCTGAACCCGGACCTGGACAAGGCCACCGACTGGCAACGCCTGTTTTACCGCAAAGGAATGATCAGGAATGTAGACTTTAACGTATACGGGGGTACGGAGTATAACACGTATCGTTTGTCTGCCGGCCTGTATATGGAAGATGGTATCGTAAAAGCCTCCGGGTTTAAACGTTATACGCTCAACTATTCTTCTTCGATACGTACCAAGAACGGCGCGCTGGAAGTAGTGCCCAATATCAGGCTGGCCCGTATGGAAAGAGGGCGTGGCTCCGGTAGTGCCGACCTGTTTGGCGCAGTAGGGCAAAGCATGCCGTCGTCGTTGTTCGCACCTGATGAGAACAGCCTGCAACGTGTGCTGGGTCGGTATTCAAGCAATATGGATATTAATGTGGATAACCAGGTGAATGGCGATATTTCCCTGCAGCTGAGGTTATCTCCCCAGTTGTCTTTCCGCTCCCGCAACTCTGTATCGATGGTGATGAGCCGCCGCGACGTATCAGTGCCCGGTGAGCTGAATGCAGATCTTGGCAATTCTGCCTCGTCTACGAGTGGGCTGCAGCAAAGCTATACCACTTCCAACGACCTGAACTGGAACGCTGTATTCGGAAAAGGGAAAGAGCATACCATTAACGCTATCGTAGGACAGGAAGTGCAGTACAGCACCTATCAGAATACCTATGCGCAGGGTTCCCGCGGCGCCAGCGACCAGATACAGGTAGTGAACGGTTTCCCGCAGGGACCTTACCTGTATGGTAGTTCCGCTTACTCAGCCTTTGGTATCCTTTCGTTGTTTTCGCGGGTGAACTATGATTATAAAAGTACTTACCTCTTTTCTGCTTCCCTCCGCGGAGATGCAGCATCCAGCTTTGGCCCTGATAATAAATGGGGATATTTTCCCGCTATCTCCGCCGGCTGGATGATCAGTAATGAGCCTTTCATGCGGCGCTATGCCAGCTGGTTATCCATGTTGAAACTACGCGGCAGTTATGGTGTGCTGGGTAATCTTCCGGGTGATTATTATCTGCAGTACAGTCTTTATAACATTGGCGGCGCCGGTTATAACGGCAGTGGCCTGAGCCCGAATACCTACAATGGCAGTGTTACCATTACCCCGCAATTTGGTTCCGGTGGCGTGGCGCAGAAAGACATCAGCTGGGAGAAAACCGCCAGCTGGAATGGAGGTATAGAAGCAGAACTGATGAATGGTAAATACTACTTCAGCGCCGATGTGTATGTAAAGAACAGTAAAGCCGGGTTAATAGATATGAACCTGCAAAGCACTACCGGTATCGCTACCGCCAAAACCAACGGTGCACAGTTACGCAATTCAGGTATTGATATCAACTTCCAGTTCAGGAATGTAATGCCGGAGAAAAGCGCCCTGCGCTGGGAAATACTCTGGAATGTGAGTATGAACAAGAATATAGTGGTTAGCATACCTAATAATAACAGGGATCTTACTTTTGGTAATCTCTTTAATACCACGCATATCCTTACCCGCGGAAAAGCGGTGAATACTTTTTACCTGCTGAAAACACTGGGCGTATATAGTACCGATGATGATGTGCCGACAGATAAATATACTGGTAAGAAATTCCAGGTAGGGGCAGTGAATGACCCGAATTCCAACAATCCTTTCCGGGCAGGCGAGTTTATTTTTGCAGACCTGGATGGCGATGGTATTATAGATGCTTATAACGGCGGTATTACCGGGGATAAAATCCCTTATGGCAACCCTAATCCTTTCCTCACCGGTGGTATCACGCAAAATTTTTACTGGAAGAATTTCACCTTCGGGTTCCTTTGCACGTTTACATTTAAAAGGGATGTGCTGAACCTGTATGAATCCGATACCTATGGCCGTTATGGCTGGGATACAGGTGGTGATGAATTTTCCAAATATGCGGTGTCTGATCTTTCGTCTATGAACATCTGGCGTAAGCCGGGCGACAAGGCACAGTACGCAAGAATGGATATTGGTACTTACCGTTACTACTACCGTGCAGATCAGACCTTCTTCCTGGAGAAAGGAGATTATTTCAGGATCAAGAATATTTCATTTGGTTATACCCTCCGCGAAAAGGCACTGAAACCGCTTCACCTGAACCGCTTACGGTTCTATGGGCTGATGGACAACGTATACATCTTCCAGGCATCCAGAAGATTACCGGATGCAGAGAATGTAAATCCTTACGGGGAGTATAACGGTGTAGGCTATCCGAGCCCGCATAAATACACATTGGGCATTGATGTAGGATTTTAAAACAGCTAAACACTTTTTATGAAACGGACTTTAATTATCATCATCATAGCGGCGGCGTCTTTATCAGGGTGTAAGAAGATGCTGAACCAGGAGCCAAAAGATACTACTTACGAAGAGAAATTCTGGAAGTCGGAAAACGATATGAAGAAAGCATTGGCGGGCGCTTACGCTTCGCTGCGCGCCAACATGCTGGAACAGGACTACCTGCATAATCTGGGCGATATGACGCTGGGCGACCAGTTTATCATTATCCGCAGCGGGCCTTATTTTTCTGGCTCCGACTGGAACATCCAGGTGGGCAAGTTTGAAATGAACTACCTGGGTGTGTTCCGTAATTGGTCGAGGTTTTACAGCACTATCCTGCAAACCAACCTTATACTGGAAAAGCTGCCGCTGGTACCGGACAATACTTTCCTGGACGACCCGGAAAAAGGACGGAAGAACATTGCGGGGCAAACCCTTTTTATCCGCTCCTATGTATACTTCCAGCTGCTCCGTACTTTCGGCGATGTGCCGCTGGTGCTTACACCAGACCCGGACCCTATTGCCAATAAACCATTGGCCCGCACCGATAAGAACGTGGTGGTGCAGCAGATACTGAACGATCTTGATTCCGCCGCCAATTGCCTGGATATGACTTACGAAGTGGATGCCAGCAGGGGTACCGTACCCAATAAAGCGGTAGTAATGGCGCTGCAAGCGCAGGTGTACCTGTGGCGTGCCTGTGTGATCAGGAAACCGGCCTTTGAAGCCACCCCTGATATGGCAGATGTAGCCAAAGCATCTGCCCTGGTGGAAAGTATTGTAAGCAGTGGCTTGTATGGCCTGCCCGCGGCTGGTGGTAAGGTAGACAGCATCCAGTATGCAAAGGTATTTATCGGTAACACCCGCGAGAGTATTTTTGAGCTGTATACCCGTTATGCGTATAATGAAGGATCTAATAACCTGATGCCCATTAAGTTCCTGAGAATACCGGTGCTGGCAAAAACAGATTGGAGCCCCCTGCTGCTGGGCAACAGTTTTGTGAGCAATCTATACCCGCGGATCATTCAGACGGGACCCAATCCTGAAGACACTATACCGAATACGGATATACGAAGAGGATTATTTCTTTATGACGCAGACGGTGCCCAACCCATCTTTACAAAATACAGCAACATAATTTACAATAATCCTAATCAACAGGCAGAACCTTATCTCGATAATAATGTTTCCCTGATCCGCTATGCAGATGTGTTGCTGAACCGCATGGAGATAGCCGTGTATAAAGGACAGCTGGGTGAAGCCTATGCGCAGCTGCGGAGCTTCCGCCGTTCGCGTAACCTCCCGCAGATGGATTCAGCGCTGTATGTGAGCGAATCGCCGCTTACTTACAACAGCCTGCTGGATGAGATCATGACCGAGCGCTCGCGGGAGCTGTTTATGGAAGGACAGCTTTATTTCGACGATGTGAGAATGAAACGCTCCGTAGTTCCCTGGCTAACGCCCGCAAGGTATAACCAGGAAGGTTACCTGATGCCGCTGGATCCTGCGTTGTTTAACAATAACAGGCTGCTGGTGCAGAATAAGTACTGGGCAGGTAAAATTTAGTTTCCATCCAAATCATTTATCATGAAGATCATTCATTTGCTGCTCGGATCACTGCTGATCCTGGCTGCATGTAAAAAAGATAATTACCTCGTTAACGAGGGCGGTACCGACCGCGAAAGGATCAGGAAAATGTCGAGCTACGATTTCCTGAAAGAAAGCAAAGTGCTGGATACTGTGGTTATGCTGATAGACCGTGCAGGTATGAAAGACGAGATCAATGGCGACATTACTTTTTTCCCGCCAACCAATGCCGGTGTCAACAATTTCCTGGCACAGCAAACACGTGCCTTGCAACGGAAATACAATAATGAGAACCTCAAATTTACGTTGGATAGTCTGACTGCCGACAGTATTAAGTTCTTTATGCGCCGGCATATTTTCAAGGGGGTGATAGATAAAAGCGCGCTGGGTTATACAAAGAAAAGTTTTGTCAATATTAACAGTGAAGGAAATTACTTCCTGTTGCTGGAGAAGTACTATATCGATGTAAGCGGTATCCGCTCTACCACCAACAGGATACAGATCCGGCGTGTATTCGGTTTGGCCGATGAAGATGTACCGGATGGCACAGAGAACAAAGAGCCGGATTTTTACGCCTATGTCCAAACCTCTGAAGTGCGTACTGCCACGGGGATGGTGCATGTACTGGAGGCCAACGCCAACCTCGGATTTTACATTTACAGGGAAAACTAAAAAAATAAGATGACCATGAAATATATCTTATTCGTTGCTGCCGCATTGCTGGGTATGACTGCCGCATGTACCAAAGTGGAAGAAGGCTTCCTGAGCGATGGTATCCGCTATAAAAGTCCTGAAATATTTATTCCCAAAGGGATTACCGCCCGTTATCCCGGTATTTTATTTGATGGCTCCACGCCGCCGGTAACATTTGAAATGCTGGAGATACGCCCTGTGGGCGGGGGAAAGCTACCGGGAGCATTTACTACCAGGTACCCGGTATGGGTATTTAAAGATAAAATGTCTTTTGACCCGGATACCGATACCACCATTAAATTATTGCGCGCAAAGCAGGATAGTTTGCAGGAACTGCCTTTTGAGTTTAACCCGGTGAATGGTGGTTTCCTCTTTAAATCGCCTTCCGTCAATATTCCCAATGGCGTGTATGAATTTGATGTGAAGGCCACTAATGTGAACGGCAGCAAGGTGTATAAGAACATTGCCCGTTTGCATATTGAAGACCCGGAGTATATCCGGATGACGGAGGTACCCGTGATACCCGGTTATGATTCTGTTACCAATACTTTCCCCGGCGAAGCAAAAGGAACAATGGAATTAAAACGTATATCCACTACCGGTACTACGGTGATGCTAAAGATCATGGATAAGAACGGTAAATTGTTTAATCCGAAGAATGGGGAAGTGATCACACGGGGCGATCGTCCTTCATTTACTTCGTATGCAAAATTTAACCCGGTGATCGTAACAGATACGGCGTTGATCACGGATTATGCGATTGCGCCCTATCCTGCAAAGCTGATCCCGGGCTATGTAAATTACCTGATCTATTACAGGATCCCGGCCTGGTTTATCAAAATGAACGGAGCCCCGGCCAAGGCCTGGGCTGCCAACCCGCGGTTCGGTTTCCAGATATTGTTTGAAGGTAGTTATGAAGTGACTATAAGATTGCCGAATGTGACGAAATTGTAGGTATAGAGAAGCCTTGAATGACCGGCCGGTTGACAGGGACGAAATCAGTAAAACCCGCTACCGGACCAGAATCCTGGTTATGACAAATAATTGTTATTAAGACAATTGTAAAACATTATATTAGAAGATAATAAAAAAAAGGGTATGAGATCATTTTGGGGAAAAGCGGCGCTGGCAGGCGCGGGGATGCTGATGGCCGGCTCTGCAGTGCAGGCGCAGCTGCAGAAAGATTATCCGATCAAACCGGTAGCCTTTACACAGGTAAGGGTGAACGATCATTTCTGGGCGCCGAAGATAAGGACCAATGCCACGGTAACAATTCCGTATACCCTGGAGCAATGTAAGAAAACAGGGCGCATTGATAACTTTCTGCGTGCTGCAGGAAAGCTGCCGGGCGATAAGCTTACAGAGTACACCTTTGATGATACCGACCTGTATAAAATAATAGAAGGGGCTTCCTATGGGCTACAGATGCAGCCCAATCCCGGGCTGGAGAAGTACCTGGATACGCTGATCAGTATCATAGGCGCCGCACAGGAAAAAGACGGGTATCTCTATACTTTCCGTACCGTGAAAGCGGCCAAACCGCATCAATGGATAGGGAGTAAACGATGGGAGAAAGAAGAGGACCTGAGTCATGAACTGTATAACTCCGGCCACCTGTTTGAAGCTGCCGTTGCGCATTACCAGGCTACCGGCAAAAGAACGCTGCTCGATATTGCTATCCGCAACGCGGATTTATTGGTGAAGGATTTCGGCTGGGGCAAAGAAGAAAAATTCCCGGGCCACCAGATAGTGGAAACAGGGCTTACCCGTCTTTACAGGGTAACCGGCAACAAAGCCTACCTGGACCTGGCCAAATTTTTCCTGGATGTTCGCGGGCCGGGTACCCCATACAGCCAGGAATACAGCCAGTCGCACAAAAAAGTGACCGACCAGCACGAAGCCGTAGGGCATGCAGTACGCGCTACTTACATGTACACCGGCATGGCCGATGTAGCTGCCTTAACAGGCGACCGCAAATACCTGGCAGCCATCGATGATATCTGGGATGATGTGATAGACCGGAAACTGTACATTACAGGCGGGATTGGCGCTACCGGCGCCGGTGAAGCATTCGGCGCTGCGTATGAACTGCCGAACATGTCGGCTTATGCGGAAACCTGTGCAGCTATTGCCAATGTATACTGGAACAGCCGTATGTTCCTCCTGCATGGCGACGCTAAATATATTGATGTACTGGAACGCACCCTGTATAATGGTTTGCTCTCCGGCGTATCTATCAGCGGCGACCGTTTCTTTTACCCCAACCCGCTGGCCTCAATGGGGCAGCACCAGCGAAGCGCCTGGTTTGGATGTGCATGTTGTATTTCCAACATGACCCGCTTCCTGCCTTCCATGCCTGGCTATGTGTATGCGCAGAAAGATAATGACCTGTATGTGAACCTGTTTGTGGGAGATTCTGCCACCATACAGCTGAAGGCAGGGAAAGTACATCTTGTACAGCAAACGGATTATCCCTGGAATGGGAAAGACGAGATTACCGTGGATCCGGTGAAGCCTACCACCTTTGCCCTGCGGGTGCGTATTCCGGGTTGGGTGGAGAACAGGCCCGTACCAGGTAACCTGTATTTTGAAGAAGACAGCGCTGCTGTAAAGATACCCATCCTGCTGAATGGTAACCCCATCGACTATACGATGGAGAAAGGTTATGCCGTGATTAAGCGATCCTGGAAAAAAGGAGATAAGGTGACACTGGATTTCCCCATGGAGGTAAAGAAGGTGCTGGCGACTGCCGAAGTAATGGATGATCATTCCCGCTTTGCGCTTGAGCGTGGCCCTATCATGTATTGCCTGGAAGGACCGGATAATAAAGATGCCACCGTACAGAATATCGTGGTGGATAAAGCGGCATTGATCTCTCCCGTATACCGTCCTGATCTGCTCAGTGGTGTAATGACCCTGCAGATGACCGGTACCGCCGCCAGCAGGCAGCTGAATTCCGATTCACTTATCAGCAGCCGGCAAACGGTAACGGCTATACCTTATTTTTCGTGGGCCAACCGGGGACCCGCTGAAATGACCGTATGGATCCCTTATGAAGCTTCTGCGGCCCGTCCCAAACCAGCGCCCACCATTGCCTCCAAAAGCAAGGTAACGGCTTCTGTGAAAAACCAGCGGATGTACATGGCGCTGAACGACCAGTATGAACCAAAGGACTCTAAAGATAACAGCGCACTTTACCTGCACTGGTGGCCGGCCAAAGGCACTACAGAATGGGTGCAGTACACATTCGATACTGCTCATACGGTAAGCAGCTCCAAAGTATACTGGTACGATGATGGCCCCTTTGGTGGCTGCAGGGTACCCGCTTCATGGAAACTGTATTACAAGGAAGGAACCGAGTGGAAGCCGGTGAATGCTAAAACGCCATACACCACAGCAAAAGATAAATACAACACCATCACCTTTGACCCGGTGACAACCACGGCGCTGAAGCTGGAAGTGCAATTGCCGGCCGATAATGCCACCGGTATACATGAATGGATAGTTGAATAATTATGGATCGCATAAAACAGGGCTTTTGGGCCATTATCTGCCTGCTGGCGGGCAGTGGCCAGGCCATTGCCCAGAACAGGGCGGAGATCAGGGTAAATACCGCAGAAAAAGGGCCTCTTATTCCGTCTACCCTGCATGGTATTTTCTTCGAGGAGATCAGTCATGCCGGTGAAGGCGGGCTATATGCAGAAATGGTCCAGAACCGCGGTTTTGAGGATCACCGTCTTCCGCCGGGTACCAGGCTGGAAAACGGGTGGCTGGTGCCTTTCCCGCGTAAGCCGCATTTCATGCTGAACAGGCAGGTATCCGACTGGAAAATGGAATGGCCCCTGAAAAGTCAGTGGCCTGCCTGGCATGCAGAAAATAATGCACAGCTTTCCCTGGTAACAGATCACCCGCTGAATACCATTACACCGCATGCCATGCAGGTGAAAGCGGTAGAGAAAGGCGGGGCGCTGGTCAATGAAGGGTTCTGGGGAATGAACGTGGAAAAGAACGCCCGCTACCGTCTTTCTTTTTTTGCCAGTAACGTGAAAGGATATACGGGAGAAGTAAAAGTTTCACTGCAAACAACCAGCGGGCAAATATTGGCAGATACTATATTCCACGTAAGCGGGGCCGCTGCATGGAAGAAATACAATGCTGTGCTCACTGCAAAGGCGGGCGACTCTACCGCCCGCCTGGTGCTTACCCTTCAGCAGCCCGGCACCCTCTTGCTGGACATGGTATCGTTATTCCCTATGCATACTTTCATGGACCGCCCCAATGGAATGCGTGCAGACCTGGCCACGCTCATTCAGCAAATGAAGCCGGCCTTTGTGCGCTGGCCCGGCGGCTGTTATGTGGAAGGGATTACGGTAGAAAGTGCGCCCGACTGGAAAACCACGCTGGGCCCGCTGGAGCAGCGTACGCCTACGTATAGCCCCTGGGGTTACTGGAGCAGCAATGGCTTTGGCTATCACGAATACCTGCAGTTTTGTGAGGATATCAATGCCGCAGCGTTGTATGTTTTCAACGTGGGGATTTCCTGTGAATACCGCAGCGGCACATTTGTGCCGGACGACAGCGTAGCGCCGTATATACAAAGCGCGCTGGATGCTATTGAATATGCTATTGGCCCCGTTACCTCAAAGTGGGGAAAACAACGCGCAGCCAACGGCCACCCGGCGCCGTTTCCGCTCAAATACGTGGAAGTAGGCAACGAACAACATGGCCCGGATTATGCCAAACGTTATAACCGTTTTTATGATGCTATTCATAAAAAATATCCGCAGATAGGCATTATCGCCAGCATGGGTATCGGGGATGTAAACCGGCATACGCTCGACAGTATGCAACATACAGACATCGTGGATGAACATGCCTATAAAGCGGCAGGATGGAGCCAACGCAATTTTGACCACTTCGATAAGTACAAGCGGGGGCACTGGGATATGTATGTGGGAGAGTATGCCACGAATGCAGGCGTAGGAGCCGGCAATCTTCAGGCAGCCCTCAATGATGCGGTGTATGTAATGAGTATGGAAAAGAATGCAGACCTGGTAAAGATGAGCAGTTATGCGCCGCTGCTGGTGAATGAACATGACGTGGACTGGCCCGTGAATCTCATCCACTTCAATGCAGGCGCCAGTTTTGCCAGGATCTCTTATTATGCGATTAACATGCTGAATGATCATAAGGCTACTTTTAATTACCCGGTAACCACTACCTTGTTCCCGGAAGAAAAGCCGGCGCCAAAGTTCGGGGGAGGTATTGGCCTTGCTACCTGGGACACAGAAGCGGAGTATAAAGACATCACCGTGGTACAACAGGGCGATACCGTTTATAACAGCCGCCGTGATCCACAGCTGGCAGACTGGCTCCCTGTAAGAGGCAGTTGGAAAAAACAGGCCGGTTTGCTTGCACAAACAGCAGAAGGCGCACAGCAACTGGCCATCCTGAAAGGGCATCACTTTAATGCCTATACGCTTTCGCTGAAAGCCAGGAAAACAGGCGGTGTAAACGCATTTATTATTCCTTTTGCGGTAAAGGATACCAATACCTGCCTGCGTGCCCATATCGGTTCCTGGCTGAATTCCAATGCCATGTTTGAAAGTCTTACCAACGGGTATGATGTTGCCGGGATCAGCAACCCGGTGCGATTGAAAGCGCCGCTGGAATCAGGCCGCTGGTATAATATCCGTTTGGAAGTGGATAATGAAGAAGTAAGGTGTTATATAGATGATTCCCTGTTGATGACCTACCGTGAGCCACCTTCATTATTTTCCATTGCCGGGAAAGATGAAAAGACGGGAGATATTATTCTTAAGATCGTGAATGCCGGGAACACTCCTGTAAAAGCAGACATCAGTCTTAATGGTATAGCAGTTAACCCGGTAGCGGAAGTGATCACTTTAACAGCAGACAAACCGGAAGCTGAAAACTCTTTTACAGCACCGGAAGCCTGCACTCCGCATAGCTCCGCTATCCATAATGCAGCAGCACAGTTCAGCTGGGAAGTGCCTGCGCAGTCGGTAAACGTTATCCGTCTTAAACCGGCTGTATAACGCCGCCAATGATACATTGCCATGGCAACGGTTAAACGCCAACAGCCAATGATCTGCTGGAATGGAGATGGGATGCGCTTTGCAGCGGGAACAATTATTACCTGGTGAATATTACGGTGGAAAAAGAAGCATTACTGGAACCGGAAATACAGCGGTTACTGCATGCGCATCTTATTCAGTGATCACTTCAGTTTCTTCCTTATGCCTTGGTTGGTAATACAGGTAGTAATAAGCCAGTATCAGTATCCCGGTAACAAAAGGGATCAGTGCAAGATGTTTGTAAGTAATATCGCCGGTGATCACCATGGTATCAAAGTGGAAGAATTCGCTGATCATCCAGTAGGAATTGGCTGCAATCCATACGGTAATAGCTACATTATGGCACAGCTCCGACATAAACTGGCGGGTACGCCATGCAATAACGATGGATATGATCAGTGTAGGAAAGATCATCGCAAAGCCCAGCGGTTTCCATATCATACACCAGCTGATATCTTTCAACAGCCAGAAAACAATATGAAGGTTTTCCATCTTACGGTAACTTAAAGGAATGCTGTATACCGGCGAAGTGGTGGCTTGTTTGCTCATGTGTGTTGTTCAGTTAATTTTACCTGGTTGAAATCGGGCGTAAAGATATTCTTTATCTTCGTTTCTGCACCAGCACTTCCGGCTATGAATGAATTTTACTGGTTTTACCAGCGCACCAGGTTTCATGGTATTAACTGGATCCCCGCCAGTTTCGGGCGGGTTATGATCATTGTACATGGGATAGGGGAACATACGGGCCGTTACGATCATGTAGCTTCCTTTTTTATGAAAGAGGGATATGCCGTGATAGGTATCGATCATTATGGCCACGGCCGGAGCGATGGTGCGAAAGGCGCTTCCAGGGGCTTTGCGTTTATGTTTGATTACCTGCAGAGCTTTGTCCGCTATGTGGAAGACACTTACCGGAAGCCCGTGGTAATGTACGGTCATAGTATGGGTGGAGGCGTGCTCACAGGATTCCTGCTCCGCCGGCAGCCGGTGATCCTGGCGGCTGTTATTTCTGCGCCGGCGCTCATCATCGGTATGCGTCCCGGAGGCTTCCTGAAGGGAGTGCTGAAAATGGCCAGTGCCATAGCTCCCAATCTCCGGATCAACCAGGGGCTGGACCTCAATAAAATTTCACATGATAAGTCGGAGGTAGAGAAATTCAGGGCCGACCCGCTGCGTCATGGTAAACTGAGCCTGCGGCTGGCCAATGATATGATCAGCAACGGCGCCTGGTGCCTGGAACATGCTGCTGAACTGTGTGTGCCCTGCCTGCTCATCCATGGGAACGCCGATGAATTTACGGCTGTGGAAGGCTCGCGCCTGTTTGCCGTAAGAGCGCCCTCCGCTTTGCTTACGTATCGCGAGTGGGAAGGGATGTATCATGAAATGCATAATGAGCCCGCAAAGAGGGACATATTGCTGTTTATTGCAGGTTGGCTGAGTAATGTGAGATAATCAGTAAATTCGTTTTACAATTAATCACTATGAAATTCCACTGTTCTTACAAATGGTTGTTGCCTGCCATGCTGCTTTTGGGTTGTTTGCAGGCAAATGCCCAGGTTGACCTGGGCGCCCGCGGAGGCATCAGTATCCCCAATCTTACTGCCGGCGGCAGTGAGAGCAACCCGCTTAATACCGGCTACAGCTCGAGGCAGGGACCCGACTTCGGCATCTTTGGTGAATACCACATCAGCAAGCTCTTTTCTATTGAAGCCATGCTCTCCTATTCCTCGGAGGGGGGTAAGAAAAAAGGATTGCAGGCATTCCCTTTCCCGCCGGAAATGGCGCCCGCATTGCCTCCCGGTATGCCCGCGCCTACCTATCTGTATGCAAATTTCGAAAGCCAGGCAAAAATGAATTACCTGATGTTGCCCATCCTGGCCAAGTTTGGCTGGAACCTGGGAGCTACCTCACCTCTACGCCTCTACGTAGATGCAGGACCGTTCCTGGGCTTCCTGGTAAGCGCCAAACAGGTGACCAGCGGTAGCAGCATACTTTACCTGGATGAAGAGGGAAAACAACCCATCACGCAGCAACCGCAATCTTTCGATAAAACAACAGACATTAAGGATCAGCTGCATACTTTCAATGTGGGCGTAAGCGGAAACGTAGGACTGGCCTATATCTTTGGCCGCAACCAGGTATTTGTGGAAGGAGGAGGGAACTATGGCTTCCTTAACATCCAGAAAGGATCTGCCAACGGCAAAAATAATATCGGCGCTGCCACTGCTTCTATCGGGTACGCCTACCGTATCTGTAATAAAAAATAAGAAGAGCATTTGTTTCAGCAGGAAGCTCCTGCTGAAACAAATAGCTGTCACTATGGGTTGGTAGACCATAACCCGGCTGATTTCACCAGCACTCTTCTGTTCAGCTTCAACTGTGCCACTACAAATTCCGCCAGGTCTTCCGGCTGTAATACTTTGTCGGGGTTGCCATCTGTCAGGTTCAGGTCCCTGGCCATATCCGTTGCAATGGTGCTCGGCGTTAAGGCGCTTACCCGGATATTATGTTTTCTTACTTCCAGCATCAGCGATTCGGTTAAGCCCAGCAGGCCAAACTTGGAAGCGCTGTAAGCGCTGGTGAGCGGCGCGCCTCTTTGGCCCGCAGTAGAAGATATATTGATGATATCGCCTGTTTTTCTGGCTATCATACCCGGTAATACGGCCCGGGTTACATAATATACCCCCAGCAGGTTTACCCGGATGATCTGCTCCCATTGGGCAGGCTCCAGTTCCATGAAACCGCCAAAGGCAGCAATACCCGCATTGTTGATCAGGATATCCGGCTCACCCAGTTCTTTTACCAGCACGGTCACTGCCTCATTCACCGCCTGCATATCGCTTACATCAGCGGTGGCATAGGCCACTTTCACGCCTGTACCGCCAATCTCTTTTGCCACCGCCTCGAGCGAACCGGCACTACGCCCCAGCAGGGCAATATCTACGCCTTCCTGGGCCAGCGCCATTGCCAGCGCACGACCTATGCCTTTGCCACCACCGGTGATCAGGGCCTTTTTTCCTTTTAATGATTCCATTATGCCTTCGGTTTATAAGTTTAAAAATACCTGGCAAAGGTACAAAGCTTTGTTCCATTTACGGGTTATCTTCGCATTGTTCTAGTTTATAAGACCCTCATATTATGATACAGATTTCCAATGAAAAACTCACCGTATTGGTGAGCCCCCAGGGAGCCGAACTACAAAGCATTGTCCGCAACGATACCGGCCTCGAATATTTATGGAGCGGCGACCCCACCTTCTGGGGCAAGAAAAGCCCCGTGTTATTCCCTATCGTCGGCGGGCTGAAAGATAATACCTATCAATACCGCGACGATCACTACACGCTGGGGCGCCATGGCTTCGCCAGGGAACAGCTGTTTGCCGTAACGGAGCAGGGAGCGGAACATGTAAGTCTCCGTCTTTCAGACAATGAGGCTACCCGCAAAGTATATCCCTTCCGCTTCGATTTTACCATCCAGTACCTGTTGCAGGACGACCAGCTCCAGGTGACTTACCAGGTGCTCAACCGGGACGACAAAACCCTGTTCTTTTCCGTAGGGGCGCACCCCGCCTTTAAACTGCCGCTGGTGCCGGATACAACGTATGAAGATTATTACCTGTATTTTAATAAAGAAGAGGATGCAGGGATCTGGCCATTGTCTGCCGGCGGGCAGGTGGAAACAGCTCCCGTGCCTTATCTTCAACACACACACGAACTGCCCCTGAAGAAATCCCTGTTTTACAATGATGCCCTGGTATTCAAACAGCTGGCATCCACCGCTATCAGTATTAAAAGCAACCATACGCCGCATGGTTTAACACTGGCCTTTGAAGGCTTTCCCTACATGGGCATATGGGCGGCCAAGGATGCGGACTTTGTATGTATTGAGCCCTGGTGCGGGATTGCCGACAGTGTGGATACTAACGGGGAGCTGGAAGAGAAAGAGGGGATCAACCGGCTGGCGCCGGATGGGTTGTTTGAAAGAACATGGACAGCGACGATATTTTAAAGAGATAAAAAAGCTGGTAGCGATAACTACCAGCTTTTTATTTGTTAGAAATTATATCCGGCTTTCAGGCCAAAGAACCCTCTTGTGCCGTCTTTAAACCATGCTTCATACTTGCCTTCCACGTCGAGGCCCAGGATACGGATACCGATACCGGGAGCTACCAGCCCGCCTATACCATTGTAGTTTTTACCGGTATACTGCACAGTACCGCCTTCTACTTTCACATACAGGATAGAGATCAGGTTGTACCGCAGCCCCAAACGGATAGGCACTACATTGTAATCCGCGTAGTCGCCGCTTACACCGTTTGTGTTAAAGCTTTTACCGCCAAAATGAAAGTAGCTTACAGAACCTACGGCTGTTAAACCTGCTACCAGTTTTACATCGGCGCCCAAACCAATGCCATAGCCGGTTTCGTGGGTATCGCTGAACTTGCCCACAGGAAAGCCCGCTTCAACAAAAGGGCCGATACTGAATCGTTTCAATTGTGCCTGCGACGACTGTGAACTGATACAGATCATCAGCAGCATGGTTGCAAATGCCAGGAAGATTTTTTTCATAAGAACTAATTTTCAAAGGATTGGTGACTAGCTAATTAGCCGTAAAAGTAAGGAACTAATTGCTAATTACGAATTGTGAATTACCGCATGATGAGATAATACCTCTTCCTCTTCGTCCTGGCTTTGCTGTTTATGTGAGCCATGCCCGTTGCTATTAATGGCTTCAACCCGCGGAGGGATCAGTTTATATACCACCGGCGTAACGATCCTTGACAGCAGGGTGGAGCTGATAAGGCCACCGATCAGCACAATGGCCAGCGGGGCAATCAACGGGTTGGTGGAAACAGCCACCGGTATTAATCCGCCAATAGCCGTGAGGGAAGTAAGCACAATAGGCAGGAACCTTACTTCGCCGGCTTCCCGGATAGCGGCTTCGAGTGGTTTGCCCTGCATCCGTAGCTGGTTGGTAAAATCTACCAGCAGGATCGTGTTCTTCACTTCAATACCGGCCAGGGCTATCAATCCTATGATCGCTACAAACGACAGGGAGTTGCCGGTGAGCCACAAAGCAGTAGCTGCGCCTACTATGCCCAACGGGATCACTGATAATACAATGAGCATGCTCTTGAACGTTTTGAACTGCAGTATCAGTACAGCTACAAAAAGGAAGACGGTAACAATGATCACGCTCATAAAACCACCAAAGGAATTTTTCCTGCTTTCTACTTCACCACCCATTTCGTAAGTATATCCGGCAGGAAGCTTCAGGGCATCCATCTGTTTTACTACGTCTGCTATTACCTGGTCGGTGAGGAATCCTTTCTTTATGAAAGCGCCTACTGCCACTACCCGGTTTTTCTCCTGGTGGTTAATAGTCAGGGGAGATGTTTCCAGTTGCAGCTGTGCCACTTGTGAAAGCGGGATCGCGGTTCCCTGGCTGTTGTTCACGTACAGGTCCCTGAATACATCCAGTGTGGGCTTATCCGTCTTCTGCTTGGTAAGCAGGATGTCGTAATCGTTATCATTCTGATCGTTGTACTTTCCAAGGTTTATACCTGCTACGGCTAAACGTACCACCCTGTCGATGTTGGCGGTAGGGATGCCCAGCTGTTGTGCTTTTTCACGGTCTATCCGTACACGGATATCCGATTTCAGGTTGCTCACAGGGTTGTTGATATAGATAGTACCCTGTGTTTTCTCCAGCATTTTTTCCACGTTGGCAGCCAGAGACCGTAAGGTGTCCAGATTATCCCCGAACAGCCGCACTTCTACCGGTGCTACCATGGGAGGGCCCTGTTCGAAGTTCTTTACTTCCACTTTGGCGCCGGGATAAGGCGTCCACTTTTTACGGAGCGATTCAATGAGCTTGTTCTTATCAGCCGGACTGGTATGCGGATCCAGCTGTACAAACAGTTGCGCATAATCGCTTTTTTCATTCTCCTGCGCCTCGTTGTAATAGATGCGGGGATTGCCTTTGCCGATGTTGCTGGCATAGGAGGCCACCATTTTTTCCTGCTTCAGTTCTTTTTCAATCTGCTGTACAATGCTGTTGGTGTAATTCAGGTTCGACTGTGGCGGCGTAAATACATTGATAAGGAACTGCGGTTTTTCCGAAGCGGGGAACAGGCTGAAACCAATCACTTTAAATAACCCGATGGAGGCGCCGAATATCACCAGTGAAACCAGGATGGTGATTACCGGGCGATGCAGGGCTTTATCAAGCAGCTTTGCATAACTGCCATGTATGAGCCTTTTGAGCAAACGCATAAACAGGTTGCCTTCCGGGTTGCCGGTATGCTCTTTCAGCAAACGGCTGGAGAGGAACGGGATGATAGTAAGTGATACGGCCATAGAAGCCAGCACACTAAAGATCACTGCCAGGGGCAAGCTCCGGATAAAGTCGCCGCTGCCTTCCGGCATAAACACCAGTGGCATAAACGAGATCACCAATGCAGCTGTACAGCCTATTACTGCCAGGCCTATCTGTGAAGTGGCTTTGAGCGTGGCCTCCATACGGCTATGCCCTTCCAGCATCCATCTTTCTATATTCTCTACTACCACAATACTATCATCTACCAGCAGCCCCAATGCCACTACCAGTCCTACGATGCTCAGCTGGTTCAGGTTGTAGCCAGACAGTTGCAGCAATACGATGCCAATAGAAAGCGACAACGGGATGGAGATCATCACGATGAGCGCCGGTCGCTGACCCAATGGGAGCAGGGTAAAGGCTACCAGCAGGATGGCAATGATAAAGTCTTTCCCCAGGCCGCTCAGGCGGTTGTTCACTGCATCGGCCTGGTCGAAGTACTGCACCATATCGATGTTGGCTGGCAATGTTTTTTTGAACTTATCAATTACGGGCTTATAGTCAAGTTGCGTTTTGGTGATGTTCTCGCCGGATTTTTGTGCAGCGGATACTACTACGCAACGGTGACCGTTCAACCGCACAAAGTATTTCTCATCTTCAAAGCCATAATATACACGGGCAACATCTTTCAGGAAAATATTTTTGCCGTTACCGGCAGATACAATGGTGTTACTGATTTCATCGAGATGCTGATAGTTGCCGCTGGTTTTGATGTTGAAGCTTTTTTCGCCGGCGTCAATGCTGCCGCCCGGGATATTGGCCATTTCGCTTTGCATGGCCGCCATCACGGTGCTTACCGGCAGGTGCAGCTGCGCCATTTTATCCAGCTGCAGTTCCACTCTTACCTGTTGTTCCGGCAAGCCATGCAGTTTTACATTTTTCAGGGAAGGTACTTTCTCCAGTTCGTCCTGCAGCTTATCGGCATAATAGCGGAGCTTGTCGCGGGAAGCGTTTTCAGAGATCAGCGCTATCTGCATGATGTTCACATCAGAGGGCTCCTGTCTTTGTACTTCTATGCTGTATATGTCGGCAGGCAGCTCCTGGCGTTTGTTGTTAACTTCCCTCACCAGCTCCTGGTATTTCTGGTCCACATTGGAGCTGTATTTATATTCCACGCGCATCACGGCCACGCCGTCGCTGATGGAGGTACGTACCCGTTTGATATCATCCAGTCCGTAGATCTCCTTTTCCATAGGATCCACTACCAGGTCTTCCATATCCTTTGGACTGGTGCCGGGGTATACCACGATAACGGTATACTGCGGGGCTTTCATTTCCGGATCTTCCGAGCGGGGCATATTGAGTATGGTAGTAATGCCCAGCACAATGATCATTATAAATATCACCAGGGTGAACTGGTAATTTTTTACGGCATATCTGGCTATTTTCATGATCGCAGTTGTTATTGGATGATACGGATAGGTGATTGATCTTTCAGGTAAGCGCTGCCTGAAATGATGAGTGCTTTTGCCTGTTCCATGCCAGTGCTGATGAGTACATTTTCTTTTTCCATACCTGTAATGGTAACAGGTATTTTCTGCGCGGTTTTATTGTCGTTGGTAACGAACACAAACCCGCTGCTGCCATTGCCATCCAGCAGGGAGGCGTAGGGGATGCTCCAGGCAGTGCTGCCGGTAATGGCGCCTGCGTGAATATGACAACGGCCAAACATGCCGGCCGCGATAGCGGCGGGCTTGTTGCCGGTGAGCTGTACATCAATGAGGAAGGTGCCGCTCTGTGCATCAATACCTTCTGATTTACGTGTAACCATGCCAGTGAGTGTGTCGCCTGGAACGCCTGATATTTCAATGCTGGCTTTGTCGCCATTCTTTACCTGTGCCCATTCCCTGTCGCTTACGCCTACACGAAGCAGCCAGTGGGAGCTGCTGGCGCCGTTGGTTTGCAGCACCGGCGTGCCTGCGTTCACCATTTGCCCGCTGCTTACCAGTTTATGCAATACATAGCCATCCTGTGTGGCATGAATGGTGGAGTAGCTGCGGTTAAACTGGGTAGTGCTCAGTTGCTGCCGTGCCTGGTCCATGATGGTTTTACTGTTTTCCAGTTGTTCCTGTGTGGCTACGCTGTCGTTATGCAGCCTCACAATGCGCTGGTAATCGCGCTGGGCTTTTTCAAAGGCCAGCTGGTCTTTCTGCACCTGTGCATTTATTTCAGTGAGATTGAGCGTTGCCAGTAATTGTCCTTTATGTACTTTATCCCCTTCCTTTACCAGGATGCTGCTGATGATGCCATTGGTTTTGAAAGAGAGATATACTTCATCATCGGTAGTAAACTGCCCGGAGGCATTGATGGTAACGGCGGTGCCCTGTTTTTCCAGTGGCATGATCTTTACGGGGATAGTATCGGAAACAGTGATGATAGCTGCCGGTTTACTGCCGCAGGAGAACAGCAGTACAGAAAGAGGCAGCAGGAGCAATGTATTTTTCATGAGTATATATTTATTGGTTGTTGTGATTATCAGTGATATTGTAAGATGCCTGTGCACGTTCTACCGAAGCGTAGGCCGTTTGCACGGCGGCCTGTGCTACTGCGGTTTGCAGCTGTGCCTGTGTGAGCTGGTTCTGTGCATCCAGTAATTCTATATAAAGCAGTTGTCCTTCTTTGTATACTTTCATCTGGTCGCGGTAATACCTTTCCGCAAAGGATAGCTGGCTTTGTGCTGTTTTAAAGTTCAGTACGGATGTCTGGTAGTTGTTTACCGCTTCGTATAGCTGTAGCTGTAGTTGCTGTGTTGTTTGGTCGGCGGCATTGGTAATGGTGGCTACTTCATTGGCTGCCTGTTTTATTTTGTACTTGTATTTATGCGAAGCAAACAGGTTCCATTCCAGGTTTACGCCAAAAAGATAGTAGCGGGTATCTTTATCAAAGTGCGCGCCCGTACCCTGGGAGCCAAGGTCAATAAAGGTACTGAGCCGGGGTACCAGGTAGGAGCGCTGCAGTTGTTCGTTTAAGCGGTATACGTTAGTAGCGCTTTTATATTGCGCCAGTTCTTCCCGGTCGTTGATATCCCTGCCAGGCAGTTGTGCCGGCACCCGTAGGAGGGTGCTGTCGAGTGTAATATTCTCATCCAGTCCGCGGTTGAGCAGGAAGTTAAAATAGGCTTTTGAGTTTTCCCTGGCGTTGATGGCTTTATTGATATCGGCATCCGTTTTCTGTTTCTCTGTTTGCGCACGGTACAGGGCGGTATTGTTGCGAACGCCATTGCGTACCATGCTTTCATTGATCCGTATGTTTTCATTGATGAGCGAGAGCGCATTGTTGTAAATAGCTACTGCCTGAGCAGCCTGGTAATACTGGTAGTAGGCTGTTTTTATATCGCGCACCAGTTCCCGTTTGTATACGTTCAGCGCTGCCTGTTGTTGTGTGATCTGTTCTTTGCGGATCTTCTGGTTGTAATAGATCTCTGCATTGATCAGCGGCAGGCTGGCCCTTACTTTTGCATCATAAAAATTGTCGGGGTTCAGCTGTACGGACACGTTGTCGATGTTTTTAAAATTGTGGCTGTTGGTAAGCTGGTTTAGACTATTGTACACCGGGTTCATAATATCACCGATGGGGAAGTCGATGGTACGGCCCCCGGCCGATTTGGTATAACTGCCTAGTACGGAAACATTTGGCCCGAACAGGCTTTTGGCTTCCTGTAAAGCCAGCATCGATTTAGTAAGCTGGAAGTTTTGATCCTTCAATCCTTTATTATTATCAAAGGCGGATTGTATGTATTGATCCAGTACGGAATGTTGTGCAAAGGAGCTGAATCCTGCTGTCAGCAAGGTTGTTAACAATGCTCCTTTTGTGATTGATGTATACATAGTGAACGGTGTTTATTAATGTCGAAAAAAATAAAGCCGGCAGGCTTCTGTTAATCGATGTTTAGATACTGAACAGTGTTTAATTCCTGTCTTAAAAAAAAGCCGTAATGGCTTTAGTAGTTTATGCTTTGATCATCCGCAGGTATTCGTCCACTGCTTTATCTATCACCGCGGGCATTTCTTCCTGTGACACAGCGGCTACTTTGCATCGTCCTCTCAGGTAGAGACTGATGAAGCCATGTGCAAAAGCCCAGACAGATAGCGTAGCAATGGTGGGGTCCTTAAATTTCACCAGTTTCTTTGCTATACATTCCTCCATCAGGTGAAACAACCCATCATATGAAGGATCCCCGTTCTTCCATTCTTCCTCATGTGTGGCATTCATCGGCGCTTTTATAATAAACATCAGGTCATACAGTTCAGGATGATCCCTTGAAAACTCTATGTATGCTTTTGCCAGTTGCTGCAAGCGCTTAAATGGCTCCTTATGTGTAATTTTTTTCGCAAATTCACCGGCCAGCGTGGCAAAGGCCTCTGTCTGTACATCATACAGCAGCTGGTCTTTGTCTTTGTAATACAGGTAAATAGTTGCAGGACTATATTCTATTTTGTCGGCAATATTGCGGATAGATACTTTTTCATATCCTTCTTCCACAAACATTTTTATTGCCACGTCTACAATACGCCTGCGCATTTCTGCCTTTTCCCGCTCTTTTCTTTCTGTTATGCCCACGTTGAATTGTTTACAGTGCAAATATACTGAACAGTGTTAATTTTCCAAATTAATTTTTGAGAGGAGGAAAGGATTGGTCCTGATCGCTGTTTTCAAAGATCCATAACCTGCCGCTTACCTGCTGGGTGTTAACAGGTAAACACGATACCATCAATGTTTTATGTTCCATCTCCCAGGTCCAGTTGCGGATGGAATTTTCCGGGGAAGAGAACAATTGCATCGCTTCCCTGTCGATTGCCACTATGTTAGCCGCTTTATTCCGCAACTGCATCATGGCGTCTGAAAGCACAGCCGGCAGCTGTTCTCCCGGACCGGACAGCCCGAGAAGGGTAGCGCCTTCCTGGTTTACCCAACCGGAAAACCCATCGTTGTTGATGAACACCAGTGCATGGGGAATGGTATGCAGGATAGCGGCAAACCGGATGGCTACCCGCTGAAAGTAGATCTGCTGCTGGGATTGCACCAGTACCTCTTTCAAACGTAAACGGATCGTTTCTATACATTCCAGGAAGCCGGCATCAAAGGATGGCGGTTCACTCCAGCCTAAAATAAGGAGGCTGTTATTCGGACTGGTATTTACGGGCATGATAACGGCCGACGACAACGCAGGCATTATTTCACTGAACACATTCTCTTCTGGTGGCGGCACTACGCGCCAGTAGATGGTTTTAAAGCCATTGGCGTACAATAGCTTTTTGATGGGTTCAGGGTTGAGCACAATTTCGTTCAGATGGAGCGGGGAAGCGCATTTTACCCTGGCTGTTTCTTCGTCTTCAAACTCCAGTTGCAGTGCGATATCTGCTTCCACCAGGTTTTTTACCAGGGAAATACTGAAGGCAAGAAAGGAGGAGATATGTTTTTCTTTATCCCATCTGCCGGTTTGATTGATAAAATTTAAAGCTTTACGCTCCCAGTTGCTCACAAGTATGCAATTAAAAAGATGAACTAAAGAAACAATTGGATGGCAGCTACTGCTTCCTGCGGACTGTCAGGGTTACCGGTAACATGGATATTGTTTCTTTGAATGATATCCATACTGCAACTAATATTTGAGATAATGAACTATAGCTGGTGAAAAGGTTATCCTGAGAAGCCGGGTCCATCCGGGTAATTTAATGCCTGAAGCCACTGGCCGGAATGTCACAATTTTCAAATATAAGTAATTCCTTTCGAACTACGTGGTGGTTGTCTGACTCGGGAGTCAGACAAAATTCGTGTATCTTTGCGCCTTACAAAAAAAGGCATTATGACCCTGCAGCAAAAATCATTTCTGTTTGACCTGAATGGTACTATGATCAACGACATGGAGTATCACCTGGAAGGCTGGTATAACATGTTGAACAAGCTGGGCGCCAATCTTCCCAGGGAAATTGTAAGAAGCCATATGTACGGCAAAAATGAAGAGTTGCTGGTACGTGTGTTCGGGAAAGATCGTTTCACCGCCCAAGAGATGGAGGAAATTGCCCATGAAAAAGAGGTATTGTACCAGGAAGCTTTCAGGCCTCACCTGGAGCTGATTGCAGGGCTGCCTGCATTCCTTGACAAAGCTGCCGTTGCGGGTATTCCCATGGCAATAGGATCTGCAGCCAACACTTTCAACATCAACTATGTGCTCGACAACCTGGATATCCGCCGCTACCTGAAGGCTATTGTAAGTGCCGATGATGTTGCCACCAGCAAGCCGGATCCGGAAGTTTTCCTCAAATGCGCAGCAGAACTGGGCGTATCGCCCAACAACTGCATCGTATTTGAAGATGCGCCCAAAGGGGTGGAAGCCGCACTGAATGCGGGTATGGCGGCAATTGTATTAACCACCATGCATACACGCGAAGAGTTTGCCGCCTACAACAATATCAGGGCTTTTGTGGCGGACTATACCGATCCGGTGTTACAACAATTGTTCGTATAGACAAGGAATATTGCAATATAATTTCCAAATGTCGGCAGTGTACCATAAATTGCCGGGTTATATAAATAATTGCTGGTATGACACGTTATTCAGGGCAATCAAGAATGCTGGTAGCAGTTGATTGCATCATTTTCGGTTTCGATGGGGAAGAACTAAAGCTGTTGCTGATCAAGCGGGGGTTTGAACCGCAGAAGAATAAGTGGAGCCTGATGGGCGGATTTGTGCAGGCCGACGAGAGCTTTGAAGCGGCTGCTGCACGGGTGTTGCATAAGCTCACGGGCCTGGAAGGGGTATATATGGAGCAGCTCTTTGCCTTTGGTGAACCTGCCCGCGACCCGGTAGAGCGCACTGTTTCCATCACCTACTTCGCCCTTATTGATATCAACCAGTACAAACTGCAGATCAACGACGAGTACCATGCCGAATGGATCGCACTCGGTAAGCTGCCCGACCTCATCTTTGACCATACTGAAATGGTGAAGATGGCCCAGGAGAAGCTCCGTTATAAAGCAGCTATACATCCTATCCTTTTTGAACTGCTGCCGCAGAAGTTCACTATTCCACAGTTACAGCTGCTGTATGAAGCAGTATATGACGTTACTTTCGATAAACGTAATTTCAGCCGCAAGGTATTGTCCACCGGCCTGCTGATCAAACAAAAGGATAAAGACCGGCTCAGCTCCAAACGCGGCGCCTTTTACTTCAAGCTCGACAAGCGCAAGTACAACGCCAAGTTCAATGCTTTCCTGAATTTTGTTACAGACCCCGGCAACCTACGGTAAGTCTATCCAGATAGTGCCCTTCACCGGCGTATAGTTCAGCATTATATTCTCCTGGCTTTCAGGCCCCATCTGTGCGGCATCCTGGAACTTGGTACCTATGGGCGCAATGGCGCTCAGGAAGCCTATATCACCGTCCGGAAAGGCCGGCGCGGTATAGTTGTTGGCTGCTCCTGCCGGCGCCTGTGGCCGGAATACCTGTAAAAATGTACCTTCCTGCCCGGTATAAAAGGTAAATGCCTGTTCCTTTGTATGGAAAGTGGCCTGGTATACGTTGGCATGATAACCCTTAAACTCCGGGTATTCCCAGCTTTCCCCCGTTACTGTATTGTTGTAGGCTTTATACCAGCTCCCAAATAATTGTCCCTGCAACCTGTTCTTCCACACACGGTAAGGTCCTTCACCGGTCCATGACAGTCCGGTTACCTTTTCTTCCGGGTAGCGGAAAGTAATGCCGCTATAGGGTGTGGCGCCTTTAATGCTATAGCTGTAATCCAGTTGTACCGGCAGGTTGGGCTTAAAAGTCCATTTAACGTGAAGAAAGCCGTTGCCTTCGTACCTGGCAACGATAAAATAACCGCTGGAGTCGGTACCGGAGCTGAATGCTTTCAATTCCTGGGAAATGCCCGCCAATACAGGGCCTCCGCTTAACGATATGTTGCCTTTGGGGGTGCGGATATGTAACAGCTGCCCGGTGGTGCGACTGAAATAATAGGTGCCTGCGCCATTGCTGACGGAAAGTGTATCATGATCCGTTACTACGTCCAGCTGGCCCTTTGTTCCCTGAAACTGCCGCACTACACGGGAAGGCGGTTGCAGCGGCCAGCTGCGGGTAATGATACTGCGTCCGTAGCTGTCTTGCACATTCACATATAAAGCGTCTGCATCCTGCCAGCCATTGGGAAGGGATAGCTCCAGGAAGCCTTTGGTATGAGGCGCCAGGCCGGGAGGAGTGATCCTGCCGGAAGGGATAGTATCTGCTTTATTATTTTTTCCGGGAGATGCAAATCGCAGCAGCTGCCAAGTAAACCGGCACCTGGACAATGGCGTATAGTCGTAACGGTTCTCCACCTGGATACGGCCATCGAAGGTGTTGGGGTTTATAACGGGCAGGGACATATGTACCGGTGACCAGATCTGGCGGATGGTATAGAAACTGCCCTCTTTTTCGCGGTGAGGCCCTACAATGCCATCAGGGGCGTGGTTGCCATTGGTGTCGATGATGCCTTTTTTGTCGGTACGTACCAGTCCTTCGTCACCGAATGCCCACAGAAACCCTCCGGCGCAGCGGGGATGTTGCAGCATGCGGTCCCAGAAATCGGCCAGGCCGGCGCCCATGCCGCCGTCGTAAAGCCCATGCATAAATTCGGTAGGCATGTAAATATCCTGGTCGTAAAGACTTGAATTAACGATATAGTTGAAGTTGGGATAATGTTTGGTGTCTACACCACCGTATCTTTCCCACGGATGCAATACCGGGCGCAGCTGCGGATCGTACAACTGATAATCGCCATCCAGGGCGCGGTTAAACCCTCCTTCATTGCCATTGTCCCATGCAATGATGGATGGATGGTTCACATCGTGTTCCACCAGTTCTTTCACCAGTTTGCGGCCTACTACAGTATCGTATGCTGCCTGCCAGCCGGTGAGCTCATCCAGTACAAACAGGCCCAGGGAATCGCATACGTCCAGGAAGTGTTCATCCGGCGGATAGTGCGACATGCGCACGGCGTTCATGTTCATATCTTTCATCAGGTTCACATCCAGGATGCTGATATCCTTACTGAGCGTACGCCCTGTTTCAGGCCATGCACTATGGCGGTTTACGCCTTTCAGTATTACTTTGGTATCATTTACGTATATGCCATCCCGTGGTCTTATTTCAATGGTTCTGAAACCAAAGGGCTGGGATATGCGGTGTATGGTTTGGTTATCTTTTTTAATTTCCACCACTGCCAGGTAGCGGTTTGGAAACTCCGCACTCCAGGTAGCCGGGTGATCAATCTGTTGCTGCAACGTATAGGCGGCAGGGTGATTAGCAGTGGCAGGCAGGGTTACAGCAGGCTGCAGGGGCTGGCCGGTCATAGTTACCACCTGTGTACTGAGGGAATATCCTTCCGGCAAAGGGGAAGTGAATACCTGCGCTGTGAAAAGCCCTTTGGCAGTGGCATTAATGGCTACATGGTTAATATGGATCAGCGGCTTCACTTCCAGGAACACAGGTCTGTAAATACCGCCCAGGATCCAGAAGTCACCATTCCTTTCTGCACGGTTTACACCTGCATTAGCCGACATTTTGCTCACCTTTACTTCCAGGAGGTTGCTGCCATTCTGTAACAATCTGCTGATATCATACCTGAACCGGTAGAAGCCACCCTGGTGTATTTCACCGGCAAGGTGGCCGTTTATTTTTACTTCGGCATCGGTCATCACGCCATCAAAAACAATATTCACCTGTCGCTCGCGCCAGTTGGCCGGAGCGGTAAAGCGATAACGGTAAAACCCCTGTTCATCGGCTTTAACTTTGTCGTGGCCGTAGTTATAGCTGCCGAATCCCTGCTGTTCCCAATTGGATGGAACGGGAATAGTGGTCCATTTTCCACTGCGCTGTCCACCGGAACAACGGAAGTCCCAGTTAACGGTATGGTCTTTATCTGTACCTGAAAGGTAGATGTATCGGGTTTCCTGTGCGAATGCTACGTGCAGGCATAACATGCCCGTGAGCAGCAATATCATTCTTGCTGACATAACCGGAATTTTAAAATGCCTTTAAAAGTATAAAAAAGATGCGGATTTTGTCTGACTCAGGATTAAACTGATTACGCTGATTTGATCTGTTTTGATTTTAAAGAATTTGGGGAGATAAAAGCGATATCCGCTTATATCTCCCCGAATCTTTTAAAATCATGTTATAAAATCCCAAAAAATAAAATCAGCGTAATCAGCGTAATCAGTTTAATCCTGAGTCAGACAAAATCCGCGCGCACCGAAGGCGCACCAGCGCTACTCGCCGAAGCATGTCAGCATCTTGCGGAAGATCTCGTTGTTTTCATATACACCACGGAACAGCTGGGAGTTAGGGCCATAGGCGAATACCATCACAGGAATACCGGTATGATCGTTGGTGGCAAAATGGCCCCGTAAAGTGCCTTGTGAAATATCTCCATCCATCAGGGCGAGACCACCGGTTTCATGATCGGCGGTAACGATCACCGTGGTTTGTTTGTCGTGGTCGGCGAAACGAAGGGCTTCTCCCACGGCTTCATCAAAGTCGAGCATTTCCCGCACCAGGTAGTCCAGGTCGTTCATGTGGCCGCCGTGATCTATGCGGGAGCCTTCCACCATAAGGAAAAATCCTTTGCCGGAAGCGTTGAGTTGCTGCAACGCTTTTTTCAGTGCGTTTTTCAGATAGCTGCCCCGGCCATTGCGCATCGAGCTAACTACTTTGTTGCTCAGAATCACGAGCGTACGGTTTTTCGTAGTGGCGTCCCAGTTATCCAGGTTATCGTAGATGCGGATGCCAGCGGAGGCGAGCTGCCGGCCGAAGTCTTTATCCAGTTGTTCCCTGCCGCCGCCCACTGCAAGATCCAGCTTGCTGCCCAGCAATTGCTTTTCCAGTGTGTAGGTGCTGTCGCGATCAGCAATATGGCCATAGAAAGAAGCCGGTGTGGCGCCGGTAATTTCTTCCGTAACTATAACGCCGCTACGGATGCCTTTGGGGGCGAGTATTTCAGGGATTACGGGGATGGGCACATAGGTGTTATCCAGCCCGATGGCGCGGTTATGTGTTTTGACACCGGTGCCCATGGCAGAGCCGCCTGCGGCAGAGTCGGTGTGGTAATTATCGGTCGACTGGGTTTTTGATAAGCCCAGTTGTTTCATCTGGAAGATATTCAGCGCGCCCTTATTGGCGGTATAGCCTGAAAACATTTCCGCAAGACCGGTGCCATCACCTATCATCAGTATCACGTTCTTTGAGCGTACCTGTGTGGCATCCGATGCAAAGGAGGGAGTATATATTTCATGCACCGGCATGTTGGAGGCGGTAGTGCGGCTGGTGTTGTGGAGCACATCATACAATTCTTCCGGGTGGTCTGTACCGATCCAGTCGGCGCCCAGGTCCATCAATTTGTAGTAGGCAGACCTGGTAGAGGGTGCGCCCCAAAAGCGGAAGGGGTGCCCCTGTCCGTGTACTTTGCTGATCACTGCCTTTACTTTTTCCAATTCATCCGGCACCAGTGTGCCCTTGCCGTTCCAGTGGCTGTAGGAGTGAAAATCCACGCTTACCATGGCAATGCGTTGTTGTAACGCTGCCGGGTATACGCTGTCGGGACGGCCATCAAAAAAGAAGATGGGATCATACTTTTGCCATTCTTCCATTGGCGGCACATTGCCGGATATCACCAGTTTTACGGCAGATGGATTGGTATTGCGGTCAAAATAATTCCGGTAAGGGAGCAATAGTTCCTGTAATGCCCCGAGGGTAGGAGTACCGGCTGTTTTCAGGTCGATGAGCAACTGCATGGGTGCATTGCCTTCGTAGGGTTTGCCGTTGTAAAGAGAAAACTGGCGGAGCACCGGTTGCAGGTACATTTCCTTAAACGTGCGGAACGGTTGTATGGCAGTGGCATCGTGCGCTACGTATAAAACGCCGTTTTTAAGGTGCACATCCGCCTCGATAGATCCGAACTGCAGGGCCGCTGCTGCATAAAAAGGAGTGGCCCGCTCATAGTCGTTATGCGAGTGCGCCTGGGCCATGGTATACTGCTTTATTTGGGCAGCTGCCCCGGCGGCCATCATTACACCGGATAAAAAGAACAGTGCTTTTTTCATTGTATGGTAAAAGATAGTTTTCAAAAGTTTCAGCGGGCAAAGGTGGTATAATCCTGTTAGCATGCAGTACCGCCTGAGTTTATCTTTATGTTAATTCCCGGCAGAAAAAATCGATTTAGTCAATACTTCCGGCGTTATATCTTATTTGCGCGGTAAGAAAAAGTGGAATAAAGAAAAATGAAATAACAGGTTAAACGTTGCCGGCAGGCAATAAAATTTGATGAGATAAGCCCCTGTGGCATCAGAGCGTTGGCCAGTTCTGCACCAGTTCTTTCAGCTGGTTCTGTCCTTCAGGCCAGTCACCCAGCCGGGATTCGCTGTTAATATGGCCTTTGGCGCCAGCGTTTACAAAGCGGCTTCCCCAGTACCGGGCAAAGAAAGCAGCCCTTTCCAGTGAACAGAAAGTATCATTGGTGCTGGCAACAATGATACTTTCAAAGGGCAGCTTAACCAAAGGGATCGGCGTAAAGCCGGTCGCTTCCGGTGGGAAGCCTGGTCTTTCTGCATCTGCAGGCGCTACCAGTAATGCGCCGCGGATCTTCCTGGTGGTTTGCCCTGCCCAGTGCGCCAGCGCAATACAAGCCAGGCTGTGTGCAGCTATTACTACCTGCGGCCCGGCTTCGGTTACCGCTTTCTCTATCTGCGCTACCCAGTTGGCACATACCGGTGCGTTCCAATCTGTTTGCTCAATCCGTTTTGTTCCTGGTATAGACTGTTCCCATAGTGTTTGCCAGTGTAATTCACCGGAGCTCCCCAGCCCCGGCGCGGTCAGTACTTTAATTTCCATGACATAGAGGCGTTGTGTCTTGAAAGGTAATAAAGAATCATCAAATAAGAAATTAAGTGAATGATGAAAGCCGGACAACAAAAAAATAACCGGTGCTGAAAAGCACCGGCAACAGGTAACAACCAAAACAGCATTGATTAATACTGAGTATCTTAATTATTTATGATATATGTTATCGCTTTTATCATCTTCCAAAAAATAATTTTTAAAAGGCCCGGCAGGGAGATCCCCGCCGGGGGCCATAATGTGGATTTTTAAAATACAAACCCTTTGCGCTTGAACAGCCAGAGATTACGCCAGCCATCGCCCTGCTGTACCAGCGTCAGTTCATTGTTGTTCAGCTTAATAATATTGTAAGTAACGTTGTTGCCCCAGCTGATATCTGCTCCGTTGATCTTAATCGCCTTGTTCAGCGTGTCCAGTGCAAATGATCCTTTCGTAGTTACTCCTTTATGCAGGATAGTAAAATTTGCATTTTTGTTCAGATCAAATGTCATTTCATCATCCAGTACGCCCTGGTCTCTTAAGCCAGCTGTACCTACAGTCCACCATGCCGGTTTATCTGCATTACCGGGGCCGTTGCCAAAGCAGTAGCCACCGGGAACATCAGTTGCCCATACCCAGGTTTTTCCGTCGGCGCCATTGGTGAGCAGGTTATATAATTCGCTGGCGAAAAATTTCGGATCGTTTTCACTCACGGTTACTTTTACGGAATCTGTTTTAGGGCCACCGGCGCCATAAGCAGAATATTTTATGAAGAAGTCGCCCGCAAAAGGAAGGATCACCACCGCTTTCGCGTTCTTAGTGGTACCAAAGCCATAATCCCAGAAGGGGATCACATCTTTGGTTTTGCTTTCCAGCGTTACCTGGTTATCATAACCAGGCGTTTGTGTAACAGAGAAATCGAGTTGAATGCCGGCAGGATCTGCGGGAGTGATCCTGTCTTCATAAGGACTGCATGCATAAAATAATGCAGCAGTTAATCCCAGGAAATATATATGCAGACGTTTCATTTTCTTGGTTTTTTAAAGTGAGCAATATCACCAGCCGGTGTTTTGTTTGAGTGTACCGTTAGATAAATTGATCTGTGTTTCAGGGATAGAGAATAAACCATTTGTTTCTGTACGGAATACTACATTAAAGGCTGCCTGGGAAGATGGGTTATCTATTGCCTGTTTGGCAACGGTCATGCCCTGCCTGAGCAGATCCCAGTAGCGGTGTCCTTCCAGTGCCAGTTCCCATTTACGTTCCTGCATGATCTGCGTTTTACTGCTAAGGGTAACGCGGTGAGTCTGATCACCAAATGCGCGGTCGCGCACGCGATCCAGGTATTCCTGTGCTTTGGCAGCGTTGGCTGTAATGTTTAATTCAGCACCCATCAGCAGTACATCTGCAAAGCGGATCACCACGTAGTTATCAAAATTGTCCCATTGGAAATTACCACCAAGGTCATCAGGGTTCTTATCTTTCAGCGGTGTATATTTTTTTATAAAGAAGCCGGTGTATTGCGCCTGATCGCCCAGTGTATAGGTATCGGCAAATCCTTCCCCGTTAATGGAAATGATAGAAGCGGTTTGCCTGGTGTCGCCGGGTGCATAGGAATGAAAGAGCGCTTCATTTACAGTGGCGGCGCCCCATCCTTTGTAGTAGGGGCCCAGTTCCTGGGAGCGGATACCGATCATTACCTGCATGCGGTTACCGTTCTGCTGGTTCTGATCGCCCAGGCCGAGGTAGGTGTACTGGATGGTGAATACGCCCTCTGCATTATTCTGACCCGCATATGCAGTAGTGTTTTCTGCGGAGGCACGGAACAGGTTCCGGTATTTTGGAATAAGACTGTGACCGCTGTTATTGATCACATCGTCAACAGCGGCAATCGCATCTGCCTGTGAAAGCACGCCGGCAATATCAGGCTTGCTGTAATAGCCGGTGTAGTACAGGAACACACGGCCCAGCAGGGCTTCGGCGGCCCATTTGGTAGCCCTGCCATATTCGCTGGTGGGAATACTGGCAAAAGGAGTAGCAGGAAGATTACCTGCTGCGAGTTTCAGGTCGTTGGCAATGAGCATGTATACGCTGTCGGGACTTGCCTGCGGGATATTATAATTACCGGGTTCCAGTGGTGCTGTGAGTAATGGCACATGACCAAACATACGCACCAGGTCGAAATAGAAGTAGGCACGCAGGAAGTGTGCTTCGCCTACATAACGCTTTTTGGTAGCGTCATCTCCTTTGAAATCTACTGCATCTATTTTCTGGATCAGTTTATTGGCGCGGTAAATACCGGTATAATACTTCTTCCAGGCATTGCTGTTAAGGTCATTCATTTTAATGCTCTTATCCCATTGGTTCCAACCGTTATCGGAGGTACCACCACCGCCAAAGCATTCATCAGATGCAATTTCTGAGGAGAGAGCAATATTCCCGTATCCATCCCAGTTTAACACACTGTATGCGGAAACCAATGCCTGGTAGGCATCTGCGGGTGTCTTATAAAAATCTTCTTCTGTTATAGTATTGATGGGCAATGTTTCCAGGAAACTTTTGGAACAGGAAGCCATTAACCCCGTTACGATGATAGCTGCAAATATTTTCTTCATGATTACCGGAGTTTAAAATTTAACGTTAAGGCCGAATAGAACAGTTCTGGGCTGCGGGAAGTAACCGAGGTCTGTGCCTGATGACCAGCTGTCGATACCATAACCCACTTCCGGATCCAGCCCACGGTAATGGGTAAACGTAAATACATTCAGCCCGGATACATATAGTCTGAATTGCTGAAGCGGCAGGCGTTTCAGTAATGTTTTCTTGAAATCATATCCGAAGTTGATGCTTTTGATGCGGAGAAAAGCGCCATTGTGCACATACAGGTCTGAGAAGCGGGTGTAGTTCTGGTTGGCTTCATTATTCTGTGTTACACGGGGCATGCTGTTGGAAGTGCCCTCACCATGCCAGCGGCCAAATATAGCTGTGGTATAGTTGTTAGTGTAACGGTCGTAAGCCCTTGTTCCATCCACGATATCGTTGCCGCCTACACCGTTCATGAGCACACTCAGGTCAAATCCCTTCCAGCCGGCGGATAAAGAGATGCCATAGGTTTGTGTAGGATTAGGATCTCCCACTTTTGTTTTATCATCACCATTGATCACACCATCGCCGTTCATGTCTACAAAGCGTACATCGCCCGGTTGTGCGCCCGGCTGGATCCTTTGCCCGCTTTTGCTGGTGTAGGCATCTATTTCGGCCTGGTTCTGGAAAATACCGGCTGTTTTCAGGCCATAGAAAAAGCCGATAGGCATGCCGTTCTGCGCGCGGAAGTATTCATCCATATTGGACGACAGTACGCCATTGTAAGAAGGATGCAATACGCCTTCCTGGTTAGGAATATCTATTACGGTGTTTTTATTGAAGGCAATATTACCGCCGATACCAATGGTAACTTCTCCGAACTGGTGGTTGTAGTTAATGCCAAGTTCAATACCTTTGTTCCGGATATTACCGCCATTGATGGTAGGAGCGCCGGTGCCCACCAGGTCGGGGATAGGAGCCGTTACCAGCCAGTCGCGGGTATTTTTCTGATACCAGTCGAATGTTACGGTTACGTCTTTGAACAGTGTTGCATCAAACCCGATGTCAATCTGTTCAGATGCTTCCCAGTGCAGATCGGGGTTGGGTATCTTATCAGGAGAAGCGCCGATGGCTTTTTGCCCGTTGAAGTAGTAATCGCGGTAAGTAGAATTGATAGTGGCCAGGTACCTGAAATCATCAATCCTGTCGCTACCGTTTTGTCCCCATCCACCGCGGATCTTCAGGAAGTTGATCCAGCTGCTGTTTTTAAGGAACGCTTCGTTGGTCACAATCCATCCTGCAGAGAAGGAGGGGAAGTAGCCATAGCGGTTGTTGGCGCCAAACTTGGTGGAGCCGTCGCGGCGTAATGTTGCGGTAAGCAGGTATTTATCGTCGTAGCTGTAAAACACCCTTCCGAAGTATGATTGCAGGGCATTCAAAGTTCTTGCTCCATATACTTTGCGGGTAGAATCATTTCTGCCATTATCGATAATGGCATGATCAAAGTCGGCAATGATAAGATCTGTTTTGCTGCCGCTTACATTATACCCTTCAAATTTCTTTGCCGTGGTACCAACCATTACATTCAGGTTATGCTTGCCTGTTGTGAGCTGGTAGGTGAGGGTGTTATCCCAGTTCCAGGTAAGATTGCGGTACATTCCCTGGCTGGCAAAGGAGTGATCGTTCTTATTATTGGTACCGAGGTTGTATACCGGAATAAACGAGTTATTGTAATTATAGGAGATGTCGGCGCCGAAGTCGGTACGCAGGGTCAGTCCTTTGATGAGGGTAGCTTCTGCGTAGATGTTACCAATGATCCTGTCGATGATGGTCTGGTTATTCTGCGTGTAATCGATCATACCGATAGGATTGGGCTCCTCTGCATAGGGCGATTTGCCATAGCTGCCGTCGGCATTATACACCGGGTAAATGGGTGAGGCGTTCAGTAACCCGCGGATAGAGTTATTATAGATGTTGCCTGTACCGATACCACGCTGGCGTGTATGCGCAAACGTTAAGTTCTCCCCGGTTTTGATCAGGTCCTTATATAGTTTGTGCTCTGAGTTGATACGGAAAGAAGTTCTTTCAAAGTTAGATCTGCCGGGAAGCCCCATTACGCCCTGCTGTCCCTGGTAAGAAAGGGAAGAGGAGAACACTGAGTGCTCGTTGCCACCGGAGAGGCTCAGGCTGTAGTTCTGTATAGGTGCATTTTTGATGGTAGCTGCTTTCTGCCAGTCGGGCCCTGTACCCAGTTTCGCAATGGAATCCGGTGTATAGATAGGTATCGAACCGGAGTTGATAGCTGCTTCATTCATGATATGTGCATACTGTTGCGCATTCAGCAGGTCCAGTTTGCGGGCGGGATTCTGTAACCCGTAAGACGCATCAAAACTGACATTCATTTTACCCGCGCGGCCTTTCTTCGTGGTGATCATTACGATACCGTTGGCAGCGCGTGTTCCGTAGATAGCTGTAGAGGCAGCGTCTTTGAGCACGTCTACGCTGGCAATATCGTTTGGATTGAGGAAGCTGATATCGTCTGCCGGGAAGCCATCAATAATGAACAGCGGCCTGGAGTCGCCATTGGTGCCTATACCACGGATAGTGAATTTCAATGCATCACCGGGCTGGCCGGAGTTGGATGTTACCTGCACACCGGGGGCCTGTCCCTGTAAAGATTGTTCTACGCTGATGGCGTGATTTTTTATGAGATCATCGTTGTTGAGATGTACAGTGGCGCCGGTCACTACTTTTTTCTTTTGCGCGCCATACCCCACTACTACCAGTTCATCCAGACCGGTGGAAGCGGATTGGAGGCGTATTACCATGGGGCCGTCCACTTTTACCGGCAGTTCCTGTTTAGTATAGCCTACCAGAGATACCACGAGTATGTCACCAGGAGCTGCCTGCAGGGTGAAGATTCCGTCGACGTTGGTAACAGTGCCACGGGTGGTTCCTTTTATAACGATATTAACACCGGGCAGGGGAGCGCCGCCATTGGCATCAATTACCTTGCCCGTAACTGCTTGTTTTACAGGTTGCGTATATGCCTTCCCGTTATTAGCAGCTGCATGCAGCGCGGGAGGCGCAGCGGTGGTCAGGCTGCATACGGCGAGCGCCTTTATGACGGTTTGCCGCGGAAAATAGTTGCTGATTGTGTACCAGATTTTCATGTTTAACGTGTTTTATTTAGGCAAAGGAGTTTAATGATTTTAAGAGAAAATGGTCCAGGTCAGATGGCCCGGACCGTTTTTGCTATTCCATTATATGTTATCATTTTACCTGTCTTATTGCTGATGTCCGGTCCTGCCGCATTTTCCTTTCCCACGAATGTTACGAGGAAGTACCTCTGCTGCAGCATACCCGGAAATCTGCCTTCCCGTTGACCTATAGTGAGTGTTTGCGCAGCTTCATTCCATTGGAAGGAAATGTTGCTGAAAGCACCTTTCTCATATTGATAGTTATTATTTTCATCTTCATACAGCGTGAATTCACCGTCTTTACCTGTATACACATACAGCTGTATGGTATCTGCACGGCGCTCACTGGTATACTGGAGGTCAGGGCCTACCGGCAGAATGGCGCCTTCCTTTACATATAAAGGCATTCTTTGCAAAGGCGCTTCGGCGGTAATATGCCGGCCACCGGCTTCGTATTTCCCGGTGTAGAAATCGTACCAGCCATTACCTGCAGGCAGGTACAATTCGCGGCTGCGTGCATGGTACTCCGTTACGGGGTTTACCAGGAGAGAGGGACCAAACATGTACTGGTCGCTGATATTCAGTACCGCGGTATCCCCGCCATAATCCATTACCAGCCCGCGCATAATCGTATAGTCGTGGTGGTAAGTGCTGCCTGCAATGGAATAGATATAAGGCAGCAGGCGGTAACGCAGTTTGTCGTAGTACAGCATAGACTGGTACGCTACACTGCTGTCGGGAGCAATGTTGAACATCTCACGATAAGGGTATTGCCCGTGAGAGCGGAACAGCGGGCAGAAAGCGCCATATTGGAACCACCTTGTATTGAGCTCTCTCCATTCTTCCAGTGCCGGCCCCTGCGGATCGGGACTGTCATATTTATCTTCCACAAAAAAACCTCCTATATCTGTAGTCCAGTAGGGCAGGCCGGAGAGGCTGAAATTCAGTCCGCCGGGGATCTGCCTTTTAAACTCGGTAAAGGTGGCGCCTATATCGCCGCTCCAGGTGGCGGCGGCATAACGTTGCAGCCCTGCATAAGCGGAACGGGTAAGAATGAACACGCGCTGATCCGGTTTTGCAGCTCTTTGTCCTTCGTAAATGCCTTGCGCATTTACCAGTGCGTAGGTATTGAAGTATTGGGTAGAAGAGCCGAGCGCAGTGGGATCCATCAGTTTTTTGCGTTCTTCAATAGACGCATTGGAAAGGATATCCGGCTCTGTGGCGTCCAGCCACCAGGCGTCCACACCTTTGCTGAGCAGGTTTTTCTGCAACAGGCTCCAGAACAGTTTGCGTGCCTCAGGATTAAAGGCATCATAGAACGTAGATACGTAACCGTTACCTATCCAGTCGCGCTGCCTGTTTTTGATATTCTGTTTGTATAACCAGCCTTTGCTGTCGAATAATTTATAGTTGCTGATGCCTTCATAGAATTTCGGCCATACGGAGATCATGAAGTTGGTATGGTACTGTTTGTGCAGGCGGCTGATCATGCCTGCGGGATCCGGGAAACGTGCGGGATCAAACTGCTGGCTGCCCCACTCGTCCTGTTTCCAGTAGCTCCAGTCGAGTACGATATTATCCAGCGGGATCTTTCTTTTGCGGAATTCTGCCACGGTGCTTTCAATCTCCTGCTGCGTTTTATACCGCTCCCTGCTTTGCCAGAAGCCCAGTGCCCAGCGTGGTATCATGGTGGCTTTACCTGTTACCTTTCTATAACCGCTGATCACTTCGTCCATATTTTCTCCATACATAAAGTAATAGTCAAGTTTTTCACCTGCTTCGGAGGTTAGCTGCATTTTATCCGGTCCTTCTTCCGGGGTAGGAGGAAGGAATTTAAGGGAGATAAAAGACTGCGCGGTTTCCGGGATCCATTCTACTTTTACGGTAGCCGGTTCTCCTTTTTTAAGAAGGTGGCGGAATACAGAAGCGCCGGGATTCCAGCTTTCGCGCCATTTGTCCAGCTTCAGCTGGCCATTGATCCATACTTTGGTATAACCCGAAGTGGTCATGAAAAATTTATACTCGCCTGTTTCATCTGCATTCACGGAGCCTTCCCAGGTTACTTTTCCTTTTACCATTGGAAAGGAAGGAGGAAGCGACGATAAACGGTCCAGGAATTCGTAGTCGATCTTATCCTCTACCTTTTTTATATATACTGTATTATTATTACGGTCGCCATAGGTGGCACTAAAACCGCCTGTTTGTCCGTCGGCTGAGGTTAAGTGTAATTCAGACATTTGTTTATAGGGACGGTTATCACCGAAACGTGTAATGGAATAGTTGTCCCATAAAATACCGTAGTTCCGGCTGGACACTACAAAGGGAACCGCCGCTACAGAATTGTACTGAGTGAGGTCTACATCCTGGTTTTTGTAGTTCATTAAGCCGGTCTGGTGCTGTCCAAGTCCATAGAAAGCTTCACCGGCGGGGGATTCAAAAACCTGCTGGATCCGGTATAAGGATTTGTTGCCAATAGTAACCGGGGAAAAGCGTTTGCCTCCGCCGGCCTGTTCCTGTAATATTATATTGCCTGTTTTATCGCGAAATGTCACTTCCCCGGTATTCAGTGCTACTGTAGCGGTAATGCTGGTTGTTTTCAGTGTAACGCTTTCATTCCGTTCTTCTGAGTCCCATTTGATAGTATTACCGGTAGCATCTACGGCCATGAGACTTGGAGATCCCGTGAAATGATCGTCCGGGGTGGCGGTTACATGGATCACTTTATCAGAAACCACCTGTAGTTTCACCTGCCTGGCGCCGTTCCGGGCGGTTTTTTTTAAATGGATCAACAGCCCATCAGCCAATTTTTCCACCTGCCCGGCATAAGACCAGGAAGTGAGGAACGTCATTAATACGATCGGTATCGCCCTCTTTATCTGCATATTTGAACGGATTTTTTCGTTGGTTGAACGTGGTTGTTACAAATACAGGTTGTGGTACCTGTGCTGCATTTTTCAAAAACGTGTTACTTCAAAACGTGTTGAAACAAAAGTAAAAGGAGGGCACGAATCCGAGGGTACGGGTATGTTTTTGATGTAGGGCGATTATGTTAACTCCTGGTATCCGCTGGGTAACAATTTGATTTCGGTAAGGGCATTAAATGTTAACGTATGGCAAATGAAAGGGCTGGTTATAAAGCTGTTATAATAAGAAGATGCCGATGAGAGAACCTGTGATCAGGCAGTACAGCAGGATTTCAATCAACAGATACAGGCGATTGCTTCGTTTAAAGTTTTGCTTGAACATAGTAGGTTTAATAATCGATCCAACAAAATTATCTATTGCCCCCCTGAAACAGGGGGCGCATTTCGTTATTTCATAGGGCAGATTTGTTGTTTTGCAGGATGATGTACTTTTGAAGTAGGGGTATTATTTCTTCTTTCCATAAACAGACGGAAGCACATTGTATTCCATCTTGAAATATTTTGTAAAGTATTTGGGATTGTTGAAGCCCACTTCATAGGCCACCTCTGCTACGGTAAGCTGGCTTTTTTCCAGCAGTTGTGCAGCCCGCTTTAAACGGATGCTCCGGATAAATTCGATGGGCGATCGCCCGGTGAGGGCCAGGATCTTTTTATACACGGATACCCGGCTCATGAAAAGCGCCCTGCTCAGTTCTTCTACCGAGAAGTCGGGATTGGCAATATTCTTCTCTACAATTTGCAAAGCCTGTTGTATGAATTGTTCATCTGCCGATGAAATGGCTACTTCTCCCGGGTTGGCTTCTATATATTGCTGGAATGTTTTCCTGAGAGATGATTGCTGGGAGATAATGTTCCTGAGCCGTGAAAGCAGTACCTCGAAGTTAAAAGGCTTTGTAATGTAATCGGAAGCGCCGGTTTCCAGGGCTTCCAGCTGCTGGGCTTCTTCGGCCCTGGCGGTGAGCAATACAAGGGGAAGGTGCGCGGTGCGTTGCAGGGCGCGTACTTTTTTACATAATTCCAGTCCATCCATTTCCGGCATGGAAATATCGCTTACTACCAGGTGCGGGAGCGTGTGCTGCAGCACTTTCCAGGCGGCAAGCCCGTTCTCTGCTTCAATAATCTGGAAGTACTGGCTGAGATTATCTTTCAGATAAAAACGGAAATCCTCGTTATCCTCTACCAGTAAAACCACCGGTTTTTTAGAGTTGGTGTTCACCGCAGGAGGCGCTGTAACGGTAACGGCAGTACGTATTGTTTCCTGCACATCGCCGGGAACAACTGCAGCAGCTGTTTTAACCGGGAGGTATACCGTAAAGCAGCTACCCATTTCCGGGGCGCTGTCTACCGTAATACTGCCCCCATGCATTTTCACAAATTCCTTTGTGATAGAGAGCCCGATCCCGCTGCCCTGGTTCACCATGGAGGCCGGTACTTCATGCTGGAAGAACCTTTCAAATATATGTTCCTGTTTTTCCGGGGGAATACCGATACCATTATCTTTTACGGCAATTTCCAGTTGCCCGGCAGTTTCCTGGTAACTAACCTGAACGGATATACTGCCATTTTCGGGGGTGAACTTAAATGCATTGGAGAGGAGATTAAAGATGATCTTCTCTATTTTATCGGCATCATACAACATTTTTAGCTCTTGTACATTGCTCTGAAAGCCGAGCTGTATATGTTTTTTATCAGACAGGTCGGAAAAAGAGCCGGTGAGGTCTTTTACAAAGCTGATGATGTCTCCTTCTGCGGGATGCAGTTTGATTTCCTGGACTTCCATTTTACGGAAGTCGAGCAGCTGGTTCACGAGGTTGAGCAGGCGCCGTGCGTTGCGTTGCATCAGGTCCAGCTGTACTTTTAAGGGGCCTTCGGTTGTTTGGCGCACAATTTTTTCCAGTGGGGTAATGATAAGGCTCAGCGGTGTTCTGAATTCATGGCTTACGTTGGTAAAGAAGCGGATCTTCAGCGTATCCAGTTCGTGCATACGTGCAGCTTCCTGTGTTTGCTGTTCCATTCTGAACTTCAGTCTTTCCCGTTCCAGTATGATGCGGCGGGCCAGTAGCAGCGCCCCCAGTATGAGCAGTATATAACCGAGGAAGGCAGGCCAGGTTTTCCAGAAGGGTGGGAGTACTTTTATTTTCAGGGTAAGCCCTTTTTCATTCCATACGCCATCGTTGTTGGAAGCCTTTACGCGGAAAGTATATTCGCCCGGGTCGAGGTTGGTGTAGGTGGCCTTTCTTTGCAGGCCGTCGGTGTACAGCCAGTCTTTATTAAACCCTTCCAGCATATAGGCGTACCTGTTCTTTTCCGGGTGGAAATAATTCAGGGATGCAAATTCAAGCGAAAATACATTTTCACCATGCTTCAGGGTGATGCTTTGTGTTTCCGGAATAGCGGCCTTCAGTAGTATGCGCCCGTTGATCTCCTCTCCCGGGAGCACGCTTTTGTTAAAGATCTGCAGATCAGTGAGCACCACTGGAGGGATATTATTATTGAGGGCAATGGCATCGGGGTAGAAGAGGTTGAAGCCGTTGCCGCCGCCGAAAATAAGCTCACCGCGACTGGTTTTCAGGGCGGCGTTTTCGTTGAAATCCTTTCCCTGCAAGCCGTCGGATTCGTCGTAATTTTTGAAAGTATAGGTATTACCCTCAATGGTCATATTACACAGGCCATTGGGAGTGCTCATCCAGAGGCGGTGGTCATTGGCTTCCAGGATGTTCAGGACAGAATTATCCGGGAGACCGTTCTCCTTGCGGAGGGTACGGAAACTGTTGGTTTTCGGATCAAAGAGATCCAGTCCCTCCCTGGTGCCTATCCATATGAGGCGGCGGCTGTCCTGGAAAATACATACCACGTTATTGTGACTGAGGCTGGTGCTGTCGCCCGGGAGATTGTTATAATGTTTGAAAATGCCGGAGGCGGGATTGTATACATCGAGGCCATCTGAGGTGCCTATCCAGAGCTTTCCCTGGTGGTCTTCCATGAGAGCGGAAATGTACCTGGACTTCACTTCCCGCCTGTATTGCCGGAAACGGCCTGTGGCGGGGTCCATCCGGTTAAGACCGGCGCCGAGGGTGCCTACCCACAGCTGGTGGCGGCTGTCTTCCAGTATTTCCCATATACTGTTATCGCTGATGCTGGAACTGTCTGCCGGGTCATGTTTATAATGGATAAAACGGCCGTTGTCGAAGCGGTCGAGCCCACTGAAATAGGTACCTACCCATAGTTGTTTGTTGTGATCAATGCATAGGCTTACAATCACATTGCCGGAGATGCTGTTATTATTGGCGGGATCGTGCCGGTACTGGGTGAAGGTGTTGCGGGCACGGTCAAAGTAGATCAATCCGCCCCCATTGGTGCCTATCCATAAGTTACCGGCTGCATCTTCCACAAACCGGTTCACATCGTTATACGGCAAACTGTTACGGCTATACGCCTGGTACTGGTAGAGCGGGAATTTCACCATGTTTTCATGGTAAAAGTTCAGCCCTTTTTTGAAGGTGCCTATCCATATGATGCCGGTATTATCTTTATAAAGCGTGGTGATACTGTTCTGGCTCAGGCTTCGGTTATCTTCACTGATATTCTCAATGTAACGGATGCTTTGTGTTTTCTTATTAATAATATTGATACCGCCATGATCGGTACCTATCCATACCAGGCCGCTATTATCCGGAACGATGCCTCTTACAATATTGTTATTCAGCGCCAGCCCGGGAGTATTCTGGTCGATATGCCGGAAACGTTGTGTGTTTACGTCAAAATAGTAAACGCCGTTGTCCTCATTTTTGCTGAACATCCACAGGTCGCCGTCGGCATCTGCCACCATTCCCCAGCCACCGGTGGGGATTTCAGCTCTTACGAGTGTATTATCACGGTAAACAACCTGGTGACTGCGGGCGTCCATTTTTTCCAGCAGGCCATTGCTATGCAGCAGCCAGTAGATACCTGCTTTACCGGGCAACAGTACAGACACGCTGTTGGTACCGATGCTGCCTCCGGAACCAGTATGCGTAAACCGTTTTACCTTGTTGGCTGCACTTACCAGGAAAATGCCTGCGGAAGGGTGCAGGAACCAGTACCCGCCGGAAGGATCTTTCACGATATCTGTGACCGTGTTGCCGGGAAAGCCCCACTGGCCCAGGATCTTTTCAGGGCGCCGGTTAAAACGGGCGGTCACCGGGTCATAAATATTGATGCCGGCCCGGGTCTGGATCCAGAGATGCTGTCCTGGCCCAGCCATGATCCTGCTGATATTATTATCTGCTACAGAGGTAGTATCGCGCAGATCGTGCTGGTACACAGTGAAATGATAGCCGTCGAACCGGTTCAGACCTGATACAGTCCCTATCCACATAAATCCTGTGCTATCCCTGAAAATACAGTTTACCTGGTTGTTAGACAAGCCCTGGTTGATATCAATCCGGTTGAACTGATAGGGGAGTGTTTGTCCCCGCATTATTATCGTAACGAGGAATAAAAAGATAAATATAAAGACCCGCTTCCGCATGTACACCTTACCTGGTTGAAAAATTGTTGGTCTGACAATTATAGTTATAATTATTGCGCAACAATATACCATAAAATGGAAATAAAAAAAGAAAGGTCGAAAGAATTCGACCTTTATTGCTAAAATTCCACGTTATGGCACTCAGGTCCATAAAAAGTTAATCAGCTAAAAATCCGGCAAGCCGGTATATGATAAATGATATTTGCGGTTTTATGGGGATAGCCAGCTTCTTGCTATACAAAAGTAGGTGAAGGTAAAACGATTGTCAAGAAATTAGCAAACAATATTTAAAAAAAGATTAAAATCACCCCGAAACCTTATTTTTTTCTGCGGCTGGATAATTTCAGGATAATGGGTTATAATCTTTAAAGATTATTGAGTACTTTTTTGCCAATCTGAAAATCATGAAACGTATTACTTTATGTATGATGCTGTTAGCAGGAACGGGATTGGCCGCCTTTGCGCAGCAACCGCCTGCAAAGGGGGGCACCGTTACGCTCGATTATTATTACAACAGCGAGTTCAGAAAGGATAAAGCCGGTAACCCGGAAAGATGGCATTACATCTGGGGGGAAACGGATAACGGGGGCGTGTCGCTCTGGGGGCATATTTTCGACTCCCTGGGAGTAAAAAGGGATAGCCTGTTAACGGCGCCCACGGCTGCCAACCTGGAAAATACCGGTATCTATATCATCATTGACCCTGATACAGAAAAGGAATCGCCCCGGCCTAATTATATGAATGAGAAGGATGCCCGCACCATTTACGAATGGGTAAAGGCAGGCGGGGTGCTGGTATTGCTGGAAAACGACTCTGCCAATGCCGACTTTGCGCACTTTAACCGGCTGAGCGGGAAATTTGGTATCCATTTTAATGGCGACAGCCGCAACCGGGTGCAGGGCAGGAACTTTGAACAGGGCACTTTCCATATTCCTGCCGGGCATGAAATTTTTTCTCCGGGGCGGCAGGTGTATATCAAGGAACTGTCTACTTTAACACTGAAAGCGCCTGCACGGGCGGTTTATAAAGACGGTGACCATGTGATTATGGCGGTGGCTGAAGTAGGAAAAGGAAAGGTATTTGCTGTTGGCGATCCCTGGTTTTATAATGAATATGTGGATGGAAAGAAGCTACCGGCATCTTTCCAAAACTATGAAGCCGCAACAGACCTGGCCCAATGGCTGATTAAGGCGGCCAACCGCTAACTGTTCAGGAAATTGATGTTTCTCCGGATACCTTCAAACTTACTGCGCTTAAGGGGGGAATGGCGGAAGATGTTTTTAAAGGCTTCTTCCGTCAGCTCTTCCCAGTCGCGGGTGGAAAAATTAAGGATGGCCGGCACAGGTGTGAATGCCGCTTCCCGGTTGGCTTTGGAGAACCGGTTCCATGGGCAGACATCCTGGCAGGTATCACAGCCAAACATCCAGTTATCAAATTGTCCCTTCATTTTATCAGGGATCAGCTGCTCTTTCAGTTCTATGGTAAAATAAGATATACACTTGCTGCCATCCACTACGCCTGGCGCCACCAGGGCCTCTGTAGGGCATGCGTCCAGGCAGCGGGTACAGGAGCCGCAGTAATCGGCCACGGGGCCATCATATTCCAGTTCAATATCGGTGATCAATGTGGCAATGAAGAAAAAGGAGCCGGCCTGTTTATGGATCAGGTTCCCGTTTTTACCTACCCAGCCTAACCCGCTGCGGCTGGCCCAGGCACGCTCGAGTACAGGAGCTGAGTCCACAAAGCCCCGGCCCTGGACAGGGCCGATGCGTTCCTGCATCCGCAGCAGCATCGTTTTCAGTCGAGCCCTGATCACCTCATGATAATCCTGGCCATAGGCATATTTGGAGATGCGGGGGGCATCGGCGCGTTGCTGTTCGGAAGGGAAGTAGTTAAACAGCAGCGTGATCACCGACCTGGCGCCGTCTACCAGCTTGCGCGGATCTATTCTTTTATCGAAATGATTTTCCATATACTGCATGTTGCCATGCATGCCCTTATTCAGCCAGGCTTCCAGTCGCCGTGCATCGTCGTCCAGCTGCTCCGCTTTCGCAATGCCGCAATGGTCAAATCCTAATTCTTTGGCCAGCTCTTTTATGAATAATGTATGGGTCATCCGGGCAAAATTAGCATATTATTTATATCTTCGCCAGGCATATATATCCCATATGCCCGTTAACAGTATGCGCTATACTTTTGTTTTGCTGGCTCCCATTGCCAGCTGTTTGTTCGCCCTTTCCACCACGGCCCAGGATGGAAGTAAAATGAAATTTGGTAAGGTTTCCAAAGAAGAATTTGCTGTAAAAAGATCGGAGAAGGATACCGGCGCGCATGCTATCATCCTGTCTGAGATCGGTTCTTCCATCTTTGAGTCGGATGGAAATGATCTTCGACTGGTGTATAAGGTACACCGCCGTATCAAAGTTATGGACAAGAATGGTTACAATGTAGCCACCGTACTGGTACCCATTTACAAATCCAGTTCCTCGGAAGAAAAGCTGCTGAACCTGAAAGCTGCTGCTTATAACCTTGAAAATGGGGAAGTAGTGGAAACGAAGATGGAGAGCAAAAATGTGTTCAATGATAAGCAGGATAAAAACCTGCTTGTCAAAAAGTTTACCCTGCCTGCGGTAAAGGAAGGCACCATCATTGAATACGTTTACACGATTTCCTCCCCTTACTACCGGCATCTGCGCGCCTGGGATTTCCAGGGGCAATATCCGCGCCTGTGGAGTGAGTACAGTGTTGCTATACCTGAGTATTTCGATTATATGCTGATCCCCCAGGGGTATGAGCCATACGTGGTGAAAACGAAAACATTTTCCCGTACAACCTTTACCTTCCGTAATGAATCGAGTGGATCCACCGGCCCTTCCAACCTGGTAACTGTTACGCCTTCTGTAACAACTTACAAATGGGCGTTGAAAGATGTACCGCCGATTAACGAAGAGAGTTATATCACTACGATCGATAACTATGTTAACCGGGTGGAATTCCAGTTATCCGCTTACAACTGGCCGGGAGAGCCCCGTAAGCCGGTACAGAGCACCTGGGAGGAGCTGATGAAAGACCTGATGAAGGATGAAGATCTGGGTGGCGTACTGAACGCCAACAATGGTTTCCTTTCCGACCAGGTGGCCGAACTGGTAAAAGATGCCAAAACGGATAAGGAAAAAGTACAGAAGATATATACATGGGTACGCGATAACTATACCTGTACAGATCACAGCGCGTTATGGATGGACAAATCGCTCAAAACCGTTTTTAATTCAAAGAACGGGAACGTGTCCGACATCAACATGCTGCTGGTGGCTATGCTGAAGAAAGCCGGCCTGTTTGCCACGCCATTGTTGCTGAGTACCCGCAACAATGGATATGTATACCAGTTCTACCCGTTATATACCCACTTTAACTATGTGATCGCCGGTGTGAACCTGGGGGAAGAATACATTAAGCTGGATGCCTCAAGACCTCTTATGGGCTTCGGAAAATTGCCTGCGGAATGCTATAACGGTGCAGCAAGGGCCATGGACGATTTTGCATCGCCGGTGATATTGGGAGCTGATTCCCTGAAAGAACAGCAATTTACCAGTGTGATGCTTGGGAAGATAGAAAATGGCATGATAAGCGGAACTTTCATGCAGCGGCCTACTTACTTCGGTTCCTATAAAATAAGAACTAAAGTAAAAGAAGAAAGTGCCGATGAGTTTTTTAAGCAGATAACAAAATCATATACGGGGGATATAGAGCTGGAGAATAAATCGATAGAGGATCTGAAAGAACTGGAATCGCCCGTAATGGTGAAGTATGATTTCAAACTGCCGGTAGGCGAGGGAGATGTGATATACATCAACCCCCTCCTGTCTGAAGCATACAAGAGCAATCCTTTCAAGGCGATGGAACGTAAGTTCCCGGTGGAGATGAACAGCGTATATGATGAAGTATATTCCTTTAACCTGGATGTGCCGGAAGGATATGTGGTAGATGAATTACCTAAATCTGCCATGGCGAAGTATAATGAAAATGAGGGACAGTTCCAGTACCTTATCCAGCAAACAGAAAACCATATACAGCTGCGTTGTCGCGTAAAATTGAATAAAGCCAATTTTGATCCGGAAGAATATGCCACACTGCGCGATTTTTATGACCTGGTGGTAAAGAAGGAAGCAGAACAGATTGTCTTAAAAAAGAAAAAATAAGATATGCGCAAGCGGTTAATATTTAGTACCCTGTTGTTCCTGGTTGCAGTATCATCAGTATGGGCCGGCGACCCGGTCTACCCCGCAGTGGCCATTCCCGATTCGTTGAAGAAAAACGCGCACCTGGTAAAAAGGATCGACGAGCAGATGGTGAAAGTAAACGATCTGACGGATATCCGCCTGGTATCACATACGGTAGTCACCGTGCTGGATGAATCGGGTGCGGAAGAAATGAGCCTTGAGGCCTACTATGATAAGCTGCGGGAGATCCGTTCCATCAGTGGTGCATTGTATGACGCCGAGGGCCGGCTGCTGAAACGTTTGAAACAAAGCGAGATCCGCGATGTGAGCGCCGTAGGGGATGGCAACCTGATGTCTGATGCCCGTGCAAAACTGCACAATTTCTATTATAACGTATACCCCTATACGGTGGAGTACTCAATAGAAATGCGTTTCAACACAATGAACTGGATACCGGACTGGCAGCCACAGGATAATATTTCAACAGCTGTAGAAAAGGGCAGGCTTACCATCATTTTCCCTGAGAACTATGAATTGCGCTACCGCAGTTATTGTTATGAAGGCAAACCGGTAATCACTACAGAGAAAGGCAGCAAAGCCATTACCTGGGAGGTTAACCAGCTGGCGCCCCTCAAACATGAAGATTACGCGGTGGAACTATACCAGCGTACCCCCAGCATTTTCCTGGCTCCAACTGATTTTGAGATGGGGCGTTATAAAGGCAAAATGACCACCTGGAAGGATTTTGGGAACTTTGTATACCAGCTGAATGAAGGCCGGGATGTACTGCCTGATAACATCAAAGCAAAAGTACATGAACTGACAGATGGGATCAGCAGTCGCCGTGAAAAGATCAGGGTGCTGTATAAATTCCTGCAGCAAAATAACCGCTATATCAGTATCCAGCTGGGAATAGGAGGATGGCAAACCTTTGATGCAACATCTGTGGCAGCAAATGGCTATGGCGATTGTAAGGCATTGTCGAATTACATGATGGCATTGCTGAAAGAGGCCGGGATCAGGTCAAATTGTGTGCTGGTAAAAGCAGGAAGGCATGAGCATACCTTGCCGGAAGACTTTCCATCTGCACAATTTAATCATGTTATTCTTTGTGTGCCGGATGCAAAAGACACCACCTGGCTGGAATGTACCAGTAATACAGTGCCTACGGGTTACCTGGGCAGTTTTACCGACAACCGGCCGGTATTGCTGGTGGATGCGCAGGAAAGTAAATTAATCCATACCCCGGTGTATGGAATGGACAGCAATGAACAGTTACGCCATGTAGACGCTGTGATTGACAGTGCAGGAAATATTGATATTAAAGCTACCACCATTTACAGCGGGCTTCAGCAGGATGATTTGCATGACATGCTGCATTCGCTGAGCCGGGAAAAGCAGCTGCAGGAACTGCGTAAAGGATTAAACCTCTCCAGTTACGATGTCAATAATTATAACTGTACAGAACTGGAAACGCAAATACCTTCCATTGAAGAAAAACTGGGGATCAAAGGAAATAATTATGCAACGGTAACGGGTAAACGAATGTTCCTGGTTCCCAATATACTTACACGGGGCGGCGTGAAACTGGAAGCAGACGCCAGCCGTAAGTCGGATATCCAGTTTGATTTTGCCTACCGGGATGTGGATAGCGTAACCATCACATTACCGGCGGGATATAAGCCGGAATCACTGCCCGCGCCGGTAGCTTTAACCGCTAAATTTGGCAGCTACAGCGCTGCGGTGAGCATCAGAGGGAATACGCTAAAGTATATACGAAAAGTAGAACGTAAAGCAGGAACATTCCCGGCGGCAGATTACCCGGAGCTGGTAAAGTTTGATGCTACTATACTGAAGTCTGACAGGAGCCGGCTGGTGTTGGTGAAAGAGTAAAAAGCGAGATTGAGAAACGATAAACTCCTTCGGGTATTACACAAATAAAGAGAGGCTGCTCAATAATGAGGCAGCCTCTCCGTATTTTGCGGGTGTTATTTCTCGCGTACACTTACCGAAATATGCCGGTCCTTTTTCTTTTCTTCTTCAGGCGCATCGGCGGCAGCCTTTGCAAACTGTGAGCCATAACCTTCAGCGCCCAGTAACTGCGCGGCGTTGGTATTGCTCTTCTTCAATGCAGTAACTACAGACTCAGCGCGTTCTTTGGAAAGACGAAGATTAACAGTGCTGTCGCCGGTGCGGTCTGTATAGCCTCCAATTTTTATTTTGGCTTTGGGGAAGGCTTTCATGATAGCCGCAATGTTACCTACCTGTTTCATACTTTCTTCTGTAAGCTCTGCGCTGCCGGTTTTGAAGTTGAGATTATCAAAATCAAACCATACATCTTTACCTGCAGGGCGGCTGTCGTCTTTAAGGAATACTACCAGCTGGTCTTCTATACCGCCTTTGTATGCGTCCAGCACAACACCGTCGGGCAGCGTTACCTTGATGCTTTCACGCGTTATCACCGGACCGCCTTCTGTAACGGTCATAGTAGCTGAATCTGCCAGCTGGCTGGTAGTAACGCTGTCGGTAGCAGGTACGCTATCGCGTTTATTACCGCCGCAGCCGCGCATCAGGTACCATAGCAGGATGATAGCCACCAGGATGAGCAGCAATGACCATATCCATCTGCTGCCACCGGATTTTGCCTCCGGCCGGATGTTTACAGCGCCGCCTGTAGTGGTAGCTGTGTCCATATGAAGCAGGCTGCCTAATTTTTTTCCCAGATCGCCAATATTGGCCAGGCCCAGTATGCCGGCAATATTTAACCCGCCGGGTATGGCGCCCAGTATTTTATCTTTTTGTGAATCAAGCAGGGAAAGGAAGGAATTGGGTGAGAGGTTGTTTTGAGCTGCGTATTGTCCTACCGTGCCAAGTGTGGCCGGAGCGGCCGATTGCAGCAGTGTATTGGCGGATGATTCCTTGATACCGGCGAAAGAAGATAACATGCCGGTAATAGCACCCACCTTGTCGCCGAACAAACTGCGTAGCAGGTCGGCGCCTTTACTGAGCAATCCTCCCGCACCGCCTTGCAGCGCACCGGAAACGGCGGATGGATTGGCGTCGCCTGCTGCTCCTTTTACAAGGTCGAGCAGGCTGCCGGCGCTTCCCGAGGACCCGGCCTTGTTGAGAAGGCCGGTTAACACAACCGGTATGATACCACTGATGGCTTTCTGAATGCCGCCTTCACTTTCTCCAAGTTGTGAGGAAGCCTGACTAACGACATTGCTGTTGAAGATACTTTTAGCGCTTTCCAGTAAATCGAAAGACATAATTGTAGGGTTTAGTGATGAAGAATTGGTGACCAGTTTTTGACGCTGAATCATCCGGCCGTAAGCAGGAAATGTACAGTTTGTACTTCAGGGACTTTTATAACAACGGAGCCTGCCGGGTTGTTTGATTCCTGTAAGAATAAACAGGGGATGTAAGTTTAAACACATAAATAGATATTGGTAAAATATTGATTTTAAAGAAGATGTAAATATTTTATTCATTTTTTCCTGGTCGCCCGGTCATTACTTCGTACCATCGATGAAAAGCAACCGGCTGGGCGCCGCATTGGATGTTTGCCCGCTATCAGTTACGTTTCCAGGAAGATCCGGAAAAGTTTTGGGGAAACAGAAAAAGTACAAACTATTGCCAATACAGAAAAAATACAAACTATTACCAATAATGAATTCAGTGTATCCGATACCGTAGCCGTTAACTTTTTCCGGAAATTCCGGTTGAACAGCGGGCAATTAGGTTCCCTGATGGGAGCGCTGGCAGATACAGATGGTTGGGAAGATGCAGCCATAAATGAATGGATCAGCAGAAATGAGCAGCTGGTAAAAGAATGGGAGTAAAACAGCGGTTTTAATGAAAAAATTGCAGTTAGCTAGCTAGTTTTCTGCTAAAAATGCAGTAATCCTTTCGCTTATATGTCATAATTTCCGGAGACACAACATTGGATCACGCTTTGTTGTTACCAGGGGACGTTTGATAACATCAAAAAAGGAGAAAAACAAGCAGATATGAACTTGAATAATTTCACTATAAAATCGCAGGAAATACTGCAACAGGCCCAGCAACTGGCCTTTAATAATCAGAATCAGTCTATTGAAACAGGGCACCTGCTCAAAGCTTTATTAAAAGATGAAGACAGCCCGATTGAATACCTGTTGAAGAAGAATGATGTAAATACTTCATTTGTAAACAACAAGTTAAATGAGCAGATCAATAAATACCCGCGTATGGCAGGCGGGGAAGGCGGTCAAACGTTGAGCCGTGATGCCAACAACGTGATCCTCCGGGCCGGAGCGGCCATCAAAGAATTTAAAGATGAATTTGTAAGCGTAGAGCACCTGCTCCTGGGCATCCTGGGTGGTAACGACGATACTGCTAAATTGCTTAAAGATGCAGGTCTTACGGAGAAAGGGCTGAAAACCGCTATCAGGGAACTGCGCAAGGGCGAAACTGTGAATTCCCAAACCGGTGGTACCCAGTACAATACGCTGCAGAAATACGCCAAGAACCTGAATGAAATGGCCCGGGAAGGAAAGCTCGACCCGGTGATAGGCCGCGATGAAGAGATCCGCAGAACACTGCATATCCTCTCCCGCAGGTCTAAAAACAATCCTATCCTGGTGGGTGAACCCGGTGTGGGTAAAACAGCCATTGTAGAAGGATTAGGCCACAGGATCATCAACGGCGACGTACCGGAGAACCTGAAATCAAAGATCATATACGCCCTTGATATGGGTGCTTTAATGGCGGGCGCCAAATACCGCGGTGAGTTTGAAGAGAGATTGAAAGGCGTGGTAAAGGAAGTAGCGGAAAGCAATGGAGAGATCATACTTTTTATTGATGAGATCCATACGCTGATAGGCGCCGGTGCTATGGAAGGCGCCATGGATGCTGCCAACATCCTGAAACCAGCCCTGGCAAGAGGTGAGCTTCGTGCCATTGGTGCAACTACCCTCAACGAATACCAGAAATATTTTGAGAAAGATAAAGCCCTGGAGCGTCGTTTCCAGAAAGTACTGGTAGATGAGCCTTCCGTAGAAGATGCGATTTCCATCTTACGCGGACTGAAAGAGAAGTATGAAAGCCATCATCACGTACTCATCAAAGATGAAGCAATTATTGCTGCGGTAGAATTATCGCATCGTTATATAACAGACCGTTTTTTACCGGACAAGGCCATTGACCTGATAGATGAAAGTGCAGCGAAACTGAGGCTGGAAATGAATTCCATGCCGGAAGAGCTGGATGAACTGGAAAGAAGGATCCGCCAGCTGGAAATTGAAAGAGAAGCGATCAAACGGGAAAATGATGAAGATAAGTTACGTGAGCTGGGAGAAGAAATAGCAAGACTGGGAGAAGAACGGAATACGTTCAAAGCAAAATGGCAGGCAGAGAAAGAAGTGGTGGACCAGATCCAGAATGCAAAATCGGCTATTGAAAACCTGCGGCTGGAAGCTGAACAGGCAGAGCGTAACGGTGATTTTGGCCGGGTAGCGGAAATACGCTACGGTAAAGTAAAGGAACAGGAAAAACTGGTAACAGATCTGACAGAAGAACTGAATACAATATCAGCGAATCACAAACGTCTTCTTAAAGAAGAAGTAGATGCGGAAGATATTGCGGAAAACGTAGCCAAAGCAACAGGCATCCCCGTATCCAAAATGATGCAGAGTGAAAAAGACAAATTGCTGCATCTCGAAGAGGAACTGCATCAGCGCGTAGTAGGACAGGACGAGGCCATCATAGCGGTATCCGATGCTATACGCCGCAGCCGCGCAGGATTACAGGATCCGCGCAGACCCATCGGTTCATTCATCTTCCTTGGAACTACAGGTGTTGGTAAAACCGAGCTGGCGAAAGCGCTTGCTGAATACCTGTTTGACGATGAAAACATGATGACACGTATAGACATGAGCGAATACCAGGAAAAGCACTCCGTGAGCCGCCTGGTAGGAGCCCCTCCGGGATACGTTGGATATGATGAAGGCGGTCAGCTTACAGAAGCCGTACGCCGTAAGCCATATTCAGTAGTGCTGCTTGATGAAATTGAAAAAGCCCATCCGGATACGTTTAACATTTTGTTGCAGGTATTGGATGACGGCCGGTTAACCGATAACAAAGGCCGCGTGGTGAATTTCAAAAACACCATCATTATCATGACCAGTAACATGGGTAGCCATATTATCCAGGAAAATTTTGAAAGCATTGACGATACCAACAGAGAAGAGATAGTAGATAAAACGAAAGATGAAGTGATGTCCCTGCTGAAACAAACCATCCGTCCCGAGTTCCTGAACAGGGTAGATGAGGTGATCATGTTCCAGCCTTTAATGAGAAATGAAATTAAGGGAATAATTAACATTCAGTTGCAGCAACTGAAGGATATGGTAGCTAAAAATGGCATGATATTGGAATTTTCAGACTATGCGCTTGAGTATCTTTCTGTACAGGGTTACGATCCGCAGTTTGGTGCAAGACCGCTGAAACGCCTCATACAAAAGGAAATCATTAACCTGTTAAGTAAGAAGATACTTGCAGGGGATATTGATAAATCCAAACCAGTGCTGATCGATGTGTTTGATGGCGTAGTAGTAATCAGAAACAAGTAATTCTAAATACGACGATACATAGTTAACGATAAGCCCCGCGATTCTTCGCGGGGCTTTTTTATGTGTGGTCAGCTTTCGTTAAATTTGAGCAGATCAAAAATCTTAAAGTATGCCGGGAGAAAGAGAAAGAAGATTTATGCAGCATGCCATTGCCTTATCGCGTAAGGGAATGGACAACGGCGATGGCGGTCCTTTTGGCGCGGTGGTGGTACGGGGTGATGAAATTGTGGGAGAGGGATGGAACCAGGTGCTTACAGATACAGACCCTACTGCCCACGCAGAAGTAGTGGCAATCCGGGAGGCCTGCAAAAAGCTGGGCACTTTCCAGTTACACGATTGTGAAATATTTACTTCCTGTGAGCCCTGCCCCATGTGCCTGGGTGCTATTTACTGGGCCAGGCCGCAGCGCGTATATTATGCCAATACAAAAGAAGATGCTGCCGCTATAGATTTTGATGATTCGTTTATTTACCGGGAGATAGAAAAAGATCATGCAGATAAAAAGATTCCGCTGATCGCGTTGCCCGATCCTGAAGCTTTGAATGTTTTCCGGAGATGGAAAGAAAAGGGGGATAAGAAGTTGTATTAGTTTTTATGGAGGGGAACGCATTCCCCTCCGCTAATGTTTTACAGAGAAATGGTATGCCCAGAACAATGCGAGCAGTAAGAAGAGGATGCAGACAATAATAACGGCAAGGGATATATAATTTTCTGATTTTCTCCTGGCCCTGTAGCGTTTGTGTAATTTCTTCAGCAGGCTCCATTTCATTTCAATAATCCACCCGGGAATTTTGTCTTTATCTTTTATGGCAGCCAGCCCTTCCAATGCATCGCTGCAAAGCTCACAATCAGACAGGTGCATTTCCACTTCATGTTGCTCTTCAGCAGACAGCTTGCCCTGCACATAGTCCAGCAGCTGCTGTTGCGTAGGACAGCCAGTAGTTACAAAGATATCGTTGAAATGCTCGTTCATATCACTATTGATGCAAATTAACTTTTGTTTGCGCGTTGTTGTTTTTCCAATAAAAGTTTCAGGTTCCTTTTTCCATTCTGAATATAGCTTTTTACCTGGAGGAGGCTATACCCGGTTTGATCGGCAATTTCCTGATAGGATTTCTTTTGCAGGTAAAACAGTTCCACACAGATCTTTTGTTCTGGGCTCAGCTGGTTCATTGCCTGCCCCATATTTTCCAGCAAGATATCCTTTTCCTGGTATACCTGCTTATCTTCCTGATCAGCGGCCATGCCGCCTATATGTTTGTCGGAAATTTCTTCCTTGTATTTCATATGTTTTTGCCTGAGCTGCATCAGGCAATAATTTTTTGTTACCTGGTAAATCCAGGCCCTGAAATACTGGATCTCATGTTTGTTGATGTCGGATAACATCTTGAGAAAGATCTGTTGCACGGCGTCGCGTGCATCTTCTTCGTTCTTCAGGTATTTCATGCACATACCCAGCAAAAGCAGGGCATAGCGGTCAAACAGCACACCTATCCAATCACTGTTATTATCAGCTTTGAACCGTTGCAGTAGTTCCTGGTCTGTTAGTTGTTGTATATCTGGATTAGTCACAGGCTAATAAATAGAATGCTGCATATGAGATGCAGCATTTGCAAAAATCCATAATTATATTGATATTTTATTTTTTACATACTATCCAATGCCTGCTGGGCGGCATTTTTCAGGGAGCCATTCATCCTGATCACTTCTCTGAACATGCGGCGGGCCTTGCCACCCTGGCCTTTGCTGCGATAGCAGATAGCGAGTTGATAGCGGGCCATTTCCACGTATTTGCCTGAGCTAACAGATTCGATTCTTTTGTACCTGTCGATAGCCTCGTTAAGGTTGCCCTGTTGCTGGTATACCATTGCTGCTTTGTACAGATATTCGTCACTGTTTACCGCAGTTGGGGATGTTTCTTTTTTAACTGGTTCCGGTGGCGGGGCCTGTTCTTTTTCTTTAGGCTTCTGTTCAGGCTTCTGTTCAGGCTTGGGTTCCGGTTTTTTTTCCTCTTCTTTTGCTTGGGCAGCAGCTTTATCGGCGGCGTCCTTTTTAAGTGAGTCGGCTTGTTTTTGCAGGAGGGTTTGTTTCCTGATGCTGTCTGCCGCAGCTTTCTTTTGCTGGGCTTTTAGCGCTGCTGCTCTTTTCAGTGCGGCAGAGTCAACATGAGCCGGGGTTGCAACTGGTTTTGCAGCTGTTCCTGCAGCCGTAGTTGCGGGTGCTGGCGCTGGAACCGGATCATTCTGTGCGGCCGTAACCAGTGGAACACCGGTGGCTACTTGTTCCTCTACGGAGTCTTTCTTGGGTAGCGATGCCGCCATAATCCGTACGGATGGCTGATTCCGCATATGCCCGCGCAATACATACACACTGCCTATACCCAAGCCAATAAAAGCAACGATCCAGAAATAGGTGAGCATATGCTCCTTGTTCTTTTCCTTGCGGGTATACTGCGCCACCTTTTGTACATGTGAAACGGGTTGTATACTGTTTTGTACGTAGCGTTGAAGCTTATTGGTGAAGTCCTGGTATCTCTCGGTACCTTCTTCTTTTTCCAATGCATTTAATGCGTCGTAGCACAGGTCGCAGTCGGTAAGATGCTGTTCCACCAGGTGTCTTTCCACGTCGGTCAGTCTGCCTTCCATATAACGGGGCAGCTGATCCCTGCTGAGGCACCGGATAGCAGAAAAGATCTTCAGTACTTTGTCATTATTCGGTTTATTACTTAACATATCCCTGGTTCATAAATAGCTTGGCAAGTTTTCCTTTGGCGGCTTTGAGTTGCGATCTTAACTTTTCGCGGGAAAGTCCGGTGGCAGCTGTAAGGTCGGCAAAGGATTTATTTTCGAGATAGAATTGCGTGATGAGTGCATTATCGTCGGCACTTAAGCGCTGGAGCGCCTGTTCCAGCCGTACAATGAGGTCCTGGCGGTCAATGATGTTGGTTGCGGCTTTGTCGACCATATTCTCGATATGCAGCAGGTCTCTTCCGTCGCGGGATGGATAGAAGGGGGTATTTTTTTCAGGTTTCCCTATGTAACCTTTTTGTATATGCAGCAGCCATTCATTGACTTTATAAATGGTTTGTGTTTTAAGGCTGGCGCTTAATCTTTGCAGCAGGGCAGGAAAAACAACATTGGGGTCAAGATTCGGTTGGCTGTTCAGATAAGGAATGGTAATAGCAACCAGTAAATGACTATACCTGTCCATCAATACCCCTTCTGCCTCGCGGTCAAGTTGTTTCCTGGCGCGTGATATTAGCTCCTTGTCTGATAAATTGGTTAACTGTTGTTGCATAAACTTATTACTTTATATTTACGTACAAAAGCAGAAAAAGTTCATTCAGCGCATAAGATTATTGAATAATAAAACGGATTTATACAATTAATATGCCATACGCTATTGTCATTGTGCCAGTTGCGCCATTAAGGAGTACTGCTTCACATAAAAGCGAGATGATCTCCCAGTTGCTGTGGGGAGCCGGGGTGGAAATTATTGAAACGGCTGCCGACGGTTGGGTGAAGGTAACAAATCAATACGACGGCTACTCTGGCTGGGCTACAGCCGCTCACCTGGAACCGGTGGAAGAGGCGCTGTACCTGGCGCCGGCAACGGGTTATTTTCCCGGCTGGGTAAACCGGGTTACTATGAACGGCAGGCTCATGCTGGTGCCATTTGGCTGCCTGGTGAAGGGCAACAACGATACTGCCACGCAATGGGGAAATATTACGGTAAAATTTGAGGATAATCCGCTTTCGCTTACCCATGTTGTCAATAAGGATATGGAGGCATTAAAAGCCACCGCAATGCAGTTTTTGAATACCGGGTATCTCTGGGGAGGCGTAAGTGTGTTTGGAGTGGATTGTTCCGGCTTTACCCAGCAGGTATTTAAATTGTCTGGTGTCCCGCTTTTGCGGGATGCGTATCAGCAGGCTACCCAGGGACATATTGTAGACTTCCTGCAGGAAGCGCGCCTGGGGGACCTGGCATTTTTTGATAACGAGGAAGGCAGGATTACGCATGTGGGCATTTTGCTGAACGATCATGAAATCATTCATTCCTCCGGTAAAGTGCGTATAGACCCGATAGACAATGAGGGGATCATCAATGCGGATTCTGGGCTGCGCACGCATCACCTGCGCATTATAAAGCGGTATTTTTAAGGATCGCCTCCGCGGATTTTGTCTTGGAACACTGATTACGCTGATTATATTGATTAGTTTGATTTTATTTTTTGGTTTATTAAAATAGGTAAGGGAGATAAAAATGGAATTTATCCTTTTTTATCTCCCTTATATAATTAAAAAAATGATCAGCAAAATCATCATCCTGAGTCAGGCAAATCCGTGTATAACAACAAAATGCAGGATAAAGACTCCTGAAATCATTATATCATCATCATCCTGAGTTAGACAAAATCCGCGATGATCTAGCTTTGTTTGAAGATCTTGCGGTAGTCGTCAAAAGATTGGAGGATAATCTGTTTAGCTTTTTCCTTATTCTGGAATTCTTCCACCACAACTGTTTTCTTTTCCAGTTTTTTGTACTCTTCGAAGAAATGGCGCATTTCATCAATGAAGTGAGGAGGTAATTCGGTGATATCGTTGATGTGGTTTACGCTCATGTCGTTGGCTGCTACTGCGATGATCTTGTCATCAGCTTCGCCGCCATCTATCATTTGCATTACACCGATTATTTTGGCGTCTATGATACACATGGGCACGCATTCTATCTGGGAGATCACCAGGATATCCAGCGGATCATGGTCATCGCAGTAAGACTGCGGAATAAAGCCATAGTTGGCAGGATAATATACAGAAGAATATAAGACCCGGTCCAGTTTCAGCAAACCGCTTTCTTTATCCAGTTCATATTTAGCTCGGCATCCCTTTGGAATTTCAATAATTGCATTTACAACATTTGGCACTTCAGAGCCGGGGCTTACACTGTGCCAGGGATTTGTCATCATAATAATCTACTTTACTTTAAGGTTTATTGTTCAATATTGGATTAATGTTGAAAAGTGAATAAAGTACTCACCTCACTTTTCATGAAGATATGGTCAGGTTTCCGGTAAGTAAAAACAGGAATAAGCCACACATCCGCATCATTAATGCGTGGCAAAATTAAGGGAACTAGCCGTTAATAGCTAAAAATTATCCTTTCCTTTTTGTGTAAAATACAAAAGAACAGGTAATTATTCAGCTCCCCGGCACCGTCAGGCCGTTGGCAGGTGCGCTATCGGCAGGTACGGTAGTAGAGTCCAGGGCTGCGTTACCACCGGTTTGAGGTGTGTAATTCGGGATGATGCTATCGAAGGTCAGGGAAATTTTCCATTGACCGTTTTCTTTCACCATCTGCAGGACCTCTTTCTGATGGGCGGAGGAATTGAGTATAGTAACCGCTGCTTTATCGCCGTTTTCTTCGATATTGACTACCTCGATATGGGCGTTTTTAATTTTTTCTCTTTCAGCACCGCTGCGGCGGCCGTCAAAGATGGCATAGATCTGTAGTACCTGTTGGGATTCTTTTGTGGCATAATCCCTGGCCTGGTCGTAGTTCGAATCCTGAATCGCATGCATAAACGCCAGCGCCACCTCTTCCGGGGAAGCCCTTTTCTTACAACTGCCTAACAGCAAGGTTGTAATCAATGCCAGTGTCATGATTCGAAAAAAATTGGTCATGCGGTCGATAAATTATAATATATCACAACAAAAATAGGGGTAAACTTCAATACTGCAAAGTCGATCAACTATAGCTCAGCACATTCACAGGCTTCAGACTGAATGTTTCCCTTGGATAAAAACAGGTGAACTTACGGCAATCGCCGTTAACAAAGAGTTAAATATTTAGATTATTGTTATTTTGATACCTGGTTGCCCGCCTGGTGGCTGTTTGCGGCCGGGCAGGTAACCGGATATCAAAAATAGCTGGATATCAAAATGCCTTATTTTTCTTTATTGGCTTCATAAGCCTTGATGATGGCTTTTACGAGGCGGTGTCTTACCACGTCTTCCTCATCAAGTTCTACATGTCCGATACCATCGATATTACGAAGGATACGGGTAGCCCTTTCCAGACCGGATTGCTGATTTTTTGGTAAATCTATCTGTGTAAGGTCACCGGTGATGATGGCCTGCGCAGATGCGCCGATACGGGTTAGGAACATCTTGATCTGCAGGTCGGTGGCATTTTGCGCTTCATCGAGGATAATAAAGGAATTATCCAGGGTACGTCCACGCATATACGCCAACGGCGCAATTTCAATGACGCGGTTGGTCATGTAGTAACTGAGCTTTTCCGCAGGGATCATATCATCCAGCGCATCGTACAATGGCCGCAGGTATGGATCGATCTTTTCTTTGAGATCTCCCGGGAGGAACCCCAGGCTTTCGCCGGCTTCCACCGCAGGACGGGTTAGAATGATCTTTTTAACTGCCTTGTTTTTGAGCGCACGAACCGCCAGGGCTACGGCGGTATAGGTTTTACCGGTACCGGCAGGACCTATGGCGAAAATGATGTCGTTCTTTTCCGCCAGCGCCACCATTTTTTTCTGGTTGGCTGTACGGGCCCTTACGGTTCTGCCGTTGGGTCCAAACACCAATACTTCGTTAGGGTTACGCTCGCTGAAGTTGTCGATTTTGGTGCCTTCTTCATCTCCAAGAATCTGTTCAAAATAGTTCTCCGTCAGGTTCCCGTTCCGCTCCAGGTATTTAACGATCTGACCGATTTTTTCCTCCGCTGTAGCCACTTCTTCCGGTGCCCCACTCAATTTTAACTGGGTACCCCTGGACAGGATCTTAAGCAATGGGAATTTCTTTTTCAGCAGATCGAGCTTTCCGTTGTTAACACCGAAAAACTCAATGGGATTAATACTGTCTAAATTGATAATGGATTCAGTCAATGATTCTAAGGTTTAATTGTCCAGGAAATGATCGGTATTTTTCAATCCGAATATATTTAAATCTTGTATAACCTGGAAGACGTAATTGTTAAGCTATCACTAAATTCTGTACCCGTTCTGTTTGAAGGTGCTGCTTTAGCGGCGATATCTTTATCAGCATTACCTGTTAAACCACCATCTAAAGAAACCCAAATAACAGGCAGCGAAGTGTAAGCTGATACAACTCCCGGTAAGGCTACTGCCATGTCCGCTGTGGCAGTAACTACGCCAAAACCCTTTCCCTGGGCGGTTATACACAACTCTCTTGCTTTACCAGGATAGCGATGAGCAGAAGCCACGATCACTTCATTCTCAATACCGGAATATTGTAAATGCTTTACAGGCTTGTTACTCCCGAACCCATGATAATCGAAATTTCTATCTATGATATTAAAAAACAATAATATCATAAGTTATCCCAAAGATATTGATCGTTTAACAATTTCAGAAAACTGAAAATCCACAACAGGTGGATAAATGACCAGCCTGATTCACTGCTTCCCTTGTTAATACTACATTTATAGGGAATTGACCTTTACCCAACATTTTATTACTTTTACCCGTCCGATAGTGTTTTTTGTTATATAATGCCTACTTTAGGTGTTTCCTGACACAACGATTTTAGATTCTGCCATCATATGAATGTAGTTATGCTGGAACAGCATTACAGCCACTTACAGCATCTTGAAACCGCTATTAATGCCTTTGCACTCTCTGTTACCATAGATGCGGCAGGTGGGGTAACTGCGGTGAACACGCAGGTGGTAGCTGCATTGCAGCCGTTGGAAGGACCGTTTACCGGCCAACTGTTTACCGCGCTCTTCCGGCCCGCCAATACGGAACACTGGCAATACCTGTGGAAAACCCTGACGGAAGGAAAGCCGGTGCAGGATCAGCTTTGTTTTTTCATTGACGCCGAAGATACACCGTTGTGGCTGGAAGCAGGGATCACTCCATTCTTCAGTGAAGCGGGCGTTTTCACACACTGCATGCTTATCGGCATCGATATCACTACCCGCAAACTCACAGAGATCAAACGTACCCGGAACGAAGCCTACTACGGCCAGGTGCTGGAAAACCTTCCCCTGGGGCTACAGCAGTTTTCACCGGAAGGCGATAACATGGATATGAACAGCCGGCAACGCGAGATTTGGGGCGACAACCACGCTTTCTTTACTGATCCCGGTTATAAATGGCTGGAGGATCCGTTCTACCGGCTTAACGGGCTTGCAGGGATGTTTGAAGAAGCCCGCAAAACGGGGAAAACCATCAAACGCGAAATACTGCTCAGCTACCGGGAGAAACACCACGAAAATATTACCAGGCTTTATCCCGTATACTTTGAAGCTACCATATTCCCGCTTACAGACCAACAGCGGAATATGGACAATATCTTCCTGATACTGGATGATATCACAGAAAAAAAACTATCAGAGCTCAGTCTTCAGAAAAGCGAAAGGCTCCTCGACAATATCATTGAGAACCTGCCGATCGGTTATATTCAGTTTGATAATTTCGGCTTTATCCGCCGGATCAACCAAACACAACGCTTCTTCTTTAATTCGCCACACCCCGCCAGCCGCCAGCCTTTTAACGTAATGAACGATCAGCTGGCCACTATGTTTGAACTGGACAAACTGTTTGTGCAGGCGTTGGAACAGCATAAATCGCTGCGGGTGGAGAAGCGGATCGATTTTTCGCAGGACAAACGCTGGACTACCGTAGGGAGGGAAGTGTACCTGGATCTTACCGTATTTCCCGTGGTAGAGCCGGTTGACAAGGAGATGATAGTGGTGGCGCTGGTGAATGATATTACCGATAAGAAACTGCAGGAGCTGGAGATCAAGAAGAACCAGGAGTTCCTGCAGCAAACAGGCACCCTGGGTAAAATAGGCGGTTGGGAACTGGACATGGACAGCGGTAAAGTGCGGTGGACGGACCAGTCGTACCACATCCACGACTGCCCCCCGGATACTCCTGTTGATCTTGAAAAGGCAATGGGATACTACACTGCGGAAGCAAGGGCACAACTTGAAATGCTGATGCGGCAATGTATTGAAACAGGGAAGCCATTTGATGCGCAGCTCACTATCATTACTTCAGGCCAGCAAGTGAAAAGGGTACGGTCCATTGGTCAGCCTGGTTATGTAGACGGAAGATTGGTACGTATGTACGGCGTGATACAGGATATTACCGAGCAACTGGAAATAAGGGATGCGCTCACCCGGAATACAGAGCTGATGCGGCTTTTCTTTGATACCATTGATATGGGTTATGCCGCCATGGAGAAAACAGGTAACCTGAACTTCCTGAACCGGAAGGCGGAGAAAATGATAGGGCACCCTATGGCAATAGGCAGCAATATTTTCGAAGTGTTTCCCCGGCTGAGCGGCACCGTGTTCTATGCACGACTGCAGGAATGTATCCAGCAGCAGGCTTCGCAGTCGTTCGGTATTTATTTCCCCGGGGTCGATAAATGGTACGACTTCCTGCTTACTCCTATGCAGGATGGGGGCATTTCCGTGTTTATGCGCGACATCACCGACAGCCGTAAGATGCAGAAGGAGCTGAGGAAAGCGAATGAACAGCTGTCGAACCTGAACAAGAACCTGGTGAACCAGAACAAGCAACTCGAAGATTTTGCTCACATTACCTCCCATAATCTCCGGGCGCCTATTGCCAACCTGAAGGCTTTGATGCAGATGCATAATGAAGCTGCCGCCCAGCAGGAAAGGGATCTTTACCTGGGGATGGTACATGAGGTGATCAAGAAGATCGATGAAACGCTGAATGACCTGGTAGAAGTAGTGCAGATCAGGAAGGATGTGAACGTGGAGAAAGAGAAGCTGTTGTTTGCCGACCGGCTGCAAAAGGTAAGGGATATTTTACTGGTGGATATTGAAACCAGCAACATCAGGATCACCTATGATTTTGATGAGGAGCCGGTGATTGAATACCCGCGGGTATATCTCGACAGCATCTTACAAAACTTTATTACCAACGCTATCCGTTACCGCTCGCCTGAACGTACGCCTGCATTACATCTGCGAAGCTGGAAGGAAAATGATAACATTATCCTGAGCGTGGAAGACAATGGGGTGGGGATAGATATGGAGCGTTTTGGCAACAAGCTTTTCGGCTTCCGTAAAACCTTTCATAAGAATAAGGATGCAAAGGGGATTGGCCTGTTTATCACTAAAACGCAGGTAGAAGCGATGGGTGGTAGTATAAGGGCAGAAAGCCATCCCGGAGAGGGAACCAAATTTATTATTACTTTTAGGTCAGAATAAACCCCCTTTATGAAGTTAATCAATACGATTTTTATTGTAGATGATGACCCGATTCACCAGCAGATTGCGAAAATCATGATTGAACGTCAGGCTATCAGTAGTCATATCCGTGTATTTTCAGATGCACAGGATGTACTGGATTTTCTCCGCGAAAATGCAGTAGATGTACAGGCCTTACCGGATCTTATTTTGCTGGATCTCAATATGCCTGTGATGGATGGCTGGGAGTTCCTGGAAGAATATGCCGTGTTCCAGGATCAGTTACCGAAGCAGATCAGGATTTTTGTACTGACTTCGTCCATAGATGAAAAAGACAAGGAGCGTGTGAACGCTTACAGCTTTGTTACAGGGTATCTGACGAAGCCGCTGTCAAAAGAAATTATTGCGCACCTGTCTTGAGCAAATGAATGGTTTTTGCGGGATCGGCAGCCGAGAAGATAGCGCTGCCGGCTACCAATACGTTGGCGCCTGCCTGGATGAGCTGCCCGGCGTTATCCGTGCTGATGCCGCCATCCACTTCAATGAGCGCATGTGCATGATTGTCTGTGATCAGCTGGCGCAGCTGCAGGATCTTCTGATAGGTTTGTTCAATAAACGTTTGCCCGCCGAACCCGGGGTTCACGCTCATAATCAGCACTACATCTATATCCCTGATCACGTTTTCCAGCAGGCCAACGGGTGTATGGGGGTTTAATGCAACGCCTGCCTTCATACCCAATCCTTTGATCTGTTGTATATTCCGGTGCAGGTGGATACATGCTTCAAAGTGCACGGTGAGTATATCAGCCCCCGCTTTTTTGAAATCAGCTGCGTATTTTTCCGGTTCTTCGATCATGAGGTGCACGTCGCATGGTTTCTGTGCCTTTTTCTTTATCTGTGCAATTACGGGCAGGCCGTAGCTGATATTGGGCACAAAACGCCCATCCATTACGTCGAGATGGAACCAGTCGGCTTCGCTGCGGTTCACCATATCCACTTCTTTTCCCAGTTCGAGGAAGTTCGCTGCCAGTAAAGATGGCGCCACTAAAACAGGTTGTTGTTCCAAATGCTCTATTTTTGAATGATGTAAATTTAAGTAATTACGGGTTCAATCTTTTAAGTGCTGCTTTTGCTTCGCTGAAATCTTTCTTAAAGGAAGCAGCTTTTGTATAATCTTCCACAGCCAGTTTTTTATTACCCAGTTGTTCCTGCGCGGTAGCGCGGTAATAATATGCCCATGCGTCCGTTGGGGCCGATTTGGCTGCCAGGTTGTAATAGGTATAGGCTGTTTTCCAGTCTTTTTTATTGCTGTATATTTTTCCCAGTGCGAGGTAGGCGGGCGCAAATCCGGGGTCTGCCACTATACATTTATGATAGGCGCTGAGTGCTGCCGGCTGGTTGCCCAGTTCTTCCTGGAACTGTGCGGCTTCATATAATGGGTAAGCGTTGGTAGTGTCCAGTTGCCATGCCTGCTGGTAATAATCGAGGGCTGCAGTAGCTTTCCTGGCCCGGAGCAGGTCGCCCAGTTCCATTACGGCTTCAAATTCGGGCTGGTTCCCGGCGGCCCGGATGGCAGCGGTCAGATGACGTATAGCCGTTGTAGTGTCCTGTTTGTCTTCCGCCATGCGGGCTTTCAGGTAGTATGCCTTATCGCGGGCATCCGCCGTTTCTGCCAGCACGTTGGCAAGGCTGTCTGCTTCTGTGTATTGTTTATTTTCCACGAGGGCGGTTGCCAGGCGGTATTGCAGGTACGTATAGCCGGGAGCGGTGGTCAGTGCTTTCCGGAAATTGGCGGCAGCCTTTTGAAAATCATTCACGATCAGGGCGGCTTCGCCTGCGCCTGCCCAGTAGTCGGTGTTTCCCGGCATAAGTGAAGCCGCTTTTTCAAAGTCGGTCTGCGCCAGTGCAGGGTTGGTATTAAACAGCAGCAGTGCGCGGTGGTAGTACAGGTCGGGATGATTGGGAAACCGGGAAATGGAATCCGTTACCGGCCGGATAATATCGCTGTACAACGCAGAGTCCGGGCGACTGGCAGCTTGCTGCTGCCGGGTGCCGGCATTGTTACATGCCTGCGCACCCGCAAATAACAGGAGGATAGGTAAATACTTCATACTGGCGCCAAAACTACAGAATCCTTATTGCATTAACCAGTTTTTGAAAGCGGGGTAGTCTGCCGCCAGCAGGGTGGCTTGTTTTTCTTTACCGTATAAAGACATCACTTTTGCGGGTGTATATATTTCTTCCCGTATAGACTTAGGAGCGGTATCTTCAAATTTTACCGGGTGGGCGGTTTCCAGGAAAACGCCTGTCAGTTCCGGTGAGCGTTCCAGGTAGCGTTGCAGTCCCATGAAGCCCACGGCGCCGTGTGGATCCAGCATATAATGGTTTTCTTTCCATACCTGTTCCATGGTTTGCGCGGTTTGTTTATCGTTAAAGCTGTAGGCGGTCAGCTTTTCCGAGAGAGAGGGAAGGTTGTTACCGAACAGTTCCAGGATCCGTACAAAGTTGCTGGGATCTGCCACATCCATGGCATTTGAAAGCGTAGGAAATGCTTTACCCGGTTCATATTTACCGCTTTCCATAAAGCGGGGCACGGTATCGTTGATATTGGTGGCTGCTACAAAATGCGCCACCGGCAATCCCATGGCAGCAGCCATCATACCTGCGCAGATGTTGCCGAAGTTGCCGCTGGGCACAGAGAACACCAGTTTCGGATGGGCTGCTTTCATTTGCTTATAGGCCAGGAAATAGTAGAACATCTGGGGCAGCCAGCGGGCCACGTTAATGGAGTTGGCGCTGGTAAGCGGGCGCCGGGCCTGGAGCTCGCTGTCAAGGAAGGCAGTTTTCACCAGTTGCTGACAGTCGTCGAAAGTACCTTGTATTTCCAGGGCATGGATATTATTGCCGAGCGTGGTAAGTTGTTTTTCCTGTAGCGTACTTACTTTATTGGAAGGGTAGAGGATCACGACTTCCACACCTGGTACGTTGTAAAATCCACTGGCCACTGCGCCGCCGGTATCGCCGGAAGTGGCTACCAGCACAGTTACCGGTGTGGTGCTGTTGCGCCGGAAATAACCGAGGCAGCCGGCCATAAAGCGTGCGCCTACATCTTTGAATGCAAGGGTAGGGCCATGGAATAATTCAAGTGCGTAGGTATGACCGGTTACTTTTTGTACCGGGAAGGGAAAGTGTAAAGTGTCTGTTACTATCTTCTTTAATGCTTCTTCGGGTATTTCGTCGCCTATGAACGGGCGGATTACTTTTAGTCCGATCTCGTGGTCCGTATATTGGTGCAGGTTAGTGATGAATTCTTTTTCCAGTACCGGTATCTGTTCCGGGAAGTACAATCCTTTGTCCGGTGCCAATCCCTGTACTACTGCTGTTTCGAAATTTACCTGGTGCTGCTTGTTCTGTAAGCTGAAATACTGCATGAATAAAACGTTGTTAATAAGTTAGTCAATCACTTTTACACCGGCGGTGTTAATCTGGGAAACGTAGATCTTATAATCCACGCCAAGCGGTGCGTAAACGCTATCCATTGTAGCCGCTACTTTGCGGGCATTTTCTTCTCCTTTGCTGAGCATAAAAACAGAGGGACCGGATCCGGATATACCGCCGCCGAGGGCGCCGGCTTCTTTGCATTTCAGTTTCAATTCGTGAAACGCCGGGATGAGGATGGAACGGATAGGTTCCACGATCACATCTTCGAGCGAGCGGCTGATCAGGTCATAATCATCCTGGTAAAGTGCCGCTACGAGCGCGCCTACGTTGCCCCACTGACGGATGGCATCTGTCATCAGCACCTTTTGTTTCAGTATTTCGCGCGCGTCGGAGGTTTTTACTTCTATCTGCGGATGTATAACGGTTACCCATAAATGCTCCGGCGTATGCAGGGTGGTGATGTCCAGCGGGCGATAGCTTCTTACCAGTGTAAAACCGCCGAGGATGGCGGGCGCCACGTTGTCGGCATGAGCGGAACCGCAGGCCAGTCTTTCTCCTTCCATGGCGAACCTCACCAGTTGTTTTTTGGTAAACGGCTCTCCCAGCAGGTGGTTTACGCCCACCACTGCGCCGGCGCTGCTGGCGGCACTGGAGCCGATACCGCTGCCGGGGTGAATATTTTTGAAGATCTCTATTTCTATGCCGGTATCCGGATGATCGTATTTTTGGAGGAGGGCCTGAACGGCAACTCCGGCAACGTTACGGGATGTTTCCAGCGGGAGGTCTGCACCGTGGATGGCGGTGATGCGAACGCCTGGCTGGCTGCTTTTCCGGAGGATCATTTCATCTCCGGGCGCATTCAGCGCCAATCCTATCACATCAAAGCCACAGGCTACATTGGCCACTGTTCCCGGCGCAAATACTTTTATACTGTCCATATCACCTTTAAGTTAGTTTAATTTAATAATTGATTGTCAGGATTGCAACTGAATTCATGGAAAGTTTACAGCCTTGCGCTCCGGATGATGTCTGCAAATATGCCGGAAGCGGTAACGTCTGCACCGGCGCCGGCGCCTTTTACGATCAGTGGCTGATCTTTATACCGGCTGGTGGTATACAGCACGATATTATCCTTGCCTTCCAGTTTAAAGAACGGATGATCGGGAGCTACGCTTTGCAGGCCTACAGAAGCTTTACCATCTACATAGCGGGCTACGAACTTCAGGCGTTTTCCTTCTGCATCTGCCGCTTTGCGTAATCCCTGGAAATGGCTGGCATGCACGTCCAGTTGCTCGTAGAAAGCAGGCACGGATGGTGCATTGAGGCATTCATCGGGGAGGAACGAGTAATTGGTGATTTCGTCCATTTCAATGGCAGCGCCGCTTTCACGGGCAAGTATGAGGATCTTTCTCATTACATCTTTGCCACTGAGGTCGATACGCGGATCCGGTTCAGTGTAGCCTTCATCCTGCGCTGCTTTCACCACTTCGCGGAAACTGGTGCCATTCAGGAAATGGTTGAACACGAAGTTGAGGCTGCCGGATAATACGGCTTCTATGCTGTGTACTTTGTCGCCGCTGCGGATCAGGTCATTCAGTGTATTGATGACCGGTAGTCCTGCTCCAACATTGGTTTCAAACAGGAAGGAAGCATTGTATTTGCGGGCCAGGTCTTTCAGTTGTTTATAATAGGCGTAATCCGATGAGCAGGCAATTTTATTGCAGGTCACTACGGAGATGCCATGCTGGAGGAACTCGTGGTAAACCGCTGCAATGTCGCTGCTGGCGGTATTATCCACGAATACGCTGTTGCGGAGGTTCATGGCTTTGATCTGCTGTACAAAATCAGCGGTGCTGATATGTTTGGCCTGTTCCAGTTGTTCGCGCCAGGTACGCAGGTTGATACCGGTGTCGCTGATGAGGGTATGGCGGCTGTTGGCCAGCCCGGTTACCCTGATCTGAAGGCCCAGTTCGTGCTGAAGGTAGTGTTGCTGTTGTTCCAGTTGTTCCAGCAGTTTACTGCCCACGTTGCCGGCGCCGGCGATAAAGAGGTTCACCTGTTTGAGCGGTGTTTCAAAAAAGGTTTCGTGCATTACATTCAGCGCTTTTTTGATATCGGCTTTGTTGATCACAGCGGAGATATTTTTTTCGGTAGATCCCTGTGCGATAGCTCTTACGTTAACACCGTTCCTGCCCAGGGTGCCAAAGAGCTTACCGCTGGTGCCGTGATGGTTTTTCATTTTATCACCTACTACGGCCACTATGCAGAGGTCTTTTTCCACCAGGAGGGGCTCTATGCTTTTTTCACTTATTTCCTGCGAGAACTCACTGTCGACCGCTGTTTTGGCTTTCAGCATATCTGCTTCATGAATGCCTACGGTGATAGAGTGCTCAGAAGAACTTTGAGTGATGAGAATAACGTTGATCCGTTCCCGTAGGAGGGATTCGAACAGGCGTTTAGAGAACCCGGGGATGCCCACCATGCCGCTTCCTTCGAGGGTAAGCAGTGCAATGTTTGGGATACCGGAGATGCCTGTTACCGGGAAGTTGCGGTCGGCACTATCCTGTATAAGGGTACCATGATCTTCCGGGGCAAAGGTATTTTTGATCCAGATGGGAATGCGTTTGCTCATTACCGGCTGGATGGTGGGGGGATAAATGACTTTAGCGCCGAAGTGCGATAGCTCCATTGCTTCCACATAGGAGATATGTGAGATGGGAATGGCCTGTGATACGATGCGCGGGTCGGCGGTCATCATGCCGCTTACGTCTGTCCATATATCGAGTACGGATGCGTTTACCGCAGCGGCAATAATGGCGGCGGTATAGTCGGAACCGCCGCGTCCGAGGGTAGTGGTTTCGCCATCGGGAGTAGCCGCTACGAAGCCGGGAAATACTACATAGTCGGCGGGCGACTGTGCAAAGAACTGTGTAATATGGTGATTGGTGGCAACAAAGTTAACGGCGGCGTGGCCGAAGTTGTTATCGGTAACGATCAGTTCGCGACTGTCTTTACAGGAAGCGGAGAACCCCTGCTGTTTTAATTTTTCGGCTACTATCACGCATGACATGAGCTCGCCGTAGCTCATTATTTTATCGAGGGTACGGGGGCTCAGTTCCGCCACCTGGAAGATGCCATCGCACAGGTTTTCGAGTGCGTTGAGTTTTTTCTTCAGCTGGCTTATTTGCCCGCTTTGCGCGGTAATGGGGAATAGCTCGCGGATAGTATCCAGGTGCCGTGCTTCAATTTCCTGGATAACATTTTTATAGTCTTCGTTGCCTTGTTCTGCCAGTTGTCCGCAGCGTATAAGCTTATCCGTTATTCCGCCGAGTGCAGATACCACGATAGCATATTTACCGGCAGGTTTATATTGCTGAAGGATTTTGCAAACCTGTTCTATTGCTTTGGCGCTTCCTACTGAAGTGCCGCCAAATTTTAATACTTGCATATGGAGAATTTATACGTAGATAAGTCCGGGTCCTCCCGGTTATGTACCACCCTTGTGGTCGTTGGATCATATGTGAAAACTAACCCCGCAGTGGGGTTGTAATAGTGGTGGTCGTGGTCGCCATAGTGCCCGCTATCTGCCTGGAGGCAGAAACAGAAGAGAACTGGTATGTATAAAACGGTATCACTATTGAAATATGACGATTATGTAACAAAAGTCTATAATTACGCTGGTAAATAAAAGTGCAGTGGCTATTTTTAGAAATGTTTTAAAATTATGCTTTTTTGTTGATTTTTCTTTGTAATTATAAAGATAATTTAAAAATATATTCAAAATTGCATGCCTGTATTTGCGATTTTGTGATTAGCTTTATTTTAAATAATAATGATTGAATGACAATATTTTGACTTATTAACTCCGTGAGCATGTAAAAAAGAGTGAGATTAAAAGGAGGCTTTCCGGTTATTTATCTCCGGAAAAAAGATGCTTTATTATTCCCGCTGATCATCACCCGGTATAAAAATGTTTTGGAATCGCAGTTTTTCCTTACCTTAGTCACCTAAACAATTGCCACTTGTCCATTTCACTGAAATATACAAGCAATAGTCAGCTTAACTACTACTTCCTCATGGCCACGCTTGCCATGGATTCGACTCTGGCATAACCTTTCCCAACGGCCGCTGCCGGCCATTCTTCATGTGTTATATACCGTAACTTTGTAATAGTATTCAGTTGCTATTCCTGCGCATGTGTATTCAAGTTTTCAGCTGCCATCTGCAGGTTGCACTGTATGTAAAAATATAGATCATACACCGGTACAAGGAATCATACACCATTCAATTTTAATCATACACCGGAACAATTTTTTCAAACCACCCGTCATGCCACATTATTATAAACTCGGACAGATACCGCATAAGCGCCATACCCAGTTCCGTAAACCGGACGGCCAGCTGTATTCGGAACAGTTGTTTTCAACGGAAGGCTTTTCTTCCCACTCCAGCCTGTTGTATCACTGTCACCCGCCTACGGAGATCGTGAAAGTAGATGAACCTTATTCCGTTGCACCAAAAGTGGCGGAAGAGAAGATGCTGAAGCACCGTAGTTTCCTGGGCTTCAATATTAAGCCGGAAGATGATTTTTTGGAAAGCCGCAAAGCCGTGCTGGTAAACAGTGATCTCCATATAGTACTGGCATCTCCCCGTAAAAGTATGGAAGGATACTTTTACAAAAATGCCGATGCCGATGAAATGATCTTTGTACATGAAGGCAGCGGCGTGCTGAAAACGCAGTACGGGCAACTGGAGTTCGGCTATGGCGATTACCTGGTGATTCCCCGCGGGACTATTTACCAGATCACTTTCAACAGCGATGGCAACCGCCTGTTTATCGTGGAATCGTTTAGCCCTATCCGTTATCCGAAAAGATACCTGAGCAAATATGGCCAGCTACTGGAAAATTCTCCTTACTGCGAACGGGATATCCGGCAGCCGCAGCAGCTGGAAACCATTGACGAGGAAGGCGATTTCCTGATCCGCATTAAAAAGAAAGGGGTAATTTATCCGATACATTATAAACACCATCCGTTTGATGTGATAGGATGGGATGGATGCGAATACCCGTTTGCCTTTTCCATCCACGATTTTGAACCGATCACCGGGCGGGTACATCAGCCGCCACCGGTACACCAGACCTTTGAAGGCAACAACTTTGTGGTATGCTCTTTTTGCCCCCGCTTGTTTGATTACCACCCCCTGTCTATACCAGCGCCTTATAACCATAGCAACATCGACAGCGATGAGGTGTTATATTATGTAGACGGCGATTTTATGAGCCGTAAACATGTGGAACGGGGAATGATCACCCTGCATCCCGCGGGTATTCCGCACGGGCCACACCCGGGTGCAGTGGAAAAAAGCATCGGTGCTAAGGAAACAAAAGAACTGGCTGTGATGGTAGATACTTTTCACCCGCTGCAGATCACGGAAGCTGCACTGGGCATTGAAGACGGCAGCTATGTAATGAGCTGGGCAGAATAACGATTAAACAAAAACCAACCAACTTATAAAACCAAAACAATTGAATGTTATGGAAACAGCATTAGTGAATGCAGACAACTTAACCGGTCAGCAGGATTTCTTACCTCTCAATGGTACCGACTATGTAGAGTTTTACGTAGGCAATGCCAAACAGGCGGCACATTATTACAAAACTGCTTTTGGCTTTCAGCCGGTGGCTTATGCCGGTCCTGAAACCGGGGTGAAAGACAGGGTATCTTATGTACTGGTGCAGAATAAGCTGCGCTTTGTGCTTACCACTTCCCTGTTCCCTGATACGGAAATAGCCCGTCACGTAGCCAAACACGGAGATGGCGTGAAAGTGCTGGCACTATGGGTAGACGATGCCCGCTCCGCTTACGAAGAAACTGTAAAGCGCGGCGCTACGCCTTACCTGGAGCCTGTGGCGGAAAAAGATGAATCCGGTGAGGTAGTACGCAGTGGTATTCACACCTATGGCGATACAGTGCACCTGTTTATAGAGCGAAAGAACTACAAAGGATTATTCATGCCAGGCTATAAGGAATGGAAAACAAATTACCGGCCAACTGAAACCGGCCTGTTATATGTAGACCATTGTGTGGGCAACGTGGGCTGGAACGAGATGAATACCTGGGTAGAATTTTACGAACGGGTAATGGGTTTCAGAAACCTGATCTCTTTCGACGACAGTGATATTTCCACGGAGTATTCTGCCCTGATGAGTAAAGTGATGAGTAACGGTAACGGCCGTGTGAAATTCCCGATCAATGAGCCGGCAGAAGGTAAGAAAAAGTCGCAGATCGAAGAATACCTCGACTTCTACGGCGGACCGGGCGTACAACATGTGGCCATTGCCACCAATGATATTGTGCACACGGTGACAGAGCTGCAGAACAGGGGCGTAGAGTTCCTTACCGTACCGCCGGTATACTATGAAACGCTGCTGGACCGTGTAGGCAAGATCGATGAAGACATAGCGCCGTTGCAAAAGTTAGGCATACTGGTAGACCGGGATGATGAGGGATATTTGCTGCAGATCTTCACCAAGCCTATCCAGGACCGGCCTACTGTCTTCTTTGAAATTATTCAGCGTAAGGGCGCGCAGTCTTTTGGTAAGGGCAATTTCAAGGCGTTGTTTGAATCTATTGAAAGAGAACAGGCGCTGCGGGGGAATTTGTAACTCTCCTTTGTCGCCTTCTGCGGATTTTGTCTGACTCAGGATTATGATGATTTCAATGATTTTTCTGAGTTTTTCTTTTGGATTTTTACGGGGAGATATGAGTAAGATCTTTTCGCTTATATCTCCCTTGAGCTTAAAAGCTGTGAATAGGGTACTGATATTTTGATTTGACCACCTTTTGATTTTAGAATGAGAGGGAGATAGAAGCGGGATCGCTTATATCTCCCTTTCTGTTTTTAGAAACGTTGTGTATGTTAATATCTGCATTTTGATCTTACAATTACAATAAGAGAAGCGGTATCACCTCTCCCGGTTCTTTAAAAATCCAAAAGAAAAACTCAGAAAAATCATTGAAATCATCATAATCCTGAGTCAGACAAAATCCGCAGAAGGCGGCCAAAACATATATGCGAATGTTAACAATATGTAAATGATTTGTTATTTAAAACCATTCTTTTAAAAAGCGCGTATATATTGCATCTTTTGCCATATTAGCCACACTTTATTGATTTTTATATAGTATATTTATATTTAATATTTATAACCTATGCTCACAACTTCCATAGCCCGGGGGGCTATCTATGCCACTTTGGTGACATCGTTCACCATCCTTACTGCTTTCCGTAGCGAGGGCAACCATTCAGCACTCCGTAACGGGGGCGATCAGCAAACATACCTGCATAAGGTGATATCCCCGGCCGGGCAAACCCTGCTGGAATACAACGCAGATAAGTCTATCCGCAGGATTATACAGCTGCATAAGTCGGAAAATGGTACCTACAGCGACATACAGCTGCCGGTATATGAAAATGGCCGCCTGGTAAAGTGCCTGTCGGCTGCCGATGAAAAAGCCGTAACAGGCGATCCTTACCTGTCGTTTGAGTATAACAACGACAAGGTGTCGAAGATCAGCTACTTCCGGGATAATGCCATGTATGCCTATGATTCCCTGGCATATGACGAAGGCGGTAAAATAGCCCGGCGTTACCAGTTTGGCCGTAATGCCGCCAAAGCTGCCTGGGAAAACAGCGGATACCTGCAGTACACATGGAACCAGGACGGTGACGTAGAAAGAATGGATACCTATGGCAGGCAGCCGGGGTATAGCAAGTTCGTGTATACGTCTTCTGTCAGCTACACCTACGACCGTAAACAAAACCCCCAGCAACAACACCCTGAGCTGGCCATTTTAATGGAAGCAGGCGCCGGCGGCCTCTCAGCTCACAATGTGCTTACAGAAAACATCAGCAGTCCCAATACTTCCAGGGTGGTTACCAATACCTATACCTACGCCTATAGCGGGAAATACCCTGTGCGCGCCACTTTCAGCTCCGGTATGGATGAGGCAACCGTAAAACTGGAATGGATAAAGCTACAGTAAAGCAATAAACGCTTAACTTTACAATATTAAAATCAGAGTTCCGTTTTTATGAGGATGCAAACGCTGTTCGGTGTATTGTTCCTGCTGGGTGGGATTTTCCAGGCCTTTACGGCTATATTGATCTACCAGGGGCATACACACTATATATTGAAGGTAGCCAACAGGAAAGTGAGTATGATAATATATTTTATTATTGCCCTGTTATTGTTTTATCTTGCTTATATAAACCTGGTTTAAATATTAAAATTTTGTTGAATAGTTTATGAAGCGACTTGTTGTAATCGTCCTGATGATGTTGGGTGCCGGTAAAGTTTTTGCCCAGCAATCTTTCCTCGACAACCAGAAAATGTTTCCCAAAGTAGGAGAGGCATACCGTGAAAAGGAAGAGTTGCTGAAAAAGGAGTTCGAAAAGAAAGGGCTTGTTTACCCAGCGAAGTATATGTTTGTCCGTTCCTTTAAACTGGACAGTGAAATGGAAATATGGGTGAAGAATAATCCCCAGGATACCTTCCGCTTGTTTAAGTCTTACCGGGTATGCACGCTTTCCGGTAAAATGGGGCCCAAACGCAAAGAAGGCGACCGGCAGGTACCGGAAGGCTTCTACTATATCAACGATTTTAACCCGAACAGCAATTACCACCTGTCCCTGGGCATCAATTATCCCAATTTCTCCGACCGTATCCTGAGTGATCAGAAAAACCCGGGCGGCGATATCTATATCCATGGTAACTGTATCACTGTTGGCTGTATTCCTTTAACCGATGAATTCATCGACGAGGTGTATATTTTAGCGGTGAATGCCAAGAATGCAGGACAAGATTTTATACCGGTACACGTATTCCCCGTTAAATTCGGTAACCCGGGCTCTATGAACTACCTGGGCACTTTTTCGCTGACCGACAGTTCTTCCAAACAATTCTGGGCGGAACTGAGAACAGCTTATGATTATTTCGAAAAACACCACCGTTTACCGGTAGTACTGGTAGACGATAAAGGAAAATACATCCTGTAACAGCCGTTATGCTGTACAGGCCGATGGGTAGATGGAAGTCGCAGAACTGGCTTACATCTACCCATCTTTTTTTATTCCCTGTTATTTTCAGCGCCGGCTGATATTTCATCCTTCTTTATTTGGTTTTTAGAAGAATTTTTTCCAACTTGTTCGTAGGTCAAATCAATTTACTATTTATGCACAGAAGAGACGCAATAAGGAATGTGGCTATTTTGTTGGGTACCGCCATTTCCGCTTCCACGTTATCAGCCCTGGAAAGCTGTACAGGATCCGCTCCTAAGAATTACGATCTGCAAAAGCCGGAAACCAAAGCTTTGCTGGCGGAGATAGCGGAAACCATCATACCCAAAACCAGTACTCCTGGCGCGAAGGATGCCAAAGTAGAAGACTTTATCATTGTTATGATGAACGATTGCTACAAGAAGGAAGACCAGCAGATATTCCTGGATGGATTGTCAAAAATTGATGAGGCAAGTAAGAAGCAATTCAAAAAAGGCTTCATGGATATTACCCCCGAGCAGCGCACAGAGCTCCTCACAGGGATCGAAAAAGAGCGCGTAGACTACAACAAGCGCAAAGACAAAAAAGAAGGAGATCCAACTCACTACTTCCAGTACCTGAAAGAATTAACCCTGCTGGGGTATTTCACCTCCGAACCAGGCGCCACCAAAGCGTTGCGTTATGTTCCGGTTCCGGGTAAATACGAAGGCTGCACTCCTTATACCAAGGGAGAAAAGGCCTGGGCAGTGTAATCTTCTTCTTACTTTTTAAATCCTCATTAAAATGAACCTGAATATAAAAGCGCAGGCAGAAAACACCTATGATGCCATTGTTATCGGCTCTGGCGTGAGTGGTGGATGGGCTGCCAAAGAACTGACAGAAAAAGGCTTAAAAGTACTGATGCTGGATCGTGGCAAGCCGCTGGAACACGTGAAAGACTATGAAACAGCTACCAAAGATCCATGGGAATTTAAACACCGTGGCCGTATTACGGTAGACCAGCGGGAAACACATCCTAAACTGAGCCGCGACTATCCATACAGTGAGCACAACGAAAAATACTGGATCAACGATTCCGAAAGTCCATATAATGAAGTAAAACGTTTCGACTGGTACCGCCCGGATATCGTGGGTGGTAAATCCATTATGTGGGGCCGGCAGTCGTACCGCCTGAGCGATATTGATTTTGAAGCCAACCTGAAAGACGGTATTGCGGTTGACTGGCCTATCCGTTATAAAGACATTGCTCCCTGGTATGACTATGTTGAGAAATTTGCCGGTATCAGCGGTACCCGTGAAGGGCTACCTCAACTGCCGGATGGCCAGTTTATGCCAGCCATGGAAATGAACTGCGTGGAAAAAGATGTAAAGGCTGCCGTTGAAGGAAAATTCAAAGGCCGTATCATCACCATGGGACGCGTGGCCAACATCACGCAACCGCTTCCCGGCCGTGAGAAATGCCAGTACCGTAATCTCTGCAGCCGCGGATGCCCGTTTGGCGCTTACTTCAGCACCCAATCATCTACATTGCCTGCCGCGATGGCCACCGGTAACCTTACACTGCGCCCTGACTCCATTGTAAATTCTGTTATTTATGATGAGAAACAGGGAAAAGCCACCGGTGTAAAGGTGATCGACAAGCACAGCAAAGAAATGGTGGAATACTACGCGAAAATCATCTTCATCAATGGTTCTACCCTGGGCTCCACCTTTGTAATGATGAACTCCACTTCATCCCGCTTCCCCAACGGATTGGGTAACGACAGCGGCGTACTGGGAAAATACCTGATGGATCACCATTTCCGTACAGGCGCTTCCGGTACTGCAGAAGGATACGAGGATAAATACTATTTCGGCCGCCGCGCCAACGGCATCTACGTTCCCCGCTACCGTAACATCGGCAGTGATAAACGCGATTACATCCGCGGATTCGGTTACCAGGGTGGCGCCAGCCGCAGCGGCTGGAGTCGCGGTATCGCTGAAATGGGTGTGGGTAAAGACTTTAAAGAAATGCTCACCGAACCAGGTCAGTGGAGCATTGGTTTGGGCGGTTTCGGAGAATGCCTGCCATACGAAGCTAACCAGGTAACCCTGGATACTTCTGTGAAAGATGCATGGGGCCAGCCGGTGCTGAAATTTGATGCAGAGTTCAAGGAGAACGAAAAGAAAATGCGCGTAGATATGATGAACGATGCTGCAGAAATGCTGGAAGCAGCCGGTATTAAAAACGTGAAAACATACGACAACGGATCCTATCCGGGTATGGCCATTCACGAAATGGGTACTGCACGTATGGGCCGCGATCCTAAAACGTCCGTGCTCAATGGCTTTAACCAGATGCACGCTGTGAAGAATGTATTCGTAACAGATGGCGCCTGCATGACCTCTGCCTCCTGCGTAAACCCTTCTCTCACTTATATGGCCTTAACTGCACGCGCAGTAGATTATGCCGTAAAAGAGTTAAAGAAAGGCAATATTTAAAGAAACAATAAGTACGTAGCGGTCAGGGATAGCTTTTGAAAAGCTGATCCCTGGCCGCTTTTAGCTTCAATACACAACAACATGAATCTTAATATCAGGGCAGAGAAGGAAAACACTTATGACGCCATCGTGGTAGGTTCCGGCATCAGCGGTGGATGGGCCGCCAAAGAGCTGAGCGAAAAAGGACTGAAAACGTTGGTGTTGGAAAGAGGGCGTAATATAGAGCATGTCAAGGACTACACTACCGCTATGAAAGCTCCCTGGGAGTTTCCACATCATCTTCATACTTCCAACGAAATGAGGGAAAATCATCCCATCCAGAGCCGCTGCTACGCTTTTGATGAAGCTACACAACAGTACTGGGTAAATGATAATGAAAATCCCTACAATGAAATAAAACCTTTCAACTGGCTGCGTGGCTACCATGTAGGTGGCCGCTCCCTCATGTGGGGCCGCCAGGTATACCGCTGGAGCGACCTGGATTTTGAAGCCAATGCAAAAGATGGCCATGGTGTTGACTGGCCCATCCGCTATAAAGATATTGCTCCCTGGTACAAATATGTGGAAGAATATATTGGCGTGAGCGGCCAGGCGGAAGGCCTGCCACAGCTGCCCGATGGCGTGTTCCTGCCACCCATGGAAATGAACTGCCTCGAAAAACATGTAGCGGCGCGTATCAAAGAAAAATACAACGACCGTATTATTACCATTGGCCGCGCTGCACATCTTACCAAAGGATTAAAAGATCGCGGCCCCTGCCAGTTCCGTAACCTGTGCGCACGCGGATGCCCGTTCACCGGCTATTTCAGCAGCAACGGCGTTACCCTGCCGGCGGCAGCCAGAACCGGCAATATGACCCTGCGCCCGGATTCCATTGTACTGGAAGTATTATATGATAAAGATAAAAGCAAAGCTACCGGCGTAAGAGTAATGGATGCACATACCCTGCAAACGGTAGAATATTATGCGGATATTATTTTCCTGAACGGATCTACATTGGGCACCAGCTGGATCATGCTCAATTCAGTATCCGACAGGTTCCCGAACGGGTTTGGCAACGACAGCGGTCAACTGGGACATAACCTCATGGATCACCATTACGGTGTAGGCGCCGGCGGCGATTATGACGGGTTTGAAGACCAATACTACAGCAGCGGCCGCAGGCCAAACGGTATCTATATTCCGCGTTTCCGCAACACCAACGCCAATACCATGCAAAAAGACTATGTGCGTGGATTTGGCTACCAGGGCGGCGCCGGAAGAGGCCGTGGCACAAGTATGGAAGGCATCGGCGTTCAGCTGAAAGAAGCCCAGGGCGAACCTGGTAAGTGGACAATGGGAATAGGCTCCTGGGGCGAGCACCTGCCGTACTTTGAGAATAAAGTAACGCTGAATAAAAATAAAAAAGACAAGTACGGGCTGCCCACGCTTGACATCGACTGTGAATTTAAAGAGAACGAGATGGCCATGCGCAAGGATATGCAGGCCAGTGCGATAGAAATGCTGGAAGCGGCAGGACTGAAAAATGTACATGGCTACGACGGCGCCCCTCCGCCGGGACATTGTATTCATGAAATGGGTACTGCACGTATGGGCCGCGATCCTAAAACATCTGTGCTCAATGGTTTCAACCAGGTACATGCCGCCAAAAATGTGTTTGTAACAGACGGCGCCTGCATGACCTCTTCTTCCTGCGTGAATCCTTCTATCACTTATATGGCGCTTACTGCGCGGGCATGTGATTATGCCGTGAAGGAACTTAAAAAAGGAAATATTTAAATAACCCAAAAGGAAACCGGCACTGATCACCGGTTTCCTTTGTTTTTTTATCAGGCAGAAAAACCTGTTCCCCTCCAAAAAAATCCACATACTTTTCCCGGGGCTCCCGGCTGAAATTTCTTTCTTCCCAAGGATTATTTTTATTAATATTGATGGACGAATTCCACCAGACGAACAATGAAAAGTAATCGACCACAGGCTGTTAATCATATCATAACCTTACGTTAACAATGGCTTATTAATTTTGTCTCCTGCATGGACAATTCTACTACTTCTATTTCACCATTCCTGTTGCGTCGCTTCCGTGAAGGCGATGAAGAAGCGCTCAGCTCCCTGCTGGAACTGCTGGGGCCAAAGGTATTGGGCTATTGCAGGAAAAAGGTGGGGATTGAGGAAGATGCAGAGGAATTATTGCTGGATATTTTCCTCAAGCTCTGGCACTTCCGCAGCAAACTGGATGAGACTGCTGATGTGCAGGTATTGCTATTCACTATTGCCAGGAATCATATCCTGAATTTTATCCGTAATAAAGTGAACCGCCGGCTGATGACCACAGACCCGGAAAATGCATTGCTGCAACCGGCAGACGGAATTTTACAGCGGCTGGATTACAATGAGCTGTACCGGCAGTACCAGGATGTGCTGGATTCGCTGGGAGATAAGCAGCGCGCAGTTTTCAGGATGAGCCGGGAAGAAGGATTGTCGCACCGCGAAATCGCCGACAAACTGGGCATCTCCGTACGTACTGTAGAATCCCACATTCATAGCAGTCTCAAAGTAATAAAGGCTGAACTGAAAGATTCCTATATCATCTTACTGATCTTGTTCTTTCTGAAATAATTTTTTTTCTTCCACTAAGTAGCCCCTCTTTTTTTAGTGTATATATAGACAGAAGTTAACTGTATATATGATAAAACGTGACGCCGGCCTGTTGCAGGAGCTGATAGATAAAGTACAACATAATACCGCCAGCCAAGAGGAGCTCCTGTTGCTTTTACAGTTACTTGAAGAGCAGGACCATCGTGTATTAATGCCGGCGGAAGAATGGCTGCAAAGTGAGTCACAGCCCTTGCCTGCCGGGTTAAAAAGTAAAGTGGTAAAAGCAGCGGTGCAAAAACGCACAACGGTGAAATACGGTTACTTCCGTCGCTGGTTGCCGTATGCCGCCATGCTGCTGCTTTTGCTTGGACTGGCATTTTTATGGCCACGCCATCAACCGGTGTATACCACCATTGCAGCAGCCGACGGCGAAATAAAACGTATAGCCCTGCCAGATAGTTCTGTGGTTGTGCTAAATGCCCGGTCCGTTATCCGTTACAGCGATGAATATGCAACAGCCTCCAGGGACATAATGCTGGAAGGGGAAGCGTTTTTTGAAATACATCCCGACAGGCAAACACCTTTTATTGTACATACCGGTAACGTACAAACGAAAGTATTGGGCACCTCGTTTAATGTGAAGCGTTATCCCGGTGAAAAACTGGTAGTAAGCGTGGCCAGCGGAAAGGTAAAAGTAATAGCGACGGCAGGGAAGGAGATGGTGCTCGGTAAAGGAAGCAAAGCCAGCTACGACAGCGCCGCCAACCAGTTTGCCAGCTTCCGGGAAGAGCCGCATAATATGAATTCATGGCAGCAGGGAATTATCAATATGAATAACCTTACGCTGGCAGAAGTAACTACTGTACTGGAAAGGTGGTACAGCGTCCGCATTATGCTGGATGCGCCGGAAACAGGGCGGCATGTGTTGTCCGGGCAACAGACCAATACATCGCTGGAATCAGTACTGGAGTCCATCTGTTTTATTTATCATTTGCAATATCATCGCCAGGGAAATATAATCCGTATCAATAAAAAGTAAACCGCTTTAATCCTGTTTAATACATACTACGCTAACAAAACCTAACGTATGATCCTAATTTTATTATCCGCTTCACGCGGCCTGCAAAAGGCCGTGAGGGTCATCCTGTGCTCATTCCTGGCGGCAGCCGTTTATATGTCGCCTTTACACGCGCAGGTGCAGGACCCGAAAACAAAAACTGTTACCATCCAGCTGAAAGATGCAACAGTGACAACCATTTTCCGTGCTGTTGAAAAACAAACCACTTTCCGTTTTCTGTACGACAAATCGCTCGAAGCTTTTGGAAAGAAGTTAACGGTAGACTACAAAAATGTAGCTGTAACAAGGTTGTTGCAGGACATAGAAAACCGTACCGGCCTGCAGTTCAGAACATCGGGCCAGAATATTTCAGTGGCTGCAAAAGAACAGCTGCCAGTTACCAACCAGTTGGCAGAAGGCCAAAGAGAGGTGACAGGTATCGTGATAGATTCCACCGGCCAGCCATTGGTAGGTGTAACTGTTGCTGTTAAAGGTACCCGCCTGGGCACAGGTACTGATGCCAACGGGAGATTTATTTTATCGGTAGATGATGATGCGGTACTGGTATTCAGTCTTATCGGGTTCCGCAAACAGGAGATCCCTGTGCATCAGCGGGAAAAAATGTACGTGGTATTGCAGGAAGCATCTTCAGCCCTGGAAGAAGTGGTAGTAGTAGGTTTTGGAGAACAGAAAAAGATCAGCCTGGTAGGAGCACAGGCTACTATTTCACCAAAGGAGCTGAAGCAGCCGGTATCCAATCTTACACAATCATTAGGCGGCCGTGTGGCCGGTATGGTATCTGTACAACGCAGCGGGGAATTAGGTTACAATGACGCCAATATTTATATCCGTGGCATCTCTACTTTTACACAGGGGTTCAGTGCTCCGCTTACCCTCGTAGACGGAGTGCCCAGGAGTATTTCCAATGTAGACCCCGAAGACATTGAAAGTTTTTCTGTGCTTAAAGACGCATCCGCTACAGCAGTGTATGGGGTACGTGGCGCCAATGGCGTTATCCTCATCACCACAAAAAGCGGTAAGCCGGGAAAGCCTGCATATAACCTGCGTTATACAGAAGGCATCACACAGTTTACCAAACTGCCTTCCTTTGCCGATGGACCTACCTATATGAAATTATCGAATGAAGCGCTGACCACACGTGGCAGCGCACCGGTATATTCCGACGAAGCCATACAGAAAACAGCCGATGGCAGCGATCCTTACCTGTATCCGAATGTTGACTGGTTTGCAGAGCTTTTTCGTAACAACGGAAAAGTGAGGAATGCAAATGCAAATATCAGCGGCGGTTCGGAAAAATCAGTGTACTATATTGGTCTTGGTTACTACGATGAGCTTGGAATGTATAAAACAGATGAGCTCACGAAATATAACTCTTCTATCTTCCTGAAGCGTTATAATGTTACCTCCAACATTACGCTGAAACCATCTTCCACCACTACCGTTAAGCTGGGAATACAGGGCTACCTGAGCAATGTGAACCTGCCTACTACCGGAGTGTCGGAAATTTTTACCGATGCATATTTTATGACGCCGGTACAGATCCCTACCCGCTACCCCGACGGTAAGGTGGCAGACATACGCTCCGGCAGTTTATCCAATCCATGGGCAAGTCTTACCCAGGGCGGCTATGCCAACCAATGGAGAAGCCAGGTATATTCCAACCTGCGGCTTACCCAGGAGCTGCCTTTTCTTACAAAAGGATTATCTGTAACCGGTATGTTTTCATTTGATGCCTATAACTATACCAGTAACCGCTATACGAAAATACCCGATACATGGCTGGCCAACGGCCGTGATGCCGATGGAAACCTTACCTACGACCAGGTGGCTATAGGCACCGAATTTCTACAGTATACAAAAAGCAACCAGGGAGAGCGCACCTTTTATTCTGAGCTTGGCCTGAACTATAACAGGAGCTTCGGCAAACACGATGTATCCGGTATGTTGCTCTACAACCGCAGTGATAAGGCCAATACTTATGCCGGCGACCTGGAAACATCTTTACCTTATCGCTTCCAGGGGCTGGCAGGGCGTTTCACCTATGGCTTCCGCAACCGGTATTTTGCAGAAGTGAACTTTGGTTATAACGGGTCGGAAAACTTTTATCCCGATAGCCGTTATGGCTTTTTCCCTTCCGCCGGTTTAGGTTGGGTCGTATCTGAAGAAAATTTCTTCTCCGGTATAAAAAATACAGTATCACTTTTCAAGATCCGCTTCTCGCACGGTATTGTAGGTAACAGCAACATAGATGGCAGAAGGTTTGCCTACCTGGCTACGGTGGCCAATACCAGCGATTATTATTTTGGTAAGAGCATCAACCAGAAATTTACCGGTAAGGAAATTGGAGAATACGCCGTGGATGTACAATGGGAAACTTCCCGCAAAACCAACCTGGGCTTTGATATAGGGCTGCTGCACGACGACCTCACTTTGCAGGTAGATCTGTTCCGGGAATACCGCAGCGGCATTTTCCTGCGCCGCAAATCCCTGCCCGGTTATATAGGTATGATCAACGCACCGTTTGGAAACGTAGGGGTGATCGATAATAAAGGGATAGATGCTTCTGTGACCTATAACCGCCGCATCGGCGCCTTCTCCCTGCAACTGCTGGGCAATTTCACCTATAACAGGAACAAAGTGGTGGAGAACGATGATCCCAGCTGGAAATACCCATGGCTTGACCGCAAAGGGCTCCGCGTAGGACAACGCTTCGGTTATATTGCGCTGGGTCTTTTTGAAAGCGACAAAGAAGTGCAGAACTCACCACGGCAGCCAGGCGATGTACGCGCCGGCGATATTAAATACAAAGACATTAACGGCGATGGTGTGATCGACTCTTACGACCAGGCGCCCATCGGCTATGGCGATGTACCTGAAATTGTATACGGCTTCGGTTTTACACTCGGGTATAAAGCGTTTGCACTCTCAGCGCTTTTCCAGGGCGCAGCCCATGTAGACGTGCTGCTGAACGGCGAAGGCACCATGCCTTTCCAGCAGGGCCTCAGCAGGGGCAACCTGTTCAGTAATATCAACGACCGATGGACAGAAGAAAATCCAAAGCAGGATGTTTTTTATCCCCGCCTGATGGCCGGTTCGCTGAACGACAACTATGCAGCCAGTACCTGGTGGATTAAGAACAGCGATTATATCCGTCTGAAAACACTGCAGCTGAGCTATAACCTGCCCGATGCCTGGATGAAACGTATCAAACTCAAATCCGCCAACATCTTCCTGCAGGGAGTTAACATCCTTACCTTCTCGCCGTTCAAACTCTGGGACGTAGAAGTAGGAAACGGAAGGGGCGCGGCCTATTCAAGTACCAAATCATATTCTGCCGGGGTTGCTGTCAACTTCTGATAAGAAACGATCATTCCAAAACTATTAATTCTCTCCCGATGAAAATAAAAAAGATCGCACACGTTTTATTGGTGAGTGCGTCCATGCTAACGGTTTCCTGTAACAGTAAATTCCTTGACCAGGTACCCAGCGATCGTATTACCATTGAACAGGTATTTAACCGGAGAAGATATTCCGAAGAATACCTCGCTAATATCTACATCACTATTCCCAATGAAGCTTACCGCAATACCTCCGCATGGGAAGGTTGCTCCGATGACGCAGATATCACCTACGACAGGCCAGGCTCCGGCTACAACACCTATCCCATGAATCTGGGCAACTGGAGCGCCGCTTCAGACTATATGAATAACTGGACGAAGTTTTACCAGGGCATCCGTTCTGCTACTTACTTTATGCAGCATATTGACGGTAACCAGGAAATACTGGCGCTTCCCAATGGGCAGGATCTTATTGATCAGTATAAAGCTGAAGCCCGTTTCCTGCGCGCATTCTTTTATTATGGCATCATACGCCAGTACGGACCTGCTATTATACTGGGCGATATTCCCATTGCAGGCGACCTGCTGCCTACGGATGAAGAAATGCAGAAACCGCGCAATTCATACGACGAATGCGTGAACTATATTGTTTCAGAGCTGGATCTTGCTGCGCAGAAATTACCCAAACACTTTACTGCACAGGGTGAAAACGATTATGGCCGTGCTACACAAGCCGCCTGTAAAGCCATTAAAAGCCGCGTATTACTATTGGCGGCAAGCCCGCAATTCAATGGCAATGCAGACTATGCCGGCTTTCGCAACCTGGATGGTAAACAACTCATCAGCTCACAATACGACCGTGAAAAATGGAAGCGTGCTGCCGATGCCGCCCGCGATGTGATCACCGGTTTCAACTTTGCCCTGTACCGTAAGAATGATACCAGCGGAACTTTTGATCCTTATTTGTCTACCCGCGATGTATTCCTGGACCCGTGGAATTCAGAAGTGATCTTTGCCAGGACTACGAACAACCTGAAAGACTGGGAACGTTCTGTAACACCGCGTTTAGCGAGTGGATACGCGGCAGTTGCCGTTACACAACAGCTGGTGGATGAATTTGAAATGGAGAACGGGAAAGGCATTTATGAAGCAGGATCAGGCTATGTGGAAACAGGATTTTCTACTGCTGCGACCAAATACACTACTGCCGGGACTTACAACATGTATGTAAACAGGGAGCCCCGCTTTTATGTGAATGTTAGTTATAACGGAAGCCTCTGGATCAATAAAAGTGAAGGGGATAAAGTAATACAAACGTATTTCACAGGTAACACCGGTAAAAAGGGTTCCTGGGATTTTCCCCGTACCGGCTATATAGCCAGGAAAAATGTGCACCCGGACAGCAACCCGAGGATCTCCCAATACGTGGCGCGGCCGTTTGTACTGGTGCGTTACGCGGAAATATTGCTCAACTACATAGAAGCATTGAATGAGTATGAACCGGGTAACCCCGACATCCTGAAATACCTGAACGAGATCCGTAACAGGGCAGGATTACCGGATGTTGCTGCTGGTTTGGGACAAGCCACCATGCGCACAAAGATCAGGCATGAAAGAAGAGTGGAGCTGGCGCTGGAAAGCCTCCGGTATTTTGATACCCGCCGCTGGAAGATCGCCGAACAAACAGATGGCGGCAACTTCTACGGGATGAACGTTGATGCAGGTACCAAACTTACGGATCTCGTGTTTTACCAGAGAACTGTATTTGAAAGAAGGGTTTTCCTGAAGAATTATTACCTGTTCCCTATTCCTCAATCGGAAATAGACCGCGACAGGAAGCTGGTACAGAATCCCGGATGGTAATTTATTTCCTGATGATCAATTTTATGAAGATGAAAATAAAGTTATTGATATGCTCCCTTGCTGCGGCCACTTCCTGGAGTAGTTGCCGGAACAACAGTATGGAACTGAGAGATATTTCCGACAGCACTGCCGTGGTATACATGCCGCAGGCGGTTACTTCTCCCGCTGTATATTCATTTGAGATATCCGGAAAAGCAGACAGCATTGTGTATGGCGCCTGCTACGGAGGCCCGCATTCACCGGCATCAGATATCCCGGTAAAGTTCAGTGTGGATGCCTCGCTCATAGATCACTTCAACAGTAACAACTTCACCAGTTATCCCATGTTGCCGGAAGGCAGCTATGAACTGGAGCAGTCCAGCGCAGTAATCCCTGCCGGCAGGTATAGTACGGCTCCTTTAAACCTGGTAGTGCATGTGGATAAACTGGATGGAGTAGGCAGTTACCTGCTGCCGGTAACCATTGAAACGAATATGAACGTAAACGAAAAGCTGCGCACCGCTTATTTCCTGATCAACGGGCATTATGCTTCCAATCCGTTTCCTGCTATAGACCGCAGCAAATGGAAAGTGACCGGCTTCTCCTCTGAAGAGCCAACCGGAGAGGGCGCTACCAACGGTCATGCTATTCATGCATTTGATGGTGATGTAAATACTTTCTGGTCCACACAATGGAAAGCTGCCAAGCCCGGACCACCGCATTATATTATGGTAGACATGCAGGAGAGCAGGAAGATCCATGGCATCAGCATCACCGGAAGAACAGACAAAAATACCGGGGAAGTAAAGGCTACAGGTAATCCCAAAAACATTATCGTGGAGCTGAGCACAGATGGCAACAACTGGACCTATTCAGAAAGCTTTACCCTGGCCAATGATAAAGTGAGCACAGTTTACCTGGCGTATGCACACGAAGCCAGGTTTGTAAAATTAACGGTCGATGCCAGCCAGGGCGATAGTTACCTGACCAATATGGCGGAGATCAACGCATTCTGATCAACAGAGTAAGGCTATGATAAAGAAATTTCTATGGTTCCTATGCCTGGCAGGCGTTATGCTTTCGTGTAGCAGGTCTGATAAAGACAGTGCCACACCGGGGGAGCCGGTGCGTCCCAAAACAATGGTAAGAGTGATGACTTACAACATTTACGGCGCCCGCGCTTCCACCGGGGCGTCTGCCAACCTGGAAGCCCTGGCCAGGATCATTAACCGGGAAAAACCGGACCTGGTGGCGTTGCAGGAGGTAGACGTGTATACAAGACGTACCGGTGTTCATGTGCATCAGGCACAGGAACTGGCCCGGCTTACCGGTATGGAATGGTACTTTACAAAAGCCATTGATGTGGGAGGAGGGGAGTATGGAGACGCCGTGCTGTCGCGCTTCCCGATCCTCGAAAGCAAGCGATATGCCTTACCCGTAGCGGCAGACGTGGGCGGCGAGTTCCGGACCATAGCCATGATCCGCGTAAAGAAAGAGGATCATGAGTTTTACTTTGCGGCCACCCACCTGGATCACCTGGCACAGGAAGACAGTCGTTTACTGCAGGCTGCGGAGATTAAAAAGATAGTGGCGGGGCTTTCATTGCCGCTGATCCTTGGCGGTGATTTTAACGCCGTTCCCGGCTCCCGCACTATAGATATAATGCGCAGCTTTATGAGCCCAGGGTGCCTGCAGCAATGTGCCTTCACCTTTCCTTCCGATAATCCCGGCCGTACCATCGATTACATTATGACCACGCCGGTAAACCGTTTTTCTGTAACCCGATACAGTAGTATTACAGGGTATGATGAAGTGCTGAAAGCTTATGCTTCAGACCACCGGGCAGTTGTGGCCGACATCAGTGTTCAATAAGAAAGCAGCAAGCATGCAAAAAGTACCCGGAATCAATTTTTTTTGGCGTACTTTGGACGCTTATCTGCAATTTATCTGAACAATGAAGAAAGTAATCCTAAGCGGCATGCTGGCGTTATCCTGTTGGATGGGGCAGGCAGTGCAGGCGCAAAGCAAACATTCTTTTGCATTGAGTAAAACTGATTTTATGCTGGATGGAAAACCATTCCAGATGATCAGCGGGGAAATGCACCCGGCCCGTATTCCGCATGAATACTGGCGTCATCGTATCCAGATGGCAAAGGCAATGGGTTGTAATACCATTGCTGCATATGTTTTCTGGAATTATCATGAGCCCGTGAAAGGGCAGTTTGATTTCAGTACCGGTAATCACAACATCGCAGAATTTATTAAGATAGCGCAGGAAGAAGGCATGTGGGTACTGCTGCGGCCAGGCCCTTATGTGTGCGCTGAATGGGAATTTGGAGGCTTGCCACCGTATCTTCTGCAAACACCGGATATAAAAGTGCGTTGCATGGACCCGCGTTATATAGCTGCGGTAACTACTTATGTAAACCATTTGGCTGCGGAAATAAAACCGCTGCTGGTAACCAATGGCGGACCAATTGTAATGGTGCAGATTGAAAATGAATATGGCAGCTACGGCAACGACAAAGAATATTTAAATACGTTGAAAGAGATGTGGGTGAAGAATGGCATCAATGTACCATTCTATACAGCAGATGGCGCCACCGCCTATATGCTGGAAGCCGGCGGCGTGGAAGGCGCAGCCATAGGGCTGGACTCCGGCGGCTCTGAAGCTGATTTTGCGGCTGCAAAAAAACAAAATCCCAATGTACCTGCCTTCAGCAGCGAATCTTACCCTGGTTGGTTAACCCACTGGGGCGAGCAATGGCAACGGCCGGGCATAGACGGTATTGCTAAGGAAGTGAAGTTCCTTATGGATACCAAACGCTCCTTTAACCTGTACGTAATTCACGGGGGGACCAATTTCGGGTATACTGCCGGCGCCAATTCCGGCGGAAAGGGTTATGAGCCGGACGTAACCAGTTACGACTATGATGCGCCTATCAATGAACAGGGAAGTGCTACGCCTAAGTATGAAGCGCTGCGTAAACTGATCGGTTCATATCTCCCGAAGGGCAAAAAATTACCAGCTATTCCCAAACCTGTTCCCGCAATTACCATCCCTGAATTTAATCTCAGCCCTTTTACTTCCGTTTGGGACCATTTGCCTCAGCCGGTTAAATCCCCGCAGCCAAAGCCATTTGAGGCTTACGGGCAGGACTATGGTTTTATGGTGTATAAAACCACACTGATAGGGCATAAAAGCGGTAAGCTGACTATAAAGGACCTGCATGATTATGCTACTGTATTCCTCAATGGCAAATATATCGGGAAAATAGACCGCCGTCTTGGAGAAAGAACAATTGACCTGCCGGTAAGCGATGTGAAAAATCCTGTACTGGAGATCCTGGTAGAAGGAATGGGCCGCATTAACTTTGCAGATGCGCTGATAGACCGTAAAGGCATCACGGATCGTGTGGTCCTTAATGGTATGACGCTAATGAACTGGGAGGTGTATGGTTTGCCTATGACAGAAAAGTTTGTGCAGGAACTGAGCGCATCTTCCAATAACGCCACCAGGCCCGGGCAGTTTTTTAAAGCCACTTTTAACCTCGATAAAACCGGCGATACCTACATCGATATGTCTGGTTATAAGAAAGGGATTGTTTGGGTAAATGGCCACAACCTGGGCCGGTACTGGGAAATAGGACCACAGAAGAACCTGTACTGTCCTGCACCATGGCTGAAAAAAGGCGCCAATGAAATTGTAGTGTTCGATCTGCACCAGGAAGCAGCTGCTCCGGTGAAGGGTGTATTGAGTTTGTTATAATCATCATAATCCTAAGTCAGACAAAATCCTTTGCGTACTATTTACACAAACGATTTATTTTCGCTGCCTTGCTTTTAACATTCAAAATTGGTAACTTAGGAATGGTGGTTTTTCATTTATTTACTATTCTAAAAGTCTTGCCATGGGAAAGGTACGTAACATCCTGCAGGTTAAGGGTCATGCAGTATTTTCCATAAACCCCGACAATACTGTTTTTGAAGCCCTTCAGCTCCTTGTTGACCATAATATCGGTGCATTGACTGTAGTTGATGAAGATGAACATTTTATGGGAATTTTTTCTGAACGTGACTATGCCCGCCGCGTGATCCTGAAGGGACGTGCTTCCAAGGAAACGCTGATCCGTGAAATCATGACAGAGCGGCCTATCACAGTTACTGAAGATGATTCTATCGAGGACTGTATGGGACTGATGACAGATAAAAGGATCCGTCACCTGCCGGTGGTGGATCAGCAGAACAGGCTGGTGGGTTTGATTTCTATAGGGGACGTGGTGAAGTTTATTATTGACGATCAGCAGCACATCATTACCAGTCTTGAATGTTATATTACAGGCACTCATACCTGAGTATCGCATTTTAATCTTTGTTTAATCGTTGTATTTTTTGTAACTTCAGTTTCATATAGTCTTTACCGTATTGCGGCAGTTGAAACGTTATGAAACCGGGCTCATACCCGGCGTTCCCTCTTGATTCGCGGTTTACAGACTAGCATTACCTAACAGACATGTTCAGTAGATTGGAAAGCAGACTACTGGTTTTTATCAGACAGACTGGCAAAACGGACTTTTAAGTAAATCGCTCGGAGGGCGAACACTTTGAAAAGCGCTGTTTCTGACATCACTCCCATCTGGCCATTTTTAGCATATGGCGCTATCGTTGTGGTACTCATCAGTATCATACTGGGGCTTTCCTATGTGCTGGGGCAACGGCATAAAGACCGTGCCACCGGCGAGGCCTATGAGTCCGGTATCATCTCCACCGGCTCTGCACGATTGAGGTTTCCTTCCCAGTTTTACCTGGTTGCGATGCTCTTCGTTATCTTCGATATTGAAACAGTTTTAATTATCTCCTGGGCAATTGCCTATGAAGAAGTTGGCTGGGCCGGCTTCCTGGGCGTTGCTGTTTTCATCTTTATATTACTGGCTGTACTTATTTACGAATGGCGTAACGGCGCATTGGACTTCGGGCCCGATGGTAAAAGAATTTTACGCGCATATAAGAAAATGCGGAAGAAAAACTCCACTAACGTTAACGGTTACACGGACATTAAGACTCCAGCACCACAGGCACTGATGTAGCAATAGCATGTTGATTTTATGATGCAGTAAATCAACTCTTATATGAAATGGTGGCTAACCAACGCAAATGATGTAACGGGTAAAATATCCGGCAATACTTCTATGGAAGAAGTGATACAGCAGAGTGTGATGCTCACTTCTGTAGAAAGCCTGCTGGCATGGGGACGAAAAAATTCACTCTGGCCCTTTCACTTTGGCCTTTCCTGTTGTTTTGTAGAAATGGCTACCGCTATGACCCCTAAGTATGATATGGCGCGCTTTGGCGCGGAAGTAATCAGAGGTACTCCCCGCGAAGCAGACGTTATGATCATAGCAGGCACCGTATTCATAAAAATGGCGCCCGTCATTCAACGTTTGTATGAGCAGATGATGGAGCCCCGCTGGGTAATATCCATGGGCTCCTGTGCTAACTCCGGTGGTATGTACGACATCTACAGCGTGGTACAGGGAGTAGATAAATTTTTGCCGGTAGATGTGTACGTGCCTGGTTGTCCGCCACGCCCCGATGCATTTATGTCCGGCCTCGTGATGCTGCGCGACAGCGTAGGGAAAGAGAAACGGCCGCTCAGCTGGGTGATCGGCGACCAGGGCGTGGTACGGCCGGAAAAGATATCCATGAAAGATGCCCTGTATGAAAAACGGCAACAGATGACCCAGTTTAAAACACCCGACCAGATATGATGAACCTTACTAACATTAACGGATATATGAAAGATTGAACCGGAAAAGACCGCAATATTTATCTTATCCCCATCTAAACTTAATACGCCATGCCAGAGCGCATTGCAGCGGAATTAAGCTCCCGTTTTGGTGATATCACCTTCGAACCTCAGGTTACACGGGATGGGACGCCCACCTTCTGGACGCCACAGGAGCATATTGTGGCCGTACTACAGTTCCTTAAATCTGAAATACAAATGCCCTACCGCATGCTCTATGACCTCACGGCCATTGATGAGCGTGCGTATAAACGGCAGCAGAACGGGCATAAACCCTACGACTTTACCGTTGTTTACACACTTTTTTCCTTCGACAGAAACGAATTCCTGCGCATCAAGGCCGGTCTCCACGGTGAATACCCGGCGCTGGATAGTATTACTCCCATCTGGACGGCCGCCAACTGGTATGAACGCGAGGTGTATGATATGTTCGGCATCCGGTTCAATGGCCATCCCCTTCTGAAACGCATTCTTATGCCCTCCACCTGGGAGGGGCATCCGCTCCGTAAGGAGCACCCCGCACGCGCTACTGAAATGGGGCCGTTTAAGCTCTATGATGAGAAGCAGGACAGGGAGCAGGAGGCCCTGCGCTTTAAACCTGAAGAATGGGGCTTAAAACGCCATAGCGAGGACGCCGACTTTATGTTCCTCAACATCGGTCCGCAACACCCGGGAACCCACGGTGTATTGCGCATTATTCTCCAGCTGAATGGCGAAGATATTGTAGACGCTGTACCCGACATCGGTTTCCATCACCGTGGCGCTGAAAAGATGGGAGAGCGCCAGTCGTGGCATACCTATATTCCGTACACCGACCGCGTGGATTACCTCGGCGGTGTGAATAATAACCTGGCCTACCTGTTATCTGTTGAGCAGCTGGGAGGCATAGACGTGCCGCTGCGTGCCCAGGTGATCCGCATCATGCTCTGTGAACTGTTCCGTATTGCCAGCCACCTGGTGTGGTATGGCACCTTTGCCCAGGACCTGGGGCAGCTGTCGCCGGTATTCTATATGTTCACCGACCGTGAGCGTGTTTTTGAGATCATAGAAGCCATTTGCGGCGGCCGCATGCATCCCAACTGGTTTCGCATCGGCGGCGTTGCGCAGGACCTTCCTAATGGCTGGGACCAGCTGGTGAAAAATTTTATCAGTTATTTCCCGAAGCAGCTGAAGGAATACGACAGCATGGTCATGAAGAATTATCTTTTTAAAGCCCGTACAAAAGGCATTGGCATCTATACGCAGGAAGAAGCCATTGAATGGGGCGTAACGGGCCCCGGGCTGCGGGCCTGTGGCCTGGAATGGGATATGCGCAAGAAACGGCCATACAGCGGATATGAAAATTTTGCTTTCGAAATACCGGTGGCGCACAACGGCGATTGTTACGACCGTGCAGTAGTACGGGTAGAAGAAATGCGGCAAAGCCTGCGCATCATTGAACAATGCGTGGCCTACATGCCGGAAGGCGATTATAAATCGCATCACCCGCTGGCTACCCCGCCGGTGAAAGCACGCACCATGCAGGATATCGAAACACTTATCCATCACTTCCTCAACGTAAGCTGGGGACCGGTAATACCCGCCGGGGAAGCTGCTGTATGCACAGAAGCCACCAAAGGATGGAACAGCTACTACCTTATCAGCGATGGTAACACGGCTTCCTACCGCACCAGGGTACGGACGCCGTCTTTCCCGCATATGCAGATGATTCCGCTGATCAGCCGCGGGTACACCGTGGCGGACCTGTTATCGATACTCGGAGGAATGGATTATGTACTTGCAGATATTGACAGATAATACAACAACATATGCTTTCTGCTATTGAAATAGAACAGATCACGCATGAAATACAGCAGGTGCCTGTGAAAAAGGCAGCCTGTATTGAAGCCCTGAAAATTATACAGGGTCAACGCCGCTGGGTGTCTGATGAAAGCGTGGCAGATATTGCCGCTATACTGGAAATGAGCACAGCAGAAGTAGACAGCGTGGCTACTTTTTATAACCTCATTTTCCGGCGCCCGGTAGGACGGCACGTGATCCTGCTGTGCGATAGTATCAGCTGCTACGTGATGGGCTATACGGAAATTAAACAGCAACTGATGGAACTGCTGCAGATCAGCTACGGACAAACAACGCCGGATGAGCGCTTCACCTTGTTGCCCAACGCCTGTTTGGGTACCTGTGACCACGCACCGGCCATGATCATCGACAACGACCTGTACAGGGATCTGACAACAGCTTCCCTTCCACAAATACTGGATCAATATTTATAAAGATGGAAAAACCGCTCACACAACATATCCCCGCATCCGGAGCGCCCCTTCACCTGAAGGAGTATGAAGCAGTGGGCGGCTATGCCGCATTACGCCAGGTGTTGCAGGAGCTGACGCCTGCTGAAGTAACAGGCAGGGTGAAGGATGCCAACCTCAAAGGCCGTGGGGGAGCGGGTTTCAGCACCGGTATGAAATGGAGCTTTGTTCCTGCAGAAGTAACCGGCCCCCGCTACCTGATCTGCAACGCCGATGAAATGGAGCCCGGCACCTTTAAAGACCGCTGGCTGCTGGAAGGCAACCCGCATCAGCTGCTGGAAGGAATGATCATCTCAGCATACGCCATACAGGCTACACAGGGCTTCGTGTTTATGCGCTGGGCCTATAAGGATGCCGCGCGCATCATGAGCCAGGCTATTGCAGATGCTTATGCCGCTGGTTATCTCGGTAAAAATATACTCGGTAAAAATTACAGCCTGGAAATGCAATTGCATACAGGCGTGGGAAGGTATATGTGCGGAGAAGAAACCGCCCTGCTCAATTCGCTGGAAGGCAAACGCGCCGTACCCCGCGCTAAGCCTCCGTTCCCGCAGGTAAGCGGACTGTTTGGAAAACCTACTATTGTCAACAACGTGGAAACATTGTCTTACATACCGCATATTCTCAGCAAGGGCAGCGATTGGTTCAAATCACTGAGCTATACCGCCGACGGGGGTACGAAAATATACGGTGTAAGCGGAAGAGTAAACAAGCCCGGTGCCTGGGAACTACCTATGGGCGTTACTATGCGGGAATTACTGGAGGAACATGCGGGCGGCATGAAAACGGGATACCGGTTCCGCGGTGCGCTGCCCGGAGGTGCTTCAACTGATTTCTTAACCGATGCCCACCTCGATGTGAAAATGGACTTCGCAGGAGTAGCTGCCGCGGGAAGCCGCCTGGGTACCGGCACTATGGTGATACTGGATGACCGCACCTGCCCGGTGGGGTTTGTACATAACCTGGAGCATTTCTTTGCGCAGGAATCGTGCGGCTTTTGCACACCCTGCCGCGAAGGACTGCCCTGGACAGAAAAGATATTATACGCAATGGAACAGGGACAAGGGACTTATGCAGACCTGGCGCAACTGGAAATGCATACCAGGTTGTTAGGCCCCGGGAATACTTTCTGCGCACTGGCGCCCGGCGCTATGGAGCCCCTGCAAAGCGCCCTGAAATATTTCCGGGAGGATTTTGAACAACACATCAAAGAAAAAAAATGTCCATATGCCAATCATACACATTGATAATAAAGCCTACGAAGTAAAGGAAGGCAAAAACCTGCTGGAGGCTTGCCTGTCGCTGGGGCTAAACCTTCCTTACTTTTGCTGGCACCCCGCCCTGGGTGCAGTAGGGGCCTGCCGTCAATGCGCCGTTAAGGTGTTCAAAGACGAGGAAGATAAAAAAGGAAAAATCATCATGTCGTGTATGGAGCCGGTAAAAGACCAGCTTCGTTTATCCATCGACGATAAGGATGCCCGCAATTTCAGGGAGCATGTGATCGGTTGGCTGATGACCAATCACCCGCATGATTGCGCCGTATGTGATGAGGGCGGCTCCTGCCACCTGCAGGATATGACAGTGATGACGGGCCACTCTTACCGTGACTATCACTTCACCAAAAGAACTTATAACAACCAATATCTCGGACCATTCCTCAATCATGAAATGAACCGTTGCATCCAGTGCTACCGCTGTGTAAGATTTTATAAAGATTTTGCAGGGGGAAAAGACCTGGATGTGTTTGCCGCTCACAACCATGTGTATTTTGGCAGGCAGCAGGAGGGCACGCTGGAAAGTGAGTTCAGCGGCAACCTGGCGGAAATTTGTCCTACCGGTGTGTTTACAGATAAAACCCTGAAGCAGCACTACACCCGTAAATGGGACCTTACCTCCGCTGCCTCTGTGTGCCAGGGCTGCGGCCTGGGATGCAATATCATTGCCGGTGAGCGCTATGGTGCAGTGCGGCAGATCACCAACCGGTTTAATGGCGCGGTAAACGGTTATTTTCTTTGCGATCGTGGCCGTTACGGCTACGAATTTGTAAACAGCAAACAACGGATCAAAACGCCCATGGTGTATCATGGGCCCTTGGATAAAGCAAACGGTATCCCTGTGTTGCAGCATGTACAGCAACGGATGAAGCCGGGAAAAACAATCGGTATCGGCTCACCACGGGCCTCACTGGAATCAAACGCTGTGTTGAAGGAACTGGTAGGAGCAGAAAACTTTTACCTCGGTGTGTCCGCAGCAGATCATGACCTGGTGTCCCTCTCCTTAAAGATACTGCAACAGGGGCCGGTACGCAGCGCTTCCCTGCAGGATGCGGCTGCGGCAGATGTGGTGCTTATTCTCGGTGAAGACGTTACCAACACGGCACCGATGCTGGCTTTGTCGGTACGGCAGGCTATCCGCCGCATCCCGGTAGCGGAAGTGATCAATCAGATCCATATGCCTGCCTGGCAGGATGCCGCAGTGCGGGAAGCCGTGCAGGACAACAAAGGCCCCCTGTATATTTTAAACGTGCAGGAAACAAAACTGGATGAACTGGCAAAAGGAGCCTATCATACCGCACCGGACAACATTGCCCGTATAGGCTTCGGTGTTAGTCACCTGCTGAGCAGTAAAATGCCGGAAGTAAAAGGAATGTCCGAGCAGGGAAAAGCTATTGCCGGAGAAATAGCAGCGGTGCTGAAAACGGCGAAGAACCCGCTTATTATTGCAGGCTATGGCGGCGGCAGTGAAGCCATCATCAAAGCTGCAGCCAACGTGGCATGGTCGCTGCACGACATGGGCATTGATGCCATGCTTACCTATACGGTGCCGGAATGCAACAGCGCAGGACTTGAAATGCTGGGTGGCCATCGCCTGGAATCGGCGGTGGACCGCGCCCTCAACGACGAAGCTGAAACGGTGATCGTGCTCGAAAATGACCTGTACCGCAGGTTAAACCAGCACCGCGCGGAGCAGTTTTTCGGCAAAGTAAAAGATGTGATCCTGCTCGATCATCTCTATAATCCCACTGCTGAAAAGGCTACTATTATTCTGCCAGCAGGCACCTTTGCAGAGTCAGATGGTACGCTGGTAAATAATGAAGGCCGCGCCCAGCGCTTCTTCCAGGTGTTTTCTCCCGATTCCGCGGTACAGGAAAGCTGGCGCTGGTTATTACAGATAGCAAATACAACCGGGCATGCGACTTTATCTGCACTGGAACATCTGGATGATGTGGTAGATCATATTGCCCGCAGCTACAAAGTATTTGAAGGTATTGATACACTTGCTCCGCACGCCGGTTTCCGTATTGCCGGTCAGAAGGTGCCACGGGAGCCGCACCGCTTCAGTGGCCGTACAGCCATGCAGGCAAATGTTAATGTAAGCGAGCCACGGCCGCCACAGGATATGGATACCGCATTGTCGTTCACCATGGAAGGATACCGGGGAGAACCGCCTTCCTCCATGATCCCCTTCTTCTGGGCGCCGGGATGGAATTCTGTACAATCTGTAAACAAATTCCAGGTAGAAACAGGAGGACCGCTGCATGACGGCAACCCGGGCCGGCGGCTTATTGAGCCTCACGTTAACGGGCATACGCCGTTTTATACCGAGGTGCCGGAACCTTACCTGCCGCTCAGGGAACATTTATTACTGGTGCCACTCTATCATATTTTCGGATCGGAGGAGCTGAGCATACATACACCTGGTATTGCCGAGCGCATTCCTGCACCTTACATCATGCTGCACAGCGAAGATGCCAAACGGCTGCAGGTTACTGAAGGGCACCTGTTACATTTTACGGATAACGGGCATCACTACACGTTGCCGGTGATCGTTAACGATACATTACAGGAAGGCGTCGCCGGGATCCCTGTAGGCCTTCCGGGCATGCAGATTTCAGAGGCGCCGCAACTGATAAAAGTATAATGCTATGATAAACTTCTGGTGGATAATAGGCGGGGTGCTCTTTGCACTGTTAAATACGGCGGCGGGGCTTATCTGGGTGGAACGCCGGATGCTTGCGCTGTGGCAGGACCGCTATGGCCCCAACAGGGCCGGGCCTTTCGGGCTGCTGGTGGTGCTGGCAGATACGATAAAATTGTTTTTTAAGGAAGACTGGATCCCGCCTTTCGCTGATAAAGTAGTGTTTGTATTTGCACCCGGGGTAGTGATGCTGAGTGTGCTCATGAGCTTTGTGGTGATACCATTTGCACCCGGTATCATAGTGGCGGATCTGAATATAGGACTGTTGTTTTTCCTGGCCATGTCATCACTGGGCGTATACAGCGTGGTATTGGGCGGCTGGGCTTCCAATAATAAGTATGCCTTACTGGGCGCCATGCGCGGGGCTTCGCAAATGATCAGCTATGAAGTATTTATGGGACTGGCGCTGATGGGAGTGGTGGTATTGAGCGGTTCTTTCAATCTTGGTGAAATAGTGGAGGCGCAGCGGAAAGTATGGTTTGTCATTCCGCAGTTCATCGGTTTCCTTATTTTCCTGGTAGCAGGCGTAGCGGAAACGCACCGGTTGCCTTTTGATATCCCTGAAGCAGAAAGCGAACTGGTGGCAGGATTCCACTCTGAATATTCAGGAATGAAGTTCGGTATGTTTTTCATTGGTGAGTACCTGGGCGTAACGCTGATTTCCGGTATGCTGGTAACGCTTTATTTCGGCGGATGGCTTGGCCCTGCATTTTTACCGCCGGTGTTGTGGTTTGTGATAAAAACATTTGCATTTATAATGCTGTTCATCCTGTTCCGTGCTTCCATGCCTCGGCCACGGTATGATCAGCTGATGGAATATGGCTGGAAAGTATTGTTTCCTTTATCGATCCTGAATCTGATGGTAACAGCTGCCATTAAGCTGTGGTTAAATTCTTAAAACAACGAACATGTTTAGTCTGGTAAGAAGTATGTGGCTGATATTCCTGCATATGTTTCATAAGCGGGAAACATTTCAGTATCCTGAGCAGAAGGCGCCGTTGCCGGCCCGCTGGCGAGGCCGCATTGCGTTAACCCGCGATCCGGATGGAGGCGAGCGCTGTGTGGGCTGTTACCTTTGTGCGGCGGCCTGCCCGGTCGACTGCATCTCCCTGCAGGCAACAGAAGATGAGGCAGGCAGAAGGTACCCGGAATTTTTCCGGATCAATTTCTCCCGCTGTATTTTCTGCGGTTTCTGTGAAGAAGCCTGCCCAACTTACGCGATACAGTTGTTACCCGATTTTGAAATGGCAGAATATAACCGCCAGAACCTGGTATATGAAAAGAAAGACCTGCTCATCAACAGCGAAGGCAAGTACCCAGGATACAACTATTACAATGTAGCCGGTATAGCCATCCGTGGAAAGGATAAAGGGGATGCGCAACAGGAAGAACCACCGGTAGATATTAAAAGCCTGATACCATGATGGGGACTGCATTTTATATCGCTGCGTTCATCGCAATACTGGCTACAGTGATGGTGATCACCCGGTATAATATTATGCACGCCTTGCTGTACCTGGTAGTGTCTTTACTGGCCGTAGCAGTGGTGTTGTATCTCTATGGAGCGCCTTTCATGGCTGCATTGGAGGTGATTGTATATGCTGGCGCCATTATGGTATTGCTCATCTTTTTTGTAATGATGCTGAACCTCGGGAAGGAATCCGCAGCACAGGAAAAGCTGTGGCTGAAGCCGCGTATCTGGATCTTTCCTTCCCTGCTTTGTATCATATTGCTGGGAGAGCTTGTTTTCCTGGTATTGCAGAACCATCAGCCGGTATCAGAAGTGAAGATGGTGAATCCCAAAGAAGTTGGTATTGCTTTATTCGGGCCTTATATCATGGCAGTGGAGCTTACCGGGATGCTGCTGATGGCGGGCATTGTGGGCGCTTATCATTTAGGACGGCAGAAAGAGAAAACATTGCACCGGTTCCTTGAAAATGATCAATCATGATAGTACATCCTACCACAGCGGGCATGCTGCTCGCCGGCGTTTTATTTGTGCTGGGACTGATCAGTATCCTGGTTCGCCGCGACATTATTTTTATGTTGCTCTCGGTGGAGATCATGCTGAACGCGGCAGGACTGGCCTTTGTAGTGGCTTCGTCACACTGGGGCACAGCAGATGGACAGGTGATGTTCATCTTCATACTGGCGATGGCGGCAGCTGAAGTTTCGGTAGGACTGGCATTGATCTTACAATTATACCATCAGCTCAAAACACTGGACAGCGACGAAGCGGCAAAAATGAACGGATAAAATATTCAATTCTATGTTTCCTGCACTCATACCACTCATACCTTTTATAAGTGCGCTTCTGCTTATGGCTGGCTGGAAGCGGTTTAGCCGTATAGGCGTTACCGTAACAGGGTGCGGCAGTATCGGGTTAGCTGCAGTGATAGCCATAATTATTGCTATGCAGTTTAGCGCAAACGGAGAACAGGCTATTGTACAGCATGCCGGCAACTGGCTGGAAGCAGGCGGTTTTAAAACGGGCTTCGATTTCAGGATGGATGCCTTGTCGGTGGTATTTGTGCTGGTGATCACTATAGTGGGGTTCCTGATCCATGTATATGCTTCCGGTTATATGCATGACGAACCGGATTATGCCCGCTTCTTTGCCTGTATGAATTTATTTGTAGGCGCAATGCTGACACTGGTGATGGCTGATAATTTATTGCTCCTGTATTTAGGCTGGGAAGGTGTAGGGCTTTGCAGCTACCTGCTTATCGGTTTCTGGTATAAAGACCCGGCCAACGGGTATGCAGCGCGGAAAGCTTTCATCGTAACGAGGGTAGGCGATACTGCTATGGCCATCGCCTTGTTCATGTTGTTCCAGTATACCGGTACTTTAAGCATTCCCGGCATACTGGAAAACAGTACACATGTATGGTCAGTGAACGACGGCATGATCACCGTAATAGCCCTGTTGTTGCTGGGAGGCGCCGTTGGCAAATCTGCGCAGCTGCCCCTGCAAATCTGGTTGCCTGATGCCATGGCAGGGCCAACACCGGTGAGCGCTTTGATCCATGCGGCAACTATGGTTACTGCCGGCGTTTATCTTATTGCCCGTACGCATACTTTATTTGAACTGGCGCCGGCAGCCCAAACCATCACTGCTGTAATAGGCGCTGTTACATTGATACTGGCTGGTTTCAGCGCATTGGTACAAACGGATATCAAAAGAGTGCTGGCCTATTCCACAGTGAGCCAGATCGGGTATATGTTCCTGGCGCTGGGTTGTGGCGCCTGGTCGGCCGCCGTATTTCATTTTGTTACACATGCTTTTTTTAAGGCGCTATTGTTCATGGCGGCAGGAGCCATCATTGTGGCGTTGCATCATGAGCAGGACATGTTTAAGATGGGAGGGCTGAAGAACCGGCTGAGAGGCGTTTACTGGGTATTTTTAATTGGTTGTGCTTCCCTGGCAGCTATCCCTTTTGTAACGGCGGGATTCTATAGCAAAGACCAGATCATCTGGTTATCCTGGTCTGCCGCGGGCGGCCATGTTGGCCTCTGGCTGGCAGCCCTGCTGGGTGCGCTGCTCACCGGCATGTATACCTTCCGTATGTTCTTCCTGGTATTTTACGGGGAAGAGAAAACAAAGGTGCATCATCAGCCGGGGAATAGTATGATGATCCCCCTGTATATACTGGCTGTATTATCCACGGTGGCGGGTTTTATAGAGCTGCCTCATACCATGGGACATGTAACCCTGTTCAGTAACTGGTTGCAGCCGGTATTGCCTGCGGTGTCGGTATTGCATGAAAGCCTTGCTATGGAATGGACCTCGCAGGCGTTGTCGGCTTTGCTGGCGCTGAGTGGTATCGGGCTGGCCTATGCCTGGGTGGTGAAGCATCCCAAAGGAATGTCCGATTTTCTGGAAATGCCTGCCATCATGTGGCTGCGGGGTTACTGGAGCAGGGGATGGGATTTTGATGAATTGTACAATGTATTGCTGGTGCGTCCTTTTGTGTACCTGTCGCGCATCAACAGGAGGGATCTTATAGATACGCTCTACACCGGGCTGGGAGCATTTATGGAATGGTGCCATAACGTGCTTGCACGTACGCAGAGCGGTTTGCTGCGATGGTATATACTAAGCGTGGTACTTGGAGCAGTAGCTATATTATCTGTACTGATCTGGCGGATCTACTTATAACCGGAACGATTAAACGAAAAGTTATGATATTGCTGGTATTGATATTGGTTCTTTTTGGCGCGGCGTTATTGTCGTGGGTAGCGGGCGTGAAAAGCCATGCAGCCAGCCGCTGGATAGCTCTTTGCAGCCTGCTGGTGAACCTGGGAATTATCACCGGGATATGGCTGGAACATACGCACAGTAACAGCCGTTGGTGGTACCAGTTCCGGATGGACTGGGTACCGCATTTCGGTATCAGCCTGCACCTGGCCATGGATGGTTTGAGCATGCTGATGCTGGCGCTTACATTTTTCCTGGGAGCGCTGGCTGTACTGATCTCCTGGAAGGAGATACAGAACAGGGTAGGGTTCTTTCACTTCAACCTGTTGTTTGTGCTTTGTGGTATAACGGGTGTTTTTCTTACCATGGATCTTTTTTTATTTTATTTTTTCTGGGAGATGATGCTGATACCCATGTATTTCCTGATTGGGATCTGGGGACATGAGCACAGGGAGTATGCAGCCAATAAATTTTTCCTGTTTACCCAGGCGGGAGGGCTGCTGATGCTGCTGGCCATACTCGGTCTTTACTTTGTACACAAAGCTAACACCAACGTATACACGTTTAATTATTTTGAATTACTGAATACACCTATGACGCCTTTCATGGAGCGCTGGCTGATGCTGGGCTTCCTGATCGCTTTTCTTGTAAAGCTGCCGGCAGTGCCTTTTCACACCTGGCTGCCGGATGCGCATACAGAAGCGCCGACGGCAGGGAGCGTGGTACTGGCAGGACTGCTATTGAAAACAGGGGCTTATGGTATACTCCGTTTTGTATTGCCGTTGTTTCCTATAGCAGCAGCTGATATAGCGCCGGTGGCTATGCTGCTGGGAGTGGCTGGTATCCTGTATGGAGGTATGCTCGCTTATGCACAAACTGATCTGAAAAGACTGATCGCGTACACCAGTGTAAGCCATATGGGTTTTGTACTGCTGGGCGCTTTTGCTTTCAATGAAATAGCGTACCAGGGGGTAGTGATGCAGATGATCACGCATGGTATCAGCACCGGCGCATTGTTTATCATTGCCGGGGCATTGTATGAGCGTATACATACCCGTAACCTGCGGCAGATGGGCGGCTTGTGGCTACGGCTTCCAATGATGGGCAGCGCCGCCATGATCTTTGTAATGGCTTCCCTGGGTTTGCCCGGACTGGGCAATTTTGTAGCGGAGTTCCTGGTGTTGCTGGGCAGCTGGCAGGCCAGTCACGTGTTTACTATCCTGGCTACTATTGGCCTGGTGGTGGCAACGGCGTACTCGCTGCGTATTATGCAGAAAGTTTTTTTCGGTCCCTGCGACCGGCAGTATGCCATGCCCGATCTGAACGGGCGTGAGCTGGTGATCATCATAGCATTGGTAATAGTGATATGCTGGCTGGGCTTCCATCCGCAACCGGTATTGAATACATCCCAAAACATCGACTATGTCATTCGCTGATTTTTTAAGTCTTGGTCCGCTGATCACCCTGTGCGCTGCAGCGGTGGTAGCCATGTTGCTGGTAGCGGCCTGGCGCAATCACCGCATTGTATACAGCTTTTCGCTCATTGCTTTCGGTATGGCTATGGCAGCGGTGATCCCTGCCATCAAATATATTCCGCACCCGGTGCCACCTTTACTGGTTATCGATGAATTTTCCCTTTTTAATTCCGGGCTGATCCTGGTTTCGGGGTTTATAATCCTGTTGTTATCGTTTAACTATTTCGAGGAAAGGGAAGAGCGGAAGGAGGAGTATTATATCCTCCTGTTACTGGCTACCATAGGTGCTTTGGTACTGGTGGTGAGCCGCCATTTCATGTCGTTGTTCCTTGGACTGGAAATACTGAGCATCAGTTTGTACGGCCTGATCGCGTATCTCCGTGCCCGTGAGCGCTCTGATGAAGCGGGCATTAAATACCTGATGCTGGCTGCTTTGTCTTCGGCTTTCCTGTTGTTTGGTATGGCGCTGGTATATGCCTTCACGGGCCACATGGATTTTCCAGGCATAGGCGCTGCCTTGCGGGAAGCTGGTTACCTGCCGGTGAGCGTGATGGCAGGTTTTGGCCTGATGCTGATAGGTGTGGGCTTTAAACTCGGCATTGTTCCATTTCATATGTGGGCGCCGGATATTTATGAAGGCGCGCCGCTGCCGGTGGCTGCTTTTATTGCCACTGTTTCCAAAGGGGCCATGCTGGTGCTGCTCATCCGTTTTTACCAGGATATTCACGGTAACGACTACCCGATGTTGTGGTGGATTGTAGCTATTATAGCGGTGGCTTCTATGTTTGCCGGCAACTGGCTGGCGCTTACCCAGCAAAATATTAAACGTATCCTGGCTTATTCTTCCATTGCGCATATGGGCTATATCCTCGTGGCTTTTTTATCGGGGGTGCAAACCGGGCTGGAAGCACTGGCCTTTTACCTGGTGGCTTATTTTATTACCAGTATCGGCGCCTTCGGGGTGGTGATTGTTATGTCGAGCAGTTTGCAGGATGCAGAAACGATTGCTGATTACAGGGGGCTGTTCTGGCGCTATCCCTGGGTGGCCACCGTATTTACGGCCATGCTGTTATCACTGGCAGGCATCCCGCTTACAGCGGGTTTTATCGGCAAGTTTTACGTAGTGTTGGCGGGGGTGGACGGGCACCAGTGGTTCCTGCTGTTTATGCTGGTGATCAACAGTGTGATAGGGTTATACTATTATATCAGGCTGGTGGCGGCTATGTTTGCCGTGCCCGCAAAAGGGCAGCAAACAACGGTGGTACCGGCCTTGCCCATGGCCGGTAATATTACCCTGGGTATCTTAACTATACTGTTAATAGGGCTGGGTGTATATCCTACTGCTATGATGGCGTTGATCCAGCAAATGATGCGGATCCTTGTTTAACCCGCCCTGTTCTGTTCATCGCTGGTACCGGTTTTTCTTTCACGGGCCGCTTTAATGGTGGCGCTGCCGAACTTATAGCTGAAGGAAAGATTTACCGTGCGGAACTGCCAGGTATTGAAAATGCTCATATTCAGGTTGGCAAATTCTGCGGCCCCGCGATAGCTTTCATTCCGGAGGATATTGTTATAACTTAATTTCACCGTAGCGTTTTTATTCAGGAACATTTTCTGAACGCCCAGGTTCAGGTTATACTGCGCGTAGCCCCTGAAAATACCGAATATAAAAGGTGAGTTATAATACCCCATCACTTCTACCTTAAAATCCTTAGGAAGCGTAATAGTATTGGTGCTGCTGATATAGTAGTTAAAGTTATACCGGTAGTAAGGATCATTGGTGGTGGGATCTTCAAAGCGGTATTTGTTATACGAAAAATCTGCATTGTTATCGCTGGTCCACCACTTTGTAAATTGGAACGGTAAGGTAAACAGGATACTGTAGATATCTGTATTATCATAGTTCCGCTCCGTACTGATAGAGGCTTTGGTGCTATCATCCTGGGTAATGAATTCTTCCATCATGTCTTTGATCCGGCTATAGCGGAAGGTGGCAATGTACTTGTCTTTAAACGTATAGGCCAGTTCTGCAATATTGCTGTACTGTGGCCTCAGGTAAGGGTTTCCCCTGAAGTAGGTGTACTTGTCAAGGTAAAACATAAACGGGTTCAGCTGCCCGTATTGCGGTCTTTCTATCCTGCGCGACATCGCCAGGCTTACCTTGTTTTTATCATTCAGCTTTTGTTCGATGTTAATATTGGGAAAGAAGTCGGTATAGGAACGTTTCACATTGGTGCCCGTTGTGTAGGAAGTACCGTTGGATTCGGTGTTCTCTACCCTCAGGCCCAGCTGCATGTTCGTTTTCTTTATTTGTTTTTTGTAAGTGGCGTAAGCGGCATAAATATTTTCCTCGTAGTTAAAACGGTCGCTTAAGGAAGGGGATGGTTTATAACTGCCATGATATAAGGAGTCAAACTGCAACACGTTGGTGGTGGTTACAAAGCTGGTTTTAGCGCCGGCTTCCAGTTTACCTTCTTTTCCGAGGGGCCAGCTCAGGTCGGCCTTGAGGCTTTTGATAATTACCTGCGTGCCGCCTGTAGTACGGATACTGTTAGGATTGCGGTTCAACTGTGTTTTAGCATCATACAAACTGTCGTTCAGCTGCATAAGGCGGTGGTTATTGAACTGGGCATAGTCGGCATCAAAGCTGATCTCCCGGCCGCCGGCAGTGTCCAGGATCACTTTATAGTTCAGGTTGAGCGCAATGTTATCGAATTTATTATCATTGGTGGTAAGGGAGTTCACGATGGAGTCTGCCGGCATATTGATACGGCCAAGATTTGCATCGCTGTAGATCTGGTTGGTGAAGGCGTTTTTATAACCATTGGCCAGTATGCCGATGGTTTGTTTATCATTGATAAAATAATCCATTCCCACCTTCAGGTAATTATTCTTAAAGCGGTTGCGCTGGAATATGTTCTGCTGGAGATAGGTGGAGCTGCCGTCGCTTTCTTTTACGTTCCGTTTGTATTCACGGGTCACCTGCCGGGGATAGTCGCCCTGGTCGAAATTACCAAACAGGTTGAATTTTTCTGTTCTCCAGTTAATGTTACCGGAAATGCCATAGCGGCCGTATCTCGACTGGGTAAGGGTAGCGTTCACGTTACCGTTTATCCCTGTCATTTTTCCTTTTTTTGTTTTTATGTTGATGATACCGCCATTACCGGAGGCGTCATATTTGGCGGAAGGACTGGTCAGTATTTCAATAGAAGCGATGCTTTCGCCGGGTGTTGTTTTAAGGAGATTGGTTAATTGCTCGCCACTCAGGTAGGTCAGTTTACCGTCGATCATCACGGTTACGCTCTGCCCTTTCAAGGTTACGTTTTCGTTGTTGTCTACCTGTACGCCCGGGGCGCGGCGGAGCAGGTCCAGGGCGGTGTTACCGGCGGCGCTCACACTGTTTTCAATATTCATCACTGTTTTGCCGGCAGAACTTTCAATAAACGGTTTCTGGGCGGTTACATTAACTGCCTGGAGGTTTTTACCTAAAGTATGCAGCCGGATCGTGTCCAGGGTAATGGCTTTATGGGTGGCGCTGAGCTGGAAGTTTTTGCTGTAAGTGGTATTATATCCCATCTGGGATGCCTGTATGAAATAATGGCCGTATGGTATTTTTTCAAAGGCGCAGTTGCCGGTGGCAGTGCTCAGTTCCCCCTTCACAAGGGTGGAATCCTTTATATTCCTCACCATTACGCTGGTAAAGGGCAGCGGCTTACCTTCGTGGTCTGTAATTGTCAGTGTAATTTTTCCTGTGGAGTTGGGTTGTTGTGCCAGGATAGGGTGCGCAACCACAAAAAGCATTCCCAGGGCTACGATGATTGTTCTCATACTATCGTTTCCGTTGTAAAATTCTCAAAAGCTGATTCCCAAAAAAGGGGCTGTTATTTCCTGCTGCAGTTTTCCTGATAGTATTGAAGCGCCGATCTTAACACGTCCTGTATTTTACCAAGGGGCATATTTCCTGTTTCGTTCATTACACACGACGATGGGGCAGTGGAACAGGCGGGTGTTTCCCTGAAGTTTCCGAGGGTGATCAGGTAAATAGGCAATTCATCCGGGTTACTGGCGGAAAGGTAGCCACGGTTGACCATTGTCCCTCCGCATGCAATGATCAGCATTACTACGGTACTCAGGCTTAAAACGATAGCAACTTTTTTCATACCACAATTTTACTAAAGACGAACGGGTACGAAAAAAGTTGCACGAAAGGGGGGAATAATTTTACTGGATAAATTTATTTTTTGAGCAAACGCTGTATGGTAGCGGGCGAACGTTGTTCCAACAATATAGTGCGGCCGTCGCTCAGTTCCTCCAGCAGGCCGTTTTGGTAGTAGCGTACGGTAAGCAGTTCCAGCCCCTCGTTATAAACGATCTTGAACTGTTGATGGAGGGTTTTGATCAGGAGCTCTATCTTCTCCGGGTTATTGTCTATGCAGCAGGAGAAATTGATCGCCCCGTTCTGCATCAGGTTAATTTTCACCTTCAGCCCGTGAAAGATCTCATAGATATCGCTGATCTTATCTTCTGTAATAAAAGAATAGTCTTTGGAGGTAATGTTCAGTAATACCTGGTTCTTTTTGAGCACAATAATAGGAGGCAGCTGTTTTATATCAGCGGTTTCCTTAATTACGGTACCAGGCAGGTTTTTATCGAGAAAGCACTTTACCAGCAGCGGGATCTGTTTGTTCTGTAACGGCTTAATGGTTTTTGGGTGGATCACCTGGGCGCCATAGTAGGCCATTTCTATCACTTCCCCGTAGCTGATCTCCGGTATGTTTACGGTATTGGGGAACAGTTTGGGATCGGCATTTTTCAGTCCTTCCACATCTTTCCAGATGGTTTGACTTTCCGCGTCCAGCATGTTGGCGAAAACGGCGGCGGAATAATCACTGCCTTCCCTGCCCAGGGTCACGCTTTCGTTCTGGTCGGTACTGCCTATAAAGCCTTGTGCAATCACAATATTGGTGCTGTTGAACAGGGGTACCACCTTTTCGGTTACCTGGCGCTGGGTATAGGTCCAGTCGATATTGGCATCGCGGAAGTTATCATCTGTACGGAAAACGTCTCTCACATCCAGCCAGGTATTATGCAGGCCTATGCTGTTAAAAAAGGCGCTTACGATGGCGGTGCTGAGCAGTTCGCCCAGGCTCACCAGCTGGTCGTAGTAGTAATCGTAAGTGCGTAAAGGTTTTTCACCCAGCGTCCATTCCGCCTCGGTGAAGAACTGCTGCAGTTGGGTAAACAGCGGATGCTCCTTTGTGCCCAGCAGAGCTTCGGCTACATTTATGTGTTGTTGCTCGATATTATACAGGAGTTGTGCGGCTATTTCCCTTTTGCGCTGGAAAAAGTTCTGTACCACCTTTTCCAGCTCGTTGGTGGTTTTAGCCATTGCAGAAATAACAATGAGGAGTTTTTCGTCCGGGAATGACTGTACAATCTGAGCCACCTGCCGGATACGTTCAACACTTTCTAAACTTGCGCCACCAAACTTGAAAACCTTCATATGATAGTTTATCTTCTTTTAAAAAATTATTCGGCAAAGTAAGACAAGTTTAGAATTGTTTTAAAATCTGTTTGCAGATAAATGACAGTTCTGTTAAAATAATTTCAATTGCCTAATTTCGTCCGTACAACCTAACGTTATGAATCTTAAGCAAAAAGTAATGACACTGGATGAATTTACCATCCAGGAGTTACGGAATTACCCGGGCGCTACTGGTCAGTTATCTGGTTTACTGCGTGATATCGGTCTCGCTGCTAAAAGGGTAAATGTGGAAGTAAACAAGGCCGGTATTGCTGATATCCTGGGGGAAGCCGGCAGAACCAACGTGCAGGGGGAGTCAGTAAAGAAGCTCGATGAATTTGCCAATGAGCAGTTCATTGATGCCCTGGAAACCAGTATTTACTGCTGTGGCGTGGCCTCGGAAGAAAATGAAAACTTCATCCCTTTCCACGATGAACATTCCAGAAAGTCTAAATACGTGGTATTACTGGACCCGTTGGACGGTTCCAGTAATATAGACGTAAATGTATCCATCGGTACTATTTTCTCCGTATATCGCCGGCTTACCCCGGAGGGATCGGAATGTGAGCTGGAAGATTTCCTGCAGCCGGGCACCCGGCAGATCGCCGCAGGCTATATCATCTACGGATCTTCCACGATGATGGTGTATGCTACCCGACGCAGCGTACAGGGATTCACCCTGGATCCGTCTATCGGGGAATTCTGCCTGTCGCACCCCAACCTGAAATGCCCGCCCGACAGTGATATTTTCTCTGTAAACGTAGGCTACTACCACCTGTACGAAGCCAAAACCCGTAAGTCGATCGATTACTTCATGGCGAGGAACGAAAACGACCGGATCTACCGTCATCGTTTCGTGGGCTGTATGGTGGCTGAAATACACCGTACCCTCATCCAGGGTGGTATATTCATGTACCCGGCATTTGGTAAATATCCGGCCGGACGTTTAAGGCTTTGTTACGAATGCAATCCCATGTCTTTTATCATGGAAAAAGCGGGGGGCGTGGCGATGGCCAATGGCAAACAACGGCTGCTGGAACTGAAGCCTGTACAGCTGCACCAGCGCATGGCCATTTTTATTGGTTCCAAAACCATGATGGACACCTGGCAGCGGATCATCAACGAATAAGCGTAAAAAAATAATATAAAAAACGGTGCACGGCGGATACAAAAGATCCCCTGTGCACCGTTTTTAATTTCCGGCGCCAGGCTTGATAAACCTGGCCCGATTTTAATAGTCATATTATTATTCTTTATTCATTTTTAATTATTAACCATTTAATTGCTATGTTGATTTTGAAGAACCTGCGGATCATTGCATTATTAGTAGCCCTGTTGGCCGTTATCCAGGTTAGCGCGTGTTCACGTGCCACTCATGCGGCAGACAGCAGTAATGCAGGCGCCGGCATGGATGAACAGATCCTTTATTACACCAACAAGTTCCGTGCATCCAAAGGCCTGAAGCCCTTACAGCTGGATGCCACCATCAGCCAGCAGGCCCGCCGCCACAGCCGGGATATGGCTAACGGCAGCACCGGTTTCGGTCATGAAGGATTTGAAGAACGGGTAGCCAACGTGTCTAAAAAAATGGGCCGCGTAGCCAGTGCCGCTGAGAATGTGGCTTATGGTACTCTTGATGCAGAAGCTGTAGTAAACGGCTGGATCAAGAGCCCGGGGCACCGTAAAAATATGCTGGGCGATTATACGCTCATAGGGATCGGCACCGCGGATAAAGGGAGGATCACCTTCTTTACACAGGTGTTTATCAAACAGTAATTTAAAAAGATGGGGGACAGCAGCAAGCTGTCCCCTTCCTTTTTCTCGCATTCTTTCTGTAATTTGGCCCCATGGAAAAGAAAAAGATCATTGAGGTAAGTAACCTGGTGAAGAAATACGGGGAATTTACCGCGGTAAAAGGGATCAGCTTTGAGGTGTTCGAGGGAGAGATCTTTGGCCTGCTGGGGCCTAACGGCGCCGGTAAATCCACCACCCTGGAAATTATTGAGACCCTCCGGGAGAAAACATCCGGTAAAGTGATGGTGGGAGGTTATGACCTCGATAAAGCCCCCAATGATATCAAGAAGATCATCGGCGTACAGCTCCAGAGCTCCGGTTACTATCCAGGGCTAAACCTTACAGAGCTCATCGAAATGTTTGGCGGCTTATATAACCAACCCGTGCAACCAATGGAGCTGCTGGCGATGTTTAACCTGGAAGATAAGGCCAAAGCAAAGTTCAAGGAGCTTTCCGGCGGCCAGAAACAACGCTTTTCCATTGCTACCACCCTTATCAATAAGCCACAGATCATATTCCTGGATGAACCTACTACCGGCCTGGATCCGCAGGCCCGCCGCAACTTGTGGGACCTTATCCAGCAGGTGCAACGCCAGGGCACTACCGTGGTGATCACCACGCATTATATGGATGAAGCGGAGTTCCTGTGCGACCGCTGTGCTATTGTAGACAGTGGTCTTATCATTGCCATCGACTCACCGGATGCGCTGATCGACAAACTGGTTTCTTCCGGTTTTGAAAGGAAGAAAGAAGTGAAGAAAGCAAACCTGGAAGATGTGTTCATCCACCTGACAGGGAAAGATTTACGCGAAGAATAAATCATGGAATCACTTAAATATCCTATCGGCCGCTTTGAAGCATTACCGGATTATACCCCGGAAATGTTGCACGGTTTTATCAACGACATCCGTTACCTGCCCCAGCTGGTGGAAATTGCGGTGCAGCACCTGGACGAGTTCCAGCTGCAAACGCCTTACCGACCCGATGGATGGACGGTAGTGCAGGTGGTACACCACCTGGCAGACAGTCATCTGAACGGGTATACCCGTATGAAACTGGCGCTCACGGAAGATCAGCCGGTAATAAAACCCTACGAGGAACAGCTGTGGGCGGAACTGCCGGACGTAAAATTTACGCCCATTAATGTGTCCATTACCCTGTTACATGCGCTGCATCAACGCTGGGTAAGCCTGATGGAACATCTGACAGAAAGTGAATGGGAACGCACTTTTATACACCCGGCCAATGGCACCCGGCATAACCTGAAAACCCATGCCGCCAATTATTCCTGGCATGGAAAACACCACCTGGAGCATATCCTGCGCCTGAAGGAACGAATGGACTGGTAAAGCATTGTTATTATGAATATGGATTGGAAATTATTGTCGTCGGAATATCTTTTTAAAGACGCATGGCTTACAGCACGCATCGACACCTGCGAAACGCCCACCGGCAAAATTGTTGCACCTTATTATGTACTGGAATATAACAACTGGGTAAACGGGATGGCCCTGCGGGAAGACGGGCAGGTGATCATGATCCGGCAGTTCCGGCAGGGAGTGGGCAGAACATTGCTTGAAATCCCCGGTGGTACTATGGATCCCACAGACCCGGACCCTTTATTTGCTATGAAACGCGAGATGCTGGAAGAAACCGGCTATGCGTTCAAGGAATGGGTATCGCTTGGCACCATTGCTCCCAATACCGCTTCCAGCAATAATTACACGCATATGTTCCTGGCAACGGGAGGAGTAAAGGTCCAGGATCAGCAACTGGATCACAATGAAGAAATTGAAGTGGTGATCATGCCACTGGAAGAGTTACAGCAACTGTTACTGGACAACAAGATAGTACACAGCCTGCATACCACTTGTATCTTTTACGCGTTGCTGTATCTCGGTAAAATGACAATGAAATAATTACATCACCTCTGCTACAATAAAAAAGCTGCCGCAAACAAGGATCATATCATCCGGTTGCGCATGTTGCCTGGCTGCCTGCAATGCTGCCTGCACGGAAGGGTATGCATGGCCATGTAACCCGCTGTTGGCGGCCATTTCCGCCAGGGCCACTTCATCCATCGCACGGGGGATCTGTGCCTTACAGAAATAATAATGTGCAGTAGGAGGGAACAATGGCAGCACTTTCTCTACTTCTTTATCTTTCACAAATCCTGTTACAATATGTAGCTGCTGGTAATTAACATGGCCCAGCTGTTGCATCACTTCACGGATGCCGGCTTCATTATGACCTACATCCAGGACAGTGAGCGGATGCCGCTGAATGATGTCCCAGCGCCCCCGGAGGCCCGTTAGTTTTTTTACATGGGAAAGCGCGTGCGTGATGTGGTCCCAGGTAATATGCCAGCCGTTTTGCTGTAATATCTTTACGGCAGACAGTACGCCCATTACATTTTTTTCCTGGTACCGCCCGTTCAGGTCCAGTTGTAAACGGCGCATCTGTTGTTGTCGTGTATCCAGTAACGTTATAGTGAACTGGTTGCTTTCAATGGCGCCGGAGGCTTCCAGCCATTCCTGGTCGGCGAAGTGGATGGGAGCGCCCAGTTTGTTAGCGGTATTGATAAACACATCCTGTACTTCCGACTGTGTTTCACTGATCACTACCGGTACGCCGGCTTTGATGATCCCGGCTTTTTCAGCGGCAATTTGCGGGAGGGTATCTCCCAGAATATTTTTATGATCATAGCTGATATTGGTGATCAGCGATAGTTCAGGAATAATCACGTTGGTACTGTCCAGCCGGCCGCCAAGGCCCACTTCAATGATGGCAATGTCCACTGCTTCCTGATGGAAGTAGCTGAATGCCATGGCTACGGTGAGTTCAAAAAAAGAAGGCTGGATGTTGGTGATGTGGGTACGCATTTTTTCTGTAAAGTCAACTACAAAATCTTCAGGCACCATTTGCCCGTTGATGCGGATACGTTCCCTGAAATCCAGCAGGTGGGGAGATGTATATAGTCCCGTTTTATAACCGGCCTGCTGGAAAATGGCAGCCAGCATATGGCTGGAAGATCCTTTACCGTTGGTACCGGCTACATGTATAGTTTTAAAATGTTTTTGCGGTTGGTTCAGCTGATCCAGTAATGCAATGGTATTATGCAGATCTGTTTTAAACGCGCTGGCGCCTACCCTGGTAAACATGGGCAGCTGTGCATAGAGATAGTCCAGCGTTTCTTTGTAAGAGGCCATATCAGTAATTATTAACTACCGGGCAATCCAACTGGTTGTTACGTTTTTTAAATAAGCCACCACCGTTGCCCCGTTCAAACATGCTTGAATTTAAGCGCAAAGCTACGAAAGCATTTGCACGATCGATATGTCTTTGAAAGAGGTTGGTAAAAATTGTGCCGGAGCCGATCAGGAGCGGGCCTATGCGTATACCGGCCCCTACATCGGCCTGGCCGTTGCGGTTAATGGTGAATGGCATATAGGCGCCGAAAAGGTAGGTTTCGTACCGTGGCGTAATACTGAATTGTGTTAGTGCATACGTTTTTGAGATGTCCCTGTTTCCTGCCGTTAATGCGATTACCGCATGAGCGCTGATAAAGAAGCGGCTGTCGATGTTGTAATCTCCCATCAGGTTCAGGGCGGTAGGCAGCATCATGTTGAAAGTAGAGTCGGTCCCGATTGGCGTGAAGTAATTGTTGAGCCGCCGGGCATATTGCTGCAAGCTTTCATTTTTTTTATACTGGATGGCTTTCGGATCCACATTATCTTTTACCAGGCTGAGGTTTGTATTGACCGGAGACCTGTTATATTTTATCCTGCCGATGTCGGTAACGGAAGCGCCTATACGGAATTTGTAATCATCTGCATCGGAGCCTTCATAGGCGCCAAAGCCACCGTTATCGGGCCGGTATTCATAGATCACGCCGATGTCTGCGCCTATACCGTTATTCTGGAACAGCTGAAGGTTTTTTTGCGCGGGCGACTGCCAGTCGTCCATTTCTTTATTATAGCCGTAGTACAAAGTACCGCTGGTGATAGCGGCATTACGGGATGAGTTGAGCCGGAAGTCTACGTCTTTAACGGCAGCATAGCCTGCCGCCACGCCACTGAGCAGTTTCAGGGTAACGCCAGCTTTCCACCGGCCGCTATAGGTTTCCTTAATGGTGCGTGCATAGCTGAAGCCCAGCTCATGCCATATATGCGAAGAAACGCCAGCTCCTGGAATACTCAGGTTACTGTTGAGATAACCCGGGTTGGGAAAGTCAACCCCGAAGAAATTGGCAATGGGAGTGGTGATGTTACCACCGCTGCTGCTGCTGCGCATGCGCCATACAAAGGAAACGGATTGTTTTTCATCGATAGCATATAATACAGATGGTAACGCAATTTCGGCCATTTCCCAGCCCATTTGTTTCCTGTTGGCGCCTTCATCGAGGAAGTAGTCACGGTTGCGTACAAACGAATCGGGGATATTGAACAATACGGATTTGGGAAAGCTTGCATAAGTGTTGCCGGCATTTACATCTGCCCCGATAATATTTACATCCCATTTATAGCGATACCCGGCGGCGCTGGCCGGGTTGGAGAATACGCCGTAAATACCCGCATAGTTACTGTTGTTGTAACCTGGGAAAGTTTGTGCCACAGCGGCCTGCATCAGCACAAGCAATATTGCAGTGCCGGAAAAGATACGGTTAAGTTTTACAATCATCGTTGGCGATAAAAAATAGGTTTCTCGAAATGGCACAAAAAGCTTGCTCTTGTCTTTTGTTTCAGTCATAGGTAGAGATGTAGGAGCGGTCTGATTTACAGATGAAGCTATTTTGTTCCGGATCAGTTCCTGCCCCGGTAAAACAAACAGCTTCTTTTAAACCTGTATATATTATTCTGCTTTGAAAAAGAAGCGTATTACCCCAAACTGTTCTTCAGGTGCGTCGGGGTTAGCATTGTATTTCAGTTGTCCGCTGGAGGCAGCCTTTTTGGCTATCTCTATCAGGCGGGGATTACTGATGGTAGATCCTTTCATGCTAAAGGTGGCAGATGTCACATTCCCTTTTTGATCTACTTTTATATTGATGGCTACATAGCCTGTTTCAGTGCCGTCGTAAGTAACCTGTGGCCTGCCTATGAGGCTTCTTCCGTTCAGGTGGAAATCTGAGCGTCCGCCGCCGAGGCCACCGCCCGTATATCCGCCGCCGTTAGGGTTGCCTCCCAACTGGCCCCTGTCGCCGGGTTTGCCGGTATTGCCTTCTCCGGTGGCATTGTTGGAGCCATTGGCGCTGTTACCACTATTGGCACTGTTGCCTGTGCCGCCTGAAAATACGGCTTTAGGCTTTGGTGTTGGCGGTTTTGGCGCCGGCGGTGTTTCTACAGGTTTCTTTGTTGGTTTAACAGGTTTTGGTTCTAATTTCTTTGGAATTTCTTTTGGTTTCTCTACAGGTTTTTCCGGTTTTTTTATTTCCGGCGCCTCTTCCTCATCCTGGGTGGCAATATCCTGCTGGGGTTCGGTGTTGGCGGGCGCTGTAGCTGCCGGGCTTTCCGCAGCTGCGGGCTCAGGGGCTGCCGCACTGGGCGGGTTGGGGTTCAGTGGTTGTTCATCCCCCATGCCATCATCTGAAGTACCAAGGTTCACTTCCATGCCCAGATCCTGGTCGGGCAGGGGCGGAGGAGCGGAAAAACCGGCAAATACCAGCGCCACTAACAGCAATGCATGTACGCCGATAGTGATCCCTAATGCCTGTATATTCTTTTTACCATTTTTTTCCTCCATGATAACCTTGTTGAACGCGTGTTTAGACCAAAGTTAATGTTTTGATCCAGAAAAAATAATGACTCATCAAAAGATGAATTCCGGATCTTTGCAAAAACTGTGCTGTTAATCCAATTACAGGAAAATATTTTTCACCGATTTTATGAACCTTGTCCGGCAAACGATCCGTCTTTATCAAAATGCTTATACCGGTCTTGCTCCCGCTACCTGGTGGTTGTCGCTTGTATTGCTGATCAACAGGAGTGGCACGATGGTCATTCCTTTTATGACCGTGTATCTTACCCAGCATCTTCACTTCAGCATTGCCCAGGCAGGCCTGGTAATGGCCTGTTTTGGTACCGGTGCCATTGTTGGCGCCCTTTTGGGCGGATGGCTGTCCGACAAGATCGGTTTCTACCAGGTACAGTTCTGGAGTCTTTTCTCTAACGGATTATTATTCATTTTATTGGGTCAGATGCGCACCTTTGAACAAATATGTGTGTGCGTATTTGTGATGAGCTCAGTGGGCGATGCCTTCCGGCCGGCCAACAGTATTGCGATTGCCGCCTACAGCGCCTTGGAAAACCGGACCCGGTCGTATGCCCTGAACCGGTTGGCAGTGAACCTTGGCTGGTCGGTAGGCCCTGCCATTGGAGGTATCCTGGCCAGCTTCAGCTACCAGCTTCTGTTCTGGGTGGATGGCTTTACCTGTATGTTGGCCGCCATCCTGATGCGGATTTTCCTGCCACCGGTACCTGCGCCGCCTAAAGCGGTTAAAACCGCTGTAAAGAAAGAAGATAAGGTATGGAGGGATCATATTTACCTGTGGTTCCTGCTGTTTGCCACAGTGAACGCCATCTGCCTGTTCCAGTTCTCCAGTATTGTGCCCCTGTATTTCAAGGAAGTAATGCACCTGGAGGAATGGGCCATCGGGCTCAATATGTCGGTGAACGGGATCCTGATTGCGCTGGTGGAAATGGTGATGGTGTACCGCCTCGACGGGAAAATGCCTAACCTGGCCTTTGTGGCCCGGGGCGCTATGATGGTTTGTTTTTCCTATATGCTGCTTTGCTTCCTGCCGCCGGTATGGGCGCTGGCAGTGGTGTTTATGGTGGTGATCACTTTCGGGGAGATGTTCTGCCTGCCTTTTATGAACAGTTTCTGGATCGGCAGGAGCCGGGACCATAACCGGGGGCAGTATGCTGCGCTCTATACCATTTCCTATTCCCTGGCCAATATAGTATCGCCTACCACGGGGGCTTTCGTGGTGCAGCATCTTGGGTTTAAGCCCTGGTGGGGTATTACGGCGCTGGGATGTGTGTTGTCGGGAGGCGGTTTTTTGTGGTTGCAGAAGAAGATAGGGGTGGACAGGAAAGAAGTAAATGATACCAGGCTGGCATAACTGCCTGGAATTTGAGATATTGTCCAACACTTTACCATTATTGCCACATTATTCCTAATTTTGCAGATAAAGTAGTAAAATTGGTTAATGAAAGTAATTCAATTTACTGTCCCCGTTGCCGATGAAGGTGCTGTAGTGATACAGGAAGATATACTCCCTTACTTCTATAACTACCTGCATCGTCATAAGGAGGCGCAGGTAACACTTATTATAAAAGGGGAAGGCACCCTGATTGCCGGAAACTATACCCAGCCGTTCAAAGCGGGAGATATTTACGTGATTGGCGCCAACCAGCCCCATATGTTTAAAGGGGATGCCCGTTATTTTGAGAATTTACAGGAGAAGAATATTCACGCTATCCATATCTTTTTTGATCATGAACATGCCTTACAGGGCTTGTTTTCACTGAAAGAGATGGACACCGTAAGGAAGTTCCTTCAACTCACGGCAAACAGTTTGCAATTGCCTGCAGAGTATGCAGAGAAAACAGCTGCAGATATTTTAAGGATTGCACGGCTCAGCGGAGCAGAAAGATTGCTGGCATTTGTAGGAATGCTGGTGTATTTCTCCAAACAGGTGAAGGACTGGAAGTCTTTATCCACCGGCTTTTCCAGACACTCTTACAGCGAATCGGAGGGATTGCGGATGAATGATATTTACCAGTACACCCTGGAGCATTATGCGGAAAATATATCACTGGGCCAAATTGCCGGTGTTGCGCATCTTACCACTTATGCCTTCTGCAAATACTTTAAAAAACATACGCGCAAAACATACCTCGAATTTCTGAATGAGATCAGGATCAATGTGGCCTGCAAAAATATCATTAATGGCGATTTCGACAGCATTGCGGCTGTAGCCTATGCTACCGGATATAATAATCCCATCACGTTTAACCGGGTGTTCAGAAAAGTAACGGGAATGTCGCCCTCCGCGTATGCGAGGCAATACCGTTTTGCGGAGGAACTAAAGTAGGGCGTCCTCCGGCCAGTAAGCGCTGTAGTGCAGTGCCCGCAGCCCTTTTTAAGAATTACCAGGTGAGCGCTGTATTAATCACGGTATCAGGCCTGCGGTTGTTCAAACGACCATCCTGCTTCCAACAGCGGTGCCACCTGCGGGTGCAGGCCGATTATATCATCATTATTCTCCTTGATATCTTCCTGCTTCAGGTAATTTTTAACATACCTTGCTACCAGGTAGCCGATACCTACGCCCAGCAAACCAAAGATGATCAGACCGCCGGTGAAGGCGCCGATAACAACAAACAGTATCGCTATGCCTGCCCAGGTGAAGTGATATTTATTAGCCAGCGTATCATGTTCATTGGCACAGCGGCCGCAACGCGGTACCTTTAATTCCAGTACAGAAAACTTTACCTTGCGGGCAACAATGTAATTGGAACGGTCTTTCTCTATATATAATTTCTTTTCCAGTGCGCTGTTATTATCATGTGGCGCGCCTGCACAAAAATAACAGATGTCCTGCCCTACATGTTTCCCGTACAGTTCTTCCAGCTGTTTTTCATACACCCAGATATTCTGGCGCAGCTCATCAGAAATATACAGGCCCAGTGCACATTTCACCAGTGTGGTGGCGCTGCCCAGGTCCCTGTCTTTGTTCCAGGCAACCAATGCAAAGGCTGTTAAGGCTGTGGCAATGTCGTCTTTTACTGCCGGCTCATATGCGTATTTGTCATTGACTGCATCCACGTTAAAAACTTTCTTAATTGCCGTTACGGCTTCACGGGAGAGGAGGTTACTTTGCTCTACATCTTTTTGCAATTCTTCTATGCGTATCGCAATGTTGTTGCGCTTTTGCAGGTGTTCCATAGGTAGGTGATAGTGTATTGGTCAGGCTAATATATATAGAATATTTGTATTTTAATAATACAGGGCAGGGCCTAACCGGAAACAAAAGAAGCTGTATCATAACTAACTTAATGGGTGTGAGAATCGCATATACGAAAATTTTCTCCACCCGGTACCCGAGTAAAATCGGGTAAAAGTTATTTATGAGACAGCTTCTTTTTATTATCTGTATTATTTTCAATGCGCAAAATCGCTCATATAATCGCCGGTAATACGCTCTATAGGAGGATTGAAGTAACCGAACTTCAGATCCGGGAACTCTTCATGGATTAACTCCTGCAGTTGTTTTACACCTAAGCATTCTCCTGTTTCCGTGATACCCAGCTTACCAAGGTACCAGTCGGGATCAATATTGAAATTGCGCCACTGGATCATGTTCAGCCCTGTTTCCCGGATCAGTTTGCGCAATGCTTCGTATTCATCTGCGCTATCTGTCATACCCGGGAACACGAAATAGTTGATGGAGGTCCAGCCGCCGAATTCACGCACCACTTTCAGGCTTTCAATGATGTCTTCAAAAACGTAGTTGTTAGGACGGTAATACGGGGTGTAATATTTTTCCTGGGCAGAGTTCAGGCTTACGCGGATGCTGTTCAAACCCGCTTCGCAAAGCGCTCTTACAGCATCGGGCTTACTGCCGTTGGTGTTAATATTGATACTGCCTTTAGGCGTATGCTTACGTATTTCCAGGATGGATTCGCGGATGGTTTCCCACATGAGCAGGGGTTCGCCTTCACAGCCCTGTCCGAAGCTCACGATAGGGAAGGGCGCTGTTTCCAGGTGAGGTACCGTGTACTCTACAATTTCTTCTGCAGTTGGTTTAAAACGGAGACGGTCCTGCGTTGAAACAATGCTTTCTTCTTCCGGCTGGAATGAAATACATCCAACGCAATTGGCATTACATGCAGGAGAAGAAGGAATAGGGCATTCCCATCTTCCCATAAAATAATTACGGGCGGCAGGGCACTCATAAGTAAGCGCGCAGTTTTCCGCAAGATGTTGTACCAGCCTGTTATGAGGGTATGCTTCTACCAGGGTTTTTACGCCCTGTTTCACTTTTTTATCGTCAAATCCTGCGCATTCCTGGCGGATGTCTGCTTCAATGCGGGTGGCAGGCACATAAAATTTACCATCCAGCCAGCCTACTGCGGTATAGCAGAACAGTGGCAGGGTAGGCGCGTCCGGCATGGTTTCGTAGGCAGCCAGGTAAAAGCCGGTATGCGCCGGCGGTATGAAGGCGGCTACGGCCCATCCTTTATCGCACAGCTGCATATCGCCGGTGGCAGCGTTAATACCGATCCCACGGCGGCCGGGCAACTCATACAAATTACCTCCTTCCGGTAATTCAATCCATTCATCTGCTTCTACCGGCCATGCATCCCAGCCGCTGCGGCCGGTTACGTACATGGAGGTATCTTCAAAAATATTACCGTTACCGTCTGAGTATAATATGTAAGGTGTTTGTTTCAGCATTTTTTGTTTTTATGTACTGTTTATTGCACCCTGCTTTGGAAGAAGTTATTCAGGGCTTCCCTTTCTGCTGCGCCTGGTTCATCCAGTACTTCCAGTTGCAGGATCCTGTTATTTTTAAAATCGATCGTAAGCAGGTCGTTCCGCAAAATTACGTTATTCAGTTCGTTCCAGCCAACCAGCCTTTTGGAAAAGGTGCCCGGGAGGGTAATTCCGGTGGTATCCATTTTTACATAAGAGGGCTGGAAAATGCGGTATTCCATCCAGCCTACATAGGCCAGGCCTGCGCCTACGAGGAACAGCAGCAAGGCGGTAACCGGGTTCAGGTGGGAAAGAAAGTACAAACTGCCGGTAAAGCAGATCAGCGCTTCTATCATCCTGGCTACGGTATTGGCCTCGGTAAATTTCCTAAACTTTCTCATGGTAAAAGGAAAGCCGATACAGGCGATCCCTATTACAAGAAAGAACACTGCCAGGAACCAGTTTGGCTGCGGACTGCGGTAAATACCAATCGCATTAAACAGGAACAGTATGCCGGTAAGCCCATGCATTACCGGTAATAACCGGATTCTGCTGGGGGTATTCGGATGCAGGATGCGCAAACTATGCATGTGCAGGAATGTGAGATTAGGAATTTGAACTGATCAGCAGGTTGCAAAGTTTGAACAGCACACGGGCGCCTACGTTGGCATCCCATTCATCGTGTGAAGTGCTTACTTCATTCAGGTCGAAGCCAATCAGTTTCCTGCCGCTTTCAAGTACTTTTTTGAAAAGATAGTATACCTGTTCTGCTTCGAATCCGCCAGCCACCGGGGTTCCCGTATGCGGGCATAATTTGGGATCGAGGCCATCGATATCAAAACTGATGTATACCTGTTGCGGTAAAGTGGCTACAATACTGTCGCAGATAGCTTTCCAGGATTCTCCTTCAAATTGTCTTTCCTTAATTTGTTTATCGAAGAAGGTTACAACACGGCCTTCGCTGTTATTGATATAATCCACTTCTTCTTCGCAGTAGTCGCGGATCCCTACCTGTACCAGCCTGGAGAGCTGCGGTACTTCTGCCAGCGCATTGAACATGATGGAAGCGTGGGAGTATTTGAATCCTTCGTATGCATCGCGCAGATCGCAGTGTGCATCTATCTGGAGGATACCAAATTCGCCTTTGTTCTCGCCAATGGCTTTGAAGAAGCCCAGCGGCGTGCTATGATCGCCGCCTACAAGGCCCACCAGCTTGCCTTTTTCCAGCAGGGCTTTGGTTTGGGTGTATACCCATTCATTCATGGCCCTGGTGCCGTTGCTTACATCTACCAGTGTCTTTTTCAGGAACTCATTTTCAGAAATATCTCCCCCCTCAGTCAGGAATTTCAGGTACAGCTCTGCTTCCTTACGCAGGTAATCGCTGCGGAGCAGCAGGTGCTTGTCTGGTTCCCGCATATAGAAACCCTGTTTCCAGCCGTCTTTCACATCTGCATCGTACAGGTCTACCTGGAAAGAAGCCCTGAAAATATGTTCCGGGCCGCGGGCGGTACCATTATTATAAGAAACGGTTACTTCCCAGGGAACAGGTAATAATACCAGTCTTGCCTCTTCTTCGGAAAAAGGCAAGCCAAAAACGTTGTTGGACAGCAGGCCAACCGAGTTAGGGTCAAATTGAGATAAATCTGCCATGATAAAGTCGTACTTTTCTAAATTCCGCGCAAAGATAGGATTATGTTTACTTACAGCCTCCCTTCTCATAAAAAGAATTGCCTTTTATATAAATTTTGCCGGAAGAAGGTCATTTTGACTTAATTTTGCCGATTAATCGGAAACAAATAAAATAAGGCAAAAAGGGAGGAGGTGTTGAAGTTGCGCTGGTAAAGGGTTTTTGCAGCTTGTGTCTAATCAATAGGGAAGATAATTTTCATATGAAAAAAACAAATATTATTCTGCTGGTGGTGATTGCGGTGGCAATTGGAGTGATAGTGACTATGGTGGGTGATTTCAGTACCTATGAAACTTTTGCAACAGCCCGCGAGAAAGAAGGAAAAGAGTTCCACGTAATTGGTACGCTCGATACCTTAAAAGCTATGAACTACGATCCGATCAAAGATGCCAACCTGTTTAGCTTCTATGTCCACGATAAAACCGGGGAATCCCACAAAGTAGTTTTCTACGGCGCCAAACCTACCGACTTTGAAAAGGCCGAATCCATTGTGCTCACAGGTAAAATGGAAGGCAATGAATTTCACTGCAGTAAAATACTGATGAAGTGCCCGTCCAAATATAAGGACGACCAGGTTGCTGTAAGCAACAAACAGTTGTAATAGCTATATGATATGATTGTCCATCGCCGGATAATCCATGCCACAATATTTATATCTCTCAGAGGAATTTTATGAAGTTTGTAGGGGAACATTTACTGCCAGGCCAACTGGGCCACTTCTTTGCCATACTGGCATTTGTAGCATCTATGGTAGCCACCGTGGCTTATTATAATGTAGCTAAAGGAAAAGAACCGCTGTTCAGGGACTCATGGAAAAAATTGGCCCGCTGGTCCTTTATTATCCAGTCGGCCGCCGTGATAGGTGTTTTCAGCTGCCTGTACTTCATCCTGTATAATCACTATTTCGAATATAAATACGCTTGGCGCAATACCTCGCGCGACCTGCCCATCCAATACCTGTTATCCAGTCTCTGGTCCGACCAGGAAGGAAGTTTCCTGCTCTGGAGCATCTGGAACAGTATCCTGGGGGTTATCCTGATCCGCACTTCCAAAAACTGGGAAGCGCCGGTAATGACAATTTTCTCCCTGGCACAGCTGATCATGGCCAGTATGCTGCTGGGCATTTTCATCCTGGGCTATAAAGTGGGCAGCAATCCTTTCATGCTGCTGAGGCAGGCGGCCGAAAACCAGGCTGCGCCAATATTCCAGACGCCGGACTATATGCAGCATATCCACGATGGGAATGGATTGAACGTTACGTTGCAGAACTACTGGATGGTGATACATCCACCCGTACTGTTCCTGGGTTTTGCTTCCATGATCATTCCTTTTGCCTTTGCCTTTGCAGGCTTATGGGTAAAAGATTATACCGGCTGGGTAAAACCGGTGCAGCCATGGAGCCTTTTTGCCGTAATGATGCTGGGAACCGGTATCATGATGGGCGCCGCCTGGGCATATGAATCACTGAACTTCGGTGGTTACTGGGGATGGGACCCCGTAGAGAATGCCTCACTGGTACCCTGGCTTACCATGGTAGCAGGCGTGCACACACTGCTGGCTTACAAAGCCACCGGGCACTCGTTGAAATCCACCTTCTTCTTCTTCTTTATTTCCTACGTACTGATCCTGTATTCCTCTTTCTTAACAAAGAGCGGGGTATTGGGAGATACTTCTGTACACTCCTTTACAGATATGGGAATGACTGCCCAGCTGCTGTTCTCCATGCTGGTGTTCACCGTTCCTTCTATCGCTCTGCTGATCATACGCAGAAAGGAAATTCCTTCTGTAAAGAAAGAAGAGAACAGCTACTCCCGCGAGTTCTGGCTGTTTGTAGGTTCCCTGATCCTGCTGATTGCAGGTATCCAGATCACCTTCACCACCTCTATTCCGGTTTGGAATAAATTACTGAGCGTAACCGGTCTGAAATCGCTGTTCAATATGAATGATATAGCGCCGCCGTCCGACAGTATTTTCCATTATAACAAGATCCAGATCTGGATCGCCATTGTACTTGGCGTGTTAACCGCCATTGTACAGTATATGCGCTACAAGGATACTCCCCGTGGAGAGATCTCCAAAAAGCTGCTGGTACCTACCGTGGTTACCTTACTGCTGACCGGGCTGGTAGCCTGGAAAGGCACTATCACTTATGATAAGTATGGCGCCGGCTTCCTCACTGCTATTTACCTGATGTTATTTGCCAGTATTTATGCTATTGTGGGCAACTTCTTCTATATCTTCTCCGGCCTGAAAGGCAAGCTGAAAAATGCAGGCGCTTCTGTGGCCCATATCGGTTTTGGTATGGTGTTGCTGGGCGTGCTGATCTCTTCTGCCAAAATGGAAGTGATTTCACTGGACCGTATGAAGATGCTGGGCGATGGTATTTTTACAAAGGAAAGCAAACAGAATCCAAGGGAGAATATCATGCTGCCAAAAGATGTACCGGTGGAAATGGGAGAATATCATGTTACCTATACAGGTGATTCTGTGGCACAGGGAGATCCTAAAACATACTATGTAGTGCATTATGAGAAAAAGGATAAACAAACCGGCAAAGCGCTGGAGCGTTTCACCCTTTATCCTGATGCTTTCGTGAATAAAAAGGAAAATGCGCTTTCTTCCAACCCGGCTTCCAGGCATTACCTCACAAGGGATATCTTTACCTATGTGTCTGCCGCGCCTAACCGCGATGAGGCAGCCCAGGCAGATACCACGCCTTATGTGACCCATGAAATGAAGCAGGGCGACTCCGTATTCTTCTCCAAAGGGTTCATTGTGCTGAAAGGGCTGAACACGAACCCGCAAAGCCGCAACTATGTTCCGCAGAGCGGCGACCTGGCAGTAGGCGCTGAGCTCGAGGTATATACGCAAACAGATGATCACTTTAAACTGCAGCCTATCTATTTTATCCGCGACAGCAGCTACCAGTACAGTGTGGAAGATACCCTGGCGCCGCTGAACCTGAATGTAAGGTTCTCTAAGATCATGCCTGCGGAAAATAAAATAGAACTGAAAATAAAAGAGGCCACCAGCTTTAACGATTATATCGTGATGAAAGCGCTGATATTCCCTTATATCAACGTGCTATGGCTGGGTATCGTGGTAATGATAGTAGGTACCGCTATGAGCATCTACCAGAAAGTAAGAAGAAGATAACCTCCGGATATTTTTTTAAAAAGAATCCTTCAATGGCATTGCTGTTGAAGGATTTTTTCCTGGTTAAATCCTTTCACAGGAGGCAGCATTTCAGAATTCTTCTCTACATTTAACCCCAATAAATATCCTGATGATGCCTAGGTGGTTACGTATATCCCTGATCCTTATAGCCACGCTTGCCGTGGTGTATTTTCTCGGCCCCTCCCCGGGAGTGCCGGTGTACGAGCATGTTTTACCTGCGGTACCGGCCGCCGGCCCTGCCCTGGATGCCTATATAAAGCATAAAGAAGCGGCATTCCGACTGAAGCCCGATAATGAAGCCCGTATTGTATGGCAGGACACCGGTTTCCATAAAACGCCTTATTCGGTGGTATACCTGCACGGCTTTTCCGCCAGCCAGGAAGAGGGAAACCCCGTGCACCGCAATTTTGCCGCGCGCTACGGATGCAACCTTTTCCTGTCGAGGCTCGACGGGCACGGGATAGAAACCAGCGATCCGTTACTCCATATGACGGCCGCAGGTTTGTGGAAAGATGCAGAAGAGGCATTGAGCATAGGCAAGGCGCTGGGCAACAAGGTGATCCTGATGACCACCTCCACTGGCGGAACGCTGGCGCTGAAGCTGGCCGCCGCCTATCCCAATGATGTATATGCCATGATTAATATGTCGCCCAACATTGCTATCAACGACAACCTGGCCTTCCTCGCCAATAACCCCTGGGGATTGCAGCTGGCGAGGGCCGTAAGTAAAGGGGATTTCAGGCGCAGCGATGACAAGAACCCTGAAATAGCAAAGTACTGGTATAATAATTACCGCCTGGAAGCGGTAGTACAGCTGCAAAACCTGCTGGAGTCCAGCATGGTGGACGCAACCTTTGAAAAGGTGCATCAGCCGGTGCTCAATTTATACTATTATAAAGATGAGGCGAACCAGGATGGAACCGTGAGGGTATCTGCCATCCTGGAGATGGAAAAAAAGCTGGGCACGCCCGATTCCTTAAAGGAGGCTGTGGCGATTCCCGGGGCGGGCAATCATGTAATGGGATGCGCGCTCACTGGGCACGACATTCCCGCGGTGGAAAAAGCGATCGATCATTTCGCCGTGAATACCTTACATATGAAGCCAGTCCGTTAACACTTTTTAGTTAACACTGAATCTGAAATCTTTTTATAACTTGTGGTAACATTCTATCAGTAAGCAACGTTAAGTTAACTATGCGTATCCGTTTTAAACAGATCATCGTTTCACTGTTCCTGGTATTGGGCTTGTCTCTTTACCACGGGGCTGCGATTGCCCAGGAGGCGCATGGGGCGGATGTGATACCATTGCACGCCATTGTAGTGGGGCAGGATACCGTGCCGGTGATCACCCTGGCGATATTTGATGTAGTGGCAAAAATGCCGAAGGCCCTGCGTAAGGAACGCGAGCGCTGGAGCCGTTTGCGGAACGCGGTATATGTAACTTATCCCTATGCCAGGTCGGCAGCAAGGGTGCTGAAAGATGTGAACAGCCGCCTGGCCACCATGAATAAAAAAGAGCGTAAAGCCTTCCTGGCCACCAAAGAAAAGGAGCTCAAGGCCCAGTTCGGCGATAAATTGGAAAACCTCTCCGTATACCAGGGAAAAGTACTTATGAAACTGATCGACCGCGAAACGGGTCAGAACTGCTTTGAAATTATCAAGGAGCTTAAAGGCGGCTTTAATGCCCGCGTATGGCAAACCGTTGCTTTCTTTTTTGGAGGCAACCTGAAAAGCGACTACGACAAGCAGGAAGACCACGACATCGAGGTGATTGTACAGGAGCTGGAAATGTACCAGCAATACCGCGTCTACAATTAATTGGGCTATCTTCGTAATATTCGCCTGTTTTGAAAAGGGTATATTATGAAAGCAAGGATCTTACTTAGCAGCTTATTATTTATTTCCGTTGGAGCCATGGCACAGGTAGCCGGGGATGATCCGGTGTATGTGCTGGACAGCGTAGTGGTGAACCAGGCCGCTATAGGGCAGGTATCGCCTGACCGCATAGGGGTGATCACCATTGCCAAAGGCGCCAAAGCTGTACTGAAATATGGCAGCCAGGCAGAAAACGGTGTGGTATATATTGAAACCAAACCCTTTGCCCGCAAAAGGGTGAATATGCTGCTGAGCAGTGAATCCCCGGCATACGACAGCCTGTTGCGTAAGTATGGCAACGACAGCAGCTTTTACTTCATCGTAAACGGTAAACCCGTTACCCCCACCAATGAAACCGGTTTGATGACCCTGGACCGGAAAACCTTCCGTTCCGTTAGAGTTATTTCTGATAAAGAGGTGCAGGATAAATACCAGGTGATGGACCGGAAAGCCGGGATCGTTATCACCAGTTCAGAAGAGTAAATATTTTCCCATCTTTGCACCTGAATTTACAGCATATGAAACTAGATATACTGGCTATAGCGGTGCACCCCGACGATGTGGAACTGGGTTGTGCCGGCACCCTGATGATACATGCGCAGCAGGGAATGAAGGTAGGCGTTGTGGATCTTACCCGGGGGGAGCTGGGCTCCCGTGGAACTCCTGAACTGCGGGCGCAGGAAGCGCAGGCCGCAGCAAAAATCATGGGACTGGAAGTAAGGGAGAATCTTGGGCTGGCCGATGGCTTTTTCAGGAATGATACAATGGAGCAAATGACTATTATTACCGCCATCCGGAAGTACCGGCCGGAAATTGTGCTGGCCAATGCAATGGATGACCGTCATCCTGATCATGGCAGGGCCGGCAAACTGATTGCTGACAGTTGTTTCCTTGCCGGATTAAGAAAAATAGAAACTACGGCAGATGGGCAGGCACAGGAAGCGTGGCGCCCTAAACAGGTTTTTCACTTCCTGCAGGACCGTTATCACCAACCCGATTTTGTAATAGATATTACCCCCGTAATGGAGCGCAAGCTGGAAGCGATCAAGAGCTTCAGTTCACAGTTCCTTGCGCCGAAAGACCATGAGCCGCAAACCTATATTTCCGGTTCCGGCTTTTTTGACAGCGTTATTTATCGTGCGAAAATGCTTGGTAAGATGGTGGGAGTGGAGTATGCCGAAGGATATACTTCCGCCAAAATGATCGGTATCCGGAGCCTGGCAGATGTGATCAGTGAGAATACCTGAGTGGCTTAGTAAACGAACAGAAGTTGCGTAGCGAATATCTAGCGCCTGCTTATGGCATGCAGTGAAAAAGGACTTGATGCGGAGAGGAGGTGGACTTGATCTGTAAACCTGGGCTGGATAAGGGTCAGAGAGGAAAAATTTATATCCCGTTACACACTTGAAAAAGGTTGGGAGACAATGGCGAAAATATTCGTGGTTGTCTCCCAATCTGTTTTTATCGCTTGAAAATCAACTATAAAGTGTGTGTAAAGGCGGATGTCCGCTGTAAAGTTGAAGGGGTGGGAGCGCAACCCGGCTGCATCATTATTTGCCGGCACATAAAAGCCCAACCCCACTTTTGGGGGGATTTTCAGAAACGGTCAATGGGACCCGCTAAACACTAAATGAACAGATCTCGGGTAGCGTCAAATTCATCGTGTTTAATGATGCTGTTTTTAATAAACGGGATCAAAGCAAGTCCAATCGTGATAACCACCAGTAAAAAGTATTTTTTCTTCATTTCCATGCTAATTCGATTAAAAAGTCCTTCTATATAACTAAATAACGTGCCAAAATGTTACAGAAATAGCATAAAAATGTTAAGCCCGGAGCATTTTTTTTGATTATATAGACGCCACCCCCGGTTAGCGGTATTACCGCAGTGGAAAACGATATATATAGAGAAACTCAATGCCGCATTCTTAAAATCTATTTGATTAATAATGAATGTAATGTGATCTTTGCGCCGTCAAAGAATAAAATCATTAGTCTGTAAATCAAAAAGAGAATTAGTTATTATGAAAAATGTTATTTTATCCGTAGGGTCAGAGTTTCCCGAATTCAAAAAAACGGCTGTAGTATCTATTGAAAAGGGTAAAGAATTTTATGAACTGTCTTCAGAAGAACTGAAAAACTCCGGCAAATGGATGGTGATGTTCTGGTGGCCTAAAGACTTTACTTTCGTATGCCCTACTGAAATAGCTGAATTTAACAAACATGCGCAGGATTTTGCGGATCGTGATGCGGTATTGATCGGAGCATCTACTGACAGTGAGTTTGTACATGCTGCATGGAGAAGAGATCATGAAGATCTGCGCGGACTGCAGTTCCCTATGCTGGCTGATACTTCCAAATCCCTGGCCACTGAGCTGGGTATCCTGGAAGCCAATGAAAAAGTGGCTTACCGTGCTACTTATATTGTAGATCCCCAGGGTATTGTACGTTGGGTTTCCCTGTACGACCTGTCTGTAGGCCGTAGCGTGAAAGAGGTACTGCGTGTGCTGGACGCCCTGCAAACAGATGAGCTGTGCCCTTGCAACTGGACTAAGGGTGAAGCTACGCTGTCTGTTTAATTAATCAAGTCATTTACTGTTTTATTACGGGGGAGAAGTGGTCCTGCGGGATTGCTTTACCCCGTAGTGAAATAATTAAATAAAAAAATTACATATTATGTTTGCAACAACAAATCAGGATACGGCTGTTCAGTTACTGGAGGCAGTGGGATTAACGGCAGGTGCGGTGTCCGGTAAACTGCAATCCCTGGTGAATGTGGATGCGCGTTACCTGAAGGATCTGAAGATCAATGTGTCCAATTCGCTGGCAGCACCTACGCTGCAGAAGAAGGAAGCATATCTGATCGGGCTGGCTGTAGCGGTGAATGAGAAGCATGTGGAGCTGCAGGCGTCGTTTGAGAAGCTGGCGGTACAGGAAGGGGCAACAGACAAGGAAATAGCAGAGGTGATCAGTTGTACTTCCCTTATGAGCGCCAATAACGTGTTTTACCGTTTCAGGCATTTTGTGAACAAGGAGTTTTACACGAACACCCCGGCAGGTATCCGGATGAGCATTATGGCGAACCCGGTGCTTGGGAAAGAGTTTTTCGAGTTGCTGAGCCTGGTGGTTTCTGCGCTGAATGGTTGTGAAATGTGCGTTACTTCCCATGAAGAGGCGTTGCTGAAGCATGGAACAGATCAGCAAAGAATATTGGAGTCGGTAAGATTGGGAGCCGTTTTGCGTAGCCTGATCGTGCTGTTGTAAAAAAATATTCCGGCAAAAGACAGATGTAAATCTGCCATATAGTTATTTGGTTATCAATCTTTTGCATTGTGTTCACATCTTAAGGAAGCACTTTTTACAGGTGGCTTTTATGCATTTGTGAATAAATTCATTTAATAATATTTGCAAAATCCACAAAAAAATTGGACTTTTGCATTCCTAAATTTTTAGATCATGGCAAGAGTATGTCAGGTGACAGGAAAGAAGCCGATTACAGGTCACCATGTTTCCTTCTCCAACATTAAGACAAACAGAAGGTTTCTTCCTAACCTGCAAAAGAAACGTTTTTTCCTGGCAGAAGAGGACAAATGGATATCATTGAAAGTATCTGCTGACGGTTTGAGAACCATCAACAAGAGAGGTTTGTATGCAGTTGTGAAGGAATTGCGTGCAGCTGGTCAGGAAATCTAATTCTAAGACTCACTTAATTTGTAATACACAATGGCAAAAAAAGGTAATAGAGTACAGGTAATTCTGGAGTGCACAGAGCACAAAGCTTCTGGTCAGCCCGGAACTTCCCGTTACATCTCTAACAAGAATAAGAAGAATACTCCTGAGCGTCTGGAGTTGAAGAAGTACAATCCTATTTTAAGGAAAGTGACTGTACACAAAGAAATCAAATAATAATTGTTGATGGTGAATGGCTGTATCAGTATACTGCCAATAGCCATTAGACCATAAAAACAATAGAATACCATGGCAAAAGTAGCTTCAAAGAACGCGAAAGTAAAAGATGCTAAAGCAGCAGCTGAATCAAAGGTATGGACCAAAGTTATCAGAGCCGTACGCTCTCCTAAAACCGGTGCATACACCTTTAAGGAAGCTATCGTGCACAAGGACAAGATCCAGGAGCACATGAACCAAAAGTAATTCGGCTTTACTAATAATACTGAAAAGCTGTCCTGATAAAGGACAGCTTTTTGCGTTTGTGCGGATTTTGTCTGACTCAGGATTATGATGGTTACGATGATTACCTGAATTTCTTTTTAATTTTTGAGAGAGATAGTTGAGAGAGATAGGGAGATTGCATCTTTCAGATTCTTGAATCATTGAATTAAATACCAGACAGGATATTAAAGAGGATATAAATGGATAATAAGCAAATACCCGCTTATATCTCCCTGAATCTTTTTTAAATCCAAAGTAATCAAATCAGCGAAATCATCATAATCCTGAAAAAGACAAAATCCGCGCAAAAGACGTATTTTAGCACCCTATTGCAAATGCTGTCACAAAAGCAGCCGGATAACTCAAAAAAGAACCGGACATACCGGGCCCAATTAATTATGAGCTTTTTCAATAAACTATTTTCCAGGGAGAAGAAGGAGAATCTGGATCAGGGATTACAAAAAACAAAAGAGAGCTTCCTGGGTAAAATAGGACGCGCCATTGCAGGAAAATCCACTGTAGATACAGAAGTATTGGATAACCTGGAAGACGCCCTCGTTTCTGCCGATGTTGGCGTAGATACTACGGTAAAGATCATTGACCGGATAGAGCAGCGGGTGGCTAAAGATAAATATCTGGGAACCAGTGAGTTAAACAGGATGTTGCAGGAAGAAATTGCAGCATTGCTGGTGGATGCGCCCGATAGCGGTTTCCGGGATTTCGATATACCGGAAGACAAAAAGCCTTATGTGATCATGGTGGTAGGCGTAAACGGGGTGGGTAAAACCACTACCATTGGTAAGCTGGCCTACAACTTTAAGAAGGCAGGCAAATCGGTGATGCTGGGCGCCGCAGACACATTCCGTGCAGCGGCGGTAGATCAGCTCACCATCTGGAGCGAGAGAGTAGGAGTACCTATTGTAAAGCAGCAGATGGGGTCCGATCCCGGTGCAGTAGCTTTTGATACCGTACAGAGCGGCGCTGCAAAAAATGTTGATGTAATCATCATAGACACTGCCGGCCGTTTGCATAACAAGCTTCACCTGATGGATGAACTTGGCAAAATCAAACGGGTAATGAAGAAAGTAATTCCGGATGCACCACATGAAGTGCTGCTGGTACTGGACGGTTCTACCGGGCAGAATGCGCTGGAACAGGCCAAACAGTTTACAGCTACCACCGAGGTGACAGCCCTGGCCATTACCAAACTGGACGGTACAGCAAAAGGCGGTGTTGTGCTCGCCATCGCCAACCAGTTTAAAATACCGGTAAAATACATTGGTATAGGAGAGAAAATGGAGGACCTGCAGGTGTTTAATAAAGAATCTTTTGTAGATTCATTGTTTAACATAAATTCCTGATTTACTTGTTGTTGTGAAGTTTATTTATCAATCAGAATAAATCCTGTTTAATATTTTACTTTAGGTAAAACAATCGGGCTCCAACAGGGGCCCGGCTCGTTTTTTGATTAACATTAAAGCGCTTCGTTTGTAGTTATAAAATAACACCGCATTTATTAAATTTGAATATTGTTCCCTTTTTGTACCCTTTTAACAATTCGTAAGTATGATAGTACAGCACATAGATCGAGTTGAAGATATTACACCAGCGGAATTCAAGAAAAACTACTACCATCCACGTAAACCTGTAATTATCCCGGCATCAGCACTTAGCCAACACTGGCCGGCCTACAACAAGTGGACATGGGATTATTTCAAATCAATAGTCGGGCACAAGACGGTTGGGGTATATAATAATGAGCGCGCCAACGAGAATACCCTTGTAAACGGAGCGGATGATTACATTACTTTCGGGGCCTACCTCGATATGATACAGCAGGGGCCGGTGGCACTCCGGATATTCCTGTTCAACATTTTTCAGCATGCCCCCCAGCTGGTGGAAGATTTCACTTTCCCGGATGAATTGGCTTCGGGATTCCTGAAAAAGTATCCCATGTTGTTTGTGGGAGGCGCGGGATCCGTAGCGCATATGCACTACGATATAGATCTTTCGCATATTTTCCATACCCAGTTCATTGGCCGTAAAAGAGTGTTGCTGCTGGAAAATAACCAGTCGCCCCTCATTTACCGGATGCCTTTCACCGTAGAAAGCGCGGCCAACTTCGTGAACTGGAACGAGCGGCTGGATCAGGACCAGTTCCCGGCGCTGAAACATGCAAAGGGATACACTGCTGTACTGAACCACGGTGATACCATGTTTATGCCGGCCGGCTACTGGCATCATATGGAGTACCTGGATGGCGGTTTTGCGATGAGCCTCCGCGCCCTGGATCCTTCTTTCTTTAACAAGCTCAATGGGCTTTATCACCTGGTGGGCCTGCGGGGAATGAATAACCTTATGATCAAGATGGCGCCTAAATGGTGGTATCATTATAAAAGACAGAAAGCCCGCGAGCGCGCCGAGAAGGCCATGCAGATGCTGGGCTAACCTGGTTCCAACGTTATGCTAAGTAACTAATCAACAGTTACTTAGCATTAATTTCAGATTGTCAAATCTTTTCTTTACCTTTGCACCTTCCTTAACCCCCACTAAGACTCAAGTCACATACAGTAAGTCTGCTGTTACATTCAATCAGTGTCTGTGTGTCTTCGTGGCGGTAGCGGCTCAGCAATAATTGACCGCTTGTTTAAAACATTCGCGCTTGAAGACAAAAACTTTAAAGAAAGACAAGGTTAATATTATTACGCTTGGTTGTTCCAAGAACATGGTGGATTCAGAAGTGCTGAGCGGACAGCTCATGGCTAATGAAATCGATGTAGTGCATGAAAGTGTAAAACGCGACCACAACATTGTTGTAGTGAACACCTGCGGGTTTATTGACAAGGCCAAAGAAGAATCGATTAACACCATCCTGGAGCAGGTAGAGCTGAAGCAACGCGGTAAACTGGATAAGGTTTATGTAACGGGTTGCTTAAGTGAGCGTTACCGGGGCGACCTGGAGTCAGAGATTGCAGGAGTGGATGCCTGGTTCGGAACCATGGAACTGCCCCTGATCCTGAAAAAGTTTGATGCAGATTATAAAGCAGAACTGATTGGAGAAAGATTACTGAGTACTCCCTCTCATTATGCTTACCTGAAAATAGCAGAAGGTTGTAACCGTACCTGTTCTTTTTGTGCCATCCCGCTGATGCGGGGAGGACATGTTTCCAAACCTATTGAGGAACTGGTAACAGAGGCACAGAAGCTGGTGAAATCCGGTGTAAAGGAAATTATGCTCATTGCGCAGGAACTAACCTACTATGGCCTGGACCTGTATAAGCAGCGCCGTTTGGGTGACCTGATGCGGGCGCTGGCCGGAGTGGAAGGACTGCAATGGATCCGTCTTCATTATGCTTATCCTACCAAGTTCCCGATGGAGATCCTGGATGTGATGAACGAGTTCCCGAATATCTGCAAATACATCGATATGCCGCTGCAACATGCTTCCAATGCCATGTTGAAGGCAATGAAACGCCAGATCACCCGGGAGGAAATTGAGCAGCTGGTACACGACATCCGTGCGAAAGTACCTGGTATCTGTTTACGTACCACGCTCATTGCCGGTTTCCCTGGTGAAACGGAAGACGATGTGGAAGAACTGAAAGGATTCCTGGAAAGAATGCGCTTTGATCGCGTAGGGGTATTTACCTACAGCCATGAAGAAGGCACCAGCGCTTATGAGCTGGAAGATAATATCCCTGCAGAGGAAAAGGAGAGAAGGGCGCAGGAAATTATGGAAGTACAGCAGGAAATCTCCCTGGAAAAAAACCAGGAGAAGGTAGGGAAGATCTTTAAAGTAATAGTAGACAAAAAAGAGGCAGGCAGATACCTTGCCCGTACCGAGTTTGATTCGGTGGAAGTAGATAACGAGGTGATCATAGACACCACTAAACGCCTGAAGCCAGGGGATTTCGTGGAAGTACGCATCACCAAAGCGTTTGACTACGACCTCGAAGGAGAACTGGTAGCCGGTTAATGACCGAAGCCACCAACACAGCCGATAGCTAACCGCTAAAAGCTGAAAATAATATTTCTAACAGCTGATAGCTAACTGCTAAAGGCTATATACACAGCTCCCGACGGAGCTTGATTAATGCAAATCAATGACTACATTTGAATCACTGGGCTTACAAGAGCCTATTTTAAAGGGAATTACGGACCTGGGCTTCGTTTCCCCAACTCCCATCCAGGAACAGGCAATACCAGTATTGTTAGGAGGCGACCGCGATTTCGTAGGTCTTGCCCAGACGGGCACCGGTAAAACTGCCGCATTTGGCCTGCCACTGTTGCAGCAACTGGATCTGAAAATAAATAAACCACAGGGCCTGATCTTATGCCCTACCCGTGAACTCTGTTTGCAGATCACCAATGATCTGAAAAACTTCAGCAAATACCTGGGCGATGTGAGCATCGTAGCGGTATATGGCGGTTCCAGCATTGTTCAGCAGCTGCGTGAACTGAAAAGAGGAGTACACATTGTGGTGGCTACTCCCGGCCGTTTACTGGATATCATTGACCGTGGCGCGGTTAACTTTGAAAATGTGCGCTACGCTATACTGGATGAAGCAGATGAAATGCTGAACATGGGATTCCAGGAAGATATCAACAGTATCCTGTCCAACACACCTGAAGGTAAAACCACCTGGTTGTTTTCTGCTACCATGCCACAGGAAGTTCGCCGTATCGCCAAGAAATACATGGAAGATCCGTTTGAACTGACCGTAGGCAACAAAAACAGCGGTAATGTTAATATTGAGCACGAATACTATGTAGTGCGCCCGCGCGATAAATACGCGGCCCTCAAACGTATCGTGGATTTCAACCCTGAAATTTTTGGTATCATCTTTACCCGTACCAAAATTGAATCACAGGAAATCGCCGAATCACTGATCAAGGATGGTTACAATGCGGATGCCCTGCATGGTGACTTAACCCAGCAACAGCGTGATAAGGTAATGAAACGCTTCCGCGAAAGAGCGCTGCAGGTGCTGGTAGCAACCGACGTAGCTGCACGTGGTATTGACGTGGACAACGTAACGCACGTAATCAACTACGACCTGCCCGACGACGTGGAAAACTACACCCACAGAAGCGGCCGTACAGGAAGGGCTGGTAAATCAGGTATCTCTATTGCTGTGATCAGCAGCCGCGATATCGGGAAGATCCGCCAGATTGAACGTGTGATCCAGAAGAAATTTGTGAAAGCTGAAGTACCCGATGGTTTTGCAGTTTGCGAAAAACAACTGTTCGGCCTGGTACATAAAGTACATAATGTAGTAGTAAACGAAGAGCAGATTGAACCTTACATGGAGCGCATCAACGAAGAGTTTGCATCCATGACCAAGGAAGACCTGATCAAACGTTTTGCTTCCCTCGAATTCAACCAGTTCCTGGAATACTACCAGGATGCGCCGGATCTGAACGCGAAAGACGACAGACGCGGTGCGATCGGGGAAGATAAAGGACCACGCAGAAGCGATGGCAAGTTCACCCGTTTGTTCATCAACCTGGGCTCTGTAGACGATTTCAACCGCGGCGATATGCTTCGTTACCTGTGTGACAATACCGGTTTACGTGGCAATAAAATTGGCCGTATCGATCTGAAAGGCGTTTATTCCTTCTTTGAAGTAGAGAATGATGAACTGGCAAAAGTAACCGAAGCTTTCAAGAAAGTGGAATATAATGGCCGCAGTGTGAGGATCGAGATGTCACAGGATGGCGACAGACGTCCACGTTCCGGTGGCGATTACGGTCCGCGTAAAAGAAGCTGGAGCGCTGAAGGTGGCCGCCCGGGTGGTAGCCGCAGCGGTGGCGACAGACGTGAGTCTTTCGGCAGTGGTGGCAAGCCTCCGTTCCGTAAGAAGTACTAATCCGCATACCGGAATAGCTATATAATTGAAAAAGGTGTCCACGGGGCACCTTTTTTGTTTTCATGAAAATATCTGTTTCATCCTTGCTGTCATTTTCCCAAAAATTAAACTATCTTGTTAGTCAAGACACCCAATTCACACGTTACTATGACCGGAGATACAAATCGCGCTTTACAGTATGTAGAACCATTCACCCTGTTTTCTTCCAGTGATATTACCCTTTTCCAGGCGGGCTCACACTACCGGCTATACGAAAAGTTCGGGGCGCACGCCACAGAAGTGGAAGGCGCCAGTGGAACATACTTTGCCGTTTGGGCGCCGGATGCCGCATTTGTGGCCGTAATGGGTGATTTTAACGGTTGGGATCATTATAGTCATACCCTTTACCCCCGGTGGGACAGCTCCGGGATCTGGGAAGGCTTTGTGCCCGGGGTGAAACCCGGCGCCCTCTACAAATATTTTATCCGTTCCAACAGCGGCGAAGAGCTGATCAAAGGAGACCCTTACGCCAATCACTGGGAGGTACGCCCTAAAACCGCGTCCGTAGTATACCCGCTGGATTATGAATGGGATGATAAGAAATGGATGGATAACCGCCGGAACAATAATGCATTGGACCGTCCTTTTGCCGTATACGAGGTGCACCTGGGTTCCTGGCGCCGCCCGGATACTGCTGATCCTGAGCGGGTATATTCTTACCAGGAAATAGCCGAAATGCTGGTGCCGTATGTGAAGGAAATGGGCTTTACCCATGTGGAGATGATGCCCGTGATGGAACATCCTTTTGATGGTTCCTGGGGTTACCAGATCACCGGGTATTTTGCACCTACTTCCAGGCATGGCACGCCACAGGATTTTATGGAAATGGTGGAAGCGTTCCACCTCGCAGGTATCGGCGTAATACTGGATTGGGTACCTTCCCATTTTCCGTATGATGCGCATGGATTATTCCGGTTCGACGGATCGCATGTATATGAGTATGCGGATATGCGTAAAGGCTATCACCCGGACTGGAACAGCTATATTTTTAACTATGCAAGGAATGAAGTACGGTCGTTTTTGCTGAGCAATGCCATTTTCTGGTTCGACCGGTTTCACGTAGATGGAATACGTGTAGATGCCGTAGCTTCTATGATCCACCTGGATTATTCCAGGGGAAGAGGCGCCTGGGAGCCTAACGAAGTGGGAGGCAATGAGAACCTGGAAGCCATCAGTTTCCTGAAGAAACTGAACGAAACGGTGTATGCGCTGTTTCCCGATGTACAAACCATTGCAGAGGATTCCACCTCGCATTACGGGGTATCAAGACCAACCTTTATGGGAGGTTTGGGTTTTGGGATGAAATGGATGATGGGATGGATGAATGATACCATTGATTATTTCAAAAGGGACCCCATTCACCGGAAGTGGTACCAGAACGATCTGACCTTTAGTATGGTATATGCGTTCGGGGAGAACTTCATGTTGCCGCTGAGCCATGATGAAGTGGTTCATGGGAAGTCGCCCATGCTGTATAAAATGCCTGGCGACGACTGGCAGAAATTTGCGAATCTCCGTTTATTATACAGCTATATGTATACCCATCCCGGTACAAAGCTGCTGTTCATGGGAGATGAGTTTGGGCAAACGTCTGAATGGAATTACCGTGGGGAGCTCGACTGGCACCTGATGCAGCATGCCACTCACCAGGGATTGAAAACGTTTGTAAAGGAGGTCAATGAATTTTATACAGGTTCCACCGCTTTGTATGAGCAGCAATTCGATCCTGCGGGGTTTGAATGGATCACGGTAAATGATTATGATAACTGTGTGCTGGCTTATACACGGAAGGGAAAGGCAGTAGATGACATCCTGCTGGTAGTGCTTAATATGACTCCCGTAGTGCGTGAGAACTACCTCATAGGGCTTCCTGTGGGAGGGGAGTGGGAAGAAGTATTAAACAGTGATGCACCGAAGTATTATGGCAGCGGCGTGCTGAACACAGGTGTAATCCGGACCACTAAACAGATATATAACGGCAGGGACTATACGATTTCTTTGCGTCTGCCTCCTTTGGGAGCAACCATACTTCGGCTTATCCGCAGGTTGCCGGAGGCGGATTTTGTCTTGGAACACTGATTATGATGATTATGATGATTTCGCTGATTTTTTATAAAAACCAAGAAGCTGTCTCATAAATATTGAGGCAGCTTCTTTCGTTTATAATAATATTTCCGTCAATTTGATTTGAAAATTAAAAACCAAGGGTTCGCCAGCCATTTTAAGCAGCCTTCTTACGAAGATTATGTGCTAATGCTAATAATCCGGCTTCAATACTCACTTTGTCCAGCCCTCGCATCATAAATCGCTTAAATAGGTGATTATGCTTGATATTAGCAAAAACAGGTTCGGTGTCATGGCATCTTTGCTTACGTTTTTCGATGCCCCGCTTGGTTTTCAGCCTTTTTTCTGCTCGCCGTTTTAAGCGGTTTAAATTGTGATTTACCTCGATTATTCGATTCCCTTTTTGCCCATGGCAATCACTCCGTAATGGACATCCATTACATTTTCCAGCTTTATACCTGGTGATGGTTTGCTTAAAGCCAGCCTTAGTAAGATGCTGGTGACTACCAATATTTTTCATCGTTTTCCCAGACGGACAGATATATTTGTCTTTTTCCTGATCATAGGTAAGTTTATCTGTCCTATATGGGTTTTTATTCCGGCTATTTCCATGTTGATCACGGTCAAAATGATTATACTTTACATAGGCCGTAATACGTTTTTTTTCAAGCCATTCGTAGTTTTGTTCACTTCCGTATCCTGCATCAGCCGTGATATTGGAAGGCATTTTCCCATACTGGCGTCTAAATATATTCAGATGCCCCTGCAGGGTATTGGTATCAGTGGTATTCTGATGAAGACTGTAATTGACAATGTATTGGTTATTAGTGCTTATCTGTAGGTTATATGCTGGTTTTAATTGTCCGTTTTTCATATGATCTTCCTTCATTCGCATAAAAGTGGCATCTTCATCTGTTTTGCTATAGCTGCTTCTGTCATCCCCCATTATGTTTTCCTGTTCGGCATAACGCGCTAGTGCAGAAGGCCAATTTTTCTTAGCATAGTTTAATCTCTGCCTTATTTTTTTATCTATTGGTTTGTCTTTTAATGCCTCATTTATCGTGGCTATTGTTTGCTCAATTTTTTCACTGGCAATTTTATCAAAGCCCGATGGATCGTGATCGTCATCTAACTCGGCAGCAGCAATAGATTGAGCGTATTGCCATAATTCATTCAGCTGCTGCTGCATTTTTGCCTTGTTGTTTTTTATGGAATTGCCCCATACAAAAGTGTATCTGTTTGCATTGGCTTCTATTTTTGTGCCGTCGGTGTAAAGTTCTTTCAAACTCAAAACTCCTTCTTCACATAATAGTAATACTACCTGCGTAAAGATAGGTTGCAAGGTTTTTTGAAGACGTTGGCCCCGGAATCGGTTAATTGTATTGTGATCGGGCTTACTCATGCCACTTAACCACATAAAGTTGATATTCTGATGAAGGGCTTCCTCTATCTTGCGACTACTATATATATTATTTATATATGCAAAAACCAGTACCTTCAGCAACATTCGGGGATGATAGTTACTTGCCCCTCCTGGTTTATACTGCTGCATTAACTGCCCAATGTCTACTTTGTCCAGAATATCGCTGACTACCCGTACAGGGTGATTTTGAGCCACCAGCTCACTTAAATCAGGAGGTAGGAGCATTCCCTGATACTGGTGATTGCTCTTAAAGGACACTACTAATGATTTTCCTCTTGCCATAAATTAAAAATAGGCAATCATTTTGGCTGCAAATACCCCAAAATCAAAATATTTATCAACCACCAACGTGGATAAATGGACCCTAATTAGTAAATAAAAAAAGGCTGCATCATTTATTTATGAGACAGCCTCTTAATTTTTTAATCTATTAACAAGACATCCATGAAATCCTCAAAATCATCATAATCAGTGTTCCAAGACAATTTCCCCGCCGAACGGGTTAGTCTTCCAGGTTGGGATGATTATATTGAGCGGAATTGGTAAGTTCGTTTGACTGAATTTTATAAAAAAGATTCCGGGGAATAGCAGTAAATATTTTCGCTGTTATCTCCCCGGAATTTTTTATTATGATGGTAGCTATGTATTAAATACTTTATAATTTTTAAAGATTCTATTTTGTTTCATCTTTATAAAAGACAAAGAATAAGTTCTTTATAAAATCCCAAAGAAAGCCTCCTGCTAATCAGCATAATCATCTTAATCCCAGGTTAGAAAAAATCCGCACGGGGTTAAACTTTACTTTATTTCCGCAGTCTATTAGCTATCTGATCCCTTTGGCAATAACCGGTGATGGTGGTACGTTTTATGTGGTATTGGTATTTCAACCAGATCAATTTGTCCATATTTTTATTTAGTTACATAAAACCGTTCTTTTTATGAAAAACTACCTCCGCAAACCGGGGCCTGGTTTAGTGATGGCGATGTTGGCTGCTGTTACATTGGTGGTATCCTGCAAGAAGGATAATTCCACATCTACCACGCCTGTTCCGGACAATAAGCAAAAAGTAAGTCTTTATTTATCAGATGATCCGGGGTACTTTGATAAGGTATTACTGGATATCCGCAGTGTGGAAGTACTGGTGGATACCTGCGGCAAAACGGATGATGACAACTGGTCCGACAGGGACCGTTGCTGGTGGGATGAAGACCGCCACGACCGGAACAGTGGCCCGGATAGCTGCCAGTTGTGGGATTCACTGGATATTAACCCGGGTGTTTATGACCTGCTGACTTTAAGGAACGGCGCCGACACGCTGCTGGCAGGCGGCATAGTGGCGAAAGGAACCATGGAACGTATCCGTATCACTATCGGCGACCAGAACTCACTGGTTAAAGATGGCGTTACCTATCCTGTAAAATCGATCGCGGGACAATCCAGGATCATTGTAAGAGTGCGCCATAACGAATGGGATGAGCTGAGTGCAGATAACCTGCAGCTGTGGCTTGACTTTGATGTACAGCGCTCCATCATCAGAACCTGGAATGGAAAATTCATCCTCAAACCCTACATTAACGTATTCACCATTCTCAAAATGGGCAGCATTTCCGGCAAAGTAACCCCATGGGATGCCTACCCCGTGATTTCTATCTATAACAGCAGTAACGATACTTTATACGCACTGCCGTGGAGAAGCGGGGAATACAAGGTGCGCGGCCTGAAAGCAGGCAACGACTGGAACGTTTTTGTGAATGCTTCCAATGGTTATCAGGACACCACCGTTACCGGTGTGAAAGTAGAGCGGGGCAAGGATACGCGGATCGGCAATATACAGCTGCATAAATAAGGCGTCGCCTTCGCGGATTTTGTCTGACTCAGGATTATGATGATTAGTTTGATTTTATACTTTTGAATTTTTTTAAAAAGAATAAGGGAGACGGAAGCGGATTTTACCGCTTTATCTCCCTTAATCATTCAAAAAGTAAACAGTAAAATCAAGCTAATCATCATAATCCTGAGTCAGACAAAATCCGCGTAGGTGACTATACGCTTTAAATATTTAACTTGTGGCAAAGTGCTATCTATGAAAAGAGTATTGTTTTTATGTTTGTCGCTGTTACTGTTTTGGAGCAACGGAATGGCCCAGGCGAAAGTGAACCAGCGCGATGCGCAAAACCGTAAACAGGGCCGTTGGATAGAAGAAGTGGGAGAGCTACGGGGTGAGCCGGGGTATACCTGGGAGGGCGTTTATAAGAATGGCCGTAAGGAGGGTGTATGGAAAAAGACTTCTGCCATTGGCAATTTGCTGGCGGAAGAAACCTATAAGAACAATGTGCTGGACGGGTATTGCAAATATTATTTCCCCAATGGGAAACTCAGTGAGGAAGGAGCTTTCCTGGCTACAGAAATTGAAGGACAGCGGGATACGATCATGATCATTGACCCGGTCACCAACGCTGAAACCCCTACGGAGATTGTAAGGCAGGGGAATTCCGTTCGTAACGGGGTATGGAAATTATATGATGAGGAAACAGGGAAGATGGTAAAGGAATATTACAAAAGAGGTGAAACCGTGAGCGCAGATGAGCTGGGCGACAGCACGGAAACAGCCACCCCGGCGGTAAAGAAGGCGCCATTGCAGCTGCCGCATGAAAATGCCGGCAAGCATAAAAAGAAGAGCTGATTAAAATGAACGGGAAGAAGGCTAAAATGAACAAAAAGATTTTATCTGTTTTAGCTTTTTTTATGTAATTTCATTGAAGGATGTGATTTATAGAACCCGTAAATCACCAATAATCTTTTATTGCAAAATCCTTTTAACTTGTTTGTATGAAAAGCCTAAGTATCAACCACGCAGAAAATCCTCAGGAACTACACGGAATAGAATATACGACCGATAAGATGGAAATCCTTTTCAGAGCTGTTTTTATCTTCCTGGTATTTTGTGCATTGACATCTATTTTCTTTCTGTCTATTTTTTATTGAGCATAAACAATAATCATCAACATTAAAAAGGCTCAGGGATGAGTGTTCATCTTTGAGCCTTTATGTTTTTGTTTATTTGCTAAATTGATTTTCTATGATGTAACCCTTATTCATAAAGGATCTACAGGCTTTGTACCGTTATAATTGCTTTACAGACCCTTAATTCAATGTTAAGGAGTCATTCATTTTGTTCATTCTCCATTTACGGCAGTTGAACATTTTGTACAATGATATTTAGCATCTATTTTTATATTTCTAAAGTTGGCATAGGTTATGAAACCGGCGCGAGATCTCTATCTGAAGTGCCTTTTTTCTTTTTACCACTTTAGTTGTTTATAGCTACTTCATTGATATTTCTTCAAAGTTTCTTGGTACCACGAAAGACACCGTATTATCTGCCGGCAGGTTTACGGGCAACAGGGCAACGGCTTGTCCGTCTACCAGCAGGGTAGTAGGTTTGAACGGCAGGCCATGTATAATGATCCTATGATTTTTATAGGAGGTTTCGTAGTTGATATAGAATTGTTTTTTGAGATAAAACTGTTGTGCAGTAGAACGTTGCTTGAAGCGGATCACATTATACTGGCCGTTCTTATAACCGTAGTGATCGCCGGCGTCTTCATACAATACGCTTTTTACCTCTTCTTCCCCAAAGTAAACATGCAGCAGCATTTCAGTAACCGGGGTTTGCTGGGTGTACTGCATTTCCGGGTATTCCGGTAACACGGCGCCCGCTTTTACAAACAGCGGCATTTCATCCAGGGGTGTTTTTACTTTTACTTCTTTGGCGCCGGTGTATTTCTGGTCGTTCCAGAAATAGTACCAGTTACCGGCAGGGAGGTATACACCTTTCTCCTGCATTCCTTTTTCGCTTACATGACTGATGAGCAGCGAATCGCCGAACATAAATTCATGTGAGCAGTTGTGCGTGGCCGGATCCGTTTGCGCAACAAAAGCCAGCGGGCGCAGCATAGGCGTGCCCTGAGAGGCATATTGCCAGAAGGTGGTATACAGGTAAGGGAGCAGCTTATATCTTAACGTAATAAATTTAGTCACCACCTTTTCATACTCAGCGCCGAAGCTCCAGGGCTCCTGGTTAAAGCCTGTTTCATTGCTGGCAGAGTGAGTACGCATGAGCGGGTGGAAAACCGCCAGTTGTATCCAGCGGGTATACAGTTCGCCATCGGGCTCACCGATGAAACCGCCGATATCGCTACCGGTGAACGATATTCCCGAAACGGACAAACGCTGGCACTGCACGCTGGCCAGCCAGAGGTGCTCCCAGCTGGAAACATTGTCGCCGGTCCATACCGAAGACCAGCGCTGGGCGCCTGCATAGCAGGAGCGGGTAATGAGGAAAGAGCGGTTGGGCATCAGGTATTTCTTCATACCGGCTGCAGTGGCCTTGCTCATAAGATGGCCGTATACGTTGTGTGCTTTACGGTGACTAACCTCTTCGCCATCGTAATCGTGGCGCACATCTTCGGGGAAGGAGCCCATTTCAAACACAGCAGGTTCATTCATATCGTTCCAGACGCCGCGCACGCCAATTTCGGCCAGGCTTTTGAAAAGGCTGCTCCACCACTCCCGTACTTCGGGGTTGGTATAGTCGGGGAACACGCATTTACCGGGCCATACATCTCCTTCCATGAGCGCGCCATCGGCGCGTTTACAGAAGTAATTGTTTTTGATGCCTTCCTGGTATACGGCATAGTCGGTATCCACCTTAATGCCGGGATCAATGATCACTACTACCTTGAACCCTTCTGCCGCCAGGTCTTTGATCAGTCCTGCCGGATCGGGGAACCATTCCTTATTCCAGGTAAAGCAGCGGAAGCCATCCATATAATCGATGTCCAGGTAAATAACATCGCAGGGGATCTTCCGTTTCCGGAATTCTTTTGCGATCTCTTTCACGCGGGTGTCGGGGTAGTAGCTCCAGCGGCATTGATGGTAGCCCAAGGCCCACAGGGGAGGCAGTTCCGGCGTACCGGTAATTTTTGTATACGATTCAGCCACTTCCAGGAGGTCGGGGCCGTAAATAAAGTAATAGTTCATTTCTCCGCCCCGGGCCCAGAAACTGCATGCATCTTCCCTTTCCTTACCAAAATCGAAAATGGTACGGAAGGTATTATCAAAGAAAATACCATAGCCTATGCCATGATGCAGGCCGTAATAAAAAGGGATGTTCCGGTACAGCGGGTCTGTATCTTTCTGGTAACCATAGGCATCTGTTCCGTAGTTCTCCAGCCGTTTGCCGCGGAGGTTCAGTTCAGTAGGCTTATCGCCCAGGCCGTAAAAACATTCCCCTTCCTGTACTAACTTGCTGCAATACTGGATCTTACCGCCTTTGAGGAGGTAGTGCTGCCAGTGATACCCCATTTCGTCCTGGTTAATCACTCTGCCTTCTTTGTCTGAAATGGTGATGCGGAGGTTATCGCGGGCAATAAATACTTTCAGTTCATCTGTATATATCTCGAAAGTTTCTTCCCATTCCTTAATCCCGAATGCGATGGGCGATTCTTCCAGGGTATCACTGGTGGCATAGGAAAAATCCCTTTGAAAAGTGCCTTCAGCAGCATATCTGAAGCGAATGATCTTATCAGCGATCACCCTTATTTCGAGAATCGTTTCTGTAGTATAAAAACAAAAATAATTTCCTTCTTTTTTCCAATCCCTGATCCCATCAGGATAATGTTTGGCGCCGTATTTACTTGACGAGGTTTCAACTTGCATAATCTCTTTTTCTGGATACGCGGTAATCCGTTACCGAGGTCTTAAATTACATAAAAAAATCAGAGTAGTGATGGTCCTTTTGCGTTAGATGCTCCTTTTCCGGCGTTTATCCTGTAAATCGGCAGCTTTGCAAAAAATCCCGGCAAGTAAATGAATTACTTATTAACTTCATATCAATAAATTTACTTTTTGCTTTAACCTATTTTAGTGGGTGCACCTTTCCAGGAGCACCTTTTTATTGATGTTAGCCTGTAATACTGTTTGGATCAATGGTTTACCAATTCGCCGATCTCTTTCCGGGCCACATATACCTTTGTACCCTTCCTGGCTTTCGCCGCCACATTGAATCCTTTCCCGATCGTTTCCCAGTGATGCCCGCCGTCTGTTGAAATATCCGTGCCGGAAGTACCGGTAGTGATGAGCAGCTGCGGGCCGATCCAGGCTACACAGGAGCGGTATCCGCCCGGCGGGGTGGCGGGTGCTTCCCAGCTGCGGCCTCCATCGGAAGTGAGCATACAGTTGCCTTTACGCAAGGTATCCTGCTTATAATCGCCACCCACGGCAATGCCATTGGCCGCATCCCGGAACGCAATGGAAAATACGCCGGTAGTACTGCTGCCCTGCACCAAAGGGATCGTATATGCCTCCCCGTTACCGCCGCTTTTAAAGAGTCGCGCTACCTGGCCACCGGTCGCAAAGTAAACGTTATTTTCCGGAAGTAATACCATACTGGTGCCACTGGCGGCAAAGATGGCTTCCCCTTCTGCGGCGCGGGGCAAAGTGGCAACAGGATCGGCTTCCCAGCTATGCCCGCCATTATGTGTCCGGATGACAGTAAATCTTCCATCTATCGGATCGCCGATGGCGATGCCTTCCTGTTCGTTAATGAACTGCATGGCATCAAAGAAAATGCCTGGCCTGTTATCATAGAATACCTGTTTCCAGGAATTGCCTCCATCTTCGGTTAAAAAAATCAACGCCGGTGCGCCGGCATTTAATACAATGGCTTTACGATCGTTAAAGGCATACAGCGAACGCCAGTCGCAGCTGTCGCAGCCGCTTACCGTGGCCCATTTCCAGTGCCTGCCCCCGTCTGTGCTGCTGCCTACCTGGCCGCCGGTACCGGAAGCCCATACAATATCATCGGTTACTACGCTAAGCCCCCTGATACTTTGAACCGGAGTTGCTGTAAGGATGTTTATATGATAACCGGCAGCATTCTGTTGGGCGGCGGCGGGTGTGAAGGCAGATAATAGTGCAAAGCATCCGGGCAGGAGCGGGCGCAGCAGGGATAAGGCATAACGTGCAAAGCAGCGTTGACGGATGTTTGAGCCTGGCCGGCCGGATGTTGCGTTGACTGTATTCATAAAGCATTTCATTTATTCCCAATCTGTTACCGGGAAGAAAATTACAAAATTGCTACAAAGTGTGACACAGATTTATATATTTGCAGATTACCTGACCTGCTTACACAATAACAATATTCCAGTGCATCGACCGTATCGCTTAAAAATGTTTATCCTATGCTGCTGTATTTGGGGACTATTCCCCGGAATGCTCCATGCACAGGACAAGCCATACATTTTTGACAGTTACAGCGTTAATGAGGGCCTTTCTCAAAGCACTGTATTTGATATTACCCGCGATGACCAGGGATTTATGTGGATTGCCACCCGCGATGGGATCAACCGCTTCGATGGTTATACCTTTAATGAGTACCGCTATAAACCAAGCTCGCTCTATAAGGCCGGTGAAGGGAAAGGGGAGCTGGTAGCCCGTGGCGCTACAGGCAACCGTGCGGTGATCAACCGTTTTGATCTGAAGGGATACAAAGGCTTTTCTTTTTATAAAGACAGTCGCTCTCAACTGCTGCTGGCCCATAACAACGGTATCAGCGTATACGATAAATACAAGAATAACTTCAGCAGGCTGTTTGAAGATACCACCGCTGTAAACGCCGCAGAGCGGGATACCAATGTGAAATTTGTGATCCTGGGAGAAGACACGGCCACCAATACGCTGTGGGTATGGCGCCCGATGAAAGGCATCTATGTACTGGACAATACCACTTATGTTACCCGCCGTATCATCCTGTACCCGCCCCAGTTCCTGCAAAGAAGCATATTGCCTTCCGCGGTGATGAAAGACGGGAACACCATCTGGATGAACGGGGACCAGGGAGAGCTCTTTTCCCTGAACATTAAAAACCTTCGCATCTCCACCTATTGTTTACCGGGCGTTGGCAGCAAACCGTTGTTGCGTAACCTGAATAAAGATTCGATGCTCATTATCAGCGCAGGGCATATTACGTTGTTTAATAAACAACGCAATAAATTCAGCGACCTGGTTTTTGATATGAAGAACGAGAAAGGGGAGCCGTTCATCCCGGCAGTGTCTGAACTGGACCAGTACGGCAATGTATGGATCGGCGGAAGCGATGGCGTGCTGATTTACAGTATTGCCCGTAATGAAATTATGCGGCATATTGTGAGCTTCAATACATTTGAAACGCGCTCATTCAACGATGTATCCTGGCTTTACCGCGATGTGGCCGATAATATGTGGGTAGGCACAGATGGTGACGGATTAAAAAAATATTCCCCTCATAAAAAAGTATTCAATCTTTACCGTTCTCCTTATATCACCCATAACATGGTGCAGGCCGTGTACAAGCATGATGATGGTAAACTGTATGTGGGACTGATGCGTGATGGAATGAATATTTATGAAGATGGGGGAAAATTCCTGGAGCGTATTTCAAATGAATTATATCCCGGGAAGTTTCCCGGAAATGACCTGGGAGCTATTTGCCGGGAGAACGGAGATCAGCTGTGGCTGCACTTTGCAGGCATGCACATCGGGCTGTTCAATGTACAAACCAAATCCTTTACTGACCTGACCGGGAAAGTAACCGCATTAGGCTTACCTACACAGCAGGCTCCATTTCCTTTCCTGTTCAAGCGTACTAACGGACAGCTATATTTTAACTATGGAGGTTACCTGCTGATGTTTGACGAAACCGAGAAAGGACATGAAGCCGCAGTGGTACATCATTTCAAGGATGAGATATTGTCTGCCTTCTACGAAGACTATATGGGTAACCAGTACGTGGGTACGAAATCGGCGCTGTATGTAAAGCGGGTGGCCGACTCGCGCTGGAGAAGCGTATTCATTCCTTCCGGTACCACCGTTAAATCCATCAATAAAAATGCGCACAAGGAGTTGCTGGTAGCAACCAACAAAGGATTATTCATCCTGGATGATGCGGGCCGTATTAAGAAGCATTACAACAGTTACGATAATCCCAAGCTGATCAACGATTACATGTATGGTGTGCTGCTGGATGACAAAGACCGGATCTGGGTGAGCCACAATAAGGGGCTATCGCAGATCAACCCGTTAACAGATGAGATCACTACTTATAACAACGAGGACGGGTTGCAGTCGAACGAGTTTAATACAGGCGCGTTTTATAAATCCATCGACGGCGAATTATTTTTTGGCGGTATCCGTGGCGTAAACGGTTTTTATCCAAAAAATTTCCGGGACAATCTGTCTAATGCAAAAGTGATCATCCGCCGTATGGAGGTGCTGGACAAGCCGTATGAATCCGACACTGCGATTTCATTGCTCACGAAAATTGAATTGCCGTATAACCAGAATACGATTGCTATAGAATTTGTGCCGCTGGAGTATACCAATCCCTTGAAGAACAAGGTGCAGTACAAGTTGGAAGGCGCGGATGAAGACTGGGTACAGGCCGGCACTTTCCGGATGGCGCGTTATACGAACCTGCACCCGGGCAGTTATGTTTTTAAGTTAAGAGGATCTAATAATGATGATATCTGGAGCACGGTGCCTACCACGCTGGAGATAGTAATTAAAATTCCTTTCTGGCAATCGCTGTGGTTCCGGTTTTTATTATTGCTGTTGCTACTGGGAATTGCCTATTATTTTTCCACCTTGTACCTTGATTATAAGATAAGGCATGAGAAGCTGAAGCTGGAGAAAGAGCAGGCGGTAGACCAGGAGCGGGCGCGTATTTCCAGCGATATGCATGACGACCTGGGCTCAGGGCTATCTACTATCCGCCTGCTGAGCGAAGTGGCCAAAAGAAAGATACAGGATCCTTCGCAGACGAGAGAAGTGGAGCGTATTTCAGAAACGGCCGGAGAGATGGTAGACAAAATGAGTGAGATCATCTGGGCAATGAGCTCCTCCAACGATTCACTGGCTAACCTCATTGCTTATATGAGAAGCTTTGCAGCCGAGTTCCTGGAGCATGCACACATCACGCACCAGTTCTATATTCCCGAAGTGATCCCGAACATCAAGCTGAGCGGAGGAACACGAAGGAATATTTATTTAGCGGTGAAAGAATCGTTGCATAACGTAGTGAAGCATGCAAAAGCAACAGAAGTAATTGTGGAAGTGAAGGTGCATAAAAATATGACGATAATGATCAAGGATAATGGCAAAGGATTTGACCAGGAGAAGGTTAGATTATTTGGCAACGGCCTGAAGAATATCCAGAAGAGAATGATGTCTGTAGGCGGAAACGCTGATATCAGCTCAAACAACGGCACAATAGTTTTTCTCGATATCCCACTAAATTAACATACATTTGTTTTTAATAACATTTAAGTGTTATAATTTCCTTTAAAATGACTGTATATTCAAAGAAGAAGTCCCAGGATAATATGGATACTATCACCATTGCGATAGTGGAAGATAATCATGATATCCGCACGGCTATGGAATTGCTGATTAATGGTTCTGACGGTTATGCCTGTGTAGGGACATTCAACAATGCAGAAACTGCCGTGGAACAGATCCCCCAGTTGATGCCGAATGTAGTGTTGATGGATTTCAACCTGCCGGGGGGAATGAATGGTATTGAATGTATTGCACAGTTGAAGCGTGAGCATCCCGACATGCAGTTTATGATGCTGACAGTGTATGAAGATGATGACAAAATCTTTATGGCGCTGGAAGCAGGAGCAAGTGGTTATATTCTTAAGAAAACATCTCCAGGAGAATTACTGGAAGCCATCCGTGACCTATACGACGGCGGTTCCCCGATGAGCTCGCAGATAGCGAGGAGAGTGGTTGCATTTTTCCAGAAACAGGCGAAGCCCAATCCAGCATTGGAGGCGCTGACTACGCGGGAAAAAGAGATCCTTGACCAGTTGTCCAAAGGATACCTGTATAAAGAAATTGCCAGCAACTTATTTATCAGCATTGAAACAGTAAGACGGCATGTACATAACATTTATGAAAAATTACACGTGCGCAGCCGTACGGATGCCGTCAATAAATACTACAACAGGTAATTGATAATCAGGGATCTTACCGTTTCATACAACTATGAAGCAATAAGGTCCCTGATTATTTTTTTTAGCGTTGTCCTGTTTTCGGTTTGAACAACAGGTGCACAGTCAATACCACAGCAGCAATCAACAGACAGGCAAGTTTAAATACGAGACCAGTTTTCATAGGATAGGGATTATACGGTTAATAGGTAATATGGTTAAGTTCCGAACATAACACTCCCTGATGGCTATTGCCAGGCTGATGCGACCAGTGATGAAATATTATATAAAAGCCGTTTGCAGAAAAGAGATGATGTGATCATCGCATCATCTGCCATGAATCAAATTTCCGGATGAGGCGAAGGAATTTATTTCCAATGCTGTTATCCTGTTCTTTTTTAATAAAGTAGGTAGCTGCAATAGCGGCCAGAAAAACTGCAGTAAGCAGGAGTAGAAATAGTATTTTCATAGGGACATAGGTTAGGATATCTTAAAATAGTTGACTTATGTAAATATAAAGAAATTTTTGATATAAGGATCCAGTCACATTATATTTTTTATACCATTTTCATGTGATACTTCCCGAAAATCCCCAAAACTGTTCATTATCTCCCGGAAATATAAAATTTAACAGTCTTAATACATTGGTAACAAATAAAATAAGCATAGTGTATAACTTATACTTGGGATGATTCCCTGAATCCTTTATTTTTGCCAGCAATCCGATTTTGCTAAAAGATTTAGTATCCTTGCAAAACATTGGATGACCCGGTGAAACAATAGTATTTAGGAAATTATAATATATTATGGCAAATACGGACAAAACGGATAACAAAGATCTATTTGCTTCCTATACGGAAGACTCCATACGGTCGCTGGACTGGCGGGAGCATATCCGCCTGCGGCCTGGTATGTATATCGGTAAACTGGGAGATGGCTCCAGCATGGATGATGGTATTTACATCCTGCTTAAGGAGGTAACGGATAACTGTATTGACGAGCATACCATGGGTTTTGGTAAGCAGGTCGATATCAAGGTAACGGAACACCATGTTACAGTGCGCGATTTTGGCCGTGGTATTCCTTTGGGAAAAGTGGTGGACGTAGTGAGTAAGATCAATACCGGTGCTAAATACGACAGTAAGGCCTTTCAGAAATCGGTAGGTTTGAACGGGGTGGGCACCAAAGCAGTGAATGCTTTGTCCAGCTACTTCAAGGTAACATCTGTCCGCGACGGACGTATGAAGGCCGCCGAATTTGAGAGAGGGGTGCTTGTAAAGGAATATAAAGAAACTGCTACCACTGAACCTAACGGTACACAGGTTACATTTACGCCGGATGATACGGTATTTAAAAACTACCGTTTTATACCGGAATTCCTGGAGAACCAGATCTGGAACTATTGCTTCCTGAATGCGGGGCTTACCGTTAATTTCAACGGCAAGAAATACATTTCAAAGAATGGTTTGCTGGACCTGCTTCAGCGTAAAACGAACGAAGAGGATCTGCGTTATCCCATCATTCACCTGAAGGGAGAAGATATTGAAGTGGCTATTACCCATGAAAGCCAGTATGGGGAGGAGTATTATTCCTTTGTAAACGGGCAGCATACCACCCAGGGTGGTACGCACCTGGCGGCTTTCCGTGAAGCGTTTGTGAAAACGGTGCGCGACTTTTATAAGAAAGACTATGATGCTACTGATATCAGGGCCTCTATTTGTGCGGCAATATCCATCAGGGTACAGGAGCCGGTGTTTGAATCGCAAACCAAAACCAAGCTTGGCTCACAGGTAGTATATGAAGGTGGACCGTCTGTAAAGGCGTTTGTACTGGAGTTCCTTTCCAAACACCTGGACGATTACCTGCACCGCAACCCGGCCATTGCCGATGCGCTGAAGAAACGTATTGAGCAGAGTGAGCGTGAACGTAAAGAACTGGCCGGTATTAAGAAACTGGCCAATGAAAGAGCGAAGAAAGCCAACCTTCATAACAAGAAGCTGCGCGATTGCCGCCTGCACCTGAACGACGAGCTTACCGGTAAAGATAAGGCAGAACAGGAAGCCCGCCGACTGGATTCCACTATCTTTATTACAGAGGGTGATTCCGCCAGTGGTTCCATTACCAAGTCACGCAATGTGGAAACGCAGGCCGTGTTCAGCTTGCGTGGTAAACCGCTGAACAGTTTTGGTCTTACTAAAAAAGTGGTATACGAAAATGAGGAGTTCAACCTGTTACAGCATGCGTTGAATATTGAAGACGGACTGGAAGGGCTGCGCTACAATAACATTGTAGTGGCTACCGATGCTGATGTGGATGGTATGCACATCCGTTTGCTGCTGCTTACTTTCTTCCTGCAATTCTTTCCTGACCTGGTAAAGAACGGTCACGTTTATATTCTTGAAACGCCGTTGTTCCGCGTACGCAACAAGCAGCAAACTATTTACTGCTATAATGAAGACGAGAAACAGAAGGCTGTAAAGAAGCTGGGCAATAAGCCGGAGATCACCCGTTTTAAAGGATTGGGTGAAATTTCGCCGGAGGAATTTGGCCGTTTTATCGGTGAAGACATCCGTATTGAGCCCATCATTTTATCAAAAGATATTCATATCCAGAAATTGCTGGAGTACTATATGGGTAAGAATACCCAGACCCGCCAGGAGTTTATCATCAACAACCTGCGGTATGAAAAGGATTTAGTTGAAGAAACAGTATAGAAAGGCATATGGGCTTAATACACATTGTTTTTGGTCAGTCTTCAGTGCCGGTGTTGGCGGAAGCGGTAGCCATGGATGAGAAAATGAACGGAGAGATCCGCTGTTTTGAAGACGATTTGTCCGTTGGTCCGTTATTTATCCTGGACACCAAAGAAGGCCGTGCCGGCCGTCGCCTGTTCTGGCAGCAGCTGGCGGGTATTGAACCGGCAGCACCTGCAGAAGGGGAAGCACCCGATGCAGCAGAAGCAGCCGGCGATCCTGATGATGCTGATCTTTTCAAATCCCTGAAAGCACAATTAAAGGAAGACCGCGAACTGGAAGTATGGATATGGGCCGGGCAAAACGCCCGCGACGTATGCGGGTATTACTGGCTGGTAAGCCAGCTGTACGACTTTGCAGGGCGTATCCATATAATTTACCTCAACAACCTGCCTTTCCTTAATGAGAAGGGCGCTGTGTTTTATCCTACCCATCTGCACCAGATACTGCCAAAGGAATTTCTGAAGGCGAAGAAACTGGCGCGACCCATTTCACTGGCGGAATATGAACTGGATGGTGATGAATGGCATCGGCTGATGAATGAGAATGCAGGTATCCGTTTACTGGAAGGTGGTAAGAAGATCAAGGGCGAGCCTACTTTGTTTTATGACAAGGAATTACTGGCACAGAGCGGAAAAGAGTTTGTAAAAGCCTGGAGGGTAGTACAGCAGGTAACCGGTAAACTGAAATATCCTGTGATGGACCAGTTCCTGGGCTGGAGATTGAAAGAGCTGATCCGTGAAGGTAAGCTGGAAAGCCGGGGCGATCTGAAAACCATCCGTGATTTTGAAGTGAAGCAACCGGGTGAAACCATTGAAAATCCAACAACCGTATGATAAAGGTAACGCCACTGGAGCTGATGGGCGCTGATGACCGCGGCAGCGGTTATTTCTGGGACTGCAACCGCACGGGTAATTTCCTGGTATGCTACCGGAATGCCGGAAGCAGCAGTGGGCAGCATTATCACGAAGGCAAAAGCGATCATAAAAACCCGGAGGTACTGTACCTGTTTACCGGCAAGGCTGCCATTCACTGGTGTGCATTAGATGGGCAGGAAATAGTAACCACGGAAGTAACAGCGCCGGCAAGGGTAGAAGTGCCCGTGAATGTTTGGCATCAGCTGGTAGCCGTTACTGATTGCTGCTTTATAGAACTGAATTCCCTGGAGGATGTACAGAAAGACAGTGTACGTATATGGAGGGAGGATTTTGAAAAAATGATTAACGTAAAACCGTAAGTGTATTATACATGGATATGGAAAATAAAACATCAGACGAATCTCTGCACAATGTCATCCACGTGGGAGGCATGTATGAGAGCTGGTTCCTGGATTACGCCTCTTATGTAATCCTGGAGCGGGCGGTGCCCAGCGTGGAAGATGGGTTGAAGCCCGTACAGCGTCGTATCCTGCACGCCATGAAAGAAATGGACGATGGCCGCTATAATAAAGTGGCTAACGTGATCGGGCAAACGATGCAGTATCACCCGCATGGGGATGCTTCTATCAGTGATGCTATTGTTAACCTCGGACAAAAAGACCTCCTTATTGATACCCAGGGTAACTGGGGAGATGTAAGAACAGGTGATGATGCCGCAGCAGCCAGGTATATTGAGGCTCGCCTGTCGAAGTTTGCACTGGATGTAGCCTTTAACCCAAAAACCACTGCATGGCAGCTTAGTTATGATGGCCGTAAAAATGAGCCGCTGGCCCTGCCGATGAAATTCCCGCTGCTGCTTGCACAGGGAGCAGAAGGTATTGCCGTTGGTTTATCTACCAAAATATTACCACACAATTTTATAGAGCTGATAGACGCGTCTATAAAGTACCTGCGTGGCAAGAAGTTTGAACTTTTCCCCGATTTCACCACCGGTGGCATGATCGATATTGCCAACTACAACGATGGTAAGCGTGGAGGTAAGGTAAGGGTACGCGCACATATTGAAGAGAAAGACAAAAAGACGCTGCTGATAAAGGATGTACCTTATGGTATCACCACCACGCAGCTGATGGAGTCCATCGTAAAAGCCAATGACAACGGTAAGATCAAGATCCGGAAAGTAGTGGACAATACCGCTGCGGAAGTGGAAATTGAAGTGCAGCTGGCGCCGGGTATTTCCCCGGATATTACAATAGATGCGTTATACGCATTCACTGACTGTGAAATATCCATTTCGCCCAATGCCTGTGTGATCGTAAATGATAAACCGCATTTCCTCACTGCATCAGATCTGCTGAAAGCTTCTACCGATTATACCAAAGACCTGTTGAAACAGGAACTGGAGATCAGGCTGGCGGAACTGCAGGAAAAATGGCACTATACTTCCCTGGAAAAGATCTTCTTTGAAAAAGGGATCTACAAGGAACTGGAGCAAAAGCATAAGGACTGGGAAACCGTACTGAACGCCATTGATAAAGGATTTACGCCGTATAAGAAACAACTGAAACGGGAGATCAACCGCGAGGATATTGTGAAACTAACGGAGAAGCCCGTACGCCGTATTTACCGGCTGGATATCAATGAACTGAACGAACAGATCAAAGGTATTGATGCCGAGATCAAGGAAGTGAAGAACAACCTGGCCAACCTTACCGATTATACCGTTGCATATTACGACGGGCTGCTAAAGAAGTATGGTAAGGGCCGCGAGCGTAAAACCGAGATCAAAACATTTGATAATATCCAGGTAGCGCAGGTAGCAATTGCCAATACAAAAATATATGTGAACCGTGCAGATGGTTTCATAGGTACTTCTTTGAAGAAAGATGAATTTGTGGCAGATTGTTCGGACCTCGATAATATCATCATTTTCCGCCGTGATGGTAAAATGCTGGTGACCAAGGTGGCCGACAAAACCTTTGTGGGCAAGGACATTATTCATGTGGACATTTTCCGCAAGAATGATGAGCGTACTACTTACAACATGATCTATGTAGAAGGTAAAACGGGAGTAAGCTATGCCAAGCGTTTCAATGTAACGGGTGTTACCCGCGATAAGGAATACGACCTGGCGCATAAAGGAGAGAAGAATTCAAAGGTGCATTACTTTTCCGCTAACCCTAACGGGGAAGCTGAAGTGGTAACCATCAAGCTGAGCCCGAACTGCAGCGCGCGTAACAAGGAGTTTGATATGGCCTTTGAAACCATTGCTATCAAAGGACGTAATTCCATGGGTAACGTGGTAACGAAATACCCAATCCGCAGTGTGAAGTTTAAAGAGAAAGGCGTATCCACCCTGGCAGGGCAGAAGATCTGGTATGATACAGAAACCGGCCGTTTGAATACGGAAGAGCGTGGGGTATATATCGGAGCCTTTGAAGGAGACGACAAGATCTTTGTTGCCTTTAAAAACGGTACCTATGAGCTAACGAACTATGATCTTACGAACCGTTATGAGTCGAACGACGTAGTATATATTGAGAAGTTCAACCCGGAAAAGACCGTAACGGCTATTTACTTTGATGCCGATAAAAAGCAATTCAATGTAAAACGTTTCCGTATTGAAACGCAGACGTTGAATAATAAATTTAACTTCATCAAGGAGGGAGCGAATAATTACCTGGAAATGGTGACTACGCATACCCAGCCTGTTATCCTGCTGAAAACGGGTAAGAAACGCAGTCCGGAAGAAGAGGAAATCGATCTTTCCGAATTTGTGGAAGTAACCGGCTGGAAGGCGGTGGGAACAAGGATTGCAGGGGAGGACCTGATCAGTGCTGAGTTATTGTCTGAAGATGAGGATCCTGATCCAAATGAAGAAGGGCCCGCAAGTGCGCAGGGAGAATTATTCTAACTGCTTTGCAGAAAATATAAAGAGGCTGTATCATAAATAACTTTTACCCGATTTTACTCGGGTACCGGGTGGAGAAAATTTTCGTATATGCGATTCTCACACCCATTAAGTTAGTTATGATACAGCCTCTTTTTTGTTTTGTAAGATGATTATACTTTACCACCCAGGTTCCTGATCAACTTTTCCAGGAAGTTGATAGCGGCAAGATATTCTTCTTCTGAGATGCCTTCCATTATCTTTTCGCGGTTTTTCAACTGGAGGGCTTCAATAGCTGCATATTCCTGTTTGCCGGTATCCGTAAACGAATAAAGATCGTTTGTGTGGCAGATCCAGTTACGGGTGAGCAGTGTTTCCAGTACTTCGTCCAGTTCCGCCATAGTGAGGAACCGGCTTACCTGGTGGTAGTAGAGTTCTTTGCTGATCTTGCCGTGTGCATCTATATTTTTCAATACCTGCCAGTGAAACCTGTTGATGCCAAAGGATTCAAAAGCTATATTGGTGAAATGGGTGATCAGGCAGTCGGCCTCCTTCAGGTACCAGCCGATAGGAAGCTTTTCCATTATTCCGGATTGCATAAAGTTTGTTGTTTTAAGCTTTGATGGGGGTAGTTACCTCCACCATAAAGGTGTCAAAAGTGAAATAAAAGCCGAAGGTTTTGCGCATGATCTGCGGCGCCTGTTCCGGTTCGATACCCCCGTTTTTCAATCGGTCCCACATTGTTCTTACCGCTGTTTCATCTTCCAGGTAAAATCCTATATGAAAAACATCCGGGTAAGTATGATTTCCACTCTCATTCATACGCTGGTTCATCAGCACCAGGATAAATCCATCGGAGCCGTTTAAAACGGATAAGGTATCGTTCAGTTTTTGGTCGTTGCAGGTAAAGCCGAAATAGGTTTCGAATAATGCGCGGGTTGCCGGCACATCTTTTACGCTGAGGTTTAAGTGATTGAGTTGCATTATAGTGTAGTGGGTAAATGAATGTTCGCTCTTTTATAGTGCAAATATAGGAGAATGATTGTTCTTTTAAAGAAATTTTTTTGCCAGGAAGGGAAATTTTGCGAAGGTTGTCTGACTCAGGATTATGATGATTTAGCTGATTACGCTGATTTTGTCTTTGGGATTTTTCAGTGATTGGGAGATGGCAGCGAAGATGGCCTCAAACGCTAAAAATAGAATCAGTGTAATCAGCGAAATCATTAAAATCAGTGTTCCAAGACAATTTTCCCCGCTGAAGGCGGCGCTAAATACCATCCCGTATGAAATGAGGATCATTCCCCGGTTCCAGGGGAATATAGATCCGTTCCCATTCGTTGCCATCCGTTACTTCCCAGGTATGACCGGGGCCGCTGGTGTCTTCTGCCAAGAGGATAATGCCGGGCTCCAGGATAAAGGTATCGCCATTGGTGACGGTGAATTTAAGCCGGCCTTTCAGCGTTACCACAAACTGCCGCCGTGGAGCCGGGTGGGGAATATTTTCGAGATCACCCGTGCCCGTCTGGCAAAAGAAGTAGTTTGCTTCAATTTTGTTCCGGGTCTGGATCTTACCGGTTTCAAAAGAGCAGTCTGTTTCATTGGTATTGAATAGTCTTATAGCCCTGATAAATGTTGATTCGTTGTCCGTTGCTGCCATGTGATGGGTTTATTGTTTTTTCTTTGCCGGTTTCTTTGGTGTTTCCTGTTGAAAATCTTCTGCCGATTTGGGCTGGGTCATGCTTTTCTTCTTCTGGTCCAGGGGTTGTGGTGTGGGAGCGCCTTTCCCCAGAGGGATGGCATCATGGAAAATTTTATTGACATGCATCCACTTACCCGCCTGCCATTTAAAGCCTTCGTAGTCCATATCGGTTACGTAGGTGAATTTTTTCATGGGCTCATTGGTTTCAGAGATGAGGTGGTCGAACACGATCATATCCAGTTCCTTATTGTAATTGAGCGTGGCAGTGCTTTCTTTTTTGTATTCAATGATAAAGCGGTTGCGGGTAGGTTTGGGAGTGCTGTCTTCTGCAAAACTGAAAAATGGTCCGCCCAGCACAGGAACACCGTTTTTAAAAGTCAGCATTTCCACTATTTTCTTCTGGCTGCGGGGATTGTTGGCATCCCAGCCAAAGAGGGTATAATATTCTTTATTGAAGTAATGCCGGTGAACGATGTTATAATATAGGCAACCGAACCAGGATTTATTATCGCTGATGGTATCGGTGTTGGTCATATAATCGGAGGCGTCGAACAGGGGGAAGAGCTTGAGCTGTCCGTCGGCGGTATTCATCTGTATAGCACCATAATGCCGGTAGAAGCCATTTTCACGTTCCAGGGCCCAGGTAAAGATCCGGAAGGCGCTATCCTGGGGGTACTGGATAGATATTGTTTTCAGGGAATCGAACCTGAAGCGGAAAGAGTATTTTGTTTTCAGGGTTCTTACCAGCAGGGGGATAAATGCTTCTGTAGCGCGTTGCCGGCCATCGTCGCCTTTCCCGTTGAAGATATCTTCGCTGAGTGCCTTTAGCGTGTCCTGGTTAAGGAGCAGCTGTTTCATTCCAGCCGCGTCCGGCTGCTGGGCGAGCGCCAGCAGGGAGGTAATGACCAGGAGCAGTGACAGTAATGGTTTTTTTGCCATATCTATTATACGGTTGCGGCTTATAATTATTGTACAGCCTGTGCAAACTGCAGCAGGTTTTGATATCGCTGATCGATCAGTGGGTGGGGGAACGGTGTTTCAGGCCGGGTAGAGGGGATGAACACGGTTTGCATGCCCAGGCTTTTTCCGAACTGCATATCGCTTAGGGTATTGCCTACCATCACGGAAGTACTGAAATCAATGTCGGGGAAATCCTGCTTAGCCTGTAACCCCATGCCAGTGGCCGGTTTACGGCATGGGCTGCTGCTGTCTGCATCGGGACAAAAATAAATAGCGTCAATTTTGCCGCCATTCCTTTCAATTTGCTGCCGCATTTGAGCATGAATTTCCTGTAATCCTTCGGTAGTGAGCAGTCCCCGGCCGATACAGCGCTGGTTGGTGATCACAATAATGCGCTCGAAGCGTTTTGCGAGTATGGGCATAGCTGATAACACGCCTTCGCTGAAGTGAAACATATCCGGTCGGAGTACGTAACCATCGCGGATTTCATCGTTGATTACACCGTCTCTGTCGAGGAATAGGGTCATGATACCAATACTTTTTTTGCTGCTTCGTAATCTTCCGGGATCCCGATATCAATGAAATACGTGTTGCTGATATAGCCGTATAATTTCCCTGCCTGTGCGCCAGGCTCCAGTACTTCTTTTTCAAAGGAAAATTTCTCCGGGAGTGGCAGGCTTTGGAGGAATCCTGCTGAGGTCCGGTAAATACCGCCGTTGATCAGTCCTTCTTCCATGAATTTCTTTTCATGAAAATGGGTGATCTGCTGGTGCTCATCCAGCTGTATGCTGCCGTAGCGGTCGAACTGTTGCATGGGTTTCAGAGCCAGCGACAGGGGGCTTTGATGCGATTGGTGGAAATTATTGAAAGCCGCCAGGTTTACATCAAAATAGGTATCGCCGTTAACGATGAAAATTTCGTTGCCTTTCACTGCCTGCAAGGCGTTGATGATACCCCCGCCGGTGCCCAGCGGTTCCTGTTCCACGGTAAAGGATACACGTAAAGGGAGCGATATGCTGTTGCACCAGCTGATCACCTGGTCAGACAGGTAACCGAGCGATAGCACTGCATGTTGAATGCCTTGTTTGTGCAGGTATTGCAACAGGTAATATAAAAAGGGATGCGGCCCCAGCGGAGCCATGCATTTGGGCTTGTCGGCCACTACGCTTCTGAGCCGGGTTCCGAGGCCCCCGGCGAGTACGATACATTCTCCCGTCATGCGCCAAACAGGTTGTTTTCCACTATTTCGCAAATGATATGTCCTACGGTGATATGCGCCTCCTGTATACGCGGCGTATCAGCAGAAGGGATATTGATCAGGTAGTCGCTTCCCTCTTTCATTTTTCCACCGGTACTGCCGGTCATGCTTACCACTATCATTCCCTGTTCCTTTGCCACTTTCATGGCTTCCAGTATATTGGCAGAATTACCGGAGGTAGAAATGCCTACCAGCACATCGCCTTCACGGCCAATACCTTTCAGGATGCGGGCGTATACCTGGTCGTACCCATAGTCATTGCCCACGGCCGTCATATAAGAAGTATTGCAATGCAGGGCCTCCGCATACAGCGGCATACGGTCTTTATAAAACCGGCCGGAAAATTCTGCGGCCAGGTGTTGCGCATCTGCTGCGCTGCCGCCGTTACCGCAAAAAAGGATTTTATGATCGGTTTGAAGACTGTGCGTAATCGCTTCCGCTACCAGTTTGATGGTATTTAGCAACGGCTCATCCTGGCAAATGGCTTCCTTCACAGTGATGCTTTCCCGGATCTTATTGGCAATGAATTGTTTCATCAGCAGAAATTTTTGATTTGTTAAACCTTAAATGCTCCACGTTTGAATGCCGTGATTGGTAAAGGTATATCGTTTTACATCTCCGCCAAAACCGCTAAGTGCATCTACCACGGCAAAGCGGGTATTTTTCGGGCAATAGAAGATCATAAACCCGCCTCCGCCTGCACCTGAAATTTTACCACCGCTGGCGCCGGCTTTGCGGGCTGCTTCGTAAATTTCATCGAGCTGGGGATTGGTAATGCCATGGGCCATCTTCTTTTTATTTTCAAAGCCATAGTTCAGGATTTCACCGATCTTATCAATAGTGCCCCGCAGCAGTGCTTCTTTCATCATTATTGCCTGCTCTTTCAGCTGGTGCATGGCTTCTATGGAATCATCTTTTTTATCGGTAACATTTTTTTGTTGTTCTGAGATGATGGTGGAAGATAAACGGCTGGTAGAAGTATAAAACAATACCAGGTTATTTTCCAGTTCGTGGAGGTTTACTTCTTTGATGCGCAGCGGGTTTACAATCACCTTATCGCCTTTATAAAACTCCATGAAGTTAACGCCTCCAAAGGTAGCCGCGTATTGGTCCTGTTTACCGCCGGCCTGGTTCAGGTCTTCCCGTTCAATAGAATAGGCGAGATGGGCCAGGTCGTATTCTCCCAGCGGCAGCTTCAGCCATTCTGCAAATGCGCCCAGCACGGCCACCACGAGGGTGGAAGAGGTGCCGAGGCCGGAGCCGGCAGGTGCATCTACAAAGGTGGTAAGTTTAAAACCGGTAGCCGGTAAGGAGCCATAATCTTTTTGCACGCGGTTGATCACGCCTTTCAGGATATCCAGTTTACCGTCTAACGGCAAGGGGTATACGGCATCGTAAGTGGCTGTTTCCCTTCTGTCGGCGCAATCGAACACCACCTGCCCGTTTTGGAGCGGTTCTATAGATGCGCGTGCATAGAGGGAGATAGTGGCGTTGAGGATGGCGCCACCATATAAATCCGAATACGGACTTACATCTGTGCCACCACCGGCAAGGCCTATACGTAAAGGAGCTTTGCTTCTGTAAATCATGCTGCTTTGTTTTTAAGCGGAAGGCGGAAGGCGGAAAGCGGAAAGCTATTGAAGCGATTGATAATTGTAGATATTCTTTAACACTGTTAGTCGCTTCAATAGCTTTCTGCTTTCTGCTTTCAACCTTCTGCTGCTAAAATATGAATTTCTTTTGCCAGTCGCGCCCAGGAATACTGCAGTTTTTCTTTCCGGAGTGCTTCCACCATATCTGCTTCGCGGTTTTCCACGAAGTATTTTTCGATGGCGGCAGCAATAGATGCCGGGTCCGGTTCTGCCTGGAAACCCACTATGCCATCGGGCACCATTTCCACGAGGCCGCCCACATTGGTTACCACCATGGGTTTTTCAAAGTGGTAAGCGATCTGTGAAATGCCGCTTTGGGTGGCGCTTTTATAGGGTTGTACCACCAGGTCGGCGGCACAGAAATAATTCTTAACGGCTTCGTTGGGAATGAAATCGGTATGCATCAGCACCCGGTCGCCCAGTTGTAATTTGTTCAGCAGGTCCAGGTAAGGCGTGGCGTCTTCATAGTATTCTCCGGCTACAATGGCATGTACATCCAGCTTTTTCAGTCTTTCGTCTGCCATTGCCTGCAACAGCAGGTCCAGCCCCTTATACTGGCGGATAAAGCCAAAGAAGAGAATGTATTTTTTGCCCGGGATGAGTTTCAGCTGTGCACGGGCTTCTTCTTTGGAGATAAGGGCGCCGTAGTTATCGTAAATAGGGTGGGGAATGAGCGATGCCTTCTTTACCGGTTCAAATACCCGCAGGTCGTTGAGCACCGACTGGCTCATGGCAATAAAAGCATCTACCGGTTTCAGGAAATACTTTGTAAAGGCCACATCCCCGGGTCTTTTTTCATGAGGTACCACGTTATCAAGCACGGCGATTACCCTGGTATGTTTACGCTTGCCCAGTCGCAGGAGAGAACCTAATGCAGGCCCCATAATAGGCAACCAGTATTTAGTGATGATGATATCGGGGTTCATTTTCCGGATCTCCCGTCCTGTAATTAACCAATTCAGCGGATTTACGGAATTGATCAGCCTTTTGATGCGCAGATGCGCCGGAGCGGGATCTGTAGAGAACTGGCTTTTCCCCGGAAAAAAGAGTTTGGGGTACTGGATGGTAAATGTCCATATTTCCACGTCGTCTGTTTGCTGGAGCTCTTCTGCCAGTCGCTCGTTATAAGCAGCCAGCCCACCCCGGAAAGGGTAGGCTGTTCCCAGAATAAGTATTTTCTTTTTGTTAGCCATAGATTAGATACGAAATGTGAAGGAGAGGATCAGTGTCTGCGGTTGTGTTGGTGCGATAACTGCCATTCCTCCTCCGTAACATTGCTGGTATGGTCCATCCGTTCTTCCACCAGGTAGGAGTTGCGTTCGGTGGCATTACGTGTTACCAGCTCGCCGATAAAACCGGTGAGGAATAACTGCGAACCGATGATCATACAAAGCAGCCCGAAATAGAACAGGGGTCTGTCTGTCATGTTTACCTTGTCAAAGAATATTTTCGCCAGCGCAAGGTAAGCGGCTACTACAAAACCCACGAAGAAAGAGAGGGACCCAAGTGCGCCGAACAGGTGCATGGGGCGTTTACCAAATTTACCGATGAACATAATGGTGGCCAGATCCAGGAAACCGTTGATAAAACGTTCCAGTCCGAATTTGGTGACACCGTATTTACGGGCGCGGTGCTCCACTACTTTTTCCCCTATTTTACGGAAGCCGTTCCATTTTGCAATAACAGGAATATAGCGGTGCATTTCGCCGTATACTTCTATTGATTTCACTACTTTTTTACGATAGGCTTTAAGACCGCAGTTCATATCGTGCAGTTTTACGCCGCTCATGCGGGTAGTAGTGTAGTTGTATAGTTTTGAAGGAATGTTTTTGGTAAAAGTATTATCGTAACGTTTCTTTTTCCATCCGCTCACCAGGTCGAAGCCTTCCTCCACGATCATGCGGTAGAGCTCCGGTATTTCGTCGGGGCTATCCTGCAGGTCTGCGTCCATGGTGATCACCACATCGCCCTGTGCTGCGTTGAAGCCTTCGTTGAGGGCGGCCGACTTACCATAGTTGCGCTGGAACTTGATCCCTTTGATAAGAGGGTTCTGCGCAGCCAGTTGTTGTATAACAGCCCAGGAGTCGTCGGTACTGCCATCGTCCACCATCCATACCTCGTAGGTAAAGTGGTGGGCATTCATCACTCTTTGGATCCATGCGGCAAGTTCCGGCAAGGATTCTTCTTCGTTTTTTAAAGGAACGATTACGGATATGTTCATCTTTATAGAATAGTATTATTGTAGTGGTCTTTCAACTGGTTTTTTGCGAATGATCAGTGAAATGATCGCTGCTATCGCAAAATAGAATATTATTCCTTTCAGGAAGTCCATGAATGATTTTTTAATCCCGACGTTGAAGTCGGTTTTACTTAATTCATCCAGCTGTTTATCAATTTCATCCTGTGGTGCTTTGAATCTGTGCATCCATTTTTCTGTAGATTCCAGCAGATTATCTTTCAATGCATCCACGAGCTTTGGATCAATATATTTATAGAGCACATACTGGTAAACGGTAAGGATAGCCGTTCCGATGATAAACGTTGTAAATATAGGTTTCAGTGCTTCTTTGAAACTGATATATCCTCCCTGCTGTTTTTTTACCTCAAGGCCGGCGAATATGGCAATGACAATAAAAACGGCCAGCTGCAATACGCTGTTCCACCAGGAAAACAATACAGATGGTCCGGCAACGTAGGTGATAACGTTCAGGAATATCAGTGATATACCGCCCACTACGCCCCATAACAGGCCCGGGTTAGAACTTTTCTGCATATAGATTAATTATTTATATGAAAAACAGGTCCATTCACTGTGGCATGTACTTTCCCCTTCAGTTGCTCGCCAATATACGCTGAATTTTTGGACCGGGAAGCGATGTGGGCTTTAGTGAACTGCCAGCTGGTTTCCGGGTCGAACACTGTAAGGTTGGCTGCGGCGCCTTCCTGCAGGGCCGGTTGCGGCAGGCCGAATATTTTTCTCGGGTGGGTGGTGAGCATATTGATCAGCTGTTCCAGCGGGAGCTGCGGCAGGTATTGCCTTAACACGCCGAAAGCGCTTTCCAGGCCGATCATTCCGTTTTTTGCGTATTCAAATTCCACCTGCTTGGCGTCCCAGTCCTGTGGTGTATGATGTGTAGCGATGCAGTCGATAGTGCCGTGTAAAACGGCTTCCTGCAGGGCTTTTACATCGTCTGCACTGCGCAGCGGCGGGTTTACCTTCAGGTGGGTATCGTAATTAATGAGTTGCGCGTCTGTTAATGAGAGATGGTAAGGCGTTACAGAGCAGGTAACTTTGATACCATCAGCTTTTGCCGCGGCGATCAGCTCCACTGATTTGCGGGTACTGATGCCGGTAAAGTGAATCCGTGAATCCGTGTATTTTGCCAGTTCCAGGTCGCGCTGAATAATCAGTTCTTCTGCCAGGGCGGGTTTACCGGGCATTCCCAGCTGCGTGGAATAGATGCCTTCGTGCATCAGTCCATGCGCAGAAATGCTTTGATCGTCCGGCAGTTGTATGAGGGTACCGTCGAATGCCTTAATGTATTGCAGGGCTTTCAGCATAAGACCGGGCGATTGTAAAGCTTTGAAGCCATCGGAGAATGCAATGGCACCTGCCTGCTGCATTTCATACATTTCTGCAAGGCCGGCGCCTTCCAGGTTTTTGGTGGCTGCGCCAATTGGCAGTACCGTGGCTGCCGAATGACGGGATCTGCTCAGCACGTATTCGATTTGCGGTTTGGTATGCAGGGCGGGTTGGGTATTGGGTACTATCATTACGGTGGTGAATCCGCCGGTGGCAGCAGCCCTGATGCCGCTTTGCAGGTCTTCTTTATGTTCCTGGCCGGGATCGCAGAAATGAGCAAAAACATCCATCCAGCCGGCGGAAACATGCAGGTTGTTACCTGAAATGACCGTTGCCCGGGCATCTTCGAGGTTGGTGCCAACCTGCTGAATGATCCCGTTCTGGATAGAAATATCTTTTTGCTGCCCGTGCAAGGGAGAGGAAGGCGCTATGATCTTAACGTTCTTGAGTAGTATGTGCATGCTTTACGTTCTATAACCGGTCCTAAAATACAGGGGCAAATGTAACATAAAACTGTTAATTGTTGAAGGCGCCGCGCCCCTGCTTTCCGGGAGCGTTGTTCAGGTTGGTATGATAATTGAAAATGCAGGGGTAGCAGATCAAAATTACTACTGATGATTGACTATCTTTCTAACCTCGTAGCCCGGATATGCGACCGCTCAGATCAATTGCATAACGGCCAGACAATCAGCTGGCAGGCCCTTCGCGAAGCAGAACAACTCGCTAATCACGCTTATATACCCCTACTTTATCAATACATTGAGCAGGAGCCCGACAAAGATAAGCGCCGTGCCGCCTGTTTTATTATCATTCAACTTTCCAGGAATACCAACGATCCCGAAGTAATACGTTTTTTGCTGGACAGGATACGGATAGAGCAGGATGCTGATATGATCACTGCCATGCAGCAGGATCTTGAACGCGGACTGGCCATACCGGGTTATATTAACCTGGAACCCTTGTTTAACAATACCCTTTCACTTAACAATAATATACGAAGGTCGGCGCTCCTGGCCCTGAGAGGCACCCGTCATCCTTCCGTGGAAGACTGGGCCCTGAACCTGCTCAAGCGCACCGTGAACGAATATGACATCTATTATATCACCCTGCTGCTCCATAAAGTAGGTACCCAGAAAAGTGTGCCCGCATTGCGCAGGCTCCTGGAATATCACCGGCAGGATGTAAAAAGCCTGGCTTTTGCGGCTATCGCGGATATTGAGAAAGAGAAGGAAGCAATGTTTTATACCCGCTGCCTGATGCGGGGACAACTGAAGTTTGAAGCGATGGAGGCAATTTATAAGTATGCCGACGAAAACGCTATCCAGGCAGTAACTGCGCGCATTACCGAATTGTTATCAAAAAGACGCAGCAACGCCAGGATGACCATAGAAACCGTCAAGAACGGGTTTACAGACCTGATGCTGGGCATGGAATTCCTGTTCCGTTTCCGCACCGTGAAAGCAGATGTGAAAAAAACATTCTCCTGGATCACAGAAAAGAGGGCCGATTACCTGCTACCCGAAGAACGGGAATGGGTGAAAAAACATCTTGTGAGCGCTTAACGGGTAAAACCTTAATTTAGCTCCCCAAAAAGAAGGATGAAGAAAGCTTTCCTATTGCTTTTGACAGGATGGATAACGGGCGGGCTGCAATACACCTATGCACAGCAACGTCAGTATACAATGGCCGAAGCCACCAATGGCCTCCGCCAGCAGCTGGCTCCTGAACGGCTAAAACAGTTTGAATGGATTCCCGGCGAAAATGCCTACACAAGGGTATTATCTGAAAAAGATAATTATGCCTGGATAAAAGTGACGCTTCCCGCCGGCAAAACAGATACCCTGCTTACACTAGCTCGCCTCAACGAACAATTATCTTCTTCCAGGCCATTGAGAGGCATACCTCCGCTTCAATGGATCTCCGCTACCAACGCCTGGTTTGCCATTGGCAATACACTTTATAAAGGACAACTGCAAAATGGGCGCATGCTGTTCAGCCAATGGTGTGAATTACCGGAGGACGCGGAAAATGTAACCGTGAGCCCCAAGGGAGGGCAGATTGCCTGGACCGAAAAGAACAACCTTTTTATCCGTACTGCCGAAGGCAATGTGCAGGCCGTTACCAACGACGCCGATATCAATATTGTGAATGGAAAAAGCGTTCACCGCGAGGAATTTGGCATCGATAAAGGTATTTTCTTCTCCCCGAAGGGCGATCAGCTGGCCTTTTACCGCATGGATCAGCGGATGGTAGATGATTATCCTGTTATCGACTGGTCGGTAACCCCTGCGCGTAATACCAATATCAAATACCCGATGGCAGGTGGTAAATCCCACGAAGTAACACTCGGTATTTATCAGCCATCTACCCAAAAAACTATTTTCCTGAAAACCGGCGGACCGGCAGATCATTATCTCACCTGTGTTACATGGGCGCCCGATCAGCAATCCGTATACATAGCGCTGCTGAACCGCGAACAGGATCATTTATGGCTGAACCAATACAGCGCCGTTACCGGTGAACTGGTAAAAACGCTGTTTGAAGAAACAGATCCAAAATATGTACATCCTACTCACCCGCTGACTTTTATTCCCGGCACACCAGACCAGTTTATCTGGTGGAGCGAAAAAAGCGGCTATAATCATCTTTATCTCTATAATACGAAGGGAGAACAGCTGCGGCAGATTACCGCAGGTAATTGGGTGGTAAATGAAATAACAGGTTTTAATACGAAGAAGAGCGAGATCATCTTTACGGCTTCCAAAGAAAGCCCGATGGAAAAACATCTTTATAAGACCAGCTATAAACAGAAAACGTCAGATCTTACCCGGCTGGATAAAGCCGCAGGGTGGCACGATGCACAAGCCAGTGAAGATGGCAGTTATGTGCTGGATGCTTACAGTTCCGGTACCACGCCTTATGTGGCAGGAATAACTGCAACCAATGGTAAGTTTGAACAAAATATAATCACTGCGGCCGACCCGTTGAAAGATTTCCTGCGCCCGCAGATCAGGCAGGTGACCCTGAAAGCAGACGATGGCACACCTTTGTATGGTAAACTGATCCTGCCGGTGAATTTTGATTCCACCAAGACATACCCGGTGATCGTATACCTGTACAACGGTCCTAATGTACAACTGATCCGCAATACTTACCCTTACAGTGGCAACCTTTGGTATGAATACATGGCGCAACATGGTTATGTGATTTTTACCATGGATGGACGGGGTAGCGATAACCGTGGAAAAGCTTTTGAACAGGCTACTTTCAGACAGCTGGGCACCGTGGAAATGAACGACCAGCTACAGGGAGTGGCTTACCTGAAATCGTTGCCATATATTAACCAGCAGAAAATGGGCGTACACGGATGGAGCTTCGGTGGTTTCATGACCACATCGCTGATGCTGCGTCATCCAGGAGTGTTCCAGGCTGCAGTGGCCGGGGGACCGGTGATCGACTGGAGCATGTATGAAGTGATGTATACCGAACGTTATATGGATACGCCGCAGGAGAATCCGGAGGGCTATGCTAACTCCAACCTGCTTACACAAACGAAACATCTGCAGGGAAAACTGATGCTGATACATGGCACCAACGACGATGTTGTGGTTTGGCAGCATTCGCTGAAGTTCCTGAAAGCTTGCGTAGACAATGAAGTACAGGTAGATTATTTTGTTTACCCGGGGCATTTACATAATGTTTTGGGAAAAGACAGGGTTCACCTGATGCAGAAGATCACTGATTATTTTGATGCGAACCTGAAATAAATTTTTTCATTTTTAAGTAAAGCGAAGATCATAGCATGGCTGTGATCTTCGCTTTACTGTTTTATACGGGAAGGTATTGAACAGATGGATGTTGCAACAATGATCAAAACAGCTGAAAACAGGCGTTACGCAAACGCTTGCGCGGATAACGCAAGCGTTTGCGTACATGTAATGCCAAAAAAATCATGTAGAATCGTTGTAGCAATTAATCAGAAAGTGAACTAAGCTGGAAAAGCAGCAATTATAGACAGCGAACAATGAAGTCGAGTAACCTGCCACGGTGAACAGCTGTGGCAAGGTTATCGATAAGATAATACCTCACCGGTGGTGTATCACCAGCTGTGACTCCATGATAGTGCGTTGATAATCATTCAAGGCATGTTCCCCGTTCAGGAGTGACAATAACATATTAGTAGCCGCCTGGCCCTGTTCATAAGGGAACTGCTCCACAGATGCAGCAGGGGGGAAGGCCGTATACCCGCTTACCGGTGTATTGGCGTAAGATACAAAAGTTATATCCTTATTTATTTCCAATTTTTGTTTCAGGGCATATTGTACGGCATCCATGGCTACATAGTCGTTGAAAGTAACGATAGCGGTTACCTTTCTTTTGAGCGACAACAGGTATTGCATGGCTTGTTCCGTACCGGCGGTAGTGAGGTCGGCATTGACGATCATTTTGGGATCGTATTTCAGGCGGTGTTTCTGCAGCGCCCTGATATAGCCGGTAGCCCTTTCTTTGCTGGCCACCATGGTTTCGGGGCCGTTGATCATACCAATTACGCGGTGGCCTTGTTTCAGCAGGAAATCTACTGCCTGCACGGTGCCTGATTCCAGGTTAATAGACACCGAATGCATATTGGGAAGGGCGGGAATACGGTCAAAGAAAACTACCGGGATGCGCGCCTGTTGCAGCATTTCAAAATGTTCATAGTTGCTGGTATTTTTCCCGATAGATACAATACAGCCATCCACCCGGTGCTGTTTCATGCTCTGGATGATCTGTTTTTCACGGGCCTCATCGTCGTGCGACTGACCCAGCAATACCGTATAGTTATTGCTGTATGCGGTGTCTTCAATACCACTGATAGCGCTGGCAAAAAATGCTTCCGACAGTTCCGGTAAAAGGATGCCTATAGTAAATGTTTTACCCTGCTGGAAGTAGATCGCCGTTTGGTTGCGCTCATAATTCAGCTCCGCGGCCAGTTCCTTTACCCTGGTCTTGGTTCTTAATCCAATACTGTGATGATCATGTAATGCCCGTGATACTGTGGATACAGAGATGTTCAGCCTTTTTGCAATTTCCTTTATTGTTGGTTGACCCGAAGAAACCACCTTTCTCATACATTTCAGCAATTAATAGAAAATAGATACAGCGTATACTCTGCCGGACAAGTTACTTAGATATTAGAAAACATTAGCTTTTTTTTATGAATAAGGCTTCTTGTAAGACGACGGCTATAATATTTTATATGTGTCAACATCTATCCCCTTATGAATTCTAACAATGTTCTAACGGACTGAGGGGGGGCTTCGGCCTGCTATTTGCTATGGAGGGGTTGCTTTTCCATTGTATCCCCCTCTATTTATATATGCTTAATTGTTAGATTATTAAAAAGTGTAATTTTATGAAAATAGCACAATTAGCCTTGCCGGTAGCTTTAGTAACCATTTTTGCTTCCTGTTCTGCTCCCCGGAAATTAAGGGAGTCGCAGGCGAGGAATGCGCAACTCGATAGCCTTTACCGGGCTACATACGGTAAGTTGAGAACCTGTGAAGAAGATGCTGCCCGTGCCGCAGCCTCTTACAAAGAAAAAGTGACGAATTTAACCGAGCAACAGGAGCAACTGAAAACCAATAACTCCCAGATGCTGGATCACCTGAAAGAACTATCCGTTATCTCCAACTCCCAGGCTGAAAGCATCAAGAAATCGCTGGATAACATCGGCGCTAAAGACGCCTATATTAAAGACCTGCAATCTGCCATTGCCCGTAAAGACTCCCTGAATATGCAGCTGGTAATGAACCTGAAGGGCGCCATTGGCAATATGGATGATAAAGACATTAATATTAAAGTGGACAAAGGCGTAGTATATATAGATATCTCCGATAAGCTGCTGTTTAAAAGCGGTAGCTATGAAATCAATGAAAGAGCCAAGGAGGTGCTGGGGAAAGTGGCCAAGGTGCTGATTGCCCAACCGGATATTGAGTTTATGGTGGAAGGGCATACGGACAACGTGCCTTACCGTCCGAATGTATTGCTCGACAACTGGGATCTGAGCGTGAAGAGAGCTACCTCTGTGGTTCGTGTGCTTCAGAACCAGTATAACATTCCCCCAGCCCGTATGACTGCCGCCGGCCGGAGCGAGTACCTGCCAATAGCTTCCAATGATACCGCAGAAGGTAAGGCAGCGAATCGCAGAACAAGGATCGTGATATTACCACAGCTGGATCAGTTTTTCAAATTACTGGAAAAACCGGCGAATTAAGCTGGTTTTGCCTGAGTCAGACAAAATCCGCGTCAGACAAAATCCGCATATCGCCGAAGGCGATCAAAGCTTACTTTTTTTACCAAAGAAGTAAGAAAGGCTCAGCATATAATACTGTGTAAGAACAGCGTTGCGCTGCTGTTCTATATAGGTAGGCGATTGCATGGTGAACAGCGATTGATTTTGCCTGGTGAGATCATAGGCGTAAAGTTTCGCCTGGAAGCTTTTGTTTTTCCCGAAAGTTTTAGCCACCCAGCTGTTGAGCACCACGAACTGCTGGTGCTGGCTGGTGTTGTTAAAATAAAGAACGGCGCTGCCGATACTGATATCTGCCGGAAGAAAAGCATTTGCGGAGAGAGATACATTATACATCAGGTAATCGCTGTGTTTATTATCCTGGATAGCATAAACGCTGCTGATGTACAGCATGCTTACAAATCCTTCCAGTTCAAGCACTTTTTTATACATCCAGGAGCTGTTCAGCATTTGAGTGACCGTCAGATCGCTGGTGCGGTTTTTTTCCTGGTTGATAAACGAATTACTGCGGTTGAAATAATAGGACAGGGAATAGTTGACCGTTACCGCAGGTTTGTTAAACCGTTTGCCTATTGAAAAGTCCTGGTTGATGTTGAAGTTGCCTTCTGTATTTACAGGTTTACTGATCTGCCGCCCGGCGGAATCAGAGTAAACCGATTGTGAAATGGCGTTATTGGGTAGGTCGCCGCCGATGCTGGTACTGAAGGTAATTCCTGTTACGCTGAATGAACGGTAACCCAAAGATGCGGAGTTGTAAATAGATGGCTTCAGATCCGGGTTGCCAAGTTGCACATATAAAGGGTTCCGGGTAGATACTACCGGCAGGTATACACTTGGCGGAGGGATACGTGTTTCCCTGTTAATTCTCAGATCCAGGCTTTTATAATTATCAATTTTATAGGAAAAGGAGAGGTTGGGCGACAGGTAATTTATTTTTTGCAGGAAATTGTTTCCGTTAGTGAAGTTATTGCTTTTAGAATCAGTGATGTTATAGGCAATATTCAGCTGGCCCTGTATTTTTGTTTTATTAAGGAAGATGCCGGTACCTATTGATTGCTCAGTGATCTCATTTTTAAACCGGTAGCTGAGATCATTGTTTATAATATCATATCCTTTTTTTTCATTGTCGAAGTCAAATGCATCCTGGTTATTTTTTGTCTGGTTGTTGGTGATCTTATAAGATACATTCAGGTATATAGAAGGGAAGAGCGGATACTGGTAGTTAGCCCGGGCCATCAGTTTCCGTACATTGATCTTCATGTTCACCTGCTGGTTGAGCGTATCCGCCAGGTTCGCTGCAGCAACGGTATTCAGCGTAATATTGTTTTGATCACTTTTGGAATTGTTCTGTTCAACATTGAGGGAGAGGCTTACGCTTCCTGCCTTTGGGCTGAACTGATGATTATACTGTGTGGTTATATTGAAGTTACTGTTCCTTCTTTTTTCCCTGTTGCTGGTGTTACCAAAATTGATGGTGTCATTACTTTTTCCGCCGGTAGAAATATATTTATTCAGGGCATTGTAGGTATTGGCTTGCCGGTTGACAGACATATCTACGGAAATAAAATTTTTTTCATCCGGCTGTATGGTCATGTTGGCAAACATGATGTTCAGGTTGGCAGTGCTTGTGGAGGTATTGTTATTGTTATACCGGAAGTTACTGTCCGGAAGGATATTATCGCGTTGCTGCCATTGGTGGTTGTCCGTGTTATGGCCCTGGTGCACAAAATTGGCGTTTAGTTTTATTTTTTTGGAGATATCAGTAGCAAGATTGGCGCTGAGATTGTTCCTGTGGGAAATACCGCCCATCATGGCTTCCGCCCTGCTCAGGTTTTCGTCGGTAGAGGAAGGGCCGCGGGAGGAATTGATGTTATTGATATAACCCATTACCATTGCCTGTTTGGTATCCCTGAACATGTTTGCACTGGCAGCTGCGCTGTATCGCTTGCCGGTAGCGTAGCCCGCGCCGGCAGTGCCATTGATCCCTTTTTTATATTCCTTTTTAACAGTGATGTTGATCACCTTTTCATCTTTGCCGCCCTCAATGAGCCCATCTACTCTTTTCCGGTCGATGACCTGTATTTTATCGACAATATCTGCCAGGAGGGTTTGAGTGATTTTTTTTGTACTGCCTGAGGAGCCACTGGCATCCTGGAACAGCGGCCTCCCGTTCACCAGGATGGTTTTTATGGCCGTACCCTGGAAAGAAAGATTACCTTCCGCATCGATAGTGATCCCGGGAAGTTTATTCAGCAGGCTTCTTAGGGAAGCATTTTCTGCCGTCTGGAAATCGCCGGCGGAGAATTCAACCGTATCTTTCCGTATGGCGAAGGCCGATTTATTTACTTTTACATTAATGCTGTTCAGCTTTATGGGATTGCGCTGCAGGCCTGAATTGCGGAGATCCAGCTGGAACACCTTGCCAGACCTTTCCGAGATGATAACAAGTGTGGTGGCGGCATCATATCCCATAAAACTGATCGTGAGCCGGTAGTTGCCCACAGGTATTTTTTTGAGAACAAAATCCCCCGCATCGTTGGTGATGCCTTGTGCTATAAGAACGGATCTCTCTGCGGTATAAAGCAGCACGTTGGCTGCGGGTAATGGTTTCCTGGTGTCTTTATCATACGCATGGCCCTTTATTTCTCTTTGTGCTGAAAGTGTTAAATGAATTCCTATCAGCAATACGGTTAACGTTAATGCGTAGTATTTTGCCATGCGGAGGATATTGGTTAATTTGGTACAATATCGCATTGAACCATTCTCATTCTGTTAACCAATACCAAACATTGTCGTTCTGGTTAAATAATTATTAATAAGATAAACAGATTAACAATTTATTTACAATTATGGAAAGATGATTACTGGAGTATTTTTGGGTGGTTAATTTTCTTTCTGTTTTAAGAATCCTGCTAAAAACTAAATTACTACTTTATGAATACAGCTCCGTTGGTAAAATCGTTGAAGGACATGCTGCTCAAACCTAATGCACACGTAACTTTCAGCGATTCGGTAAAGAAATTGCCTGCCAATCTCAGGGGAGTAGTGCCTGAGGGCATGCCATACAGCATCTGGCAGCTGGTAGAGCATATCAGGATCACGCAGTACGATATCCTTGATTTCTCCAGGAACCCCAATTACAAAGAAATTGAGTGGCCGAAGGATTACTGGCCGGAAGAAACAGCTCCCGGGAGCGACGCTGCCTGGAAACACAGTGTGGAGCAGGTAGAGAAGGATCTGCATGCTTTTATTGAGCTGGTGGAGGAGAGCGACGACCTGTTTGCTCCTTTCCCTCATGGCAGCGGACAGCATCTGTTCCGGGAAGCCGTATTATTGCTGGACCACACCAGTTATCATACCGGTGAAATTGTGACGCTCAGGCGAATGCTGAATGCCTGGCCTTAATGCATTCCGCATGAAATAATAGCGCCCGGGCAATGCCGGGCGCCATATCTTAAATACATTTCCAAAGGCAATCGGTGAACCAATGCTTGTGGTCGAAGAAGCGGGCCACCGGCCTGAAGCCGGCAAAGGCTGCCAGCTGGTCTGTTTCTTCCAGGCTGTACTTCTGCGAAATTTCCATGTAAATGGATTCATTTTCCTTGAAGGTAATAGTTACATCTTCCCCGATATGCACCTGCTGATTTTCCAGGCTGATCAGGTAGCTTTTACAGGCGCCTGTAACCGGATCGTAGGTGGGGAAGTGCTCAAATTTTGATACATCAAAATCTGCATACAGTTCCCTGTTGATCCGTTGCAGCAGGTTGAAATTAAATGCACGGGTGATCCCTGCGGAATCGTTGTAGGCATTCAGGATCACCTGCGGATGTTTTTTAAGATCGAAGCCGGTCAGCAGCAGGTCGCCGGGCTGCAGGTATTGCCGCAACTGCTGGCAGAAGCTACGGGCGGCGCTCACACTGAAGTTGCCGATATTGGCACCCATAAAAAGCAGTACTTTCTTTTTAGCGGTTACCTTATTGGCCTGCTGCAGCATATGGAAATACTCGCCGTTCAGGCCATGCAGTTGCAGGCCGGGCACCTGTGCGGGGAGATTTGCTTCCAGCTGCGCAATTACATTGGCGGATATATCGATCGGAAAATACGTATAGTCGATATTGTTACTGATCAGCTGTTGCAGCAGGTGAACGGATTTGGTGGCATCGCCTGCACCTAGTTCCACTACGTCAAACTCGCCGGCATATAACTGTAACGCCTGTACTATTTGTTCAGATTGTTCGCGAAGGATTTCCATTTCGCAACCCGTTAAATAATATTCATGGCATTGCATGATCTGCTGAAAGAGCGCATCTCCTGCTGCATCATAAAAATATTTCGGGTCAAGATATTTCTGCGGTGCGCTGAGGCCCTGCACCACATCATGATAGAAGATACCTGTGGCTGGTTTACGCCTGCCTGGTACAAGTACACTTGGAATTACAGTCATACCTATTTTTTGATGTACTGAATGTAGATCTCTGGAGATCCGGATCATTTTCATAACGGTGTCTCAATCATCCTGCCAATCTTATCCCGGTAAACTGCCATCTTAGTGAAGGATGGAAAAAATTACGGTAAGTGATGCGGCTATGGTTGGGAGAAGTGACCTCAGAACCACCACGCAGCACCATCTGGCTGATCATGAATTTTCCGTTATATTCTCCGATGGCACCAGGCGCCTTCGCAAAACCAGGGTAGGGCAGGTAGGCGCTTTCACACCATTCCCAGCGATAACCCCACGACAGTTGTGGCGCAGCCACCTCCCATTCAAACTCAGTGGGCAACCGCTGTCCTTTCCAGGCTGCATATGCAGCCGCTTCATAGTAGCTCACATGCGTAACAGGCGCATCGGGCATTAAAGGCTGCAGCCCCTGCCAGGTATAGTGCATCCATTTGCCATCGATGTTATACCAGTACATGGGTGTACTCACCTGGTTATTCTTTACCCAATCCCATCCTTCTGCATGCCAGTAACGGAAATCCTGGTAGCCCCCGGCCTGGATAAAGTCAAGATACTCCGTATTGGTTACCAGTGTGGTGCTGATCTTATAGTCTGCCAGGTATACACTATGCCTGCCCAGTTCATTATCAAAACAAAATCCATCTCCCGCAAACCCGATATCATACATACCAGCACGTATATTTAACCACGGATCCCCGGGATTGTTCACTACCGGGACATCTTTATGGTGTATATCGTATGCAGGGAACAGTGGGTTATGTCCCAGGATATACTTTATGTCTGTATACAGCAGTTCCTGGTGCTGCTCTTCATGGTTCAGACCAAGAATAAACAGCTCCTGCAGCTCGGGCGACAGTTCATCTTCCAGGAATTCCATCATGGCATCATCCACATATTTCCGGTAACGCATAATATCTTCCACGGCCGGCCGGCTCAGGTTACCCCTGTTGGTACGGATCACCCGTGCGCCCACAGATTCATAATAGCTGTTGAATACGTAATTGTATTGAGGATCAAATACCGTATAGTCTTTAGCGTTAGGAAGGAGGATGAAGGTTTCAAAGAACCAGGTGGTATGCCCAAGGTGCCATTTAGGCGGACTTACATCCACCACCGGTTGCACTACATAGTCTTCCGTTTTTAGCGGGGCGCATATCTTTTCACTTCTCCGCCGTACTGTTTCATATTGTTCTTTCGGTAACATAATTACAGGTGATTACTGTTGATTCACATATTTGGTAAAATCCGAAATGGTTTTGATATGGAGCTCCTGTGCTGCTGTTCTGCGCATCATCAATGCGTAGGTATTATTAAAACCGATGGGCTGCAGCCATTTGATGTGGTATTGTTTTGCAAATGCTGCGCTTACATAGTCATATACTTTGCGGCTATCACTGATAATACTGTCTGTTACCTGTTGCGGCGCCTGGAGTAATACCAGCAATCCTGTGCCGGTATATTCGGGATACATATCGATCTGGTCATTTACCAATGCGTCGAATACGATTTTTGTACCGCCTAATCCTGTTTTGGTAACTGCCGTAAGACCGGTATGTCCTTCTATCAGCATTTTATACATCGCGGCAAGAATGTAGCCATCGCCAAATATTTTTGAGCCGATCCGGATGCTGCCTTTATCGCCTTTACCGGCGGGTTTCCAGAGTTGTTTGGCCACCAGGAAATCCTTTGCCACTTTCTCCGGGTTTTGTTTGAGATAATCTACGCGATAGTTCAATTCCGTCATGATGCTATCATTAATTGTACCAACCAGCAGATTGAGTGCCGGCTCCAGTTCAGGATATTTCTGCAGGGTTTCTTCCCGTACAATAGGAGCTGCATAATAAGGTGGGAAAATATGTTTATCATCTTCCAGTACAACCAGGTCAAATGCTTTTACCCTTCCATCTGTGCTGCTGCCGCTTATCACGTCCAGTTTCTTTTCATAGGCGGCCTTATACATGATCATATCGCTGATCACAAGCGTGCGGATATGCAGGCCATATACGGATTTCAACCCGAGGTCGCCATCTTTCCTGCCCATAAATTCGGGGGTAAATCCTGCCAGCATTTTGCCGCTATAGGTGTTTGGCAGGAGATAGAACGAAGAGAGAAGGAGGAAGGCAACAGGCAGTGCGTATAATGTTTTGCGGGCTTTGCGGATATTGATATGCTGCAGGAGCGACAGTAGCCAGTCGAACAGCAACGCCAGCAGGGCAGCGGGGATAGCGCCCGCCAGCATCATATTGGTATTGTTCAGGGCGATGCCACCGAAAATAAATTCCCCCAGCCCGCCCGCCGCAATATACGCTGCCAGTGTGGCTACCCCCACGTTGATCACGGTAGCCGTGCGGATGCCTGCCAGTATCACCGGCATAGCGAGCGGCAGTTGTACTTTCAGCAGCATTTGCCGCCGGCTCATTCCCATGCCGGTAGCGGCTTCTGTTACGTTGGGATCAACTCCCCTGATACCGGTGTAGGTATTGCGTACAATAGGGAGCAGTGCATAAAGAAATAAGGCCACTATGGCTGGCTTGGGGCCTATGCCCAGCAATGGGATCATGAATCCCAGCAACGCAATACTGGGAATGGTTTGCATCACACCGGCAAAGCCGAGCACAGGTGCTGCCAGTCTTTTTTTCCGGGAGATAAGGATACCGGCAGGTACGCCTATGGCCACGGCCAGCAACACGGATATAAAGGTAAGCCCGGTATGCGTAAGGGTTTGTTCCAGTAGTTTACCGGCTTGTTGTTGTATAAAATCAAATAAGGTTTCGGTGGATTCCATGCCGTTATATTAATTTTTATAGGCGGCTATTGCCTCCATCAGTCCATTCCCGTCGATCATTTTTTGTTCCTGTTCATATACCACGGTAACCGGTTCATGTGTGATAGCTTCCAATGCATTCCAGCAGGTGCTGGCTGCGGTTAACTGCCCGTCTGCCGCTTTGGTGGCTGGTGGCAGCCATTGCCAGAGATCTTTTATGCGCAGCGATTTCAGTTCCAGCTGCAGCCGCTGAGGATCAAGGAACGATCTTACAAAATCATTTACCGGGTGGAAGATCAGTTCAGCAGGTGTGCCTAACTGCTGAATGCGTCCTTCATTCATGAGGCAGATACGATGCCCCAGTTCAAAAGCTTCTTCCACATCATGTGTTACGAGGATGATGGTTCTGTGACTGATTTCATCGAGCGATTTAAATTCCTTCCTGACGCTGATACGGGTGAGCGGGTCCAGAGCGCCGAAGGGCTCATCCATTAAAAGCACCGGCGGATCTGCCGCCAGCGCGCGGGCCAGGCCTACCCGTTGTTGCTGCCCCCCGCTGAGTTGCTGCGGATATGCAGTGGCGTAGGCCGCCGGCAAATGAAGTTTATCCATCAGCGTGATAACCCTGTTGTGGATACGTTCTTTATCCCATTGCAGTAATGAAGGCACGAGGCCAATATTATCGCTCACCGTATAATGCGGGAATAACCCTGTGTTTTGCAGTACATAGCCAATGTTGCGTCGGAGTATTTCTCCGGGCAATCCTTGTATTTCCTGTCCGTTGATGAAGATCTGGCCGCTGTCTGCTTCCAGCAGGCGGTTGATCATGCGCAGGGTAGTGGTTTTACCGCAGCCGCTGGTGCCAAGCAGCACAAGTGTTTCACCTTCCTTTACTTCAAAGGAAATATCATCTACCGCTTTTTTTTCCGGGCCAAAAAATTTGGAAACATGCTCCAGTTTAATCATCCTGTATATATCAGATTGTGGAAAAAATTGCTCATTATGGAGCGGGTTTCTCCAGTGTCATAAAGAGATTATTCAATGATTCCGCATAGAGCGGGTGAGCAAACACCATTTCGCGTAGCTGCGTGGCCGTGATATTACCCAGCATGGCCATTTGTAACATAGACATGATCTCGCCGCCTTCTGTGCCTATGATAGCAGCTCCCAGGATCTTATCAGTATGTTCGTGTACGAGGGCTTTCATAAACCCTCTTGTTTGCCCTGTTTCTATAGCCCTGGCCACTTTATCCATGCCCAGGCAGGCTACTTTAAACGGGATGCCTTCCTGCCTCGCTTCTTTTTCCGTGATACCAATGCGGCCGAGTTGAGGATCGGTGAACATGCAATAAGGAACCTGCCGGTCTTTTATACCAACGTTGGCGTTCTCAAAAAGGTTTTTATAAATAATAAGATGATCGTTATAGGAGATGTGGGTGAATGCAGGGCCGCCCTTTACATCGCCGAGTGCGTAGATGCCTGGTTCAGATGTCTCGAGCCGGTCATTTACCTGGATGAATCCTTTTTCATCGGTAAGCACATTGGTTTGCTGCAGCTGCAGCGCCCCGGTTTGCGGGGTACGGCCGGTGGCCACCAGTATATGCGTGCCCGTTATAGTGTCGCGGTCATTGCCGGTGGTAATATCCACGCTGATCTTCTTACCGCTTACAGATACATGGGTTGCCTGTGTACCGGTATGGATCTGCATATTCTCCGATTCAAGCATTTTTTTTATGACGGCTGCCACATCGGGATCTTCTTTTGATACCAGTTGGGAAGCGGATTCTATAATGGTAACGTGACTGCCTAAACGCTGATACAGCTGTCCCATTTCCAGCGCGATGTAGCTGCCTCCCAGGATGATCAGTTCTTTGGGAATGCTTACTTCATCAAGCAGGGTGGTGGAGGTAAGGTAAGGCACTTCTGCCAGCCCTGGTATAGGCGGAATAAAAGGTTTGGTGCCTGTATTGATAAAAATATGATCTGCAGTTAAGGTGGTTTCTTCTCCATTATGTCCGGTAACGGTAATGGTTTTATTGCCCGTGAAAGCGGCTGTGCCCATAAAGAGGGTAACGTTTTTTGATTGTAACCCTTTTATTGTTCCTTCGCGGAATTCTGTGACGATATTGTTTTTCCTGGCTACAATAAATGGAAGGTCTACCATGAACCCGTGACTGTGAATGCCCCAGTCCTTACTATGAAAAACGGTATGTGCTACTTTTGCGCAGGCGATCATCGCCTTGGTAGGGGTACAGCCATCATTAATGCAGGTGCCGCCGGGATAGCGTTGTTCAACGACAGCAGTCTTCCAGGCTTTTTCTTCCATTTTCTTAGCCAGTGGGTTTCCACCCTGACCAGATCCGATTACAATTGCGTCAAATTTCTGCATACGGAAAGATTTAGGATGCGGGGCCAAAGATTATACCAACGAAAAGTAAGCAAATTTTGCGAATAACGCGGATTTTGTCTGACTCACTGATTAAGATGATTTTGATGATTTGTTTGATTTTATTTTTTACATTTTATTATAATTAAGAGAGATATTTAATACACCAGTGTAATCCTGTAAAAGACAGTATCCGCTATAAAGTAAACACAGGGCAAAACTCAGACAAATCATCAAAATCATCTTAATCAGTGAGTCAGACAAAATCCACGTATCGCCGGAGGCGATAAATTCTTTATCTTTGCGGCTGCCATGAAAATTTATAGATTTTGGTAAAGATTGATAACATAACACTTCCCGATTTCCCTTTGCTGCTGGCTCCTATGGAGGATGTGAGCGATCCTCCCTTCAGGGCGGTGTGCAAGGATGCCGGCGCCGACCTCATGTATACGGAGTTTATTTCCAGTGAAGGGTTGATCCGCGATGCCATTAAGTGCCGTAAAAAGCTGGATATTTTTGAATACGAGCGCCCCGTGGGGATACAGATCTTTGGCGGCGACGAAGACAGCCTGGCAATGGCGGCGAAGATCGTTGATGTTACCAATCCGGACCTGCTGGATATTAATTTTGGCTGCCCGGTAAAAAAGGTGGCCGGAAGAGGCGCCGGGGCCGGTGTACTGAAAGATCTTGACCTCATGGTACGGCTTACGGCAGCCTGTGTAAAGGCTACCAAACTGCCTGTTACGGTGAAAACCAGGCTGGGTTGGGACGACGACTCAAAGAATATTGAAGAAGTGGCAGAGCGGTTACAGGATGTAGGCATCAAAGCCCTCGCCATCCATGGCCGTACCCGCTGCCAGATGTATAAAGGTGAAGCCGACTGGACCCTCATCGGCAAAGTAAAAAACAACCCCCGTATCCATATTCCCATTTTTGGCAACGGGGATATCAACAGCCCGCAGAAAGCCCTGGAGTATAAGAACCGCTATGGTGTGGACGGAATCATGATTGGCCGCGCTGTGATCGGCTATCCGTGGTTATTCCGGGAAATCAAACATTATGTGAATACCGGCGGGACCATGGCAGGGCCCACCCTGGAAGAACGTATTGCCGTAAGCAAGAAACACCTGCGCCTGTCTGTGGAATGGAAAGGCCCCGTACAGGGAATCAACGAGATGCGTGGTTGCTATGCCAATTACCTGAAAGGTTTACCGAATATCAAACAGTTCCGTTCCCGGCTGGTAACCCTCAAAACCGTGGAGGAAGTAGAAGAGGTGCTGGATGAAATCGAAACCTACTACAAAGGAATTGAGCTGGCCAATACCCCGATTGAGCTGATCGATTATCACCAGAAGTGCCCGTTATAAGCTGATGTTTTGTGATATAGTAAAACTATTTATGCGTTTGTTTTGTTATATCACAAAATTTATAAAATGTCCAGATTTTTCCCGATAGCCACTGCGCTTGTTCTTGGCATCACAGGCTTCCTTGCCTGTCACACATCTCCGGAAAAAAGCCGGTGGGCGACAGCACCGTTGCTGTAATACCGGCGCCCGATCCTCACGAACTGGAATACCGCGACCAGCAAAAGATTGAAAAAGTAATTTATGGTTTTTGTGGACATTTCGACAATGGAAACCTGGCGAAATGCGTAGAGTTTATGGATGATAACATCCGGGGAGAAATTGATGGTGTAAAGCTGAGGGGAAAGGAGAACTGGACTGCTAAAATAGATTCGCTTTACTCAGTACCCGCAACAGTCATTTCCTCTCAAGGCACCTCATTTCCAATATGCAGTTTTACCCGGCCGTAAATGATACCGTGCGGGTAACCATGTATGCCAGTAATCTCTGGACAGACCTTACAGACGGTCAGATACAGCTGATGTCTGTTGGTTATTATAAAGGAAAAGTAGAGAAGAAAGATGGGAAATGGCTGATAGCCGTATTGAATTCATTGCCCGATAGCAGGTTTGTAAAGAAATTTTACCAGGATGTTCATGGTGGTAATGAAGAACTGAAATAAGAAAAGGTTTTATTGTTAACAAAAATGGTGAAGGAGTATAACCTTCACCATTTTCATTTTATTTAGCCAGCACATTGCTGGTGATGTTACCGGATACCACCTGGTAGCTGTCGAATGTGAGAGAAGCAGACGCCCTTCCGGAAGAGAGTGTACGCAACACCGTTATATACCCGAATAATTCTGATAAGGGTACCATAGCAGTGATGGTTTGCACGGGCCCATCCATCTCTATGTGCCTGATCACCCCACGCCGCCTGTTCAGGTCGCCGGTAATGGTGCCGGTAAATTCTTCCGGCATGGTAACTGTTACCTTCATCCAGGGTTCCAGCAGGTGGGGAGCTGCTTTAGCAGCTATGCTTTTGAAGCCAATGATGGCAGCGTGTTCAAAATCCGGTGCATGGGAGTCGTTGCTATGCACGGAACCATCCAGTAATCTCACCCGCATGGACTTCACCGGGTAACCAGCCAGTACGCCGTTGTGCATGGCCGATTCGAAGCCTTTACTGATCGAAGGGATGAATTCTTTTGGAATGGCACCGCCTTTAATTTCGTTGATAAACTCCAAACCTGTTGCCTGTTCATCGCCGGGTGATAATTCAAACTGTATGTCGGCAAAGTTACCGGAGCCGCCATTTTGTTTTTTATACACTTCACGATGGGTAACCGCCTGCGTAAATATTTCCTTGTACGCGATCTGCGGCTGTCCTTTGTTGATGTCCAGGTGATATTGTGTGGCCAGTTTTTCCAGCACCACTTCCAGGTGAAGCTCACCCATGCCTTTCAGGATCGTTTGCCCGGTAGCGTTATCTACAGTTACCGTGAGCGTAGGATCCTCTTCCTGCAGCCTGTTCAGGGCATCGCCCAGTTTGTCGTTATCTTTCGCCGATTTTGCTTCTATCGCATAACCGATCATCGGTTCGGGGAAGCTGATTTGTTCCAGCAGTACCGGGTGATCCGGGTGAGAAAGGGAGTCGCCTGTTTTTACGTCTTTTAGTCCTGCTATCGCGCCGATATCGCCGGCGCCTATTGCTTCTACGGTTTCATACTTATCAGACATGATCCTCATCAGGCGGCTGATCCTTACTTTACGGCCGGTGCGGCTGTTCCATATGGTGTCGCCATTATGCAATACACCTGCATACACGCGCACTAACGTTAACCTCCCTACGTAGTCATCGGTGATGATCTTAAACGCTAGTGCTGCCAGCGGCGCACTTTCGCTAACGGGGATCGCTATGTCCGCATCTGTTTCTGAATTGACGGCTTTTACATCGCCAATATCTGAAGGAGCAGGCAGGTAGGTGGCTACTGCATCGAGCAGGGGCTGAATGCCTTTGTTCTTATAGGCAGCGCCCGCCAGTACGGGCACGGCTTCCATGCGGATGGTAGCGCTGCGCAGCGCCGTGTAAATATCCTGGGGAACGATGCTTTCCGGTGAAGTAGCATATTTGTCCAGCAGGGATTCATCCAGCAGCGATAATTCTTCCAGTAAATAATTACGCGCTTCAATGGCTTCGTTCAGCAAGGCAGCCGGTATTTCCTGTGTTTCATATGTTTTGCCGTCGGCAGTGTTCCATACGAGCGCTTTCATGGTAACCAGGTCTATTACACCGCTGAAGTCGTCTTCCGCACCGATAGGTAATTGCACCGGCAGTGCATTGGCGTTTAGCCGTTGACGTATGTCGCCTACAACGCGCCGGAAATCGGCGCCCTGCCGGTCCATCTTATTGATGAACGCAATGCGGGGAATATGATAGCGATCCGCCTGGTGCCATACTGTTTCTGACTGCGGTTGTACACCGGAGCGGGCGCAGAATACGGCTACAGCGCCATCGAGCACGCGCAGGGAGCGTTCCACCTCCGCGGTGAAGTCAACATGGCCGGGCGTATCAATGATATTGATCTGCCAGGTATTATCCTCGTGTTTCCAGTAGGTAGTGATAGCCGCAGAAGAAATGGTGATACCTCTTTTTTCTTCCTGCGGATCACTGTCCATTACGGTGTTACCATCGTCTACATTACCTAATTTATGTGTGAAGCCGGTGAAGTAAAGCATTCGTTCAGTAAGCGTTGTTTTACCTGCATCGACATGTGCCATGATACCTATATTTCTAAAATCTGCTAAGCGTTTCATATTTTCTTCTTTAAAAGGAATTAAAAAAGGCCGCTCACCTGGTAATGAGCGGCCTTTGCTTTACGCAACAGGAAGTCTGCATTACCGGGCCAGCCGTGTAAATGACATTGATGCTTTAATAATAAATTTCCTGTTGCTGCTCATAATGTTATTGTTTGCTAAAAGAACCGGGAGCGTGGGGAAGCAAATAAAAAGCCTCTTCGGATGAAGAGGCCCCTTGAAAAGATTTCAGGAGTTATATATTAACCTCTCATATCCGGGATGGATTTGCCTCCCCGTCTTGAATTAAGACAATGCGGGTACTTGCAATTACCGCTCTGATTACGGTTGCTGCATGACTGCCTGCCTGATATGTGAGATAGTTGTTCATATACTTTTAAAATTGCTCCGCAAAGATAAGATGTTTTTAAATAATAAACTAATACCAGGGGGTTAATGTCCCCGGGTCCTTTTTCTCTTATTTGTACAAAAATATCTGTGATATTTACCAATACACCTATTTTGTTCCACCGTAACTTTGCAGCTGTAAATCTGTAAGCACTGAATGTGTGATGAAGGAATTACCGGAGCCCTGTCATCCTACCCGGCTTATGCCTGGGCATGATGGCAGGCGCGCAGCCGGGTGGGCATTTCAAACAATAAATAAACCTCCATTATATGAATATTACAGACATTAACGGTACTGTGCAATTATCGAATGGTGTGCAGATGCCTTATTTCGGATTAGGTGTTTTTAAAACAAAGGAAGGCCAGGAAGTGATCGACTCAGTAACCTATGCACTCGATGTAGGTTACCGCCATATAGATACCGCGGCTATCTATGGCAATGAGGAAGGGGTAGGTATTGCCATTGAGAAAAATGCGACCGACCGTAAGGATATCTTCCTGACTACAAAGGTCTGGAATGCCGACCAGGGTTACGACAGCACCCTGAAAGCATTTGAGACCTCATTGGAAAAACTGAAAACGGATTATCTCGACCTTTACCTGATACACTGGCCGGTGAAAGGCAAATACAAAGAAACCTGGCGCGCATTGGAAAAACTCTATGCAGATGGCCGTGTGAAAGCGATCGGTGTCAGCAATTTCCTGCAACATCAGCTGGAAGACCTGTTCCAAAGTGCAAAGGTGATTCCGATGGTTGATCAGCTGGAATTCCATCCTTACCTGGTACAGCCCGTTCTGCTTGATTTCTGTAAAAAGAACAATGTGCAGTTCGAAGCCTGGAGCCCCCTGATGCAGGGTAAAGCATTTGAAGTCCCTTTGCTGAAACAACTGGCGGAAAAATATAAAGTATCAGTAGCCCAGCTGGTATTAAGATGGGACCTGCAGAAAGGAGTAGTTACCATTCCTAAAAGTATCCGCCAGGACAGGGTGATTTCCAATGCGCAGTTATTCAGTTTTGAAATCAGCAAGGAAGATATACAGCAGATAGATGCCCTGGATCGCGGAGAAAGAGTAGGCCCGGACCCGGATAACTTCAACTTTTAAGGGAGTGTGCGGGTTTTGTCTGACTCACTGATTACGTTGATTATACTGATTTGTTTGATTTTATTTTTTACGTTTTATTTATAATAATTAAGGGAGATGTAAGCGTGTCTTATATCTCCCTTAATTACTTTAATTTCGCTTATTACAGCAAAGCACAGGTTAAACCCTCAGCCTAATCATTATAATCATCCTGATCCTGAGTCAGACAAACTCCGCTCTATTCTCCCAGCACTGCGAACAACCTGTCTATATCAGCTTTATTGTTGTAGCAGTTAAGGGCTACGGTGAGCCGGTTGTTCTTATACCTTGCCCGGATATTATTCTTCACTATTTTTTCATTCTGTTCCGGCGTGATTTCCAGCAGCTGTATTGCAGAAAGATGCTCAGCCGGGTAAGCGGAGAGAAGTGGGATATGATGTGCTGCAGCCTGTTGCCCCAGGTATGCAATAAGTTCCTGAACATAGGACTCAATAACGGGAACGCCCGTACGTTGAATATACTCCAGCGCTTCTCCCAGTAAAAGGATATTGATAAACGGCGGCGTGCCGGTTTCAAATACGGTGGCGTCCTTTTTGGGAGTGAACTTTGTATAGTCCTGTACCAGGTCAAAGTCGGGTTTTTCGTAATCCACATTGTACCAGCTCATCACCTGCGGCGGATACCGGTCCAGTATTTCCTGTGACACATACATGGCGCCTGCGCCATAACCGGCGCCGACCCATTTGTAGGCATGGAAAATGAGTATGTCTATGTTGTATTCCTGTACATCAATATTGTTTACGCCAAACGATTGTGTGGCGTCTACAATGTGGATCAGCTGATGTTGTTTGCACAATTCACCGATAGCTTTCAGGTTCTGACGGAAGCCGGTTCTGAACATCACATGGCTGGTGATCAGGATGCGGGTAGCAGGTGTGATTTTAGCGGCGATGTCTGCCACTGAGATCACATTATGCTCGTCACTATCCACAAACTGAACGGTGTTCCCGCTATGCATCCAACCCACAAAGCTGCTGGGAAATTCATCACGCATGGTGATGATCTCATACTGCTTTGGGAACATACCATACAGCAGGATCATAGCCTGGGAGGTATTGGTGATGAAGGCAATTTCACTGGCTTGGGCATGGATCATGCCAGCGATAAGGCCTCTTACTTCACGGGTCTGCTGATCCCATCCCGGCATTACCCCCCGGCCTTTTTCACTGAGCTCAGTGAGTAGCGCAGTTGCCTTTTGTACAAGGGGAGTGCTTACCGGTCCGCCGCCGTTGGTGAAAAAATAAGTACAGTTATTACATACCGGGTAGTCAGCCCTGATCTTTTCCCAATTAGTCATACTATTTTATTATTTTCTTCACGATAATAAACAAAATAAACCATTGTGGCGAGACCGCCATGCGATTATGTTTTTTATATGATAACTTGCGGGGAACATAGCATCTCTTATAGAAAAAATGGTTTAGTATGTGGAGAAAACAGGTCTTCTTTTTTAGCGCTTTAATGTGTTTATTTACTTTAAATGCAGCGGCACAGCGGCCGGCACTCTTCCGTAAAGCGGATGCCCCGCTGAATGAACGGGTGAACGACCTGCTGCGTACCCTTACCCTTCCCGAGAAGATATCGCTGCTGGGTTACAACAGCCCGGCCATCGACCGTTTGCAGATCCCCGCCTATAACTGGTGGAATGAAGCGCTGCATGGTATTGCCAGGGGCGGAGAGGCCACTGTATATCCGCAGGCCATCGGGTTATCGGCCTCCTTTAATGCGCCACTGGCCAGGGAAGTAGCCAACACTATTTCTACAGAAGCCAGGGCTAAATATAACCTCGCGGTACAACAGCACCGGCATGTACAATACCTGGGACTCAACTTCTGGACGCCTAACATCAATATCTTCCGCGATCCCCGCTGGGGCCGGGGACAGGAAACATACGGAGAGGATCCTTACCTCACCGCTACCATGGCCGGCGCTTTTGTACAGGGGCTGCAGGGCGATGTACCGGGCATGCTGAAAACCGCTGCCTGCGCCAAGCACTTCGCAGTACACAGTGGTCCCGAGGCCGACCGGCACAGCTTTAACGCCATCGTCGATGAGAAAGACCTGCGGGAAACCTATCTGTATGCTTTTAAGAAACTGGTGGATGATAAAGTAGAGTCGGTCATGTGCGCTTATAACCGTGTTAACAGTCAGCCCTGCTGCACCGGTAACACATTGCTGCAGGATATCCTGCGGCATGAATGGAAATTCGGCGGACAGGTAGTAACCGACTGCTGGGCGCTGGACGATATCTGGCTGCGCCATAAAGCCATTCCTACCCGTGAGGAAGTAGCCGCGGCCGCGGTAAAAGCAGGTGTAAACCTGGACTGTGCCAATATTTTGCAGGACGATGTGATGAAAGCCATCAACAAGGGATGGCTTACCAGTGCGAATGTAGACAGTGCACTGGGCGCTACACTGCGTACCCGCATTAAACTGGGATTACTGGATGCACCGGCCGCAAGCCCTTACAGCCGGTATGGGGAAGATAGTGTAAACAACGACTATCATGCCCGGCTGGCGCGTGAAGCCGCACGTGAAAGCATGGTACTGCTTAAAAATGAGGGGGTGTTGCCGCTGACCGGGGATAAATATGCCTCCATGCTGGTAACCGGCTCCAACTCAGCATCGCTGGAAGCGTTGATGGGCAATTATCACGGCGTATCGGGCAATATGGTGACCTTTGCTGCTGGTTTAGCCAAAGCCGCCGGGCCAGGTATGGCCATGCAATACGACCAGGGATGCGACTTTACCGATACCCTGCATTTTGGCGGCATCTGGGCTTCGCAGAACTGCGATGTAACCATAGCCGTAATTGGCTTAACACCTTTGCTGGAAGGGGAAGAAGGCGATGCTTTCCTGTCGCCTTCCGGTGGCGATAAAAATACGCTGAGCCTGCCCCGTTCGCAGATCCTGTTTATGAAGAAATTAAGGGAGGCGCATAAGAAGCCCATCATCGCAGTGATCACTGCAGGCAGCGCTGTAGATGTGGACGCTATCGCTCCCTATGCAGACGCTATCATCCTGGCATGGTATCCCGGGGAACAGGGAGGTAATGCCCTCGCTGATATCATCTTCGGAAAATATTCGCCCGCAGGGCGGTTGCCGGTTACGTTTTATCAATCCCTGAACGACTTACCGGATTATAAAGATTACAGTATGAAGAACCGCACTTACCGTTATTTTGAAGGAAAGGCGGCATATCCGTTCGGCTACGGTCTCAACTACACGAAGTTTGATTATAACTGGCATACTGCGCCGGCAAAGGAATACCGCAGTAAAGACACTATCCGTGTATCCGTATCCGTTAAAAACACCGGTCCATTTGATGGCGATGAAGTACTACAGGCCTATATCACTTACCCTAACATGGAACGTATGCCGGTAAAGGAACTGAAAGCCTTTAAACGGGTGCATGTGAGCAAAGGCGGCGAAGAAACTGCAATACTTGAAATACCCGTAACAGAGCTACAAAAATGGGATTTACAACAACATAACTGGAAATTATACAAAGGCAGGTATAAAATAAATATAGGGAAAAGCTCTGCCGACTTCGTGCTGTCGCAGGAGTTCTTACTCCGTTAACGCACGCGGATTTTGTCTGACTCAGGATTATAATCATCATAATCCTGAGTCAGACAAAATCCGCTCAGATCATCCGGTCCACCACTTTCTTTAGGGTGAGGCCCTGCACAATAATAGAGAAGAGCACTACAAAGTAACTGGCAGAGAGGATCAGTTCTTTATATGGCGACTCCGGTAACGAAAGTGCCAGCGCCACAGAAATACCCCCGCGCAGTCCGGCCCAAACGAGGATACCAATGCTTTTGTAGTTCGTTTTCAGCGAGCGTTTTAATACAATAGCCGGGATAGTGATACTCAGCGCCCTTGCAATGAGCACAAATACAGTGGCCATCAGGCCGGTGAACCAATAATTTTTCAGGAATGGCATGATCACGATCTGCAGCCCTATCATTACAAACAAAATGGTATTCAGCAGTTCATCTATCAGGCTCCAGATGTTGTGAAAGTAATGCTGTATTTCTTCTGCATTTTTAGTACCCAGGGAGGTGTTGCCCAATATTAAACCGGCTGAAACGGCCGCCAGTGGAATAGACACATGTAACATGGCGCCTAGAACGGAAATCACCATTACCATAGATAAAGACACCATAACAATAATATTGAAGTCGTCTACACGTTTCATAGTTCTGTAGGCAACAATGGCGGAGATAACACCCAGCACAATACCGCCGAATACTTCCTGTGAAAACACAGCAGCTGCATGCGATAGCGACACATGAGTATCGGCCTGGCCTGCTACTTCTTTAAGGATCACAAATAACAGGATGCCGGTGCCATCATTTAGCAAAGACTCTCCACCAATGATAGTTTCAAGTGCAGGCGGTACTTTTGATTTTTTTAAGATAGATAATACTGCTACAGGATCTGTGGGTGAAATGAGCGCTCCGAATAACAGGCAATACACCAGCGGCACATCTATATGCAACAGCTCAGTGGCCCAGTACAGCAGGCATCCGAATATAAAAGTAGAGCCTATTACACCCACAGTGCTCAATACCAGTACGGGATACCGTTGCGCTTTCAGCTTATTGAAATCAAAATGCAGGGCGCTGGCAAAAAGCAGGAAACCTAACATCACATCCAGCAGGGTGCCGGTAAAGTCGATGCCATTGGTCACATCCTTGATAAAAGTAAAAGCATCAGGGAAAATTTTACCTGTCAGTGAAATCAGTAAAGATAACAGGAGCGAAACCACTATCACGCCTATGGTTCCGGGGAGTTTGATGAATCGGTTGTTGATGTAGGAAATTAATGCACTAATGGTAACTAAAGCCGTTATCAGCGTAAATGTGTTCATAAGTAATCGAATAATGCCGGTTATAAATCAGGTTCCTAAAATTGCTACAGTGGTTTTAAAGATAGAAAAAAATGCAGCAAATCAGGGACGGACCGGCATTATCAGGTTATTTTTTCCTGGAAGATTTAGCATTTACGTTAAATTCTAATGCCATTTTAATCCAGTGCAGTAGTTGTTTTTAGTGTGTAACTCATTTTCATCTACAAAAATATATCCTTTCATTACCCGGTTGCCATGCACCATTGCTTCCGCACCGGTAGCAGATTCCAGTACCTCTCCGGATTTTTCTGGGTCAATACGGACCATTATTTTATCGGTTTTTACACCCACGCACATTTTATCGTTTACCATAAAGCACAGGCCGCCGAACATTTGCTTTTCAATGATGTTATCGGTAGCGGCAGAAAGGATTTCACGTACACGGTCTGCGAGTAATTCATTATATGCCATTGAAATATTTTTTGGGAGATATTAAAGATACAATTTCCTTCGCTACTGCGGGTATTGTCAGATACTATCTATAATATTGTGAAGAAATTGCGCACTATGAACTGTATGGATACCTTTTTCCGTTTTCTGCAACACCTGCATCCTATACCGGGCGAGCACTGGCAGTTGTTATCCGGCGGGTTGTGCGTACAGGAGGTGAAGGAAGGAACGGTGCTGCTTGCACAAGGAAAAATTGCGCGGGAGCTGTTCTTTATCTGTGAAGGTGTTGTGCGACTGGTAAAACGTACCAATGAAGGGGAAGACATTACCATGTTTTTCCTGAAGGAGAACAGGTGTGCCACGGTGCTCGACAGTTTTTCAAAAAATGTACCGTCGGATTACACACTGGAAGCTGCCTGTGATGCCAGGGTGATCGCGTTGCACAGGGAATACCTGTTGCGGCTATACGAAGATATCCCTTACCTGGAAGCGTTAATAAATACTATCACCCAACAGGGGCTGCTGGAAAAGATCCAGACCCGCAATGAATATATGGGGCTGGATGCCTCGCAACGCTACCGTCACTTCCTGCAAAAGGAACCGGATATCGTAGCCCGCGTACCATTAAGCGCTATTGCCTCTTTTCTTGGCATTACCCGGCAATCGCTCAGCAGGATCAGGAAGAATGGCCGTTCCTGATACTTTTTACCATTTGTTAAATGAGGTCAGCCGCCGGCGTCCGAATTTTGTGTTCATAAAAAATAATATTTATGAATACGGATCTTACAGGAAAAAAAGTATTGTTTTTGGGCGGTTCGGCCGGCATTGGATTGGCTACCGCAAAGGCAGCAGCTGCGGAAGGAGCAACGGTGGTGATTGTTTCCAGTAACCAGGAGCGGATTAACAAGGCATTGACCACTTTGCCGGCCACCGCCAAAGGCTTCGCCGTGGATCTTGGCAATGAAGCAGCAGTGCGCGATTTCTTTACCACGTCGGGCACTTTTGATCACCTGGTGTTTACCGCCGGCGGTGCTTTTCCTTTTGGCCAGGTGTCGGATCTTACCAGTACAGATATGCAGGCGGCTTTCGGGTTACGTTTCCTGGGAGCGTTCAACGCTGTGAAATATGGCAGTAAAAATATACTTCCCGGGGGCTCCATAGGGCTTACCACGGGCATTGCCAGCCTCCGGCCGCAAAAGGGCTGGGCAGCAGGCGCCTGTATTTGCGGAGCTATGGAAGGCTTTACCCGTGTACTGGCGATGGAACTGGCGCCTATACGTGTAAATGCCGTATCACCGGGTATTGTAAAAACCGATCTCTGGGCGGAAATGCCTGCCGCCGACCGTGAAACCATGTATCAGCAGGCGGCAAACATACTCCCGGTGGGCCGTGTAGGCGAACCGGAAGATATTGCACAAACCTTTTTATATCTTATGCAGAACGGGTTCAGCACCGGGCAGGTAGTGGTGGCCGACGGTGGCGCGGTATTGGTTTAATGCGCTATGGCAGCAGCGCCTGGCGTTGCTGCTACAGCCATTTTAATATTACGCCGGCATATCAGCAATATGAACAGTGCCAGCAACGATGTGCCGCACATGATAATAGCCATCGGCGTTGCCGTGTGGGTATTGTATAAACTCACTACTGTAGAGGCAAGCGCTCCTATTCCCATTTGAGTAGCGCCCATCAGCGAAGAGGCGCTGCCTGCATTTTTACTGAATGGAGCCAGCGATAATGCGGAGGTATTGGGATTGATAAAGCCCAGGCAGCAGAGGTATATGAACAGTAGTGCGATGATACCGGGCAACGACAGGAAATTATTCCAGGCGCATATGATAAAAACAAGCCCGGTAATAGTTTGACAAACCAGTGCTACCGGTACTATCTGCTGACTGCTGATCCGTTTCAACAGCAGGCTGTTCACCTGGCTGGAGCCGATCAATCCTACGGAGAGGCCCGCAAAGATCCACCCATAGGCTTTATCACTGAGCTTATAAATATCCATGAATACCTGCGGCGAGGCCGATACATAAGCAAACAGGCCGGAAAAGGAAACGGCGCCAGCAAAAGTATAGGTGTAAAACTGTGGCTCGCTCACCACCTGCAGAAAGTTACTGATAATAGGACCAGGCTTTAACGACATCGACGTGTCAGGCTGGAAGCTTTCCGGCAGCCAGAGCACAGTAGCCGTAAGGATCAGCGCACCCATAATACCCAATACCAGGAACACTGCGTGCCAGGTAAAGGCGCTGGTAACATAACTGCCTGCAGTAGGCGCAATCATGGGAGATGTACCCACCACCAGCATCAGCAACGCAAATACTTTTGCATTGTCTTTAACCGGGAAAAGATCGCGCACCATGGCTACAGAAGCCACCGCTGCGGCACAGCTGCCTATGGCCTGCACAAGGCGTAATACGATCAGCCCGTTCAGTGATGATACGTACATACAACCAATAGAGGAGATCACATACAGCACCAGCCCTATATACAATGGTTTCTTCCTGCCAAACCGGTCCAGCAGCGGGCCATACAGCAGTTGCCCCGCGGAGATGCCGATGAAAAAACTGGAAAGCGACAGGGCCAGCCTGGTAGGATCTACTCCCAGATCCTTTCCTATGGCCGGAAACCCGGGAAGATACATGTCGATGGAAAAAGGCCCTAATGCTGTAAGTGTGCCAAGGATCAGGATTAAAAAGAAGTATTTCGATTTCGAAAGTTCGCTGGTCAAAATAATATATCGTTTAAAAAACTCTCCGCAAAAGTAAGAAGAATTATCGCCCTTAGCCTGATGTGTATGTTATCTTCTCCTGATTTTACAGGGAGGCGACAACTACTCCCCGGTAATATTCGTGAGGAAATCATACAATCCTGTTTCACCGGGGATACAGAGTTTTTTGCGAAGGCGGTACCGGCTGGTTTCTACGCCTCTTACGGAAATGCCCATGGATTGCGCTATCTCCTTTGTAGTAAGATTAATACGCAGGTAAGCACAGAGCTTAAGATCCGTAGTGGTGAGATCCGGATAGCGTTTCTTCAGCGTGCGCAGGAAATTGTTGTGTACTTCATCAAAATGCTGTGCAAATTGTGCCCAGTCTTCTTCATTATTTTCTGCTTCTTCAAATAACCGCATTACTTTTTTGAAAGAAGGAAGCATTTCGGGGTCATTGGTTTTCTTTACGCTTTGTATCAGCTCTTCCCGGATATTGGAAATCAGTTTGCCTTTCTGCACCAGGTGCATGGCAGCGGTGGCCAGCTCTTTATTTTTATGTTGTACATCTGATTCCAGTTTTTCATTGCGCAGCTGGATCAGTTGTTTTTCATTTCTCTCCAGTTCCAGCTGATGCTGGAAAATAAGATGCTGCTGTTCCTGCTGATGTATATCTTTCTGCGCAGCAAACTTTTTTTGCTGGCGCCGGTAAAGATACCAGATCATGCCTGCCAGTAACAGCAGGTAAACTGCTCTGGCGGCATAGGTTTGATACCAGGCAGGTAAAATGGTAAAAGAATAGCTGGCAGCCGCCGAAATATTGCCCAGGTTATCCTTTGCCTTTACAGAGAAGGTATAGTCGCCATAAGGAAGATTGGTATATTCTTTTTCTGTTTTCACCGTCCAATCACCAGGCTGTTTATCAAACCCTGCCAGTTGATAGCTGTAAGTAATATGATTGCCCTGTTCCGCAGGCGGAGCGGTGTATTCAAAATGGAAGCTGTTAAATGCGTTGGGCAATACCACCGGTTGCAGCGGCTCTGTGGTTTGATAGCCTCCATACAGGAGCGTATCTTTGCGGCTGCTGGCTTTTACCTGGCCAAGCAGCACCGACAGCCCGGCATTATGACGGGAGTATTTTTTATAATTGAGATGATAAATGCCTTTATCTCCGCCAAAAAAAATATTCTCTTCATTAAACGGGTAAATGAATTCGAAGCCGCTTACTATTTTTCCTGCCAGCTCAGGAAACCAGGTAAGGGTTTGTTGCTTGGGATTTAATACACCGGGCTTTTTATCCGCCACCAGCCAGATGTTGCCGCTGCTGTCTTCCGAAAGATATTGCACAGGTATATTTTTCAGCGGTGTAAATATTCCCTGGGCCGGGATAAATTGCCCGCTGCTTTCCTCAAATTCATAAATGCCTTTCATAGTAGCGGCTACGATCTGTTGCCGGATACGGAAAACATAGTTATTGTTGGTGGCGGGAAGCCCGTCCTTTTGGGTGAACAGCCGGTAATCCACGGCGGTATCGTTCTTCAGGGTAAACCGGTAAACCCCGCGGTAAGGGTGCGACGACCAGATGTGTTGCTGCCCGTCGGCCGCCAGGAAACGTAGCGATTCATAGAGGCCGGCCAGGTGCCGGGTAACGCTCACCCGGGAATTATTATAGCGGATCAGGGCCAGGCCATTGTAACATCCGGTAATTATTTTGCCTGAAAGCGGCAGGTATGCCCAGCAGCCCAGGTCTTTCAGCAATGGGGTGGCCTGGTTGCCGCTGATCTCAAAGGTACCTTCCTGGTGAGCCATGAGCAGGTGGGAGCCAATCGTAGTGAGGTTCCATACCTGTCCGCGGGTATTGGCTACCGGCTGGAAGTTGCCTTTTGAATAGCTGAGATCCGTTACGGCATCCAGCGGAGTGCTGTACAACCCGTCGGACGTACCGATGTAAAGCTGCCGGTTAAATACTTTTGCGGCATAGGTAGTAAGGGAGTTATGTTTGGCCGGCAATATCTGTTTAATAGCAGTGTTGTACCGCAGCTGGTCGATGCCATTGTCCAGTGCCAGCCATATATTATGGCGGGGATCGGCAAACAGCCTGAGCACATTATTATTCTGCAGGCCTTCATCCATGCTGAATTGCTGGATCACTTTGCCGTTGTTGGCATTGATCATAAAACAACCTTTGGAGAAAGTGCCTACAGCCAGTTGCCCGTTGCCCAGCGGGATGGCGCAATAGATCCTGCTGCTCCTGAAAATGGCATCCGCTTCTGTTGGCAGGGGGATCAGCTGCCGGTTAACAATGCGGAAAAGGCCGTCTTTCAGTGTGGCTACCAGCAGCGTGTCATTTTTTTCTTCCAGGAAAGCAGTGATCAATATATGTTTGGGATTGGCGCAAACGGGTTGCCAGCGGCCGTTTACCAGTTCCAGTAAGCCTTGCTGCAAATCCTGTGCATATACACCCCCGGCGGTGCTGCCCATTATTTTCCATTCGGTGGGGGCATTGTATACCTGCATCCGCCGGTTACGCCATTCAAATATTTTATTATTGCTTTTGAAGTAAACGCCGTTGTTATAAAGTGCAATGTTCCAGATGTCCGCAAATTCTGTTTGTCCTGCGGAAATATATTTTTTGAGAGAAGTATATTCCAGGACACCGTTCCTGTTGGGCAGGTAATACCCGAAATCATCCTGCGCGCCTACATAGATCTTCCCGTCGGGCGCCACCTTCACAGCCCGCAAGCGGGTATTGTTGGGAACAGGATAGCCCTTCCAGTAGTTGCCGTTGAATGTAAGCAACCCTTCATTGTTGGCGAAATACAGGATACCCCTCGTGTCTGCATCGATGTCCCAGGTTTGGCCATTTCCCTGGTATTGGGCTTTGCTGAAATTCACTACAGCGGGTAGTCCGATCGTATTCTGGGCTGATAATATTTTTCCGTGGAATAAAAGGGCCAGCAACAACAAATGCTTCATTTAAAAGCGTTTTGCTAAATGTAAAAATTTTTTGCTGATGTAGGTAAGAAGTAATGAAGATAGATTAACAATCAATATTTTAATGTTGGTTGAAGTAGAAATGACGTAGTCCCGGAAATGAATTTTACCGGTTAAATACAGATCTTGGCTATCCTTATTTTTCTTTTTAAAGACGTATATACATGCCATCATTGCCAAAATTCCACGTTATAGCATTCAGTTTATTATCTGCCGTTATGCTCCGGGCCAACGGGCAGGGCTATCTGAAAACACGCGGACCTCTTATTGTAAACGAAAAAAACGAAAAGGTGATCCTCCGGGGAATGGGGCTAGGCGGCTGGATGCTGCAGGAGGGATACATGTTCCGTCTCGGTAATATCGGCCAGCAATACAGGATACGCGAAAAGATCCGGGAGCTGATAGGACCGGAAAGAACACAGGCATTTTATGACGCATGGCTTGGCAGTCATACCACCAGGAAGGATATTGATTCCATGGCCGCCTGGGGATTTAATTCCGTGCGACTGCCCATGCACTTCAATCTGTATACCTTGCCGGTAGACGAAGAGCCGGTACCTGGACAAAACACCTGGCTGGAGAAAGGGTTTGCACTTACTGATTCCCTGTTGAACTGGTGCAAGGCCAATCATATGTACCTGATCCTTGATCTGCACGCCGCACCCGGAGGCCAGGGGAACGATCTGCCTATTTCCGACAGGCACCCTGAAAAACCATCTCTCTGGGAAAGCGAAGCTAACAGGAATAAAACTATTGCCTTATGGCGCAAGCTGGCAGCGCGTTACGCCAATGAGCCCTGGATAGGTGGCTATGATATCATTAATGAGCCCAACTGGGGATTTGAAGACTCGGAAGATAAAAAAGGGACAAAGGAAACAAAGAATATTCTCCTGAAACAACTTATGAAAGATATCACCAAAGCTATCAGGGAAGTGGATCAGCAACATATTATCATTATTGAAGGCAATGGTTTCGGGAATAATTACCAGGGTATTTTACCTGCCTGGGACAGTAACATGGTGATCAGTTTTCACAAATATGGCAACTTCACACAGGTATCTTCCATCCGGAGTTTCCTGGATTTGAGGGAGAAATATAATATCCCGTTATGGCTGGGGGAATCAGGGGAAAATTCCAATAACTGGTTTACCAATACCATCGCCATGGTGGAAAGCAATAATATTGGCTGGGCATGGTGGCAGCTGAAAAAGATGGGCATCAATAACCCCCTGGAAATAAAGCTTACACCGGGGTATCAGGCCATCCTTGACTACTGGAATGGCAAAGGACCGGCGCCTTCTGCCGATGAAGTTTACCGGGCGCTGATGGAATTTGTAAATAATACCCGGCTGGAAAATAATATTTATCATAAAGATGTGACAGATGCCATGTTCCGGCAGGTGAGCTCGGGTAAAGCAATTCCCTTTAAAGAACATATCATAAAAGACAGGGCCGTGATCAGGGCAGTGGACTATGACCTGGGCAGGAACCAGTTTGCCTATAACGACCTGGATACTGCCAGTTATCATTATACGCCCGGTGTAAATACGCAGGGAAACCGCGGCTATGCCTACCGCAATGATGGCGTGGATATCAGAAAGGATAGTAATGAGTTTGTAGTGTTTCACATTGAAAACGGCGAATGGCTGCAATATACCGCGTGGGTGGCATCTGCCGGGAACTATACGCTTACTGTAAAAATAAAGACAGAGGCAGATAGTACGTCTGCAAAGTTTAATGTCAGCAGCAACGGGAAGGCACTCGCCACAAATGTGGAAGTGCCGTCTTCCGGCGCTGGGGTGATCCTTAAAAATATCCGTTTCCCTCAGGGGGAGAACCGTATCCGTATCACATTTGTGAAGGGAGGAGCTGTATTCAGTGAAATGATCTTTGAACGGAAGTAGCATCAATTGCTTTACCCGGAGCAGAAAGGGTAAGGTAAATCACCACGAAGTATATTTGACGTAGCCCTGAATTTTGTTAGCCCGGTTACAAACAGCATATTTACTCCATAAGATAAAATCAGTTCCACGTTGATCCATTAGCCTTATTTGTTCACCTTTTTATTAATTGTAAATTCCATGAAAGAAAAACTGATCTCCATTGGCGTAGGTTCCTTCCTGTTAATGGTTACCATCACCGCCTGTAAAAAAGAGGCGCAAACAACCAATAATCTGCAATCTTTGGATGCCCGGCCTGCTACTGCCGTAGCAGCGCAGGCAGCAGCAGCTTACCAGCTGATCTGGTCCGACGAATTTGACGGCAACAGTGTCAACACTTCCAAATGGTCTTTTGAAACCGGCCCCGGTGTTAACAACGAGAAGCAGTATTACCAGTCGTCCAATGCCAGCGTAAGCAACGGCAACCTGGTGATCACTGCCAGGAAGCAGTCCGTTAACGGCTGGCCGTATACCTCCGCGCGTATGAACACCGCAGGTCACTTCACCACTCAGTATGGCCGCATTGAAGCGCGTATTAAACTGGCCTCCGGGCAGGGCCTGTGGCCTGCATTCTGGATGCTGGGCAATAACATTGGTACAGCTGGCTGGCCAAAATGCGGGGAAATTGATATTATGGAGCAGGTAAATACCAGCAGTACTATTTATGGCACTATCCACTGGGACGCCGGCGGCCATGTTTCCTATGGCGGTACTTCCAGCACCACTATTACGGATTACCACGTATATGCGGTAGAGTGGGACGCCAGCTCCATCCGCTGGTACCTTGATGGCAACCAGTATGCAACTGCCAATATCCAGAACAATATCAACAGCACGGAAGAATTCCACAACCAGTTTTTTATTATCCTCAACATGGCAGTGGGAGGTGATTTCCCCGGGCAAACGATCGATGAAAGTAAACTGCCCGCTAATATGTATGTAGACTATGTAAGAGTATACTCCATTACCAACAATGGCGGTGGAGCGCCCATTGGCAGTACTATCACCCTTAAAGGATTTAACAATGCCTATGTAAGCAGTGAGAACGGTACCCAGGCTATGACCTGCAACCGTGCCACCGCACAGGCCTGGGAGCAGTTTACCGTGGAAGACGCCGGCGGCGGCAAAGTAGCGCTGAAAAGCCAGGGCAAATATGTTTCCTCGGAGAACGGCGTTAACCCGATTACGTGTAACCGTACCAGTGTGGGCGACTGGGAGAAATTTGACTGGATAGTGAACACAGATGGCAGTATTTCGCTCAGGGGCAATAACGGCCGGTATATATCCTGCGAAAACGGTACGCAGCCTATGACCTGTAACCGCACCACCGTTTCCGGCTGGGAAGCATTTCACTACTGATTGATAAAGGTTGATGGATCCCGCCGACCGTATTTACGGCCGGCTTTCTTTTATAAGGCTAACTGTTCCAGGACACTTCTTTTACGCCGGCATCTGCCTGTATATCGGCGATCAGCTTTCCAACAATAGCTCTATCCATGCTTCTGAAACGGATAGTGATAAAGAAGAAGGCGTCTGTTTGCTCAATGTTGCAGGAGGTAATGCTCAGAGCAGTGTTTTGAAACAGTTTGTCAGTTATTTCTATGGATTTACTCCGTTCAAAAGTAATGATGCGGACTGTTTTCTGTTCAAACCTGCTGAGGAATCTTTTCTCCACCGGCTGTAGCAGCCACAGGATAACAATGGCAATAGCTGTAGCAATAAAGGCCGCAAAATACATCCCTCCGCCGGTAGCGAGGCCAATGGCAGCCACCGTCCATAAGCCTGCTGCAGTGGTGAGCCCGCGTACTACGCCTTCTTTCAAAAAAAGAATAGTGCCTGCGCCGATGAACCCGATACCGCTGATCACCTGTGCAGCTACCCTGGAGGGATCCAATACTACGTTCGGGTGGCCCAGGATATCGGAAAAGCCGTAAGCGGAAACCATCATGGTTAATGCAGCGCCTACCGAAACCATCATATGTGTTCTTAAGCCCGCTGCCCAATCCTTCCGTTCCCTTTCCAAACCTATGATGCCGCCAAAAACCGCTGCCAGCAATAATCGTATTAATATTTCCGTCCAGGGTATCATACTACTAATTTACAGAATAAATTTTCTTTCATCCCGGTTTACGTATAGCCGTACTGTTAAAGAAGATCAAAATTTGTATCTTAACACCCACTCATTAATATTCTACATATGCACAAGATAAAATACCACGTACTTGTTTTAAGCGCGCTGCTCTCTTCCGCTGTAATACAGGCCCAGGTGAAGTTCCGGGCTGTAACGCCGGGAGAAACCCAGGTACGACTGAGAATGGTGCACACGCCACATCTGGCTGTAGAACCCGCTGCAGGTAATAACCGTCATCAGCTGTTGGTGATGATCCCCGGCACCAATGGAAAGGCAGCTGATTTCCGGGCAATCGACAGCTGTTTTGCTGCAATGGGCTATTATGTTATAACCCCTGATTATTTAAATACGGTGATAACAACGGCCTGTTCCAAAAGTGAAGACAGTACCTGTTTTGATCATTTCCGCCAGGAAATTATGTTTGGTACAGCTGTGAGTGATAAGGTAGAAGTGGATTCAGCCAACAGCTTAGTGAACCGGGTTACAAAGCTGCTGGTATACCTGGCTGCACAGGATAAAGGCTGGCGTGAATTTGTGCACAACGGAAAGGTGCAGTGGGATAAGGTTATTGCCGCAGGTCACTCGCAGGGAGCGGGTCATGCAGCGTATTTCGGGAAACAGTTCCGCTTGCGTGGCGTACTGATGTTCTCCGGTCCGCAGGATTACCTGCAGTATTTTAATGCTCCTGCTCACTGGCAGCGGGAGCGGGGTCGTACGCCGGCAAACAGGTATTATGCCTTCCTGCATACAAAGGATCCGTTTAATTACCAGTACCAGGTGGCAGATGTAAGTGCGGTAAGCCACCAGGCGGTAACCGATACCACCATGGTGCAACCGGGAATGCCGGTACGTCCGGGAAAAAGTATCCTTGTAACGGATATAGATCGGAAAGATAAACACGGATCAACATTAGGCACGGAGTTTACAGCTGTGTGGAAATATATGATCAGCAGCGCCACAGCGCATTAAGGATGAAAGCCGGTTCTGCACTGAGAACCGGCTTCTTTTTCATCCTACTCATCACATGGCATGCTTCCGTTTCCCTGAAAGTGAGCCTCCCGCATGCAGGCATGATATATTCAGTCTGTTCTTCCAATAGCAGGCGTGTGAGCAATTCATGAAGTTTTTCGCGGCACTATAACCCCGGGGGCTATACGCTGTAACCGGGATATTTGAAAACGATTGTTTCCCGCACACCGGCCAATAACGGAGTAACCTGCATAAAACAAAAGACCAGTGTATTATTCCAACCCTTTTATTAAGCGTTGTTAAAAAACAGGGGAAACCGGAGATCTTCTCTGTTGTTTATTCTTTATCTTCGCCACTGTTCGTTACCATTCTATGTCAAAGAAGAAGAGGAAAAAAAAGAAGCAGCAAAAGGGATCCAGCAGTTTAGCCATTATCGTTATATTGATCATCGCTGCATTTGCGGTGACCACCTGTTCCCGAAAAATCACCGGAGACAAACCAACATCTCCTGCGAAAAAATCATCTCACAAAAAGAATACTACAACCCGCACCGGTATATTTTTACTGGCAGAAGATTTTGAGTCTGGTTCCAAAACAAATTACAACAGTGGCGACGTGGAATTATCCAGCGGTACCTGGAAGTTTAAGGATGCCGTAACCGGCAACCTGGAGGAGGATCATAAAACCGGCATGCAGGCATTGCGTATCCGTGGTAATGGTATGGCCGGAATGAAATTCGATATTCCGGTAAAGGGAACGGTAACGGTTACACTGAGATATGCCGGTTACGGAATGGATAAAGCAGGCACCTGGGAGCTATGGGCATCGGTGAACCACGGACAAAGCTATTTTCGTGCTGGTGATCCCGTTAGTGTTACTTCCGGCGTGCTTAAAACAGCCACATTTACCGCAAAGAGCACGGGTACCATCCGTTTTGATATCCGTAAAACAGATGCCGGCAACAGCCGCATCAACTTCGATATATTCAGGGTAACCGCCGGGGGAAAGGTAATACCGGCAAAACCGGAGGGAAAGCCTGCCGGCGGTGATGATGACAATATGCTGCTGGGCAACCCCAGCAATGCCGGTGAATCGCTGGTAATGGCCAATAATTACCTGATGGATAAGGGGTATTACGTGTTGTCTTATAACCGCGACAAGGGCGCGCCCAACTGGGTTTCCTGGCACGTATCGCGTAAGGATCTCGGGAAAATGTCCAGGGCCAATGATTTCCGGCCCGATGCCGATATTCCCGGCAGCTGGTACCAGGTATCCCAAACCAGCTACATGGGCAGCGGCTTCGACAGGGGGCATAATTGTCCTTCCGGCGACCGCACCGCGACTCGTGCAGCCAATGAATCCACTTTCCTCATGACCAATATGATCCCCCAGGCGCCCAACCATAACCAGCACTTATGGAAGAACCTGGAAGAATACACCCGTGAACTGGTAATGAAAGGCAACGAGGTATACGTGATCATGGGAAGCTATGGGAGCGGAGGCACCGGCAGCAAGGGACTGGCCAGAACAATAGATGGCCGTAAAGTGACGGTGCCGGATCATATATGGAAAATATTGGTGGTTTTACCAGAGGGAAACAACGACTTGCTGCGTATTAATAAAAACACGCGTATCATTGCAGTGAACACGCCAAACAAAAATAATGTTAATATAAGATGGAGCGCATACCTGACATCCGTGGAGGAGATAGAGAAAGCTACCCGTTATAGGTTGCTGGACAAAATACCACAGGTGGTACGACAGGAACTGGTGAAAAAAATAGATAACGGACAGTAGGCAATGTATCCATAAAAAAAATATTATGTCGTTCTGGCAATTAAATTATAAATTGCATTTAATTATTATGTTTTTGTAGTTTGTAAACTGATTATCCGGAAAAAGTCATGATAAGTTCCTATAAAAACCAGATTGGCACAATTTTATTGAAAGTACCGTAGCAATTGTAACTTATTGAAGCTTTGGATCGTTATTATAATTACAAAGCTAGCTTAAAGTATAAATGGCCGATTATTAATGGAGAAGAACCTACACTTTTCTTGATTATATGCACATATAACAAGATAAATACTGTGCACACAACGAAAGGAATGGAGTAAAATAATTAGGGATAAAATGGCGTTATACTTGAGAAGCTTAACAGTATGAGCTTTTTAAACATTAATTTTATATCTAACTAATATGGGTGAAAGAGTGTCGGTGGCCTTACTTGTAACTACATACAACTGGCCGGAAGCATTGAAGCTGGTGCTGGATAGCGTACTGGTGCAAACCGTCCTCCCCGATGAAGTCATTATAGCAGATGATGGCTCCGGAGAGGCTACCAGGGAGGTTGTTGAAGCATTCAGACGAAAAACCACTATCCCGGTAAAACATTTCTGGCACCCTGACGAGGGTTTCCGCAAAACGATCATCATCAACCAGGCTATTACCGGTACTTCTTCAGACTATATCATCCAGATTGATGGCGACATTGTGATGCATGAGCTTTTCATCAGGGACCATATCAGCGAGGCGGAAAAAGGATACTTTATTCGTGGCAGCCGGGTGTTACTGCAGGAGGAGATTACCAGGAAATACCTCAACAACGGGCAATTTGAACGGGTATCTTCTTTCAGTAAAAATGTAAGGAACCGGATCAACTCGCTTCGTATCCCTTTCCTGGCACCTTTACTGATAAAAAAGAGCCAGCGTTCCCGGAACTGGATCGGTTGTAACTGTGCTTTCTGGAGAGCCGATTTTCTGAAAGTGAATGGTTATAACAACGAGCTTAAAGGCTGGGGACATGAAGATATTGAACTGGCGGCACGTTTTATTAACTCGGGGCTCTATCAGAAAAAAGTGAAGTTAAAAGCGGTATGCTATCATTTACATCATCCTTTTAACTCTCGTGTACATGAGAACATCAACTACAGGGTTTACCTGGATACTTTACATCATGGAATTGCCTATTGTTCCAACGGGTACAGGCACCATTTAACAACGGAGTAACTAAACTAACTTAAGAAGATATAAGAAAAGGCCACCGTCAGGTGGCCTTTTTATTTAGTTACCAAACGTCTGCATTTCAATGAGTCGTTTATAAATGCCGTTGTGTTCAAGCAGTTGCTGATGGGTGCCCTGTTCGGCCACCCGGCCATTGTCAAGTACAATAATGATATCTGCATTTTGAATGGTGCTGAGGCGGTGGGCAATAACCAGGGAAGTACGGTTCTTCATCAGGTTGTTGAGCGCGTCCTGCACCATTTTCTCTGATTCTGTGTCTAGCGCGGAGGTGGCTTCGTCCAGCAGCATCAGGGGCGGGTTGGAAAGCACGGCACGGGCAATACAGATACGCTGCCTTTGTCCGCCGGAAAGCTTGGAGCCCTTATCCCCGATATTAGTGTCGTAGCCGTTTTCTGTTTTAGTGATAAATTCGTGCGCATTGGCAATCCTGGCCGCAGCTTCCACTTCCTCTATAGTGGCAGAGGGCTTGGCAAAGGCAATATTGTTGAAAATGGTGTCATTGAAAAGGATGGATTCCTGGTTTACCACACCCATTAATGCCCTTAAAGATTCCATGGTAACGGACTTCAGGTTTTTACCATCTATCAGGATGCTACCTGATTGGGGATCCATAAAACGGGGGATCAGGTCCATCAGCGTGGATTTACCGCCGCCCGACGGGCCTACCAGCGCCACGGTGGAGCCTTTGGGTATGCTGATGGTAATGTTATCCAGCACCTTCTTCTCGCCGTAGGCGAAAGAAACGCCTTCAAAACGGATCTCCTCTGTAAAACCGTTTAATGTAATGGCATCTGGCGCATTGGTAATAGCCGGTTGCTGATCGATCAATTCCAGTACCCTGTCGCCCGCCGCGATCCCTGAATGAATATTGCTGAATGCGGTGGAAATAGCTTTTGCCGGGCGCATGATCTGGGAGAAGAGGGCGATATATACCACAAAGGTGGATCCGTCCATATTTCCCTGGTTATTGATAATAAGAGACCCGCCATAAAACACGATACCGGCCACCATTAGTACCCCGAGTGTTTCAGAAACGGGTGAGGCCAGCTGTTGCCTTTTAGCCATGGATCGCGCTATTTTGGAATAGCGGCGGTTTTGCTCATCAAAACGGCCGGTGATAAATCCCACTGCATTAAAAGCTTTTACGATACGGATGCCATTCAGCGCCTCGTCAAGGTAACTGATCATCATGCCATAGGTTTGATGGGAGGCAGTTGCCTGTTCTTTCAGTCTTTTCACGATCCGGGATATAATGAAACCGGCTACCGGAATAACCAGCATAGATACCAGCGTTAATTTATAGGAGATGAGGAACAGGATCACCAGGAAAGAGATCAGCTGGGCCGGTTCTTTGAACAATACCTGTAAAGTGCCGGTTACGGTGTATTGTACCACTTGCACGTCGGAAGCGATCTTGGAGATGATATCTCCTTTTCTTTCATTGCTGAAATAGCCCAGGTGCAGGTTCATTACATTGTTGAATACTGTTTTACGCAGGTTCAGTAAGGTTTGTATACGCAGGCTTTCCATAGTGCGGTCCGCGAAATAGCGGAACAAGTTGCCCAGTAAAACAGAGGCGGCGATACAGGCGCAAACAAATTCCAGGCTTTTGATCTTACCGTACTGATTGGCAACAGAGGTGGTATAATGCTTAAAAACCTTGAAGATATCAAAATAGTTGTCCGGCATGGGAGTTACTGTCTCGTGCAGATCCTTGTTAAACAATGTTTCCAGCAAAGGCGCCAGCAACGCAAGGTTCAGTGTGCTGAATATTACAGACAACAGGGTGCAGATGATATAGGGTATGGCGAATTTATTAATAGGTTTGGCAAACGATAAAAGTCGGAAGTATGTCTTCATATTTAATTATAATCGTATAATGATTAAGACGTGCATAAAAAAAACCGCATCGTTGCTGATGCGGTTCCTTAAGTTTTTAATTTCCTTTTTATCAATAACTTAAAGAATATTTTTCAGATGCACATTCAAGCCCGCAGATCATCAGTAAAAACTGCAATCAGGGCTCAAAAATAGCCCTTTTGGCTTAATTGTCAAAAGATTTGATAGCCGCACCGGCGGGGGAGCGGCTACCTTTAATTATTGTTGTGCCAGGATTTTCAGTGCTCCCGTGTCTTTGTATTGTACCATTAATTGTTTCAGGTGGGCTTTTAAGGTATCAGTGAGCTTTTCATAGCCCTTCCGGCCATAAAGATTATTTACCTCATGCGGATCCTGCTTCAGGTCGTACAGTTCCCAGCTATTGGACTCGCCGTAGAAGCGGACCAGCGTATATTGTTCTGTACGGATACCGAAGTGAGGGTATACATGATGTGGCTCGGGGAATTCGTAGTAATGATAATACGCTTCTTTTCTCCAGGAAACATTTTTGCCATCCGCTTTCAGCAGCGGTAAAAAGGAGGTGCCTTGTATATCGGCAGGCGCCTTTACGCCGGCGATATGGAGGAAGGTGGGGGCCCAGTCGATGTTGAGCATCAGCTGATCGATAGAAGTGCCGGGCTTCACTACACCAGGGTATTTAATGATAAAAGGCGTACGCAGTGATTCCTCATAAATAAAACGCTTATCGAACCAGCCATGTTCACCCATGTAGAAGCCCTGGTCGGAAGCATACACCACTACGGTATTTTTTGAGAGACCTGATTTATCCAGGTAATCCAGCAGCTGGCCGATGTTCCTGTCGAGCGATTTTGCAGTGGCCAGATAGTCTTTCAGGTAACGCTGGTATTTCCATTCCACCAGGGCATCGCCTGAGAGCTTTTGCTCATCAAATTCTTTGCTGATCTTATTCTCATAATAATCGATGTAGGCCTTTCTCTGTTCCGGTGTAAAGCGGCCATAGATCCCTTTTTCGTAATTGGCATGTACCTTCAGGTCTTCTTTCAGGCGCATGGTTTTATCGATGGTCATATCCTGGTCCTGTGCGGCCAGACGGTTTTTATAGTCGTCTTTAAATGTTGCCGGAAGGGGAAATGTTTTATCATCATATGCGCCGAGATCCTGGATATCCGGCAGCCATTCGCGGTGTGTGGCCTTTTCGCCTACCACCAGGAAAAAGGGTTTGGTGGTATCCCGTTTTTCTATCCAGTTAACAGAAAGGTTGGTGATGATATTGGTAACATATCCTTCAATGCGGCTGGTATCATTAGGCCCGATGATATCCGGGTTGTAATACTGGCCCTGGCTGTTGAGGATACGCCAGTAGTCGAACCCCTTTGGCAGGTTGCCCAGGTGCCACTTCCCGATCCATGCTATCTGGTAGCCGTTCTGCTGCAGCAGGGCAGGGAACAGTTGCTGTTCCACGTCGAACTTTTTCTCATTCAGCGTATAGCCGTTAATGTGACTGTACTTACCGGTAAGCAGGGTAGCCCTGCTGGGACCGCAAATGGAGTTGGTGACCAGCGCGTTTTTGAAAACAGCACCCTGGCGGGCGATGCGGTCGATGTTAGGCGTTTGCACCAGTTTGCTGCCATAGGCGCTGATGGCCTGGTAAGCATGGTCATCTGAGAAGATGAATATGATGTTGGGCCGCTGCGTTTGTGCGTAGCCGTTAGCGGTGAAGAGGAGTAGTGCTCCGCAGATTTTTCCAAGATAGTTTGCGGAAAAAATTTTCATGTTCAGTGTTTTATCTGTTTACCTATTGCCGCCCCCCACATCACTTCTCCGCCACCACCTTAAAATCCTCAAACACCACATCAAAAGGCAACTTTCCCGGTGCTGCCGCCACTGGTCCTATCTGCACTTTACCGCCAGGAGGGAAATACGCCAGCCGCAGCATATCAAATTTCTTATTATCAAAAGAGTATTCAATCTGCACATAATCTCCTTTACGCAATAATTTCAACCACATGCTTTTGGGGCTGTCGTGCCGCGGTACTACAGCCCAATCGGATACTTCACGTGTAACTACGGCGCTTACATTCTGCACGCCGTCTACATATTCTATCCCTGTTTTAATCCAGTTTTTGGCATCCTTGCGGATCATCAGGCCGGCCTGGTGAAACAGCTCTTTATACTGACCGGAAATTTTTACGGTAGCCGTAAAATCACCTTCCTGTTCCTGGTAATAAAAAGGACCGTTATCACGGATGAAGCCATAATGTGTTACCTGCCAGTAGTCGGTACCGGGGTCAACGGTCACATTGATCCGGTTGTGAACTGCCGACCATTTCTGCGGAGCGTTATACCATTGCATTGTTTGTGCTTTTAATCCCATACTTGCTGCTATGAAAGCAGATAATGCTACAATTCTTTTCATAAATGTTCCCGTAAAAATTTTATGTAAGATGATAAATATTCCCCGTAATAAGTAATTTTTAGTGATGGGCAGCTGCCCGGGATTTGTTAACTTTAAGAACCCTCATTAACCTGTTATGAACATGCGTGAAGAAAACCCACACACCAGCAAAAGGAAATCAGTTGCAGTTATAGTAGCCCATCCGGACGACGAAACTCTGTGGGCGGGAGGCAGCATTCTGTTTCACCCGCAGTGGAACTGGACCATCATCAGCCTGTGCCGGGCGGCTGATCCGGACAGAGCCCCTAAATTTTTTAAGGCATTACAATTGTATGGAGCACAGGGTGTAATGGGGGATATGGATGATGGTCCTGAACAAACACCTTTGCCGGATGAGGTAGTGGAAAACCAGGTGCTTGCTTTATTGCCTGTACAACATTACGACCTGGTCATTACCCATCACCCGCAGGGGGAATATACCCGGCATCTCCGCCATGAAGAAGTAAGCGGCGCCGTTATCCGCTTATGGCAGCAAGGCCGTATCAGTGCCGGGGAGCTTTGGGTGTTTGCTTATGAAGACGGGTTGAAGTCCTATTTCCCCGAGGCAGTACCTGAAGCTACCATTTATCATGTGCTGGATAAAGATATCTGGCAAAGGAAATATGAGATGATTACCCAAACGTATGGATTTAGGACCGATAGCTGGGAGGCCGCCACAACGCCGCAGGCGGAATCGTTCTGGTGTTTCAATAACAGCGGGGAAGCCCACCAGTGGCTAAATAATTTACCGGTTGCGTTATGAAAGTGCTTTTATTATTTGATTATCCGCCAGCCCCAGGAGGACTGGCAACACAGGGAAACTTATTGTACCAGGGTTTGCTGGAAGCAGGTGTGAATGCCCTGGCAGTACATTACGATTCACCATTGGAAAAGGAATGGTATTACAGCTGGTTTAAGCCGGATGTAGTAGTAGGGGTAGGTTACTGGGGATATTGCCCGCAGCTGGTGCTGCATCCGCAGCGGTTTGGCGTACAGCCGGTACCGTGGCTGGTGGCCGATGGGTATATTGCTAACTACCACGATGTGTTAAACCAGCTGCCGCTGCTCCTGGTCACCTCGCAGTGGGTTAAGGAAATGTATATAAGGGACGGTATCAATGGCGATAAGATTGCCGTATTGCCCGTAGGCTGTAATACCAACAGGTTTATACCAATGTCTCAGCAACATCCGGGGGTGAAAGCCATCCGTGAATCAATGGGCGTGGCGCCGGATGAGCTGATGCTTCTTACTATTGGCGGGGACGCCTGTTCAAAAGGCGCGAGGGAAGTGATGTATGCATTATCACAATTAGGCGGCGAAGTGCCGGACAACTGGAAGTATATCTGCAAAGTATGGCCCCAGGAACGCAGTAACAAACAAAACAAAGCCGACCTGGAACTGGCAGATGAACTGGGACTGATTGATAAGGTAAAATATGTTACCAGTATCGTTTCACGGGAACAGATGCCGTACCTCATCAACGCCTGCGATATTTATGTGGCGCCCTCACGCCTGGAAGGCTTCGGGATGACCCAGGTAGAAGCAGGCGCCTGCGAAAAACCGGTGATCGGCATCCGCGCCATGGGTATGCTTGATACGCTGGTACACGGTGAAACCGCTTTGCTGGCAGGTGTGGCAGAAGAAATCGTAACCAGCGAAGTAATGGTCGGTAAAGAATCTGGTTTTGTTACCAGTCAGAAGGTGGTATTTTCCACGCCACGCACGGTAGACTACAGGGCAGATGTAAATGATATCAGGCAATACCTGCAGCGGTTAATGACAGATGCCGCCTACAGGGAACAATTGGGTAAAGCAGCACGTAAAAGAATAACCGCAAATTTTGACTACCGGGTGATAGCAAGGCAGTTTATCCAGTTGATGCATGAAAAACTTAATATCCGTTAAACATGGAAGCTTCCTCCTGGTCAACCATCAATGCAGCCAGGGATGCCGCACTGAAGGTATTACTGCATAATGTGAACGGCCCTTTTCAGGGCCTTCCCCGCACTGCCGGGTGGGGATACCCTGAGCCATATACACGGGACCTGTTGCTGTCTTTTTTTGGTATAGGCGTTACCGGTAACGATGTGCTGATAAAAAGTATCAGGAAGGTGCTGGAAACACTGGCAAAAAACCAGACGCCGCACGGGCATATTCCCTCCCTTGTGCATGATAAACAGGACCTCGGCGCCAGCGACTGCACCCCGCTCTTCCTGCTGGTAACCGGTATGTACCGTAAGCTGTCGGAAGAAGAACAGTTCCTCGAAGAGGCGGTGAACAGATCGTTGCAGTGGATGGAGTATCAAAGTCCTTCAGACCGGTACCTGGTAGCGCAGCAGCCTACCAGCGACTGGCGCGATGAACAATGGGTACTGGGCTACGGCCTGTTTGTAAACACCCTTGTGTACAGTTATCTCCGTATCCTGGGGCATCATGAGCGGGCGGAAAAAGTAAGACAGGCCATGGGAAGATTTACCGTCACCGGGGGAGTACAACACCGGCATGTACATGAAGGGCTGGTGGTGAAACACAAACCCTATTATGCTATGTGGTCTTACAAAGTGCTGAGCAGCGAAAGGTTCGATCTGCTGGGCAACAGCCTGGCAATACTTTCCGGCATTGCAGCACCTACACGGGCGGCAGACATGGTGGCATGGATTGAAGAGGAATGTGCTGAGCTTATAAAGAACGGACAGCTGGGCGTGAAACTGCCTCCTAACTTCTTCCCCTATACGAAACCGGGCGATAGCGACTGGCATGAACGCTATGCTTTTTTTAATCTCCCGGGAGAATATCATAACGGCGGTATCTGGCCCTTTATCTGCGGCTTTTATGTGGCCGCGCTGGTGGCTGCAAAGAAGTACCGGCTGGCGGAAGAAAAACTGCTGGAGCTTACCAGGATCATCACTATTTCCAGCAGCGGCAAGGTAGATTATGGATTCAATGAATGGCTGAAAGCACAGGATGGAACTGCAAAAGGGCAGGAGTGGCAAACCTGGAGCGCTGCTTTGTACCTTTATGCCGCGAAATGCGTGGAAGAAAGAAGAACCCCTTTCTTTGATGAAATGCGAATGCGTCAGCCGGCTGCATGATAAGTTAATAAAAGATTAGCCTGCAGATAAGTGAATTGATGTAACTTCGCGCACAATATCCCGTGTAATAACTTATGAAGATGAACATTTACAGATCCCTGACCCTGGTGGCGGTTTTAGCTACCGTTCTTACTGCCTGTGGAAGCCTTGAAATGGCCGGACCGGATAACGTTACCCCCGTAACTCCGCCTCCCACAACACCACCCGTAACTGGCAACAATAAAATTGAAGGCAACTGGAATTTTGCAGGTACCACCATGACAGGCACCAGTACCGTGTCGGAAGGCAATGCCAAAGTCATTTCCTACAGTGATTATACAACATTCAACAACAAGGGCACCTGTGTGATCGACGGCAGTTCGTTCAGGTTTAATGCGCTCAGCTATTCCATTGATACCATGCTCAGGATGGTGATGTATGTGGATGGACAACTGCTGACCGATATGGACGTCCCCTTCCAGGTGACCATGGCGCCTTACAGCGCAGTAAGTCCTTATAAACTGGTGGGCGCCGATTCCATTTACTTCAGTAATGGAATGGTCGAAAATCCTTCGGCTGGCGGCGGTACCGTGAAAGTGATCGATATTGGCGGAAAAATTTCCTGGAGAGGAGACACCCTGGTGGTGACAACGAAATTAAACCAGATGGTGGAGTCAGCATTTGTGGCTACTTCACAGGAAATGAGGTTTGTGAAACAAAAATAAAGCGACCGGCGGTTAATTGTAACCGCCGGTGTCCCTTACTTTTTACGTGCATCTGCTGCCTGCCAGATAGCTTTAATGGTGGCTTCATCATTCATCCCGTCGGGGCATTGGGGGGAGCGGGTATTGGCCCGGTACTTTAATCTGGGTTGTTTCCTGCCCAGTGTAACCACTCTTGTTACCGGCATCTGCAAATGGCCATTGGCGTCATGGTCTGCCACCCATTGGTGGGCATATCGCAGCCAGTTGTTGCGGTATTGCTCCGGTTGCTGGTAAAACCAGCTGATCTCATCAAACCCCCAGGGATAAATGGTAGTGGTATCCGGAACACCGGGATGGTTGCTGATACCAAAATTATCCAACTCCACCAGGTAAGGCATCGACACGGCTTTCCAGCCACTGGGTGCAATACCGCCTTTGCTTCTCCCGTAAAGCGCATCTGTAAAACCAACAGCCAAAATACCTTCCTGTGGCCGTTCCGGTACCGATTTTATCCGCAACGGGAAAGAATTGAAATCCAGTAAGCTTTTACCGTTGGCCACCATACCGCCCGATGGCGTATGGGCATCCAGCAATACCCAATGGCGACGGGTATGTGTTTTTGCATAGGCCCGTATTTTTTCCAGGAAAGCGGCCCATTCAGTAAGCTGTGGATCTTCCATGCCTATCAGGGCAATCTGCCCCAGGTGAAGCGCTTCGCATCCCACCTCCATATAAGTACCGGCCAGGAACATAAACCACAGACGGGTTTCCACGCGCGTAATATCAGGCACGCTGTTGCCTTTGCTCCAGTGATCCACCAGTTTGCCTTTGGTGTTCAGCATATCGGCATAACGGAAATGCCGGTTTTCCGCGACTAGTCCCAGTGCCCTGAATGCCCATGCAGGAACAGGAATGGTATTTACCTGCTCACTGATCTGTTCAAAAAGGGCTGCCTGGAAAATGACATCCGGGTCATTTTTGTGTACCTCTTCTACCAATCGTTTGGCATTGTCGAGGTAGTCTTTGTTGTTCAGCACCGCTTCTCCTCCCCAGCGGTAAATGGCGCGGCCAATGAACTTTGCCCCGGTGTTACGGATCAGGCGGATATCGTCTTCCTTGTTGGGATAAGGCGCATCGGAAGCGTAAGGATCTACCGCGAGGAATTCGGTCATGGTAACTGCATGGTCCAGGTAATGTTCCAGCACGGGCCGGGAAATGCCTTTTTCATTGAAAGAGTAGGATTGTGCGCAGGCGGTAACAGCCCATAAGCTGATACCTGCGGTCAGCCATGCTGCCGCCGGACGCTGAGTGAATAGTGACATGTCGTGGAATAAGTTTTCCGGACAAGATACTTTTTTTTGCCTGCCGCAGATAACATTTTTGGTGGAGTGGTGCAATTGTTTTTATATTGAGGCCGTTAAATGAGACAGCCAACATATGAGATTATTGCCGGAAATTTTTCCTGTTTTGTTTACCCCCCGTCTTCACCTGGTTGAAATTGAACATTTGCATCAGCCGGACCTGTTTTACCTGCTGACGGATAAACGGGTTACCCGTTATTATCATGTTATTCCATTGAGCGAAGTGGCAGATGTTCGCCCCGCTATCGATCTTTTTAAGAAACGTTTTACTGATAAAGAAGGGATTCGCTGGGGCATTGCCCTTGGAAATAAAACGGAGTTGATCGGGTTTATCGGTTTCAATAATTACGAAACAGAAGATACGGTGCCGCTGGTATTTGCGCTGGTGCAGGAGTATTGGGGCAAAGGCTATATGGCCGAAGCTATTGAGGCGGTAGTGCAATATATTTTTACTGCCCTGGAGGTGAAAAAAGTGGTGGCAGATGTATTGCCGGGTAATACAGCTTCGGAAAGGGTACTGGTAAAAACAGGGTTCCTCCACGAAGGACTGGTAGCCGGCGGCATGGCGTGGAACAATAAAAATTATGATGTGAACCGTTACGTACGGCAGCCCAACCTGTAAGTATCCCTACCATTCAGGGCATAGTAATGCCGGTTCCTCTAAAGGGAACAGTAAAGATACTTACAGGAATTACAGATGCAGGATTAAGCTTTTTTAGCGACGGCTTTCTTGGAAGCAGCTTTCTTTGGCGTCACTTTTTTGCTGGCGGCTTTGGGAGTGTTGGCTTTGGGAGCAGTTGCTTTTTTGGCAGCAGCTTTTTTCTTCGGCTTCGCAGGGTCTTTTTGTTTATCCGTTAATCCCGCGGTCATCGCTTTAGCGGCTTTTTTTACATTCCTGAGAAATTTCTTTTCTCCCAGTTTCTCTTTTAAATCGCTCAGCGCGTTTAATACGGCGGCTACTTTTGCACCGGCTTCTTTTTTGAGATGCTTGCCGGTTGGTTTACTCGAATCAGTCATGGAGCAATTATATTATTTAGAAAAATGTTTATATTCAAAATTAACAATTAAATAATATTGCCAATGTTAAGTTTTATAAACCTATGATTCATAAAGAATATTCTGGTCTTAATGAAACTGATTTCGGCCATAAATTTGCTATATTGGGATGGGCTCCTTCCTTGTGTCGGAGCTTGTTATTGTTTTAACCATAGGGGTATGGGTTCCAGAGATGTCATTATTATAGGAGGAGGCCTGTCGGGCCTCACCAGCGCTATTCATTTATCGAAAGCAGGATTACAGGTAACCGTAATCGAGAAAAGCAAATATCCTTCACACAAAGTATGTGGGGAATATGTTTCCAACGAAGTATTACCATATCTGCAGTCGCTGGATGCGGACCCTTCGGTATTACAGCCTTCCCGGATCAACCGGTTAATTATTTCAGACCACTACGGGAAAACGCTGGAAACAGCGCTGCCATTGGGAGGTTTTGGGGTAAGCCGTTATACCTTCGACCAGTTCCTGATGCAGAAGATGATCGCAAATGGTGTGGAATTAATTGAAGACACGGTGACCAATGTGTTTTTTGAGAACGACCGTTTTTTCATTGACACCAACGGCTATGGCGTTTTTTCCGCACCTGTGGTGCTGGGGGCCTATGGCAAAAGAGCGGCGCTCGATGGGAAGCTTTCCCGTCCTTTCTTTAATGAAAAATCTCCCTGGCTGGCAGTGAAATCGCATTACCGCGGCAGCTTCCCCGCCGATATGGTGGGCCTCCATAACTTCGACGGAGGCTATTGCGGGGTATCAAAAGTAGAAGATGATATCCTAAACATCTGCTACCTGGTGAGTTACGAGAGCTTTAAGCATTTTAAGCAGATAGAATCACACCGGGAACAGGTGCTGTATCGCAACCAGCATTTAAAGGACATTTTTGAAAACAGCACACCCTTGTTCGATAAACCTTTAACTATCAGCCAGGTGTCTTTTACCGATAAGGAAAAAGTATTGAATCATATCCTGATGATCGGCGATACCGCCGGTCTTATTCACCCGTTGTGCGGTAATGGTATGGCAATGGCTATACAAAGCGCCCGGATAGCGGCAGAAAAAGTGCTGGCGTATTTTTCATCGCCGGCAGGTAACCGTTTGCAGATGGAACAGCAATATATAAAAGACTGGAATAAAATGTTCAGTGGCCGGATGCGCACCGGCCGCGTATTATCCCGGTTGTTCCGTAATGAAAAGCTTTCTGCCACTATGATGAAGGGACTGATCCTCTTCCCCGGCCTGCTGCCCGGGATTATCAGGCGCACCCATGGCAAACCGTTAAATGCAATACCGGAATGCGTGTAGATACAAGGCACCGGAGCCATGCTGCTGAAATTATGGACGATTTCAACATGGAAGGAGATTTGCTGAAGGCTACGCTCGACAAAATTGCACAGATCAATTTCCTGCTGGGAGGGAACCGCATCACCCGCGAAGGGGTGGCGGCTTTACTGAAAGATATCCCGGCGCAGCAGGAAATTACCATCGCGGATATTGGTTGTGGTAACGGCGATATGCTGCGGCAGCTGTCGGATGCTTTTTCTTCCGGAAGAAAAATAAAACTGGTTGGTATTGATGCCAACCAGGCTACGGTAACGCATGCACGGAATTTATCAAAAGATTATCCGCATATTGAGTATTATTGCCAGGATATTACCCGGCCCGCCTTCCGGGAACAACGCTATGATATTATTTTATGCACGCTTACCTTGCATCATTTTAAAGAAGCGGAGATCCGGGAGCTGCTCAAGATGTTTTACCGGCAGGCTGCCAGGGGAGTAGTGATCAACGACCTTCACCGCAGCGCCATAGCCTACCGCCTGTTCCAGCTGGTATGCTTCGTGTTCAATTTAAACAGGATGGTGAGGGAAGATGGACTGGTATCTATTCTGCGGGGATTTAAAAAGAAAGAATTACAGCGTTTATCCGCAGAACTTAATATTGATCAGTATTCCCTCAAATGGAAATGGGCCTTCCGGTATCAATGGATAATCAATAAAATATGAGCGTTAAAATTCAGACTGTCACCAAAGCACTACCGACTTACTCAAGAACTACCGCCGAAATTATTCCCTTTTTATCCTTATGGCTGCAGGGCCAGGAAGAAAGATTTATCCGCAAGGTGATCAAGATATTTGAAGGCGCCGGCGTGGATAAACGTTATTCCATTATGGGACCTGAGGAAGTGTTTACAAAAACTTCTTTTGAAGAAAAAAATAATATCTACCAGCGGGAGATGATTGCCCTGGGCCGTACCTGCCTGCAAAGCGCGCTGGAGAAAGCCGGGCTGAAAGGAACAGATCTCGATTATATCATTACCGTAAGCTGTACGGGTATCATGATCCCTTCATTGGATGCATACCTGGTCAATGCTTTACAGCTGCGCCAGGATATTGTGCGCCTGCCGGTTACTGAAATGGGTTGCGCGGCCGGTGTTTCCGGGATCATCTACGCCAAAAAAATGCTGGAAGCAAACCCCGGTAAAAGAGCGGCCGTAATAGCCGTGGAATCACCAACTGCCACTTTTCAGCTGGATGATTTTTCAATGGCCAATATTGTAAGTGCGGCTATTTTCGGCGATGGCGCCGCCTGTGCTATCCTCTCTTCCCATGAGCAGGACAACGGTCCCGAAATACTCGCCGAGGAAATGTATCATTTCTTTGATGCGGAATACCTGATGGGATTCCATCTCTCCAACAGCGGTTTAAAAATGGTACTGGATATTGAAGTGCCGGAAAAAATTGAAGCGCACTTCGGCGACATTGTGCATCCTTTCCTCGCAAAAAATAATCTCACCATCGCAGATATCGATCACCTGATCTTTCATCCCGGCGGAAAAAAGATCATCAACCTGGTAGAAGAACTGTTCCGCAGTATGGGAAAAAAACTGGACGACACCAAAGAAATTCTGCGGCAGTATGGCAACATGTCAAGCGCTACGGTGTTATATGTATTGGAAAGGTTCATGGAGCAATCCTTACCCAAAGGCGATAAAGGACTGATGCTGAGCTTTGGCCCCGGCTTCTCCGCGCAACGAATACTATTACAATGGTAAAGGAGTTTTCATCATACTGGGCATTAATATTGGGTGGCAGTTCCGGGCTGGGATTGGCGTCGGCGCGTAAACTCGCGGCGCATGGCATGAACCTCTGTATTGTACACCGCAACACCCGCGTGGAGCTGGCTGGTATCGGGCGGCAGTTTGAAGAGATCAGGGCGATGGGGGTACAGCTGCTCACATTCAATACAGATGTGCTGAATGCAGAAAAGCGTGCAGAGGTACTGCAGCAGTTGCAAACCGCTATGGGCGAAAGCCGCATCCGTTGCCTGCTGCACAGTATTGCCAGGGGAAACCTTAAAGCCTTGCCCCACCTCGATGCAGATGATTTCAATACCACCATCGGGAATATGGGTGTGAGCTTATATGAATGGGCAGTCGATATCCTGCACAGGCAACTGTTTGCCTCTGATGCACGTATCCTTTCTTTTACAAGCGATGGCAGTTACAAGGCGATGGAACACTACGCTGCCGTATCGGCTGCAAAAGCGGCGCTGGAATCCATTACCCGGAGTATAGCGCTGGAATTTGCACCGCACGGTATAAGAGCTAACTGCATCCGTGCGGGAGTAACAGATACGGCATCGTTGCGGAAAATTCCCGGCAGCAGCGCATTGCTGGAATACAGCAGGGAAAAGAACCCGTTCCGGCAGCTCACCACACCGGAAGACGTGGCAAATGTAGTATACCTGCTATGCAGGGACGAAGCCGCCTGGATCAATGGAGCTATAATACCGGTCGACGGAGGCACACATATTCATTAGCGTATGACAAAAGAAGAGATCCTGCAGCATTTACCCTATGCGCCGCCTTTCCTGTTTGTGGATGAACTGGAATATATTGATGAGGAAAAAGTAACAGGTATATTTACATTCCGTGCAGATATGCCCTGCTATAAAGGACATTTTAAAGGGCACCCCGTTACGCCGGGCGTACTGCTTACAGAAGTAATGGCGCAAACAGGACTGGCCTGTTTAGGTATCTATCTTTTGAAGGATGAGGTACGTAAACAGTTACCCACGGTGGCTATGACGGCTGCGCATATCGACTTTTACCTGCCTGTGGCCCCGGGTGAAACAGTGAAGGCAAAGGCAACAAAAATATATTTCCGGTTTAATAAACTGAAGTGCCGCGTGGAATTATATAATACTGCCGGCGCATTGGTTTGCGACGGAACGATAGAAGGCATGATCATCAAAAAATAAAAATGAATAACAGGGTTGTCATAACAGGATTAGGAGTAGTAGCGCCAAATGGCACGGGCATAGCGGCTTTCAGCGAAGCGATCAAAAAAGGTAGATCCGGTATCCGTTATGACGAACAACTGGCCGCACTGAAGTTTTCCTGCCAGATTGCAGGTATGCCGGAGGTGCCTGTTACTTTGCAGCAACAATATTTTGAAGAACTGGAACTAAAACAGCTGAGCAGTTCCGGTATTATTTACGGCGTAATAGCCGGCATGCAGGCATGGGCCGATGCAGGCTTACCGTTAACAGGCGATACGCCCGACTGGGACAGCGGTACCATTTTCGGCGCCGGTTCCTCCGGCGTGGATAAATTCCGCGAAGCCATTTATAAGGTAGATGATTTGCAGGTACGGCGTTTGGGCAGTACCGCAGTTACACAAACAATGGCCAGTGGCATCAGCGCTTTCCTGGGCGGTAAGCTGGGACTGGGCAACCAGGTAACCACCAACTCGTCTGCCTGTACCACCGGTGCTGAAAGTGTGCTGCTGGCCTACGAACGTATTAAGTACGGGTATGCCAAACGCATGCTGGCCGGTAGTACCGCCGATAGCGGCCCTTATATATGGGGAGGCTTCGATGCGATGAAAGTAAGCACCTTTAAACATAATGAACAACCAGAGGCCGGGTCCAGGCCCATGAGCGCTACGGCCAGCGGCATTGTTCCCGGCAGCGGGGCAGGAGCGCTGTTGCTGGAATCGCTTGATAGTGCCCTGGAGCGGGGAGCTGTTATTTATGCAGAAGTGCTCGGGGGAAACATCAACTCCGGCGGGCAGCGTAACGGCGGCAGTATGACGGCCCCCAACCCTGCAGCCGTGCAGCGTTGTATTGTTGCCGCCCTTCAGCAGGCGGGCGTGCAGCCGGGTGATATTGACCTGGTGAATGGTCACCTTACGGCCACCGGTAAAGATGCCGAAGAAATAGCGAACTGGTGTACCGCGCTTCAGCGAAAGGGGAAGGACTTTCCCTATATCAATGCCCTGAAATCCATGGTAGGTCACTGTTTGAGCGCTTCGGGAAGTATTGAACTGGTAGCAGTGGCTTTACAGCTGAAAGAAGGGTTTGTATCTCCCAATATCAACTGCGAAGACCTGCATCCTGATATCCAGGCATTGGTAGACCGGGAAAGAATTCCGGAACAACTATTGTATAAAGACATAAATTTAGTAGCAAAAGCAAGCTTTGGTTTTGGAGATGTAAATGCTTGTATCATTCTGCAAAAGTACCTGCAACCTTAAACAATCTAACATGGACAAAGAAACATTCATTGAGCAGTTAAGAGAAATAGTGAGGCCCTATGCAAAAAACCAGGAAGCACTGGCAACCATCGATCTTTCCACTGATTTTATCAAAGATCTCAAAATTAATTCCGCTAACCTGGTAGATGTGATACTGGATGTGGAAGAGAAATATGATATCGTTATCCAGAATGAAGAGATGGAACGTATGCTGGATGTGCAGGCGGCCTTTGATATTGTGCAAACAAAGCTAAGTGAAAAATGATCGGCAACGACATTATCGATCTCCGGGCTGCTGCCGTTGAAAGCCGTACTCACCGCAAAGGCTTCCTGGAGAAATTGTTTCATCCCTGTGAAATCAGGATGATCCGCGAAGCGGCTGCACCGGAGCTGGTCACCTGGCTGCTGTGGAGCTGTAAGGAAGCCGTTTACAAAATAGTGCACCGCAATACCCGGGAAAGAAAATATGCCCCGCAACAGTTCACCTGTAGTATAGAACAGGAGCATGTTTATGGAGAAATAACCGGTACCATTTGTCACAACAATCATAACTATTATTATCAGAGCCAGGTTACTGATGATTATATCCATACCTGTGCCGCAACCGGTGATCTACTGCTCCGGGAAACAGCTGTTTATACAGATGTGCAGGTGGCCGGTAACTACACCGGTTTTATGCAGCAGGTGCTTTCAGCAAAGGAGTTATTTTATAAAGATGAAATGGGAATACCGTATATCCTTCACCGTGAGAACGGCAGGTGTTTGCCGGTATCTGTAAGTCACCACGGAACCTGGTGCGGGATCGCAAAATTAAAAGAAGTATAGATGTTAGACTTCTATTTAATACCAGACATACAACTAACACCAGGCTCCCCCGGATCACTTGAACAGGCAGGAGAGCTGGACAGCCGCACATTCGGGCTGTTAAAAGAAAAGAAGATCATACCGCCTCAGTATGATTACTACACCGACTTCCGGTGGAACAATACCCTTATACAACAACTGGAAAATACCATCCTCATGAAACCAGCGCTGCAGGCCGATACCGATGTACAGCAGCTGCTGCTATTGCTGCGTGCCGCCAGGGAAAAGCAAAGTGGGTTAATTGCCTACGCCGACTAAGCTGCAATTTTAATGATGTTTCTTTTAACAGGCGCGGACCCTCATTATCAGTTTCAGGTACTTCCCTTTCCAATCCTCCCACTTGATTAATTCATTGATATGTATATACATAATGGTAATAAAATACCAACATACGGTAAAATACTATCTAAATAATGAATGATTAAACCCGATCTTTACCAATATTAAACAACCAGATAGCTATAGTAATTGCCGGTAAATGCTAACCGGTACCAGACAGTGCACAATTAATTGCTGAAAGTTATGTTCCAACGTTGTGTCAGACTCACCATCTGTTCCCTTGCATTTTTATCCGCGTGCAATAATGGCGATGCACCGGGAAATCAGCAGGAAAAATTACCTGAAATTGTAGACTACAATTTTGATATACGACCTGTTTTATCTGATAAATGCTTTGCCTGTCATGGCCCTGATGCCAATAAACGAGAAGCAGGCCTGCGGCTTGACATTGCCGATAGCGCCTATAAAGCGCTACGGGAAACACCGGGAGCACACGCATTGGTGCCCGGCAACCCGATGGCTTCCGTATTGTACCAGCGTATCAGCACCACAGACTCCTCTATGCGCATGCCGCCTCCCTCTACCAATATGGCGCTGAGCAATTACGAGATAAAGCTGATCGAGAAATGGATCAAACAAGGCGCAAAATATAAACCGCACTGGGCATTTGTCGCGCCGGTAACACCCGCATTGCCCAAAGTAAACAAAGAGAAATGGGCGCGCAACGAAATAGATTATTTTGTATTGGCCCGCATGGAAGAAAAAGGGCTGGAACCCAATCCTGCAGCAGATCATGAAAGATTGCTGAAACGTCTTTGCCTCGATCTTACCGGTCTGCCGCCGTCGCCGGAAAGAATGGACCGCTTTGCAAAAGATACCAGCGACGCAGGGTATGAACGTATGGTAGACGAACTGCTGGCCGACAGCGCCTATGGGGAAAAAATGGCGGTACACTGGATGGATGTGGCCCGGTATGCTGATTCACACGGCTACCAGGACGACAACTACCGCACCATGTGGCCCTGGCGCGATTGGGTGATTCATGCCTTCAATGAAAACCTGTCTTATAAAGATTTTATTACCTGGCAGCTGGCAGGGGATATGATCCCCGGCGCCACCCGCGAACAACTACTGGCCTCCGGCTTTAACCGTAATCACAAGATCACGGAAGAAGGCGGCGTAATAGATGAAGAATACCGCATAGAATATGTAACAGACCGTACCAATACCTTTGGAAAAAGTATGTTGGGCATCACGATAGAATGCGCGCATTGTCATGATCATAAATATGATCCTTTCTCACAAAAAGAATATTATGAGCTGTTTGCCTTCTTCAACAATGTAAAGGAAGTAGGCCTGCAATCTGTGGTGGGCGGCCCCGAAACCTACGCCAAAACGCCTTATATGGAGATCACCAAAGAAGATCTCAAAGGAGTGCTCAGCTTCATCAACAAACAGGATACCAACCGCCTCATCGTATCTGTAATGGGCGAGAAGGATACTACGCGGAAAACGTATATCCTTGGCCGTGGTAACTATGATAACCCCACGCTGGAAGTACAGCCCGAAACACCGCACGCCGTATTGCCGTTTGATATAAAGCAGTACCCGGCTAACCGCCTCGGATTGGCGGGCTGGTTGTTCGATAAACGGAACCCGCTCACCGCAAGGGTTTTTGTGAACCAGCAATGGCAGGAAATATTCGGCAGGGGCATCGTGAAAAGTACCGGCGATTTCGGCATGCAGGGCGATCTGCCAAGTAATCCCCAGCTGCTCGACTGGCTGGCAGTTGATTTTATGCGGCATGGCTGGAATATTAAACGGCTCATGAAACAGATAGTGATGACTACCACCTACCGGCAGTCGGCCACTATCTCTAAAGAGAAACTGAAAGCAGATCCTGAAAATATTTATCTCTCCCGTGGGCCACGGTTCCGCCTTACAGCGGAAGGTGTGCGCGACCTGGTGCTGAAAAGCAGCGGTTTGCTGGTACCTGAAATCGGGGGCCCAAGTGTAAAGCCCTACCAGCCCAAAGGCCTTTGGGAAATGGCCACCTCCGGCAGGGGCATCCTGGCCACTTACCGGCAGGATCATGGCAAAAGCCTTTACCGCAGAGGGTTGTATACGTTTATTAAACGCACCGTGCCGCCACCATCCATGATGATCTTTGATGCAAGCAACCGCGATCAGTGCGAAGTAAAGCGCGCCAGTACCAATACGCCCCTGCAGGCGCTCATCATGCTCAATGATCCCACTGTGCTGGAAGCCTCCAGGGTATTGGCTTCCCGCCTTATGCAAAAGGATAACAATACTACCAGCAACATAACAAAGGCATTCCGTTTAATTGTTTGCCGCACACCGCAGAAACGTGAAGTTGATTTGCTGCAGAAATATTATGATCAGCAACAACAACTGTATAAACAGCAACCTGATAATGCGGTGAAGCTGCTGAAACATGGTGAGTACCCGATGGCAGAGCACCTGGACAATGCTTCATGGGCTGCCATGATGCAGGTGATCACCACCATTTATAACATGGAAGAAACACTTTCAAAAACATAACGATCGTAAAGTCACGCATAATAATGGCCGATGAAAAACGAATTCATAGAACATCACCTGAACATGAACCGACGCAAGTTCCTGTCCCGCCTGAGTTTAGGCGTGGGCAGCCTGGCGCTGGGCTCATTGCTGGTTCCCGATCTTTTTGGAAAAAGCAGCGGGGAAGAAGCACCCTTTATCCCGGGCATGCCGCACTTCGCACCCAAGGCCAAAAGGGTCATCTACCTGTTTCAGAACGGGGCGCCATCCCAATTGGAAAGCTTCGACTATAAACCCAAGCTGCGGGAAATGATGGGGCAGGAGCTGCCTGCATCTATCCGTATGGGACAGCGCTTAACTGGAATGACCTCGGGGCAGTCGTCGTTCCCGCTGGTAGGCTCGCACTTCGATTTCAAACAGTATGGCGAAGCCCGCGCCTGGATCAGCGATCTGTTTCCTCACACGGCAGGAATTGTGGACGACATCTGCATTGTGCGCTCTATGTTCACGGAAGCCATTAACCATGATCCCGCGCTCACCTTTTTCCAGACAGGGGCCCAGCAGGGCAATCGCGCCAGTTTTGGCTCCTGGATGAGCTATGGACTGGGCAGTGAAAATAAGAACCTGCCTGCCTTCTGCGTGTTGTTGTCGAGAGGTAAGGGAAACGGGCAGGGGGTATATTCCAAATTATGGTCCAATGGATTCCTGGATAGCATCCACCAGGGCGTTCAGTTCAGCAGCGGCGAAAGCCCGGTGCTGTACCTGAATAACCCGGAAGGCATTGATATGGCCAACCGCCGCCAGATGCTGGACCAGCTGGCCGCGTTGAACGATCAGTCGTATAAGGAATTTGGCGATCCTGAAATCAATACCAAGATACAGCAGTATGAAATGGCTTACCGTATGCAAACTGCTGTACCCGAACTTACTGATCTCTCCAGGGAATCAGATGATATCATTAAGCTGTATGGACCGGATTGCCTGGTGCCCGGCACTTTTGCGGCAAACTGCCTGTTGTCCAGGAAGCTTTCTGAAAGCGGCGTACGCTTCATCCAGCTGTACCACCAGGGATGGGATCAGCATGGCAACCTGCCCAATGAAATGGCAGGGCAGGCAAAGGATGTGGACCGTGCTTCTGCAGCGCTGATCACCGATCTGAAGCAACGTGGCCTGCTGGATGAAACACTGGTGATATGGGGTGGTGAATTCGGAAGAACCAATTATTGCCAGGGTAAGATGACCGCCGATAATTACGGCCGCGATCATCATCCCCGCTGCTTCTCCATCTGGATGGCCGGTGGCGGTGTTAAGCCTGGTATCGTTTACGGGGAAACCGACGAATTCGGGTATAATATCGTAAAAGACCCGGTGCATGTGCACGATTTCCATGCTACCATCTTACACCTGATGGGACTGGACCACGAAAAATTAACTTTCAAACACCAGGGTCGCCGTTATCGTCTTACAGACGTAGCCGGTAAGGTAATCCCCGGATTAATGGCCTGATAAAATATTGTTATAATGGAAAGAAGAAAATTCATACAGTCGTCGGCGTTAGTAGCTGCCTCGTTTTATATTTCCCGCGATCTTTTTGCCAAACCCAAAGGACCGGTATACGGGCATAATGGTATGCGCTATGTACTGGACACCAAATGGGGCACGCTCGACAGCAGCCGTTACCCTGTGAAAGACTGCCATGAGATGGTGCAGGACAAAAAAGGTCGCATCATCCTGCTTACCAACGAAACAAAGAATAATATCCTTGTTTATAATAAGTCGGGCAAACTGCTGGATAACTGGGGCCATGAATTCCCCGGTGCACACGGGCTTACGCTGAGCAATGAAAACGGTACCGAGTATCTTTTCATCACAGATACCGAAAAACACCAGGTATACAAAACCACTATGGATGGTAAGATCCTGCTCACTATTGACTATCCCGCTGAAACAGGCGTATATAAAAAGAAGGAGGAATTTGTACCTACGGAAACCACAGTAGCAGATAACGGTGATTTTTATATTGCAGATGGATATGGCGCACAATATGTAATGCGCTATGACCGCAATGGAAAGCTGCTGGGATATTTTGGAGGAAGGGGTCAGGGAGATGAACACCTGGACAATGCCCACGGTATCGTGGTAGACCGTCGCAAAGGCACGCCTACGCTTATTGTTACCGATAGAACAAGGAATTGCTTTAAACGCTTCAGCCTCGACGGGCAGTTACAGGAAGTAATAGCCCTGCCCGGTGCATGCGTATGCCGCGCTGTGATAAAAGGAGATCACCTGTATGCAGCCGTGTTACGATCTCCCAATATGGATGCAAACGCAAGCGGCTTTGTAACCATACTGGATAAAGACAATAAGGTAGTATCCAATATTGGCGGCACCGCACCGGTGTATACCAACGGGAAACTGCAGCCTATGCAACAGGCAGAAAAAATATTTGTGCACCCGCATGATGTATGTGTGGACGACGATGAAAATCTGTATGTAGCGCAATGGGCTTCCGGGAAAGTGTATCCATATAAACTCAGGAGGGTATAATGACCGTGAAACAGCCATCCAGGTGGCAAAGCGCAGGCGGTAGCCTGTTATTTGCCGGCAATATTTTTATCCTTTTCCTACTGATCTTTGGCAACCGGGTAGTATTACCACCCTGGTTACAGGTGCTGGGCAGGATGCATCCCTTGTTGCTGCATTTTCCCATTGTACTGATCCTGGTAGCGGGCGTATTAACGTTTATCCGTTTACGTGAGCCGGCAGCAGAAGCATGGAAACAGCAGCTGGCCGGTGCATTATTGCTTGCCGGTGCGCTCAGTGCAGCCGTTACCGTTATAATGGGATTGTTCTTATCAGGTGAAGAAGGATATAACGGCAGCGGCACTTTACAATGGCATAAATGGAGCGGCGTAAGTATGTGCTGGCTGGCTTCTTTATTATTCTGGCTGGGCCAGTCGCCAATAAACCGGCCTGTATTGCAGAAAGGCGGCGTGCTCATCACAACCGTTTTGCTGGTGATCACCGGGCACTTCGGAGCCGACATCACGCATGGCGAAAATTTTGTACTGGCGCCTGTAACGCCTGCAGGCAAAGGGCCACAGGTGCCTTTTGACCAGGCGCTGGTATATGAACATCTTGTGAAACCGGTACTGGAAGAAAAATGTATGAACTGCCATAACGCAGGTAAAGCGAAAGGAGAACTGGCAATGGAACTGCCAGCCCAATTGCTGAAAGGCGGAAAAAGCGGTAAGTTGTTTGTAGCCGGAAAACCGGAAATGAGCCTCTTAATGGAAAGGCTTCATTTACCGCTGGATGCAAAAAAACATATGCCGCCTGCCGGCAAACCACAGCTCACCCCGGAAGAGGCGGACCTTCTCTATTACTGGATCAAAGGCGGCGCCGATTTCAAAATGAAAGTAGCTGCATTGCCGGCGCACGACAGCCTGCGGCTGCTGGCAACTGCCATATTGCAGCCTGGCCCCTCGGCCGCTCCTGTGTATCATTTTGCTGCGGCAGATGAAAAACTGGTACAAAAGCTGAACAACAATTACCGCGTTATCTACCCAGTAGCGCTGAATGCAGCGCCACTGGTGGTGAACTGCTATAATAAAGACCAGTTCAATAGTAAGTCGATCGAAGAATTACTGCCGCTGAAAAAACAGATCATAGAAATGCACCTGCAGAAAATGCCGGTACAGGATGCTGATCTGAATATCATTGCACAGTTCCCTGAGCTGCGGGTGCTGAACCTCAGCTTTACTAACGTAAAGGGACAAACGCTGTCGGCCCTGGCAAAGCTGCCGCACCTGGAAAGCCTTTCCCTGTCGGGTACACCCGTTACCTTTCAGCAGTTGCTGGCTTTGAAAGCTGCGCCTGCACTGAAGGAGCTGTACCTGTGGAACACATCGCTTAGTGCAGCAGAACTGGATCAGCTGCCTGCTGCATTTAAACAGGTAGCTATTATCAAAGGATTTAAAGATGATGGTAAAGAATCGCTGAAACTGAACCAGCCTTTGCTGGCAAACACTTCACCGGTTTTTCGCAGTACTGCACAACTGTTGCTGAAGCACCCTGTTAAAGGAGTGGAGATCCGCTACACCACTGATGGATCTGTGCCAGACAGCGTGAGCTCCCCACTGTTTAAAGACAGCCTCCTGCTGCAGGACAATACCACTATCCGCGCTATTGCCTGTAAAAAAGGCTGGTATGCGAGCGACCCGGTGCAGTTCAATTTTTATAAATCTGCGTATACGCCCGATAGTGTGGTGTTGCTTACACAACCGGATGGAAGCTACGCCGGTTCCGGCGCCAAAACTTTATGCGACGGGCAGAAAGGCGGTACAGACCAGGGCAACCAGAAATGGCTGGGTTATGTAAAAGAGCCGATGATAGCTATGTTGCTGTTTAAACAGCCCGTGCCCCTGCAATCAGTTTCGGTAGGCATCTTAAGAAATATTAACGGGTATATTTTCCCTCCAGCCAAACTGGAAATATGGGGTGGCCCGGATGCGCAACACCTGAAACTGTTAAAAAGAATTATTCCTGCAGCAGGGAAAAAAGATGATCCTGCCGCCGCCATGGAAGTAGCGGGAACTTTCCCCGTTACGCATGTTTCCTGCGTGAAACTGGTGCTGGATCCATTGCTGAAAATACCCGGCTGGCATCCTGGAAAAGGAAACAGGGGATGGGTATTTGCAGATGAGGTGTTGTTTAATTAGATGTTAAAATTCGCCTGCTTTTAAAGGGTTAACAGCGGATAAACAGATGAAACAATATAAATACGAAGAAATAGCAGCGAACATTGAAAGTAAGATCACCGGTGGCCAGTATTTACCTGGTCACCGGTTACCTTCAGTGAGAACATTAAAACAGCAATACCGGACCAGCCTGAGCACCATACAGAGCGAATACGATGAACTATTGTTAAGAGGGCTGGTGGAAAGCGCTCCCCGTTCCGGCTACTATGTAAGCGCCCGCCCCGCCACCGGCAAAGGGACTGCCACTCCAATAGTAGGGGATCCTGTGTTCAGGAATAACCTGGCGGTTATCACTTCCCGGAATCTTAAACGCAGCGCCATTTCAAAATTCAACGTAGCAGCACCCGGCGCCCCAGCTGTTGCTGCAACAGCTGTAACAGGATCTGTGGAATAACAAAAGTAAATATTATCTTAACGCCTCATTATTCCACGTTTAATTGCTATGTATGAGGTCCAGGTATCTTATCTTATTTCTTCTCTTTTTTTATCATCTGCCATCATTTGCGCAACGGGTAAAGATTGCCTGCCTGGGAGCAAGCATCTGCGCGGGCGCCCGGTTGCAGCATCCTGAAACGGAATCTTACCCGGCCCAGCTGGGAAGGTTGCTGGGGCCAGGTTACGAGGTGACCAATTATGGCGTAAGCAGCACCACTTTGCTGAAAAAGGGTGATTATCCTTACCGGAGCACCCAGCAGTTTAAGGCAGCGCTGGCAAGTAATCCGGACATTGTGCTGATTGACCTCGGAGGGAACGACAGCAAGCTGGTGAACCGGGTGCATCTTGATGAGTATGAAGCGGACTACCGCGATATGATCCATATGCTCCGGGCCCTGCCTTCACATCCGCGTATCCTGCTGTTGCAGCCGGTTGTTTCATTTGTAAAAGACACCACGCAGATCTGGGACCCGGTGATCAGGGAACGGATCTTACCTAAAGTAAGACAGGTAGCTTATGATGAACAGGTGGAGCTGGTAAATTTGAACGCGCTGTTGATTGGTAAGCCGGGGCTGATGCCGGACGGTATTCACCCTGAACTGGAAGGCACTACGCTGATGGCCAAAACACTTTTTGAAGTGCTGCAGCCGGTGAGGGATACTGCTTTTGACCTTATCACTCGTCTACCGGGTAATAAAAAAATATCTTCCTTTTACGGTTACCGCTGTGCGGATTTTGATTTCAGGGGCCGTGCCTGTAAAGTGGTAGCGCCAAAATTTGCAGCTGTGGGTCACCCGTGGATCTGGCGTGCACGTTTCTGGGGCCATGAGCCGCAAACAGATATCGCCTTGCTGGAAAGAGGTTATCATGTAGTGTATTGCGACGTAGCTGAGTTATTTGGCAACAGGGAAGCTGTACAATTATGGAATGGCTATTATTCGCTGCTACATAAAGCCGGTTTGTCGCGGAAAGCAGTAATGGAAGGCATGAGCAGGGGAGCGGTATATGTATACAACTGGGCGGCTGAAAACCCGGACAAAGTAGCGGCGGTGTATGTAGATAATCCAGTGTTAGACCTGTGCAGCTGGCCGGGAAGCCAGTTCAGAAAGCAATTGTCCAAACGGGATGAATGGGAAACTTTCAGGAAGGATTATGGGTTTACGTCCGACAGTGCTGCGATAAACTTTAAAGGAAGCCCGTTATACAAAACGAAAGAAATTGTGAAAGGGGGGTATCCTATGCTGCATGTACTGGCGGATGCGGATACAGACGTGCCTCCGGGGGAGAACACGCTACCTTTTGAAGCGAAAATAAAGGCGCTGAAAGGGAATATAACGGTGATGCATAAACCGGGTTTCGCACATCATCCGCACAGTTTCCCCGATCCCACACCCATAGTGGATTTTATTCTTAAAGCGGCAAAGTAATAAAGTAAAACGCCTTCGGTCATCAGACGAAGGCGTTTTGCTTTAATTATTTATTTTACCAGCCATTCCAGTTTATACATGCCACGGAACCTGTCGTAGGTAAGCAGTTCCGCATCCCGTTTAAACAGGGCGTCCATCTTATCTGCCAGAGTTTCATGGGCAGGGAAGGCCTGTTTTACATTCCAGGCTGTCAGTGTTTGTATTTTCCCATTGGAAGCGGAGAAGTATGTTTTGTACTGATCTTCCGGGCCTGCTTTGGGAGAAGTGGGTATTTTTCTCTTATAGAGCAATAATTGCGGGTTTTTATTCAGTATCTGGTAACTATGATTACCTTCTACCCGGTATACATCGCCATTTGTCAGCTGATAAGCAAATATTTCATTTTTGTTGATGTGAATTTCTTTGCCATTGTGCTGAAGGGTGACGTGACTTTTTGGCGCCAGTGTGTACAAATGAAGCCTGGGCGCTTTATTGCCGTTGTCTTTGGTGTAACTCAGCCGGCCAGACAGGTAATCGTCCATAGTGCTGTAAATACCCGTGATTTTCTTTTGCGCGTCTGCTGCTATATTGATGCACATCAATAAGCAGATCATGTAAAAAATTCTGCTACAGTATTGCATAGTCCAGGTGTTTTGGTGTTACTTTAATTTAGCAAAAATAACTGGAAATTTTTTTCCGGAATATGATAAAAATCAGTTAAAATCCGCGTCAGACAAAATCCGCGTTCGCCTATGAACACCATGGTCCGGAAACGGACAACCGGCAAATGGCTAAATCACTGGTTACCAGCTGTGATAATTACGGCATTTTTTTAGCTGTAAGCAGGCTTCGTTCTGTATTAAACATTACCCGATCATGCTCACCCGTTTCTTTGCCCTGTTTTTTATAACTGTTTTCTTTGCAGCAACTGCTTATGCGCAGTACCCGGAGAAAGTGATTTTTGATACAAAAGACAGTACCGGCAATGCTTATCTTGCTGTACAGCCGCTTTCCCACAACATAAAAGGTGTAGTGGTGATCCTGTATAATTTTTACCAGCCGGATAACCTGGTACCGGAAACAAAGTTGCATAATGTGGCCTGTGCCAACAACCTGCTCACCGTTTTCGTTTCCATGAAGGAATACCTGTATGCAGATACTGCTGCCGTAAACCGCATCAGTACTGTGTTGCAGCATATAGCCGGTAAATACAAAGCGGATACATCGAAATTTGTATTGGCCGGGTATGATTATGCCAGTAACATCGCCCTGCGCTATACGGAATTAACCCAACAGTTCCCGGCTGCATATCCCATACATCCTAAAGCTGTTTTTACTGTGAGCGGCCCTGTAGACCTGTTTGGGCTATGGGATTGGTGCCAGCGGGTGATCCGCAAGAAACCGAACGACGGACAGGTAGGAGATGCGGGTTATATTATAGATAAAATGACCCGTGAAATCGGGACGCCTGCTGTAAGGCCTGAACGGTATCGCGCGCTTACGCCTTTTAACAGCCAGGATACTGCAGTTGGCAACGAACGGTACCTGCAACGTATACCTGTGCGCGTGTATTATGATACAGATGTTGCCTGGTTGCTGAAGGAACGCCGCAACAGCCTGTACGATACCTATATACCGGATGCTACGGAACTGGTAAGCCGCCTACTTTTGGCCGGTAACACCGAAGCGGAATTCATTGCTGCACGGCAACCCGGCAGGCGTATCAATGGCTCCCGCTACCCCGAGGCACTTTCTATTGCAGATGAAACCGAATGTATACAATGGATCAAACATACCCTGGATATTTTTGACCCGGTGAACTGGCAACCGCCTTATAAACTGGATAAGCCTAAAGGATGGGGCACCGAACATTTTGAGGTGCCGGTAGATTTTGCGCCGGAGATCCGCTATAAAGGAGTGGAAGATATCCGCTTTGCTCCCGGCTGGGGCGACAGTACCAGCGCGGAGCACTGGTCGTATGCCTTTCTCTGGTGGCTGAAAGACAGGCCGGTAGTAGATGTTCCCACATTAAACAGCTATCTCACCGCTTACTACAATGGCCTTGTAAACCGCAATATTACCAGCCGCCGGATACCTGCGGAAAAGCAGGTACCCACCGTTGTAAGTATCAAAAAAATAAAAACAGCAGCTGGAGATGCGGATACTTACGGAGGCAGCATCCGGATGCTAAATTATATGGTACAGCGCCCTGTGACGCTGCACTGTACCATACATGTAAGAAATTGTGAAGCGCAGCAGCGTACGGCCCTTTTCTTTGAAATCTCCCCGCAGCCTGCCACACATATTATCTGGCAGCAAATGGATACGCTGTGGAGCAGTTTCCGCTGCGATTAATTACTGCCCGTCATCGGTAGGGTAAATATCAAATACGCCGCCTTTCATCAAATCGGTATGTAATAAGCGGGTGGTACTGTATCTTTTACCATTCTTTTTAATGACGCCAATAAACGCCGGCATACGTTTGTTATCCACGTTGATAGTGGTAGTAGTATTAGCGCCGGTATGGATAACAATACGTTCAAACGCGGGAATAGTAATGGCATATTCCGGCGCTACCGGATTCACCGGGTAAAAGCCCATTGCGGCAAACACATACCAGGCGCTGATCTGCCCGGCATCGTCATTGCCGCATAAACCTCCAGGCCCTACGCCGTATTCCATAGCCCTGATTTCACGGGTGCGCGCAATGGTTTTCGTTTGGGCGTTTACGTAGTTATAAAGGAAAGGGATCTGGTGACCCGGCTCATTGCCGTGCCAGTACTGCTGTTGCAGGAAAAGGCTGTCGAGCGCCGCCTCAAACTTTTTGCTGCCGCCGGTTAGTTTTATAAGCCCGGGGATATCATGCGGCACATAAAATCCATACTGCCGCGGTGTGCCCTCTGTAATAAAAAACATTTTCCTGTCCCTGTCGGGATGTTCATACCATTTGCCCGATGCATAGCGGCCATTTACATCACCCAGCTGCGGGTCAAATACATTGGCGTAGTTGCCGGCCCGCTTCTTCAGGGCCGCGTAATCTTTTTGCTGGTGCAGTGCTTTCGCTATGGTGGATAATGCGTAATCGTCGAATGCATATTCCAGTGTGCGGGATACCTGTTCACGGCTGTGAAAGGCATACGGCACATTATCTTCCAAAGGCACATATCCATACTTCAGATAAGAAGATAAAGCCCTGCGGCCCTTACCTTCTTTATAGTCGGCCGTAGCGGCCGTGTCAAAAGCGTTCTGCCGCATCAACCGGTATGCTTCCCTGATATCATAGTTGCGGATCCCTTTGTTATAGGCAGATGCAATAAAAGGAATGGCATGATCGCCGATCATAGCGGCGGTGTAATTGTTCCAGCAGGGGAAAATGGGAAGCCATCCGCCCTGCTGTCCTTTCAGGATCAGTGAACGCACCAGGTCGTTGATCAGTGCGGTGTCCAGTATTTCGTACAGGGGGAGTTGCGCGCGGTAAATATCCCACATGGAAAAATCATCGTAGTAGTTACCGGATGCCAGCTGTTTCACCTGGTACGATTGCGCAAAGGCGGGATAGGTTCCCTTTGCATCGCTGAACAAGCGCGGGTGCTGCATGGTATGATACAATGCAGTATAAAAGATCTTTTTATCTTTTTCTGAAGAACCAGTTACTTCAATTTTGCCCAGTGCTTTATTCCATACATCACTGCCTGTGGCGGTTTGTGCGCTGAAGTCCCAATGATCGATCTCTGCATTTAGATTGTCGCGTGCTGCTTCAATACTGGTGAAAGATGTACCAATGCGGATCCTGATCACGCTGCCTTTATGCACGTTGAATTTCACCGCACTGCCAATGCCCGGCTGGTCCCTGATGCTGTCGGCAGCAAGTATGTTGTTGTCCCGGAATACTTTGGCATCGCTGAAGCCTTCTTCAAACTGCACTACAAAGTAACCGCTGAAACCAGCGGGTTGTCCCTGTCCCTGGTAAATACGGAACGCGGGATTGTAACCGGAGATCTCCTTCCGCTGCCGGTCGATGTACACGGCGCCCTTACCCCGGTCGCTGTTGGGCCGGATGATCATATAGCAGTCATCGTCTTTAGTGAAAGTGAACTGCATCATGCTGCAGCGCGCAGTGGCGGTTACTTCTGCCTTTATGTTATCTCTCCCCAGCAGAACGCTGTAGTAAGCCGGTGTTGCTTTTGCACTGGTGTTTACAAAAGTGCAGGCATAGTCTGAAGGAACGGTTTTAAGCTCCCCGCAAACCGGCATAACGGTCATGCTGCCGTAGTCCTGTGTACAGGAGCCGCTGAGCCAGTGGGTGCCACGAAAACCGGTGAAAAGGGAATCGGTATAGTAAAAGGGCGCTACGCATTTTTGTTCGGTGAGCCGCGTTTGTGGCGTCCATTGGGTCATGCCGAACGGCGTGCCTACCGCAGGAATAGTATTGGCCAGCTGTTCGGTGCCGGCGCCGTGTACCAGGGCTGTGAGTGTGGTGCTTTTGGAAGTGCCGGTAAAAGGATCTACATAAGCCAACAGCTGGCTGGTTTGTGCGAAAGCACTACCCATACCAGCTGTTAAACATAAAAAAGTAAAAACGGTTTTACGTATCATCAATATCCTTTGTTTTGTTTGATCTTATCCCTGTTGATGTCTATCTGGCTTTGCGGCACAGGTATTACCATATTATCGGCAGTAAGATCTGCCACCAACCTGATCTGTGCCTTTTTACTGTTAAGTACCGGGATGGCCCTGCCGGTGCGCACCAGGTCGTACCAGCGATGCCCCTCAAATGCCAGCTCCACGCGTCTTTCATTTTCTATGGCCAGCCGGAACGCTGCCTGGTTAGGCACATCGGTGGCTGTTTTTTCTCCAAGTCCTGCTCTTTTACGGATGCTGTTCAGGTAAGTGAAAGCCTCGCCGCTGGCCTGGTAGCCCACTTCATTGAGAGCCTCCGCATACATCAGCAACACATCTGCATAACGGATCACCGGGAAGTTATTGCCATTATCATTTTTTGTGGCAGGCACATCAAAGTACTTCTTCACAAAATAATAATTTACAGTGGCGCCACTGGCATTTACATAAGAAGTGGCCATAGAAAAGTTCTTTCTTATATCACCGGTTTCATAAGCGCTTTCCATATCGGGAGTGGGCTGGTTGTTGCCATCGCCGCCAAACATGATCACGGCATTGCCGGAGTTTTCAGGAGCAAATGAATTGGGCAGGGGATTGCCTTCCTTCACACCACCGGATTTGTATTGCACATCAAAAACGGATTCTTTATTATTTTTCTTTGCCACATCAAATACATCGGCGTATTTATCCAGTATGGCATAAGCGCCGGAGCTGATCACTTCTTTGAGCTTTGCGGCGGCTTCGGGATATTTATGTTGTGTGAGCAACACCTTTCCCAGCAAGGCTTTGGCTGCGCCGCTGGTTGCCCTGCCTATGTCGGCTCCGGTATAGCTTACCGGCAACACGGCTTCAGCTGCTTTCAGATCGGCTTCTATTTGCGCATACACAGTGGCGGCTGGATCGCGGGTGTATTCATATGCCTGGTCGGCGTTGGTAATTTCGGTAACTACCAGTGGTACATCGCCAAAGGAACGTACCAGGTTAAAGTACACCAGTGCGCGGAGGAACTGTGCTTCAGCGCTGAAGCGTTTCTTCAGCGAATCGTTCATGGCTATGGGTGTAATCCTTGAGAGGATGGTGTTGCTGCGGGAGATGCTTTTGTAGCTATCGTTCCAGCGTGCGGCCACAAACGGGTTGGTGGTTTTGATATAGAACCGGTCAAATTCGTCCTGGTCTGTTACAGAACCGGAAGGCACAGGGAAGTTATTATCGGATGGAATATCGCCGTATATGTATGCGTTGCCAAACACGCCGCCGGACTGCAATGAGCCGTAGTTGGCATTGAGCGCATTTTTGAAATCATCCGCCGTTTTATAAAAGTTTTCGGTAGTGGCGGTAGAAGGAGGGAGCTGCTCAAGAAAGCTCTTTTTGCAGGCAGTGAATGAAACCGCGGCTGCCAGTAGTATGTATATATAATTTGTACGCATGTTTTTAAAATTTTTAGCAAGATCAGAATCCAATATTTACCCCAACCACAAATGTTCTGGCAAGCGGATACCGGCCATAGTCTACGCCGCTGGTTAAAGCGCCTTCATAATTACTTACTTCAGGATTGTAGTTCAGGTAGTTGGTAAAGGTGTACAGGTTTTGTGCGGATAAATAGATCCTGGCTTGTTGTATCCGGATATGCTGCAATAATTTTTCCGGCAGCTGGTAGCCGATGCTTATATTCTGGATGCGGAGGTAGCTGGCATCTTCCACCCAGCGGCTGGAGATAGCATTATTGTTGCCGGTGGTGCGCTGGTTGGCACGTGGAACAATACCATTACCTGGTTTGTCTTCCGATTGCCAGCGGTTCAGCACTGTAGTGAGCTGGTTCTGGCTTCCTTCCACGTTCTCAAAAAAGCGGCGGCTGAGATTCAGTATTTGTCCGCCTTGCTGCCCCTGTATGGCCACCATCAGGTCGAAGTTCTTATAGCGGAAAGTGTTTGTTAAGCCGTAAATAAAATCAGGCTGACTGTTACCTATTATCGTACGGTCATCTGCAGTGATCTTTCCATCTTTATTTACATCTTCAAACTTCACGTCACCCGGCCTGGAAGTGGCATCGTGCGGATATTTGTCAAGGTCGGCCTGGTTCTGGAATATGCCTATCTGTTTGTATCCATAGATATTACCAATCGGTTTGCCGATGATGGTGATATTAGTTTCATTCACTCCTGAATTGCTGCGGATAGGATCTCCTGTAGGGCCCAGCGCTGTTACGGTATTGCGGTTAAAGGAAAGGGCGGCATTGGTGTTCCAGGTAAAAGCGCCGGTGAGGTTGCGGGTGGCAACTGAAAACTCCCAGCCTTTATTTTCCATGGCGCCGATATTTTTAATGGCTGTGCTGAAACCGGTGAGGGTAGGCACATTTACCGCCAGCAACAGGCCGTCGGTATTTCTTTTATAATAGTCGATGCCAATCACGATCCTTTCATGGAATAACCCGATGTCGGCGCCGGCATCAAACTGTTTGCTTTTTTCCCATCCCAGTTGGGAGTTACCTAACGAAGCGGCGCCAAGGCCATTCACCAGTGAGTTGTTGAAGCTGTAGTTATCTGCAGCAAGCGTAGCAAGATATGGATAGTCGCCGGAGAATTGGTTATTGCCTGCCAGTCCATAGCTTACCCGTAACTTGGCATTGGAGATCACCGGTACGTTTTTCATAAACGGTTCTTCCGTAACCACCCATCCCACAGACCCCGCAGGGAATACGCCCCACCTGTTCCGGGTACCGAAGATAGAGGAGCCATCTGCGCGCAGGGATACATTGGCAATATACTTTTCCTTGTAGTTATAGGTGGCACGGCCAAAGTAGGAGGTGGAGGTATTGGCGGTTTTGAACGAATATACACTGCTTGGTAACCCGGCTGCATTCAGCGTAGGCACTACATCGTTGGCATAAGCGGTACCAACGGCCGTGCTCTTCTGGTATTGAAGTTTATATGCTTCCATGCCCACCAGTACATCAAAATTATGAGAACCGGTAGTTTTGCTATAATTGAGGGTCTGGTTAAATAACCAGCTGGTGGTCATATCAGAAGAATCTGCTCCCACTGCCTGTGTAGGCGGCAGCAGCTGGTTCAATGGCAGTCGCGAGGTTTTATAGCTGCTCCTCCTGGTAGAGCCCACGTTGAAATTACCGGTAGCGCGATAAGTGAAATCTTTCCAGTTATAGGATGCGTACACATTGGTAAGCAAATTGGTGGTGATCAGCTCATTCGGATTTTCGGTGATATTGGCTACCGGATTGGTAACGCCGGCCCAGCCATAAGGACCGGCCAGTGCAGCTTGTGAGGAGTAGGCGCTATGATCATCGTTCCAGATAGGCGCCATAGGCACGGAAGATAAAGCCGCATTGATGATGCCGTTGTCAGCCCAGTGCCCATCGCTGTTCACATCATTCTGGATCTTATATACCGGGTTGATGTTGGCGCCCAGCTTGAAGCGCTCAGACACGTTGATGTCTACATTGGCGCGGATAGAGTAGCGGTCCAGTGTTGACCTTTCAATGATACCATCCTGTTTCAGGTAGCCGCCGGTAACCAGGTATTGCGCATTATCGTTGCCACCGCTGGCGGTTACCTGGTAGTTGTTGATCATTCCCTTACGGAAAATCATATCCTGGTAATCGTAGGTAGGCATGGCCGCTACCTTCTGCGGATCATCGAAGTTGAACCAGCTGAACAGGTCGCCGCGGGGATAACGGTACCGCAGGAACGAAGAAGGCCTTACGCTGTTGGGGTCTGATATACTGGCGCCGGGTACATTATCAAGATAGGCGTTGTTGGAAGCTTCTTTGGAGAACTCGGCGAACTGCTGTGAGTTCAGGATATCTATTTTTTTGGACAGTTCCTGGAACCCCGTATATACGTCGGCGTTAAACTTGGTTTTGCCGGATTTACCCCGTTTGGTGGTTACGATCAATACGCCGTTGGAACCTTTGGAACCATAGATAGCGGTGGAAGACGCATCTTTCAGTACATCAATGCTTTGAATATCGGTGCTGTTGAGGTTACTGAAAATACTGGCATCTACAATGTTTCCATCCACCACAATAAGCGGGTTGGTACCTGCTGTGATAGAACCAAAGCCACGTACCTTGATGGCTGGCGTAGCGCCGGGTGCGCCTCCTGTTTGCTGTACCACTACGCCGGGGATTTTTCCCTGCATACCGGTGGCCACATTGGAAATGGGCATGTCGCGCATTTCGGCCATGGGCACAGAGGAGATGGCGGCGGTTACATTCCTTTTCTTCTGGGTACCGTATCCTACTACGATCACGTTATTGAGGGAACGGGTTTCTTCCTTCAGTATAATATTCAGCGGCGTGCTGCTGCCGGCGGCTATTTCCACGGAAGCATACCCTATCATACTGAAAACAATAATGGTTTTTTCATCGGGTACACGGACGGTGAAGTGACCGTTGACATCAGTGATAGTGCCGCCACCACCATTTTTGATGGTAATGGTTACATTGGGCAGCCCGTTGCCTTTTTCATCGGTCACCTTTCCGCTTACAGTGATCACCCGTGCGGATAGCAAAGGGGGATCAGTGCCCCGTTTTTCAGTGATCACGACCGTATTGCCGTTCAGCGACCAGGCAAGATCGGTATTTTCCAGCAGGAGGTTGAGTGTTTGCAATACCGATCTGCGTTCTGCCGGCATAGTAATGTTATCATAGGGAGAGAGCTGGGAGGCCACATAAGCAAATTTAAAAGCGCTTTGTTGCTGGATCTGCCGGATCCCTTCCCTGAGTGATTGCCGTTTCAGGTTCACGGTAACGTCCACTTCTTCCAATCGCTGCGCTTTGCCGGGAGCAGCAATCAGCATATTGATGCTGAAAAGAAAAGCAGAGGCGAGTAAGCAACTTAATTTCATATAATACGCAAACGTTCGCTTTGGGAAAAGGCGTAGCCTTCCCCTGATAAGAAATTTCATACCTTTGGGTAGTTTTTAAATGTTTACCTAAATGTTTAAAACAACCGGCTATACTAACTCGTCCTTAGTATAGCCTTTTTTAAAATCGTTTATCCAGCCAGATAGTACTGTCCTGTCCTTTTTCCCACTGAGCATGCGTTAGCTCACAGATCACGTCCAGCGCCTGTTTCATGGGATCGTTGATAAAATTTCCGGTGAATTTTTTGGTCCGCAGGGATTCATCCCTGAACCGGATATCAATGCCATAATATTTGTTGATCAGTGGAATGGCTGCTTCAAAGGAAACGTCTTCAAATACCGGCTCATCTTTTTTCCAGACCAGTACTTCTTTCATATTGGCTTTGGTGACCAGCGGCGCAATGGCGGCTTTATCAAGTATCAGCTGATCTCCTGGCAGCAGCTCGGCCAGTATGGCTTTATCGTCCTTCTGTACCTGTACCTTTCCGGTGGTAACGGTAACGGCTATAGGAGAATTATCTCCTGCCGCCCTGATATTGAAGGAAGTGCCCAGCACACGGGTTACAATAGCGCCGGTATGCACCAGGAACGGCTTGTTCTTATCCGGCGCTACGTTAAAGAAAGCTTCCCCTCTCAGGTATACTTCCCGGCTGCGGCCTTCAAAAGCAAGGGGATAGTCCAGCTGGCTGTTTTCATTCAGCGTAACCACGCTGCCATCGGGAAGATTGATCACTTTATTGGAGGTATGCTGTGCTGCAGGCAGCGCAGCGGTAACAACTGGGGTGGGCTTTGAAACCGGCAGCAGCCACCAGGCGCTGAAAACAGCCACTATCACCGCAGCAGCTATGGTCATTCTTTTGTAGAGCGGGTTACGCTTTACCGTCATCACTTTGAGCATATCAATTTCGCCTTCCCACATCTTCCCCTGCAGGCGTGTGTATAATTGCTCCCACATAGGCTCCTGCGCCTGCTCCGGCGTGCGTTCCCAGAGCGCCGCCAGTTCCTGCGATACCAGGTCGTTTTCCGACAGTTCCCCCATCAGTGCCCAGAATTCTTCCAGCTCCGGCGGAGTACATTCGCCGGACAGGTATTTTCGCAGTAATAGTTTTAGTCTTAACGGATTAGACGACATATGTCAGTTATATAACTGCTATGACGACAAAAAGAAGGGGGTAGTACTAATCAGTCCAAAAATAAATCTGACAACAGCAATAAGTACACAAAATGGGTAATATGGTTATTCAGCAGGTACTGCTTAATAATTTTCAGGCTGTCGGAGATGGTGTTTTTAACGGTATTACGGGAAAGGTTCAGCTCAGTGGCTATTTCTTCATGGGTCATCCCTTTTTCCCGGCTGAGGGTGATCATTAGGCGGCGCTGGGGCGATAACTGCTTATACGCATTGTTCAGGATCTCCCGGCATTCGTTGTTCAGCAGGCTGTAATCGGCGCTTTGCTCCTGGTGGGCTTCCATTTGCTCCTGTACCAGCTTTTGTAAACGGGCATTCCTGGCCGCCAGTTTAAAGAAGTCCATGGCTTTATTGTAGGCCACTTTGTACAGGAAAGCATCCATATGCTGGATATTGGTGATCAGCTCCCTGCCTGTCCATAGTTTCAGGAATACATCAATGACAATTTCCTCCGCCACCTCCCTTGATTTGGTGATAGTGATCAGGTAATGATAGAGCTTCTTCCGGTGTTGTTCAAAAAGTTGTTTAAAGGCAGCTTCATCTCCTGCCGCGATTTTGGCCAGCAATTCATTTTCATTATACATGGAATTCTCTCTTAGTTGATATCAGGAACCTAGTCAGACAAATATATTTTTTTTCCGGAGAATATTTTTTTAAAATCTCCGGGAGATGCAAGAGGCTCTATGGCACATCAATAAAATCGATGCGCGGCGGCTGGCCAACAAAGGGAATCCGCTTAATTTGCAGCCAAAGAACGATCACAATATGACGGCACCAATAAAACTACTGGCTATCTGCGGAAGCACCCGGCAATCCTCTTCCAATCATCATCTTATCAGGGCCATCACGGAGCTGTCGGCAGGTATATTTGCAGTGCAGCAGCTGGAAACCCTCACTGATATACCACACTTTAACCCCGACCTGGATATGGATCCCGGCGCTGCGCCAGCCCCGGTGCAGCATTTCCGTGCTCTGTTGGCGGCAGCAGACGCAGTGCTGATATGCACGCCTGAATATGCCATTGGTGTGCCTGGGACACTTAAAAACGCTATCGACTGGATGGTATCTTCCATGCACTTCTCGCAAAAACCGGTAGCGCTGATCACAGCAGGCACCTCCGGGTACAAGGCACACCAGTCGCTGCTGGGCACCCTGCTGATCATAGAATCAAAGATCGCTGCAGATGCGCAGCTTGTAATTCCATCCGTAAAAACAAAAGTAAGCAGCAACGGCCTTATTACCGACGAGTTAACGGAAACGCAGGTACGAAAACTCATCCGTGCCCTCGCCGGCGTAGCCGCAGGAAAAGATACTGACCTATTGCCGGCGCCGTTGCTGTTCTGATCTTAGCGGATTTTGTCTGACTGAGGATCATCATAATCCTGAGTCTGACAAAATCCGCATCGCCGAAGGCGATTATCTTACGCTGTACTTCACGTCTTCAGTAACGCCTTTCCAGTTGTCGGTGCGGAAGGGCGCAGCCGGGAAACCTTCTTTGTTAAAGAGATTGTCTTCCAGGTTATCATCTGCCCAGCCATAGCGGACAGCGACAGGGCTGCTTACCTCGTCTGCATATACTATCACTTTGTTGCCGTCGGTAAAGGCTTTGGCGTAGTGGAATTGTTTATCGGCGCCCGCTACTTCAAATCCGCGGATGTAACCGTACTTGTCTTTCACCACCAGGCCGCTGCCGGTGCTGGTAAAGCTGAGGGTTACTTTGTTGCCGTTCACCTGCATCGACTGGTACACGGGGCCGCTGAAAACGTTATCCTGTCCGTAGGTTTGATGTAAGGCTACTGCTGCCAGCCGTTTCCCCACATCCTGTTTATTTTTCGGGTGAATGTCTTTAGGCTCGCCAACGTCTGTGATCACCGCCATGCCGGTATTGGGCAACTGCAGGGTAAGGGTTTGCGCTTCCCTCAGTTCGGCCCATTTGCTGCCTTTCTGGCTGTTGCCGTTATTGGAGTTGAAGCTGGCCAATTGCACAAAGTAAAAGGGAAAATCGCCCTGCTTCCACAAGCGGCGCCAGTCGCTGATCATCAGCGGGAAAGCTTTGCGGTACTGGTAGGCGCGGTCGGCATTGCTTTCTCCCTGGTACCAGATAGCGCCTTTAATGGCAAAAGGCAGTACAGGGTTGATCATGGCATTGAACAGCAAAGAAGGGTAGCTGTTAGGTCCCACGCTGGCGCCCGGAGTAATTGCCTTCTCCACACGGAAAGCCCAATCGCCTGCAAGGGATTGTTTCTGACCGGCAGTCTGCAGAAATACGCTTTCTGCATCTCCATAAAACCCGCCGCCACCGGCATTATCGTCTATTTTTACAGCAATTACATTGTTACCGGCCTTTAAAATACCGGCAGGAATATGATAGGTGCGTAAGGCATCGTAGCCTTTGGTGCTGCCTACCTGTGTGCCGTTGATATAGGTAACGTCGTTATCATCAATTGTGCCCAGGCTCAGCTCTGCAGGTTTACCGGCATCAGCTTCGGCCACCTGGAAGTTTTTGCGGAACCATACAATGCCGTCAAAATCGGGTAGCTGTTGCTGCTCCCATAAGGTGGGCACTTTCATCTTTTTCCAGGACTGGTCATCAGTACCGGGTGCCGGCCAGGTAGCTACCGCAGCGGCATCGGGGAGGCTGCCCTGCAGCGATTGGATAATCTGTTGCTGCCTGTTTCTGGAGGCAACAGCCGCAGAGTCGAGGTTCAACGTGGGAAGCCCCTGCATCATATCGCGGAAGTCGTCGCTGCCGGCCAGTCCTTCCCGACTGATCCATGTTTCCACGATGGTACCTCCCCAGGAAGTATGTATCAGGCCAATAGGCACATGCAACTGCTCGTTCAGTGCTTTGGCAAAGAAATAGCCCACCGCGGTGAAATCGCCCGTATTTTCCGGTGCAGCCGGCAGCCAGGCGCTTTGTTTTACATCTTCTTTAGGAGTGGCCGAGATATCTTTCGGTAAATAAAAATGCCGGATGGCAGGGTTGGCGGATCGCGCTATTTCCTTACCGGCGTTGGTAACGCCGTTCACATGGAACTCCATATTGGATTGCCCGCTGCAGATCCATACATCACCCATAAGAATATCCTTCAAACTGATATTGTTCCTGCCTTTTACAGTAAGGGTATAAGGGCCGCCTGCTTTTTCAGGCTGCAGGAATACTTTCCACCGGCCATCCTTACCGGCCTTTATGGTTTTCACCTGCTGGTTGAACTGTATGGTCACTTTTTCGTTCTTATCGGCCCAGCCCCATACCGGGATCGGTTTATCGCGCTGTAACACCATGTTATCGCCGAAAACATTGGGTAAACGAACATCGGCAAAGCTGAAAGAGCTTATCATCGTTGCCGCCAGGAATAAAACTGTTTTTTTCATAATAGTGGTATTGTGTATGGGGATGCCCCGGTTGAATCATGTGCGCATAAATGTAATGAACGCAGGCAGTATTTTATAATTTTTGGCATAGGAATTATATAAAACATAGCATGAATTGTATAACAGGCCTGCTTTTTTTACATCGTAATTTTACATCATCAACAGGAAAGACATTATCAGTATTTAAAAACAACAAACATGAAAAAGATATTACTGGCAGGCATCGTATGGGTAGCCGCATTTACGCAACCCGGAATGGCACAGGGTAAAACCGTTTCCCCGCAACTCTCTCCCTTGCTTTCTTTATATTACAATATTAAAGACGCACTGACCGGTGGTAATGCAGGCGCGGCTGCAGTCAAAGCAGATGAGTTTGTAAAGGCCGCTGCCGGCGTTGATATGTCGTCCATGCCGCCTGCTGTTCACGATGCCTACATGCCGCTGGCAGCAAAGCTGCAGTCCGATGCCAAAGCCATCGCTGAAGCAAAAGACATCAGCAAACAACGGGAACATTTCAAAACACTTTCTGATAACCTGTACCTGCTGGCCAAAGCAGTACCGCTTTCTGCCCGGCCGGTGTACCAGGAGTACTGTCCCATGAAAAAAGCTTACTGGCTAAGTAATAGCAATGCAATTAAAAACCCTTACTACGGCAGCCAGATGATGACCTGTGGTAAAGTAAGCGATACCATTCAGTAGTTTTTAACCGTTAGTATGAAAACAGTATTCCTGTATATAACATTGATGAGCCTGTGCAGTATGGTTGTTGCACAGGCTTCTTTAAATACCGCTCCCAGGGTAGTGCGCTATGATCTGTATGTAAGTGATACCGTGGTGCATTACTCCGGCAAAATGAGCCACGGGCTCGCTATTAACGGCACTATCCCCGGGCCCACCCTCCATTTTACAGAAGGCGACACGGCAGAGATCTATGTACACAACATCCTGAAGGAAGAAACCTCCATCCACTGGCATGGCCTTATTTTACCCAACCAGTACGATGGTGTGTCCTATCTTACCACAAGACCGGTGAAAGCCGGTGAAACGCACCTGTACCGTTTTCCCGTTGTACAGCATGGTACCTACTGGTACCATAGTCATACCATGTTCCAGGAACAAAGCGGTATGTACGGCGCCATTGTTTTTCATGAACGTAAGCCTGATAACGGTAAGGAATATACGTTGTTGCTGAGCGACTGGACAGATATGCACCCACATACGGTGAACAGGTACCTGCATAATGCAAACGACTGGTTCGCCATCAAAAAAGGATCAGTACAGAGCTATGCGGAAGCCATACAGCATAGGCATTTCAAAACAAAGGTGACCAATGAATGGAAACGCATGAATGCCATGGATGTGAGCGATGTATATTACGAGCGCTTCCTGTCAAACGGTAAAGAAACAGATGAACAACCACAGTTTAAAGCCGGTGATAAAGTAAGACTGAGGATCATCAACGGCAGCTCCTCCACTTATTTCTGGCTGAACTATGCCGGTGGAAAACTCACCGTGGTAGCCAACGATGGCGCCGATGTGGAACCCGTGGAAGTAGACCGGCTCCTGGTAGGCGTATCGGAAACCTATGATGTAATCGTGACCATCCCGGATAATATGCAGTATGAATTTCTTGCCACCGCGGAAGACCGTACCCGCTCTACTTCCCTGTGGCTGGGACAGGGTATGAAGATGCCGGCAAAGCGGTTGCCGCGATTGAAATATTTTGAGGGAATGAAGATGATGAACGATATGATGAAGATGAATGGAAACCTCGATACCAGCACCGGTATGCAGATGAGCAACCAGGTAATGGATATGAATACTGTAATGTATCCTGAAATTACCGGCAGCGATAAGCCCATAGACCACAGTGGTCATGATATGCATAATATGCAGATGGACAGCACCGCCGGCGATATTGTAACGCTGAACTATGGTATGCTGCGGGCGCCGGAGAAAACAACGCTGCCGGAGGGCCCGGTTAAACTGCTGCATTTTGAACTAACCGGGAACATGAACCGTTATGTATGGAGCATCAACAATAAAGTGGTGTCCGAAACGGATAAGATCTTAATAAAGAAAGGAGAAATTGTACGGATCGTGTTGTTCAACAACACTATGATGCGGCATCCCATGCACCTGCACGGGCATTTTTTCCGGGTGCTGAACGGGCAAGGCGAATATTCACCGCTGAAAACGGTATTGGATATTATGCCGATGGAGGTAGACACGATTGAGTTTGCTGCTACAGAAAGCGGCGACTGGTTCTTCCACTGTCACATTCTTTATCATATGATGAGCGGCATGGGACGGGTATTCAGTTATGAAAAGTCACCGCCCAACCCGGAAGTGCCCGACCCGGTAAAAGCTTATCGCATGCTGAAGAAAGACGACCGCATGTTATATCCTATGGCGCGCGTAGGACTGGAAAGTACCGGCAGCGATGGCGAGATTATTGTAGCGAATAGCCGTTACCGTTTGTCTACCGATTGGCGCGTAGGATTGAACGACCGTCATGGCTACGAGAGTGAAAGCCACTTCGGGCGATACCTTGGTAAGAATCAGTGGTTGTTCCCCTACATCGGCTGGGATGTGCGTTACCGCAAAATGGATGAACCGGAGAAGAACATCTTTGGGCAGAAGAATACAAAAGACTTCAGGCAGGTGTTGCACATAGGCGTGGAATATACTTTACCCATGCTGATTGTAGCAGATGCCTCACTGGATACCGATGGTAAGGTACGCGTACAGTTAACCAGGGAAGATGTGCCTGTTACTAGGAGGCTGCGTTTTGGCTTTATGCTCAATACAGATAAAGAATATATGGCAGGGTTCCGGTACATTGTTACAAGGAATTTTTCCTTCTCCACGCATTACGACAGCGATATGGGGCTGGGGGCCGGTATTACGTTAAGCTACTAAAATATAGAATTATGGAACATCAGCACCACACCATGAAACCAGCGCACGACCATGCAGCGATGCAGCACGGCGGACATCATGATCATCATGCCATGATGATCGCCGATTTCAGGAAACGTTTTTATGTGGTGCTGGTGCTAACAGTGCCGGTAATGCTGCTCTCTCAAATGATCCGGCACTGGCTGGGTATTACTTTTACTTTTTCCGGAGATGCCTGGGTATTGCTGGGATTATCGTCTGTTATATTTCTTTATGGAGGATGGCCTTTCCTGAAAGGCTGGTGGGAAGAAATGAAGGGGCGGGATCCCGGTATGATGACGCTGATAGGTTTTGCCATTACCGTGGCATATATCTACAGCGTGGCTACTGTATTGGGTTTGCCTGGTATGGATTTTTTCTGGGAGCTGGCCACCCTGATCCTCATTATGCTGCTGGGGCACTGGATTGAGATGAAGTCGGTGATGGGCGCTTCGCGCGAACTGGAGCTGCTGGTACAGCTGATGCCCGATGAAGCGCACCTGGTACATGGGGATCATGTGATGGATGTAAAAACAGCATCCCTGAAAGCCGGGGATGTGATCCTGGTAAAGCCGGGTGAAAAAGTGGCGGCAGACGGCACCATTGAAGAGGGAAGTACTTCGCTGAATGAAAGTATGCTCACCGGCGAATCAAAACCTGTACAAAAACAACGCAACGATAAAGTAATTGCCGGTTCCATTAATGGCAACGGCGCTATAAAGGTAAGCGTGACGCATGGCGCCGCGGATTCCTATCTTTCGCAGGTAGTAAAACTGGTACGGGATGCCCAGCAATCCAAATCAAAAACGCAGCTGCTGGCCAACAAAGCAGCGCGCTGGCTAACGGTGATTGCCATTTTAGCTGGTATCGCCACTTTTTTATACTGGTGGTTAAGCGGGCGGGAGTTATCGTTTGCCATTGAGCGGATGGTAACGGTGATCGTGATCTGTTGTCCGCATGCGCTGGGCCTGGCGGTACCGCTGGTGATTGCCCGGTCTACCGCCCTGTCTGCGCGGCATGGGTTGCTGATAAAGAACCGGACCGATTTTGAGAATGCCAGGAAGATCACCACTCTTGTTTTTGATAAGACAGGCACCCTCACCGTGGGCCGTTTTGAAGTGGCGCGGTTTGAATCATTGCAGCCTGGTATTTCGGGAGAAGAAGTACTGGGTATGGCTGCCGCACTCGAAGGAAGCTCGGAGCATCCTATTGCTGCCGGTATTACCGCTAAGGCAAAAGAGATGCAGCTTACACTGCCGGCCGCAGAAAATATCACCGCACTTACCGGTAAAGGAATTACCGGCCGTATTGCGGGGAAGGAAGTACAGGTGGTAAGCCCGGGTTATGTGGCGGAGCAATTTAAAGATGCTGCCACTGCTACTATTGAGGCGGGGGAAACCCTGGTGTACGTGGTACGGGATAATGCCGTGGCAGGCTTTATTGCGCTGGCAGACCAGGTAAGGCCGGAATCGGCCGGCGCTGTTGCCACCTTAAAGGAAAACGGGATTAAAACAGTGCTGCTTACCGGCGATAACAAAGTAGTGGCAGCAGGGGTGAGTAAAGCGCTTGGAATGGACAGCTATATTGCCGAAGTGCTGCCTCACCAGAAGCTGGATAAGATTAAGGAACTGCAGCAGCAGGGTGAATTTGTTGCCATGACCGGCGACGGTATCAACGATGCCCCGGCGCTGGCCCAGGCAAACGTAGGTATTGCCATCGGCAGCGGGAGCGATGTGGCGGCAGAAACGGCCGGGATCGTACTGGTAAACAGTAACCCGCAGGACGTGGTAAACCTGATCCTTTTCGGCAAGGCCACTTTCCGGAAAATGATCCAGAACCTGGCCTGGGCAACAGGCTATAATATAGTGGCGCTGCCCCTGGCGGCAGGCGTGTTATATAAGGAAGGAATCGTGCTGAGCCCCGCTGCAGGCGCGGTATTAATGACAGTGAGCACCGTAGTGGTAGCAATTAATGCCAGTCTTCTGAAAGTGAAGGACCCGCAGATGTAAATAATCCGTAAATTGCAGTACATTTATGCATGTGATATACTGATTTACAACTGTATTGATTTGTCGGCTATCCCGGGAATGCCCCTCAAAATATAACCATATGAACATCCGTCAGCTTTTTCACCACGTTGTGAACACCGGAACCTTCCGCCAGGAGGAATCACTGGCAAAGGTGACCAGGATGGTCAATATTTTTTCTGTAATTACCACCTCCCTTTGTCTTTTATTTGGCATACTTTGTTATGCAGGCACCGGGAAAACGGATCTTTTGATCCCCGCCTGGACAGAAGCCGGTCTTTTCCTCGGCGTATTGCTCCTGAATGCTGCAAATAAGCCTGTTTTAGCCAGTATTTCCTTCGTGGCGATCAACAATATCGCCATTGTTTATTTCAGCGCCATATTGGGCATGCTAACAGAAGTGCACCTGTTGTTCCTGTTCCTGCTGGGCGCATCGCTCATGATCTTCAGAACCCGCGCCCTGGTAACGGCCAGCATTGTGGTGGCTGTATTGTCTGTAATTGCCTGCGAGATCAATTATTATTATACATTTATTACTCCCATGGCCATGAGCCATAACCAGCAATTCATTATCCGCTGGATCACGCTTCCGGCCATCCTCCTGCTGGATGTGGCTACTATCTTCCTGTATGTAAGAAAACTGAAAACGCTTAATATAAAGCTGACAAAAGCTACCGACGAAAAAACAATTTTTGTAAGGGAAACCAGCCACGAGATCCGTAACCCGCTGAATGCGATTTACGGGATCAGCCAGGACCTGATGATGAAGGTGCATAAGGAAGACCGTTACAACGATATCCGCCCGGAAATAGAGCACCTGTATTCCGCTACGCACAATGTTTTACAGATCATCAACAATGTACTGGCCATCTCAAAAATAGAAGACGGGGCAGCACATGCCATCCATCCGGAAGCATTTAATATCCGGGAGCTTATTTCAGATAAGATCATTGTATACCAGTATATCGCTGATCTGCGGGGAGTGAAGATCAGGGCAGATATCCCCGAAGATATGCCGCTTTATATCCTGGCCGATAAAGGCAAGCTGACACAGGTGCTGAACAACCTGTTGTTTAACGCGATCAAGTTCACCCGCACCAACAGTGTGATTTCGATAGATGTTTTACATGAAGGAGCGCAGTGGCAGTTTGTGGTAAAAGACCAGGGAAACGGTATTGCTGCGGCCGACCTGCTTACATTATTCACGCCGTTTAAAGCGGGAAAGAGTGAATTTGAAGGAACCGGTCTTGGTTTGCCGATCACGAAGAAATATGTGGAGATGATGGGCGGAAAGATCTCCGTGACCAGTTTGCCAGGTGAAGGCTCCGCCTTCATTGTACGGTTGCCGCTGGCCGTGGCCCAGGCGCCGGCACAGGCGCAGGGAGGCTGGATGGAGCTTACGCTGCACAAAGGACAGAAAAGCCTGGTGATCGATGATAATGAGATGAGCCAGCTGGTATTATCCAATTTTCTGCGCAGGCTTGGCTTTGCCACGGTAGTGGCAGGAAGCGGGGCTGAAGGTATTAACAAAGCAATGGATGAAAAACCGGATCTTATTTTCATAGATAGTTATATGCCGGGACTTAGCGGAAAAGACACCCTTCAGCAGCTCCGTGATATACCTGCTTTGAAAAATATTCCGGTGATCGCCGTATCCGGCGATGCCTTCCAGGAATCGATCGATGATATGCTGGGCGCTGGCGCCAGGGAATATATCTCTAAACCTATTGATTTGAAATTGTTGAACAGCACCGTGAACAAAGTATTGCTACGGTAGTTACGCATACACATACTGATACCGTGTTGTGTCTATGCCACTCCAGTCGATGTTGCCTTTCATCATTTGTCCCAGTGTTAAGATATACTGTTCCAGTACCGGTTTTACAGCGGCAGCGCATACAGCGATGAGTACATCGGCAGTATTGTTAAATAAGGCCACCTCCGAGTTGTGGATTTTTACAGCCTGTTCTACCGCCTGCTCCAGTGTGAGTTGCTGATGGTGTTTCAGGAGCATCACGAGGTTGAGCTCATCGCCCAGTTCTGATTCTTTTGAAAAGGAGTAGAGGTCGTTGGCCCAGCAAATGGTGCGGCTGCAGTAAAGGCCCAGGCTTTTTACCTGCGGATGTACGCGCAGGTCTGCCGGCAGGTGAATGGCATCCATCAGCGTAGCCAGCTCCAGGAAAAAGTTGGCGCCACCGATCTGCGGACGAAAGCGCATGTAATCTTTCAGGGAAATATTATGCGCCTTGTTCACATGCTGCATACGCCATAAATTAGCGGTAAAGGCATCTTTCAGGCTGCGGGCAAAACGGGCCTGCCAGGCGCGGGTACTGATCCGGCGCATCCGTTGCCAGATATCGCTCATGGCTGCCAGCAGCGGTCCGCCAGTTTCCAGGGTGAAGGTTTTGCCTGCCTGCAGGATCTGCATCATCTGATAGGCCATGCGCTCAAACCCGGTGTTGAATTCATTGGGTGCCAGCGCATCCAGGTGGTCATCCCAAAGGAATAGCAGCGTGTTAAAATCGCTTGCAACGCATAAGGAGAAAAGCGGCGCATCCGGGAACATCCTGGCCACCATCCAGGTGAACTTCTGATCGTGATAGGCATTCCAGGTGCTTTCGTTTGTTGCAAGATTAAAAGCATGGACCCATGAAGTGGTATGCGCATCGGCTTCATGTACCAGCGGATGCAAACGCCGGGGATAAGGACAGTAAAGTTCCAGGCCGGAATTGGTTGTAATCATGACAAATTGTATTTTAGAGTGAATAGATAAAAGCTGACGGCTGACCAGTGGTTTTCGATTGTATACAAATTTATCAAACAGTTTCACTGTTACGAACAAATAACCAGTTCAGCCATTATAGTTAGGAGCAGATCATCAACCGTTTATTTTAAATCAACCATTCTCAGTAAGTGAACAAATCGCACGCAATTCAGTCGGTCATAGCATAAATATTATCAACCTTTAAACTCACCTGTATGTGGACATGTTTACATTCCTGCAAGCGCGGAATACTTTCTTTATACCTGGTCCTATGTTGCGCTTTAGCAAGCTTCGCACAAAACATTAAAGTCACCGGAACTATTACTTCCACAAAAAAGGAAGCCGTACCGGGCGTTTCTGTACTTCTGAAAGGTACTACAACAGGCAGCGTATCAGATGCGGCGGGAAATTATTCCATCAATGCGCCGGCCAACGGAGTGCTGATCTTTAATGCCATAGGTTACCTGCGACAGGAAATTCCCATCAACAACCAAACCGCCATTAATGTAACCGTGGTGGAAGACAACAAACAACTGGGAGAAGTAGTGGTAACCGCATTAGGTATCACCAAAGCCAAAAAAAGCCTGGGATTTGCCGCCACCGAAATCAAAGGCGCCGACCTGGCCATCACCAACGAAGTGAACCCGGTGAACGCCCTGCAGGGAAAAGTAGCAGGGGTACAGATAGACCAGGGCGCCGGTGGCCTTTTCGGTAGCACCAAAATAGTGATCCGCGGTAACTCTACGCTGAGGAATAACAACCAGCCCATTTTCGTGATCGATGGCGTGATCATGGATAACGGTACGTTCAATGGTACGGGGCGCGACTTTGGTAACGACCTGAAAAACCTGAACATGGAAGACTTTGAAAGCGTGACCGTGCTCAAAGGCTCATCAGCCGCCGCCCTGTATGGTTCCCGCGCTATCAACGGGGTTATTCTCATCACTACAAAAAAAGGACATGAAAGAAAAGGTTTAGGCATTAACGTTAGCCAGACGTTTAATGTATTTGACCCTTACTCCGGCCCCGATTTTCAGAACGAATACGGCGGCGGTACTGTAGGCGGCTTCTTTACCGATATCCGCGATCCCAACTATAAACCCAATGAGCAATGGAGAACAAAAGTGTTCCCCACCGACCCGGCTACCGGCAAGCCATATATCGACCGGCAGATCGGGCGCGAACTGGAAAACTGGGGGCCGCGCTTTGCAGGGCAGGATGTGATCAACTACGACGGTACCCCCACAAAGTATGTTGCGCAACCCAACAACTTTCTCGATGCCTTTCAAACCGGTCATGGATCGGCTACCAATATATCGCTGGATGGAGGTAACGACCGCTCCACTTTCCGCGTGTCTTACACCCGCGATCAGAGCGAAGGCATCGTTGCCAAAAACAACCTGCTCAAAAACAGCGTAGAAGCGCGTGTAACCCATGTGATCAATAAGTTCCTGAGTGCCGACGTGAGCGCCAACTATACTTATTTCTCCGGAAGGAACCCGCCACGCCTCGGCGGCCTCGATGCCTTTGCTTCCTATAACTTTGGTAAACTGTTCACCTGGTTGTTGCCCCGTAACTACGACACCAGGTACTGGATGCAAAAAGAACATTATACCAGTGCATTCGGCGGTACGCCCAATCCGGCGGATCCCAATGAAACCAATAAGGCGCCCGAGTCACGGTTCTGGTTCAACCTGTTTGAAAATGATTATTTACAGAATGAACAAACCATCCGCGGCCGGCTTGCCATTACCGCAAAACTTACCCCCTGGGCCAACCTGGTACTGGAAGGTAACGTGAATAACCTGTACACCAGGAATGAAAACAAGGAACTGGGACAGGGACAAAACTTTACAGGCGGCTTGTATGGCCTGGGACATACCAGTAAAGAAAGCTACTTCTTTAAATGGATGGCTACCGTGAATAAGACCCTTACCAAAGACCTGGACCTCAGCGGTTACATAGGCGGTGAAACACAACGTTTCCAAACCACCTATAACTACAGCGAAACGGTAGGAGGGCTCAGTTATCCAGGCAACTACTTCCTGGCCAATTCCGTTGAAAAGCCCAAAGCGGAAGGCGGGCTGAAAAGCAAAAAAGCATTTAATTCCGTTTATGCCAGCGTGGACCTGGCCTGGAAGAACCAGCTGTTTGTACAGGGTACTTTCCGTGGCGACTGGTCCTCTGCGCTTACCTATACCAATGGCACCGGTAACTTCTTTTACCAGTACCCGGCCGTTAGTGTTTCCTGGCTGTTTTCCGAAACATTTAAACTGCCCGCATGGATCACCTTTGGTAAGTTAAGAGGTAACATAGCCGGATTGGGTAATGATACCGAGCCATTCACCATCAACCCGGGCTTTGCCTTTAACGGGTATACTTCTTCCGGCGGGCTGGATCTTCCTATTTCCACCTACAGCCGCTATCCTGATCCGCTTACCGGTAAATTTATCGGGCTGGCACCCGATCTGAAGCCTGAAAGAAAAGTAGCCAAAGAGCTGGGTATAGAAATGCGTTTCCTGAAAAGTCGTATAGGCTTCGACGTATCCGTTTACCAGGATAATACCAAAAACCAGATCCTGGATATAGGCACCCCGCCGGAATCCGGCCTGGAAGGCATTATCATCAATGCCGGTAATATCCAGAACAGGGGATTGGAAATAATGGTAGATGGAACACCGGTGAAATCCAGAAACTTTGAATGGAATACCAGTGTCAATTACTCGCTTAACAGGAACCTGATCAAATCCTTATATCCCGGCCGTACCGAGTACGATCTGAAAGCCAATGTAGGAGAGATCAGCACCTGGGCTATTGTAGGAAAATCCTACGGTACCCTTCGCACTACCATCCATTCAAAAGCTTACCAGGCCACTGATGCCAATGGTAACCCGATAGATGATCCCAACAATGGCAAGCCTGAACTGGCCTGGCGCTCCGATGCCCGCGCCGGTTTCCCCGCCCGCAGTAATACCCTGCAGGATGTAGGGGATATCAATGCGAAGTTCCGCGCAGGATGGAGCAATACTTTCCGGTTTAAGAATATTTCGCTGAACGTGTTACTGGATGGTAAATTTGGCGGCGACTTTGTATTGCTCACCTACCGTTATGGCACGCATACCGGCGTATTTCCCAATACCCTGCAGGGCAGGGATGCGGATCATGGCGGTATCACCTGGACCAGCAAGTACGATCAGCAAACTTACGATGATGGCCTTATTCCCGATGGCGTATTTGCCAAAGGACAGATGGTGACCCTGCCCGGTGGGCAACAGGTAAATGTTGGCGGCATGACCTACCAGCAGGCTTATGAAAAAGGACTGGTAGAACCTACCCATGCGCCGCAGTTTTATTACCGCTATGGTTCTTCTTCCACCGGTGTGGCCGATTACTGGATCAAGAAGAATTCATGGATTTCTTTGAGACAGGTGTCTTTAGCATACCAGTTTTCACCGGCACTCTGTAAGAAACTGATGTTGAACAATCTCAGCGTGGCGATTGTAGGCCGCGACCTGTTATACCTGTACAATTCACTGCCTTATAATTACAATCCTGCTTCCAACAACTCCAATAATACGGCGTTCTCCGGGGAAGAAGGATTTCTGCCAATGGTTCGCTCCATTGCAGGTACCATCAGGGTTGGCTTCTAAGGAAAAATAAATTGTACAAAACAAAAAATCAAGATCATGAAAAATACATTGCATCAATATATAAGAACCGGCCTGTTACTCGCGCTGCTGGGATCGGGCTCCTGCTCTAAAAATTTCGGAGATATCAATACCAATCCAAGCCTGGTGTCGAAGCCGGATGTAAAGTTCCTGCTCAGCTATTCGGAAGATAAGATCATTACCTACCAGGGCACAGAATGGGTATGGGAAAGCATGGAGCAGCTGATGCGCTTTACACAGCATGTTACCTCCAGTCCGTACGAAATTACCAACAACGTTAATACGCGTTACAATAATTACTATCTCCAGATCTTACCTAATTTGTTCGAGATCAGGAGGCAGGTAGATGGAATGCCCAATAAAGACCAGTACCAGAAGATCGCCATGGTCACCTATGTATTACAGGTGCTTCACGGTTTGAAGGTAACGGATATGAACGGCTCTATTCCTTATTCAGAGGCCATTGAAGGGCGTTACCAGTCGAAATACGGGCCCGTATACGATGAGCAGCCAACGCTGATGAATAACTGGCTTTCCCAGCTGGATGCCGCCATTAAAGTGCTCTCTGATAATTCGCTTCCTGCACAGGTGAGTTACGGGCAATCGGATATTTTTTACCAGAGCGACTGGATTAAATGGGTAAAGCTGGCTAATACGCTTAAACTTCGTATAGCCGCCAGGTTAGAGAATGCTGATAAGGCAAAATGCCAGGCTGTTTTCCAGGAAGTGATGAAAGATGCTACCGGTCCTATTAATGACGATGCATCACAGGTAAAATATCTTAACAGCACTTATACGCCATTTGGTAATGGCGGGGATATAGACTACCGTAGCCGCCGTTATGCCACCACTTCCATTATGGCGTTCATGAAAAAGAGCGCAGACCCGCGTTTGCCGGTGTACTTCGAAAAGAACGGCCTGGTGGGCAGTTATAAGGATTCTCTGGCGAAGTATAATGTTACATTGCCGGCTTTCATTGATCCCAATGATCCGCTGATCATGTACCAGGGAGGCCCGGCCGACTGGACCACTAATCCTACCGTAGCTGCTTATATCGGGAATGGATTTATTGTTAGCCAGTACACCAAATACAATTTAATTTCTCCCATAAACCGACGTTTCTTTTCTCCTAAGCTGAACCAGGCTACCGGCAACTTCCTGGATGTACCCGTTACTTACGCGGAAACCTGTTTTTATATAGCAGAGTTTATCCAGAAAGGATATGCAGGTGGCGTGGATACCAGGGGAACAGCGGAAGACTGGTATAAAAAAGGTATCGCATCTTCTATTCAAACCATGAATGCCATTGCCGTAGCAGCGGGTTCCACAACAGCTTATACGGGTACGGGGCAGGCAGAAATAGAAGCTTATCAGAATAATGTGCAGGTGAAATTCAACGGCGTTAATAACCTGGAAAGGATTTATATACAGGCTTTCCTGAGCATGTACCGCCAGGCTAATGAGGCATACGTGTTTTGCCGTCGCACAGGGTATCCTAAAACCGGGTCCGCCTATTACGGCAGGGAAACTTTTAATGAGCTGATTCCGCGCCGGTTCTGGCTCACAGATCCTGGGGAGGTAAACAGGACCAACTGGAATGCGGCTATGCAGCAGCAGGGCTTTACGCCTAATGCGCAGGATTTGCCGACGCTCAGTTCGCAAAGGATCTGGTATGATAAAGCCGCACCGGATTTTGGAAAGGGATTGTAATTCCCGGTTATTTATCTGCGGTCAGCTACTCCGTTTTGGGGTAGCTGACCGTTTTGTTTGCGCCTGTGTTAGCGGAGCACAAAACAGGATCCCGTTATTCAGACCTTAAACTTTTAACAGGGTTCATTAAAGCCGTTTGTATGGATTTATATCCTACCGTTAGCATAGCTACGGCAAGGGAAATAAGGATAGCCATTGCAAAAATGCCTGCGCCAAAATGAATACGGTAGGCAAAAGTATCCAGCCAGCGGGTCATCATATACCAGCCTAAAGGCGCTGCTATGATAAAGGCGATCATGAGCATGTAAATGAATTCTTTGCCAAACAGCCATATGATGTTTTCCACGTTGGCGCCAAGCACTTTACGGATGCCCATTTCCTTTGTTCTTCGTGCAGCCATAAACGATACCAGGCCATATAAACCAATGCAACCAATGGCAATGGAGATGATGGTAAACAGCCGGATAAGCCGGAGGATCATGGTATCTGATTTGTAAAGCTGTGCCAGGCTTTCATCTAAAAAAGTATAGTTGTAGATGTGTTGCGGAAAGGCTTCCTGCCATGCTTTTTCCAGCGAAGGGGCAACAGATGCGTAGTTGGCCATGTTTACCTTTATGGCGCAGTTATTATAATTTTCAATAGAAGTAGTCATGTATATGGCATCTATTGGCTCATGAAACGAGCGGTTATGAAAATCCTTTACCACGCCTACAATCAGCCCGGTACTGCCGTTGATAGTCGCTTTTTTGCCAAGGGCATCATTGTTGGAAGGCAGTTGTAATTTTTTTACAGCGGTTTCATTGACCAGGAATTCGCGGATGGTATCAGAAGGGTAGAGGTTACGGCCTGCCAGTAATGGGATACCAAAGGTAGAGAGATACCCGGGATCGGCGGCTTTGTAATAGATGGCAAATTTTTCATTTTCTGCGCGTGATGCCAGCTGTATACCGGTAGATGGTGTTACCGATGCCGCCGGTGCATTTCCGCAGAAGGTGATCTTCTCTACGCCGGGGATTTGTGCCAGTAAGGAACGAAGGGTGCTGATTTTGGCGGAACTATGTTCAGGCACGGGCAACATCACGATGGCATCTTTCCGGAAGCCCGGGTCCGATTCCATTGAATAGCGCATCTGGTTGGCGATCACAATAGTGCCGATGATAAGCAGTTGTGAAATAGCAAACTGTGTTATCACCAATCCTTTTCTCACAGGCATGCTGCCGGCTTTATGCTGCATCACTTTATTCTTTAACGCCTGTATCGGTTGGAAACCGGCAATGACCACACCAGGGTAAACACCGGAGAGGAAAACGATCAGGAGAAACAGCGCAGGCAGGAACAGCAACAGGTAGCTGTCATAAGCGTTACTGATACTCAGCTTCACATCGAAGAGGTTATTGATATAAGGCAAGGCAAGCAGGGAAATAATGATAGCCAGCAGCATTGCCATGAATACTGTCAGGCCGGTTTCCATCATAAACTGGAGGAACAGTTGCCCGCGGTGGCTTCCCAATACTTTCCTCAGCCCGATTTCTTTTGAGCGCCCCAAAGCCTGTGCTATGTTGAGGTTTACAAAGTTAATACAGCTGGTGATGATCAACAGCAGACCGATGAAGGCCAGTGCCCAGAGACTTTTCTTTTCTATGACCCCTCTCAGCGCTGCATTGAAGTGCATATCAGAAAGTGGTTGCAGCTTGAAGCGGAACATCTCAGCCATTTGTTTATTGTAGTGTTGTGTGGAGATGGCACTTAATACTTTGTCATTTACATCTGCCGCCCGAACACCCGGTTTCAGCAGCACAAAGCATTGCATGTCTTTATTCACGCTCATCCACCAGTCTTTTTCCACCATCCAGGGCGAGTGGTTTTCCAGGTTATTAAAAGGAACATAGATCTCCGCGTGAAAGTCTGTATTGACCGGCATGTTTTTTAATATAGCCGTTACCGTGAATTGCAGGGAATCATCGAGGTGGATGATCTTGCCAATGGGGTCTGCTGTTCCAAAGTATTTCCCTGCCAGCTGTTGGGTGATGGCTGCTGTAAAAGGGGCTTTCAGCAACGAGGTACGGTCGCCGGCTGCCAAAGGGAAATTCATGATATCGAAAAAGGAGGGATCGGCGAAAGCTACCTCTTCTTCAAACCGCCTGTCGCCCGCTGTGGAGATCACCCGTTTCCCCAGGTTTGCTATCCTTGCTACTTTTTCGGCTACGGCGAAGTCGCGGCCGAAGGCCTCTCCCAGCGGGGAAGGTGTACCGGTGTTGAAGCGTATTTTATCTTCATGGAATTCTGTAATGACCCGGTAAATCCTGTCATTGTTCGCATGAAACCTATCGAAGCCCAGGTGATATCTGATCAGCGAAAAAATAAGGAGCAGGCAGGCAATGCCCAATGCCAGGCCACTTATATTGATAAAGGAATGCACACTGTGCCGCTTTAAATTCCGCCAGGCGGACCAGAAGAAGTTTGTTATCATGGTAATGCGATCTGCGCCTGGTATCGTAAAAACGATGCCATATAAATAAGCCCGCGTTTTTCAATTGTTTTTGATGTGGAGATATTTTACATATGTTCGTTTCTGTACAGTTTTTGTCCGGTTTTGGTTTTACAGTGTGGCGGCAATCCTGTTGACGGTTTCTTTCAATGCGGATAAAGAAGTGGTGCTGCTTACCCCATTCACTTTCATCCTGATAATTTTATCTCTCTTTCTTACCATGATCAGCTGGAAATTGTTTGCATCATTCTGAAAGAAGCCTTCATCGCCGGTATTGTTGAGCAGTTGTATGTTGCCGTTGCGGCGGTTATCGTCCAGGATGCCGGTATAGGTTTTTTGTGCGGCGGCTTCGGAGTCATACTGTTCATAGTTATAAAACACGTTGCCGGTTTCGCCTGAAACAGGGTCTGATTCCACGGCCGTAAAAGCGCAACGGTACTTTACGGCATCGCGTCCCTGTTTTTCTGTTTTCAGGGTAAGGAGCGCGTTTTGGCCCAGTATTTTTGCAGCATCTGCAGGCGTGAGGTAAAAGTAGGGAACGGTATCAGGGGCAAAGCCTGATGATATCAGGGGGAGCAGCAGGAACAGGAGTAACAGTGTTTTCATAACGGTATCATTTAAGGGGAATAATACACGGGTGTTACTTTGCCAGGCTTATTTTACAGGACCTTTTTCTTCTTCCGATCTTAGACAGCTTTGGCTGCGGATCGATTTTGACAGCTAGCCAGAACTATCCAAAAATACATAGTTTTGGCTAGCTGTCAAAATTGATCCGTAGCCTGATACAGCACTTTTTATTCGGAATATCAGGCATAAGCAGCTATCCGGAAAAGAGAGGACCTTCTCATCCTACTCCAATCCTTCAAATATCCTCCCTGCTGCCACCCCCAGTGCTTCCTGAGCAGTTTTATCCGCTTCATTCGTTAATATCACTATACCCGTGTTCCGTTCGGGGTATACTACGCAATAACTGGCAAAACCAAAGGTGCCGCCGCTTTGCCAGATCCTGCGCAAACCGTTGCCGGTTTTGTTCATTTGCCAGTTTAAGCCGATGGCAAAGTTGTTCATATCACCCCAGGCCGGCTGGTGCGTTAATTTCGCTGAAGGATCGGTTTCATCTGCATGCAGCCGGATATATTGCAGCATATCATCTATGGAAGAATAAATGCCTCCTGCGGCAGCCAGCATAGGGGGATTGTAAGGCATGATGCGGCCCCGCTGGTTATATCCTTTGGCGGCATTATCAGGCAACAGGGCGGTAGTATGTTTCATGTGCCGGGGGCGGGTGATGAATTTTCTTACCAGTTCCCCGTACGACATACCGTATATGCGTTCCAGTATGATGCCAAGCAATTGAGCACCGGCATTTGAATATTTGAAATGATAACCGGGAACGGTATCCAGTTGTACCTGGTGAAGGTCGTTCAGAAAAGCGGCAGTAGAATAATCCTGTTGTTGCGCGTTGATAATACCCGGGATGGAATCTTCAGGTTGTTGGAACAGCTCACGGTTGTCGGGGAGCAGGAAGGGCAGCCCGGAAAGATGTGTGATAAGATGTTTCAGCTGGATAGCGCGGCCTTTATACTGGAGGTTGGGATAATCTCCGTTCAGGTAAAACCGTATATCGTCTTCCAGTTTCACCTTTTTGTTTACCACTGCTTTTGCCAGTAAGTAGCCGGTGAATGTTTTGGAGATGGAACCTATTTCATAAGGCGTGTGGATATCAGGCAGGGATGTTTTACTGTAGCGGTAAATGTAGGTTTGTCCGCCTGTATACACTCCAACTTCCGCATTAACGCGGCTGGTGTCCTGCATAAAAGTAAGGAGTGCAGATTGCACAATACTGTCCACTTTTGTTTTGCGGGGATTGTCTGTAGCCACCTGTGCCTGCAGATGAACAGTTGATAAGAATAGAAAGAACAGCGGGATAAATTGTTTCATGGTTGTTTTTTTGAAACAAGCTTATCCTAAGAAGGTGCCATTTGGCACGGGTTTAACGCTTATCTTCTTATATATTTAAAAATAAAAAAACGTGTATCAAAAATGAACACCCGGTGTACGCAGGCGCACTATGGTTGCAGTGGACCTCTGCTTATCTGCTCACCGGCTTTATACACTGCGGCTATTTTCCGGGTATTTTTAATATCCTGTGCAGGATTGGCATTGAGTATAATGAGATCGGCGGTTTTACCTTTTTCTATAGTGCCATAGTCTCGATTTATTTTCAGGGCGGTAGCCGCATTTTTAGTAGCAATAGTAATGGCTTGCAGGGGAGTAAGTCCTGCCTGTACCAGCAGCTCCATTTCAAGATGCTCGGAGAATCCCTGTGTACGTACCGGTTGTGCGCCGGAGTCGGTACCCAACGCAACGATGATGCCGGCGTCAGCAATCTTTTTTACATTCTTCATCGCTGTTTCAAACGCATGGATATTGCGCTGATAGGAGGGCGAGTTCTTCAGCTTTTCCTGGTAAGCAGGCGAGGTGATCATCTCATACACGCCGGGTTCCAGGGATGCTTTGAAGAAAGGATCGTTGATCCATTCAGGCCTACGGGCATAGATATACGCATATTCATCGAGCGAGAGGGTAGGAATATAGATCACGCCTCTGGCCTTCATCTGTTGCAGTAAGGCAGCGTCAATTTCCTGGTCGCGGATGCTGTGTGCAATGATGTCCAGTCCACCGGTCACAAGGTTTTTTGCATCGGCAAGGTAAAACAGATGCGATGCTACGGGAATATGATGGGTATGTGCACGCTTAATAAGAGCTTTGTAAATAGCGGGGTCCATTTTGGGTGTGGATCCGCCAAAATCATCTACCCACATTTTTATTACCGTTGGCTTTACAAGCGCCACACTATCTAATTCAGTAATGGCTTGTGCTACTGTGGCGGGGTGCTTTACATACTTCATCGGTGGGCCGCCTTTTGTTCCTGCAAAACCATAGCCGGCGGAATACAGGCGTGCACCGGGCAGCAAACCATGCACAGAAGAATCACGCAGGCCGGAGCTGAACAGCATGGGCTGGTCGGAGCCCATCACCAGGATATTGGTGATGCCGTAGTCTGCATATTTTTTTAGCTGTGATAATATATTTTCCCGTGTATACGGATCGGTACTGTTATCGTTACCTTTAATCATACCAATATGCACATGACTGCTGATGATAGCAGGCATCACGGTTTTACCGCGACCGTCGATCACCGTGGCGTTACCGGCAGGTAAGTTTTTGCCGGTAGCGGCAATCCTGCCGTCCTTAATTAGTATATCCGTATGCGTTAGAGGCGTGCCGCCGTTGCCATCTATCAGGGTTATGTCCTTTATCAGGATGTCCTTAGCGGTGGGGGCCGGCTGAAAGGCAGCCAGCAGTAGAATAATAATGGCAACTGGTAACAGGTAGTTTTTCATAGCATTATTTTCTTACGGGAAAATAAAGATAGGAAAATCCTGCTATCCCACTATCCCCACAATAAAACCAATCGCATCCGGCGAATGCAATGCTGTTGTCGACTCCATTGTTATCCTCGCGGTTTCGCCCGCTCTTATACGCATTTGTTTTTCAAACGCAGCAATGGCTGCATGCACATCCGGATAATCATCCCCGGTGAGGCATTGGCCCAGTTCAAGTGCATCCAGCATGGCCATATTTACGCCTTCGCCGGCATAGGGAGGCATGAGGTGGGCGGCATCGCCCAGCATAGTGAGATTGGGCAGCGCCTCCCATGTTTGATCAAAGGGCATACAGTATTGAGGGCGGGGAATAAAATCAGTATTGGCATTTTCAAACAGTTCCAGCCATATATTGTCCCAGCCGGCAAAGGTGGCTTTAAACCAGACAAGCACCTGTGTTTTATCCGAAAAGTTGATGCCGCTGGTTTTATACCAGTCTTCATCTGTATTCACACCGGTATAAAAGGCCAGGCTGCCATTTCCTTTGGTGCTTGCAATTAAGGATTTATCATCTCCCAATGCAAATACCTTCCCGCCTTTTACCAGGGCCCAAATGCGGGGGCAGGTGGTAGCAGCATCATATACGCTGCCTTCCACGATTGTTACGCCTGAGTAAAAAGGCCTGATGGGTGTGATATATGGACGGATCTTCGAGTTGGCGCCGTCTGCAGCGATCACGATATCTGCGTAAGCATTGCTGCCGTTTTTAAAAGAGAGTAGCCAGCCATTTCTCTGTGGCTGCATGGATACAAACTGGCTATCCCATACAACGGTGTCTGGCTGCAGGGAGTCCAGCAGTATTTCCTTTAAGGGGCCACGGTCAATTTCCGGCCGGGATCCTTTATCCACGCTGCTTTCGTGATCGTCAAGAATAATAGTGGCGTGTTTATCAACAATGCGCAGCCGGTCGGCTCCGGGGCGGTAATTGGCCCTGAAGGCGTCCATCAGTCCTGCTGCTTCCAGTGCTTTTAGTCCTGATTCTTCATGAAGATCCAGCGTGGCGCCCTGTACGCGTGCCTGCCTGTTTACATCCCTTTCATATACCTTCACTTCTGCATGGTTCATCTGCAGTATCCTGGCCAGGGTTAATCCACCGGGGCCTCCGCCGATAATGGCTATTTTTTTGTGTTGAATGATACTCATGTTGTTTGTTTTATTTATTTCAGCATTCCCCTGATCACGGTTTCACAGCAATCGAGTATCACTTTTTCCGTGATGATCTGTCTGGGTCTTTCTGTGTAATCAAAATATTCACTGACCAGTTCCAGCAGCGGTGCAAATAACAGGGCGCTGTATATATCCTGGTGGAAGTTGCGGATCATGCCCTGTTTCTCCTGTTGTTTAAAGAACTGTTGGATAGGCTTAAAGTATTGCCCCTGTTCTATGTTTGCCTGCTGGTATGCTTTGTTCAGCAGGGGAGATGTTTTCCCGTTCCGGAGCAACGCAAAATGCGTCCTGTTGCGGGACAGGTAGCGGAAGCTGTTTTGCCACAGCTTTTTTATGCCCGTGGCAAAATCCATACCTGCATGAAAATTTTCCAGCACCGCCTTTTCATAAGGTTCCAGCACTTCTTCTATAAATAGTTTTATCAGGAGATCTTCCTTGTCTCTATACTTTATATAAATCGTTCTGGGCGATATATTGGCCGCTTTCGCCAGCTTCTGCATGGTGAGGTTTTCCAGTCCCTCTTCTGCGATGATCTGCAGGGCTATGGTGCGGATGGCTTCCTCTTTCTCTAGATTTTTAGGTCGCATACGGTTGTTGATTATTGCAAAGTAAGTAAATGTTTGTTTACTTATAAAATATTTTTTCCGGACAGGCATAAAAAAAGCTGCCCCGGAGCGTTTCTGCTCCGGAACAGCCTCATTTTTCAGGTGCCACTATTAATTTTTTATTTCGCCGGGAATCACTTCCACTAACTGTTTCCTGCCACCCCTTAGTATCTCTACGGGGATCTTTCTGCCGATCTGTTTATCGGATAATAAAAGATGCAGGTCATCAACAGAAGTTACCGGTTTGCCGTCGAATGCGATAATGATATCGCCGATATGCAGTTCGCTGTTATAGAAGTTGCCATCGGGTACGGTTTCAAACACGTATACGCCAGTGTGGATGTTCAGCTTATTGGCAGCAATCATCCTGCTGCTGAGGTTTACCGGCTGCGCGGCAATTCCCAGTTGCGCCCTGCGGATCTTACCATGGAGGATAAGCTGACCGGCAATCTGTGCGGCCAGGTTGGAGGAGATGGCAAAGCAAAGCCCCTGTGCGGAGGCGATCACCGCCGTGTTCACACCAATTACCTGTCCTAGCGAGTTCACCAGCGGACCGCCGCTGTTGCCAGGGTTAAGCGCCGCATCGGTCTGGATCACATTATCGATCAGCCGGCCGTTGCTGGCCCGGAGGGTACGCCCTAATGCGCTTACCACGCCGGCGGTAACGGTATATTGCAATCCCATCGGGTTGCCGATGGCAATAGCGATCTGCCCTACCTGCAATGTAGAAGAATCTGCCAGCGGCATGGCCTTTAACCCGCTTTCATCGATCTTTAATACAGCAATATCGGTGGAAGGGTCCGCCCCTTTGATCTCTGCATTTACCCGCCTGCCGTCCACAAACGACACCTTAATACTGTCGGCGTTTTCCACTACGTGGTTGTTGGTAATAATAAAACCATCGGAAGAAATAATGAAGCCGGAACCGGTGCCTCCCTGCGTACGCCTTTCCCGCGTTCGCTGGTCGCTTACCTTTTTCTGTACTTCTATATGTACCACCGATCCGGCTGCAGTACCCACTACACCGGTAACGGTTTGAGAATAGGCATCTAATAAACTCCTATCGTTCGACGCCTGATGCGTAAGAAATGAAATTGAGTTATCCATAATAAACCAGCGGTTCAAATTTATCTCCAGTTTATTCCAGATGCCTTTTTGGCATCTGATGGGCCGGCTTTATGTCATCTTTACTTTTCAGCACTTGAAAATCCTAATTATTTAGCTATTTTGACGGGGAATGTTTTTCGTCTAATAAGGAAGTATGCCAGCAATTGATTTACAGGTACTGTGGGATGCGGTTTGCAAGGCGGACGATCAGCAATCGTTCCGGCAATTGTTTGATCATTATTATCCCCGTTTAGTGCGTTTTGCAACAGACCTGGCCATCAGCAGGGAAGCAGCGGAAGAAATTGTGTCGGATGTATTTGTGCAGCTCTGGAAAAACCGCAGGGAAGGCGGATCAATTTTGTATCTCAAAACATACTTATATACCGCTGTCCGTAACCGCTGCTACAACCATCACCGCGATGAGCAGAAACACCAGTGGCTGGAACTGGAAGCAGAAAACGCCCCGCTTGCCGGAGATGTACATCCTCAGCTGGAATGGAAGGAAATGCAGCAATGGCTGGATAAAGCCATCGCCACCCTCTCTCCCCAGGGCCGGACTATTTTCCGCCTGATCCGGGAGGAAGGATTTAAATATAAAGAAGTAGCCCTGCTCCTGGAAATTTCCCCGCGCACCGTTGAAACCCAGCTGGTACGCGCTACCAGCCGCCTGCGTGAAGCCTTGCAACAGTATAGCAGGGGAGGCGGCCCAAAAATCCCCGTTCCCTGAAAAAAATATTTTTACCGGCTGTAGGTAATCGCCTTCTTTTTCGTGTCTCTCTCCCTGGGAACATTTAAACAGCACGTATGCATCATCATCGCCTGGATGAACTAATAACGGCAAAACTCAGCGGCACACTGGATGAAAGCGGCCGGGAAGAACTGGCGGCTTTATTGCTGCAACACCCGGAATGGGAGCAGCAGGCTGCTTTGCTGGAACAATACTGGAATTCAGTACAGGAACAGGAAGCGCCTCCGGCGGCTGTTTTTAATGAGATGATGGCAAAAGCGGAGCACACCGGTAAAACAACCGTAAAGGTCGTGGCCTGGTGGAAATGGGCAGCTGCCGCCACCCTGGCCGGATTGCTGTGCACAGCAGGTTACCACCTGTGGCAGCATTCCTACCGGCAGAAAGAATTACAGCTGGTGGAAACCCGCAACGGCGAACGCCGTCATTTCCGCCTCAGCGACGGTACCACCGTGCACCTGAATGCCTCCAGCCATCTTACCTGCCGGCTGAATGCCCGCACCCGGGAAATATGGCTGGATGGAGAAGCTTTCTTTGAAGTGGCTAAAGACCCTGCGCGCCCTTTTGTGGTACATGCTGCCTCTATGAACATCCATGCCCTCGGCACGGCTTTCAACGTAAAAGCCTACCCGGAAGACGCACAATATGAAACTACCCTGCTGGAAGGCGCAGTGGAAGTATATCTCGATAAAACGCCGGAACAGAAAGTACGGCTACGCCCGTACGAAAAACTGGCCATCGGCAGCACTGCTGCACTGGCATCTCCGGAAAAAAAATTAATAATAAAACCAGTGGTATCAAAAGTAGCAATGGCAAAAGCCGCTGCCTTACCGGCTGCAGACAGCACCCTGCTGGAAACGGCATGGGTGAGCAACCGTCTTCAGTTTGAAGCGCTCCGGTTTGATCAACTGGCCAAACTATTGGAACGCTGGTACGGCGTTAAAATTGAATTTCGTAATGAAACAGTGAAAAACTATGTATTCAGCGGCTCCTTTGCTTCTGAAAGCATTACCCAGGCGCTGCAGGCCCTGCAACTAACAGAAGAATTCCATTTCGATAATCAAAGCACGCGGATCATCATTTATTAGCACGTTCACCTAAAAATCAGTTATGAAGAACTAGAAAACCTGTAAACAGTTCAATGAAAAAAAGCACAGGAAATGCTACGAACATTCCCTGTGTGAAGGCTTATCAGCAAAGCGCCGGCCCCTTTGGACGGGATGGCAGGGCCTTGCTATTGTATCACCTATCATCACAAATTTATGGAAAAAGTCAACCAATCGGATGCATGCCGGCGAAGAACGCCCATGCTCAAGTATTTGATCATTATGAAGCTATCATTCTTTATTGTTTTACTTTCCTGCATGCAGGTGGCAGCCACCGGGTACTCCCAACGCATCAGCATCCATGTAAAGGATACGGAAATAAAAAAGGTACTGGACCGCATTGCCGGGCAGTCGGATGTACGTTTCCTCTACAGCAACCGTAAAGTGGACCTGCAGCAACGGGTAAGCATCAGCGCCGCGGAAGAGCCACTGGAAAAGGTACTGGATAAAGTGCTTTCCGGCAGCGGCTTTGCCTGGAAAGAACTGGATGGCCACCTGGTGGTGATCATCCCCGAAAACACCGCATGGGAAAATATCCGCGTGAAAGGCCATGTTACCGGCGCCGATGACCAGGCATCACTGCTGGGTGTTACGGTACAGGTAAAAGGCACCGCTATCGGTACTGTTACCGATGAAAAAGGGAACTTTTCACTTGATGCGCCCGCCGGCGGCACACTCCTGTTCCGCTATGTAGGCTATGAACCGCTGGAGCTCCCGGTGAAAGCATCGATGGAGGTGCAGCTGAAAAAATCTTCCAGCGCCCTCACGGAGGTAGTAGTGATCGGGTATGGCGCTGCACAGAAAAAAGATCTCACCGGGTCCATTGTAAGCATCACCCCTAAAGAATTTAACAAAGGCATTATCAGCAATCCCGTACAGGTATTGCAGGGAAAAGTTGCCGGCCTGGTGATCAGCAAGCCCGGTGGCAACCCCAATGGTAAAATAAGCATCAGTCTCCGGGGCGCCTCCTCCCTGTCCGCCAGCAGCCAGCCATTGTTCGTAGTGGATGGTATACCCGGCATCGACATCAATGCAGTACCGCCGGATGATATCGTATCTATCGATGTTTTGAAAGATGCATCGGCAGCAGCCATTTATGGTTCCAGGGGCGCCAATGGCGTTATCATTGTAACTACACGCCGCGGCAAGGAAGGTGTTACGCAGGTATCCTACAGCGGTTATATCGGTATGGAGAAGATGTCGAACACCTACGATGTGCTCAGCGCACCAGACTATCGCAAATACCTGAAGGATAATAATATCGATGCATCTGCATTTGACCTCGGATCTTCTACCAACTGGCAGAAAGCCATTACCCGCACAGGTATCAGCCATAGTCATAATTTATCGATGAGCGGAGGAAAAGACAATACCCGCTACAGCGCATCTGTGAACTATCTCAACAATGAAGGCGTAGTGCTGAACTCCGGCCTTGAACGCATCATCGGGCGCATCACGCTGGACCAGGGCGTTTTCGACAACCGCCTGCGACTGGGCCTCTCCATGAACTATGTAGGAGAGAAGAACAAATACGTAGGCACGGACCCGGATGGCAACGGCGATAACCGCATCTGGGAACAGGCCATTGCTTACAATCCCACAGCGCCTGTTTATAATGCAGATGGTTCCTGGTTTGAAAAACTGGATATCAACGATAACTACAATCCCGTTGCCCTGGCCAACCAGATCAGACACCAGCGCGCCCTGAATAAATTTATCGGTTCTGCAAAAGCTACCTATGATATTACCAGTCACCTTACCTACGACCTGCTGCTTGGGCTGGAACGCGCTTCCAGCGACCGCGGTCTGTATTATTCAAAAGAATCGCCGGTGATAGAAGGCGCAGGCAGTAACGGAACCGCTACCCGCGCTTCCCAGACCTGGGATAACAAAACACTGGAAACCTATTTTACCTACAACCAGCAATGGCAGAAAAATGTAGTGAAAGTAACAGCAGGTTATTCCTACCAGAACTTTTTCAGGAACAGTATGTCGGCAGGTAATACCCAGTTCGTATCCGATATCTTCAGTTATAATAATCTCGGCGCAGGCCAGGGCGATCAGCCGGCTGTAGCTTCCGGTGCAGAAGAGAACTCACCGGTATCTTTTATCGGCCGCGTGTTTTACAGCTACAACGATAAATACCTGCTCACCGGTACGGTGCGCCGCGATGGCTCTACCCGCTTTGGTAAAGACAGGAAATGGGGTACCTTCCCATCTGCCTCACTGGCATGGCGTATTACACAGGAGCCCTTCCTGCAGAACAGCAGCTGGCTGCAGGACCTGAAATTTCGTGTAGGCTATGGCGTTACCGGTAACCAGGAGATCCAGAACTATAAGTCGCCGCTCACTTACAGCCCCGGTGGTAAAGTGCTGGACAACGGCCGCTGGGTTACCTCTTACCAGATCGGGCAAAATGAAAATCCCAATCTCCGCTGGGAATCTGCGGCACAGTTTAATGCGGGTTTTGACTTCACCATGTTTAAAGGGCGCCTGAGCGGAACATTGGAGTACTACGATAAGCGCACTAAAGACCTGCTGTTCAATTACAATGTGCCCTCGCCGCCTTACCTTTTCCCATCCATGCTGGCCAATGTGGGCAAGATCAGCAACAAGGGAGTGGAGCTGTCGCTCAGCGGCGCTGTCATTGACCACAAAGACTTTAGCTGGAGCGCTTCCTTCAATATTTCCCGCAACTACAACAAGATCCTGTCTATTGCCAACGACCAGTTTAAAAGCGATGCCATTTATGATGGCACCGTGGGCGCACGGGGGCTTACCGCTGTGCAGATCGTGAAAGTAGTGCCGGGTTATTCCATTGGTACCTTTTACATCCCGCATTATACCGGTATTGATGCCAACGGTAACCAGCAGTTTGAAGATATTGACGGCAGCGGCAGTTTCGATTTCCGTAGCGACAGCCGCGTGGCGGGTAACGGACTACCGAAATACCAGGCAGGTTTGGCGAACACCTTCCGCTATAAAAACTTTGACCTGAACTTTTTACTGCGCAGTCTTTTTGGCTACCAGATCTTCAATGCTACCGACCTGGTGCTGAGCGATCGCTTCAGCCGCCTTCCCGGCCGCAATGCCATGGCAAAGTATGCGAACAGCGATATCCGCGGCACCTATGTATCCGACCGCTTTATTGAAAACGGCGCGTTCCTGCGGCTGGATAACTTCTCACTTGGTTACAGCATCCCCGCTGCCGGCAGCAAGCTGTTTGCCAACCCGAGGGTGTATATCTCGGGGCAGAACCTGTTCGTGATCACCAGGTATTCCGGCCTGGACCCGGAACTGCCTATCGATGGTCTTGCGCCGGGTATTGATAACCGTAACGTATATCCGAAAACACGCTCTTTTGCAGTAGGCTTTACGGTAAACTTTAAATAAAAACGATCAACATGAAATCAGTATTCTTTAAATATACACTGCTGGCCGGCATGATCTGTTCGGTGTTCAGCTGCACCAAACTGGACGAAACATTTTACGACAGGGGCACTGATGAGAACTTCCTCAAAACAGAAGATGAGCTCAACGCATTTGCCAACGGCGCTTATGCTAAAATGCGCGGGTACCGCGACAGCTACTGGAAAATGAATGAAGTAACCACCGATGAAACTACCGTGCCATCGCGGGGGGCCGACTGGAACGAGGGTGGGCTTTGGCGCGTGCTTATCAGCCATGAATTTCCCATCACCCACCAGTATATCAACGACATGTGGAACTTCATTTACCGCGATGGGGTGAACCCTGTGAATGCCATCCTGCAAAAGCTGGAAGGTTCTTCCGTGGTGCTGTCTACCAAAGACCAGATCATTGGGCAGATGAAAGTACTGCGGGCTTTTCACTACTACCTTGCTATGGATGCCTTTGGAAATGTGCCGGTTGTTACTTCTTTTGAACAAACAACGCCGCCAAAGAATACGCCGCGCGCAGAAGTGTTTACGTTCATTGAAAAGGAGATAAAGGATAACCTGGCCGTACTGCCATCTGCCCTGGATACAAAGAACTATGGTAAAGTAACCAAAGGCATGGCTTTCATGCTGCTGGCAAAACTGTATGCCAATGCGGAGGTATATACCGGTACCCAGCGCTGGGCCGATTGTATTCGTATGTGCGATTCCGTTACTGCCATGGGGTACCAGCTGGAACCGGATTATTTTTCTAATTTCTCTACCAAAAATGAAAATTCAAAAGAGAATATTTTCGTGGTACCCTATGATGCCATCAACGCCAAAGGCATGATGCTGCACTATCTTACATTGCACTACAACAGCCGTTATACCTATGGGCTGCCCAGTTCGCCCTGGAATGGCTGGTGCACGCTGAAAGCGTTCTATGAATCGTTCGACAACGACGACAAGCGTAAAACCATGTTCCTGGAAGGACAGCAATACGCGCAGGATGGTACCCCGCTGAAAACAGAGCAGGGCGCTCCGCTGATCTTTACCAGCACTATAGGCGACCTGGCCAATGCTACGCAAACAGAAGGGGTGCGTATCGTTAAATATGAGATCCAGAAAAATACCGCTTATGCAGACCAGGATAATGACCTTGTTATTTTCCGTTATGCAGATGCGCTCATGCTCAAAGCAGAAGCATTGCTGCGTACCGGCCAGGCCGGTCCTGCGCTCATCCTGGTAAACCAGGTGCGTGCCCGCAACTTCGGCACTCCTAAACCGCTGCTTACCCTTACTCCCGATAATCTCCTGGCAGAGCGTGGCCGTGAGTTTATATGGGAAGGTTGCCGCCGGCAGGACCTGATCCGCTTTGGTAAATGGAACAGCGCTTGGCAGTTCCACCCGGCTGATCAGCCTTTCCGCCAGTTGTTCCCTATTCCCCAGGCACAACTGGATGCCAATCCTAACCTGGTACAGAACCCGGGCTATAAATTATAAAAAGAATAAACAGGGGGGAACAGCGTCCTCCCTGCTATTCAAACCATAGTGTGATACAGTTCCCTATGGCATCTATCAGCTTCCTGTCTTTTACCAGGTCCATCTTCCAGCCGCTTTTGGCACAACGGATAATCCCGATGGCTTCATCATTGAGCGTCACTTCCGCTTCATAGCACACGCCATTGGCGCAGGTTTCCGATATAGGCACTGCTTCTCCTTTATAGCTTTTACCATCCAGTTCAAATTCAATCGGGATCACATCACTTTCCAGTTGTGCAATGAATTTTTTCAGGAAGGCGATCAGGTGCTTTCGCTGTGTTGGCCCCGAGGCGCTCCATTTATTTTTATCAGCGCGCTTGTGGGCGATTTTGAATTTAAGCCCCGTCATCGTAGTGGCGTAATCGTTAGCATCCAGTTTCACCGCGCTCTGATGCGCCAGGATATACCAGTGATAAGCCGTGCCCACCGGTACACCCGAGCCTTCCGGTGCATGCCCGGTTCTGCGTTTGGTGACTGCATAGGATATTTCCCAGAGATCAGGAGTGATCTTGGTTTCTTTCCAGTCGCCCTGATCATAATGCCAGTGATGCCCCCTGCCTATTTGTACGCCGGTATATTGTTTGTCGCCAAATGTTTTGAACCGGTCAAATGAAGTAACCTTTCTTTTCTTGGTAATGGTACCTGCCTTTTTAGCCGCTGCTTTCTTAGGCGCTGCTTTTTTCGGCGCAGCACTGCGGCTGCTTTTTCGCGTACCGGGTTTCCTGGTTTGAGTAGTAGCCATTGTATACGGATTTATAAGTAACAAAAGTTGGGTATACATAAGAGAGTGTCCAAAAAACAAACCATGTTGCATGCGTGGCATAACGTTTGGATTTTACTTTTCCTATCAATACCTGGCGACTATGGCAAATTTAAACGGACACATGGTTTTTGAAGCGGCAGTACACAACAGTGAAGCGCATGCTTTTTACCGGGAGGCGCTGCTGCATTTACATGAAAGCGGGGCGGATTTTATGCTGGGTGGGGCGTTTGCCATGTTCCACTATACGGGTATTTACCGCGACACCAAAGACCTGGATATCTTTTGCAAATGGACAGAATATCCCAAAATCCTGAAATATTTCAGTAAGCTGGATGGTTATGAAGTAGAGCTCACCGATGTTCGCTGGCTGGCAAAGGTGTTCAAAGGTGAATACTTCATTGATATCATCTTTGATACCGTCAATAACATTTGCCGGGTAGATGACACCTGGTATGAACATGCAGTAGATGCCATTTTTGAAGGAGTGCCGGTAAAGCTGATATCGCCGGAAGAACTCATCTGGTGCAAGATTTATGTACAGAACAGGGAGCGGTACGACGGGGCAGATGTAAACCATATCATCCTGCGGTATCACCCGCTGAACTGGAAACGGATCCTGTTCCGCCTTGATCAGCACTGACATTTGCTGTTACAGCAGCTGATCAATTTCCAGTTTGTATACCCGGCAGATTTTCATCGCATCATTCCCCGGTGGCTTTTTGCGGAAATGATGCAGCGGGCGCTGGAGCAGTATGAGCTACCACCGCCAACAGAAAGGGTTTGCCGGGGACCGGTGATAGACCAGACACAATACGCTACCGATATAAAAGAATGGGATTATAAATCGTCTACTATAAAAACCGTTTGACATGGCAGCAGAAAAAAAAGCAACAAGGATAGCAGCAGTGGGGGATCTGCACATAGGCTCCGGCGACAAAGGTAAATGGACCGATTACTTCGGGGAAATATCCTCAAAGGCTGATGTGTTGCTTATTGCCGGCGATCTTACAGATACCGGCGATGAATCGGAAGCGAGGGTACTGGCCGGTGAGCTGGCGGCATGCACCATCCCGGTAATAGCCGTATTGGGGAATCATGATTATGAAAAAGGAAGACATAAGTTGATCAGGCAAATTATTCAGGAGGTTCGTGAGGTACATATCCTGGATGGGGAATGTACAATGGTTAACGGCATAGGATTCGCTGGTGTAAAGGGATTTGGCGGAGGGTTCGACGGGCATATGCTATCCATGTTTGGCGAAGAGGAGATGAAAGCTTTTGTGCAAACCGGTGTGGATGAGGCACTGCGGCTTGACAGGGCGCTGGCGCGGTTGGATCAGGAACATCCTGATATTACAAAGATCGCCTTGATGCATTATTCACCTGTATTGGATACGGTAATAGGGGAGTCTGAACAGATCTATCCTTTCCTGGGTTGCTCCCGGCTGGCAGAACCGCTTACAAGGCGTAAAGTAGCGGCAACCTTCCATGGCCATGCACATGTGGGAAAGCTGGAAGGGCAGATCAATGGCCTCAAAGTGTTTAATGTGGCCAAACCTATCCTGTCTGAGGCCGGTTATTCACCAGCCTTTTTTTTATATGAAGTATAGGTTTGTAGAGATATTTACAGGTATTGTGCATTTTATTCTATAGTATATGAGCAGACAATTTACAAGCTATAGTGAGCTGATCTTCGATAAACTGCATAACTGGCTGATAGCAGCGGTGAAAATGACCCCCAATCTCGTACTGGCAGTGATCATTTTTACCCTGTTCTTATTGCTGGCGCGCCTCACGAGAAAGCTCTCCTATGGTTTTTCCCGCAAACTGTCTGAATCATCCGCCATTTCAGGCCTGGTATCCAGCCTGTTCTATGGTTTGTTCCTGTTGCTGGGATTATTTATATCGCTGAATATACTGCGGTTGGATAAAGCCGTTACTTCGTTGCTGGCCGGCGCCGGTATCATAGGACTGGCACTTGGTTTTGCTTTCCAGGATCTCACTGCCAATTTCATCTCCGGTATCTTTATCACTTTCAAAAAACCTTTTGATGTAGGGCATATTATAGAAACCAACGGGTTCACCGGCACAGTTGACGCTATACAGTTAAGATCCACAACAATGATCACCGCCGATGGCCTGCATGTTATTATTCCCAACAAGGAAATTTTCCAGAAGCCTATTATTAACCATTCACTTACACCCTTGCGGCGTATTGCGCTTAACTTCACCATTCCCTTGTCTGATAAGCTGACAGAGGCGGAGAAAATGATGACAGATATAGTGAAGGAAATGAAAGACGTAGTACCCGATAAGCCTAAAACCGTTTGGTACAGCGGTATTGAAGGAACGGCCGTTAAGGTGGCCCTTAGCTGTTGGGTGAGCAATAAGTCGGACGATGCCTATGAAAGAATTACCCATGAACTTATTACCAAAGTAACTACTTCTTTAAAAGCGGCTGGCCTGATGTAAAAGAACAGGGCCAGCTACTGCAGCTGGCCCTGTTCTTTTTATGGTCGCTGTACTTCCGTTTTAACCTCGTGGTTCCGGTCGCACCAGTGCCCGTTGCCATTCCACTGGCGTATAGCCATGCGGGTGAGTATCACATTGGCCGCAATAAATAATACGATCACCAGTATAGATGCTATCTTAGTGATGGTACGGAGGGACGGTTTTTTTGAAAAACCGCCAAAAACATAACCGATAATAAATACCATGCTGGCAGCAAACAGCACACGCAGCAGGATAATAATTCCAAATCCCATGATCATTCTTTTTTAAAGGTTATTTAATTTTACTCAGTAACAGCTGATCATCTGCCCGGCCCCAGTGTGGATATACACCTGTTCCGGGGTTGGCCAGCTTTTGCAGGCTTTCCGTAGCCAGTTTCTTTGCCAGTTCCTTATCACCGCCCCACATTTTAGGCGTATAATATTTTACCCATGCGGCTACGTACAATGCCCTGGGGTTACCTGGCTCAAGTGTTTGCGCCTTTTGCAGCATCTGCCCGGACAGTACGCCATATTTACGGCCGTATGTCATAGGGTTGATGAATACCTTGGTACGGTATATCATACTCAGTACCGTGTATACTTCTGCCATTTCCTTTTTCTGCGTGGTACTATCCAGCAGCGATAATGCTTTTTGTGCCTGTTCTTCACCGCGGTTGGCAAATGCTTCTATTTTGTCACCGTCATCCTGCAACAGGAAGCCGGTCTTTGCATTGCATAAAGCTGCATAATAAGGCGGCAGCCATGCCGGCTGGGCGGTAATACCGGAGAATGTTTTTTCCAATGCGGTGTAATCCTTTAGCGTTTGCGCCTGGTCCAGTTTGTTAACGGCTTGCTGTAGGGCATCTGATTGCGCCATAGCGCCATAGTAACCTGATATCAACAGTAATACGCAGATCAGCTTTTTCATGTTAATGTGTGTTTAGTGTTTATAAATTATTATTAAGAAAATCATCGGTACGGTCTATACCGAAACTCATAAATACCCCAATGAAATAACCACGTGTAGCCGGCAACGTTATAGGCTCCCTGAATTGCCCGTTTGCGCTGTATTGATAGCTGAACACCTGTTTGGTGCCAAAGAGATTGTTAACTCCCATGGCAAACCCCGAGAAATCTTTCCACTTGCGGTTTTTGAAAAAAGAGCAGAGGTAAGCTATATGCAGGTTGGCAATGTTGTAGGCTTTGGTGGTGCCCTGATCGCTAATGCTGCCTGCATGGATATTGTAGTAGGGGCGGCCTGTTGCCAGCGCCCAGGAAACATTTACGCTGGTGCTGATATCACGGAAAAACTTTTTGATAGCCACCGTGGTAGTGTGAGGCGCCGTAAACGAAGGCCGGAGCGCGTAGGGATAATCAAGAAAATCACGTTTGGTGTTCAGGTAGGTATATGTTATCCAATAGTCAAGGTCCCTGATACTTTTTTTATCCCGCCAGAAAAGCTCGAGTCCCTGCGCATAGCCGTTTCCGTTATTGCTTAATGCCGGTACGGTTTTTACCAGAGTATGATATTTTTTATAGTACAGCTCCGCCCGGAAGAAACGGTTGTTCGCCTTTTTTGTATAGTTCAGTACATAGTGGGTAGCGCTGGAAAAATCAAGATTACGTTGCTGGTATAGAAATTCATTGCCTGGTTCCTGGTAAAAGATACCATAGGCCAGGTTGAACTGGCTGGCATCCGGCAGGCGGTAGGCAAGACTTATCCTGGGCGCTGCCACCAGTTTGCGCAGCACGGATGAATACTCTACCCGCAGGCCGGCTTTGGCGGCAAGATCAGGCGCCAGGTAAATGTCACCTTCCGCAAAGGCGGCGGAGAGGTGGTCTGTTAAGGCAAGGACGCTGTCGTTCGACCGGCCTTTGTCGCCCGTATAGAAATGCTCCCCGCCAAAACGCAGTGCCTGTCCTTTGGAGAAAAAGCGCGTGAATACTACCCTTGCCTGCGCAAAGTTGGTATGAATATCCCTGCTGGCTGTTTTATAGGGGAGAGATGAAGAGGCGTTGTTGCCTTTGGCATCTGTGAGGCTGTTGGCCGTAGCTTCCCGGTTATAACTGTACACGGCGCCCAGTTCCATTTTCCAGTTATCGTCCAGGTAGCTCCTGAAGCTAAGGTTATTATAACTGTTCCAGCCACGTACATCATAGCCTGCATAAAGCGCAGCGCTGTCGATGTCCGGCTTGCGCATACCTACGTGGCTGTAGCTCCAGTTGCTGTATAGTTTGAGCATACCTGTTTTACCGGTGCGGATCCTGAAATTGAAGTTGCCATCGGAATAGGAAGGGCCTGCAAAATAATCCGGTACTTGTTTTACTATGCTGTTGTACAGCGACTGGTTGCTGTAATTCAGGTTCACGCCGTAGCTGCTTTTGTTATCCTTTGCCAGGTGTTGGAAACCTGCGCCCAGGTTGGAAGGAAATACGCTGAAGCTGGCGGATGTTTTTTCCGGCAGGTCTGTGCTTTCCATGATGAGTGCACTGCTCATGGCGGAGCCATATAACGCGGAGTAGCCGCCTGAACTAAAGAGGATACCTTTGAACAGGAAGGGATTGATCCGCGCATATTGCTGCACGCCGGGAACGGCGGGATAGTTGGGTGTTTTCAGCAAAGTGCCGTCAATGAACTGGCGGGTTTCATCCCCGGTACCACCCCGTACAAAAAGCCCTGATTGTTCTCCTATCTGCTGCGCTCCCGGGAGAGAACGCAGTGCCTGAGAAATATCTGCATTGCTGCCTGCCACGGTTACCGCATCAATAGGCGTTAGCGAAGCTCCTTTCGCGCGGTCGCTGGCTTCAAAGCTGCCAGCGCTTACCACTACCTCCTGCAGGGGGCGTTTACTTTTTATAGTAGTGTCCTGTTTGCTTTTTGCGGCAGTATCCTGTTTGCTTTGTGCATGCACAGCAAAAGGAAGCAGTATAATAAAAATGAGCCCTGTTTTCATGACAGTTAGTATTATAACCGCAAAGCTACCGGGATGTGCTACTGTAATTTTGGAGAGTAGACGGGATGGGAAAGTGTGGCGACAAAACAGGCACTCTTTATGATTGCAGCATCCTGTTTACATTCTCTTTATAGAATTCGCTTACAGGTATTTCAATGCTGCCTATGCATACCAGGTCGCGTTTTACGGCAGTGATCTTCTTTACCGCCACGAGATAGGATTTATGGGTACGGATAAAAGCGCCGGCGGGCAGTTTCTCTTCCATGACTTTCATGGTCATACGGGTAAGCACGGGCCTGGCATTGCCCGACAAATGTATTTTGATATAGTCTTTTAATCCTTCTATATAATTAATATCCGCAGTATGGATCTTTACCTGGGTGTATTCCACGTGCACAAAAAAGGAATGGTCTTCCGCCGCTACCGGTTTCCGCAGGCGGAACAACTCACTGGCACGGTTACACGCTTTCAGGAATCGTTCAAAAGAGAAGGGTTTGAGCAGGTAATCCACTACCTGCAGGTTGAAGCCCTGGAGCGCATACTCTTCATAGGCGGTAACAAGGATCACCAAAAGAGGCTGTTGCAGCGACTGCAGCAGTTGCAGGCCGTTCAGCCGGGGCATTTGTATATCCAGGAAAATGAGGTCAATTTGTTCCTGCTGCAATACTTCCAGGGCTTCCATGGCATTGCGGCAGGTTTTTACCAGTTGAAGGAAAGGCACCTGCCGGATATTATCTTCCAGCAGCTCTCTTACCAGTTGTTCATCATCTATGGCTATGCAACGTATCATGTGAGTGTTAGCGTTAAGGTGATATGAAACAGTGGTGGCTCATCCCTGATCAGCAGCTGGTGCCTGTTCGGGTAAAGCAGCTGTAGCCTTGTTTTAACATTCGCCAAACCAATGCCTGAATTTCCATCTTTGCTCGCATCCGGGTCATTGTCGTATTCATTCATTACTTCAAAGATAAGCACATCATCTTTTACAGCCAGCCGTATATCAATAGCAGGATGTGGCGTATAGCCGGTACCGTGCTTAAATGCGTTTTCTACAAAAGGGATCAGCAGCATAGGCTCTATTGTATAATTTCCTGCCGCTTCACTGCCGGCCATCTGTACTGTAACCGCCACTTCGCTGCCAAAGCGCAGCTGTTGCAAAGCAATATAGCTGTTGAGATAAAGGATCTCCTGCGATAGCAATACCTTCTTCCCCGTATCGTACAGCATATAACGCATCAGGTCGGAAAGCCGGATGAGCGCTGGCTCCAGCTGGTCTGATTTTTTCCTGGCAAGGGATACAAGATTGGTAAGCACGTTAAACAGGAAATGAGGGCTTACCTGTGAGCGCAGGAACTTCAGCTCAGAACTGAGCTGCTCCGCCTGTTGTTCTTTCTGCCGGCGCTCCGCACGCAGCATATCCGCCACGCGACAGTATATAAGGCTGATAAAGTAAATGCCCACCGACGGCCCGAATACAAATTTATACGCCGCTACATCATGCACTATACCGGGGAACCAGTGCGCCATAATGGTGTACTTTAATGGGAACGAACATCCTATCAGTACAACTACCGCCGGAAAATAAAGCCACCAGTAACGCCTGTTCCATAACCGCGGATATAATACAAAGGCGTGGATATAAAAGATGGCCATATGGATGACGCCGGAAATAGTAAAGAACAGGCCGGGCAGGTTGCCTAAGCGGTACCCGCTGGATGCGTTGGACACTATGTAGGGCAACAGCAGGACCATGCCCCATATAAGTATATGCAGCGCGATCGTGATTTTTTTTACGGAGATATTTTTTTCCATCAGCTGTATGGATAAAGCTACTGATTTTTATAAAGCTACCCGCATTAACGGCTCCCGGGTGCAGGAATAGACATCATCGGTAAATGTGCCGGCAACATCTGCATATGTTACGACAGGGAAGTATTTATTATATTCAGGGAAAATACCATTACTATAGGCGGGTACAATGATTAATTTTGAGGGATCATTACGATCTAAATTTCCTGTTATGATTAAACGCAGTATCGGGATGCTCTTATTGTTACTGAGCACCTCCCTGGTTTTTGCCCAGCAGTATGAAGCCAACTGGAACTCGCTCAACAAACGGGGCATCCCCTCGTGGTTCAGCAACGCCAAGTTCGGCATCTTTATTCACTGGGGCGTGTATGCCGTACCTTCCTATGCCGTGGTAGGGCCCGGCGGCTATTCAGAATGGTACTGGTATAACCTGCGTGGAACCAAAGAAGGTTCCCATGATAAAGTGCAGGCCTTTCATGATAAGAATTATGGAAAAGGCACACCGTACGAGAATTTCGAAAGCCAGTTCACCGCTTCATTGTATGATCCGCAGCAGTGGGCGCAAGTGTTCCGCCGCTCGGGCGCTAAATACGTAGTACTTACTTCCAAGCACCATGAAGGCTACTGCCTGTGGGATAACAAGCAAGCCAACGAGTCCTGGGGCCACTCCTGGAACGCTGTTACGGGAACGCCTAAACGTGATCTGCTGGGCGACCTTACAGAAGCAGTGCGTAAAGAAGGTTTAAAAATGGGATATTACTATTCCCTGTATGAATGGTTTAACCCGCTTTGGCTTAAAGACAGGCAACGTTATGTAAAAGAAGTGATGACGCCGCAGTTCAAAGACCTGGTAACCCGATACAAACCTTCCGTTATATTTTCAGACGGGGAATGGGAGATGAGCGATACCGCCTGGCAAAGCCCTTCCTTACTGGCCTGGCTGTTCAACGAATCGCCGGTAAAGAACGAAGTAGTGGTAGACGACCGCTGGGGCAGCAATACCCGCGGCAAAAACAACGGCGCTACCTATCTTACTTCTGAATACGGCAGCGGTATGCAGCCCGGGGTGATCTGGGAAGAAAGCCAGGGCATAGGGCAATCGTACGGCTATAACCGTATGGAAACTGCAGACGACTATAAAAAGAGCAGCGACCTGGTACTGATGCTGGTAGACATTGTATCCAGGGGTGGCAACCTCCTGCTGGATATTGGTCCCACTGCCGATGGCCGCATTCCCGTGATCATGCAGCAGAAACTGCTGGACATTGGCAAATGGCTGGAAGTAAACGGTGAAGCCATTTACGACTCCAAACCCTGGAAAGTAAGCCAGCAGTGGAGCGCAGGCAAACGCCCGGAAGCAAAGGAAGCCAGCTTTATGTCCGGCTATAACATTGCCAACCTCGTAAAGAAATCAGACCAGCATGCCAACGTGGAGTTATTCTTTACCCGGAAACCGGGCGCATTGTATTGCTTTGTACCAGGGTACAGGCAGCAGGTATTGATCCGCGACTATACACCGGCAAAAGGTGCAGTAGCCACCGTGCTGGGCAGCAGTAAAGCCATTAAATGGCAGCAGAAGGGGAAAGACTGCCTGGTGGACCTTTCGTCCCTGCGCCCCGGAGATGTGCCGGATGGCTTGCTGGTGGTGAAAATGAAAGGATAACATCAACCTTATATCATTTGCAGAGAGAAGGCATCCCGCCTTCTCTTTGCTATTTTTACCGTTACCGTAGTTTTCTTAAAAAAGAATTTTAAAAAGTATATTTTTAAAGGAACAGAAAACCAGTTCCTTTCCGATGTTTTCGAAATACAGCTACGGGTTGATAGTTTCCACGTTATTACTATCCTGCACCGCAAAGAACACTGCCCACCGCAGCTGGCAGGTGTATGGCGGCAGTAAGGAAAATATCCACTACAGCGCCTTAACACAGCTGGACACCAGTAATGTGGCACAGCTGAAAATAGCCTGGGAGTACCACACCCGTGATTCGGCAGACCGTACACAGATCCAGGTAAACCCCATCATAGTGGGGGAGCGGCTTTACGGCGTTTCACCACAGCTGAAACTATTTGCCTTACATGCGGCTACCGGTAAGCCCTATTGGGTGTTTGACCCCGTAAAGGCCAGCGATAAGAACACTTTCCAGTTCAACCCCTGCAGGGGCGTTACCTGGTATGAAGGAGATAATAAGGAACAATATATTTTCTATACCGCCGGCGGCCGGCTGTATTGTATTGATGCCCAAAACGGCCAGCCGGTTAAAGCCTTTGGCGATAGCGGTCACGTGGATCTTCACCGGGATATGGGCCGCAATATGGACCAGCTGGACATCACTTCCACCACGCCGGGTATTATCTATAAAAACCTGCTCATCATCGGCACCCGCGTGGGAGAGGCAGCAGGCGCCGCTCCAGGCTATATCCGGGCTTATGATGTACATAATGGCCGGCTGAAATGGATCTTTCATACCATTCCGCAACCTGGGGAAGATGGCTATGATTCCTGGAATGATAAAGATGCCTGGCAACATACCGGCGGCGCCAACTCCTGGGCAGGATTCAGCTTGGATGAAGAAAAAGGTATCCTTTACGCCCCGGTAGGATCTGCTACAGATGATTTTTACGGGGGCAAACGCCCCGGCAATAATCTTTTCGCCAATTGCGTGCTGGCACTGGATGCGGCCACCGGTAAAAGGATCTGGCACTTTCAAACGGTGCATCACGACCTGTGGGACAGGGACCTGCCAACGGCCCCGATGCTGGTAACTGTAAAGAAAGATGGCCGCAAAACGGAAGCCCTGGTGCAGGTGACCAAAACAGGATTTATTTTCCTGCTTGACCGGAAAACAGGCCAACCCCTGTACCCCGTAACGGAAACACCGGTGCCGGCAGATTCCGCGCTGCCCGGCGAATGGGTATCGCCCACACAGCCCGTGCCCACTTTCTTTCAACCGTTTGTGCGGCAATCGCTGCTGGAGAAGGACCTGAACACACTGGTACCGGACTCCTCCTATGCGGATATCCGCGCGCGGCTGGCCTCTTATAAAACCGGCCGCCTGTTCCTGCCGCCTTCCAAACAAGGCACGGTGATCTTTCCCGGCTTCGATGGCGGCGCAGAATGGGGAGGCCCTGCTGCTGACCCGGAAACGGGCATCCTGTATGTAAACGCCAGCGAAATGCCCTGGGTGCTCACCATGGTGGATACAAGGAACCAGCAGCCCCCAGCCACGGAAACACAGCTCCAGGCAGGGAAACGGTTGTACGCCGCCAATTGTATGTCGTGCCACGGCCCGGAGCGCAAAGGGGGCGGTAATTTCCCATCTCTCTTAAATATCCATACCAAATACACCGCTACCACTTTCACACAGCTGGTAAACACCGGCAGAAGGATGATGCCAGCTTTCAGGCAACTGGACAGCAGCGAGCAAAAAGCGCTGGCCGTTTTTGTACTGGACCTGAAAGCAAAACAACAGGATCCGTTTATTGCGCCACACAGGAACGTAGATGCATATACGAACTTACCTTATCATACTACCGGCTATAATAAATTTTTAACGAAAGAAGGATACCCGGCTGTAATGCCGCCCTGGGGCACACTGAGCGCCATTGACCTCAACACGGGAAATCTGCTTTGGAAAGATACGCTGGGCGATTATCCCGAACTGAAGGCAAAAGGCATTCACAGCGGTACGGAAAATTACGGAGGGCCGGTAGTTACCGCCGGCGGCCTGCTGTTCATAGCCGCAACGGCCGACAGCAAATTCAGGGCGTTTAATAAAAGAACAGGGCAGCTGCTATGGGAAACTGATTTACCAGCCTGTGGTTTTGCCACACCAGCGGTATATGAAGTGGATGGAAAACAGTTTGTAGTGATTGCCTGCGGCGGTGGTAAACTGGGAAAGAAACCGGGAGATGCCTATCTCGCATTTTCACTTTAATAGTATTTATTCAACGTTTAAAATCGCTTTGCTATGAGTATTTCAAGAAGAAATTTCCTGCTGAAAGGCAGCCTCGCTATTGCCGGCGCTGCATTATTGCCTGACCAGTTGCTGGCAGCCGCCGCACGCAAACCGGTGCTGGGCATACAACTGTATTCTATTCGTGACGACATGAAAAAGGATCCATCCGGAACCCTGAAACAGTTGGCGGCAATGGGGTATAAAAATGTGGAGCACGCAGGGTACAGCCAACGGAAATTCTATGGTTACTCCGCCAAAGAGTTCAAAAAACTCCTGGACGATCTTGGGCTGCTGATGCCAAGCGGTCATACCGTAATGGGCAAACAACACTGGGATGCGGCAAAGAACGATTTTACCGATGAATGGAAATATACCGTGGAAGATGCCGCTATTGTAGGGCAGCACTACGTGATCAGCCCTTGGCTGGATGAAAGTCTGCGTAAAAACTACGACGACTTCAAAGCCTATATGGATGTATTCAACAAAAGCGGCGCGCTATGTAAAAAATCAGGGATGAAGTTTGGTTATCATAACCATGATTTTGAGTTCAGCCAGCAGCTGAATGGCAAAAAGATCTTCGATCTCATTTTGCAGAATACGGATCCTTCCCTGGTAGCGCAGCAGCTGGATATAGGTAATATGTATCATGCAGGCGGTATTGCGCTGGATATCATTAAGCAATACCCTGGCCGTTTTGAGCTGATGCATGTGAAAGATGAAATTAAAACAGACAAAGGTGAAATGGGTGGTAAGTATGAAAGTACCGTGTTAGGTAAAGGCATTATACCGGTGAAAGAAGTGATTGATCTCGGCAAAAAATCCGGGGGCACCAAACACTTTATTATTGAACAGGAGTCCTACCAGGGACAGGCGCCACTGGATGCAGTTCGCGACGACCTGGCCGTGATGAAGAAGTGGGGATACTAAATTTTACAGTACAACGATAATGTTATGAAGATGAAAATGATGCCCGTTATGGCGGCGTTACTGTTATCCGTAAGCAATGGCTTTGCACAAACACCCCGCGCTTTTAAAACATGGACGCCGGCGGCTACCGACAGCGTGTATGCACTGGAAGGACAGGGGTGGAAAACAGGGATAAAGAATTATTACGACCGCCTGCCAGCAAGATCGGAGAAAGAAGTACGGCCGCCCGTATGGAACCTGTCTAATAACAGTGCGGGGCTTAGTCTGCGCTTCAGAACAGACGCCGATGAAATAGTAGTGAAGTACACCGTGACCGGCCCTGTAGCCATGCCTCATATGGCTGCCACCGGCGTGAGCGGTGTAGATCTGTACGCCAAAAGCATCGACGGCCAGTGGATGTGGTGCAACGGGAAATACAATTTCCGTGATACCATAGAATACCGGTTCTCCCGTTTGAAAAAGTATGATCAGCATGTAAAGAATATAGACTATACGCTTTACCTGCCATTGTATAACAGCGTTAAGTGGCTCTCCATATCGGTGCCGGAGGAAAGTATGCTGAAACCGTTGCCCGTACGTAAGGTAGCGCCTGTAGTAGTATACGGCACCTCCATTGCACAGGGCGCTTGCGCATCGCGCCCGGGAATGGCATGGACCAACATCCTTTCCAGGCAGCTGGAAACGCCGGTCATTAACCTGGCCTTCTCCGGCAACGGCCGCCTGGAACAGGAAGTGCTGGACAGGGTGGCAGAACTGGACGCCCAGCTGTTTGTACTGGATTGCCTGCCTAACCTCACCCGCGCAGAATATGCCGGTGCAGAACTGAAAAAACGTATAACCAATGCCGTTACATTCCTGCAAAAGCAAAAACCGGGTATCCCTATTTTGCTGACGGAGCACGACGGCTATACAGACGGTGAAATGGACTCCAGCCGCAAAGCCTCCTACACAAACGTAAACGCTACCCTGCGGGAAGTAATGGACTCCCTGCTGAAAGCAGGCGTAAAAAATATCAGTCTGTTAACAAAAGATGAAATAGGGCAGGACATAGAAAGCATGGTGGATGGCACGCACCCCAACGATATCGGCATGATGCACTACGCCAACGCCTATACGAAAAAGATCCGCAGCATTTTTCACGCGGAAGGAGGTAATACCGTTACTACCACGCCCATTACCCAACGCCGCGATGCCGCTACCTACGACTGGGAAACCCGGCATGAAGAGGTGCTGGCATGGAACAAAACACACTCGCCCAAAGTGGTGTTCATGGGCAACTCCATTACGCATTTCTGGGGCGGCAACCCGGTGGCTAAAGTACGCAGGGGTACCAGCTCATGGGATAAATACTTTGAGCCCAAAGAGGCCATTAATATGGGCTTTGGATGGGACAGGGTAGAAAATGTATTATGGCGCGTACAACACGGTGAGCTGGATGGCATCACGCCCCGGTACATTGTGTTAATGATAGGCACCAATAATCTCCAGGCTAATACCGATGAGGAAATTGCCTCGGGCATTAAATACCTGCTGCAACAGATCCAGGCCCGGCAAGCCTCCGCCAGGATCATCCTGATGGGTATTTTGCCACGCCGCAACATGGAAAGCAGGGTAGTGGCCATTAACAAACTGATCGCAAAGCAGGCATCCGGTAAGAACATCCAATTCGTGGATGCGGGTAAACTGTTCCTGCAACCCAACGCCAAAATTAATGAGCAGCTCTTCACCGACGGGCTGCATCCCAACGAAACGGGGTATGAGAAATTAGGCAGCTTGATTAACAGGTATCTAAAGGTGCAGAATAACTAGTATTTAAAAAGAAGTAATAAAAAAACGGCGACCGGTTATTATTCCCTACATTCGATGAAAATAACCGGCAATTCTTGACAGTCTCATCAGAATAGGAAGGAAAGTCAGCATAAATATTTTGCATGAGCACTCATTATAATCAGTCGCCACATTTTATTATCGCCATAGGTGCTTCTGCCGGTGGTTTGGAGGAATTACAGTCTTTTTTTGATCATACGCCGCTGGCGCAAGCCTCTTACGTGATTATACAACACCTTTCTGCTGATTATAAAAGCCGGATGGCGGAAATACTTTCCCGGCATAGTCAGTTAAAGGTAACGGAAGCTGTCAATAATCTGCTCGTAGAGCCAAACCAGGTATACCTGATTCCCAGTCAGCAGTGTATGACTATACAGGATGGACGCCTGTTGCTGAAAGATAAGAACAGCAGCTCCGCTCCCCATAGAACTATCAATACTTTTTTCAACTCACTCGCTGCAGATAGTGAGTATCATATTATTGCTGTGATACTTTCCGGCTCCGGTGATGATGGCAGCGAAGGTATTGTGAATATCAACAGGGCAGGAGGGTTAATCATTGTACAGGACCCGGATACTGCACAATACAACAGCATGCCCCTGGAGGCCATCGCTACCGGGGTAGCAGATCATATACTGGCGCCGGCAGATATGCCGCTGGTGATCACACAGTACGTAAACAAGGCGAAGAGAAGTATTTTGCCTCCCGCTACGCAGGCAATGGAAGATAAAAGTGTGATTGCTATTATTGACCTGATCAGGGAGCGTTTACCATTTGATTTTTCAGAATATAAGCCCACCACCATCTTGCGGCGTATAAGGCGGCGCATGGTATATCTGGCTTTAGATACAGTGGAAACCTATTATCAATACCTGCTGGTACACCCCGGAGAAGTGGAAACGCTGGCCCGGAGCTTTATGATCAGTGTATCTGCTTTCTTCAGGAATCTGGAGGCTTTTGAAGTAATGGCTGAAACCGTGCTGCCTGAAATAGCGGAAAGAAAGAAGGAAGGGGAAGAAATGAAGATCTGGGTAGCAGGTTGCGCCACCGGGGAAGAAGCCTATACTATGGCGATCCTTGTACACGAACAGTTAGAAAAAACAGGTAAGGATATTCTTGTAAAGGTATTTGCTACTGATATCGATAAATCTGCATTGGAGTTTGCCGGTAAAGGTTTATATGGCGATACCATCCGGAACGAGCTATCAACAGAACGGCTGGAGAAATATTTTAACCGGGAAGGTAATAGCTATCGCATCAAACAGCATATCCGCAAAATGCTGATTTTCGCACAGCATAATGTGGTAAAGAATCCGCCGTACTGTAACATGGACCTGATCAGTTGCCGTAACCTGCTCATCTACATGAATGTATCCCTGCAGAAGAAGGCGCTTTCGATGCTGCATTTTGGGCTTAGTCCGAGCGGATACCTGTTCCTGGGTGCCAGTGAGAATCCCGGTATGTTACTACCCCATCTCACAGAAATTAGTAAGAAATGGAAAGTATACCGTAACCAGGAATCGGCCAGGTCAGTAAGGTTCGACATATTTACTCCTGTGATGATAGAGGGGAACAGCCTGACGCCTTTAATTCCATCAAAAAAAAGTGGTAATACTGGAAAAAGAAGTATTATGTTGGAAGAAGTAAATGAAATGTTGCTGGAAGAAGTAAACGTTGCCGGTATGTGTGTGGACCAGGATAACCAGGTCGTTAAATATTTCAGCAAGGTAGAACACTTCCTGTTACCGCAGATTTTCAGCTTTGACCTGATACAGCTGCTGCCAAAATCGCTTGGCGTGGTATATGTAACAGCCGCCAGGCAGGCTAAAAAAGATAATGAGCGGGTAACCGTAACAGGTATTCGGGTGGCAGATTACGACCCCGCAAAAGTAGTAGATCTTACGATCCGCCCGCTCAAGGCAAGGGAAGGAGGACGCTCTCTCTTCCTGGTGCTTTTCAGCGAAAATAAAGAAAAACAAGAACAGGAAGTACAGCCTTTCGACGTGCAAACATATCTTAATGCTGGCATGCAAAGCCTGGAAGAGGAACTAAAAGATACCCGCGAACGGTTACAGGAAGCTACAGAAAAGCTGGAAGCCTCCAATGAAAATATGCAGTCGTTTAACGAAGAACTTGTTTCCGCCAACGAAGAAATGCAAAGCGCCAATGAAGAGATGCAATCGGTAAATGAAGAGCTGCAAACCATTAATACCGATTACCAGCTGAAAATAAAGGAGCTCAATGCACTGAACGATGACATGGACAATTATTTCAGGAGCGATCTCAATGGGCAACTGTTTGTAGACAACGACCTGCTGCTGAAAAAGTTTTCTCCTGCTGCAGTAAAGCACATCAACCTGCAGGAAAGTGACATCGGCAGACCCATTCAGCATATTACTATCAATTTTAAATACGATTCCCTGGAAGACGACCTCCGGATGGTAATTCAAAATGGTACGGTATTGCAGAGAGTAGTGGAATCGTTAAATGGCAACTGGTACCAGATGATGATAATGCCCTATATCCGGCAACTGGATCATGTACAGAACGGAGCGATTATTTCTTTTAATGATATCACCCTGTTGAATAAAGCGCAAATGGAGTTGAAGCGCTCTAACCTGAGTTTGCAACGTATTAATGAGGACCTGGATAATTTTGTGTATTCCGCATCTCACGATCTGTTAGGACCACTTACCAATATAGAAGGCTTGGTGAAATTGCTGAATGAGAAGCTGGACATGGGAGACAGTGAGATCCTTCTGTATACAGATATGATCCAGACCTCCATTGTCAGGTTTAAGGAAAACCTGCGGGAATTGGCCGAAGTAGCAAAAATTGAAAGCGAATCGATGAAGGAAACCCCGGAAGTTGACATTACTTCCATACTGGATGAAGTGTTGTTTAGCATCCAGGATAAAGTAAAGGCTGCTAATGCGGTAATTGTAAGTAGTCTGACAGAAAGCCACCTGGTTTTCTCTAAGAAAAATTTTCGCAGCATCATCTATAATCTCCTGACCAACGCCATCAAATTCAGGTCGCCGGACAGGCCGCTCAAAATTCATGTCAGTACCCGCAGAGAAAACGGATTCCTGTTGCTGGAAGTAAAAGACAATGGCATCGGGATAGAACGGAATAAGCTGGAAACCGTATTCCATATGTATAAGCGCCTGCATCCGGAGATGGAGGGATTAGGTATCGGCTTGTTCCTTGTCCGGAAAATTGTAGACGCGTCCGGCGGCATGGTAGAGGTAAACAGCATACCACAGGAGGGAACTACCTTTAGAATCCTCTTCAATTCCAAGCTGATGCAGGACTGACAACATTTTTTATTTTCTCACCGTTACCCCGCGGCATTTTCACTTTTCCCTTCGAGCCAGTTTTTGAATTCAGTAACCCTTTCACGGCTAATAATAACATCAGTATCAACATCGGGTGCTAATTGAAGAATTAATCTGCTATTGTAATAAGTGGTGATCTTTTTAATGGCATCTATCTGGATAATGAACTGCCGGTTAATACGGAAGAACTGGTGTTTGTCCAGCAGCTGCTCTATCTGATCCAGTGAATAGTCCAGCGGTACGCGCTGGTTAGCGCTGGTGGTAGCCCAGGTAGTGCCTCTTGCAAATTGCAGCCAGGCAATATCTTTGGCTTTTACGTATATCAGCTGGTTGTTGATCCTGCCAATAAAACGGGCGCTGTCGCGGCGAAGGAACTCTTCTGCAATGCGGCCGATGTCTACTGTATAGTTATTGGCTGGCCTGAACTGTTCATACTTTTTCAGTGCATTCTTCAGATCATCGGGGTCGATGGGCTTCAACAGGTAATCGATGCTGTTTACCTTGAATGCCTGTAAGGCGAAGCCGTCGTATGCGGTAGTAAAGATGATGGGCGTGCGCACTTTTGTTTTGCTGAATATTTCAAAGCAGTTGCCGTCAGACAATTGTATGTCCATCAGCATGAGATCTACCGGTTGTTGCTGTTCCAGCCAGCGGATCCCTTCTGCTACCGAAGCTATCACAGCTACCACCTGTATACCTGCATCATATTTTTGCAGTAACTGGATCAGCCGTTCGGCATTGTGCATTTCATCTTCAAAAATAACTATTCTCATGCGGCGCTGATAATGGGTAATTTTACAATAAACATATTTTCTGTTTCGCTGATCTCTATGTTACTGTTGCTGATCAGCGCATATCTTTTCTGAATATTTTCCAGTCCTATGCCCGATGATATTTCCGGGTGGACTTTAGGTTTTCTGTGATTGGATACCACCAGGAAATGATCGTCGGCTTTAATGGTGATCAGTAACGGCTCCTGTAAGGAGAAGCGGTTATGCTTGATGGCGTTTTCTATCAGCATTTGCAATGTTACCGGTGGTATCATGCCTTTGGTCCTGATCTTTTCCGGTATGTCGGCGCTGAACTGTATGCTTTGCTGGTGGCGGATATGGATGAGGAACAGGTAGGCGTCCAGGAAGTCCAGTTCTGTTTGTACGGATACCAGGTTTTCAAACTTCTTATCAAGAATATAGCGGTATGTTTTTGCCAGCTGGGTGATATAATCGGCGGAAAGATCCGGGCTTTTATATACCAGGTTAGTGAGCACGCTGAGGGAGTTAAAGAAGAAATGCGGATCTATCTGGTTGCGCAGCGCATCATACCTGGCCTGGATATTTTCCCGCATCAGCCGTTCAGTTTGCAGCTGGTATTCTTTCCAGCCGGAATAATAGAAGATGATGCCGTTGAAGGTTAGGATGAGCAGGTAAAACATAAATGTACCGAAGTTCAGATCGTAGCTGAAATGCCTGAAACTTTCCCATGCCTCGTAGCGTTTAAATAACAGGATATCCGTTGCCGAATAGAAGAGGCCAAAAAGATAAGCCACCAGCATACCATACACCAGGAGAGAGGCGCAGAGGAATACCAGTTTGCGGGAGGTATGTTTGTTCATGGTTTTCATTTCCACGGTACGGGCCAGCCAGGCGGCGCCTTCCCAGGCAGCCAGGCCAAACAGTACATAGAGCAGGCTGAACATCTGGCTCCTGAGGTCCATGATCTGCAATCCGGTGGTGAACGTATGATCAAAGGATTTGAAGATCACACTGAAAGTATACAGTATCAGTATCCTTGAAAGATACAGGAATAGTTTGCTGGAGAATAATTTTTCATTTTCCTGGAAGTTCATTTGCTGTTTTGTCTGTTACTAAATGTAGTTATTTTCTTTAAACCAGGTAAATGCCCCGGTAACGGCGGCTTCCACCGGTGTATAGCTGAGTTGCAGTTCCCGTTCTGATTTCTTGCCGGAATAGTAGTTGTCGAGGCACAGCATGTAGGCAGTGGTGTAATTTAATTTCCCGGAGATGCCCGGCAGGGAACCTATGATGCCGGCCGCTTTCAGGATAAAGGCAGGGATGGGTATCAGCAGCTGCCGTTTACCGGAAACTTTTTTCAGCAGCCGGAAAAACTCCTCATAGCTCAGGTTCTGACCTGCCAGCAGATAGCAATCGCCTGTTTTGCCTTTTTCAATGGCGTTGATAATGCCCCGGCATACATCTTTAATATGCACAAAGTTTTTACCCCCGGGCGGATAGAACAGCAGCCGGCGCTTCAGCCCGTACAGGATCAGTTTCCCGGAGCTGGGCTTTACATCATGAGGGCCTATCATAAAGGTGGGGTTCACTACAATGGCAGGAAGATGCTTGCTGGCCACCTGTTCCAGCACATACTGCTGCGCAAGGTATTTACTGTTGATATAACCGGAGTTGGCATTGAACAGTGTAAACCCGTTCAGCTCATTCCCCGGGCAGCTTTTATCGCCTGGGCCAATGGTGTTGGCAGTGCTCACGTAAATAAATTTCTGCACCTTATGCGCCAGGCAGGCCGCTGTGATATATTTGGTAGCAGTGAAATTGGCGTCCTCATATTCGGCAAAGGAAACGCCCCACTGCTCTGTAATACAGGCGGTATGGATCACCGTATCGCAGCCTTTTACCGCTTCATGTACATCATCGTTATTACTGATGCTCCCGTAGAAGATTTCACAGGGAATGTCTTCAATGCCTTTCACATCGGCCGAAGGCCTGATCAGAATTTTTATATCAAACCCCATGCGGTAAAGCTCCCGTGTTAAGTTGGAGCCCAGGAAGCCATTGGCCCCTGTGATCAATATTTTTTTCATGGATTTTTTTTAGACAGATAAACTATATGGAATTTCTTTTTTTACTTCCCTGGATACGATCCTCATCCGGAACGACAGTGGAAGCAGCTGCATCAGCACATGATTGATCTTATTCATCAGCCCCGGGATGATCACCGGGCGCCCTGCCAGTGTGCCTTTCAGGGCAATGCTGGCTATATCGGGGGTCGGCAGCAATCCCATTTTTCCTTTGAGCCCCTGGCTGATAATGCGCCGGGAGGTATGGGAATTGGTCATAATAGGCCCGGGATATACCACGCTTACAGACAGGCCGGTATCTGCCAGTTCCTCCTTTAGCCCCAGGAAGAACGAAGAAATAAATGCCTTTGATGCGGGGTACACTGTTTTATACGCAATAGGTGTAAAAGCCGCCATGCTGGCAATGTTCATGATATAGCTCTGCGGATGTTTCAGCAGGTGGGGGATCAGCAGGTGTGTAAGCAATACAGTGCCTCTTACATTAAGCATGATAATATCGTCTATGCGTTCCAGTGAGGTGTCTGTAATTGCGGAGGTACCGCCGATACCGGCATTGTTGATCAGAAAATCAATATCATGATCGCGGGTAATGAGCGGCAGCTGTTGCTTCAGCGTGTGACTGTCCGACAGGTCAAATTCAAACACTTTCACGCTTACGCGGTACTCCAGTTCCAGGCTTTCGGCCACCGACTGCAGGCGGCTTCCCGGCAGTGCAATGAGGATGATGTTCATGCCTTTCCTGGCGCACTGAATGGCGAATTCTTTGCCCAGCCCGGAGCTGGCCCCGGTGATGAGCGTATATTTATTGTCTGGCATATGTTTTATTTTCGAGCAGGCTTCTGAACCTGGTCATCGTCCTGAACAGGTTATCGTGAATAATGGGATCGGATACCCAGCGGGGGATCTTTTTGCTGCGATCAGTGGTTACCATATAGGTGATCCGCAGCTGGCCGTCCGCCAACGGCGCTATGATCCATTTCCCCCGCGTGCCGGTGATCCGTGTTGTTTTATTGTATAACGGGAAGCGGCTATCCGTGATGCTTTCAAACACCACTTCTGCTGCGTCGCCGGGAGTTTCATGATAGCGGTACAGCAGGCAGCAGTCCTGGTCGTCTACCGGCCAGGGAATGTCGTACTTAATATACGTGATCCAGTGGTTGGGATCCGGTGCAGCCGCTACCCGGTATTCGCTGGCGTTTGCATTCCACTCGCGGCCATGGGCCTGGTCTTTGAAAAGGCCGATCACTGCCGGTACGGCAGATTTCACCAGGAAAACGGCCTTGATCTCCCTTACATTTTCACCACCGGCGCCCGGGATCCATCTTTCATATAAAGAGATGGCGTTATCCTGTTTCACCAGCTTAAACTCCCTGGTGTCGCCGGATAATGACCGGAAGAACATAATGCTGCTGATCAGTAAAACAGGTAGGTGTTGCATACATTATCATTTACTGCAAATATGCCAAGGGGATGCCGGCCGGCCATCGATTAACTGTTGAACTGTAGGATTAAGCCGCTGACCTGTTATTAAACCGACGCTATAAATGATGGAGAAATATTTATATATTATTTTATGAAGAAGTACCGGGAATATTTTACTATTTTGTTCGCCGGTTGCCCGGGCAGCCAATGTACCTGTTAAAATTGTATGCATTGAACATGAAAAAATACATGCTGGCCATTGCCATTGTGTTTGCCATCATACCCGCTGTAGCACAGCAAAACTGCCCGGTGATCCCTTTACCGGTAAAAGCACAAAAGGGGAGCGGCGCCTTTAAGATCACCGTACGTTCCACCATCCGCCTGGAAGATACTTCGCTGATGCCGCAGGCCACCTGGCTGCAGGAGGAACTGCTGCGCCGTTGTCATATCAATGTACCGCTACAGCAAAAGAACGGGAGCACGGTTATTTTACTGAAGAAAATAACAGGTACTAACGCGGAGGCATACACGCTTAATATGAATAGGCAAACTGCTGTTATTTCAGCCGCCGGCACAGAAGGAGTGCTTAACGGTATTGTGAGCCTGCTGCAGCTGGCAGCGGTTGCGCCCCCATCGGGCAATACCCTGCAGGTGCCCTGCTGGAATATTACAGACGCACCGCAATATGCATGGCGGGGCGTGATGCTGGATGAGTCGCGCTACTTTTTTGGTAAAGAGAAAGTGAAGTCTGTTCTCAACTGGATGGCTTTTTATAAACTAAACCGCTTTCACTGGCATCTGACAGATATGCCCGGCTGGCGGCTGGAAATAAAGAAATACCCATTGCTGACTACGGTGGGCGGCATAGGTAATATTGCCGACCCTAAAGCGCCGGCGGCCTATTATACACAGGATGATATCCACGAGATAGTAGCCTATGCCAGGGTACGTTGCATTGAAATTATTCCTGAAATCGATATGCCTGGTCATGCCGGGGCGGCCAACAGGGCATACCCTGCATTCGACGGCGGCGGTACGGCCAGATATCCGCAGTTCACCTTTAACCCCGGCAGGGAAGGCACTTATGCTTACCTGGCGGATATACTAACGGAAACGGCTCAACTGTTTCCCGCTCAACTCATTCACCTTGGCGGCGATGAGGTAACTTTTGGCAATGCCGGCTGGGACCAGGATACTGGTATTATCCGGTTAAAACAGGCCCATGGCCTGAAAGGCCGCAAGCAGGTTGAAGATTATTTCATTCAGCGCATGGCCGATACGGTTTTGAAACTGCATAACAAAGTGATGGCCTGGGATGAAATTGCTACTGCTACCTTGCCGGCCGACAGCACCATCGTTTGCTGGTGGCGTCATGATAAACCGGAGAACCTGGCCATGGCCTTTCAAAAGGGATACTCCGTAGTGATGTGCCCCCGGTTGCCGTTCTATTTCGATTTTGTACAGGACAGTTCCCATAAGATAGGCCGCAGGTGGAAAGACGGGGAATTCAATCCCCTGCAGGCAGTATATGATTTCTCTGCCGGAGCTGTTCCTGCTGCAAAGGGACATGAATCCCATATACTGGGCGTACAGGCCTGCCTGTGGTCGGAAACCATCCACAGCAATGACCGGCTCGATTTCCTGCTTTTCCCCCGCATAGCAGCGCTGGCGGAAACAGCCTGGAGCCATCCTTCGTCGAAAGACTTTAACGGCTTTAAAGCCCGTTTAAAAGCGCAGTTGCCGCTATATGCAAAGGACTATATCTACTATTTTGATATTTTCCAACCGGGGAAACATGTGGAATCCGGTAAAGCGGCCAGCAACTATATCGACTGATGGTCTGCCAGCAACGGGATATTAAAAGTTGAGCTGGTTTTTGTAATTTTATAGAGATGCATTACCACACTATTCCTCCGCCGCCCCATCTTGCACATGTTATCCGGTTTTTCTGGATACTGGAGGGCAACACAGGTTATACGCACTATAACATGGCAGATGCCTGCGTGGAAATGTTGTTTCATTACCGCGGTCTTTTTGATGAAGTAACAAACAGCGGTAACATCACCCAGTCCTACACTTCCGGTATTCACGGGCCTTCCCATACCCTGCGCAGGTACACCATTGATGCGGGGTTCAGCATCTTTGGTGTGTATTTTTATCCCCAGGCCATTCCCCTGCTGTTTGCCATATCTGCTGCTGATATGGCGAATAATACCGCTGAGTTGAAAGACCTGCTGAAAGACGGGGGCCGCATACTTGAAGAAAAGATCATGCTGGCAAAGAATAACCAGGAGCGCTGCGCCATCCTTTGCCGCTTCACAGAAGAACGGCTGGCCGCCAGCCGGGTGGCTGATCTGCCGGTTTTTGCAGCAATAAGGGATATCATCCATCACAAACCTTCACTGAATATACAGTCGCTTTCACAGGCATACTATTTGTCGCAACGGCAGTTTGAGCGCCAGTTCAAACAGTATGCAGGACTATCGCCCAAACTGTTTTCACGGATCGTCCGTTTCCAGTCGGCTACCGCCTTTTACAACCGGCCGGTGGCGAGCCTGGGAAGCCTGGCGCTTGAATGCGGGTATTATGATCAGTCGCATTTCATCAGCGACTTCCGCGAGTTTTCGGGCATGCATCCCAAACAGTACTTTTCCGGCCGCTCGGGGGCTACCGATTGGCGCGACTAACAAGAATGTCGCGTTTTTCCAATTTTAGGAGGAGATACTGTTGCAATTTTGTGCAAGAGACATTTAACCTTAAAACAAGTTTTTATGAAATTACCAGCAGGACATCAACAGGTAATGCCGTATCTGATCCTGAAAAATGCAGAAGGCTTTTTTGATTTTACCGCCAGGGTATTTGGTGCAAAGGAGCATCACCGCAGTTATAAAGACGGTAACAAGGAACTGATGCATGGCGAAATCAGTATAGGCAGCAGTATCATTATGTTTGGCCAGTCCAGCGCTGATTGGGGTACCGATAACGCGGGGTTGTTTATTTATGTGGACGATGCCGATGCTACGTTTAAAAAGGCCCTGGAGGAAGGCGCCACCGAAGTGATGCCGGTTACGGACCAATCGTATGGAAGGTCCGGTGGTGTAAAAGATCCGTTTGGAAATACCTGGTGGATCACAGCGGCATGAAAGGGAGAATAATTTTACATGTTAAGGACCGGCATATTGCTGGTCCTTTTTTATATTTTAGTATAACAAATCAAATTATCCGCATATGTTTTCCAGGCTCATCGACTCCATAAAAAAGGTGGAACATGGTTTTAAGCACATCCTGGAAACAGGAGATCAGTTGCTTAAAGACACGAGCCATGATCCCCTGGAAACAGCCATCAAACTTACGTCCGGTGAAAGCTACCAGGAACGTATGTTGGGTGCGTGGTTGCTGGGGCTTTTATCGCCCCGTAGCAACAAGGCATTAACACTGCTGAAAACAAAAGTGGTGACAGATGAAAACTGGCGGGTACAGGAAATGCTGGCAAAAGCCTTTGATCATTACTGCAGCAGTATTGGCTATGAAAAAGCGCTTCCGGAAATCAGGTTATGGCTGAATGATCCGCAGCCTAACCTGAACAGGGCTGTAGTGGAAGGCCTTCGCATCTGGACCAGCCGTCCTTATTTTAAGGAGCATCCGGATGTGGTTATTAAAATGATCAGCAGGCTGAAATCAAAGGAAAGCGAATACTTGCGCAAATCTGTAGGCAACGCGCTGCGCGACATCAGCAAAAAGCATGGGGCGCTGGTGGAGGAGGAGGTCAGGACCTGGGACCTGGAGCAACCGCGTATTGCCTTTGTGTACAGGCTTGTAGCGAAGTGATCGCGGAATTTGTCTGACTCAGGATTATGATAATTATAATGATTAGTTTGATTTTTACTTTTGGTTTTGTTGTTTTGGAATTCTTTTTAAAATAGTTAAGGGAGATAAAAGCAAATATCACCTGCTCTTATCTCCCTTAGTTATCCCTATAAAATTCTTTTTAAAATAGTTAAGGGAGATAGAAGCAAATATCACCTGCTCTTATCTCCCTTAGTTATCCTTATAAAAATCCTAAAAAAATAAAATCAAATTAATCATTATAATCATCATAATCCTGAGTCAGACAAATTCCGCTCTACTCCCAATATTTCTCCCCTTTCTTCATTTTCTCCAGGGTGGTTTCGTAGTTTTTCTTTTCGTCGTCGCTGGCTTTGTTCATGGCTTTTTCTTCCCAGGCGAGGGCTTCTTCTTTTTTACCGGATTTATACAACAGGTTGGCATAGGTATCCATGAATGCGGGCACTTCCTTGTCTTTGAAAGAACGTTTGCTCCATTCCAGGGCCTGTTCTATGCACTGCATATCATTACATTTTTCGAAGATGGTCCAGGCGAATTCGTTGAGCGACTGCGGATCTGCTTTGTGGCCATATTTTTTCATATAGGCAACAATGTTAGCCACTGCATTATCTGCATCTTTTACATAGCTGAAGTATTGCGCTTTGGTTTTCAGGATCAGCTCTTCCGCGAAAGAAGGATATTTTTTTGTCAGGCTGCTTTCAAGGGCTGCCCAATCAGGTTTGCTGCCGTCTTTCTTCATCAGCTTAGGATATACTTCTTCCTGTGCTACAATGTCCATTACTTTTTGTTCCGCTTTACCGGGGCCAAGTATTTTATTCACTTTATCCGCATTGTGCAGGAACATATTAAAACCGGGGTCTTTACTGCTGTTGGTAAATTTGGCAATAAACTCCAGGTTCACAGGGGAGTACAGGTCTTTCTGCTTGCTGATATATTCTTTTGAAATAAGCAAAGTATTTGGCTCGTCAACTTTGTTTAATGCCATGAGCGCCATCTGGCGAAGGAAAGCGGTATCTTTTTTCCCTTTCTTATAAAGATCCAGCTGTGTATAGTATTGTGTAGCCGGGTTGAGGGAAGCAGCAAATCTTTCAATGAACTGGTCTGCATCGGAGCCGCCCACGTGGCGGTCTACGATATGACCATCCGGTGCAAATACCAGGAAGGTAGGATAGGAGCGGACGGCATAGTCCTTTTCAAACTGTTTGGCGGCTGCATACCAGCTTTTCACTTCTTCATTGTCTTTGTCCGTTTGATCCATCTGTACTTTTACGTTGATGAATTTGTCATTCATAAAGCTGCCTACTTTTTCCTGGGGGAAAACATTGGCCGACATAGATTTGCAGGGGCCGCACCAGGTCGTGAAGCAGTCTACAAAAATGTACTTGTTTTCAGCTTTGGCTTTGGCCTTTACATCGGCCCAGCTGCTACCATGCTCGAAATGCATGCCTTTGTCCTGCGCTACAGCCAGCAGGGGCAACAGGAAGGCCAGGAGGAATAGTTTTTTCATTATGTTGTTTGTTGGTTTTGATTAACATGTAATTTAACGTAGTTCCGGAAGAAAACCGGAAGAGAGGGTAATTAATTTAACTGGATAAGTTGGCGGCCACGCCCCATAGGATGGTTCCGGAAGAGTTTTATAAAAATCCGCCCCTGAAACGGCTGTCCTTTTGTAAGATGTGGTTACATAGGCGGATGTTATTTGAGAGAAAGGATGGTTTCCGTTTATGCAGCACCAATATGGTAAAGATCCGGCACTTCATGGCAGAATTTCGTATCTATCTTTAGCACATTTGTACCTGATTTTCGGAGTTCGGTTAATTATACTAACTTGTTGTAGCTAAAAACATTAGCCATGCCGGTAAAACATTTTGTACAACCGATAGACCTTACTCATCCCAAACAGTTGCAACGCCTGGTTGAGAACAGGCGGGTTTACAACCTGAATAACTGTGAGCTGAATATATTTGAAAGTTATCAGCAGGATTACCGCGTGCCGCTTACTTTTGGCGACTTTGTGATTTCCAGTATGATGCGGGGCAAAAAGATCATGCATCTTTTTGATAAGCCTTCTTTTGAATACCGGCCCGGGGAAACGGTGATCCTGCCGGCCAATGAAACCATCATTATTGATTTCCCGGAAGCTACCACAGATAATCCTACCCAGTGCGTAGCCTTCTCTGTGGATGAAGCTTATATCCGGAGTACCCTGCAATATCTCAACGAATATTATAACAGCGAATACACCGATCAGAACAACTGGCGCCTGCAATTTAACAGCTATCACTTCAATAACGATGCAGACCTCACAGAGGTGATCAATAAACTGGTACGTATTTGCAGCAGTACAGATCTTTCCAGGGATATCTACGCAGATCTGAGTATGAAGGAACTGCTGATCCGCATTTTACAGAACCAGCACCTGCAGCTGATTGCAGACGAAAAAGATACCAACAGCAACAACAGCAGGCTGCATTTTGTGCTGCATTATATCAATGAACATCTCACGGAAAATATTTCTGTGGATACCCTTTGCCGCAAGGCTTACCTGAGCCGTAATATATTTTTCAAATGGTTTAAAGACCAGTTCGGGATCACTCCCCTCCAGTATATTAACCGCGAAAGACTAAAGCTGGCCAAACAACTGCTGGCCGACAGGAATAACAGCGTAGGACAGGTTAGCGCCCTCTGCGGATTTAATGATACCAACTACTTTATCCGCCTGTTCCGCAGTGCTGAAGGCATTACGCCGGGCACGTATCAGCTCATCTGCTCGCAGTAGTGCGCCTTCGGCGCGTCAGACAAGATCCGCTTAAAGCACCGGCGGAGGATTCAATGTCAGGTTTTGCCGCTGATGCCAGTAAGGATAAATGGTAGGTATCTCACTGGCCGCATCCAGCTTCTTAACCTGCTCCGGGCTGAGGTTCCAGCCGGTAGCGCCCAGGTTCTGGATCAGCTGCTCCTCATTACGGGCGCCGATAATAATGCTGGAAACAGTAGGCCGTTGCAACAGCCAGTTCAGGGAGATCTGGGCCACTGTTTTGCCTGTTTCTGCTGCTATTTCATCCAGTGCATCAATGATATTGTAAAATACTTCGTTGTTCACCACTGCTTCGGGAACAGGGCTGCCTCCCTGCGCAATCCGGCCATTTTGTGGCGGGGGACTGTTACGGCGGTACTTACCCCCAAGCCTGCCTGCCGCCAGCGGCGACCAAACAATAGCGCCTACTCTCTGATCGAGGCCCAGCGGCATCAGTTCCCATTCGTATTCACGGTTGGCCAGGGAGTAATATACCTGGTGAGCCACATAACGGTTCCATCCGTACCTTTCCGCAATGGCCTGCGATTTCATCAGGTGCCAGCCGGAAAAATTGGAGGCGGCGATGTAACGTACCTTACCACTTTGTACCAGGTCGTCGAGGGTACGCATCGTTTCTTCTACGGGCGTATTGCCGTCGAATCCATGCATGTGGTAAATATCGATATAGTCTGTTTGCAGCCGCTTTAAACTGCCTTCTATCTGCCGCAGCAAATGAAAACGGGAAGATCCCTGGTTATTGGGGCCTTTACCGAAAGGGAAAGTAGCTTTGGTGGAAATCAGCAGCTGATCCCTTTTCCCCGAAATAGCTTTTCCCAGGATCTCTTCCGAAAGCCCGTCGGAGTATATATCGGCCGTATCAAAAAGATTTACGCCTGCGTCCAGGCAAAGGTTCACCATACGTGTTGCTTCTTCTGCCAGGGTGCTGCCCCAGGCTTTGAAAAAATCATTGCCTCCGCCAAATGTGGCGGTACCAAAGCTAAGCACCGGTACCTGTAAGCCGGATGCTCCCAGTTGTCTGTATTCCATCGGATAAATTTATAAAAGGGTTTTATGAAAGTATAAAGGTCGGGGAATTGAAGGAACCGGAACTTACCTTTTCACATAAAAATTTGCTGATTTTAAATTTCCAGCTATATTTGCGTAACTGGTTACGTAATTTATTACAATATGGAATTCTTCAATAAAGCGGGCAAGGTGGCCCTTGGCAGCAGGCTGCGCATGCTTACAGAAAAGATCACGGAAGACGCCGCCCGGATCTATAGTTTGTATAACATCGACATGCAGCCGAAATGGTTCCCCGTATTTTATGTGTTGTCCGTTGGGGAGGAAAAAACCATTACAGCGATCGCAAAGGAGATCGGCCATTCCCATCCTTCTGTCAGTAAAATAATAGGAGAGATGAAGAAGAAAGGACTGATAACAGAGAAAAAGGATAAGACAGACGGGCGGAGGAACATGGTAAGTCTTACTAAAAAGGGATTAGAGATCAACACCCGTATACAGGACCAGCTGACAGACGTAAACACCGCCATAGAAGCCATTTCCGCCCAAACCACGCATGATCTGTGGAAGGCAATGGAAGAATGGGAATACCTGCTGGAACAGCAATCCCTGTTCAGCCGGGTGGTGGAGGCGCATAAAAAACGGGAAGCCGGGAACGTAGTGATTGTGGATTACAGCCCCGGATACAAAGCGGTCTTTAAAGCATTGAATGAAGAATGGATTTCCCGGTGGTTTAAAATGGAGGCGGCAGATCATAAGTCGCTCGACCACCCGGAAGAAAACATCCTGAAAAAAGGCGGGCATATTCTGGTAGCGCTTTACAACGATGAACCGGTAGGGGTTTGCGCATTAATAAAGATGGACGACCCGGACTACGATTACGAAATGGCTAAAATGGCGGTATCTCCCAAAGCCCAGGGAAAAAGCATCGGCTTTTTATTAGGGCAGGCTATTATTGCAAAAGCCGCTTCACTGGGCGCCAGGAATATTTACCTGGAAAGTAACACCATCCTGAAACCGGCTATCAGCCTGTATAATAAGCTGGGCTTTAAAAAAGTGACCGGCAGGGCTACCCCATATGAGCGCTGCAATATCCAGATGGAACTGGCACTCCCGGTATGATTTCCACGGCAGATGATTGGAGTTTATAAAAATGGAAATGTATATTAGAGCTCCGGATGAATGCTCAAACCATCATTCCACGTTATAAAAAAAATTTAAAAACTCAGATCATGATATCACCTGACTCCCTGGAACAGGAAGCCTTGGAAACCGCTAAAAATTCCGGTTCATCTGCCGCGTCATTACCCGCAAAATTTACTGAGAAAAAATATGTGATCACCCTCATATTCGTTACCTCGCTGTTCATGTGCTGGGGTATCGCATTAACGATGGGCGATGTGCTCAACAAACATTTCCAGAACGTACTTGGATTATCAAAATCCCAATCAGGCCTGGTGCAGTTTTCCATCTTTGGCGCTTATGCGCTGATGGGGATCCCGGCGGGTTTGTTTATCAAAAAGATGGGATATAAGAACGGGGTACTGCTGGGGCTCACACTGTATGCCCTGGGCGCCTTCCTGTTTGTGCCCGCAGCTAATGCAGCCTCTTTTGGTATTTTTCGCATTGCCCTGTTTGTGCTGGCCTGTGGTATGGCCACCCTGGAAACGGTAGCGCACCCGTTTATGGCAGCATTAGGTGATCAGCGCACCAGCGATCAGCGTATCAACTTTGCCCAGTCATTTAACGCCGTAGGCGCTATTGTTGGCCCCACGCTGGGATCCTATTTCCTGCTGAGCGCAGGGCATGACGCTGGTCAGGAACTGTTGTCGGTAAAAACATTATACATCTGCATAGGAGCGGTGATTGCGGCTATTGCCATTGCATTTGCCATGGTAAAGGTGCCTGCGCTCACCGATCCGCACGATGGCCCTTCTGATGTATCCGGCGCCGTGGGAGTGCGCAAAAAATTGTTCCAGCAAAAGCACTTTGTATTTGCAGTGATCGCACAGTTCTTTAACGTGGCGGCGCAGGCAGGTACCTGGGCGTTTTTTATTAACTATGGCCATGAAGTGATGCATTTCTCCGATCAGAAAGCCGGTTACTTCATGACCGTATTCATGGGTATGATGCTGGCCGGCAGGTTTGTGGGCACGGCCCTGATGCGTTATATCGCCCCCAATAAACTCCTTGCCGCATTTGCGGTGGGCAACATCCTGATGTGCCTCCTCGTGGCACAGGGCTGGGGCTGGGCTTCCTTCATTGCGCTGCTCATGATCAACTTCTTCTTCAGTATTATGTACCCTACTATTTTCAGTCTTGGTTTAAAAGACCTGGGGCCGCAAACACAACAGGCGTCTTCATTTATTGTAATGGGTATGTTTGGCGGCGCCATTTTCCCTTTTATCATGGGTCGTATTGCAGATACCAATATCGCTACTGCCTATTACTTACCAATTGTATGCTACGCAGTTATTTTCCTGTTTGGTTACAGGCTGTATAAGCTCAGATAATTGTACCGTTCTGTATAAATAAATATAAAATAAGAAGGGCCGCTCTGCTAACAGGGCGGCCCTTCTTATACCTGTTAAGGTTTGTTGATCCATGGATACAGACCTTATTCCTTTCCCTTTTTCCCGGCACATTTTACTGCGCCTGAACAGCATCCTGATACCGCCCAAAATTCCATTGATCCCAAATGGGTGGTTTTTTCGTAATATTAGTTTGTCCAATTTAGCTTTTTCGGGATTACTTCATTGTCAGCCAGTATTATTTTTTAGTATATATAATGCTGAGCTAGTCTGTAAAATCATGGCCGCGGGAATATCACGTAAATAAATGGTTGAACCTCACTGAAAACTATTACTACTCTACATATTAGTTCTCAATCTTTTATTCACCTTAAAAATTACATGTATGTCAAATGCTTTAATTTCCTGCGTCACTATCCCGGGAAAGTCCAGGATCAATTCCTGCTACGAGGACACTCAAAATGACACATTGAAATGGGTACAGAAATTTGATATGGCCCCAAGATTTAAACCCCTTAGCTGGTATTCCAAGGCCAGGTTTGGATTCCAGGCTGCGAGGGAATACCCCGATGCATCCTACGCACAGGTAACTCTTGCCGGGGATCTGCTTTCCTGGCTGTTTACGGTGGATGACAGCTGCGACCGCGGTTCTGCAGACGAGGGCACGGCTTTGGAAATGCGCCGCCAGCTGGAAATATTTATCACTATCCTCAGTGGTAAATATATAGAAGACGATAACAGTCTCAGTATTGCCCTGAAAGATATACTACACCGCTTCCGGGAAATAAGCAGCCCGTTTTTATACCGTAAATACTGCATGCATATGACAGATTATCTCAACGAATGTTTTTTTGAGATAGATATGCAGATCGACGGGCTCATGCCTTCCATCAGCAGGTACTATAAAGAGCGACCCTACACCGGTTTTTATATTATGTTCCCGCTGGTGGCCATTTTTGAAAAACTGGACCTGCCCGATGAAGTATATGATCATAGCGTTATCGGGGAGATAGAGCTGGTCTTAAACCTGCTCGGCTGCCTTTCAAACGACCTGCATTCCATTGCCCGCGAAGCCAAACTGGAGAAACCCGGGTTCAACCTGATCTTTATTGCACAAAAGGAATTGAACCTGGGCCACGATGCAGCGGTGCAGTATGTGATCAATGAGCACAAAAAACACCTGCGCCGGTTTAAGCAACTCCGGAGGGAGCTTCCTCACTGGGGCGAGTATATCGACGAGCAGGTAGACCGCTACATCGACGGGCTTTATACCATCGTAAGAGGATACGATGACTGGGCCGTAATAGATACCGGTCGTTATGATAACAAGTGATGTGGTAAGTACTTCGCCAGTTCAAGATGCAGGTCGCTGATAAAAACGGGCTTTGTGATAAAGCCACTGGCGCCGGCCTGCAACATATCCTCTTTCAGAAAGGCATCTCCTGAAACGATCAGTACGGGGGTGCCTTTTAGTGTTATATCATTTTTTATGTACTGTAGCAGATCCCCGCCACCGAATCCAGGCATATTCAGATCAGAAATGATGAGGTTAGGTTTTTCTTCCCGGATAATGCTGGCAACAGATTTATGATCGCTGCATAACACCGGGTCAATACCCATTTCTTTCAGGAACTTCATCAGCAGCTCAGCGCTCAGCAGGTCATCTTCAATGATCACTACTTTCGCGCCGGTAAAACAACCCTTCATAAACTTAGGCGGTAACTGCTGCTTGATTTTCCCGGTACCTGCTTCATAGGGAATATTAAATGCAATGGTGGTGGTAGCAGGAGCGGAGGGGTCAAGAGGTTCCAGTGTAATAATCCCGCCAAAAAGACCAACCAGGTGTTTGGTGATGGATAAGCCAAGCCCGGTGCCCTCAAACTGTTCCCGTTTTGATACAAACCGGTCGAACATCCTGGTGGCAATCTCCGGCTCCACTACGCCCTGGTTCCTTACCTTGAAAATGATCTGGTCATCTTCTTTCACACAGCTCACATAGATCATGGAATTGCCGCTGGCAAATTTCACGGCATTCGACAGTATATTGTTCAGGATCTTGATCAGTAAAAGGCTGTCGCTGTTAATAGGGGGGATCAGCTGCCGGTCGAACCGCAGGTCGATCTTAATTCCTCTCGAAGCCGCCAGGTAACTGTTAACCGCTATACAGTGAGATACACAATCCTTTAAGCTCACCGATTCTTTCATGATGGAATAAAAATTCCCCGACTCTATCCTCGACATTTCCAGCACGTGGTTAATGATATTGCGGGCCAGGTAACAGGAGGCAAACAGCTGGTTGATTTCTTTTCTCTCGGCCATGGAATATTGCGATTTCCGCAATTCAAACAGTTGCCCGATAGAGAAGATCGCATTCATGGGCGTCCGTATTTCATGGAATACCTCCCGCAAAAAAACACTTTTCCTTTCGGAGGCCTCCCGGTGTTTCTGGGCGGATGCCAGCAGGCTTCTGATCTGTGCCACGTAAGACATCATCACGCATAATATAAATACCAGCAAGGCCACTGTAGTAGACCATTTCATGGTTAAGGACACATCCGGGGACAGCTGTAACGGCTGGATAAAGTTATAATGTGAATTGGCCACCATCCATGCCGCGAAAATAACGGTAGCTATGATACAGGCCAGCAGGGCGCCGCTTCTTTTATAGAGGAAAAAAGCAGAACTGAGATGGAATATGATGATGGTATTAAATGCCAGCAATAGTTCCAGGGAAATGCTTGATCCCAGAACGGTAGACCAGTAAGCGATAAAGATAGCATTGGTGCTCAGCATGAGCAGGTTGGCATTAAAATACTGCCGTATATGGTTTAGCCGGATCACGGCAAAGAAACTAAGCGTTTCCAGGGGGATCCCGATCAGGAAAAATACGGAGCTTTTAAGAAAATAAAAATAGCTGCCAACACCAACAACCAGGGCGCTTAGCACAATAGCCATTGCATTGATAATAATAACAGGGCGTTTTTCTTCAGCTTTACCTATATGCGAGGTGCCAGCCAGGACGGGTTTGATAAACATGGCCCTAATGGCCGCAGTTGCAGGATAGTTACCAGTTCTCATGTAATGTTATTTAGAGGGTTAGGCGAATGTGTCATCACAGGGCGTTTAGATTTCATTGGGTTCAGGTAAATCTAATGAGATATGCGTCGGAATGAGTTAATTGAATGTTAATATAAACATATTTTTTTTTCAAAAAAAGAATATTATATCCGATAAAACATGAATATGTTAGGTATGCTTCCTTTATCCTGATGCCGTTGTCCGGGAAGGCTTCCTGTACGCAAATACCCTGAACCATTCCCTTGCTAAAACATTTTTACAGACTTTTGTTATGACGTACCGGGTCACCCATACCGGCTGACCCGTATATTACGCTGATTGTCTGAATATCAACTATTTATCCATTTTGATGCCCTTTGCTTACCGGTCCTTGCCGGTTTAATTCCGTATGCCGATTCTTTTCACTTAATAAACACTAACACATGGACACACAAACCCTTTTCATTCCTGCCCTGGAATTCCCGGTTCCTTCTGCCATTAGCCCGCTCGCGGAAGAAGTGCAGGCGCACACTTTCAAATGGGCCCACGAATTCCGCCTGGAATCGCCCGAAAAGCTCAAACGGTTCAACAAAGGGAAATTCGGCTGGTATGCGGCCAGGGAATATCCCGCCGCCAATTACGAAGAACTGTGCCTGGTAGGCGATCTGATTACCTGGCTGTTCACCATCGACGATAAATGCGACCGCTTCTCTTCCGGTACCCTGGAAGGCGCCTGGCTGCGCAAAATGCTGAACGGTTTTATCGCCATTATGGAACACCGGGAAAGTACCGTGGAAACACCGCTCAATGATGCCCTGATCAACATCCGCACCCGTTTCTCCGGTCTCAGTTCCCCCTTCCTTTACTCTCTCTTCTGCAAAGAAATGGTTTCCTATTTTGAAGAATGCCTGTGGGAAACAGAAATGCAGGAAGGAGATTATAGTCCCACTATCCGTGAATACCTGCAGTGGCGCCCTAAAACCGGGTTCTATATTATGTTTCCCCTGGTAAGTATTTTCGGGAAGATTGACCTGCCCGAAGAAGTGTATGAGCATTGGTTGGTGAAGAAGATAGAGCTCCTGCTGAACCTTACGGCCAACCTGGCGAACGACCTGCACTCCCTGGAACGGGAGAGAGAACTGAAAACAAAGGGGCTGAACCTGGTGCTGATTTATGAACAGGAACTGAACATTTCCCTGGAAGAAGCTATTCAGCAGATCTCAGATGAATACCATGGTAATTTGCGGATCCTGGAAGAGCACAGGGCCAGTCTTCCTTTCTGGAGCCAGGAAATCAATGCGCGACTGGATGTATATATCGAAGGGCTGTACATCGCTATAAAAGCCTATTTCGACTGGGCCCTTATTGATACGGAGCGGTACAAAGGTAAAGTTTAGGTTTTTATAGATCTGGCCGGGAGATGCTTCATCATCTCAGTATACAGCTCCTCGAAAGAAAAGGGCTTATTGAAAAAGGCCGTGGCGCCCAGTTTTAAAAGCTCCTCGGATTCATTACTGTATTTGTTGAAAGCATCTCCCGATATTACGATAAATGGAGTCCCCGAAAAGGCCGGGATGGCGCGCAGTTCCAGCAGGAATTCCCGCCCGTTCATTACCGGCATCTGTGAGTCGGTGATAATGATATCGGGTTTTTCTGCCAGGGTGGTTTCCAGCGCTTCCTTACCGTTACTGCTCAATAACACGGTAGCGCCGCCTTTGCGCACAAACTTTTCAACTACGTACTGGTTCATCTTATTATCATCTACTATCAATACCTTCAGGCCTTCAAATTCATCTTTCCCGATCTCAAATTTCCCCCCCGCACTGGTGGGCGGATGCGCCGGCCGGTAGGGGATCATAAACTCAAAGATAGTATGCCCTTCTTCGCAGATCACGCGAATGCTGCCTTCCAGCAGGGTGATCAGCTGCTTGGTCAGGTGCAGGCCGATACCTGTGCCGGAGGTAATATGATTCCGCTCCGATTCATAGGGAAGGAATAACTTTTTCCGCCGCTCAGGCGCTATCTGTCCCTCGTTCTTCACACGTACGCAAAGCGAAGTCCCTTCCCGGTAAACACTGATCATCACTTCGCCGCCGGCAGGCGAAAATTTTACGGCATTGGAAGTCAGGTTATTAATGATTTTGATCAGCACTATTTCATCACTTTCTATATATTGTTGGGGCAACCGGTAATCCAGCACCAGGTTAACGCCCTGCAGGATCCCCGTGTACTGGTTCATTGCCATGCACTGCTCTATGCAGTGCTGCAAATGAACAGTCCCCATCTTAATATCCATGAATTTACCGGCTTCTATCCGTTTCAGGTCCAGTACGTTATTTACAATGTCTTTCGACAACTGGCCTGCGCCCAGTAAATTTTTCAGGTCCATATCTATTTCCTGTATAACAGGCACATGTTTATTGGCGTTCCTGGCAAGGTCCAGCAGCTGGGCAATACCGTAGATACTGTTCAGCGGCGTTTTTAGCTCGTGAAAGGTTTCCCGCAGAAATGCGGCGTTGGTAGACAGCTCCTTGTTCGATTTACCCAGGTCGTCCATCAGCTGGATGATCTCTTTCATAAACTCAAAGATCACAAACAGGATAAAAGTAAGCATCCCGCTGGTGGTACAAAGCCGCATGATATAAGCAGAAGTGGGGCTGAGATCGATAGGTTTGATAAAACCGAAATAACTATTGACCTGTGTTATCAACAGCAATACCCCGATGGCCAGGAGCAATGGCATTCTTATTTTATGCTGCCTGTATACAAGAAAAGAACCGCAAATAAGGAGGATCAGCAGAAAGGCGATCACCACTTCAATCGGGATGGCATTGCCCAGTAAAATTGTCCAGTAACCGGCAGCTACGTAATGTAGCGCGAACATGCCAAAATTGGCGCTGTTCCGTTTTCCCATTCCGTTTAATACAATCACTCCAAACATACCAATTCCCTCCAGTAATAAAGGCAACAGGATCAGCAGACTGTGGACCAGCAGGTAGAAAACACCTCCTAAAATAAAAACCAGCATACCGGTCAGGAAAGCAAGGGAATTGATAATAACGAGTGAACGCTTTTCTGGTTCAGTGGCGTACTGGGTACCAGCGTTCTTAATAATATTCAAAATATGCATGCGTCATTTTTGAGGGGTAGATGCCGTATTAAACGTATATATTCTGTTGTGTCTTCTGTGTGAAATCAGAAACAATATACGAATTACCGGGAACATGCGTGGAAATGGGGAAACAGCCGGGAACACTTAGGGATATCCCCGTGGCGAACCAGGGGCAAACCGGGGCGTAATAGCCGGTTTTTTTCCGGAAAAAGCGCTGGTGCAAAAGTTGTACTGCTTGATAAGCGGAACTAAACCGCTAATGCTATGAAAGCGCTTATCAACAAAAAAAGGCACTCCAATTTCTTTGAAACGATGGCCTCAAAAGTAATTGCTGCTACCGGCAGCCCATGGGCTTTTTTTATAGCCCTTGCCGTGATCGTTATATGGGCCGTGAGCGGCCCTGTTTTCGGCTACTCAGACACCTGGCAGCTTGTTATTAATACCGGTACTACCATCATCACTTTCCTGATGGTATTTATTATACAGAAATCGCAGAATAAAGATGCCAAATCAGTACAGCTTAAGCTCAACGAACTGATAGCTGCAAACCAGGCAGCCAGTAACAGATTGATAGACGTGGAGAATTTATCGGAAGAAGAACTGGATGTATTACATAAATACTATTGTGTAATGGTGGAAGAAACAAAGAAAAGAATGAGCATGAGAGAATCACACTCAGTGGAAGAAGCCATAGGAGATGCCCTGAGCAAGCATGAGGAAGACCTGCTGAAACGTAAAAAAACGAAGAACGGAAATAAGCGGCAACAATAACTCCTTGAAGATACCGTTGTTTTGGTGTTATTATTGATGACCTCCATAAAAAATAACTTATGTACCATGTCTCTGAAAAACTGAGAATCTTTACCTGGCATGTACATGGCAGTTACCTGTACTATCTTTCCCAGGGGAATTATGAACTTTATATCCCGGTAAAGGAAACCCGTGAAGAAGGATATTACGGAAGGGGAGCAACATTCCCCTTCGGTGATAATGTGCATGAAATTCCTTTTGAAGAAGTAAAGCATTATGCGTTCGACTGTATCCTGTTCCAGTCGGAGAAGAATTACCTCACAGACCAGTTTGAGGTGCTTTCGGCCGCCCAGCAGCGGTTACCGCGTATTTACCTGGAACACAACACCCCATCCAGGGACCCGGTGAACCAGCCGCATGTAGTAGACGATCCCATGGTATTACTGGTACATGTTACCCACTTCAACAAGCTGATGTGGAACAACAATCGTACGCCCGTTACCGTTATCCCGCACGGAGTTACGGATTCGCCGTATCCCTATTGCGGTGATCTGCCCAGGGGCCTGGTAACAATTAATCATCTCAGGCAGCGCGGCCGCACCCTTGGCTGGGATATTTATGACCAGGTGAGCAGAAAGGTGCCGCTGGAGCTTGCAGGGATGGGGAACCAGGAGGGAGCCGGGGAAGTGCTTCATCCGGACCTTCCCGCTTTCCGCAGCAGGTTCAGGTTCTATTTTCACCCGGTAAGGCATACCAGCCTGGCACTGGCTGTTTGTGAAGCCATGATGCAGGGAATGCCGGTGGTAGCACTGGCCACCACGGAACTGGTAACGGTTATTAAAGATGGAGAGAACGGGTATATACATACCGACGTAAATTACCTCACAGAAAAAATGCAGTTGCTTTTAAACGATCATGATCATGCAAAGTTGCTGGGAGCACGGGCAAAGGAAACAGCGGATGCGTTGTTTAATATTACCCGCTTTACCACCGCATGGGAACAGGTGTTCCGCCAGGTAACCAGTACCGACTGGCAACCTGAAGGGCTGTTTTCTGCGGAGCCGGCGCTCACCGGGCATTAAGCCCTGTGGTAGCACTGTTCATCAGGCTTCCTGTATTTCCCCGCCGGCAACATTAAGCCCTGTGGTAACACCTGCTCTCCGTACGCGCCAGCAATTCATCCGCCTTTATCAGCATCCGGTCAAAGTCGTTATGCCGCGTCCAGTCGGTGGTACAATGCAGGTGCGTGTTTAACGGGGCCCAGCGATGCGGCTCTCCATCCATACTGATGATTACGCTGGGAGTGGCTGTGGCGGCGGCAATATGCGATACGCCTGTACAGTTGGATATCAATGCCCTCGATCTTTTTATCAGCATTGCCATGCCACCAAGACTTAATTCCCCTGCCACATCCAATGCAGGAAAGCGCATATAGCTCTTTACAGCCAGGGTCAGTTCCTTTTCTTCTATACTCCCGGTAAGCACTATTTTCCAGCCCTGGTCTGCAAGATGGTCGGCCATTGCGGCAAAGCAAGGAGGAGGCCATTGCCGCCAGGCGGCGCGGGAACCGGGATGCACACAGATGTAAGTATAATCGTCACAAGGCAGTTGTAAACTCCTGAGAGAATCCCTGTCGGCGCTGGTTAGCGGAAATTCAAGATGCCTGCCTGCCGGGGGAATGCCCAGCTGTTCCAGCAGGTACAGGTGCCGCTCAATTTCATGCAGGTCTTCCGGATACAGAACAAATAGCTCGCTTTCAGGAACAGTGCCTTTGGGTGTAAAGCCAGCGGTATACCTGGCGCCCATCGATTGTACCAGTGGGTTTACCAGGGTGCCGTTGCCCTGCATCTGCAATATAAGATCATAGTGTTTGCTTTTCACTGAGCTCATAAAGGTATTGAACGCTCCCGGATCAGGCGGTTGTTCCGGCAGCCCGGGATAACCCGGAAATACCATTACTTCATCTATGTAATGCGAAAAACGCTGCTGGAAAGTATTGGCCCATGGTAATCCTATAAGCGTAATATGCGCATGTGGAAAAGCCGCTCTCAGTGCACGAAAGGCAGGGACTGCGCATAACAGGTCGCCCAGCTGTAAGGCCCTTAGTATTGCAATACGTTGTATATGGCTGAACATCATGATTTAAAAATTATCTGTAACAGTTGATTAATACTGCTGTGCTCAAGGTCTGCTACCAATTCCATAATTTGTGCGCCGGTATTATCCGGTATCCTTCCGTTTGTAAGCCTTTTGAATTTTTCGGCTGCATCTTCCCAGGTAAATGGAGTTGTATAAAATCCTTTATAAGTATCTTTTTCCGCTTTAAATATTGTACCATTTTTCATATGGATGACTACACTGCTTTTAAGTTTGCCGGGGTAAGCCGCTGTATACGGGTCCAGCATACCTGCTACTTTCACAGGTTTATGCAAGGGGAACCTGGTATGTGTTTTTACCAGTTGTAACAGTTCCTGCACATCCGTGCGGGTGATCCGCTCGGGGGTAAGCTGGGCCGGTGTAACTTCTCCGTCCAGTAATGCGGCTGCAATTACATAAGCCATACTATGGTCTGCCTGCTCTTTGCTGTGCACAAGGGTACGGTTGCCATATTCGCCGCCGCCAACAATGTGGAAGGCGGTAAGAAAAGTGGTTACCTCCACCTGCCTGATATCCGTTGCTTTGATATGGTGTTGTTCCCTTAGCTCTACGGCCGCTGCAATAGCACTCTGCGTATGTACTTCAGCGTTATAGGTTTTCAGGCAGCAATGCGGAATCAGTTCAAATTTATCCTGGGTCCAGTCGTACTCCAGCTTCATACCGTAAATGTCGTTGAACCCTTTTTCGGGTATTTCAAACAACTGCACCGGCCCGGTAATATCTTCCTGCGCCAGCATACAAATGGTCATACAGCCTTCATTCACCAGCGATGATGCCAGTCCTTTCCACTGCGTGGTATAAGAGGTGCGGGAAGTGACCAGCGGATGATAGCTGCAGCCCGCAATACTTAATGCATTCATCAGTTGATCTGCCGGCAGCTTCAGCAGTTTGCCAATCCCGGCGGTGGCAGAAAATGCCAGCAGGGTGGTATGGTCATGCCCTGTGATCATCACCGGTAACTGCTCTGTAAGCCGGCATTCTATCTCATACGATAAAGCCATGGCTGCCAGGAAATCGGCCCCGCTGATCTCTTTAGTGTGGGCAGCTGCCAGCAGGGCGCCAACGTTGTCGCTGGGATGGCAGGTAGATTCCTTAGCCAGGAAATTATCCATAAAATCAGGATACCTGATTAATGTGGTGTAATACTGTGCTGCAAAATTTGGAGCGAGCTTCAACGGGAAACCGGGGCCCTGTACGCCAGACAACCTGCCGAGCCCCTGCGCCACTTTTTGTGGAACAGATTCCCGTATAGAAAAAATCATGGATGCCAGGCTGTCCAGTAAATGGATTTTAAGTTGTTGGATAATGGCGGGCGGTAACGAAGAAAACTCAATACTGTCGGCATATTCCGCCATCATCTGGATCTGTGTGCTCATGTTTTTTTTATGAACGGAAACGACCAGAAACATGCCAGTTGTACTGGTGTAATAGTTGTGGTGGGTTGATAAAACCTTTTATTATGATACAACACTTAAATGCAACGGTGAATGGCCAGGCATACACGCTGGACATTCAGCCGGATACCTATAACGGTCATTCTGTGTATTACCTGCTGAACAATAACATAGGAGAAATGTTCCATCATGCCGTACCTGATAACCTCATGCTGATGGAAAACGGGGATGGTTTTACCTGCTCGCCCCGCCTCACTGAAATGGAAGGCGGGTATATTGTACAACAGATCTGGGAAGCGATACAGCAGCATAAAAAGGCATAACCATTAAGTTGCCTTATATCGGAAATGGATACATGAACTGTATCCATTTTTTTTGCGCATGCCGTGCCGGCGTATTGTAGAGATTAATACTTGTTGTGTGAATTTTATTCTATCCCATCAGCGCCCCAATGCCCGATCTTGCTATATATAGCGCTGGCGCTATATGTTTGATGGAAGCGCTTTACCATACAAGCGTTTAAATCAGGCTCATGAAATATTATGGCTGTGCCGCTGAAAACGCTTTGCGGTATTGATTTGTGGCTTGGTGTTATTGTTGTTTTTTAAAAGGTAACGTCCATTAGTTTCCTGGATAAAAATTGATTGTATGAAAAGGATAGCATTTATCAGCGAGCATGCTTCCCCACTGGCAATATTAGGCGGCGTGGATGCCGGCGGCCAAAATGTGTATGTGGCGGAACTGGCAAGACAACTTACCCAAAAAGGATATGCTGTAGATATTTTCACCCGCAGGGAGAACCGCGACTATCCCCGCTGTTTGCAGTGGAGGCAGGGGATCAGGATTATTCATGTAGATGCGGGACCGCCGGAGGTTATAGAAAAGGAGAAGCTGTTACCATATATGGCTGCTTTCCGGGAAGACATGCTGAAGTTTATCAAAGAAGAAAGGATGGACTACCTGCTTATTCATGCTAACTTTTTCATGTCGGCCCTTGTGGCAATGGAACTAAAATGTTTGCTGCATATTCCTTATGTCATCACCTTTCATGCGCTTGGGCATATCCGGCAGCTATACCAGGGAGAAAATGACCGTTTCCCGCCTGAAAGGCTTGTTATTGAAGAACAGGCAATGATGATGGCAGATGGCATCGTGGCCGAATGCCCGCAGGACCGGGAAGATCTGCTGAAGTATTACGATGCCCCGGCAGATAGGATTGCTGTTATTCCCTGTGGCGTAGATCTCGATGAGCTGTTTCCCATAGATAAACAACTGGCCCGCATCATGCTGCGGTTGCCTAAAGAAGAAAAAATATTGTTACAACTTGGCCGTATTGTTCCCCGTAAAGGAATCGATAATGTAATACAGGCGTTATCAAAACTAAGCTGCCGCCGGCACCAGAACGTACGGTTGATTGTAGTAGGCGGGGATGCTAATCCAACCCAGCATAATCATGAAGCCCAGCGGCTGAAAATGCTGGCCAAAGAGCTGGGCGTAACTGCGGGGATACAGTTTGCCGGGCATAAGAACCGCGATGAACTGAAGTATTATTATTCTGCCGCCGATCTCTTTATCACAACACCCTGGTATGAGCCATTCGGTATTACGCCGCTGGAATCCATGGCCTGTGGAACGCCCGTGATAGGCGCGAATGTAGGAGGTATAAAATACAGTGTAGCCGACGGCGTTACAGGCAAACTGGTTCCGCCAAGGGATCCTGATGCACTGGCAACAGCTATCAGCGAGCTATTGCATGCGCCGGGCATGTTAAATGAAATGGGAGAGCAGGCGGTAAGAAGGGTACGCAAATTATTTACCTGGCAGCAGGTGGCTTCCAGGATGCACAAACTTTATAGTGAAGTACTAGCGCGAAGTGCAGGAAGAAGCGAAGCGGCTGCCATAAAAAGGGCCGTATGAAACGAGCAGTATTTATTGACAAAGACGGTACACTGATCAGGGATGAGCCGTATAATGTAGATCCTGAAAAAATTGTATTGGAGCCTTTTGCGGGAGAATCACTCCAGCGTTTACGGCAGGCAGGTTATGCGCTGATACTGGTTACCAACCAGGCAGGCGTGGCCAAAGGTTATTTCCGTGAAATTATGCTGGTAGGTGTGTTTAACCAAATCAACAGCCTGCTCCGTGATGAGGGCACATGGCTTGATGGCTTTTACTATTGCCCGCACCATCCGGAGGCCACCCTGAAACAGTACCGTCAGATCTGCCAGTGCAGGAAGCCTTCTGCAGGTATGATATTACAGGCAGCAAGAGAGCACCAGGTGCACCTGCCATCGTCCTGGATGATCGGGGACATTCTTGATGATATAGAAGCCGGTAACCGTGCGGGATGTAAAACCTTGCTGCTGGACAACGGTCATGAAACGGTTTGGAACCTGGAAGCAAACCGGGCTCCATTGCACAAGGCAGATTCATGGCCGGCTGCAGCGGATATTATTATAGAACATTCAAAGAACCCTGTATATGGATTTACTTATTAAACAGATGTGTACCCCGGAGAAAAAATTATCTGTACTGGTAATTGGTGATTTGTTGCTCGACATATACATGAAAGGAGAGAGCCATCGCCTTTGTCCTGAGGCCACAGCGCCGGTAATAGAGGTGAGAAGCAGGGAGTATGCTGCCGGAGGCGCAGGCAATACAGCCATCAACCTGGCCGGCCTTGGAATGAAAGTGACCTGTCTCGGCATTACGGGGAATGATCCGGCAGCCAGGCAGCTGAAACAACTGTTCAACCGTCATCATATTACCACTTGTTTCCTTTCCCCGCAAAACCGCCGCACCATCTGTAAAACCCGGCTGATGTCCGGCGCCCAGCTTATTGCACGTTATGACACCGGCACAGAAACTGCTATCAGCTCTGACACGGAAGACGGGGTGATACAACAACTGGAACGGATATACGGAAATTTCGATGCCGTAGTGCTGGCTGATTACCAGAAAGGGCTACTAACATCCCGGGTTATCAATGCCCTGGAACGCCTGCAATCCCGTTACCGGCCTTTTCTTGCCGTGGATGCAAAAGATCTGACCGCTTACCGCGAACTGCAACCGGCACTGGTGAAACCCAACAGTGAGGAGATTGCCCGTTTACTGCAACTGAACCTCAACAGCAGCAACAGGCTGGAGATCCTGCAACAGGCAGGCGGGAAAATATTCAAAGCTACCGGCGCCCGCATCACCGCGGTAACACTTGATGAAGCGGGGGCGTTGATTTTTGAGGAAGACAGGCTGCTGTTGCACACACCCGCAAAGAAAGTATTATATCCACAGGTATCCGGCGCCGGGGATAGTTATATCAGCGCTTTCACTGCAGCCTGCCTGCATGGCGCAGGCCCGGCGGAAGCTGCTGCTGTAGCAGGTATGGCAGCCGGTATAGCCATCAGTAAAAGCAGTACGGCCTGCTGTACTTCCGGCGACCTGCTGGCGGCAGTTGCGCTTGACAGCAAGGTACTAACGGATACGGTTACACTGGAAGCACTGGGCAACCTGTACCGTAGTAATGGTAGGAAGGTAGTGTTCACCAACGGCTGTTTCGATATTCTTCACAGTGGCCATGTGAATTACCTCTGCCGTGCACGGGAGCTGGGCGATGTGCTGATAGTGGGGATTAATACAGACGACAGTATACGCCGCCTGAAAGGAAGCGACCGGCCCGTAAATACGCTTGCTGAACGTATGCAGGTGCTGTCAGGGCTTGGCGCAGTAACGCACATCATCCCGTTTGGCGACGTTGCCGATGATACGCCGGCGCCGCTGATCACTGCGCTGCGGCCACAGGTGTTTGTAAAAGGAGGGGACTATTCCCTGGAAGACCTGCCGGAGGCGCGCCTGGTGGAGGAACTGCAGGGAGAGGTGGTTTTGCTGCCATTGGTAAAAGGAAGATCCACCACTGCAATTATCCGAAAAATATCTGCCTGGCAATTATCACATCCTGCTTAATACATATTATGAATGTACATTGGAAAGATTGTAAGAAAATATTGTGCATCCGCCTGGATAATATGGGCGATCTGCTTATGAGCACACCCGCTTTCAGGGCCTTAAAGCAGTCCTTTCACTGCCACCTGGCCCTGCTTACTTCCGCTGCCGCTGCACCGGTAACGGCAGATATCCCGGAAATTGACCAGGTCATTATTTTCAATGCACCCTGGGTAAAACACGATCATGTGGCTACGCCTGAAACCTACCGGGAACTGGTAGAAACCCTGAGGAAAGAACGCTTTGATGCGGCTATTATTTTTACCGTATACAGCCAGAATCCTTTACCCGCCGCTATGCTGGCTTTTGAAGCCGGAATACCGTTGCGGCTTGCCTATTGCCGCGAGAACCCCTACCAGCTCCTGAGCCACTGGATCCCTGATGAGGAGCCGCTCCACATTATTCATCACCAGGTTGAGCGCGATCTTAACCTTGCTGCTTATGCCGGCGCAGAAGTGATCAGCACAAAGTTATCGCTGCAAACACATGAAACCCATTGGCCGGGCATCATAAAGAAAATGAGGCTGTATGGGGCTGATCATCTTAAACCCTGGATCGTAATGCACCCCATGGTACAGGACGCGAAGCGGCAGTACAACTTTCATAAATGGGTGGAAATAGGCCGGCAGGTCATTGCCCGGCACCAATGCCAGTTACTGATCACCGGTAACACGGGAGAAGAGGCAGATGCGGAAACCCTGAAGGAAGCTATCGGTGAAGGGGCGGTTAACCTGGCGGGAACACTGTCTGTTGCTGAATTTGCCCTGTTGATCAGGAAAAGCCCGCTGGTAATTTCTGTTAACACAGGCACCATTCATATTGCGGCGGCTACCGGTACACCGGTAGTAGTGCTGTATGCGCTTACAAATTTACAGCATACGCCCTGGCGGGTGAGAAATGAAGTATTATATTTTGATGTGCCCCCTGCACTACAGAGCAGGAATGTACTGTTGCAGTATTCCTACCACCGGATCCCCAAGCACCGGCTGAAGAAGGCCACCGTGGAAAATGTGTTGAAGGCGGTGGACAAACTGCTGCAGCCAGCCGGATCATCTACAGAAAAAAAACCCGGTATTTAATGCTCCCGTAAAAATGCCAGTAGATAGACAATAGCGGGATAAAAGCAGAGGTATACAGCATCTCCAGCATATGCGGCAGCTGCCGGCTGCTGTGCATTAAGCGCTGGGCGGTAAAATACAACCAGCCCAGTATCCAGCATCCCAGCAGCAATGCGGCTGCCGGCAAATTGCCCGCTAACAGGCAAATAATGAAAGCGGCCAGGCTGCCGGTCATCAGGTAGTATTTCAGCGGAGGTGATTGCCGGATTCGGGTTTTATACAGGTCGGGATATTTCCGGAAAAGCAACGCATTAAAAATGCCTTTGCGCTGGTCGGCTAAACTGCTTCCCCAGCTGCTTTTGCGCACAGGATGAATTACCCTGGCCACCGGCAGGTACCTGATAGGAATACCATGTTTAAGCAAATTGAATTCCAGGTCGCTGTCTTCCCGCCAGGCCATGGTAAACTGTTCATCAAATCCGCCGGTAAGTTCCAGTGCGGCTTTTGTGCATGCGCAGTTCGCCGTGATAAATTCAGCTTTGGCCAGGTGGGAGGTATTGTATGCGTGATCAGTGATTGCCGGTTGCTCAGGCAACGGCACTATTACTTTACCGGTATAGGCTACCAGGTCGTCGTCCTTCCGGTGATGCTGCCAGATGCGGTTCAGCCATTCAGGGTCTGGCCGGCAATCGTCGTCAGTAAAGGCAATGATTTTTGCGGCGGCGTTTTTCCATCCTTTGTTCCTGGCGGCTGCCGGTCCGCTTTTACGCTGCAGGCTCAGGTACTTCAGCTGCAGCAGCCCCGTAGCTTTCCATGAGTTAACTACTTTTTTAGTGGCAGCATCAGGGCCATCGCTTACCACAAGTACTTCAAATGCCTCACTGTCGAAGTGTTGCAGCGCCAGTGCATGAATACATTCCATCAGCAGCTGTGGCCTGCAATACGTAGGGATCACTACGGAGATCTTTATATCTTTTGTCATCGTTATTGTTTTTTTTCAACAAGGAAAGAACCAATTACCAGTGCATCAAAAGGGGACGACCAGAAACATTCGAGTGCATCCCGCGGTGTACATACAATGGGTTTGCCCAATGTGTTAAAAGAAGTATTGATCAGCACAGGCACGCCGGTTTTCTTTTTAAAAGCCTGCAGCAGCTGGTAATAAGCCGGATGCTGGGCCTCATTCAAGGTTTGGATACGTGCGGTGCCATCCACATGGGTAACGGCCGGGATAAGGGCCCGCTTGTCTTTTCGCACAGGGTATACAAACAACATGTAGGGCGATTGTTTTGCATTTTCAAACCATTCGGCGGCATCTTCTTCTGTCACCACCGGCGCTCCAGGCCGGAAATCCTCCCGGTCTTTCACTTCATTCAGCCTCGCCTGCATATCTTCATGCAAGGGAGAGGCAAGAATGGAACGGCTTCCCAGTGCTCTGGGGCCGAATTCCATCCGCCCCTGGAACCAGCCGATAATCTTGTCGGCGGCCAGCAGTTCTGCGGCTTCTTCCGCAATATTATTCAGCCTGCGGTAAGGCGTTTTGGTCCATTTGAGGAACTGCTCAATCTCTTCATCCCCGTACGCTGGTCCCCAATAGGCATGATCCATCACAAAATCCTTTCCCTCCGGGTTCCGCTTCCTGGCATCCAGCCACAGGGCTGCGCCCAGCGCGGTGCCTGCATCCCCGGCTGCCGGCTGCACCCACATATTTTTGAAGATACCGGCATCACGGATGGTGGCATTCAATACGCAATTAAAGGCTACGCCGCCGGCAAAGCAAAGGGTATCGCTCTTTGTTTCCTGTTTCAGCCAGGAAGCAAGTGTCAGCACACTCTCCTGCAGCACCTGCTGCATGGAGTGGGCAATGTTGAAATGGTGCGCAGTGAAGGGATCATTCTTTTTCCGTTTAGGGCCCAGTATCTCTTCGAGGTCTACATCTTTCACCTGGTACTGCCCGTTAACGGAAAGGGAAATAATATCCTGCAATACGTTTACAAAAATAGGTTTGCCATAGGATGCCAGTGCCATCACTTTGTATTCATCGGAAGAATGCAGGAATCCGAGGTGCGTCGTGATCTTTTCGTATAGTAGTCCCAGTGAGTGCGGCATATTTACCTGGCTGATCCTTTCCAGGGTGTTCCCGAAGCCGTTGCTGAAAGTAGTGGTAGCTCTTTCTCCCCGGCCATCGATGGTCATTACGGCCGCTTCATGATAAGGAGAAGGAAGGAACGCGCTGGCAGCATGGCAGAGATGGTGGTCGATATAGTGCCACTGTTCAGGTTTGCTGTTACCCTGGTAAAAGCTGGACTGCAGGTGATGGGGATACCCGTCGTTCAGCTGTCCCCTGGCGTTTACAATAGCCTGCAGGAACAGCGGGTCCCAGGGCGATTGCCATTTCTCTGCGGTAAGTGTTCCCGCAGGAAACAGCGGCAGCCTTATTTCTTCTGAGCTGGCTACCTCCGGCTCCATGAGCTGGTAGGGATCAAAAGAGTAAGCAAAATGATCCACCTCGTTAATATGAATACCGGCGGTGCGCAAACAATAGTCTATGGCATGAAAAGGCAGCTCGTAAGCTGCAAAAGGAATGGGTCTTTTCCCGTGCTTGATATGCGTGAACCGTTCGTCTTCTGCCGCGGCTATCAGCTGCCCGTCTTTTACAAGGCAGGCAGCCGAGTCGTGAAACGCGGCATTTATACCTAATGTATACATCTCCGGAAATTAAATTGAAAATAAAAAATGGGTTAGCAAGGGGGGAACGCTGAGGATCACTGGCTGGCGGAATTTTCTTCATCCCAGTCGATGTTATCAGCTTCCTCATCTGAAAGATTATTTTCTTCCAGGTCATTTGCATCTAAAACAGGATCAGTGTCTTCCACTTCCTGGTCTGCTTCTTCATCAGCAGTTAATCCTGTATCCTGGTCTTCTTCTTCACGGGCAGCGTTTTGTGTATTAGCATGGCTGCTGAATCCTCCGCTTACCTGTTTGTTGGGAGAGGCTTGTTTTGATGTTTGCTTTTCCATAGTCTGAGTTTTTTTAAAGGCTGGTTCAAAGACTACGCCATGCCATCCCTCCAAAGCGATTGTTCTGTACCTGCGGAAAGTGTTACCCATTCGTTGGGTAATCCGGTTACAGTGTGGGAGTTATTTTTCAGCATGTAACCGCTTGTATTATTTTTTTACGGGAGAATAAGGAAGATGTAAAGCTTCCTTAAAAAGCACCAGCAGCTCATGGGTATAATACTGCCTTACCGCTACCGGATCATCGTTGTGGCCGGCTCTTAAAATCCCCTGTGATACGGGGTGCCCTTTAAAGCTGAAAGCATAATAGGCAAAGAGGTCCTGGATTCCCAGCTCAGGCACCGGGGAGGCATAACCGGTAATGGCAATGCCCCAGTCTGCCGCAAACAAAGGCCCTACGGCCACCGCCATCTCCAGGGCAACTTTTTCAGATACACAATCACACAACTGTCCATGAATGGGATCAATATTCAGATGCTTGGTTTTTTGCCCCAGGTTGTAGGTGGTAATGCCGCCCTGGAAAAATTCCATGGCTTTTTCAGCGAGCGAGAGCGCTACCTGCAGATGGCCGGCAGTAACGCTTTCAGCCACTGCTACCGTTTGCTGGTTGCCGGTAAGAAGTTGCCGGATATCGCGTAGTAATTCAGTATCAGTTTCTGATGGATACATTTTTAAGTGTTTTCTTTATCATACTAAATCCTGTGCCAACAGCACGCTGAACAGTAACCTCACTAAATTACCCGGCCCCGTCTTTGCTGCCAGTTAATGAAATCATTTCTCCACACGCTCAAATTTTTTTTCTATGGCAACCGTGAATGTTAACAACAGGAATGAATATGCACTAATTACCGGTGCTACCAGCGGTATTGGCTATGAGCTGGCTAAACTGCTGGCGGCCGACAGCTACAATCTTGTTCTTGTAGCGAGGAACGAGGACCGTTTGCAGGAAGTAACCGATGAACTGAAAACCGCGTACGGTATAGAAGTAACACCCATTGTAAAAGACCTGTTCATACCTTCTTCCGCTGCTGAAATTTATGCACAGACCCAGGACATGGGTATTAATGTGGATGTGCTGATCAATGATGCCGGCCAGGGAGAATGGGGACCTTTTCTTGAAACAGATCTTAACAGGGATGTAGACATTATCCAGCTGAATATTATTTCATTGCTGTCGCTCACAAAATTTTATCTGAAGCACATGCAACAGCGCAACAAGGGCCGTATCCTGCTGTTGGGCTCAGAGGCAGGAACCACGCCCATGCCGCTGCTGTCTGTGTACGCCGCTACAAAGGCCTTCGTTATTTCCTTTGGTGCAGCGCTGTCGGAAGAATTACGCGATACCGATGTAACCGTTACCGTATTGCTCCCCGGCGCAACGGATACAGATTTCTTCCACAAGGCCCACCAGGAAGACACCGTCACATACCGTGAGAAAACACTGGCTCCGCCGGAGGTAGTAGCGAAGGATGGTTACAATGCGATGATGAATGGAGAACGGAAGATCATCTCCGGTGCAAAAACAAAGATGCATGTATGGATGAGCGACCTGCTGGGTACTACCAAAGCAGCGGCCAATGCGCGCAAACTGAATGAGCCCAGTAAAGAAGCGCTCGGTGAAAAAAAACCGGGGCATGCTGCTTCCCGGAAAGAACGGGAATATATCAATGAGGAAAGCCGCCGAAGCGATGGTGATCTGAACCAGGATGTAAACTGATCTCTAACATAAGGAAGATGTGATCCTTAAACCCTGATAAATAAATGGGTCTGCAACCATGCAGGCCCATTTATTATAGTAAATGCTGCAGCTTGCCCAGCACTGTTTTCATGTTAATGCCTTTCCCCAACAGCCCTTTTAACAGGTCGCCTTCTTCGGCTATGCGTCGCGGCATGTTGTGAATATTAAAATCGGCTACTTTCAATCCCTTCTTCACTTCTTCCCAACGCAGCGGGGCAGATACGGTTGCTCCCGGTTTGGGGCGCAGCGAGTACGCCGCCGCCATTGTTTGTATCTGCCGGTTCTGCATAAAATCAAGATAGATCTGGCCTTTTCTTTTGGATGGAGTTCTCAGCACACTGGTGCTGTCCGGTAATTGTTTATTGGCAATATTCACGATCAGTTCAGCCAGCATACGCGATTGATCAAAGCTGTACCTGGCCCCCAGCGGAATAAGTATATGCATGCCCGTAGCCCCGGATGTTTTTACAAAAGACGGTGCGCCTATTTCCTCTAAAATATCTTTGATCACCAGCGCGGTGTCAATTACTTCATTAAAGGAGTTGGTATCCGGATCAAGATCTATCAGGCAATAGTCCGGTTCATCAGGATGCTGTATCCTGCTATGCCAGGGATTTAGCTCAATACAGCCAAGGTTGGCCATGTACAACAGTGTCGCCTTATCTTTACATACCAGGAATGATTTTGTTTCCCCATCCGATTCGCTGGTATATGGGAAAGTGGGGATCCAGTCTGCCACTTTATCTTCCACGTTCTTCTGGTAAAAATTAAAACCCTTTATGCCTTCGGGAAACCTGTTGAGCGATTGTGGCCGGTCTTTCAGGTAGGGCAGGATCGTATCGGCCACGGCTGCGTAATAATTGATCATATCGCGCTTGGTAATACCTTCATCGGGCCAGTATAGTTTATCGAGATTCGTGAATTTCAGCAACTGCCCGTCTACTTTTATTGTTGCCTGTTTATCTCCCTCCGGTAAAAATGGCGCTGTATCCTTTTTACGTGAGCTTGTTTTTTTCACGGCAGGCGGGTTAACAATCTTTACATCTTTTTCGTCTGCCGCTTTTTTATCTTCCCTTAATCCCATAAACACCGGCTGCCGCAGGATGCCTTCCCGTGTTATTTCTGCAAACTTTACTTCACATACCAGCACCGGTTTCAGCCAGGTAGCCGGCATGTTGGTCTGTGGCTTTGTTTTAAACGGATGTTTGGATGTAATAAGCGGCTGGAACTTTGCAAAAAGATCTTTTAACAGCTGATCGTTAAACCCGCCACCGGTATGACCAATATACTTCAATTCCTTTCCTTCATATTTTCCCAGTATCACGGCGCCAAAATGTTTGCGGCTGTTGCGGCCCGCCGTATACCCGCAGATGATAGCTTCCATCCGGTGGCTGTTCTTGATCTTTAACCAGCTTTCTGTTCTGCGCCCGATGATATAATGACTGCCGGCTGCTTTGGCCATAATACCCTCCAGGCCCTTGTCGATGGCCGCCTGGTAAAACGCAATACCCTGGCCGCTGATATGGTTGCTATAAAGGATCACATCCTGGTTTGCCGGGATGATGCCTGCCAGTATAGCTTTACGTTCTTCCAGCGGCAGCTGTGTAAGGTTTTTGCCATTGTACCAGGGAAGATCAAAGAGGTAATAGACCAGGCGTGCCTTTTTACCATGTTTAAAATAGTTCTGTAATGCCTGGAAATCGGGATTGCCATTTTCATCTACGGCTACTATTTCCCCATCTGTTACTGCTTTCACTTTCCATTGCTGCAGGGCGGTGGTGATCACGCTGAATTTTTCATTGAAGGAAAGCTGGTTGCGCGAAAGCAGTTCCACTTTGCCGTTATTAAGATAGGCTACAGCGCGGTAGCCGTCCCATTTTATTTCGTATAGCCAGTCTTCTTTATCGAACGGGGTATCTGTAACAGCTGCCAGCATAGGCTTAATGCCTTTAGGCATAGGAGCGGATTTCCCTTTTTTCAGCAGTGCTTCAGGCGTATCAGTAGCAGGTGTAGCCGCTTTTTTCCTGGTTGTTGTTTTAGCAACCGTGGTTTGTTCACGGTTGCTTTTCCATATTTTATGATCCGGGCTTTTTGCGATCTGCTCAATCGTTTTCCCTGAGATCACTGATTTATTTTTAGTGGTAACATCTGTTTCAGAAGCATAGCGGTCTTTTACTTTCATGAGCAGCCACGCGTTTTCCCCTCTGCCGGAGGCTTTCACAAGGGCGAAGCTGCCTTTGAGCTTTTTCCCCCTGAGCACAAACTTCAGTTTACCGCTGTGCAGTTGGTGGAGCAGGTCTTGGGTTTGTTGTTTCTTATCTGTATGATCCGGTTCAGCTGGTTCATAAATGCCTTCATCCCATACCATCACAGTACCGGCGCCATAGTTGCCTTCAGGTATGATGCCTTCAAAGTCCTTATAGTTATACGGGTGGTCTTCTACCATCATTGCCAGCCGTTTAACTGCCGGATCCATCGATGGGCCCTTAGGTACCGCCCAGCTTTTCAATACCCCTCTCATTTCAAGGCGGAAGTCGTAATGCAGGTGTGAGGCATCGTGCTTTTGTACAACAAAGTGTAGCGCCTGATCCTCACTTTTTCCGCCGGTAGGCTCAGGCGTTTTGGTAAAGGTTCTTTTTTGCCGGTACTTTTCCAGGCTCATATGTAAGGAGTTTATTACTATAACGTTTTCAGGTGATGTCCAGTTGTTCCAGTCCCTGATCAGCCGGGGTATTGAGCACCTTGCCTTCTATATCATAGCGGGCGCCGTGGCAGGGGCAGTCCCATGAGCGCTCGGCAGTATTCCAGCCCACTTCGCATTTCATATGTGTGCAGATCGGTTTTACCGCATACAATTTACCTTGTTCATCTTTATAAACAGCAATTTTCTGGTTTTCATACTCCACTACCTTGCCTTCGCCGGGAGCTACACCCGCGAGCGCTTCCAGCTGTTCTCCGGAGAAGAACTTGCCCATAAATTGTTTCACTACATCTGCATTGTGGGAAATGAACTGGCTGAAACCAGCCACAGGTTTAAGCCTGTTGGGATCAAACAATAATTCATTTTTAGGATTTTGCCCCAGGATGAGGCGCTTTAATAACAACGCAGCCACACTGCTGTAGGTCATGCCGTTGCCTCCATAACCGGTGGCCACATAGATGTTATCTTCCGTGCCCGGAAGCCGGCCAATGTAGGGTAAGCCATCTACCGGTTCATAGTATTGAGACGACCACCTGTATTTTATTTCCTTCACCTTGAAATGTTGCCTGATATGAGCTTCCAGCTTCAGGAAACATTGTTGGGTATTTTCCTGTTCACCGGTTTTATGATCTTCTCCTCCTGCTATCAGGTATTTTTGCCCGTCTGCTTCCTGTGTCCTGTAATAGTGATAGGGGTCATACATATCATAAATAAGTTCTTCCGGGTACTGCCCGTTCTCCAGCGTAAAAGCCATGGCATAGCTGCGGTATGGGGTACAGCGCAGATGCAGCAGGTTGATACCGGTTGGAATATGCGTAGCATAGATCACCGCTTTCGCTTTAAAGGCGCCTGCATTGGTAGTAACTGTTACGGTGTTATTATTTTCAATTCCGGTAACCCGGCATTGCTGTAAGATGGTACCGCCTGCTGTTTCAAAGGCCCGGGCCATGCCCTGAATGTATTGCAGCGGGCTGAAGGTGGCCTGTTCCCCGGCCTGCATAGCTCTGGTAAAAGGAATATCTACCGGGAGGCTGTCGATGGTATTCATTTCAAGACCAGCTTCAGCAGATGTTTTTGCAATTTTATCCAGCTCTTTATCCTGTTCCTCATTTTGAGCAAACAGGATAGCGTTTGCGTCACGAAATCCACAGTCAATTCCCCATCTGCTGATATTATGCCTGATCAGTGCAATAGCTTCGGTGGCACTTGCATATACCTGCTGTGCGGCTTCCTTTCCGAAGTTCTTTTGGATCTGGTAATAAGGAACATCCAGCAGGGTGTTCAGGTGTGCCGTGGTGCCGCCGGAGGTACCATAGCCAATGTTCTCGGCTTCCAGCAGCAGGCAGTTCTTACCTTCATCCTGTAAAAGAAAGGCTGTGCTTATTCCGGTAATACCTCCGCCGATAATGATCACATCATATAGAGTTTCCGGTTGGGCTTTATTGCTTTCCGCAAAGGGGGTGGCGTGGTCCTGCCAGAGGCTGGTGGTATATGCATCTCTTGCTATCATAACAGTTGATTTAATATTTTAACCACATGTAAAACTATGCCACGTAACAAAAGACCTTCCTGTTTACGGCTCATATCGCTGTTTATACTGGCATGATTTTGCCGATTTTTTTTATGCAGGAATATTTTTTAAAGATCTAAAAAGATGAGTTATGGTACAGCATGATCAGCAACAAAATCCTTCAGACAAGCCCTTTTCAAAGAGTGACCTGTTAGGTAAACAGGAGCAGTCGGAACCGGCGCAGATCCAGTCTGAAAATGATATTGAAAAAGAGGAGAATGAGGATATAGATGGAGAAAAGAAGCAGGAAGAAGATACCGGCGAAGAATAATAAAACTATTTTATGCAGATGCAACCCGTTAGAATAACTCAATGGATGGCTGCCGGGTTTATGGCAACAGTGTTGTTTGCCTGCAATAACCAGCGGCAAAGATTAACCGTTGCGGATAGCATAGCCGCCCAGCAGAATGTACCAGGCGATACTTTTCCATTGCCGGATACCACGAAGTCTGTTAAGAACTTCAGCCGGGTAATTGGCTGGCCGGGTAATAAAACACCGCAGGCGCCGGAAGGATTTACGGTTACCAGATTTGCAGACGGGCTCAAAAACCCCCGCTGGATCTATGTAGCGCCCGGCGGCGATATCTTTGTGGCGGAAAGCAATGCCACCAGGGCGTTTGTACAGAAAGTGGGAGATGTGGTATCAGGGAAAGCCGCTTCTGAAAATGAAACTAAAAGCGCCGACCGCGTCACACTGCTTAGAGACACCAATAAAGATGGTAAACCCGATCAGCGTTTTATCTTCCTGGAAAAGCTCGATCAGCCTTTCGGGATGCTTATCCTCAACAATAGTTTTTATGTAGCCAATACAAATGGGGTGATGCAGTTCCCCTACAGGAACGGCGACAATAAAATTTCCGGCGCCGGTAAAGCCATATTGCCTTTTGCTGTTATTGATCTTTTGCCCTGCTTCTTTAGAGGTTTGCGAAGCAGTGGAAGCCCGGTTACTTCCCGCATACTTCTTGGATACTTAGGAGTCTTCTATGTGTAGTACTCACCATATAGTCGGGTTGGTTTTGCCACCCTTTCTCCGGATGGTGATTTAGCAGTAGGCTTTAACACGATAGCATTGCAGCATATTTATTTAAAATTCCGCTTTATCTAAATAATTGTCCCGTTCATTACCGGGCTGCCACTGCTGAAAGAAATATCTTTGCAGGAAATTTAAATGGCCCACGTAAGAAATGCGGAAACAAATAATAACGGTGTTTTTTATGCTGACCTGGATCTGCCAGCTGTCGGGCCGTTATGTAACTATCCTCAGTTTTTATATGAACCAGGCGTACATCGCAGAGAATTTATGTGTTAACCGCGATAAGCCACAACTGCACTGTAACGGTAAATGCCATCTTGCTAAAAAGATGAGCGAAGAAGACAGGAGAGACCAGGAACGGCCGGATCGTAAAATGGATAACAGCAACGAGGTCTTTTATACAGCTGCGAATGAACCGGATTTCTTAAAACCTTCTTTTACCAGTATCACCCATGCCTGGTTATATCCTTATAGTATAGGTATTGCAACAGACCGGCCCTCTGACGTGTTCCGTCCTCCCATTTCATAAGCGCCGTTGTTTTAATTGCCCCTTACATCTCCCGTCTGATAACGGGAACGCCTCAACGTGCCCATACATAATCTAAAAATCATGCTCAGAATTAAACACATCATATTATCCGTAATAGTAATTGCCAGCTGCCTTACCGCCTGTAAGAAAGATGACGCACCCGCTCCATCAGGCGATGATACGGTAAAAGCTACTTTATCTATCCAGTTTGATAACATTGCCGGCGACAGGAATCTCCAGCTGAACACAGGCATTTATACAAATGCCGCAGGAGAAAAGTTTACTGTAGAGCGCCTGAAATATTATATCACAAACATCAGTGCAAAGAAAGCCAATGGGGAAACATTTACAGTGCCTAAAGACAGCAGCTACTTCCTCGTATCTGAAGCAGATGCCGCTTCACAGTTCGTAAAAGTAAAAGTACCGGAAGGCGAGTATACTTCCATTAGTTTTATTCTTGGAGTGGATAGCCTCAGCAGTGTAATGGATATCCGGAAAAGGACCGGCGTACTGGATCCTTCGGGCGGCATGGACGATGGCATGTACTGGGAATGGAATATGGGTTACATCTTCTTTAAAATGGAAGGTACCTCTGATGCTGCGCCCGCAGATCCCAGCGGCCGGCATAATTTCCGCTACCATATTGGCGGCTTCGGAGGTTATAGTGCGCCTACGCTCAATAATATCAAAACCATCACAGTTGACCTTACCGCCGGCGGCATTGCCAGGGTGCGGCAAGGCAGGGAGGCCAATGTACACCTGATGGTGGATATCCTGAAAATGTTTAATGGCGCTGCCAATGTTAGCATAGCTGCGCACCCTACCGTTATGTTCGGCGATTTCAGTACCACTATCGCGAACAACTATACGCAGATGTTTCACCACGATCATACGGAGAACTGATGACTAAGCTACAGTGGTTAATAGCGGCATGTTTTGCGCTCTTCCTGCCGGCCTGCAGTAAAAGTGAAAAGATGAAAGAGCCGGTAGTGGACTTCGCCGGTTTTCAGCAACCTTCAGGGTTTCCCCTGCCTGCATATAAATTTGCAAATAACCAGGTAACGAAAGAGGGGTTTGAATTAGGCAGGAAGCTGTTTTATGAGCCCCGTCTTTCCCGTAATAATACTATTTCCTGCGGATCCTGCCACCTGCAAACATCCGCCTTTACGCATCACGGGCATGATATCAGTCACGGCATCGACGACCGCTTAGGTAGCCGGAATTCCCCGCCCATCATGAACCTGGCATGGAATCCCACATTCATGTGGGATGGAGGTGTTTTTGACCTGGATCTGCAACCGGTAGCGCCTATTACCAATTTTGTTGAAATGGACGAAACGGTTGCCAATGTACTGGTGAAGCTGAGGAATACGCCGCCCTATCCCGCACTTTTCAAAAAAGCCTTCGGCTCAAATGACATTACCACTGCTGATATGATGAAGGCATTATCCCAGTTTATGGTGATGCTGGTAAGTGACCAGTCGAAATACGACAGCGTAATGCGTAAGCAGGGGGTAGGCTTTACATTGGAAGAACGGCAGGGATATGAAATATTTCAGCAGAAGTGCAACAGCTGTCACCGGGAGCCCTTATTCACGGATCACTCGTTCCGGAACAATGGTATCCTGCCTGGTCCGAATAATGACGAAGGCCGTTACCAGGTAACACTGAACCCGGGTGATAAATACAAGTTCAAAGTGCCCAGTCTCCGTAACCTGGCCTATACAGCGCCCTATATGCACGATGGCCGGTTTTATACCTTGCAGGGTGTGCTTGCGCATTATACTTCTGAAGTAACGGATATGCCTACACTGGATCCGCTGCTGAAAGTAAATGGCAGGCCTGGCATTCCTCTCACCACAGGTGAACAGCAAAAATTGCTGGCTTTTCTGAATACATTAAATGATAAAAATTTTATTAAAGACATAAGGTTTTCCCAGGAAACCCAATAAAACACTTCAGATGAAAAAGATACTGATACTCCTGGTCTGTTTGATAGCAGGGCTTCGTGAAACATATGCCTGTGATATCTGCGGCTGTGGAGTAGGGAGCTATTACATTGGTTTGCTACCGGATTTCAAAAAGAAATTTATCGGTGTGCGTTACCAGTATAAAACACTGCGCGCTCATTTGGGACCAGGCGGTACAACCTCCTATCTTACTACCAGTGAAACCTACCAAACGGCGGAAGTATGGGGCGGCTGGAACATCGGCAAACGTTTCAGGATATTGGGATTTATACCGGTTAATTTCAACAGCCGGGAGAACCAGGGCGTTACTATGAGCAGGTCTGGTATCGGCGATATTGCCCTGGTAGGCTATTACCGGTTAATGGATCAGCAGCATACTACCTGCAACGGTAAGCTGCTGGTGCAGTCACTATGGATAGGCGGTGGTGTGAAAACACCTACCGGCAAATATGAACCGGCAGAACATAAGGAGAACGAAGATGCGCCTAATAATTTCCAGCTGGGAACGGCCAGCACCGACTTCACCCTTAATGCCATGTATGATATACGGCTGATGGACCTCGGTGTAAATGCCAATGTAAGTTATAAGATCAACACTAATAATAAATATGATTACCGGTATGGAAACAAATTCACTGCAAACCTGCTGGCCTATTATAAAATCAGGGTGGCGGAAAAAGTAACGCTGGCGCCTGATGCAGGTATACTATATGAAACGGCAGACAAGGATACAGAAGCCAAAAGGTATCGTGTGGATGTTTCCGGTGGTTATTCATTATTGGCTACAGTGGGCATAGAAGCCACTATGGGAGCGGTTTCCATTGGAGGCAATTTTCAGCCTGCCATTTCGCAACAGCTGGCGGATAACAGGATCAAAGCCGGTAGCCGGGCAATGGTGCATGTTACTTACCTGTTCTGATGCTTATGACCATGCTATTGTAAACACATGAAACCCGTTTTTAAAACGGTAGCTTTCCCGCCACCCATGCAGATGGCATATCTGGCGTACAATAGCCAGTCCCAGCCCGGTGCCGGTAGTGTTGGGAGAGGAGGAGCCAAAGCGCCTGAAAAGCATTTCCCTGTTCAGCGGCGCGGCGCCCGTGTTGGATATTTCCAGCTGATGTTCCCCGAGGCTGAGCATCAGCACATCCTGCGGGCGACTGTGCCGTACGGCATTCATAATAAGATTGGTAAGCATTACTTCTGCCAGTACTTTATTACCCGGTAGTATTATTGCAGGTGCAATATATTTTTGTACCTGTAATTGCTTATCCTCCAGGAAATCTTCCAGCAGTGATAGCTGGTTTTCCAGCAGGGCAGAGAGACTGACAGATTCCTTTACAGAGAACTGGCTGTTCTCAATTTTAGCCAGCAGCAACAGGTTCTTATTGATCCGCGTAACCTTCGAAAGGGATTGGTGCGCTTCATTGATCAGCCCTGATTGTTCATCTGTGATTGGCTTGCTTTGATGTAACAGGTCCAGCTTGAACTTCACAATAGACAGGGGCGTTTGTAATTCATGTGAGGCATTGTGCGTAAATTCTTTTTGCTGTTTATAGGCAGCCACGTTACCCGCAATTAATTTTTCAAGGCAACGGTGAAGCATATCAAATTCCTCTGTACCGCTGTTTTCAAACCGGATAGCATTTTGCTTATGCAGGTCGAATGAGGCTATTCTCTCCAGGGTGTTATAAAAAGGCAGCCACAATTGTTTCGATATTCTCCTGTTAATAAAAATAAAACCACCTAATAAGATCAGGAAGAAAATGAAGGTGATACCGCCTATAGCAATGATCGTTTCATAAGATTCCTCTATATTGGTTTCCTGGGTAAGGCGCAATATTTTTCCATTGACAGTAAAATAGGTAACAAGCCCCTGGAACCTGTCCCAGCCCTTTGCTGGAATATATTTATTTTTCCGGTAGATGTTATAGGTGGAGTCGGGGCGTAATGCCGCAGCCGGTTGTAGCTGTGTTTCAGGATGCAGTTTGTTCCATAGCGCCACGCTTTCGGCAAGTTCTTTATCGGAAAGTGAAAGCGCCTGCAGGTTTTGCCAGGTAGTGGCGCTTACAATACGGTTATGCTCTTTTAATTCGTGTTTCCAGATGAAATCTATAATGGCATAATATGCGGGGATGCTGCAGGCCAGTACGATCCCGGCATACAGCACAAATGCCTTCATCGATTTATTAAGCAGCTTATTCATATAGGCAGTTTAATGCAGATGCATTACGGCTGCTAAGATAGGTTATACTTCCCAACGATAGCCGGTGGCGTAAATAGTTTTAAGATAATTGGCGCAGCCGGCCTCTCCCAGTTTTTTCTTGAGATTTTTAATATGGGCGTAAATAAAATTGTGATCGTCCAGCATACCGGCAATGTCGCCCGAAAGATGCTCTGCCAGTGCATTTTTAGAGATGACTTTATTTTTATTGCCAATGAAATACAATAACAGGTCAAATTCCTTTTTAGTAAGAAGCACCGGGGTAGTATTAACAAGTACGGTTTTGGACAGCAGGTTTATTGTAAGCTCATTTTGCCGGACAACATTCGCGTTGTTGAATTTTCTTCTCCTGATAATGGAATATACCCTGGCCGACAGCTCGGGTAAATGAAATGGTTTGGCCAGGTAGTCATCTGCCCCTGTTTGCAATCCCTGTATCTTATCTTCATAGGAATCTTTTGCAGAGATAATAATTATACCTTCTTCCCTGTCGCGCTTCTTTATTTCTTCCAGTAACCTCATGCCATCACCACCAGGTAACATGATGTCCAGCAGTATACATTCATACTCGAACATTTCTATTTTTGCAAGTGCCTGTTGATAAGTGCCGGCATATTCACAGGTATAGTTTTCACCCGACAGATAAGAGATAATGCTCTGCGCCAGCTGTATCTCGTCTTCTATGACCAGTAATTTCATGGCTCTAAATTAGACTTCAATTCTGAATTAATTCTGAACTTATAGCCAATCAGCAGGAACGGGCTAAAGGCATATTTATGTTTATTTACCGTTAAAATATCATTAATTAATTGTAAATAAACTAATTACGTATTTGTATTTATTTTTCAGTGAGATGAGGACGGGGAAGTTGCCTGGATCACAGGAGCTGATTACAGTTACAAAGGGAATGAGGAACTTTTCCCGATCCGTCTGAACCATACGGTGTGATTGGTTTTTCTTTGCATAAAATTAATCTCGTTGAAACATTTATACTTTATTCTTGGTCTCATTTTTATCAACCTTGCTGTACTGGCACAGAATAGTGTCATCAAAGGAAAGATCAGCTCTGTCGACGGTCAGCCTGCTGCATTTGTAACCATTGGATTGAAAGACACTAAAAAAGGAACGCTCACAGACGAAGCAGGTTTGTTTACACTGAAGAATGTAAAGCCAGGTAAGTATACATTGGTGATCTCTTATACAGGCGCAAAAACACTGCACCAGGATGTGACGATCGGTGCAGATGAAGTAACTGCCGTGAATATTGTACTGGAAGCCACTGCCAGCCAGTTGAACGAAGTAGTGGTAGATGGTACCAAAACAAGAACCATTAATAAAAGACCTGTAAGCATCGGCAAATTACCGGTACCGGTGATGGATCTGCCTCAAAGCGTGGCTATTATTGGTCATGAAGTACTGGAAGATCAGCAGGCACAACGCCTCAGTGATGTGGTAAAAAATATAAACGGTGTGTACATGGCTTCTACAAGGGCGGGTACACAGGAAACATTTAATGCACGCGGTTACGGATTTTCAAGTACCAATACGTTTAAAAACGGGGCCCGTGTGAACTCAGGCGCCATGCCGGAAATGAGCTCCCTGGAAAGGGTGGAAGTGCTGAAAGGCAGCGCTGCTATCCTGTATGGAAACGTAGCCCCCGGCGCTATTATGAACATGGTAACCAAGCAGCCCAAATTCAATTTCGGTGGGGAAGTAAATCTTCGTGCAGGCAGCTACGGTTTGCTGAAACCCGCCTTCGATATTTACGGCCCATTGTCGTCTAAAATAGCTTACCGCGTGAATGGCACCTTTGAAACAGCAGACAGCTATCGCGACCAGGTACATTCCAAACGTTATTATGTAAACCCTTCGCTGTTGTTTAAGCTGAGCGACCGTACCGAATTACTGGTGCAGGCGGATTACCTGAAACATGATTTCACGCCTGATTTTGGTACCGGTTCCATCGCCGATACTGCCCTGATTAAAGTGCCCCGCAATACTTTCTACGGCGCTCCCTGGCAGTATGCACATACGCAGCAAACCACTGCCTCCGCCAATATCAAACACAGGCTGAATGATAACTGGTCTATTACCGGTAACATTGCTTACTCTAAATACTACCGCGACTACTATTCAATAGAAAGGATCCAGGCAAAAGGCGACAGCACCTGGGCCCGTCCGCTGGGAAGAAACAGTACCAATGAAGACTACTATGCTGCACAGGTGGATCTAAATGGTAAGATAAGGACCGGCGCTATAGAACATACCGTACTTGCCGGTGTGGATGCAGACAGGTACCTGACCGGCACCTATGCCTACGGTGTTCCGTCTATCAACAAAACAACAGGTATCTATGATATCATCAATGTATATGACCCCAATAAGTTCCCACGCCGTACGGATATGCCGGCAGACACCCTGAAAACTGTGAGCAATGCACCGGTTAACAGGTTAGGCGTATACGTGCAGGACCTGGTTAGCATCTCCGAAAAGATCAAGGTAATGGCTGGTGTCCGCTTCTCCTACCTGCAAACAGAAGCCCCGGTTGTTTACGATTTTAAAGGCGGTAAAAAGCCCGGCGCCGCAAAGTATGATCATGCCTTCTCTCCCCGTTTGGGTGTGGTGTACAAACCAATTTCCTCCACTGCTTTATTTGCCAGCTATTCTACTTCCTTCACACCCAACAGCGGTCAGGATGTTAACGGAGAGAACCTGAAGCCATCCAATATAGAGCAATATGAACTAGGCGTGAAGAATGATATCTTCAATGGTCGTTTGTCCGTTAACGTTACTGCATACCGCATCAGGAACAACAACTATGCACAGATGGCCGCATTTCAGAAAGACGGTGTTACCCCTAACAGCAATACCAACATAAAAACACTGATAGGGGAAACCCTCAGCCAGGGCGTTGAACTGGATATTGCCGGTCATCCGCTGGCTGGCCTGGACCTCATTGCTGGTTACAGCTATAATAACATGACCATCGAGAAAACACCCGGCCAGAAAGGAAGCTCTGTAGAAGGAGAGCGCCTGGTAGGTAACCCTAATCATACTGCCAACGCCAGCGTATTCTACACTTTACAGGAAACAAAGTTAAAAGGCCTTAAGCTCGGTGCAGGATTTTACTACATAGGTCAGCGCTTTGCCGGCTGGAACAATACTATCGGGCAAACGCAGCAATACAACAGGCTGATCTCCGTTCCGGGATTCTCCACCCTCGACCTGAGCGCAGGATATGCTTTCAAACGTTTTGCAGTAATGGGTAAGGTGTCTAACGTTACCAATACCTACAGCTATTACGTGCATGAGAACTATAGCATCAACCCGATACCACCTACACAGTTTACAGGAACCGTGTCGTACAAGTTCTAGCTTTATATCATATTTTTATATCTTCCGGGAGGGCTATCATCTGGTAGCCCTCCTTTTTTTAGCTGAAAAAGCACCGTATACTCCAATCCCCTATATCAATTGATATAAAAATAAATGACAACGCCCGTAAGTTATCATCTAATCTGAAAGGATCACTAATTTCATTACTGTAAAACGCTCATCGGAAACAAGGGTGTAAAGTTAACCCTGCAGTATGGATACTGCCCCGGTTAACCCATATATGCACCATATATAAGCCATATTTGCGCCGGCATGTACCCCGTATCTTTTAGATACAGGTTATCTGGGTTGAAAGTATTTAATACATATGTTTATTAACTCACTAAAATATTGATTATGGCGATTCTATCATACGCCCTTTTCCGCTTATATTGCCAGTCTCTTTTATTTGAGGCCGCTCAACAATTTTCTTCCCTGATTGTTCAGTAAGAAATCCTTTGTAGCTCAACCACACACTATCCGTAAACTTATAATGAACAAAATAATGATCAGGGTAATTCTTACCGGCATATTGGTTTTATGCATCAGCCAGATATTGTTTGCCCAGGATGCCAATTATTGGTCTGCCAGTTATGGGCCCGGAGCCTTTTTTACACCGGGCGCAGTGATAGCAAATAACCAGGACAGTGGTGTACTGTTCTACAATCCTGCATTACAGGCGCTTACTAAAAAGAAAACCGCTTCTATTACCGGGAATATTTACCAGCTGGAATCCATTAAGGTGAAGAACGGTGCGGGAACCGGTAAAGACCTGCATTCCCGTATCATTTCCAGTGTACCGCAGATGCTGTCAGGCATCGTGTCTGTAGGACGAAGGAAGCCCGTGTATTTTGGCTATGCGCTTACGAATATATCTGTGCTTAATTACAACGTTTCCCAGCAGCAGGATGCGAAACTGGATGTGATAGACAGGGGTGGAAGCCCCGGTCTGGAATATTATGTGGGCCAATATAATTTTCAGAATCATACAAGAGAAGCATCAGCCCTCATCAGTACAGGGTTCAGGCTTTCCAACCGTTGGGCAATTGGTTTTATGGCGGAAGGCCAGTCCCGTTCCCAGCATTACAGCGAAGCTTTTACCTCCCGCGCACTGGTGAACGATAGTACTTCCAGTACGCAGCCCCTGGCCAGCAATGAAGGGGCTTACCAGGTAGATGATCATCATATCGGTTTGCGATTAAAACTTGGCCTGAGCTATGAAGCAGGGAAGCATCACCTGGGGTTATTGCTGTCGTCTCCCCTTATTCATCTGCGTGGGAGAGGAACGCTGCTGAGCAATAACGCGATCGCAAATGTTCATTTTATCGACGATGAGCCGGTTAACCTGCTGGCCAATACGCGGCAAACCAATCTTAAAACGAATTACAAGGTACCAGCCAGTATAGCCCTGGGATATGCATACGACTATGATAAAGGACAGGTATATGCAGCAGCGGAATATTTTATGAAAGAGAAAGACTATAACATCCTTACCCCTAGGCCGGAGTTTTTTGTACGGCCGGATACGGGAAACAGTAACTTATCCACTGTGGCATTGCTGGAAATGCGCGAAGCCAGAAAAGCAATTTTTAATATATCCGTTGGCGTTAGTTACCGGCTGAAACCATTATTAACAGGCTATTGCTCTTTCAGAACCGATTTTAATTATGCAGATAGAAAGGACACAGACGGTTTTTTACCTAATACATCCACATGGGATAACTACTATTGCCAGCTTGGAGTGAATGTTAAAAGAAGTAAGTATAATCTCCGCGCAGGTGTTCTCTTAGGTTATGGACATACCAACAGCTATCAGCAGCCCATTAACTTTGATGATCCGAAGGAATCCAATCTTCTTAGCGGCACTATTGGCACGGTACCGGCTACACGAATAACTGCTGCATTGGTGATTGCCTTTATTCATAACCTGTAACGCACTTCAAGCGGGGGACTTACCGGAAAGAGAAAACCGGCCAGCCGGGGTGCTTATGAGCCCGCGCCCGCCCAATGCTTCAGATTGGCACCCCATTTGAACCTATAAGAGTATAAATAAGATGGTTATGAAAAAGATGTTGATAGTCACCTGTTTAGCAATAGCAGGTTTATTGTATGGGAATACAGGCCATGCCCAGGTAAGGGTAAATGTAAACGTGAATATAGGCAGTCAGCCGCTGTGGGGGCCCGTAGGGTATGATTATGCAGAATATTACTACCTGCCTGATGTAGATGCCTATTATTATGTACCCGAACAACGTTTTATTTATCTCCATGGCGGAAGGTGGGTTTTTGCCCCTGCTTTACCAGCCAGTTATCACTATGATCTGAACAGGGGTTACAAGGTAGTTGTAAATGAGCCAAAGCCCTATCTTCACCCGGATGTTTACCGGAGCAAATATGGGAAGTACAAAGGCAATTATGGTAAACAGCAGATTATCCGTTACAGCAATGATGAAAAGTATTACGTGGTAAAAGGACACCCAGGTAACGGAAAATACAAACAGGATAAAGGAAATAAAGGTAACAAGGGTAATAAAGGTAATAAGGGCAGGGGGCATAAAGATTAATTTCCCGGATAAAAAAAGATGTAAAGCCCGTACAGGCTTTACATCTTCCTGAAAATAAATTTAATTACCTGCTGGTAATATTTATATCAATAGCGCTATGCACTTTTGCCAACAGCTCTGCCCCGGAAAACGGCTTGGTAATAATATCATCTCCCGGACATTTTTCTCTCAACGCATCAATATCTTCCGATCCTGCAATGATCAGAATCGGTATTCTTCTGGTATGAATATTTGTTTTCAGGTGCCTGCATACTTCCTGTATGCTTACACCGGGCATTTGATTATTCAAAATAAACAAATCCGGTTTCTCAAACGATCCTTCCAGTAATTGTTTCGCATCATTCAAGAAAAACACCTGATAATGTTTCCTGAGCAATGATGATAAAAGTAATCTTATATCAACATCGCTTTCTGTGATTAGGATTTTCCTGTTCATAGCCTTACGATTTTGATGTGCCCAAATAGTAAAACCAATATCGCACCAGAATTGTTTAGCCTGTTTTCAACGAGTTGATTTTTAACTATTTAATAAATGTGATATCATTTTACTTTTAGATATTTTTGGAGAGAATCTGCCCCAAGCCGGGGCACAACTGGTTGGTTACAACATGGCATCTGCGGCCAGTTCACTGATATTTACCTGGTGAACAGAAATAGCGACATTTATTTCACTGCATGCCAGGTGGCAGATATATGGAGGCAGTATGGACAGGGTATGAAGTTGCCATGTATGCTGGTCATAGTGAACTACATCTGTTGTAGTATTAAGCAGATGCAGTGCGTCGTTCAGCCCTGTGCCGGCAGCCTTTAATACCGCTTCCTTCTTTGTCCAGTACCGGTAGAAAATGGCCGGTGGTGCAGGATCCTGGCAGATGTTGTACCATTCTTCCCCGCTGAACTGTTGCCGGAAATCATCCATTGGCAATAGCTGGGGTTTTTCAATATCAATCCCGACACGGCCTTTTTCAGCCACTGCGAAGGCCACTGCAGTAGCGGAATGCGTAATATTAAAATCGGGTGCTCCATTGATAAAAGGGCGCCGGTTGGCGGTGTATTCAATATCGGCGAGGGTATATGGAAGCTGCCGGCGCAGCAATGAATACCGCAATAAGTGTTTTCCCAGGAGTGCGGCGTGTGCATCTTCCCACCGGCGGTACCGGTAAACGGCGGCGCGTAAGTTCTCGGGGAGAACAGCCGCCAGCCTGCTGAAAACGGGAGCCGGCATCGGCGTATCATAGCAGGTATAATAAACGGTGATCGCCACAGGCCCCATATCTTCGTTAAAATTTTCACATTTTTTTTGCAATTCCATTTAGGATTTCTTTTTAATTTGGGCGCCGTCTGGAATAATCAACTATCATTTTTCCAATGCTGTACTTAGAAGTAAATAGCTATTATTTCATCTGAATATAATTATTATTTATTAATCTCATGTTAGCAATGTCAGCAAGCAACAACCAACATCGCCGGAGGATCGCCCGGAATCTGCCCTCTTTTTTTTGTTTATTCCTTTTATCTGTGTCATTCACCAAACAAAGCACGGCGCAGGCAAACAAACATTCAGAGCCACCTTTTACGGCCAGGCTCATCAACATTGAGGCGGCCACCAATACGCCCTTTATCTACAACACCAGGTTACATAACACTGCTGCCGCATCCCGTGTATACCAGCTTTCTGCCAATGTTCCCCCGGGATGGAATGCTTCTTTTAAAGTAGAGGGCGTACAGGTAACCTCATTGAATATCGATTCAGAAAAAACACAGGATATTACCCTGGAAATTAATCCCGCTATAGAAACCAAGCCCGGGAAATATAATATACCGGTACTGGCGGTAACAGGTGCTGATACTGCAAAGCTGAACCTGGAAGCAGTAGTGAAAGGATCATACAGCGTTTCTCTCACTACGCCATCCGGCAGGTTGAGCGATGAAATAACTGAAGGCAACCGCAAAGAGATCCACCTGGTGGTAAAGAACACCGGCACTATTGCGCTTGATAACCTCGATCTTTCCAGCCAGGCGCCCCCGCAGTGGGACGCTGCATTTGTACCATCTACCATCACCCGCCTGGAGCCCGGTAAGGATGCGGAGGTTACCGCCACGCTGAGCGTACCTGATAAAACCATTGCCGGTGATTATGTAACCAACTTCTCCGTTAAAAATACCAACGCTTCCTCCAGTGCATCTTTCCGTATGACAGTTACCACATCCGTTCTTACCGGGTGGATTGGCATACTGGTGATAGTAGCCGCATTAGGCGTTGTGTATTACCTTATCCGTAAATATGGCAGGAGATAGCTTATGGAACAACCAATTATTGAGATCAACGGGCTGACCAAATACTACGGCTCCCTGAAGGCCGTGGATAACCTACACCTGTCGATAAACAAAGGTGAAATATTCGGGTTGCTTGGTCCCAATGGCGCCGGGAAATCAACCACAATACTAATGCTGCTCGGTCTTACCGAGCCTTCTGCCGGACAAGCGCATATCTGCGGCCTGAATGCTGCGCGCAATCCTATTCCAGTGAAACGCAAAGTGGGATATATGCCGGATAACGTGGGCTTTTACAATGAGCTAACGGCACTGGAGAATCTTACATATATCGGGCGACTGAACGGTATCCCGGAAGCGGAAGTAAAGGACCGTGCGAGGAACATGCTGGTGGAAGTAGGACTGGAAGCTGCCATACATAAAAAAGCAGGAGCCTTTTCCCGTGGTATGAAACAGCGTCTCGGCCTGGCGGATGTGCTGCTGAAGCAACCGGAGGTGATCATCCTGGATGAGCCTACACTAGGTATTGACCCTACGGGTGTGAGGGACTTCCTGGAACTGATCCGGCAGTTAAGCGAGGCGCAGGGGCTTACGATATTATTGTCGTCCCATCACCTGCACCAGGTGCAGCAGGTGTGTAATCGTGTAGGCATATTCGTTGGTGGGCGCCTGTTGGCGGAAGGCAATATTGAAACCCTGGCTGCTAACCTGTTCAATGCAGCTCCCTATGCAGTGCAGGTAACGCTGAAAGCAGCCATCAGTGAGGCGAACGGACTGGAGAAAGACATCCTCCGGATGCCGGCGGTAAGCAAAGTAACAGTAGATGGAACAGTAGTGGAAATATCAGGAGAGGAAGATATTACGCCTGATATTGTACGCTTCTTTGTGCAGCGTGGTTTTGATGTTACCGGCGTTCAACAGAAAAGCTATGGCCTTGATGAGATCTATCAACGGTATTTTGAAAATAATTTAAAGGAAAACGCGTCCAATGAAAAGTCAAGCGGCCTATTTCAACGGTCTTTTTTCAGCAGGTTCAAAAAGCAGTAATCCTAAAGCCACCAGTCCTTTCTTTGCCATGGTAAGGAAGGAGGTGGCAGACCAGGTACATAGCTGGCGCTTCATTATCCTGGCGGGATTGATACTGCTTACTTTCCTGGGATCTATGTATGTATCCATAACCAATATCAGTAAGGCAGTATCAAATATCAATGACCCGGACAGGTTATACCTGTACCTGAAGCTGCTTACTACAACAGACGGGTCGTTGCCGCCCTTTCATATCTTCATCGGCTTCCTTGGGCCGTTGCTGGGTATCAGCCTGGGTTTTGACACCATCAATTCAGAGCAGTCAAGCGGCACGCTGATCCGGCTGATGGCGCAACCGGTTTACCGCGATTCAGTGATCAACGCTAAGTTCGTGGCCTCGCTCATTGTTATCAGCACGCTTTTCCTGTCACTTAACTTATTGATGATAGGTGGGGGATTAGTTATTACCGGTGTAAGTATGGAACCGTCTGAATTGGTGCGTATACTGTGCTTTGTAATATTGAGCGTGATCTACGTATCATTCTGGCTGAACCTTTCCATACTGCTTTCAGTGAAGTTTCGGCAACCGGCTACATCGGCATTAACGGCCATTGCTATCTGGTTGTTTTTTACGGTCTTTTACCAGATCATCGTGAATGTTATTATCAAAGCATTCCTGCCTAGCCCTGATGTACTGAGCCAGGATCAGCTGGTAGCATATAACAGGATCATTTTAACTTTCCTGCGTTTTGTGCCGAGCCAGTTGTACACAGATGCGACCACTACTTTACTGATGCCTTCTGTGCGTAGCCTGGGGCCTCTTACAATGGAACAAATGGCCGGCGCCATACCGTCGCCGTTGTCGGTGAGGGAAAGCCTGCTGGTGGTATGGCCACAGGTGAGCGGCCTTATTGCCGCTACGGTTGTTTGCTTTGCGCTTTCCTATTATCTTTTTATGCGGAGGGAAATAAGGACTTAAAAAGATGGCCGCTCTACCAGTTTACAGAGGTTCTTGAGATGCATCTTTTTTTTCTGAAGCACCATGTTAATGATATCTGCCCCCATCTTTGTAAAGTCGGTGGAAATGGTAGCAATACCATTGGCAGCAATTTCCTTGATGGGAATATCATTATAGGAGATGATCCCAATATCTTTTCCCAGCTTGAGGGACAATGCGCTGATCCGCTTTACAAGATGCACCAGGTCGCCGTCATGTACCAATATATACAATTCGCCGGGCGTCAGCGGTTTATTATCCACGTGGGTAATAACCGCTGAGCGGATCCCGGATTCCCTGCAGAACAGCCGGAAGCCGCTTTCAATCTGGCTGAGATTATAGAACCCCGGGCCTGTTACCAGTACCAGCTTGTTGTATTTGCGACGGATCTTTGTGAGATGCTGACGCAATACCTGGTAAATATCTTCCCGGAAATACTGGCATACAGAAGGATATTTTGTGCCCCAGTCCCGGTATCCCAGATCAAGGATGTAGATCTTATGCTGCGGCAGCTGCATTAACGAAGGGGTAATGCCCTTATCATTAATAGGCATGATGATGTAGGCGGTGTACTTACCATTGCTTTGTGCCAGCAGCGTGTTAAACAATGCAACGTTATTATGATGAAAGTAAATGCTCACCGTTCCTTTACCGGCGATCGTATCTTTTATGCTTTCATATATTTCTTCTTTGTAGGCAGTAAGACTGTTGAACAGTACAAAGATGTTGTGTGTTGACAGCGTATTAGTGCTGGCTACAAAATATCCTTTATACCTTACGGCAGATATGATGCCCGCCTGTGTGAGGCTGCGGAAAGCCTGCATCACGGTTTTGGGAGCAATGCCGGTATTTTCGCAAACCTGGTTTACGGAAGGGAGTTTATCACCGATCCTTAACTGCCTGGTATCAATTGCATTGATAATGAACTGCATGATCTGCTGGTACTTTGGAGCATCCGAAGAATGGTCGAGTGAAATAACCGGCTTCATATATTCTTGTATTTATTTTTCAAATAGCCAATCCAGTTGTTGTGTACTGTCTGTTTTCCCGTTTGTATTATACCTGCTGATCTCCTGGTCGCCGTTTATAAAGCCCAGTAACAGGCAGGCTCCTTTGCCCAATATAAATGTATGTTCGCCCGTATCAAAATAATAAGTATGTACGTTTACCGGCGGCATGGAGGAAACAGACAGGGCGTGTACCATCCTGACGGTGGCCTGTCCCTTATCATCCGCACTGGCATCAGTTTCCAGGTCGGGCGCCTGCAGGCAGGTTTTCTCTTTTGTATCAAAATAACCGACTAGCAATTTTACCGGGCGGGTATTCCTGAAGCGAAGACTGGTGCCATTCTCCTGTTGTTGCTGCATGGAAAAGGGTAATGGTGCAAAGCCATATGGGCTATATAGACCTGCTGCCTGCACTGCCGGATGCATGGCCCACCGGGGATATTAGCGGCCTGTGCGCAAGGGGAGGCTTTATACTGGATATCCGCTGGCAGCAGGGCAGGTTGGAGCAACTAACGGTAACGGCTACCTCGGATGGCCCGTGTGAGCTGCGTTATAAAGATCAAACCATAAAATTTGCAGCTAAGCAGGGTAAACACTACCGGTTAAAGGTAACAGCCGGACAGCTGAAAATTGTGCCGTAATTATATCTTTATGAAGAAGTATTGCTTTTTATTTGCTTTCTTTCTTTCAGCTTTCGCTGCGGTGGCGCAGGAAGTAAAGCCCGAGGCTACGGAAGACTGGTCCACACCGCCTCCGCTGGTAACGCCCGGTAAAATTGCGCAGCCGCCGTCGGATGCCGTTGTGCTGTTTGCCGGTGAGAAGGACCTCGGCAAATGGGAGCACCTGGATAGCAGCGCTGTAAAATGGACAATAAACAAAGGGGAACTAACGGTAACGCCTAAAGCAAAAGACATCCGCACACGGCAGTTGTTCGGAAATATACAGCTGCATATGGAATGGAAAACGCCTGATCCCCGCGAGGATCATGGTAATAGCCGGGGCAACAGCGGGGTGCTGTTTATGGGGCTGTATGAGCTGCAGATCTATGAAAGCTACCGGGATCTGCATAAGATCTATTACAACGGGCAGGCAGGGAGTATCTACAAGCAATATGCACCGCTGGTGAATGCCTGCCTGCCGCCGCAAACCTGGCAAACATTTGACGCGGTATTTGAGGCCCCGGTGTTTAATGCCGACAGATCGCTCAAAACACCTGCCTATATCACTGTATTCCATAATGGGGTATTAGTACAATGCCACGTGGCGATTAAAGGTCCTATGGTATATGCAGGTTATCCCCGGTACAGGTATCATGAAAATAAATTGCCATTGGTATTGCAGGAGCATAACAGCCGTGTTAGCTTCCGCAATATCTGGGTTAGGGAATTTTAAATCAGATCAGATGAAAAAGATATTTTATTTAGTGCTCGCTGTTATCTCCGCTGTTACTGCAACGGCGCAGCAAAACTATCCTTCCCGCCTGACCGTGGCCAAAGACGGGAGCGGGGATTATACTACCATCCAGGAGGCGGTAGATGCAGTGCGGGCCTATTCTCCCGTGCCGCTTACCATTACAGTTAAAAATGGAGTGTATCATGAAAAACTGGTCATTCCTTCCTGGGTAACAAACATTACATTTATCGGGGAAAGCCGCGACAGTACAATTATTACCAATGATGATTATTCCGGTAAACAGGTGGGAGATAAGAAGCTGAGCACATTCAATTCCTACACCGTATGGGTGCAGGGCAATGATGTAAAAATGGAGAACCTCACCATACGCAATACCGCAGGACGTATAGGCCAGGCCGTTGCATTACATGTGGATGGCAATCATTTCGTGATCCGTAACTGTAACCTGCTTGGTAACCAGGATACACTGCTTACCGCTAATGATAACAGTTGTCAGTATTATGAAAATTGCCTCATTGCCGGTACCACCGATTTTATTTTTGGCCCGGCTACCGCGTTGTTCCGCCGTTGTACTATCAGGAGCCTTTCCGATTCCTATATTACCGCTGCATCTACCACGAAGGAACAGGCATACGGTTACGTGTTCCTGGAATGTAATCTTACCGCTGCCCAGGAAGCACAGAAGGTATATCTCGGCAGGCCGTGGCGGGCATATGCACACACTGTATTTATCCGCTGCGAAATGGGAAAGCATATCCTGCCGGCAGGCTGGCATAACTGGGGTAAAACGGAAAACGAACAAACTGCTTTCTACGCGGAGTATGATAACAGGGGAGAAGGCGCAGCTGTTGCCGTAAGAGTGCCCTGGAGCAAACAACTCAGCGCTGCGGAAGCGGCTCAATATATAACTGCAAAAATATTCGGTGGTTGGGATCCCGCTGTTAAATAAAAATAACTGGTATGAATATACGAAATACAAGCATTTTATTTACCGCCTGCCTGGGAATAACGGTACAGTCGTTTGCACAGTATTCCTGGAAGCAGCTGCCCCGGATAGCGTCGCCTGTTTTTAAGAAAGATACATTCAGCATCATCTCTTACGGCGCTATAGCTGATGGGATTACACTGAATACGGCGGCCATTAATAAGGCAATAGCCACCTGCAGCATGAAAGGCGGCGGCGTAGTGCTGGTGCCGGAAGGCCTGTGGCTCACCGGGCCCGTGGAAATGAAAAGTAATGTGAACCTGCATCTGAAAAGCGGCGCCACGCTCTTGTTTACACCTGATAAAAACCAATACCCGCTGGTGGAAGGTTCGTATGAAGGCCGCTCCGCTGCCCGTAATCAATCGCCGGTGAGCGGAAGCGGCCTGCATGATATTGCCATTACAGGTAAAGGGATCATAGATGGCAACGGTGATGTATGGAGGGCGGTAGGCAAGGGGCAAATGACGGAAAGCGAATGGAAGAAGAAAATAGCCTCCGGAGGCGTGTTGGGGAAGAATGGTAATGAATGGTATCCGAGTGAGCAGTATAAAAAAGCAAAGGAAGAAGGTATGAGTATGCTGTTGGTACCCGGTAAACCACTGGCAGATTTTGCCGTGATGAAAGATTTTCTACGCCCAAACCTGGTAGCGCTCACCAACTGTGAAAGAGTGTTGCTGGAAGGGATCACCTTCCAGAATTCCGCCGCCTGGTGCCTGCATCCCTCGCTTTGTGAAGATCTCACCCTACGTAACCTGCTGGTGAAGAACCCATCGTACGCCCAGAACGGCGATGGGGCTGATATTGAGTCCTGCCGCAACTTCCTGGTGGAAGGCTGCATATTTGATGTAGGCGATGATGCGATTTGTATCAAATCCGGTAAAGATGAAGAAGGGCGCAAACGCGGCAAGCCAACAGAGAATGGCATAGTGCGTAACAGTACTGTATATAAAGCGCATGGAGGTTTTGTAATCGGCAGTGAAATGAGCGGCGGCGCCAGGAATATTTTTGTATATAACTGCACTTTCATAGGCACAGACAAGGGGTTACGCTTTAAATCCACCCGTGGCCGCGGAGGTGTGGTAGAGAAGATCTTTGCAAAAAATATATTCATGAAGGATATCGTGGAAGAAGCGGTGTTTTTTGATCTTTATTACTTTGTAAAATTTGCTACCGACAGCAAGCGGGATGAGCGGCCACAGGTGAATGAAGGTACACCCGTATTCAGGGATATGGAGTTTGATAATATTATTTGTAATGGGGCGAAGAAAGCCATTTTTATCCGCGGGCTGCCGGAGATGCCGGTAAAAAATATCCGCATTACCAACAGTGTTTTTAAAACGGTGATCGGAAAAGAATTAACCGATGCAGATAATATTGTGCTCGATAACGTACGGCTTACCACGCAGCAGCCACGCGATACTTCTTTTGCTGTATTACAGGAGGTTTCCAGATAGGTTATTTGTCTGTTCTGAAAGGAGACGCCGGTAATTGTTCCTTATTACACAGATTGGGATTTACCGGGTTATCTGACCAGGCATAACGGATATACACAGGGGCTGCAATTTCATTGCTCCATACTATCACTTTATTCCCTTCTATTTTTGCATTTGCCCGCACAAATTTTTTACCGGCGCCCGCAATTTCAAACGTAGCGGGCGCTTCTCCATCTTTTGTGATGAGGCCATCACCTGTATGTGTAAAGCTGACAATAATTTTGTCTCCGTCAATAACAGCCGATTGATAAAGAGGGCCGCTGTAGGTAATATCTTCCCTATAAGCCGTTTTCATCGCTGCGAGCGCCAATCGCTCACCCACATCTTTTTTATTATCAGGATGAATATCGTTCCACTCACCAAGATCAATAGCCACTGCCATGGCCGTATTTGGAACCGATAATGCCTTCAGCTGCGATTCCCGCAGCATAGCCCAGTCGCTCTCCACAGGCAGGTAATTGTAATCCTGGAAACCAGGTAACTGCACATAGAGAAAGGGAAGGGTGCCCTGGCCCCATTTCAGTCTCCAGTCACTGATCAGTGCTGGCAGTAGTTTTTCATATTGTTTAGCCTGGCCGGTATTCGCTTCGCCCTGGTACCAGCAGAATCCTTTGATGGTATAATTGATCTCCGGGGCTATCATGGCGTTGTACAGAGCTGCCGGCTGATACTGGAGAGTGATCCGTTTTACAGGCGTTGTAACGGGATTAAAAACGGCGCCTACTTTATATTGCCAGCTGCCTTTCAGGTCAATGGTATCGCTGCCTGCGAATATGCAGTATGGCTTATCTGCTACAAAGCCGCCTTTACCGGCAGTGTTGGTAACACGTATTACAAACAGGTTCTTACCTGCTTTCAGTACACCCGGCGCTATATTGTACCTGCGTTGGGGATACTGGTAGCTGGTAGTACCCGCCTTTTTGCCGTTGATATATAGCTCATCTGCATCTACGATCCTTCCCAGGAAAACCCTGGCTGCTTTTCCGGTCATGGAAGCCGGTATCTCTATTTCCCGGCGGTACCACACAACACCATTCAGGTCCCGGATGCCCTGGTCTTCCCAGTAGCCCGGAATGTTGATATTACGCCAGCCTTTCGGCGCATAGGCTATATCATACCATGCGGGCGAAACAGCCAGTCCTGCATCTGCCGGCTGTGGCGCAGTTGCTGCCTGCCTGCTAAAGCTATTGATATAGGCGGTGTCTTTATTTTTTTCGATGACTGCTGTTTGCGCAGGGAATTCTTTTAGTCCTTCGCTGCTGATCCATGCTTCTATAGGTGTGCCTCCCACGCTGGCATTAATAATGCCAACAGGGATCCTGTATTTTTCATGGATCTTTTTTGCAAAGAAATATGCTACGGCAGAAAAGGGCCTTACTTCTTCTCTCACCGCAGGCACCCAGCGCCCGGCAGGTAAGTCCTGTTGGGGACCCTGAAGGTCAGTAAGCGTGGGCACCAGGAACTGCCTGATCTGCGGGTAATCTGCTGTGGCAATATCATTGGCATAGGTTACATCATGGACGTTCATCTGGTGAACCATGTTCGACTGGCCGCTGCAAAGCCATACATCTCCAAACAGCACATCATGCAGGGTGATCTTATTGCTTGCTTTAATATTTATGTTGTACGGGCCGCCTGCTTTGGTAGGAGGCAGCTGTACTACCCAACTGCCACCAGTGCCGGCAGTTGTTTTATATACTTTGCCTTTGAAGCGGATCTCTATCTTTTCATTGGCTGATGCCCATCCCCAGAGCTTTACTTTTTCATCTCTCTGGAGGATCATACTGTCGCGCACAAGCGCAGGCAGCTTTACCTGGGCAGTTCCGGCATATACAGAAAAAAGGAATAACGGGAGGATAATAAGTTGCTTCATAACGGGGATATTTACAGACGGAATCTACCGGTTAAGTATAGTTTCAGGTGGACCAAGATAGGTTTTTCTTATGTTACCAAAATCCAATACCAGTTTTTGTAAAACCACGCCGCTGTCTACCATCCAATACTTCAGTGTATGTTTGCCCGGCGCCAGTAACTGGTGCTTACTGGATTTGATAATGATGTTCTCTGCTACCCATTTGTCCCAGTTGCCTTCTTTGTTAATGCTGATGATCTGCGGCACTTCATCATCGATGGAAACTGCATACTGCAAACCATTTTCACTGTTATGGAAATTCAATGTGGGAGAGCAGTATGCGTTGATGCTAACATCGCCTTTACTATAGGTATAGAAATCATATTCCACACGGGGCGCATTGCCTACGGGCTGCTGTGCTGCTGCAGTCACAGGAAAGGTGGTGATGGCAGACCCGGTTCTTCCATGACCGGGAAGCACTTTCCAGCTAATACCGTTTGAGTGGACGGCTCTCGTGAAATGGGCAGCGGCAATAGATACTCCTTTTTCCGCGGCTTCATAAAAAATATTACCGGTAATGCCGGCAGGAATATTTGCACGCTTAAGATCCCGTGCCTCCTGTGTTTTTCTTTCGGTAACTACATGCGGCGGCAGGTATTGCACTTCCGGCATTTTTTGTTGAAGTGGTTGCTGCCAGTAAGTGTAGCCAATATGCGCCTGATCCATCATGTGGTTCCATTTACCATTATTCAACTGGTGATAGGCTATGGTGATCAGAGAATCTTCAAGATAAAAGCGTTTTACATTATCCGCATAGGCATTGGTTTCCGGCCATTTGTTTTTATACGCTTCCCTGTTCAGAGCCACGTTATAGTACATTGCATTCAGGTTGGCAGATGCCTTCACGGGATGTAATACCAGCTGGAAGTAGGCGCTGTGGTAAGCCGCTGGTAATTGCCTGTTGATGGTTTCAGCTTTTTTTAGCAGGTTGTTGTAATCATTAACAACGGTAGCCCATTCGTCAGGAAGACTATAAGTATTGGCATCCAGCAGTTCAGGTTTTCTTCTTGCATTGAAGGTTGTATAGGCAGTAATAATGGCTGCAATGTCTTTGGCATATTTATTACCAAACTGGTCAGCGGCCCATTTTTCCGTATATCGCTGAAGGTCGCCGGGGCCGGTATTTTCCGGGTTCCATGCGTAATCGAGGAAGAAGGAGATGGGGAATTCCATCGGTTTAATATCACCTGCATTCACGATCCATATTTCCCTCGCGTTATATGCCCAGGCAAGATGCATTTGCTCCCATACCCTGGCAATGGAATTGGTGTTGATCCATTTATAGTTCCTTGGCCCACCTACATAATCAAAATGATAATAAATGCCAGAACCACCTTTGCGTTTGTTTTCACCGGGGCGTGGTAGTCTCCGGATGTTGCCCCAGTTGTCGTCACAAAGCAGCAGGGTTACATCATCAGGCACGCGCATTCCTTTGTCGTAATAGTCCTGTACTTCTTTGTACAAAGCCCATAGCTGCGGTGTTCCGCTGGCGGGTTTACCGGTTATCTCCGTAATGATCTGTCTTTGATCAGCAACAATCCTTTCCAGCAGTGTAGTGGCTGTTTTTTCCGACATAGGCTCATCGCCATCGCCCCGCATGCCTATGGTTATAATTTTTTCATTGACCGCTCTCTGCACGCCGTTGCGCCAGAATGCTTTCAGCCGGGTGCTGTTACTGTCGTAGTTCCACTGTCCGGTTCCATATCTTCTCCATTCGTCGTGCGCTCTCATCATCGGTTCATGATGCGAGGTGCCTATTACAATGCCGTATTTTTCTGCAGTGGTTATATTCAGCGGGTCATCGTCATAAAACGCATTGCCCCACATCGCGGGCCAGATATAATTGCCTTTCAGCCGGAGGATTAGTTCAAATACCTTTTCGTAGAAGCGGTGATTAAAGCCACCGAATTTTTCCCTGCTCCAGTTGGCCAGCGCCGGCGCTTCATCATTGATGAAGATGCCGCGGTACTTTATTTTGGGGGCATCGGTGATGGATATATTCTTTTTAATAGAGACGGATGTTTTCTTTTTCACGGGTACATCCGCCCACCAGTACCATGGCGATACACCCAGTTGCCTTGATAATTCAAATACGCCGTAGGCCGTTCCTCTTTTGTCGCTGCCCGTAATGATAAGCTGGTTGCCGGTACTTTGGATCAGGTAGGCTTCCCATTTGTTTTTTATTTTTCCGGGAGATGTAACGGGTAGTGATGTTCCCGGTGATCCGATAATGATAGCAGGTGTTGCAGGAATGGAAGATACAACAGGCAGTTTCATACCGGTAACCATTTCTATATCCTGTTGTAGCCAGCTAGCGGATTGCAGCACCAGCGGATCATCAGCCGGGTCAACGCAAATAACTGCACCGGCCAGGGAAAATGATGCGTCAGACAACCGGTCGGTAATGATCGATTGTGCATAGCAACAAGTTGCCAGCATGCATGCTATGAGAGAGGATATGCTCCGTTTCATAAACTACCCGTTGTTAAAAACCAATACTGTTCCCGCCATCTACCGGCAGTATTACGCCTGTAATAAATTTTGCGGCATCACTGGCCAGGAAATAAGCAGCTTCACCTATATCGGCGGGTTGACCCATAGTGCCCATCGGGGTTCTGGCAAATACTTTTGCTTTTCTTTCCGGGTCGCTGTCCAGTGCTTTTGCCGTCATGTCTGAATAAATAAAACCGGGTGCAATGGCATTTACCCGTATGCCTTTGGGAGAAAGCTCAACGGCCATTGCCCGGGTCATACCGTCAATTGCTGTTTTACTGGCAGAATAGGCAATCACTTTTGGAATGCCATATTGAGCTGCCATAGAGCTGATGTTAATGATGCAGCCGTTTTGCTGCAGCAGCATATGCTTTACCACTTCCCGGCTCATTGAAAAAACGGCGCTGAGATTGGTAAGGATCACCTGCTGAAATTCTTCGTCTGTAACATCGGTGAAATCTTTTTTCATATTGGTGCCAGCATTGTTCACCAGTATATCGATGGGGCCGTGGCGATCAATTACTGTTTGAACAAAGCCGGGAATGGCAGCGAGATCGGTGACATCGCATGGGATGGCATGACACAGTTCTCCCAGTTGTTGTTGGGCTGTATCCAGCCGTTCCTGGTTTCTTCCGGCAATAACTACCCGGATACCCTGTTGTACAAATTTCCCGGCAATGGCCAGCCCGATTCCCGAGCCTCCGCCCGTTACAATAGCTAATTTTCTTTTTGTCGCAGTCATCTTCCTTCGTCAGTTTAATATACGGTAGCTAAATTCCCGGAGCAAACGGGAACCGCAGCTGTTTATAATATTCAAGTGTTTTATCTGGCTGTTCATATTGTGGAGGGATGGGCATTTTGCTGATGGTCTGAAAATACAGCACACAGGCATTCCTCCACCAGATAGCTTCTTCATGTTGTATTTTCAGCAGCATGCTTACCTGTTCAAATCGTTGTTTGTCTATGTACGGCTGCAGTGTTTTCCATGTATCCTGCATTTTGCCTGCCCGTTCAGCGCCTTTGTAGTATTGATAGCAGAGCTCTTCCCATAAAGTGCGCCTGCTTTTTACCGTAAAACTCCACGATACATGATGAAACCACAACAGGTATTTTTCGTCGCAGGTGCTGCTGTCTTCCCATTGTTTTCGTGCACCCGGAAAGTATTGGGCCAGGGCGTTACTGCCTGTTATAGTACGGTTAAATCCTATACCAAGGCTATCTGCTTTATGATAATAGACAGGGTTCCATTCCGGGCGGCGCTGGTCGTCTACCCAGGGTGCGGGCCCGTAGTGGTGGCTGGTACCCATGATGTGATGCAGACCAATGGGATTGGAATATTGTACAATGATGTCGCGGCTTTCCAGCATTAAGGCAGTTGCCGCTTTCAGAAAGTCCGTATTATCTGAAAAGGTCATGCGCAGCCATTCATCTGCAAGCTGTCCACTGCTAAGGGTATGGTCCCATGCCAGGCGTCCCAGGGCATACCAGTTGGCTTGTGCAAACGGGTGGCCGCACCAGTTAATGTCATTACCAATATTGGCTACCCCGGCCATGCCGCTGAGGGAATGTTTTTCCAGGCTGCCATCTATCACTTTGGCTACGGTGCTGCCTTTCCCTTTGCTGTAGGTATCGCTGTTGAGGGTTTCTTTGAATAGGGGTGCAAGGAAAACAAGGCTTGTTCCCTGCCCAAGGTATTCCTGTGTTACCTGGAACTCCATCATCAGCGGTGTTTTGGGCATGGCGCCAAACAGCGGATGAAAAGGTTCCCGGGGCATAAAGTCGATAGCCCCGTTCTTTACCTGTACCATTACATTAGGTCTGAACTGCCCATCGAGCGGAGCAAAGTCGTCATAAGCCTGCTTATGCCGGTCTGCAGGGTTGTCATGGCTGTACACAAATGCGCGCCATATTACGATGCCTTTAAATGGGGCAATGGCATCTGCCAGCATATTGGCGCCATCCGCATGGGTGCGTTTATAATCCTGCGGACCGGGTTGTCCTTCACTGTTGGCCTTTACGAGGAATCCGCCGAAGTCGGGGATACGGGTATATATTTCCTTTACTTTTCCCTTCCACCATTGTAGTACATTTTTATCCAGCGGGTCTGCTGTTTTTAAGCCTCCTATTTCAATAGGAGCGCTGAACCTGGCGGTGAGATATATTTTGATACCGTAAGGTCTGAATACATCCGCCAGGGCTTTTACTTTTTCGAGATAGGCAGGAGTGAGGAAAAGGGCGTTGGCGTTTACGTTGGTGATCACCACGCCATTGATGCCAATGGATGCATTGGCCCTCGCATAATCGATATAACGCTGATCAATATACGTAGGAAGCGTATGCCAGTTCCAGACAGAGAACCCTGCGTAGCCTCTTTCCACCGTTCTGTCGGCATTGTCCCAATGATTGAGCATGCGTAAACGGATCTTTGGTGCAGAGATGATATGCAGCTGCCGGATGGGTTGGGAGGTTTGCAGGAGACGCAGGAAATGAAAAGCGCCATAAAGCACGCCTTGTTCGGTATTGCCGCTGATGAGCGTACAGGCTTTACCGTTAATTGTTTTCGAAACGATAACGAATCCTTCTTCGCCGGCATCTTTCAGCAGTGCTGTTATATCTGCCTGGCCGATCAATGAGGAGGAGCGGGGAGTGCCTGCAATGATGGCGCCGTTACAGGGGATAGCGGTATTGGTATCTATTTTAGTTTGAAGTAAGCCCGACAGGCCTGCAAACAATTCTTCGTTTACAATTTTCATCGTTGCAGAGGAGTTGCCTGCAATAATGGTAGTAATATTTTCCCGGTAAGATGTGAGTAGTGTTTTATTGCTGACCGGTTTATATCTCAGCCAGAGATCATACCCGTTTTCTCCTTTTGTTATAAAGAAGCAGCATAAGTATAAAATCAATAACGTGGTCTTTTTCATGTGTTTTATGCACTTTTTGCGCAATCGGTTGCGTAAATATCTCAAAAAAAACTTACTCCCGCAATTTCTTTTTCAGGGAAGAGGCCCTGATCACCATTTCCGCCCGTAGTGTAATGGCATCGGTGGTATACAGGTTGCTGATCCCTTTAAGATGGTTAATTAAATAGGTAGCGGCGGTATTGCCGATGCTGTCGCCGGAATAGTCCATGGTGGTAAGGTTAGGCTCAATCACCCGGCTGATGGGATCGTTGTTGAAGCCGGCAAAGGCAATGTCATCCGGGATACGGAGCCCGGCTGCCTTGAGGGCAAGCATGCAATACACGGCGGCGGTATCATTGGCGGAGAAAACGGCGTCGGGCCGTTCGCCCGGGGGCAGGTCCAGGATATACCTGGCTGCTTCAGTTCCGGCCTGTTCGGAGAGGGTGCTTGTCAGGTATAGCTTTTTGGAAACCGGCAGGTGATGGTCGCGCAGGGCCTGGCGGTAGCCGTTCAGCCGCTCCTGGTACACATTCCGCAACAGGTTGCCGCCCAGGTGCATGATCCTTTTACATCCCTGCTCTGCCAGGTGCCTGGTAATATTATAAGCCGCCTCATAGTTATTGATGCCCACGGAAGTGCTTTCCTCGTGCGGGTAAATACGGTCAAAGAAAACAACGGGGATCTTCCGCTTGAAAAACGGCTCCAGGTGGTGGATGTCTGTTGTATTATAGGAGAGTGAAATGAGGAGCCCGTCCACTCTTTTATTAAACATGGTGGCCGCATTGCGCTTTTCTTTCTCCACATCTTCGAGCGATTGCGCAATAATAAGGTTGTAACCATGCCTGTTGGCGGCATTTTCCATGCCGGCCAGTACAGACGACATGAAATGGCTGTTAAGCCGGGGCACCAGCACACCCAGGGTATGGGTATGCCTGCTCCTTAAACTGCTGGCGAATGTATTGGATTGGTAACCAAGCGTTTTGGCGGCTTCAGTGATCTTTTTCCGGGTGTTTTTGCTGATCATGGGATTGTTTTTCAATCCCCTGCTTACAGTGGCAGCCGAAACATTCAGGTATCTGGCTATATCATATATCGTTACCTCCCGGTCTTCAGACATTTTAGTGCAGCTTGTTCGTCAAAGGAAATGAACTTTTTTTGAATAAACAAATGCAATCGGTTACGTAACTCCTGATTTTTCTTATATTCGTTTCCCGGGGCAAACTATGACCCGCTGATATCAATCAAACCACCGGGGAAATAAAAGTAAGGGCATCGCCGGGACTAACAACAGGAGAAGTAATTTCTAAACAGGCGATAACCGGGATATGGATGCTATTGCGGTATGGATGCAACATTCATCTCTCTCAAAAAATAAATATTTTATGTTAATGCATGAAACCATGCGCTGGTTCGGGCCGCATGATATTGTTGGTTTGAAAAACATCCGGCAGTCGGGTTGCGGTGGCGTTGTTACCGCATTACATCATATTCCTGTTGGCGACGTGTGGCCGGTAGCAGAAATTCAGCAACGGAAAGCCCTGATTGAAGCAGAAGGTATGAGCTGGACGGTAGTGGAAAGTTTGCCTGTTAGTGAGAATATCAAACGGCAAAGCGGGAACTACCTGGCGCATATCGACAATTATAAGCAAAGCCTGCGAAACCTTGCCGCCTGCGGGCTGAATGTGATCACTTATAATTTTATGCCTGTATTGGACTGGGTACGTACAGATATCAGTTATACCCTGCCTGTGGGGAGCAAGGCTCTTTATTTTGAGCGCGCCGCTTTTGTGGCGTTTGATCTTTTTATGCTGAAAAGAGAGAACGCTGCAAAAGATTACGCCGCCGCTGAAACTGCAGCGGCAGAACAATGGCTGCATACGCATACCGAAGAGCAAAAACATAAGGTATTCCAGAATGCCTTATTAGGTTTGCCGGGTAGCACCGGGCGATTTACACCGGAAGAAATTTTGGCCGCACTGCAAACCTACAGGGATATTGATGCATCGAAGCTAAGGGAACACTTATTTTATTTTTTGGGAGAAGTAGTGCCGGTGGCGGAAGAACAGGACCTGAAACTGGCCATACACCCTGATGATCCGCCTTACCCGGTGCTGGGATTACCGCGTGTGGTGAGCACGGAAGAGGATCTGCAAAACATTGTAAACGCAGTGCCTTCGCCTGCCAACGGCTTGTGTTATTGTACGGGATCACTGGGGGTAAGGCCGGGCAACGATCTTACAGGGATCATCCGGCGATTGGGAGCGCATATCCATTTTCTTCACCTGCGTAATACCCGCCGGGATGCTGCCGGGAACTTTTTTGAAGCAGATCATTTAGATGGTGATGCAGACATGGTAGCCATTGTTCGGGAGTTGTTACTGCTGATGAAACAACGGGACGTTTCTTTACCGGTACGGCCGGATCATGGTCACCAGATGCTCGACGACCTGGATAAGACCACTTACCCGGGTTATTCATGTATAGGAAGATTGAAGGGGCTTGCGGAGCTTCGCGGGTTGCAGGTAGGGTTGGCCAGTTTGTTGCAGGCCTGAAATAATTTTTAGTATCCGTAGCTGACACACCGGTGTTCCTGTGGCTTTTACCTTCCCCGGGAGGCGTTTTACCGGATAATACTTGCGCGACGCATGCTCCGGCCTGTAATTTCGTCGTAAAAAAAACGATGGAAAACCCACATAGCAAAATCAGCCCTACCGCGAAAATTGCCGCTTACTGGAAGTCTTTATCGGATATTCCTTTCTCAAAGGAAATTGCGGTTGCCCTGCAGGCAGAGCAAACCGCGCAGCAGTCGCTCGGCAATAATATAGCCGCCATGATCACCTTCTCTCCTTTAATACTGGAAGCAAGGTATAAGGCCATTGATGCCGCTATTATGAAAAGCGGGGCACAGCATATCATCGAACTGGCCTGTGGCTTATCGCCCCGTGGCTTGCAGCTTGCAGCGGCAGGGATTGAATATATAGGAACAGATTTACCGGAAATACTTGCAGAAAGCCAGCCTGTTATCAACAGTATAGGGTGGCGACAGGGATTGCCCATGCAGCGTATTCATTTCCATGCAGCCAATGTATTGGATAAGGCGCAGCTTGAAAATGCTGCAGGGCATTTCCAGGGAAAAACATTTGATATCTGTAACGAAGGCCTGCTGATGTATTTAAATACTTCAGAGAAAAAGATCATGGCGGAGAATATACGGGCTTTGCTTAAAGTTTCCGGTGGTTGCTGGATCACTACGGATATAATGTTTTCAGATATACGGAAGCAATTATTTGCCGCACTAACCGGCAGCCGCAAAGAACTGTATACTTCTGTGCTGGGCAACATTTCAGAACAGGTAGGAAGAAATATTACGGCAAATGATTTTGCAGATGAAGCTGCTGCTATGTCTTTTTATGAAGCTGCTGGTTTTAACATTGAAAAAATCCCGTTTTATGATGGCAGCTACCCGCTTTCCACACTGTATCTGGTGCCTGACGAAGTACAGGAATGGGCACTGGGGATTTTAACAGAGGCAAATACCTGGATACTTCAACCCAGGGAACAGGTATAAGCAAGCACTCCTGTAAGGGCGCCTGCTGCGTAAGTATGGTGCAAACAGAAATCACCATTACCGTGGAACCTACCAGGCTTGGAACCATCAGCAATGAAAAACAGCCGGCTCTTGTTTTGAGCCGGCTGTTTTTTTATAAACTCACCCTGTTAAAGAAATTAATACTTAAGGAACCAGATACTATTTTCAGGCGTACCGTGTGATGGCCATCCGCGGGAAAGGAAAGTGTGCCTGCGTCTATGAGTGACCAGGCGCCGTTGCCGGTAACCGGCATGCTGATCACCGGCAGATCCACACCATCAACACTGAAGCGGATAGAAGCCGCCTGGTTGGAAGAGTAGCGCACTTCGAACTTGCTGTTGCCGGCGCTGAAGGGAAGCTCTCTCCATTCCAGCCATTCGTTGGCCTGTGTGTTGTTCACATGCCATCCGCCGTAGGTGTCGCCATTTTTCACGATGTCCAGGTCGCCATCACGGAAAGTACCGCCGCTGTTGCCGCTGCTGAGGTCATTGTAAAAATCGCATCCTTCCGCTTCCACTTTCAGTGTGGCAGGATATGGGTCATTGCTGAAGCGCCGCAGGATATTGATACGTTGATTGGGATAATCATAATAAGTAACATCTTTGCTCCTGAAAATAGCGGCATTCTCTGCACAATCGGTGAAGCCTTCCAGTAAGGTAAACAGGGCGCCGGCTCCCCAGGTGTTGGTGAGCGTGTTGATCCAGGTTTGCCCGTGGTTGGCATCGATGAACATATTGGTAGTGCCCTGCACTACGCGGAAGCCAGGCACGCCGGAGCCTACTTTTACACCGTTGAAAGTATACAGCGTGGAGGGGTTAGTCATGTTAAACCAGTTATGCACGGCATCCGTTACCGTTGGGTCGTTCACGGCAGGGTCTCTGTCGATCCACGATTTTTCAATGACCAGGTAAGGATTTTGTCCGAAGGTAGCGTTGAACTGGGTGCGTATATATTGCAGGATCTTCTTCAGGTTACCGTTACCGGAATTAATAGCCCAGCTGGGATGCACGGCCCAGAAAAACACCACCGGCCTGCCGTTATACTTAAAGCGTTTGGCGTCTGGTATATTCTGATAGGCGGTTTTGATATTGTAGGTCCAGATGTACTTATAATTGGCCGTATCGCCGCAGTCGAAAGGAGTGGAGGTCGTATAGCCCAGCCCGTTATCCACATTCCTGTTGGCGCACCAGGATGAGGGGCAGTCATCAAATACAGCGATGGTGAATTTACCGGTTACCCCCCTGCGGTCCATGGCTTGCGTGAGCTTTGTCAGCTTACGCGGATCACCATGGTCAACGGTAGGCACATTGGGACTGTAGCCACGGCAATTGGCGGCGAAGAAGTCCTGCCCGCTGAAGGCAAATTCTTCCACCAGGTTATCCCACCAGTCGTCTTCGCTGGCAGATGATTTATACAGGGGCAGGTTGTAAAGGATGTTACCTGCAGGTGTGGGATTAGGGCCTCCTCCTGAACGGATGGTGTTATTGAAGCCAACTACGGAGCCAATAAATTGGGTCGCCGCCAGGGTGTTCGCGGAGGCCGACAACGTTTTGTCACCTGGAACAGCTTCCGGTTCCAGTGCTTTCTTTGAGCAGGATGATATGCTCACTACAGTGATCAGTACACTAACAAATAACAGGTGTTTCATAATGTGAAGTTTTATAAGATGGTAAATGAGGCATTGAAAGAAGAATGCCTATTAACGTGGAAAGGGGGCGCAGCATTAGTGATGCCGCTGCCTCATGGCGGGTGATAATAATTCATACCGTGGGTTTAAAAGGCGAAGGTAGAAGCACCTGCTTAACAAAAGGCTTAACAAATGCATTAATAACGTGGAAGACACTACGAAAAAAGGGACGCTTGCTGTTTTCGGAGCTTTTCCGTATCATTACGCCTATAACGATAACCCGGTTAACCCAGTTTGACGGAAACAAGCTGCATCTTAAAAGAACGGACTCATGGACACTCATGCTTTTGCACTGCCGGCAGATGGTAAGGATTATTTCCAGGCAGGTGATTTTATTTTTGATATTGATGATACCCGGTCGGGGCAGGGGAGCGATTGGTTTCTATTCGTGGAATTCCAATCAATACCTGTTCAGGGGCGTTTCAATGCCATTACCGGATGACGAGCAGTTAAATTATTTAACGAAAGATATAATTGTCATGAGAGAAAAACTGGTTTCATTTTGGCAACGTTTTGGCCCGCCCCTGGAAGCGGTGGGGCTGATACTTTTACTCATTGCAAATACCTACATGAAAGATTCCATGGCTTTCAGGGTGGTAGCGATCCTTTATTGGCTGATTTGCCTGCTGCTTTACAGCATCACTGAGCCCAACTACCGTAGAATAAGGTTCTGGGTGTTCCTGGTACTGGGATTGCTGCTGGTAATCAACCAGCTTCCTCAATTTACAGGCGTGATGAATTAGCTGCCCGTTTCAGGCTTTTCTTTTTTATCTGTATAACGACAGCGTATCCACACAGTAAGCGGTGTTATGGAACCGGACGACCCTTGTGCCAATACCGGACATTTTTTTCCCAAAAATATGTATATCCCAATGATTAACAGTCATAAAATACCTGGCATTATTGTGGGGCGTGTCATCTGACCAAAGTCGCTATTTATGCTGAAAAACTATTTCAGGGTTGCCTGGAGAAACCTGGCTAAAAATAAGATCTTTTCTTTCATCAATATCTTCGGTCTTGCCACAGGTATAGCAGTGGCTATGCTCATTGGCCTGTGGATATATGATGAGGTTTCCGTTAATACGCATCATAAGCATTACAGCACGCTGTACCAGGTGATCATGCATCAAACTACTGACGGGGTAAGGCGTACCAACCGTGGAATGCCTTTATCCATGGGAGATGAGCTGAAAGCCAGGTTTGCCGAATTTGAAGGGGTAGCCATGTGCGACTGGGGAGGAAGGCATTCTTTATCCTATGGCGATAAGCGGTTCAGTAAGGAGGGCTATTTTATAGGGGAGGAAGCCATTGATATGTTTTCATTTAAGGTGTTGAATGGTGATAGCCACCCCTTGCATGATCCATACTCCATTGTGCTCACAGAAGAAACGGCGCATACGCTTTTCGGGAAGGAGAACCCTGTTGGTAAAATAGTGAAGCTGGACAATGCCTACGACCTGAAAGTGACCGCCGTTGTTGCCGGGCAGCCCAAAAATGCTACCCTTGTTTTTGACCTGTTACTTCCCTGGCAGCTACAGGAAAATATCTATCCTAATATCAAAACTTACAAAGACAATTGGGGAAATTACTCCTGGCGTACGTTTGTGCAGCTGAACGATCATGCCGATCCCGGCACCGTAAATGCCAAAATAAAGAATGTAATACTGGATCATTTTCCCGGCGACCAGCTGGTGATCAACTCAAAGCCGGAAGTGGCGATGTTTCCTATGTCGAAATGGAGATTATACGCCGATTTTGAAAATGGCGTGAACACCGGCGGTTTCATTAAATACATCAGGATGTTTGGAGCGCTTGGCCTGATCGTATTGATAATTGCCTGTATTAATTTTATGAACCTGAGCACAGCCCGGTCTGAAAAGAGGTCACGGGAAGTGGGTATCCGCAAGGCCGTAGGCAGTTTACGGAAACAACTGATGGGACAATTCCTGATTGAATCGCTGTTTATTTCGGTGTTGGCCTTTTTTATGGCCCTGGGCATTACGGCTATTGCTTTACCTTATTTCAATAGGCTTACCGAAAAAACGATGAGCTTGCAGATCACCAATCCCTATTTCTGGGGGATTATGATAGTGTTTACCGTATTAACCGGGTTGCTGGCAGGCAGTTATCCTGCCTTTTACCTGTCGTCGTTTAACCCGGTAAAAGTGCTGAAAGGAACGCACCGCGTTGGGCCGGGCGGCGCCCTGCCACGGAAAATACTGGTGGTAACCCAGTTTGCCTGCTCTGTGGTCCTGATGATTGGCACCATTATCGTTTACCAGCAAATTCAGTACGGAAAGAACCGCCCGGTTGGCTTTAATAAGTATGGGTTGATTTCCATTAATTACTCTGATGATATCAAGAGGAATTTTGATCCTTTACAACAGGAGCTGTTAAATTCCGGCGCCGTGGTTTCCGTTTGTAAAACCAATTCGCCTCCCACCGAAGTTTGGGCAAGACAAAGCGGCTGGGAATGGAAGGGGAGCCAGCATAATGACAAGCTGATCTCTTTCCCAACCATTGCTACCGAGTATGACTATACGAAAACACTGGGTATTCAAATGAAAGAAGGCCGGGATTTTTCGAGGGATTTTGCTACCGACTCAAGTGGCGTGTTGTTAAACGAGGCGGCTGTAAAGCGCATAGGGCTGAAGAACCCTGTAGGGGAGGTATTGAAATGGAATGGAGAGAACCGGACGGTGACTGGCGTAGTGCCTGATATGCAGATGGAATCCCCTTTTCAACAGGTTTCCCCCTTAATGATCGTGTTCTTTAAAGGCTGGGTGAACCAGCTTTGCATCCGTATAAACCCCGGTATGCCGGTATCTGAAGCCATTAGCCGCATGAAGCCGGTGTTTGATAAGTATAATCCTTCCTTTCCTTTTGAATACAAGTTCGCAGACGAGGAGTATGCCAGGAAATTCAACTATGAAGAGCTGGTGGGAAGCTTAGCTGCCATCATTGCAGTATTAGCCATTATTATTTCCTGCCTGGGCCTTTTTGGCCTGGCTACTTTTATGGCAGAACAACGGACAAAGGAAATCGGTATCCGCAAAGTGCTTGGGGCCAGTGTAACAAACCTGTGGCAGATGCTTTCAGGAGATTTCGTGGTATTGGTGTTAACAGGATGCGCCATTGCCATACCTATTGCATTTTATGTCATGGATAACTGGCTAAAGCAGTATGAGTATAAAATTCATATTGGTGTATGGGTATTTATGCTGGTGATGGCGTTATCTGTAGTGGTTACCCTGCTTACAGTGAGCTTCCAGGCAATAAAGGCCGCTATAGCCAATCCTGTAAAAAGTTTGAGAACGGAATAGCAGTTGTTTCCCTGCGGTTTTCTTCATAGTGATGGGGCCGGCGTTTTTCCAACCAGTTATGTTGTACTTATTTACAACAGGCCTTTTTGTATCACGATAAATACGTTTTACGGTACTGGCTGGGCGTTTGCAGCTTTACTTCCTTGAATTGTTTACTGAAATGCGCCCAGCTTTTATAACCGCTTTCATAGCAGATATCCAGTATTGGCTGGGTAGTGGAGGTAAGTAGTTTACAGGCGTGGCTGATCCGTAAATCTCTCAGGAAATCAAAATATGTTTTCTTGATATTTTTTTTGAAGAAGCGGCAGAAGTTGGGCACACTCATATTGGCGATAGCCGCTACCTCTTCCAGGGTTACTTTTTCCAGGTAATGTTTAAAAGAGAAATCAATAATTCTTTCGATGACCGGGTTCACTACGTTGCCGGTGTCGTTGAAGTCTTCCGACAGGGTTTTATATTGCGTGGAATGGCCTATTTTATGCAGGCATTGCAATAGCAGGATGAGTTTATCAAATCCTTTTTCGCGGTACATCAGCTGCATACTTTCCGACACTTCCTTTTTCAGCGCCTTCCCCAGTTGTATACCGTTGTTCTTTTGCAGCAGGGATTGTATCGTTTTCATCTCCGTCATTTGTAACAATCCCTCTCCCCAGCAGTCGGCCGTGAAGTGTATCACCAGGGCGGCCCCTTTCATCTGCGGATGGCTTTTCCTGAACCAATGCGGAAGATTGCCTGCCATGAAGAATACATCGTTCACTTTATAATCGCATACATAGTCTCCGATCATAGCAGTTCCATGTCCTTTTAATATCAGGATCAATTCATATTCGGGATGTTTGTGCCAGCTGGTTTCGAACTGCGGTGTTTCATAAATGCGGCAGGCAAAACTCTGGCTTGAATCATTGGTGATTTTTTGAAGAATCGTTTTCATACAGGCCCTAAGATAAGCCATCTTATCATTTAAATGGATGAATATGTCGAAATATTGATAAGATAGCATATTTTCTTTCAAAAATAGCGGTTGAATACTTTTTAAAATCAGGCAATATTTGCTTATCAAAAACACGATATGAAAACAGTTACAGGAGAGAAAACATTCTTCGCAGGAATTCCGGCTATTCAATTTGAAGGTCCAAAGACAGATAACCCATTGGCTTACCGCTGGTATGATGAGAACCGGGTAGTAGCCGGCAAAACAATGAAAGAGTGGTTACGTTTCGCTGTTGCTTACTGGCACTCTTTTAATGGAACAGGCGCAGATCCTTTTGGAGAAGCAACGCATCTTTTTGAATGGGATAAGAACACAGATCCTGTTGCCAGGGCGAAAGATAAGGCTGATGCCGCTTTTGAGCTCATTACCAAACTTAATCTCCCTTACTATTGCTTCCACGATGTGGATGTGGTGGATTATACAAACGATATCGAGGAGAATGAAAAGCGCCTGCAAACGCTTACACAGTACCTGAAACAGAAGCAGGAAGAGAGCGGGGTGAAGTTGTTATGGGGAACCGCAAACCTGTTCAGTCACCGCCGGTATATGAACGGTGCGGCCACCAACCCCGACTTCCATGTACTGAGCCATGCGGCAGCACAGGTAAAGGCTGCACTTGATGCTACCATTGCGTTAGGCGGAGAGAACTACGTTTTCTGGGGCGGTCGTGAAGGCTATATGAGCCTGTTAAATACAAACATGAAAAAGGAAAAGGAGCACCTGGCCAGGTTTCTGCAGGCGTCAAGGGATTATGCCCGCAAGAATGGGTTTAAAGGCACTTTCTTTATTGAGCCTAAGCCTTGTGAGCCTACCAAGCACCAGTATGATTATGATGCAGAAACAGTGATCGGCTTCCTTCGCCAGTACGACCTGCTGAACGATTTTAAGCTCAATCTTGAAGTGAACCACGCTACACTGGCAGGCCATACCTTCCAGCATGAATTGCAGGTAGCAATAGATGCCGGCTTATTGGGAAGCATTGACGCCAACAGGGGCGATTACCAGAATGGATGGGATACAGACCAGTTCCCTACCAATCTTAACGAACTTACAGAAGCGATGCTGATTATCCTTGAAGGCGGTGGCTTTAAAGGAGGCGGTATTAATTTCGATGCAAAGATCAGGAGAAACTCTACCGATCCTGCTGATATATTCTATGCACACATCGGTGGGGTAGACAGCTTTGCCCGTGCCCTGATCACCGCTGATGCGATCCTTGAGAAAAGTGATTACAAAAAATTACGCCAGGAACGTTATGCTTCTTTTGATGCAGCCACTGCAAAGGCATTTGAAGCAGGACAGGCCAGCCTGGAAGACCTGCGCGCTTTTGCCGTTGCCAACGGAGAGCCGGCAGTGAGAAGCGGAAGACAGGAATACCTGGAGAATATCATTAATAACTATTTGTAGCATTTTAAGCATTCCCGTTATGGCCCTCGTGGCTATTACTCCCACCTGCTCTCATAAGAGCGGGTGGGATTTTTTTAGACTTTTAGTGTCATTCCATGTGGCAGCAGCGGAAGACTGTGCAGTTTCACCCCGGTAACATCTGCTATTGCGTTGCGGATGGCAGGGGCCACGCCAACAATCGGCGCTTCGCCTGCCCCGGAAGAGGGAAGATCCTTCCTGTTGAGCAGCAGGATGTCCAGTTCGGGAATATCCCCAAACCGCGGCACCCGGTAGCTGAAAAGGGATGGATTTAAAATACGCCCGTCTTTAAAATCGACCGCTTCAAACAACGCGCCTCCAAGTCCCTGCAATACGCAACCCATTACCTGGTTTTCCAGGTGCAGGGGATTTACAATGGCGCCGCATTCAAAAGCTACCACCAGCCGGAGCACCTGCAACTGCCCGTTGGATTTATTATAAGCTACCTCCGCACAGGTGGCCACATAGGCGTTTTTTACAAATGCGCAGGCTATACCGTAACCACGACCGGTTTCCTTTTGCCGCTTCCAGCCGAATTTGGATGCTGCGGCCTCCAGTACCTGTTTAAACCTTTCATCTTTTAAATTGTTAAGCCGGAACTGGAGCGGGTCCTGTTTTACCTGGCAGGCCAGGTCGTCTATCACGCTTTCGATGGAGAACACGTTGGCCGTAGCTGCAAGCCCGCGGTAGGAGCCCTGTTTCAGCGGTGTGTCGGATGGATGGTATTGAATATGCCGTTGCGCCACTTCATATGGCACTTCGATGCCTGCGCCGCCGGAATTGTAGTTATGAAACTCCCAGGAAGTAAGCAATCCTTCTTTACCGGCGCCGGCGTTTACTTCAATGAGCCCACCGGGTCTGAAGTAAGCCCATTTGAATTCTTCTTCACGCGTCCACAATACTTTTACCGGCTTACCTGTGGCCCTGGCCAGTCTTGCTGCTTCCACCGCCGCTTCCCCGCTGTGTTTTCCACCGTAGGCGGAGCCGGTGTCCGGCATCATCACCCGGATATTATTTTTCGGGATGGAGAATATTTCCGCCAACTCTTCCTGTACTCCGAAAGGGCGCTGGGTGCCGGTCCATACCGTTAGCTTTTTATTTTCCCATACCGCCAGCGCTGCCCGCGGCTCCAGCGGAACATGGGCGATATACTGCACTTCAAAATGTTGTTGTACCTGTATGGGGGCTGCCTGCCAGGCCGCTCTGATGGCTTCCGGAGCGCCCTTTTCCCTGTTTTCCGAATGCGTTTTCAGGTACGTGAAAATTTCCGCCCTGGAAGGCTGTGGGGTGGTTTTCCAGCGGGCCTCTATCCTGGCCAGCGCATTGGCGGCTGTTTGAGGATCAGGGGCGGTTACACCGATGAAATTATCTTCCCTAACAACAGTTACACCGGAAGAGATCTTTGCATTCCCAGTATCCGCTGAAAGCAGCGATGCACCATAGGAGGGAGGGCGGAGTATTTTCCCGTATACCATACCCGGCAGGGTCATGTCAGATACGTATTTATGTTTCCCGGAAACAAAACTTTTCGCATTCACCTTTGCTACCGCGGTGCCGGCGGTGCTCCATTTATCCGCCGGTGTGAGCTGTACCTGGTCATTTACCGGCAGCAGTATTTTCTGTCCTTTTGTGAGATCGCCGAAGCTAACTGTTTTACCCGAGGGGGTGTGGATGACCTGCCCATTTTTTACTTCTACGGTTTGTTTGCCAACATTCCATTGTCTGGCTGCCATGTTTGCCAGCTCTTCTCTCAGGGAGGAGGCTGCCTTCCGCAGCTTCGGCCCCATAGCAGGCGTAGTAAGACTTCCATAGGTGCCGCGGTCGTAAGGCGTAAGCAGGGTATCACCCATGATCAATTCGATGCTGCTAACAGGAAGGGAGAGTTCTTCCGCCACTGCCTGCGATAAAGAAGTGCGGATGTTCTGGCCTACTTCCACTTTCCCGGTGTAAACGGTGACCGTTCCGTTTTCCAGGATATGGATCCATGCGGCAATAGTATCATCAGCGGGAGGAAAGAGGCCCGGTTGTTTTGACAATGCGTTCAGCTCCGTATAGGTAAGGGCCACCGCGATGCCGCCGCCTAGCAGTTTCAGGAAATTCCGCCTGTTGATCCCTTCAACGGAAGCTTCTTTTGTGCCTAAATTTTTCATTACCTGTGGTTTTAAGTTAAGCTTTGCTGACAGCTTTTATGATCCGTGGGTAAACGCAGCAGCGGCAAATATTTCCCTGCATGGCTTCTATGATCTCCTGCCTGGTGGGCCTGGGATTTTTTGTTTTTAAAGCAACTGCTGAGATGATCATGCCGGAGCAGCAGTAGCCGCATTGAAAAGCATCTTCATCAAGAAACGCCTGTTGTACGGGATGCAGCTGTCCTTCTTTTTCCAGTCCTTCTATGGTGACCACAAATTTATCCTGTACGCTGGCCAGCGGTGTAATACAGGAAGGCGTAGCATGACCGTCGATGAGCACCCTGCATGCACCGCAGGCGCCTTCGCCGCAGCCGTATTTACTCCCGGTGAGATGTAGATTTACTCTTAAAGCATCAAGAAGGGAAGTGTTAGCCGGCACATCCAGGGTATAATCCGTGCCGTTTACATTGATCTTCATAAGAGACGATTTATAATGATGAGAAAACCGTTGCTATCGGGTAAATCAAACTTAATTTAATCATAATAGGGTACTTCTGCAAGCCCGGTACCTAAAGGATAAGAAATGTTGAAAATACACTTATTTATTTTTATCTTACCGTGATTCAATCATACGTATAAATTCCATGTCTACACTCTCTCAAATACTCGAACATAAGATCATTGCCATCGTGCGTGGTGTGCAGCCGGAATATGTGCTAAGGCTGGCAGAGGCCATGTATGCAGGTGGTATCCGCCTGCTGGAGGTGACAATGAATTCAGCTGATCCGCTGACCGTTATCAAAGAAGTATCTGCCAGGATGGGCGATAAAATGATCATAGGCGCTGGCACTGTGCTGGACGCCGTTACGGCCCGTGAAGCAGCTGCTGCGGGAGCCCGTTTTATCCTTTCCCCCATACTGGAACCGGAAGTGATCACAACAGCCCGCGGGCTTGGCCTGGTGAGCATTCCGGGCGCTTATACCGCCACTGAAATTTATGCAGCCTATAAACAGGGAGCAGATATGATCAAGGTTTTCCCGGCTACTTCTGCCTCATATATCAAAGATATTACAGCGCCCCTGCCCAAAATGCACCTGCTGCCAACCGGTGGTATCACACCGGAGAACATCAGGGATTTCCAGCAGGCTGGCGCCGCCGGTTTTGGTATTGGCAGCGCGCTGGTGAATGCAAAGGCCGCCATTACGCCGGAATACCTGCAGCAACTGACGGAAAAATCGAGGCAGTTTATCCGCGCCATTCAATCCTGAAAAAGCAATACAACGTTATGAAAATAAGAAGCTATGAATTGTTCCAGGTGCCGCCCCGCTGGCTGTTCCTGAAAATAGAAACGGACGAAGGTATTATTGGCTGGGGCGAACCGGTGATTGAAGGCAAAGCCGCTACTGTTAAAACTGCAGTGGATGAACTGATGGAATACCTGATAGGTAAAGACCCTATGCAGATTGAAGATCACTGGAACGTGATGTACCGCGCCGGCTTTTACCGCGGAGGGCCTATTCTGATGAGCGCCATTGCGGGCATCGACCAGGCGCTGTGGGACATCAAGGGAAAATACTACAACGCGCCCGTTTACCAGTTGATGGGAGGCAGGGCGCGCGACAAAATGAAGGTCTATTCCTGGATTGGCGGCGACCGTCCTGCAGAAGTGGGAGCTGCTGCCCATAAGATGGCAGAGCAGGGTTTCCTGGCCGTGAAAATGAATGCTACTGAGGAACTGCAGTATATAGACAGCTATGAAAAGATAGATGCTGCTATACAACGTATTGCCGCAGTGCGCGAGGCGGGTGGCCCCGGTATGGGTATCGGCATCGATTTTCACGGCAGGGTACACAAGCCTATGGCCAAAATACTGGCCAAAGAGCTGGAGCCTTTCCGCCCGATGTTTATTGAAGAACCGGTGCTGCCGGAAAATAATGAAGACCTGCGCGAAATAGCCCGACATGTAGCTATCCCCATTGCCACCGGTGAGCGTATGTTCTCCAAATGGCAATTTAAAACGCTGCTGAAAGAAGGATACGCAGACATTATTCAGCCTGATGTTTCACACGCCGGTGGCATTACCGAGTGCAAGAAAATTATTTCCATGGCGGAAGCCTTTGATGTGGCGGCCGCCCCGCATTGTCCGCTGGGACCTATTGCACTGGCCGCCTGTTTGCAGGTAGATGCTACCTGTCATAATGCTTTTATACAGGAGCAAAGCCTGGGTATTCACTACAACCAGGGCAGCGACCTGCTGGATTACCTGGTTGATAAAACCGTGTTCCAGTACAAAGACGGCTATGTGGAAATTCCTTCCAAACCTGGTTTGGGTATAGAGATAAACGAAGCGTATGTACGAAAAATGGCCGAGGAAGGGCATAACTGGCGCAATCCCGTGTGGCGCCACACGGATGGCAGTGTAGCAGAATGGTAAATACAGACCTGCAACTAAAACATGAGTGTTAAACCTACCAATATACGATACCGGATACTGTTCCTGATATTTGTGAACGTAGTGATCAACTATATGGACAGAAGCAACCTGGCCGTAGCCGCTTCTGAAATAGACAAGGAGTTTAAACTTACACCGGTGCAACTGGGGTTGGTCTTTTCCGCTTTTAGCTGGACCTACCTGGCGTTCCAGATCCCCGGCGGCATACTGGTGAACCGTTTTAGTCCACGTATTTTGTATACTTTCAGTCTTATTGCCTGGTCGCTTGCCACTATTATACAGGGGTTTGCAAAAGGCTTTACCACGCTGTTTGGTTTACGTATGGCCACCGGCGCGTTTGAAGCGCCCGCATTTCCCATCAATAACCGGGTGGTGAGCAACTGGTTCCCGGACAATGAGCGGGCTTCCGCTATTGCGGTATATACTTCCGGGCAGTTCCTGGGCCTGGCCTTTTTGATGCCGGTGTTGTCGATGATCCAGCTGGAAGTAGGATGGAAAGGGCTGTTCGTGGTGACCGGTCTCATTGGCATTATATGGGGCGTTATATGGTACCTGTTTTACCGGGACCCGTTCATGCATAAGGGCGTGAACGCCGCGGAGCTGCAGCATATTGAAAGCGGCGGCGGCATGCTGGACAAGCAGCAGGCTGAAAAGAGAACGGCTTTCCGCTGGACCGATCTGAAGGCCGTGCTTTCTTACCGTAAGTTGTGGGGCATTTATATAGGCCAGTTTGCAGTGAACGCTACGCTCTGGTTTTTCCTTACCTGGTTCCCGAAATACCTGGTGGACTACCGGGGACTGGATTTCATCAAATCAGGCTACTGGGCATCGGTACCTTATCTCGCTGCATTTACCGGTATTTTGTGTTCCGGTTTTTTATCAGACTACCTGGTGAAGAAAGGTGTATCTGTTGCAAAAGCGCGCAAGCGGCCTATCATCATAGGTTTGCTGTTGTCGGTCTTTATACTGGGCGCCAATTATGTAAATGCGCCCGGGCTTATTATCTTTTTTATGTCGCTCTCATTTTTTGGGATAGGCTTTGCTTCCATCACCTGGATCTTTGTATCCACGCTGGCACCCAAACATCTCATCAATCTTACCGGTGGTGTATTTAATTTTGTTGGACAACTGGCGGGCATCATTGTGCCCATTGCAATAGGTTTCCTGGCCAGCGGCGGTAACTTCGCGCCGGCATTGGTATTTGTGGCGATGCTGGGGCTGCTGGGAGCATGCTCCTATCTTTTCCTGGTAGGGAATGTGGAGCGGATAAAAACGGGAGAGGATGAGTAAAGAAAATAGTATAAACAGGCAGGAGATGAAATATTTTTTAAGTTGCGACTGGGGCACCAGCTCTTTCCGGCTACGGCTGGCGGAAACCGATAGCCTGCATATTATAGCAGAAGAAAGATCAGGGGCGGGTATTGCCGGTACATACCAGCAATGGCAGCAAACAACCCTGCCACGTGAAGAATTTTTTGCTGCGATCATCAACCGGCAGATTGACGAGCTTGAGGGAAGAACAGGTATCCCGCTGCAAGATGTGCCTGTAGTGCTTTCCGGTATGGCCTCTTCCAGTATCGGCATGATAGAACTGCCTTATAAAGCACTGCCTTTTCACCTGGGCGGAACCGGTTTGGGAGTGCATACCTTTCAACGGTTTATTATTGTTTCCGGCGCCAGCAATGGGCATGATGTAATGCGGGGAGAAGAAACCAAAGTAGTCGGCTGTCATACATTGCTACCTGATGTTGATGAGGAGCAATGGCTGTTACTACCGGGTACGCATCCCAAGCATATAGTAGTGCATAACAAACAGGCAGTTCGTTTTCAAACTTTCATGACAGGCGAATTTTTTGATCTGTTGTCCACGCACAGTATCCTTGCTGCATCGGTAGGTGCAGAAGGCACGCTGGAAGATTCCCTTGCCTGCTTTACGGAAGGGGTGCGCGCCGGATGGTCGGATAACCTGCTGCATGCGGCGTTTATGGTACGTACCAACCAGGTGCTCAAAAAGATGCCAGCGGCACATAACCGTTCTTATTTAAGCGGGTTGTTGATTGGTGCGGAACTGAAAGCGGTACCGGCTGATGTGGAGGTATTCCTGGTGGCGGGGCCGCAGCATGCCCGGCTTTACACTGCGGCGTGCGAGGCGCTGGAGATAAAGGTAGCGAAGGTGATTGATGGGGATGAAGCGTTGGTGAGAGGGCAGAGGGAGGTGGTGCTGAGAACTATCAGAGAGCGTAATGACATGAGGTATAATTCAGGAGTGAACGATACCTGAAACTAGTGTTTTTGCTTTAGCAGAGAAGTTTTAACCAGTGGTTTACAGGTTTGAATTATTGGTTGATGGAATAAGGGAAGCAAGTGGGAGGCGTTTTTTAATGATAGCGCCTTGCCCCACTGCTTCATCAGACAGTGGGGGCACCATATGCCTGGAAGAAACTATATATATCTTTCGCCAGTAGCTCAGGGCACTCCATCGCCGGAAAATGTAATCCCTCATCATAAGAGCTCCACCTGTCGGGGTTGCCCAGCGGCCCCAGTAATTTTTTAAGGAGTGCACCATTGCCACCAAAGGCTGCCATTGCCGATGGGACTTTTGGCGGCGCCCATGATTGTTCAGCTGCCGGTTGTGTATTGGCATCACTGTTTTGTGTATTCCAGTTGAACGACATATTCATGCCATCGTACAATGTATAAGCAGCAGATGCCCCAAGCTTATTGAACCAGTAAATTGAAATATTGGTAAGCATAAGATCTAACCCGATGGCATCTTCAGGCAAATGTTTCGCGGCATTTGTCCATGCCTGGAATTTCTCCATGATCCAGCCTAATAGGCCTACAGGGCTATCGGTGAGCGCATACGCCAATGTTTGTGGTTTTGTTGATAAGATCTTCAGATAGGCGGTTTCATTTTTTTCATAATCCCGGAACCTGGTGATCTGTTCCTTTTCAAGGTCTGAGAAGGATTGCAGATCCTGCGGCAACATACCCATGCCTGTTACAGCTGTGTAATCGGTATTTACATGCGTTCCTATTAACCGGTGGCCTGCAATTGCGGATAGCATGCCTGTAATGCCAGCGCCCATATCTGTACCATGCACAGCAAATTTTTCATATCCCAATGTGGTCATCAGTTCTGCAAGAACAGCCGCTATTTTTATCAGGTCCCAACTTTCGTCATTAGAAGGAATGGAAAAGCCAAATCCTGGTATGGAGGGAATGATCAAATGAAAAGAAACGGCTGGTTCCGTTCCATGTTGTGGCGGGTTGGTAAGCAGGTCGGCTATCTTTATAAATTCAACAAATGAGCTGGGATAACCGTGAATGAGCATCAATGGAATAGCATTTGGATCAGCTGATCTGATATGCAGAAAATGTATAGGCTGACCATTTATGTTGGCCATGTATTGGGGGTATTGGTTTAACCAGGCTTCCTGCTTTTTCCAGTTAAATGTTGTTTGCCAATAGTGTGCAATTTTTTGGAGATAAGGCACGGGCGCTCCGCATTTCCAGTCATTTGTTTTTCCTGCAGGAAAGCGCGATAAGGCTAGTCTTTGATTCAGATCATCAATTTCCGCCTGGGGAATGTTAATTGAGAACGGGGTGATTGTGTTATTCATGCTATATAGTTTTGTTGCAGTAAAGTTGCTTCAAAAATTATCAGCATAATTATCAAAATGTCGGTAATAATGGTAATTTTTTCCGGTAATGCATTATTCATGCTTCCTGTATGCAGCAGGCGTTAGGTGCTCTCTTTTTTTAAAAGCTTTAATAAAGTTGGAAGTTTCGGGGAAATTAAGCCAGTCGGCAATTTCCTGGACCGACATAGTTGTTTGTCTCAATAATGTTTTTGCTTCCAGGAAAACCGTTTCGTCGATCAATGTTTTGGCGGGTTTTCCTATTTCGGATAACAGGATCTCACTCAGGTATTTGGGGGTTATATTCATTTCCCGGGCATAAAAATCGACGGTTCGTTTTGTTAAGAAATGTTCCACCACAAGGCTTTGAAATTGCCTTGCCAGTTTTTGTTTATGAGTGAGCCCATTCAGCTTATGGTTAAGATCGATATCATACATTTTGTTTGCAAGCATGAGAATGGAATAAACGATACCGGTAACAATGGTTTCATCATCCCTGAACGCTTTAAGTGTGTTGAACAACAATCTCATTTGCTTTAATTGCGCGGTATTTAACTGGATTACATGGTTGCCGCCGGGCTGGAAGAACGGAAGTGAATCAGGAAACCCGGCAAAAGGGGAGCTCCTGAAAAAATCGCGTGTAAACAGTGCCGTATCCGTTAGTGCTGTAGATTCATTCAGCCATTGGGAAATAGTACCCGGGCCGATGGCAATACAACTGCCCTTGCTTATGACGTATTCATTGTTTGCAATAAGAACGTTGTCTTTACCGCCGTAAGTGATGCCTATACCATAAAAAAAGTTACGTATCGGGAAACGGATGTCTGCCACTTTAAAGGTGGCATCGTCCAGCAGCATGTATTGGGTATTTGCTGCTTTAAAGAAATTATACTTTATATATTTAAAGATGTCGAATGATGCAAGATCCATTCCCTTTCTCATATGGGGTATGTATGGTTGCTATAAATTAAGGTATTGTTGGGCGGATTACCAAAAAAATGTGCTGTATAATGGGATGGCGCAAATGATCATGTAAATATATGTAAGGTCTGTTCTGAATCCAGCACATACATGCGGTTATCAAATACATAAAATACATCTTCGGCCGCGGGGATCATAATACCTTTACGGCCGGTTTTGCTGGTATCGTGTATCCGGTAATGCCATAACAGCTCGCCGGTTTGTATATCCCATTCGCTGATAATGGTATCCAGGATACCTGCCATGTACATTTTGTTATCCCTGAATATTATATTGGCATAAAGGTCAATGTCTGCAAATTTAATAAGAGATGACAGGTCCACGCTGTGAAGGCATACACCATCCGCAGCATTGATATGCCATATTTCCCTGTTCACAAAGCATAATATGGTCTGACCCGTTACCTGGAACCTCATGCCAGCGCCTTTCACCAGCCAGTGTAACCTGCCGTTCCCGGCATCCAGGCAAAGTAGATAGTCTGTTTGCCCGCTGGTAACGCCTACGTATATACGGTTACCGGCAAACTGTCCGCGGGCGACGATCTCATAATTCCCTGCAGGCAGGCCCAGCTCATTTATATTCACTTCCCACATGGCGGTGCCTTTTGCTTCGCTGAAACAGGTGAGCAGCTCTTTTTTCTCAGTATGTGTTGCCACTAACAGATCGCCATTCCTGGTGAAAAGGTGAGTATAGGCGCCATCAGTTTCCCAGATAATGCTGGAATTCCGGAAATTATATTTGCTCAGGTTCCAGCCGGCAGCCGTTTTATTGCGGATGATCATACTATCATCATACAGCAGTTTGATCTGCAGGCTGCCTGTATAATTGAACGGATATTCCTTTCTAACGTTGCTATCTGTGTTCCAGGTAATGATGTTGTCTTTTGTCCGAATAACCACTTCCTCATTTGCTGCTGCAACCAGCACAAAAGGCGTTGGCTCCGGTACGCCTCCGCTAACTAAAAGATTGTAGTCTATCCGGATGATAGCGTTATCGCTGTTCTTATAAACAATACCTGCTGCTGTAATAAGCGGTTCCTGTACCTGGTTTAGTCGGTGGACTAATTGCATCATATTATCTGACAAAAAAAATAAAGCTGATGTTTCAAAATGCACTTACATGGTAAGTTTGAAACAAACTCTCAAAGGAGAGGTATCCACTAAAATACAATGTTTTCTTTGTCGTAACTAATGTATTTGCCTCCGGTAGCCGGGAAAGAGGTTGGCGGCAGGAAGAGTAAAGACAGGGGGCCGCCGCTTTTATTTCCCGGGAACATAAGTTGCTTGTAAAGCCAGCATTTTCCAACGGCCACCGGCGAGAATATAAGTGCCTGTAATTCTCTCCAGAAGGTCGCGGGGGGCTTCATTATTTTTAGCGATCCTGATATGTGCTACTCCGGTCAGAATCGCAGTTGAACCGGAGATGGTCACATGCTCATCTGAGGTGCTCATCAATGATATTTTTATGGAAGGATGAAGTGCGAAGCCTTTGATATAGCCTTCCTTATCCAGTACATCTGCATTTGCAGTCGTGAACAGGAAGCCATCTGCTATATTTTCCCGGATCAGTGCTTCTGTTTTTTCGGCGGTGCCTTTAAAAAGCTGGCGATTGACGTCCAGTATCTGTTGTGTTTGCATATGTTGATCTTTAGATTGGCCATAAGTAGTCATCATCACTATAAGCAGAGCGATAGTGCCTGTAATTCTTTTCATTACATACTGTTTTTGTACACTGTAAAATTAGGAACTGATGGGCCATTCCATTATAACCTGGGTTATAATCGTACTTCAGCTATCGCCTTTTTTGAAAGTCTTTTGCGGATGCGGCTCAAGGAGGCCTGTTTGATGCCGATATAGGAAGCGATATGATACAACGGGATACGTTCCAGTATTTCAGGTTGCTGTTGTTGCAGTTTGAGATATCTGTCTGCCGGTTTGTCAAGTAACAACATTTCACTGCATAGCAGGGCAGACACGTACAGTGTTTCGGCAGCGATGCGGCCAAACCTTTCCCAGTTTCTGCTGGTATTGAACAATGATTGTAGTAACTCATAGGAGAGGAGGAAGACCTCCGAATCCTCCATGGCCTGGATCCACATTTTGCCTGGTGTTTGCGTAAGAAAACTGTGATAGGCTTTGGGCCATTGTCCCTCAAAGAAAAAGCTGCAATTGATCTCTTCTCCGTCAATCACATAATATGCACGGAAAAGACCGTTGATAACAAAGGCGATCTCTTTATAGATCTTCCCTTCTTCTATAAAGAACTCGCCTTTTTTGAAGGATTTATAACGAAGACCGGCCTGGCAAAGATTCCAGTCCTCTTCTGTAATTCTGCTAACCCTATTGATGCCTGCGAGGATCTTTTGATAAGCTGTTGTCATGGCCGGATTGATTTCCAGTACGAAGATATTATTGAAGCGGAGATGTAGCTCAACCGGCAGTAAAAGCGCGGATAAGCATTTGGGTGATGTTCTTGGCGATATGGCCGTCCGGGTCCATACGAGGGTTAAAGATGGTAACGCTGATGCCGGCCATATTGCCGGTGTGGAGCAACTGGTTGATGAGATAGGCCGTCTGCTCAAAGGAAAGACCACCGGGCAGGTGGTATTCTACTGCGGGATTGATCTCATCGGCAAGGGAGTCGGTATCGAAATGCAGCCAGTAACCATCTACCTTCCAGTTATTGATATCTGCAATGATGCCAGTAGTTACGGTTTCTATACCTTTCTGTCCGATCAGCTCCATATCATAAACACGAATGGACGTATCACGGATATCCCGGGAGCCATAATGTGCAGCCTCAGCTGCATCCCGTTGTGCAACATGGATCACATGTTCATCCTTTACATAAGGTTGTGAATTGTTGATATTGGTTAGACTGGCGGGGCCACGGCCGGTTACAAAGCCCAGGTCCATATCTGCTACTTCCCCCGTTGGGGATTTTGAAGGCTCATAAAAATCGGCGTGGGCATCTATGAATACCAGGCCATAGGTACCCATGGTTTTAAGCCCGGACATAATTCCCAGCAGGATACTGCAATCTCCTCCCAAAACAAAAGCAAATGTTTCCTGCCGGCTGTAGCAGCTATTACTTTGCCCAATTTTATGGAGAACTGCCGGAGCGTATCAGGATTGAGGCATCCGGTTTCAGGATCTCTATCCTTGCTGTACATGGCGTTCAATGTGGAGAGGTATTGAACAGGAATATTGGTTTGCAACTGCTTTTCAAGTCCTGCGTTGATGAGGGCCTCAGGCAGGAGCTCCACACCATTAGGCTTTAGGCCAAGTATGGATGGTGCTGCTATTATTTCTATATGGTTTTTCAGGATTTTCATGTGCAGAGGGGCGCAAATTCTGTTCCAGGGTGAGTGATTACTCACGTTTCTCATTTAAATCCGTTTTCAACAGATGCTGCCTGGTTTTTTGATCTAAATAATTATGAAAAAGGGATTTAAATTTTGAAAAATAAAATAATTAACTATTTTTGCATCCCGTAAAACACGGGAATACCGGTAAAAACGGGACGTAGCGCAGCCCGGTAGCGCGCTTGCATGGGGTGCAAGAGGTCGCTGGTTCGAATCCAGTCGTCCCGACTTTTAGGCAAAATGTTTTGTAACACTTTGTTATCAAATTCGCCGCAAAAGCCCGTAGATCATAGATCTGCGGGCTTTTTTGTTTTCCGCCATATACCATCTTATTACGGATCAAGTTGAAAAGTTGGGGATCAAGTTGAAAAGTTGGGGGATAGGATAAAAAGTAGTTTTTTTGCAGCAGATTAACCAACGAAGCACGTGGATCAGAATTTTCGCAAACTAGTAGAGATGCTGTTACCAGCAGGGGTTTTAGAGTATTTTGACTTAATTGATTCAAGTCAGAATAAGGAGGGTATTGATATATACCTGGAAGAAAAGAATACAATCCCAGTAGAGCATCAGCATAGAAAAGCACACTCCAAAGGTTTCTTCTCAGAAATTGCAATTCAGGATTTTCCTATACGTGGCCAAAAGGTCACCCTGCATGCCAAACGCCGTCGGTGGGAGGTTTTAGAGGATGGAGAAATAATAACAAGAGATTGGGAAATAGTTAAAAAAGGCACACGAATGACACCGGAGTTCGGTGCTTTTTTAAAAGGATTACTTAGATAAATATCCTGTAAGCCCTGTGCAATTGGGCCATTTCTTTCAGATAGACGGTAAACAGTTAGGCCAGCAATACAAGCATCATCTCAGTGATTTTGGTACCTGGGATCAAAAAGAACATGCTACTGAATGGATGCTTTTTGAACAAAACATTGGTGCCGCTTTAAGTATAGACGAGACAGCCTTTTCCAGTGGAGAACTGTATACAATTGTCACTAATAAGCTGGCCAAAGGGCGCAAAGGCTCAATAGTGGCTATGATCAAGGGCACTCAGTCTGAATTTCTGAAAGAAATACTGTTTAAGATCCCTAAACGCCTGCGTGGAAGAGTACAGGAAGTTACCATCGATATGTCTGGTAGCCTTAATAGCGCTGTTAAAGCCTGTTTCCCTAACGCCCATCGGGTGATAGATCGCTTCCATGTGCAACACCTGGCTTTTGATGCGGTACAGGAAATCAGAATAAAGCATCGCTGGGAAGCCCTGGAACAGGAGAATCTGGAATACGAGCAGGCAAAACGAGCCGCAATGAAGTATGAGCCAGTCAGGCTCGCTAACGGCGATACAGCTAAACAGCTGCTGGCCAGAAGCCGATACTTGCTATTTAAGCATCCCAGACTATGGACCAGAGAGCAGCAGCAGAGAGCGGAACTTTTATTTAGTCATTACCCCCTTATTCATAAATCCTACCAGCTATCCCTGCGACTCGGTGAGGTTTACAGACATTGTAAGTGTAAAGAAGAAGCATTTAAGAAGCTGGCTTTGTGGTATAATGACGTGGAGGAAGCGGGGATTTTATCCTTCAAGACCGTTGCCAGGACTATCAGAACTCATTATCTGGGTATCCTCAACTTCTTCAACAACAGAGCCACCAATGCGGCTGCAGAATCATTCAATGCAAAAGTAAAGTCCTTTAGAAATGCACTGCGAGGGGTGCGGGATGTAGAATTCTTTCTTTATAGATTGACTAAACTTTATGCCTAAAATTTATGGACATCCCCCAACTTTTCAACTTGATCCCTTATTACATCCAATTTCAAGTTATTAGCCGCGTAATCCATTGAGTAGGTTTATTGAGTAATTTACCTACTCAATGTAGATTATTTAGCATATGTAGTGATTTGTATTGCATTTCATTACAAAGCATATCAACTTGTTTCAAATGGTATGCGAGCGCTTTTTTCTACTCATTTTTTGGCCAGTGGGTCCGGTTTTATTGAGTAATTGATTTGTCCATTTAAAATGAGAAAACAACATGAGAAGCGAAAACACCTTTGGAGTTTTATTCTCCATCAGGCAAAACAAAAACAAACGGAAAGACTATTCTGTATTCGCAAAAATTTCTTGCAACGGCACTCCTGAAAGGGAGATCACCATTAAAGGCGGATTTGACCCCAAGAACTGGAACGAAGGGAGAGGTAGACCCCATCTTTATACCAAAGAATTAAGAGAGTTTGATACCTACCTAAACAAGGTCGATGCGAAGCTAACAGCCATCTACCAGGAGCTGGAATTAAATGAAGGCATACTCACTGCAGACAACATCAAAAACCACTATTTAGGCCAGGGTGATGCCATAGAGCGGGTAACCATGCTGGAACTCACCAAACGCGCCTACGAAAAATACAGCCTGGAACTAAAAAAAGGCAGCCTTAAAAACTATGGGGCCACCAACAGCTATATCGCCCGTTTTTGCGAATCAAAATACTCCGGCGGGGATATTCCCCTGCGGCAGCTCAACTTCAATTTCGTGGATGAATTTTTTACCTATATTTTAAAGAACCCTATCAAGCCAAACGACCCTTGTAAAAAGACAGGCGCCATGAAACATATTGAAAGGTTAAAAAAGATGGTGAAGTGGGCCGGCTTAAAAGGATGGTGTGTTAAAGATGTATTTGCTGAATTTAAAATCAGCATTAAGAGAAAGGAAACCGAGTACCTGGTGTGGGAACAATTACAGGCCGTAGAAAACGTGGTGTTAATTAATCCGTTAACAAGGCTTGTCCGGGCCATCTTTGTTTTTTGTTGTTATACGGGTATGGCCCCCATTGATGTACAATCGCTCAGACCCAGCCAACTGTCCAAAGATATGTTCGGCAATATCTGGATGACCTACACAAGGGTAAAAAGTGAAGTTCCTGCATGGGTACCGCTACTGGATAAGGCCAAAGAAATCCTGGAAGAATTTGGCCTGGAACAGGGCGCCACCTATCGGGAAACGGTTTTCAAGCATGTTTCCAATAAGGTAATGAATGACCACCTAAAAATCATTGGCCTTGCATGTGGATTTGATTTTGAGGTGCATCCATATGTGGCAAGGCATACCTTTGGTACCACCGTTACTACGCAATTGGGTGTACCGGTGGAAGTCACTCAAATCATGATGGGACATGAAGATATAGAAAGTACCATGATCTATTCCAGGGTTGGAAATCCTTTAGTACTTATGTATATGCAACGGGTACAACAAAAGATTAATTCTGGCATGACCATAGGAATAAATGGCATCAACGAAGAACAATTCCTACTGCTGCTGGAAAAGATCGCCCCAAAGGTGCTGGAAAATGTATTCACAAACGAAATTATGCCGAAGCTGCTTGAAATCGTTCACAAAAATCCAGCTCCACCACAGCTGCCCCTTCCCCAGGAACACAGAGATGCGGTGTAACCCTTGTAAATTGATTAAGCATACCTATCCGGGTTATTATGGATTGGTATGCTTAATTCATTACTTATCGGTTGGGCGCTATTGAACTAATAAACTGCTAGGTAAGGTGAAGGAATTATGCGTCATGTTCCCTGTAGTCAAGAATTTTCTGCGCAATTTCTTGGTCGCTCACGCTGTTTCCAAACTCCTGTACATAGTCCTCTACCATTTCCTGTACCATGTATAATGGGAAAAGGTTCTCATACTTTATCCCTTCCACTTCAATGATTAAATTCCCAGGGATTTTATCTGCATCAAAGAATGCAATTTCAGCGTTAAGGCCACAGTGGTCCTTCATATATACCTCCACCTGATCGAAATCTACATCAGGTATTTGAGCACTGATAAGTTGTTGCGCTTTTGAAGCAGTTTTTAGATGATCTATCAATTCAATTAATTTCATATATCAAGTTAAATTTTATTTACCCCAAAGGGACATTCGCCCCTTGCCAAAAGGATGCATCACATTCCTGCAGATCCCCTGATCGTTAACTTCCCATTAGCATAAGTTAAAGTAAATTGCCCGGACCAAAAAAAACACATGGAAATATCACCGAATTTCATCCATATTGATAAGAAGGTTTCATTTATAAAACGCAGTTGCGATCTGGTAGAGCATCTAATACAGGAAAAAGCCGCCGACATTATGCTGGAAGCAACCAAAAAGGACCGGATAAATCCAGATGAAAAAAAATGGATGGACTTCCTTTACGATATGGAAAAATGTATTGCCACGGCAAGCGAATTAAAACCCTACCTAGCGGCTAATAGTAAAATGAATTTTGGAAAAACCAATATTAACATATCCCAATTGGATTATTTGTTCTTTATGCGGAAAAATACGCTTATCGAAAACTTATTAGATAAGCTAAAAATTACAACAGAAGAAATCTTAAAAAATTTGCCGCTTCAGGAGAGGCAACCATTTTTTATATGGAAAACGGAACTGGAAACAATTACTAAAAATTTCAAGCTGATGATAAACAAAATGCAGAAATACGAAAAAGCTAAATAAAGTGTAGTCAATACTATCTACCCATACCGGGGGCAGGAATTGCAACTCCTTAAACAAGCTTTTAGAAAAATGAAAAACATTAAGAATCTTCATATTAAGGCAATGGAATTGGCCCAAAAAGCAGATGAATATCTACTTAGCCAACAGCAAGAACTATTTGTCAAGTTTGCTTCCGAAGCTTTTATATTAGAAAACGAGGCAGCAGAGGCGCTGAGTAGCGCACTGGATGCAGAGCCCACAAGAGGGGTACTATGTCGAAGCGCATCGGTACTAGCCTACAATATTGGCCTATTCAAGGAAGCGGAAAAATTAATTAGAATGGGCTTATCGGGTAAGCCAATCCCCGAAGTTCGTTTAGAGTTAGAGCAGTTACAAACAAAAGTGGAGACAGCAATTAAAGAAAATTACTCAGCAGAAAAAGTGATAAATGACTTAAGTGCAGAATTAAATAATAATTCAACAATAAAGTTTAAGAAAGGCGAACAGAAAACATAGAAATGAAGCCTTGTATCAGATGTAATAGCTACTACTTAGTCATACAAAGTTCCCTATACTGTTAGATCTAGTAGTAGCCATTACATTAAATATCAGTTGATGTTGCCTAATGATAAATATTGCCGGTATAAATATTAGGCTCCATAATTATTGTATTGTCGTATCGATGAAGGTTGGTAAAAGTAAATAACGCTCTGAATTTTATTGAGATGTCTTCAATAGCCAATTTTAATGATTCCTCGGGTAACTCAACTGCATAGAGAACAGGGATTAAGAGGCATGTGTTTCCATTAAGATTGTTCGCTTTAAATATAGCCTTCCAGTCAACTTTATTTTCGGTAGTATTTAATCCTTTGTGTAAATAGCATAATAAGCAACTGTATACGAGTTAATACCACCCAGCAGGTGGAGTGAAGTGAGGCGGAGCGCAGCGGAGCCGAACGAAACGACACCTGCTGGGTACGGCGGCTGGATTTGCCCCAATATTTTTTAACTTTGAATACAGTATTATGGACAATCAACAACCACAATTCCCAAAGGACTTCTTTAAACAGTTCAAGAGTAAAGAAGAGTTTCATACCTTTTTTAATGGCCTCTTTAAGCAAGGGGTGGAGGAAATGCTGAAAGCAGAACTGGATGACCACCTCGGTTATGAGAAACATAGCCCTGAAGGCCGTAATTCAGGTAATAGTCGTAATGGTTCCTACAAAAAGAAAGTAAAAACCGAATCCCTCGGCGATCTGGCTCTTAATATCCCCCGTGACCGAAATAGTGAATTTGAGCCTGCGCTTATTCCAAAAGGACAGCGGATGAGTGACAAGCTGGAAGAAGCTATTATTGGTATGTATGGTCGGGGAATGACAACTTCTGATATTAGCGAACATGTTAAAGAAGTATATGGTGTAGAGGTCAGTGAAGGCACTATCTCTAATGTTACCCATCGTATTACAGAACACGTCAAGAGCTGGCAGAACCGGCCTCTTGAATCGGTCTATTTTACTGTCTGGATGGACGGTATTGTGCTTAAAGTAAAGCAGAATGGTAAACATATCAACAAATGTATTTATCTGGTTATTGGCCTCAAAAAAGATGGATTAAAAGAAGTGCTGGGTATGTGGATTGCCGAAACCGAATCTGCTTCTTTCTGGATGAGCATTTTAACGGATTTAAAGGCCCGTGGCGTAGAAGATATATTGATTGCCTGCACAGATAACCTAAAGGGCTTTACCGATGCTATTAAAGGCGTATTTCCGCAAACGGTTACTCAGTTGTGTATTGTTCATCAGATCCGCAATAGCTGCAAGTTTGTTGTCTGGAAAGACAGAAAAGAGTTTTGTGCCGACCTTAAAGAGGTGTATGGGGCTACCAATAGAGAAGCTGCCGAACAGGCCCTGACTACATTTGCTGCTAAATGGAGGGCCAAATACCGCCATGCTATTCAATCCTGGGAGAACAACTGGGATAATCTTACCAGCTATTTTGACTTCCCACTGGAGATACGAAAAATCATATATACTACCAACACCATTGAAAATCTCAACAGAGGCATCAGGAAGTACACAAAGACAAAGGTCCAGTTTACCGATGATACCGCGGCTCAAAAGGCGGTATACCTGGCTATAATGAACATAGAAAAGAAATGGAGCATGACACTCCATAACTGGGGCTTCATACTCCATGGGACTATTTCAATAAGTGTGTAAACTTAAAAATCGGGGATCAAATTAATAATTAGATTCGGGACTATTTCAATAAGTGTGTAAACTTAAAAATCGGGGATCAAATTAATAATTAGATTCTCACTCTTTTATCAAAAATAGTTAAAAACTGATTTAGGACCATGCCCCAGTTTCTAATGGGCATGGTCCATTTTTTTGATACTTCCCGTAAAGCCAGGTATACTGATTTAAGGACAGCTTCATCAGTAGGGAAGGATAGTTTGTTTTTGGTATATTTTCTAATTTTACCGTTCAGATTTTCGATGAGATTGGTCGTGTAGATGATCTGTCTGATCTCCATGGGAAAGTCAAAAAAGACAGTCAGGTCTTCCCAGTTTTCGCGCCAGCTTTTGATGGCGTATGCATACTTTGTACTCCATTTAACATCCAGGGCGTCAAGAGCAGCCATGGCAGCCTGTCTGGTTGGTGCAGCATAAACATCCTTCATATCGGTGGTAAACTCCTTTTTATCTTTCCAGACTACATAGCGGCAGCTGTTACGTATCTGGTGTACGACACAAACCTGAGTTGCAGACTGAGGGAACACCGATTTGATAGTCTGAGTGAAGCCATTAAGATTATCCGTGGCTGTAATTAGAATATCTTCCAGGCCACGGGCCTTCAGATCTGTAAGTACAGTCATCCAATAGGCAGCTGATTCATTCTTACCCAGCCACATTCCCAGGACTTCTTTGAGGCCATCCCGCTTTAGGCCGACAGCGATATAGACGGTTTTATTCACCACTTTGCTGTTCTCCCGTACCTTGAACACAATGCCATCCATCCAGACTATGAGATAAACCGGTTCTAATGGCCGGTTTTGCCAGGCGACAATATCTTCTGTCACCCGGCTGGTGATGCGGCTGATCGTGGCCGTGGAAACGTCAAATTTATATACTTCTCTTATTTGCTCTTCGATGTCGGACACACTCATTCCCTTGGCATAAAAGGACACAATTACCTCTTCCAGGCCCTGAGCCATCCCTTCGCGTTTAGGGATGATCATAGGATTAAAGCTAGCATCACGATCTCTGGGAACTTTTATCTCAGATTCACCATAGCTGGTCTTAATCTTCTTCTTACCATAGCCATTACGGCTATTGGCACTATCATTATGTTCATGCTTGTCATAGCCCAAATGGCTATCTAGCTCTCCCTCCAACATCTTTTCAATACCCCGCTTCTGAATCTGGGCAAGAAAATCGTTTAGCTGATCTGCTGTTTTAAACTGCTTCAGAAAGTCGTCTGATAAAAAATCTTCTGTCTTCATAAAACTGTATATGCTTTAAAATTAAAAAATCAGAGCTAAACCCCGATTTTTAATATTTACACAGTTTATGAGATAGTGTCTACTCCATCAATTTTTAACGATATTTGAAAACAGATGTCGGCTCTAATCAGTTGCATTATCGTTTACACAATATATTTTATAGTCTCTTATTTTCTCTGAGGTTTTTTCTTATTGTTTTTTCAACACGAGGCTCAACACCATCCGAAAAATAAACATCCTTTACCATACCTGAATTATTCAATACAATTCCAATATTAAAGAAATGTACCTGGCCCAAACTTGCACTATCCATTGCGCTACCAGTGATTGTTTTTAAGGCAGATTTTATTTTTGGAGGAACGATGAAATTGCTTTGTCCCACTACCTTTCCAGCGAAAAACAAAAAAGCCATAAAAAGACCTGGTAAAATGAATCGTCTCATAATTTTCATTTTTATTTACTACATTTAGTCCCTTTACTTCCATTTCTATATGCCTCCATAATGACAACCATCGCATTCCAACTTGTAGGAAAGACCGTTTTTAAAGCCGATCCCCATATTGTTCCATCGAGACCTTCATAGGCCAGTACATCAGCATAGTCCTTAATGCCGGGAAACATTTCTTTAAGACCCGCTGCCACTTCCGTCCGATATTTCTTAAACATTTCATTATGTTGAGCACTACTGCCATCAATTTTCTCATATGTTAATATGCCATGTGCTATTTCATGAAGTAGTGTAGCAGCAATATACTCTTGGCTTGCGTTTTGCAACAATGGATTATTGAGATATACAGTAGTTATTACATTAAATATAACCGATGAGTATGATTATTCTCTAATATCCTCCCTCGGCCATCGTATAACCTTCGGGTTAAGCCAAATAAATGAAAGACTGGAGTTAAATGGAAAGAAATCTTTGCTAAATGTCATAGCTCGTAAAAATTTTGATTCTAATTCATTAATTCCAATTTTAAGTGAATCGGTTTCATCACATCTCACCATAACAGACTGTATTATACAGGTTGAGTTACGAATCCCGTTTGTTTTGCAATAATTTTCCCAGTAGACTTGTAATGTTTGCTCACCTATTTCCAATGATGATAGCTTATGTCTGAGAAATCCCTTAAAATATTCATCCATTCCGTCTGAGTAAAACACATTTTCAATCTGTCCTTTCGTATTTAAGATAATAGCTACCGTATACATATCTACAGAGTCTATCCCGGTAGAATTTGGATTTGCGATCACCTTGGCGATCTCCTGAAGCAACTTTTCAGGAAATGCTTCTTTCTTTTGCCCAAAGCTAAATAAAAAGCTGAATGTGCAAATTACTAATGTTAGGGTATTTATAATCGATAATTTTATATTAATACTGAGATTAATCATATTATATTAAGATCCAATTAATCATAGACTAGCGATCCCTCTAAATTTGGGAGGAAATTCTTTTTTATACCAATTAATAAAGTCCCTAACCGGTTTATTGTTTATTGTTTTAATTGAAAAGGAGAATACAAGCGGATCTTTATCAATGCCATCAGTTTTTCTGTTCCGTAAGTCGTCATTTAGATAGAAATCATAGTTCCCATTTAGTATTCCTATTCTGGGAAAGAACTGGAAACTACCAATTCCATTACGAACAATATAAGGCCTTACCTGAATGAATTTTTTATAGTTAATAAACTTAGGAGTGCCAAATGGCGGTGGAGTGCCATATATCCAATAGTTAAATAAATTTAAGCTACCTAATGAATCAGCACTGGCACAATATGTTTTAAAGCAGGTCTGGAGCTGATAATTTTTCCACCTTTCATTCAAGCCCAAACCGCCTCTTTCTTTGGGTAAAGTATCCCAAATGTAACCAGGAGTAAAATATTGTGATTCTTCAGGCAAATATATGCCCCCATAACCTTTTATTTCATTTGGGAAAACGAAATTGCTTGCATAGATATAATAAAATTCGGTAAGGATATCATTGTCAATCAGATAATACTTCCCTCTTTCTTTTATCACCAATTTGTAGTCCAAAGATTTAATGCGTGCGTTCATACTTCGTTTTACATTTTCCGGAAGGCACTCATTATCCGAGGCAAAATCCGCTGCATATAAATTCCTTATAGACCGCTGTAACAATTGTCCTGGCGAAATGAAATTTATTGTATCTAACGCCGCTTTATTTTTCAGTTCAATTACCTTTTTATCTTTATTATTCAAGTATAATGGTGTGATCGAAATTAAAATATCGGTTCTCAATTGCTTATAATCATCATAAGCATGTAAAAATTCAGTCGGAGAGAAATTTCTTGATTCAAAATCACTTGCCGTAAAATAAATGTTATAAATGTTCCAGATCAGTCCATCAGAATTTCGTACAATCTCTGCTTCATTAAAATAAAAACGAAACGGATCTAATGGCATATTGTTTCCTTCTTTATCGGCATCATAAAGTATATATTCTATTGCCTTTAGATTTCCGGTAAACAGTAGTGCTATAATAATCAATATAACCTTTCTCATAATTTATAATTTTATTGACATCCGGTTTTGGGTAGTTTTTTACCATCTTCAACAGTTAAAATATTCGCCCTATTAAAATCATCAAGCTCTTGGCTGGTGACGCCATTGTCTTTCATCAGCTTAGCAAAGAAAGTATTTACATTATCGATGGTTTCCTTTGAAACGCCATCATCCATGAGCTGGCCGGCCTGGTTCAATCCGTACATTAAAGCCATCTTATATTCTTTATCAGTGTAGGTGGCTCCTCCCCACGATTTTAGAATATCTGTCATTTTCGCAAATATGGTACCCATCATAGCTATATGGTCTCTGCTATTGGTATTTTCCTCTTCCTGCAATTTCAGTGCATCAAAAGCGGCAGTAACCCATGAAGCGTCAGGAATATCCCCTGTACTTTTCCAATCAATATAATAATTGGCATTAGCATGTATGCTTTCATGAATCATTGTAGCGGCTATTAATAATTTCGATGCGTTATCCAAGCCTTGTGAATTCAGTCTTATAGTAGCTGAAGCAGTACTTATTGTTTTACCGGGTTCAGTTCGCGCCATTAAGTAAGACTTGTTGTCTCCCCATATAAGGTTTCCGCTTGTCCAAACCAGATCTGGCTTAAGATCCTGCGAAAAGGGGGTTAATATTTCCTGGAAATTAGCTATATTTCTTAATTGGTTAATTAATGCCACTGCGCATGGATTATTTTTTTTGAATGTTGAATCGAATCTAACCTGCTGGACACTTGTGGGCTTGGTAGTAGTTCGATCACCACCGCCTATTGGTATCGGGTTATTAGGAGTAACCGGCCCTCTTGAAATAGGTGTTACCGGCTCAGTGGGAAAGGGGATATCACTACCTGGTGTCTTCGGAGTCCTCGGAGCTGGTGCGATAACTTCCACCAGTGGCAGGTCAGCTTCGAAGGCAGGACCATCGTCATCGAGACCTCCTGGTTTTTTCCATGGATCCAACGGATCAGTCGGATCACCCACCATCAATGCTTGTGATCGGTATTTCAGTTCACCAGTCAATTGGCCGTCTTTGAAACGTCTGCCTCTAAGGGGAATATTATTAAACGGATCGAAAATAATTATGTCCCCCGTGAAGTCTTCATTAGTCACAAATTGTCTCATATTCTCGCCTTCATTACTACCTTTTGCCACCATATAGTTATTCTCTGGCCTTATTTCCTGTATAGCCCCCAAAATGACCCCGTTGGAATCCTTCTGAAAAAGCATATCTCTGTAGCCTACAGGAAGATTATAACCAGTTAATGGCACTTTTAAGATACTGGATTTATCCGGGAACTTAAGGACCATAGCATTTTCCCATTTGGGAACTCCTGGACTACCGTGTTTATTAGATACCGCCTGCAAGCCTGAAGGCCCTGCTGATAACCAATTTTTGGCTTCATCCAAAGAAATAGTTGAAGGAGAATTAACTGGTAAATTAGTTGAATCTTTTTGACAACTGCTGATTGCTAGGGATAAGAGAATTGCAACCTGCATGGCTGGTTTCCACTGACTGGCAAACTTGAACATAATTTAAATTAAGGGTTAAGGGTTAAGGGTTAAGGGTTAAGGGTTAAGGGTTAAGGGTTAAGGATTAAGATTTCTGCGATCTCGAATTCACTCGACGGCAGAGTTACAGTATAAAAACTATTTAGCAAGAAGAATTCTACCAAATTACCCAAAAACTCGACGACAATAAACTACTAAATACTGAATTGTGTGTTTTTCTAATAGCACAACCTAGCGATTAATCCCGTTTGAAAAAAGCTGGATGTCTGGAGAAAATGCTTTGACTGTAAGAATTAAGAATATGGTATTGTATACCAAACATAGTTTTGCCTTCATATTGCCAAGCGCGCAGAAAGCTTCTTTTCTGTGCGTCGTATAGTCGTCCCGACAGAAACAAAAAGCCTTTATATCGCAAGATGTAAAGGCTTTTTTGTTTTATTCCAACCCAGCTCAATTCATTCGGTTACATCAGCTGCTTCTTATGCGCTAGTTTCAGCTCATAGCCGCTGACACGTATTACAACAATTTAGCTATTCGGATCAGGTTCTGGTTTTTTCCTCAGTTTTGATATGAACATATCCAGGCTAGCCCCATAATAATATCTTTATCTTCCCATATCTTTTTTTACAGAGGGCTATGTAGGTCTGTCCTGTAAAGTAGGAGATTGCTTTGTACCTCGCAATGACGTTGAGAGATATATCAATTTATTAAACACTTAACGGGGCGTGTTCGGTTTATTATTTTAGACTTATCGCTATAAGCTCGGGTCAAATTCCACAATCCATTCAATACCATATTTGTCTCTAAATATTCCGGCGTATGTGCTCCAGGGACTGTCGCCCATGGGCCCTTCAATCTCTCCTCCCGCTGATAATCCATTAAATATTTTATCGGCTTCTTCACGACTTTCAGTGCTCACAATTATTTTAGACCTATTCTCGTTTTCGTTTACTCGTCCCATAAATTCAGGAACATCATTGGCTATTAATACATTGTGCTTGCCTATAGGTAAACCAATGTGCATTATTTTATTTGCTTCGTTTTCTGCAACCTGAAATTCGGGACCCGACAGATCCTTGAAGCGAATGATCTTTGTGAACTCTCCGCCAAAAACTGATTTGTAAAAAGTGAATGCTTCTTCGGCATTGCCATTGAAGTTGATCCACGGATTGATCGTTCTCATAATTTTATTTTTATGGGTTTGGTTTTTTCTGCTCATGCTATTCTGCATTCCTGTTGTCAATAGGATGGACAATTTCCTTCCTATAATTTCTGTGATAAGGCAGCCAACAGATTATCCAAATTGTTCATTAGCATCTTAAATCCTTCGGTGAAGCCCATTTCAATCATCTTCTCCATACGGGCAAGGGATTCATTAAAAATGGTGATACTCACTTTTGTTCTGCCATTTTGTTCGCTGAAATTGTAATCCCATTCAGAACCAGGCAATTCAGGATTTCCGTCTTTGTCTGCAAAAGAATTATACATTTTAAAATTTGTTTTCGGAGTAATGGATGTGTATTTCTGAAGAGCCCAACGCTCTTGTCCGTCGGGGCTTATCATAGCATAAAATCTTTGCCCTCCAACTCTGAAATCCATATACTTGGTTTGGGCGCGCATTGGTGCGGGTGCTCCCCACTGGTCCAGTAATTCCGGCTTAGTAAAAGCATCCCATACCAAAGAAAGCCCGGCATCAAATTCCCTGGTGATATATACCGTTTTCGCTGCTTTGTCAACATTAAAATCAAATAGCAGATCGTTATTCATTTTTTCTGTTCTTTAATTGTTGATAATAATTCGTCAAGTTGATTAAATTGAATTTCCCAGCTTTGTCTGAATTGAGCTAACCAGTTGTCAAATTCCTGCATTTTTTTTGCATTAAAATGATAATAAATCTCCCTGCCGTTACGCTCAGGTTTAATTAATTCGCATTCATGCAATACTTTAATGTGTTTCGATACCGCCTGCCTGGTCATGTCAAATTTTTCGGCCATCGTATTTGGCGTTAATGGCTGGATAGCGATTAACGTTAAAATAGCCCTGCGTGTTGGATCTGATATGGCCTGGAATATATCCTGTTTCATTGATTATTAATTGCGCAACTCTTAGGTTGCAAATATATATGCAACTTTTGAGTTGCGCAAATTATTTGGGAATTTTTTTGAGAGAAGCGCGATAGAGTATATCAGGCAAATCGTAAAAGGTTTGAATTTGTTAGTTTTGTTAAATGGAAACAGGAATTCCGGGATTGAGTTGGGATGAATCAAAACTCAAAGGCTTTAAGGTACATGAACTATCCCCATCGGTCGATGTCCCGGCCAGAACGGGCCGGCGTGATTTTTATAAAATGGGCCTGGTGAACGGCGATATGACAATTGACTATGGAGGCCAAATTGTGGAGCTCAAAGGCACTGTGCTCTTCTTTGTCAATCCCAAAGTTGCCCACTCCATTGTCCGGCGTGTCAGCCGAACCAGCGGCTACGCGTGCATATTTACCGAGAGTTTTATTAACAGCCGGGAATTGCAGGACTCCCCGCTGTTCCGCGTTGGAGATAATCCGGTTATCTCCCTGAAGGAAGACCAGGCATTCTTTATCGGTACCATCTTCAAAAAAATGTTAGCGGCGTACGCCAGCGAGTATGCTCATAAAGCTGATTTGATTAAAAGCTGCATTGCTTTAATAATACACGAAGCATTGGAGATTCAGCCGCCTCAACGGACTAAGTCATCCATAACTGGCCCTGGTCGCATTGCACACCTGTTCATTGACCTGCTGGAAAGGCAATTTCCAATCGAGCGTAGCAATGATCCGCTCAAACTTCGCAGCCCACAAGACTTTGCTGCAAGCCTCGCTGTTCATGTTAATTATCTGAATCGCGCAGTAAAAGAAGTAACGGGCAAACCTACTTCTGCACATATAGCTGCCCGTGTCTCTGCCGAAGCCAAAGCGCTTTTAAAGTACACCGACTGGAGTGTAGCCGATATTGCCTACGCACTGGGATTCGATTATCCGGCTTATTTCAATAACTATTTTAAGCGGATAACCGGAACCACACCCAATTCTTTCCGGAAAGTTTGAAAATTATAGTTATTGGTTTGATGGTGAAGTGCCCTGATCGACAAATACGCCGAACTTTGGTTTATGAAAATTTTAGTTACAGGAGCAACAGGAAAGGTCGGGAGCAGGTTTGTTCCCCGCCTGATAGCCAAAGGATACGACGTTACCATATTAGTACGGGATGCGTCTAAAGCACTACCGGGAGCCAAAGTAGTGGTCGGCGACCTTTATGACCCAGGTACTTTGCCACAGGCGGTAGCAGGAATGAATGCGGTTATTCATTTAGCAGCCTTATTCCGAACATTTACCGACGATGAAGGCATTGTCAAAACCAATCATACTGGTACCATAGCTTTGGCTCAGGCTGCCCTCGCAGCAGGCGTTAAACGCTTTGTATTTGTTAGTACGAGTAACGTCTACAGTTCAGGCTATGGCCATCCGGCAAAAGAGGACGATATCCTCAATATTAATGACCCCAGGGCTTATGCGTCCAGCAAGATAGCAGCTGAGCAAGCCTTGCTGAATATGGACCTTGATGTGCGCATACTTCGTTTGGGTTTTGTCTACGGCGATAACGACCCGCATATCGCGGAGATCATGCCGATATTAAAAAAGTGGGGGCGCCACCCGGGTTCAAGAATGCACATGGTACATCACCTGGATGTTGCCCAAGGGCTATTTTTATTATTGCAGCAAGATGGTCTTAACGGGGAAATATTTAATATCGTGGATGATGCGCCCATTACTCTTTATGAACTGGCAGCGTCAGAAGGAAAAGAAAAAGAGATATTTGATCGTGTAGAGGGGCCGCTCGACGATCCGTTCGAGGGGATTATAAACGCCGGGAAAATTAGAAAAATCGGTTTCAGGCCCTTGGTACCCAGCTTTTTTGTAGCCAGGGATTTAGATATTTTGTGAATAAAAGGCCGCTTGCACTATCCATTTCTGCAAAACCAGAATTGTAGCCGGCTTTATCAAAAGGTCGCTTTTAAATTTTCAACGGTCTCTAAGAGATGGATATGAATGCAACTATTGATATAGTTTGTTTTGATTTATAAAATCTGATCTATTCATTGTTTGCTGATATCGAAATTCAAAACAATATCAGGCCAACGTATAGTTGTCACGGTAAAACAGGACAAAGTGGAATTATTACCATTTTCTCCTGTTTTATTTTCGCCTCTAACTCTTTGTTTGCTGTGTAAATTATGCTAACCGCATCAAAGATGCGGTTAGTTCGAAATGAAGATTAATCTATCTCTATACTATCAATTGCCTTTTCCAACGCCTGCTCTTTTATTCCGGGAATTTTTACACCTTCGGCCCGGAAAACCGTCAGATCGGTCATTCCCAGGAAACCAAGAAATGCTTTCAGATATGGCGCTACAAAGTCATTGGACTTTGAAGGTCCTTCCGAATATATGCCACCGGAAGACATTGCAACATAAACCTTTTTACCTGTTACCAGGCCGATAGGGCCGTTTTCCCCGTAACCGAAAGTTATTCCGGCCCTGGTGATATGGTCAATCCAGGCTTTTAAAGCGGTGTGTATCGTGAAATTATACAGCGGTGCGCCAATAACGATTATATCTGCTGCCAATAATTGCTGAACCGCCTCGTCTGAATACCGGATGGATTCTTTCTCTTCGGCTGTCAGCTGATCCCCCGGTGTAAAGAAAGATCGCAACATACCGGGATTTACATGTGGAACTTCAAGATCAATTAAGTTTACTTCTTCGACCGTGCTATCCGGATATTTTTCCTGTATCTTTTCGACAATCGCGTTGCCTAACCTGATACTGTAAGACTGATTTCCCTGGAGGCTTGAAATTAAATGAAGGATTCGTTTCATGAAAAAATTAATTAAATGTTTGCCATGGTTAATGATGGAGCTTGCTTGTAAGGAGACATCCGTCAAATGTTTTCCGGTTTATATCACCTATGCTGCTTAACTGAGCCTGGCTCCTGATTTCATTGGCAAAGGTGACCCATATATCCTTTTAAAGGATAACACTTACCCAAAGGAAAGGGCTTACTTACAGGAAAGGTGCTTATCTTTGCGGGTATGACACCTGATAAAATTCCGGGCAAAGAAGAATGCGCGGGTTCGCTCAAAAATGTTCTTGACGCATTGTATGTTCTCAATGGCAGATGGAGGCTTGCGGTAGTTTTAAGCCTTGTGCAAAAACCCAAACGATTCAACGAGATTCAAAACGCATTAAGCGGTATATCTCCTAAGGTATTGGCTAAGGAACTGAAAGATCTTGAATTGAATGAATTCATCAAACGGAATGTATATCCGACCACACCGGCAACTATTATCTACGAGGCCACTGAATATAGCCTGACTTTGAAAAATGTATTGCATGAACTTGATGCGTGGGGAAAACAACATCGCGAAAGAATCAGGCAAAGCATACGCAGTGAAAATGCAGTAGCTGCTTTTTCGCTATAGGGTTCCTATTTCGGCTATAAGTTTTTTCGGTTTCATTACATGTTGTCTGCGTCCGGGGGCAAAACCGGGGGACCACTGTAGACAAACCTGAACAAGATTATCCCCATTGAAAATAAAAGGGGATGGCAGCTAAATACCTGCATGGAAACAATTATATTAAACTGCTGCTGATGCCAGAGCATGTAAATGAGAAGTAACATTGCGGCAGGCAAGAAAATATAGAAGATAGAAATACTCCTTTTGAGTGATAACTTTAATGCTAATTTTGAAACTATCTTTTTTGATTAGATAGTATGATGCAGTTAGTCCGCCCAGATAAACCAGGTACAGGACCGCTTATTACTGCAAGGTCAAACAATTATTTAATAGTTTGATGTACTTTTACCAGGCAAACTTTTTTTCGTATGAATATTGGTCACAAAATTGCACGCCTCGGGAAATCCGGGGTATTAAACAGGCTGATCTGGCGCGTAGATTAGGCGTTGTAATAAATACCCTTCAACAACCATACCCCAGCCTTTTTGCAACCTTAACAACCCTTATGTTTTAACTTTAAATCTTCCAATAAAAAATAAAAGTTAACCAAATAACAATTAAAATGAAGTACTGTTTATCTCTATGCCTGCTGCTCGGCGCAGCGGGGCTTCGTGCGCAGAATGTTTTTCCATCAACAGGCGCTGTTGGTATTGGGACCAATACACCTTCTTCAAATGCATTACTGCATATTCACGGTGGGAATCTGAAATTAACCAATCCCGGCCCTTACCCGTATGGTGTGAATATCGACGTTACAACGGCCTCGGGAGCATGGGCCCGCGAATTCAGCCTTTCTGCCAAACAAACAGGTAAACTGGCCTCCTTCGGGGCTTACGGCGGTGCAGACACCCTGATTTATGCATACATTGGCGGTAACACTGCCTCCGATATTGCTTATGCCGCTCCCTGGATGGTTTTCAGACCTGATGGGAATGTAGGCATCGGTACCATGAATACCTACACCCGTTTGTCTGTAGATGGTGGCGTTACTATTCTTTCGCCGGGTGGCTCTGCTATCCCACGTCCGCCGGTATCAGCCGGTACCATCACCGGCGAAATAAGAGGAACCAGCCCGGGCTGGTATGCCGGCGATGATGGTTTCCTGAGATTGAGTGCGGGTGGAGGTACAAGCGCCGGTACCAAATCATTTATCGACCTGTCCGGGTATACTGCCAATCAGCCCGATCGTTATGAGAATATAGTAATGGGTACTGCGGGGCAGGAGAGAATACGTATTGCTTCTAACGGCAACGTTGGTATAGGCACCAATAATCCCGACGTAAAACTGGCTGTAAACGGCGATATCAGGGCAAAACGCGTAAAGGTAACCGCCACCAACTGGCCCGACTATGTTTTTCATCCGTCTTACCAGTTACCGGGTTTAATGGAAGTGGCAGATTTTATTCATCAGCATCAACACCTGCCCGGTGTACCATCCCAGACGGAAGTACAACGCGAAGGCAGCGTGGATGTAGGCGCCATGAATGAAACCCTTCTCAAAAAGATAGAAGAGCTTACGCTTTATATGATTGAACTGAAAAAGGAGAATATATCCTTGGCAAACCGGCTACGGCAACTGGAAACAAAACAACGTTAATAACAAAACAGCCTTGTAATACAACATTACAAGGCTGTTGCTATAAAGATCAACCCCGTTTCCCCCCACGGGTTATTAAGAAAATGATCAGGCCCACCACCACTGCTACGGCGAGTATACCGGTCCAGACGCCCGCTTTGAAAATACCGCCTATCACTTCACAACTACTGAGTAAAAGTACAAGGCACGACAGTAACAAATAAGTGAGGTTTTTCATATCGTTCAGTTTTAATGTTATACAATACCAGACATATCCTGTACCAAAATATATTTGTAAGTGTCAGAATAATTAACAAGCTTTAGCAGATCAACCAGAACAGTATGAATTCAGGGAAAGCCTTCAGATCGGGGCTGCGCGTGGTGGCTTCCCATTCCTCACTTTGGGGACTCTTTCTACAGGGTGACCGCCACGCTTTCGCCGAAATATACGATGCCCACATTGATGATCTCTTTCATTATGGCATGCATTTCTGCCAGGATAAGGAAAGGGTGAAAGACTGTTTACAGGATCTGTTTCAGGATCTGTGGATCAGCAGGGAGCACCTGACCGCCAATATCGGGAACGTACGCTATTACCTCATCAGCAGCCTGAGAAGACGGCTGCTCCGGGCATTGCGTAAAGACCGCCGCTACCAGCACCGTGAATCATGGGAAGCGTTTGAATTTGAATGCACGCTTCCCCTCGAACATCAACTGATCCAGTACGAAACTGCCGAAGAACAGAAGCGCCTTCTCCAGCAAGCCCTCAGTAACCTGTCGAGGCGCCAGCGTGAAGCCATCTATCTCCGCTTTTTCCAGAACCTGAACTATAATGAAGTGGCCGATATCATGTCCATGCAGGTTGATTCTGTTTATAATACCATCTCCAAAGCCATCGGCATCCTTAAAAAGAATCTCCCGCTGCCGCTCCTGTTGCTGTTTTTAGGGAGATAAAAAAAATATTTTAAAAAAAGTGATGAGATTTGCTTCATTACCTGCTCTTTAAGTAAAAGCACGTTCTCTTGGCCTCCAGTAATTATTTATCATACACCGCCCGGGAGTTCGCGATGGATGAGGACTTTCAGCAATGGGTACTACACCCGGAGCAAAGGAATGTGTTCTGGGAATCATGGCTCAGGCAACATCCGGAAAAGGAACCTGTCATCAGCAACGCCAGGCAACTCGTGCAAAGCATCCGCTTCCGCGATTACCCGCTGTCCGCAACGGATAAGGAACAGTTGTGGGATGCAGTGCTGAACGGGCTGGGAGAGGAGAACGAAGAAGAAGTGGTACCTGTACGCCAGCCTTACCGGAGGAGCGCCTGGAAATACGCTGCTGCGGTAATTACCGGCATACTGCTGGCCGGCGCCTGGTGGTGGAAGCCCGCACCAGAGCAACCCCCTATTCTCAGCACTTTCACCCGGCTGGGAGAAACCAGGACCCTGCTGCTGCCCGATAGCTCGGAAGTAACGCTGAATGCCGACTCCCGGCTGCTGTATGCCGTTACGGGAACAGGCCGGCGTGAAGTATGGCTCGACGGGGAAGCCTTTTTTCATATAAAACATACCGCTTCCCACCAGCATTTTATTGTACATACCTACGATCACCTGGATGTGGAAGTATTGGGAACACAGTTCAATGTAAACAGCAGTGGTAAAGAAATAGTGGTGGTATTGCAAAAGGGAAGTATCCTGCTGAATATCGGTGAAAACAATACGGGTAAAGCTGCAGCGCTGTACCTGCAACCCGGGGAAATGCTGCGGTATAACAAACAGGATGGAGATTATACCAAGAAAAGCGTAGATGCCGTAAATTATACCTCCTGGCACACCGGCCGCTTAATAATGAATGATTTTACATTGCTGGATGCCGCCGTTTTTATGGAGCAGGTGTTTGGTAAAAAACTGATCATACGAGACACACAATTATTGAATTATAAAGTATCAGGCTCAATGCCTATCATTTATGACGCCGATACCATGATGACACAGCTGGGCAAGGTTTTCCGTATGCAATTCAACCAAAGAGGCGATGAAGTCTGGATCCATAAGCCGTAAAGCTCGCCGCTCAATTTTATAGATGTCTTATTCCTAATCGTTAAAACCTGTTCAACATGAAAAAAGGTTTACGTGTTTTGCTGATGCAAGCATTGGCCCTGTATTTCCTGTCCCAAACGGTATCAGCCCAGGAAGCGGCTGTTGCCATCAACGAGCCGGCCCTCCCCGAAACCGGCAACAGTGCAGAAGCACAACCCGATGAATCTTCCCTGAAAACTGTTCTCCATCTCATCGAAGAACATTTCAGTGTATCTATCGCCTATAAAAGCACCCTGGTTAAAAACAAGAAAGTACAGCTGTCGGTCGCTGCATGCCAATCGCCCGAAGAAGCGCTGGGAAAAGCCCTGGCCCCTTTTAACCTGCACTTCGAAAAAGTAAGGGAACACTTTTATATGGTCACCGAAAAAATACCCGCTCCCGCACCTGTAGAACCCGGCGCAGTACAACAGCAACACCCGGTAAAAGGCGTGGTAAGGGATGAAAAAGGGAATCCCGTGGCAGGTGTAACCGTCCGTATTGCAGGTACCAGTATCGGCACGGTTACCAATGCAGATGGCTCCTATACCATCGCAGCACCAGGAAGAAGTACCGATGAACTGGACATCACTTACATTGGTTATGAAACACAACGTATACCCGTTGGCGGTAGAGCCCTTATTAATGTTACCATGAAAGAAGGCTCCAGTGCATTGAATGAAATAGTGGTCACCGGTTATACCACGCAAAAGAAGAAAGACCTTACAGGCTCCGTAGCCGTAGTGAATATAGACAACCTGAAAAAACAGCCCTCCGGCCAGGTAACGGAACAGCTGCAGGGACAGGCATCCGGTGTTACTGTAATCGGCTCAGGCCAGCCGGGAGAATCCCCGCAGATCCGTATCCGCGGCGTAAATACTTTTGGGGCCAACTCTCCTTTGTATGTAGTGGATGGTGTGCCTACCACAGATATTGCGGATCTCAATCCCAACGATGTAGCCAGCCTGCAGGTATTGAAAGATGCCGGCGCCGCCTCCATCTATGGCTCCCGCGCTTCCAACGGGGTGATCATTATCACCACCCGCCGCGGTTCCGGCAAAGTAAAAGTAGCCTACGATGGTTACTACGGCCGCCAGTATCCGAAGAACGGTAATGTGTGGAATACCCTTAACCCGCAGGAGCAGGCCGACCTGAGATGGCTGGCATATAAGAACTCCGGGCTGGATCCGGGAACCGCCCTCTATGGCAATGGTACAAAACCCGTAATACCGGATTATATCCTGCCATCGGGTGCTATGGAGGGAGATCCTTCCGTTGATCCATCTCTCTATTATGTAAATCCAAATTATACGGACCTGGACGACTATAACAGTTTCTACCAGATCTCAAGGGCTAACAAAGCAGGGACCAACTGGTATCGCGAGGTATTCCGCCCGGCGCCCATTACCAGCCACAATGTAGCGGTGAGCGGGGGCGGTGATAAAGGTAACTATCTCTTCTCCCTGAATTATTTTAATCAGCAAGGTACTTTGATGAACACTTACCTGAGAAGGTATACCGTTCGCTCCAACACACAGTATAACATTACACCAGGTATCAGGGTAGGAGAGAACCTTGCTTTTTCCATGTCAGAAAATCCTTCGGTAGATATCAATACATCGGATGCCGCTATTGGTCATGCTATGCGCGAGCAAAGCATTATACCGGTATATGACATCAAAGGCAACTTTGCCGGTTCTGCCGGCGACGCCCTGGGAGACGCTTTTAACCCGGTGGCGATGCAATATCGCACCCGCAATAATAAAGGGCTGAATACCCGTTTGTTTGGTAATGTATACGGAGAAGTAGACTTCCTCCGGCATTTTACTCTCCGCACCAGCTTTGGTGGAGAAGTAGCCTCCGGCTGGTCGCATTCCTTCCTGTTCCCCCAATATGAGAACAAGGAAAATTCTACCAGTAATTCTTATACAGAAGGCTCTACCAATTCACATAGCTGGACATGGACCAACACGCTTACCTATCACCAGACGTTCAATAATAAACATGATCTGAAAGTAATTGCCGGTACGGAATCGTTCGATAGCCGCCGCCGCGCAGTGGGAGGTACTACCAAAGACTATTTTACTTTTGATGATTATTTCCCCGATCTCAGCACAGGAACCGGTACACAAACCAATTACAGCAACCGCGAATCAGAAGGCCTGTTCTCTATCCTGGGCCGCATTGATTATGCGTTTATGGACAAGTATCTTTTGAGCGCTACCTTACGCCGCGATGGCTCTTCCAAATTTGTGAACGACCATTACGGTACTTTCCCTGCAATTACAGCAGGGTGGCGTATTTCACAGGAAGAATTTATGAAGAAGATCAGCTGGATCACCGACCTTAAGATCCGTGGCGGATGGGGCATCATGGGCAACCAGCTTAACCTCAGCGTTAACAACGGCTACTTCCTGTATGGAGGCAACCGCAACTCTTCCTATTATGACCTGGCAGGGGTTAATAATGGCCTCAACGCAGGTTTTGCAGGTACGCAGATCGGCAATCCCGATGCCAAATGGGAAAGCGACGTGAATGCCAATATCGGCATTGATGCCAGCCTGTTTAACGGGCAGCTCGATTTCTCTGCCGACTACTACCGTAAAGATATTAAAGACCTCCTGTACAATCCTGAACTGCCCGGCCTTGCCGGTACCGGCGCCCAGCCTTTTGTGAACATCGCCCGCATGAAAAATGAAGGGTTCGATTTTTCTGTTGGCTGGCATAAAAATATCAATAAGGATCTGCAACTGAACATCAGCGGTACGCTCACTACTTACAAAAATAAGATCGTGAAAATTGCCGATGGGGTGGATTATTTTGACAGCGACAGTCGCCGCTTTGATGGTAGTAACATCATTCGCAATGCAGTTGGTCAACCCGTTTCGTCTTTCTTTGGTTATAAAGTGATAGGCTTCTGGAATGATGAAGCTGAAATTGAAACAGCAGACAAACAGGCACAGAAAGTAACCAATACACCGGATGCTATTTACCAGGAAGGTGAAGGACTGGGCCGCTTCCGCTACCAGGATGTAAACGGTGATGGTATCATTACTCCCGACGACCGTACTTTCCTCGGCAATCCCAACCCTGATTTCTCCTATGGCATCAATCTCGGTGTTACCTATAAAGGATTTGATTTCAGCATCTTCCTGTTCGGCACGCATGGTAACCAGATCTGGAATAATGTGCGGTGGTGGCGCGATTTCTACCCGTCTTTTGAAAGCGCAAAAAGTAAAACAGCCCTGTATGATTCGTGGAGGCCGGATCATCATAACGCTACAGCGCCTATCCAGGAAGTGGACGGATCTACCAGCACACAGGGCGTGCCCAACTCATACATGGTGGAGAACGGCGCTTATCTGCGTGCAAAAAATATGCAGCTGGGATATACCTTTCCCACTAAACTACTGTCAGGCATACACGTAGAAAAGCTGCGTGTTTATATCCAGGCGGCGAATGTATTCACTATTACAAAATACTCGGGGCTGGATCCTGAAATTGGTGGTTCCGACATCACCGATTTTGGCGTAGACGAAGGCGCCTACCCCAATCAGCGCCAGTTCCTCATTGGCATTAACCTGGGTTTCTAATAATTGCTCAATTTAAAAAACAGGATCATGAAATCATTATATCATATACTGTTAACTGCGGCCATTGCAACGCCATTTCTTTCAGGTTGCAGCAAGAGCTTCCTCGATCGCACGCCGCAATCTTCCCTTGAAGAATCTTCCCTTACCAATAAGAAGGGAGTAAATACACTGCTTATAGGCGCCTATGGTGCGCTCGACGGGCAGGATTTTAAAGACGGGGATATGGTGAATCTCTCCGGTGGCAGCGGGTTTGCCGTATCGCCTGATAACTGGATCTATGGCAGCGTATGCGGCGGAGATGCCCATAAAGGCAGCGACCCCGCTGATGCCGCCGCTATATTGCAGATAGGCACTTTTGTAGGCAATGCCGCCAACGGCTTCTTTAATGATAAATGGCGTGTGAACTATGAAGGCGTGCGTCGATGCAATTTTGTGCTGCACATTCTTCCGAATGTTACCGACATGACCGATGATGAAAAGAAAGAACTGGCAGGAGAAGCCCGTTTCCTTCGCGGGCATTATTATTCTGACCTGAAGAAGATGTTTGATAACGTGCCCTGGGTAGATGAGAATTCCAACAGCTTTAACAAGCTGGATGTAGATGAATACAAAATTCCCAATGATAAGGATATCTGGCCGATGATTGAAGCAGACTTTAAGTATGCGGCCGAAAACCTGAATGAGATACAGGATGTAATAGGTCGCGCCAACAGCTGGGCAGCCAAAGCTTACCTGGCTAAAACACTGCTCTACGAAAAGAAGTATGCGGAAGCCATGCCCATCTTTGAAGATGTGATTGCACACGGTGTTACAGCTAAAGGAACGCCTTACGCGCTTACCACAAAGTTCCATGATAATTTTGATGCCTTTACGGAGAATAACAGTGAAGCGGTTTTCTCTATCCAGTATAGTGCTAACGACGGCTCCGGCGGTACAGGTAATGCCAACCAGGGGGAGATGCTGAATTATCCGTATAATGGCCCTTTCAGCTGCTGCGGTTTCTATCAGCCTTCGCAGGACCTGGTGAACTCTTACCGCACCGATGCGAATGGTCTTCCTTATATTGACGACTTTAACGACCATCCGGTGAAAAGCGATATGGGATTAACCAGCAGTGCGCCCTTTACTCCGGATGCCGGTAACCTGGATCCACGCCTCGACTGGACCGTTGGCCGCCGAGGTATACCTTTCCTCGACTGGGGCAACCACCCGGGTATGGATTGGGTTCGCGACCAGCAATCTGCCGGTCCGTATGCAGCCATTAAAAATGTATACATGCAGGCTACGCAGGATAAGTATTATGATGGTAATGGCTGGGCGCCCGGCAACGCCATCAACTATGTGCTGATCCGCTTTGCAGATGTATTGCTGATGGCCGCCGAATGCCAGGCCCAGGCAGGAAGCCTCGCTACGGCACAGGATCATGTAAATGCAGTACGCAGCCGCGCCGCCAATCCGGTTGGCTGGGTGAAAACCTACCTGGATCCATCCAAACCAATGGGTGGCTATACCAATATACCGGCAGCAAAGTATAACATTAAAACATATCCTGCCGGCGCCTTTACTGCCAATGGCAAAGCCTGGGCAATAAAAGCCATTCAGTTTGAGCGCAAGCTGGAACTGGCTATGGAAGGTCATCGCTTTTTCGATCTTGTACGCTGGGGCATCGCACAAACAGAGCTGAACCGCTATTTCAGCTACGAGAAAAATATTACCACTGATGTAGAGAACGGCAACTTCACCAGCAAAAACGTCCGCTTCCCGATCCCGCAGCGCCAGATTGACCTTAGCGTGAAAAATGGTACGGCTACGTTGAAGCAGAACGCGGGATATTAGCGGAGGGGATCGCCTTCGGCGATTGTCTTGGAGCATGATTATGATGATTACGCTGATTACGCTGATTTTATTTTTGGGATTTTATAAATAATTAAGGGATGATAAAAGCAGACTTGCTTTTATCATCCCTTAATTATTTTTTCATTTATAATCCAAAATAATCAAATCAGCGTAATAAGTTTAATCCTGAGTCAGACAAACTCCGCGTTTCTGCCCATTGCAGGCCCCCGGCCAGTTGCTGGTCGCTGAATTCGATATGGATCACCCGCCGGTTATGTCCATTGCTGCTGCGGCCGGAAGCGTGCATGAGCAGGGGCCGCATGATCATGATGCCGCCTCTTTTTACCCGGCAGCTAACATCCGGGGTTTTGTTCAGATCAATATCATTTGCCCGTTGAATACCTCTTGCATGTGAGCCGGGCAGCACTTTTAAAGCGCCGTTCTGCTCATTAGTATCATCTAGGTGAATGCGGAGCGTGTAGATGCTTTCCAGTATACTGATTGGCGGTTGCACGGCATATTGGCCAGGTTTCACTGTCCAGGGGCCATAACCGGATACCGGTAGTTTTTCAGCTACTGAAATAGTCAGATCCTGGTGCCAGGCCACAAACCAGTTTGATTGGCCGGGCTTATCAAAATAAATGGATTTAACCGGAACATGATGTTCACCAAAAAGCTCCCGGATTATGAGGTTTATGATGGGGATAAATATCAACGGAATAATGGAAGGCACCTCCTGCAAAAAACGGCGGATGGCAAAGAGATCATTGGTTTTCCGGAAGAATGGACTATGCTGGTCTACACTATCAATCACAGTGATCATCTCCCTTACAGATGTTTCAGAAAATACATCCGGTATCATGGTATATCCCTGTTGTTCCAGCTCCTGCCTGAATTGTAGCAAATTCCCGTTATTCATCTGTAATTATTGACTATCACAAAACAATTCCAAAATCTTCAAAATGAAAACAACCCACTTCTATTTCCCGAATTATTTCAAACCCAAAATAATCAAATCAGCGTAATCAGCGTAATAAGTTTAATCCTGAGTCAGACAACCTCCGCGTCAGACAACCTCCGCAACCCACTATTTGATCAACGTTATACTCCCTTTAAATTCGAACTTCTCACCTCCTTCACATACTGTTTGCATGGAATAAATATAAGTGCCCATTGGAGCTTCTTTGCTGCCTTTGCGGCCATCCCAGCCGGAAGCAGGTGCATTGATGGGGAAATGGGTGTTTTCAAAAACAAGTGTTCCCCAACGGTCGTAGATACGCAGCCACTCAATTTCCTTTACGCCTTTTCCTTTTGGATAGATCCGTTCGTTCCGGCCATCCCGGTTAGGCGTAAAGGCGTTGGGCATAAAGATAGCACTCTGGTTGCAGAGTATATGTAGCACGATATCGTCGGAGGCTTTACAGCCATATACGTTCTCCACCTCCAGCAGGTATTTTGTAGTGAGATCAGGCAAAGCCTGTACCCTTGCACAGGTGCTGCAGTCCAGCGATGCGGCGGGGCTCCAGTGCCAGCGTACCACGTCGCTGCTGGTATTGGCAGAGAGATATACGGGTATACCGGCCATGATCTCACGGTCAGTTCCTGCATTCACCGTAGGGGCGGGGTTTACACGCACTGTGAGGGATGCTTTATCAGAGAAACAATTATCCTTATCAAACCCGGTTACTTCATAAACATATTGCCCGGTGCGGGGGAGCGTAGCCACAGGAGCGGGAGAGGAGGGCTTGTCGATGCCAGTGCCGGTCCATGTATAATAGTCGGTGCCCGATACACGGAGTGGTAGTTTATCGCCCAGGCATAACACGGTATCAGGGGTAGCCTTTATCTCAAACGGTTGTATCACCCTGAGCTTTACTTCGTCATTATTGATACATCCGTTGTTGTCAGTTACCTTTACCTGGTAGGTGGTATTCACTATGGGGGCGGCTGTAGGCTCGGCAAGTGATGGATCATTTAATCCTGTTGCCGGGGTCCATTCATAAGTACCGCCACCGCCAGCATGGAGCAAGGTAGTGTTACCAAGACATACAAATTCTGCCGGGGCGCTGGCTTTAATATCAGGCAGTGGTAAGATATTCAGCGGGTGAATGACATCATCAGTACAACCGTCTTTACTGGTAACAGTGAGTTTCACCTGCACCAGGCCAGGCTGTGCGTACGACAGGGCGGCCGGTTGCTGCAAGTCGCTGGTTTGGTTGTTGCCAAAGTCCCAGTTCCATGTAACATCACTGGTTTTGGTAACGCTGCCGCTGAAGGCAACAGGTACATCTTTGCAGGCCTGGTCAGGCGCAGTGATAGCGGCTAACGGTTTCGGGTATACGTTTACCGGCACCTCCACTGTTTGTTTACAACCATATTTTGTAGTGGCTGTCATGCCGAATTTATACTCGCCCAACTTGTCCAGCTGGAATACCGGTGTGGTAGTATTGATGCCTGTGGGCGTTAGCGAGACGTCGTATGTCCAGGTATAGGTTGGCGCCATGCCCAGTTCTTCCACAGAGTAGCTGTTGAACACCGGTGCGAAGGTAAGCTCGCCGGCATCGCATATTTTAGCAGGCGAAGGATTCAGTTTAATATCCAGTTGGTCTATCACTACCGGGTGATCCAGGAAGGCGCTGCCTTTGCAGCCGGCGTCATCTTTCAGCAGCAGTCTTGGTTTGTAAATTCCCGGTTCGGTGAAATGATGTTTTATTTCGAGTGCTGTAGTTTGTTCAACATTACCATCGGTGAAGTCCCAGCTGAAAGTTGTGGCATTTTCAGGTTTGATGGTAAAGGTGATTTCTTTTTCAAGACAGCCGCCATCGGCGCTGGTGGCAATGGTCGCGTAAGGTCCTGTAACAATCACAATCTCGCTGTATTCATCTTCCGTATCTGCATCGCCTTTTACTTTAAGCTTTACGGTATAATGCCCTGACTCTGTATAGGTATGTACCGGGTTAAACTGGTCGGAAGTACCGCCATCGCCGAAATCCCAGGAGCAGGTAGTATAGTTGATGGAAGTATTGGTGAAACGGAAGATCATCGGCGCGCATTTGCTGCCGTTCACAAATTCTGAGGTATAGGTAAATCCTGCGCCTACGGCGGATACTTTAATGTTTTGAGTTACCTTATCGGTACAACCGTTATTATCTTTCAACTCTAATGTTACCGGGAAAAGCCCTTTATCGGAATAGAAATGCGATACATAATAAGGTTCATTAGAAGCGTTGCCATCGCCAAAGTCCCACTTAAGATCTGTAATATATCCGCCGGTTACATAGGAGGTATTGCCGAAGTTCACTGTGCTTCCCGGTTTCACCAGGTAGTAGTCTGCATAGAATGAAGCCACCGGGCCGTTCACCTGCAGGGATTTTCCGCTGGTGGTATTGCTGCAGCCATCCTGGTCGGTAACGGTTAGGGTAGGATAGAAATAGTTGCCCGCCTGTTGGTAAGTATGTTTAAATGGCGCGCTGGTAAAGGTTTCCAACGGGGTGCCATCACCAAAGTTCCATTGCCATTTTACTATTTTGTTACTGTAAGTAAGATCTGTATTATCGGTGAATGTAAGCTCAGTGCCTTTGCACTGTGCTTCGGTTGGAAGGTTAAAGTCGGCGATAGGGCCGCGTGTATTCACCGCTATAACATTGCTGGTATCATAGCAATAGAGTTGATTGAGCATAAGCAAACGCACGGTGTGCTTACCCGGAGAGGGATTGGTATATGTGTAGGTGCCATAGCTGTAGCCCCATGTGGTGTTTGTTTCATCTACCTGCCAGTAGTAAGGATCATAATGATAAATGCTGGTGGCAGCGGACGTTACTTTAAAAGTAATGGTTTCATTATTGCAAAGCGCTGTTTTATCGGAGCTGATAATAACAGGAGATGGCGCGATGATAGTCACCGTTTTACTGAGATAGGTTTCGCAATGACCATCGGAGGTGGTAAGCTGTATAGTATAGGTACCTGATTTGGAATAAATATGTGTAACCGCACTGCTTTGCCGGGTGTATGAAGTATCTGTGCCGTCGCCCCAGTTCCATTTCCAGCTGGTGGCGCCCAGGGAAAATTCGCTAACGGTAACGGTAGTACGTTTACTACAATCTACCGGTTCAATATTGAACCTTGGAAAAGGATTTACCGCTTTAATATACCCGGTTTTGGTGATGGTATTGGGGCAGGAACCATTGGAAACCGTTAAGGTGATATTATAAATACCAGGCTCAGAATAACTGTGCTGGGAGGTGCTGTTATAGCCATAACTTCCGTCCCCGAAATCCCATGACCAGCTGTTGCCTACGTCTGATTTGTCGATAAAGGTGGTAAGGGTATTGCCGCATACTTCGGGTGCGCCTGGTGAGTAGAAGTCGGGCGTAGGTTTTTTATATACTTCCACGCTGCCGATAGCCGTTCTTGTTCCCGTACAGCCGTTGCCGGTAGTATATTGCAGGGTAACGGTATAAACGCCTGCCTTGTTATAGGTATGCTCCGGCTGGGCCTCAGTGGAAGTAGTGCCGTCGCCAAAGTTCCACAGGTAGGTTTTAATTACATCATTATTGTTAATATTGGCATAAAAAGAAGTTTTGAGCCCTTCGCAACCGCTGTTGTTCGACATATAAGGGTATACATCCGTTTGACTGATGTACAGGTAGTTGGTGCTGTAGGCGGCACAGCCGTCTTTACTGGTGGCTACCAGATTCACGTAGTAGCTGCCGGGGTTGTTGTATATATGCGTAGGATTTTGCAACGTAGAGGTTTGCCCGTCGTCAAAACTCCATTTCCAGCTGACAGCGCCGGTCATGTTGTCTTTAAAATTAACGGTTGCCGGCACGGAGCAAATGGCTTTGTTATCCGTGCTGATCTGCCCGGTGGGTGTTGGTTTTACGGTAACGGTCTTTTCCACTACATCGGCGCAGTTGCCATACATGGCAGTGAGTTTAATATGAAGCGGCCCCTCAGCTTGGGGGCGATAGCTAACGCTGTTCTGGTACGACCAAGCATATTCTCCATTGATTTCCCAGGTAGTGCTTTGCGGCTGAACGGGCGAAAAGGTAGCCTGGAACTGGGCTTCCTGGTTGGTACATATCAGTGAGGGGGTGGTGAAGGTAGTAGCGTAATTAGCCACGTTGATGTCGGTCACCGATTCCGTGGCAGTACAACCCCGTTCATTCATCACCGTTAGTTTTATGCTATGTGTGCCTTTGGTGGTATATGTATGTTTCAGCGGATCTTTGAGCGTACTGGTGCCGCCGTCATCAAATTCCCATTTATAGGAGAGGGTGCCCGTACCGGTGGAGGTGTTGGTGAACAATACATCTGCCGGCGCTTTGCATAGTGTTTTTTCCGCTATACTGAAACTGGCGCTGATAGCTGACGTCACGTCCACTACCTTCTCCAGTACTTTAAAATTCGTACAGCCGTAACTGTCAGTTACTGTCAGGATCACGCTATACACGCCGGCTTTGGTGTAGGTATGACTGGGAGAACTTCCGCCGTTCTGTAAGATTTCGCCGTCACCAAAATCCCAGCTGAAGTTCTGCAGGCTTCCTTCTGCGGTAGATTTATCCGCGAATGTGACAGCAAACGGTGCGCATCCTTTACCGGAAGAGATACTGAAGTTTACTGCAGGCTTTGCCCTTACCGCGATGTAATCTGTTTTAACGGCTGTTTTGGAGCTGCCGTCACTGAAGGTTACTTTTAATGATACCGTATATTTTCCTGTTTTTACATAGGTGGCGCCTGGATTTTTTTTGGTAGATGTGGTACCATTCCCAAAGTTCCACAACCAGGCAACAGGATTGCCGGTGGACAGATCAGTGAAGCTGGTAATGAGCGACTCACAGTCGCTGGTAGCGGATGCACTAAAATCAGCGTTTTGTTGAGCAACAGCACTTAAACAGGAAAAAAAGCAGAGCACAAGGGATACAACAAATTTGCCTCGGACAGGGAAACGGTACATTGGATTTATAGGTATATGGGGTAAAATTAGGCTTTTCCCGGGATATTTGCTGTGGCTGGTACCACTAGAATATTATGTTTTCGCTGTATGATTAATGCTTAATTTTAAAGATCTTAAAAGCAGCATTTTATGTCACATTTGTTCAGTCCCCTGCAATTGAGGGAAGTTACATTCAGGAACAGGATAACGGTATCGCCTATGTGTGAATATTCTTCTACCGACGGGTTTGCCAATAACTGGCACCTGGTGCACCTGGGCAGCAGGGCAGTGGGTGGCGCCGGCCTGGTACTGACAGAAGCAGCAGCTGTATCCCCGGAAGGCCGTATTTCCATTCATGACCTGGGTATCTGGAAAGATGAGCATTTACCTATGTTGCAGGCCATTACTGCTTTCATTGCGGAGCAGGGTGCGGTGCCAGGCATCCAGCTGGCGCATGCCGGCAGGAAGGCCAGCACGTTAAGGCCCTGGGAGGGAAGCAAGGCCTTGCCCCCGGAAGAGGGTGGCTGGCAGGTGGTAGCTCCCAGCGCCATTCCTTTCAACGACGTATATCCGGTACCGGTAGCGCTCACGGAAACAGGCATACGTAAAGTAAAAGATGATTTTGAAGCCGCGGCTATCCGTGCGCTGAAAGCAGGTTTCCGGGTGATTGAAATACATGGTGCGCATGGTTATCTTTTGCATAATTTTTTATCTCCTCTCAGTAATCAACGTACAGATGAGTACGGAGGCAGCTTTGAAAACAGGATCCGGCTCCTGGTGGAAACAGTGGAAAGGGTACGTGCCGTATGGCCGGAACAATATCCTTTGCTGCTGCGTATCTCTGCCACCGACTGGGCAGAAGGCGGCTGGAATCCTGAAGAGTCGGTGAAGCTGGCTGCTATTGTAAAAGAGAAAGGAGTGGATCTGATAGATTGTTCATCGGGCGGATTGGCTGCACACCAGCAGATTAAGGTAGGGCCGTTATACCAAACGCCTTTTGCTGAAAAGATCCGTAAGGAAGCCGGTATTGCCACCGGTGCGGTAGGGCTGATCACTACTCCAGAAGAAGCGGAATCCATCATTGCCAACGGCCGTGCCGATATGGTGTTAATGGCCCGTGAAATGTTGAGGGACCCTTATTTCCCGCTGAGGGCAGCGCATGTATTGGGAGCAGAGGTGAAATGGCCGATACAATATGAAAGGGCGAAACCGAGAAAGTAATCATTAGCCGTTAGCGGTTAAGCTAACGGCTAATGACTAAAATACTATTTCAATATTGCTTCAATAGCATCCAGCTCTTCTTTGGAAAAAGCGGTATTCTTCAGCGTATCCAGGTTGTTGTCCAGTTGGGCAACAGAGCTGGCGCCAATTAATACAGTAGTGATCCTTTTATCTTTCAGGATCCAGGCCAGCGCCATTTGTGCAAGCGATTGCCCGCGTTGTTGAGCCAGTACATTCAGCTTTTTAACTTTCTCGATCCTTTCAGGGGTTACATCGCCTTCCTGCAGGAAACCGCTAGGTTTGCTGGCGCGCGATCCGGCAGGGATGCCGTTCAGGTAACGGTCTGTAAGTAATCCCTGGGCGAGGGGAGAGAAGGGGATACAACCCACGCCGTTGGCTTCCAGTACATCCAGCAGCCCTCCTTCTATCCAACGTTCAAACATGCTGTATTTAGGTTGGTGTATGAGGCAGGGAGTGCCGAGTGATTTCAACACCTCTACGGCCGCTTTTGTTTGTTCGGCGTTGTAGTTGGAAAGACCTACGTATAAAGCTTTTCCCTGTTGCACAATGCTATGCAGCGCGCCCATCGTTTCTTCGATGGGGGTAGCCGGGTCGGGACGATGTGAATAGAAAATATCCACATATTCCAGCTGCATACGGCGCAGGCTTTGATCCAGGCTGGAAATAAGGTATTTGCGGGAGCCCCAGTCGCCATAAGGGCCGGGCCACATGGTGTAACCTGCTTTGCTGGAAATGATCAGTTCATCCCGGAGATGCCCGGTAAAATCCTGTTTCAATATCCTGCCGAAATTTTCCTCTGCACTACCAGGTAGCGGGCCATAGTTGTTGGCCAGGTCAAAATGGGTGATACCTTTATCAAAAGCATTGTGAATGATACTGCGTCCGTTTTCAAAATTGTCAACAGAACCAAAGTTGTGCCACAGGCCCAGTGATACGGCAGGCAGTTGTAAACCGCTTTTGCCGCACCTGTTATAGGTCATATTGTTATACCTGTCTGCTGCGGGTGCGTAATGCATGGAATTTTAATTTTAGGGAAACAAGATAGAAAAAATTTGCGAAGGTTGTCTGGTTCAGGATTAATCTGCGTGGTTACTGATCTTAAGCCTAGTTATTGATTTCGCCGGGATAAATGCTTATCAATATGTTTTGATCATTAGCTGATTTTTATATTACCAGGCTGTTCTAATATACTGTATGGCGCTGTCTAACGGCAAAAGACGGAACACCTATTATAGCTGTAAATAGCAATGCAAGTAAATGCCTTTTCATAAGTATTCAAATAATTGGTTGATTTTGTTGAATGCAGATAACTTTCCATGATTTCTATATTGTATTGGGCGTATATTTTTTTCAAATATTTATTATTTCAATACGCTTGCCGGGAGCTATAGGTGTATCAATTAACTAACGTTGCTTATCAGATACATTCAGTCTCAAAATTTACCCTTCGGGAATAGAAAAAAAGGATCCTCATAATTGCGCCTGAATAATGCTTATATCTTCCTGAGCTATACGGGGAGGCGCCGGAGCTATTGTGGAATGAGATGCCTGTAGAGACGGGGTCCACGAGAAAACAGTGGAGCTGCTACATTTGCGCAGACAATAAGTTAAGCTCCTTTTCTCAACTTTGAATTTATGGGTAAACAACAAAGACGGAGCCTACGACAAGGCCTTCAAAAAGATGGCAGCGGAACTTTATCTTAATGGCAAATCAGCCGGAGAAGTGGCCAGGCGGTAAATTTAATGTCGGGAAGATGGGTACTGTATTTGAGGTGAGCCGTAGTGGCTATTTCGCCTGGCTAAATTTTTTCAGAAGGCTGGATAAAGATTATGAAGCTACCTGGTTCTGCCGTAGCATTATCCAGATAGCTTTCATTAGTATACTTCTAAAAGGAGAATTATATATATGCTCTTATATCTCCCAAATCCAATCAGGGTAATCAGCGTAATCAGTTTAATCCTGAGTCAGACAACCTCCGCGTCAAATAAAATCCGCGGCATTAGCTCAGCTCTTCGACGGGAACCCGCGGAGCAGCCTGCTGGCTCAGTTTATTGCTTTCCTTCAGTTTCGCGGGAACAGGGCGTATTTCCCATACTATCCCCAGAAAACCTAAGGTTTTGATTATATAATAGGTAATGTCAAACTCCCACCAGTAAAAACCCTGACGGGCAGCGCTCTGGTAATAGTGATGATTGTTATGCCAGCCTTCGCCCAGGGTAATTAGCGCCAGGATAGCACTGTTGCGGGATTCATCGCCGGTATAATATCTCTTATTGCCAATTTTGTGCATAAGTGAGTTGATGGTAAAAGTACCGTGGTATAAGATAACGGTGCTCAGGAAAAAGCCTATCAGTAAGGTAGAGAGCCCTGCGGACCAGTCGAACCAGCCGGTGCCATTTACCTTATTCCCTACAAAATAAACGGCAATTGCCAGGATCACGGCCGGCACCATATGCCATTTGTTCAGCCACAACAATTCCTTCGCCTTATGGTCCTTGATCAGGTCGAAACGGGTAGGTTTGTATTCAGGCCCCATGATCCAGCCGATATGGGCATACCAGAAGCCGTATACATTGGCTGAATGCGGATCTTCGGGGGTATCACTGTGTTTATGGTGAATACGGTGGTTGGCCGACCACCATAAGGCGCCTTTCTGTAAGCTGCTTTGTGCGCCGCCCGCCAGGATAAACTGGAAGAACCGCGACGTTTTAAATGCACGGTGAGAGAAATAACGGTGGTAACCTGCCGTTACAAAAAACATACGTACTACATACAGTACACCGCATAAAATCCAGTCAAACGCTGTTGTACCGGTAAAAAATGCCAGTAAGGGCACCGCGTGAATGCCCATGAAATCTGCCTGATGCCACCAATTTGGCGGTTTTCTGTCTTGCTTGATCGCCTTATTCATTCCACAAAGATAATTTCCGTCTTTTATTAAAGAAATGATTTAAATCATTTGGACAAAGTTAAGTGCTTTTCCCCGGTTTTTGCGCCCTTGTGTTCCCTGCGAACATTTTACAACCGGATGTGTTAAAGAAAAACGTAGTGCTATCCTTTCATCACGTTAAAGTAATTATTATGTCACAATTAATTTCGGCTATCAGGAACAATGTTAAGTATTGGTGGTTATACCTGCTCAATGGAATTATTTTCCTGATCGCAGGCTTTATTGTTTTTTCCAATCCCTTCAGCAGTTATGTACTGCTCAGCATTTTCTTCAGCGTTACCCTGTTCGTGACAGGTATCTTTGAAATTGCCTTCGCAGTGAGCAACCGCAGCACGCATCACGGGTGGGGATGGTCGCTTGCATCAGGTATTATAGATGTGGTGATAGGTTTTATCCTCATGTTATACCCTTCCGTAAGCATGGCCGTGATACCGCTTTTCCTGGCATTCTGGTTTATGTTCAAAGGTATCAGCCTGATCGGCTTTTCCATACAGTTGCAAACAGATAAAGTACCCAACTGGGGCTGGCTGCTGGTGGGAGGGATTGGCCTTATTATCATTTCCATTTTTATTCTCGATAACCCTGCTCTTGGGGTAGCTACCATACTGGGACTGATGGCTGCCGCTTTCTGGGGAACAGGTATCCTCAGTATCCTTTTTGCCTTCCGTCTTAAACATGTAAAAAAAGAATTAAGGGAGCACGGTCTGTAAGCAGCTGCCTGCAAACCCGTTTACAGCGAACAACGAAGTGATTTGTCACTTCGTTGTTCGCTGTAATGGCTTTAAGCTGTCGGTATTTTCCTGTATATTCGATGCTTCTAAATCTAATCTCTCCCGATGAAAATCAACAGAATCTATGCTATTGCGTCCCTGCTGCTGTGCGTGGGGATGCAGCGGGGAATGGGGCAGGCAGTGTCTAAGTACGATGCGCATGAGGCTTTTTCTCCACTGTTTTACCCGGCGCCAGGTAATGAGTTCCGCAGCGCAGGGGGGCAACCCGGTCCGAAATACTGGCAGAATGCGGCAGATTACAAACTGGCTGTAACGCTTGATACCGCGCAGCATCGTATAAGCGGTTCCGTTGTCATTACCTATAAAAATAACAGCCCGGATCAACTGCCTTTTTTGTGGTTGCAGCTGGATCAGAATATTTACCGGGAAGACTCCAGGGGAAGCGCTACTGTGGCCGCTTCTGGTGAGCGTTTTGCCAACCGCAGCTTTACACAGGGATTTGAATTGAAAAGTGTAACTGTGATCAGTGCCGGGAAATCTGCTGCCGCCAATTACCTCGTAAATGATACCCGTATGCAGGTGAAACTGGCAGATGCGCTCAAAACAGGCGCCTCCCTGCAGCTGAAAATAGATTACGCATACACCATCCCGGAATATGGTACCGACCGTACCGGCCGCCTGCGCACTGCCAATGGATGGATCTACGAGATAGCACAATGGTACCCACGTATGGCGGTGTACGACGATATACTCGGATGGAATAATATTCCTTACCTGGGCGCTTCTGAATTTTATCTTGAATACGGCAACTTTGATTATACCATCACAGCGCCCGCCAGTTTGCTCATAGGCGGCTCCGGCGAGCTGGTGAATGAAGCACAGGTACTATCGCCTAAAGAAATAAGCCGTCTTGCCAAAGCGCGCAACAGCGATGAAACGGTGTATATCCGTGATAGCGCAGACATAAAAAATAACACTCCCTCGGGAAACCGTACCTGGCACTTCGTGTGTAAAAATACCCGGGATGTGGCCTGGGGCGCCTCTGCGGCCTTTATCTGGGATGCGGCACGTATTAACCTGCCGGGAGGTAAAAAAGCGCTGGCACAATCGCTTTATCCGCTGGAAGTAGCCGGTAAAAATGCCTGGGGCAGATCCACCGAATATGTAAAAGGTTGTATTGAACATTACTCCAGGCAGTGGTACGTATATTCGTACCCGGTAGCTACCAATGTAGCTGGAATTGTAGGAGGGATGGAGTATCCCGGTATTGTTTTCTGTAACTGGAAATCTACCAGGGGCGGCCTCTGGGGTGTTACAGACCACGAGTTCGGGCATAACTGGTTCCCCATGATCGTAGGCTCCAATGAACGTAAATATGCCTGGATGGATGAAGGGTTTAATACTTTCATTAACGGCATTGCTACCCAACATTTTAATAACGGCGAATACGCTGCCCGCCAAAGTATGCAGCGGGCGGCCCCCATGTTGTTTTCTGCCAATGCAGAAGCCATCATGAATACACCGGATGTGATAGGGCTTAATTATAACGGCATTGCCGCTTATTATAAGCCTGCTGCGGGATTGAACCTGCTCCGGAATGAGATCCTGGGCCCTGAGCGTTTCGATTATGCTTTCAGGGAATATATCAGGCGCTGGGCATTTAAACATCCTACGCCCTGGGATTTTTTCAGGAGTATGGAGAATGCCGCAGGGGAAGATCTCAGCTGGTTCTGGCGAGGATGGTTCTTTAATACCTGGAAACTGGACCAGGCAGTAAAAGATGTGAAATATGTAAAGAACGATCCGGCACAAGGCGCCCTCATTACCATCCAGAACCTGGAACAATTGCCCATGCCGGTGGTGCTGGCCATAACAGATATCAATGGTAAAACGGATACGGTACGCCTGCCGGTGGAAATCTGGCAACGTGGCGGTAACTGGACATTCCGCTATCCGTCCACTACTAAATTAGCCGGCGTAATTATTGACCCCGCAGGCAATTTCCCTGATATCAATCCATCCAATAATACCTGGAAAGGGGAGACAGGAAAACCGGTGCCTCCCGGAACTACGGCAACGGCTATATTAAAAAGGTATATTGATGCAGTTGGTGGCGACAGTCGGCTGAAAGGCTTAAAAGACCTACTGCTGGAAGAAGAGGCTAACGTTAAAGGCACTGTTATTGAACGTCGTGTGCAGGTAAAGCAACCGGATAAAATATTGCAGGTGGTGACCGTACCAATAAATAATATGGTGCCCTTCAGGTTGCTCATTAACGGCAATAACGTAAGCATGGCCCGCATGGGAAAGAACATCCCGCTATCGCCGTCGGACAAGGCTATCCTGAAGGATAAAAACGGCCTGTTCCCGGAGTTGCAATATCTTAACAACGGCAGCGATGTTAAGATGGAGCTGTTGCCGGTGACAGAAGAAGTAAATAACGCCGAGGCATATGTGATGAGCATTGCCACTTCCAACGGAGCGCTGATGCGTAACTACTATGATGTGAAAACAGGGCTGAAAGTACGCACCGTTTCCCTGCCGGGGCAGGAAGGCAAAGAGCCGGAAACAACTACTGATTATGCTGATTACCGCGAGTTGAACGGTATACGGTTACCGTTTGCGATTACCACCACCGACCCAAGTGGTTTTGAAGCGGTGATGACCGTGAAGAAGGCAGTGGTGAATGGGGGGATTGAAGAGGAGGTGTTTAAATAGTTTACACTGGTATTCTTATCCTAAAGTTAATATCTTCGCGGCAGCATTAATGTCATGAAAGAATGAAACAACTCCGGCCGGTAATGTTTGTGGGCACTGCCTCAGATGTAGGTAAAAGTGTGATCACAGCCGGGTTTTGCCGCATTTTCAAACAGGATGGATATATTCCGGCGCCTTTTAAGGCCCAGAATATGTCGCTCAACAGCTATGCAACGCCCGATGGCCTGGAAATAGGCCGTGCGCAGGCGGTTCAGGCTGCAGCGGCAGGAGTGCCTTGCCATACTGATATGAACCCGGTACTGCTGAAACCTACCAGCGACCGTAACGCCCAGCTGGTATTGCACGGGAAACCTGCCGGCAACCAATCGGCCTGGGAATACTTTATGGAAGATGATAAACGTGCGCTTTTTGAGGAAGTGAAAGGTGCGTTTAACCGCCTGTCGCAACGCTATAATCCCGTTGTAATGGAAGGGGCAGGCAGCATTTCAGAGCTGAACCTGCGTGCAAAAGATATCACCAATATGCGGATCGCCCTGCATGCAGGTGCGGCCGTTTACCTTATTGCGGATATCGACCGGGGAGGCATTTTCGGTAGCGTGTATGGCACTATCGCATTGTTGCCACCGGAAGAAAAAGCATTGATAAAAGGAATCATTATTAATAAATTCAGGGGGGATATCCGCTTGTTTGAAGATGGAAAGACCCTGCTGGAAAAGATAACCGGTGTACCGGTAACCGGTGTGTTACCTTACTATCACGATATTCATATTGAAGAAGAAGATGCGGTTTCGCTGCCGCTTAAACAGAAGCGGTATGTTACAGGAGAGATAAATATTGCGATCGTTTTGCTGCAGCATATGTCGAACTTCACCGATTTCAATGTGCTGGAAAAAGATGAGCGGGTAAATATCTTTTATACCGACAACCCCGCGGAACTGGCGGCTGCAGATATTATTATCCTTCCCGGAAGTAAAAATACGATAGCCGACCTGGTAGCTATCAGGAACAACGGTACTGCTGCGGCAATAACGGACGCGCATAAACGAAATAAGGCAGTGATCGGCATTTGCGGTGGTTACCAGATGATGGGCCAACAGGTAGCAGATCCTTATGGCGTGGAAGGCGCTGCCGGCAGCATCCCGGGCCTGGGTATTTTACCTGTTAACACCGTGCTTACAAAAGAGAAGGTAACCCGGCAAAGGACTTTTTATTATCGTGGTCAGCAGAAAATATGTGAGGGATATGAAATTCATATGGGAGATACCACTGCAGCGGTTCCTTCTCCGCTAAATATTTTTACCGGTGGCGGCACAGATGGTTATTTCCTTAGGGATAACTGCTGGGGTACCTATCTTCATGGTATCCTGGACAATGATGCAGTGATCAATGACCTGCTGGCGCATTGCGGCAAACCCGTAGTGGCAAAGGAATTTGATTACCGGCGGTTCAGGGAAGAACAATATAACAAACTGGCAACACATATCCGTGAACATCTGGATATTCCGGCTGTTTATAAGGCACTGGAATTATAATAATATTGCATTATGATACAAGGACACGGAGACGATGGCTACCTGTTTGATCAGCAGGTGAAGGCTGATTTCAGCTCCAATGTTTGGTATGGTGGTTTACAGGCAGGATTAAAGGAGCATCTCAGTAACAAAATAAACGGTATTGATCATTACCCGGATGCAGGCGCCGTAAAACTGCAGGCCCTGCTGGAAGACCATACCTCTCTGCCCGGCGGCAGTATCCTGGTGACCAATGGTGGCACGGAGGCTATTTACCTGGTGGCACAGGCCTTTACCGGCGCTACTACCACTGTGGTAGTGCCCACTTTTTCCGAGTATGAAGATGCGTGTAAGCTGTACCGGCACCAGGTACAATACCTCCAATGGGATAAACTTACACCAGATACCACATTTGCCAGCGACCTGGTATTTATCTGCAATCCTAACAATCCTACCGGGCAGGCGCTGGATGAAAAAGCCCTGCAGCAACTCATTATACACAATAAGCATACGGTGTTCATCATCGATGAAGCCTATATACAGTTTACGCTGGATGCAGCTACCATGCTGCCTCATCTGCACCGGTTGCCCAATGTGCTGGTGCTGAGGTCCATGACAAAAACATGCTGCATCCCCGGGCTGAGGTTGGGCTATGTGGCTGCACGGAAGCCGCTGCTGGACAGGATCCGCGTTTTCAGGATGCCCTGGTCGGTGAACAGCCTGGCGCTCGAAGCAGGTTATTATATCCTGGAGCACCCTGAACAGTTCACGATTTCAACCGACGGCCTGTTACAGGAAACGTTCCGGTTATGGGAGGCTGTCCGTAAGATGCCGGAGTATAAAGTACATGCGTCCCACACGCATTTCTTTCTTTTTGAAACATTAACCGGTACGGCTGCCGGCTTGAAGGCATGGCTGATGGAACGCTATGGTTTGCTGATCAGGGATGCCTCCAATTTCTATGGACTAGGACCTGGTCATTGCCGTGTCGCCTGCCGCAGCGCCGCCGATAATAAATTACTGATCACTGCTTTGCGCCAATGGACCCTGTATTAAAATTCGTATTGCCATTACTGTTAGGGTACATTGCCGACCTGGTGCTGGGAGATCCGCGCAGCTGGCCGCATCCCGTGAAAGTGTATGGCTGGTTGATCCGGCAGGGCGCCTATTGGCTTAACCGGGGCGGGGGCCGGTTCTGGAAGGGCACCTTACTTACAGTTACGCTTTGCGGGACGGTGTATGTAAGTTTTTATTTTATACTTATAGTACTATCTGGGTGGCCGGTAGTGTACTATGCATTCAGTACGGTGTTTGTTTTTTTTGCACTGGCCAATAAAAGCCTGTTGCAGGAAGGCCGAGAGGTTTTTGACGCATTGCACCACGAAGGACTGGAAGCAGGGCGCCGGCGACTGTCCTGGATAGTAGGAAGGGATACCGGCCATTTGTCGCCGGACCAGATCCGTATCGCGGTGCTGGAGTCGATGTCTGAAAACCTGAGCGATGGGGTAGTAGCCCCGCTGTGCTTCTATGCTGTGCTGGGCCTGCCTGGCATGATGCTCTATAAAATGATCAATACGCTTGATTCAATGATAGGCTATAGGAATGCGCAATACCTGTATTTTGGACGTTTTGCTGCGCGCCTGGATGATGTGGCCAATTTTATCCCGGCCCGGATCACAGCCCTGCTGATGATCCTTCTGTATGGCAGCAGCCGGGCCTGGCATTTTATGATCAAATACGGGCCGGCGCATAGCAGCCCTAACTCCGGTTACCCTGAAGCCGCACTGGCGGGCATCCTGGACTGCCGCTTCGGCGGACCTAACCTTTACCAGGGAATTGAAGTACACAAACCCTATATTGGCGAAAATGAACGTAATATTGAACACGATGAATTCCGTAAGGTGATGTACCTTAATCATGCGGTTACTTTTGTAATGGTGATCAGTATCGTGGCGATAAAATATTATTTGATATGGATAGCACAGCAGTAACACCACAGTGGGAAAAAGAAAGGATCAGTATTTTAAGTTGCGGCTGGCTGGGTAAGCCCCTGGCATTGCATCTGAAAGCCGCCGGTTACCCCGTGAAAGGCGCGCGCACCAGCATGGAGGGTGTGCGGGAACTACAGGCCCTCGGCCTGGAAGCCTATGTTGTAGTATTGTCGGAAAATGTGTTAACCGGCCCGGACGATTTCTGGGACGCCGATATTTTGGTGGTAAATATCCCTCCCCGGAAAGAAAGGGGAAAAGAGGCGCATGTATCGGAGATAATGCTGTTGCGCAGCTTTATTGAAACTACCCCTATCCGTAAGGTAATATTCGTCAGCTCCACTTCTGTATATAAAGATATCAACGGACTGGTAACCGAGGAAAATGATGAAATGCCCGATACGCCCAATGGAATGGCATTACGGGAGGTGGAAGAGCTCCTGCTCTCGTCTACTGTATTTGATACTACTGTGCTTCGTTTCGGCGGACTGATAGGCTATGACCGCCTTCCTGATCAGCGTCGTATTATGGAAGGGCGGAAATCCAATGGTCAGCCTATGAATGTTATCCATCGGGACGATTGTATTGGCGTTATCCGCCGGGTGATCGAGAAAGATGCCTGGGGAGAAGTGTTTAATGCCTGTGCCAGCGGGCATCCGCAACGCAGCCGTTACTATAAGGCAGCAGCGCAGCATCTCGGTATTCCTATGCCCCGGAAGTTGCCTGCCAAAGAAGAGCCATATAAGATTGTAGGTTCCAGCAAACTGAGGAACATGCTGGGATATTCTTTCCTGTACGATGATCCGTTGCAGGTGTTTACAGCTAATGTTTAAAGCCCGGCTACATCATACAAAAAAATTGTTTACATGTGTTAAATTTACTATATTGTAGTGATACCTCCTCTATGCCAGCGGGAGGTATGGTTCAACAATAACATATTTATTCAATCCTAAACCTGAAAAAGCCGTGAATCTGCTGCTCCCTGGCCTGTTTGCTATAGCATTATGGCTGATGTTCTCCCTGTACCGGAGTCACAATCGAAAAAAGGCCGAATTGCTTTTACCCGTAAGATCTGCCAGTATTGTGAAAATTCACAGTTATAAATCCTTCGGCATCATTGCTACCATCCGCTTCAAGGATGAACAAACCCCTCAGATCGGCGACCGGTTGCATGAGGATGGTAATATTTACCAGATCACCGGGGTGGTAACGCCCGATCCCGTAGAGGAACAACCCAGGGATACCTGGGATTGCCGGCTGGTAAAAATATAACCGGCGGATTACCTTTAAGTATCCCTGTCTTCAACATTTGAAGATGAACCTGTGTACCTGTATCATGAGATAGATTCGCAGCGCTTTAAGAAATTTTTTGTCCTGATATAGCTGGTCCGTGGTTTGCGTAAGATCTTAGAAAAAGGAGATCTTATGAATGCTTTTATGATTAAAACTTCCGGAGGCCGCTTTTATGTAAGGCCTGCATCACCAGAGCGCTTCCTGGTAGATATAGATGGAGAGGAGATAGTGATGGAGAAAGATGAAGACGGATACGTACGCGCACCGGGCGCTACAGATAATGGTCGTCGTTTAAATATGGGCCTGCTCAACAATATTGCAGATGAAATTGCGGTCAAAACAGCGTAGAAATTCCACAGGTTGGGGTTACTGATGCTCCTCAAATGCCGTCAGGTATTTGTCGATGTACTGTGATTTTGTTTTGGATTTATACTGCATTACAAAGCGGGGATGCTCCAGCGGGATCACCTCTTTAAAAAATTTTTCCTTTTCATTTAATGCCTGCAGGAAAGCGGCATTTTTACCCGTCCCCATACAATAGCAGACTTCGCGGCTGATATTCCATTGCAGCTGTTCTTTTAAGCTGCTCACAATAAACGGGTAGGCGGCCTTTGTCAAAGCAGCGCTGTCGTAATAATTGTAATTTATTTCTTTGCCGCCGGGCTGGAGAGCAGTAAATCCAAGCGGGCAAATAGAACTGATATAGAACTTCCCGTAAAATTTCTTTACTCCGCCGTAGGCGTCTATCACATCATATACAAATACCGAAGAGGGCTCATGTGTTTTGAGGCCGGAGATTTCGATCCCGCATTTATCCCACATACGTTTGGTATCTGTAAAGGGGACGCCGGTTGACCCGGATCCCAGCCGGCCGGGATTGATACCCAGGATCAGTTGCCGGGGTTGTTTATCATCATAAAACTTTTTATAGAACTGTTTCATGATGTCCATAATACCGGGGCCTTCCCGGAAAGGGTTCATCACGCGGATGCCTGCAGGTAGTTTGCCCGGAAATTGCAGCTGGCTGTTGAATGAAATGATCTGGTCTGCGATAGTCATTCCGCAAGTTAAGCCATTTGCTGGTGCCTGGTAATCTTTTCCAGGATATCTTCTTCCCGGTAAGGCTTCATGATATAGTCGTTTAAGCCGGAGCGGAGGTACAGCTCAATATCGTCATCCATCACATTACCGGTGATGGCAATAATGGTTACTGCCGCTTTTTTCGGGTCGGGCAGTTCCCTTATCATGTTGGTTAGCATGAGCCCATCGATGCCCGGAAGATCAATGTCCGTCAGTATGAAATCGAATGCCTCTTTTTCATATGCTTCCAGGGCCTCTTCTGCTGAAGAAACGATCAGATAGGAAGCCTGCATTCTGTCCAGCATCAGGGCCAGTAACTTTTGATTGAGAATGCTGTCTTCCACCACCAGTAAACGGATACCGGGAGGAATAATAGCGTTTGTAGATGTACTGTTCACGGGGACAATAATTTTTTTGGTAGCAGGAGATGAGGCCACCGCCCTGTACCTGATTTCAAAATAAAAAGTGGTACCTTTTCCTGGAAGGCTTTCCACATGAATCTTTCCGTTGTGCAGATCGATGATTTTCTTAGAAATATGCAACCCCAACCCGCTTCCCTTATGATAATGGTTATTTCCCTGGGAGAAAGCATCGAATACCAAAGGTAGTTCTTTATGTGAAATACCCACACCCGTATCTTTTACGCTTACCTGTAATAAGTTGTTGTCACGCACATGCGCCGTGACGGTAATACTGCCTTTTTCTGTAAACTTGATCGCATTGGCTACCAGGTTGATCAATACCTGTTTCAACCGGAAGGCATCACCCACTAAGATTAATGTACTGGGGAAATAAATATTTACCTCCAGCGCCAGTGATTTCATTTCTGCCTGTACAGCCAGTGTTTTGCATACTTCCTCAATGGCGGTGCGGGGAGAAAACTTTTCTTCCCTTAATACCGGTTCTGCAGATTCCATCCGCGTATAGTCGAGCACGTTATTTACCACCTGCAGCAGCATTTCTGCAGAATGACGTATAGCCGGCACCGTTTCAGGCCGCTGGTCGCGTTCCATCAGGTGCACATATCCCAGCAGCGATTGCACCGGCGTACGTATTTCGTGGCTGATGGTGGCGGCAAAATCGCTTTTCTGCTGTGCGTATTTTTCCGCCTGTTGCTTGGCCCTCAGCAGTGCCAGGTCGTAGCGGTATAAACGGATGATACCATATATAATGATACCTGCCAGTAACAGGATAAGGGGGATTTCCCAGTAATTATGCTTATCCAGCCGGTACAGGGAATGATCGATGTCCTGCCCGAGCCGGAGCCGTCTTTTATCGGTTTCCTCTACAATATGCTGCTTCAGGTCTGCTATGAGGTGAAGCAGTTCAGTGAACAGGCGCTCGTTGGCGATCACCAGGGCGTATTCTTTCTGTTTCAGGTTATTGTGGCTCTCGGTGGCATCCCTGATAAATTTATTGTAGGCAGCCTGTATTTTCGAGAGCTGCTCTTTGGAGAAGGCCTTACCATCTTTATTGGTATCGTATTGTACGATCTTTACGTGCTGGCTGGTTTGCTGCACCTGCGATTTATTGCTGATCGCATCTTTGATACGGCCAAGCAATTTCTTGTGCCCTTTGGTAGTGGCGGTTTCCGTGGTAATGATCGTATCGGCCTTCGGAGCGGGTACCGGTATTTTAATATTGCTCAGTTGTTGCAGCGGGGGGGGGGGAGCAGTAGTATCCCATACCTGCGATAGCTGCAGCAACGAATCTACGTATAGCCGTGTTTGTAAGTACAGCTGCGATTTCCGGGCTTTGTCGGCCAACAGGGCTTGCACCTGTTTTTCATTCCCGGTGGAGCTCATGGCGCTGTCGAGATGCGCTGTAATGCTGCTCAGCTGTCCCACATAAGTATTCAGGTATTTACGGTCGTATGTAAGCGTATATACGCGGAAGTTATTATCTGCCGCATACAGTAATTGTACTGCCTGGTCAATATGACCTGCATCTGTTTTCGTGGCAACCAGGTCTTTAACAACGATGCCTAACTGCGCTGATTCTTTTTTCCTTAGTGAGATGATCATAAAAAAGGTCATCAGAACAATCACCATTATCGTTAGTACGGCATAACGTATAAAGGTTTTTTTTTCGTGGGTTGTATACATTGTTATTATATGATTGGGACGTTGGCGTGGTGGCTAAACCGGTGCGAAAATAGTCATTTTATATTCCGTAACTAATAGATAATCAATGAAAAACAAAAATAATAGATATGTAATTTCTGCTGAATTTCCTATATATGATTGTATTTAATATATTATATATATTTTCCTATTAAAAGTTTCATATAGTGCCGCAATTCAAGATATAAATATTAGTATATAAGATATCTGTTATGTTTTACTTGAAAAGATAAAGTTCACTTTTCCTTTTGTATTATTGTTATACTTCTGTTGATTTGATATATCGGGTCAATAGATTTGTATTATTGTTGCCGTAATATCTGCTTTGATACATTATATGAAGAACTGTTTTTTAACCTGGCTGCTACTCCTGGCGTGGTGGCCATGTACTTTTGCCCAGCCTGCTTCGCCAGACCAGCACTACAAATTTTATAAGGGAACCAGTGCCCTGCAGGACAGGATCTTTTACCTGTTTACCCTGATGGAACAGTTACCTGGCCTGTCGCGGCTCATGAACAGTGACAGTGCTCTCAGTACACTTGGACAGGAATACCGGCAGCGTGTAACCGGTTCCGTGAGTAAGGGCGACCTTACCGCTCCACTGCAATTTTCAGCACGTACTACCAGTTCCGTGAGCAAGGCGTTGATTGATTTATTGTTGCGCCACCCAAAGGAAATGGGCCGCCTGCTAAACGAAATGCGCGGCAGTGGGGTATTTCAGCTATACGCCGATAGAGCGGATACCACACTGCTGAGTCTTGCCTGGAAAGATGCGGTCGACGGTGTGAACTATATCCTGAACGCCTATACGAATGGGAAAGAGCTCCGTTATCCCGTGATCGATTCTGCTGCCTATTATGTAGCATCACCTGCCTACAGGTCCATGGTACAACGTGTGATGGAGCAGGCAGGAAAAAGGAAGCCGGGGCTGTTTTTCCGGCCCTCGCTGGACGTGGCGCTGGGCCTGCTGGAACTGAACCACCGCGATGAGGCCATACGTTATGAGCCTTTATCAGCCATTAATGAAGCCGCTTACAAAATGGTGAAGCAAACGGACTGGAGTAAATATCCTTACACCGCCATGCTTATCCTGGGTGCGAGCCCCGCGGCAACTGAGCCTTTGAGCGAAACCGGTAAAAGCCGTTGCCGTACCGGTGCGGAGTTGTACCGCAAAGGGATGGCTCCATTTATTATTGTATCCGGAGGGCATGTACGGCCTGTAGGAACCCGGTATTCTGAAGCCGTGGAAATGAAGAAATACCTGGTCAATGAACTAAAGATCCCTGCGGCCGCAGTAATGGCCGACCCTTATGCCCGGCACACCACCACCAATGTGCGCAATGCCGTAAGGATCCTGTGGCGGAGCGGTATCCCGGCTCATAAAAAAATGATGTGCGTTTCTGACATCATGCATGTGGCATATGTAAACAGCCCTATGTTTACCAAACGTTGTAAAACCGAACTGGGATATATGCCTGCGGCAGATATAGAACAATCGGACCTTTACTTTTTGTCGTTCCTGCCCGACCTCCGCTCCCTGCAGGTAAATGTTTTTGATCCGCTGGATCCCTGAGATAAAATATTCCGTTCACTCATTCGTCTACATATAAACACATCCTTCATTTTATGTCTGATTCTTCTATCCAGCCCTTATATACCATCCTCGGCGCAGGAGGCATAATTGCTAATGAACTGGCCGCCGAACTGGTAAAAAATCAGAAACGGGTACGCCTCGTGAGCCGTTCGCCCAAATCCATTGCAGGAATTACCGACCTGGTACCCGCAGATATTACGGACTCCGCCCAAACGAAGAAAGCAGTCAGGGGCAGCTCCGTGGTGTTCCTCACCGCCGGGCTTAAATATGATATCAAAGTATGGGCAGATGCCTGGCCAAAGATCATGACCAATGTGATCGGTGCATGTAAAGAAGCCGGCGCAAAACTCATCTTCTTCGATAACGTATACTCGTACGGGTTAGTGAACGGCCCAATGAAGGAAGACACGCCATATCATCCTGCCAGTAAAAAAGGAGCTATTCGTGCAGCGATTGCCACCCAGTTGCTGAATGAAACAAAAGCCGGTAATCTCACCGCTACCATCGCCAGGGCCGCCGATTTTTATGGGCCGGGCGCCGATAAAACCGGTTTCCTCAACCTGCTGATCATCGATAAGTTTAAAAAGAACAGCAGCGCCATGTGGCTTGGAAAAGACGACCAGACGCATAGTTATACCTTCACTCCCGATGCGGCCAAAGGTTTGTACCTGCTATCGCAGGACGATACTTCCTGGAACCAGGTATGGCACCTGCCTACCACCAACCCCGCACCAGACGGGAAGGGATATATACAGCTCATTGCCGCGCAAATGAATGCAAAGCCGAAGTACATGAAACTGGGCAGCTTTATGCTTACCCTGTCCGGGTTGTTTGATACCACTATCCGCGAAATGAAGGAAATGCTGTACCAGAATAATCACCCTTATATTTTCGACTCTTCAAAATTTGAAAGGCATTTTAATGTGAAACCCACTTCCTATGAAGAAGGGATCCGCCTTACACTGGCGCACTCTAAATAGTCTACTGATTTTGTAGGAAAATAAATTTGGAAGTTATTTTTTCTGTCTTATCTTTGCACCAGTTCTTTAAATAGCTTATCAAGAAAGGAGGAGGGACATGGCCCGACGATACCTTAGCAACCATCACTGTGCAAACAGTGAAAGGTGCTGCATCCATCCTGGTTTAAGAACCGGGAAAGATAAGTCAGATCAATAGTTTACTGTAAATTATTACTTCAAATAATTAGAAAACTCATCTGGCTCCCAGGTGAGTTTTTTTATGCCCCCACCTTCCTGATAAGCTCATTCAACGAACCTGTTTAATCAATCAATTTTCATCAAACTAAAAACCAAACAAACGATGAGCACTATCACGGAACTGATCCATTCTATTCCCGTAGACCCGCAAACAGGCGCTATTGCCGTGCCTATTTACCAGACCTCTACTTTTATCCAGGAAGCGCCTGGTGTAAATAAAGGATACGACTATGCCCGGTCAAACAATCCTACCCGTGAAACAGCGGAGAAGATCATTGCCAAACTGGAAGGAGGCGCCACCGCCTCTGCTTTTGCCAGTGGATTAGCCGCTATTGATGCCGTGATCAAACTCCTGAAATCAGGCGATGAAATTGTAGCGGTGGATGATATTTACGGCGGTGCTTTCCGCTTATTCAACAAAGTATATGAGAAGTTTGGCATTAAGGTAAACTATGTAGATACTTCCGATACACAAGCGGTGTTTAATGCCATCACACCGGCTACACGCCTGATATGGCTGGAAACGCCTACCAATCCAACATTGAAGATTTCAGATATTGCAGCTATTGGCCGCATTGCAAAAGCGCATAACTGTTTGTTTTGTGTAGACAATACCTTTGCTTCGCCTGTGTTGCAAAAACCATTGCAGCTGGGCGCCGACCTGGTGATCCACAGTGCTACAAAATACCTGGGCGGGCACAGCGACCTCATTGCCGGTGTAGTGGTATCTAAGACCCTGCAACTGGGAGAGGAGATCAAATTTTATCAGAATGCCTGCGGGGCCATACTTTCACCGTTCGATAGCTTCCTGCTGATACGTGGTATTGAAACGTTACACCTGCGTATTAAGCAGCACTGTATTAATGCGCAGGCGCTTGCGGAATACCTGGAGAAACATCCTGCAGTGGATAAAGTATTTTACCCCGGCCTGCCATCGCATCCCGGTCATGAGCTGGCGAAGCAGCAGAGTAAAGGGTTTGGCGGTATTATTTCTTTTACGCTGAAAGACGATACAGCGGAAGCAGCAACTGCTTTTGTCACATCCACTCATTATTTTAAACTGGCAGAGAGTCTTGGCGGCATTAAAAGCTTGCTATGCCATCCGGCTGCCATGACGCATAAATCCATTCCTGCTGAAAAGAGAAGGGCCGCAGGCGTAAGCGATAGCCTGATCCGCCTGTCAGTAGGACTGGAAGAAACCGCCGATCTGCTGGCCGATTTGGAGCAGGCATTTACGAAACTGCCATCGCCCGCTTTCGCAGAAAACGGGTTGTGAGCATAGCAGCCACATTGTCGCCTGTTGCATTGAGGATCGTTGCCAGCGGATCTACCAGGGTGCCTATGATCATCAGCGGGGGGAGCGCTTCTACCGGGAAGCCATAAACGCTCATTACCAGCAGCTCGCCGATGTAGCCGCCATTGGGAATCCCGCCTTCCACGATACTGACGATAACGGTAACGCCCAGCGCCATGAGGATAACGGCAGCGCTGTCGAATCCCCTGCCGAACATGGCAAACACCACGGCCATCTTTATGATAGAAGAAATGCTGGAACCGTCTTTATGCAAAGTGGCGCCCAGCGGCACCACTACATTGCCAATTTCCTGCGGAACGCCCATTTTTTCTACCGCCCGGAGGTTGGCAGGGATAGTAGCAATGCTGCTGCCGGTGCCAACAGCGGTAAGGGTAGGGACGATGTTATGTTTCCAGAAGATCCTTATACCAGGTATACCACCGGCAATAAATGCATACATGCTGAAGCCAACAACAAAATATACAATACCAAAACCATAGTAGATACCGAGGGAGTGCGCGTAGGTACCAAACAGCTGCGGGCCTACGGTGCCCACCTGGTAAGCAAAGTAAGCGCCCAGGCCAACAGGGCCTGCTTTCATAATGAGCGTTAGTATGTCTTTCATCACCTCGTTGCCCGAGCGGAGGAACTGCCGGAAGGCAGCGCCTTTTTCGCCGGTACGCATGGCTGCAAAACCAACCAGCCCGGAGAAAATAAGAAAGGGCAGCATATTTTTGCGCGACAGTAATTCATAAAATTCATTTACTGTAAGGAGCCGCACTAACTGCTCGCCCCAGTTGCCCGGTTGTTCAAGGTTTACGTCTTTTACGAGTGTGACCTGCTGGTGAATGGGAAATATCCACACGGCCACAATAGTAAGAAATGCAGCAACCAGGATGGTGCCCAGGAACACCAGCGACATGACACCGAGAATGCGGCCCAGCTTATGCCCGGCCTCAATATTGGCAATAGCATCAGAAATAGCAAAGAAAACCAGCGGTATGATAGCAGTAAAAAGCAGGTTCAGGAAAATATCCCCCAGTGGTTTGATAACGGCGATATGCCCGCCAAATATAAGCCCGGCTATACTGCCGGCTATAATACCGGCCAGTAACCAGAACATGCTGCTGTAGGTTTTGAGGAATCCCATGCCTGAAGTTTATAATTTACAAGATAACCAAATGTATCTGTCCGGTGAACAATCCGACACGAATATTGTTTATGGTGATAGCAAACCAATATATTTATCATGAAAAGCTGGCTGCTATGTTTGTTGCTTCCCCTGTTCGCTTTGCAGGAACGGACTTATACCATCGGAGAGGTGATGCGCAATGCCCGGCAACTGCACAACGACAGCACCATTGTTAAAGTGACCGGTTATGTGACAAAGAAGCTCCGCGGTAACAATTATCTTTTTGAAGACCGGACCGCTGAAATCCAGGTGGATATTGACCCGAAGTTCCTCCCGGAAAAACCCTTCAGCGACAGGGATGAGATCACCATCAGGGCCCTGGTGGAATACGAGATCAATAAGCCCATTACCTTAAAGGTAAGCAGGCAGGTGAACAACGACTAACGCCCGTGGCTATATGATTTTATGCACAAACATAAAGATGCTCCTTACGCTTGCCAGGATCACAATTACCGCCACTGCCACCATAATAGTTTTAGCAGAAATTTTATTGGAAACTTTTGCAGCGATAGGCGAAGCAATGGCGCTGCCTATTACGAGGCCCAGTACCGCATCCCAGTGCACATGATACAGTACAGTTACAAAGGTGAGTGAGCTGAGCATGGCAATAAAAAAGCGGGTAGCCTTTACCGTGCCCAGGGAAAAACGGGGATGCCTGCCGCCGGCAATGAGGGATGACAGTACAATAGACCCCCAGCCACCACCGCCGATGGCGTCTATAAAACCGCCGCCAAAACCCAGCAGGCCAATTCTTCTAATTTTTTTATCTACCTGTTTTTTACGCTGTACATGAATAGCGCGCATCAGGATCACAGTGCCGAGGATCAGGGTATAGAGCGATACTACCGGTTTGGTGTATTGCGAGTAATGTTCCAGCGACGATAAGAGATAAGCGCCTATCATTGCCCCGGCAATGCCGGGTAATATCAGCATCTTGAATAATTTTTTATTGACATTGCCCATCCGCATATGCATCCAGCCGGCAATGCCGCAGCTGAGGATTTCGGAAATATGTACCGCCGTACTGGCAGAGGCAGGGGGAATGCCCATCGACAGGGAAAAAGTAGTGGAGGTAATGCCATAGGACATGCCAATGGCGCCGTCGATCATGGCAAAAATAAAACCGGCCACCAGGAAATAATAGAAAGTAGTAGGTACGTCCTCCACATAGGTGCGGAAATCGGGCGACTGCCACCATGCCACGCCCAGGATAACTCCCAGTATGAGAATGCCCGCTATACCGTAAATCCAACGCTGTTTTCTAAAGTTGGCGGTTTCCGGTGCAGTGCCGTTTACCGGCGGTATTGCAGCATCGGTTTCGCCTGTAGTTGCAGCTGCAGATGCAGCAAGAGTAGTAAGTTCTTTCTCCATTTTATTATAATGTGCCAGCCTTAATTCTCCACAAAATACATAAACTCTATGAAATTAGTAGACTGATTGGAAAAAATTGCTGGGAAGAGAAGGGAAAACCCGCTTTATATCTCCCTAAATACTAATTCATAATTTGTAATTCCTCAAAATACCCGGACGTATAAAAATTGATTTACCTATATTTGGGGTTGCGAACCAATTTACCAACTACATGCTTTGGCAACTTTTCTGGACAATCATATTAGTGTTATTAAACGGATTTTTTGTTGCGGCAGAATTTGCCATTGTTAAAGTACGTTCTTCACAGATAAACAGTAAAGGTGGCGCAGCCGGTAAAAGAGCCACCGGCGCGGCTAAAAGCATCCTGAGCAACCTGGACGGCTACCTCGCTGCCACACAGCTTGGCATTACGCTGGCTTCGCTGGGCCTGGGCTGGGTAGGGGAATCTGTAATGACCTCCATAGTGCTACAGGTGATGGAACGCCTGGGCGTTTCCATTTCACTGGCCGCTACCCATGTTATAGCCGTAGCTATTGCTTTCACCATTATTACCATCCTGCACATCGTTTTCGGAGAACTGGCGCCAAAATCGATGGCTATCCGTAAACCGCTGCCCACCACGCTGGTAGTGGCTATCCCGCTGCGGATCCTTTTCGTCATTTTCCGTCCTTTTATATGGCTGCTCAACGGCCTGGCCAATAGCATCCTCCGGCTCATGGGAATTAAACCCGCCGGCGAATCGGAAATCCATTCCGAAGAAGAACTGAAACTGATCATTTCTGAAAGCCAGGAAGGCGGCGCTATCGAGGAAACCGAACGGGAACTGATCCAGAACGTGTTTATGTTCGACGACAGCCGGGTAAGGGAGATCCTTACCCATCGCAAGGATATTTCATCGCTCGATATCAATCTTCCCCTGGAACAGCTGATAGACCAGGTGATCAAAGACGGCTACTCCCGCTACCCGGTATCCAGCGGCTCGCTCGACGAGCTGAAAGGAGTGGTATATACCAAAGACGTGGTAAAAGGCATGCATGAAAAAACACTGCATAGTATTACAGACATCATGAAACCGGTATTTTATGTGCCGGACAGCATGAAAATAAAAGACCTCCTGCGTACTTTCCAGGGCCAGCGCCTGCAAATGGCAGTGGTAACCAACGAGTTTGGAGATACAGAAGGTATTGTTACCATGGAAGATATCCTGGAAGAACTGGTGGGAGATATACAGGATGAACACGACCATGAAGCCCCGATCGTGGAACAGAAAGACGATAACTTCATTGTGAATGCACACGAATATATTGCAGATATCAATGAATTATTACCCCACCCGTTGCCGGAGAGTGAACATTATGAAACTCTTTCAGGTCTGATTAACTATATCCACGGCAACATCCCCCGGGAAGGAGAGGTGATCATGATCGAAGATTATGAAGTGCTGATCCTGAAAATGTTCCGCAGTTCCGTGGAAAAAGCCAGATTAAGACTGATCCGATAAATAGTTTTTATGGAGAAGAAGATCCTGCACGTGCTCGAAGGACGTGAAAAACATATCACTGAAACAGAAGTGGTGCGGCAATCATTGCCCACTATGCAATTCCGTTTTGCCAACCCGTTTATAGTGGTGCATCATATGCCGCCGAAATATTTTGCCCCCGGATCGCCCGAAGACAGGCTGCATCCGCATCCGCACAGGGGATTTGCACCGGTTACCTTTATGTTGCAGGGCCAGGGCTATCACCGCGATAACGCAGGTAACGCCATGACCGTTACTGCCGGCGATGTGCAATGGATGTTTGCAGGGAGAGGGATCCTGCATAGTGAAGGCCCTTCCCGGGAATTTCTGGAGAAAGGCGGCAACTATGAATTATTGCAGCTCTGGTTTAATGTACCTGCTGCACATAAAGGGGAAGCGCCCTGGTACCAGTATGTTGAAGGCTCAGAAATGCCCCCGGTGGCAGGGAAACCCGGCGTACACCTCTCCCTTATTGGTGGCGACTATGAGAACAAAACAGGGCCGCTGAAAAATTTTACACCTATCACTGCCATCTGGGGACAGGTGGAAGCAAACTGCGATGTAACGCTTAAGGCTACACGTGGATACTGGACATTATTGTATGTTGTGGATGGAAAAATAAAAGTGAACGGAACAGAAGTAACCGGTTATCACCTGGTGGTATTTGATAAAGACGATGAGCAGCCGGATATTCATATCACCGCCCTTGAAAACACCCGCCTCTTATATCTTTGCGCGGAACCTATCAACGAACCGGTTGCCGCAAAGGATAATTTTGTAATGAATACTGCCGAAGAAACGGAGCAGGCTATTCAGGATTATAAGAAAGGTTTATTTGGTACGCTGGAACAATAAAAAGGAGGGGCTACGACCCCTCCGCTGAATTTACCTGAATAAGGTGTCTCTCTTTTGTGGCCAGGATGTATCCCCTTTCCTGTCTTTTTTCTTCTTATGTTTCATTACTGTATCCATTGGCTTTGGAGGAAAGGTGTCCTGTGCAAATAATTCAATCTGATCAATCTGGGCAGTCTTTACAGGCGCCGCCTGTACCTTGTCCGGATTACCCCTGAAGAAGAAAAGAAGGGTAAAAAGGCCCATGAACCCGATGGTAGCTGGTAGGTTTTTCATAAAAATCAGTTTTATGTTCAGGAGATAACCAGCAGATATCATGCGCTGTTTCCGCGGTTGAGCATTTCCCGGTATAAGGCATTGACATTATTTTAGTTATCGCCCGCCAGTCTTCATTTTCCTCCGTTGTTATTGTGGATAATGCACGCCAATAAGTGGAACGGCAGACACGTTATTTTTCTCCCGCTGCCCGCAGGCCGGCGAAAAGAGTGAGGCACTGCTTTTGTGGCCCTGAAATATTGTTCACCAAAAATTTATCTTATGAAAGGTACCAGAAATGAAAATACCCGGCAAAGTAAACAGCAATCATTCTCCAATATGCCACGTCCCGAAATAAGGGATAACCTCGATAGCAGGAAGAATGAAGAACAGGACTATAAAGGCAGCGACACCACGCATAACAGCAAGGATACCAAAGCCGGCAAGCATAAAAAACATTGATCAACCACAGCTCCGGCCGCTTAACGCCGGAGCTGCCTAAATAAACGGAACCATGGATCGTACATTTATCAGCACCGCACTGATAGCGGTGGTTGCTCTCTGCGGCTGCAACAGTCCCATGCAAAGCAAGGAAGAGCGCGCGGCGAAAGACTCAGCCAACGCGCCCGTGCAGGGAGTGCCGGAAGAAAAAACAGAAAGCGCCAAATTCGATACTACCTACGGCGACTACCGCATTTCAGCAATTACCACCGGGAACAGCAGCATGAGGGACCTGATGCTGGCAATAGGCAGTAAAAAGGATTCCACGCGGGCAGACAGTACCATTGAGAAAGACATAAAAGGAACGCTGAAAAACCTCATGGTGGGCGATCTTGATGGTAACGGTAAACCCGAATTGTATTTGCAAACGGTATCCGAAGGTACTGGTCAGTTTGGTAAGATCTATGCATATGACCTCAGCTCAAAACCGGTTGTGATCAATACATTCTCACTGGATACCATGCAGCAGGCTGCTTACCGCGGACAAGACTCTTTTTATATTAAAGGGAAAACCCTGGTAAGATCTTTCCCTGCCTACAGGGAAGGCCAGCCGGATGCACTCACGGCAAATACCAGAGGAATTATTATTTATCATTTGCAGAAAGCCGGCGATACGCTGAAGCTGATGCCGGCAAAATAAAAGCTATTGCTGCAAAATAATTGCGGCAATAGCCTTGGGTAGAAGGTTCGCTGGGCTTAATATTTATACGCCGGTAATATTCCAGCGGGTATAGAAGTATTGAAGTGCATTGCTGAACTGTGTGAAGTTTTTATTGGCAGGGAGGGTCCATCCATCCTCCGCATAGGCGGCGAGGCGGGGAAACACCTGGTGGTTCATCGTTTTTACGTCAGGGATCCATTCGCCCCACATCTGGCAGCCGCTGCCCAGTATTTTGGCGTGGTATTCGGGGGCAAGACCTTCCGGAATAGGATCAAAGCTGTAGGCCTTTTCCAGGGATATGTCCTGGTAGCTGTAGTCGAGGTAAGTCATGGCATGATAAGAGTTGATCACGTCATATCCCTTGGATACCGCCTCAGTGATCAGTTTCAGCTCCCCTTTCCAGAACTGTACAATAGTGCCTGTGGCGAGCTTTTCAGTGGCGGAAACGTCTTTGCTGTCGGTGAACTCATGCAGCTTGCTACCCATGATCTCATTCCAGCCGGCCATGCGGCGGTTTTTACCGGCCAGGAAGTTGGAAATATTGTTGGTGAAGGCAATCTGCAGATCGGCAGGGGAGCCCAGTTTATGTGCCTTCATGTAGGCCTTCACACCGGCATCAGCTTTCCACTGATCGTATTTTACCTCGTCGCCCCCGATATGGATCACTTTGGAAGGGAACAGTGCAATTACCTCCTGCAGCACATCTTCCAGGAAAGCGATCACTCTGGGATCGGATACATTGAACACGTCGTAATGAACGCCGAATTTGCCCGGCACTTTGATGGGCTTGTGCGTGGTGCCCAGCCAGGGATAGGCGGCAATGGCGGCGCTGGAATGGCCCGGCATTTCTATTTCAGGAACAATGGTAATGTGCCTGTCGGCTGCATATTTAATGATCTCCCTGATCTGTTCCTGTGTATAAAAACCTTCGTGCGGTTTACCATCGTACACCTTGCTGTTCCATGTACCGGATTGGGTGGAGTCGCGTTTACTGCCCACGGTGGTAAGCAGGGGATATTTTTTTATTTCAATGCGCCAGCCCTGGTCGTCGGTCAGGTGCCAGTGGAATACGTTCATTTTCAGCAGCGCCATTTCATCCAGCAGGTGTTTTACCGTTTCCCCACCTTTGAAATAACGGCCCTCATCCAGCATGAATGCCCTCCAGCCGAAGCGGGGCTTATCTTTAATGGATACCGCACCGATCGTATATTCGTTCCCGTTGGCAGTAATGAGCTGTCGTAAAGACTGTATGCCATAAAATACACCGGCAGTAGTGGCTGCGGTGATCGTAATATTTTCCGGAGATACCTGCAGGAGGTAACCTTCTTTGCCCAGTTCCTTTCCCAGTTTTTCATTAAGGGAGAAGCGGATATAATTGTTTTTCGCAGCGGGTTTGAGTGCGAGGGAGAGGCCATATGTTTCCTGTAGCGCCTGTTGCAGTTGGCTGGCCTCGCCGGTGCACCGGCCCGGAATTAGGGCAGTGGCGCCGGACAGAGAAAATGTGCCCGGTAATGTTTTTACTTCAGATGGCTGCGGAATAATATTAATAGCCTGCAGGGGCATGGCGCTTACCGACAATAACAGCAGGCAGGCAAATGCCAGTGTGGAGCGTAGTTTTAACATACGTAGATTTTTATTGTTCACTTGGTTAAGGTGAAAAAATACAATAAAATCCCGTGATTTAAAAGAAACCGGGTTGCGCCCAGGCGAAGTGCCTGGTGAACTGCTGCAGCTGTTTTGCAGGGCCGGGCGCGCCTTGCCCCGGCTAACCTTCCTGTTCCATAAACCCGCTTGGCAAACCATTTTCCATAGAAGCATCACCATAATCGTATTCTACATCTGCATAATTCTGCGACAGGGTAATGGGTCTTTCCAGTTGCGGGAAAACCGGTACTATGCGCAGTTCAGCGAATTTATTTTTCCATTGCTGCAGGGTAGCCGCATCGAGGTGGGCCGGGTGCAGGAGGGTGATGTAGGCGTTTTCCGGGAAAACAACCGCATCGTTTGCCAGTGTTTTAGGCATGGCCTGGCCCTCGCAGTAAAATGTGCTGATCAGCTGATCTGCTTCATTGAACAATGCCCAGGCCAGCCGGTTGGCAAAAACAGACATCACAGGGTTTTGACGGAATACTGTCTGCCATTTTGCAACGCTCCATCTCCGTTGTTCTTCCAGGAACTGCTCCAGTCGCTGTGTTTGCAGCCGGATGGTATCTGCCATTTCTTTCGAAAGCGCTTTAAAAGCGTTCCGGGTTTCCCGGGACGTGGCCACGGGAATAGCTTTCAGGCGACGGCCTTTATCGTTGAGATAGGCAGGTTTAAAATTATTATCCAGGAATGCTCGGTAAGTTTCGCCCTTTACTTCAAAGAACCTGTACAGCCCCTTAAAGCCGAATTCCGGCACCAGCGAGTCTACCAGTTCGTGCAGGGTAATGCCTCTTTCCGCAGCGGTTTGTTCCAATGCCCTCATTGCTGCCGCGCCTACCACGCCTTTGCGGAAGCGGTATCTGCGCGAGAAGAACTCCACTGCGCGCAGCGCTTTGTTGCTGCCATGCAGGGCCAGTGCGCCAACGCCATGTTCCGCCATTTTCAGGCGTTTGGTGGTGATCCACAACTGTATGTCTTCGCGTAATGTTTCAGCCAGTTCATCATCTCCCAGAAGGGCAGTGAGGGTCATGAGGTATTTCAGCTTCAGATCGCCGCCCTGGTCGGCATAGGCCTTATAGAGCGCCCGTGCAAAGTCGCCGCTGCGTGTGCGGTCGATCAAACGCAGCAGGGGAATGGCTTCCACATCGGGGCGCACTTCCGTTACGCGCGACATGCGGTAGATGAGAAAGCGCATCATATCAGTAGTGAGCACGGTACCGTCCAGCAGGTAAAGCGGAGGCAGGGCTTTATCATCCAGCCATTTTTCTGCGGGTTTGGAAAGCTTATGTCTTTTCTTGGCAAAGGTCACCAGCTTGGTTACCAGTACCAGGTCGTCGGTATCGGTGAGGGTATGGCCTCCCAGCGTTTCCAGCATCAGGTCACGGGCGTCGTCATTTACTTCTATGTGGAGTGCGTGCTGCAGCAGTTCCCGTGCATGGGCGTCGTCCAGTTTACAGAGGATCTGTACGGCAGTCAGGCGCTGGTCTGCCTTTTTGTGGCCCAGCAGTTCTGCAGCCCTTTCCAGTGCCTGCGGATGTTCTGCCAGGATAACGGCAACGAGCGTACGAACGGATTTCAGTTTATGTAAGGTGTAAGGCCAGAGCTGATCGATGTACAATGCTTTATCCAGCTGGGAAAGCACGGGAAGCACCATTCTCGCATCGTAATCGTTTTCCAGCGCCTGCAGCAGCATGGGAGCGGCCAGCCCGTTCAGCTCATCAGCCAGTACCTGGAAGGCTTCCGGGTGGAAGTAACGTTTTTGTGCAAGGAGGTCACCGAGATAAGGAACCGCTGCCGGGCGATCGAGATGCAGTACGCTGCGTACCGCCAGCACACCGGGAGGTACGTTGCCGGGAGGTACGTTGCCCGCTACCTGTGAGCAGGCTGATTCCGGCGCCCTGGTTCCGGCATCCGGCCAGGCAAGGAAATCGTAGGCTGCTTTCAGCAGCCGTTGGTTATATTTTTCCGGGAGATGACCAGCGAGGAGAGAATAGCCGCTGAGCGCTGCCGCATAATCGGGCAATGCCGCCAGCTGTGTGGTGGTTTTCTCTACCAGCGGTTCATATTTATCAGTGTTATTCTGTAATAATACACGGGAAACCGCCTGCTGATCGGGGATATAATCCGGCAGCAACAGTATATTTTCCAGGTACTCCATTTCCCGTTCCGGGTGCCCTTTTACGAGTAAGCGGAAGAAGAGGGAGTTCCATCCTTTTTTACGCCAGGTGTTTACATAAGCGTCTACCACGTTGGGCTCGGCGCTTTTGATCAGGTCTTGCAGGAATTTACGTACAGGCGTGAACTTTAGTGGCGAGAGGTCGAAGTTGTTGCCGTCCCTGGAATGGCTGATCATGAGGGAGCCTATCTCTTCCGGTGTGCAACCCCGTTGCTGCAGGTAGCTGGTAAAGTAGCTGAACCGCAGTACAATGGAAGAAGAGGTGCCGGGTTTATCCATCATGGGAAGGATGGCCGACAGGAAGGCTTCCCTGCACTCGTTCCATGCAAGCGGGGATGCTATCAGCTTTAATACCAGCCGGTCGTTATCGTCCCAGAGCTCGGGAATTTGCAGCAGGGGAATGAAATGCCCCATTTGCCGGGCGGTTTCAGCGGTGTTAAATACCGGTGTTTCATAGGTATGCCCTGTAAGGAAATCTACTCCGGACTGTATAGCGCCTGCAATGTTTTCATAGTCATCCAGTTGTTTCAGTTTTTCAACAAGCGATAGTATAGTTTCCTTTTTGTATGGCATAAGGTATAGATAGATTCAGTTTATTTTTTCAACACAATATCTTCTTTTGCGGCCCATTGTGCAACATCCTGTTTGCTCAATGCGCAGGCCATCATTTCCGGGAACTTATCCGGGGAGCAGGCAAAAACCGGTATTCCCAGGTTTGCCAGGAACTGCGCATTTTCGTGATCGTAGCTGGGAGCGCCTTCATCATTCAATGCCAGCAGTACGATTACCTGCACGCCCGATGCCGCGAGCTCAGTAAAGCGTTTCCTCATATTTTTCTCATCTCCCCCTTCAAAAAGATCAGTGATCAGAACAAGCACTGTGTCTGCCGGCCGGGTGATAATTTGTGCGCAGTACTTCAATGCAGCGTGGATATCAGTGCCACCGCCCAGTTGCACGCCGAAAAGAAGTTCCACCGGGTCCTGCAGTTCTTCTGTAAGATCTGCTACGGCGGTATCAAACACCACCATCTGTGTTTTCAGGGCCGGGATGGAAGCCATTACGGCACCAAAGATACCAGAATAAACGACAGACGTACCCATTGAGCCACTTTGATCCAGGCATAATACTACTTCCTTGAGTGCCGACCGTTTACGGCCATACCCGATCAGCGTTTCCGGGATGATGGTTTTATAATCCGGTTGATAATGTTGCAGGTTTTTCTGAATAGTAAGGGGCCAGTTCACCTCGTTATGCCTGGGCCGGCGGTTGCGTGCGCTGCGGTTCAGGCTGCCGGTGATGGCTTGTTGCGTAGGCTGCGCCAGTTTCTTCATCAGCTCGTCCACCACTTTTTTTACTACCTGGCGGGCAGTGTCTTTGGTTTTCTCCGGGATCACCCGGCTCAGAGTCATGAGGGTGGCTACCATATGCACATCGGGTTCCACGTTTTCCAGCATCTCTTTTTCAAAAAGCATCTGGGTGAGGTTCAGGCGTTTGAGGGCGTCCTGTTGCATCACCTGCACCACAGAGGCAGGAAAATAACTTCTGATATCGCCCAGCCAGCGGCTTACATTCGGGGAGGATGGTCCTAATCCTCCCTGCCTGGTGCTGTCGTACAGGGCTTCCAGTGTTTTATCCAGTTGCAGGTCCGTTTTATTCAACGAAAAGGAGGTACCATCGTTCTGGGCTCCTCCCAGTACGAGCCGCCATCTGCGAACCTGTTCATCATGCTCCATCCGGTAATAGTTTAGCGTCTTTAAATCCCAGCAGCTGCATCACTACCGGGATGCCACGGGCGCCCCGCTCATGATCAATATCCGCTGTGGTAGCTGCTTTTATGCTGGTTCCATTCCCGCCATGCTTCACTTTGTCGCCCAGTTTTTTCCGTTCCGGGGCAGTAAAGTTAGAAAAGGTGCGGCGTAATAACGGCAATACCTGTATGAAAATATCATTTTCCAGTTGGGAAACCCAATTATGCACCATAGTCCATAGCTCTTCATCGAGCAACAGGAGGGTACCGCTGCCTTTGAGAAACCCTTCCAGCCAGGCGGCGGCCAGCGAGGGCGGGTTGGCTACGGACATGGCTACACTGAAAGCTCTTACCAGTGTTTCACCAGCCATAATTTTGCTGTCGAACAGAAGGCGGGTAGCATAGCCGGCTATCATCGGGGCCGATTGCGGGTTGCCGGAGATCACCGTCAGTGTTTCGTGCCAGGAGGTGGTAAGTGCATTGTGCTGTACCAGGTTGATGGCATCGTTCATGGCAAAGAAGAGGTCCAGCAGCGGGAGGGCGGCATCATCGGCTACAGCAGTGCAGGCAGCCGGTAAGCTGATGCAGATGCGGCTTATCATGCTTTCAGTGATGCTGCTAACCAGGGCTGCATCTGTTTTGCGCACGTTGCCATACCTGCTGATGCTCACCAGGGAAGGAATTACTTCCATCAGCTGGAGCACATCGCCGGAAGCTGCAGCGAGGTTACTGATGCGATGGATCAGCACTTCTACAACGGCGGGCAGTTCCGCCGGGATGGCCGATTCCAGCATTTTGCATACCTGTTGCAGGGTGCCGGTATTATTGGCGGCGCTGGTTACAAAGCTGGTGGCAGCTTCTGCTACCGTGTTTCCCCAGCTGCCTTTTTCAATGATGTCAATAGAAAAGGCGGGATCCCATTGGAGTCGCCACTGTTCTTTAAAGGTGCCTTTGCCGGATACTTCGTACCGTTTCCCCCAGTATATTTCCAGCAGTTGCAGCCGGTGAAGAAAAATGCTCCTCTCCAGGTCTGTATCTTTCCGGAGATCGACGGTATAGTCTTTATAGTCTGCCGTTTGGGGCAGTCTCAGTTTTTTCTGTTGCCGGGTAATGTCCGACTGCAGCGGTGGTGTGGGTACTTCCACAGGTACTTTCCCGATGCGGTTACGTACAATCAGCTCGTCGCGGATCAGCTGCATGAGAATACTTTCCCCGTTGCAAAGTACGCTGAGTGTGGCCTCGTTCAGCTCTTCCAGTCCCGGCCGGGGATAATGACGGAGAGCGGCGAGCGCATTGGCCAGTCGTACGGCTTCCATTACATGTGCCACGGAGGTGTCTTGCTGCTGTTCCCGGAAAAGTTTTGCCACCAGCGCCATCCAGCGGGTGCCATCATCAGCAGGGTGCTCCCATATGTGCTCGTACCATCCCGGCGAGGGGATGCCGGCGCCGTAGCCGCTTTCATAACTGAGGCGGCTATACGTCCAGGGGATCCAGGTACATTCTACCTTTGTTTTAGGGAGCCCTTTCAGCAGTTCGTTATCGTCTTTTTGTTTAGGCGTGGTTTGCAATGCGGGTGCATGCCAGGCACCGCATATCACGGCAATACGCTGGAACATTTCCTTTTCCGCCTGGCGGATACATTTGCGCATCCAGGCTTCGCGGAGGGCTTCTTTATGATCGTAGCGACGGGGCAGTTCTTCCCGGAGCGCCTGCATGGCATCGTGCACGGCTTCAAATACCTGTTCCTGCCCAAGGCGGTATTCAAACATATGTTCCCACCATCGCTCGCCATCGTCATAGCCGGCGGCATGGGCCAGGTGGGCTACCGGGTCCTGTGGTGAGGGAGGGAGGAATTCCATTTCCAGTTCTGCAGCGGTGAATTCTTCTGTGGAGGAATTGCGTAATGAGCCGGCGTTTTCAGGCAACGGTATCCCGGTTGATGAAGAGTTCAGTTCGGAAGGAGGAATTCCTTCACCAGGCCCAGGATGTTCCGGTGTATTTTCTTTCTGGCCCTGTGCCGCTCTTTTCGCCGCTGCTTCATTTTCCATACTGAATACATGCGCCAGCGGAAGATCCATGAATCGCGCGTGGATGCGGTGGTTTTTAGCATATAACATCGCCTGCCATTCCGGTGAGAAGACAGCAAAGGGATAGAAGCAGGCTTTCTGCGGGCTGTCGGGCTGGTAGGCCAGGATGGCTACCGGTGGCTGCAGCTCTTCATGACCAGCCCATTGCAGCAAGGCATCCGCTTCCGGTGGTCCTTCAATCAGCACAATATCCGGTTGCAGCTCTTCCAGGAAAGCTTTTACATTCCTGGCGGAGCCAGGGCCGTGGTGCCGGATACCTAATATATGTACAGACATGCGTCGATCATTATTTATATAAGAATGAGATGCCGGTGGTTTGACATCATCCTAAAATATATTGAAAGTAATTTTTGAACAACTTTAATGTAATATGTACAGTATGATGATTTTATGAAATTATTATTAAAGCAAAACATTAAGCGTTTACCTGGCTTTTTCGCAGCTGAGATCAGCTGGTTTTGCCATGTTCATATAGTAACGGAAGTGAAATGAAACCTGCCTGGCTGCTAATTAACACCAGCGCAAAAAGTAAATCTGATTCGCTTAGCGCATGCCTAGCACCTGCACAAAAGGTGAACTTGATCCGCTGATATCATGCCCGACACCCTCTACGTCAGATCACGACAGGCACGGTATACATCTTTCCATTCCTCTCTTGTTTTCACCACTGTTTCCAGGTACTCCTGCCAAACCAGTTTATCCTGTACCGGGTCTTTCACTACCGCGCCGATGATACCGGCGGCAAGGTCGGCCGCGTTGAGGGTACCATCGCCAAAATAGGCTGCGAGGGTCAGCCCATTATTTACGACAGAAATGGCCTCCGCGGTGCTGAGCGTACCACCGGGCGATTTCAGTTTTGTTTTACCATCGAGGGTAACGCCGTTACGAAGCTCGCGGAAGATAGTAACAATACGGCGGATTTCCTCCAGCGCAGGTTTTTCTGCCGGCAGGTCCATTGTCTTTTCGAAGCTCTCCACCCGTCTTCTTACAATATCAATTTCTTCCTCCATAGAATCCGGAACCGGCAAGATAACGGTATTGAAACGGCGTTTCAGTGCGCTTGACAGCTCATTCACTCCTTTATCGCGGTTGTTGGCCGTAGCAATGAGGTTGAATCCTTTACTGGCCTGTACTTCCGTATTCAGTTCGGGTATAGGCAGCGTTTTTTCAGACAGGATGGTGATAAGGGTATCCTGCACATCGGCGCCTATACGGGTGAGCTCTTCGATGCGGGCAATTTTGCCGTCCTTCATGGCGCGCATTACCGGGGTTTCCACCAGCGCATTGGGAGAAGGCCCTTCCGCCAGCAGGCGGGCATAGTTCCATCCATAACGCACGCTTTCTTCACTGGTGCCGGCAGTACCCTGTATGATGAGGGTGGAGTCGCCACTAATGGCAGCTGCGAGGTGCTCGCTCACCCAGCTCTTCGCGGTACCGGGTAAGCCATACAGCAGCAGGGCCCTGTCGGTAGCCAGAGTGGCCACAGCTATTTCCATGAGACGTTTGCTGCCAATATATTTAGGGGCCACTTCAAAGCCGTTCTTCAGCTTACCGCCGATGAGGTAAGTAACCACCGATTGTGGCGACAATAGCCAGTTGTACGGGCGCTTGCCTGTATCGTCCTTTTTCAGTTCTTCCAGTTCCTGTGCATACAGCTGCTCGGCGTGATAACGTAAAATGTCTGACATGGTATGTTGATTAATATGTTTGGATTAAAGTGATTGTACCTGGCTTTTGGCCTGCAGCAGCCGGCCCAGGTGAACTTTTATATTATTCCAGTATCCTGTATGATAGGCTTCCACCGGCGTAATACTATCCAGGGTAGCGGCAATACTCACAGGGATGAGCCGGATATGATTGTTCATGAACTGTTGATTATAGGTGTACGGCTGTGTGGCCGCATATTTAAATATCCGGGTACACAGCTGGAGGCTCCATTCCTCCTGGTGTTTGCAGGCATATTCAATAATAGCGTCGGGGTGCTCATCAAAGAACTTTTCGCCGAACTCCTGTTGCTGTGCTGCCGGCAGCAGGGGAATGATATCTATATAAAATGTTTCACTGTGCTGCATAAACGAAAGTGCGCGCTCTTTGTCTTCAAACCAGGCGATGGCCAGCACCAGCGCCGGGATAAAGGGCTTTAATGATTCCTGCTGCTGAAAGAGTGCAATGACCCTTTCCGTATCCCTGTGGAAATGCCCTTCCCAGCGGGAAGGGTGCACACTGCTGATCAGCTGGTACAGAACATGCGTATCGTCTGTAACGGTTTTATCGCTGCTGAACCTTTCGATGCCGCTCTGGAAGATACTCTCATCGGTTATTTCCGGAAGCGCCACAGTTACCTGTCCGTATTTATCCAGTTGAATGGCGCCAGCTATGATCTGCCAGTATTTTTCATGGAGGGAGGAGCCGGGCAGTTTTTTCAGGATGCGGGTAGCGGTTTCTTTTACCTGTTTACTTTTTTCCGTGAGAAGGGATTCCAGCCAGGGGATATCTGCCGGATCTGCGGGATGTTCCAATACGGAGAGCAGTTCTGTTTTTACTGTGACGCTTTCCCTGGGCCACGATTGTTCCAGCCAGGTGCGGGCCATCACGGGATCCGCGACGCGCAGTTCTTTCAGGGCTTCCACCCGTTGCGCGGTGGCGCCGTTCTGCCATCTGTCTTCAATGGTGTATGCCACGCGGGAAAAATTCCAGTCGGGGTTAAAGTGACCAAGCCATGCTGCCCGTTGCCCACCCGTGGCGGCAACCAGTGCGCGTAGTGATTTATTTCTCCATCCCTTGTCGAGTATCACGGGTAGCTGGGCCGGGGGCACCAGTACATTGGCTTTTACGCAGTATTCCAGCCAGAGCTGAAGCAGTTGTATGCTTTCCGTTTCCAGCACCTGGTGCAGTACACGGATGGCGGCGGGTTTGCAGTAGGCTTTTGTTTCAGGCGGGCAAACCTTCATTGGCGCAACATTGGCAGTGATGGGCTGTGTACCGCTTTGCCGGTAATTATACAGCACTGCTGCCAGTTGCAGGAACTTATCTTCTTTATCAGTATCGGCTTGTGCCAGTATGGTATCTGCCGCCTGTAACAGTGGGCCGCTCATACCGGCGCTGCCAGCCGGTTTTTTAGCGGTGCCGAGAAGGGCGGTATTTATAAGTTGATTCCAGTGCTCCATTATAATATTTTGTATTCCTGTTCATGCCAAACGCCAATGGGCTCGTATAGGGTTTCTTTTCCTGTAACTGCCATGTGCAGGGGGCTTCCGCCGCTCAGCGCCAGCAGTTTCCAGATATGCTGGAATGTTTTTTTCACTGGCATCAGTTGCTGCCGGCTGTCCTGCAGCCACCATTGTTCAGCATGCCAAATGGGGGTGAGGTCTGCAATCGTATATACCTGGTCGTTATAAACGGGAAGTACTTCACTGATGTTGGTTTGTGCCGATACCACTTCCTGCCACCCGGCATATCCGCTGAAAGAATGATTGGGCGGCACAGTCACCTGTTGTTTGATGAGTGCGCGGAGCGGCGCTGCGGACGGATAAAATACCAGTTCCGCATTAATGGCGCTGCCGGGAGTGAGGGCATTGCTGATGGTGCTTTGTCCGCGTACATAAAACTGCAGGATGAGCGCGGGCCGCTTGGTATGCACGCCGTGCAGCCAGTAGCGTTCTACCACGAGGCGGTCTTCCTCTGTAGTTTGTTTTCCCAGTACCTGCCAGGTATCGGCGACACCGGTTTGTTCTTTCAGTTCTTCCTGCGAGGTGGAAAAGCCGGTGAGGGTACGTATATCCTGTTGCAATGCAGGGGGCAGTGCTGAAAGGTGCTGGTAGCCCTGTATTACAAGGTAAATACGTACCAGCTGATTCATGAATGCCGATTGCCAGCCTTCATGAAAGTAGCTGATGTCTGCCAGTTCCCGCATCATACCGGCAAGCCCGGGGGCCTGTGCGTCTATCATGCGGCGGATCATATTTTCAAAGAAGGAGGGGTCCTTTTCAGGCAGGTCCATAATACCGTTGCGTACCAGGTCTTTCATCCAGCGGAGCAGTTCTGCCGTGCCATCGCTTACCTTTTGCATGCGCGCCTGCTGCCGTTTGGCCTGTGCGCCCGTATCCGGCTGCTTCTCCGCAGCAGTGGCGGTAGTATTTTTCTTTTCCTCCTTTTCAGCGCGTTTGGAGAGCCATTCGCTCACCCAGGAGGGAGGTGTTGTTTCCGTGAAGGAAGCCGGTTGCCTTGAATAGAGCAGCAATAAGCCCAGCCCGTGTTTGCAGGGAAACTTACGGCTGGGGCAACTGCATTTGAATGCCATATTGCCGGTATCTATCTGTGTCTGGTATGGTTTGCTGCCACTGCCCTGACACTCGCCCCATAACGCTGATTCGCTGACGCCTTTGCTCACCCATTTAGCCGGGTTGGCCAGATCCTTCCCGGATTTACGGGAAGATTCATCAGGCGCCATCGCAAGCACTTGTTCGTCGGATAGGTTCAATGGATTAACGATTTAAAGCGCAAAGTAAATAATTCCATAAAATAAAAAACCAAATATCAGACAACACTACGCAGTGTATCTGATATCTGGTTTTATTATTTAAATATTGTTATGTTATAGGAAGCCGAGTTCCAGTTTAGCTTCTTCGCTCATCATATCTTTTGTCCATGGTGGATCAAAGGTAAGGTGAACATCTACATCGGAAACGCCTTCTATATTCCTGATCTTTTCATCTACTTCCCGGATAATATCACCGGCTACAGGGCAACCAGGGGCGGTAAGGGTCATGTCGATACCGATCCTGTTATTTTCCTTGATCTTTACTTCGTATACCAGTCCAAGTTCCCATATGTTCACCGGGATTTCCGGGTCAAATACGGTTTTGAGCTGTGCTTCTATCTGTTCTCTTAATGTTGCTTCACTCATTGCTGGTTAATTTTAGCCTGGTAGGCGATAGCATACAGTTTCATTTGTTTAAGCATACTCAGCAACCCGTTGGAGCGGGTGGGAGAGAGATGGCTGCTCAGGCCGATGGCATCTATAAAATAAATTTCAGCTGTAGCAATTTCCTGTGGCGTATGACCGGAAAGTACATATATCATCAGGCTTACGAGGCCTTTGGTGATCACAGCGTCGCTGTCTGCAGTAAAAAACAGTTTCCCGTCTTTCAGTTCTGTGTGCAGCCACACGCGCGACTGGCAGCCTTTGATGAGATTGTCCGGTGTTTTATATTCTTCTGAGATGAGTGGTAATTCTTTACCCAGCTGGATGATATATTCGTATTTATCTTCCCAGCTGCCCATCACCGAAAAATCGGATATTATTTCTTCCTGTATTTCCTGGATCGTCATATTCACCTGTTTACAAAAGCATGGCGGCGGCTCTTTTGATGCCGGCTACCAGTTTGTCTATTTCTTCTTTGGTATTATAGAAAGAAAGGGAAGCGCGCACGGTGCCGGGGATCTTAAAGATATCCATCAGCGGTTCGGTGCAATGGTGCCCTGTTCTTACTGCGATGCCTTGCTGGTCCAGCAGTTCACCCATATCAAACGGGTGGATGTTGTGTACCAGGAAGGAGATGGCGCCGCTTCTTTCTGCCGCGTCGCCGATAAAGCGGATCCCATCGATCTTACGCAATTCCTGCATGGCATATTCCATCAGCTCTTCTTCCCATTGCTGGATTTTAGAGATACCGGTTTGCTGCAGGTATTCGATAGCGGTGCCCAGTGCAATGCCACCGGCAATGTTGGGAGTACCTGCTTCAAATTTATACGGCAGTTCGTTGTAGGTCGTTTTTTCGAAAGTAACGGTTTTGATCATATCTCCGCCGCCCTGGTAGGGAGGCAGTTTATCGAGCCAGGCCTTTTTACCATAGAGCACGCCGGTACCGGTAGGACCATAAATTTTATGGCCGGAGAAGGCCAGGAAATCTACATCCAGCGCCTGTACATCGATGCTGATATGCTGGATAGCCTGTGCAGCATCGAGCAGTACCGGGATATTGCGTGCATGCGCCAGTGTTATGATATCCTGTACCGGGTTAATGGTTCCCATGGTATTGGAAACATATGTAACGGCTACTATTTTCACGGAGTCGTCCAGCAGGGCTTTGTAAGCATCCATGAGGAGTTCGCCGCGATCGTTGATAGGAATTACTTTCAGTTTGGCGCCGGTTTCTTCGCAGGCAATTTGCCAGGGCACTATATTACTATGGTGCTCCATGGCGGAAATGATCACGCTGTCGCCTTCCTTGAGGAAACGGCGGCTGAAGGTATTGGCCACCAGGTTGATGCCGGCGGTGGTGCCTGCAGTGAAGATCACTTCATGGGGATCGGCGGCATTGATATAGCCTGCAATGGTGATGCGGGCTTTTTCGTATGCGTTGGTAGCTACCTGGCTCAGGTGATGTACACCCCGGTGCACATTGCTGTTATATTCTTCGTAATAGCGGGCTTCCGCGTTTATTACGACCTGTGGTTTCTGCGTGGTAGCCCCGTTATCGAAGTATACCAGCGGTTTACCATGTACCTGTTGCTGCAGGATAGGAAAATCCTTTCTGATCTGCTTTACATCCAGGCCTTCGGTGACTATGTTAGCAATATGTTCCATCGTTAATTTAGTTATTCATGATCTCCGCAATCTGCGTCTGTAGGAAATGTTGCAGGGCAGGCACCTTCACAGCATCTGTGATATCGTGGGAGAAGGCGTTTACCATCAGTGCTTTTGCCGCATCTTCACCAATACCGCGAGAGCGGAGGTAGAACATGGACTCCTCGCTGAACTGACCGGCAGTAAAACCGTGGCTGCACTTTACATCGTCGGCATAAATTTCCAGCTGTGGCTGGGAGTTGATGTCCGCTTTGGTACCGAGCAGGAGGTTATTGTTCTGCTGGAAAGCATTTGTTTTCTGTGCTTCCTGGTGTACAAGGATCTTGCCGGTAAATACGCCGTTGGCGTTATCGAGCAGTACGCCTTTGTACAGTTCGTTGCTGTTGCAATCGGGCATGATGTGATCCATAAAGGTATGGTTATCTACATGCTGGTGTTTGCTGGCAATATAGAGGCCGTTCAGGTTAGTTTCGGTATGACTGCCATTAAGCGCCACGCTCAGGTTATTACGGGTGAACGGGGTACCGGGCAGGGTGAAATTAAAATGATGGTAACGGCTGTCTTTATGTTGTTGTGCAGCGGTGGTATGTACTTCACGGAAGCTTTCGGCGCCCTGTTGTACATTATAGTGCCACAGTTCTGCGTTTTCCATTACCACGGTTTCCAGTACGCTGTTCGCAAATGCGATGGTATTGGTTTCCGGGTGTATGGAAGTTTCGATAATGGTAGCGGCAGCGTTCCTGTTCAGTACCCACAGGTGGCGGGGCTGAATGAACGCATGCGCTGTACAGGAGTAAACGTGTACTACATGTATGGGTTTATCAATCACGGTGTTGGCTGCCAGTTCAATATACAGGCCATCTGCAAAGAGGGCAGTATTCAGTTGCGCCATTGATTCGGCTGCCAGGTGCTGCTGTTCGTTGAAATAAGCAGCGAAACCGGGTGCGGTAGTGTGGGCGCTCATTGCGCCAACAGTGATGCCTTTACCTTGCGGCAGTGTAGATTGTTCTGCCTGGAGATGGCCGTTTACCAGCACAATGCGGTAGCAGTCCAGTTCAGGAATGGCAGTACTGTTCACCACATCTTCCGGTACACAGGAAGCGGTAGAGAGCAGTTCATATGGAAACTCTTTCAGGTAGCGCTGAATATTCGTGTAGCGCCATGCTTCCGTTTTCAACGTAGGAAGGCCTATCGTTGAAAAACGCTCAAGCGCTTTGCGGCGGACATCCTGCAATGTATCTGTAGCGAGGGAGGGAACCTGCGCCGACAGTGCATTTACATCTTCAGTTAACGCCTGGTAAAATGGCAATATCATATCGCTTGTCATAGTTCTTTTTATACAGATTCTTTCAAATGTAATTCCTCTTTCAGCCAGTCGTATCCTCTTTCTTCAAGTTCCAGTGCCAGCTCTTTGGTACCGGTTTTAATGATACGGCCATTGTATAATACATGTACAAAGTCAGGTATGATATACTCAAGCAGGCGTTGATAGTGGGTAATTACTACGAAGGATTTTTCTGCATCGCGTAATTTGTTCACTCCATTGGAAACAATACGCAGTGCATCGATATCCAGTCCGGAATCTGTTTCATCCAGTATAGCCAGCTGAGGGTCCAGCATCGCCAGTTGGAAAATTTCGTTACGTTTCTTTTCTCCGCCGCTGAATCCTTCGTTGAGGGAACGGTTCATCAGGTTGGAGTGGAAGTCCACCAGCTGTTGTTTTTCTTTGGTCAGCTTCAGGAACTCCCTTGCTTCGAGGGCGGGAAGGCCTTTGTACGCCCTGATTTCATTCAGTGCTGTTTTGAGGAAGTTGAGATTAGAAACACCTGGTATTTCAACAGGGTATTGAAAAGCGAGGAAAACACCTTCACGGGCGCGGTCTTCCGGAGCCATATCCAGCAGATTTTTGCCATTGAACCAAACTTCTCCTTCGGTAACCGTGTAGTTATCACGTCCGGCGAGAACAGAAGCCAGTGAGCTTTTACCGGAACCGTTGGGCCCCATGATAGCATGCATTTCTCCTTTGTTTATTTCGAGATTAATGCCTTTCAGAATTTTTTTCCCTTCTACTTCTGCGTGCAGATTTTTGATCGTCAGCATGATTGTTTTATTTCGTTCTGTATGTATTAAGTTGGATAATGAATTATCCAACACTTCCTTCAAGTGTAATAGATAATAATTTTTGTGCTTCCACTGCAAATTCCATTGGCAGCTGGTTCAGTACTTCCTTCACATAACCGTTTACGATGAGGGCAACTGCTTTTTCGCTGTCGATGCCCCGCTGGTTCAGGTAGAAGATCTGGTCTTCCCCGATCTTCGAAGTGGTGGCTTCGTGTTCGATCATGGCCGTTTTGTTCCTTGATTCGATGTATGGGAAGGTGTGTGAACCGCATTGGTTACCGATGAGCAGGGAGTCGCACTGGGTAAAGTTACGTGCATTGTCTGCCCGGGGCCCTACGGCTACCAGTCCGCGGTAGCTGTTATCACCCCGGCCGGCGGAAATACCTTTGGAGATGATACGGCTTTTGGTGCCTTTACCGATGTGGTGGATCTTGGTACCGGTATCAGCGATCTGTTTGTTGCGGACTACTGCTACGGAATAGAATTCCCCTTCTGAGTGATCGCCCTGCAGGATTACGCTGGGGTATTTCCAGGTAATAGCGGAGCCGGTTTCCACCTGTGTCCAGGAGATCTTGCTGGCAGTGCCTTTGCAGATACCTCTTTTGGTAACGAAGTTATAGATACCGCCTTTACCGTCTTTATCGCCGGGATACCAGTTTTGTACGGTAGAGTATTTTATTTCAGCCTGTTCCAGGGCTATCAGTTCCACTACTGCCGCATGCAGCTGATTTTCATCGCGCATGGGGGCGGTGCAGCCTTCGAGGTAGCTTACGTAACTGTTATCGTCGGCAATGATCAGGGTACGTTCAAACTGGCCGGTGTTCTGGGCATTGATACGGAAGTAAGTGCTCAGTTCCATCGGGCAGCGTACACCTTTGGGAATGTAAACGAAAGAGCCATCGGAAAATACGGCGGCGTTGAGCGCAGCGAAGATATTATCTGTGTGAGGTACTACGCTGCCCAGGTATTTCTTTACCAGGTCAGGATGTTCCTGCACGGCTTCACCGAAGGAGCAGAAGATCACGCCCATTTCTTTCAGTTTGCCTTTGAAAGTGGTGGCTACAGACACGCTGTCGAAAACGGCATCCACGGCTACGCCGGTAAGTGCTTTCTGTTCATTGAGGGGAATACCCAGTTTTTCGAAAGTAGCCAGCAGTTCCGGATCTACTTCGTCCAGGCTGTTGAGCTGTTTTTTCTTACGTGGCGCTGCATAGTAAGAAAGTGCCTGGAGGTCCAGCTCCGGCATTTCAAAATGCTGCCATTTGGGAAATTCCATTTTCTTAAATGCGGCAAATCCTTTCAGGCGCCATTCCAGTAGCCATTCGGGTTCATTCTTCTTCGCCGAAATAAAACGGATGATATCTTCATTCAGCCCCGGGGGAGCTATATCCATTTCAATATCGGTGCTAAAGCCAAACTCGTATTCCTTATTGGCTATATCATCAATTATTTCGTTACTGTTGATCATACAAGTTTAATATTTAAACCGCAAAGCTCTCGCCGCAGCTACAGGTTCTGGTTGCATTTGGATTGTTAAAGTAGAGGCCTTTTCCGTTAAGTCCGTCTGAATAGTCCAGCTCCGTACCATACAGGTAAAGGAGACTTTTCATCTGTACCACTACTTTTACGCCTTTATCTTCAAAAACCTGGTCGCCTTCTTCTTCGGTTGCTTCAAATTTCAACACATATTCAAGACCTGAGCATCCACCACCTTTTACGCCTACACGTACAAAGGTGCCTGGCGCATGATGTTCTTTTTCCATCAGCGCTTTGATATATTCTCCTGCTTTTTCTGAAACGGTTATCATACTCAGAATTTGTTTTTATTAGCTATTTACCGGTTTCCCGGCCTTCCTTATCTTTTATCCTTCAATACCAGCTACTACATGCGATTTGGCCGCACACAGCAACTGTACCATCATATCCAGTTTATTTTTATAGAACTCGGTGATCCCGCGGGTTGCCGGGTCATACAGGTTGTCTTTCAAAATCGGCAGGGAGTATGGCAACACCCACGCTCTCAACGCCTTAGCCACTGCATCCATTGCGTTTATACCCTGCATGGCCTGGGTGCCGTCTGCCCAGGACAGCAAAGCTACAACCTTTCCGGTTAAATAAGGACGCTGGTTCTTGCTTGTCATTTCCAGCCAGTCCAGGCAATTTTTCATGGCGCCCGTCATGCTGCCATGATATAATGGAGTCATCCAGATATGCAGGTCAGCCTTGCAAAAGGCTTTACACATGGCATCTACCGCTGGTGGCTTCAATCCTGCTTCTGCCTGGGAGAAAAATGGGATCTGGGTGTTACCAAGACTAAAGATCTCTGGGGAAAATCCGTTCTCTTTCAACCTTTCCGTCAGGTATGCCGCCAACTGGTTGGAAGTGGCATAAGGACGGTCATCTATTGCACCATTAAATATCAGGACGTTCATTAATATTTAACATTTAGAGATTAAAATGATTATGAGATTAAATTTTGATGAAGGATCTCATAAACTCACCAAAATCCCAAAATCTTTTTTTTAGCTTTCACAAAAATACCGATATTTGAGAATAAAACAAGTAAGAACTTGGAAAATTATCCAATACGAACCAAGAATGCTGCCGACCGGTTTTTGACCTTGCTCAAGACCCGGGGGCCCCTGCCTGCAGCAGAACTGGCCAATGAATTGGGTATTACCGGAGAGGGCGCCCGTCTTCAACTGCTAAAGCTGGCAGAAGAGGGACTGGTGCAGTCGGAAAGTGCTTCCAAAGGCGTAGGACGCCCTGTTTTAATATGGAGCCTTACCCCGCTGGGTAATGCCCGCTTCCCGGATACCCATACCGAACTCACCCTTCAGATCATTCAAACCATTAAGAATGTATTAGGTAAGGAAGCGCTCGATAACGTGGTAAACGCCAGGGAAAAAAGCCAGCTCGAGAAATACAGTAGCGCCCTCGAAGGCGTTAACGGCCTGGAAAACCGGCTCACTTCGTTTGCTGCCATCCGTTCCGGCGAAGGCTACCTCGCCGAATGGAAAAAAGAAGGCGATACCTATTACTTTATAGAAAATCACTGTCCCATTTGCTGTGCCGCCACAGAATGCGACAATATCTGCACTTCAGAGATGCGGACCTTTGTCAGCATACTCGGCGAAAAAATGAATGTATCCCGTATGGAGCATATCATCAATGGCGCCCGCCGTTGCGTGTATAAAATTGAAGCTGCGGATGTTGTCTGACTCAGACAACATCCGCGTTATTTTAAGATGAGCACCAGTGTGCCCGCAATAATAAGCCCAGCACCAATGGCTGTTTTCAGCGTGATGGCTTCGTGCAGGAAAATGGCTGATAATACAATAGTGAGCGCTACACTGAGTTTATCCACCGGGGCTACCTGCGACACCTGCCCGGCCTGGAGCGCCTTAAAATAAAAAAGCCAGGAGCAGCCGGTGGCAATACCAGATAATATAAGGAATAACAGCCCGTGCTTTGAAACGGTGCCCACACTTTTATATTCCCCTCCCGCAAACACAATGGCCCAGGCCAGCACCAGTATCACGAGCGTTCTGATAGCTGTGGCCAGGTTGGAAGGAATATCCGCTACCCCGATCTTGGCAAGGATAGCAGTTAAAGCCGCAAAGAAAGCGGACAGCAAAGCATAAATCCACCACATATTTTCCTGGTTTAGGTCCGAAGTTATTTCTCAAAACTGTAGAAATATTGTAGTGCCTCAGATCTTTCTTCCTAAAATTTTCAAACTTCTTTCCACACCATCCAGCACCGCTATTTCCGGCAGGTGCGCCCATTCTTCAAAGCCCATCTTCATAAACAGTTTCAGACTGGGGACGTTGTGCGCAAAGATGAAACCCAGCAATGTTTGTACACCAAATTCGGGTCCTATGCTAATGGCATATTGCAGTATTTCCTTTCCAAACCCTTTGCCCCTGGCACTTTCATCGAGATAGATACTTATTTCTACGGTGCCGTTGTAGGCAGGGCGGCCGTAAAAAGACTGGAAGCTCATCCATCCCACATTGCTGCCGTTAGTGTCAATCATCCACAGGGGGCGACGGATACTGTCGTGCGCATGAAACCAGGCCAGGCGGCTTTCAACGGTTACCGGTGAGGTATCGGCAGTCACCATCCTGCTGGCAATGGTAGTGTTATAAATTTCAACGATCCTTGGCAGGTCGGCTTCCGTAGCATGCCGGAATTGTAAGCTCATAGTATATAATAATTAAAAGATGGATTCACGTGTGTGCTCGCTCCTTAAAAGACTGTAAAGCTCCGCGTTTACAAATTTTCCTTTCTCAAAAAAGGCATGCCTCAGAAAACCTTCGTAACGGAATCCGAGCCTGGTCAGCAGCTTGGACGACGCGATGTTTTCGGGATCCACAAAAGCTTCTATGCGGTTAAACTGCAGCTCTTCATAGCCATAGGTGAGCATAACGCTTACCGCCTCTTTCATAATGCCCTTTCCCCAGTAGAAGGGCCGCAGGTCGTAACCAATCTCGGCTTTGAAATGTGTTTTACTGATCTTATGATACCCGCAGGTACCTATCAATTCATCCCTCCCGGCCAGTGTAATGGCCCATCGCATGCCTTCTTCCTTTTCCAGGCTCTGGTGAAAGAACTGAATGATCTGGGTGGCTTCACTGATATTGGTGAAGGAATCAATATCCATATATTTTGTGACCGCATCATCCGAGAAGTGGCTGAACAGTGCGGCAGTGTCTTTGTCTTCTATAGGTCGCAACACCAGGTCGCCGGTACTTAAAACAGGTAAATGCATGATCTGGTTGCCGGTTTAGATGAACGCAAAGCTAACAGATATTGATAAATTGTCCATGGGAACATTGATTTTAATCCCGCTTTAATGCCCGCCCGGGTAAACAATCCTACTTTTGCAGGGGTTATTGCTTATAATTTTTTGATATGAAAATACTGGTTATAGAAGATGAAGTTAAAGTGGGGGCTTTTATTAAAAGGGGGCTGGAAGAGCATCACCACCAGGTGGATGTGTATACAGATGGCATTGGGGGTCAGCAGGCAGCCCTGGAGCAGGACTACGACCTGATTTTACTGGACCTGATGTTGCCGGGCATCAACGGTACTACCGTTTGCAGGAACCTGCGCGCACTGGATATTGCTGTGCCTATATTAATGCTTACTGCGCTGAATGCTACGCAGGATATTGTAGAAGGGCTGAATGCCGGCGCGGATGATTACCTGGCCAAGCCTTTTCATTTCTCTGAGCTGATAGCCCGTATCAATGCGTTGTCGAGGAGGAAAAGCCATTTCCACCAGGAACAGGCGGTGCTTACCTTTGCAGATCTGCAGCTGAATACCCACACTAAAACTGCCAGCCGAGAAGGACAGGAAATTGTGCTCACTGCAAAAGAGTACGCACTGTTGGAATTGTTGCTCCGCAATACCGGTAAGGTGCTTTCCCGGGCGCTTATTTCTGAAGCCGTATGGGGGCTGGAGTTCGACACAGGTACCAACACTATTGATGTATACGTTAATTATCTCCGGAATAAAATAGAAAAGGGCTTTACCGGCGAAAAGCTGATCCATACGGTAGTAGGGATGGGTTATGTGATGAAACAGAAATAGCTTATGAAGATCCGTCACCGGTTATCACTGCAGTTTACGCTGATCTCAGGCATTATCCTCACCGTTGTTTTCGTACTGATATACCTGTTATCCGCCCAATATATCCAGAACAGTTTTTATAAACTGTTGCAGATGCGTGCGCTGGTAACTGCGCAGGTATACCTTGAAAAAGATGAGCTCACAAAAAAGAAATTCCTGGAGATTGAAAAGAGCTACCGGGAACGCATACCCGATGAATCCAGTAATATTTATGATCAGCATAACCAGGGTGTATTTATTGAAAAAACGAGATACAACTGGCCGGTATCCCTGTTGGAAACCATCCGTCATAAAGAAGTGTACCGGTTCCGTTTCCGGGAAGAATCGGGGTTGGGCATTTATTATCCCGATAACCAGGGCGATTTTGTAGTGATTGTTACCGCGCGTAATACGGCAGGCGTCCAGCAACTGCAATATCTTTTATGGATACTCATCGTCATGTTCTTTGCGGCGCTGCTCATCATTTTCCTGATGGGGCAATGGTATGCCAGCAGGGCGCTGGAGCCTATTAAGAACATTAACCGGCAGGTACAGAAGATCCGCTCCAATAACCTGCATATGCGTGTACAGCAGGGATTGAATAAAGATGAAATAGATGAACTGGCCACTAATTTTAATGGCCTGCTGCAACACCTGGAACAGGCCTTTGATATGCAGCGCTCATTCGTATCCAATGCATCCCATGAGTTGCGTACGCCTTTAACTACTATTATCGGGGAGATAGAAGTAACGCTTCAGAACAGCCGCAGCCGGGAAGAGTATGTGCAAACGCTGGGTACTTTACTGGGCGAATCTGAAAAGCTTAAGATCATCATCGATGGCTTGCTGCAGCTTACCAGGGTGGATGCTAACCTTACGGAAGCCAACAGTGAATTGATCCGGCTGGACGAACTACTATGGGAGCTGTCGGAATACTGGCGCCATAAAACACCCGCATTGCAGTTGCATGTACAGCTCAGCGGCCTGCCGGAAGATGCTTCCCTTCTGTGTATCCGGGGCAACCGTTCCCTGCTGGCGCTGGCGTTACAGAATATTCTCCGGAATGCGTTTAAATTTTCGTATAACCATGACGTTAGTTGCCTGCTTTCTTACAGCAGCAGCGGCCTTAGCCTGTCTGTAAGCGACAAGGGTATTGGCATTGAGGCGGCAGACACAGAAAAGATATTTATGCCGTTGTACCGGGCGGATAATGCGCATACTTTCGACGGGTATGGCATCGGTTTATCGATGACTCAAAAGATCCTGCATCTGCATAAAGCCACTATCACCGTAAGCAGTGTAATAGGCCAGGGCACTACGTTTAATATATTCTTTACGCCTGCCGGTAAATTCTAATCCGGTTTTAACTTTATTCTAATAAGCTGCTAATAGCCCTACGCCATCTTTGTGCAACGAAAAAAAGTTGTATGATCAATAGATTAGCAGGGCTTACCTGGCTTGTACTGTTTGCCACTGTGTTCCGTACCGCTGCATCAGCACAGGAGAAAGACACACTAACGTTAACATTGCCGCAGGCGGAGCAGCAATTCCTGCAAAAAAATATTCCTTTACTTACCCAGCGTTACAGTATTGATTCGGCCAAAGCCGGCGTGATCACAGCCAGGCTGTATGATAATCCACAGGTGACTTTTGAAAACGGGTTGTATAACCATACTACCAGGAAGTGGTTCGACTTCTCCTATGAAGGACAGAACACTCTGCAGGCAGAACAATTGTTTAAAATGGCCGGTAAGCGGAATAAGGCGGTAAAGCTGGCACAAAGCGGGGTAAAGATGAGCGAATACCAGTTCTACGACCTGTTGCGCACCCTGCGTTTTTCTCTTCACGATAATTTTTATGATCTCTATTATAAACAACGGTCGCTGGAAACCTTTGCCGACCAGATTGCTTTTTTGCAAACGGTGGTGAGCGTGTTTACCGCGCAGCAGGCCCAGGGCAATATTGCGCCCAAAGAGCTGGTGCGTATCAAATCGATGTTGTACGACTTACAGCATGATCATTTATCACTGCAACAGGATATTCAGCAAACGCAGTCGGACCTGGCGTTGCTCATAAGGGTACCACCGGGTACTGTGATCCGGCCTGTATTACCGGAAGGCGCGGGAGAGAAGCCACAGGCGCTGAGTTACAGTTATCAGTCGCTGCTGGATACAGCGCGGCAAAACCGTTACGACCTGAAGATAGCGCAGGAAACAGTGAACTATAATCACCTGAACCTGCGGCTGCAGAAATCGATGGCTGTACCAGATCCGCAGGTAGGATTTTCATACGATAAGCAGGGCAACTTTGAACGCAATTATAATGGACTGAACATATCCATGCCGCTGCCATTTTTTAACCGCAACCAGGGGAACATAAAAACCGCCAGGGCAGCGTTGGAAAGCAGCAAGCTGCAGCTGGAAGGACAGGAAGATGAGCTGGCGCACGAAGTGATGAACAGTTACCAGCTGGCGCTCCAAACAGAGAAGCTGGTAAGTGAGTTTGATCCGGGTTTTGAAAATGAATACACCACCATGATGAATGAGGTGGAGAAAAATTTCCGGCTTCATAATATCGGGCTACTCGAATTCATTGACCTGTATGATGCCTACCGGAACAATGTCCTTAAAATGAATGCGTTGAAATACGATCGTCTGCATGCGCTGGAGTCGCTTAATTTCAGTACCGGCACGCCTGTTTTTCATCCCTGATAAATTTTCTCACATGCAATATTCAGTAAAACGTCATATACCTGCAATTGTTATCGTTATATCCCTTAGTAGTATTATCACCGGCTGCGGCAGCAAAGCAGGGCCTGAAGCACCCCGTTCATGGACGCTTTCCGATTCTTTGCTCCGCACGCTGGTAGTTGATACTGCAACCGCCCGGCCTGTTGAAAGTGAAATACTGCTTACCGGGAAGATCACAGAGAACGAAGATAAGACGGCTCGTATCTTCCCGATGGTGAGTGGTATTGTTACCGCTGTAAAGGTCCACTCCGGTGATTTTGTGCAAAAAGGGCAGGTGCTGGCCATTATTAAAAGTCCTGAGATGGCTGGGTTCACGGCAGATCAGCGTATATCCGTTAACGATATGGAAACTGCCAGGAGAAATATGCAAGTAGCGGAATCATTTTATAAGAGCGGGTTAAACTCCCTCCGGGAATATGAAGAAGCCAAAAGTACATATGATAAGGCCGTTGCCGCTTACAATAAATCGCAGGCCATCCTGGAGATCAACGGGGGCGGGCATCGTACCGACTATGCCGTGAAAGCGCCGGTGCCGGGATTTGTGATCAGTAAGCGGGCTGCTGAAAGTATGCAGTGGCGGCCGGATAACACTGATCCCATTTTCGTGGTGGCTGATCTTAATAATGTATGGGCGATGATCAACATCTTTGAATCGGATATCGCCGGCATCCGCGAGGGAGATAAAGTACAGATGAGTACTTTGTCTTACCCCGATAAAATTTTCTATGGCACTATCGATAAAATTTACAACGTACTGGATCCTGAAAATAAAGTAATGAAAGCCAGGGTGGTAGTGGATAACCCCGGTTTCCTGCTGAAGCCTGAAATGTTTGTAAGGGTCAAAGCCAACCGTCATTCCGATAGTAATACGGTAAGCATCCCTTCGAGGGGAATCATTTTTGATCACGACAAATATTATGTATTGGTGCGCTCCAACGCGAAGAGCGGCGTAACGGTAAAGGAAGTGAAGGTGGAGAAAACCAGTGAGGGGCGCGCTTATATCAGTGCCGGTTTACAGGAGGGAGAGCAGGTAATAGCTTCCAGGCAGGTATTCATTTATGAAACGCTGAAGGATCAGCAGTAAAGGGCACCACCATGAACAGATTTATTAAGCGCGTACTTGCTTTTTCTTTAAGCAACAGATACTTCATTTTTTTTGCCACAGGGGTATTGGCTGTTGCCGGCTACATCAGCTTTAAGCAGATTGGTGTGGATGCCTTCCCTGATGTTACCAATACTTCCGTAACCATTATCACGCAATGGCAGGGCAGGAGCGCAGAAGAGGTGGAGAAGTTTGTAACAAGACCGATAGAGATTGCCATGAACCGGGCGCAGAAGAAAACGCATATCCGTTCCTCTTCACTGTTTGGATTATCTGTAGTGAAAGTGATTTTTGATGATGATGTGGACGATACTTTTGCACGGCAACAGATCAATAACAACATCACATCCGCTTCGCTGCCGGATGGTGTAGACCCCGAGATAGAGCCGCCCTACGGCCCCACCGGGGAAATCTACCGCTATACGCTGCAGAGCAGCAAATTATCGGTAGCGGAGCTGAAAACCCTGCAGGACTGGGTGATTGAGCGGAACCTGTTGTCGGTGCCTGGAGTAGCGGATATTGTAAGCTTTGGAGGGGAGGTGAAAATTTACCAGGTAACGATTGACCCTGATAAGGCTGTACAGTATGATATTACAGCACAGGAGATGTACCAGGCATTATCTAAAAGTAACATCAATGTAGGCGGGGATGTGATTGTAAAAAATGCACAGGCATATGTGGTGAGAGGGATAGGTATCCTCAATAATACAGAAGAGATCAAAAATATTATTGTAGATCATATCAATGGTACGCCCATACTGGTAAAGGATGTAGCCGATGTAAGCATATCGGCGCTGCCCAGGCTGGGACAGGTGGGGCGCGACCAGGACTATGATGTTGTGGAAGGTATTGTGGTAATGCGGAAAGGAGAGAACCCTGCAGCCGTGATTGAAGCGCTGAAGCAGAAGATAACGGAGCTGAATACACGTATTTTGCCGGATGATGTGAAGATAAAACCATTTTATAACCGGGAAGACCTGATCGATTTTTCCACGCATACTGTTTTGCATAATATGCTGGAAGGGATCATTTTTGTAACGGTGATCGTATTCCTGTTCATGGCCGACTGGCGCACTACGGTGATCGTATCGGTGGTGATCCCGCTGGCGCTGTTGTTCGCGTTCATTTGTTTACGGATCAAAGGGATGAGCGCTAATCTGTTGTCTATGGGAGCTATCGACTTTGGGATCATTATAGACGGGGCAGTGGTAATGATGGAGGGGATTTTCGTGGTGCTCGACAGGAAAGCGCATAGTGTGGGGATGGACCGGTTTAATAAGCTGAGTAAAGCGGGAATGATCCGCAGGGCCTGCCTTGAAAATGGCAAGGGGATCTTTTTTGCAAAGCTGATCATCATTACCGGGTTGCTACCCATTTTCACTTTTGAGAAAGTGGAGGGAAAGATGTTTTCGCCGCTTGCCTGGACGCTGGGATTTGCCCTGCTGGGGGCGCTGATCCTTACATTTACCCTGGTGCCGGCGCTGGCCAGCGTATTGCTCCGGAAGAATGTAAAGGAAAAGCATAATGTTTTCCTGGAATTTATTAACCGTATCACGCTACGGATCTTTAACTATTGCTTCCGTCACCGACGTATAGCCTTTACCGTATCGCTTATCGTGCTGGCGTTTGGGTTGTACTGTTTCAGGTTCCTGGGCACCGAATTCCTGCCCCAGTTGAATGAAGGGGCTATTTATATCCGGGCCACGGGGCCGCTGAGCACATCGCTGGATGAGTCGGTGAAGGTGGCCAATGATATCAGGCGTAAGCTGCTGACGTTCCCGGAAGTAAAGCAGGTGATGTCTCAAACGGGCCGCCCGAATGATGGAACCGATGCAACAGGATTTTATAATATTGAGTTTCACGTAGATATTTATCCGCAAAGCGAGTGGAAGAGCGGTCTCACGAAAGCTAGACTGATAGAGCAGATGAACAATACGCTGGATGGTATCCCCGGTATTACGCTGAACTTCTCCCAACCGATCATGGACAATGTGGAGGAAGCGGTTTCCGGTGTAAAGGGCTCTATTGTAGTGAAGTTGTTTGGAGATGATTTTAAGTTGATAGAGGAGAAGGAAGAATCGATTGAGAAGATCCTGAAAGGGGTGCATGGTATTGAGGATTTGGGTATCCTGCGGAATATTGGCCAGCCGGAGCTGCGCATTAACCTGGACCAGCAGAAGATGGCCCTGTATGGGGTGACCACGGAAGATGCGAATTCTGTTATAGAAATGGCCATAGGGGGAAAGGCGGCTACCCGCATTTATGAAGGGGAGAAGAGTTTTGATCTTCGTATACGCTATCCCGAAAGTTTCAGGGAAAGCGAGGTATCCATCGGTAATCTAACGATACCGACTATACGGGGAAACAAGATCCCTTTGAAAGAGATCGCTGAAATTGAGCATATAGTAGGGCCCAGTATGATTTACAGGGATAAGCATATGCGGTATGGGGCTATTAAGTTTTCGGTAAGAGGCAGGGATCTGGGCAGTACTATTGCAGAGGCGCAACATAAAGTGAATGAGCAAATCTCTTTGCCGAAGGGGTATTCCCTGGAGTGGGCCGGCGATTTTGAGAACCAGCAACGCGCTACAAAACGGCTGATGCAGGTGGTACCCGTTAGTTTATTGTTGATTTTCCTGATCCTGTTTATTCTTTTTGGTAAGGTGAAGGATGCGCTGCTGGTACTGAATAATGTGCCGTTTGCGATCATTGGCGGCATCTTTTCCCTGTGGCTTACCGGGATGAACTTTAGTATATCAGCTGGTATTGGCTTTATAGCTTTGTTTGGGATCTGTGTACAAAATGGTGTGATCCTGTTATCGAAGTTTAAAACGAATGTGCGTACCATGCACGCGGGGGCGCATTTCAATTTGCAGGGTGCCATCCTGGAAGGGGTGGAGTCGAGGATACGCCCCGTGATCATGACAGCGATGATGGCGGCTATCGGGTTACTTCCCGCTGCCACCAGTATGGGTATTGGATCTGAAACGGCACGGCCGCTGGCCCGTGTGGTAATAGGTGGGTTGATCACGGATACTTTTTTCAACCTTTTTATATTCCCGGTTGTGTTTTACTGGGTATATAAGAACCGGTTGAAGAAAGAGCCATTATTATCATAGCGATTGGTTGTTGATTTATAGTGTGAAGTTGTTCCCGGTGATGATGCCGGGAACAATTTTTTTGTTAGTCTTTTTTCAGCATTTTCACCTTCTTCACTTTCGGTTTGGATTCATCACCCAGCAGGATAGCCCAGGGGGCCATTTCTTCGATATTCTGACAAATAATTTTAATGATGGCGATAGTAGGGATGGCGAGAAACATTCCGGGAATGCCCCATAACATATTGCCGAGCACTACTCCCACAATAGTGACCAATGCGTTGATCTTCACCTTAGACCCCACGATACTGGGGAACAGGATGTTGCTGTCGAACACATGAATAAGGAACAGGGCGATCCCCGCCTGTAATGCCTGTATAGGCGTGCCCGTGGCCAGGGTGACCAGGATAATGAGAATGGCAGCTGTTAAAATACCTACATATGGGATAATATTGAAGATGGCTGCCATTACGCCAAGCAGGATAGCGTATTTGATGCCAAGGATAAAAAACAGTGTTGTATTGAGAACTGCTACTATCACCATTTCTATCATCAATCCGCCTACATAGCTTTTAATAATGGTGCGGGTGCTGGCAATAACAATGAGCAGTTTTTCCCGGTGCTGTTCCTGGAAGATCTTTATCAGGAAAGATACCAGCAACCTGCGGTAGAAGAGAATAAAGAATGCATACAGGAATACAAACACTACAAATATTAACAGGGAAGAAACAGAGAGGAATGTTTGACTGATGAAGCTGGTAGCAGTGCCCAATGTGCCCATCATGGCTTTTTCCACGTAATTCATCTGGGTGCTGGAGTTGATATGGAATTTGGTGTTCACCCAATCCTGGGTGGAGTCGATCACTAGCGTCAGTTTCTGTTCCAGCTGGGGAAAGTCGGAAATAAAGGCTTCCATTTGTTTGCCCAGCAGTAGTATTAACAGTACCAGGCCTATGATAAACAGCAATACGGCTATAATAGCTGCCAGTCCGCGGGGAATACGCCATTTTTCCAGTAGGTGAACTACGGGCAGCAGCATGATGGCAATAAGCATGGCAAACATGAGCGGAACAATGATACCGCTGCCTACGTGGGCAATGTAAATAATAAGGATGATGGAAAAAAGGGTAAAAGTGAGACGGGCAGTAAACGGAAGTTTGATCTCGTTCATAGAGGTAGTGCTTTTATCAAAGATATTAAAAATCAAGATGTATAAGACGGGAAGGTGATTATACATTTGTTACATCGAAAAGGTTGCAGTTACGCATTGCTTTCTTTATTTTAGGGCATGCCTGAAAAAATTTATCACTTATGAAAAAATTGTTTACCCTTTTACTGCTTGTTTGTGGCAGTGTGTCCCTTTCCTTTGCAAAACCCTTGCCGGCGGACACGCTTCCTGTGCGCGGTTTTTGTATAGCAGCGCCCAGAGCGGAAGGCCTGGCTTCTTTCCTTAAATTTATTGATACCGAGCTGGCGCCACGGCATATCAACACATTGGTGTTGCGTGTTGATTTTAATTACCAGTTTAAATCACATCCTGAGCTGCGTGATGCAGGCGCTTTAACGGAGCAGCAGGTAAAGCAGCTGATTCAAACCTGCCGAAAACACAACATCCGCCTGATACCACAGATCAATTTGCTTGGGCATCAGTCGTGGGCAGGTACCATTGGCAACCTGCTGAAGATATACCCGGACTTTGATGAAACGCCCTGGGTGAAGCTGCCGGCAAACTATGTATGGCCTAATGCCGACGGACTGTATTGTAAAAGTTATTGCCCGTTACACCCGGGAGTACATAAAATTGTTTTTGAGCTGGTAGATGAGATCTGTGATGTGTTTGAAAGTACCGCCTTTCATGCGGGCATGGATGAAGTTTTTTATATCGGGGAAGATAAGTGCCCCCGCTGTGGTGGCCGTGATAAGGCAGAATTATTTGCCGCGGAAGTATGGACGATCCGCAATCACCTGGCCGAAAAGGGCCGTGAGCTATGGATATGGGGCGACCGGTTGCTGGATGGCAAGCTTACCGGTTTAGGCGCCTGGGAGGCGAGTATGAACAATACCCACCGTGCGGTGGACCTGGTTCCAAAAGATGTGATCATCTGCGACTGGCATTATGAGCGCCCTGATAAAACGCCGGTATACCTGGCCATGAAGGGATTGGCGGTAATCACCTGTCCGTGGAGAATGCCTGCCAATGCAAAGCAGCAACTGAAAGATATGTACGACTACCGTGCCAGCGCCACCAAAGAAATGAAGCCGCGTTTCCGCGGGATGATGCAAACGGTGTGGACGGATGCCGCCGGTTTCCTGAATGAATTTTACGGAACAGGCAAACCGCAGAAAGATACAGTGAATACAAGCGCCAATTGTTTCCGGGCAATATTTACCAGATAGTAGAGCAGGGAAGGGGATAAGGGGCTGGGTATTCCCTTCTTTTTAATAATGTTTTTTGAGCAGCGGGATAAATATTTCAGAATATTTCGGGCCGTCGAGCGAAATAAAAAAGTGATTCCCGCTCATTTTGAATACTCCTTCTTTACAATTGGTGCTGATAAAGTTGTACATGGGCATGCCAGCGGTGGCAAAGTCCATAGGCACCGGCAGTTTGAGATAATTGCCACCCGCTATCCGTTTGGTGGCGAGATAGGCATGGTTCTTTTGCAGTTGTATATGTGCGCCAATAGCCGATGCAGGGATCAGCAGTCCGGCAAACATGGATAATTTTTCATAGTTGGTTACAGGTACTGCATCGAGGGTTCCCGTAATGATCCTGCTTTGTGGCAGATCGTATAATGTCTGCATCTTTTTAAACAGGTTGTGATAAAAGTTCATCCTGGCGATCATTTCTGCGATGGGGTCCTGGCCCCGGGAGATGAAGGAGTAGTAGAGGACGCTGTCAGGCATCCTGATCTTTTCACAGCGATCGTAGTTGAACAGTTCCTGGAATGCTTCATTGCCCAATGCGTTGGTAATGGTTTTAGTGATCTGGAGTGTTCTGCTTTCATTGGGCAGGATAATGATACGGCGGAAATCCTTGGGGCTTTCTTTAAAGTGCAGCTTGAAGGCTTTGCTGAAAGCGGCGATGGTGGCATATCCGCAATATTCGCTTATTTCGCTGATGTTATAACCGCTATGCCGTAACAGGCCTGCACCCAGTTCCAGCCGGTGCCGCTTTACATAGTGCCAGAATGGTTCTCCCATATAGCTGGCAAAGGTGTGATAAAAATAGGAATAGGAAATACCGAGGCGTTCGGCCACATCTTTAATGTTGAAGGGATCACTCACATGATCATCTGCATAAGATAATCCCTGTAAAGCAAAATTTTCGAGTTGTTCTTTGGTCAGTAGGGCGGCCATACAATATGAGGGATTTAGTTGATTTTCATCGGATCCGGTACGCTGATCTAAGTCCTGTGTCAGAAGATAATTACGTGAAATATGATGCCTAATTTAATTTTTTTTACGGTTCTCCCGGAGTAAATTTTCAGATCATTTTATATGATTGATTTTCAGAATGATACACGACGGTCTTAGTGTAAATATTTTTAATATATAGAAAAAAGCTACCGGGAACTTAGGTTCGCGGCAGGAAAAAAATCAAAAAAGCTAAAATGGACAAACCGGTAACTGCAGGAATGAATAAATTTGATAGTCGTGTCATGTATATACCATCAGTCAGGCCAGTCAAAAGGATCATTAACCATTAAAGTCATTTTGTCCTATAAATCCTGTTATGGAGTTGCGGCCGGTCGCAACGCCATTGTCCGGCAGTTCAGCATAGTTGGCACAGGGAAGTTTAACCTTTTTATTTTATGGTAGCCGTCATCATTGTTTTAGTTTTATTATTGTTATTGGGCTGGACGATATTGTTCCACCATTTCAGGGCCTTGCGGGCAGCAAATGTTAATCTTGTGAAGCAGGAACAGAAAGAAGCTTCGTTATTATTCCAGCTGCACGAGGCGAAGGAAAGATATTGCAGACTCGAAGAAAAGCTGCGGAAGCTGCAGTATGAGCTGCAAAAACAAAAAGAGAATCATCACTGATAATAACATCCACCTGGTTTTGATGCCATTGCTTCCGGGTTTAACAATATTTAGTTAGGTTTGCCGGCATGCAGGTAGTTTTTCAGATCACATCCGGGGAGCAGCATGCCCATTTATCTATGCTGGGGCAACTCAATAATCTGCTTAATTATACCAGCGAACGTGAAGCACGTATAGCCGTGGAGGTGGTAGTGCATGGCCACGCCTGGAATCTGCTGCTGGCAGAAGGGCATCCTTTCCCTGAAAAAGTGACCGCTTTGCATGAGCGGTCCGTCCGTTTCCTTATTTGCAGCAATACCCTGAACAGCCACCAGCTGACAGTGCAGCAGCTGTTTCCCTTTGTGGAAGTAGTACCTGCGGCCATAGCGCACCTGGTGGAAAGGCAGCACCAGGGATGGGCTTATATAAGATGTTAGTTTAATTGTTTATTAGTTAATTGGTTTATTAGTTTATTTTTACATTTTTAAAGTAGTTGTGCCAGAAATGCAGCAGAAAGTTTGAGGGGGAGGCACCAAATAAAAATTGTGGTAATAACGTTAAATGGATGCACGATCAAATAGGACTAACCTCTTAAACTTAAATACATTGAAATTCTCCAAATCTACCGGAATACTGTTGTTATTCATGGCAGTTCCCTTTTTTACCTTTGCGCAGGACTGGCATGTCGGCGCTTTTGCAGGTATTTCCAACTACAGCGGGGATCTTACCCAGCAACGGGTGGATATGAAATATACCCGGCCTGCACTGGGACTGCTGGTGAGAAAAGACATTAACCGTTACCTTACTATCCGTGCCGCCTTTACCTGGGGAATTGCCACAGGAGCCGACAGCACAAATACAAGCAAAGACCTGCTGGCCCGCAACCTGAGTTTCCGCTCAAACGTATTTGAAGGTAGCCTGATTGGCGAGATCAACTTTTTTGACCTGGATGAAAAAGGATTTACGCCTTATGTATTTGTAGGTGTGGGAGGTTTCGGCTTTGATCCTACAGCGAAAGACCAGTCGGGTAACCGGGTAAGGCTTCGGCCCCTGGGTACCGAAGGGCAGGGATTACCTCAATACCCCACCAGGCAGCCTTACGACCTGTTTTCCTTCTCTTTCCCTTTTGGAGCCGGTATAAAGGCCAATATCAATGAAAAATGGACACTTGGATTTGAAATAGGGCTTCGTCCTACTACCACGGATTACCTGGATGACCTGAGCACTAATTATGTAGACCAGAACACGTTGCTCACTTACCGTGGCCAGAAATCGGTGGATATGGCTTACCGTGGCGATGAAATAACCGGCAAAGCGACGCCCGGAACCTATCCTGCGGATGGCACTATACGTGGTTCCGATAAATATAAAGACTGGTATGCCTTTTCCGGCTTTACCATTACCTACCGTTTGGGTGGTGGCAGCGGCTGGGGAAAACCGAAGGCTACCCGCTGCCCTATACTGAGGCCATAATAAATTAATACTCATGCTTTAACGATAGTATAAATCCCGGCATACGCCGGGATTTTTTTATTGGCATAGTTGTTGAATTTATGAGTTCAAACAGGTATAAATGCAGCCACCAGCTTATGGCGGATCGCAGTATCACAAATCGCGGAGAGAGTAATGAAACAACAGCCCGCAAAAATAAGTTGGTGCGCCACTGCCTGTTTTGCTAACGAAAACGAAGTGCCATGAAGAAGTTTTTAAATATAGCTTCCGTGATGTTGATAACAGGTGCCATGAGCGTTTCCGCGCAGCACCGGCCGCCCGCACCACCACTGCCGCCAAGGCCTCCGGCACCGGCACATTTACCACATCCACCGGCGCCGCCTTTGCCACCAGGGCTGCCCAGGCCACCAAGGCCTCCGCATCACCGGCCGCCGCATCCACCGCATCATTATAAAAAGCACTATAAGAAACGGCATAAGCCTCGCAGGTATACTTTTATCGAATATCCCGGATCCGTTTATGTTGTTGCTGATGCGTCCTTTACCCGGTATACGGGCTGAAAATGAATAACACACCACAACTTTTATTTGCCAACCGATCTTGAACTAAAAACCAAAAAAAATGAAAAAAGTACTGCTGTTGATGCTGCTTATTGGCGGCACTGTGCTCACCACGTATGCACAAAGGGGACGCGGCCATGGATATGGACACGGACGTGGACATGACCGTTGGGATGATGACCGCTGGGAAAGATGCGAGCGCCCAAGGAGAGTGTATGTACGCGATCGATACGATGATTGCTACCGCCGGCCACGGGTGGTATATGCAAGGCCTGCGTATTATCCGGCTGTAGTACCTGTTCCGGTACCAGTACCGCCCCCGGTACGCTACTATCCGTCCAGGCCAAGGGCCGTATTCCACGCAGGTGTTACCATAGTGAACTGATAACTGAAAATGGAATAAATGAGATGCCTCCCGTTTTTAAATGGGGGGCATTTTTTATTGCGGTGCGGGATGGTTACTTTTGTTGATTGGTAATAAGATTCAACATGGCATATAAACATCTCAGACATTTTATAGATACGCTGGAACAGGCAGGAGAACTGGTACGCATAAAAACTTATGTGGACCCTAAACTGGAAATCGCTGAAATCACCGACAGGGTGAGCAAATCGCCAGACGGAGGCAAAGCCCTGCTGTTTGAAAATACCGGTACCGGTTTCCCCGTATTGATCAACTCCATGGGCAGCTACCGCCGTATGTGCCTGGCGCTGGGCGTGAATGAACTGGACGATGTAGCCGGTGAAATTGAAGATCTCTTTAAATTATTATCCAAACCCAAGGAAAGTATACTCGATAAACTGGCCCTGCTGCCAAAACTCGGACAATTTGCCTCCTGGATGCCCAAAGTGGTAAGCGGTAAAGGCAGCTGCCAGGAAGTAGTAATGGCCGATCCCGATCTCAGCAAACTGCCGGTGCTTACCTGCTGGCCTAAAGACGGAGGCCCGTTCATCACGCTTCCCGTGATCCATACCAAAGATCCCCTTACCGGCACCCGTAACGTAGGAATGTACCGGATGCAGGTATTTGAAAAAGATATGACCGGTATGCACTGGCATAAACACAAAGTATCTGCCAAGCACTTCATGGAATACAAGAAGCTGAATAAGCGTATGCCCGTTGCCGTAGTACTGGGCGGGGATCCTGTTTATACCTACTCCGCTACTGCGCCGCTCCCGGAAAACGTGGATGAATACATGCTGGCAGGCTTTCTCCGTAAAAAGAAAGTAGAACTGGTAAAATGTATCACCCAACCGGAAATAGAAGTACCGGCAGATGCCGATTTTGTGATTGAAGGTTATGTGGAACCTGCTGAAGACCTCATATGGGAAGGACCTTTCGGTGATCATACAGGCTATTATTCACTGGCCGACTGGTACCCTCGGTTTCATGTAACGGCTATCACACACCGCAAAGACGCCGTATACCCGTCAACGATAGTAGGCATTCCGCCACAGGAAGACGCCTGGATAGGTAAAGCTACCGAACGTATTTTCCTGGCGCCTATTAAAATGACCCTGGTACCTGAAATCATTGACATGGAAATGCCGGTGGAAGGCGTGTTCCATAACCTGGTGATTGCGCAGATCAAAAAAGACTATGCAGGCCAGGCACAGAAGGTAATGAATGCCATGTGGGGTGCAGGCCAGATGATGTTTAACAAGATCCTGGTAGTAACAGACGACGGCACAAAGATCAATGATTACAAACAGCTGGCGCAATATGTCTTCCAACACCTGAATCCTGCTACCGACATATACCTGAGCCAGGGCCCAATGGATGTACTGGATCATTCCTGCTCCAAAATGGGCTTTGGCGGTAAAATGTGTATAGACGGTACCCGTAAATATGAAGAGGAGCAGGATACAGCTTTTGTAACTGTTCCTGCACCCCGTCAGATAGACACGGCGGCTATCATGCAGCAGTTCCCCGAAATAAAAGGCATTAATGCTTCCCTGCTCCAGCAGGATATTTCCTGTATACTGATAGCGGTAGAAAAAGCCCGCCCTTCGCATGTACGGGAACTGAATGAACAGCTGTACACGCTGCCCGCACTCGCCGGTATTAAAATGATCCTCTTCGTGGAGCATACGGTAGATGTGAGCGACCTTGCCTCCGCATTATGGCGTTTCTGCAATAACCTGGACCCTAAGCGCGACAGCTTTATAGTTCGCGTACCAAGCACTGAACCCGGCAGGTATATAGGTGGAATTGGTATGGACGGTACCCTCAAAACCAGGCTGCTGGACAATTTTGAGCGCGACTGGCCCAATATCATTGTTGCGGACGATGCCACTATCCGGAAAGTGGATACCAAATGGCCAGAACTGGGCATGGGGCCTTTACTTACTTCTCCTTCTCTTAAATATAAACAGCAGATCTATGGCGAAGAAGCGGTGGTACAACAGTAGTTACCTGCTGCTGATCCTTTTACTGGCCGGCAGCCTGCAAACTGCCGGCCAGGTGAACCCTGCCGATTTCCGCTTCCTGGATAAGCTGGAAGGCACCTGGAAGATGAATACCCGCAAAAGCACCATCGTGGAAACATGGAGCCGGAGCAACGATTCTACCTGGACAGGGAAAACCTGGCGGGTAGTGGGAACGGACAGCGCGTTGCAGCAATCCATGCAGCTGGTACGAAGAGGCGCCGACATCTTTTATATCCCTGCCTATGAAGGACAGGATAAACCCGCTACCATACATCTCCGGTTGCGGGTATTAAAACCAATTGGTTTCGTAGCAGAAGACCTGAACAACGATTTCCCCAAAAAGATCACTTATCGCTTTAAAGATGCCAGGCACCTGGATGCACGCGTAGAAGGCGTACGGGATGGCACTATAGAGGAATACATCTTCCAGTATTCTATTTCCCGGGATTAAAGATTCCCGATTGCGTAAATCATTTTCCCGCTTCGAGAAATGGAAGCGGAAAGGGGAACCTATTTTTGCATCACACACACGATACACAGCACCTAAATCAAAATATTCTCAATAAAGCAATAATTTGAGTTGGTCGTACAAGTAATGCCGCACCTGTTCACGGGAAGCGGCTTTTTTGTGCCTGCCTTCGGCGCTCAGCCCCACTACTTGTGGATCTCCGAAGTAAAGTTGAACTGGATCTCCGGGTTGTTGGTGCGCTCTGTATTCAGGTACCATTCCGACTGGGCCAGGTATACCAGATGGCCGTCTTTATCTTCCACGATATTGGAGGATTTAAAGCGGATGAATTCTTCAATCTTGTTTTTAGGGCCGGTGAGCCAGCAGGCCTTGTAGAAAGGCAGGGTATTGAACTGGCAGGCGGCGCCATATTCCTGGAGCAGGCGGTACTGGATCACTTCAAACTGGAGGTCGCCCACGCAGCCAATAATTTTGCGGTTGCCGCCGTGTTGGGTAAAGAGCTGCGCCACGCCTTCATCTGTAAGCTGGCGGATACCTTTTTCCAGTTGTTTGGTTTTCAGCGGGTCTTTATTCACCAGTTCCTTAAACAGTTCAGGCGAAAAGCTTGGAATGCCGGTGATGTAAAAGTCTTCACCTTCCGTAAGGGTATCACCGATCTTGAAGTTACCGGTGTCGAACAGGCCCACCACATCGCCAGGGAAGGCATCATCTACCACGTTCTTTTCACGGGCAAGAAAGCTGTAAGGGTTGCTGAACCTAACGTCCTTGTCTAAACGAACATGATGATAGAATTTGTTCCTTTCAAATTTGCCTGAGCAAACACGAAGGAAAGCGATACGGTCGCGGTGGCGGGGATCGAGGTTGGCATGGATCTTAAATATAAACCCGCTGAATTTATCTTCGTTCACGTCTATTTCACGCGTGGTGGCAGTGCGGTTACGCGGAATGGGAGCGATGTCCACAAAGGTATCGAGCAGGTCTTTCACCCCAAAATTATTTACGGCGCTGCCGAAGAATACGGGGGCCAGTTTACCGGCCAGGTAATCTTCCCGGTTAAAAGCGTCGTACACGCCTTCGATCAGCTCTACATCGCCACGCAGCTGGGCGGCATCTTTTTCATTGAAGTGCTCGTCGATGTAGCTGCTGCTGAGATCTGTGAGCGGCACTACATCTTCATCGGTTGCTTTCTTATTGGGTAAGAAAGATACCAGACTTTTATCGTACAGGTTGTAAACGCCTTTAAAGTCGCTGCCCATGTTAATAGGCCAGCTGAGGGGCCTTACGCGGATGTTGAGTTTTTCTTCCAGTTCATCCAGGAGATCGAAGGGATATTTACCGTCGCGGTCCATTTTATTCACGAAGATGATCACAGGCGTATCGCGCATGCGGCACACTTCCATGAGTCTTTCTGTTTGTTCTTCCACCCCTTTCACACAGTCGATCACCAGCACTACACTGTCTACCGCCGTAAGCGTACGGTAGGTATCTTCCGCAAAGTCTTTGTGACCGGGAGTATCCAGGAGGTTCACCAGGATATCGCGGTATTCGAAGGTCATTACGGAAGTGGCTACGGAGATACCTCTTTGTCTTTCAATTTCCATGAAATCCGAAGTGGTATGTTTCTTTATTTTATTGGACTTCACCGCACCGGCAGTCTGGATAGCTCCGCCGAACAGGAGGAATTTCTCTGTCAGCGTAGTTTTACCGGCATCCGGGTGAGCGATGATAGCAAAGGATTTTCTTTTACTGATTTCGTTAGCGTACTTCATATATATCCGAAAAATGGCAGCAAAGGTAACTAAATTTTTTGTCCGGCTATATTTCGTGTTTATTGGCACTGCCCGTGCCGATAAATCCGCTAAATTTGGAATATGATAGCGACCCTTAAAATATTATGGAATAGTTTCAAAATGGCGATGCAGGAGCTGCGGGTAAATAAATTGCGCACTTTTTTATCGTTGTTTGGGATTACCATCGGCATCTTTTGCATCATCGCGGTATTTACGCTTACCGGCAGCCTGGAACACAATATCAGGAAGGATCTGGCGGACCTGGGCGATGATGTGGTATATATGCAGAAGTGGCCCTGGGGTGGCAATGGTGAGTATCCCTGGTGGAAATATATGAACCGCCCGGAGCCGGAATATAAAGATCTCAAACCTATCCAGGATAAGGTGCAGAGCGCCAGCTTTGCTTCCTTTAACTTTGAATCGGGTAATAAGAAAGTAGAGTTTGGAGATGATTATATGGATGGGGTGACAATGATGGCGGTGACTAATGACTTTGACCAGATACAGACCTTACAGATCCTGGACGGCCGTTTTTTTGCCAACAGTGAGAGTAACAGCGGCGCCAATGTGGCTATACTGGGCTTTACGATATGGGATGGGCTTTTCCCTTCGCCGGAAGCGGCCATGGGCAAAGTGGTAAAGGTAGCCGGCAGGGATGTGAAGGTCATCGGGCTGCTGAAGAAAAAAGGGGAGAGCATGATCGGCGGGATCGGGTATGATAATGCCATCATCCTGCCATACCGGTTTGCCCGCACCGTGGTGGATGAGCGCCGTTTTGCGGACCCATACATCCTTATTAAAGCAAAACCCAATGTGAGCATGGAGCAGCTGAAAGATGAGCTAAGGGGAGTAGTGCGCGCCAGTCACCGGTTAAGGCCTAAAGAGGAGGATGATTTTTCGCTGAATGAGATCAGTACGGCCAACGATAGCCTGAACTCCATGTTTGCCGCCATTAATATGGGCGGGGGACTGATTGCTGTGTTTGCGCTCATTGTAGGGGCTTTTGGTATTGCCAATATTATGTTTGTAACCGTAAAGGAACGGACCAATATCATCGGGCTGAAAAAGGCTATAGGGGCGCGGCGGGGTATTATCCTGATGGAATTCCTGCTGGAAGCGGTGAGCCTCTGTTTATTGGGGGGAACGTTTGGGTTACTGCTGGTATACCTGCTTACAGTGATTATTAACCTGTCTGGTACTTTCGAGATGGTACTTTCCGCGGGATCTGTCATATTCGGGCTGAGCATATCTGCCCTGGTAGGGTTGCTGGCGGGCTTTATCCCGGCCTATACCGCCAGTAAGCTGGATCCGGTAGTGGCCATCCGGAGCAACTAAGCAGGGCTTAAAATAACGGCAACAGCGGGGCTGTTGTACAGGCGGGGTTTTCCCGCCTTTTTTATTAATTTTGTTCCTTATGTCGGTTAAAATATTAGCTATAGAGTCGTCCTGCGATGATACAGGAGCAGCAGTGATCGTAGATGGAAAGGTATTATCCAATCATATTGCAAGCCAGAAAGTACATGAACAATACGGAGGCGTGGTACCGGAACTGGCTTCCCGGGCGCACCAGGAAAATATAGTGCCGGTGGTGGATATTGCCCTGAAAACGGCAGGCGTGAAGCGGGAGGAGCTGAGCGCTATTGCTTTTACACAATCGCCCGGCCTTATCGGCTCCCTGCTGGTGGGCAGCTGCTTCGCCAAGTCCATGGCCATGGCGCTGGATATCCCACTGATAGGCGTGCATCATATGCAGGCGCATGTGCTGGCGAACCTGATTGACGATCCCAAACCGGATTTCCCCTTTTTATGCTTAACCGTGTCCGGAGGCCATACCCAGATCGTTTTATGTGAAAGCCCACTGCGTATGCGGGTGATTGGCGAAACACTGGATGATGCTGCCGGCGAAGCTTTCGACAAAAGCGCCAAGATATTGGGATTGCCTTATCCCGGCGGTCCGCTGATTGATAAGTATGCTCAAACAGGTAATCCTGCCCGGTTTAAATTCCCCGAGCCACGTATCCCGGACCTGAACTTCAGCTTCAGCGGGCTTAAAACGGCCATTCTATATTTTCTGCAGGAGAATCAGCAGAAAGATCCGGCTTTTATCTCTCAAAATCTCCCCGATATCTGCGCTTCTATACAGCAACGCATCATTAGTATATTACTGAACAAGGTGCTGAAGGCATCAGAAGAAACAGGTATCCGCGATATTGCCATTGCCGGCGGCGTAAGCGCCAACAGTGGTTTGCGCGCTGCATTAACGGAGTGGGGGCAAAAACATTACTGGCGTACTTTTATTCCGAAGTTTGAATATTGTACAGACAATGCAGGCATGATTGCGATTACCGCCTACTATAAATACCTGGCGGGTGATTTTGCATCACTGGATGCGGTACCTACTGCAAGAGCCGCTTTTTAACCGCTTTTAAATTCCGTTAACAAGGGACGGTAAAAAGGAACTGCTAATTGTTAAAATTCTATTCTCATCCATCCATATATCAGTTTAGCTTTATGCTCGCCTTTGGCGATGCGGATTTTGTCTGACTCAGGATTATGATGATTAGGCTGATTACGGGATTTTTATAACTGTTTCATATCTATGAAGAAAAGCTTTGTTTTTTTATTGGGCCTTGTTGTGATGGGCAAATTATTGTTGGCGCAAACGCCTGTGGCTCAGACGGAGTGGAAGAACCAGAAGTATTCTATGTTCATCCATTGGGGTGCGATTTATTCCACGCTGGGCGGTGTTTGGGAAGGCAAACCTGTTACCCGGGGATACAGTGAGCAGATACAGTCGCACGCCGGAATTTACAGTGATGTATATGGCGATGTTGCCAAACAATTTCACCCTGAACACTGGAATGCTGATTCAATAGTATTGCTGGCCAAGGCTGCGGGCATGAAATCGGTGGTGATGACTTCCAAACATCATGATGGCTTTTGTATGTTCCATACAGCCTGTACAGATTATAACGTAGTGGATGCAACACCTTTTAAGCGGGATGTGCTGAAAGAGTTGTCGGATGCATGCCGCCGGCATGGATTGAAATTCGGGATGTATTTTTCATTGATCGACTGGCATTTTCCGCAGGCATATCCTATCTCAAGCAGCAACAGCGATCCTATTACCCCCGAACATCATGAGTTTAACAAGAAGCAGGTAACAGAACTGATGACCAACTATGGCCCTGTATCTGAGATCTGGTTTGATATGGGGTCGCTTACCGCGCAGCAGAGCCGCGATCTGGCAGATATTGTGCATCGGCTGCAGCCGGGCTGTATGGTTAGCGGACGTTTGGGTAATGATGCCGGTGATTTTTGTGTAATGGGAGATAATCAATACCCCGATTATAAGATTGCTTCCGCCTGGCAAACACCTGCCTCCGTATATGATGAAACATGGGGATACCGCAGCTGGCAGCAACATGGTAAAGCCACAGATAAGGCACATGAGAAATTGGAAGGGTTGATTAAAGTGGTAAGCCGCGGTGGCAACTACCTGTTGAATATTGGTCCCCGCGGGGATGGCTCGGTTGTAGACTTTGAAAAAGAAGTGCTGCTGCTCAATGGCGCCTGGCTGAAACTCAATGGGGAAGCTGTTTATGGCGCTTCAGCCAATCCGTTTGATACTACATTTGCCTGGGGTGAAGTAACCGCGAAGCCCGGGAAATTATACCTGCATTTACTGCAGCAACCAGAACAGGGCACTATTATATTGCCCGGACTGAACAGTAAGATCAGCAAGGTTACATTACTGGGCAGCGGGAAGAAGGTGCCGGTAAAAATCTCCCTGAAAGATAACAACACCTATCTCCGGTTACCGGCAGATTTTAAACCGGCCGATAAAGAAATCCCGGTACTGGCTGTTGCTTTTAGAGGAGCGGTGGATATTACACCTGGGCACCTGCTGCGTCATGCCACCCGTTTAAACAGGCATAATGCCACGCCTTTATTCAGCTTCTCCGGTGTTGATTACGAAAGCTACTACCGTAGTGAAGTGGGTGAATCATGGGCATTTACTGCACAAAAGCCGGCGGCCCTGCAACTGGTGTACAGTGATGCGGAGAAAGGCCGGCGTATTGCGCTCACGCTGAATGATGTTACCAGCGAAGTACTGCTGGATGGAGGCGTAACCACTACACTGAAAAATGATGCCGCTTCCCTGCAATGGGGGCCGATGTATAGCGCAGGACCGTTTTGGTCCGGCATTGATGGAACACATGGCAGCGTAAAAAATATTGATCCTGCACAACCATGGCCGGATAAAGACAACGCTGCATGGACATTGCACAGCGACTGGAAAAATGATGCGCCCATTACTTTAACCGCCGGCAGGAGCGTAGCCAGTTATATTTTACAGGAAATTACAGCGCCGAAAGCGGGTGATTACCTGGTAGGTTTTAACAGCGGAGATGGTATTGCGGTATACCTGAACGGAGAAGAACAGGTACTGCATAATAACCCCGAACGTGGAGGAACACAATCGGAAGCAGTGCTGTTATCGCTTAAAGAAGGAAAGAACCAGTTAGTGGTTAAATACTATAACCGCTTTGCAAAACAGGCAGTAGCGGGCATCAACCGCAACGTACCGCAGGTAATATATATACAGCAGCTACCCGTATATATAAAGGGCAATGGTAAAGTAGAAAGCTGTGTGATCAGGGAGGCAAACCCGGTATCTGTTCACCGTAATTTACGGATGCCCAACCTGGCGCTGGTGTTAGATTCAAAATAAAGATGGCAAACACATTTTTTAAATTCAAGCAGTTTACCGTTCACCAGGAGCACTGCGCCATGAAAGTATGTACAGATGCCTGTATACAAGGCGCTTTCACGGCGCGGTACCTGGCAGAAAATGAAATAACGGCGCCGGCTATACTGGATCTAGGCGCCGGCACCGGGCTGCTGAGCCTTATGCTGGCTCAGCAGGTAGACGGGGTAATAACCGGGGTGGAACTGGACGCTGCCGCAGCGCTCCAGGCCATGCAGAATTTTGATGATTCTCCCTGGGCGCACAGATTGACCCTAACCAGGCAGGATATACGAAAAATGGATGGGGCTGTGAAGTATGATTTTATTATCAGCAACCCGCCGTTCTATGAGCATGCGCTTAAAAGCGGGCATGCAGGAAAAGACCAGGCGATGCATGCCACCAACCTGAGTTACCAGGAGCTGATCACAGCAGCAGATCAGCAACTGGCCGTTTCCGGCGAGCTGTCGGTATTGCTGCCCTATAAGGCTTTTGAAGGTTTCAGGGAATTGGCGCTGGCAGCAAGGCTTCACCTGAAGCAGGTGTTATATATCCGGCAGAGTGTGAGTCATGGCTTTTTCCGGACTGTGGGTATTTTTTCCAGGAAGCCGGGGAATACAGTGGTTAGTGAGCTTTCCGTGTATGATGCGGAACGGGTGTATACGCCGGGGTTTGTAGAGTTGCTGCAGCCGTATTATTTATATCTGTAGACAGCACCTGTAAAAGTCCGCCATAGTACTTTGGAGCTTCTACTTATTCTATCCGCTATAAGAACATCAATGGCACAGAGAAACAATTGAAAGGCACTGTTAATCTTTTACGATAGCTCCCTTCGAATGATCTTCAAGATAACAATTGCGATATTTTTATTTTGCAACCTCGCAAAGTTTCTTAGATTCATTTTATGAAGAAGATACTTTTTTACTCGCTGTTATTTCCCCTGGTTATTGCATGTAAAAAACAAAATGCACAGGCTATATCAAATCTGCCGGAACCAGATCCTGCTGTGAACGGGGGGACCTATACAGTTGTAACTGCGGTGACCAATATATCGTCGGACAGCGGAACCGTATACCGGTTGGGTTTGGCGCCATACGCATCGTTTTTTAAATTTAACCGGAGCGTAAAAAACGGGGACTTATATTATAAGGCAATTGGAGAGAGCGCAAAGTATTTCAGGCCATTAAAGTTCTTCATAACAAATAATGGAACCGGGGTAATAGTTGCAGTGGCAGCACCCAGTAAACCAGAGGTAGATAAGTTCAATGAAGAGTGGCATAAGGGTGATTGAATAATCTGTTCTGTATTAAAAATAAAATGGTTTTATGAAAGAAAAACGGTTGCTTCGCTTTTTTACGAAGAAAATTTATCAGCTGTCGCTAATATTACTGCTGGCTACGGTTTTAGGTGCCGGGTGTAAAAAGTCATCACAAAAGAATCCCTGTGAAGACGTGCTCAGTGAAGGAATGCCGGCCCAGGCAGCGTTAATTTTGCTGGATAAACAAACAGGGGAGAATATACTGTTATCAAAAAATATTGATACTTCTGCCATAACAATTACCCCTGCGCCACCGAGTTTGAGAGGAGGAGTGATTGTAAAGCAAACAGGATCTCCCATGTATGGAGCGCTGGTGATTCCTGTGACTGATACGAAGGAAGGAGTGTTTAAGTACCGGATAGATATTGCCAATGTAGGTAGTATTACGCTATCTCACACTAACAGGAAAGAGAAATCCGATAATATCTGTAACCCTTATTATATAAGCATTACGGAGCCTGCAATAGAGGATCATCCGTTTACGGTTTCGCGAACTGGTTCACGGCTTATGTTTGAAATAAAGCTTTAGTGTAAAGCGAAATGCTATTGAATTATTTATGATGTTGTTCCTTTTGCATAGTCGTCGAGATAACTATACCTGGTAGTTAGTTTCCCCTTGTCTGTAATGGTGGCATTCATGATTATTTCGCTATCTGTTTTCAACAGCTCATCAAAAACATATTTCATCAGCTGATCTCCAAAGTATTGGGAAGCATCTCTTGGCAGCTCATTGGGGAGGTTGCTAACGCACATCATATCAATGGTTTCGGGAAGATAGGGGGCCGTTTGCTCCATCTTGTCTTTTGTAACGCCGTATACGGGATCTTCAATGGTGCTGTCGCCCAGGTTACAGGGAATGGAACCGTTTGTATCATCTGTAATATCGGCGATCACCTTAATACGGAAGTTATCTTTTTTCAGGTCATCTGCCTGGAAGAGCGGGGGGATTTTCTTATCCCAGTAAATCCCGTTCATGAGGATATCGCTTGCAGTAACATAAGGAAGAAAGCGGCATTCGTATGCCTCTGGGTGCTGGTGGAAGTCGGCGCGGCTGTATGTTTTATCATCTTTCCGCAGGTATAGCTCTCCGGCTTTCAGCTGGGTATATACCGGGTAAGAATAGGTATTGATCAGGTATTCTTCCGGTGGAAGATATTTGATACCGAGCAGCCCCATTATCTCCAGGGCGCCGGCGGCCACGCGTCCGGAGCCGGTGATCACTATCTTCAGTGGAGGCAGTTTGATCCCGAAATAATGGTTGATCAGTTCCTGGAAATCATGGCAGGTGTGTACCCTTTTGAAGTGAAAGGCCTGTGTTTTTTCCCCGTAAGCCATAAGGCCATTATGAGCGCCCACAATACCGGCAAAAAAGCCAAATCCCAGGATACGTTGTCCGTCGGGATGCACAAGGCATTCATAATCTATTAGTGTAATCCCTTTTTCCAATATAGTTTGGAGCATATGCTGGTTATGCGGCTGTTTCTTTTTGGTATGGCTGAAGAACAGGTATGTTTTTCCAGACATCAGTTTATCAGCAGGTACTTCTTTAATACCCAGCAGTATAGTGCAATGAGAAAGATCTTCCCGGAGGGTGATGCCTGCTTTTCCATATTCTTCATCTTTGTAACATCGTAACGGGGAGGGCTGTACGAATATCTGCACCTGTGGGTAATGATGCATGATCCATTGGCATTGCTTTGGAGTAAAGGCAACCCTGTTATCGTGGGGGTGTTTTTCTTCCCGGATAAGCCCGATATGTATCTTGTTTTCCATCTTTGAATGTAGGGTATTTTTGCGAACTGTATGTCTTTGTAAACCGGCTGGGACGCCCTGTTAATAGGGAGTTAGAAAAAAAATATACAAAAATGTAAAATTTATTTGTGAATTAAGTAAGAGTTTCTATATTTGCATCCCGCAAGCGAAGCGGTAAGTTCATTAGTAAGATTGCCCAGATGGCGGAATTGGTAGACGCGCTAGACTCAAAATCTTGTTTCCGAAAGGGAGTGCAGGTTCGATTCCTGTTCTGGGCACCTGATTATCAGTTAGTTATAAAGGTTCACGAAAGTGGACCTTTTTTATTTGCACAAAATTTGCACAAAATCCCAATGTGGTAAGGTGTTAAAGAACTTTGATTACAAAAATACAAAAAATCATGCAACCATTGCTAGTTAAGGATTTGGGATCAAGTTGAAAAGTTGGGGGATGGGATAAAAAGTAGTTTTTTTGCAGCAGATTAACCAACGAAGCACGTGGATCAGAATTTTCGCAAACTAGTAGAGATGCTGTTACCAGCAGGGGTTTTAGAGTATTTTGACTTAATTGATTCAAGTCAGAATAAGGAGGGTATTGATATATACCTGGAAGAAAAGAATACAATCCCAGTAGAGCATCAGCATAGAAAAGCACACTCCAAAGGTTTCTTCTCAGAAATTGCAATTCAGGATTTTCCTATACGTGGCCAAAAGGTCACCCTGCATGCCAAACGCCGTCGGTGGGAGGTTTTAGAGGATGGAGAAATAATAACAAGAGATTGGGAAATAGTTAAAAAAGGCACACGAATGACACCGGAGTTCGGTGCTTTTTTAAAAGGATTACTTAGATAAATATCCTGTAAGCCCTGTGCAATTGGGCCATTTCTTTCAGATAGACGGTAAACAGTTAGGCCAGCAATACAAGCATCATCTCAGTGATTTTGGTACCTGGGATCAAAAAGAACATGCTACTGAATGGATGCTTTTTGAACAAAACATTGGTGCCGCTTTAAGTATAGACGAGACAGCCTTTTCCAGTGGAGAACTGTATACAATTGTCACTAATAAGCTGGCCAAAGGGCGCAAAGGCTCAATAGTGGCTATGATCAAGGGCACTCAGTCTGAATTTCTGAAAGAAATACTGTTTAAAATCCCTAAGCGCCTGCGTGGAAGAGTACAGGAAGTTACCATCGATATGTCTGGTAGCCTTAATAGCGCTGTTAAAGCCTGTTTCCCTAACGCCCATCGGGTGATAGATCGCTTCCATGTGCAACACCTGGCTTTTGATGCGGTACAGGAAATCAGAATAAAGCATCGCTGGGAAGCCCTGGAACAGGAGAATCTGGAATACGAGCAGGCAAAACGAGCCGCAATGAAGTATGAGCCAGTCAGGCTCGCTAACGGCGATACAGCTAAACAGCTGCTGGCCAGAAGCCGATACTTGCTATTTAAGCATCCCAGACTATGGACCAGAGAGCAGCAGCAGAGAGCGGAACTTTTATTTAGTCATTACCCCCTTATTCATAAATCCTACCAGCTATCCCTGCGACTCGGTGAGGTTTACAGACATTGTAAGTGTAAAGAAGAAGCATTTAAGAAGCTGGCTTTGTGGTATAATGACGTGGAGGAAGCGGGGATTTTATCCTTCAAGACCGTTGCCAGGACTATCAGAACTCATTATCTGGGTATCCTCAACTTCTTCAACAACAGAGCCACCAATGCGGCTGCAGAATCATTCAATGCAAAAGTAAAGTCCTTTAGAAATGCACTGCGAGGGGTGCGGGATGTAGAATTCTTTCTTTATAGATTGACTAAACTTTATGCCTAAAATTTATGGACATCCCCCAACTTTTCAACTTGATCCAGGATTTGGTATATTTTGTCCTTGATTATCTAAATTAAGTATTATTAAAATGGCCCCTGCAAATTTGCGAGGGGCCATTTTAATAATCGAGAAGAAAACAATTTATTCTGGTTTAGTTTTTTGTTTAAGGTAAGCCATTACCTCCGAATATAAGAAGTAAACGCGACCACCTTGCTTATACGATGGTAGACCGGCCTTTTTCCAATTATTCAACGTAACCAGGGAAACTTTAAACATAAATGCAATTTCTTTACGTGATAATAGTGGTTCGGTTTCTGTACTCTCCTGTGATCTAATATTTCCATTCTGGCATTCGGTAATTTCCCGTAAAGCTTCCTTTATCCAACGTTTAAAATCACCTTCGTTGGGAATAAAGATAGTGTCCATACCTCCTCCTTTTCCTTACTGTAATCAAAATTGTTCTTTTATTTATATCTAGTTTATTCTCCTGATTTGAAAACCTTAATACTAGTCGGCCCATATTTTCGTAAATTTTCCTTTAATTCCAGCCAAAGCCTTATATTAAAATCTGCAATCTCATGCAGTTCTTCAGCTGTTAAGGAATGTAGGTTGCTTACTGTACTAGTTGGCTTTTCACGATCATTTCCGGTTCCGACAGAGAAAAGATTGGGTGCATACCCTTCTCCTAGTTCAAGAGATTTTCCAATAGCAATACTATTACCAAAAAGCTTTATGGTCTTTCCTGTACTTAGCTGTAGTATTCGTTTTTTAATATCTGCCATTCCTAAAATTTTTTGTTTAAACCTAAATTCCGGGTCCTCGCTTCCTGTTCCGCTGTACATTATTTTTTTTAAGGGGCCTGGTGGCTTTCAAAGCATGTTCCGGTAAAATATACCCGGAAAGAATTCTCCTCGCTATTTCCCGGTAAAATTGTATTTCATTTGTATCTGAACTATTGATCACGCGACTCCGAATTATCTGCTTCAATATCTCTTTTACATCTGCATCGTCCTCAATCCTAAAGCGATTTCTTTCCGAATCCCGCAGGACCAAAGCAAGACATAACTTATTATCACTTTGACGATGGAGAAGTTTCTGTTGAACAATTTCAACCTTTTGGCCATAATAGTCCATAAAACTAACACCACGGTCATACTGATATCTTGAATCGCAAATGTTAAATCCATCTTCATCTGGAAAAGGAAACCTGAACCGAAAACCAGAATCCGGATTAAGATATTGTTGCGGACTACAATTATTAGGTGCCGTCTCAAGAAGCCCTTTCTGGAATGCATTTTCCATTTGAGGATAAGTAACGTAATACAAGTTCTCTACTGTACCTATCTTAACCTCTTCTCCTTTGTATTTTATATACTCACCCATAAAACCGTAGATTAAGAGCCATTAAAATCATCCGAATATTTAACACCAAACAAATATTTCATTAATACAAGCCAGCGACCGGATTCTATAGTTTCAAAGAATTGCTTGATTTTTGCTTCGCTTCAATCCATTGTTGGAAGCTCATCGTACAATAATATAGAAACAGTTCTCTTCCCCCTGTGGATTCAAGCGCTTTAATCGGTTCGCCATTCAATACCAGTCTAGCAATTTCTAGTACACTTTTTTGCTGATGTAAGCATAATTGCTCAAGCGATCTCTTAAGTGTTGCTAATATATCCACAGGTGACTTTAAAGTAAGTAACGCATCAGGCTGGTATCTTCCAACTGTGCCGTTTGGAAACTGAACAGATATATCTGCCGAATTATTGAAAGCAAGCACCCTTCCAATTTCCCCCTTCATATTTGCTGGATCGACTGTTAATTCCGGATGAACCACGACAAGCCTTCCTATTCCTTTTTGTATTTTACTTTTCATCAAAAAGTTTTTTATGTTGATGAAACCAATTTTAATAAAGAACTTAAATGCCAGATGGTAATGGATAATTTGCTGTTATTAATTCTGTTTTGGGTTTGGGTTTACCGCTTTTCTGGTTTACGGTAACGAGCAGCTCTTTTTCGATTCTGTTCCATCGGAATTTTCTGACATATCGGTCAAGTATCTCCGTGGGATAAGAAGACAACAAAACCAGCTGGATCCAGTTGCCTACAAGTACGCTGGAATTAGCCCGTATAACAGTAATTTCAATAATCCCATTTCCATTTTTGATCCGCTGGGTGATGATCCTCCCATCTGGGGCTTTCTTAATGGATTCTGGGGCTGGCATTACAAAGCATTTGATGTAGTTGCCCAACAAGTCGGTAGAAATGCCGTTGAAGCCGGTATTACAAGCTTTACTACCAACGGATTCAATCAAATAGCAGAGCTCGCGGCGAGAAGGTCGCAACAGACTCAAACGCGAAACATTTTATTGTCGAGTATTAATGGTCAAACCGCTGGCCCGATCGACTTGCCAGAAGTTTCAATTAGTCCTAATAGAATAATAGACGGGCATCCTGCTTCACAAAGAGTCTTCGAACCATATTCCCAAACCAGCTTTGCTTTTGATGATGAATTAGCAAGACAGCATAAATCATTTATATTTGTAACTGATTATGTTGAACCGGTTGTAACAACGGTTGCAACCATGGGCTTGGAAGGACTTGCTTCATCTGCTATTATTGGAGTGACCTTAAATGGAGTTGAGGGAGGATTTAATACAATAAGAGCTTTTAAAAATGCAATTTCACCGTTTAAAGGTGGGAGGTTTACTAACGCAGGTCGTGCAGTAACTAAACATCCTGAATATTTTGGGTTTGAATCCACAGAAGCTCTGATGAAGGTATATCGAACTCCAGAAGCCATAAACAATTTGGCTTCAACCACGATAAAAAATATATTGCGTAATGGTGCAAAAAGTACAGGTGCAGGAGGCCGATATCCTAATGGTTGGGTTACTTTTACTTTGGGTAATGGAAACGCAGCAAGTTGGGGATTAGATGGAATATTTATTGGATTTAGAGGACTTAGATAACAAAAAATATATGAAAAACATTCGCGTAGAAAAAGTTGGAGATATTAATTCCGAATATCCCTATTTAGAAATCTTTTTAAAAAATAGTGATACTCCTTTTCTGGAAGTTTCGATTTCAGCAAAAAAGGAATTGTCTTTTAAATTTTATGCCTCTCAGGCAGACGTTTCATTAGAAGTTGAAGAATGGGAGTACATCCTTGAAACTGCAAAGGAATTTTTACCACAAGCTTTAAAAGATGAAGATGATTTCGAGAAGTTTCAAAATGAATAGATAGAAAGGGTATTTGCTTGATTGAGTTTGGACGGTAACATCTTTACCCAAGTACTTACAACAAAAACGGAATATAACTAAGGCCCCGAAATATCGTGGGCTTTAGTTATGTTATGTACAGACAAACCATTCAACAACCTAATATCCAATTTTGACCTTTAGGAGATGAGGCTCCGTTTAGGGCTGGTCAGTAAAATTTCTGAGGCAATATCGTAATAAAAAGAGAAGCTGGAATTGCCTATCGACAACCAGCTTCTCTTTTACTTGTTTTATAAAACGACTAATGTAACATTCTAGCTTTCATGCTATTGAAGAAAAGATAACAGATGATGGGTTGATTGAATATTGGTCCAGAAATGAAACTCAAGGGCCAGTAGAACTTAAAAGATTGACCTATTTAACTACATTTTTGAAGTATTACAATTTGCCAGAGTATAGAAAGGCACTGGAAGATTTCTCAAAGTATTGCGAGAGACATAATCGCAACTATTTAGTAACAGCCCATCTTAAACAACTTAATGATGTATACGGAAGCAAATAATCTTATCTGTATGCCACCGGGCTACCCGTGCAGCTTGTTTATGACTATTTCCTTACCGATCACCTGGGTAATACCCGCATGGTCCTTACTGAAGAGTCAGGAAAGCAAACTTATGCTGCCACTATGGAAACCGCTCTTTCAGCAAAGGAAAATGCCTTATTCGCTAATATTAACCTTTGCCGGGCAGCCAAACCAGTAGGTTACCCAACTGATGCAACTACTAATCCTAATGATTATCTGGCAAAGTTGAACGCTTCCGCTGGCGGCCAGAAAATAGGTCCCTCACTTGTCTTACGGGTAATGGCTGGCGATACTATCCAGCTAGGTAGCAAAGCGTTTTATAAATCAGCCGCTGCCAGTACTTCAAGCACCACAGTAGCTAATATGCTCGCTGCCCTTTTGCAGGCTTTTGCCACTGGCAGCGGTCCGGTTGATGGCGCTCACGGTAATGGAACCGGTGCTGGCTCACCCATAGTCTCCAATTTTACGGCTGCCAACTATCAATCCATCCGGGACAAAGACCCGACTCAGAACGTAACAACCCTGCCCAAAGCTTACCTGGCATATGTGCTTTTTGATGAGCAAATGAGTATGGTGGACGAAAACAGCGGCGTAAGACAGGTACAGGGCAGTCCCGATCAGCTTCAGACATTGGCGACAAGCCCTATGGTAATGAAAAAAACCGGTTTTCTCTACGTATATACCACCAATGAAAGTATACAGGACGTATATTTTGACAATATTGTGATTAATCACAATGCTGGTCCATTACTAGAGGAAACCCACTATTATCCCTTCGGATTAACCATGGCCGGCATCAGCTCAAGGGCTTTGAAAAATCCTTATGCAAAGAATAATTTAAATTATAATGGTATCGAGCAAACGGACGAATTCGGACTGAATCAATATGACGCCTACTACCGTACCCTGGACCCACAAATTGGCAGATGGAACCAGATAGATCCCGCTGCTGAAAAGTATCCTGGTATTAGTCCCTACAACAGCAATTTCAATAACCCAATATCTATTTTTGATCCGTTAGGTGATGATCCTCCATTTTGGGGGCTGGTCAATGGTATTTGGGGTTGGCAGTATAAAGCCTTTGATGTGATCGGCCAGCAGGCCGGCAGGATGGCAGTTGAAGCTGGTATTCGAAGTTTCACTACAAATGGTTTCAACCAGATTGGAGCTTATGTTGCTAATCAACAGCAACAGCGTCAAGTGTACGAACTACAAAGGCTTCAATCTTTACAAAGATCGTATGATATTCAGTCCCAAATTGATTTACAACAAAGCCAGCAAATTGAATTGAAAAATAGCTTTCCTGTACGCCAATTCGAAGATCCGAAAACAACAGGAGCTGCCTGGCGCAGAGAAATGGAGAACCAGCGAAAAACTTTTATATTTGTGACTGACTATGTTGAGCCCGTTGTAACGAATATAACTACAATGGGTCTTGAAGCGCTGTTTGTTAGCACTATAAGTCGTGGAGCAGGACAAGCGGCAGTTACAGCAGCTGCAAGACGTGCCTCTTCGGCGCAAGCTAACAGGCTTGCCGGAAATGCTTTTCGGGATGAATTGGCGGCAGCTTTGGAGGCTGAAGGCCGGACGGTAGTAAAAGAAGTTTATAAGAAAACTCCATTTGGCAAGAGGTTTATTGATCTTGACGTATGGACAGCTCCTGCAGAATTTGGAGGTAAAAATCTGGGAGGAATCGAGGCCAAGGCCAGTATGTCTGCCAGATACAGAGCCTCGCAGAGGGCGAAGGACCTTTGGTTGTTGGTAACAGAAAAATATAGAGTCGACGTTGTAAGAAAACCTATTAACTGGTAATTAATGGATAAATTTAATGAATTGATTTCCCTTGTCGGAAAACATTTGAAGGCAAAAGGATGGGTGAAAAAGTCAAATACTTTTTACCTTAAACTTGATAATAACTGGGGGCTAATAAATTTTCAAAGTAGTAGTGATAACTCCCCTACTGAGAAAAAATTTACGATAAATTTAGGTGTGTCCTCAACAGTAATCAGAGATTTTGATGGAGATACATTAGAGACAAAACCAAATTTAATTGACTGCCATTGGAGTGCCAGGATTGGGCATTTTATGGAGGATAGGAAAGATACATGGTGGACCATTAACCAATTTACCGATTTAGACCAATTGTCATCCGATATTATTGCCATTGTTGATCGTATTGGAATTGCCACCATCAAAGACAGAATATCTGATAGCAAATTAATCGATCTGTGGTCTAATAATGAAACACAGGGTTCTCAGGAATTGAAAAGATTAACTTATCTGACTATCTTATTAAGGCACTATAAAATGGAGGACTACTCAAAGAAAGTTTCAGACCTTATCGGTTATGGCGAGAAAAATGATAGCAAATATTTAGTGAATATCCATCTTAAACAGCTTGACGAATTTTATGGAATCAAATGAACTTTTAGGGCTATGGAAAACAGATCCATTACATATTCCCACTATTGAGTTGTATGGCAGGAATGCTTCAATGGAGTTTAAAGACAATGGTGACCTTATTTACCTCATCGAAGAAGAAGGTAAGTTCCAGACTATTTTACTGACATACCAAATAGTGGAAGATAAATTGATTACTGATCAACCATCAATGCCTGGGAAGGAGATCACCATATTTAGGATTCTTGATAAGAAGTTGCAGCTCGACCATGAAGGAGTCATTTCATCTTTTGTAAGAGCCTGATAGAGTAATGGAGTAAGTTTACGAGTTATTATAATAATAGGGGATTTCGAATTGAAATCCCCTATTCAATGGGTAATCCTGTAATTTGCTAGGTGTTATTATTTATAAAAGGAAATGCTGATATCATTTTAGCCGGAGCATTTAATTAGCGATGATTTATAACGCAAAAAATACTTTTACCAAAGAGACTCTGTGGTTTTTCGCCATTCTCATATTTGTAGGCTGCTCTGCTGGAGTCCAAACAGACTGTCGATAATTGACTTCATCTAAAGATGAGTGAATACTTATATGAAACTTCGTATGAAACTTATAGAACTGATTGATCATTTAAAAACAGCTTCCAAAGCTGAACAGCTACGAAATCAGCAGATCCCAGACGTTGAATACGATCTTGTAGAACTGTACATGAAAGATAGCTTGAGTTTTGAATCTGAAATTGCATTTTTTGATGCAGAAACGATTCCAGGCTACATAATTATTGAAATGGATGGTATACGATATAAAAACCTTTTCTCATTAAATCTAATTCAAGAGATGGTCGAGGAGTATGTTGCGGAATATCCAAATTGGAGTGATTTGGATATTGCAAAAAGAATCATGGAATATAGAATAAATGATGCTTAGTTAACGTATGAGATTGCTTATAGGATTTACCTAGAATAAATTTTACATTATGCCATTTACGGATATTATTCAACGATTAGAGAAGTATATATCTTTTATAAAAAAGGCAATAGTAGCATTTGCCATTGCCGAAGCAATATTGGTTATTCTGATCGGTATTGTTTCGGGTTATTTAAGCGCAGACAACCATGCCATAAGAACGATTAGCGGGAGCGTTTAGCATTATTTGCAGCCCAATTCCTCTGGCATGTGATGAAGGGGAGGTAAATGGAATCTTTTTTATCATAAGCAAAAAATTGAATTCTGTGCCTGAAGACACCGACTTGAATTTAAGAATATTTAATAGGGTCATATCCAATTGGCTCTATCGCTACAACGAATGTGTTAGTTGTAGAGTTAGTACAAACGGTCCTATTGTCGATGGAGCTTAGAGTTTTATTAAAATAAGCATGAGTAAACTGGACAAAAGCACTCATCTATTACATAACCGCGACATGGAGGTTTCCGTTATTTGACCTTTTGCTTATATTTGAATGAAAACCTGAAGAATGGGAAGTATTCACTATGACTTTCTTAATGAGAGTATACTTTTTAATAGAGTTTCGATAGAAAATGAATTCAAAAATGAATCAGATGAGCGTTTAGCAAGGAAGCTAAATAATTATCGTGAATATATAAAGAAGAATATTCAGAACATCGCGCAAGATATTAAAGAATCAGAATCGCCTTTACGTGTATTTTCTACCAACGGCATAACACCATTAAGTTTGCTTAAGCAAACTGCATTGTACATCAATCAATTTATTGTTTCAGACCCACTTTTTCGCCATACACAAGAGCGATCAGGTACAGCTGCAGCGTTGAATAAATACATTGGAATGGAAAAGACCGGGATAAATAAAGCAGATATAGCCCAGGCTGTCAAGTATCTTAAAGATTTAACACCAATGATCGCAGGGGATTTTGTTAAGGTTTTTCCAACTGAATTTTATAAAGAACCACCAAAAGAATTAATATTAAAACATTAGGAGAATCAATTTGAAGATGTTTTACCGAAAGAGATTTTACAGATTTACAAGGATAAGGTAATTGTCTCTAATTTAGAAAAATCTGAACGGGGATATATAATTCGGGATAAGCAACCACTTATTCCTGGTAGAGGAATTTCAATCGAATTTGAAAATATTGGGAATGGTGGCGGAAAAATCTATTTCCTTTTTCAATCCGAGGTCATATCATTTGATGAAGAATCACGAACACTAAAAGAAAGAAAATGGCTTCCAGAAACTCCTCCATCTGAATTGGAATTTAAGCTTTGGGTAAAACAATCTGTAAATCAGGCCGCAATCGCGCATTATGAGGAGTTGCGAAAAGATACCTACTTGTCCGGAGTACTTGGTTCTAGTATTCTTTTAAACAAAAAATTTGAAAGTGATATTCTTAATCAAGAAATTGGGGATAATGGATCTATTGCAGAATTTGCTGCAACACAAATGCTCAACATTGAGTTGCCGTTTATGGCTAATATAGATGTTAGAAAATTAATGGATATCAGAAATTATGAAGCAGAAGTTTTTACTAATTTTAGATTAGAGCTCGAAAAAAACTTTCGCGATTTACGGTCGGTTACCGACCCCAGTCTGCTTAAACAGAAAATAGAAAATGTTTTCCATGAGCTTAATGATGTACAAGGTCAAAGAATTAAAATGAAGTTTAACCATCTGAGAAAACAAGTTGCGTTGAATACTATTTTCGGTGTAGGTGGCCTTGCTGGTGCATTTGCATCAGGTGGAACGTCGCTTATTGCAACAATGATTGCATTAGGACGGGGATTTAAAGATTACAGAGAATATAAGGAAAAAATGATTGACAACCCAGCGTATTTTCTCTGGAGAATTAAAAAGAGTTAAAACGATAGAATTCTCAACAATAATTAAGGAGCATTAATATACCCCAGTTCTTAACTTTCCAAAGCTGATTTTAGGCAGGATTTGACCGATGTAGGGTATGGTCCGCCTGAAAATTTACTTCCTCGGCTTTCGAGCCGTCTCAAACTTATTTGACGTAAGTGCCTCGATATTTCTAATAGTGACCTAAGTAACAAAATTTCAGGAATTGTAAGATTAAGTTTCGTTGTTCATTTCCATAGTGTTGGATCAATTAGTAGCTATTACAGATAAGTTCCCAAAAAGATAGAAATACGCCGTCTCTTTGTTTTGAGACGGCCTTTATACCGGACTTCTCATGACATGCATTGGTTTTGTCCTCATTTCCTCCATTGTCGAATAAAAGTCTGCCTTAGTTTAAGGTTGTTGTGTTTCTCTTTAAAGCGATTATTTAAATTGGGTAAGCTTTTGTGCAAACTGTTTTTTAATTTCATTCTCAAAGCTATCCATATAATTTTCGGTAGTATTCTTGTTGTGATGGCCTAATACTTCTTGGATAAATTCTGTCGTGGCTCCAGATCGCTTTAAGGTTGTTGCTGTAGTATGTCTACATTCTGCATTACCAGCTTTCTTTTGAATTCCCAGGGCCTTGACTACATTCCGCATGCCATCGCAAATAAATTTTGCAAGGGAACATACCCTCATGTGTTGTTTTAGTAGGTCTTCTCCGGGAACGAGTACAGGGAAAATATAATTATTAGGATTTTGATCCTTGTTTCCCCATTCGTTTATTATCCGGCGCATGTCCTCAGTAATAAAGGCTATTATTAATTTAGGATTGTTTCTGGTTACTCTTTCGGTTTTAGCCCTTGTAAAAGATATATAGTCCTGGTCAATGTTCTTGTATTTTAAATAGGCAAAATCTTTGGGATTAAGACCATTACATAGATAGCTGAAAAACCAGTAATCTCGTGCCTTTCTATCGAATTCATTTTCTGGATTGAATTCATAAATGCGCTGAACCTCACTAATATCCAAAGCCTTTTTAATATTCTTGGAGGTTGGAATTTGGTATTTCCTTTTTTCGAAAGGGTAACATTTATCCCGTTTGATGATTTTGTTTTCTATAGCCTCGTTAAAAACTGATCTAAGGGACCGTAGTTTGATTCCTACCGTAGTTTTTGAGCGGCCCTTGACATCAATCATCATCCTCTCATATTGGTTTAAGTAACTTACTGTGACATTGACCTATACCTTTTATGAAGATTATAGTTTTGCAGGTAAGCAGGGCTATGTTAACGGTGATATTACTAAGCCACAGGCAGGCAGTAATCCATACGCAGAAGCGTTGCCGGCCGTAGCCAGCACCATGATAAAGGGATTGGTTACAGGAACTAAAGTAAAGGTATTAGGCACTAACCAATGGCTTACCACCACCAATCATTACAACGATAAAGGGCGTTTAATTCAATCTATATCGGATAATATAAGCGGTGGGCAGGATGTCCTCACCAATCTGTATGATTTTAACGGTAAGTTGCTGAGCAGTTATCTGCGTCACCGCAACCTGCGCAGTGGAACGGCATCGCAGACCACTGTGCTGACCATGATGGCCTATGATGCGGGCGGACGCCTGCTCAATATAAAGAAACGGATAAATGATGATGCTGCACTGGAAAGAACCATTGTTGCCAATGAATACGATGAGTTAGGACAGTTAAAGAAAAAACGTTTGGGCGTTACCGGTACAAGTACCCAATTGGAAACGCTGAACTATGAATATAATATCCGGGGCTGGCTGAAGAGCATTAACAAAGATTTCATTCCTACTGCCGGCAGCACTGCTAACTGGTTTGGACAGGACCTGAGCTATGATTACGGGTTCACCAATTCCCAATTTGGTGGCAATATTGCCGGCGCTAAATGGAAAAGCCGTGGAGATGGCATAGGCAGGGCTTATGGATATCAATATGATAAAGTGAACCGTCTGACAAAGGCCGACTTCACCCAACAAAACACCGGTAGCACCGGTTGGACGAACGATCAGAAGAATTTTTCTGTGAGCGGCCTTGCCTACGATGCCAACGGTAATATCCAAACAATGAACCAGATCGGCATGAATGGGGTGACAATACTCACTCTGGATAGCCTGAAGTATGGTTATACGCCGGGCAGCAATAAGTTGTCCTTTGTTACCGACCGGAAGAATAATGCCCAGAGCCAGTTAAGAGATTTCAAAGAGATCACCAATAATGAAACTGCCGATTATACTTATGATGCAAACGGCAACCTGACAAAAGACAATAATAAAAATATTGCTACTATCAGTTATAATCACCTGAACCTGCCTGAAAGTATTACGATCACCGGAAAAGGCCTGATTAAATACCAGTATGATGCCACAGGTGGCAAACTTAAAAAAATCGTTACCGATAATACAGTTACCCCCGCTAAAGTTACTACCACAGATTATATGGGCGGTTTTGTGTATCAGAATGATACCCTGCAGTTTTTAGGTCATGAAGAAGGGCGGGTGCGCGCCGTTTTCGCAACAGGGCAACCGCTGGTATTCAAGTATGATTATTTTGTAAAGGATCACCTGGGAAATACCCGCATGGTATTAACAGAGCAAACTGACTTCTCCATGTATGCAGCTACCATGGAAACGGCAGCTGCTCCTACGGAAACCGCTTTGTTCAGCAATATTGATGACTCCCGCGCCGCCAAACCTGCAGGCTATCCTGCCGATGAAAGCGCCGGTAGCAACGCTTCTGTTGCCAAATTAACCGCCGCCAATGGGGGAAAGAAAATAGGGCCTTCTATTGTATTACGCGTAATGGCTGGGGATACGGTCCAGCTCAGCGCCAAAGCGTTCTATAAATCCGGTGGTCCTAAAGACCAACAGCCGGCAGCTTCCACCGCCGAAAATATGCTGGCCGACCTGGTACAGGCTTTTAACGGTAGCAGCAGCCCGGATGGTGCGCATGGAGTGGCTGCCAGCGATAATATGACGCCCTTTAACAGCAGCTTTTATAACAATGATTACCAGCGGTTGAAAGAAAGAGATGCCGACCAGCCTAATATCGACAGGCCCAAAGCGTATCTGAATTTTGTTTTGTTCGATGATCAGTTTAAATTAGTGGATGAGAACAGCGGGGTGAAACAGGTAAAGGCAGAGCCAGACCAGTTGCAAACGCTCAGCCAGGATAAGATGGTAATGAATAAATCGGGCTTCCTGTATGTGTATACCAGCAATGAGGGCACCCAGGATGTGTTCTTTGATAATGTGCTGCTGGGAGTTAATTCAGGGCCGTTGCTCGAGGAAACGCATTACTATCCGTTTGGACTCACCATGAGTGGGATATCTTCAAATGCGCTGAAAGGAAGTAATTATCCGGAGAATAGAAAGAAGTATAATGGAAAAGAGCTACAATCCAAAGAGTTCGGAGATGGATCAGGGCTGGAGTGGTATGATTATGGGGCCAGGATGTATGATCAGCAGATAGGGCGGTTTGGTAAGATTGATAGATATGCAAGGCTGGCAGAGGATTTTTCTCCTTATCACTATGCTAATAATAATCCTCTCTTGTACATTGATATTAATGGTGATTCTACGGTGCCTATTAATCAGGTTATCTGGCCCAATTTCGATACAAAGAATAATGAAATTGGGTTAAATACGGTCACGATTAGTCCTAACTCAGGATCAGATCAGTCAAGTAGTAACACAACAAATACCACAGCTACTTCTACTTCAAGTTGGTATACGTGGGGAGGAAGAGGAAATTATATATATGGAAATACAACTTCTGTACTGGAAACGCTACCGGGTACCTTTAGAATTACTAATGGTGTTCAGCGGCAATTTAGCCCGAAATATTATAACAGTGGTTGGATAGGAGGTAGTAAAGCAGGTATTACAACTTATAAGGTAGCTAGGTGGGCAAAAGCAGGAGGAGTACTAAGTTTGGCAATAGGGACGGCTATGGATATTAAAGCCGTTGATAATTATTATAAGAAAGGAGCAGATGATCCTAACTCAACACACCCTGCGAAAGCGGGATTGAATTTAGGTATGGGAGTTTATGGATTATATTATAATCCTCTGGCCGCAGGTGTTTATTTTGGCATGGATTCTTTTTATCCTGGTGGCTGGCCCGGTTATGCAAATAATTATGAGCAGTTGCAGAATGCGAATCAACAGATACTAGGAGATGGATTTATAACAGCTCCATTTGGAGCGTTAAAGCAATAATGATTAATTTGAGTCTATGATGCTTAAAAATGGGTATAGATATTTTTTTTATAAGATGTATAGATTTGCTGAAAATGCGCCGTCTAGATGGTGGAGTGAATGGAAGGCAATGTTATCTGTAATTGTCCTTGAAATAATGCTTCTAATGACACTGGAAGGATACTTTTCAATCATATTCAAGCATGATATTGTTCCTGGATATGATAATTTAGTAACAATTACACAAGCAGTTGTAATTACACTATTCAATTACTTTTTTTTTCTGCATAAAGACAAATGGAAGTTGTATGTTAAAGAATTGGATAAACAATCCAGAAGACAGCAGTTTATAGGAGGACTGGTTGTTTGGTCGCTAGTATTTTTAATTTTTGCGAATTTGATTTTTATGTTTTATCTAATGAGCAGAATAGATTGGTCTTTGTATAGATAAGTGAATATGTTGACTATAATTAATAGAAGTAGCTGCATGCAGCTACTTCTATTAAATTTTGGAGTAAATAAATAACATATGGCATTAGTTTTTTGGGGTAGCACAAAATGTGATCTTTGCAGGAAAGTATTGAATGTTGGGGACCAGATAGTTACATTTCCGAATGCAATTCAAAATGAGTTGGACCCACTATATAATTTTAATGATAAAGTATACCATCTTACGTGTTTAATGAATAGCCCTCAATGGAATGAAATTGATTTGTTTTTGAAGCAATATTCTTTATTTAAAAGGACAAAAACGTGTGTGGTATGCGAGCAATTAATAACTAATCCTGAAGAGTATTTAAATCTCGGCTGTCTAACTATTGATAGCAAGAATCCATTGTTTAAGTATAATTTTTTAGAATTCCATAAGCAACACTTTAAGCAGTGGAGTGAAAAATGGGAAATACAAAGCCAATTACGACAACAGAAGGATGATAAGCTTTGGAGTGGTAATAGTCTGGATTGGATCCTTGAATTTTGACCTTATAATTAATGAATTGTTCATCAGTGTCTTTCTAAGTAAATAAAACCAATATAAACATCCAGCATCTTGGTCTTAATCAAGTGTTGGCTGTTTAAATTTATATCGCTTAAATAACCTTGATCCACCTTTTGAGAAATACCAGGTGCATAAAATTTTCCTTACCCATTTTGTAACCCTTACCGGTGAATTTAATTTGCCTATATATTCATTGGATGCACGACACATCATAAGCGTATAATCGATGAGCTCTTCTACTTTTGAATTGATGCCGTTTTGAAGCTCAGCGAACAAATGTTTATTCTTCCCAGGTTGCAGCACCAGTTATCAGTGGAAGACCTTCTCTATATAAGGTGTACTGCTTTTTGTCCTGATCGGGGAGGAAGAACATGCCGTTTGGTTGTGCAATATGCCGCTGTTCTTTTCCTGAAAGTAGGTTAGCCGTCATCTGATCTGCTGCCGGATCGGATGAAATAGGGTGCAAATTGGTCTGTCGAATAGCCACTTCTACATTGGATACTGTGTTATTGGGGTTGTTGCTTAATTCACGCATTTTATCGGCGTTTATAAAGGGCATATCATCTAAGGCGATTAAAAGTGAGGAAGCATGCTGACCAGGGGGCAGCACAACTGATATGTCAAGCCGCTGGAACTCACTGACGGTAAATTCCTCCAAATGGGTACCTGTATCCTGGTTGAATACACGGGCCTTTCTACCTTGATGTAGTCCCCTGATATGTATCTGCCAGCGTTGGCCGACGCTTTCATAGGGGGGCGGATCGACCAGCCACTTGAAGGAAAAGAATTTATTATTCATTAACTGTTTGCATTTGCTGATGCGCTCTGCGGCCTGAGCGAGGGATTCGTGATAGGGCTTGTAAACGGGTGGAGCTGGGAACTCATATTCCCGTACGCCTCCATTGGTATAAAAACGGAGTCTTAATGGATAGGGGTTGGAAGCGAAATCAGCGAATGCGGGTTTACTGAGTGTACCACTTGTAAGTTTACATTCAAGGGTGCCTGGGATTCCGGGGAAGTAGACCTGTGTATATTCCGTATGTGGATCCTGGTAGACACCTAAAGGATCGCCGACAATATCGTAAGTACGGTCGCCGTAGCGTAGAGGGATTGTAGGTCTGGCAAGTTCTGAGCTGGCGCAATAACCACCGCGCAGGAACAGTTGCAGGCTGGCACTGGTTGATTGCCCTCTGCCTGGTTCGCAGCGACTCACTAGTTGCCAGTCGGAAAATCCTACAAGGTCCTCCGCTTTGAGTTTAGGGAGAATAGGATCTGGAACGCGAAGGGCGCCGAGCATGAGCATGCGCCCGTTTTCACCGACAATTTCTGTGAGCAGCATCCAGTTCATGGTGATAGGATTGCCCAGTGTCATATCCTGTTCCATTGCATAATTGCCATCTGGTAGCTTTTGAATAGCAGGCTGTTTAGCAAACTGCTCATTGATGATGTTTTGTGCGATCGTTTTATCAAACCCGATCATCAGCAAAATTAATCCGCCGAAGACAATTACGGGGCTCGTAGGAAGGGCGTTCAGTGCCACGCCATACCCAGGTTGTCCAATATCAAATAAGGTAATAAAGACGGCCAGTGGATTGATCAGCAGGACGCCAAAACATTTTGCCACGTCCCAGTCGTTTTTATTCATGTCGAAACTTAAGGAGCCGCGTATCCTATTGCCCTCGGGCGGAACGGAGATTTCAATATTTACAAAGCCATCGAACCTTATATCATTGCCGGCGCAGGCATTTTCTATCATGCCTGCTTTTTTGACAAAAATTTTGGGCGGCTTTCCATCACCGAAGCTCCAGTCTATACCAGGAGAAAAACTGATGGGGGGCTCTGCTTCCATGAGGGGATCGACTATTTGCGCCATACCGGCCGCTACTTCTGCGCCTTCGACATCTATACACCAGTCTGCGCCTCCCAGCCTGGCTGATGGCAGGTGCTGCACAAAACTTTGCCATTCCTGCCAGCGGGTAACCACAGAGCGGGTTATCCGGGAGGTGAATTCAAAGCGCATCAGGATATTGCCGGTGCTGTCCAGTGTAATGACTGTATTAAGTACGCGGCGGCTATAGGGTGGAAAGAGATTACCCAGTGTGCCGGCCAGATCGAATGCAGTATCGAGCGTGGCTGCGGTACTTAAGGAAGCAATGACAGCAGGCGGAAGCGGGAGGGATGACAGCCGCGTCGTGTCCAACTGCATTTGAAGGTGTGGTAGCTCGTCTTCCCCTATCAGCGACCGCAGGATAATCCGGATCACACCTGCCGGAATAGGAATCTGGCCAACTGCAGGATCGGCAAGACCTGCGCCGGCAACATCCTGTGTGGTCGCGTAATATATGGTCATGGGTACATCTATTGCCACCGCAGTAGCGGCATAAGAATAGTCGTTAGGAATGGGACGAAGGGACCCTATGGCGGAGACCTCATTTAGGATAACAGGGGCTTCAGTCAGCTGGGTGAAGACGGGATCAAATACCAGCAGTCTGTCCAGCCAGCTGCTTGTTCCCTGCGGGTAACCCATCGGGGTGGTGAGGGGCCGAAACTGATCGGTCATACGGTATCTAATAAGCCTTTTGAAGGCTTCGGCGGAGAATGCAAGGTCAACGTACATAGCCGTTAGTTTATGTGAAATAAGTTAGCGCTTATCCTTGCACGGTAAAAGTACCAATGAGCCAGTAGTGGTATTGGGTGAGTAACTGGAACGGTGACCTGGTTACCTGTTAGCGCCGGTTACTATTTTTGTAGCGCTCGTCTAAATGCTTTGATTTATCGAAATTGCCCGACGCGATTTTGTCCAGGATGTCATTTAACGAAATTTTCATTCCCTTTGCCATTGGAGTGGTGTCGTGTACCAGTGAATAAACGTTACATTTTTTGTCAATAGCCAAACAATTACCGTCTCCCAAATCGTAGAACGAATAAAAGATCCGGTTATTAAATTCCATTTCCTCCAGGTTTTCCAGAGGAAGCTTTTCTCTAATGTTTAGATCCAAAGCGTTGTATAACGTCACAATAGGATCGGGAGGAAATTCAAAGTCGGATGTTGAAATATGGCTGTTTCCTATTTTATTTAAGTCAAATTCTGACAGGTTGTAATTTGAATGGGTAATTTTCAAGCCAATGATGGTGTTATTTCTTACCAGTAATTCGATTTGCTCTGGTCTTCTCGTTCGCTTCGAATAGATGGTTAATCCGGTAATTAGGATATTTACCCCCTTGTTTGCTATACTCTTCCAAGTTTTCTGCCCATAACTGAATGTTACGAATTGAAAGCCAGGGTGGCCTTCCCATAGCCTAAGCCCGTGGAAGGTGCCAAGGCTGGTTTGTTCTTTTATTAACGCATAATCCTCAGGTAAAGATTCTACAATCGCATAAAACAACTGTCCCTCTTCTTTTCTTAAAACATTGAACTTATAGGGAGGAAACAGCGTACCAGCTATTTTTTGTAGTAAGTTCATCTATATAATTTTCATAGTGATGAGCGAAACGCCTTTGCTACCCGCCGGTGAGGCTGTTATTTTAGCTCTCCGGCTTGGCGCGAAGTTCGGATCTGAACTTTCGAGTTGTTCCAATTTGGCTTTTATGCTTTCTAATTGTTTGTCCATATGTAAATAACAATTTACTTTAGAATTATCATATTTTTGGTATAAAGCAGCTGGGTAAAATGGAGGAAGGATTTCCTAAGATAAAGCATGATGTCCAGGACCGAAGCTCGGAGGCCTGGAGGAAACTTTGCGCGTATATTGAGCTGGTTATAAGCGAGGAATGGGAAGAATTCCGGCCAGCAGAAGGGATTGGCCCAGAGTTGTACCACCAAATATATACCCTGCCACCGTCTATTGCCAAAATGAAACGGGTAAAGCATGTGCATTTATATGGAAGCGTGTTAAAACGGATTCCTCCTGAGATAGGGCAGATGGAGGCTTTGGAAACTTTCAGTACATATACTTCTTATGATTTACACTGGTATCCCTACGAAATGATCCATTGCAAGCTACTGCGAAGCAGTAAGGTGAGCACCAGGGCGCTTTATACTCATTTAAAAGGCAAGCGTGGGTTTCCGGATCTGCAGAATAATCCGGTCAGGTACCAGGGGGATAGTGTAAAATGCAGTGTATGCCGAAAGGAGATGGATTACTCGCAGACCACTCAACTTTGGATCTCCCTGCAGGTAGGAACAGATGTGCTGCCTCTTCTGGCGAATTTATGTTCAAAAGAGTGTGAAGTGTTACTTCCGCGTCCACCTGAAGGATACGTGCAGTTTCCGCATAAGGGCGGAGCCAGATCCAATTATATAAGAAAGTAATTTAGTGGTCCTTATGATCCCTTGTTAGGACGATCGACCATTATATACTATTAATACGACTAACATATGACATTACCTAAAAAAGGATTGAGAAAAATTACGGTGGAGAATATAAAATATGCATGGAGCGTCACCGGTAATGATGGATGGATAGGGCTTTCTGTAATCCCACTAAAGGCGCAGAACAATTTGTTGACAACTAGCTTTGACTACCATTCCCGGGAGATAGAAAGAACTGTTACAAATGGCGTTCCTGAAGTAATCGCTTTAAGACAGCAGTTGGTGATTACTGCTTATATGCGCTGAGCGTAGGATGGGAGCCGAACGTAAAGGGCGCAATTTTGAATCTTGGAGGAATGGATGACAAAGTAGATTTAAGATGTCAGTATAAGGATATAATTAGTAGTAGAGGCTAATGTGGAAACATAAAAAAACGTACGCTATTGGTGGGCTCGAGAATATAGGCTTTGACCAGGCAGATACTTTAACAGTATTGTCCAGCCAGGGCGTTGGCCTATTTAACTGCCTGACGGGAGAGCGAATTTTCCGGCAGGAGGCATCCTGGTGGGAAAACTATGAACCTATAACCGGTACTGTTTCCGGCTATGGTATTTTAGAAGGCAGTACTATCCAGATCTGCGGGCTGGATCGACCGGACTTTCTGAGGAAAGCAACCCATGATGGCTGGGGGATAGCATGCACTGGACCGGTGCCGGATGATCCGCTTTTTGAAAAATACCAGGTGCATAAGATTTTCCTGACCCATCAAGATCGTGGGCATCATGAGTTTATTGGTCAGGATGGTGCATGTGAGCTACGGGTATTTGGGTTTTCCCCAACTGGTAATTCGCTGGTGGTAGCTACCAGCTGTGATTTGATTATTTGGTCGAGGATATAGAAGGGTGCTTTTTAAATACTTCCTGTTTATTGGAAGCCAGCTTTTGATTGATTAGGTCCCAGTTTCCTGTCTGTAAGCCGTCCTTGAAAATATTTAACTCGTCTATATATTCATTGGATGTACGAGCCATCATAAGTGTTTTATCAATGATTTCTTCTGCTTCTACATTGATGCCGTTTTGAAGTTCAGCGAACAGCAATAGGTTTGCGTTTTCGGTCATATATAAATCATATTTAAAAGCGTCCCTGTCGGCGAGGACTTTTAAGGAGGTATCGTATTTATCAAAATAGGGCAAGACGTGTTCAATAATTTTTTCAGTCAGAAAGTTTGCCAGTAACGGGTACTCTTTAGTTATTCGGTAATTGTCGCGGATACCTATGGCTAGTTCTTCTATCTTTTTAGCCCCGTTTTGTTCCCATTTTCTTATGAATGGAGATTTATCACAAACTGCAACCAGAGAAATTTCTGTTTTAAAGTATTCAGATAGTCCCATCCAACTGCCACGAGTATCCAGATGGATGATATGAAACAAATCGTTTGAGAGTGTGACCAGTTTTCGCCCCACCAGGTGAAAGCCGAATTGTTTGAGGTTGGCGGCCATAATTTGTGTAAAATCCTTATAGGCCGGTTTTAGTTCCTCCTTGCTCAACGGCCTGTAAACTTTTAAGTCTTCCCATCTCATGGTATGTCGATATTTTGCAATATAGTCAGATAAATCTTCTTTTTTACCAGCTGGGGTAAAAGACGCTTTCTCCTTCCACGAAATTGTCGATAAAAGAGGTTTTAAAATGATCTGCTACATCTGGGCGGAAGTCTGTGTCCAGGTATCTTTCGGCGTTGATCACGTCGTCTTTACTGAAGTATAACTGGTAGTTGCCAAAATCGCTATAGAACTTCCGGTCCATCCCCTTGCGCTGATAGCCGGCTTCCTGGTAATAAATTACCTTACGTTTAGAATAGGCGACAGGGTAGGAGAGCTGGGTACTGAAAATAGTTGGGCCCCCGGGATCTGTAGTATCCTTAAGCTGCGACTCGCGTACGGATCTGGATCCGGTATCCAGGTAATAGTCAGTTTCTATCTTGGAAATCTCCTCTGCTAATTCTTCCAGGTTGCCTACAAGATAAGCACTGTTGTTTTCATTATTACCATACCTGCTGGTATAGTAATTCCGATATTTTTTGCGTTGGAAAATATAGATGGTAAAGAAATAGGTAGCTTCTACCAGGTTAGCGACAAGGGGCGGAAGGTTGGGGGCCAGCAGGGGGGAGCCTTCCAGTTGATCGAGGTAGAAGAAATCAATTGAGTCGACAGGCGGTGCTATTAACTTCACATGGAATAGGTCCAGTCCCATTTTTTTCCTGAAGGTATACTTTTTATCACTTATGAGCGCCTGGAGAAAGAACATTGGGGTGATGGCTTGACGGTGCCAGGAGAGGGGCGCCACATACTATCCCCTAAATACCCTCGAGCCGGCAATGGCCTGAAGCCTTGCGGTAGGGTCCAAAGCGCTGTAGTCGGTAAAATGTACCACATTGATTTTTCCAAATGCTTGCAGGTTAATCTTTAACTCCTGTTCCGCCTCATCAAAGATGGCATCGTAGCCCGTGATATACCGCTCCCTGGAAGTGCCTCTCCAGGGGGGATTGGTAAACTGGTCGTTCTCCGGAATCTGGGAGGCATTGATGATACTTAAGGTCTGTCCAGGACGTAAGAATACCCCAATTTCTGCTACAAACGGGCTTCCTCCCAGTTCTTCGGTCTTACTGTATCCGGCTTTCCAGCCGTATCCCCGGTCACCGGTCAGGTATAGTCCTTCTCCAAACCGGACCTGGCTTTCTCCTCTTTCCTGGATGCCCTGGTTTTTAAAGCTGGGCACATGATCCAGCGCTGTCCAGTGGGAACCAAGGTAAGTACTTCCGTTTATCGGCGCAGCAATGAAAGTGCCGCCTGCAGGCGCCTGGTTGAAAATTTGGATGGTGGTATCGTAATATAGCTGAGTGCCTGCCTGGGTGGTGGCCAGTCCACGCAGGGTATAAGTTCCTGCCGGATGATCCCAAAGAATATCTGATACAAATGCAAAGACCTCCTGGTTATTTTGACTCCACACTAACTGGTCTGTGGGATTGTACAGCTCCAGCCTTGTCTGGGTGAGCGGAACAGCGCTTACCATCTGCACGTCCCGAATTTTATGGTACATATATGCCCGGTTTAAGTTCATGGGCTGGGTGAGATAAAATAGCCCATTTTGGGTAGCACCTATCGGTGGCGCCGGGACCCTTTGAACGATGGGAGTACTAACAGGCGTTGTTTCCTTTTCTGCCGCCTGCAACTGGGCCGCTTTATCTATTTTCTTTAACTGAAAGGGAGGAATGGAGGCGGTAGCCTGTGACTGTTCGTTTGTATGACTGACACTGAAAGGGTTACTGCTTTCATTTCCGGCCTCGCCGATATGGCCTGTAGCCCGCTGCACTGCTTTTGCTGATATTGCCAATGCCCCGCTGTTATGCGCTGAAGCAAGAGAAGCCCGGCTGGTATCATTGCTATCGCTTTTCTTAAAAGTTATTACAGTGGCGAGATTTTGAGGATTTATAGTTACTGTAATATAAGAAACTTTTCTACCAGCTTAGGAAAAAGACGCTTAAATTGGCCGGAAATTTAGTACAAAAGCCTTTATCACTCATGAGCGCCTGGAAAAAGAAAGCGATGGAATGCCTACCAGAACTCAAAGCAGAGTTTGAAGACCCGGACACGTCCATTTATGATATTTTTATTGCCTTGCTACCGCCGACGATAGCGGCGCATCGCCATAATGATGTAGCGCAGCTGAAAGACCAAAGGCTTATGGAATGCTGCCGGTGTTGGGTTTTATGAACATTTGGGCGACCAGGAAGAAACAATTGAGTGGATGCACTTGTGGGTAAAACCTGATATCTACAATAAGATAAGGCCACTTTTAGTTTTCCGGCTTGACAGTGCCAGGTTAAAGCGTATAGATCATCTTTATGGGGCATGAATGCACCCGAGAATCGTATTTTATATGGAATTGTTTACCAACCATAATCAATTAGCAGTTTACCAAAGCTGTTTACATGGTATTCAAATGTTGGTGGGTAAATCACATTCCTTCCTATTTTATTTTTAATAGTTTCCTCATAACTGCGATTGTCCTGTATTACTTGCTTTAAAATCCCAGCGGTGGCTAAATTCTCTTTAGTGTCATCGTTCATTTTGTAAAGGGCATGATTTTCTTTTAAAGCGGCAAGATCATCAATGAAAACTTTATCCACAATGCGTGACAATCTCAAAAAGGCTGAGTATTCTATATGCCCACTAATGGCGGCCTTGAATAATTTACCTATTATTGCCGCTTTTTTGCTATCATCAAGTTGATTTAGAATAATCAGTATTTTCTCGCCAACCCTCTCCCGGCTTTTCTCATCTTGGTTTAACTCGGAAATAAACTTCATCCGTTTTTCTTGCGGCACATCTTTTAAATGAAACAAAAACATAAGAATTTTTCTCTTAAAGAAAGATTCGGAAATATTTTTTGCTACAGCAAATAATTTGAAACCTGCGCCGAGTATCGGAATCTCTTTTAAAAATTCATTTGATAGTAATTGATCTATGCCTGCTTCCGCAATATCGATGGTAATTTCCGAAAGGTTATTGGATACCATTGAATTTACAAATCTGTCTTCTATTCCTTCAATATGCTCCATGGTTATATTTTCATTACTGAGTATGGGAATATTATAGTTAGGGTTTAGCTGTTTTTCCCTTTAAGGATTTGTCCAGCCACAGTTCGTACCAGTCCAAAAAGCTTATCTTGTCTTTGTTGCCTAGTTCATAGGAGGGGTGGATCCCATTATCGCTACTTCTATCATCTGTCCATATGTTGCCATGCTCCTGCCCGTTTACGACCAGGTTCAGACGGACGGCACACCCAAAGTTACAAATGGCGATGACTCCGTTCATTTGCTGCCTGTCAAAGTATTCCTTTTCAAACTCCATCCGCTGTCTTTCGTATTCTTCCTCATCCTCTTCTACCTCTACTGTAAGGGTAAATGTTTGATTCCAGGGTGCTGTATGTAGGAAAGGCTTTGCCGGGTTTAATAAATTGCCTGGTCGTTTATAGTCTAAATCATCAAAGAGGGCGTCTTCCAGTCTTTCAAGCCCATAATACGGTCCAGCGCCGCCATTACCGATCTTCGTCAGGAAAGCGGTATAGCCATCTGGCAAGTCTATATGATGTGTTAATTCAAACTGCCTGACTACTTCCATTGAAATGGTCGGATTCAGCTTATATTGATGTGTGCTGGCACCAAAGAGCTTGTAGTTCGGATCTGAACTTTTGAGTTGTGCTAATTTGGCTTTTATTCTCTCTAATTGTTCATTCATATGAGAATGGTAGTTTACTTTGGAATTGTCCTTTCCAAAGATAAAACATGATGTTATAATATGGAAAAGCTACGCTTACCATCGTATGTGGTTTGCGTAGCTTTTTTCATTGGTTAGATCTTATAGAAAAGAAATTGAAGGATCATCCAAAGTCGCCAGTATCGGAATAATAGTATTATCAGGAGTATGATAATACTTTTTATTCCAGGGTTTTGGAATTTGAATTTCATTCCTTTAATTGGGATTACTATAATTTCGTACTTGGCCATTTAATTAATTTTTTGGCGTTAGTTTTATGTGGCCTTCTAAGCCATCATGCTGTATTGCTACGCAGATTACAAATGTACCAGCTGCCGTCAGGGATCGATCAACGGAGTTGCAACGATTTCGCTATGCATTACTTAATACTCCCCAATTCTTTTCAGTTATCTCCTATTTGCAGATGTATATCGATTTTTCTGCATGTTTTTATTCGTGTTAGATAGTTAATTTTTAAGAAAGCTTGGATACCAATAGTACCTGCAGGATTTTATTTGTGTAATTAATAAGGATTGAAATCTTTCAATGGTACCTGAGAGATGAATTTGGTCCGTATGTATGCAGATTTGGAGAGGTAAGGAAATAGTGCTTCTGGGAGGAAGGTAATTTATTTTAGATAAAGCCAACCAGGGCGCCTCCTAAGCGCTTTTTTTAGCCCGCCGATATCTCAAAGGCCAGTATTATTGGCTTTCACCTTGTCTGTTAGAAAAGGTAGCTATCCGTTCGATATGATACTATCGGTATCATTCTCGAAGGGATTAGCATGTGAAGAAAGTTTGGTGAATTATTAAAATTTAAATTATGGAATCAGAAAAAATCTTGTTTAGTTATTACAAAATCGATGAAAATTTTATTGCAGACCGGGAGTTTGCTGTTGTAATAGACGACATCATCAGGATTGCCAATGCTAGGGAAGGCACAAAGTACGTCGAGCAGCAAATCATTAAGGAGGATCATGGATCTGTGAAGCTGCGGGTGTTTTTTAGTCTTAGGACGGCGCCAGCCAGATGGCGATATATTTTCAGGAAAATTGTGAAGAAAGGTGAGCCTATTACGACCTGTATGTCGGTTATCCCCTCCTATATCATGTTTGCGGAGGTAAAGAAAAGCATTTTCTCGGTCACCGGTGGTCTGGGTTCCTTTGCCATACAGGGATTTGTGTCGCAGCATTTTGGTATTGATATATTATCCCGGTTAATTAAAGCGGATAGCCCGGTTATCAAGTCTTTTCAGAACAGGGGGGGGGACTGGTGTATTGCTTGCGCAGTCCAAGCATTTCAGGAAGAACCGCCGGCTAATGGATGAAAACAGTTTTGGGCGGATTTATAAGGAGCTCAAACGCTCTAAGCGTATTTTTGAAATAGGTTTGGCTGTAATCATCTACCAATTTTATCCTGGCTTCAAAACTGCTAGTACAAATTGACAATATCTCAATGGCACGACTGTCACCGATTCTCAGTAGGATATAGAGCCCTAGATATTTATGTTTATGAAAGGCTATTTCTGCAGCAATAAAACCGTAATTGGTTTCTAAGTCATAATCAATAACATCACCATTATCACCCAAAACCTCTATTTTGTCTTCTAGACTGATGACAGAGATATTTCTATCCGTATTTATATGCGTTAGCTGAACGTTAATTGGAATTAGGCACTTATCTACTTTAATGCCGTAATATTATCAAGTTGCTCTTTCACCCGGTCATATCGGACATGAAAGGAAGTGGTTAAGAATGCAATGTCTGCTGCGGATAGTTTATTAAAGTCGATTTTTCAAAAATGGTTACTAAGGCCTTGCAGTCGGGAAAAATGCGATGCAACAACCAATTTTTCTGCGCTTCCTTAATTATTTGTAAGATGGGGTCTGTATTGAAAAATCTATAAATTAGCTCTTGGAAGTTGATGAGTACTCTTTTTAGTTCTCTGCCTTCTATGACATGTATTTTGTATGGTTTAGGATGAATTTTTTCTATCCAGCTTCGGGAAGCATTTGTTAGATAAGAACTAACAAAGAACACTAGGTGATCTGGCCTTTCAGCATCGGCCATTACCCTATCAGATCTGAGGAAGGGACATTCAGCTATTTTTTAAGTTTATTTTCCTGCGCCATTTGGCATCGTCTCTTATTTCTTTTGCGCGCCGGTCTACTTTTAAGGGTTGTTGTGAAAAGCTCTTTTTATAGATGCTGATGATATTGGTCCAATTCCTGTTTCTTAGGTATTTATCAAGTTGTGGAAAGAACCATTTGCGGTGGCCATCACTATATTTATGTTTAAGCTCTGTCCGGAACTCGTCTACAATCACTTGCATGGTCCTGTCCAGCGTATCTGAATATTGGCAACGTGGTGTTAGATAACTTAACCAATGATCATGACATCCGCAGACTTTCCAGGATGGCCAGAGACTTAATGTATATTTTCGGCAGATCCGGAGCTTGGGCTTATCATCAGCACCTTCGCTGAATTGTGTGATTTCCCAATCAAGTCCCTTGCCATCATGGGTTTGAACCACCTTTACTTCAGCCCTATCAATAGCGCCTAGCAGGTAGCTGGTGAATTTATAAGCCAGTAATTGTAAGTCTTCCTGTGGCAGGTAAGCAGGGTAGAGGACCCCATTGTCATTGACCCTGAACTCCTGGCCATAACCTAATTCTTTCGTTTTTTCCATGGATGTAGTTTGAATAGTAAAATGTCTATTAGCTACTACACTTATTTGATAGTCAATGTACTACCTGCGCTAGGTATTTCTAACTTGTGGTTATCGGTTATATAGTATAATTGGAAAAAATATAAAGTGCGCAAGTAGGTTGCACATATGTATCCGATATTGCATCATAATCCCAAGAAGCATGAATAATTTTATCAAGCAACTAGAAAATATGAGAGCTACCCGGATGGATGAGCATATCAGGCAATATACCTTTGCCACCAGGAACATTAGAGAAATCTTAAATAAGCCGGAATGGGAACCCTGGGCCCATATGATACAGGAATTATCGCTATATGGATGGTATGTTGCTGGCGACCTTAAGATCACAGAGTTTAATGAGATTTCAGCGTTACTTGAAGAAGGCAATATAGCGAAATTAAACCAGCGGATGACGCAGCTTATAGAAGGCTACTTGGATGGAATTATAGAAGCGATTTTGCGTAGACATAGTAGTCGAAGAGGGCCACTTAAGGAAGCATTTTGGGCCCATAAGCAGGAACTTTATTTTTTGTCCATCCCCGTGTTCTTTGCGCAAATAGATGGACTTTGTGATGAGGGAACAGGCAGGAAATTTTTTTAAAACAGAAAAACTGATGATAATGAATACGTTCCCAGGGTGCGTGATTGGGCACTACAAGAAAATAGGACTGTCTTCCATAAGGCCATGTGTGCAGCTCTTTTAAATAAAGGCGCCTTTCAAATGCATGCCTCGCAAGAAAATCGATTACCATTTACACGCCATAGTGTATTGCATGGAGAAACCAGCGATTATGGGACAAAAATTAATTCTCTAAAAGCAATATCCTTGCTGACTTATATAAGTGAAACTTGTTTTGAATAGCGAATTAAATCGGCAATTTTGCATTACTCATCTAAATAATAATTATGAAAGCACTTCCATATAATATTTCAAATACCGATATTGAATTTGGAAATCTTTTGAAAGACAGAAAAATGGAATTTGCTGAAGGCTTTTCACTGAATCTTAATGTTCAGGAAAAAACTCTAGCTCTTTCATCTATCAATAGATCATTGTAATACCAAAAATTTAACGAAATCGAAGGTTATTTGGAATACGGCTGGATATATAAATATTATTTCCTACGATCTGAAAATCATTACCAAAAGTTTGACATTTGCAGAATTGGAATGGGAGAAACGATATTTTGCCAGACAAGCTGCTTTGTTAATCCATGAAGGGTGTGAAGGACTATTAGAATTGTTTGGGAAAACATTTAGAAGTATAATAGCGGAACTAACAGATGAGGAAACATGGAAGATTGAGTTAAATAGTTTAGCTAGACGTCTAAATGAGTATAAATCAAATTATAGAGGCAAACTTAATGAAATCAGGAATTACTCTATTGCACATAGAGATACCGAGGTTTTAGAACAATTGAAGGTGATATGTTCAATTTCCTGGGTACAGACAGTGAATTTTTCGTCGGCGTTTGATGGTAGTATTAAATCCTTTGTGTAAATAAATGTAAGTAACTGTATTAGGGGGATAAACCACCCGGGCAGGTGGAGCGAAGCGTAGCGGAGCCTCACTTCGCTCCACCTGCCCGGGGACGGCGGCAAA
>NZ_CABFVU010000002.1:0-330000 GCF_902150045.1 Chitinophaga polysaccharea
GAATTAGAACCTGTTCCTATTCTCGACATATGTACAGTTGTGCTGTATTAGGTTGCAAGAAGGAAAATACTTTCTATCGCATCAGCAAAGCCCTGAAGGTTATTTATACAAACAATTAGTTAATTTCTCTTTGCCGTTCTTGCCACTGAAATACACGTCCAGTAATGAAAAACGCCCAATTTCAGTAAAACTGAAATTGGGCGAATAAACGTTTTTGTAGCCTCAACAGGGATCGAACCTGTATCTAAAGTTTAGGAAACTTCTATTCTATCCATTGAACTATGAGGCCATCACTTTTTAACCCAAATCCTGGGATCGGGTGGCAAAAGTAAGGGTTTTAAATTAATATTTAAAGACTTTCTATATCTACTTTTCCACCGGCCGGGGCGTAGATGCTGTCGATCTCCTTTTTGAATTTCTCCAGGATCACCTTCCGCTTGGTCTTCAGGGTAGGGGTAAGCTCGCCCCCGTCTACCGTCCATTCATGGGGGAGGAGCAGGTATTTTTTTACCTGTTCAATATGGCTGAAAAACTGGTTGTATTTATCTACCGCCTGTTTGTAGAGGTCCTGTACATCCGGGGTTTTTATCAGCTCCTCATTGGAGGTGGCGTTAATACCCCGCTTTTGCGCCCAGTTACGGAGGTTGCTGAAGGCGGGAACGATGAGTGCTGCTGTGAATTTACGGTCTTCCCCAACAATCATGATCTGTTCAATGTAGGGCGATTCCTTGAATTTGTTTTCGATCGGCTGCGGCGCCACAAATTTGCCGCCGGAGGTTTTAAACAGTTCCTTTTTCCGGTCGGTTATTTTCAGGAATTTATTGTCGATTATAACCCCTATATCACCGGTGTGGAACCAGCCGTCTTTAATGACATCTGCTGTAAGATCGGGACGTTTGTAGTAGCCAATGGTTACATTGGGGCCTTTACAGAGAATTTCCCCGTCTTCCGCAAGCTTAACCTCTACGCCGCTGATAATAGGCCCTACGGTCCCAAACATGCGGTCTTCCACATTGATGCGGTTTACGCTGATCACAGGCGATGTTTCAGTGAGGCCGTAACCTTCCATGATAGGTATACCGCCGGCGGTGAAGATCTTCAGCAGGCGCACCTGGCAGGCGGCGGCGCCGTTTACAACGGCCTGGATATTGCCACCCAGGGCGGCCCGCCATTTACTGAAAACCAGTTTATTGGCCAGTTTGAGCTGAAGGTTGTACCAGGCCCCCTGGTCCTTATTGATTTCGTACCGTTTACCAATGTCTACCGCCCAAAAGAACAGGGCCCTTTTAATGCCTTTGAGCTCCAGGCCGGTAGTCATGATCTTTTCATATACCTTTTCCAGCAGCCGGGGCACGGTGGTAAAGATGGTGGGCTTTACTTCTTTCAGGTTGTCGCCGATGGTTTCCATATTCTCCGCGTAGTAAACCGGTACGCCGGAGCAGAGATACAGGTAGGTGACCATCCTTTCAAATATGTGGTTCAACGGCAGGAAGCTGAGGGCTTTGGCCTCTTTATTAACGGGCAGATAGGGCTGGCAGGCCAGTACGTTGCTCATAATATTATGGTGACTGAGCATTACGCCTTTGGGCGTGCCGGTAGTACCTGAGGTATAAATAATGGTAACCAGTTCTTCCGGGGAAATATTCTTCTTTATCTCGTTAATCTGTTCAAAATCGGCAGTATCGGCCATTTCGGGGATTTCCGACCAGTGGCGCGCGCCTTCTGTTTTATTAAAGGTGAATATTTCGCGGATGGTAGGGAATTTGTCCCTCATGGCGATAACCTTAGCCAGCAGGTCTTTATCGCTTACAAAAAGGATGCGCGCTTCCGCATCATTCAATACATAAGCCAGTTCTGTTTCACTGATGGTTGGGTAAATGGGGGTAAGCACAGCGCCCAGTTGCTGGCATGCCAGGTCGGTAATGATCCATTCCGGCCTGTTGGGTGAAATGATGGCTATTTTATCCTTCTCCTCGTTCTTTTTAATGCCCGGCCTGATGCCCAGTTTGAGCAGGCCGGAACTGAATCTGAGAGTAAGGTCCGCTACTTCCTTTGTACTGTACTTTTTCCATTGCCCGTTTTCTTTGCCCGCCAGCATATCTTCTTTGGGATAATTGGCTAACTGGTAAGAAATCACATCAAATAGTCGTTGCGGTTGGTCCATGCTGCTGTAATTTTGTTTTGGCTAAATATCAGATACGTGTGTGCTGTTTTTGTTCTTTCAGTTTTTCATATTCTTCCAGGGCATTCCCGAAGGAATCTTTGTGATAGGCATTAAAATATTGGAAAGCCAGTGCAATACCCCATCCCAGCGCCGGCCATATGGGCCAGGGAGTACCATGCGTTTTATCACTGTCTGTCAGAAACCATACTGCCCATAGTCCCAGGTTAACCACGAGATAAATGATCAGGTGGGACTTAAATCCAGCCCTGGCTTTTGCGATGCGCCAAAGTCGGTTATCTCTTTCTTGAGTTGTTTCCATGGAAGTAAGTTTTAGGTACTGGTGTTGTACTAAATTTAAGCATTTTATTGGCTTAATGCAGAAAAAAACGGAAAAAACAGGCTTAGCGGTTAGCCCTGATATCGAAGGAGATGTTTACCTGTGAATTGATGAGTTTATCCTGTAAGGATTTATCTGCGCGATAGCTGATACCCCACTGGGTACGGTCTATATTGAAGTTGGCGATTGCCGCAATACTATTGTCTTTGAAGGTTACCCTGGCAGGGAAGGAGATGTTTTTTGTAACGGATTTAAGGGTGAGGTTCCCTTTGATAATATGGGTGGCATTTCTGAGTGTAAGCTCATCGCCATCTGACGGATGAAAAGGAGTTACTTCCGTGATCTCGAAGGTAGCGGCAGGATATTTTTTTACGTCAAAAAACATTTCTCCTTTCAGCTCTGTTTCCAGCTTGCGCTTCATTGCGGAATCAGCTGCCAGGTCAATATCCTGGAGTGAATGCATATTGACGATAAACTGACCGCCGGTAATGAGGCTGTCTTTTACGTATAATGCGCCGCCGGCCAGTTTCAGGGAGCCATGATGCTTACCGGTGGGTTTTGTGCCTATCCATTTCACAACGCTGGCTGCGGTATCCGGAAGATACGCGTTGCCGGTGCCCGCCTGCACGGTTTGTGCATCGGTGATCCTGGCTTTATCGGCTTTAGGCGCCTGTTCACATGCAATGATGCCACAGGCTATTACGAGCATTATACATAAACATCTTTTCATAAATACTTATATACTTTAAAACAAGCGCCCGGTTAGGAAGGGCGCTTGTTGATATATTCCTTATTCCGCCAGTTCCCGGTTGCCTACCCACACAAACCGCTTCACAATAAATTCCTGGTTGGTAAAACTGGCATTACCTGCAGGGTTACCACCGGTAACATGAAAGTCAGAAAAAGCAGCGTGTTGGTTTACCCAGATGAATCCGGTAAGATTAAAAGATACAGGAGTAAAAACGCTGTTCATCTCTTCCATTATTTTTTCTTTGGCAGATGGATCTGTGGTATATGCTCCACAGGTAATGGCACCGTATTTCTGGGCCATCTGTTTGGCCAGCTGTATACTGTGTGCGGTGTCCCTGGTTTTAATGATGAGGATCACCGGGCCGAAAAGTTCTTTTTCATAGATGGAAGTATCGGCGCTGGTCACCTCCACAATAGTGGGGGCACATACCCTGGCGTTGGAGAACTCTTCATTCACTACCGGGGTGCCTTCCAGGATCACTTTACCACCGAGGTGGCGCGCTTCTTTTGCACGGGCCAGGGTGCTGTCGTTTTGTATGGCGCCAAGTGTGCCGGCGCCCATTTTCGGGTGGTTTACCAGGCCCACTACTGCTTCCTTGAATTTTTGCACTACCTCATTGAAGGGTACCTGCCCATTGGCAGTTTTGATGCCTTGTTCGGGGATAAAAAAGTTCTGCGGCGCAGTACACATCTGCCCGGAATATAAGCTCACAGAAAATGCCAGGTTCTGAATAACTGCATCAAGGTCGGTAACACTGTCGAGGATCACTGAGTTAACGCCTGCTTTTTCCGTAAATACCGTTTTGCCCGGTAATGATTCCACGTAGTTGCCAAAGGCGCTGCCGCCTGTATAATCGATCAGTTTCACATCCGGATGCCCGCACAATTCTTTTGCGATCAGGTGGTCGGTGCTGTCGGCTGCCAACTGGCACAAATGGGGATCGTAGCCGTTGTCACGAAGCGATTGCTGAATGGCGCTTACTGCAATGGCAATAGGCAGCACAGCTTTCGGATGTGGCTTCACAATCACCGGGTTGCCGGTGATCAGGTCGGCATATACACCGGGAAGTGTGTTCCACACCGGGAAGGTAGAGCAGCCAATCACTACGCCGGGGCCTTTGGGTATAGGTTTGAAGGTTTTATAAAGTTTAATGCTGGTTTTGCCCATCGGTTTTTCCCAGGTTACGGAGGGCGGATACCGCTGCAGTTCATGATAACCGGTGGCAATCGCTTCCAGGGCACGGTCGCTGGCATGCGGACCGGAAGCCTGAAAGCTCATCATAAAGCTTTGGCCGGTGGTATGCATGGTGGCGTTGGCAATATCAAAGAAGTAGTCCTTTATCCTTTCCAGCGTTTCTGTGAGAATACCGGCTCTTTCTGCCACGGGTACTTTTGCCCAGCCTTTGCCGGCTTCTGTGGCTTTCTTTAACAGGTCGCCCACGGGAAAAACAGGGTAGGTAACGCCCAGCACCTCAAGGGTATAAGGCGACATTTCTTCTCCGCTCCAGCCGGTTTCACCGGTTTGCAGTAACTGTTTGAAGGGCTTTCCCAGCAATTGTTGATAGCTCTGTACGCCTTTTGCATGAGCCTCTTCACCGTAAGCTTTGGGGTGCTCCGGGTATTGCGAATAGAAAGTTCGTTCGTGGTTCGCCTTTACAGCATTGTCGATAATGTTTTGGTGTTTGTTAACGAGCATATTCAGATTTTGAGATTTACAATTTACGGATTTAGTCATTCAGTTGCTACAGCAACTAATTGGCCAAACCGGTAAATCAAAAAATATCTAAATACTAATACCCGGAATTGATCAGCGTAAACCTTCCATCATTGTAATATTCATCAGGTTTCGGCTTTAACGGATTGCTGCGCTGAAATTTCAGGAAAGCATCATAATCAGTTTTGTGTAATCCTACCCACGCCTTGTAGCTGGCCTGGTTGGCACTGGGGCCAAACAGCCACTGGTTATACGATTCAAACATTCCTTCCCGTAACAACCGGCGCTGGTAATCGAAAAGGGCGTATGGATATTTCATACCGTAAAAGTTATACCAGTCCAGCAGGAAACGGGTACGTACCATGATCAGTGCATCAGGGTCTATTCCCCCGGTTACCACACTGATCTGTTTACCCATACAGGCTTTATATGCCTCTACAAATTCGTTACCGCCCTTTCTGCCTTTCTTGTCTTCCGGTAACGCGCTTTCAAACAGGGAAGGATCATTGAATAATTTTTTATAAGATTCCAGTACTATATTTCTGATTTCCGCGGTGCGTGTGGTGAAACTTTCCATATTCATGAAGGTTTCTCCATACAGGATGCACCACAGGGGGTTATTGCTGAAGTCGTATGTTTTAGTGGCATTGTAGTAATTTCCGGGAAACCCTGGATCCTGTTCAATGCCTTTGATCCAGCTGCGAAGCGCCCCGTCGTACATTTTGAAATTCATCAGCAGTGTACCGTTATCATTGTATAGTTCCCCGCTGTTGGGAAATTTTTTGATAGCCCGCTCATACATACGCTGTGCGGTTTTCCATTCTTCCCGTCCCACGTAGATATTCCCGGCAATCTGGAATACCTGTACATCTGCCTCCCTGCTGCTGAGCAACGGTTCAATTACGGTCTTTGCTTTTACCAGGTCGCCTTTCAGGTAGTAAGTAAAACCCAGCTGTTTTTTCAGTTCAAAATTGTCGGGTTCAAGCTGCAATGCCTGGTTCAGCACCAGTATGGCATTGGAATAATCCCCGCTACGAATAAAGCCGGTAGCTGTGTTATACAACTCTTTGGCATCCTGTGCAACTGCAACCTGTGAAAATAAAACTCCCGCAACAAAAAGTGCTTTCAATAAAGAAGACCGTATGTTCATCCCTGTCTGTCGTTTGCTGTAAAAGTAAGGAAAATGGGGTAATGTGCCACCCATCAATCTGTGGGCAGGAAGACAGAAGGAATATCTTATTTATATTATTTTAAATTGTCATTCGAGCCCAGGATGTCTTTATTAAAGAATATAATACCAACCCAGAAAACAAGTATGGCTACGGCCAGCCATATAGTAGCATCAGTACCTTCGGCTATAGCCCGCGCAATGATGGTGTTTTCTGTCCTCCTAAAATTGAGGGCAAACGGAATAATACCAAGCAAGGCATTGGATAGAAAGGTAAATACCAGGCTGCGCGACCGGTAGTAGAGCCATGACAGGAAAGCAGTAACAGGTAGGTAAAGCAGCATACTGGTGGGATAAATATAAGGCGTTACAGCTATGAGTGAAGCTGTGACAACAGAGGTAGTTGGCGGGTACCTTTTTAATAAGCCGTTTAATATAACGCCACGGAAAACAAATTCCTGCATGGCCGGGATCAGCAGAACAAATACCAGGCAGTACATTATTTTGTTATGTATCATATGCCAGCGGCCATCCCAGGTAAAAGAAAGTTCTCTTATAAAGAATCGTAGAAAGATCAGCTGGAAATATAGCGCTGGCACAATAACCAGCAACATCCAGAGGTTATTGCCCCTGGGAATATATAGCGACGGGCCTATTTCGGCGCCATGTGCTTTTTGACGATGAACCACGAGGTAACCGGTTATCAGCAAAAGCGGAAGCGTTACATCCAGCAGGTATGTAGTATAAATCAACTCAAAAGGGATATAGCCACTGAGGTAGTAAAAAGAGAAATGGATAGCATTACTTAACAAGAACAGTACGAGTGCTACTAACCATGCTTGTTTCATAGAAGGATAAGTGGGGATATCCACTTCCTGGATATCCTGGAGCAAATCAGGATTTGGGTGCGTAGGCATAGGTGTAAGGGTTCAGATGATGGGATAGGTGCTGGTTCCCACATAGGTGGGAACCAGGGGTGCTTAAATAATATGTGTAATCAATCCGTCCCGCAGTTTGGGTTCAAACCAGGTGCTTTTCGGTGGCATCACATTCCCGCTGTCGGCAATATCAAACAGTTGCTGGATGGTAACGGGGTAAAGGGCGAATGCTATTTTCATTTCCCCGCTGTCTACCCGTTTCACCAGTTCTTCCAGGCCGCGGATGCCGCCTACAAAATCGATACGTTTATCGGTACGCTGGTCTTTGATGCCGAGCAGTTTGTCCAATACATTATTGGAGAGGATAGTTACATCAAGGATGCCAATCGGATCGGTGGTGTAGGTGCCTTCTTTTGCCACCAGGCGGTACCATTTGCCATCCAGGTACATGCTGAATTCATGCAGCATGGAAGGTTGTTGCGGCAGGTGCCCGATCTCTTCCATGGTGAAGTCGTAGTCCAGTTGGGAAAGCAGGGCTTCCTTACTGAGGCCGTTGAGATCTTTCACTACACGGTTATAATCCAGGATGGCCAGCTGGCTGGCCGGGAAAATGGTAGTGAGAAAATAATTTACGGGGTTATCGACCGAAGTGATCTTTCCTTCTTTTTCAAATCCGGCCCGTACCAGGCTGGCGGAAGCGGCGCGGTGATGGCCGTCTGCAATGTAGGTACATGGTACTTTTTCGGCAAAAAGGGTAGTGATCTCCTGGATGGCTGCCGGGGTATTGATCACCCAAACAGTGTGCTGGATACCATCATCAGCAGTGAAGTCGTATACTGGTTGGTTATGTTCCTGCCAGTGGTCTACCAGTGCGTTTATTTCCGGCACATCGTTATAAGCAAGGAATACGTTGCCGGTTTGTGCTTTGGTGGTTTTGATATGATTGATACGGTCCAGTTCTTTATCGGGCCGGGTAAACTCATGTTTTTTAATGATGCCGTTATCATAGTCTGATATAGAGGAAACGCATACCAGGCCGGTTTGTGAGCGGCCGTTCATCACCAGCTTATAGATATAATAGGCGGCCTGTGGTTCCAGGAAAAGGGTGCCTTCCTGTACCATCCGGTGCAGGTTTTCTGCGGCTTTATCATATACGGGCTGGCTGTGGGTATCTGTTCCTTCCGGCAGATCTATTTCAGATTTTGAAACATGATAATATGAATAAGGGTTACCGGATGCCGCTGCCTTAGCTTCTTCCGAGCTGAGTACGTCGTAGGGCCTTGCAGCTACTTTTGCTGCCAGATCTGCTGCTGGCCTTAATCCATTAAACGGTTTTATAATAGCCATGATGTAGATATGTGTGAGTGGTAAATGTAATAATAAAAAAAATACGGAGTTGCAGACGGGGGGATGTCTGCAACTCCGTATTTAATTCAGGATATTTTTTATGCCTTTTTCAGGGAGAAGTATTTCATGGCTTCCACCATTACTTCTACGCTTTCGTATGGCAATGCGTTATACATAGATACGCGGAACCCACCGGAGAGACGGTGTCCTTTGATACCAACAATGTCTTCTTTTTTACAGAATTTCAGGAACTCTTCCTCCATTTCCGGTTTATCCATGATAAAGCAGGCATTCATTTTACTACGGTCTTCTTTTACAACGGTGCCGCGGAACAGCGGGTTGTGATCAATTTCGTCGTAGAGTAATGCGGCTTTTTTCTCATTGATCTTTTCAATGGCAGGAATGCCGCCCTGTTCTTTAAGCCACCGGAGGGTTAGCATAGAGATGTATACGGCAAAAACGGGAGGGGTATTCAGCATGGAACCATTTTCGATATGGTTCCTGTAATCCAGTATAGCCGGTATTTTGCGTGTTACCTTGCCCAGTATGCTTTTCCGTACAGCTACCATGGTAGCGCCGGCGGCGCCCATATTTTTCTGTACACCGGCATAAATCAGCGAGTACTTGTTAAAGTCCATGCTGCGGCTCATGATATCACTGCTCATGTCTGCTACCAGGGGAACGTCGGTAACAGGCGTCATTTGCCACTGCGTACCATAAATGGTATTGTTGGTGGTAATGTGCAGATAGCTTGCCTGTGGCGGGATGGTAAACTGTTTGGGAATGTGATTGTAGTTGCTTTCTTTGGAGCTCGCCACAACGTCGGTGAAGCCAAACAATTTTGCTTCTTTGATGGCCTTGTTGGACCATACTCCGGTATCCACATAAGCGGCGGAATCGCTGCTTTCCAGCAGGTTCATCGGCACCTGCATAAACTGCGTGGTGGCGCCGCCATGTAAAAAGAGTACTTCAAAGTCGTCATCAAGCTGCATCAGTTCCCTCACCAGGTTACGCGCCTCGTCCATTACCGCTACAAACGGTTGTGTTCTGTGGCCAATTTCCAGTATAGACATCCCCGACCCCTCAAAGTCGATCAGAGCTTTACTGGCCTTGTACAATACCTCGTTGGGTAATACAGAAGGACCTGCGTTAAAATTATGCACCTTCATGTTGCGATTCAGATTAAATTCATTTTTTGATCTTTCCACTTTGTTTTGGTTTTTCTAAGGAAACGGAAAAAAAACGGCACGGGTATTTTAAAACCAGTAAGGCGCGTGGTGTAGGACAGGCTAAAAGATGGTATGGGCAAAGATAAAATTTCTTTTCTAATTATTAAGTAATACCACAAATATTTTAACCGGGCTACTCTTCTCTCACCTTCAGCTTACCTTGCAGCCATTCTCGCTGCAGCTGTTCCATCTCCGGCAGTTCCTCCGGGGTAAGGGCTGTATGGGCCAGTTCCTGCAACGAGGGCTGCCCTGCATTTACCCAGGCGGTATACCAGGCGGCTGCCACAGCCGCTATCGCATTTTTCATCCTTCGTTCTACCATGTCGCCCATGGAAAGCGCGTATGCTTTCGTATAGTCTTCTGCGTAAGTACGAATTAATACCCCGTTCCGGTTTTCATATCCGTAACGTCTTCCTGGAGGGAACTGTTCACTTAACCGTTTTTCGCAGGCCAGCACTGTATCTGCGGCCATTCCGCTTACCCTGATAATATTCCAGATATACTTTCGGGGCTCGGAGATATAAGCTGCTTTTCCTGCCCAGTAATCGAAGGTCTGGTCGGCCAGCAATTCGGGGATGCGGGATTCCCACAGGCCATGGATTCCCTGCTGGCCGGTAAACTGGCCGTTGTGGTTGGAGCAAACATGTAAGGGCACATGTGCATCCGCTATATAATGACCCATTTCAGCAGAAAGCCGCAGGATGCGGCGGGCGTCTTTTTCCCGGAAAGCGGCAGTGAGCATGGCCAGCATCTTTTCAAGATGCCAGGGTAAAATGCCATTCCTGTTGAGCGAGTCGGCACCGTATTTTGCTACCGCATCCGCCCAGTTGCGGGGGATCTGGGCGTAGGGCGGCTTGTCGAACAGATCAATGTCGATATAATGCCGGGCGCCTTCTGCAGCCACGGCATAACGGCGCTTGTCCGGATCCGTGGCATGTGCTGTGATGTACTCCAGGTGCGGTTTATAGAAGATCATCATTTCAGGCGGCAGGCAAAACACTGCCAGCCGGTTGATCCGCTGGTGCGCAAAAAAGCCCCATGCATAAACGGTTACACTGGAAAACAGGAAAATGGTAATGAACGCGGGAATCCGCAGGCTGGTGTGGGTTAACATGTCGCTATATTTTTTGGGAAGACGAATATAGCGAAAAAAAGAATGCTGATATTTTATCTCCAGGGATAAAAAAATATCAACATTGTTGCAGCAAATGTTTTTGTCAGGTCATATATGAGTAACCCCACCGCTTACGGCAAATTTCATAGCCTCCCCGGCGGAAACGTTGGTGAGCGGTTTAACCCTTTCCTTTGGCACCATAAACACCTTACCGGTAATGGCATAGGCGTGCGGCACATATACGGCCATGTATCCCTCCAGGCCCAGGTTGCTCACATCGGTTTGCGTAATGAACCCCATCTCCCAAACATCTACCCCGTAAATCTGTACCAGCACCGGGTGATCAAATTTTTTCTTCTCCCCTACAAACGCATCAAATACATCTTTGATAGAGGTATAAATATATTTAATAAAGGGTGTGCGTTCCAGGAGATGATCAAATAAATCAAAGATCCGCCCTATGATAAAGGAGGAGCTCAGGTAACCTACCACGATGATCAGCAGCAGCACCAGGGCAAATCCCACCCCCTTATACTTGAGGAAATTAAACGAGGCATCTTCCGGGATCAGCTCCTTCGGAATAATATTATCTATAGTGATAAACGCCCAGTACAAGGTAAGCGCAGTAATACCAATGGGCGCCAGTATGAGCAGTCCCTGAAAGAAGTAACGCAGCAATCTTGATGCAAATACTTTTAATCTAAGCTTTGGCGACATGGTTTGTGATTAGGGCTGCAAATTAGACAATAAACCTTAAAGCAGGAAGTAAGGGCCCGTTAATTGAATGTTGCCACATTTAAAAAAATAGTACTGGAAACTTTGGAAGTTTGTAAAGTTTCCATAGTTTTGTTCTGCATTACTACAGGGTTAACGCCGCAATTTATGGAAGTACAGGAACGCATTATGGACACGGCTTTCAGCCTTTTCCGTCAGTTTGGTACCCGCTCCATTACAATGGATGACATTGCTGAGAGGATGGGTATCTCGAAGAAAACGCTTTATGCTCACTTCACTGACAAGGACGATATGGTTTGTCAGACCATCGGCCGGTTCATAAATATCGTTACGGAAGATTGTATGGAAGACCGGAAAAAATCGAAAGACGCCATTGAAGAATTATTCCTGGTAATGGATATGCTGGACCGCCGCCTGCGCAATATGAACCCGGTCATTGTCCTGGATCTGCAGAAATTCCATTCCAAAGCCTACCAGCTGTTCCTCGATTACCAGAATAATACCCTGGCCACTATGATCCGGGAAAACATGGAAAGAGGTATCAGCGAAGGAGTATACCGGCCCGATATCGACATTAAAATACTGACACAGTACCGCATTCACGGATGTATGATCTGTTTCCAGCCGGAAGTGTTCCCCGCCGCCAATGATATGAACAAAGTGCAGAAGGTGTTGCTGGAGAATTTTTTATATGGAGTGGCATCTGTAAAAGGATACCAGCTTATTGAAGAATATAAACAACTATCGCAAAATAAATAACACTATGCTATCAATCAAAAGGCTCACCAGTATGGCTTTTATGGTGTGGTTGCTGAACCTGGCCATTACTGCCGGCGCCCAGCAGCAGGTTTCGCCTGAACCCATCCGTTTGTCTGCCAAAGAAGCGGTCGACTTTGCCCTGGCCAATCAGAGCACAGTTAAAACCGCTAAACTGGACGAACTCATCCAGCTGGCGAAGAACAAGGAGGTTAGCGGCCTGGCACTACCCAACATTGCCGGTACCGGTTCTTACCAGTACAACCCGATCACCCAGAAACAGATGTTTAACATGAGGAACTTTGGTCTCCCCAAAGATTCCTTTACTGTTGTTTCCTTCCAGCTGCCGCATAACCTCCTTGGCGAAGTAAAACTTACACAGGTGATCTTCGACCCAAGTGTGCTGGTAGCATTGCAGGCGCGCAAAACCCTGGAAGACCTGGTATCCCAACAGGTGCGGAAAGCGGAAATAGATGTGAAATCCAGCGTGTACAAAGCCTATTACAATGTACTGTCTGCCAACAAAGCGCTCCAGATCCTCAGTGAAAACATCACCTCCCTGGAAAGGATCCTCAATGAAACCAAAGAAATCTATAAAAACGGTCTTGTTGAAAAACTGGATGTAGATCGCCTGGTGGTGCAATACACCAACCTGCAAACAGAGCAAACAAAACTCCGCAACCTGATTGAACTTGGCACTGCTTCGCTCAAATACCAGATGGGCATGCCATTGAAACAGCAGATAACGTTAACGGATACACTCTCTACAGAGAAGATCGTGGCAGATGTACTGGATATGGACAAATTCGATTATTCACAACGTATCGAATACCAGTTGCTGCAATCACAAAAGAAAGCGAATGAATATGATCTGAAAAGATATAAGCTGAAAGGTTTGCCTTCCCTGCAATTGTTCGGTTCTACCGGCGCGCTCAGGGGAAGTGATAAATTTGATTACTTCCAGAACCAGATGTGGTACGGTTATGTAAACACAGGACTGAACCTCTCTGTTCCCATCTTCACCGGGATGCAGCGCAAGCGGCAGGTAGACCAGGCGTGGCTGGCAGTAAAGAAAAGTGAAGTAGCCATTGAAGATGCAAAGCTGGGCATCGACCTGGAAAGAGAACAGTCGTATTCCACGTTTAAGAATAACGTGCTTACACTGGAGGCGCAGGAGAAAAACATGGAACTGGCGCAGGACGTATATCATACCACCCAGATCAAATACAGAGAGGGCGTAGGTTCCAGCCTGGAAATGACTACAGCGGAAAACGACCTGCTCACTGCACAGAATAATTATTTCACTGCATTGTTTAACGCTATTGTAGCAAAAGTAGACCTGCTGAAATCATACGGCAAATTATAAGCTTCATTATTTCTATCACCATTCACTACTAACTATATGACCAAAAAATATGCTTTCCTGATCCCTGCAATCACACTGGTGCTCGCTGCCTGCGGTGGTGGAGGAAATAAATCCGAACAGCTGGAAAAGCTCAAACAGGAGAAAGTAAAATATAATGAGGAGATCGATAAGAAGATAGCAGCACTGGAAAAAGAAGTGGGAGTAAAAGATACGCTGCAGAAAATGAAGGATGTTACGGTAACAGCAATTACCGATACCATATTTCAACATTATATAGATGTGCAGGGAAGTGTAGACGCCCGCGAAAACGTAAACGTTTCCGCCCGTGTGCCCGGTGTCATCACCAGTATCCTGGTAAGAGAAGGGCAGGCCGTAAGGCAGGGTCAGACCCTGGCCCAGGTAGATGACCAGGTACTAAGGGCCAATATGGCTGAACTACGTACCCAGCTTGAACTGGCCAACACGCTGTTTGAAAAGCAGAAGAACCTGTGGTCACAGAAAATTGGTTCTGAAGTACAATACCTGAATGCAAAGAACCAGAAAGAAAGCCTGGAAAAAAAGATGGCTACCCTGCAGGACCAACAGGCGCAAACCCGCATTATTGCCCCAATCAGCGGTACTGTAGATGCGGTGATCGCCAAAGTGGGAGATAATGCCGCCCCCGGCGCGCCAGCCTTCCGCGTGGTAAACGCCAACAACCTGAAGGTAACCGCCAATGTTGCAGAAGCTTATGCCGGCTTGCTGAAATCAGGCGATGAAGTGATCCTGTCTTTCCCGGATATTAACCGTGAAATACGCAGCACTATTGGTTTTGCTTCCAGGACCATTGATCCGCTGAGCCGTACCATCAAAATTGAAGTGCCGCTGAAACCGGATGCAGGACTGCGTCCCAACATGATTGCACGTATCAGGATCGTAGACTATACCGCCAAAAATGCAGTGGTGATCCCTGTAAGCGTGATCCAGTATACTTCAGGAAAACCTTACGTAATGGTAGCGCAAAACGCCAACGGTAAAATGGTGGCACAGCGCAAAACAATAGATCTGGGCCGTACATACAACGATAAGGCTGAAGTCAGGAGTGGCCTGGCATCAGGTGATAAAGTAATCACTACCGGTTTTCAGGGGTTGAATGATAACGACCTGATTAAATTATAAAGCTGATTCAAACAGCCAAAACCAAGCGTATGCAAGATAATCTTCATAAAGAATTTAAGCCTACCAGCTGGTCCATTGATAATAAGGTGAGCGTATATGTGGCTACCATTATCATTGCATTTGCAGGTATACTTTCTTATATCAACCTGCCCAAGGAGCAGTTTCCGGAAGTAGTGTTCCCGCAGTTCTATATCAATACCATCAATGCCGGTACTTCCCCGGAAGATATGGAAACAACGGTCACTAAACCGATAGAAAAACAACTGAACGGCATCTCCGGTGTGAAGAAGATCAAGAGCACTTCCATGCAGGATTTCTCTGCCATCACCATTGAGTTCAATGCCAATGAAGACATTGAAGCCGCGCGTCAGCAGGTGCGGGAAAAAGTGGACGATGCAAAGAAAGATCTTCCGCAGGACCTCACCCAGGAGCCGCAGATCGTGAAGATAGATGTGTCGCAGATCCCTATCATGAACGTGAACCTTTCCGGCGACTTTGACCTGCAAACCCTGAAGAGGTATGCAGATGATATGAAAGACCGGATTGAAGCGCTGAATGAAATTACCCGTGTAGACCTGGTAGGGGAGCTGGAACGGGAAATCCAGATCAACGTGGACAAATACAAGATGGACGCTGCCAAGATCAGCTTTGACGATATCATCGGCGCTATCCAGGGAGAAAATATTACGATCTCCGGTGGTCTTGTTGCTATGGATGGCCAGAAGCGTACCCTCAGCGTAAAAGGAGAATACAAGGACCCTTCAAGGATAGGAAACATTATTGTACGCGGACAGTCGGGCGCCACGGTGTACCTGAAAGATATTGCCAACGTGGTAGATGGTTTCCTGGAACAGGAAAGCTATGCGCGCCTTGGCGGTAAAAATGTAATCACGCTGAACGTCATCAAGCAGAGTGGTAAAAACCTCATTGATGCATCTGATAAGATCCAGGCCATTACAAAGGATATGAAGGAAAATTATTTTCCTAAGGGACTGGATGTAACTATCACCGCGGATCAGTCGAAATCCACACGTGTAACGCTGCATGACCTGATCAACACCATTATCATCGGCTTCCTGCTGGTAACCGTTATCCTCATGTTTTTCATGGGAGCAGTGAACGCGATCTTCGTGGCGTTGTCTGTACCTATCTCCATGTTCATCGCGTTTTTGCTGATGCCCGTGTATGGGTTTACGTTAAACATGATGGTGTTGTTCTCCTTCCTGCTGGCATTGGGTATTGTGGTAGATGATGCCATTGTGGTGATAGAAAACGTGCACCGTATCTATAATGAGCGAAAGGACCTGGGCATTGTGAAGGCGGCTAAAATAGCCGCGGGGGAAGTGTTCCTGCCGGTATTTTCCGGTACGCTTACGGTACTGGCGCCGTTTGTGCCGCTGTTGTTCTGGCCTGGTGTGATCGGTAAGTTCATGTTTTACCTGCCGGTAACCCTGATCACAACGCTGGGTGCTTCCCTGGTGGTGGCCTATATCATTAACCCGGTGTTTGCCGTGGATTTTATGGACAGGCATGAAGGGGAGAATCATCCGAAGCCTAAGTTTGATAAGAAATTCAGCATCCTTTCCGGTGTATTTGCGCTTATAGCCCTGATAGGCTATGCCAATGGCAGTATGGGAGTAGGTAATTTTGTAGTATTCCTTTACCTGATGATCGTACTGGAGCGTTTCTGGTTAGGTGGCGTGGCACGCCGCTTCCAGCATGGGTTCTGGCCAAAGGTACAGGAGCGTTATAAACGTATATTACAGTGGTGCCTGCTGGGATGGCGCCCGGTATGGATTATAGTAGCCACATTTGGATTGCTGATCTTCAGTATCATGTTAACGGCTATACGAAATCCAAAGGTGGTATTCTTCCCCCAGGCAGATCCCAATTTCATTTATACTTATATAGAACTGCCTAACGGTACCGACCAGAAGTATACCGATTCTATCACCAACCTGGTGGAAAAGCGTATTACAAAAGTGGTGGGAGATAAGAACCCGATTGTAGAGTCTATTATCTCCAACGTGGCTAAGGGCGCGGGTGATCCTTCACAGATGGACCTCAGCGTGCAGCCGCAGAAAGGTAAAGTGACGGTTGCTTTCGTGGAGTTTGGTGCAAGGAACGGGCAGTCGACCGTACAATATCTCGATAAGATCCGCGAAGCGGTAAAAGGTATCCCGGGTACAAATATTACGGTAGAGCAGGAGCAGGGGGGTCCGCCAACCGGTAAGCCCATTAACATTGAAATATCAGGCGACAATTTTGATGAGCTCACCAGTACGTCGTTCAGGCTTAAACGTTACCTCGATTCCCTGCAGATTGCCGGTGTGGAAGAGCTGAAGAGCGATTTCGAAGACAACAAACCGGAGATCGTGGTGAATATAGACAGGGAGAGGGCGAATGCAGAGGGCATTTCTACCCGTCAGATAGGTATGGCACTCCGTACAGCGCTGTTTGGATTTGAAGCCTCCAAGATCCGTGATGCAAAAGATGAGTATAAGATTATGATAAGACTGAATGAGGATCAGCGGAATAATATCAATAACCTAATGAACCTCAACCTGGTGTACAGGGATATGAACATGGGTGGGGCGATAAGGCAGGTACCGTTGTCGGCCGTAGCGGATATTCATTATTCCAATACTTATGCAGGTATCCGGCGTATTGACCAGAAGCGTGTAATTACCCTGTATTCCAACATTTTAACCGGTGCGAATGCCAATGAGGTAGTGCAGCATATTGAAACATCGCTGAAGGATTTCACGCATCCGAACTCTGTGACAATAAAAATGACCGGTGAGCAGGAAGACCAGCAGGAAACCATGAACTTCCTGGTGATGGCGATGCTGGGTGCATTTGGGCTGATCCTGATGATTATGGTAACCCAGTTCAATTCCATTGGCCGTCCGATGATCATCTTTATGGAGATCCTGTTCAGTATTATAGGCGTGTTCCTGGGCTTCTCCATCTTTAAAATGGATATTTCCATTGTAATGACGGGGGTAGGTATTATGGCCCTGGCAGGTATTGTGGTGCGTAACGGTATTGTACTGGTTGAGTTTACGGATCTGCTGATCCAGCAGAATACGCCGGTATATGAAGCGGTAGTGGAGGCGGGCCGTACCCGTATGACCCCGGTAATACTGACTGCCATTGCTGCTATCCTGGGGCTTATCCCGTTGGCAGTGGGCTTTAATATTGATTTTGCCGCCCTGTTCAGTGAGTTCAAGCCGCATATTTTCTTTGGAGGAGATAACGTGGCCTTCTGGGGGCCGCTGGCCTGGACAATGGTATACGGGCTGATCTTCGCTACCTTCCTGACCCTGGTGCTGGTGCCGGTGATGTATGCCATGAACAAGCGCTCCATAGATGTGCTGGACAGGTTTAACATGCCCCGCTGGCTGAAATATGTGCCTTTCCTGGTATTGATCCTCAAGGCTGTATTCATGAAACGGGAGGAGGTAAGGAAATTGCATGATCCGAAATATTTGTCGCCCAAGCCATATAATTTCTTCCCACAGCCGGAGGCCGATGAGGAGCCGGTATTAGGGAAGAAAAAGGTAGAGGGGATTTCTGTGAATTAAACTTTTTTTCAATACAGTGTAACAGTTGTAGGTTAACAGTCTCCGTCCCGATTCTTCGGGACGGATTTTTTTTGTATATTACACCCGGAAAGATTTTTTTTCTTTCATTAACAAATTTTAACATTTGGAATGAGTGGCATTTGAAAAGCCTTTATTACTTTTGACCCCTCAGACAGTTGTTGACACGTTACTAGCCATATACAGCCTTAGCCTTATATGCCATATGATAAAGTAAGAGAGAATATAATATAAAACTAAGACGCCTGTTTTGAACAGTTAGGCCATTTTGCCTGTAATAATAATCAGTATAAGCAGAGAAAAGAGAAATAAGATAATCAGCACAGCTTTCTTGACAACAGCAGTACCGCCATTAAAAGAATAGTAATAAGGCGTAAGATTGGAAGACCATGGAGTATGTAGCATCATTAGCATTTGCTAAGGAGAAGGACCAACAGGATACCTTAAATAAATTCAGAGATCAGTTTTATTTTCCACAACGTAACGGAAAGGATGCTATTTATTTATGTGGTAACTCGCTCGGATTACAGCCCAAAAATGTGAAAAAGGCGATAGAACAGGAATTGGCGGATTGGCAGCAGTGTGCAGTGGAAGGATATTGGTCGGCTAAAAATCCCTGGTTATATTATCAGCAATATTGCAGTAAGCCTTTAACAGGTATATTGGGTGCGAGCCAGCAGGAGCTGACAGTGATGAATACCTTAACGGTGAACCTGCATCTGATGATGTTAAGTTTCTACAGGCCAAACAAAGTGCGGTTTAAAGTGTTAATGGAGGCAGGAGCATTTCCCAGTGACCAATATGCCGTTGAAACCCAGGTAAAGTTACATGGATACGATCCGGAGAGTGCAATCATAGAAGTTTCCCCGCGACCCGGAGAATATTTGATAAGATTAGAAGATATTTTGGAGATTATTAACCGAGAAAGTGATAGCTTAGCACTGGTTTTGTTTGGAGGTATAAATTATTATACCGGACAGTTTTTTGATATACCCGCTATAGCAGCAGCTGCACATAAAGCAGGCGCTTACGCAGGTTTCGACCTGGCACACGTAGCAGGAAATATACCGGTAGAGTTGCACAATTGGGAAGTAGATTTTGCCGTTTGGTGCTCATATAAGTACCTGAATGGCGGACCCGGCGCAGTAGGAGGCGCATTTGTGCATGAGAAACACGCCAGCAACCGTGATTTTTTAAGATTAGGAGGCTGGTGGGGCAATGAAGAGAGTGCACGTTTTAAAATGGGAAAAGGGTTTGTGCCTAAAAAAGAAGCTGAAGGATGGCAACAGAGCACCGCTCAGGTGTTTAACATGGTTAGCCTGAAAGCATCCCTGGAATTATTTGAAGCGGCCGGTATCGGCGCTTTACGTAGCAAAAGTGAAGGAATGACCAATTATCTTGAATTTCTTTTGCAACAGTTAAAAGGCATAAATTTCCAGATTATAACACCGAAAAATTGTAATGAACGTGGCGCTCAGTTATCTTTGTTGTTCCTAGACAAAGGTAAAGAGATACATCAACGGATGACCGATGCCGGTATAATCGTTGACTGGAGAGAGCCCGGGGTTATCAGGGTATCACCGGCACCCTTATATAACTCCTATCAGGACGTATTTCATTTTTATGAAATCATAGCTAATATTGCTTCAAACGCTTAATTAAGTAAGATGACTTTTGAGAGAAACGAACGCCCCCGCAGGCCTTATTCTTCTGATACCAACAAAGAGAATGATCCCAATAAGGAGAAAGGCGATGACAAACCCAATTTAAATAACGAGCGGGAAGGCGGCAAACCCGACTACAACAGTGGTGGCTCAGAAGGGCGCACTGGTTACAATCGAGAAGGCGGATATCGTCCGCGTACAGACTACAATCGTGACGGCGGAGGCTACAACCGTGAAGGTGGTGGCTATGATCGCGGCGGTGGTGGTGGCTACAACCGTGATGGTGGTGGCAGCAATTACAACCGTGATGGCGCAGGTGGCGGCTACAACGGTGGGGGTGGATACGACCGCGGTGGCGGTGGTGGCTACAATCGCGGTGGTGGTGGTTACGGCGGCGGTGGATACGATCGCGGCGGCGGTGGCGGAGGCTACAACCGTGGCGGTGGTGGATACGATCGCAGTGGCGGCGGCGGTGGTTATGATCGCGGCAGCGGTGGCGGATACGACCGCAGTGGCGGTGGTGGATACGACCGTGGCAGTGGTGGCGGATACGATCGCGGCGGTGGTTACAACCGTGGCGGTGGCGGCGGTGGATACGATCGCGGTGGCGGTGGATACAACCGTGGCGGTGGCGGCGGTGGTTACGATCGCGGCGGTGGCGGCGGTGGTTACAACCGTGGCGGCGGTGGTGGTGGTTACAACCGCGGCGGTGGCGGCGGTGGTTACAATCGCGGCGGCGGCGCACCAAGACAAGGGGGAAGACCTCAGCGCTTTGAGCCAAAACCAGACAATAAAATATACTTTATCGCACTGCTGCCAACTGCAGAAGTAGGTAAAGAAATTATAAAGATCAAGCAGGAATTTGCAGAACAATACGGACCAATGTACGCATTGAAAGTATTACCGCATATCACCCTGCAGGTTCCTTTCACTGCTGATCCGGCACTGGAAAAAGCTTTCTGTGACGAACTGACGGAATTTGCCAAAACACAGGCTCCTTTCGAAGTTTCCCTGAAAGGCTTTGGTACTTTCCCGAATAAACAGAACCGTGTACTGTTCATCAACGTGGAAAAAAGTGAAACCATGTCTGCTATGCACCGTCAGCTGATCAACTTCCTGCGTAAGGAATTTGGCTTCAGCACCATGCTGGCACGTACAGGATTTACTCCACACGTTACCGTGGCATTTAAAGATCTGGAAGATGAGCAATTCAACAAGGCATGGCCTGAATATGAAAACAAGGAGTATGAGGCTACATTTAAAGTAAATAACCTCTACTTCCTCCGTCACAACGGTAAATCATGGGAAGTGCTGCAGAAATGCAAATTAGGCGGCGCCTGATAAAGGATCCCCTTAAAATAATGAAGGCCTCCGCAATTGCGGGGGCCTTCTCGTTTTAAACACAGACAGTATAACAGTGTAGGTTACACGAAGTTTGGATCATTTACTGCTTTACCACCCTGCCCGAGCCTTTTACATCTGCTACCACTTTCGCCTCACCGGTATAAAAAATATTCCCGCTGCCGTAGATCCTGGCGTCCAGGTTTTTTCTTACATACACGCCATGCTCACCGGAACCGCGGATGGTAATATGCGCCTGCTGCACCTCCAGGTTCATCGCCGCAATATTGCCGCTACCATTGATTTCACTGTTCAGCGAACCTGCAAATCCCCGGAGCTTAATGTTGCCGGAACCATTGATGGAGGCGTTCAGGTTGGCAGCATCCAATACCAGGGCTGCATCGCCACTGCCATTGATCTCATACTTGAATAAGGAGGTATGTATGGTATCCTGATTATCTAAGGATCCCGAACCATCGAACTTTATACGTTGAAAAAGAGGGTTGTGCACATATATTTTCATTGGCTGGTGATTGCGGATATTGACCCGGTTTTTTACCCGGATAAATAAAGTATTGCTGCGTATACCTGTTTCTATCGACCCGATAATATTATCCTCTGCCTTTATTTCTACTTTTGAATTGTTTTCCTGCAACAGGTGTACCTCAAATGCCCCGGATATTTCCACATCTGTGAAAGGGCCGGTACTGCGGGTTTCCGTTACCACATTGCCGGAGCCGGAAATACGCTCTTTTGTACAACCGGATAAAATAATGCTGAAGATGGCAATCATCAGCAGCAACCATCCAATACTCAAACTTGTATACGTTATAATAAACTGCTTTTTCATAAACATCATTTTAAAAAAGGAAGTACTTTAAGAAATGACGTTTAGAGAAACATTTACCCCTACATGGCAGAAAAGATTATGTTTAAAAAGGGTATAAATGAAAGAAGCCGGCCGTACAGACGTACGGAACCGGCTTTTTGATTAACCCCTATGAAAACAAACTATTGCTCTTGTTTAATGTTCTAATTTAATTTCTCCTAAATCAGTGGATTTTCCATCATCCACTTTAACATCTGTAACAGTTGCAGGCTTATATGGTGCTTTCGCTCCTATAATAACGGTGTATGCTCCGGGTTTAGCATTCTGAAAATTAAATGCGCCATCAGTAACAGGCGATGTTAAGGTGTCAGTTCCCTGGATGGCCCACGCTTCGGTGGCTCCTTCTGCCGGTGTTACTTTACCTGCTATGGTTCCGCCATCGGCGCCTTTAAAGGCGAATGCTCCAAACGCTACAGCTGCAAGTGCTAACATGCTTACTTTTATCTTCTTCATAGCTTACAATTTTAAACGGTTTAACAATAAAGGTTACATGGTAAGTAAATGTGTTAGCATTTTTTTTCACTGTTTTAAGATGTAAAAGAACTTGTTGTTATAACCCGATTTTGCAATTACGATGCCATAATATTTTGAGCCCCGGCATTTAACATATCTTTTGGAAGACATTAACAAAAACGAAAAAGCGCATTTAAAAAAAGCCGTCACAGTAAATGTGACGGCCTTTTAAAGATATTATCGCTCTCGCTTATCTCCTGTTTAACTTACTCATAAGACGGAGTATTTCCAGGTATAACCAAACGAGGGTAACCATCAGTCCGAAAGACGCATACCACTCAAAGTATTTGGGAGCGCCCTGCAAAGCACCCTGTTCTATCATGTCAAAATCCATGATCAGGTTCAGGGCTGCAATAGCTACCACCACCAGGGAAAATATAATTCCAAAGGTGCCACTGCTGTGGATCAGCGGCATTTCAATGTTAAACATGCGCAGTACGATGGCGATCAGGTAAAAGATACCAATACCCAGGGTAGCCGTCATCACAATTGATTTAAAACGCTCGGTTGCCCGGATAACACCTGTGCGGTACAGGATCAGCATGGCGATAAAAGTACCAAACGTTAAGCCTACTGATTGCATTACAATGCCCGGCCATTTTGCTTCAAACATGGCGGAAATAGCTCCCAGGAACAAACCTTCTGCTATAGCGTATGCGGGGGCCAGGTAGGCCGACCATTCTTTTTTGAAAATGATGACCAATGCCAGTATAAATCCGCCTATAGCCCCACCAAATGCCAATGGCAACACACTGCCGCTATTCCTGTAAAATTCTCCCCATGAAAAAACGGCTGCTGCCATTAACATCAGGAGCATAAAAGACATTTTATTCACCGTACCACGGATCGTCATGGTTTCCCCTGCAATGTGAGGCGCTTTATCAAATACACTTTGCTTTAGTACAGGGTTGTTCGATTGAAAGAGTGCCATAAAGTATAGTTTAAATTTAATGGCTTAAAAATACGACTTGATTTGATACCAGTAGCAGTTATCCTGCTCAAAACGGGTAAAATTAGCATTTCTATAACCATAACTTCCCGTTATCAGCCATAACTATAAGTAATGGGAATGCTTTATTCCGGCAAGAATAGTCTACTAAAGTTGTGTACTTTTGTGGTCGGATCGGGAATAATATTGCAGGCCAGTGGGTTCCTAGCTCCCGATTACCTAAATTTACATCTTTAAAAAAGAATACCTTAAAAGATAAATAGATGCCTAATACTTCGATTCAACAGCTGGAGGATGTAGTGATAAAATTTGCAGGCGACAGTGGAGACGGGATGCAGTTAACAGGTACCCAGTTTTCGAATAATACCGCGTTATTCGGCAATGACCTGAGCACATTCCCTGATTTTCCGGCGGAGATCCGTGCCCCGATAGGTACTTTGCCGGGTGTGAGCGGCTTCCAGCTTCACTTTTCTTCGAACAGGATATTTACCCCGGGCGATGCCTGCGATGTACTGGTGGTGATGAACGCCGCCGCATTGAAGGCAAACCTGAAAGGGCTTAAAAAAGGCGGCATTATCCTCGCCAATACAGATGGTTTTGATGCCAAAAACCTTCGCCTGGCTAACTACCCGGAAGGCGTAAATCCGCTGGAAGACGGATCCCTGGCCGCTTACCAGCTGCATACCATGGATGTGACCAAAATGACGCGTGAAGCGCTGAAAGATACTACCCTGGGTATGAAGGAAAAAGACCGTGCGAAAAACATGTTCGTGCTGGGATTCCTGTACTGGCTGTACGACCGTAACATGGAAAATACGGAAGTATTTCTCCGGGAGAAATTCGGCAAAAAACCGGAGATCCTGGAAAGTAACCTGAAAGTACTGCATGCCGGCTACAACTTTGCAGATACCGTAGAAGCCTTTACCACCCGCTACCGTGTGGAAAAAGCCCGGATGGAGCCAGGTACCTACCGCAGCATCACAGGTAACACCGCCCTGGCTTATGGCCTGGTAGCCGCTTCGCAGAAAGCAAACCTGCCGCTGTTCCTGGGTACCTATCCCATTACCCCGGCTTCTGATATCCTGCATGAGCTGAGTCGCTTTAAGAATTTTGGGATCCGTACCTTCCAGGCGGAAGACGAAATTGCCGGTATTACCTCCGCTATCGGCGCCTCCTATGGCGGTCATATGGGGGTTACCACTACTTCAGGCCCCGGCATGGCCCTGAAAGGCGAGGCAATGGGCCTGGCCGTAATGCTGGAAATACCATTGATCATCGTTGATATTCAACGTGGGGGACCTTCTACCGGTTTGCCTACCAAAACGGAACAATCCGACCTGTTACAGGCATATTACGGCCGCAACGGGGAGTGCCCGATGCCAATCGTTTCTGCATCCACTCCTGCAGATTGTTTCGATGCTGTATTTGAAGCTTTCAGGATCGCTGTAAAGCATATGACACCGGTTATTTTCCTCAGTGATGGCTATATCGCCAATGGTTCCGAGCCCTGGCGCTTCCCCAAAGCAGCAGACCTTCCCGGCATTGAAGTGAAATTCAAAAAAGGCCTGGAAGAAGGAGAGGAGCAATTCCTGCCTTATCATCGCGATGAGAACCTGGTACGCCCCTGGGCAGTACCTGGCACACCAGGCCTGGAACACCGTATTGGCGGCCTGGAAAAGCAAAACATCACCGGTAATGTTAGTTATGACCCGGAAAATCATCAGCTGATGGTGAAGATCCGCCAGGAAAAAGTAGATAAGATTGCAGATCATATTCCATTGCAGAAAATAGAGCTCGGTCCGGAAAAAGGAAAAGTCCTCGTGCTGGGCTGGGGATCTACCTATGGCGCCATTAAAAGCGCTGTACTGGACCTGCTGGCAGAAGGACATGAAGTAGCACATGCACATATCCGCTACATCCGCCCGTTCCCTAAAAACCTGGGAGAAATATTGCACAGCTACGATAAAGTACTGATCCCTGAAATCAATAACGGGCAGCTGATCAAAGTGATCCGCGATCAGTACCTCATTGATGCACAGGGTTATCATAAAATAATGGGCGTACCTATTACAAAGGGGGAACTGATCACAAAGATCAGGGAAATGCTCGCGTAAGCTATTATTTTAAAGCACACAATAAAAAATCCTGTCCGTTGTGACAGGATTTTTTGTATTTTCCTTGACGGGAAGACATTTACAGCTACTACTTCCTCAGGAAAATATTGTTAGTTTAAGTCAACTATTATGAATAGTCTTTTAAGGTTTTTGTTTACCACTATCACAGTAGCTGTATTGTATTTGCAGGCAGGTGCCCAAACCAATACTTTCGAAGTGCGTATTGCCAATCATGCTGTAGGAACTATTGAAGCTAACCGCAAACTTACCGGCGCTGCCAAAAGCATCGTTATAAGAACACGGATCCAGATAATGCTTTCAAAGATCAACAGCGATATTGTGAACGAATATAATAACAACATACTGACCAATGCCAGGGTATCGCGGGTATCCGGTAAAACCGGTGAAGATAAACAGACCATTGTGAGGCGTAACGGTAAAGAATATACGATAATAGTGAACGGGGAAAAATCGGTACTGGATACTGAAATAGAAGAGTGCGTAGCAGATCTTTACTTCGCGGAGCCCAGGCAGATAAACCGGGTGTTTTCCGAAACGCTTGGCCGTTTCCTGCCGTTGAAATCACTGGGTGGGGGTGTGTATGAGCTGATATTGCCGGAAGGAAAAAAGAATGTGTTCAGGTATGAGAACGGCACCTTAATGTCGGTAGAAGTAAATCATGCACTTGGTAAAGCCATGTTTGTAAAAATAAGCTGAGAAGGAGATGATTATCCTGGCAGATGTACCGGAACAATCACCTCCATCTTATTAATTACAATACCTGTTCAATGATCTGCCCGCTCGCTTTATCTTTCAGGATCAGTTTCTTTGCCCCGAAATGCGTCATCTCTTCTTTGACCAGGTAATATTGATCGTTGTAGTCGGTTAAGGTTTTTGCTTTGGTAAGCCCTTCCTGTCCGCGCCATATTTCCAGTTGTACCGGTTCCCACTGCTTGGAGGCAGCACTTTTGTAAGCCGCATCCAGGATAGCGTTCACCACATAACCGTCATAGAAAGTTTCATTGGCTTCCCTGCCGGTCTCCATCGCATCAAACATATTGGTGAACATGTGATTATATCCCAGTTCATTGAGCTCATCACCAACGGGAAACAGCCAGCCGGAGTTGCTTTCTGCTTTCTCGGCTACATAATCAGCGCCTTTGCCGGTAGTAAACATATCAAAGCCGGTACGTAAAAAGCTGTTGAGCCAGATGGTGCCTTCTGTTCCCATTACTTCATCGCGCAGATCGAGGCCGCCGCGGAAAGTCCAGCTCACTTCAAACTGGCCGATAGCGCCGTTTTCATATTTCACCAGGCCAATGGCATGATCTTCGGCATCGATGGGTTTTACCTGTGTATCTGCCCAGCACATCACTTCTACCGGTTTAATATCTTTCCCGATAAAGTTGCGGCCTATTTCCACGCAGTGGCAGCCCAGGTCAAGGATACAACCACCACCGGCCTGTTCTTTATCCCAAAACCATTCGCTGTGCGGGCCGGGATGCGTTTCCCTCGACTTAGCCCAGAGTATCCTTCCCAATGCCCCGTCTTTCACGCTTTGCAGTGCTTTAAGGAACTTAGGAGTGTACACGAGGTCTTCCAGGTATCCATGGAAGACACCTGCCTTTTCCACTGCTTCCAGCATCCGTTTTGCTTCCTGGGCATTGCGTCCCAGTGGTTTGGTACAGATCACTGCCTTTTTATGCTTGCAGCACAGGTCGATGGCTGCTTCGTGCAGGTTATTGGGGAGCGATACACAAACTACATCTACTTCTGCACGGGCAATGGCGGCTTCCATTTCCGTGGTCTGAAAAGCGACATCATAATCTGCGGCGAATTTTTGTGCGCTTTCTTCCCGGCGGGAATACACGCTTACAATTTTATCGCGGCTGCGTTGTCCCTGCAGGGAATCAGCGTAGAACCGCGCAATAAAACCTGAACCAAGCATTGCTATTTTTGCCATAATAATCGTTTTGCCGATGATTAATGTTTAACAACTGTATTCTTGTTACTATCTCTGAAAAACAACATAAACAGCACTAATACTGCCGCTGCGATACCTGCGGGGATCAGCCAGATGGTGTGCCAGTTGTGACTGTTTGCGCCGGTTTTATAAGCATCCACAATAGGCCCGGAAATGATAAAGCCTATCAGCATTCCCACACCATATGTAGCCAGTGTTACAAAGCCCTGGGCAGAGCTCTTGAATTCTTCACCGGCAATTTTATCGGTGTAGATCTGCCCGGTTACAAAGAAGAAATCATAGCAGATACCGTGTAAGATGATACCTATAATGAGCATCCAGTAGTTGGCATCAATATCGCCAAAAGAGAACAGGGTATAACGTACCACCCAGGCGAGCATACCTAATGCCAGCATCTTCTTTACACCTAACCTGGCGAAGAACAACGGCATTACCAGCATGAAGAGGAACTCTGACATTTGCCCCATGGATTGCTTGCCGGCAGCTGCGTTCATGCCTATTTCATTGAGGAACGGATTCGTGAAATTGTAGTAGAATGCCAGGGGTATACAGATGGCAATGGATGCCAGGAAGAACAGCAGGTAGGAGCGATTTTTCAGCATCCGTATAGCATCGAGGCCCAGGATCTCTTTTACCGAGATCTGCGTACCTTTTTTGGCAGGCGGTGTTTTAGGCAGTGTAAAGCTGAACACTCCCAGCAGGAGAGATGCGCCAGCTGCCATTTTAAAGGTGAGGTCAAGCGAGTTTGTTTTCTCCCACTGTAACCATCCGATGAGCAGGCCGGCAATGATCCAGCCAACAGTGCCGAATACGCGGATAAAAGAAAACTCTTTACTCGGATCGCTCATCTGCCGGAAGGAGATGGAGTTCACCAATGCCAGTGTAGGCATGTAAAGGATCATGTACACCAGTAATACGGGGTAGAAACTGTCGTAGCTGGTCATGCCCGAGCAGATCCATAGCAGCGCAGCGCCCACCAGGTGTATCACCCCAAGGATGATCTGTGCCGAAATAAAGCGGTCGGCAATAATGCCTACAATGAAAGGTGCGATTACTGCCCCGATAGATTGTGTAAGGAAGGCGTATCCCACCTGGGTATCGGTGGCGCCCTGCAGATTTTTTAATACGAAGGTTCCTAATGTCACAAACCATGCGCCCCAGATAAAGAATTCCAGGAACATCATAAAGGATAGTTGTACCCTAACAGCTGATCTCATAACGACTAATGCTTTATTGATTGAATCTTGATGAACCGCTTAAGATAAGCAAATTTCATAATTGTGAGGTGAAATTCTTGATGGATAATATAAACTCCGGCAGTTCACAAAGTATTGTGCCTGATCTTTTTACCGGGCATTACAGTAATGCCGGACCCCGCAGCAAGTAGCGCGCTTTTAGGCGTTTGCTGCAGCATGTTCCCAAATGCGGCGCCGTACAATGTGCGGGTACAGCAATGGTAATCAAAATCCGTCGGCCTGTTTAGCAGGATCTGCTTCAAAGTTGAGCATCAGGAGGTTTCTCCAGGCTGCAGTGAGGAATGGGCGCATATTAATTTGCCTTTACCAGTTTTGCATAATATTTACATGCCGGTCTTAGCCCGCATTCGCCACATTTCGGGCTCCGGGCTACACAAATATAACGGCCATGCAGTATGAGCCAGTGATGGGCGATATGTACTTTTTCTTTCGGAATATTTTTCAGCAGCTGCAGTTCTGTTTGCAGCGGTGTTTTGGCATTGGTGGTAAGCCCTATCCTCGCGGAAACCCTGAACACATGCGTGTCTACTGCCATATTGGGCTGCTGGTGCACCACTGAGGTGATCACATTGGCTGTTTTACGGCCTACTCCCGGGAGCTTTATCAGTTCCGGCACAGTAGCGGGTATTTCCCCGTTAAAATCTTCCACCACCATTTGTGCCATCCCGATGAGGTGCTTCGTTTTGTTGTTGGGATAGCTGATGCTGCGGATCAGCGGGAACAGCTCGTCGAATGTGGCGGTGCTGAGGGCGTATACGTCCGGGTATTTTGCAAAGATGGCAGGAGTGGTCATGTTCACCCGTTTATCGGTGCATTGGGCCGACAGGATAACGGCTACCAGCAGTTGGTATGGATTGTCGTAGATGAGTTCCGTTTCGGCATTGGGAGCATGTTCCTCAAAGTATTTGAGAACAAATGCATAACGCTCTTTTTGAGTCATGCCATAAAGATAGGAAAAATGGAAAAAGTAAGGTGGCTGTTACTGCTCCTCCATTTTTTGTTTATCGGCTGCGTAGTCGAAAATCAGCTGGAGGGTGGCCACTCTTGGCGCATAGAGTACTGTGTTAAGGGCTGCTTTGGTGTCGTCAAAGCTGGCTTGTTCTTCCCGGGTAAATGAAAGATCTTCCTGGTGATGTTTAATATCGCTTTTAGTAACAAGACACAGGGTTGAAAGTACAGAAAGTGTAAAATTACTCATGCATAATTATTTTAATACTAACAATAGGTTCTCTTTTATAACGGATTTTGCTCGGATTCTATTGTTAATTTAAGATAAATTTTTAAGATGCACAAGGGTAGTGAGCAGGGCTACTGGGCGGGTGCCGGGGTGATAATGAACAGGTCTTCATTATCCTTTTTCATATAGTATTTTTCGCGGGCAAATTTCTCCAGTTTTTCGGGGCTGGAGAGCAGTTCCTGCTGTTCCTCCCGGGTTTGTCTGATTTCCCGGATAAAGAATTCCTTCTGGTTTTCGAGCTTGTTAACCTCTGTCTGGAACTGGTATTGGAGCATGAGGTTGGTTTTGTCCAGGAAGGCTATCCAGATAATAAAGGCAGCAAAAGCTATGAAGAACTTATTCTTCAGGAGCTTTGGCACTTTTATGGACTTTAATCCGGACATACAGCAATTTACAAATGATTTTTGGATTTCAGATACCCGGCGCTGATGTGCCGGGTACCCGAGATCCAGAAATTTTTCCCCTGAGGGTTATTTTTTTACACTGATGGAGTTGGTAGGATAGATCGCTACTTCACCCAGTGCTTCTTCGATACGGAGTAATTGGTTGTATTTCGCCATACGGTCTGTACGGGAAGCGGAACCGGTTTTGATCTGGCCGCAGTTCAGGGCTACGGCGAGGTCGGCGATGGTAGTATCTTCAGTTTCGCCGGAACGGTGGCTCATGATGGAAGTATAACCGGCTTTGTGGGCCATGTTCACTGCATCAATGGTTTCCGTTACAGTACCGATCTGGTTTACTTTTACCAGGATGCTGTTGGCGATACCTTTATCGATACCTTCTTTCAGACGGAGTACGTTGGTAACAAACAGATCGTCGCCTACCAGCTGTACGCGGTTGCCTACAGATTCAGTCAGTTTTTTCCAGCCTTCCCAGTCATCTTCCGCCATACCATCTTCGATGGAAACGATAGGATATTTGTTTACCCATTCAGTCCAGTAAGCCACCATTTCGTCGCTGCTGATCACTTTCTGGGAGCTTTTGTAGAATTTGTAGCTCTTGGTAGCGTCATCGTACATTTCGCTGCTGGCGGCATCCAGGGCGATAGCTACCTGGGTGCCTGGTTCGTAACCGGCTGCTTTGATAGCTTCCAGTACGGTTTCGATGGCTTCTTCGTTGCTCTGGATTTCAGGAGCGAAACCGCCTTCATCGCCTACGTTGGTGCTGTATCCTTTCTTTTTCAGTACGGATTTAAGGTGGTGGAAAATTTCCACGCCCCAGCGCAAACCTTCAGAGAAGGAAGGAGCGCCAACCGGTACGATCATAAATTCCTGGAAGTCGATTTTATTATCTGCGTGCGCACCACCGTTGATGATGTTCATTAAAGGAATGGGGAGGGTGAAAGCATTTACACCGCCGAGGTAGCGGTACAGTGGCTGGTTGCTTTCTTCGGCAGCAGCTTTGGCTACGGCCATGCTCACTGCGAGGGTGGCGTTGGCGCCCAGTTTAGCTTTATTAGGAGTACCATCAAGTTGAATGAGCATTTTATCGATGCCGGCCTGATCCGTCACTTCCCAGCCAATCAGTTCATCCGCGATGATATCGTTTACGTTATTTACGGCCTGCAGTACGCCTTTGCCCATATAAACGCTTTTATCATTATCACGCAGTTCTACTGCTTCGTGTTTACCGGTAGAAGCACCGGATGGAACTGCTGCACGGCCAAAATGTCCGTCTTCTGTGGTTACATCAACCTCAATTGTAGGATTACCACGGCTGTCGAGGATCTGCCTGGCATGGATTTCTGAAATGGTACTCATAATTCGAAAAGTTATTATTGTTAGCTATTTATTTAGCACCTGGCGTTCGCCGCGGCTGTTAGTCCCTCACCACTCCCGGGTTGCTAACGGCTACAGTTGTTTGCCTGGGGCTTTTGTCAATTCCCGGAAAATTGTTTCCAGGCTTTGTGAATTGCTCTGCAAAGAAAGGATGTTCCTGTTATTAATCAAAGCAAATTGTAACAGGTTTTTTCGCACCTCGTCCACCTGGCCGGTAAACAACTGCCAGCTATGGTCTTCCCGGGCTACCACACGGGTAATGCCGGGAATTGCCAGCAATTCGGCTTCGGTAATCGGCTCGGCAAAGGTAACCTGTAAATATCCATTACCGCTGCTGTTTTCACGGATTAACGATAATTTATCGTCTGCAATGATCTTTCCCTTGTTAATGATGATCACCCGGTCGCACAGGGCTTCCACTTCCTGCATAATATGCGTGGAAAGGATCACGGTTTTATTGGCGCCAAGTTCTTTGATCAGCTGCCTGATATCGGCCAGCTGGTTGGGATCCAGCCCGGTAGTGGGCTCGTCCAGGATCAATACTTCCGGATCATGCAGCAGGGCCTGGGCCAGGCCAACCCTTTGCTTATACCCGTTGGATAATGCCCCGATCTTTTTGTGCTGCTCCGGCTGCAGCCCCGTTTGTTCAATGACGGCGGCAATACGCTTTGCGCCGCCTTTTCCCAGCTGGTGCACACCGGCCACAAACTCCAGGAATTCGCGGATATACATATCATAGTACAACGGGTTGGATTCCGGCAGATAGCCTACCCTTTTACGCACTTCCAGCGATTGGGACACAATGTCGAAACCACATACACTGGCCTTACCGCTGCTGGGCGGCAAAAAGCCGGTGATCATTTTCATCGTGGTGGATTTTCCTGCACCGTTGGGGCCCAGGAAACCAGTGATCTCTCCCTTTTTCAACTCAAAGGAAATTGCATCCACTGCCCTTTGTTCGCCGTATACTTTACTGAGTTCTGATACCTGGATAGACATGTATGCTGCACGTTTTGCGGGGACTAAAGTACTTAAAAAAGCGCGGATTTTGCCGCGGATTTTGTCTGACTCAGGATTATGATGATTACGCTGATTACGCTGATTACGCTGATTTTGTTTTTTAAATTTTGGGAGATGGATACGCATTTACCAGCATGTTTAAAGACCTTTAGCAGGTATGCTTCATACGGGAAGGATTATACGGGAATATATTACCAGCCACTGGCATGAACCTTGTCCAATATCTCTCTAAAAACAAAACCAAATGAAAAAATAAAATCAGCGTAATCATCATAATCCTGAGTCAGACAAAATCCGCTTACATTTGCATATTATGAAAAGAGTCATTGGTCTATTTTGTTTATTACCACAACTACTACAGGCGCAATCTATCCCGGTGAAGGACTATCCGCAAGGCTACTTCAGGAACCCGCTGAGTATACCGATCATACTCGCCGGTAACTTCGGGGAACTGCGGCCCAATCACTTTCATTCAGGAATGGATATTAAAACGCAGCAAAAGGAAAACCTGCCGGTACATGCCGCAGCAGATGGTTATGTAAGCCGCATAGGTGTATCGCACACGGGTTTTGGGAACGTACTTTACATTACTCACCCCAATGGATACACGACAGTATATGCGCATCTGAATGCTTTTTTTCCTGCGCTGCAACAGTATGTGAAGAAACAGCAATACCAGGCGGAAAGCTGGGCCAGTGACCTTACCATCCCCGCCGGCCTGTTTCCCGTGAAGAAAGGGGACTTTGTAGCATGGAGCGGCAATACAGGCGGATCTGCCGGTCCGCACCTGCACTTTGAGATCAGGAACACCACCACTGAAAAGCCACTGAACCCGTTGCTTTTTGGATTTGATATTGCAGATACCAAGGCGCCGGATGTATATCGCCTGGCCATATACGACCGCGAAAAAAGTATCTACGAACAAAAGCCACTCATCCTGCCCTTAAAGAAAGTGGGCGGCGAATACGTAACCACCCAGCCTGTGGTGAAGGTGAATACTGCGAAGGCCGGCATTGGCCTCAGCGCTATAGACCGTATGAACACCGGTAATATTTATGGTATTTATGAAGTAACGCTGCTCCAGAATAATGAACCGGATATCGACTTCCAGCTGGATAACATCGGTTATGATGAAACACGCTACCTGAATGCACATATCGATTATAAAATAAAGAAAGGCGGGGGGCCATACTACCAGCTGGTGTTTTCCCTGCCAGGCAATAAACTGGATATTTACCACGACCTGAAAGGCGATGGTACCATCCACCTTTCAGATGGGGAAGTGCACCAGGTAAAACTGCTTGTAAAAGATGCGTATGGAAATACATCTACCGTAAAACTGGCCCTGCAACAGTCGGGCACCAACGATACGCAGAAAGCATGCGCCAATACCATGTACCCTGATTCCCGCAATATTTTTGAAAATAACCAGGTGGAATTCTACCTGGATGAAACAGCGTTGTACGACCAGGTATGTTTTGACTACCTTGAAACTGCGCCGGCAAGTGCCAAAGCCTATTCCAACATATATCACCTGCATAATGCGCTGGTACCGGTACACGACCTGTTCGATGTACGGCTTCGCGCTACCCGGAATGTTCCGGAATACCTGCAGTCGAAAATGGTGATGGTACGGGAAGGACAAGGCAGCAGCACTTCTGCCACCACGTTGGAGAATGGCTGGTATAAAGGCACATTCCGTGATTTCGGTAACTTCCACCTGGAAGTGGATACGGTAGCTCCAAAGGTAACGCCGCTGGGAGTGAAGCCCGGCGCTGTACTTTCAAAAGCCGCTAAAATATCATTTGCCATGAGCGATGCCAGTGGTATTAAAAACTACCGTGCAGAGCTGGATGGTAAATGGCTGATGTTTTCGCGCAGGGGTAACGTGCTCACCTATACGTTCGACGAGCATTGCCAGCCGGGTGCGCATGTATTGGTGATGAAAGTAACTGATATAGCGGGGAATGAAGGCAGCTACAGGTTATCATTCAAACGTTAAGAGATCATTCAAACAGTTAAAACCATAGATATGACAAACTTAAAAGAAGGCGATAAAGCTCCTGTTTTCAAAGGAAAGGATCAGCATGGCAAAACCGTGTCCCTGACTGATTTTAAAGGCAAACGGGTGGTATTGTATTTTTATCCGAAAGACATGACGCCAGGATGTACAGCACAGGCCTGTAACCTGCGCGACAACTATGATACCCTGCTGAAAAAAGGATATGCAGTAGTAGGTGTAAGCACAGACAGTGAACAGAGTCACCAGAAATTTATTGAGAAATACGAACTGCCATTTACCTTACTGGCAGACGAAGACCAGAAGATTGTACATCAGTATGGCGTATGGGGAGAAAAGCAGATGATGGGCAGAACCTATGATGGTATTCACCGGACCACTTTCCTTATTGATGAGAAAGGAGTGATTGCGCATATCATCAAAAAGCCTGACACAAAGAATCATACGGAAGAGATCCTGGAATTGTGGAAGTAGCGGAGGGATCGCCGAAGGCGATCACTTCCGCACTATCTCTTCTGACGTTGTTTCTTAAACAGGTTACCCGTTTTGAACTTGTTACCTTCAGGGCTGCCTACGCGGTCCATTGCACAACGGAAACCAACCGTGTTTGTGGCCATATCTTCCTGCATGTAACGGCGCGTACCTGGTGAAAGCCAGTAAGCACGGTCGTTCCAGCTACCACCTTTGATCACATGTGATTTATCGTTGATCAGGGTAGTAATGCCATAACCATATTCCACCTGGGAGAGGGAGTCACCATCAAGATAGTTGATCACATCACCTTTCTGGTAGTTAAGACGGTTGGCGCTTTCTTCATCAGTTACATCACGCATTTTCAGGTGACCAAGGCTGTCTTTTTCAAACTCTTTGTTCTCGTTCTGGTAAACAGTCTGGAATTTGTTACCACGGAAGTAGTTGAAGTCTTCCCCATCGATCGGGTTGAGTGGTCTGTATACGTCCAGTACCCATTCTGCCACGTTACCTGACATATTGTAGATGCCGAATGTGTTAGGATAGAAGGAGCGGATAGGGCCAGGGATAGAAGCACGGTCGTTCAAACCGCCGGCCACACCCATGTTATCACCGGAACCGCGCTTGAAGTTGGCCAGGAACTGGCCTTGCATGGTACCACGGCGGATATCACGTAAACCGCTGGTGTTGGTGCCCCAGGAGTAAACCTGTTTGTTCATGATCAGCTCTTCTCCGTGTTTGCCTTCTTTTTTGGAAGGGCCGGGGTTCTGACCTATATAACCCAGTGCAGCATATTCCCATTCTGCTTCAGTTGGAAGGCGATAGTTGGGTAACATGATGCCATCTTCAAAAGCGGCATTACGGGGAGTTCCGTCGGAATTTTTGAACTGGTCTTTTGCACTCTTCGACATTTTACCCGGAGTACCTTCATACAAACCGGCAGTGTAAGATTTAGTGTCGAAGGTATTGTCGTCCGACTGGTTATTCACATCTGCTTTGGAAAGGAGCCCCTTATCCATCAGCAGTTTTTCGTTTACACGGTTGGAACGCCATTTACAGTAGTCGGTAGCCTGTTTCCAGGTAACGCCTACTACAGGATAGTCGTTATAAGCCGGGTGACGGAAATAATATTCCACCAGCGGCTCATTATAGGCCAGCTCACTACGCCATACCAGGGTATCCGGCATTGCGTTGCGGTATACTTCAGGGAATGATTCCCCGTATACACGGTTCAGCCAGTAAAGATATTCACGGTAATGTACGTTGGCTACTTCAGATTCATCGATATAGAAGGAAGAAACCGTAATACGGCGCGGAATATTATTCCAGTCGCCCATTACATCCTGTTCCGTTGCCCCCATGGCGAATGTACCACCCTGTACAAAAACAAGGCCCGGACCAGTTTGCTGGTTCACGTTTTTTGCTACACTGAAACCACCCATTTTCTGGTCGTTATAGTTCCAGCCCGTAGCGGAAGAAGCTTGCTTCTTCTTACCGAAAAGTCCCCCGCCGTCTTTATGACAGGCACTCATGGATAGCATTACGCTGGTACCTACGAGCAATGATAAAGAGGTTAATCTACGCATGCGATACAGCTTTAGTCTAGTATATTTACAGTAAACGCAAATGTACTCTTTTTTATTTTATGGCGAAAAAAATTAATTTGTAATTTGCTGCCGATCGTTCCCGCTGATAAGGGTCTTTCTACATCAACCGGCCGAAAAACTGCGATTAAGGTAATGAAACTCAGTTATATTTTTATAGTCCTATTCCTGCTTTCTTTTTTGAGGACGGGAGAAATATATGCCCAAAGCAGCCTTCGGCCCTATAAAAAAAATTCCGTGCTGGCAACCGGCAGCTGGTATAAAATAGGTATCAGCGCTCCCGGGGTTTATAAAATAGATGCCGCCTTCCTGCAAAGCCTGGGTATCACGGATTTGCGCGCTGGGGGGCTGCGGCTGTATGGCAGCGGGGGGCAGATGCTGGGGGAGCCTAATGCCGTACCACGCTACGACGACCTGCCGGAAGTGGCCCTGCAGGTAGAAGATGGGGGAGATGGTATACTGGATGGCAGCGACTATGCCCTTTTTTATGCCCCAGGGCCGCATCGCTGGCTCTATAACAGCAGCATCAAAACCTTTACGCATCAGCGGAACCTGTATGCCGATACAGCCTGGTATTATATCACCACCACCGGAACAGGGCTCAGGATAAGCGCCGCCGGCGATGAGCCGGCAGCTGCAGCGCCGGAATATACCTTCGACTTTCATGATTTTTACGAGCGGGACAGCATTAATTTCCTCAACAGCGGGAAACAATGGTGGGGCCAGGAATTCAGTAAAGTAGTTGGGCTTACCCGCAGCTACGGTTTTAAATTGCCTGCGGCCCCGGAAGGAAAAGTGTGGGTTAGTATGCGGGTAGCGGCACGTAGCGGCAGTGGAAGCAATTTCAACGCCAGCGTAAACAAAGCGGAGGCAATAACCAATATGTACCTGCTGCCTGTTACCGGTAATATCTTTGAAGGTGTGGCTACCGCGGCTGCCACTACCGGCGGTGCAAATACGGATCAGGCAGCGCTGGAAATAGGCGTGGAATTTTTACCGGGAAATATCAACGACCGGGGGTGGCTTGATTACCTAGAGGTACAGGCACGTTGTGCTCCGGTATTGCCTGCTTCAGGTATGCTGGATTTCCGCAGCACCCGGTATGCCGGTACCGGGCAGCCCAGCCGTTTTGCAGTACATAACGCCAACGCGCAAACGTATATCTGGGATGTTACGGATCCGCTGCAACCCCTGATAATGAAAACCACCCTGCAAGGGGATTCCCTGCTGTTTACCGGCAAAAACGACCGGCTGCACGAATACCTTGCTTTTAATACCTCGGCCGCGAAGACACCCGTTTTTGCCGGCACTGTACCGAACCAGGACCTGCATGGCAGCAGCCCGGCGGATATGATCATTGTTACCACACGCAGGCTGCTGCCGCAGGCAGAGCGCCTGGCCGCCATGCACAGGGAGGAAGACCAGCTGTTGGTGCAGGTAACCACTATTGACCAGGTATACCAGGAGTTTGCATCTGGAACGCCGGATCCTACAGCGATCAGGGACTATGTAAAAATGTTTTACGACCGGGGGCCGGCGCCACGTTACCTGCTGTTGCTGGGCGCCGCGTCTTACGACTACCGGCAGCGGGTAAAAAACAACACCAATGATATTCCCTCCTGGCAAAGCGAGGCTTCCCTTGATGCCATCAGGTCGTATGTTTCCGACGATTATTTTGGCATCCTGAAAGATGATGGCGACATTACCCGGAACGATAAACCGGATCTGCTGGATATCGGTATTGGCCGTATTCCTGCGCGTAATGAAGCAGAGGCCAGGCTGGCAGTGGATAAGATCCTGCGGTACCGGCAGCCGGCTGCATTTGGCGCCTGGCGTAACCAGGTAACGCTGCTGGCCGATGATGAAGATGATAACCTGCATTTTGAAGATGCGGAGAAAATGGGAGATATTCTATGGAGCAGTGCGCGGGGGATGAATACAGATAAGATCTATGCAGATGCCTATCCCCAGGAAACAGGCAGCTCAGGCGCACTTTACCCGGAAGTAAATAAAGCCATTGCCGGGAGGATAAATAAAGGTACGCTGGTACTGAATTATACGGGTCATGGCAGCAATACGCGCCTGGCTGCCGAAAATATAATGGATGCTGCCAGTACCAACGACTGGCATAACGAAAACAGGCTTCCCTTGTTTATTACAGCCACTTGTGATTTTGCGCCCTATGATGATCCGGGCATCACCTCGCTGGGGCATAAAATATTATTGCAGCATACGGGTGGGGCAATTGCGCTGATGACTACTACCCGCGCGGTTTTTGCAGCCTCCAACCAGCTGATGAACGCTAACTATTTTAAAGTGGCGTTTACACCATCTGCAGATGGGCGTATGCCTGCGTTGGGTACTGCAGCCATGCTGGCGAAGAACCTTACTTACAGCAGTTCCGGCGATGCAGTGAATAACCGTAAGTTCCAGCTCCTCGGAGACCCGGCGCTCACCCTGGCATATCCCACCTACCGCGTGATCACAGATTCTATCAATGGGAGGGCAACCACAGGATTACCCGATACCGTGAAGGGCCTTGGCACCTATACTGTGAAAGGGCATATAGCAGATGCACAGGGGAACCCCGTATCCAATTATAATGGCACTCTTTATACAACGGTATACGATCAGCCGGCCCTGTTGAAAACCCGTGGCAATGATGCCGGAAGCCAGGTGGCTGCATACAGGGTGCAGCAGAACGTATTGTTCCAGGGAACCCAAACAATGAGTGGCGGCAGGTTTTCTTTTACATTTATGGCCCCCGCCGATACCAGGGAAGGTAATGGTAAAGGAAAGATCAGTTATTATACCAGCAATGACCGGCAGGATGGTAACGGTTATTTTGATAATTTCACCACGGGAGGGCTGGCTTCACCACCGGTGGCTGATGTTACCGGTCCGGCAATAAATGCCTGGCTTGATAACCGTAATTTCAGAAGCGGGGATATCACAGGCCCGGATCCTTTACTGATAATAGATCTGGCAGACAGCAGCGGTATCAACATTTCAGGGAATAATGAGCTTCACAGGCTGACGGCAATTCTGGATAGTACAGAATATTTTGTGTTAAATGATTATTTTGGGGCATCTTTGGACAGCTATAAGAAAGGTAATGTACTTTTCCCGTTAAAGGGATTGTCAACTGGAGAACATAAAATTACGGTCAGGGCATGGGATGCATGGAACAATGGGGCTACAGCAACTATTTATTTCAAAGTGGCTGAACAGGGCGTACTGGCAGTAGATGATGTCAGGAATTTTCCAAATCCTTTTCATGATGTGACACGTTTTTCTTTTTTGCATAACCGCCAGGGAGAAGAGCTGGAACTTACGTTACAGGTGTTTACATTAGCCGGAAGACTGGTAAAAACAATGCGGAGCACAATAATTTCCACCGCTGGTCGTTTTGAGGGCATGCCCTGGGATGGTAGTAATGATTCGGGAGCAAAACTATCCACAGGGTTGTACGTGTACAGGCTAACAATCAGAACTTCCACGGGTACGAGAGTAAAAGGCGGTAAGCTGATGTTATTGTAGTCTATGCCGGGAAATAATTTTACCATTATCCCAATAAACCCCTTTCTATGTTATATTAATAAATAAGATTATTTTTACATCCTTATCAAATACAAATTCTGCATGATCCGAAAGGTAACAATGGGCCTTGTGTTCATTTACGGTACTTTCATAAGTTTACAAACCTCAGCGCAAATTCCTAACCCGGGACAAACAGATGGGCGTACCAACACCATCAATACCGCGGTGCCTTTTCTGAGAATTACACCGGATGCACGCAGTGGAGCCATGGGTGACGTGGGAGTGGGCATATCACCGGATGCATCTTCTATTTATAATAACCTGTCTAAGCTTCCATTTGCTGAAAAGAATGGCGGTTTATCGGTAACTTATACACCCTGGTTAAAAGAACTGGTAAACGATGTATTCCTGGCCACAGTATCCGGTTACACAAAGCTGGATGAACAGCAGGCCATTTCCGGTTCGTTAAGATATTTTTCTTTGGGAACGATCAACTTTACAGATGTAACCGGCACACCCACGGGTGATTTCCGTCCGCGTGAGTTTGCGCTGGACGCAGGTTATGCCCGTAAACTGTCAGATCATTTCGGCATAGGCTTAACAGCCCGTTATATTTACTCCAACCTGGCTGGCGGGCAAAGCAACGGCAGCGTGAGCATTAAGCCAGGTAAAGCCTTTGCAGCTGATTTGTCTGGATTTTACACCAAAGATTTTGAGAAAGATGATGGCCTGGTAAACAGGCTGAACGTAGGGCTGGCTATTACGAATATCGGTACCAAAATTTCCTACACCAGTTCTGCGGCCAATAAAGACTTCCTGCCAACTAACCTGGGTATTGGTACGGCCTATACCATAGCACTGGATGCAGCCAACCAGCTCACCCTTGCGCTGGATATCAATAAGCTGTTGGTACCTACACCGGATACTGCCGGCTTATATAAGGAGAAAGGCACACTGGAAGGGATCTTTAGCTCTTTCGGAGATGCACCTCTTAAGGAAGAACTGCAGGAGCTGATGTATTCTGTTGGTATGGAGTATTGGTACAACCAGCAGTTTGCTGTACGGGCCGGTTACTTTAATGAAAATAAGAACAAGGGTAACCGCAAATATTTTACCGCTGGTATTGGTGTTAAGTACGACGTCTTCGGGCTTAACTTTTCCTACCTGGTACCTTCAGGCTCAGGAATCCAGCGTAACCCGCTTTCCAATACCCTTCGGTTTACGCTTACATTCGACCTGGGCCCCAGGGATGAAGAAAGCCGTACAGGATGGTAACACATATTTAGTCGTTTAATTATATAAATGATTGAATCAATTGAATCCCTCCGCAAAACGGGGGGATTTTTATATTTATTGGCTTACCTTGCGGATTGGCAAAATGATTTAATATATTACAAATATGAGTAGGATACGTATAGGATTGGGAGTAGATTTCCATCAGCTGACAGAAGGCCGGGAATTCTGGCTGGGAGGTGTACTGGTGCCACATCATAAAGGTGCGCTGGGACACAGCGATGCCGATGTATTATTACATGCCATTTGTGATGCCATGCTGGGAGCGCTTTCTCTGGGAGATATAGGAGTACATTTCCCGGATACTGATAATATTTACAAGAATATCGACAGTAAAATATTATTGGCCCGGTGCGCACAGCTGATAGGAGAGAAAGGATACCAGGTGGTAAATGTAGACAGTACCTTGTGTTTGCAGGCGCCGAAAGTGAAGCCGTATGTACCCGAGATGCAGGCAGTGATCGCGAAGATCCTGCATGTGGGCATTGAAGATGTATCTGTGAAGGCCACTACCACTGAAAAGCTGGGTTTTGTAGGCCGTGAGGAAGGCGTTACAGCACATGCGGTGGTACTGCTGGAGCATATCACCCAGTAATTCACCATTCATAATTATTTTAAAATATCTTTGTTCAATGGCGGATATCATTGTGAAAATAATCAATAAGTCAGGTAATGAATTACCGGCCTATGCAACGGCAGATGCGGCAGGAATGGACCTTCGCGCACATTTGGAAACAGCAGTAACCCTGCAGTCGCTGGAAAGAATGCTGATCCCCACCGGCTTGTTTATGGAACTGCCTGCCGGCTACGAAGCGCAGATCCGCCCCCGTAGCGGTTTAGCCATTAAGCAGGGGCTTACGCTCCTGAATACGCCTGGCACGATAGATGCAGATTATCGCGGAGAGATTAAGATTATTATGATCAATTTATCCAATGAACCGCAAACCATACAACCTGGCGACCGTATTGCTCAGATGATTATTGCTCCTTTTGTTCAGGCGGTCATAGAACCGGTAACCGTGCTGACAGAAACCGTTAGAGGTGTGGGAGGATTTGGACATACCGGTAAATCCTGATAAATGCGGATATACTTCACCGTTATAGGGCTGACTGGGATGTTATTAATGGGAGCCTGTAGTGGTGCCAAACAATCAGCATCACGCAAAAACGCCACCATTAATAATTCCACTGTGCTGTCGCAGCGGGCGGATAGCCTCTTCTTTGCTGCCCAGCGCTCCAAAATGCTGGGTGACTATCGCACGGCTATTACCCAGTATGCGGACTACCTGCGGCTGAATAAAAACAACGCCACCGTTAACTACGAATTAGCACGTCTTTTTATAGAAGTACAGAATGCCGGTAACGCGCTCATCTTTGCCCGTCGCGCTGCAGCACTGGATCCGCAGAACCACTGGTTCCAGGTAACGCTTGCAGACGCCTATGCCGTGAATGAGAAATTTGACAGTGCGGCCTATGTGTTTGAAGGCCTTACCCAAAGATACCCCGATAACGAAGATTATCTTTATAACAAAGGAATTTTACTGGCAAAAGCCGATAAACCCGCCTCTGCACTTGCGGTATTTGACCAGCTGGAAAAGAAGGTAGGCGTTGTGGAAGAACTTATTTACCAGAAGCAGAAACTGCTGCTGAAAATGAGTATGGTGGATGAAGCGGCGGCAGAAATAAAAAAACTGATCAGCCAGGAACCGGAAGAGATCAGGTACTACTACCTGCTGGCAGAGATCTACGATGCAAACGACCGTATACCGGATGCCGCAGCAGTGTATCATACCATCCTTTCCAAAGACCCTGATAATCCAAGGGCCCTCATCGCGCTGGCATCTTACGCAAAGAAAAATAATGATACGGTCACCTACTGGAGCAATCTCACCAAAGCATTCGCCAATCCGGGTTACAGTATTGATGAAAAGGTAGCGTATGTATACCCCTACCTGCAAATGATGAATACGGATACGGCCAAGCTGGATGAAGGACTGCAGCTGACTTCCCTCATCATCAAAGCACATCCGGCAGATGCAAAAGCATATGCACTCAGAGGGGATATGTTTTCACAGGCAGATATGCTGGACAGTGCAGAGGTAAGCTATAAAAAGGCCCTGAGCCTTGACGACAGCCGTTTCTCCGTTTGGTATCAGCTGATGTGGATCTATTCCCGTAAAGATGATCCCACCGCATTACTGGCACTCAGCAATAATGTAACCGGTAAATTCCCCAAAGAATTTATGGGTTACTATTTTAAAGGAGTAGCCAGTTTCCTCCTGCAGCAGTACCCGGGCGCTATCAGTTCGCTGAACACTGCACTGGAAATAGGCAATGGAGAAAAAAAATTCCTGGGAGATATTTATTCCCTGCTAGGCGACTCCTATCATGCTACCGGGCAGCACCGGCAGTCGGACAGCAGCTATGAGCGCGCTTTGCTGCTTCGTCCGAAAGATGCGCTGATCATGAATAATTACAGCTACTATCTTTCTTTAAGGGGCGAAAACCTGGAAAGAGCGGCGGAAATGTCAAAACAATCACTGGAACTGGAACCGGAAAGCCCCACCTACATGGACACCTATGCCTGGATCCTTTTCCGCCAGGAAAAATTTGCAGAAGCAAAAGTGTGGATTGAAAAGGCATTGCAATACCCGGAAGCACAGAAAAATCCGAATGTGCTTGAACATTATGGTGATATCCTGTTTAATCTGAAAGAAGTTACAAAAGCGGTGGAATACTGGCAGATGGCTAAAGATAAGGGAGCATCCTCTGTAGACCTGGCCCGTAAGATCGCTGAAAAAAGATATATTCAATAAGCATTTGCTATAAGTCATCGCTCAATGAAGAAAAAAATAGAAGTCACACTTTTAATTATAATGACCGGTTTGGGAATGATGGCCTGCCGTCATCCCAAGAAGCTGGCGCGGAGTACTTTCCCTGCAGCTGATACAAATAAGGTAACCATTGGAGGCGACAGCTCCTCGAACGCGGAACTGACCCGTTTCACCGGCGAAATGCTGAAAGGTATCCACGCCAATCATATTGAATTCAATACTTTTTCCGGTAAAATGAAGCTGGCTTTTGAAACAGACAAGAAGAGCCATAATAACCTGAATGCTACTTTCCGTATTAAAAAAGACAGCATCATATGGATATCCGTTTCAGCCCCGATTGTAGATGAAGTGATCAGGGCAGTGATCACGCGGGATAGCCTTAAAATGTACAACCGTTTGGATAAGCAGTTATTTCTCCGGAAAATGTCGGATGCTGAAGAGCTGCTGAATATTCCGTTCGATTTCAATACCCTGCAGGATATGCTGATCGGTAACCCGGTGTATCTTACAGATTCCATATACCAGGTAGTAAAAACACCCGCTATCATTTCTTTCAGTTGCGATCATGCAAAGTTTATCAGCCTCTTCAATGTTTTTGCGGATGACTACGGATTGCAGCAAAGCAAAGTGATGGATAAAGACAGTACAGGTACTGCCAAACGGTCGTGCGAGCTTACCTATGGCGATTATACCAAAGTAGCCGGCCGCAAATTCCCTACCACCCGCCGTATTTATATTGAAGAAAAGAACGTTACCAAAGTGGCGCTCGATTTTACACGGTACGATTTTGATGTGCCGCTCTCTTTTCCATTCAGCATGCCCGCCAGCTATAAGCGTATGTAAAATGTTAATTGAGTAAATGCCGCCTTCATTAAACTAATAAACGTTGTATATTTATTTAATTTGCAGTTACTAAATTTAGTCATGTTGTATTTGAAGAAGATTATCCCGTTTATGTTGGTGCTATGGTTACTGCCAGCTATGTTGGTTGCCCAGAATAATGGGCAGCAGCAACCATCGCGGGAAGAACTGGAGCGAAGAAAGAAGGACCTGCAAAGAGAAATAGATGAGGCAAATGAACAATTAAAGGAAACCAAGAAATCTACCAGGGAAAGTCTTGGCCAGCTGCGCGCCCTGCGCGACAAGATCACGCTGCGTACCCGTTTGATCAATAATATCAATGAGGAGATTAATTTTATCAACGGAGATATTAATACCGCTGCGCGGGATGTGAAAACGTTGCAGAAAGACCTGGACACTCTGAAAGCCCAGTATGCGCAACTGGTGATCTATGCTTATAAGAACCGCTCTTCTTATGATATGTTGAACTTCGTATTTTCTGCAGAAAGTTTTAATGATGCAGTAAAACGTTTTCAGTACCTGAAGCAATACCGTGAATACCGCCGCCGCCAGGCAGATAATATCGTGTCTACGCAGGAACAGCTGAACCAGAAGATCCAGAACCTGGAATCGCAGCGGGTAAGACGCTCTGATGCGCTGAAAACGGAGCAGGAGCAACGTAATACCCTGGAAATAGATAAGAAGGAAAAAGATGAAGTACTGAATAAACTGAAAGGTCGTGAGAAAGAGCTGGTGGCAGATATTAACCAGCGTAAGAAAGATGCCCAGAAGGTACAACTGGCCATCAGGGCGGTAATCCGCAGGGAAATAGAAGAGGCCCGCCGTAAGGCTGCGGAAGAAGAAGCTGCCCGTCGTAAAGCCGCAGAAGAAAAACGCAGGCGTGAGGAAGAAGCCCGTAAAGCTGCTGCACTGGCTGCTGCGGAGAGGGCAAAAGCAGCTGCCGCCAATAATAACAATAACAACGCTGCCAATACACCGGCGCCAACACCGGCCCCTCCGCCGGCAAAAACACCGGAGCCGGCGCCTGAACCGGAGAAACCGGCGGCCCGTACAGAGAACGTGCTGGAAGCCACTCCTGAGGCATTAGCATTGTCTGAAAGTTTTGAAGCCAATCGTGGTAAACTCCCATGGCCGGTTGATGCCGGTAATATCATCGAGCATTTTGGTATTCACCAGCATGCAGTGATGGAGCATATCCAGGTGCCTTCCGATGGTATTGTGATTGCCACCACTAAAGGCGGCGCCGTAAAATCTATATTTGACGGGGAAGTAAAATCCGTGGTAGTGATGCCAGGTTCAGGATATGTAATTATTATCCGTCACGGACAATACTTTACCACCTATGTACGTTTGCAAACTACCAGGGTGAAGAAAGGAGATAATGTTAAAACGGGCCAGGTAATTGGTACGGCCAGCACCAACGATATTGAAAATACCGGTGAGGTGGAACTGCAGATATGGAAAGGCATTACCAAACAGAATCCTGAGCAGTGGATCAGGAGAAGATAATTTAATAGCTGAAACTATACGAGATAAAGCTGAAAGCATTTAAGGATGCTTTCAGCTTTGCGCTTACTAACCAAATGCAATTTTTTTTGAGAAAGTTGATCCCTCTTTTGATGGCTCTATGGCTATTACCTGCGCTGTTGCATGCTCAGCGGGGTAGTAAGCAATCACGCGCGGCACTGGAAAACCGTAAGCAGGAGTTGTTAAAAGAAATAGAAGAAGCCAATAAAGCCCTGCAGCAAACAAAGAAATCCACCCGGCAAAATGTAGCCCTGCAGCGGGAACTATTGCAGAAGATTTCTACCCGCAATGCACAGATCGTTCATATCAACAATGAAATCAGTTTAATAGAAGGAGACATCAGCAATACTAACAGTAACGTACAAACGCTGGAGAAAGAAGTGGATTCTCTCCGGGCCAGGTATGCACAACTGGTGGTGTATACTTATAAAACCCGTGACTCTTACAGTGTGCTGAACTTCTTTTTTTCTGCCACCAATTTTAATGATGCCATACGCCGCTATCAGTACCTGCAGCAATACCGCGAAAACAGGCGCCGGGATGCAGAGAGCCTGTTGTCTACCAAAGTATTGCTTAGCGAGAAGCTGGTAGCCCTGCAACAGCAGAAAGCCAGGAAAACAGGGGCGCTGCAAACGGAGCAGCGACAGCGGATAGACCTGCTGGAAGATAAGAAAGAGGCAGATAAGGCTATTGCACAGCTGAAAGACCAGGAGCAGGAGTTACAGCAGCGTATTAATAAAAATAAGGCTGAAGCCCGCCAGGTAGACCGGGCCATCCAGGATGCCATCAGGCGGGAAATAGCTGCGGCACAGAAGAGGGCCGCGGCACAAGCGCTGGCCCGCAAAAAGGCTGCAGACGCCCGTCGCCGTGAACAGGCTGCTGCCCGTAAAAGAGCTGCTATTGCCGCCGCCAGAAAAGTAGGGAAAAAATTACCAGTGAAAGTAGAGAAGGAGGAGAAGGAAGAAGAGGAGGCCCCGTTAGAGAAAACTTCCAGTGAAGATGCGTTGGTGGCCACTCCGGAGGCGCTTACATTATCGCGCGATTTTGAGTCGAACCGCGGCCGTTTACCCTGGCCGGTTGATGCAGGCCGTGTGACTGGTCATTTCGGCGCCGGCAGGGTAGGTAAAATTGAAGTGGATCACAATGGCATTATCATCGCCACTGCCAGGGGAGCCGCAGTAAAAGCCATTTTTGACGGAGAAGTAATTATGGTATTTATGGTACCGGGCGCAGGATATATGGTAACCCTGCGCCACGGAAAATATTTTACCAACTATGTGAGATTACTGGATGTTCGTGTTAGCAAGGGTGCTTCTGTAAAACGCGGGCAAACACTTGGTGTAGCCGCTCCGGGTGCAGGTAGCAATGCCGGGGAGATAGAATTACAGATTTATCGCAACATGGTGAAACAGAATCCCGAAAAGTGGATACGCGCCCGTTAGAGCAGCTGTACCTGTTTTTGTAATACTTCTTCGTATAAAGCCTCGTATTGAGGAATGATATTATCGATGTGGAAGCGCTGCGCCTGTTCCCAGGCACCCTGTCTTACCTGCTCCAGCAGGGCTTCATCTTTCAGCAGTCTTATTGCATGGGCAGCCATTCCTTCCACATCTCCCACATTACTCATAAAGCCGGTTTGCCCCGGGATATTTATTTCCGGTAAGCCTCCCGCATTGGAGGAAAGCACAGGTACCCGTGCAGCCATTGCTTCCAGTGCCGCCAATCCAAAGCTTTCATATTCCGATGGCAGCAGGAACAGGTCACTGATAGACATCACATCTTCCAGCTGCTCCTGTTTTCCCACAAACCTTACATCTTCACAAATACCCAATTCCCGGCAAAGACATTCGATAGAAGGCCTGTCAGGACCGTCGCCTACCAGCAGCAGTTTTGCCGGCAGCTCTTTACGTACCCGGGCAAATACCTTTACCACATCAGGTACCCGTTTTACTTTACGGAAGTTGGATACATGCAACAGGATCTTTTCGCCGTTGGGCGCAATCGCCTGTCTGAAATGAGGCAGTTCCCGGCGGCTGAAGCGTTGAGTATCCACAAAGTTGTAGATGACCGCTATATCCTTTTCAATCGGGAAGGATTTATAGGTTTCATCCCGCAGGTTTTCAGAAACGGCGGTAATGGCGTCCGACTCGTTGATGGAGAAGGTTACTACCGGCTCATAGGTTTTATCCTTACCCACCAGGGTAATATCTGTACCGTGCAGGGTAGTGATAAAAGGTACCGTTCTGCCATGCTTTTTCACGATCTGCTTGGCCATATAGGCGGTAGATGCGTGTGGAATAGCATAGTGAACATGCAGCAGGTCCAGTTTCTGGTTAATGATAACATCCACCATGGTGCTGCTGAGGGCAGATTCATAGGGAGGAAAATCAAAAAGTGGATATGTAGGCACCTGAACCTCGTGATAATATATATTAGCGTGAAATGCGTTAAGCCTTACAGGCTGCTGATATGTAATAAAGTGGACCATATGGCCTTTATCTGCCAGGGCTTTCCCCAGCTCTGTGGCCAGCACCCCACTACCACCGTACGTAGGGTAACATACTATTCCTATGCGCATGAGTTGATTTTTTGCATCCTGCAAAGGTACTAAAAAGCAACACGATATCACATAATGCATAGGAGAGAGGGATGAGCGGTAGCCGGTAATGATATGCCAAAGGAATTGACCGCCGGACACCTTTATGCTTTTCTCCTTCTACTTTTTTATTAGTTTTAACCATAAATTAACCTGCTGCAATGAGAAATTATATTGTGCCAATTTTGTTAGCCTGTACCCTGCCAGCCGTGGCTGTGGCGCAGGAGAAGGATTCAGTGACATTGAGGAAACTAGCTGATGAAGTATTGACCCATAGCATCGCCTACGAAAACCTCCGGGTGCTCACCAAGCAGATTGGGGGCCGTTTGGCGGGATCTCCGCAAATGGCGGAAGCCGAGCAATGGGGCGTAAAGGCGCTTAAAGCGGCTGGTGCAGACACCGTTTATCTCCAGGAGTGCATGGTGCCACATTGGGTGCGTGGCGCCAAGGAAGAAGCCCGCATTATCTCCAAACGGCGGGACTTTATACCACCGCTGGAAGTGTTGGCCCTGGGTAATTCAGTAGGCAGTGGTCCCGATGGAATAACTGCTCCCGTACTGGAAGTGGCTTCCTTCGACGACCTGGAAGCTAAGAAGGACCAGGTAAAGGGAAAGATCGTTTTTTATAACTATCACTTTAACCCCACATTTATAAAAACATTTTATTCTTATGGCGATGCCGTAAAATATCGTGGCCAGGGCGCCAGCCGGGCTGCGAAGTATGGGGCTTTGGCGGTGATCGTAAGGTCTATGTCGCATGGCGCCAATAATTTCCCGCATACAGGCGCCATGCAGTACGACAGTGCCTATCCCAAAATCCCGGCAGTGGCCATCGGACTGGAAGATGCCGACCGTTTGAGCCAGCGTTTGAAGGATGACAACAGCGCCAGTGTATTTCTTCGTACCAATTGCGAAATGAAGAAAGACACGATCGGGCGTAACGTGATCGCCGAACTGAGAGGCAGTAAACACCCCGACCAGTATATCACAGTTGGTGGGCATCTTGATTCATGGGATGTGGCTGAGGGCGCACACGACGATGGCACGGGCTGCGTACAATCCATAGAAGTGCTGCGAGCTTTTAAGGCATTGGGCCTAAAGCCGGAACATACCTTGCGCGTAGTGCTGTTTGCCAACGAGGAAAACGGTACCCGTGGCGGCAAGAAGTACGCAGAAGTAGCCAAAACCCGCGGTGAAAAGCATATTTTTGCCCTGGAAAGCGATGCCGGCGGTTTTACGCCACGGGGTTTCACCACCACCATGGACCCTGCCCTCAAATCCAAAGTGGATAGCTGGAAGCCGCTTTTTGCGCCTTATGGCATCTATGATTTTGATGAACCGGGAGGCGGCGTGGACGTGGGGCAGCTGAATGCCGCAATAGGTACGCCTATGGCCGAGCTTTCTCCTGATTCCCAACGTTATTTTGATCTTCACCACGCGGCAAATGATGTATTTGAAGCAGTGAATAAAAGAGAACTTGAATTGGGTGCGTTTGGTATGGCAGGTTTCATTTATCTTGTAGATGAGAATTTCTGATCATCCATCACTAAAAACTAACTATGGGCCGGTTTGTCTTTATCATTGTATCTATTATTATACTGGTATTGGGCGGTATTTTCTTTTACAAGTACTACTTTGTTTTCGGACAGGGAGTTAAAGCAGGAGAGCTGAATTATTTTGTGCAGAAGGGATACATCTTTAAAACCTATGAAGGCAAAGTAATCCAGTCGGGATACCGCGGAAAGGTAGCCGGTACGATCCAGTCGAACGAATTCCAGTTTTCCGTAAGCAGCGAAAGGGTTGCACAGCAATTGATGACAGCGAGCGGGAAAACGGTGGAACTTCACTACAAAGAGTACCTGGGAGCTATTCCGTGGAGAGGGTACAGTGCTTTTATTGTAGACAGTATTATTTCTATCAAGGATCCAATGAGGCCGGAGCTGCCTTAAAAAATACCAGGGAATTACGGCATCGTAATTCCCCTTTTTTATTCCTTACCTGCGTATAACAGGAAAATGGCCGGCCGTTTATGAAGGTCGGGCAACTGTTTTTTCCAGTCTTTCACTGTTTTCGTTTTAATATATTCCGTGGGAGCTGTGATATCTGCTGCAATGCAAAGTTGCGTATAGTCTTTACAGTTATCGAGTATATCTTTCAGCAGCTGGTTATTACGGTAGGGTGTTTCAATAAACAATTGTGTTTGCTTTTTCCTTTCTGATTCCTGTTCCAGGTCGCGGATCATTTTTGTTCTTTCGGGAGATTTGACAGGCAGGTAGCCAACAAACTGGAAATTCTGGCCATTCATACCGGAGGCCATGAGGGCCAGCAGCATGGAGTTGGGGCCAATCATGGGAATAACCCTTGCATTGATGGAATGTGCCAGTTGTACGATGAGGTGGCCAGGATCTGCGATGGCAGGGCATCCTGCTTCACTGAGGATGCCTATATCTTTTCCTTCGAGTAATAATTTTTTAGCAAGAAGCAGGTCCGGCGCCTGGTTTTCATTCATAGGCAGCAGTTGCAGGTTATCTATCACGATATTTCTGTCGAGCGATTTCAGGTACCTGCGGGCTGTTCTTTCGTTTTCTACATAAAAAACTGATAACCGCTGTACAATAGCGGTAACATAAGCGGGAATACTGAACAGGGCATCGGCGCTCAAAACAGTAGGAACCAGGTACACATAGCCGGTAGCATTCATTATTTCAGTCTTTTTGTTTGTAAGTCAATGGTAGCTGCAATTACAGCATAGGAAGGGGCCAGCATCCAGCCCAGTACGGGAATGAGCATAAACAGGTAGAATACCATACCATTGCCGATGGCCATGCCCCGGTGCTGGCGGATAAAGTTGATGCTTTCCGACATATTCAGGCGGTGTCTCTCACAGCTGTAGTCCATCATGGAAAAGCCGTAGAAATAAGATTCAATAAAGAATCCCAGCATCGGGGTGATCCAGCCCAGCACCGGTATAAAGGAAAGCAGTAACAGGGCTAGTATGGCGCCTGTCTGGTAAACGATATTCCGGCATGACATCTTGATGCCCCGCAGGATATCTTCCCCCAGCTGGGACCAGCTGAAGGGAAAGTCTTTATGATCCAGTATGGCTTCTGTCTTCTCAGACAAATAAGAAAATACAGGGGAAGCCACTATCAGGAAGAGATACTTAAAATAGGAGAAATACCAGAACACGAATACTATCCGGATAGAAAACGCTACCAGGATAAAAAGAAAACTCAGCCAGCTGCTTTCCAGGTCCTGTACCCATTCTGTGATGTGCAGCAGGCGGGTGAGGTATTCCACAAAATCGCCGGAGTAGCCCCATACAAAGTAAAATCCTGTAAAAAACAACAGGCAATAAATGACTCCCGGAATCAGGATCCATTTCCATAACTTATGCTGTAGTATGAATTGATGGGCTTTTCCGTAAGACTGGACTGCCGACAGTACTTCTCTGAATGAAAACAACGCCTGAATATTTTATTGTAACTGAATGTGTATTTTTCCTGGTTTATATGAAAGAGTAGCGAAACTAACGCAAAATTAACAATGATTGTTATGATTTTAAATGATTATCCTGATCCGGGAAGAATAGCGCAGGTTCTTTTGCTATTTTTCCCGGGTCAGGATAATGATTTCGAAAGGAAGATCGCTGTCTTAGAAACGCGGACAGAGGGTTTTATATTTGTTGTTTTCGTTCCGGGTGTGAATATAGATAAGGGAAATTTCGAGGCCGCCACGGTAGTTGGAGGCTGGCTTCAGGCTCGACACGTTGGTGTCGTAGGTAAGGCCTATCTGGAAGCCTTTGATTTCAAGGCCTATATAAGGAATAATGGCATCTTTCATCCGGTACCAGCTACCCAGGTAAAAGGTGGTGGGATTATCATCCATATCGTTGAGCATAAAGCCATAGGCGCCACCAAAGGTGAATTCGGAAGCTGTGCTTTGTTTCATGTACAGGATACTGGCGTGAAACCTGTCTTGCCCGTTTACCGGAACAGAACCGCCCCCGTGTACCGTCCAGCGGTAGCTGAGCCGGTTTTGGGTAAGGTTCATAAATGATTCAGTAGGCTGGGTGATATGGTAATAGGAAGCGCCCATATAAATATTGGATGCTTCGCCGATGAGGCCGTTGTATAAAATACCGATGTTTGGATCGAAATAGGATATTTTTGGATTTACCAGTGTTTCATTACTGGGAATCATTGGATTATAACCGTTGTTATCGATCTGGTTTTCGAACTGCAGTTTGGTATTGTCTATCCTCTTTTGTACCAGCGTTCCCTGAAGGCCGATAGCCAGGGTATGATTTCCTTCCGGGTCCAGCCCTTTGTGATAGGCCGTGCTGAAGGAAAGGTAACTGGAAGTGAGCGCTCCGCCGCCACTTCTGTCGTACATCGCCATAAGACCCACCCCCCAGATGTCGGTATAAGAGATCACGTTTTTTAAAATGCCAAAATCAATAGCTGCAGTACCTGTTACAAAGGGAGTGGAAATGCTCCTCCATTGTGACCTGTAGTTGCCGGATAAACGATAATCTCCTGAAAATAAACCTGTAAATGCTGGGTTAAGGGTTAGCGGCGACGCAAAAAACTGCGAGAAGTGCGGGTCCTGCGCCCGTAGAGGATTTAAATAAAGCAATATGGCCAAGAATAGTAAAGCTCTTTTCATATAATTAAGCTTATAGCATAGGGTATTATGCAATACGGGTGAAGGTACGCTAATAAAATCACATATCAAATTAAATTCATGTATAAAAATCCCATCAGATAAAAAAACGATAGCAGCTTTGTTCTTTTTTAAAGATACAAAACTGCTATCTGCAAAACGATTATTCTATGTTATTGTTGTAATTTATTTCCGAAGGCCAGGTCCCCGGCGTCTCCCAGCCCGGGTACTATGTACCCCTTGGCGGTGAGCTCATCATCAATATCTCCTGCCCAGATGGTAAGATTAGCTTTGGTATTGCGCAATACATATTCAATTCCTATCGTACATGCAATGGCTACCACCAGGTGTATATGACTGGGCTTACCAATTTCCTCCAGGTGCTCTATGGTTTTTACCAGTGAAGCGCCGGTGGCGAGCATGGGATCGGAAAGGATAAGCACTTGCCCGTCGATGGAAGGAGTGCTCACATATTCCAGGCTGATGTCAAAAGAACCATCGTGGTTATGTTTGCGGTAAGCAGAAACAAATGCGTGGTCTGCTTTATCGAAGTAATGTAACAAACCCTGGTGCAATGCCAGTCCTGCGCGCAGGATGGTAGCCAGCACCGGTTGTGATTTCAGCACCCGGCAGGTAGCAATACCCATGGGAGTAGTTACTTCCTTTTCTTCATAATCCAGGGTTTTGCTGATCTCATATGCAGCTACTTCTCCCAGCCGTTCCATATTGCGCCGGAAACGCATACGGTCCTGCTGAACGTCTATATTCCTGATCTCGCTTAGCCATTCTCCCACCAATGAATTGGTTTCACTTAAATTGATAATCATGAGCTGTTCCTTTGAGGCCGCAAAATACCGAAAAATAGTGGAACTACTCTTTGTCAAGCAGCATCGCTTTTTTCACCAGCTGGATGAATTCAGCGCGGTAGCCTTCCGCATCTGTTCCCCTGGAATTGCCTGCCCAGGATAACACGTCATCATAGGTGGCGGTGCCTTTAAATGCAGAACGGCGCAGCAATTGTCCGAAGGCTGCCACGGAAGCTGCCATACGGAAATCTTCCGGAGCATCGGTAATTTCCTGGTTGCTGTAGGGGAGCACTTTTTCCATCAGGATACTATGATCCCCGGCAGGCTGTTTGTAACGCAGCTTCACCGTAAGTACTTCCGATTTATTACCAATCACTTTGCCCTGCTGGTATTTCAGCGGGTCTACCCAGTTAACGGCTTCGTTTTTCCCGCCGGAAGGAATTATTTCATACAGGGCAGTTACGGTATGCCCCACACCCATATCCCCTGCATCTTTTTTATCGTTATTGAAATCTTCATTGGTGAGCAGGCGGTTTTCATAGCCTACCAACCGGTACGACTGTACGAATTGCGGGTTAAACTCTACCTGCAGCTTTACATCTTTGGCTACTGTAAAAAGTGTACCGCCAAACTCGGTCACAAAGGTTCTGCGGGCTTCTTCAAAATTATCGATATAGGCATAGTTACCATTGCCTTTATCTGCCAGCAGTTCCAGTTTATTATCCTTATAATTACCCATACCAAAACCAAGTACTGAAAGAGAAATGCCTTTTTCCCTTTCTTTTTCAATCATCCGGGTGAGCTCTCCATCGCTGGAAACGCCTACATTGAAATCACCATCGGTAGCAAGTATTACGCGGGTATTGCTGTTTTTTGAGTACAATTCGCCGGCAATGTTATAGGCCAGTTTTATGCCTTCGCCACCTGCCGTGGAGCCGCCGGCTTCCAGCTGATCAAGTGCGGCGAGGATCTTTTTCTTATCGCTGCCGCTGGTGGCGGGGAGCACTACTCCTGCGGCGCCGGCATATACCACAATAGCTACCCTGTCTTCCGGCCGGAGCTGTTCCGTTAATACGGCAAAGGCCCTTTTTACCAGTGGCAGCCTGTTTTCACCAGACATTGAACCGGAAACATCTATCAGGAAAACCAGGTTGGATGCAGGAAGGTTACGGGTATCCACCTGTTTGCTTTTCAGTGCCACGCGTACCAGCTGATGCTTTGTATTCCAGGGGCAAATGGCCATATCTGTGTAAATGGCCACCGGGTCTTTCCCTTCGGGGGCTTTATACTGGTAGTCAAAATAATTGATCATTTCCTCCACTCTTACCGCATCCGGTTCGGGCATCATGCCCTGGTTCAGGAAGCGGCGTACGTTACTGTAAGACGCCCGGTCCACATCGATGCTGAAAGTACTGAGTGGCTGGTCGGTGGCCGCATGGAAAATATTCTCGTTAATAGGGCTGTAGTCTTCCGTATTGTGTACCGGCGAGGGTATATAGCTCATCTGATTGCCCCTGACAGTGGAAACAGAACCAGTCATGGTCCTGCGTTTTTGTGCGGCTGCGGCGTAGCCCATCACCACCACTTCAGCCAGCGCCTTATCCTGCATTACATACTGGTTCCTTTTTTTATCAAGCGGCTGCAAACTGGTTAGCTGCACTTTCAGTTTATTTTGCCCCGCAGGTACTGTTATTTCCTTCACCGGGTATCCTGAGGCGTTTACTTCCAGTATCAGCGCACCGGTGGTGGTTTTCAGGCTGAACTGTCCTTTTTTATCAGTGGCGGTTAATACATCTGTTCCTTTTACCCTGATCACCACATTGGCAATGGGGCTTTTGAGCAGGCTGTCTGTTACAATACCTGTAATAACCCTTGCCTGTTGGGCGGTGGCGGTAATTGCCACCAGGCAGTTGAGCAATAGTAAAGTGAGATATTTTTTCATGGCGAAGTAGTTTTCTGCCTGTAGGATGTACGGAGGGGTCCTGTTTCCATAAGTCGTAAAAAAAATATTTTAAAACTACCTTTGCTGAAATTTTTGTAGATGGTATATAACGTGATTGGCACCATGTCTGGTAGCTCATTAGACGGATTAGATATAGTTTTTGCAGAACTGACCGAGATACGCGGACAATGGACCTATGTTATCAGGGCTTCAGAGAGCCTGCCTTATGAGCCGGAATGGGTGGAGAGGCTGGCGCAGGCCACTTCCCTGCCGGCAAAAGATTACCTGCTGCTGCATACCGCTTACGGGCATTATACCGGCCGGCGTATCCTGGATTTTATTGAAAAGAACCAGCTGGATCATAAAGTTCATTTTATTGCTTCACATGGCCATACCACGTTTCATATACCCGCACAGCAAATGACGGCGCAGCTGGGCGATGGCGCTGCCATTGCGGCCGTAACGGGATTGCCCGTTATCAACGACCTGAGGGCGGTGGATGTAGCGCTGGGCGGACAGGGAGCTCCTATAGTGCCTATCGGCGAAAAATACCTGTTGCCAGGTTATCAGTACTGGCTTAACCTGGGGGGCATTGCCAATATTTCTGCGCAGCTGCCGGAGCAGTTTGTTGCGTTTGATATATGCCCGGCCAACCGGGTGCTGAATTCGCTGGCAGCAGCGTTGAATAAGCCTTACGATGATGGCGGGGCACTGGCAGCCGGCGGAGTGGCCGATAACAGCCTGTTGGAACAATTGAATCAACTGGATTATTATTCCAAACCATGGCCCAAATCACTGGCAAACGATTTTGGCATCGATACCATATTACCGCTGATAGCGCCTTTACGTCTGTCTGTACAGGGTAAGCTCCGCACGTATGTAGAGCACATTGCCGCACAGGTGACCCTTGCTGTGAAAGCACTGAAAGCGCAGTTGCCGGAAGGTCCTGGCAAAATGCTGGTAACCGGTGGCGGCGCATTTAATACTTTCCTGGTAAACACGATCCGGCAACAGTTGGAGCCGTTGGGTGTTACCGTGGAAGTGCCCGATGAACAAACCGTTAGTTTCAAGGAAGCACTGATCATGGCGCTCATCGGAACATTGCGCTGGAGGCAGGAAGAAAATGTATTGAGCGGGGTTACTGGGGCATCAAGGGATTCTATTAACGGTGCACTGTGGGCCACCCGTTAACAGGAGACATCAGGTCATAAAAGAAAGCAGCGGATTCCGCTGCTTTCTTTATTTAGTAAGGCGCCGTGAATTGAAAGCTGTCGCCATCAAACAATCCAAGATCACTCAGTTTTAAATGCGGTATTACCAGCAATGCCATAAAGGACAATGTCATGAAAGGGGATGCAAGCGTGGATCCCAGCTCTTTCGATGCTTTGTCCAGCGCGCTGTACCGGGCGGCTACCGTATAGCCGTCGAGGTTACTCATCAGTCCTGCTACCGGTAATGGCAATACCTGTACCACTCCATTTCCCACTGCGCTGATGCCGCCCTGTTCGGCAATCACGGTATTGATAGCTGCGGCTATGTCTTCATCGGTAGTGCCTACTGCAATGATGTTGTGACTGTCGTGTGCCACAGAAGATGCAATGGCGCCGTGCTGCAGGCCGAAGCCCTGAATAAATGCTATTGCCGGCAGCGCTTTCTGGTAACGGTTTATTACCACCAGTTTGAGAACATCCTGTTGGGTATCGCCAGCTATTCCGCCGTTGGTAACTGGTATTACCGCGGAGAGTGCGTTCGTGATCAGCTGCCCGTCCATCGCACCGATCACCTTTACTTTTACCTCTTTTACATTACTATCGTTAACGGGTATACGAATATCACCGGCGGTTATGGGATCTGCTATAAAATTATTTACGGGAGAAGAGGAAATGGAAGGTATCAGCGTTTGCCCGTTTTCCGCCACTTTCACACCATTGATATAGGTGGCCAGTATATTAAAGTTTTGCAGATCATCTGTTACAATAAGATCTGCCGGGTCATTTACACGGAGCAGGCCATTATCCAGTTTGTAATGCAGTACCGGGTTAATACAGGCTGCCTTTAATACTTTGAACAGGTCAACACCGTAGGCCAGCGCCCGTTTTACCAGCAGGTTGATATGGCCTTCCACCAGGTTATCCGGGTGTTTGTCGTCGCTGCAGAACATAATATGGTCGGCATGATCATGCAGCAGTGGATACAGGGCTTCAAAGTTCTTTGCAGCGCTTCCTTCGCGGATGAGGATATGCATGCCGTATTGCAGCTTATCCCTGGCTTCTTCTATGGTAAAGCATTCATGGTCTGTGCTGATGCCGGCGGCAATATATGCGGCGGCTGTTTCGCCACGAAGGCCCGGAGCATGGCCATCTACAGGCTTCCCGGCTTTTTGGGCCGCGGCTATTTTCGCGAGTACTTCCGGATCTTTATGCAGTACGCCCGGGAAGTTCATCATTTCTGTAAGGTACCTGATGTCGTTCCTCTGCAGTAATGCTTCAATATCTGCCACGGTTACCGTTGCCCCGGCAGTTTCAAAAGTGGTGGCCGGCACACAGGAGGGAGCGCCGAAATTAAACCGGAAGGGCACTTTCCGGCCATTTTCAAGCATATATTCCACACCCTTCACACCCATAACGTTGGCTATTTCATGCGGATCGCTTACTGTGGCAATGGTGCCGTGTACAACAGCCAGCCGGGCGAATTCCGAAGGAATGAGCATAGAGCTTTCCACATGTACGTGCGCATCCGTAAAGCCCGGGAGCAGGTAGGTATCATATTGGTTATTGTTGTGTTCGATGCTGCTGATGCGGCCATTTTTTATATGAAGCGTAGCCGGGTATATTTCCTGTTGCAGTATATCTACCAGGTTGCCTGAGAGCTGGAATGTATTCATTTTGCAAAGCTAAGGAATAGGTCGTATTTTCAATGCTGGCGTATTTTTTGAAAAGAGATGCCGGAGTTGTTTTGAGGTATCTTTATTGTTCAACGGAAAATATTTTTTATGATGACAGGAACCAGGTTTTATACACTGTTAACCGCTTTACTGATGGCTGGTTATTGTGCCGGCGCACAATCTGCTGATGAGCTGATAGCCAGGAATATTGAGGCGATGGGAGGTGACGAGAAATTGAAAGGCATCAAATCGCAGTATGCAGAAGGAAATATGGAAGTACAGGGGCAAACGATTCCCATTAAGCGGTGGGTGAAGCAGGGGGAAGCCATGCGGCTGGAGTTTACGGTAAATGGCGCCAGCAATGTGCAGGTGGTAACCCGTAATGCAGGCTGGAGCCTGATGCCGGTGATGCAGCAAACAACGCCCCAGGATATGAACCCTGAGATGCTCAAGCTGATGAAAACCCAGCTGGACCTGAGAGGAGAGCTGTATGACTACAAAAGCAAAGGCAAAAAGATAGAAGTGCAGGGGAAAGATACTGTGAACGGATCACCGGCTTATAAGCTAAAGATCACTGCTGCTGATGGTACATCGGGTATTGCTTACCTGGATGCCAAAACCTACCTGCTTGTGAAGGCCACTAATCATATGAGTGTACAGGGACAGGAGGTGGACTTGGTAACATTGTTGTCTGATTATAAGAAAACGCCTGAGGGACTGGCTTACCCTGGCGTAACAGAGCAGGATCCGGGCGGAGTGAAAATTAATATTCTGAAGATAGAAACGAATCAGCCCGTGGCGGATAGTTTGTTTGCCAAACCCAATCCTTAAACGCAGTTCCGCTATCGGGCCATGTACAGTCCGATAGCGGGTTGGCCTATTTATACAACGCCGCCATGGCTTTGGCTTCCTCAGCCATTTTCTTAGCCAGGTGCACGGGTTTCAGCACTTTTACCTGGGAGCCATAGCTCAGCAGGGTCATGGTAAGTTCGGGGTTGATAACAACGTGAAGGGATATACGGCATTCATCATTGTTGTCTTCCACTATTTCCTGGGAGGAATGGATGGGCTGCGACTTTACATATTTACCCTGCCGCGGGGTAAAGCTCAGTAATACATGTTCAGGATCTCCATCGTGTACAGTGATGCCTATTGCATGCTGGAAGTAGCTGGCTTCATCAAAATTCTTTTCGTCAAAATGTTTATTGGTGGGCCATAGCTTCACTACCCGGTCCAGCGCAAAGGTGACTACTGCGCCGCCGCGTGTTTTCTGGCTTTTGCCGATCAGGTAAAAGCGGTGCTGGTATTCGCGGAGATGATAGGGCTCTACCCAATGTTCTTTGGGCTCATCGCGGTCGAAGCTCTGGTAGGCAATGCGGATCACTTCCAGGTTTTTAATGGCGTCCACTATTTCCGGGATATGTTCTGCGCCTTTATATTGAGATGCCCTGGTAAATTTAATAAGCCCTTTATGCTGGAGGGCTTCCCTGTTCATTTTAAGACTGGCCGCAATTTTCAGGATGGCGTCTTCAAATTGCTGTACCACCGGCAGGCTCCGGAATTGTTCCAGTATGCCAATGGCAATTTCCAGCCCCTGCAGATCTGCTTCTTCTATAGGGGAGTTACTGATGGAAAAACTATCGTCTGAGTAGCGGTAGGTGCCGCTGCTGCGCTCATATACGATAGGCGCCATATAATTCAGTTCAGGGTCCTGGCGCATATCCTGGATATCTTTCTGGATGGTGCGGGTAGATATTGCAGTTCCCATTTTATCCGATACATATTCAATCAGGTTCTCCAGGGTAGGTTTGGGTTTCTGCTTATTGCGCAGCCGCTCATCGATCCAGCGGTAGCGCGACACCGCGTCTTTATTCTTTGGCAAAAGATAAAATTTAGATAATAAAAATAAACAATTCCCGCTTTTGCGACGAGGATTAAAAAAATTATCATCAAAAGATCACTACGCAAATCCCTTGCGTGCAGGGCCGGTAGATTTGTAGTGTTATTAAAACCTCATGGTTATGAACAAGGTAAATACAACTACAGCAATTACGCAGGTACAGGCCATTTCAATTGGGCAGATCATCATGGATGACTCCAATTACCTGACGCTCTGGGGCCAGGCGCTACTGGATGAGGTGTGGTATCCCTGCGATTTTGTAACTACTTATGAAGTAATGAACACCATGCTGCGTTTCAGCCAGGACAGGCATGATGCCGTACAGATGACCATTGTGAAGAAGCTGGAAGATATGCGCCGTACGCCGGATATTATAGACCTGGAGGCAGACCTGGGGGCAGCAGTGGTATTTGATCGTCTCATATTTCATATGAGAAGGCCATGCCTGCAGCAGGATGACAACTGGGAAGCATATGCGGATGAGGAGTGTTACTATATTGAGCGCGTGATCCAGATGCCGGTGCCCGTGCAGCCTACACTACCGCCTGCGGCACAGTATAGCCCCAACGACATTAACGAAAAAATGGAGTACTGTATACAAATGCTTCATGATGCGTATAACCTGTATCTCGGATTTATTGAATTAGAACTGGGAGAAGATACAGCCCGGGCAATGGCCGCACTGGAAAACGATAACAAGTTCAGTATGGCTTATTATGCCTGGCAGTTGCATACTTCTGCAGCCAAATAGAGATTGACCATATTTTTATTGATAGACCCGTATTTGTTCATGAACAAACGCGCTATGTCCATTAAGTTAACCCTGACCATTTTTATTCATTGAAAACCCTGTATCCATTTTTACGTTAGCCCTGAAACACATAATGATGAAAAAAAATCCATTTATGTTAACCCCCACCTCCATGTATGTTAATTTCCGGACATCTGTTGATGTTCGCCCCGGGCCATGTTCGTTTACCGCCCTGCCTTACATCCATTGCACGTTAACCCCTGATACCCAAAGGCATCTGCCCGGGATCCGTTTGAATTAACCCTTGATTTCCATTGTTTGTTAACTCCCAAATTCTTCGCCCGGGAAAAAAAAGCGCAAATTTCTGAAAAAAATCCCTTAAAGTCTATAAATCTTGTAGGAAAGTGCTATTTTTGGTCAATTAAATCGTAAAGCTATGAGTTTAAGACTGGGAGATACCGCTCCTAATTTCAAGGCCAATACTACAATAGGGGAAATAGATTTTTACGATTACCTCGGCGAAGGTTGGGGTATCCTGTTTTCTCACCCGGCAGACTTTACACCGGTATGTACCACCGAATTGGGCAGAACTGCCCAGTTAAAGGACGAGTTCGCAAAACGTAACACTAAAGTGCTGGCTGTAAGCGTAGATCCGCTGGATAAACACCTGAGCTGGATAAATGATATTAACGAAACACAACAGTGTGACGTAACTTTTCCTATTATTGCAGACGAAAACAAAACAGTGGCTAACCTGTATGATATGATTCATCCAAATGCCTCTGAAACATTTACGGTCAGATCGTTGTTTATTATCGGGCCAGACAAGAAAATAAAGCTCATCATTACCTACCCGGCCTCTACCGGAAGGAACTTCGTAGAAGTGCTCCGTGTATTGGACTCTCTGCAGCTGACCGCCAAGTATAGCGTGGCTACCCCTGCAGACTGGAAAGATGGAGAAGATGTAATTGTTACGGCAGCGGTGCCAACAGCAGATATCCCTGCACGTTTTCCGAAAGGTCATAAAATTATCAAGCCTTATCTGAGAACAACACCACAGCCCAATAAATAATTTAAAGAGCCGTAAGGCTTCTCTATAAAGACTTTTTAATGGTTGGTTTTTGATTTTTACGAAACGGGGATTTCTCCCCGTTTTTTTTATGCCCCTGCAAACCGGCAGCACCCATATCTCCGGCCTGGTTATTCTTCTCCCGTATACCAAACACCTGGTTTCAGTTTAAAGCACCTGGAACACCTGCATCGCCAACATCAAATATTATGAACCGGTAACAGTTTATTAATGCACAGTTAACATTCCACGTAGCAGAAAAATAAAAGCTGGGCTCTAGTTTTGCTGAAAAATACATTCAATCCATTTTTATGGAATATAGTTCACTATCAGATAAGCAGCTACTGGAAGAATGTACCAAAGATAATCTCAAAGCATTTAATAACTTATTTGATCGTTATTTTGGAAGGCTGTATAATTATGCGCTTGGCTATGTTAAAGATGAATATTTCGCAGAGGAGGCCATAATGGATCTGATGATGTGGATATGGGATAAAAGACATACCCTGCAGATAGAAGGTGAGTTTAAACCATATATCTTCAGAGCGGCCAGGAATGCAACTATTAAGGCCATCCGCAAAAAGGCAGTTGCTATAACACCCATAGAATTTATTGAGAACGATCTTTCCTTTATAGCCTCTCCGGCCGATCATCAGCTACATACCAGGGAACTGGAAGAGAAATATCTTTTCCATCTCGACTCACTGAGTCCCCAGCGAAGAATCGTATTTCAAATGAGCAGGGAAGGAAACAGAACCCATGCTGAAATTGCCAACGACCTCAAGATCTCTGTTAACACCGTTAAGAATCATATTAAATTCTCCCTGAATCATTTCAGACAACAGCTCAATAACCATAGCGATACCGTACTGCCGGTGATTATTGCAATGACGCTGTTTTTTCCTCACCCGTAGTGTTAACATGAATGAGGAATAACATGCACATAGGCTTTGCCATGCCTCATTAGCCATACCAATGTTACCAGAACGTTATGTCTTGGTTTTGCTCACGTAACGGATAGCCCTTCCTCTTCTTTTTTGTCCCTATATAAGTAACGGGAACCTTTTGTGCTCTGTTAAAATAGAATGTCAATACAAATAAACCAGGAATTAATTAAGAAGTTTTTAGCGGGCGAATGTTCGGCCGAAGAAGAAAGGCTTGTAAACTTATTTCTGAAAGATCCCACATCAGAAAGATTACTGGATGAGGTCCTGTCGGCAAACGCGGCTAAAGACTGGGAAGTGTTTGAGCATGATCAGTTTGTTCATCCCCGGCAGCATGATCTGAAAAGATCATTGCATGAAAGGATAGGACTGGTAATTACTGCACGCAAGGGTGTGCTCAAACGCCTATTATCCATGCGGAATGCAGCCATCTGGATTGGACTGATCCTGGCAGCGATGAGTGTTTACACCATCAGCTATTTAAGCAATAAAAAAGAGGACCAGGTGGCCCTTGTAGAAACCCGTAACCCGAACGGGCACCGGTCAAAAATAATTCTTTCCGATAGCAGTGTAGTATACCTGGGGGCAGGCAGCAGCCTGAAGTATCCCGAAAATTTTTCAAAAGATACCAGGGATATCTATTTATACGGAGAAGCTTTTTTTGAAGTAACACAGGAAAAACATAAGCCATTTACGGTTCATACCGGCCAGGTGCAAACAAAAGTATTGGGCACTTCTTTTAAAATAGAGGCATTTAAAAATAAGCCTTTGCTGGTGGAAGTAGCCACAGGGAAAGTAAGGGTAGACCAGGTAGACAGTAGCTTTTCCAGGTCACTGGCAGTGTTGACCACAGGACAGAAAATACTGTTCGATCATAACGAAGTTAAAATGCAAACAGTTGACCCGGAAGAAGTACTGGATCTGAAGGAAGCGAGGTTAACATTCAGTAACACATCACTCAATGATATCGCTGAAGTATTACAGCGATGGTATAATGTGAAGATCACATTCAGACAGCATACAAAATCAACGGAAAGAATGACACTGACAGTGGATGCCAGTGGATCAATAGATAAGATATTAAATGTACTCGCGGCCGCAGGACATTTTAATTACGAAACGAAAAACGGGGAGATCGTTATTCGCTGAACTTAAAAGATAAAAGCAAAGAGTATGTATTAAGAAAAAGCTGTCCATCCTGGAGAAGGACGCCGCATTTGATGTTGTCAGAACCGCAGGCCCGTCAAAGGCAAAAAGGATATAGGAGTAAAGTAACAATAATTCCGGCTGATCCCGGGCCAACTATTAATACAAGAATTAATGCAAAAAGGATTACATCCCACAATTAAGTTTATGATGAGATGTTCATGTATACTTTTAGTCGCACAACTTACTTTTATCGGGATGCTTTTCGCCGGAAATGCCCGGGGCCAGCATCTGGACAAAGTGATTGCTGTTAAGCTGGATCGTGCCAGTGTAAAGGAAAGCCTGCTGACCATCCAGGCAAAGAGTGGTATCAGGTTCGTGTTGCCGGAAAAGTTGATGACAGGGCTTAAACAGCAGATCAGTATCGATTCCGAAAGATCAACCGTAAAAGACCTGATCGAAAAAGTGCTGGCATCAACCAATCTTGCTTATAAAATAGTGGAAGGATATGTTGTGATCGACACAAAGCCCGTTCCACAGGAACCTGGTAAATTATCAGGCCGGGTGGTTGATGAGAAAGGCGCTGCTTTACCCGGCGCAACACTGCGGGTGCTGGAGAGCGGCCAGGTGGCTCAAAGCGATGCCAATGGTAATTATACCTTAAAACTTCCCCCGGGCAGCTATACAGTTGAAGTATCTTATATTTCTTTCAGATCCCAGAGATCAGCTAACACTGTTATAAAAGAAGGAAAAACCACGACGCTCGATTTCTCTTTGCAGCTGGCGGATAATAAACTGACGGAAGTAGTGGTTAGTTACGGAAAACAAAAAAGCCGCGAGATAACCGGCTCCATTGCCACTGTAGATGCATCGGGCATGCAGGATATGCCTGTAACACAGTTTGCCCAGCAGCTGCAGGGAAAAGTAGCCGGTGTACAGGTATCCCAAACCAGCGGCCAGCCCGGACGTGGTATGGGTTTTATTATCCGTGGCGCCGCCTCTTTTTACTCCAGTAACCAACCGCTTTTCGTAATTGATGGCAACCCGATCACAGGAAGTATCAATAATATTAATCCCGCAGAAATAGAAAGTTATAGTTTTCTGAAAGATGCTTCTGCTACCGCATTGTATGGATCAAGAGCTGCAAACGGGGTAGTGCTTATTACCACCAAACATGCAAAACCGGGAGATGCAAAAATCGAATTCTCCAGCTACTACGGTTTACAAAAGATCCCTACCGGTAAACTGCCGAGAATGATGAATGCAAGGGAGTTTGCCACGTTTATGAAAGAACGCGCAGAAGATGGAATGAAATATGAGCCCGGCTACTCAGTTTCTGCAGACTACCACGCGGCCTATGATAATCCGGAGCAGTATGGAGAGGGCACCAACTGGTTTAAGCTGTTAACCAGAACCGCTCCTATTCAAAGTTATGACCTCATGGTGCAATCGGCCCGTGAACATTCCTCCTCTACGGTAATCGCCGGCTACCAGGAACAACAGGGTGTGCTGATCAACACCGGGACAAAGTTATACTCAATGCGCTTTAACCAGGATTTCACCACTGCAAATAATAAACTTAAAGCAGGTTTTAACCTGGCGCCGAGCTACAGGCTGGATCATAACAACAGGCTGAGTAGTGATGGTGTGGGGGGGTATTTCGAAAGATTCTTCGAAGCCAGCCCGCTGGTAAGTCCTTACAACGCAGATGGAACCTATACCCGCAACGTTGCTTCCCCCGGTATGGTGGCTTATATCAATCCGCTGGCTACCTATGAATTAACGAACGACGATTATAAAACAACCCGTATACTGGGTAACATTTACCTGAACTACGAGTTCTTACCTGGGTTAAGCGTTACAGCAAACCTCGCAGCAGATAAGGGCGCAGAAACACGTAAATATTTCCAGTCAGGCCTGGTTACCGGTACGCAGGGGCAAACCACCGGCACCAGCTCTGCTGTTGATAACGGTTCATGGACAGCAGAAGGAAACCTGGTATATAACAAAACCTTCCTGAAAGACCATAATATAGAGGCATTGGTAGGCTATTCAGCCCAGGAGTACAGTACTTATAGTAACACACTCACTGGCCTTGGATTTACCAGTGATGATATTGAATACCTGAGCGCCGCTACAAGCGTTACCGGAAGCAGTGGTGCAGGATCTTATTCATTGCTGTCGACCATAGGAAGATTGAATTATAATTATAAAGGAAAGTACCTTTTATCGGCGGCACTCAGGCGCGATGGCTCTTCAAAATTCGGTATGAATACGCAGTGGGGCAGTTTCCCATCAGTGTCTGCAGGCTGGATCCTTAGCGACGAATCATTCATGAAGAATGTAAAACCCGTTAGCTTCCTGAAGCTCCGCGCCAGTTACGGGATTACAGGAAACAACTTTTTTGCCGGCAATTATGATCCGCAGGCCACAATAGGAACTTATTATTACAACTTTAATAATACGGTTACCCAGGGGCAAACCATTAACAGGCTGCCTAATAAGGACCTGAGATGGGAGCGCAATAAGCAGTTGGATATCGGGCTGGAGCTTGGCCTGTTCGATAACCGCCTTAACTTCACGTACGACTACTACCATAAACTGACAGACGGACTTATTCAGCAACGTGCCATTCCAACTTCATCGGGCTTTAGCCAGATCATTTACAATGTAGGCGAGCTTAAAATGTGGGGCCATGAATTTTCGGTGAGCTCCAGAAACCTGACGGGTGCGCTACAGTGGAATACCAACCTGGCATTGTCTTTCGACCGGAACCTGATCACTAACCTTGTAGATCCCGGATATATCAGGAGAAATGGAACAGTGAGCTCGGATTATTACCGCCAGCAGGTAGGTCATCATCTTGGTGAGTTCTATGGTTTTGTTTTTGAAGGATTATATAAAGATGCTGCCGACCTGGCCAACTCTCCCAAGTATTTAAGCACTGCTGCCAAACCAAATGGCAACTCCGATATAGGAACCATCAAAGTCAAAGATATCAATGGCGACGGCGTAATTGATGATGTAAACGACCGCACTTTTATTGGTGATCCCACGCCAACATTTACGGGTGGTATTGTCAATAACTTCAGGTATAAACATTTTGACCTGACTATCGACATGACTTTTTCTGTTGGTGGAAAAATACTGAATGCTGCCAAATGGGCTTATCAAACCAATATGGATGGCTCCAGGGTACCATTGGCTGCGGCAGCCGATCGCTGGCGCTCGGAAGATAACCCCGGTTCAGGTATTTATCCCCGCACAAAATCCGGTACCACCGCAATGGGAAGACAGGTAAACAGTCAATGGATAGAAGATGGATCTTACCTGACTGCGAAGAATATAACATTGGGATATACCGTGCCGTTAAGAAACGCCATGATAAAGAACCTGCGGGTTTTTGCCTCCGTGCAGCAGGCCTTTGTTCTTACAGGCTATTCAGGTATGAACCCGGAGATAAATGTGGGCGGATCTGATCCTACACTGGGTGTTGGGGTAGACGAAAACGCCTATCCTATACCAAGAACGTTTTCTCTTGGACTTACCACCACATTTAAATAATCATTTAACGCCGACGAAATATGAAAAAGATATATTTAGTGATCGCTCTCTTATGTGCAGCAGCAACCTCCTGTACCAAGGATTTTATTGAACGGTCGCCGGAAGATGCGTACACTGATGGCGTATTCTATAAAACGGAGCAGCAATTCAGAGCAGCAGTGATAGCTGCCTACGCACCGCTCAGGGATGTGCTGGTGAATGATTATTTCACTTCCGAAATGCACTCCGATAATACTATTTACCAGGCTATACCAGGTAACAGGGGCACCTCTATTGTAGAGCGTGAAAACATTTCAGACTTTACGAACACTTCTACCAACGCTTATGTTGCGGCTACCTGGCAACACAGTTATACCGGCATTTCCCGGTGTAATATCGTTATCGAAAGGTTGAAAGGCAGCGATCTTAAAGAGGATGTAAAGGCAAATCTCGACGGACAAGCCAAATTTTTAAGAGCGCTGAACTATTTTAAACTGGTACGTTTATATGGTGGCGTTCCACTCTTTATAAAAGAAGTGACCACTGCAGAAGAAGCATTTAAAGCCCGGGCTACGGAAGAAGAAGTATATGCCCAGATCATTGCCGATGCACAGGACGCCATTGCTGAACTGCCGCCTCCTGCAAAGTTCCCGCAAACCGGAGAAGCTACAAAAGGAGCAGCTACCATATTGCTTGCTGAAGTGTATGCCCTTCAGAAGAAATGGGCAGATGCAGAAAAGCTGTTAAACAGCATGCTTACTATGGGATATGATCTCAATGCAAACTATGCAGATGCATTTATGCCATCAAATAAAAATGGTAAAGAGTCGGTTTTTGAGATCCAGTTCCTTGGTGGTACATTAACCGGGGCTACGCCAAATCCGCTTTCCTTTAATTTTTTACCGAGAAGTAAAGACACTAAACTGTTAACAGGTATTTCAATCGACAATACGGGCTCCGGCGGATGGAATACGCCCAGCGATGACCTGATCAGTGATTTTGAGGCCGGCGATAAACGCCTGGATGCTTCCATTGGCATTGCAGAAGGTACTTATGATGCCAGCCGGTATTTCAGTTATTCAGCAGCAAAAAGCATTATCAACTATGTTCCTGCTACCGGGAAAATTGGTGTTCCCTACATCAAAAAATACCTGCATGCGCCGCTTGAGGCACCTACCGGCTCCGGCGACGATTTTCCTGTATATCGCTTTTCAGATGCCCTGCTCTTACTTGCAGAGGCTTTAAATGAACAGGGCAAATCTTCAGATGCACTCGCCCCTTTAAACAGGGTAAGAAGAAGAGCCGGCCTGGCTGATTACACCAATACCGATCCTGCCCAGCTGCGGGAAAAGATCTTTCATGAGCGGAGAGTTGAACTGGCATTTGAAAACCATCGCTGGACCGATCTGCTCAGAAGCGGTAAGGCGTTAACGGTGATCAATGCTTTTGGTGTAAAGATCAGGGAACAGCTTCCTTATCTTTCTTCCGATGCTTATGCAATTGATAAGCACCAGTTATTATTTCCAATACCGCAAAATGAGGTAGGGTTAAATCCGAAGATCATACAGAATCCCGGTTATTTTTAGCAGTTTTTAAATGAGTATGTTGTGATGATGAAACTACACAAAGGCCTTTATATATTGTTGTTGTTGTTGGCTGTAACCGGCCACAGCATTGCAGGTGAGCAGGTGCAAAAAGAAGATGAGTTTTCAATTGTTGTTCTTCCCGATACCCAGTATTATACTTCTGAGAAGAATGGGGGGAAGAAGGAGATGTTTACTGCACAAACGGAATGGATAGTAAAGAATGCGATAAAGGAAAACATTAAATACGTGATCCATCTGGGAGATATATCAGATGATGGTGAGAAGTTCCCCCGGCAATGGGAAAATGCTGCCGCGTCGATGTATGTATTGGAGAAGCCACAACCAGGGTATCCGCAGGGTATTCCATACGGCTTGGCGGTAGGAAATCACGATCAGACTAAAAGCCAGTATCCTGTAAGTGGTAAAACAGATCAGTATAACAAGTATTTTGGTATTGAGCATTTTAAAGATAAGAAATGGTATGGGGGCCACTATGGCGATAATAATGATAGTCACTATGATCTTTTTGAAGCCGGTGGAATTAAGTTCATCAGTATCTTTTTAGAATATGATTCTTATGGAGAAGATATTGAGGGGATGAATAAATGGGCCAGCCAGTTATTGGAGAAATACAGCGACAGGAAGGCAATACTCGTTAGTCACTCCATCATTCATTTCAATAAAAAAGCGGGTACCAATGAGAAAGGCTTTCCGAAATTTTCCAAACAGGCACAACGCGTATTCGACCGGTTGAAAAGTTACCCTAATGTGATGTTAACCTTATCAGGACATGTAGGAGATAATGGCGAAGGATACCGGCAGGATGGGTATGCCGGCAATATTATCAGGTCATTTTTATCCGATTACCAGAGCCGGCCGGATGGTGGTCATGGCTTAATGCGTTTGATGAAATTTTCCAGATCAAAAGACCTGATCAGCGTCAGCACTTTTTCACCCTATACGGGGGAAGAAGAGAAGGATGCAGACAGCGAATTTACTCTTCCCTGGCTACATCATACAACAGTAGCCCGTTATCATGACTACAACAATGATCAGCAAACTGATATCGCTTTCTTTACCGGGGGTGTATGGAAGATAGCAGGGCAGCAGGATGTAGCGTTTGGTAAAGAGGGGGATATTCCCGCTCCGGCAGATTATAACGGTGACGGCAAAACGGAGTTGGCTGTGTTCAGACCCTCAGAAGGCAGGTTTTATTTCCAGGATGGAGAAGCAATTGCACTCGGACAGCAAGGCGATATCCCGGTATGCGGCGATTATGACGGGGATGGTTTTGCAGAGGTGGCAGTGTACCGCCCGTCTAATTTAACCTGGTATTTCAATGGTATGGACAGTATCAGGTTCGGGCATAAAAAGGGTATTCCTGTTCCGGCAGACTATGACGGGGATGGCTTGCTGGATGTAGGAATATTCCGCACCGATAATTCCATATGGCAAACAAGTTTGGGTAATATCCCGCTGCAGGTAAAACATGTGCCGGGCGATATTCCCGTTCCCGGTGATTATGATGGCGATGGCAGGGCTGAAATGGCCGTATTCCGTCCTTCTACCGGGGAGTGGATTATTGACAGGTTTAAAGCACCGGTAAAGCTTGGAAAGGCAGGTGATATCCCGGTTCCCGGGAATTATTTTAAAGATGGGAAAACTTACCCTGCCGTTTACAGGGATGGCAGGATCTATCTTGAAAACGGGAGCACTATAGCAGCAAACCAGGGAAAAGCAACTGAATTGGTGAAATAGTCAGGATAGTAACAGTGAAAAGAGGCTGTATCATAAATAACTTTTACCCGATTTTACTCGGGTACCGGGTGGAGAAAATTTTCGTATTTGCGATTCTCACACCCATTAAGTTAGTTATGATACAGCCTCTTTTTTATTCTTCATTGGCTGGCTGCTTGCCACGATGTTTTCGCAGCTGTGTCAGCAACGCACTCATATCTTTTGGTAAAGGCGCTTCAATCGTATATTCCTTGCCGTTAGGATCCTTAAAGATCAGCATAGAGGCATGCAGGGCCAACCGGCTTAGCAGGGGCCTTTCTTCTTCTGTGTGCTTACCTAATTTGAATTTCTTCTTAATGGAGGATAACATCACAGGTTGGGCGCTGCCATAAAATTCATCTACTGCAATAGGATGACCCAGGAACTTCATATGCACCCTGATCTGGTGGGTACGGCCGGTGTGGATCTGCATTCTCACCAGGCTGTAAAGCCCGAATTCCTCCAGCACTTCGTAGTCCGTAGAAGAAGGTTTTCCCTTGCGGTTAGTTACCATCTTACCTTTTTGTACAGGGTGCTCCATAATACCTTCGCTTACGTTACCTTGTTTAGGCACCGGTTGGCCGCTTACGAGGCCCAGGTAAAATTTCTTTACATCCCTGCTTTCAAAAAGCTGTGAGAAATATTTATGAGCCGCTTCGTTACGGGCAAACAGTATAATACCGCTGGTGTCGCGGTCGAGCCGGTGCACGGTATAAATTTCCCCGTAGGCTTTTTTCATAACCGCTATGAGGGAAGTAAGCTCGTTATCATGACGGTCGGGTAATGTAAGTATTCCTGAAGGCTTGTTGACCACAACAAAATCAGGCGTTTCCAGTATAATATGTTCTGTTAATCGCATCCCGTAATTCGGCGGTTATTTTTTAAAGTGTTTCAGCAGGATTACTTCTTTCTCACTGAGGAAGCGCCATTGGCCACGGTTCAGTGTTTTTTTGGTAAGCCCCGCATACATTACACGGTCCAGTTTTTCCACCGTATATTCCAGGTGCTCAAAAATGCGGCGCACAATACGGTTCTTACCACTGTGGATTTCGATGCCTACCTGCTTTTTATCTTTCGGATCCACGTAGCCTAATGCGTCTACAAAGGCTACGCCATCTTCCAGGGTTACGCCGGCAACGATCTTATCAAAATCGGTTTTGGTAAGCGGTTTATCCAGTTCTACCTGGTAGATCTTTTTGATATTGTTTTTAGGATGCGCCAGGCGCTGCGCCAGTTCGCCATCGTTGGTGAGGAGCAGTAACCCGGAAGTATTACGGTCGAGGCGTCCTACAGGATATACCCTTTCATTTTCAGCTGCGTCCTGGATCAGGTCCATTACGGTTTTGCGGCCTTCGGGGTCATCGGTGGTGGTGATGTAGCCTTTTGGCTTATTCAGGAGTATGTATACCAGGTTTTTGGTAGGAGTGATCTTTTTATCCTGCATAGTTACCACATCGGCGGCAGTTACTTTGGTGGCAGGTTCAAGCACTACTTTCCCGTTTACGGTTACTTTGCCTTCCTTGATCAGGTCTACCGCTTTCCTGCGGGAGCAAAGACCGCAGTGCGCCACATATTTATTCAGCGGCATTTCCCCCGGTCCGAATATACTTTCCTTGTGTTCGTTCGTATGTTCGTTATCGTTAGTGCTTCTTACTTTTATGCTTTTTTTCCTGTCCTGTTTATCAGCGAAGCGCTCATTGGTTTTGTCAAAGAATTTTTTACGGTTAAAACCGCTGGGTGTTTCTTTGCCGCCTTTTTTCTTTTCTCCATGGAAATGAAAGGCGCTGTCGTCGCTTTTCCTGGTGGTTCCTGCGTTGTAGGTACGTTTGCGCGGAGGCCTTTCACCGTTATCTTCTTTATCGAAGCTGCGTGTGCGTTCCGGGCGTTCGTTATCTTTTCTGAAAGCGCTGAAAGCGCGTTCGCTGTCCGGTTTATTTTTTCCGTCTTTGAAATCGTTATCGCTGTTGCGTTTGTAAGGTTTTTCGTCTTTATCAAAACGTTTACGGAAACCAGGTTTTTCGTCGCGGCCAAAGGAACGTTTATCATCGCTTCTGCCGAAAGAGCGTTTCTCTTCATTCTTTTCACCGAAGCTGCGTTTGAATGCCGGCTTATCTTCGCTGTTGCTTCGTTTGCCGCGCTGGGGCCTGTCATTTCCCAGGCTATCGGTAGCAGGGCCTTTTTTACGGGCTGGTCTGCCATTGCTGTCGAAAGTGCGTTTGCGGAAAGAAGGTTTTTCATCGCCGGTATTTCCACTGTCAAAGCGGGGTTTACGGGAGGAGGAACTATCAGCGCCGCGATTATCTTTTGCAGATGCTCTTCCTGGCCTTTCGCCATCAGCAGAAGAGCGGTTGCGGTTGCCTGCTGGTTTGTCGCTGTTACCAAATTTGTTATCCCTTGATGGACCAAACCCTTTTTTAGCAGGTTGTTTTTTCTTCATAAATTATTATTGATTGATGATCATACCCAGATGATCAATAGGAATATTATTGTATCAGCCTTTATTGGCCAGTTGCCCGCATGCAGCGTCAATATCTTTACCACGACTGCGGCGTAATCTTGCATTCACACGGTTTTTTGCAAGATATTCCATGAATTCTTCAGCAGTCTGGGCATCCGGCTTCTGGAACCTGGCCATATCGATCGGGTTATATTCGATAATATTTACCAGGTCGGCAGGCACCTGCCTGTATATTTTAATCAGCTCATCAGCATCCTGTTTTGAGTCGTTAAAATCTTTGAAGAGGATATATTCGAAAGAGATTTCATTTTCAGTAGCCTTATAGAAGTAGTTCAATGCGTCTATCAGTTCCTTCAGGCTGTTGGAATCGTTGATAGGCATGATCTCACTACGTTTTTTATCATTGGCGGCGTGTAAAGACAATGCCAGGTTAAAACGCACTTTATCATCGCCCAGCTGCCGGATCATTTTGGCTACGCCGGCAGTGGAAACGGTAATACGTTTTGGCGACATACCCAGTCCATCGGGAGAAGTGATGCGCTCAATTGCCTGCAGCACGTTCCTGTAATTAAGCAGGGGCTCGCCCATGCCCATGAATACGATGTTGCTCAGTTTTTTACCGGACGATTCCAGGGCCTGTTTATTAATAAGGGCCACTTCATCATAAATTTCATCGTAATCGAGGTTACGCTTACGGTCCATATAGCCGGTAGCGCAGAACTTACAGCTCAGGCTGCAGCCCACCTGCGATGACACACAGGCAGTTTGCCGGGTGTCTGTAGGGATCAGCACACCTTCCACCAGGTGATTATCATGTAAGCGGAAACGGCTCTTGATGGTGCCGTCATTGCTTTGTTGCACGGCATCTATCTTAACAGCCGGAAGGGTAAAATGCTCCGTTAATTTTTGTCTTAATTCTTTGGAGAGGTTGGTCATTGCCTCAAAGCTATCGGCATGCCGCAGCCAGAGCCATTCGTATACCTGTTTTGCACGGAAAGGCTTTTCGCCTATAGATCCGAAATATTCCTGTAAAGCCGGTAAACTTAAGTGCCGGATGTTTTTATTGTCAGACTTCATTATCATTATTTGAGCCACTGGCTGCCTTACGGCAGTCGGAAAGTAACTGCAAAGATACGTAATATTGGCGTACTGACAGAATGACCTTAAAAACAAGTGCCACAGCCGTTTCCAGCTGTGGCACCCGCTTTTCTGAGTATATTCGGTTTACTTCATCCAGATGGCGGCAAAATGGGAGGAATTATCATATCCCTGTACCCTGAACAGCCTGTATCCCTGGGCGTTGAGATCGGTAAATTTAGACTGGTAGTCGGCCGGAGACATATTCATATAAGAATAATATGCCTTATTCTTGGGCCACCAGAGCCCGCCCACATTATTCTGGCTTCCATTCTCCTCGATATTTACATTTACGGTCATGAGCCCGGCTTTGTTCAGTTCATCAAACTTCTTCACAAAGTCGTTAGCATTCATGCCATAATACATATAAAATCCTCCGGGGTTACTGCTGCTGAATACCCCGGCGTGATAGCGTTTTCCACCCACATAATACACTACGTGCTCGGTTACGCGCATTTTTTGTTGTTCCACGAAGGTTTTCCATTTGGCGGCATATACCTCATCGGTTGCATTGTGTACGGCGGCAAAGCTTTCATTGCCTCTTTTCTGCCAGATAGCCGTGAACAGGGGATTACCTGCATTATCGCTGGTAACGGAGATCTGCCGGGGAATATATCCTTTTCCGTAGTATTCGTCGAAATACTGCTGGTATTGAGTACTGTTCATGTTAATGCGGCAGTACCAGGCGCCGGGTAGTCCCTGCTGGAAAGAGCCGGAAGCCAGGTACTGGTTGCCTGATTTATGTACGCTCAGTGTTTGCAGGGCCATGCCCATACCGGTGTAGTAGCCCCAGTATTGGGTGATATATTGCACCGGTACATTATGAAAGGAAGGATAGAATGGCGCAAAGAACCTGTTAAACCCGCCATTGGCGCCAATTTCATAACATGAGCTATTGCTGCTTTCTGAGGTGGCATACACTCCATAGGGGTCTACTTCCATCCAGTCGGCCCCGGTACCAGGGCTTTTTATCCAAAGCATGAAGTGAAGGTGGTTATTGGCAGTATTGGGATTGGTGGGAGTACCATCCTGGTTAAGTCCCCATCCGGCACCTCCAAAGCCAGTGTTGCCGGCCCAGGCAATTTGCTGACCTGCATATACATTATCTCCCGCCTTTACTTTCAGCTTTTGTGCATTGGTACCCCATAATAATTGTGAGGGGTTGGGAAGATTAGCGAATTTTTTATACTTGGTATCACGGGCATCTTTATCATTGGGGTCTTTTACATTGATGGCTTTCGCATTGGCCACATCATGATCAAACCCTCCCCGCAGATGGAAGTAACCGGTTCGGTAAGAGGTGCCATCTGCCGCTTTATGCTCTATGATCACCACATTCCCAAAGAACGGGTCCCACATCGCGGTAACCACTTTCCCGGCCGCAGAGGCATACACGCCAAAAGTAGGATCTATGCCGGGGCCGTAGGCATCGCTGGTTTTAAGGAAGTCGATCGAGCCGTGACCACTGCCATTATCATATTTCCAGGCGCCGGCCGGGTATACCTTGCTGTTGGTATACGGAAGGAAGAACGGTACTTTGGGCGACAGGCTCTGTGCAAAGGTGCGGGCATCGTTTTCATTGCTGAACACCGCTGCCGGAGAGGCGTACAGGAGATTTTTGCCGGCTACTTCGTCTTTAATGGAATAACTGCAGCAGCCGATGGTTACAGTGGGGGGCGTACAATACGCCGGGGCATTGACTTTTTTAAAGGTAATCACTTTATCCGGCAGCAGCTGCAGGTTATCGATATTGATTTGCCGTGTATTGTTGTCTGCCGCCATGTTCCATTTAGGAGCGGCCCGGAGGTTTCTTACATTTACGACGCTACGGGGAATGGCTACCTGCCGGGAAGGTTCGGGGCCTTCCATTATTTTGGCTGTGGGCTTAATGGGTCTGTACAGAAGTTCGGAAAGATTTGCTTCATTTTCTCCTGCGGGTTGCTGAGCTTTCACAATTACAGGTGTGATGCCGAGCAAACAGGTTGCCAGCCACACCAGGCTTCTAAGGTGTTTCATTTTTGGGGTTATTTTTTGATAAAATTAATGACAGCGGCAAAACTAGTTCCGCTAACCGGAGCCGGCAAGCGACAATTACTGAAAGGCGGAAATAGGGTTATATCTGGCGGTTTTTGTAAATTTTCGCGTAACCAGGATGAAAATTCCCCATCTTAGGCCAGCCGCTATCAATAGCGGCGCCCTGGTAGTTTTATTGGTTGAGTTAGCGGGATGTGTTTTATTTGCATATAAACCAAAACAACCACATGCAAGTTGCATATATTGTAGATGCGGTGCGTACGCCCATAGGCCGCTATGGAGGCGCATTAAGTATGGTACGCCCGGATGACCTGCTGGCGCTGCTGCTCAAAGCGCTGATGGAAAGAAATCCTTCCCTTGATCCTGCTGTAATAGAAGATGTGATTGCCGGCGCTGCCAACCAGGCTGGTGAAGACAACCGGAATGTGGCGCGTATGGCGGCCTTGCTGGCGGGATTGCCGGTAACGGTGGCAGGTAATACCGTAAATCGTTTATGCGCTTCCGGTATGCAGGCAATTATGGATGCTGCACGCGCCATTATGTGCGGGGAAGGGGATGTGTACCTGGCCGGCGGCGTGGAAAGCATGACCCGGGCGCCTTTTGTGATGAGCAAATCCGACGGGGCCTTCAGCCGTAAAACAGAGATGTATGATTCTACTATCGGCTGGCGTTTTACCAATAAAAAACTGGCAGACATGTATTATCCTTTTTCCATGGGTGAAACTGCAGAAAATGTGGCGAATCAATGGAAGATAGGCAGGGAAGAACAGGACCTTTTTGCGCTACGGAGCCAAACCCTTTACAGGCAGGCGCTGGAAGCGGGTAAATGGCAGGATGAAATTATCCCGGTACCCATCACACCTAATAAAGAGGAGCAGGTTATTTTTTCAAAAGATGAGCATCCCCGTGATACCACGCTGGAAAAGCTTTCCGGCTTGCGTCCGGCTTTTGCAAAAGGCGGCTCCGTTACAGCGGGCAATTCTTCCGGTATTAATGATGGTGCGGCGGCCGTATTAATTGTATCTGAGAAAGCGCTGAAGCAGTTTAATCTTCAGCCGCTGGCGCAAATAAAAAGCATGGCGGTAGCGGGAGTGGATCCCTCCATTATGGGGATAGGCCCGGTACCGGCCTCCAGGAAGGCTTTGCAGCGTGCCGGCATAACGGCAGACCAGCTGCACCTGGCTGAGCTTAATGAAGCCTTTGCTGCACAGTCGCTCGCCTGTATGCGCGACCTGGCATTAAACCCCGATATCGTAAATGTAAACGGAGGCGCTATTGCCATTGGTCACCCGCTGGGTTGCAGCGGTGCACGCATAACTGCCACACTGCTCCACGAAATGAAACGGAGGGAAGGTGCAAGATATGGCCTAGCCACCATGTGCGTGGGCGTAGGGCAGGGCGCTGCCATGGTGTTTGAGCGGATCTGAGCAGATCGCCTTCGGCGATTACGCGGATGTTGTCTGACTCAGGATTAAACTGATTACGCTGATTTGATTACTTTGGATTTAAAAGGATTTGGGGAGATTTACGTGAACCGCTTATATCTCCTTAAATCCTTTTAAATCATTGTTGTCTGGTAATCTACCGCTAAATTACCATCCGGGCAATGAGTAGCAAAGCCAATCCGCCGGTTTTGCCGGTTTTTGCAAAACTATTTTCAGGATTTATTAAGCGCTTTTACGCCTCAAAGCATTGGAAGTGCATCAGGAGTGTATTAGGGTGTATGAGGAGAGCATTAGGACTATATTGGGGAGTGCAACACATAGACGACTCCTAAGCATCTGAGAAGTATCCGGGAAGCATCTATACTCCCATTCTTGCCTTAACCGGGCAATACCGCTTTAAAATCATTTATACCCCAAAAAAATAAAATCAGCGTAATCAGTTTAATCCTGAGTCCAACAAACTTCGCACCCCCTAAAATAGCGAGCGGTCGGACATTACATCCGGCCGCTCGTTGCTGGCAAGCAAAAAAAAGGGTTCCTCATAGACAGATTTGTTTCTCCGTCATCATTTTACGGAGATTGATCAGACCATAACGCATCCGACCCAGTGCGGTATTGATACTCACTTGCGTGAGATCTGCAATTTCTTTAAAACTTAACTCTGCATAGTGGCGCAGGATAATTACTTCCCGTTGTTCTTCCGGCAGCATATCCAGCATCCTGCGAACGCGATCGTGGCTCTGGCGGGTAATGAGCTTCTCTTCTGCACAACTGTCGCTGAAGCCCAACACATCGAAAATATCCTTATCGTCCCCTGTCCTGATCATCGGTGTCCGCTTGATCTTGCGGAAATGATCTACACAAAGGTTATGCGCAATACGCATGGCCCAGGGTAAAAACTTTCCCTTTTCAGTATAACGCTCAGCCCTGATGGTATCAATAATTTTAATGAAGGTGTCCTGGAAAATATCTTCCGCGAGGAAGGAATCCTTTACCAGTAACAGAATAGAAGTGAACACCTTATCTTTATGACGGTGAACCAACTCTTCTAATGCGGAAGAATGCCCCTTTTTAAAGAGGGTAATCAACTGCTCATCGCACAATTTGTACATTACTTGCATAAACTTCTACAACTAGGCGGGTTAGTAAATAAATACAGATTTTACAGCCAGTTCGGTTGTTTTAATTAAGTAGAGTTTAGGCGATATTGAACAGTTTTAGTTAAAGATGATTTTTGGAAAATCCAGCGAGATAGATCTGGTCCTATGCAAATATAAAAGATTAGTTCAATAAAACAAATAATAAAAAATAGCTTTCCGCGCATAGGTATTAGCTTTTAGCGTATCCTGGACATCTGTAAAAAGTGACCCGCGGAGCTAACATCTTTTCCCTTAAATTTGTTCTGTCATGGCAACAAAAGTAAAGAAACAAACAAGTATAATTGATCCTCAGGAAGTTAGCCCACAGGACCAGATTTTCATAAAAGGAGCCAGGGTACATAATCTTAAGAATGTAAGCGTCTCCATTCCCCGCAGCAAGCTGGTAGTTGTTACTGGTGTGTCCGGTTCGGGTAAATCCTCCCTTACCATGGATACCCTGTATGCGGAAGGACAGCGCAGGTACGCGGAAAGCTTAAGCTCTTATGCCCGGCAGTTCCTTATGCGGATGAACAAACCCGATGTGGATTACATCAAGGGGATTTGTCCCGCTATTGCGATTGAGCAGAAAGTGATCACCCGCACGCCCCGGTCTACCGTGGGATCGATGACGGAGATCTACGACTATCTGCGGTTATTGTATGGAAGAATAGGTAAAACCTATTCCCCCATCTCCGGAAAACTGGTAAAAAAGCACGAAGTAAGCGATGTGGTGGATTACATCATAAACCTGAAAAATGGCACTAAAGTGTTACTGCTCGCGCCTTTCCGCAGGCATGCGAAAAGAGACGTGAAGGAAGAGCTGAACATCCTGGTACAGAAAGGTTTTTCCCGTTTATACGTTCCCGGTAGCGAGGGCACCGGCTTGTTACGTATAGAGGAATTGCTGGAACAGAAGAAAATAGCTGTTCCCGATAACGCATGGGTGCTCATTGACCGCCTGGTAGCAAAGGATTTTGAGGAAGATGATAAACATCGTATAGCCGATAGCGTACAAACCGCGTTTTACGAAAGTGAAGGCGATTGCTATGTGGAAACCGATGGTAAGGATATCCAGCATTTCGCCAACCGTTTCGAGCTGGATGGGATCCAGTTTGAAGAGCCGGTCCCCAACCTGTTCTCATTCAATAACCCATATGGCGCATGCCCTACCTGTGAAGGTTTCGGGCAGGTGCTGGGAATTGATGCCGACCTGGTGATCCCCGATAAACGGTTGAGCGTTTTTGAAGGTGCGGTGGCTCCATGGCGGGGGGAAAAAATGGGCGAATACAAAGAAGCGCTCATTAAAACTGCCCGTAAATTTGGCTTCCCCGTTCATAAACCCATTGCGGAGCTTACCGATGAACAGGTAAAACTGCTCTGGACAGGCAACGAGCACTTCTACGGGCTGAACGAATTCTTTAAAATGGTGGAGCAAAACCTGTACAAGGTGCAATACCGTGTATTACAGGCCCGCTACCGCGGACGTACCGTATGCCCTGATTGTGGAGGCGGACGTTTACGCAAGGAAGCGCTCTATATAAAAGTTGGCGGACGCAATATCGCGGAGCTGGTAGATATGCCGGTATCAGACCTGAAACAATGGTTTGACGGCCTGCAGCTGAATGAGTTTGAACAACAGATCGGGAAACGTATCCTCATTGAGATCAACCACCGGATCAAAACATTGCTGGATGTGGGGTTAGGATACCTTACCCTGAACCGTGTGGCCAATACCCTCAGTGGTGGCGAAAGCCAGCGTATTCAGCTCACCCGCACCCTGGGAAGTAACCTCACCAATTCCATGTATATTCTTGATGAGCCAAGTATTGGTTTGCATGCACGGGATACCCACCGTTTGATTTCGGTGCTGAAAGAACTGCGCGATCTTGGCAATACGGTAGTAGTAGTGGAACATGATGAGCAGATGATGGAAGAAGCCGATTATATCATCGATATGGGGCCACTGGCCAGCCACCTGGGAGGAGAAGTGATTTTTGAAGGTACCTATCCGCAGATCTTAAAAGACAGTAAAAGTCTTACGGGAAAATACCTCAGCGGCCAGTACACCATTGACCCGCCGGCCAAAATCCGTAAATGGAAAAAAGCTATTACTGTTGAAGGCGCCCGTCAGCATAACCTGAAAGATATTACCGTTGATTTTCCATTGCAGGTACTAACTGTGATCAGTGGCGTGAGCGGATCCGGTAAAACCACATTGGTAAAGCAAATCCTGTATCCGGCACTGATGAAACTGAAAGGTGAGTTTGCTGAAAGGGTAGGAAATCACAAAGCACTCAAAGGCGCGCTGGACGACATTACACAGGTGGAGATGATTGACCAGAACCCGATCGGTAAATCATCGCGCTCCAACCCGGTTACCTATATCAAGGCTTACGACGAGATCCGGGATCTTTATGCCCGGCAACAACTGAGTAAGATGCGCGGTTTCCAGCCAAAGCATTTTTCCTTTAATGTTGATGGTGGCCGCTGCGATGCATGTAAAGGGGAAGGGGAAGTGATCGTGGAAATGCAGTTCCTGGCCGATGTGCATCTTACCTGCGAAAGCTGCGGAGGCAAACGCTTTAAAGACGAAGTACTGGAAGTAACCTATAAAGGGAAAAACATTTATGAAGTACTGGAAATGGGCGTAGATGAAGCACTGGACTTTTTTAAAGATGAAAAAGATGTGTGCAACAAGATACGGCCGTTGAGCAGTGTGGGATTAGGCTATGTGAAACTGGGCCAAAGCAGCGATACGCTGAGCGGTGGCGAGGCACAGCGGGTAAAGCTGGCTTCCTTCCTGGGCAAGGGTAAAGCACAGGGACATATCCTGTTTATTTTTGATGAGCCCACAACAGGCCTGCATTTTCATGATATCAGGAAGTTGCTGGATTCATTTAATGCCCTTATTGACCAGGGGCATACAGTGCTGGTGATTGAACATAACCTGGACGTGATCAGGAGTGCCGACTGGGTAATTGATCTTGGACCTGAAGGTGGTGCTGGCGGCGGTAACCTGCTGTATGCCGGGGTGCCGGAGGGGTTAAAAAAAGTCAAAGAAAGTTATACAGGGAAATTCCTTAAATAAGTAATAAAACTTAAAAGCCATTGCCTGTTGCATTTGCAGCAGGCAATGGCTTTTTTAATACCGTTGGTTTTCCTGCTTTATCGCAGCCTGTCGAGGGATTTGATCAGTTTCTCATCTTTATAGATTCCTCTTGCGGCAAGGAACAGGAGTATAATGATAACAACAGGTAAAACAGCTGCCGGCAAATAAGAGGCCGTGGTAATGGAAACACCGCCGCTGTTCAGTTTATTCGCCGTTTGCTGTACCACGTAATATTGCCAGCCCAGCGCCCCGAAGCTAAAAAGAATGTTAAATATTGTAAGCCTGAACTGTAGCTTACGTTTCTTAAAAAGGAAGATAGTGACCAGGGCCAGCAGGATGATAACGACGTACAGTACAAACAGGAGATAGTTGCTGGAGGCGTTTACAGATTGTTTTACACCATTGGAAAGGGTGGCTCTCCACAGATCGAAAGACAGAGCAGCAGCGCCTGCGGCGGCAGCCAATAGCAGATAGAGACTCTGGATGCGTTGTATCATGATATTTACGAATGTTTAACACTGTAAAAGTAAGTAATTTTAATGGTTAGCATGCTTAATAATGAAGGGATATCCCACTATTTGGGTGGATGGCCTTAATCCAATACTTCGTATATTGCACGCCCAATAACAATCTTATATTTATATGGCAAAGAAACTGAATAAGCAGGATGCGTTGGATTATCATGCAAAGGGCAGGCCGGGCAAAATAGAAGTCATACCTACGAAAGACACAAAATCACAATGGGATCTCTCCCTTGCTTACTCACCTGGAGTAGCAGAACCGTGTAAAGAAATTTTCAATGATGTAGAAAACGTTTACAAATATACCGCAAAAGGCAACCTGGTGGGCGTTATTAGCAATGGTACCGCTGTATTGGGATTAGGAGATATAGGCCCTGAGGCCGGTAAACCGGTGATGGAAGGAAAAGCGGTGTTGTTCAAAATATTTGCTGATATTGACGTATTTGATATAGAATTGGATGCGAAGGACCCCGATACCTTTGTAGCTGCTGTAAAAGCATTGGAGCCTACTTTCGGAGGCATTAACCTGGAAGACATCAAAAGCCCTGAGTGTTTTGAAATTGAAGACAGGCTCAGGAAAGAACTGAAAATCCCGATCATGCATGATGATCAGCATGGTACGGCCATCATTTCTTCCGCAGCGTTGCTGAATGCACTGGAACTGGTAAAGAAGAAAATAGAGAAAGTAAAGATAGTGGTGAATGGCGCAGGAGCCGCCGCCATGGCTTGTGTAAAGCTATACGTAGCGCTGGGCGCCAAACCGGAAAACTTTATCATGTTTGATAAAGACGGGGTGTTGAACAAAGACCGCCAGGGTCTTTCAGAAAGACATAAACAATTCACCACCAATACTAAAATTAAATCACTGGCAGAAGCCCTGAAAGGTGCGGATGTGTTCCTCGGACTGTCTGTAGGAAACGTGGTAACGGCGGAAATGATCAAGAGTATGGCGAAAAACCCCATCGTGTTCGCGATGGCGAACCCAGACCCGGAAATCGCTTATGAAACGGCTATTTCCGCACGCCCGGATATTATTATGGCTACCGGCCGTTCCGACTATCCCAACCAGGTAAACAATGTACTGGGTTTCCCTTACATTTTCCGCGGTGCGCTCGACGTGAGGGCTACGCAGATCAACGAGGCCATGAAACTGGCTGCAGTGCGGGCGCTGGCCGATATGGCAAAATCGCCGGTACCGGACATCGTGAACCTTGCCTATAATGAAAGAAATCTTTTTTTCGGACCTAAATATATCATTCCCAAACCCCTGGATCCCCGCTTGCTTAGCACGGTAGCCCCTGCGGTAGCCAAAGCTGCCATGGAAAGCGGCGTGGCGCATAAGCCCATCACCGATTGGGAAGCATACAGGAATGAGCTGAATCACCGTCTGGGACTGGATAACCAGCTCTTCAGGATCATCGGTACCAAAGCCCGTCGTGATCCGAGGAAGGTGGTATTTGCGGAAGCAGATAACCTGAAAGTGTTGAAAGCTGCACAGGTAGTGAACGATGAGGGCATCGCCTACCCGATCCTGCTGGGTAACGAAAACCGTATCCGTGAGCTGATGCTGGAAAATGCCATCGAAATTGATAACGTGGTGATCATAGATCCGAAGAGTGAAGACATGAAGGAAATGCGTCACCGCTTTGGCGACCTGTTCTTCAAGAAACGCCAGCGTAAAGGATTGAACCTTTATGAAGCGCGTAAAATTATGCGGGAACGTAACTATTTCGGCTGTATGATGGTGGAAACAGGAGAAGCAGATGCACTGATTTCCGGGTTAACACGCAAATATCCTGATACCATTCGTCCGGCGCTGCAGGTAATAGGTATGGAAGATGGTGCAAAGCGTGTAGCCGGTATGTATATCATTCAAACTAAACGCGGACCTTTATTCCTTGCAGATACTACCGTCAACTTTAACCCCACTGCGGAGGAAATTGCGGACATTACCATGATGGTGGCAAAGGAAGTAAAGCATTTTAACCTGACACCGCGCATTGCCATGCTTTCCTACTCCAACTTTGGCAGCAGCCAGACGCCGGAAGCACAGACCATGAGCAAGGCCCGTGAAATTGTGAAGCAACGCGACCCATCCCTCATTGTAGATGGAGAGATCCAGGCAGCAATGGCTTTCAATAAAGAAATCCTGAAAGATAATTATCCGTTTACGGAATTACTGGAAGAAGAAGTAAATACACTCATCTTCCCTAACCTGGCTGCAGGTAATATTGCTTATAACCTGTTGCAGGAAGTAGCCGGGTTTGATGCCATTGGCCCCATTCTGCTGGGAATGAAAAAGCCGGTGCACATCCTCCAGCTGGGAAGCACTGTAAGACAAATTGTGAACATGGTGAACATTGCCGTGGTAGACGCCCAGGAAAAATGCTGCCGCGAAGCAAAAGACAGCAAGGACAAAGACAAGAAAAAGAAGAAATAATCGCCTTCGGCGATGCGAATTTTGTCTGACTCAGGATTAAACTGATTACGCTGATTACGCTGATTACGCTGATTTGATCTTTTTGATTTTAAATGATTTGGGGAGATAGAAGCGAATCTGCTTCTATCTCCCCAAATCATTTAAATCATTCAAAAATCCTCAAAGATCAAATCAGCGTAATCAGCGTAATCAGTTTAATCCTGAGTCAGACAACCTTCGCGTTTAATCCTGAGTCAGACAAAATTCGCTATATTTATTCCATGCAAACTATTTCCCGAAAGAAGATATTTTTTCCGATCAATTCCGCTTTCCGCAGGTATCTTAAGTTATATGAACGGGAAGTGAAGCTGCCTATATCTTACGAGGAGCTGCGGTATTACGACCAGGCCATAGCAGTGTACGATAAGGAAGGAAAAGATACGTTGTGGGAAACCGTTTTTTATCCGCAAAGTATGGTAGGCCCCATCCATGCAGGGCTGAAACGGGTATATTCCATCCTGAAAGCCGGTGGTGATCAGACAGCCGAAGAGCATCTGCATATTGAGCGTATCGATTATTGTACTTTTGGGAATTCACATCCTTTCCGGATCAAAATTGTAAATAATTACAACGAGGTGTACGACTATTTTTATATCAAAATTGCCGATGCCTCCCGTATTTATGGCCTGGAACTGGAACATATCCTGTCTCCCTACTGGATGAATTTCCTGATAGATGGCAACACCCTTGTGGAAGAGCATATTGCAGGGGTGCCCGGCGACCAGTTTATCCTGCATTACCTGAACAGGCCAGAGTTTAACCCTAAACGTATAGCCAAAGAGTTTGTAAAATTCAACGAGCGTTGCTTTGTGCGGTTGCTGGGTGATATGCGTTCCTATAATTTCATTTTTGATATTACCCCGGATTTTGACGATGTGCAGTTCCGTATCCGTGCCATTGATTTTGACCAGCAGTTTTATGAGGGCCGGCGTACCTTATATATGCCCCAATATTTTAAAGAGAACCGCATATTTGTGGAACTGGCCATCAAGCACCTCAATGCAGAAGTGGTGAAACAGTACCAGCAGGAGGAGCGTGCCGTAATTGCCCGCCGTATTAAAGTGCAGCGGCACCGCATCAAGGACCTGCGGGATGTGATCATGACCGACCGGGTTTCTTTTCCTGAGAAGATCCAGCAGCTGGGAGATGAGCTGGCAGAATATTATCATGATCCCGTATTTTCCCGCTGTAAAACGATGGGGGAGATTATTGAGCGCAGTTTGAAGCGTTTGCTGGTGAGTAGTTTACGTTAGGCCCTGTATTAAATCTTAAATTAGGATATGATTGAAAAAATCCTTCCTATCTTTGATCAGTTATGGAGTTCAAATTCTTCTATCATTTCGGAAATTTCCTGCTCATGCTTAAAGGCATGTTTTCCCGCCCGGAAAACATGAAGATGTACTGGAAGCAATTTATGCAGCAATGTGTGGATATCGGCGTAGGGTCGTTCGGGATAGTATTTATTATTTCCCTGTTCATGGGAGGTGTAACTACCCTGCAAACCGCCTATCAGCTGGTAAGCCCTATTATTCCAAAGAGCACCATCGCACAGGTGGTAAGAGACACTATTATCCTGGAATTTGCGCCAACGCTTACCTGTATTGTACTGGCGGGTGTGATCGGGTCAAAAATAGCCTCGGAACTGGGTAACATGCGGATATCCGAACAGATTGACGCCCTGGAAATCATGGGTATCAACACCAAGGGATACCTGATTTTGCCTAAAATCCTGGCAGCCGTACTGATGATACCGGTACTGGTGGCTATTGCAGGCTTCCTTGGCATATGGGGAGGAAAGGAAGCGGGCGTGTTGTCCGGCATTATCTCCTCCGAGCAGTTTATGCAGGGGCTCCGGCAGGAATTCAAGGCATACAACGTATTTTTTGCGATGGCCAAATCCTATACTTTCGGGTTTATTATTGCCAGCGTATCTGCTTACTACGGCTATAATGTTACCGGCGGCGCACTGGAAATAGGTAAAGCCAGCACTACTGCCGTAGTGGTAAGCTGCGTGCTGATATTATTCATGGACTACGCATTAACGGCCATATTACTGTAATCATGATTGAACTGCAAGACATAAGAAAGAGCTTTGGGGATAAGGAAATACTGAAGGGCGTATCAACAATAATGGAACCCGGCAAGGTAAATCTCATTATCGGCTCCAGCGGTAGCGGTAAAACCGTGATGATGAAATGCATTGTTGGACTGATGGGCGTAGACGCAGGAAAAGTACTGTATGATAAGCAGGACTTTACTGCCATGGATGAAAAAGAGAAAAAGGTAATACGCCAGGAAATAGGCATGTTGTTCCAGGGCTCCGCGCTGTTCGACAGTATGACCGTTGAGCAGAATGTAATGTTTCCCCTGGAAATGTTCGGTAAAGGTACACTGAAAGAGAAAAAGGCCAGGGTAGCGGAATGTCTCGAAAGAGTACAGTTAAAAGAAGCCGCAAAAAAATTCCCTGCCGAGATCAGTGGAGGAATGAAGAAAAGGGTAGGGATTGCCCGTGCCATTGTGCTCAACCCGAAATACCTTTTTTGTGATGAGCCCAACTCCGGGCTGGACCCGCAAACCTCACTGCTGATCGATAAGCTCATTACGGAGCTTACACAGGAATACAATATCACTACCGTTATTAATACCCATGACATGAACACTGTAATGGAAAGCGGTGATCATATCGTGTATATGTACCAGGGCCAGAAGCAATGGGAGGGAAGCAATAAGGATATTGTATTCAGCAAGGACCAGAAATTAAACGACTTCATTTTTGCCTCCGAGTTCCTGCGGGAAGCAAAGGAAATGCGTCAGCTGGAATTATTTAAGGATGGTAAGTGGCGGGAGCAATTGAAAAAAGAGCAGGGAGAAAAGTAACAGATATTTGATTATCAGCAAAAAAGATAATATATAATATACGGATTTGTATTGGCCGGCACTGCCAGCTGCCTGAGTACTCCTTATTTACCGCCAATTATTTTCCCAACCAATTGGTAGCTTTATCTTAAAGGCACTAAATTGCAGAATTAGGGAAATCGGCTTATTTTTGCCGTCCAGAAGAATCAGACATATAATATTAAACCAATAAAACAAGCGCGATGAGTGTTTTAGTTAATAAGGATAGCAAAGTGATTGTTCAGGGATTTACCGGTACAGAAGGTACTTTCCACGCTACACAGATGATTGAATACGGTACCCAGGTAGTGGGTGGTGTTACACCTGGTAAAGGCGGCACTACACACCTGGAGCGCCCGGTATTCAACACAGTAGCCGATGCGGTAAAGGCAACCGGTGCAGATGTTTCTATCATTTTTGTACCTCCTGCATTTGCAGCCGACGCAATCATGGAAGCTACCGAAGCGGGTATTGCCCTGGTAGTATGTATCACAGAAGGTATTCCTGTACAGGATATGATCAAGGCAAAGAATTTCCTGCAGGGTACAACTACCCGCCTCATCGGACCAAACTGCCCTGGTGTTATCACTGCAGATGAAGCTAAAGTAGGTATCATGCCTGGCTTTATCTTCAAAAAGGGTAAGATCGGTATTGTTTCCAAATCCGGAACTTTAACTTATGAAGCTGCCGACCAGGTGGCGAAAGCCGGTTTAGGCGTTTCTACCGCTATCGGTATTGGTGGAGATCCTATTATCGGTACACCTACCAAAGACGCTGTGGAACTGCTGATGAACGATCCTGAAACTGAAGGCATCATCATGATCGGTGAAATTGGCGGTAGCATGGAAGCTGATGCAGCCAAATGGATCAAGGAAAATGGCACCAAGCCTGTAGTTGGTTTCATTGCTGGTCAGACTGCGCCTCCGGGACGCCGTATGGGTCACGCCGGAGCTATCATTGGCGGCGCTGAAGATACCGCTGCCGCGAAAATGAAGATCATGGCGGAATGTGGGGTTCACGTTGTGGAAAGCCCTGCCAACATTGGTAAAACAATGGCGGAAGTATTAAGTAAAACAGCAGCCCTGGCATAATTATCTGCCGGTAAAAATATATAAGGTGAAAAGTGAGGAGATTTATTCCAACACTTTTCACCTTTTTTGTTCCCCTTTATGGAAACCACGACTGTACTGGCATCCTCATCAGTAAAAGAAGTAACTTACTGTAAATAACGATCCTATATGCGTTTATTCATCGGAATATTCATTGTTTTAATCATTAGCAGCAATAAGATAATGGCCCAGTTCAATTACGATAACTCCTGGAAGAAGATCACCGCACTGGAAGAAAAGGGATTACCCAAATCAGCCCTGGAGGTAGTCAACGATATTTATGCACAGGCTGTAAAAGATAAAATACCCGCTCAGCAGATCAAAGCGCTCATTTACCAGATGAAGTACAATGCGGAGATCAATGACAGCAGTACCCTCCAGAACCTGCAGAAAATAGAAAAACAGACCGCTGCTGCCACCGGCCCTCAAAAAGCCATCCTGCAAAGCATCAGGGCGGAAATGCTGTACCGGTATTTTCAATACAACCGGTACAGGTTTTATAACCGTACTGCCATTGCAGGCGATGAAGGAACGGATGTAACTACCTGGGGGGCCGACCGGCTGCACCAGGAAATTACAGCCGCTTACCAAGCTTCCCTGTTTAACCGGGAAATGCTGGAGAAAACAAGTCTCACTGCATTTGACCCGATTATTGTTAAAGAAAATACCCGGCAGCTACGGCCAACCCTGTACGATTTACTGGCCCACCGCGCCCTGGAGTATTTTAAATCGGGAGAAGCTGCTATCACCAATCCTGCTAACCAGTTTGAGCTTACCGACCCGGCAGCCTTTGCGCCTGCCGCTACCTTTGCCGCACACCGCTTTACCAGTTCCGACAGCACTTCCCTGCAATACCACGCCCTGCTGATCCTGCAGGAACTGACCCGTTTGCATGCCGGCGATAAGGCAGCGTTACTGGATGTTGATGTGGAAAGGATAAGCTGGATAAACCAGGTGGCCGTTATGGAGAATAAGGATGCCCTTTACCTCCAGGCGCTGGATCAGGCGGTACTGGCTTACACAGGCGAAAAAGAGGTAACGGTTGTAATGCAGATGCAGGCTGCTTACTATATGCAGAAAGCAAATGCAGGTGATGATGCCAAAGGGGATAATATGAAGAAGGCAAAAGCTATCTGCGAAAAAGCAGTAGCGCTGGCCCCGGCATCCGCCGGAGGGGTAGCCTGTGCTTATATGTTGGATGAGATCAATGAACAATCCCTGGAACTGGTAACAGAATCAGTAAATGTTCCTGAGCTGCCATTCAGAACCCTGGTAAGATATAAGAATATTAACAAGATCTACCTGCGCATCTTTAAAATAGACGACACCTTCCTGAAGCTGTTACGCAAAGCGCAGAATAATTACCGCGACCAGGCAAATACCTACTGGCAGCTGATGCTGTCGCGCCCCGCGATGAAATCCTGGGAACAGGCCCTGCCCGATCCGCAGGATTATATCACCCATAAAGCAGAAATTAAAATAGATGCCCTGCCGGCAGGGCATTACATGCTGTTATCCAGCGCCGATCCGGCGTTTAAGATGAAAAATAACCCAATGGCCATGCAAATGACCTGGGTATCAAATATCAGTTACCTGGAAAACGGGGATGCTTATTATGCCCTTCATCGCACTACCGGGAAGCCGCTGGGAGGTATTGATCTCCAGGTACTGCGGAATAAGAACAACAATTCAGATGAATGGATACTGGTGGAAAAACTAACTACCGGTAAAGATGGCGGCGTAAAACCTGCGCCCATGAAACAAAATAACAACCTGCGCCTGTATTGGAAGAATGGGCAGGATGAATTATACATAGATACACACCGGTATTATTATACCAACAATGAACGGGAACAGGAGCCTAAGCCACAAACTTTCCTGTTTGCCGACAGGAGCATTTACCGCCCTGGTCAGACCATCTATTTTAAAGGAATTGTTTTAAAGAAACGGATCAATGAAACCGGCAGCGATGTGCTCACGAACTATAAAGCTACCCTATCATTGTACGACGCCAATGGCGATAAGGCTGATTCCATCAGCATAACTACTAACGAATATGGCGCTTATTCCGGGAAGTTTGCATTGCCGGAAGGCCGTATGAACGGGGGTTACAGCCTGAGAGATGAAACAGGAAACGGTTACCTGGCCTTCCAGGTGGAAGAATACAAACGCCCTAAATTTTATGTACAGTTCGATACCATAAAAAGCACTTATCGTATAGGAGATACCGTTACTGCCAATGCCAAAGCCCTGGCCTTTGCCGGGAATAACATAGATGGCGCAAAAGTTACCTACCGGGTGGAGCGGAGAGTGAGATACCCTTACCCCTGGTTATTTTATAAGATAGCTGTTCCATACGGATCTTCCAGGGAAATTAGTCATGGCGAAACCACTACAGACGCCAACGGCGCTTTCCTGGTAAAGTTCCCGGCACTTAGCGATAAATCAGTAGACCCGGCTACCAAACCGGTATTTACTTACGTGGTGCACGCCGATGTAACAGATCTGAACGGTGAGACCCGCAGTGGCAGCCAAACTATCAGCGTGGGCTACCAGTCTATGGAAATTGTGGTGAACGCACCCGATCGCCTGCAGCAGGAAGATTTTAAAACGCTGAAGATCTACTCCCGCAACCTGAACGGAGGCTTTGAGCCTGCCAGTCTTACTATAGCCGTGAAACCGCTTACGCCTAACAAACGCCTGCTGCGTCCCCGCTATTGGGAAGCGCCTGATCAGTTTGTAATGGATGAAGCCAGTTACGTACAGGCGTTCCCGGTAGATATCTATAAAAATGAAGATGATCGCAGGAACTGGCCCCGCCAGGCAGCAGTGATCCGGGAAACCATTGCCGGTGATCCTGAAGGGAAAGTGACATTGGACACCAGGAAGCTGGCCCCGGGATTCTATGAGCTGGAGGTAAGTACAAAAGACAGGAACAATGAATCCGTTGTACAGAAAACGACTTTTGAATTAATTGATGACCATCCCAAAGCGCTGCCGGCGCCGGTTTATTTATGGAGCTATCCTGCCGCCGTTACTGTATCACCGGGGAAAACCGCTACTATCCTGCTGGGTTCTGCCGCCGGTAATATTCACCTGATCCAGACAAAGAGAACAGCGACAACCAAAGAGATCGTTTCTTCGCTTGAGTTCTCCGGTATAAAGCAACTTGATTTCCCTGTAACGGAAAACGAGCGGGGGAATATAGCGCTGGCGCATGTATTTGTAAAGGATAACCGGGTATTTACCGCGGGGCCAGTAATAACTGTGGCCTGGGATAACAAGGATCTGCAAATAAAGCTGGGCACCCATCGTGATAAATTATTACCAGGAGAAAAAGAAAAATGGACGGCGCAGATCTCCGGTTATAAAAATGAAAAAGTAGCCGCCGAAATGCTGGCATCTATGTATGATGCCTCCCTTGATGAATTTTTACCGCATCAATGGTATAAGCCTTCTATCTATCCATATGTATATAATCTTCTTACGTTTAATGGCCGGGAGAATTTTAAGATGGATGTGTCTGCAGGGCTTTATGATCCCGAAAGGAAACCGCATGCTGCAGATGAAAAAAGATATGAAACACTGAACCTGTTCGATTGGAATATGGGTGACGGCTACGGAGGCGGAGGCCGGGTGGGAGTCGCAAGAAGGTATAAAGCGTCTGCTGCAAACGCAGGTAATCAACCTGTTCTGCAGGAAATGGCCATGGCTCCCGCGCCGGCAGCTATAGCTGATGACAGAATTACTGAACAAGTCATTGCTAGCAAGGCCGGTGGCGAACAAGCTCCGGCAGATGAAAAAGAACCTGCAACACCTTCCATCCGTAAAAACTTCCAGGAAACGGCTTTCTTCTTCCCGGACCTTCACACCGATAAAGACGGTAACATCACCTTTGAATTCACCGTTCCGGAAGCGCTTACCAAATGGAACTTCCAGGGCCTCGCTCATACGAAAGACCTGGCCTTTGGTTATGCCAGCGCCAGCATTGTAACACAAAAAGTGCTGATGGTGCAGCCTAACACGCCACGGTTTGTGCGGGAGGGAGATAAAATGGAGTTCACTGCCAAGGTGAGCAACCTATCGGACTCCCAGCTGATAGGCCAGGCACACCTGGAATTGCTGGATGCTACTACAATGCAGCCGGTAGACGGATGGTTCCAGAATATTTTCCCGTTACAGCATTTCACTGCCCAGGCAGGACAGAGCACCGTGGTGAGCTTCCCGATCCAGATACCGCACGGGTTCCAGAGCGCCCTGATCTACCGGGTTACCGCACAGGCAGGGAATTTCAGCGATGGAGAAGAAAATGCATTACCGGTGTTAACCAACCGGATGCTGGTAACAGAATCGCTGCCATTACCGGTTCGTGGCGATGGCAAACATGATTTTACTTTTGATAAATTATTGCACAGCGATTCTTCACAAACTATCGTACAACATGGTGTTACCGTTGAATATACCAGCAACCCGGCCTGGTATGCGGTTCAGGCGCTGCCTTACCTCATGGAATTTCCGTACGAATGCGCTGAGCAGGTGTTTAACCGCTATTATGCCAACGCATTGGCCACCCATATTACCAATACTGCGCCAGGGTTAAAAACCATTTTCGATAAATGGAAGATCACAGATACAGCAGCATTGGAAAGCAACCTGGCGAAAAATGAAGAGCTGAAATCGGTATTGCTGCAGCAAACCCCCTGGGTGCTGGAGGCAAAGGATGAAGCGCAGCAGAAAAAGAATATTGCCCTGCTGTTCGATCTGCAACGGATGCAGAAGGAGAGGAAGTCGGCGTTGAACAAGCTAACTGCCCAGCAGTTGCCGGATGGCGCGTTTCCATGGTTTACCGGTATGTGGAAAGACAGGTTCCTCACACAGTATATCGTAGCCGGTTTGGGCCATTTACAGCAGCTTACCGGGGAGAAAGATCCTGCCGCTACTGCAATGGCAATGAAAGCGATCGATTACCTGGATAAGGAACTGGATGAAGATTATTACAGGCTGGTGAAAACAAAGGCCAATATGAAAGAACAGCAGATTGGCCAGGTGCAGATCCACTACCTGTACGCCCGCAGCTTCTTCGATAAACCGGTGCCTGCTGCCATGAAGAAATCATTTGATTTTTACTATGCACAGCAACAAAAATACTGGTCAAAACAAAGCCGCTACGCACAGGGAATGATAGCCTTATCGCAGTTTAAAAAGAATGACCAGGTAACGCCGGCGGCTATACTGAAATCACTGAAAGAGAATGCCATGAACAGCAAAGAAATGGGTATGTACTGGAAAGATGTAACCGGTGGTTACAACTGGTACCAGGCGCCTGTTGAAACGCAGTCGCTGCTGATAGAAGCCTTCCAGGTAGCAGGCAAGGATGCCGCCGCCGTGGCAGATATGAAAACCTGGTTGTTAAAGAATAAGCAAACCAATAACTGGCATACCACCAAAGCCACTGCAGACGCCTGCTATGCTATGCTGCTACAGGGCGATGACTGGCTGGCCGCTTCTCCCGAAGTATCCGTACAACTTGGAAATACCCCGGTGAAGCCTGTTGCCAAAGAAGCAGGCACCGGTTATTTTAAGGAAAAAATAGCCGCTAAAGCAGTGAAACCGGATATGGGCAATATCAGTGTAACTGTGAGTGGCAGCAAGGGGCAGCCATCCTGGGGAGCCGTGTACTGGCAATACTTTGAAGACCTGGATAAAATTACCGCTGCAGCTACACCACTGGTGCTGGAAAAAGAGCTGTTTAAAGAGGTGAATAGCAACAAAGGACCGGTGCTCACAAAAATCAATGAAGGCAATGAGCTGAAAGTTGGCGACAAAGTGAAAGTGAGGATAGTGCTGCGGGCCGACAGGCAGATGGAATACATTCACCTGAAAGACATGCGGGCAGCTTGTTTTGAGCCAACCAATGTGATCAGCAGCAGCAAATGGCAGGATGGATTAAGCTACTATGAAAGCACCCGGGACGCTTCTACAGATTTCTTTTTCAGTTATCTGCCAAAAGGAACCTATGTGTTTGAATACACGCTGTTTGTTACTCATCAGGGTAAATTCTCCAATGGTATCAGTACCGCCCAGTGTATGTATGCGCCTGAGTTTTCAGCACATAGCAGCGGGCTTAATGTAAAAGTGACTGAATAAAATTGTGATATAGTTTGTAAAGGGCTGATGGATATCCTTCAGCCCTTTTTTATTGTTATTTTTGAGGGCATGAGGAACGCAGATTACGTTATTGTAGGACAGGGAATAGCAGGTACCATGTTAAGCTGGTTCCTGTTGCAGGCAGGCAAAAAAGTAATTGTTATAGATGACGGCAAACCCAACAGCGCATCCAGGGTAGCGGCTGGGATCATTAACCCTGTGTCTGGCCGCAGATTTGAACCGGCCTGGATGTATGATACTATTTACCCGTTTGCCAAAATCACCTATGAGCAGCTATCGGCCCTGTTGCAGGTGCCGGTTTTTACAGAACGGGAACTGTGGACGGTTTTTCCATCGATGCAGATGAGGGAAGCTTTTCTGAATAAAACTACCGGTAATGAATATACGCAGCTGCCCGCTGTCATGAAATATGCCGCTTTCCTGGATCAGCCTTACGGCGCGGCTATTGTACGTGGCGCTACGGTAAACCTCCGTTCGCTTTTGCCGGCTTATCGCCGTTACTTACAGGACCAGGATGCCCTGGTGGAAGTCCACCTGGATATTGAATACCTGGAGATCAGGGAGAATGAGGTAGTTTATGGAGATATATCTGCCGCTAAAATTATTTTCTGTGATGGAGCGGGTACCCGGGGGCTTCCTTTTTTTAAGGAGATAAAGTTTTTGCCTAATAAGGGAGAAGTGTTGCTGGTGAAGATACCTGGACTGGAAACCGGGGATATTATCAAGAAGGGGATCACGCTGGTACCGCAGGACAATGGGTTATTCTGGGCAGGATCTTCTTTCGTGTGGGATTATGAAGACGACCTGCCTACTTTAAAGCAGCGGGAAATATTGGAAAAAAGCCTCCGCCAGCTGTTGAAAGTGCCGTATGAAATAGTGGATCAGCTTTCGGCGGTGAGGCCATCCGGGAACGACCGTCGCCCTATAGCCGGTTTCCACCCCCAACTACCGCCTGTAGGGCTTTTTAACGGGCTGGGAACAAAAGGATGTTCGCTTGCTCCCTTTATGGCAGCGCATTTCAGGGATGTACTTCTTGCCAATGCACCGCTGATGCCGGAAATAGACCTCAAACGATATTTTAACATACACCGGGCATAAAATGCCCGATTCAAACCGTATCTTTGCCCCCCTTATGGGCATAAGTGAACAACTGGAGAGTGGTCGCCAATTGATGCCTGCTTATCCCGTAATGCAACCATAAAACTAACTAAATCAACTATTTACGCATGTATAGGACGCACACTTGCGGGGAATTACGAATGGAACAGGTGGGCCAGGAAGTAACTTTGGCCGGATGGATACAGACAGTAAGAAAGTTTGGCAGTATCAATTTTTTTGATCTGCGGGACCGTTATGGTATTACTCAATTATTATTCGGGGAAAGCCTGAATGCTAAACTGGATGCACAGCCGCTGGGCCGTGAGTTTGTAATCCAGGTAAAAGGCACCGTAACCGAGCGTTCAAATAAAAATAAAAATATCCCTACCGGTGATATAGAGATCACTGTGAGTGATTTTACCATCCTTAATGCAGCTAAAACGCCGCCGTTTACCCTGCAGGATGATACCGACGGAGGAGATGAGCTGCGGATGAAATACCGCTTCCTCGACCTGCGCCGTAACGTTGTAAGGCAAAACCTGGAACTGCGTTATCAGGTAGGACGGGCTGCCCGCAACTACCTGCATACGGCTGGGTTTATGGATATAGAAACTCCTTTCCTGATCAAATCCACCCCGGAAGGCGCACGCGATTTCGTAGTGCCCAGCCGCATGAACCCCAACGAGTTCTATGCGCTGCCACAGTCGCCCCAAACCTTTAAGCAATTGCTGATGGTGAGTGGCTACGACCGTTACTACCAGATTGTGAAATGCTTCAGGGATGAGGATCTTCGTGCCGACAGGCAGCCGGAGTTTACCCAGATCGACTGTGAGATGAGCTTTGTAGACCAGGAAGATATCCTGAGCACCTTTGAGCATATGCTCAAGCACATCTTCAGGGAAATAAAAGGCATTGAATTTCCTGAAGCCTTCCCGCGGATGACTTTTGATGATGCGATGGAGTATTATGGTAACGATAAACCGGATATCCGCTTCGAAATGAAGCTGGTAAACCTGAACGATACCGCTAAAAACAAGGGCTTTAAAGTATTTGATGATGCAGAACTGGTGGTGGCTATTGCTGCCAAGGGTTGTGCAGAATATACCCGCAAACAGCTGGATGAACTTACGGATTGGGTAAAGCGCCCGCAGATCGGGATGAGCGGGCTCATCTATGTGCGTTACAACACAGATGGTACGTTAAAGAGCTCTGTGGATAAGTTTTTTGACGAGGAGCAACTCAAATTATGGGCGCAAAAATGTCAGGCCCAACCCGGAGATCTAATCCTGGTGCTGGCTGGCAAGGAAGAGCGTACCCGTAAAGCTGCCAGCGAGCTCCGCCTGGAAATGGGAGAACGCCTTGGTTTACGCAACAAAAACGACTTTAAACCGTTGTGGGTTATAGACTTTCCGTTATTTGAATACGCTGAAGAGGAAAACCGCTGGGTGGCCCGTCACCATCCGTTTACGTCACCAAAGCCGGAGCAGATAGCTCTGATGGATGATCCTTCACAATACGGCAAAATTAAGGCTAACGCCTACGATATAGTTTTAAACGGCACAGAAGTAGGGGGTGGTTCCATCCGTATTTTCCAGCGCGACCTGCAGCAGAAAATGTTTGCAGCCCTGGGAATGAGCAAGGAAGAGGCAGAACACAAATTTGGCTTCCTGTTGGGGGCATTTGAATATGGTGCGCCGCCACATGGAGGTATTGCCTTCGGATTTGATCGCCTGTGTTCGCTGTTGGGTGGCAGTGAAAGTATCCGCGACTTTATCGCTTTCCCGAAAAATAACTCCGGGCGTGATGTAATGCTGGATGCGCCCGCTGAAATTGATCAGCAACAGCTGAATGAATTGAAGATCAGCCTGGTAAAGTCATAATAAGCCCGCTTCAAAAGCATGTTTAACAAGTTGCTAACATGCTTTCCGCGGGAAAAAGGCTTACCGGCATAGTCTTTGCAAGAGGGAATGCTTTTGTCGCTAAAATCCCCTTTGATATGGCAAGGTGCCGCATCAAAGGGGATTGGCACAAATATGAGGTACAATTTTTTTTAACAAGAGATTAACGGGTTAGATAAGAAAAAGAGGAGATCGTATTATTTAAATTTTTAAAGTAATATTGCGATGTGATCATCGTTGATATGTGAGGTAAGAAAATGATGCTGAAAACAAAGAAGGAACTATCACCTGTATCAAAAAATACTACCATGAGAATTTCAACATTCTTTAAGAGGACAGTATGGTTATGTGCGGTGTTACTATTGCTAATGCTCAGCAATGTTGGGTTTGCACAACAATCCACAAACAAATATCTGAAGAAATTTAAACCGGTTTCTGTAGAATTAATGCAGGAAACCGGTATCCCAGCCAGCGTTATCCTCGGGATAGCGATGTTGGAATCAGGCACCGGAACAAGCAGGAATGCAAAATTATTGCACAACCACTTTGGTATCGTTGGACAAAATAACATATCCAAAGTTAAACCGGGAGCAAGGTCTGTGTACAAACAGTATGTATCAGACATGGCTTCCTATGAGCATTTTGTGGAAGTACTGGCACGTAAGAAATGGTTTGGCGAATTAAAAGGTAACCCCGAATTTACCGTATGGCTCAAAAAGATGAACCATAGCGGTTATTCATCTGCCGGCCATGAGTGGATAAAAAGAGTGACAAACATTATTAACCGCTATAAATTGTATAAGCTGGACGCAGGTATGGATAGCGTGGCAACGGAATCACAAAAATGGTTAACCGTAGGCATGCCGGCAGCAGGCGAACAGTGATGTGCTACAGATCATTAAACTATGTCCGGCAAAAATAAGTCTGCCTACCCGTTCTATATTATTCTGGGAACTTTAGTTTGCGTAGTAGGGCTGTCACAGCTCAATTACAGCTTTTCATATAAAGACTTTCAATTCCGGAAGCTGGATATGTTATCAGAACTGAGAACAACTTCCACTTCCCCGGACGATCAAAAGCTTACTGCAGGCGGCAACGACAGCAGTAAGCTTTCTGGTTTAGACAGCACCGGTACAGCCGGTAATCCGCATGTGCCTAACCCGGATCATACCCACGACTTCATGTCGTATACCGGCATCATGGAATATGCCTCCCCTGTGCCCGGCGACTCTATTGTTGGGATGAAACAATTCCTCACTGCACTTAAAGAGCTGAAAGCGGGTAAACGCCGCAAGGTAAGGATTGCCTATTTCGGTGATTCTATGATCGAAGGAGACCTGATCACCGGTGATCTGCGCGACAGCTTACAGCATTATTTTGGTGGAGGTGGTGTAGGATTTGTGCCGGTTACCTCTGTGGTAGCATCTTTCAGAACCACTATCACACATACTTTTTCTACCGACTGGAAAGATTATCATTATAAGAATTCACCGCCGTCTGATGTTACCCTCGGATTATCAGGGCATACCTTTTATCCCGGTGGCAACAGCTGGGTGAAGTATTCCCCTGTGAAAAAGCCGCTGCTCGATAAATTCAGCGAAGTGTCTGTATTGTACGGCCCTGCCGGATCAGGTGCCATCACTATTAACGATAAGGCCTATACGCTTTCTGGTAATGAGCCGGTGAACAGGCTGGATCTGCGGCAGGATACCGGAACTGCTTCCGTAGTTATCCGCAACACCGGCGGCGCGATGCCTTTTTATGGTGTTTGCTTTGAAAACGGGGATGGTATTTATGTAGATAACTATTCGTTCAGAGGTATCAGCGGAGTGGAACTTGGCCGCTTGTCTGCCAGTATGATCCGTCGCATGCAGGAGGAACGTCCTTACGACCTGGTGGTGATGCACTATGGCGCCAATGTATTATTCCGCCCGGAACTCACTGACTACAGCTGGTATGAGCGCCCGATGAAGAAAGTGATGGACTCACTCCGCCGGGACCTGCCATCAACTTCATTCCTGATCATCGGTACTGCCGATAAATCTTACAGAAAAGCCGACAAATATATTACCGCACCAGGTGTGGAAGCACTGCTGAAAGTACAGCACGATCTCGCCGCTGGTCATGGTACCGCCTATTGGAACCTTTTTGCCGCTATGGGCGGCGAAGGTGCTATGGTAAAGTGGGTAGAGGGAGACACCGTGATGGCCAACAAGGACTATACACACTTTAACAGAACGGGAGCAGCCAAAGTTGGAGCGCTGCTTTATAAAGCTATTATGAATGAATACAGTCAGGCACAACAACCTTAGCGCAAAATGGGTGGCAGTGCTTTTACTGATACTCAGCGGATTTACAACTTATGCACAACAAATGGCCGATGCCGGCAGTATCCAGCAGGATACGGCGTTGTACAATGTTTTTTTCTCGCTTCATGAAGCAGACAGTAATGTAATATCCATCCTGCACCTGGGCGATTCCCACGTGCAGGCAGGATACTTCCCGCTTACTGTTGCCTCCCTGTTGCAAAACCGGTTTGGCTATGCCGGCAGGGGATATGTTTTCCCATACAACCTGGCAGGAACCAACGGACCGGAAGATTTCAAGTGGAACAGCACCGTGAGGTGGGCTTCAGAACGGGTGGTAGACCGGAATAAATCTGATGTACTGGGTCCCGGCGGTATTGTCATCATTTCCCAGAATGATGCGCCTACCCTGTCGTTCAGCGGTAAAACAGATGGTGCAATGGATAATAATTTCCGTAAAGTAACCCTCCTGTATGATGCCGGTAATACCAATAACACCCTTGTGGTGCCGGATGCTACGGTAACAGTAACGCCTGCCCCTTTTCCCGGTTCATCTACCCTGAGCAAAGCTACTCTCGATTTCCTGCAAACATCACAATCTTTCCAGGCAAGATGGGAAGGCACCGGCAACGGTCCATTCAGGTTTTATGGCGCCATTATGGAAAACAGCCGCAACGGGGTATTGTACCACAGTGTTGGCATTAACGGGGCCATGTTCCAGCATTACAATGAAATCAGCAATATCCTGCTGGCGCAGATGGCGGTGCTGAAACCCAGGCTGGTTATCATTTCCCTGGGCACTAACGAAGCCTATGGCGGCAGAATGGATCCCCTGGCTTTCAGGGATGAAATAGACAAAACGGTAACCCTGCTCCGGGAACAGGACCCCTCCGTAAACATCCTGCTTACCACTCCTCCGGATTGTATGCGTGTAGTGCGTAAAGCTACCCGTAAAAAAGTAGGCAAAAAGAAATACAGAACAGTATACCATACCGCTTATTATCCTAATCCGTATATCTCGATGGTGACCCAGCAGATCCTGGGATACGCACGGCAGCACGGCATCGCCTGCTGGAATTTTAATGCGGTAAATAAAGCGCAGAAAGCCAGATTTGCAGGAGCCTGGGGCCCCGATCACATTCATTTTAATGCAAGAGGATACCAGTTACAGGGTCAGTTGTTATACGAAGCCCTGCAACGTTCTTATACACATTATCTACAGCAAACAAAGAAAAATCCATTAACCTCCGATGATCGACATTAATAAATTGTTATACCAACTGTCGTACCATGAGTCAGACCCGGTTCTTTTTAACAGTGGGTTCTTCTTTTATTACTTTGCGCTTTTCCTGATGTGTTACCTGTTGGTAAGCAGGAATAAAACCGCCAGGGTATGGGTATATACGGTATTCTCACTTTATTTCTTTTATAAAGCCTGCGGTTATTACGTAGGACTGGTCATACTTTCAGCGATTGTAGACTTTAATTTGTCGAGATGGATCCATGAAAGCCCCGATAAAAAGGTAAAGAAATCGCTGCTGATACTGAGTATTTTCCTGAATATCGGGTTGTTGTTTTATTTCAAGTACACCAACTTTTTTATCGGGATCGTCAACGATATCACAGCAGGGCATATTTCCACGCTGAAGCTGATCCTGCCTATTGGTATCTCTTTTTATACTTTTGAGAACCTTAGCTATACCATAGATGTGTACCGGGATGAAATCAAGCCCGTGGATAATTTTATGGACTATCTTTTCTTCCTCTCTTTCTTCCCGAAACTGATGATGGGGCCTATTGTGCGCGCGGCGGATTTTATCCCGCAGATCTCTATGCCTTACCGTCTTAGTTCAGAAGATATCGGTAAGGGAATGTACCTGATCATGGGGGGATTATTTAAGAAGATTGTTATCTCGGATTTTATTTACCAGAACTTTGTACAATATATTTTTGATGATCCCAGCAAGCATACCGGCCTGGAATGTTTAATGGGCGTGTATGGTTATGCGTTGGTAATTTATTGTGACTTCTCCGGTTATTCTGATATGGCGCTGGGTATTGCGCGGTGGACCGGTTTTAAGATCCCTCCCAACTTTGATTCCCCGTACCAGAGCTCTTCCATTACTGAATTCTGGCGCCGCTGGCATATTTCGCTGTCCAGCTGGTTGCGCGATTACCTGTATATACCATTGGGAGGTAACCGTAAAGGAAAGGTGCGCCAGTATGTTAACCTGGCGCTAACCATGCTGATTGGGGGTTTCTGGCATGGTGCCAGCTGGAATTTCATTTTTTGGGGGGCTATGCACGGTAGTGCGTTGGCGGTTGATAAGGTGAGGATCGATTACCTGAAGAAAAGCAAAAAAGTGATCACGGGATGGAAAGCTACTTTCTTTAAAATACTTGGGGTGCTTATCACTTTCCACTTTGTTTGTTTCTGCTGGGTATTTTTCAAGGCAGCCACTTTTCATGACGCATGGTCGCTGATACACCAGGTAGTATACGATTTCCAGCCGGAGATAGCCCTGGAGCTGTATAACGGTTATACCGCTGTGTTCTGGGTAATGGTACTCGGCTTTATATTACATTTCCTGCCTTCCAGAGTGGAATTCTCCGTGGAGAAAATACTTGGTCGTATTCCGGTGGCAGGTAGTGTAGCTATCATGGTGGCTTTCATCTGGTTACTGGTACAGGTAAAAAGTACCCAACCGATGATCCCGATTTATTTCCAGTTTTAATATCTTTTACCGTTTCTGCCAGGGAATATAGATTTCAGAATCATTTTCGCCTGTCAGAGAAATGAAGAAGTGGTTACCGCTCATTTTGAAGTATCCTGCACGGCAGCTGTTGTTAATAAACTCGTACATGGGCAGGCCGGCCGCTGCGAAGTTCATGGGCACCGGCAGTTTTTTATAATGACCGCCTGGAACACGTTTCGTAAAAAGGCTGTATGGTTGCTGGAATGAGCTTCGCACCTGATTGTGGGCTTTATCGTACTTGTTTTGCATGGGAATCATAATACCTACATACATCATCATTTTTGAATAATCGGTAACGGGCACTATGTCCAGGGTACCTGTGATGATCATGGCGCCGGGCAGTTCCAGAGATGTTTTAATGGCGTAAAGCTGCTTCTGGTAGTTACTGAGGTATTCCACCATTGTTCTCACCGGGTCGCCGCCGTTCCTGGGGAGGATATTATAGTACAGCAGGTAATCCTGCAGCCTGATGTCTTCCGTACGGTCTGTAGTGAAAATGAGATGCTGTGGATCATCATGTGGTGTGGAGGCACTTTTGGTGCGTTCCAGCGTATTCTTCTCACTTTCCAGGTGAAGCCGGTTGCGGAAGCTGATGGGGGCTTCATTAAAAAATTCTCTGAATGCTTTGGTAAAGCTGGATTGTGTATACCCGCACATTTCACTGATCATTCCCACACTGTAATCACTGTGCCGGAGGTATCCTGCACCTGCTTCCACTCTCCGTCTTTTTGTGAAATGCATGTAAGAAGTCCCGTACATCTCTGCAAATTTATGCGAGAAGTTATCCACAGATTCGCTGATCAGTGCAGCTACTTCCTTAAGGCCACGGTCGCCCTGGGGATCGTCATGGGATAATGAAATAGCCAGTTGCAATTTTTTCTCCCAATGGTTAAAAGTTGATGGTTTCATGGAGGCGTAATTTTTGGAGTAACCTAATTTACTTTAAAGCCCGAAGGCAACAGATAAGCCGGCCGCAACAGGAATGGATTAACGAGCTGTTAACGATTTACCCGCTTTAGCATAAACAACTGGATTAAATAATGGCTAATTCTATACTTTTGCGCAATAATTTTAGTACCTGATGCGCACTGCCAGAATTTTTCCGATCGTTATTTTGATGTTATGTTTCACGGGAACTGCCCGTGCGCAATTTCTGATGGATATGATAGATACCACTACCGAAATGGGGAAGGGGATGATATCCATGTATATGAAATATGATGCACTGCGGTTCAGCGGGTATATCCAGCCGCAATTCCAGATGGCGCAGTCGAGGGGCGCCCAAAGCTATGCGGCAGGGAATTTCCCGGGAGCCTCCGATAACCGCTTTACCCTGCGTCGCGGACGTATCCGGGTGGATTACGAACGCTATAACAAGGAAGACATGCCGGTGGTGCAGTTTGCTTTCCAGTTCGATGGTACTGAAAGAGGTGTAAATATCCGGGACTTCTATGGTCGTTTTTTTGAGACGAAATTTAATTTGTTCTCACTGGTGGGGGGAATGTTCGCCCGCCCGTTTGGTTATGAAGTGAACCTGTCGTCGGCCGACCGTGAAACCCCTGAGCGTGGGCGGATGTCACAGATCCTGATGCGGACAGAGCGGGACCTGGGAGCAATGATCTCCTTTGAGCCACGCCGTAAGGATCATCCCCTGCGTTTCCTGAAAATAGATGCGGGCGCATTTAACGGGCAGGGGCTGACAGCTACCACTGATTTCGACAGCCATAAAGATTTTATCGGGCGTATCGCCATAAAACCTCAGAAAATAAAGGGAACAAAGAGCCAGTTATCGGGTGGCGCCTCTGTACTATATGGCGGCATGCAGCAGTTTACCAGGCAAATTTATACCATGGGGGCAACCGGCGGGAAGCCTGTTTTTATGGTGGATTCTTCAACGGTTAATGTAGGGAAAATCGCTCCCCGGCATTATTTCGGGGCAGATGTACAATGGAAGATCTCCAATGGTGAAAAGAGGGGCTATACCCAGTTCCGCGCAGAGTATCTACGGGGAAAACAAACAGCCACAGCGTCCACCACTGAAACGCCGGGCACTATCCCTGTTGCGGCAGACGGAAGTTTACAACCGCTGTATATCCGCAGTTTTGACGGCGCATATCTTTATTATATTCAAAACCTCGGTAGTGTAAAACACCAGGCAGTATTGAAGTACGACTGGTACGATCCTAACACAAAGGTAAAAGGTAAAGAGATCGGCGTCCCGGGTGCAGGGCTAACCCCCGCGGATATACGCTATAACACGGTAGGCATCGGTTACCTCTACTATGCCAATGAACACCTGAAATTCATGGTGTACTACGACTGGGTTACCAATGAAAGCACGGAACTGCAAGGATATAAAGATGACCTGAAAGATAATGTGCTTACCTGCAGGATGCAGTATCGCTTTTAACAGTACGGTTTATAAAGAAGAGGCTGTCTCATAAATAAATGATGCAGCCTTTTTTTATTTACTAATTAGGGTCCATTTATCCACGTTGGTGGTTGATAAATATTTTGATTTTGGGGTATTTGCAGCCAAAATGATTGCCTATTTTTAATTTATGGCAAGAGGAAAATCATTAGTAGTGTCCTTTAAGAGCAATCACCAGTATCAGGGAATGCTCCTACCTCCTGATTTAAGTGAGCTGGTGGCTCAAAATCACCCTGTACGGGTAGTCAGCGATATTCTGGACAAAGTAGACATTGGGCAGTTAATGCAGCAGTATAAACCAGGAGGGGCAAGTAACTATCATCCCCGAATGTTGCTGAAGGTACTGGTTTTTGCATATATAAATAATATATATAGTAGTCGCAAGATAGAGGAAGCCCTTCATCAGAATATCAACTTTATGTGGTTAAGTGGCATGAGTAAGCCCGATCACAATACAATTAACCGATTCCGGGGCCAACGTCTTCAAAAAACCTTGCAACCTATCTTTACGCAGGTAGTATTACTATTATGTGAAGAAGGAGTTTTGAGTTTGAAAGAACTTTACACCGACGGCACAAAAATAGAAGCCAATGCAAACAGATACACTTTTGTATGGGGCAATTCCATAAAAAACAACAAGGCAAAAATGCAGCAGCAGCTGAATGAATTATGGCAATACGCTCAATCTATTGCTGCTGCCGAGTTAGATGACGATCACGATCCATCGGGCTTTGATAAAATTGCCAGTGAAAAAATTGAGCAAACAATAGCCACGATAAATGAGGCATTAAAAGACAAACCAATAGATAAAAAAATAAGGCAGAGATTAAACTATGCTAAGAAAAATTGGCCTTCTGCACTAGCGCGTTATGCCGAACAGGAAAACATAATGGGGGATGACAGAAGCAGCTATAGCAAAACAGATGAAGATGCCACTTTTATGCGAATGAAGGAAGATCATATGAAAAACGGACAATTAAAACCAGCATATAACCTACAGATAAGCACTAATAACCAATACATTGTCAATTACAGTCTTCATCAGAATACCACTGATACCAATACCCTGCAGGGGCATCTGAATATATTTAGACGCCAGTATGGGAAAATGCCTTCCAATATCACGGCTGATGCAGGATACGGAAGTGAACAAAACTACGAATGGCTTGAAAAAAAACGTATTACGGCCTATGTAAAGTATAATCATTTTGACCGTGATCAACATGGAAATAGCCGGAATAAAAACCCATATAGGACAGATAAACTTACCTATGATCAGGAAAAAGACAAATATATCTGTCCGTCTGGGAAAACGATGAAAAATATTGGTAGTCACCAGCATCTTACTAAGGCTGGCTTTAAGCAAACCATCACCAGGTATAAAGCTGGAAAATGTAATGGATGTCCATTACGGAGTGATTGCCATGGGCAAAAAGGGAATCGAATAATCGAGGTAAATCACAATTTAAACCGCTTAAAACGGCGAGCAGAAAAAAGGCTGAAAACCAAGCGGGGCATCGAAAAACGTAAGCAAAGATGCCATGACACCGAACCTGTTTTTGCTAATATCAAGCATAATCACCTATTTAAGCGATTTATGATGCGAGGGCTGGACAAAGTGAGTATTGAAGCCGGATTATTAGCATTAGCACATAATCTTCGTAAGAAGGCTGCTTAAAATGGCTGGCGAACCCTTGGTTTTTAATTTTCAAATCAAATTGACGGAAATATTATTATAAACGAAAGAAGCTGCCTCAATATTTATGAGACAGCTTCTTCTTTATCGGTAATGATTAATTTATTCTCTTCCTGATTCCATTGTAAACCCGAACGTACTGCCTATTTCGGGTTTGCTGCGTACGGTAATGGACTGATCGTGGGCTTCCACGATATGCTTAACAATGGCCAGGCCCAGGCCGGTGCCGCCAATGTCGCGGCTACGGGCCCTGTCGGTACGGTAAAACCGTTCAAATACACGAGGCAGGTGTTCTTCTGCCATCCCTATACCATCGTCGGAAATTTCTATCAGCACTCTTTTGCCATCCATGCTGTAAATGCTGGCAATGGTATGGCCATCGGGTTTGCCGTATTTAATTGAGTTATCGACCAGGTTAATGAGCACCTGCCGGATCTTTTCTTTGTCGGCATATACCGGCTGTGGCGCTTCGCAGCCTTTTTTGATACTGAACTTAATGCCTTTGGTATTGGCTTTCAGCGACAGGGTATCAAATACATCCTTTATCAGGTCCTGGATAACGAATACTTCTGCATTCACGGTCATTTCCCCGCTTTCCAGTTTGGATATTTCATCCAGGTCATCGATCAGCCGGCAAAGGCGGTCGATGTTCTTGGTAGCATTTTTCAGGAACAGCTTATTTACGTTGGGATCTTCCAGCGCGCCATCCAGCAGTGTGTGAATATAGCCCTGAACGGCAAAAATGGGCGTTTTCAGCTCATGGGAAAGGTTCAGCAGGAATTCCTTGCGGAACTCTTCATTCCTGCGGAGGTTCTCCAGTTCTTCTTTTTTCTGGCTGGCCCATTTTTCTACATCTTCACTTACCTCTTCAATGGTTTTCAACGGAAGAATATTTTTCTGGAAGAACTCTTCCCGTTTCGACGCTTTGGTCTGGTAAATGAATTTGTAGATCAGCTTTATCTTCCTGTAAATGAAATTCTGCAGGGTATAAAGATAGAGGTAATATGACACGAGGAAAGTAAGCACAAAAGCTCCCACTACCACTTTCCAGTTGCCATCTATTACCAGGCTGCCCAGTGCAATAACGGCAGATATGATAAGGGCTGTAAACCCCGCTAACTTCTGGGGGGACAGGTTTTTTGCTTTAAACATACTCCAAAGTGAGTAATTAAGGTAATAATGGGAAATTACTTTAAATTTTTTATTTGACAACAGTAATAGCTTTTAACCAGCAGTATTTAGCTGCCGGCGAATATGTTTTGGTGGGATTTGAATACGCTGCGGCGGGAATGCCGGCAGCTAAAGGCTAACAGGCGGTAGACTACATTTCAAATTTATAGCCTACACCTTTTACGGTCGTGATTAAATCGATGCCTATTTTCTGGCGTATCTTACGGATATGCACATCGATGGTACGGTCGCCCACAATCACTTCGGTACCCCATACCTGGTTAAGGATCTCGTTGCGCAGGAATACACGGCCGGGTTTGGACGCCAGTAACTGCAACAGCTCAAACTCTTTCTTTGCCAGGATGATTTCCTGCCCTTTGTATGTAACAGTGAACTTTTCCCGGTCGATGATCAGGTCGCCCAGTGTTACGCGGGTTTCCTCGGGTTTGTGTAAACGGCGGAAAAGCGCATTGATACGGCTTACCAGTAACTTAGGTTTAATGGGTTTGGCAATGTAATCGTCTGCTCCCATATTTAACCCGTCTACTTCCGATTTTTCATCATTGAGCGCAGTTAGAAACAATACCATCGTGTCTTTGAACTCAGGGATTTTCCTGATTTCGCGGCAGGTATCGATCCCGTTCTTGTTCGGCATCATGATATCCAGCATAATCAGATCCGGTCTGAATATCTTTGCTTTCTGGATAGCCTCGCTACCATCTTTCGCCGTTACGGTATCGTAACCTGCTGTTTTAAGATTGTAACTGATAATTTCCAGAATATCCAACTCGTCATCTACTACCAGAATTTTTCCTGCAACCGCTTGGTCTATCATAAATTTTGCTTTTAAAAAGACGGGACAAAATTATAAAGCCATCTCCGTGATTAATGGAAAATTAACATTATGAAATTGTTAATTCAATATCAGACTGGTTTTCCGCGTTCCACAACAAGGTACGCCAAATAATGATGCAGTGTCAATATGACAACTATTCGCTATTCATAGCTATATGATTATGAAAAAAGTAAACCGTTCTGTGTTTTTCTGAAGATAATATCAGCCAAACCCGGATCATCTATTTACATATGAAATATTATGAATATATTTCCTCTTAAAAAACAATAGATAGTAACCAAATGCTGGCAAACTCTGTATTTGGTTGTAAATTTGCTATCTGGTCCCTGGGAAAAGATCACATTTAGTATGAGAAGATTTTTATTAGTAATCGCGCTGACTGTATTGGCAGCAAGCCACATGCAGGCGCAAAGCAGTCACCATCCGATTCCAATCAGCAGACAAGGGTTTCATGACAACATCGATAAAGAGCAGGCCGCTGCCGCCAAATTTGACGGGAAAGCGGATGACCTCGTGAAAGTTTCGGAGGATCAGACCATCAACCTGCAGGTGACCAACGCCCTGATAAAAGAGGTGGATGATATGCAGCAGGAAATAGAGGACAACGATTCACTGGATCACCGGTTGAAGGTAAAGTATCTCTCCGCTATTTATGTAATGGTGAAAGATTACAACCAGAAGCGGGCGCGCAGTAAAATTGATCCGGAAGAAGCTCCCGCCATGGTGGCTGCCTTCCGCAATATGATGCATGCCGATATTAAAGGGAAGAGTATCCTGCCTTATATCAATAACCTTTCTTATGAAGCATCCGAAAGGATCATCGAATCGTTTCATGATAACCCCGGCTACAAAGATGCCAGGGGACAGGTATTCTCCAAATATGCCTTCAATAACCTGGAAACGGTAATGCCCAAACTGGCGGATTATCTTAATTACCCGGGCACTGATTCCATTGTGGCAGCCGTAGCGCGTAAATATCCCAACCAGATACTTACCTATGCTACTTCCTACACCCCGATGGCCAATGCTATCAAACGTAACCAGGATCCGATTGTACAACAGATTGTGCGTATAGGGCAGTCGCCCCAAAGCACCAGGATACTGCCTTTCATCGACGAGCTCCTGGCCGGTACCACTACCGTGGAGAAACTGGAGCCCATAGTAGACAACGACTACCAGTATTTCAAACAGATGGTGAAGTCCACTATCGCCTTGCAGAAAATGAAAAGCGACGGACAAAATCCATACGGCCTGAAGGCCATGATGGAAAACATGCAGGCAAAATCGCTGCTGTATATCCGCTCTGTAAACGACCTGCATGAAGAGCCTGCCCCGGTAAGGTTTGCCATCGTCAAGAACTTTACGCCGGAAGAACTGTATTACCTGATCATCAACGGTCAGGAAGAACTGTACACTTCGAGTTATACCAATCACAATAATGCCGGCCTGTACGACCAGATGATGCTCCGCATGAAGCCTCCGCGTGGCGACAGCTTACTGATGATGGTGAATTTCGACCGTTTCAAAAAGTTCATTGCCATGGCTGCCGGTTTCAATACGCTGGATAATTTTCTGAAGTCCATGGCCCCGGAAAATTCCAACTATCTCATGCAGAAATACGTGCAGAACCTGGAAAAGACCGAAGACCTGGAAGATGCCGTGGATGTGGCCAACTCCTTTGGCAGTATCCGCGATGAGAAACTGCTGGAATTCCTTCGCGAGGAGGTAAAGAAGAATCTGAACTATGTAAGAAAGCATAACGATAAACGCGGAACCGTTATTTACCAGCTGCTCAGCAGCCTGTTTGAAACCGAATCGAAGTCAGAAAATGATTCGTCCAAAGCCACGGATATGGCTGCTAAGCTGCAGTTGCCGCCTATCAACTACGTTACCTTTAATACACTTGAGAGCGATAGCGGAAGGGTGTACCAGCAGGTATTTTTTTATGGAGATAAAGACGGCCAGGAGTCGTACGCCAGCTTCATGACCAACTTCCCTTCGTCCGATTGGAGAGTAAGCAAAAATAAATACTGGACTACCATCACCTCGCTGAAAGGCAAGCCCACTACTATTTACGCAAACCTGCCAACAGATGAGCCTGCGGATAAAGAAGCTATTTCCAAACTGTCTGAATACCTGGATGAAAACGATATCCATCCTACTATCTTCATTCACCGCGGACATAGCTATCATATCAATACCACCCTGGATAACCTGCAAAGCTCAGCCAAGATAGTGGTGCTGGGATCCTGTGGCGGTTATCATAACCTGGCTACCGTGTTGGAAAAATCGCCGGAGGCGCATATCATCTCCTCCAAACAGGTGGGTACCCGTTTTGTAAACGAACCTATTATCCACAGCCTGGAAGACCAGGTGCGTTCCGGCAAGAATGTGGACTGGGTAATCATGTGGGCGCAGCTCACCAAACGGTTTGCCGGTGATGCCCGCAACAAAGACCTTTTCAGCGATTATGTGCCGCCGCATAAAAACCTGGGCGCCATATTTATTAAGGCCTACAAGCAGATTATGAAAGACGAAAAGAAATAAGGGTTATAAATTATTTTCCCGGAAGGCGCAGGACTCCTGCGCCTTCTTTTTTTGTGTACCCGACATTCGCAGTAAGTCCTGCGTAATTATTTTTTATCGTAGGTTTGTTGCGTAGTTTAAACCTGGCACATTGGAAAATCTTGCGGTAAAGAAAGTATTTGACTTCAGTTTATTACGGCGCATCTTCTCATTCGCGGCCCCTTACAAACGATCCTTCTACATCTCCATGATATTAACGGTGGTACTGGCCGCTATTTCCCCTTTACGCCCTTACCTGATCCAGGTAACGGTAGATAAGTATATAGCCGGTCAGCTGATGCAGATGCTGGTCCTGGTAACGATTGTGCAAATCGGGTTGTTACTGCTGGAAACCGTGGTGCGGTTCTATTTTTCCTATCTCACCAACTGGCTGGGACAATCTGTGGTAAAAGACCTGCGGGTAACGGTATATAAAAAGATTGTGCACCTGAACCTGGCGTTCTTTGATAAAACCCCCATTGGTACGCTTACCACCAGGACTATCAATGATATTGAGGCCATCAATGATGTGTTTTCAGAAGGTATCATTTCTATTGTGGCAGATCTGTTAATGATCATTGCCATACTGGTAGTGATGTTTATGGAAGACTGGCGGCTGACCCTCATCAGCCTGTCGCCTTTCCCGGTGCTCATCTTTGCCACATACATCTTCAAGGAAAGCGTGAATAAATCCTTTTACAGGGTACGTAACGCGGTATCGGCGCTGAATGCCTTTGTGCAGGAGCATCTTACAGGAATGGTGGTGGTACAGGCTTTTACCGCTGAAAAAAGAGAGTTTGCCCGTTTTAAGCATATCAATAAGGAGCACCGCAAAGCCAATATCGATGCCATTTTTGCCTATTCTGTCTTTTTCCCGGTTGTGGAAATTATCCTGGCCATTTCGCTGGGGTTAATGGTATGGTGGGGAGCCAACAAGGTACTGAATTACGAGGTTACCCAGGGGGTGATGATCGCTTTCATCATGTACCTGAATATGCTGTTCCGGCCGCTGCGCATGCTGGCAGATAAGTTCAATACGCTGCAGATGGGTATGGTGGCCAGTGAACGGGTATTCAAAGTGCTCGACAACCAGGATTATATTCCGGACAGAGGGCATCAGTCGGCCGGAAACATGAAAGGGGCTATCACTTTTGACAATGTGAGCTTTGCGTATGTAGATGAGCGTTATGTGCTGAAAAATATCAGTTTTCATGCAAAGCCCGGTAATACGGTGGCAATTGTGGGGCATACCGGTTCCGGTAAAACCACTATTATCAGTATTCTTAACAGGTTATATGAAATACAGAAGGGAAGTATTAAGATAGATGATATTGAGCTGCCAGCTTATTCCCTGGAATCGTTGCGCAGTAAGATAGGGGTGGTATTGCAGGATGTGTTCCTGTTTGCCGGGTCTATTTATGATAATATTACCCTGCATAACAGTAACATCAGCAGGGCAAAGGTAGAAGAGGCTTCCAGGCTGATAGGGATCCATGATTTCATTATGCAGCTTCCTGGTGGATACGATTACCAGGTGATGGAGCGGGGAAGCACGCTTTCCCTGGGGCAGCGGCAGCTGATCTCTTTTGTGCGGGCGTTGTTATACGACCCGGCTATCCTGGTACTGGATGAGGCCACTTCTTCTGTGGATACCGAATCGGAAATGATGATACAGCAGGCGATAGACAAGCTGATTGCCGACCGCACGGCTATTATTATTGCCCACCGGCTTTCCACTATCAGCAAGGCCGATAAAATTATCGTGCTGGATAAGGGGGAAATTAAGGAGATGGGTACCCATGATGAGTTGCTGAAACTGGAAGGTTTTTATTTCAAACTGTATAGCATGCAGTTTAATGTGAGCAAGGTGTGAGAAGCTTATGTGATAACCAGCCGGAGAGGAGCAAAGCGGAGGCTGGATGAATGATGAAAATATTAATATGAAAATAGTTTCCGGGACTGTTGTTTTCAATGGCCTTTTTTAATTAAAAAAAGGGGCATTTTTAACCCGCAATAGCCTGGTTATCAATGTAATTACAATATATCTTACTTTTTTTCCGTAGTCGCTTAATTTTGAAGATAAAAACGAGTATCTTTGCGCAAAATTTCAGAAAACGGTGATTTCTTTCAATTGGTTCAAACATAGAATGGTAGCACTTGTGATGGTTTTAGGCCTTCACAGTTTTAGTAATTTTTCCTTTGCACAGGAGGTTTCCCACCATGAAACAGCGGCAGCTGCACCTCATGAAGGAGAAGAAGGTAAGGGGGGAGAAGAAGGTGAGACTAAAAAATTTGATGCTAAGGAAGTAATTCTCGGACACGTAAAGGATGCCCACGACTGGCACCTGTTCAGTATGGGCGACACCCATGTAACTATCCCCTTACCGGTGATCATTTACAACCCTGCACGTGGCACTTCTGTATTTTCCTCTTCTAAATTTGAGCATGGTCATAAAGCGTACGATGGTTACCAGCTGGTAAATTCGCACTACCTGCATGAAAAAGGGCTGGATCCGGCCAAATACATGGATGGTAAGGTGATTGCAGTAGATGCCAATGGCAACCCTACCGATGAAAAGATCTACGATTTTTCAATGACCAAGAATATCACTTCCATGATCATTGCCGCTGTATTGCTGGTGATCCTGATGCTGAGCGTAGCAAAGGCTTACAGGGTACGTGGTTCAAAGAAAGCCCCGAAAGGTTTCCAGAGCCTTATAGAGCCGGTGATCATTTTCATGCGTGATGAAGTGGTAAGGCCTAATATTCCCGGTAAACATGCAGAAAGGTATACGCCTTTCATTCTGACAATATTCTTTTTTATCCTGATCAACAACCTGTTGGGTCTGTTGCCTGGCTCCGCCAACGTAACGGGTAACCTGGCAGTAACGGCGGCATTGGCTATCATCAGCTTTATTGCCACTATGTTCAGCACCAATAAACATTTCTGGGGTCACATTTTCAATCCTCCGGTTCCTTTTGGGGTTAAGTTCATCCTGGCGCCGGTAGAGCTGATCGGCGTATTTACCAAACCGGTATCTCTGATGATCAGGTTATTTGCCAATATCCTGGCAGGTCACATTATTATCCTGAGTATTATATCCCTGGTGTTCATTTTTGGATCTTTAAACAAGGTAGCTGGTTATGGCTTCCTGCCTATCACTGTTCTGTTTAATATCGTGATGATGATGCTGGAACTGCTGGTAGCATTTATCCAGGCGTTCATCTTTGCTAACCTGACAGCCGTATTTATTGGCCAGGCCATGGAAGGTGCACATGATGAGGCACACCACCACTAAGCATACGGAATTAGCTTTTAAGCCTTTGCCCGAAAGTTAGATACCAACCGCTTATTAGTTCGAAATTTTTTATAATTCAAATACATATTCATTATGGCACTTTTGTCTATTTTATTGCAGGCTGCTGCTGCATCTGGTCTGGCTAAAGCTGGTGGTGCTGTTGGTGCTGGTATCGCGGCTATCGCTGCTGGTATTGGTGTTGGTAACATCGGTAAGAGCGCTCTGGAGTCTATTGCTCGTCAACCAGAAGCTGCTAACGACATCCGTGCGAACATGATCCTGGCTGCTGCGCTGGTTGAGGGTGTTGCTCTCTTCGGTGTAATCGCTGGTCTGTTGGCGGTAGTTCTGTAAGCCAAACTTTTTACTGCATCCGGCGCACAGGGCAATGGATGCAGTAATCTTTTATTACAGGCGAATCATCAATCTACCTGAATCCAGAAAACATCAACATAAAAAAAATAAAATTCTAATTATATGGATCTGTTGCAACCCGCGTTAGGCTTGTTTCTTATTTCATTATTCATTTTCATCGTCGTTTTCCTGATCCTGAAAAAATTTGCCTGGACTCCAATCCTCGCTACCCTGAAGGAAAGAGAAGGTTCCATTACCGACTCTATTGCCACTGCAGAAAGAGTGAAGGAAGAAATGGCCCAGATGAAAGCTGAACATGAGCATGTGCTGGCGGAAGCTAAAGCTGAAAGAAGCAAGATCCTGAAAGAAGCAAAAGAGGCGAAAGACATGATCATCAGCGAAGCCAAAACGCAGGCGCAGGCAGAAGCAAAGAAGATCATCAGTGAAGCATACACTGCTATCGAAAACCAGAAAATGGCAGCGTTAACGGATGTGAAGAACCAGGTAGGCAATCTCGTGATCGAAGTAGCTGAAAAAGTACTGAGAAGGGAACTGGCTGATAAAGCAGCACAGGAAGGTTACGTGAAACAACTGGCAGAAGAAATCAAATTGAACTAAGATACCAGCGGCTGGCGCCGGCTGTTAAACAGCTAACGCTGAACGTTGCAAGCTAAAGCTTTTTTAATATGCAGAATCCCCGTTTAGCATCCCGGTATGCAAAATCATTGATAGGCCTGGCTCAGGAACTGAACCAGCTGGAAGTGGTGCATACAGACATGCTGTTCTTACAACAGGTGATGAAAAGCAACCCTGATGTGGTGAGTTTGCTTAAAAGCCCTATCATAAAGGCCGATAAGAAACAGAAAATACTGGCCGCCATATTTGAAGGCCGTATCAGCGCTACTACCAGTTCTTTTGTAAACCTGCTGGTAAGCAAAGGCCGTGAAAGCGCGCTGGCTGAAATGACCACCGAGTTTGCACGCCAGTACATGGTGCTGAAAAACATCAGCCCGGTGAAAATCACCACTGCTGTTGCTTTGGATAACACTACACTGGATGTGATCAAACAGAAGATTGCCAGTGAAACCACTCAGCAGGTACAGCTGGAAACAGCCGTAAATCCTGAGCTGATCGGTGGTTTTGTACTTGAAGCCAACGACCAGTTGTTTGATGCTTCTATCCTGCGTGATCTGAAAGATATCAAGCAACAGTTTAACAAGAATATTTACGTATCTGAATTACGTTAATCAATACAGCAGCCGCTGCGTACACGCAAAGCTGTTGTCGTTATACTAATTTTCTTTAACGACTTTTTTTAAAATCATAATTATGGTTGATATTAAACCTGATGAAATTTCGGCGATTTTACGCCAGCAGTTAAGCAACTTCAATGCTTCTGCCGACCTGGAAGAGGTGGGCACTGTATTGCAGGTGGGTGATGGTATTGCCCGCATATATGGACTGGGCAATGTAGGTTACGGTGAACTGGTAGAATTCAGCAATGGTGTAAAAGCAATTGCACTGAACCTGGAAGAAGACAATGTGGGTGTGGTATTGATGGGTCAGTCAGCAGGTATTAAAGAAGGTGATAAAGTACGCCGTACCAGCAAGATCGCTTCCATTAACGTGGGAGAAGGTGTTGTTGGCCGCGTAATCAATACACTGGGCGAGCCGATAGATGGTAAAGGCCCTATCAAAGGTGAACTGTATGAAATGCCGCTGGAGCGTAAAGCACCCGGTGTATTGTACCGTGAACCGGTAAAAGAGCCACTGCAAACAGGTGTAAAGGCGATCGATGCCATGATCCCTGTAGGCCGTGGACAGCGTGAGCTGGTAATCGGTGACCGTCAGACAGGTAAAACAGCTATCTGTATCGATACGATCATCAACCAGAAAGAATTTTACGATGCAGGTAAACCTGTTTATTGCATATACGTAGCTATTGGCCAGAAAGCATCTACTGTTGCCGGTGTAATGAAAACATTACAGGAAGCAGGCGCTATGGCTTATACTACCATCGTAGCTGCAAACGCTGCTGATCCTGCACCGCTGCAGTTCTACGCTCCGTTTGCCGGTGCTGCCATCGGGGAGTTCTTCCGTGATTCAGGCCGCCCTGCACTGATCGTTTATGATGACCTGTCCAAACAGGCGGTTGCTTACCGTGAGGTGTCCCTGCTGCTGAAACGCCCTCCGGGTCGTGAAGCATATCCTGGTGACGTATTCTACCTGCATAGCCGTTTGCTCGAGCGTGCCGCTAAGATCATCAACAATGATGCTATCGCAAAACAGATGAACGATCTGCCTGAATCTATCAAACACCTGGTGAAAGGCGGTGGTTCCCTGACTGCATTGCCTATCATCGAAACACAGGCAAGTGACGTATCTGCATATATTCCTACCAACGTAATCTCCATCACCGATGGTCAGATCTTCCTGGAAGGTAACCTGTTCAACGCCGGTATCCGTCCTGCTATCAACGTAGGTATCTCTGTAAGCCGCGTGGGTGGTAACGCGCAGATCAAATCCATGAAGAAAGTATCCGGTACCCTGAAACTCGATCAGGCACAATACCGTGAAATGGAAGCTTTCTCCAAATTCGGTGGCGACCTGGATGCTGCTACCAAAGCGGTTATCGACAAGGGTGCACGTAACGTGGAGATCCTGAAACAGGCCCAGTTCAGCCCGTATGCCGTAGAAAAACAGGTTGCAGTAATTTACCTTGGTACCAACGGTTTACTGCGCGACGTTCCTGTTAAACAGGTTCGTGCTTTCGAAGAAGCGTTCCTGAATGAAATGCAGGTACGTTTACCAGAAGTACTCGCTGAGTTCAAAAAAGGTAACCTGCCTGAAGATGGCCTGAAAAAAATGGTTACACTGGCTAATGAACTGAAGCCAAGATTCGCATAGTAACAGCGTTTATCGCTAAAAATACAGATCCCCTCTGCCAGGATGGCAGAGGGGATTTTTTATACGGGCACCTGCTCTTATCTAATTTTAAAAATTCATTATATTATATTTTATAAATCTTCTTAAAAAGAAAATATAAAAGATCCGCGTTTTATATGGTGAGGCCGCTATAAATTTGCTGCTGTAGCTAGTTCAAAATCTATTCGTCAGGAGTCCTGATCAGTTCATAATTCCTTCCACTCGGAGTATTGTTCATAGCCTTTACCACTAAAGAGTAAGTATCACCAAAATAGTCCGTACACTATCCATAAACAATTAGTTCGTTTTTCCTGAAATCGAGTACAGTTGCCTGAACCCCGGGTTAATGCGATTACGAAAATGTGTTTGTTCAGCAGTTGGCAGAAATGCAAAACCTTTCTATGAGAAAACTTCTGACCCTTTGTTCGATTGTATTATTAGCCTTATTTCCCACTGTGAGCTGCCTGGCAGAGGGCAGTAAAGACATATACCCTTCCGGTGCCCAGGGCAACCGGGCGTACATGACGAGTTCGCCTAACCCGATGATAGGGAGCATTCTCAACCCGGGGCGGATGTTCGTATATGCGAAAGCGGGAGAGGTGATCTATATCGGCTCCAGTGCACAGGGCATAGGGGTAGGAACTACGAGATTGGTGGCGCCTAACGGTACCGTATATACCACGGGAGCTTCCCTTACCACAGGCCGGATCAATAACAGGACAGAAGAACTAGCCGGTCCTTCAGCACTCGCCGCAGGTGGGTATGATGCTTACAGCAGAACTGTATTAGCGGAAGAAGAAGGGATATGGACCGTGGAATTTACTTCCCCAAATCCTTTTTCCAATATAGGAGCCGCGTATATCCCGCCGGTGGCAGACGCCAATTGGACAATCGCCAATCAAATTGCTGTGAGTGCGCTGCCGTTTATTGTAGCCTGGGACATTACAGTGGCAAGTGACGGGGTAGCAAAACCGGGACGGGCGTATCTGAATGTTTTTACCGGGAACGCGGGCAACACTACTGCCTCTTTTTATGGCAAGTTTAATGTGCTTACAAAAGACGGTTTTACTTATACTGCAGCCAGCAATGGTATCCAGCCTTTTCTCTTTGCCTTCTTTGTAAATAATAAAGGTACCCGTGATAAGGCAACAGGCGTACCTATATACAAAAGCGTAAACCTCGACCAGGCTGTTGGGACTAATGCCGCCTATTCATTTCATAATCCCACTTTACCGGATGATGCTACCAATATAACCCAAAAGATATTTTATAACCCGCCGGATAATACGCTGCCAGCCACGGCGCCGGTTTGGGGAAGCGGCAGTGCAGCATCCACGTGGCTAATCAGCGCACCTGTTATCCCCACTGTTACCAATATCTCTTTTACCGGAAAAGAAGGTGCAGCCAGTCAACCAGGTACGCCGCCCCTGGCTGGAGGATATATCCGGTTTACAGCCAACCAGAATTGTAACTTCAGAATCTCATTGGATGTAAACAATAATGGGAGCACTAATGATCCTACAGACCGTATCATTAACGGATCGTCGGTCATAGGGGAGAATGTCGTTTTCTGGGATGGTAAGGACGGCCAGGGTAGCGATGTGGCGGATGGTACAGCCATTAACATATCCATTGTGCTGTTTTCGGGGGAAGTGCATTTCCCTTACATTGATGTAGAAAACAATGCAAATGGAATTTTTATTACGCGTACCAACGGCCCTAATGCACCTAATTCCACTGTTTACTGGAATGATGAATTGCTGGGCGCTCGCGCCGGCGCACCGGCACCTATTAATGCCTCTGCAAGCCCGGGAATTAACAGCCTTGCTAACGGGCATAAGTATACGAGTAATTATGGCGATGCTGTGTTGCTTGATACATGGAGTTATGCATTCGGTACTCCGCGTGACATCACCGTCACAGTAAAACAAAGGCAGGCCGATCTGCAGGTGGTTGACAACATCCCCAGTTTGCCGGCTATTTGTGCCGGTAGTAGGATTTCCTTTACTACCAGCATCAGGAACAACGGACCAGATACCGCATCGGGTGCGAAGTTTAACTTCTCTTTTCCGGCAGAATTAACCGGCGTCACCGTTACACCCACCATTACAGGCACAGCTGCAATCGTGTCTGGTGGCGTAATTGGAAATGCTTACAGCGCTACCGTGAATATGAACAACGGCGCTGTGATCTCTTTTGTTATTTCAGGTACGGTATCGGCAGTGCCCTCCGGCGGTAACCTGGTAACAAAATCGAGTATACTCCGGCCAGCTGACGTAACAGACCCCGATGCCACCAACGCTTCCGGTACAGGGCCTACCGATCCTGATGTGGAATGTAACGGGGATCCGTCAGGGGTTGGGTGTAACAATATCGCCACCAGTTCTGTTTCGGTTTCTCCAACTATACAAAGTAATACAGTGACTGCAGAACAATCTGTTTGCTTTGGCAGCGTGCCTGCACCATTAGTGGGTTCCACAATTACGGGAACACCGGTATACTTATGGCAAAGCAGCACCAGCAGTGCCACCGGCGGATTTGCAACCGTTACCGGAACATCTAACGGAAAAGACTATACGCCACCGGCATTACAGCAATCTACCTGGTACAGGAGAGTAGTTACAGCAGGTAGTTGCAGCGACACCAGCCTGGCAATACTGATCAAAGTAAACCCGGTACTTACACCCGGAGCTATCAGTGGTAACCAGGTATTCTGCGGAAGTGGCAACCCTGCTGCATTTACCCAGTCTGTTGCACCTGCCGGTGGAACAGGAATATATACTTACCGTTGGCAATCGTCAACAGACAGTATCAACTTTACAGATATTTCAGGCGCCACGCAACAGGTGTACGACGCCCCTGTACTTAGCCAGAGTACCTGGTTCCGCAGGGTGGTGAGCAGTGCAGGGTCAGGTTGTGCTGATGTTATTACAGATACCGTTGCTGTTAAAATTGATGCATTGCCTTCTGCCGCAAATGCCGGTCCTGATCAGCGGTTATGCAACGTCAGCACCACTACAATGGCCGCTAATACTGCCACTACAGGTACAGGCTCATGGAGACAGATAGCCGGCCCGGGCACTGTTACTTTTGTAAACGCAACTTCACCAAATACAGGGATACAAAATCTTACACCAGGTACCTATATATTTACCTGGACTATCAGTAACGGCACCTGTGCCTCCTCTGCAGATACCGTACAGGTACACGTGTACGCGCAGCCGGATGTGGCGAATGCCGGCCCGGACCAGACAAAAAACAACAGCGGCAGCTTTGTAATGAACGCCAATGCACCGGTAAATGGTACCGGCGCCTGGACGCTGATCAGCGGAACAGCAGTAATTGCAGATACCGCCAATGCTAGTACCAATGTTACATTACAGCCCAATACCAGCGCTACACTTGTCTGGACCATTTCCAACGGAAACTGCGCAGCATCAAATGATACCGTTGTACTCAATTATATCCGGCAGGCAGATCTGAAGATCACCAAATCGGATGCAGGCAATACGTATAAAACCGGTAGCCCGCTTACCTATACACTTACCATTGAAAACCTGGGCCCATCTGATGTTTCAGGCTTGCAGATACAGGATCTGCTCCCGGCAAAAATGGAGAACGCTTCATGGACTTCCTCTGTAAGCGGCACTGCCGTTAGCGTACAGCCAGCTGCAGGTACAGGGCCATCTGTGAATGCCACAGGAAACCTGCCTTTTGCAACCGGTAATAGAATTGTGATCACCGTAACAGGAACAGTTGCTGCAACTGCAATAGGCGGCGATGCCATCAACAACACGGCCTCCGTAGTCAGCCCGGCAGATATGCCCGATCCGGTTGCAGCCAACAACAGCTCCACGGTGAGCAGTATTGTGCCTAACAATCCACCGGTAGCAGTAACGGATAATTACACCACCACCAGGGATGTGCCGGTAAGTGGCAATGTATTGACCAACGACAGTGATCCGGAAAATCAGCCTATCACGGTAACCACTACATTGATAGAACAGCCAGCTTATGGCACCGTTATACAGAATGCTGATGGTACATTTACATATACACCGGCCGCAGGTGCCGTGGGCACTGATTCTTACAGGTACCAGGTATGTGATAACCAGGGCGCTTGTGCTATAGGAATAGTAAATATTGTGGTGAAGGCTGGCGTAATTGATCTCAGCGTTACTAAAACCGCTTCTCCTGCCAACGCCACTGCAGGGTTGCCTCTTACTTATACTATTACGGTTACCAATAACGGGCCTTCCACTATTTCACAGGGAGAAACATTCACTGTAAATGATTCCCTGCCGGATGGCTTTATAGCAAATAACTATACGCCGTCTGAAGGAATTTATTCAGCCGGTAATGCCAGTTGGACAGGAGTATTACTACCCCCGGGAAAATCGGTAACACTAACGATTGCCGGTAAAGTAGAAGGGCGATATACAGGAACCGGGTTGACCAATACCGTAAAAGCAATACCTCCGGCCTCCACAACAGATTCCACACCTGCCACCAGCACACTGGTTACACCGGTAGGCCGTTCTGTAGAGGTAAAAGTGACCAAAACCGATAATACAGCTACCTACACCGCGGGAACTTCTACCACCTACCAGATCAGTGTTCGGAACACAGGACCATCTGACCTGACGGGTGCCACCTTCAGAGATCCGCTGCCGGCGGGTGTTACCACTGCTTCATGGACAGCCAATACCACCGGTGGAAGCCAGTCCGCTACCTCAGGATCCGGTGCTATTAATGAACAGGTGAATTTGCCGGCAGGCAGTGAAATCGTATATACGTTAACGATAGATATACCCTCTGGATTTACAGGCTCTCTTACAAATACTGCCAGCATTGATGTTCCATCCGGTTATAATAATATTAATCCATCCGGTAATACTGCATCTGATACCGATACGCCTGATCCTAAGACAGATATTGACATTGCAAAAACAGGCCCGGCCAGCGCTACAGCCGGTACCAGTATCAGTTACCAGTTGCTGATCGTTAACAACGGCCCTTCGGATGTAGCGAATGTGGTAATTGCAGATCAGCTGCCTGCACAGATACAAAACCCGGTATGGACAGTGACAGCAGGTGGCAGCGCTACAACCAGCGTTCCTGGCGGCAATGGAGCTGTTAATTTTACAGCTGGTTTACCTGCCGGTGCAGGCAATACCATCACTGTAAATATCAATGGCACGATAGATCCTGCTGCCACCGGAAGTGTTTCAAATACTGCTACAGCAACACCTCCGGCAGGTACGCCGGTGTCTTCCAATACCGTTAATACCACACTGATAAATACCACCGGTCTTACACTTGTTAAACAAGGCCCGGCAACAGGGCATGTAGCCGCCGGAGAGCCGGTGAATTATGTGCTGCGACTGGTGAATGCCGGCCCATCAAATGCAACCGGTATAACGATCACAGATGTAGTGCCAGCCGCTATAACCAATACCAGCTGGACGGTTACCACTACCGGTGCAGCGGCTGTTGCTACAGGTGGTGTCAGCGGAGGCAATGGCAATAACGTGAGCACAATAGTGAATATCCCGGCCGGCGCAGGAAATGCAGTTCTTGTACGGATCAATGGCATCGTATCTCCAGGCGCAGTGGACACACTCACCAATACCGCTACTGCGGAATTGCCTGGTGATACTATTGTTACAGCTGTTAATAAAACAGTGGTAGATAATAAACCGGGACTACAGATCGTAAAGGCCGGCCCGGCAACAGCTGATGCAGGAACGGAGATAACCTATACCATCACCGTAAGTAATACAGGTCCTTCAAACGCAATGCAGGCTATTGTTACAGACGAAGTGGCTCCTGCATTGCTGACAAATGTGAGCTGGACCGCTACTGCTTCCGGCAACGCTGTGATCAACAGCGGTGCTAACGGTAACGGTAATACGATATTATTGAATGCCAACATTCCTGCGGGAAATAATAATAAGGTGACCATTATAGTTCGTGGTACCATACGCCCTGGTGCAACAGGTAATATCAATAACACAGCAAGTGTGGCAGCAACTGATCAGCCGCCTGTTAACTCAGAGGAGATCATTACAAAGATCAACAACCGGCCCGGTCTTACACTCACAAAGAGTGGACCTGCAACAGCAGATGCAGGCGGCGCTATTGATTATCTCCTGCAAATCAACAACGGCGGTCCTTCTGATGCGTTTAAGGTTACACTGTTTGATACACTGCCGGTACCTGTTCAGAACCCGGTGCTAACGGTAACAACAAAGGGTACTGCTTCTTATTTAACTGCCGAAATTAATAACGGGATATTACAATTGGTTGGCGACATCCCGGCAGGCGACAGCAATTATATATTGATCCATGTCAGTGGCAGGATAAACCCGTCCTTCAGCGGCCCGATAACCAACCGGGCTGTTGCTGGTACCGAAGGTGGTACACAGGTGCCATCTGATCCTGTTGTTACAAATGTGGTAAACAGTCCGCGTGTGGAATTATCCAAGAGCGCTCCGGATACCGCGGTGGCAGGGCAAGCGGTTACCTATACTCTGACAGCAACAAACAGTGGGTTATCTGACGCTGTTAACGTGGTGATCACAGATGTAGTACCTGCGTCATTATCAAATACGCAGTGGACCGCTACTGTCATGGGCGGAGCGGTTATTACCAGCGGCGCTTCAGGTACCGGCAATACAGTAAATGTTACCGGTAATATTCCTGCCGGCGCAGGACAGGCCATTGTTATTACCGTACAGGGAACGCTTGCATCATCTGCTACCGGAACATTATCCAATCATTTTACCGCTAACGTTAACGGCAATACGATTACATCCGATACTGTACAAACCCATATTACGAGCAAACCGGAGTTACAGATCACCAAAACTGCCGCTACCACCCTTTCAGCAGGAGGGCGCATCCGGTACGTTGTACAGGTAAGGAATACAGGTGTATCTGACGCAACGGGCGTAAATATATCGGACAATGTAAATGCTATCGTACAAAATACCAGCTGGGCAACTACTACCGGCGGCGGGGCTGTGATAACAACAGGAAATACCGGTAATGGCAATACAGTGGCGGTGACTGCAAATATTCCAACAGGAGGCAATGTTACCGTAACTATAGACGGTATTGTAAGTGCAGCGGCGACAGGCACCCTGGAAAATACCGCTACCGCGGCGGTAACAGGCGCTCCAACAGTGGAAGCCAATGTAACAACATTAATCACGAATGATCCTGCCATAAATATCAGTAAAACAGGTCCTTCCCAGGTAAAAGCCGGTGAACAGGTGAGTTACCAGCTGGTCATCACCAATTTTGGCGTTTCCAACGCCCGGGGTATTGTTATACAGGATATTGTACCGGCAGCCGTTAAAAATGTGAAATGGACAAGCAGTCTTACAGGCAGCGGAAATATTACCAGTGGGGCTACAGGTACCGGTAACAATGTAACAATGAATGCAGACCTGGATGCAGGCACCGGTAATTATATCTTCATAAATATTACCGGTACACTGGCTTCCAGCTATACCGGCACACTGATGAATGCGGCTGCTGTAGCAGTGCCCGGTAAAGATACAGTAAGAAGCGACAGCATTACCACTACAGTGATTAATGCGCCCGGCATACAGGTAGTGAAAAGCGCGCCGGATACTATTCCTGCCGGCAGCAATATTACCTTCACGGTTACAGTAACCAATATTGGCCCGTCTGATGCGCAGGCCATCGCTATTGCAGACGTAGTGCCGGCTGCCGTGCAAAACGTAACCTGGTCGGCCGTTACTGCTGGTAACGCATCTGTACAAACAGGTGCCGGAAATGGAAATAATATTACCATAAACGGTGCTATCGCCGCAGGCGCAGGTAACAGTATAATACTCACTGTTCATGGCACCGTGAACCCTGCTGCCACCGGGGATATCAGGAATACCGCTACTGTTACGCCGGCGGGAAGCACACCTGTTAGTTCCAATGAAACTACTACGCACATAGGTAAACAGGTTGCTTTGCTTTTAAGTAAGACAGGCCCGGCATCAGTGTCTGCGGGCGCCAGGATCGTTTACCAGATCACACTGCATAACAATGGCCCGTCTAACGCTACCGGTTTGCAAATCAGGGATACTGTACCTGTTGCTGTTGGTAATGTTACCTGGACAGCCGTTGCAACAGGAAATGCCGTGATACATGGTAGCAGCTCAGATGCCGGCAATCTTGTAAATCTATCCGCAGATCTTGCAGCAGGAGCTACCGCCAACAGTATCGTGATCACTGTTGAAGGAACAGTTGATCCCGCTTATACCGGAGCGCCATTGCGGAATATTGCCTATGTTACCTCTCCTGATCTTCCTGTAACGTTAACGGATACACTAAATACTGCAGTTAATTCGCAGCCCGGTATAGTGCTCACAAAGAATGGCCCGGGAAGCGCATTCAGCGGCGATACAATTACATATACCATCCGTGTATCCAATACCGGACCATCGGATGCAAAAGGTATAGCTATTACAGATGTTATTAACCCGGCAATACTACAACCGGTATGGACGGCAACCGTTGCCGGTGCAGGTACCACGGTGAGCAGTAATAGCGGCACAGGAGATATCCAGCTTACGGCTGATATTCCTGCATCCGCCGGGCATGCAGTGGATATAACGGTAACGGGTAAACTGGATCCTGAATTTGCCGGTGCCCAGGTTGTTAATACGGTTACAGCTACTATCCCCGGACAGGCGCCGGTGACTGCTGCTGTAACTACCATCACCAGCCGCAAAGCCGTTTTGCGCGTGGTGAAGAGCGGGCCTGCCAGCGCAGTAGCGGGCGAGCGGGTTAGCTATACCATTAAGGTGACCAACGAAGGCCCGTCTAATGTAAGTGGAGCCACAATTTCGGATATTATTCCTGCCGGTATACTGCAACCAACATGGACTGCGGTAGCAAACGGCGCCGGCAGTTTTGTATCAGCAGGCAGCGGCACCGGGAATGTAACCCTGCAGGCTAATATAGCTGCAGGCAGTGGCAGCATCGACATTGTTGTAAATGGAACCCTGGACCCTGCTACGGTAAGCGGCACCAATATTACCAATACCGTTACAGTAACGCCGCCACCGGATATGACCAATACCAACCCGGCTACTTCCAGCGTAGTCACAAATGTGAAGAAAGAAGCCGACCTGGTGATCGTGAAATCAGGTCCGGCCAATATTGCAGCAGGACAGCAAATCACCTATAAGCTGGTGGTCACCAATAATGGCATTTCCAATGTGGATGTTGCCAGCATTACCGATGTGGTGCCGGCATCCATCCATATTACCAACGTAAGTGCAATGGCCGGTGGAAATGCTATTGCCGGCAGTCCCGTGATTACAGGCAATACCGTTACCCTGAATGCAAGTATAGCAGCGGGCCCGGACAACACAGTAATGGTAACCATTACCGGTACTGTAGATCCGTCTGCTAGCGGTACCATTGTGAATACTACAACGGTTAACGTGCCATCTACTGTAACCGAAACCAATCCTGCTAATAACACCAGCAGCATCAGTACCAACGTTACTACAGATCTTGGTTTACAGGTATCTAAATCAGGGCCTGCAAGTGTGAATGTAAATGATCAGATTACGTATACCATTGTGCTGAGTAATAACGGGCTGTCTGATGCGAATGAAGTGTTTATTACTGATAATGTTCCTGCAGATATTACAGGCGTTACCTGGTCTGCTGTGGTGAGTGGCAATGCATCTATGGTAAATCTCAGTGGCAGCGGTTCTGTCAGCAATGAAAGAGCATCGCTGGGAGCCAGCAACAGTGGCACTATCACTATCACTATTACCGGTACTGTAAGCCCATTGGCCGCAACTACAATCACAAATACGGTTACCGCTTCTGCCGGTACCAGCAAAGTAAGTACTGTAGTTACTTCGGTCAACAACTCTGCTGATCTTAGAATTAATAAAACAGCGCCTGCAGTCATTGCAGCAGGTAAGCAGATCACCTATGTGATCACAGTAACCAATGCAGGGCCGGCAAATGCAACAGGAGCAACGATCACAGATAATGTTCCTGCAGGCATTACCAATGTAAGCTGGACAGCTGTAGGTACCGGCGGCGCTACTGTAAATAATGGTAATGGTAACGGCAATGCCATATCACTGACCGGAAATATACCGGCTAACAGTGGTGTTATTACTATCACAGTGGAAGGCATGGTAGATCCTGCCTTTAACGGCATACTTACTAATACGGCTGCCGCCACTCCGCCGGCAGGAGTAACGGATCCAACCCCCGCCACAGTATCTGTAAATACACAGGTAACCTCCGCACCCGGATTATCTGTACTGAAATCAGGACCCGCACAGATTGCAGGCGGCGATACGGTGAGATATACAATTGATATCCGCAATAACGGGCCATCTGTAGCTAACGGTACAAGTATCAGGGATAGTATTCCTGTAGAACTGAAAAATGTGCGGTGGAGTGCTACCTCTACCAATGCCACCATCATCAGTGGTGGAACCGGTACGGGTAATTCACTGCAAATAGCAGGGAACATCCCTGTTGGAGGCCTGATAAGAGTAACGATTGCAGGTAACACAGATCCTGCATTTACAGGAAATATAATGAACAGGGCCGTAGCGGAAAGCAACGGGCAATCTGTTTTAAGTAATGAAGTAAATACCCAGGTGATCAACCGGCCGGCTATTGGCATCAGCAAATCCGGTCCGGCCAGCGTGGCTGCCGGTGCGCCATTGGCATATACCATCACTGTTACCAATACAGGTGTTTCTACTGCGCAGGGCATAACGGTTACAGATGTATTGCCGTCAGCGCTGAAGAATGCGGTATGGTCGGCCACCGCCAGCGGCGCAGCGGCTATCAGTGGAGGTAACCTCAGCAACCAGACCGGTAATGTGAGCTTCCAGGCAACTATACCACCGGGCAGTGCGAATACTATCCAGGTAACCGTGAATGGAACAGCAGATCCTGCTGCTTCCGGCGAGCTGGTAAATATAGCTGCTGTAACACCTGTTACAGGCGCTGCTTTAACGGATACGGTAACCACTGTAATAAAAATCCTTAGTGGTATCAGGCTGGTGAAAGCGGCGCCTGATACAGTGGCTGCCGGTAATGCTATTTCCTATTCGATAGATGTATATAACGATGGTCCTTCTGATGCCACCAATATTGTGATAGCAGATACATTACCGGCCGGCCTGCAAAATGTGCGGTGGTCTGCCTCTGCAGTGGGCACTGCTTCCATCAATGGCGGCAACCTGCAGCAGCAACCTGGCAACGTAAACTTCACCGCAGGTATTCCTGCAGGTAACGGTAACGCTATCCATATAGTGGTTACAGCTACGGTTCCTTCTTCACAAACAGGCAGCTTAACCAACCAGGCAAGGGCTAATGCGGGTGGGGTGGATTATCCGTCTAACCAGGTGGTAACACAGATCAGCAGCAAGCCGGGAATACAGTTAACCAAATCCGGTCCGCCAACTGCTGCAGCCGGCAGTACCATCAGTTATAACCTTGTGTTAAGCAACAACGGTCCTTCCGATGCGTTGAATGTAACTGTAGCAGACGTGCTTCCAGCGGAATTGCAAAACCCGGTATGGTCCGCTACCGCACAGGGAACTGCAGGTATTAACGGGGGCAATATTGTTAACAGGGCAGGCAACGTTAGCTTTACAGCCAACGTGCCTGCAGGTGCAGATAACCGTGTAGTCGTTAGCGTGAGTGGAACCATTCCGGCTTCCTTCTCCGGAAATATTACCAATATCGCTGCCTATAGCCTGAATGCGGTCAGTACCAATACAGCGCCGGTAATTACAAAGGTGGATAAGAGAGCTACTATAAGGATCAATAAATCAGCACCCGATTCAATAACTGCGGGTGGCATTATTAATTATACATTACTGGTAGCTAATGCAGGCCCATCAGATGCAGACAGCATTACTATTACAGACCTGGTGCCTGCCGCGGTACAACAGGTAACATGGAATGCGGCAGCTACGGGCGGTACCCTGATTGGCGCTGCATCCGGCACCGGTAACAATGTCAGTGTGCGTGGCAGCATTCCGGCAGGTGCGGGCAACAATATACTCGTAACTATTACGGGAACTGTTGCACCGGGATTATCAGGTATCATACAGAATAAAGCACTGGTAAGTATAAGCGGAAATATAGTTTCCGGAGATTCTGTTAATACACATATCCTCAATAAACCGGGCGTACAATTCACAAAATCCGGTCCGCAGAAAGCTATCGCGGGCAGCAATGTGAGCTATGTGATAGATCTTGGCAACCAGGGTCCATCTGATCTGGTGAATGCAGCGGTAACAGATGTGGTGCCGCCGCAGATAACAAATGTAACCTGGGCTGTTACCACGAGAGGAACCGCCACATTGGCTGCCGGTACGCCGGTAACAGGAGTGGGTAACCGGATATCCTTCAGTGGAGATGTGCCTGCCGGTACAGCTAATGGTATTCGGGTGACTATCAGCGGTAAGATAGATCCGGAGTACGAAGGTAATATTACAAATACCGCTACAGCAACTGATAATCGCGGTAATGAATACACATCCGTTACAGGTATGACGGTTGTTAAAGAAGCCGTTATTAAACTGGATAAAATAGGCCCTGCTGCAGTTAAAGCAGGTAGCAGTATCAGTTATGTGATTACTGCATCCAATCAGGGATTGTCTGATGTGAAAGGATTTACGATTACGGATGTAGTACCTGCGGCCATCGCCAATGTGAGCTGGACAGCCGTGGCATCAGGTAATGCTCAGGTAACAACACCAGCCGCCGGAACAGGTAACAGCATACAATTGCAGGGCGATATTGCTGCAGGCGCAGGTAACACCATACAGATTACAGTGAATGGCAGCATTGCTGCAGGTGCTACAGGCGTTATTATGAACACAGCCGGCGGAAGAACCGCAGGTGGTGATACGGTTAGCTCGCCAACAGTAACAACCAATATACAGAATGCGCCGGGCATTAGCATTGTGAAGGTGGCGCCGCAAACTGTAAATGCAGGCGATAGTTTGCAATACGTGATCACTGTAAGTAACACCGGCCCTTCTGATGCACATAATGTAAAGATCAGTGACATTGTGCCGGCTACACTTACCGGCGTAAGCTGGACCGCCATAACCGCCGGTAATGCGCAGATCACGGGCGCCGCAGCCGGTACCGGCAACACCGTTAATCTGACGGCAGATATTGCTGCAGGCAACGGTAATACTCTGCAACTCCGGATCACCGGTAAAACCGCAGCAGGGCTTAGGGATAGCATCGTTAACACTGCCAGTGCCACAGATACCGGCGGAAAAACAGTTACTTCCTCTGTTACCACACAGGCTATTGGCAAATCCGTACTGGCTATTACAAAAACAGGTAATGCCGAGGTAAATGCGGGCGACTCTGTTCACTATGTGATCACCGCTACTAATGCAGGTCCTTCTGATGCGGCAGGTGTAAGCATCCGTGACGCGGTGCCGGTTGCTATTACAGGCGTTACCTGGACAGCAATTGCCAATGGTGCTTCACAGGTTAACAGCGGTGCATCGGGCAGTGGTAACCAGGTGCTGGTAACCGGTAATATTGCTGCAGGCAACGGCAATGCTATAGTGGTCAATGTAAGTGGAGTGGTGCCTGCAGGCGCAACAGTTACTGCATTGTCAAATATAGCCACGTTGAAACCATCAGCCGGTGATTCCATGCCAAGTATTCCGGTAATAACAACGGTAACGAGGAAACCATCCCTGCGTATCGTGAAACAGGCAGTAGCAACCGCCGTTGCAGGCGACAGCTTGCAATACAATATCACGGTTACCAACGATGGCCCGTCCGATGCAACAGGCATACAGATCAGTGATGTGGTATCCGATACATTGAGCGGGGTTAGCTGGACGGCTACCACCACAGGCGCCGCGCAGATCACAGGCAGCAACAGTGGTAGCGGCGATGTGTTATTGAATGGTAATATCAGTGCAGGCCCTGGTAATGCCATCAACATAAAGATCAGCGGTAAAATTAATACCACCTTCACTGGTAGTATTACCAATATTGCCAACGCTAAGGATGCAAATAATCAAACCGTAACGGCAACGGCTACCACACAGGTAAGCAGCCGCTCGCAGCTGGGTATTGTTAAAACGGGACCTGCCCGCGTGAATGCAGGAGACACTATCCGTTATGTGATCATTGCTTCCAATACAGGACCTTCCGCCGCTGCAGGCATCAATATTACTGATGTGGTGGATGCTGCCATTACGCAGGTAACCTGGACTGCTACCGCCAATGGTACTTCACAGGTAACCGCCGGGGCAACGGGTAGCGGCAATAATATCGTTGTAACCGGTAACCTGGAGGCAAGTAGCGCTAATACCATCCAGGTGAATATTAAAGGTATTATCCCCGAAGATGCGGAGATCACTGGCGTTACTAATACAGCTACTGTAAAACAGGGAACAGGTACGCCTGTGCCATCAGATCCTGTGACAACTGAAATAGTACCCGGTATCAGGAAACTGGATCTTTCTGTGACCAAATCAGGCCCGGTTCAACTCATGGAAAATGATTCGATTACCTATATCATTGTTGCACGAAATGGTGGCCCGGCAGCAGGCGACGGGGCCGTGATCACAGATATACTCCCGGCAAATATTGAGGGAGCTTATATACGGTCGGTAACTGTAAGCGGCGGAGCAGGTAATGTGCAAACCACGAATGCAGGAAATGTGGTAAAAGCTACTATAGGCACATTGCCGGCAGAAGCAGCTGTTACAATAGTGATCACCGGTAAGGTGAACAGTACAGTGCAGTTGCGTAATCAGGCGGTTATTGCCGCTCCGGCAGGCACTGTGGATACAGCTTCAGCCAATAATACCAGCGCCACTGTAATTACCACTGTGTCGGCTATTCCAACGGCAGATCTGCAATTGCAGAAAGAACTGCTCAGTACGGCGCCTATGCAGGTAGGAAGCAAGGCGGACTTTGTGTTAACATTGAATAATGCCGGTCCGTTTAGCGCCACCCGGATTGAGGTGAGGGATACGCTGAAAGATAACCTGGATATTATCAATGGATTTGATGCAGGCATTGGAGAAGTTACTTATGACCCAGCCACCCGGATACTGGTATGGCGCCTGGATAGCCTGGTACTCACGCGAACGGCTACACTGAAATATACTACCCGGATCACCAATACCGGCGATGTGATTAACAGTGCCACTGCCACCTCGCTGTTACCTGATCCGGATCCATCCAACAATATCGCGGTGAGTAAGGTAGTTACCGTTACAGGCGATGATATCCTGGTGCCGAATGTAATTACGCCTAACGGCGATGGAAAGAACGATAAGTTCATTATCATCGGCATCCTGAGATACCCCAATTCTTCCCTGTTTATTTATAACCGCTGGGGAAGTATGGTGTACCAGTCGAAGAATTACCAGAACGAATGGACCGGTGATTCCCTGAATGAAGGCACTTATTATTACATACTCAAGCTGAATACACCAACGGGCGAACGAAGCTACAAAGGCTGGATTGAGCTGCTTCGATAGCTAAAAACTGATAATTACGGAAGAAACCGGGTATTTTACCCGGTTTCTTTTTATTGTATTTGGTTTATAACATAAACTAGTTTATGTTTGATCTATAATTAATCCCTTCATATGTCCAACATCAGCCGGTATCTGTGTCTCTTCATTTTTACACCCTTATTCTCATTGGCACAGAATAAGATCAGCGGTAAAGTGACCGACAGCAAAAAGCATCCCCTGCCAGGCGTGAACATCGCATTAAAAGGGTCCTACGACGGCGCTACTACTGCGGCGGACGGCTCTTTTTCCTTTCCTACCACGGCTACCGGCGACCAGCTATTATCCGCCTCGCTTACAGGTTACCAGACGCTGGAGTTGAAAATAAATACCGCAGCAGGGGAGCAGCTGAACATTGTGCTGAAGAGTGCGGTAAACGCGTTACGTGTGGTAACCATTTCGGCCGGCAGCTTTGAAGCCAGCGACGATAAGAAAGGCACGGTATTGAAACCGCTGGATATTGTAACTACGGCCGGCGCCGGCGCCGATATTGCCAATGCCATCAAAACATTACCAGGCGCCCAGCAAACCAACGATCGCGAAGGGCTGTTTGTACGGGGTGGTACAGGTTATGAAACGCAAACCCTGATTGATGGCATGCTGGTAAGGAATCCTTTTTACAGCAGCCTGCCGGATATCCCGGGCCGTGGCCGCTTTTCCCCATTCCTGTTTAAGGGCACCACCTTCAGCAGTGGTGGCTACTCCGCGCAGTATGGCCAGGGATTGTCGTCTGCGCTTATCCTCGAATCTATCGATCTGCCCGAACGCTCTTCTTCCACAGTGGGCGTATCTGTAATAGGTGTGAATGCAGGGCTGGACAATCTCTCAAAAGATAAAAAAACATCCTACGGGATAGAGGCAGACTATACTAACCTCGCGCCTTACTTTAATATTATTAAGCCTAAGAATGCACCCAATCTCGGCCCTGAAATTATTGGCACCTCCGTTAATTTCCGGCGCAAAACCTCCCGTACGGGCATGCTCAAATTTTATGGCTACGGGAACTGGACCAAAATGGGATTCAACTCCAACAGCCTGGAATACCCGGGCTATACGGAATCTTTTAAGCTGCATAACAATAACGTATATACGAATCTTACTTACCGGGAAAACATCGGCCGCGACTGGCACCTGTATATTGGGGCTTCTTTCAGCAGTAATACTGATAATATTGATGCAGATACCTTACAGAAAAATCCCGGGCCCTCACTGATCAAAGTACAGTCGAACCTTAGCCAGAGCAGGGTGATGTTTTATAAGAACCTCGGCCGCTTCTCCGTATTGCGATTCGGCGGTGAATACCAGTATGCAGAAGAAAGGTCTGCCTTTAACCGGAACAAAGCCAATTTTACAGATAATTACACGGCTGCTTTTGCAGAAGGGGATATTTATTTTACGCCCAGCTTTGTAGGGCGTGTAGGCGGCCGAGCGGAATACAGTTCTGTTCTTGGTGAAATGAACTTTGCGCCCCGTGTGTCGCTGGCCTACAAAGTAAATAACTTCAGCCAGTTCTCTGTGGCTTATGGTGATTATTACCAGAAGCCGGAGCCACAATATATCCGGTTCGACCGCAACCTTGGTTATATGAAAGCCACACACTACATCCTCAGTTATCAACGGGTGGCTACTGATTATACTTTCCGTACAGAAGTGTTTTATAAGAAGTATGCCGACCTGGTAAAAACAGTGCCAACGTATAACAACAATGGCAGCGGATATGCCCAGGGTGTAGAGTTATTCTGGCGCGACAGGAAAACTTTTAAAAATGTGGATTACTGGATCTCCTATTCTTACCTGGATACAAAACGCGATTACCTGAACTATCCGTTCCGGGTGCAACCAGATTTCGCGGCCAATCACACCGCCAGCATTGTGTACAAACATTTCCTGCCCAAACTCAGTACCAACCTGGGATTAACGTATTCATTTGCAACAGGCCGTCCTTATTATAATCCAAATCAGCCCACAGATAAGTTTATGTCCGACCGCACAATGACCTATAACTCCGTGGGAGTGAGCGCCAGTTACCTGACTAATATCCGGAAAGCGTTTACCATTTTTGTATTATCCGTAAGCAACGTATTGGGCAATAAACAGGTGTTCGGCTATCATTACTCCTCCGATGGTTTACGCAGGGATGAGGTAGTTCCCAACGTACCAAGATTTATTTACCTGGGTATGTTCATGAATTTCGGAATCGACAGAAGACAGGATGTTATTAATAACCTCTAATCACAATAAATATGAAACGACTCTTTCTTGCTTTTTTATTTACCGGTAGCCTGGCTACGGTTGCCGTTGCGCAAAGCGCTCAATACACAGAAGCCATGACAAAGCAAACGTCTGACCTGGACAGCAGCAGTACTTTTACCCAGGAGGCGTTACAACAAAAGGCCAACACTTTTGAACGTATTGCTGATGCGGAAAAAAGCCAGTGGCTGCCTTATTACTATGCAGCCTATATGCAGGTGATGCAGGCATTTACACTGAAAGACAAAAGCCAGATAGATCCGCTGGCAGATAAGGCAGAAAGTAACCTGGATAAAGCGGAAGCGCTAAGCCCTAAGAATTCAGAAATTGCATGTATCCGTTCACTGGTAGCTACCGCCCGGTTAACAGTAGACCCTATGACGCGTGGTATGAAGTTTGGGCCGGAAGCCGCTGCCCAGCTTGAACAGGCGAAAAGCCTCAATCCGGAAAATCCTCGGATCTATATGTTAGAGGGACAATCCTTATTATTTACACCTGAACAATGGGGTGGCAGTAAATCAAAAGCGAAAACGACACTGGAACTGGCACTGGAAAAATTTGCGGCATTCAAGCCGGAAAGCAGTATCGCGCCACATTGGGGAGAAACATATACCCGCAAACTGCTGGAACAAAGTCAGAAATAGCAAGGTAGTATATTACCGGATATTTAGTTATTTTGTTTCCCTGGTATTTACCATGGAAACAAAATAGCTGAATATCAAAATAACTGTATAAGAAATTAAGCTCATGGACTTTAAAGATCTGGACCCGGTATTACATTCACAATTGAGGCTGGCTATTATGTCCGTGTTGATCAGTGAAGAAGAAGCAGAATTTACACTGTTGAAAGAAAAAACAAATGCGACTGCAGGCAACCTGAGCGTGCAGATTAATAAGTTACGCGATGCGGAATATATTTCTGTAGTGAAACAGTTTAAAGACAACTATCCGCAAACCATCTGTAAAATAACACCCGCCGGCAGGAAAGCCTTCGGAAATTATGTTACTTCTATTCAATCTTACCTGAAAACGGGTAAGTCATAAAGCTATTCAGACGCCAGCTCTGTTTTCTTCAGCGGGTTCCGGGTATTTTCTGCATAGCGCTGCCGCTGTTCCAGTATTTCCAGGCAGGTGAAGATAGCTTGTCTGAAAGAATCAGGGTCTGCCAGGTTTTTACCGGCAATATCGAAGGCGGTGCCATGATCGGGGGAAGTACGTACAATACCCAATCCGGCGGTATAATTAATGCCATTGCCGCTGGCCAGCGATTTAAATGGAATAAGACCCTGGTCGTGGTACATAGCCAGTACACCATCAAACTGTCTGAACATTTCCCTTGCAAAGAAGGCATCGGCGCTATATGGTCCGAAACAGAGGATCCCATTGCCTTTAGCGTGCCGGATGGCAGGGATAATATGATCAATTTCTTCCCGGCCTATCAACCCTTCATCGCCGGCATGCGGGTTGAGCCCCAATACCGCGATCCTTGGCTGGTCTACGCCGAAATCCTTAACCAGGCTATCTCTCATCAGGTGCAGCTTGCCCAGGATGTTTTCTTTAGTGACGTATTTTGCTACATCGGCCAGGGGCACGTGTTCCGTGAGAAGCCCCACGCGCATATTATCAGCGGTCATAAACATGAGTACATCCTTTGCATTAAAGGAATCCCTCAGGTAAGGAGTGTGACCGGTATAGTTAAAGGTGCTGCTTTGAATATTGTTTTTATGGATGGGGGCTGTTACCAGGCCGGAGATATATCCATCCTTTAAACAGTTGATGGCAGCTTCCAGTGCCCGGGCAGCGTATTTGCCGCCGGTTTCATTCAGTACTCCGGGGGTGATCTGAACTTCCTCTTCCCAGCAGTTATACACGTTCACCTGCTTGTGATTCAGCCGGGTAAAGTCTTTGATGCTCTGGTAGTTGAAATTATTTTCATTCATCAGCTTCCGGTAAAAGTTGATGGTTTTGTTGGACGCGAAGATCACCGGCGTACAAAATTCCATCATACGCGTGTCCATAAAGGTTTTGATAATGATTTCGGCGCCTATGCTGTTGATGTCACCGATGGTGATACCGATTACCGGTTTGTTGATCTGGGTAGTACTCATGCTGAATTGCCTCAATGAATGGCAAATATAAAGTATTTAGCGGTTAGCTTTCAGCTTTTAGCCGGCAGCCTCCTCAAAAGCTAAAAGGCAGGGGCTAAAAGGTAATAATACTTTATCTTTGCGCTTCACAATGTATACACTAAAAAAATCACTCGGCCAGCACTTTCTCACAGATGAAAACATCTCGAGAAAGATTGTGGAGTCGCTACCTGTAATCGACGGCCAGCAAGTGCTGGAGGTGGGCCCTGGCGGGGGCGCCATCACAAAATACCTGTTGCAGCTGCCCGGTATCCGTTTTAAAGCCATAGAACTGGATAAGGAGAAGGTGGAGTTCCTGGAAAAAACATATCCTGTCATCAAAGGTAAGCTGATCAATGAAAGCATCCTCGATGCAGCCCTGCCTTTTGAAGGCCCGTTCCGCCTGATCGGCAACTTCCCCTATAATATTTCTACCCAGATCATGTTCAAGGTGCTGGACTGGCGCCAGCAGGTGGATGTGGTTGTAGGAATGTTCCAGAAAGAGGTGGCGCAACGTATTGCAGCACCCCATGGGAACAAGGAATATGGTATCCTGAGCGTATTGTTACAGGCTTATTATAAGATTGAATATTTGTTTGAAGTACATGAAAACTGCTTCAATCCGCCGCCCAAAGTAAAATCTGCTGTGATCCGCCTTACCCGGCTGGAGCAACCGGCAGATATTGCCTCTGAGCGCAAATTTTTTGTACTGGTGAAAACGGCTTTCGGCCAGCGGCGCAAGCAATTGCGTAATCCGCTTAAAACGATGTTCGACAAGGAGCTGTTAGCACAGGATCCCATCTTTACAAAAAGAGCAGAGGAGCTAAGTGTGGCTGATTTTGCAGCATTATCCCATAAGATGATATGAGCAGAAAAGTATTAATTACAGCGAAAACACATCCGTATCTGATTGAACAGCTGGAAAACAAAGGGTATGAAGTAACCTACCTGCCAGCTGTTACTTATGATGAAGTATACCGGGAAATCGGGGACTGTACCGGGCTGATTGTTACCACCCGTATCCATGTAGATAAAAAGATGATTGATCAGGCCCGGCAGCTTCAGTGGATCGGACGTTTAGGCTCAGGCATGGAACTGATAGACGTACCTTACGCAGAAAGTAAAGGAATTCATTGCGTGAGCAGCCCTGAAGGTAATCGTGATGCAGTAGGTGAACAGGCCGTGGGCATGTTGTTGTGCCTGTTGAATAATGTGCTGAAGAGCAGCCTGGAGCTCAGGCAAGGGATCTGGGAGCGCGACGGGAACAGAGGATATGAGCTGAACGGCAAAACGGTGGCGATAATCGGCTATGGTAATACAGGCAGCACCTTTGCGCATAAATTGCAGGGGTTCGATGTTAATATCCTGGCATATGATAAATATAAAACCGGTTTTGGTACAGCAGCCGTGAAAGAGGCTACCATGGAGGAGATATTCCGGGAAGCAGATGTAGTAAGCCTGCACCTGCCACTTACCGCTGAAACAAAATACCTGGGCAATTCGGCCTTTTTTGCTTCTTTTGCCCGGCCGGTGTGGTTTATGAATGTGGCAAGGGGCAAGCTGGTGAATAACCGCGACCTGATTGCCGCACTCAGTAACGGAGTATTGGCAGGCGCCTGCCTGGATGTGCTGGAAAATGAAAAACTGACTACTTATAACGAAGAAGAAAAAGAACAATTGGCCTGGTTGCTGAAAGCCGATAATGTAGTGGTAACCCCGCATATTGCCGGGTATTCCCATCAGGCAAGCATCAAAATGGCCCGTATTGTATTGGAGAAACTGAATATTCTTTAGACCTGACCCTACAGGTTGCTTTTTGGGTATAAATGATTGATTATCAATTTATTTATATCCGAAATAAGGAGGTTTTTTCTTTATACAAATTTCATTATATTTGCAATAATACCAGTAAACAACGCTTCTGTGCAAATGGAGGCGTTGATTTTTTTTTCTTATAACCAAAAAAAACACAACAGGTTATGTCTGGCATAAATTACGTTACGAAAGAAACCCTTGATCAAATGATGAATGAGCTGACCTTACTTAAAACAAAGGGAAGGGCAGAAATTGCACGTGCTATTTCAGAAGCCAGGGAAAAGGGTGACTTAAAGGAAAATGCCGAATATGATGCCGCCAAAGAAGCGCAGGGTTTGCATGAAGCGAAGATTGCCGCACTGGAAAATGCCATTGCTGTTTCCCGGATAGTGAGTGCAGATGCAATTGATACTTCAAAAGTGTCTATCCTTTGTAAGGTAACCATTACCAATGTAGCTAATAAAAAGACTTTTACCTACCAGATTGTTTCAGAAACGGAAGCAGATCTGAAGGCCGGCAAAATTTCAGTGACTTCCCCGATAGGTAAAGGCCTTTTAGGCAAGCATGTAGGCGAAGTAGCGGAAGTACAGGCGCCAAACGGGCAGATTAAATTTAAGATCGATAATATAACTGCATAAGCCTACTTTTTCGTGATATTTGCAGGGGTTGCATTCATTTGCAGCCCCTGTTTCTTTTTATCATGTTACCAAGAACTACATACTATGACCATCTTCACGAAAATTATCAAAGGCGAGATTCCAAGTTATAAGATTGCAGAGAACGAACATTTTTATGCTTTCCTGGATATTTTTCCGCTGGTACAGGGACATACCCTGGTGATACCGAAAGTTGAAACGGACAAGTTCTTTGATGTAGCCGACAACCTGCTGCAGGAGTGGTTATTGTTTGCCAAGCCTATTGCACGGGCCATAGAAAAAGTGGTTCCCTGTAATCGTATAGGCGTTAGTGTGGTAGGCCTGGAAGTGCCGCACGCGCATATGCATCTGATCCCGATCAATTCCGCAGATGATATGAACTTTTCCCGCAGTAAGCTAAAGCTGTCTGTAGAAGAATTTAAAGCGATACAGGCGCGGATTATCGCTGCAATGTAGTGGCTATTTTGAGGGGATATTAAAGCGGAATCCTACACCATGTACGGTTTCCAGCTTGATTTGCGGATCTGATTTGAAATGTTTCCGCAGTTTGGTGATGAATACATCCATACTGCGTCCCAGGAAATAGTCATCTTTTCCCCATACATTGGAAAGGATGTCTTCTCTTTTTAAAGTTTTATTGGGATTATTACAGAAGTATTTCAGCAGGTCTGCTTCTTTTTGTGTAACAGAAATGGATATATCACCACTGGAAGTATAGAGGCGCAGATCTTCATAGTCAAAGGTCAGTTGCCCTATAGCATACAGGTTCGATTTATCTTTCCCGCGGCTCATAGTACGTTTAAGGAAAACCTCTATCCGAAGGATCAGTTCCTGCATACTGAATGGTTTACTGATATAGTCATCAGCACCGATTTGGAGTCCGGCTATTCTGTCTTCTTTTTCATTTTTAGAAGTGAGGAATAATATAGGAACATGGTCATTGAGTTCGCGGATCTGTTGCGCCAGTTGTAGACCGTCTTTTTTGGGCATTACCACGTCGAGCAAACAAATATCGAATGAGCGTAACTGGAATTGTTCCCAGGCTGCCTGGCCGTCTATACTGTGCACTACATCATAGCCCGCTTCTTCCAATCGTTTCTTCGTAACCGCACCAATATTTTGATCATCTTCCACCAATAGGATTCTTGCTTTCATATCTGCCTGATGCTGATTAATATAAAAAAGCTTGTTATACGGTTCCTGTATAACAAATGATGACTTTTCATAGTTAAGCTGTTATCCGGGCACATGGCCGTTAGCTTTTAATTGGGTTTTTATTTCAACCAAAGTAACTACAATTTACGGATTTATGAAATAACCTTTTAGCCGGGTGCTTTTTACCTTGAGATCCTTTCGGGGTGCTGCTGAAGGAATTTATCCCAACCTTTTGCCTTGGTGATTCCTGCGAGCGGATTATTTTCCTGATAAAAGTGGCATACCGCCACTGCGAGGGCATCTGTAGCATCAAGGTAATCAGGGCGTTCTGAGATACTGAGGATGCGTTGCAACATCAGCCAAACCTGTTCCTTATCTGCATTACCATTACCTGTAACAGATTGTTTTACTTTTTTCGGGGAATATTCGGTGACCTCAAGGCCGGCCTGAATAGCAGCAGCAATAGCCACACCCTGGGCACGGCCCAGTTTTAGCATACTTTGCACATTCTTACCAAAAAAGGGCGCTTCAATGGCAAAACTGCTTGGTTTATGCTGCTGAATCAGCTCCTGTACCCTGCAATGAATCAGTTGTAGTCTTTCGTAGTGATCTTTGAATTTAGAGAGTTTCAATACACTCATCTCCAGGAGGCTGGCTTTTTTTCCTTCTATAAGTATAAGCCCGTAGCCCATTACAAGGGTGCCAGGGTCAATGCCGAGAATTATTTTTGACTTGTTTGCCAACAGGAGTTTATTTTTGCCAAAATTTGACTGTCTGAACAAAAGTACCAAAATAATTCTCAATTACTTATTAGGAGCGGGGCTTTTTACTTGGCTGGCATACTCTATCTATTCGCAACTCATCCATCGTGATAACCTGCAGGAATCTGTGCGGCATATGTGGGGAGCACTACAGGAGAGAGGCTGGGTGGGTATTTTCCTCGTTATGGTACTTATGCTCTTCAACTGGGGACTGGAAGCCCGCAAGTGGCAGAAGCTGGTGAAACCGCTGGAAGAAGTTTCTTTCCTGCGGTCGTTCAGTGCCATCCTTTCCGGCGTATCCCTGTCTATAAATACCCCAAATCGTGTAGGCGAGTACGGTGGACGGATCCTTTATCTCAAAAACCATAATAAGCTGAAAGCCATTGCGGCTACTATTGTAGGAAGCTTCAGCCAGCTGATTGTCACTATTATTTTTGGGTTAATTGGCCTGCTCTATTATATCAACAACTTCGCACTGGCAAAAGAAAACGGCTTTCTTACGTCTTCTTTATGGCAGAAATTAGTGCTGATTACAGGCGCAGTAATTTGTGGCCTGACGATATTGTTATATTTTCGGTTACAAATCATTCTGTCTGTATTTGAAAAGATACCCTTCCTTCGGAAAGCGAAGGTGTTTGTGCAGATCATCGTTAAGTACTCATCCGGCGATTTACGTTACCTGTTGCTGCTTTCAGCCCTCCGGTACGTAGTCTTCTCGGCACAGTATTTGATTTTGTTGGACGCACTTGGCATGGAATTTCTATGGTGGCAGGCCTTCCTGCTCAACAGTGTCATCTACCTGGTAATGGCAGGAGTTCCTACCATCGCCATCGCTGAATTAGGCGTTCGCGGAAAGGTAAGTATCTTTTTTCTTGGGTTGCTCAGCTCCAATACCGTGGCCATTGTGGCCGCCACTGTAGGTATATGGCTGATTAACCTGGTACTGCCAGCCGTTTTGGGAAGTGTGCTGTTGTTAGGAGTAAAAATTTTTAAGGAAAAATAGCTTCCATCCATGAAGTATTTGCTACTCATCATCTTAGGACTTTCCTGTATTCAACCCGTTGAAGCACAAAACGATTTTTGCTCCATCCGTAACTCCAGTTTCAATGCCGGTGAAAGCATCACCCTGAAAGTATTCTATAACCTCGGTAAAATGTATGTAGGCGCAGGTGAAGCCACCTTTAACGTGGCCCTGGAACGCTTCGCCAACCGCGATGTTTATCATGTTACCGGCGAGGGCAAAACCTACCGGGCATACGACTGGATCTTTAAAGTGCGCGACAAATACGAAAGCTACATTGACACCGCCACCCTGCAGCCCCTCAAATTTATCCGGAATGTAAACGAAGGCGGGTACAAGATCTTTAATAATGTGGTGTTTAACCAGGCCGCTCACCAGGCTATCAGCACAAACGGCACCTTTGCCGTGCCCCCCTGTGTACAGGACGTGATCAGCGCCATCTATTATGCCCGTAACATCGACTTTAACAAGTATAACACCGGCGATAAAGTGCCTTTCGCTATGTTCCTGGACGACCAGGTATACAACATCTACATCAGGTACATGGGTAAGGAAGAAGTAAATACCAAGTTCGGGAAATTCCGGGCCATTAAGTTTAAACCCCTCCTCATCAAAGGAACCATCTTCGAAGGCGGTGAAAAAATGACGGTATGGGTAAGCGACGACGCCAATAAGGTACCGCTTCGCATTGAAAGCCCTATATCTGTAGGGAATATCGTGGTAGATATGATTAATTACTCCAACCTTCGTTACCCCTTCACCTCGCTGTTAAACAAGAAATAACAAGGCTTAAGCCGCCAACCGACCCACAAGTTTAACAATTCATTTGAGGGCCGGCCCCCAAATTTTACCGACCTTTCGTGCCGCAGAAAACTTTATATTTGTTATAATCAACCCTTTATGATTATGGAAGAACGTAAACCGAAAATATTATTGGCTGAGGATGATACCAACCTGGGCATGGTGCTGAAGAATTACCTGGAGCTGAACGACTATGATGTGGAATTATGCCGCGATGGTATCCTGGCCCTGGCAGCCTTCCGCCGCGAAAAATTTGACATCTGCCTGCTGGACATTATGATGCCCAATATGGACGGATTTAAACTGGCGGAAGAAATCAGGGACGTAGACCCGGATATCCCCCTCTTTTTCCTCTCTGCCAAAACCATGAAGGAAGACATTATCCAGGGATATAAGCTCGGCGCAGATGACTACATCTCCAAACCGTTCGACAGCGAACTGCTGCTGCTGAAGATCAAAGCCATCCTGAAACGCAACCAGGAACTGAACAACAAGGAAGAAGAAGTACACGAATTTGTGATCGGCTCTTATACGTTCAACTCCCGCCTGCGCACCCTGGCACATAACGGTGAAACACATACGTTATCTCCTAAAGAAAACGAACTGTTGCACATGCTGTGTGAACATAAAAATGATCTGCTGCCACGGGAACTTGCATTAAAGAAAATATGGGGTAGCGATACTTACTTCAACGGCCGCAGTATGGATGTATACATAGCCAAACTGCGCAAATACCTGAAAGAAGATAATAATATCGAGATCGTAAACATTCATGGTAACGGCTTCCGCCTGGTGGTAAAAGACTAGGATTTTGTCTTGGAACACTGATTACGATGATTTTCATGATTTCATTGCTATCTTTTAAAATATTTAAGGGAGATAAAAGCCGATATCGCTTCTATCTCCCTTAATTTTTTAAATCAATATGATTAAATCAAACAAATCACTATAATCAGCCTAATCAGTGTTCCAAGACAAAACCCGCGTGTCAGAACAATAAATTGGACCCACCCCTGAAAGGGGTTTTGCCCAGGTGGATATACGCTTTCTCCGTTACTTCCCTTCCCCGCGGGGTACGTTTGATGAACCCTTCCTGGATCAGGAACGGCTCGTATACTTCTTCCAGGGTACCCGCTTCTTCCCCTACCGCAGTAGCAATAGTGGTGATGCCTACCGGGCCTCCCTTGAAGTTTTCAATGATGGTATTGAGGATACGGTTATCCATCTCATCAAGGCCGTATTCATCCACATTCAGCGCTTTCAGGCTCAGGAGGGCTATTTCCATATCAATCACCCCATTACCTATTACCTGGGCAAAGTCGCGTACCCGGCGCAGCAATCCATTGGCAATACGGGGGGTGCCACGCGAACGCCGCGCTATTTCACTCGCAGCATCTGAAGTGATCTTTGTATTCAGCAAACCCGCAGCCCGCCAAATGATCTTGTGCAGGGTGGCTGCATTGTAATATTCCAGTCTTGATTTGATCCCAAACCGCGATAACAGCGGGGCAGTGAGCAACCCAGACCGCGTAGTGGCACCGATCAGGGTAAATGGTAGCAGGTTGATCTGGATAGCACGTGCACTCGGACCGGTGTCGATCATAATATCAATACGGTAGTCTTCCATGGCAGAATACAGGTATTCCTCCACCACTGTGCTTAACCGGTGAATCTCATCAATAAACAACACATCCTTGTCCTCCAGGTTGGTGAGCAAACCGGCCAGGTCGCCGGGCTTCTCAATTACCGGCCCTGAAGTTTCACGGATATTTACGCCCAGTTCATTGGCCACAATACGTGACAAAGTGGTTTTACCCAGGCCCGGAGGGCCATGGAACAACACATGGTCAAGCGCTTCCCCACGCATTTTCGCCGCTTTAATAAATATCTTCAGGTTCTCGATAATTTGGTCCTGGCCGGAAAAATCAACGATCTCCCGGGGACGTATACTATTTTCGAACTCTTTGTCAGCAGCGCTGAGCTTACTCTCTTCTGGTCTTAAAGGCTGATTGGACATAATTGTATATGCTCAAAAATACACAAATATTCAAAGGTAGCAGGCAGCTATTGCGGGTTCATTTTTATATACGTATTTTAAATATCTAAAATCAAGTTCCCCTATATGCAAAAGTACCTGTTGCTCCTTGTTTACCTCATCCTCGCTGGCTCATCCCTTCGTACTTCCGCCCAGTCAAAGTTTAAAAAGAATGATTCCTGGCGGTACCAGGTGATCACAAAAGACAGCGTTCCCGGTAACCAGGCAACGTATATAACTAAAACCGTCAGGCTTACCATTACCGCCACTGAGCCGGATGGCGGTGCTACTGTTGCCTATGAACTGGAAAGCATGGCAGTGAAAAGGCCGGGGCTTGATTTTAATTCCGGGAAGCCTGCTACATATACCGGCGACTGGCGTATGATGGAATTCATGCTGTTGCTACACCGGCCATTAATGTTTAAAATATTCCCCAACGATAGCATCAGCGCCCCGGTGAATGCCATGGCCATTGCCGAACCAGCTGCCGCTTCCGTGGCTATCATCGATAATATCAAGGGGGTACTGACATACACCTGGCCATTCATGCATGCTGAATTGAAGTATTTCTTCCCCGGTAAACCAACACAGCTTGCTGTAAATAAAGAATGGAATGAACATCCCTGGAGCTTCCGTATTACAGGCGCAGATGAGGACCTGGTAAGGGTAACCGGTGTTCCGGAGGAAAATAACAAAGACAGTATACGGGTAACCGGTAATTTTTCGTATAGCCTGTTCCGTAATAAAGGCAATGTACACGCATTGGAATTACGGAGCCTGCTGGTACTGCAGGACGGTAGCGCTGTGGTAACGAAAGACGTGACCGTGACGGCTGCCGTCTCAAAACCTTTACCAGCCGATACCGCCTGGTTTAATACACTGATGCGCATGAGCAACTACAGCAACTGGCTAAAGGTGAATAAAGAGGCTGATTCTGGAAAAATTGCACAATTCCTGGCAGTGAATACACCCAGGTATGGCGACCGGCTAGCCTTTAAACTGGCGAAGCTCGACATTTACGGACATGATTCTGAATACATGTACGAGCAATACCGGAATGCCCTGAAAGACGTGCCTGCAGCAGCATTGGCAGGATCCTCCCCGCATCTGTTTAACAAATTACAGGATACATACTACAAAAATGTAGATAGTGCGATGGTTTTGATCAAACTGCTATCCACCAATCAGTGGTCGCTCAACTCCTGGCTGGATCAGTCTTTCGTACAAAGCCTGCCACAGCGTGAATTTGATACAACAGATGCGGGAAAGGAGTTCCGGAGCCGGGGAGTTTCCGAAGCCCGCATTGCGGAGATATTTGAGGAAAGCAGGAAAGCGCATGCCGGCGCGCAATTGCTGATGAACCGGTTGCTGAAGGAAAAGGATAGTATTTTACAGGCGTCTGTAAGGCCCATGTCGTTGTGGAACAAAGCTATGTATACAACGGATACGGCTATATTAAAAACTATTGCCGCAAGCTTTGGTAACCCCGGCGCAGCAGAAATGACGTTAGGCAAAGCCGCCAGGTACGAGTTGCTGGTACAGGATATACTCCGGAAGGCCAATATGCCCGCTGTCGCAGATGCCTTGCTGGATAAGGCTTTGAACGATATTAAAGTGAACCTGGCCGATACTGCCTTCTGGACAGCGCACCCGGAGCTGAAAGAAAAAAAGGCTGCTAATAAATACCTGCTGTCACACGCTTATTATCTCAAATACGAAACCACCAAACTAACTGATAAGAAAGCCGCGCTGAATTACCTGTCCATGGCGGCAGCCATGGAGCCTAAAAGTAATGCAGACAAAGCATACGAAAGCTTTTACGACCGGGTGCTTCTTCATGGAGAAGAAAACTACAGTGCTTACTTTGCCAGGGAGCTGGCGGCTTTAGGCCAGCCGGAGGACGCCATGAAAGTGCTATCGGGACAGCTGGCTGTTCAGCCGGATATGCTGGACAGCACAAGGGCTTTTTTTAATGCACATTTTCCCGGTAAATCCTTTAATGATTACTTCCGGGATGTATTGCTGAAAGAATGGAAAGACGCACCGGATTTTACCCTGAAAGGCATGAATAATGAAGACATCCGCCTGGCGGATTATCGGGGAAAATGGCTGTTGCTTGATTTCTGGGGTACCTGGTGCGCACCTTGCAGGGAGGATCTGCCCCATCTCAATGAACTGGCAAAAGAAATAAATGAAGGAAAACGCCCGCAGAATGCCATCCTGGCCATTTCCTGCCATGAATCACTGGAAACAGCCCGCGATTTTATAGCCGCCAACAAATATGTTTTCCCCGCAGCCCATTCCGATACCCGGATAGAAGAATCATATAAAGTAAGAGGTTATCCTACCAAAGTGTTAGTTTCACCTGACGGGAAAATGTTAGACTTGCAGTTTGGAGCAGATTATGCTGCCATCCTGCAAACATATAGTAATGCTTATTTTACAAATGAAAAAGGGCAGCAACCACCCGTCAGAATAAACAACAAAAAAAAGGACTAACCGCTTATATGAAGAAATCATTGTTATTATTACTGGCTGCCGGCAGCCTTTCCATTACCGGCTTTGCACAGGATATTAAAGAAAAAGAGGTAGCGCGCATTATCAGCACCCTGGCTGCAGATGATATGCAGGGACGTTTCCCCGGCACGCCCGGTATTGAAAAGGCCGCACAGTTTATCAGCAGCGAGTTTGGCAAAGCCGGTCTTCAGCCGCTTCCCGGCGAAAAAAACTTCCTGCAGGAATTTAGTAAGTACAGCCTGAAAACTACCAGTGTATCCCTTACCGTTAGCGGGGAGGAAAAGAACTGGCCCGTTGTTCCGGTGGGTACCGGCAGCAGCTTCGACTGGGAAAAGGACAGCAGCTACAATATTGTGCACGCCAATGCCCCTGCTGAGCTCATGAAAATACTGCGCAACCCTGCAGCAGTGGAGAAAAACACACTTGTTTGGGTGGGAGCAGCCATGAATGGTTACCTCAGCGGCATCACCGCTTCTTTTTCAGAACATAGTTATGATACCAAAGATGAACTGGAAGCAGTGCCTGTAGCAGGCAAACAGGTCATACTTGTATTCGCCCCCAGGGACGTGTCAGATACCGCATCCTGGAGTATCCATATCCGAAGGGAAATTACAGCCCAGCATTTTGCCAATGTAGCTGGTATGATCAGGGGTAAAATAAAACCGGATGAGTTCGTGATCTTCTCCGGTCACTATGATCACCTGGGGATATTGCCTTCAGAAGCCGGCGACAGTATCGCCAACGGCGCAGATGACGATGCCTCGGGTACCACCGCTGTGATCATGCTGTCGAAGTATTTCAGCAAGCACCCGCCGGCACGTTCGGTGATCTTTGTTGCCTTCACTGCAGAAGAATCCGGCGGACATGGATCACGCTATTTCTCCGAGCACCAGGATCCTGAAAAAGTAGTGGCCATGTTTAATATCGAGATGATTGGTAAGGAATCCAAATTTGGTAAGAACAGCGCCTTTATCACCGGGTTTGAACGATCCGATTTCGGTCCTATCCTTCAGCGGAACCTTAAAGGATCTACCTTCAGTTTCCATCCGGATCCTTACCCCGAACAGAACCTGTTCTACCGGTCAGACAATGCAACCCTTGCCAGGCAAGGGGTACCGGCGCATACCATTTCCACCACGCAGATCGATAAGGATGCCTATTATCATACCGTAAAAGATGAACTGGCAACATTGGACATCAGGAACATTACAGATATTATTAAGGCAATAGCTATCAGCGCAGGGTCAATTGTGAATGGAACGGATACGCCTACACGAATTGAAAAAGAGCTGTTGAAGAAATAGCATCATATATTGATCCGGTTGAACGAAGCTCAGCCGGATCATTCTTTATTAATTAACAGTAAACTGATTTTTTTTTCCAAATTCTTTGTTAAATTTAGCCCACGAATTTTTCCCCATAGTCATTAAAACCATATCGATATGAAAACCGGAATCTTACACTTCTGTGGTGCCATAGGCATTGCCAGTATCTTGCTATCCTCGTGTGCCAGTACGGACATGGCGAAACCAGATACTAATCAACCAATCGACGATGCGGACGCTGCCAGCGTGAGCTACGAAATCTCAGCGATCAATCCAACAGCTACTTTATCACCTGATGCCTCCGGACGCTTGTCAGCGATCACCGGCGACGCATCTATGGCTAAAGCAGCCTCTGGTGGTTTCGACATTACCTGGGACACTGCTACCGCACGTTTAAGGGAAATCCGCTTCGATGCCAAACGTGGTAAAGATGAAGTGGAATTCAAATTGAAGACAGACAGGCAGATTGACCTTAAACAGGTACCTGCTATACTGGGCGCCATTAAAATTCCTAAAGGAACTTACCAGCAGGTAAGAGTGTATGCAAGGGTAGAAGGAGATAAGAAAGATCCTGCTGTAAGACTGATAGGATTTATTACCTGGGATAGCAAAAAAATACCGGTGGAAATACTTCTCTCCGGTCAGATCGAATTGCTGGCGAAAGGAAAGGATGTAGTGGTAACCGATACCAACATTGATTGGAAAGGTTCCCTCAAAATTTCTATGGACCTCATCCTCACCAAACTGCAGATCGGCGACTTTACCGGTTCCTTCGCCAATGGTAAGTTAAAGATCAGTGTAGACATTAACGGCAACCTCCACAATAAAGTGGTAAACGCCCTGGAAAACAGCATGTCGGTGGAACATACCCACGACTAATCAGCAGAACCTTTTAAATAACGGATCTGTGGAAGATAGACGATGAGCATCTCTCTGCAGATCCGTTATTTATTTCACTACCTGATATTGATTTCCGCGTATACGGCAAAATGATCGGAAGCATACCTACCTTTCCAGGTCTCAGAAATACTGGCGTGTTTTAAAACATCATACTTTCCTTTGAGAAAGATGTAGTCAATGGGCTGGTCATCCATTTCTGCAATGTTCCATCCGTTGAAAGTGCCGGCAGGACCGAAGTGAGGCGTTTTACTGATCGCCTTGCTGTCTGTTAAATGCAGCGGATCACCCGGGTTTATAATAATCTGAATGGGCTCATCATCCGGAGTGGCGTTGAAATCGCCGGTAATAATAGCTGGCTCCTTCCCTGTGATCTGATGTACTTTTTGCAGCAATAGTTTTGCACTTTCCCTTCGTGCAATCTTCCCCTTGTGATCAAAATGGGTATTGAAATGATAAAACACTTTATTCGTTTTCTTATCCCTGAACTTTCCCCAGGTTACAATACGGGTGCAGGCGCCGTCCCATCCTATGTGACCCGCTACCGTTGGGGTTTCCGACAGCCAGAAAGTTTCGCTCTTTAATAATTGTAAACGGGCGGTATCATAAAATATAGCGGAGTATTCTCCTTTTGTTTTTCCGTCGTCCCTGCCAACGCCAATCATTTTATACTGTGGCAGTCTTTGCTGGAGGTCCTGCATCTGGTCATTCAGCGCCTCCTGTACACCAAGTGTATTTGCACCCAGGAACAGGATTTCCGAAGCTACTTTATCTTTCCTGTGAGGCCATGCGTTGGCGCTGTCGTCCGGGTTATTATAGCGTATATTGAAAGTCATCACCTTCAATGGAACCTGTGCTGCAAGGGCATTCACCAGCAGGCCGCAAAAAGCCGTCAGCCATAATCTTCTCATACAAATTCAATTTTAGCCTGTAAAAATAGCACGGGGACGGATAAATCCTAATGGCGGGGAATAATTTATTAATAAGATATTGAATCGTCTGATCCTGGAAAATTGCCCGTTAGTGGGTGTATTGATTCAGCTGGAGGATCACATCGGGGTCGGGGCAGTTTTGCAGGTATTTTTCTTTTTCACTGTAACGGCATACACCGGGATAATCCCCGCGGAATCCCTGCATATCTTCAATTATCTGGAAATGCAGGTGTGGCGGCCATCCGCCGTTTTCGGCCGGGGTACCGAAATGCGCCAACGGTTGTCCGGCTGTAATAGGCATATTTTCATATAATCCCTGCAGGTTGGAAATACTCAGGTGGCCATACAACGTATAAAAGGTGTATCCGTCCAGCTGGTGCTGTAGTATAATGGTGGCGCCATAATCCCCGAAATGGTCATTAAAACGGAAACTATGTACATGCGCATTCATAGGCGCATAAAGCCGGGTACCAGCCTCCCCCCATATATCAATGCCCAGGTGGAGGCGGCGCGGCTCTTCCCCCGCGTCAAAATGAGGGCTTACCGCGTAAATAGTACGGTGTTCGGCATAGCCGCCAATACCCAGCCGGCAGCCGCTCTGTTCCAGTGTATTGTTTATATACCTGCTAAACCGGTTGATATCCTGGAGTATGTTTTTAGTGAGCGTAGTGTTATTGGCGGTGAAATCCATTACCAGCAGGGATTCATGATCTCCCAAAAGCGGAATAACCGGCTTGAAGGCGGATTGGTGTTTCTTTAAAACCTCCTGTAACATATTTTGTATGGCTTGACTTTCGTCTAAATATAAATATTAATTTGTGTATTAAATAATGCTGGTCCTTTGCAGTTCCCCGTTTATATCAATTTGTTTTCCTTACACCTTCCGCTGCATGCAGTAACGGAAACCCTGGGCATGTTTACCGGCTTCCGCTATTTTTTATACCTGCGCAGGCGGCAGGGCGACCAGGTGGAGAACAATAACCGCCTCTGGGCTATTATAGGTGCTATTTTCGGCGCTTTGCTGGGAAGCCGGTTGTTAGGTGCGCTGGAGAATCCTCCGGGCCTGTACCAGGCCAGTAACCTGCTGCTTTACATTTATCAGAATAAAACTATTGTAGGAGGATTGCTCGGCGGCCTGGCAGGAGTAGAGCTGATCAAAAAAGCGGTAGGAGAGCGGCATTCTACTGGCGACCTTTTTGTGTACCCGCTGATACTGGCCATGATCATAGGCCGCATAGGCTGCTTTACCATGGGCATTTATGAAGAAACCTACGGTTTACCCACTTCATTGCCATGGGGCCTTGACCTGGGCGACGGTATCTCCCGGCATCCTGTATCTCTCTACGAAATTATTTTTCTGATGTTATTATGGCAGATGCTGAGAGCTGCCGGCCGGCGCTATCCCCTTGTAAATGGCGCGCGGTTTAAATTTTTCATGATCAGCTACCTGCTGTTCCGTTTCGGGCTCGATTTTATCAAGCCCGGATACCGTTTTGCTTTCGGCCTGGGATCCATACAGCTGGCCTGTTTGGCAGGATTGCTTTATTATTCACCGGTGATCATTTTCCCATCACGACTAACACAAAAACAATATGGCTGAAAAAAATTATACCTATTACGATTTTACCCTCAGCATCTGCAGTACCTGTTTGCGTCGTGTAGATGCCAAGGTGATATTTGAAGATGAAAAGGTTTTCATGGTAAAACATTGCCCGCATCACGGAAAGGAAAAGGTGTTGATAGCCACTGATATCAATTATTATAAAAATACCCGTAACTATAACAAACCGTCTGAAGCGCCCCTTAAAACCAATACCAGCACGCATTATGGCTGCCCGTATGATTGTGGGCTCTGTAAAGACCACGAACAGCATTCCTGCCTGAGCGTGATTGAAGTAACAGATCGCTGTAACCTTACCTGTCCTACCTGTTATGCAATGTCATCGCCACATTACGGCCGGCACCGCACCCTGGAAGAAATAGAACAGATGCTGGATATCATCGTGGAAAATGAAGGGCAGCCGGATGTTGTGCAGCTCAGTGGGGGAGAGCCTACTATCCACCCACAGTTCTTTGAAATATTGGATATCGCCAAACGTAAGCCTATAAGGCATCTTATGATCAATACCAACGGTGTGCGCATAGCAAAGGACAAAGAGTTCACCGCACGCCTGGCTACCTATATGCCGGATTTTGAAGTATATCTTCAGTTCGACAGCTTTAAGCCGGAGGCGCTGGAACGCATGCGGGGAAAGGATCTTACGGACGTCCGAAAACAGGCGCTGGAAAATCTCAATGAAGTGAATCTCAGTACTACGCTGGTGGTTACACTGCAACGTGGGGTGAATGAAGATGAAATAGGAGCCATCATCGAGTATGCCCTGAAGCAGCCCTGTGTTCGCGGTGTTACCTTTCAGCCGGTACAGGTGGCTGGCCGTACTGATGGCTTTGACCCCGCTACCGACCGTATTACGCTAACAGAAGTGAGACAGCGCATCCTCGAACAATCGCCGGTCTGGAATGATCATGACATTATTCCCGTTCCCTGTAATCCCGACGCCCTGGCTATGGCCTATGCGCTCAAAATTGACGGGCAGGTGTACCCACTTACCCGCTATGTAGACCCGGCCATACTACTGAACAACTCAAAAAATACCATCGTATATGAGCAGGATGAAAGACTGCATCAGCACATCCTGAAAATATTCAGTACCGGTATCTCCACTGATGCAGCTGTCAATGATATGCAGTCGCTGCTTTGCTGCCTGCCACAGGTACAGGCTCCCGGCCTCGACTATACGAACCTGTTCCGCATCGTGATCATGCGCTTCCTGGACGCATACGATTTTGATGTACGGGCTATCAAGAAATCCTGTGTCCATATTGTTCATAAAGATGGCCGTATCATCCCGTTTGAAACCATGAACCTGTTTTACCGTGATGATAAGGAAACATATTTGAAGCAACTCCAGGAAGAACGGACATTTATTCCCATTATTTAAACGATGATGTATGAATGAGTTTTTCAAAAACGTACTTTTATTTACACTTATCCCCCTGGCCATCTTGCTGTTGATGTGCATGAGTGATGAAGGCATTGTGATGGCGGGGATCCTGGCCCTCGTACTGGTGGGTGGCTATTTTATAGTTGGCCTCATCCTGATCATTGCAAATAAAAATCAGATTGGGAAGGCGATGTTGCTTTCTTCAGGGATTATTTTGCTGATCGGGTTATCTATGTGCGGGATTGCTTTAAGCGGGATAAGTGTTATCAGGTAGGAAGCATATATGAAGAATATTTTAAAACATGCGGTGCTGGCATCGCTGCTCCCACAGGGATCTAAAATTGCCGGCTATCTCCATCAGGCAAGGAAAAGGGGGGTGTCATTTTTTGACACCCCCCTTTTCTATAAAATTCAGTGATCCTTATATCACTACATTGATCATTTTCCCTTTTACAATGATCACCTTTTTAGGCGCTTTACCTTCCAGCCATTTCTGTACTATCTCACTGGCAAGAACTTCCTTTTCAATGTCCGGTATAGCGGCATCCAGGGGGAAGCCCATTTCAGAGCGGGTTTTACCGTTGATGGCAATCGGGTAATTGAAGGCGCTTTCTTTGATATACTGCTCTTCAAATACCGGGTAATGTGCATTCAGGATGCTTTCATTATTGCCTATGTACTGCCACAGTTCCTCGCACAGGTGAGGTGCATATGGGGTAAGCAGGATCAGCAACGGTTCCAGGATGCTCCGCTTGTGACAGCGCAATGTGGCGAGTTCATTTACACAGATCATAAACTGGCTTACTGCTGTATTGTAGGAGAAGCTGGCAGTATCATGATCTATTTTCTGGATGGTTTTGTGGAGTATTTTCAGCTCCTCCGGTGTGGCAGGTTGCTCATAAACGAGGATGCCTTTCTGCTCATCGGCAAACAGGCGCCACAGTTTTTTCAGGAAACGGTGAACGCCTTCAATACCTTTGGTATCCCAGGGTTTGGATTGTTCTACCGGCCCCAGGAACATTTCGTACATGCGGAAAGTATCAGCGCCGTATTTTTCTACCAGGTCATTTGGATTAACGGTATTGAATAAACGTTTGCTCATCTTTTCCAGCTGTACGCCGCAGATGTATTTGCCATCCTCCAGTATGAATGTTGCATCTGCAAAGTCCGGCTTCCATTTTTTGAATGCTTCTGTATCCAGTTCTACCCCATCTACAATATTTACATCCACGTGCAGCTCATCTGTTTCATACTGGTCTTTCAAACCGTGCGATACATATTGATGCGTTCCGCGAACACGATATACCAGCCGGGAACTGCCACCAATCATACCCTGGTTGATCAGCGATTTAAACGGCTCATCAAAACCAATATGTCCCAGGTCGTACAATACCTTGGTCCACATACGGGAATAGAGCAGGTGGCCCACAGCGTGTTCGGTGCCGCCTACGTATACATCTACCTGGTTCCAGTAATCGGTGGCTTTACGGTCCGCAAAGGTTTTATCATTGTGCGGATCCATATAGCGCAGGAAATACCAGCTGCTGCCGGCATAACCAGGCATGGTATTGGTTTCGCGTTTTACGCCGGGGGCGATGTTTACCCAGTCGCTGATATTGGCCAGGGGGCCTTCACCTTCTTCCCCGGGTTTATAGTTTTCCACGTGTGGTAATTCCAGTGGAAGATCTTTTTCGTCCATGGCATATGGAACCCCGTCTTTATAAACGATTGGGAAGGGCTCTCCCCAGTAGCGTTGGCGGCTGAAGCCGGCGTCGCGCATTTTATAGTTGATCTGGCGTTTGCCGATACCCAGTTCTTCCAGTTTGGTGATCACCACATCCATAGCGGGTTTCATGTCCATGCCATTGAGAAAGCCGCTGTTCTGCAGTTTGGCTTCTTTGGTAGGATTAGCTTCCTGCCCGTTGAAGGCGTCGCCAATGATATTGGTGATGGGAATATTGAAATGCCGGGCAAAGCCATAGTCGCGCTGATCGCCGCAGGGCACTGCCATAATAGCCCCGGTGCCGTAACCGGCCAGCACATATTCCGCTATCCACACGGGTATTTCACGGCCATCAAACGGGTTGATGGCGTAGGCGCCGGTAAAGCAGCCGGTGATTTGTTTTACATCGGCCATACGTTCCCGTTCGGAACGGCTTTGCACATATTCCAGGTATTTGTCTATCTCTGCTTTTTGTTCCGGGGTAGTGATCCGCGCTACAAGGTCATGCTCGGGCGCCAGCACCATGAAGTCCACGCCAAAAATGGTATCAGGACGGGTAGTGTATACTTCTACGTGTTCGGTGGAGTTTTTCAGGGCGAACTTAATTTCTGCGCCCTGGCTCTTGCCGATCCAGTTACGTTGCATTTCTTTCATGGCATCGCTGAAGGCTACTGTTTCCAGTCCTTCCAGCAGGCGGTTGGCATATTCGGTGATACGGAGGAACCACTGGCTCATTTTCTTTTTTACCACGGGGTACCCGCCGCGCTCACTTACACCATTCACTACTTCGTCGTTGGCAAGCACGGTGCCCAATGCGGCGCACCAGTTTACTTCTGCATGCGCCAGGTAGGCCAGGCGGTATTGCATCAGTATATCGCGCTGTTCTTTCTCGCTATAGCCTTTCCAGTTAGCCGCAGTGAATTGTATGCTCCGGTCGCCGGGGCAGATATGGCCGGCATTGCCTTCTTTCTCAAAAATAGCTACCAGGGAAGCAATAGGCTCCGCTTTCTTTGTGCTGCGGTTGTACCAGCTTTCAAAGATCTGCAGGAAAATCCACTGGGTCCATTTATAATAGGCGGGATCGCTGGTGGTTACCTGCCGGTCCCAGTCGTAACAAAAGCCAATATTATCCAGTTGTTCACGGAACGCTTTGATATTCTGTTCGGTGGTCACGGCAGGATGCTGACCTGTTTCAAGGGCATATTGCTCCGTAGGCAAACCAAAAGCATCGTATCCCATTGCGTGGAGTACATTAAAGCCTTTTAGTCTTTTATAGCGGGAATAGATATCCGTTGCAATGTATCCCAGCGGATGACCTACGTGTAAGCCGGCCCCGGAAGGATAGGGGAACATGTCCAGTACATAACATTTGGGCTTTGGACTGTCATTACTCACCCGGTAAGCATGCGATTGCTCCCATTGTTGCTGCCATTTTTTTTCGATTGCCCTGAAATTGTATTCCATATCGGTTGTAGATGAACCTTAATTGTCCGGATATAACAATACGTCCGGTCATTAAGGCGTTATCAGTTATAATTTAAAAAGTTGTACAATGCATGTTCAGCAAAATAATGTTAAATTCATTAATACTCCAATGTCATTCCCTAACATCTCTCTATATTGCTGTTCTATTGCCCGGAAAGACTGTATTACCTGACCGGGTTGGCAAAATTAAACACATAACTACTAATTTTTATTATTTTCGCCGATAAACTGCAGATTAATGGCGCAATCCGGGAAATCATCAGCAAAGAAGTCGAAACCATCCTACCTGTACTCCATCATTGGTGTAGCACTGGTATTGTTTTTACTGGGCACACTGGGTCTGGTGGTAATACATGCTAATAAGCTGAGTGTGTATTTTAAGGAAAGCATAGAGATACAGGTAATCCTCCGGGACAATGTAAAAGAAGCACAGGCCATAGCCCTGCGCGATTCCATGTCGCACAAGCCATATATTAAGTCCATTGAGTATGTGTCTAAAGACATGGCAGCACAGCGGTTCAGGAAGGATTTCGGGGAAGATTTTATTACCCTCCTGCAATATAACCCGCTGTACAGCAGTATCAATATAAAGGCTAACGCCAATTATGTGAACAACGACAGCCTGAAGATCATTGAAAATAAGCTCTCACAGCAAAGCATTGTACGGGAAATATCTTATCAGCGCATGCTGGTGAGCAAACTGAACGAAAATGTAAACAGGATAGGATTAATTATCCTGATCATCAGCGGGTTGCTTTGCCTGGTGGTGATATTCCTGATAGATAATACCATTCGCCTGGCCATGTTCAGTAACCGCTTCCTGATCAAAACCATGCAGATGGTGGGGGCCACCCGCTGGTTTATCGCCAAACCGTTCGATCTGCGGAGTATAGCCAATGGCGCCATTGCCGCAGTAATAGCTATCGCCGGCCTGATAGGCATTATGTCCGTAGCCGATAAGCTGTTGCCTGAACTGGCAGGACTGCGTGATAACCTGATGATAGCGCTCCTTTTCATAGGCATGATCCTGATAGGGATCAGTATTTCACTGGTGAGCACACACCGCTCGGTAATGAAGTACCTGCGCCTTAAACTGGACGATCTGTATTAATTTTAAAACCTTTAATGAAGATATAATACCAAACACTATGGCTAAAACAGCTTTAAATAAGGGGGCAGAAAAGGCGTTGGCCGATAGCCGCCCTATTTTTCCAAAAGAGAACTACAAATTCATGCTGGCCGGTATTGTGGTGATCATCCTGGGCTTCCTTCTTATGATGGGAGGCGATTCCAGTGATCCTAACAGCTTCAAACCGGAGCAGGTATATAGCTTCCGCAGAATCACCCTGGCGCCCATTGTTATTGTGCTGGGCCTGGTGATAGAAGTGTATGCTATTATGCACCGCCCAAAACCAAAGGCATAATTGCTTCTATAAAAGTATTTTAACAGCGATGATCCCTCATCGCTTTTTTTTTAACTTTTAACCATATTAAATTCGATGAATGTTTTTCAGGCTATCATTATTGCCATCGTGGAAGGTTTAACGGAATTTCTGCCGGTTTCCTCCACCGGGCATATGATCATTGTGAGCGCGCTGCTGGGTATTGGTAAAGATGAGTTCACCAAACTATTTGAAGTTGTGATCCAGCTGGGTGCCATCCTGGCGGTGGTGGTATTTTATTGGAGAAAATTCCTGGTTTTTGATAAAAACCGCTTCAGCTTTTACCTGAAACTGGCCATAGCCGTGATCCCCGCGTTAATCCTCGGCGTCCTGTTCAGCAAAAAGATCGATGCCATGCTGGAAAGCCCCCTTACAGTAGGTATCACATTGCTGGTAGGAGGTATTATCCTCCTGTTTGTAGACAACTGGTTTAAAGAGCCTACGATTCTCACAGAAGAAAAAATAGATATTTTCACCGCCTTACGTATTGGATTTTACCAGTGCCTGGCGCTTATTCCCGGTACCAGCCGCAGTGCAGCCTCCATTATTGGCGGTATGCAGCAAAAGCTGTCCCGTAATGTATCCGCCGAGTTCTCTTTTTTCCTGGCAGTGCCCACCATGGCTGCTGCAACCGGCTATAAACTGCTGAAGGGGAAGGAGTTATTAACTGCGCACCCGGAAAACCTCAAGTTGCTGCTGATTGGTAATATCGTGGCATTTATAGTAGCCCTGGGCGCTATCAAATTCTTTATAGGCGCTGTAAAGAAGTACGGATTCAAAATGTGGGGCTATTACCGCATCGTGGTGGGCATTATCATAATAGCGGCTATACTGCTGGGCTACCAGCTCGAAGTATAACCTTAACCTTTTACCGCCAGCAACAACTCAAGATCAGTATATTTCAGTTTGAATTTTTCGCTGAGATGGTAATTGGTAAGTGCTCCTTTGTACAGATAAATGCCATTACGTACGCCCCGCTTGATCCATACCAGGTTTTCAAACCCGCCGTCATCGGCGGCCTCCACCAGTAAAGGCATCAGCACGTTGCTGATGGCTTCAGAAGCGGTACGGGCAAACCCAGAAGGAATGTTGGGTACGCAATAATGCACCACATCATACTTTTTGAATACGGGGTTTTCATGGGTGGTGATCTCAGAGGTTTCAAAACAGCCTCCCCGGTCAATGCTCACATCTACGATCACGGAGCCTGCTTTCATATTGCTCACCATCGATTCACTGACCACAACAGGTGTGCGCCCGCTTTGCGATGATAACGCTCCTACGGCCACATCGGCATTGCGAAGCTGCTCTGCCAGCACTTTTGGCTGGATAACGGAGGTGAATACACGTACCCCGATGTTGTTCTGCAGCCTTTTCAGCTTGTAAATATTATTATCAAATACTTTTACGGAAGATCCCAGGGCAAGCGCAGTACGGGCTGCAAACTCACCCACGATGCCGGCGCCTATGATCACTACCTTAGTAGGCGGAATACCGGTAACACCGCCCAGGAGTATCCCTTTCCCTTTGTTATCGTTGCTCAGATATTGTCCGGCAATCAGCATACAGGCCCCCCCTGCTATTTCGCTCATGGCCCTTACAATAGGGTAGGTGCCTGCATCATCTTTCAGGTTCTCGAAAGAGAGCAGCGTGATGCGTTTATCCATCATTTTCTGCACCTGTGGCGCTTTCAGCGCAGCCAGGTGAATAGGGGAAATAACGATCTGGTGCGGGTGCAGCAGTTCTATCTCCTCATCGTTCAGCGGTGCGGATTTCACGATGATCTCCGCTTTAAAGACCTCTTTTTTATCGTATACGATTTCTGCCCCGGCTTCTGAATAGTCGGTATCGTAATAATGGGAGCCGTCCCCGGCTTTATGCTCAACTACTATATGATGTCCGTGTGCCGCTAGAATGCTGACTGCATCGGGCGTAAGGGCAATCCGGTTTTCCTGGAAGGATGTTTCTTTCGGGATACCTATAAACAAACGGGAATTTTTCTGCGGAATATCCAGCGTTTCTTCCAGTGGTGAATAGGTAAACCCGGCACTTACTACAGGTTTTTGCCTCTGCTCCATATGCGTGTTCAGTTTTTTTAAATCGAAGTATTCAAAGATACATCATTTGGAAGATGAAGCGATTTCACGCAGAACCCTTTTTTGATCCGGCTGAACTTCCAGCCGCAGGTGAACGGTATCCGGGGGGAGCATATGTGCTACTAAATCGGGCCATTCTACAAAGCAGATAGCGTCCTGGTAAAGGGTGTCTTCCACGCCGGCGCTGATGGCGTCGGCTTCGTCCCGCAGCCGGTACAGGTCCAGATGGAAGATCCTGCGGGGCTTTCCCTGGGTATCCGTGTAGGCATATTCATTAATGATCGAAAATGTAGGGCTCGCAGTAGCGTCCTGCACGCCTTTGGCGGCGCATAAAGCCTTTACCAGGGTGGTTTTCCCTGCCCCCATTGGGCCGTCAAGCGTGAAAACCTGTTTATCAGCGAATTGATCCCAGAACTGCCGGGCAGTTTCCGGTAATTGATCCAGTGTAAATGTCCATTGCATCCCCAAAAATAAGGAGAAAGCAATAGATCCACACCTGATTCTGCAAAAGTTGCAGCACTGCATCAAAAATAGGCTAAAGCCCTTGTCCAGCCTGTTTCCGGGTGCTTCCCCTGTAGTTCTGCCGCTTCGTTGCATTAATATTTTATCTGCCTATTTCATCTGCTGCTAACTTTGTAAAAAACGGAGAGATGTCAGATGATAGCCATTAATTGCAAGGTAGAAGGAATGCATTGCACCAGTTGTGCCCTCGGCGTTTCCAAATACCTGGAGAAAAAAGGGATGCAGGACGTTAATGTCAGCTTTGCCACCGAAGAAGTGAGCTTCACCGCACCGGAAGGCGCTAACTCAACGGAAATTCTCAACGGGATCACCCAAATGGGATACCGTGTAGTAATGCCGGAAGATAAACCCGCAGAAAAGAAGATATACTCTACACTTACATTCAAATTTATTTTTTGTTTCATATTTACATTGCCCCTGCTGCTGCATATGTGGGTTAGTTGGTCCTGGTTACATGAGCCATGGGTACAGTTTGGTCTTACGCTGCCTGTATACCTGGTGGGAATGTGGCACTTCGGTCGCAGTGCGATACGCTCCATCATCAACCGCATGGCCAATATGGACGTGCTGGTGTCTCTGGGGGCAACGGCTGCTTTTGTTTACAGCTTTGTAGGCACCGTGGTATATGGCAACCCGGATTATATGTTTTATGAAACTGCAGCGGCTATTATTACGCTGGTATTCCTGGGCAACCTCCTGGAAGAAAGATCTGTGAAACAGACCACCACCGCTATTGCCGAGCTGGCCCGCATGCAGATCACCACTGCCCGGCTTATCGACACCAACCATGGTCATGAGCACATTCGTGAAGTAGATAACCGTACCCTGCGTACAGGCGATTGCGTATTGGTGAATACCGGTGATAAAATACCTATGGATGGTACCATCTACTGGGGCAGTGGCCATGCCAACGAATCCATGATCACCGGTGAAAGCGCACCTGTGGGCAAAAAAGAAAAAGATAAAGTAATAGGTGGCACCATACTGGAAGACGGGACCATCAAAGTATATATTACTGCCACCGGCAAGGATACGGTGCTGTCGTACATCATTGAGCTGGTAAAACAGGCGCAATCCGACAAGCCTCCCATGCAGAAACTGGCCGACCGTATCAGCGCCATATTTGTTCCCCTGGTATTAGGCATCGCCCTGGTTACCTTCCTGGGCTGGTATTTTATAGGGCATACCACCCTGGCCACCGCCATGATGCGCAGTGTAGCCGTACTGGTTATTTCATGTCCCTGTGCTATGGGATTGGCCACACCGGCCGCTGTAATGGTAGGACTGGGCCGCGCTGCCCGCAATGGGATCCTCATCAAAGGAGGGCATACCCTGGAAATGTTTAAAGACATCCGGCAGGTTGTATTCGATAAAACAGGTACACTCACCACAGGAAAGCTTCAGCTGGGAGAATACCGCTTTTTTGATATGCCGGAGGAAGACTTTAAACAGGTGGTGTACAGCCTGGAAAAATATTCTTCACATCCTATTGCGCGGTCTATAGCGGCGATCTGGAAATCTGCCGGGGAAGTGCCGTTGCAACAGGTCCGGGAACACAAGGGCCTGGGCATGCGCGCCAGCGATAAAGCTGGTAATGAATGGCAGTTAGGCTCTTTCCGCATGGCGGTCGGAGTTACGCAAGATGATAGCCATAACCTGTACCTCATAAAGAACAGGCAACTGGCGGGATGGATCGATTTTACCGATGAAATCAGGCCAGAAGCCGCCCAGGTGATCACACAATTACAGCAATCCGGCATTAAGGCCGTTCTGCTGAGTGGCGATACTACCCGCAAATGCAGCGAACTGGCTGCCAAACTGGGTATCACGGAAGTATATGCGGAGCAGTCGCCGGAACAAAAGCTGCAGCAAATAGACGCGCTCATGAAAGCCGCACCTACCGCTATGGTGGGCGATGGTATCAATGATGCGCCGGCACTGGCAAAAGCCACCATCGGAATCTCTCTTAGTGATGCCACACAGGTAGCCATGCAAAGCGCCAACGTAGTACTGCTCAATAATAACCTTGGCTCCCTGCCACTGGCACTGGGACTTGGCAAACATACTTATCTCACCATCAAACAGAATCTTTTCTGGGCATTTATTTACAACGTAGTGGCGATACCGGTAGCGGCCCTCGGCTTCCTGAACCCTATTGTGGGCGCTGGTGTTATGGCTATTTCAGACGTGGTGCTGGCCATAAACTCCATAAGGCTGCGCTATAAAAAAGTGACCGGCGCGAAGGTTGTCTGACTCAGGATTTTGATGATTTCGCTGATTACTTTGATTTTATTTTTTCTTTTTATAAATGCTACCACTAAATTACCATCCGGGCAATAAGCGGCAAAACCAATCCGCCGTTTTTGCCGTTTTTTGCCAAACTATTTACAAACCGCTTTTACGCCTCAAACTGGGCTAAGTACATGCACTAAGCATTGAAAGTGCATCAGTAGTTCGTGTTGACCGTATGAGGGGTGTATGAGGACTGTATAGTGAGTACTACACATAGACGACTCCTAAGTATCTGAGAAGTATGCGACAGGTATGCAGGAAGTATCTGTACTCCCATTCAATTACCACTGTTTCGCAAATCTCCCGGCCCTGTATGCAGAGAATTATCCCTCGGTGATCCCTGATATACTAATACTAAAATCAAGTAATCAGCGAAATCATCAAAATCCTGAGTCAGACAAAATCCGCGCTAATCGCGTATCTTCGCATTAACCATTAAATTTTTATTTGAGCACGCCCGTAGCCATATTACAGCAATATTGGGGATACGAACAGTTTCGCCCCTTACAGGAAGATATCGTGAACGCTGTACTGGAAAGACAGGATACACTGGCTTTGCTTCCCACCGGCGGCGGCAAGTCCATTTGTTTCCAGGTGCCGGCCATGATAAAGCCCGGGCTATGCCTGGTGATCACTCCTCTCATTGCGCTGATGAAAGACCAGGTGGCTAATCTCAAAAAAAGAGGGATCACCGCCTATGCTGTGTATTCCGGAATGCCCTTCCAGGAAGTAGAAAGAGTGCTGGAAGCCGCCCGGCGCGGAGGATGCAAGTTCCTGTACGTATCTCCTGAACGACTGCAAAGCAAACTTTTTCAAACCTATTGTGATGGGCTCCCGGTAAATTTGCTGGCTGTTGATGAAGCACATTGTATCTCGCAGTGGGGATACGATTTCCGCCCGGCATACCTGCAGATCGCAGATATCCGTAGCTTCTTTCCCGATGCACCGGTGCTGGCGCTTACCGCTTCAGCCACCCCACGGGTACAGGCAGACATCTGCGAGAAACTACTGATGAAAGATGCCAGAGTTTTTACCAAAAGCTTTGCCAGGTCTAATCTTTCATACAGCGTACTGGAAGAACCCACTAAAATTGATAAGGTAAAACATATACTGGACCGCGTGCCCGGTTGTGGCATTGTTTATTGCCGTAACCGCAAACGTACCAAAGAAATTGCGTCGCTGCTGGAGTTACAGGGGATCCCTGCCAGTTATTACCATGCCGGTTTGCCACAGGCTGAAAGAGCCGCAAGACAGGAAGCCTGGATCAATAATGAAACACGCATCATGGTTTGTACCAACGCCTTCGGTATGGGCATCGATAAACCCGATGTGCGCATTGTAGTGCATTACGATATGCCCGACGGGCTGGAGGCCTATTACCAGGAAGCCGGCCGCGCGGGCAGGGATGAACAGAAAGCATATGCGGTGCTGTTATACAATGAAGAGGAGCTTGCAGAAATGCATGAGCGGATTGCATTGCAGTTTCCTACACTGGAACAGATCAGGGAAGTATACCAGGGCATTGTTAATTACCTGCAGGTGCCCGTTGGCAGCGCAGAAGGTTTGTACTTCGATTTTGATATCAACGATTTTGCCCGCACTTTTCACCTTAATCTCACCATGGCATACAGCGCTGTGCGCCTGCTGGAACAGGAAGGCGTGCTGCAACTCAGTGAAAGCGTATTCCTCCCGTCTCGTGCAGAATTTGTTACCAATAAGGAGTCCCTTTATGAATTTGAAAATGCTTACCCCGCCCTGGAGGAAATCATTAAAACACTGTTACGCACCTACGAAGGGATTTTCGATAATGCAGTACCCATTTACGAGCGGCAAATAGGCCGTATTATGCTTACGGAAGATGATGAGATCGCGGCCCAGCTGCAGCAACTGCACCAATATGGCATAATAAATTATCAGCCCCGCCGCGATGAACCGCAGCTGTGCTTCCTGCAGGAACGGGTATCTGCACAAAACCTGCGCATCAATATGGCGAGGGTGGAAGTGCGTAAAAAAGTGTATGCCGACCGGCTGGAAGCGATGTTTACGTATGCCCGTAACCGTGATATATGCCGCACACAGCAACTGGTGGCTTACTTTGGGGAAAAAGACGCTGTACCTTGCGGCGTTTGTGATGTTTGTTTGAAAAAGAAATCACAGCCAATAGATGCCGCCGGGTTTAAACGTATATCCGATCACGTTATCACAGTGCTGAAAGAGCAACCACTGCTGTTTAATGTGCTGCAAAACAAACTGCCTGACGTAAAAAGAAGCGACCTGATGGAAGTATTGCAATTCCTCAACGAAGAAGGGCTGGTAGTACGGGACGACGCCGGACGGCTCTCCTGCCCTTAAGCGGATTTTGTCTGACTCAGGATTAAACTTATTTCGCTGATTACGCTGATTGGATTTTATAACTGATTAAAAAGATTTGGGGAGAAATAAGCGAAAGTATCCGCTTAAATCTCCCCAAATCATTTTAAATACAAAGTAATCCAATCAGCGTAATCAGCGAAATAAGTTTAATCCTGAGTCAGACAAAACTCGCTATAGATCGATCACCTTGCCTTCTTTGCTGCTTTCAAAAGCAGCTTCAATTACTTTGATCACTTTAATGGCATCCTGCGCAGGTACCGGGTTAGGGGCTTTATTTACCAATGCTTCGTAAATGCCCTGGTAATAATCCATGTAGTTGCCATGGCCACCGGGAATATACTTCTTTACCACTTCACCATTAATTTCTGTATGAAGCAGGCCCCATTCATGTGGTTGTTCTGCTCCCCAGTCCGGGCTGTCGGGGAATAAGCCTCTCTGTAACTGTGCTTCCTGGATATCGGATTTTGTTTTGATAAAGGAACCGATACGGCCATGCAGCTGGTAAGCCGGCAGGGCTTCACGCACCAGGTAGTTGCACTTTACGCGGGCCCGCAGGTTATCGTAGTAAAGTACCAGTTCAAAGTAATCATCCACAACAGAATCGCGACGGATGATGCGGATATCAGCCCATACCCGTTTAGGCATGCCAAACAGGGTAATGGCCTGGTCGATGAGATGAGAGCCCAGGTCGTACAGGGCGCCGGTACCAGGGCCTCCTACTTCTTTATGCTTTTTATAGCTCAGCTCTTCCTTGAAACGGTCGTAGTGTATTTCTGCTTCCAGTACATCGCCCAGCTGACCGGACTGCAATACCTGTTTTACAACTTTATAGTCGCTGTCGTAGCGGCGATTGTGGTAAACGCTGAGCAGCAGGCCTTTTTCAGCGGCCAATGCGGCCAGTTTTTCCCCCTCTCCGGCGTGGACGGTAAAGGGCTTTTCCACGATCACATTCTTTCCTGCTTCCAGTGCGGCTTTTACAAAATCGAAGTGTGTGTAGTTGGGTGTATTTACCACAATCAGTTCCAGGTCTTTGTCGGCCAGCATATCTTCCATGCTCGTATATACTTTAACGTTAGGATAGCGCTGACGTGCCAGGTTTTTACTTCTTTCTACTACTGCTGTAAATTCAAATCCAGGGTTCACATGCAGGAAAGGGGCATGAAATATCTGTCCAGACATGCCGTACGAGCATACGCCCGTTTTAATAATTCTACTCATACTCTTAAATATATTGATGTAAGCAGACAGCGAATTGCTGTCGTTGCGTAATTAAAACCAGCTTTTACTTTTACTGCTTTTTCCGCCGAGACCCAATGCGCCTAAGAGGCTGCGGGTGATAATGTTGGCGGCAGTGCGGCCCACCTGCCGGGCTACAGAGCTATCCATTACCTGTTCCAATACGCCTTTTTCCTGTTTTTGTTTGCCGGAAGATTTAGGTGCTGCTTCAGCGGCAGCGGTCTTTTCGGCTGCCTCCTGCAACTTGGCGGTAAGGATCTCATAAGCGCTCTGGCTGTCAATTTCCTCGCCGTATTTTTTTACCAGCTTGGAGTTATTTACCAGCCCGTCAATTTCTGCGGTTGTCAGTACATCCATGCGTGACCTGGGCGATACCAGCATGGTGGCGGCCAGGGGGGTAGGAACGCCCTTTTCATTTAAACAGGTGATGAGCGCTTCACCAATGCCTATCTGGGTAAGCAGTTCATCTGTTTTATAGAAGTCGGACAGCGGGTAGTTTTCCGCAGTTTGCTTGATGGTTTTCCGGTCGTTGGCAGTAAAGGCGCGCAGGGCGTGTTGTACCTTAAGACCGAGTTGGCCCAGTACAGAAGGAGGTACATCCATCGGGTTTTGGGTACAGAAGAAAATACCCACACCTTTTGAACGGATCAGTTTAATAATAGTGTCTATCTGTTTTAACAGGGCATCGCTGGCCTCATTGAAAATAAGATGGGCTTCATCAATAAACATTACCAGCTTGGGCTTATCCAGGTCGCCTTCTTCAGGAAGGGTGGCGTACAGTTCTGCCAGCAGGCTGAGCATGAAGGTAGAAAAGAGTTTCGGCCGGTCCTGTATATCACTTACACGCAATATGGATATGATACCACGGCCATCGTCGCTGATACGCATCAGGTCATCTACCTCAAAAGATTTCTCTCCAAAAAAAAGCGCGGCGCCCTGTTGTTCCAGTTCAATCACCTTACGCAACACTGTGCCGGTGGAGGTAGTAGATATCTTCCCGTAATCTTTTTCCAGATCTGCTTTACCTTCATCCCCTGCAAACTGCAATACTTTTTTAAAGTCTTTCAGATCGAGTAGGGGCAGTTTATTATCATCGCAATACTTGAAAAGCATGGCTACCAGCCCTGCCTGCGTGTCGTTCAGCTCCAGTATCTTCGACAGGAGGATAGGTCCGAACTCGCTAACAGTGGCGCGTAAGCGTACGCCCTTTTCCTGGCTGAGCGATAACAGCTCAGAAGGGTAGGCTGCGGCGCTCCAGGTACCGCCTATTTTCTGGTAACGTTCCGCAATTTTGGGATTGTCGGTACCTGCAGCAGCGATACCACTGAGGTCTCCTTTAATGTCCATCAATAACACTGGTACACTGGCATCGCTAAGCCCTTCAGCGATCACCTGCAATGTTTTTGTTTTACCTGTACCGGTAGCGCCGGCAATTAATCCATGACGGTTAAGCGTTTTAAGCGGCAGGAAAACATCCGCGCCGGTTACTACTTCACCGTTCAGCATGGCACAACCCAGCTTGAAATGCTCGCCTTTAAAAGTATAGCCGCTTTTGATATATTCCAGAAATGCATCCTGATTGGCCATGACGTAATTTTTTTTATGAAGATAATAAAAAGAACAAGCGGTTGAGCTTCAAATTATTATCAGGCATTATGTACTGTTTATCGATCATTAATTATTGATAATCGATAAATTTATTTTGAATTTCGATAAAGTAGAAATACCTTTGAGGTAATAAACAGGGCGTAACATGAAAATCAGTAAGTATCTTCTCCCGTTGAAAATCGTGCTGCTCGTTTCTGTATTGATCAGCGTTTATATCACGATCTTTAATGGTGTTGCTTTTTTTCAGTCAGGGTTTAATCCTGATACGCCGGGCCTGAAAGTAGCGGTGCTTCAGAATACTATACTGGGATTACTTTACCTGTTAATGACCTTTTACCTGTTCCGGCTGCTGATTGGTGCGGGAAGTGAAGATATTATCTCCCGGAAAAATCTGAGTGCAGTAAAAGGGATCTTACTTGTTTTATCTGGCCTGTTGCTCACCAAAATTGTTTTTGCATGGATAGCAGCAGATAATGTGAAGGTGTACAACAACCGGCTTTATTTCAGATTGCTGAGTGTACTGGGAGCCAGCTGGGAGCTGCTGATGGCTTTCATGGTGATCCTGGCGCTGGCCATCGTTTTCGAAAGAGCGGTAAGCCTCAAGGAAGAACAGGCGCTCACCATTTAATGACCTAAACTGTAATATACAATGGGGATAATTGTCAATCTGGACGTGATGCTGGCCAAAAGAAAGATGTCGCTGACAGAGCTGAGTGTACAGGTGGGCATTACGATGGCAAATCTCAGTATATTAAAAAGCGGCAAAGCGAAAGCCATCCGTTTTTCCACACTGGAAGAGATTTGCAGGGTACTGCAATGCCAGCCGGGCGATATATTGGAATACAAGGAATAGAGTGCTTTTTCATACATGATAGACAAAAAAAATCTGCTATTCGTTAGCAGATTTTTTTTATTTAATAAGATGAATAAGATGTTTTACAGGTCTTCTTCTCTTTCCAGCATTAAAATAGCAGCCTGCGGTACGATATAATAGGTTTCCTCCTCGTATACCACCGCTGTGGAACCACTGAGCAGGAAAATAGCCAGGTCGCCTTCTTTCACCTGTAATGGAATATACTTTACTTTTTCTTCTTCCGGTTTCCAGGCTTCGTCATTGTCGGCCGGTACCGGTATAACATATCCCGGCCCTGTTTTGATCACATAGCCGCGTTGAACCTTTTCCTTTTCCTGTACTCCCGGGGGTAGGTATAACCCACTGCTGGTACGCTCGTGGGGAGTAGCTGGCTTTATCAGCACACGGTCGCCCACAACGATCAGTTTTTTCAATTTATTATCTGTTGTTATATGTATAGCCATACATTGTTGCTATCAAATATAATGCAGCAGCAAAAAAAATGACAGACTGACAGTGATCTAAATACTACTGAGTGAAAAAGTTTCACCTGCCCGGATACCTTTTTCAGTTTGTTGCAGCATACAGCATTCATTTACTGGGTCGTGTTCCAGGTAAAGGATAAATTCCTTGTCAGCAGCTTCCTGCAGGAAGCTCTTCTTTTCCTGCAATGTTTTCAGTGGAAACATGTCATACGCCATTACATATGGCAATGGAATATGACCGGTGGAAGGCAACAGGTCAGCCATGTATACAATAGTTTTACCCTTGTAGCTGATCTGTGGCAGCATCATGGCATCGGTATGTCCGTTGGCAAAGCGGATCGAAACATGTTCAGTGAAATTCACTCCTTCAAGATGATCAATAAATTTCAGCTGACCGCTTTCTTGTATTGGCAGTATATTTTCTTTCAGGAAAGAGGCCTTTTCCCGGTCGTTAGGTTGTGTGGCCCATTTCCAGTGGTCCTCATTGCTCCAGTAGGTAGCATTTTTAAATGCGGGAACCAGCCGTTCGCCCTGGCGGATAATGCTGCCGCCGCAATGATCAAAGTGAAGATGGGTCAGGAACATATCGGTGATATCATCACGGTGGAAACCATGTGCTGCCAGTGATTTATCAAGGGTGGCATCGCCATGCAGATAATAATGGCTGAAGAACTTTGCGTCCTGTTTGTTGCCAATGCCGTTATCTACCAGGATGAGGCGGTTGCCGTCTTCAATGAGCAGGCAACGCATGGCCCAGGTACATAGATTGTTTTCATCTGCAGGGTTCAGTTTATTCCAGATAGTTTTGGGCACTACGCCAAACATGGCGCCGCCATCCAGTTTAAAGAATCCTGTTTCAATGGTGTATAATTTCATTATTCTTAAGTTTTACCGGAGTTGCTTATTGAAAGGTACTTAATTCAGGCCAGCTGTTTTTGCTTGCGCAGGGCAGAAATGATCCAGATCAGCCCGATCACAAAAAATACCACCAGCGCCAGTACGGAATTACGCATGTCTTCGGTGATATCATCTATATAAGCAAATGAAAACATACCAATTACAATCGACAGCTTTTCGGTAACGTCGTAGTAACTGAAGAAGGAAGTGGTATCTTCTGTTTCCGGCATCAGCTTGGCATACGTAGAACGGCTGAGCGATTGTATGCCTCCCATTACCAGCCCTACCGCAGTGGCCAGCAAATAAAAATGCATGGCTGTTTGCATTTTGTAACCGGCAATACAGATGCCTATCCAGAATATAACAACGGCAATCAATACAGGTAAATTGCCAAAGTGTGCAGAAAGCCTGGCCATGCTCCATGCACCGGCAATAGCCACTATCTGGATAATCACTACGGTAACGATCAGCATTTCATCCGGCAGTTTCAATACTTTACCGCCGAAGATGGTGGCTGCCATCATTACAGTTTGCACGCCCATACTGTAAAAGAAAAATCCGCGGAGAAATCTTTTCAGTACCGGCAATTGTTTTACCTGGGCATATACTTTCCTTAGTTCTCTAAAACCTTCCGTAAATGCGCTGCCGCCGTGCTGTGGGTTGGTAGCAATGCTTTTGGGCAGGCGGGCAAAAGTGATTTGTGCAAAACCAAACCACCAGATACCAACCAGCAGGAAGGTAAGCTGTACCGGCTGGCTTTTACCCAGTCCCAGTTTAGGTCCCATTACCACCAGGCCAAATCCCAGCAACTGTAAAATCACACTGCCCACATATCCTAAACTGTAGCCGCGGGCACTGATACGGTCCCTGTCTTCCGGAGCGGCGATTTCCGGCAGGTACGAATTATAAAATACAAGGCCGCCGCAATAGCCGATGGTAGAGAGGATAAAGCATATCACGCCCAGCAGCAGATGGTCGCCATCAAAAAAATAGAGCGCGCTGCAGGAGAGCGAGCCCAGTATAGTAAAGAAACGTAGAAAATTCTTTTTATTGCCCCTGGTATCCGCAATAGACGACAGGATAGGAGAGGCGAAGGCCACCAACAGGTAGGCGGCGGCCATGGAGTAGTTGTACAATGCGGAGTTTACAAAGTTCATTCCGAGGAAGGAAACATGTTCGCCTGTAACCGCTAAGAAATAGATAGGAAAAAAAGTAGTGGTGATAACGAGGTTGTACACGGAGTTAGCCCAATCGTACATGGCCCAGCCATTAATCACTTTCTTACTGGCAGTCTTCATATAGCTTTTAGCTTTTCACGAAGATAATATTCCCGTTGATTTTATCTTTATTTATAATCCATGATATGAATATGCTCGCGGCACATGAAGTATTCCTGTTCATCGTTGGAGCTTACAATAATAAGGCGGTTGCCTCCATAATCATTGATGAGCTGCTGGTATACCGAGATGCCTGCAGCATCAAGATTGGTACAGGGTTCGTCGAGCAGGAGAACAGGAACATCTGAGAGTATAGCCAGGGCCAGCTTGATACGCTGTTTCATCCCGGAAGAAAAATTGCGGAGTTGTTTATTGGCGGCTTTTTCCAGTCCAACCAGCTGCATGGCTATGGCCGGTGTGATACCGGGCAGGAAATTTTTGAACTGTTGATGGAATTGGATGATCTCTGTAAGAGTGAATTCTTCAATGAGCTCAAGATATGGAGCTGCAATGGCACAATACCGGAAAAACGCATCTGGAGCGATGGGTTTTTCCGGCGTGCTATAGGTAACGGTGCCTTCATTATGCTGAATGGCGCCGCTGATCACCTGTAATAGAGTGGATTTCCCTGAACCATTGGGACCCAGTATGGCATAGCGTTGGCCTTCACTAAAGGTGAGGGTTACCCGACGGAAGATCCAGTCGTAGTTAAAACGCTTACCTGCCTGGTTAAGAGATATCGTCATTGGTTCTGGAAGTGTAGCCTCTCATGATACCACGTCCTGATTCACGGATGAACGACAGGATCTCATCTCTTTCATCGGTGGCAGGAAATTCTGCTTCGATGATATTCACGGCTTTTGATAATTTATAACCTTTTACAAAGATAACGCGGTAAATGTCCAGGATAGAGTTGATCTTTTCAAGAGAAAAACCTCTTCTCTTCAGTCCTACGGAATTTACGCCCACATAGGAAAGTGGTTCACGTGCTGCTTTTACGAAAGGAGGTACATCTTTACGCACCATGGAACCACCGGTTACAAATGCGTGATCGCCTACTTTACAAAACTGTTGGATGGCCACCATGCCGGCCAGCACTACGTGGTCGCCCACAGTAATATGCCCGGCGAGGGTGGTATTATTTGAAAATACGCAGTAGTTACCTACTTCGCAATCGTGTGCAATGTGGCTGTATGCCATGATCAGGCAGTTATTCCCGATTTTGGTTTTCCATTTGTCTTTAGTACCGCGGTTAATCGTCACATATTCACGGATAGTGGTATTGTCGCCGATTTCAACGGTAGTTTCTTCACCCGCAAATTTCAAATCCTGGGGGATGGCAGAAATAACAGCGCCCGGAAAAATACGGCAGTTCTTGCCGATACGGGCTCCTTCCATAATGGTTACGTTGGAACCTATCCAGGTACCATCACCGATTTCTACGTTTTTATGTATAACGGTAAATGGATCAATTTTTACATTAGGCGCAACTTTGGCGTCCGGATGTATGTATGTAAGCGGGTGGATCATGCTATTATTTGCCTTCTCTTGTTTTTATAATTTGTGCTATCATGTCGGCTTCAGTAGCTACTTTATTGCCGATGAATACTGTCCCCCGCATTTCCACAAGCCCTCTTCTGATGGGGCTCAGCAACTCCATTTTCAGGATCATGGTGTCACCCGGAACTACTTTCTGTTTGAATTTGCAGTTATCTATTTTGAGGAAATAGGTATCATAGTTTTCAGGATCAGGTACGCGGTTCAGTGCCAGGATACCGCCTACCTGCGCCAGCGCCTCCAGTTGCAGAACGCCCGGCATTACAGGGTTGGAAGGGAAATGGCCCTGGAAGAAATGTTCGTTGAAGGTAACGTTCTTGATACCTACAACTTTCTCTTCTCCCAGTTCAATGATCTTATCTACCAGCAGCATCGGGTAACGATGCGGCAATGTCCTTTCAATACGTGGGGTATCAAATACAGGTGGCTGATTGGGATCGTATACAGGTACGTCTTTGTTATGCTTGTTCTTTTTGATATACGCTTTAATGGCACGGGCAAACTCCACGTTTGATGCGTGGCCCGGTCGGTTGGCGATGATATGTGCATTGATCGGGTAACCGATCAGGGCCAGGTCGCCTACCACATCCAGCAGTTTATGACGTGCCGGCTCATTCGGGAAACGTAATTCTATATTGTTCAGGATACCTTCTTTCTGTACGGAAATGGTTTCCCGGTTAAATACTTTTGCCAACCGGGTCAGTTCTTCTTCCGTTACCGGTTTATCTACCACTACAATCGCATTGTTGATATCGCCGCCTTTGATCAGGTTAAGCGACAGCTGGTATTCCAGCTCATGCAGGAAACAAAAAGTACGGCAGGGTGCAATTTCGGTTTTGAACTCCTCAATCCCTTTCATTTTAGCGTGCTGGGTGCCCAATACCGGGGAGTTGAAATCGATAAGACAGGTAATACGGTAATCCACTGCCGGCATCGCCACCATTTCTACCTTTTTCTTCTCATCATAATAACTGATGTTGGTATCAATAGTATAGTATATTTTTTTTGCGTCCTGGTTCTGTAAACCAATTTTCTCTATCGCTTCAATAAAGGCATAGGCGCTGCCGTCCATGATTGGAATTTCTCCGGCATCCAGTTCCACCAGCACGTTGTCTACACCAGTACCTGCCAGGGCGGCCATGATGTGTTCCACAGTACTTACCCTGGCGCCATTGTGCTCAAGTGTAGTGCTGCGGGTTGTTTCTACCACATAATCCACATCGGCTTTCACGATGGGCTGTCCCGGCAGGTCGATACGCTGAAACTTAATCCCGTGCCCCGGTGTTGCCGGCTTAAGGGTCATATTAACTTGGGCGCCTGTATGCAAGCCGATACCCGATAAGGTAATTTCGCCTTTCAGGGTATGCTGGTATTGCAACTGTTGAATTTCCATAATAAGCTAACTAATATATAACTATTTAATCAGTAATCATTTATACACCCGCCCTTTCCTGCAGCAGTTGTTTTACCATCTCTTCAAGTTCCTTCACGCGCTTTTCGAGGTCCGGCAAATTTCTAAAAATTGCCTGACTTTTTAGCGAACTTTTATAATCGTACGCCGGGGAGCCGGTGAGGGAGGTATTAGGTACTGTAATAGATTTGGATAAGCCGCTCTGTGCGTTGATCTTGGTGTTGTCGGCGATATGGATATGTCCTACCATACCCACCTGGCCGCCAATAACGCAGTTCTGGCCAATTTTGGTACTGCCGGAAACCCCGGTTTGGGCGGCAATTACGGTATTGATGCCAATATCCACATTATGCGCCACCTGGATCAGGTTATCCAGTTTTACGCCCTTACGGATCACCGTACTGCCCATGGTAGCCCGGTCGATGGTTGTATTGGCGCCAATTTCCACATCATCGTGGATCACTACATTGCCGATCTGGGGCACTTTTTTATAGGAACCGTCCGGCTGGGGGGCGAAGCCAAAGCCATCGCCGCCAATCACGCAACCGGCGTGCAGCATTACGCGGCTGCCCACAATGCAGTTATCATATACCTTTACGCCTGGATACAGGATAGAATCGTTGTTAACAATCACGTTATCGCCCAGGTAAACGCCGGGATATATTTTTACGTTATTGCCCAGTACTACGTTCTCGCCAAGGTATGCGAACGCGCCTACAAATACATTCTCACCCATCTTTACAGAGGCCGGAATGTAGGAGGGTTGCTGTATGCCCGACTTATTGCCGGTCAGGTACCTGTACTGCTCCAGTAACAGCGCAAAGCTGCTATAGGCATCCTTTACCCGGATAAGGGTCGATTTGATGGGACGCTCAATCACCAGGCTCTCATTCACGATCAGAATGGAGGCATTGGTGGTATATATGAATTCTTCATATTTAGGATTGGCAATGAAACTGAGCATACCCTCGCCAGCTTCCTCAATCTTGGCGATGTTGCTCACCTTTACGTCCGGATTTCCCTCCAGCTTACCATCTAACATGGTAGCTAATTGTAATGCGCTAAACTGCATAGTTTAAAATTGTAATGTTTTCCAGGCTACACCGGATAGTATGAACTTATTATTTATTTAACATTTTATTCCTTATAAGACGTTGTTAGCCTGAATTTTTGGATGACAAATGTAGAATTTTTTTACCGGTATCGCCAGTGTATGGCTAATCAGTGCATTGTCGATGGAGGAAATGTCTTTTACAGTTCCATCTTTAAATAGGATATTGATCTTCTCGTCGTTAACGTTGTAAGCCCTCAGCGAGGCCGCACCGGTAAAAACAAAGTAATCCAGGTCTGCACCCTCAATCCCCCATTTTTGTCTGACCTGTTCCTTCAATAATAGTGCTGCACTTCCGTCGAAAGCCTGATTACTTAATACAACCTTAAATAAGTTCCTGTTTATTAACCATTTACATAAAAGTGACAAGACTTGGTCCTCGTGTGTTGTCCATACCTTAATAGCTCCCATTAAATCATAATCGTCCAGTTGGCAAAATAGTTCCAGGCATTCAGGCCCGCACTCAAAGTTGTTCTTTGTAATGGTATTATACAGGAAATATGCCAGAGCCGGGGAGCAGAACAGTTGCTTTCCCTCCTGGGCCAGCGCTTTCGCCCTGGTCAGGATCTTTACCAGCATATTTTCGGCACTGAGCACTGTTTTATGCAGGTATACCTGCCAGTACATCAGCCTCCGGGCAATGATAAACTTCTCAATAGAATAAATGCCCTTTTCTTCCACCATCAGCTCCCCCTTATGTACAATCAGCATCTTGATAATGCGGTCGTACCCGATGGTGCCTTCGGCCACCCCGGTATAAAAGCTGTCGCGGTTCAGGTAATCCATCCGGTCCACATCCAGCTGGCTGGAAACCAACTGGTGCAGGAATTTTTTATGATAACGCCCGTTAAAAATATCCAGTGTAAGCGACAGCGCCCCGTTCATTTCCCTGTTCAATGCCTCCATCAGCCATTGGGAGATCTCTTCATGCGACACGCCCTCAATAATACCATTCTCCAGTGCATGGGAATAAGGCCCATGCCCGATATCATGCAGTAAAATGGCCATTTTTGCCGCCACTTCTTCTTCAGGGGTAATATCTGTTCCTTTGCTGCGAAGCTCCAGCAACGCCATGCTCATAAGATGATAGGCGCCCATGCTATGATGAAACCGCGTATGCATAGCACCAGGATACACCAGGTGGGCCAGTGCCATCTGATGTATGCGGCGGAGCCGCTGGTAATATGGATGTGAAATGAGGTTAAAAATCAACGGGTGATCTATGGTAATAAAGCCATACACCGGATCATTAACAATTTTTCGCTTGCGTTCGGTCATTTGCATTTAATTATACGATCTCAGGCGGAGCATCCGCGCCTGAATCCCTGGTGCCTGTATGCAAAACTACACCCGAAATTTATTATATGTAATTTTTTTACTTATAAAGACGCGCTGCATCCACGATACCCCTATGACAGTATAAAACAATTGGTAGGTTACAGGTAAATCATGGATGCGAAGGTAAATAACTTTATCAGGCTGTTCACTTTTTCCTGCTATCATTTTACCGTGTTCAGCCCTTTTTAACATATAATTACCGGCAAATGATAGTCGGGGAATGATATTTGCCAAAAAATAAGGGTAAATTCCTTTTTTTACCGGAACCTTAAATCTTATTATGAGTCAGATAAATATACTATGGGTAGATGATGAAATAGAGTCCCTCAAATCACAGATTATCTTCCTGGAAAGCAAAGGCTATAAGGTGTCCCCCCTGACCAACGGGCATGATGCGCTTGAATTCCTGAAAGAACAGGTGGTGGATGTAGTGCTGCTGGATGAATCCATGCCCGGTATCACCGGCCTGGAAACCCTTAGCAAGATCAAGGAAATTGACCAGCAGATCCCGGTAGTGATGATCACTAAAAATGAGGCGGAAAACGTAATGGACGATGCCATCGGTTCCCAGATCACCGATTATCTTATTAAACCGGTAAATCCCAACCAGGTATTATTATCTCTCAAAAAAATAATTGATAACAAAAGACTGGTGGCCGAAAAGACCACCACCGCATACCAGCAGGAGTTCCGCAGCCTGTTTATGGCTCTCAGCTCTAACCCCGACTTTAATGAGTGGATGGACATTTATAAGAAACTGGTGTATTGGGAAATGGAAATGACCAAAACCAATAGCCCGGAAATGCTGGAAGTGTTTAACGCCCAGAAAACGGAGGCCAACAACGAATTCTCCAAATTCATCAGCCGTAACTACAGCGACTGGCTACATCCGAAGGCAAAGGAAGCCCCGGTATTGTCGCATACCCTGTTCCGCGATAAGGTAGTACCTAACCTGGATCCCAACGTGCCCAATGTATTCCTGCTGATAGATAACCTGCGGTACGACCAGTGGAAAGCGATCCAGCCTATTTTCCAGGAATCATTCCGTTTGGTGGAGGAAGAATCTTTTTACAGTATCCTGCCCACCAGCACACAATACAGCCGTAATGCCATTTTTGCCGGCCTGCTGCCGGTGGATATTGAACATAAATTCCCCCAGGAATGGAAGAATGATGATGAGGAAGGTGGAAAAAACCTTTACGAAGAACATTTTTTCGCCGCCCAGCTGAAACAGCTCAAACTGGATCCCCGCTTTTCCTACACCAAGGTGACCAATCATGCCGATGCCCAGGTAATGCTCAACAATATCCATAATATGCTGGATTACCCGCTGAGCGTGATCGTGTACAACTTCGTAGATATGCTCAGCCATGCCCGTACGGAAATGGAAGTACTCAAGGAACTGGCCGGCGATGAAGCCTCTTACCGCTCTATTACCGCCAGCTGGTTTGAGCACAGCCCGCTGCACCAGGCGCTGAAACGCATCAGCGACAAAAAAATAAATCTCATCATTGCCACCGACCATGGCAGCGTAAGGGTAAAAACGCCTGTGAAGGTGATAGGGGATAAACAAACCACCACCAACCTGCGCTACAAACACGGACGCAACCTGAATTATGATCCGAAAGAAGTACTGGCCTTCCGCGATCCCCGTGATGCAGGATTGCCAAAGCCCAACGTAAACTCTTCCTATATTTTTGCAAAAGGGGACGGGTATCTCTGTTATCCGAACAACTATAATTATTTTGTGAATTACTACCGCAATACCTTCCAGCATGGCGGTATTTCCCTGGAAGAAATGATTGTACCTTTCGCCAGGATGGTAACGAAGTAACAACACCTTTTTGCTATTTTTGCAACATGAATATCAAAATCACACCTAATAACCTGACCAAACTGGAAAAGATCTTCGAGGAGGCTAAATATGTACTGCGCTTCGAAAAAGGTAGTTTCCTGTCCGGTTACTGCATCCTTGAACATAAGAAGGTGGTAGTGATCAACAAATTCCTGAACCTGGAGGGGCGTATCAATACGCTGATCGATATTTTATCGACCCTGCCGCTGGACGAAGAAATGCTCACGGCGGAGTCGCATAAGCTGTACAAACAGATACAGTCCAGTAAACCCATTCCCGAAGCGGGGGACGAAGAAAACGGGGCTCCGGGCGAACAGGCTGCGGAATAGGCCCAAAAGACAAATGATGTTGGATGAAAGTTACATTTTTAGGTACGGGCACGTCGCAGGGAGTTCCGGTTATAGCTTGTGGTTGCGAAGTTTGCTCCTCGACCGATAAAAAAGACAAACGCTTACGCAGCAGTATTATGATCACCGCTCCCGCGGGGAATATTGTAGTGGATACCACCCCGGATTTCCGCTACCAGATGCTGCGTGAAAAGGTAGGCCACCTGGAAGCTGTGCTCATTACCCATTCCCATAAAGATCATATTGCAGGCATGGATGATATCCGCGCTTTTAATTATTTTCAGAAAAGCGCTATAGATATTTATGCCACCGAGTTTTCGCAGAGCGTTATTAAGCGCGAATTTGCTTATGCCTTTGCTGATTTCAAATATCCCGGTATCCCGGAGATTAACCTGCAAACTATTTCAGATGGCCCTTTTGACGTGAACGGGCTAACGGTTACGCCTATCCATGTTATGCATCACCAGATGCCTGTACTGGGTTTCCGCGTTCATGACTTTACCTATATTACAGATGCCAATTACATTGCGCCGGAGGAAAAAGAAAAGATCCGGGGCTCAAAAACCCTTGTACTGAATGCGCTGCGCCGCGAAAAACACATCTCTCATTTTACACTCGATGAAGCCATTGCACTAGGTAAGGAATTAAATGTACCGGAAGTATACCTTACGCACATCAGCCACCAGCTGGGGTTACATGAATCGGTATCAAAAGAGTTACCTGCCGGCACGCACTTGGCTTATGATGGCCTGAGCCTTGAAATTTAAGGAGCCGTTTTATTTCTGTTAACAGATTACTGCATATAAAGGAATAGCTTGGGAACAAAATTGTTGTTGACCCATGTGGAGATCATTTGCCCGCGAATACCTGCGGTTTTCACGGAAGGAACAATTTGGAATAATAACATTGGCAATACTTATGCTCATCACCAGTTATATTCCCGACCTGGTCTTTTATTTTCAGCGGCGTGTGCCTGCTACCGGTAGTGATGATCTGAAAGCGGCGGTGCTGGCCTTTGAAGCGGGAATGGGGACTGCTGAGGAAGAACCGGTAGTATTGCCGCCTGCATATGCCGGCCTGTTTTATTTTGATCCGAATACCCTGGCGGTTGCCGGTTGGCAGCAGCTGGGAGTAAGTGAACGTACGGCCGCTACTATAAGGAAATACCTGGCCAGTGGCGGCCGGTTCAGGAAACCAGCTGATCTTGGAAAGATTTATGGATTGCCGCCGGTATTGTGCACACAGCTGATGCCTTATGTACGCATTGAAAGTAAAGACAATACCGGTTTTTCCGGGAGATATGACAGGCCGGATCGCTATTATGCCAGGCGCTATGGCGGTGGCAGAGAAGATAGCGGTCGCCGTTATTCAGGGTATTACAGCAATAACTACCGGGATAGCAGTAGCCGTTACCCCGGAAATGATACCATTTCGTTTACCCGTTATCGTAAGAAAGCGTCGGCTGCTCCTATTGATATTAACCTGGCAGACAGCACTGCCTGGCAATCCCTGCCCGGCATCGGACCGGGCTTTGCAAGGCGGATAATTGTTTTCCGCGACCGGTTGGGAGGCTTCTATTCCGTGGAGCAGGTGGCGGAATGCTATGGCTTACCCGACTCCACATTTCAAAAAATTCAACCGTTCTTACAAATCGGTAGCAGTTCTCTAAAAAAACTAGACCTCAACCTCACAGATGAAAAATCTTTGGCAGCTCACCCATACATACGCTATAAACTGGCCCGTCTGATAGTGCAGTATCGCAGTAGCCATGCGGGTTTCAGGGCGGTATCCGACCTCCGCAACCTGCCGTTGGTGGATGAGATTATTTATCGTAAAATTGAACATTACATTGAGATCAAATAATAAATCCACACGGTTATGAATTTTGCGCCTACGGAAATGCAACAACAGATTGCACAAATGATCCGGGATTTCGGAAAAATAAACATGCAGCCTCACGTGATGGAATGGGATGAACAACAGGAATTTCCCGTGCAGGTATTCAAACAGCTGGGAGAACTGGGCCTTATGGGTGTACTCGTACCACAGGAATATGGTGGCAGCGGACTTGGGTACCTGGAATACGTAACGGTGATCAGTGAAATTGCACGTATTTGCGGGGCTATAGGGTTAAGTGTGGCGGCTCATAATTCCTTATGTACCGGCCATACCCTGCAGTTTGCCAATGAAGCGCAGAAACAACGCTACCTGCCAAAGCTGGCTACCGGCGAATGGATCGGCGCCTGGGGACTTACAGAGCCCAATACCGGTTCAGATGCCATGAATATGAAATGTGTAGCCAGGAAGGAGGGAAACGACTGGGTACTGAATGGTACTAAATGCTGGATCACGCACGGCAAAAGTTGTGATATGGCGGTGGTAATAGCCCGTACCGGCGACGTGCGCGATAGTCACGGCATGAGCGCCTTTATTGTAGAGAAGGGAACGCCCGGTTTCAGCGGGGGCAAAAAAGAAAATAAACTGGGAATGCGGGCATCTGAAACCGCCGAGATGATATTCGACAATTGCCGCATTCCTGCGGAAAATATGCTGGGAGAGGAGGGAGATGGCTTTATCCAGTCCATGAAAGTATTGGACGGGGGCAGGATCTCTATCGCAGCATTATCGCTCGGTATTGCCAAGGGCGCCATGGATGCGGCGCTGAAATACTCAAAAGAACGGCACCAGTTCGATCAGCCCATTTCCAACTTCCAGGGCATTTCCTTCAAACTGGCAGATATGGCTACCGAAATAGCCGCCGCAGAATTGCTTACCTTGCAGGCCGCTGATATGAAGAACCGCAAGGTAAAAATGACCATGCAGGCCGCTATGGCTAAATATTATGCATCGGAGGTAGCGGTAAGGGTAGCCAATGATGCGGTACAGATTTTTGGTGGGTATGGTTATACGAAGGACTTCCCGGTAGAAAAATTTTATCGAGATGCAAAATTATGTACCATCGGGGAAGGCACCTCAGAGATCCAGAAAATTGTGATTGCACGGGAAGCGCTCAGATAAAATAACGATTTTGCAATTGATACTGATCCTATTGAGATATCGGAATTTTTATAATTTATTTAAAACCCGTTTATAAGCCGTTCATCATTTTTTCAAAATAACTTAATATTACCCCTTTAGTGTTATTGAATATTGCAAAAGGAACGTTAAATTTGGGTTAATTCATCACTCTTTACCGTTTATCAACCTTAACACACAAAATCAAGAAAGATTTGAAACACATTTACGCAATGAAAAGCACCCTGTAACACGGGTGCTTTTCTATACCGGGTCTGGCTGGTTTATCCCGTATTAAAGATGCTTAGTAAAATGTGAAGCCTGTAATCCACGTTATGATTCTTCTTTAATTCAGTAGTTCTACTGATACCTGTAATATTTATCCCTATTACTTTTACATCCGTAACTATTCGGATATTGTTATGTTCTCCGGAATCTTAAAACGGGCGGTATACATTGTGCCGGGGCCTGCCTATAACCGTATTGTTGATATACGGTGTTTCCAGTTTTCTTTTCCATCAGCATGCCAGCAAAAAGCATTCAGTTACGGTAAGAAACATTCCCATCCCGGATGATCCGGTTACTATTGCCGAAGGCCGGCCTTTATATGGAATAAAGGGCTACGGCGAATGCCACAGCGCAAACCTGCGCGGCAAAATGGGGGTAGATGATCCTGCCATCGGACATATTGCCGGTGGTGATATTACCTGTGAAACAGCAGGCTTGTCGGAGAGTTACCGCAATGAAGACCGGTTAAAGGCCCTGGAGCATGGTTTAAATACCACAAATAAGCTTTTATTGCTCATGCCTTCAGAAGAGTTCACCCGGACGGATGATCCCGATATAGCGGCTGTAACTGCGTTTTGTAGCGCACAGCTCCAAATAGATACCCCTTCCATTCCCAGAGTAGTGCCGTTGAGGAGAATCCTCTCTGTGCAGGAAGAGATCCCGATGTTTCCTGCTGAAAAAATTGATCACCTCCATGAACAAGCTGACACAAAAAAATACGGCCAATACCTGCGGATTCCTGCACAGGCTGCCATAAGCCGGTATTAGCGGTTGGCGATAACCCGGTCCGGGGCGCTACACCGGTAGCTGATATCACCTCCACCGGGCATGTAGGGAAATGGAACTGTAATGAATTTATAACCACGCTGCGTGCTGGCAGAACGCCGGAGGGAAAGCAGCTGCACGTGAAAGATATGCCATGGAATATGACCACTTAGTACACGGATGAAGAATTAACCGTTTTGTATCTTTATCTCAGAAGCCTCTAAAAAAGAAGAAGGGCCTTCCCGAAATACTTCCCGGAAAGCCCTTCTTCACTATTATCTGTACTTACTTTTTATCTTTGCTGAAGAAGTCAGACACTTTTTCTTTTGCTTCTTCTGCCCAATCCTCTGCTTTATCTTTCACATTATCCAGAAAATCCCCTGCCTGATCCATCAGGCCCGCCTTTTTTTCTTCGGCTTTTCCTGACATACCTGCAAACCAGTTATCAACTGTACCTGCAATAAAAGGAGGTAATTTGCCTTTCACATATTCTTTTATCACATCAATAGACTGTGCAGCCTGTTCGGCTGTAAGCCCGGCTTTGTCCTGTAATTGCTGAATGAGTTCCTGCATAAATAGAGTTTTATGGTTAGAGATAGTGCCACTGTTCACGGATAACGGGAACAGTTAGGCCACTTTCAGTTTAACGAGGGTAGATTGCTCCAGTTTAGCCTGTGCATATTCCCTGGTAAGATGGAAGTGTGATTCATTGGCAGACGGCAGTTCATACATCGCATCACTCAGCACCACTTCACAGATGGAGCGTAAACCACGCGCACCCAGTTTGTATTCCATTGCCTTGTCAACGATATAATCGATCGCTTCCTCTTCTATCTGTAAATCGATGTTTTCTACCTTGAAAAGTTTTTTGTACTGTTTTACCAATGCATTTTTAGGCTCGGTAAGAATCAGTTTCAGGGTATCCCTGTCGAGCGAGTTGAGATAGGTTACCACGGGTAAACGGCCCAGTAATTCAGGAATCAGACCAAAGGATTTCAGGTCCTGTGAATTGATGTAACGCAGGATCTGTTTCCTGTTCTCTTCTTCTTTTTCCTTGTTAACGGTAAAGCCGATAGAGTGTGTTTGTATCCTTCTGCTGATAATTCTTTCCACGCCATCAAATGCGCCACCGCAGATGAAGAGAATATTTTGCGTGTTCAGTTTGATCAGTTTTTGTTCCGGGTGTTTACGGCCACCCTGTGGTGGTACCAATACCTCGGTGCCTTCCAGTAACTTCAGAAGCCCCTGTTGAACGCCTTCTCCGCTTACATCACGGGTGATGGAAGGATTATCGTTTTTACGGGCAATTTTATCGATTTCATCAATGTAAACGATGCCGCGTTCAGCAGCTTCCACATCATAGTTACATACCTGTAACAGGCGGCTGAGGATACTTTCCACGTCTTCACCCACATAGCCGGCTTCTGTAAACACGGTAGCGTCCACAATAGCGAAGGGAACGTTTAGTTGTTTAGCGATGGATTTAGCCAGCAGGGTTTTACCTGTACCGGTTTCTCCTACCATGATGATGTTGGATTTTTCTATCTCTACTTCATCATCAGTAATCTGCTGATTGAGTCTTTTATAGTGGTTGTATACGGCTACTGCCAGTATTTTCTTCGCATCATCCTGGCCAATTACGTATTCGTCCAGGAATTTTTTCATGTCAATGGGTTTAGACACTTTTGGGGCGAAGTTTGGAGCTACGGCCGCAGCTGCTTTCTTGCCCGGGGTAAATAACTCCTGGTCAATTATCTCCTGCGCGTTGGCTACGCAGTTTTCACAGATGTGTCCTTCTGCGCCTGCAATCAGTATCTGCACTTCTTCTTTGGAGCGGCTGCAAAAGGAGCATCGGATTTTAGATTCTTTCATTTCGGAATAGATTATTTTTCTACGAAACTATCATTGCCTGCATTGATAATTGCAGGGTTACAAATTTACACTAAATAGCCGAAAGCATAAGTCTTAATACGGTAAAGCTTATCATCTCACAAAACAAAAGCTATTGTAATGAAGATAGAAGCGTTTTTTAATATGTATCGCCGTCATCTTCGCTACAATAGCTTTATTTATGCCTTGAGCGTTAAGCTATTACTGAGGTGTTTCCAGGTTTTTCTTTGGATTTTTCTGGAGTACGTCATCAATAATGCCGTATTCTTTTGCTTCATCCGCAGTCATCCAGTAATCACGGTCAGAGTCTTTTTCCACTTTTTTGATCGGCTGTCCGCAATGGCCTGCAATGATTTCGTTCAGCTCTTTTTTCAGTTTCACGAATTCACGCGCAGTGATTTCGATGTCTGAAGTCTGGCCTTCGGCACCGCCATGAGGCTGGTGGATCATTACACGTGCATGTTTCAGCGCAGTGCGTTTTCCTTTTGTGCCCGCTACCAGCAGTACAGCGCCGAAAGAGGCCGCCATACCGGTACAGATAGTAGCTACATCAGGAGAAATGATCTGCATAGTATCATAAATACCCAGACCGGCGTAAACGCTTCCTCCGGGGCTATTGATGTACATCTGTATATCACGGTTACGGTCGGAAGATTCCAGGAACAGCAGCTGTGCGGTAATCACGTTTGCCACGTAATCGTTCACCGGGTCTCCGAGGAAAATAATACGATCAGCCATCAACCTGGAGAAAACGTCCATCTGGGTCATATTCATCTGGCGTTCTTCAAGGATATAAGGAGTCAGACTGTTGATCTGGTGGCTTTTAGCGTAACTGTCTACTACCAGGCTGCTGATTCCCCGATGCTGGATGGCATATTTTCTAAATTCATTATTAATGTTCATGATGGTGATGTTTATGAGGTAAATTAACAAAATCTTCTGCTTTGATTTCCTCTTCTTTCACGTTCACCTTTGTTTCAGCCCAGTCAAATAACCTGGCAGTGATCATTTCGCGGTAAGTCTGGTCTACAAATTTCTCATCCTGTAACAGGCGGTCCAGGTAGCTGTCTAACCATTCTGCTCCATCAGTAGCGGCGCCGCCATAGTAGCCTAATACTTTTTGTTTGGCATTTTCTTTCAGGTCTTCGAAAGAAACTTCCAGTTTATTTTCTTTAACCAGTTTATCGCTGATGAGTGTCCAACGTAATTGATGGTCAAACGAAGGGAATTCTTTTTCCGCCTCTTCCGCAGTTTTGGGTTTTTCACCGCCAACCTGCAGCCAGCGTTTGAGGAAATCCTTTGGTAATTCGATCGGCGTTTCGTGCACCAGTACTTCAAACAGGTCGTTGTGAAGATGGTTGCGACTCTCAGAATCCCAGTATTTGCCGATTTCTTCTTTCAGTTTAGCGCGGAAAGCTTCTTCAGTAGTGATATCTTCTCCAGGATAAACTTCTTTGAAGAACTCTTCATTCAGTTCTCTTTTTTCAATCAGACCCACTTTGGTGATAGTCAGTTTGAAATATTTCTTCGCCGCTTCCTTGTCGCCGGCTTCAAAGCCCAGATCTTTCAGGACCCAGCCCAGGCGCTGTTCATCAAAGGAAGTAGCCAGTTGGAATACAATGCTGTCTTCATTCTTTTTACCCTGCAATTCAGCCTGGATAGCCGGTGCAAAGTATTTTACCAGTAAGGCGTTCTCTTTTACGATACCGCCTTCCACTACATTACCGTCCTTGTCTGATTCTTCGAATTTAACGTTAATCACGTTATCTTCAGAAGTAATTGTTTCAGGTTCTGTTGTTTTGCCACCTTTCAGCTGTAAACGTTGAACTTCATCGTTTACCATTTCGTCGGTAACGGTTACTTTATATTTGGTGAGGGTGGTCTTGTTATTTTCAAGGGGAGTAACGGTGAAGGATGGTTTCAGACCTACTTCAAATTCGAAGTCGTAATCAGCAGGTTTGTTGTAATCCAGGTCTTTTGCCTGTTTTTCCAGGGACAATGGCTGGCCGAAGATTTCCAGTTTTTCTGCCTGCACATAGCCCATCAGTTCTCTTTCAACAGTTTTCAGAATTTCGTCGCCAAAGATAGCCTGACCGTGCATTTTCTTAACCATACCTGCAGGCACCATTCCTTTGCGGAAGCCTGGTATGTTCGCATTTTTGCTGAATTGCTTTACTGCCTTGTCAAAATTAGGAAGGTAATCTTCCTTGCTCACTTTCACAGTGATCTTATCGTTCAATAAACCAATGTTTTCTCTCGTAACGGTTGCCATAATTGAATTGTATAAAGTGTTCTTTAGAAGCAATAATGATTCCTTGTTTATTTTTCTGCCATGAAGTCACAACGGCAAGTAGGAATGGCAGGAAATTATTTTTGAATAAAATCAGGTGAAACTGTGTCTGAATAAGACATAAGTGACAATGAAAGTGAGGGGGAGCATAGCATTATCACGTTGCCATATTGACGCATTGCCACATAATATTATATGTGCGGATGAAGGGACTCGAACCCCCATGCCTCGCGGCACCAGATCCTAAGTCTGGCATGTCTACCAATTTCATCACATCCGCAGTAAATAAAAAGAACTTACTCCTCCCTGTTCCCCCGCCCGGAAAACCGCCCGGGTGTACATGACAAGAGCCCTTTTTTAGCTCAAAAAGGATTGCAAAGGTATTATTTTTTGGGAATTAACAAAATCATTTATATAGACAACATTCAGCCGCTTTCCTCCCCTAATTTTTTAAAAAATCAGAATTAAGCAGTTAAATTGGAGGGCAATTACTGTAAAAGTCTATCTGATGCTATGACCAAAACCTTCTTCGAAGAACTGAACAGCGCAAATGCTACCGGTGTAGCCTATAAAAATATCAACCTGAAAAAGGCTGCCCTGGCTTATTTTGCCAATTCCGGCAACGCCACCATTGCCGACCTGTGCAAGGAACTCAACCTCAGCACTCCCAAAGTGACCAACCTGGTAAATGATCTCATTGCCGACGGACTGGTAATGGACTATGGCAAAATAGAGTCTACCGGCGGCCGTAAGCCCAACCTGTACGGCCTGGTGCCGGATTCGGCCTTCTTCATCGGCGTAGACGTGAAACATGACCACCTCAACCTGGGTCTGTCCGACCTGCATAAAAACCTCGTTACTACGGTGGAGGGACTGCCTTACGCACTGGATAACACCAAAGACTCCCTGGAGCAGCTTTGCCTCCTGATCAACAACTTTATTGACGGGCTCACCGTTCCCAAGGAAAAGATCCTCGGCATCGGCATCAACATCCAGGGGCGTATCAACTACGCTACCGGGTACAATTACAGCCTCTTCTATTTTGACGACGAGCCCCTCAGTAAAGTCATTGCCGCTAAAGTAGGTATCCGTGTTTTCCTGGAGAATGACTCAAGGGCAATGGCCTATGGCGAATTCTGCTCCGACCTTGTGAATGGAGAACGTAATGTGCTGTTCCTGAACCTGGACTACGGCATTGGTATGGGCGTGCTTATCAACGGGGAACTGTATTATGGTAAGTCCGGCTACAGCGGGGAAGTAGGGCATATCCCGATGTTCGATAATGAAATCATCTGTCATTGCGGGAAAAAAGGATGCCTGGAAACAGAAGCCTCCGGATGGGCGCTGGTAAATATGTTCCGGCAAAAGCTGGCAGCAGGATCTTCGTCTATGCTCACACGTACTCATCAGTCGCCGGAAGACATTCACCTGCACGACATCATAGCGGCTGCCAACAACGACGATATGCTGGCCATAGAGCTTATCGCCAAAGTAGGAGAGAACCTGGGCCGGGGCGTAGCCCTGCTTATGAATATCTTCAACCCCGAACTGGTGATACTCGGCGGGGCACTGGCCGCTACACAGGACCACATCCGCCTGCCTATAAAAAGCGCCATGAAAAAATATTCCCTCAGCCTGGTTAGTAATGATTCCAAATTGAAAATGTCGCGGCTGGGCGAAAGCGCCGGCATTATCGGCGCCTGCCTGCTGGTAAGAAATAAGGTGCTCATAAGCTAGTTTTACCTAACTTTATCATCTACCTGAATTCCATTTCTTACCCTAAAAAATGATTGTTATGTCCACCACATTAACAACGTACCTCACATTCGGCACTAACTGCCGTGAAGCAATGAATTTTTACAAAAGCGTTTTCGGAGGAGAGTTACAGATCATGACCATGGGTGAAGCCCCCGAAAGCGATAAGCAACCCGAGGCCGCAAAGGACCTGGTGATGCACGCATATCTGAAAGCACCAGGGTTTGAACTCATGGCATCCGACAGTATGATGGGGCAAACACCTGCAAACGGGAATAGCGTTACACTTACATTGGGCACCGACTCCAACGAAGAATCGGAAAGACTGTTCAATGCTTTATCTGCCGGAGGCAAGGTTACAATGCCACTGGCAGAAACCTTCTGGGCGCACCGCTTTGGTATGTTTACCGATAAGTACGGAATCCCCTGGATGGTAAGCTTTAACAAGCCTATGTAACCAGGTTATCTTTTAAAGAGACGATAAGCTTTACAGCTGTTTACTTTCCTGGTATCCCGGAAAAGTAAACAGCTGTATTTTTTATTTCTTCTTCCTGAAAAAAGAAAATAATCCTCCTCCCCGCAATTCATTTTTTTTCTCTGCTGCAGGCCGGAATTCCGGATCGTTGGTAACAATCAGGTCAATGATCTTTTTGCAGGCGCCTATATCTTCCTTGGCCTCGTAAGCCAGCGCCATAGTATATCTTACAGCAGAAGCTTCGGTATCCCATGCCCAGTTATTGGCGGCATAAATATTCAGGCATTGGGTGGCGTAGGACAGGCATTCATCATATTCTTTGTTACCAAGATAGGCTTCCGCCAGGAAAGCGTATACGCCAAACCGGTAGTTCGGTGCATTATCCGATGCATCGCCGGAAGACATGATCTGCAGCGTGTGTAAAAGGTCTGCAATAGCGGCTTTGAAGCGGCCCAGTTTTAACGCTGCTTTTCCCCTGAAGTAATAGATCTTCATCTGTGAAATCACCGGCAGTTTAGGAATGCCGCCAATGGAAATACGGTTATTGATAGCGCCGATACAATGCTCATACTGTGTATTGTCAAAATACAGATACATCAGGTTAAAGTAAGCGTCGCTGTCGTCGGGTTTTTCCACCAGGTGTGTTTCCAGTGCCTGTATGCGCTCATTCAGGTCGTCTGCACTGTTGGTCCGGATAAACGCGCGCCCGGTTTTAATACGGTCGATGTTATAGATAATGGTTTCACGATCGTAATCTTCCAGCGATTCCATATCCTTCACAATCCAGGTATTGTACTCTTCCAGTATTTTTTCATAGAGATGCAATGCCTCAGCATGTTTCTCCAGTGCGCACAGGTCGTCTATCATTCTTTCATGGATAGACACATAATACATGAGCGGTAATACCCCGGTAAAGTTATCCAGGATGGTTTGCCTGTCGGCGATGGCCTCTGCCAGTTTTCCCATGCTGTGATACGCATCTGCCCTGGATTCCAGTTGTTCCCAGAAGGGCGACATATTGTAGCCTATTGTATGTATATGCGCCGCTTCCACGAAGATGCCGCCTTCGTATAAAGCAATGCCATAGTTGTTGCAGCACATGGCAAAATGGTGAGGATGACCGGCATAGGAGTTGCCTGAATTTTCATACCAGTAGGCATGATAAATATCAAATGCTTTTTTATACAGGAACCGCTTCAGCGCAGCAGTCGCCTGTTTTACCCCGTTATCATTTTCCAGCTGGATAATCTCGGTAAAGATAACGCCGGCTGCGTACCAGTCGTACGGGATGTTATGCTCCACTTCAGGCCAGCTTTCAGGGAACTGTCCGTTTACCTTATAACTGGTGAAATACCATCTTACCATGCTGAACGGATACGGTTTAATGGCCAGTGATTTTTCATACCAGGGCAGCGCTTCATGATAGCTGCCGATATTAAAGAAAGCAGTAGCAGTATAATGATAAAAATAGGCCTCCTCCGGGTATTCCGAAATAAATCGTTTGCCGGTGGAAATCTGTTCAAGGGTGCCTTCATCATCATCGTTCCCGAAAAACTCCGGCCAGAATTCCGTGGTGCCTTTGCAGAACTCCCTGGCCAGCGACGCATTCCGTACGCCATCGGCAAGCAGTTGCTGAATATGCCGGAGCAAACGCAGCATATCTTCCTTGGTATTCTCTCCTGAGGAGATCATTACCTGCAGCATGCTGGCGGCAAACTCATAGTCTGCCATATCAAGGGCAAACCAGGTGGTAGATAACAGCCGGTTATTAAATACGGTGCATTCAAAAGACCGCTTATAGTATTCCAGTGCAGCCGGCCGGTTTTCAGTATGGTAATATACATCCCCGATACGGGTGAAACACTGAAAACGCGCCACATTCAACTGTGGCAGGTCATCCGCATACAACGATTCATATACCTGCAGATTATGGTGCATATCTGCCAGCGCCTTGCCTGTTTCATTCTTTAACACCCATACCTGGAAGCGGTATAATAATGCTTTGGTAGTTAATTCTTCATCGCCACCGGCAATGAGTATATCACAGTCGCTGATGGTTTCATCTCCCTTGTCGGCCATGATATTGGCTCCCATATAAGCGCGGTGTACACGGGCCTGAATATGTGAGGGGTCAATGCTCAGTACCTGGCTGAATGCCTCGTAAGCCTCATTATACATGGCAGTGGCAAGGTCCCGGTTATCGGTGGCCTTTGCGTTTTCCAGCTGCGACAAACCCAGCAGCTGCCATCCCCGGGTCTCTCCCGGATGATCCTGCAGGTATGTTTCAAGTTTGGTAATTGCTTCCGTATACGCCTGTTCATTATACAGCCTTTCCAGTTCGTCTAAATACATATGCGCTTTATTAGGACCTGTAATTTATTAATATTGGGGATGATGATAAATATTTTCTGATAGTTTCCCGCCGAATATATATATTTAAAGACCATTTATTATCAGCCAGAAACTTCAATCCTTTGCCATGAAAGCAATAGCAGTATTGTTATTACTCCTGTGCAACACAGCAGTATATGCGCAGGAGTGCGATTGCAGGAAGAAATTTGATAGTGTACAGGTTTATCTGAGAAAGAATTATGTAGGTTTTATCGACAAAGTAACCCCTGTTACACAGCAGGCTTATACGGCCATGCTTACAAAGATGCGCTTGCAGGCTGCCACCATCAAAGGCGCCACACATTGCCTGCTGCTGGTGAACCGTTACCTGCGCTTTTTCAAAGACCAGCATCTTTCCCTGCACATTGGCTATAGGCCGCTAAAGGAAAAAATAGTCCTCACACCCCAGCAGCTCGATCTGCTCCAGAAGCAACCGTTAAGTGGCATCGCCGGCATTTACCAGGCAGGTTCACTGTATAGGGTAGCCCTGGTAAAAAACCTGAGAGGACTGCGTACCTACGCCGCTGTGATCATGGAATCGTCGGCGCCCGGCTGGCAACCTGGCGACGTTTTATTTGAACTGGCCGCTACCGGGCCGGATAAATTTGACCTGATCAGCTATGCAGAACAACAGGTGAATTTTGATACCCTAACCGTTGGGAAGCGGTATGACGGGCTCGCTGCATTGGGTTGGCAAAAGCCAGGGGCGGGGCTGCCACAGCAGGCTGCCGGCATAACGCCGGAAGTCCCTGCCTTCGCCGATATGCCGGCAGCGCCCTTCTTCTTCCGGCAAATAAATGACAGCACTGCCTACTTCAGGGTCAGCAGCTTCGACGCCACCGTTTATCCGCTGGCAGATTCCGTACTGAACGCCAACGATGAATACCTGCGAAGAAACCCCAACCTGGTGATAGATGTCCGTAACGCCGGGTTAGGTGCCGATAAGCTCATTGAACGGCTCCGGCCTTTGCTGTATACCCAGCCCGTGCGGATCACCGGGGCCGACTTTTATGCCACCCCTGATAACATTGCAGCCTGGGGTCATATCCTGGATGAACAAACCGGGAAACTGCCTGAAGAATATGTAGAGCAGATCCGCACTGCCATCCACCAGGGAGACGGGTTGCAGGGCCGGCTGGTAAGTATGGGACCGGATGAAAACATGATCCTGCCAGCTCCGGTGCCCCTACCGGCTAAAGTGGCAGTGCTGATCAATGGTCGCTGCAGTAATACTGCGGAGCAGTTTTTACTGGAGGCTGCCCAGAGCCAGAAAGTGAAACTGATGGGAACACCTACCGCCGGAGCACTGGATTATTCCAATGTAGCAAGGGTGAAATTTACAGCTCCCGATTTTTCGGTTGATTATCCTGTTACCCGCTCAAGGAGAGTGGCTGCTGGTCTGGGTATTGATAATAAAGGGATTCAGCCTGCGGTGAAAATAAATTTTAATGCAGCAGGATGGCTGGAAGAAGTAGTAAAACAATTTTAATGCAGAAGTCTTTAAGATCTGGTTAACACTTGGATATCATTTAAAACCCATCTTTATGATACAAAGCATATGCTCACGCATATATGAGGGTTTAAAAATAGTAACAATGGTAGAAACGTTGCCTCACAATTCCTTGTGAGGCTTTTCTGTTAAAATAACTTCTGCTGTAAAAGGTCCGTCAGTATGTGTGTAAGCTCACGAAGACTGTTAGGCTTCGTCAGGAAGTACGACGCGCCCAGCTCCCTGGTTTCTTTTTTATCCGACTCATGTGAGGATGTACTATAGATCACGACAGGAATATGTTTCAAATGTTCCTGCTGCTGTATTTCTGCAAGGAACTGTTTCCCGTCTACCCGCGGCATATTCAGATCCACGAAAATAAGGTCGGGTACAATGTCATTATTCAGCTTCAACAACGCATCTTCGCCGTTTATAGCTTCGTGGTAAATGATATCTGGCGCCAGTTCTTTTAATACTTCACCAAATATCATCCTGTCATCTATATCATCGTCAATTAAAAGGACTGAGGTATATTTACAACTATCAGGCATATCATTTTGGAATAGAGACAAATCTATGATTTTGTTGTTATTTTATTATCATTATAATTCGGTTTAGTGGTACAGTTGGAATGAAATATGCTAAAAGCCGGTGTGCAACACCATTTGCAGAACAGTACCCTATAAAAATTAAACAAGCTCAGGCAGATGAATAAATTCTTTATGCAGCTTCCGCTTCCAAGGAAACTGATGTTAGTTGCTGTAATACCGCTGGTATGTCTTGTATATTTTGGCATAGCTGTATTCAATAAGCAGAGTGAAGATATAACTACTATCGATAACCTGTTACAGAAAATTACCACCGCTACCACCATTATGAAAGTGGCGGATGAAATTCATATGGAACGCCGGAATAGTGTGAACTATGTATTGCAAACCGGGAGCCTGAATGATCTGCTTACACAACGCGCCAAAACAGATCTTGCCATCGATGTTGTGAAAGGCAGGCTGCTGGCCAGTGATAGCCGATTCTTCGAATATTCCCTGCTAAATACGCTTCCCAAAAAGAGAAAAGATATTGACAATAAAAGCATGCCTCAACGGGAAGTGCTCGATTATTATTCCAATCTTATTTTCCGTCTCAACGACCTGGCAACCACCAATATCCCGGATATCCCCGTATTGAAAGCGGTACAGCAGGACATGAATGCACAATACCTGCTGGCGCAGATGGCCGCCTACCAGGGAATGATCCGCATGGATATTTATTATTTCATGCTGAAGAAGGAAGTATGGCCGGAAGATTTTGCCCGTGTAGAAAACAATGCCGATATGTACGCTTCCCTGCGGGCGGAACTGGTAGATAAAGCCTCCCCGGCTATTTCAAAGGCTTATCTGAAAATGGAGTCTTCTAATGAAATGACCGTCACCAACGATTTTATCAGGAGCACTATCGTCTCCCGGAAAATTGATACCCTTTTCAATGCAGATTCCTGGTGGAATAATTCTTCCTTGTCTGTAGATCAGCTAAAGCAGCTGCAACGCTCCGTGATGGACAAGATAAGCCGGGATGCAAAAAATATCTCCCAAAAGGAAAATGACCTGAAAACCCGGGACCTGTTGGTATTGGTGGGCATCATAATATTGGTGATAGTATTTATCACCTATACCATTAAAGGTATCACAGATAGCCTCGAAATGCTGCAGGCAGCTGCATTGAAGATTTCCAGGGGAGTGCCGGGAGCAGCGCCGGAGGTACATACAAAAGATGCCATCGGCAGCCTGGCGCGTTCCTTTAACGTAATTGATCAAACTAACCAGGACCTGGCCATTGCGGCAGATAGTATAGGGAAAGGGAACTTCAATATAGATGTGAAGCCACGCAGTGAAGATGATATTCTTGGTAATGCAGTGGTACAAATGGCGGCCGACCTGAAGGCGTTCCGCTCCAACGCCGAACAGAAAATGTGGATTCAAACCGGGCTTAACCGGGTAAGTGAAACATTGCTCAGTGAAAAGGATATGGAGTCACTCAGCAAAGACGCTTTAACGGATGTTGTACAATACACCGGGGCACAAACGGGCGTTCTGTACATCAGGCATTCAGGCGAACTGCATTTATCTGCTGAATACGCATTATCACCTGCACACCCGGCCCCCAAGGTTATCGAGGTAGGAAAAACCTTACTTGGGCAAAGTGTATTACAGAAAGAACCATTATACCTTACGGAGGCGCCGGACAATTTCCTGCACATTGCGGGCGCCGCAGCCTCTGCACAACCTGGTTATGTGCTCATCATTCCGCTAAGCCATGCAGGTATCGTGGAAGGCGTAATAGAGATAGGCTCCCTGTTCCCATTTAAAGAACATGTGATGGATTTCGCCAAACAGGCAGCAGTAAATATTGCGATCGCCCTGCAAAGCACCAGGAGCCGCACACGCCTTCAGGAACTGCTGGAAGAAACCCAGGCCCAGGCAGAAGAACTGCAAACGCAACACAGTGAACTGGAAAGCCTCAATGTGGAACTGGAAGCGCAAACCCAAAAGCTCCAGGTATCAGAAGAAGAACTGAAAGTGCAACAGGAAGAACTGATGCAGTCGAATGCAGAACTGGAAGAAAGAAGCCGGCTCCTGGAAGAGAAAAACCAGATCATAGTAGAACGCAACCTGGATATACATAAAAAAGCAGAAGAGCTGGCGCTCAGCACCCGCTACAAATCAGAGTTCCTGGCTAATATGTCGCATGAGCTGCGCACACCGCTAAACTCCATCTTATTGTTGTCAAGGCTGCTTTCTGAAAATCATGACGCCAATCTCAACGGCGACCAGGTGGAATATGCACAGGTGATCAACAGTTCAGGTAAAGGCCTGCTCACGCTGATCGATGAGATACTCGACCTTTCGAAAATCGAATCCGGTAAAATGGAACTGGAATTTACCCAGGTATCCATTTCGGATATATGCTCCAATATGCAAGCGCTATTTGAACCTATAGCAAAAGAAAAAGGCCTGCAACTGCAGATACATAAAGATGCCGGCATACCTGCCACTATTGAAACAGACCAGGTAAGGCTGGAACAGATACTTAAAAACCTGCTGTCGAATGCGCTGAAGTTTACCGCCAAAGGATTTGTACGGCTGGATGTAATGGAAGGAGAAGATCTGCAAACTATCCGTTTTTCGGTAAAAGATACCGGCATTGGTATCCCGGCAGAAAAACAACAGGTGATTTTCGAAGCCTTCCAGCAGGCAGACGGATCTACCCGGAGGAAATATGGCGGCACCGGCCTGGGGCTGTCTATCAGCCGGGAACTGGCAAAACTGCTTGGCGGGCAGATAGCGGTGAAGAGCAATGGCAGGGATGGAAGTGCATTTATAATCACAGTTCCTATAATGCGTAAGGAGGTAGTGCCAGCGGAGCAGCCTTCCGTATTGCCGTCGCCGGTAGTGGAAGACCTGGAAACAATACAGAAGAAGAGATTCCTGTCACCTACGGTGCCGGAAGATGTGTACGATGACCGTGGACTTATTGAAACCGGTGATCCGGTGATCCTTATCGTGGAAGACGATACTCATTTTGCAAAGGCATTGCTTGATTTCACTCATGCAAGAGGGTATAAAGGGATCGTATCTGTTCGGGGTGATGAAGCTGCGGAGTTGGCGCGCCTCTATAAGCCTATCGGTATCCTGCTGGATATACAGCTGCCAATAAAAGATGGCTGGCAGGTAATGGAAGAATTGAAAAACGATCCGGCCACCAGGCCGATACCGGTGCATATCATGTCTTCCATGGAAGCAAAAAAAGAAAGCCTCCTGAAAGGGGCGGTCGACTTTATCAGTAAGCCGGTAGACCCGCAGAGCATGCAGCTGATCTTTGAAAAAATGGAATTCGTATTGCAGCGCTCCACCAAGAAAGTATTGATCCTGGAAGAAAATGCCAAACATGCAAAAGCACTGGCTTACTTCCTCAGTAACTACCAGGTGAATTCAGAGATCAGCAATAGTGTGGAAGATGGTGTATCGCTTCTGCAGCAGCAGGATGTTGATTGTGTGATCCTCGACATGGGTATTCCCGATCAGCGGGCCTATGAAGCGCTGGAAATGGTTAAGGAAATAAAAGGACTGGAAAATCTTCCCATTATCATTTTTACCGGTAAAAGTTTATCAAAGGCAGAAGAACAGCGTATCAAGCAGTATGCAGATTCCATTGTGGTGAAAACGGCCCATTCCTATCAGCGTATGCTGGATGAAGTGTCGCTGTTCCTGCACCTGGTGTCAGAAAAAGCACCCGCTGCTCATGCGGGGAACGGGAAAATGGGCGTACTGAATGAGGTGCTGAAAGATAAAACAGTGCTGGTGGCAGATGATGATGTGCGTAATATCTTCTCCCTTACCAAAGCGCTGGAGAAGCACCAGATGAAAGTGTTGTCGGCCATTGATGGTAAAGAAGCTTTGGAGCAGCTGAAAGAACACCGGGTAGACATAGTGCTGATGGATATGATGATGCCCGAAATGGATGGGTATGATGCGATTGCGGCCATCAGGAAGCAACCTGGGCTGAGAGCATTGCCGGTAATTGCCGTAACGGCCAAGGCAATGATGGGCGACCGGGAGAAATGTTTGCAGGCAGGCGCTTCCGATTATATTTCTAAACCTGTAGATGTGGACCAGTTATTGTCGTTGCTACGGGTATGGCTATACGATAAATCCATGAAATAATATAATGGAACAGAAACTGGTATTAATTGTAGATGACGATGCCCGCAATATTTTTGCATTAAAAGCGGTGCTGAGATCCAGGAATATTCCGTCAATAGCTGTTGGTACCGGTACGGAGGCAATAAGGTTACTGTCCGCAGCCCATTCGGTAGGAGCGGTATTGATGGATATTATGATGCCCGATATGGACGGTTACGAAACCATTGCTGCTATCCGCGCGCTGCCCGGAAACAGCCGCCTGCCGCTGATAGCAGTAACAGCAAAGGCAATGGTGGGCGATCGTGAAAAGTGCCTTGAAGCGGGCGCCGATAATTATATTTCAAAACCGATTGATGTAGATGAGTTACTGTTACAGCTACAGCAATGTTTATCAGTATAAATGTGAGCAGGAACCCGGTAAGTGAACAGGAAGTATCCCTGTTGCTGAATGACGTACTTGAAAGATATGGATATGATTTTACAGAGTACGCTCCCGCCTCTATTAACCGGCGGGTAAACCACCTGTACCTGACCGATCGTTTTCCCAGCTTTGCTGAATACCGCTACCGCATTATTTCCGATCCGGCATATGCGTTACGGTTTGTAGAAGAGATTACGGTAAATGTAACGGAGATGTTCCGTGACCCTTCTTTCTACCAGGCATTGCGTACCCAGGTATTACCGGTGCTGGCCACCTATCCGTCTATCCGCGTATGGCATGCAGGCTGTTCTACCGGGGAAGAAGTATACTCCTTTGCTATCCTGCTTAAAGAAGCAAAACTACTGCACAAGGCGGTGATCTATGCAACGGACATCAATGCTGGCGTGTTGGAGAAAGGCCGTAAGGGAATGTTCCGGCTTTCACAGATGCAGCAATACTCCCGCAACTATATGGAAGCAGGGGGCAGGGAAGATTTTTCGTCGTATTATACGGCCAACTATGAATATGCGAAGTTCCGGGAAGATCTTGGCAGGAAGATCATCTTCTCCCCGCATAACCTGGTAACAGATGGCTCCTTTAATGAATTTCAGCTGATCATATGCCGCAACGTGCTGATCTATTTTAATAAAAAACTGCAGGACCGGGTACTCACACTGTTCAGCGACAGCCTGGAGCAGTTAGGTTTCCTGGCACTGGGAAGTAAAGAAACCCTTAACTTCACCAGTGTGGCCGACAGGTTCCGGCAACTGGAGAACCGGGAAAAAATCTGGCGGAAGGTGCAGTTGTAATACTAAATAAGTAGTTTATGAGTACAGCACCATACTTATTTGTAATAGGTGGTTCAGCCGGTGGGCTGCAACCTATTTTAACACTGCTGCCGGGGCTCGTAGCCTCGCTTCCGGCAGCCATTCTGATCGTTTTACACCGTCAAAGCCATTATGAATCTATATTAACAGACTTGTTATCTACCAGATGCTGCCTGCCAGTAATGGAAGCGGCGGAAAAGGAGCCCTTGCAACCGGCCACTGTTTACATTGCGCCGGCAGATTACCATCTGCTGATAGAAACCGATCATACCTTTTCCCTGGATGATTCGGAAAAAGTGAATTTCAGCCGGCCGAGCATAGATGTTACCTTTACGTCTGCAGCGCTGGCCTATGGAAGCAACATGACCGCACTATTGCTTTCCGGCGCCAACATCGATGGTACGGAAGGCCTGATAGACGTACATAATGCGGGGGGAACCACCGCCGTACAGGACCCAGCCAGCGCGGAAGTGGATTATATGCCAAAACAAGCTATCATGCAGGCTCCTGTTGACGTTATCCTGCAACCGCAGGAAATGGCGGCTTTCATTAACCGGATGGCAGGGGTATGATTATTGAAAGGCCATTGTAAAAAAAATACAGGGGGCAGTATCCTGCATTGCCCGCTGGGTTTAACGATTATGCTGTATGATCTTAATTGTAGATGATAAGCCGGAAAATATATTGTCTATCAGGAAAACCCTGGAACTTTACCAGTTCGAGGTTGACACTGCTTTGTCCGGTGAAGAAGCATTAAAAAAAATATTGAAGCACAACTACACGCTCATTATCCTGGATGTGCAGATGCCCAGCATGGACGGCTTTGAAGTAGCCGAAGCGTTATCAGGCCATAGTAAAGCCAAAGACATTCCCATTATATTCCTGTCGGCCGTAAATAAAGACAAACGTTTTATTGTAAGAGGATATGACTCCGGTGGTATTGACTACATTACCAAACCCGTGGATCCGGATATACTCCTGATGAAGGTGAAAACATTTTCCCGCCTTTACCAGCAGTCCCAGGAGCTGAAGCAAATGCATCAGTCGCTCAAGGAAGAAGTAGAAGTAAGAAAGCTCGCTCAGGAAGCCCTGATTGCACACCAACAACAGGTGAATGATATGCTGGAACAGAAAGTAAGGGAGAGAACAGAAGAGCTGAGGGAGATCAATAAATCGCTGGAAGCCAGTAACCATGATCTGCAGCAGTTTGCATCCGTAGCCTCCCACGATCTGAAAGAGCCTCTGCGTAAAATCCAGCTTTTTGGAGCTATTTTAAGAGACCGGTTCCTGCAAACAGACCCTAACGCCCTCTCTTATATGGAGAGGATCGTTAGCTCCTCAGAACGCATGGCAAGGCTGATCAATGACCTGCTGAGCTATTCACGTTTATCCGTGGCAAGCATAAACGAAATTACCGACTTCAATAAAATTATCGAGGAGATCCTGGTGGACCTGGAGCTGATGATCACGGAACGGAATGCGGTCATCACTGTGGAAAAAATGCCTCAGATTGAAGCGGTTCCGGGGCAAATACGCCAGGTGTTTCAAAACATCATCAGTAACGCATTGAAATTTTCCCGCAAAGATGTTCCTCCCGAAATAAATATTTCCGCCGATACGGTAACCGATCTGAATCCGGACAGCGCGGCCTTTACGGAGGGGCAATACTGCCGCATCATTATCCGCGACAACGGTATCGGGTTCAATGAAAAATATCTCTCTAAAATATTTACCATCTTCCAGCGCCTCCATACCTCCGATCTTTATGAAGGTACGGGCATCGGGCTGGCTATCGCCAAAAAGGTAATTGACAAGCATGGCGGCCTTATTACCGCCAGGAGCAGGGAGGGAGAGGGCTCCACCTTTATTATTGTGTTGCCCCTTAAACAGCCCAGGACCATACCTGCCGAAATGAGTGAAGCGTTGTTGTAAGCCCCTTTCCCACTTTTAGGCTTGATCCCTTAAAATTTATGGACATCCCCTAACTTTTCAACTTGATCCCTGATCACGGGCAGGCGGGTATCTGCATAAAAAAAGCCCGACACTGAGTGTCAGGCTTTACGGGTGGAGGATAACGGGCTCGAACCGTTCACCTCAAACATGCCATGCTTGCGCTCTACCAGATGAGCTAATCCCCCGTTTATTGTTGTTTGGGATGCAAAAATATATTTTTTCCTGTAAACACCAACATTTTATAGAAAATCTTTGAAAATTCCTTCCACGGTTTCTTTCAGATCCTTTAGCAGTAAGGGTTTTCGCAATAATTTAACTACCATAGGATTGGCGTTGGTACGGGTAATATCCCCATAATCCAGTGAAGAAGATACCATTACGATATGGCATTGCGACTTGATCTTCTGGGGATAGGAGTCAAAGGCCTGCAGGAATTCAAAGCCGTCCATCTCAGGCATCTGTATATCCAGCAGGATAACGGTAGGCGGAATTTTGGGCAACGCGATGTTGGAAGACAGGAATTCCAGTGCCTTATTGGCATTGGCAAATGATATCACGGTTCTGCTGATTTGTTGAAATCCGATCAACTTTTCATGCAGTAACAAATCAATCTCATTGTCATCAATCAATATGACTCGCAGGTCAGGTATCGAATTCATTTCTGTTAGGGATGGTAATTTCAAATTGGGTGCCTTCGCCATATTTGGACTCTACGTTAATGGTGCCACCTATTTTACTAAGCGCTTCCTTAACAATATACAAGCCAATACCACTACCAGGTTTATTATTATTTTTGGACCGGAAGAACATCTTGAAAATATTATTGAGATGCTCGCTTAAAATTCCGATACCATTATCACGTATGCAGATGGTGGCTTTATGCGGTTCTACTTTAACAGACAGATTAACCATCGGGTTGGTCTCCTCCGGTTTCTGGTACTTAACAGCATTTGAAATAAGATTGTTTAAAATAACACTGATCCTGAAGGTGTCGCCCCTGAAATCCACTGCCTGGTCTACATTCGTCTGAAAAAGGATCTGGGTGTTCTGCGGTTTGAACGCAGTGATGCAGTCATTTAGCAGTGTATTGAAATCTATCCTTTCATATTCCACTTCCAGCCGGGAATTGCGGTAGTACTCGATGATCTTCTGGATAAAATCATCCAACTTTAATACACAGGCCTCTACCATGTTCATATAACCGTTGGGGTCCACTATCGAATTATCCAGCCTGGATAAATTGATAATACCCAATACAGACATCAGCGGGGAACGCAGATCATGGGAAGTGGAATAAATGAAACGGTTCAGTTCATCGTTCGTTTTCTCCAGCTCTTCTATCTTCTCCCGCAATTGTTTGCGTGTACGGTATATCTCGTAGGCATTGTTGATGGTTTTATGCAGCTCATGCTCATCCCAGGGCTTCTTGATATAGGAATAGATATGTCCTTTGTTAATGGCGTCTATAATATCTTCCACATCCGTATAACCGGTCAGCAGGATACGCATCGGGTCGGGCAGCGTATCTTTTATTTCATTGAAGAATTCCACACCGGTAGATACCGGCATCTTCTGGTCGGCAATGATAATATGCACCATGATCTCTTTCAGCAGCAGTTTACCCTCCTGCGCTGAAGTAGCCGTATAAATCTCATAACTTCTGCGGAAGCTCGCTTTGAACGCATTCAGGTTATGAATCTCATCATCTATGTATAATATTCTTATGCGGTTTTCTTTCATTAAAAGACCTTATGGTTAATTACGATAAATGATTAGCGATATTAAGAGGTAAATATATAATAAATTCCGCTCCTTCGCCAGGGGCTGAATGCACGATAATCCTGCCTTTATGCTTCTCAATGATACTGAATACAATAGATAATCCCAACCCCGTGCCTTCCCCTACATCCTTGGTAGTGAAGAAGGGATCAAAGATCTTTTCCCGTACAGCTTCCGACATACCGATACCCGTATCCTTGATAGTAATAACAATGAAACTGTTTTCCTGTTTTGTTTTTATGGAGATGAATTCGTCGTGATGTTCTTTCTTGGATTTGATCGCGTTCAGTGCGTTACTGAAAATATTCATGAACACCTGGTTTATTTTACCGGCATAGCACTCAATTTTTGGCAGCTCTGCATAATCTTTTACAATGTTCACATAGGGAGGAATGGCGTTACGCAGTAGCACCAACGTGGAGTCCAGCCCTTCATGGATATCAATGGACTTTACCTCGCTCTCATCCAGCCGGCTGAAAGTACGCAACCCCTTCACTATTTCCGCAGTGCGCGTAGCCCCGTCTTCTATTCCTTTGATAAGAGAGGAAATTTCTTCGTGGATATAATCAATATCAATCTCTTTTTTGAATGCTGCAATTTCTGCGAGCGACCTGGACATATCTGTACTTTCCGGCAATTCGTCATAACGGTTCAATAATTCTCTCAGATCGGCAATATCCAGTTTCAGCGGTTTGATATTGGAAGTAACAAAGTTGATCGGGTTGTTGATCTCATGGGCAATACCAGCTGTGAGCTGACCAAGCGACGCCATTTTCTCCTTCTCTACCAGCCGGGTTTGGGCATCTTTGAGGTTGGTTAAGGCATTGTTCAGCTCCAGGTTGGTGGCCTGCAGGTCTTCTGTTCTGTCTTTTACTTTACTTTCCAGGATGATGTTCTGTTCTCTTACCAGTCTTTCATTTTCCTGTGATATAGCCAGGGCCATCTGCTGTGAGGCTTCTTTTTCCGCTTTGAATACATTGATCTTATGTGCCAGGGCAAACGACAGCAGCAATACTTCTATACCCGAACCGATCTGCAGTGCGTAGTAGGTAAAGTTATTATAGGGCAGCACATTAAAATTGCGCAATACGAAAATGAACACACTGCTCAGGAATACAGACCACGCCAGCAGGAAGTAACGCGCGTCTCTCACTCCTTTCAGGCTGATGCGCCAGGCAACAACAAAGGCCATCGTCGACGCCAGGAAAGCATCCAGTTGTACAAATATCTGCGCAAACGTGTACATGTTCAGAAAAGTAGGGATCAGACAAAGCAGGTACAATATATTCACTGCATTCATCAGCCTGTGTCCCAGCAGGTAATTCACCCTGGTGGAAAGGAACTTCTGGATAAATGTCAGCGCGGTAATCCCGTTGAATATCGGTACCAGTACGGTGGCATGCATGGCAAGCCACGGGTAGTTGGGGTACAGGAAACGGAACGAATATCCCTGCAGCGTTACCTGGGTAAGGCCCACACAAATGATGTAGCTTACGTAAATAAGATAGCTGTTGTCGCGGGTGGATATAAAAATGAAGAGATTATAGAAAGCCATTGCAAGGATAACGCCTACGTATATACCAAAAATGAGCTCCCGTTTGTTGTTTTTTTCATAAACGCTTTCCGGCGTACCCAGGTAAATGGGCAACTGCAACTGCTCTCCTGCTTTAACTTTCAGGTAGAACTGCCTTGTTTCACCAGGCAGCAGCCGCAGGGGAAACTGGTAGTTCTGATGATCATATCCCCGGTTCTTATAGGCGGTGAATTCTCCCAGCCGGCTTTGTTTAATAGTGCCATCGGGCTTCAGTTCATACAGTGTGATGTCATCAATAATCGGGTATTCTACTTCCAGCAACAGTTTTTCTGATTTCGACTGATTGTTGATGGAAAACCTTGCCCACTGTGTATATGGAGTGATCTGCAGATTAGGTACGTCCTGTTTGGAGATCCTGAAAGGCTGCATAGGAGCGGAGGCGATGGTGAGGGTATCTGCCTTATCGGTATACAGTTCGAGGTAGCCGCCTATCTGTAACAGGGATTTGCTGTTTTTATATACAACGGGTTGCGCCGTTATCTGTAACAGGGATATCAGGGTAAAGATTGACCATAAACCTACAATCTTATACAGCATCACGAAAGAGATTAGTTATCAGGCTTGAATTTATGTGTTTTTTCAGAAATACTGTTCCGTTAATTGCTTACAGGGTGGAGTGGGCATGTGTGGGAATCCGGAGGCTGTAGTTTACCTCATAGGAACCCTTCGGGCCCACTTCTATTTTGGACTGTATAGGATTTTCACGCAGATCTGAAATCAGCAGTTTCTCTTTCGGATCGGCATGAGGCAGGTCGAAACAATCGTTGATCACCATCGCCGTGGCCAGGAAGTCGTCTTTCGGGTAAAAGAAGGTACCGTTGTTGCCCAGTGATTCATCTATAACAAAACCAACGCGTTTCCCCACGCGTGTAGTAATGGGTGCGCACAATACGTGATAGGTATCTATTGGTAGCTGCGCACCCAGCACAACGCCTACTCTTGCCAGTACCTGGCTGCCGATGCCCATTCCGGCCACTTCCTTTGAATTCCACATCCCGCAGATCTCAGCACTGCCTTTTTTTACATAAGAATATATTTTTGGATCGTATTTGCCTATCGCCGTTTCAATGGGTAGTGGCAACACGCCGTCAGCAAGCTGTACGCGTGCCCCACCATATGTTTTGGTACGTGTGTCGTCCTCCACTATGATCACTATCGTGTTCTCGTGTTGCATCCAGTCAGCACTGCCGGATGTCACCTGGGCTATGCCGAAATAAATTTCCAGCAACTTCAGGTGACCGGTATAAAATCTCATGCAAGCCTCAGGATCATCCGGAGCCCTAAATACCCTTACATTAATCATGACATTGCGGAATAGCGCTTATACAAGGCATAAGTATGTTAAACAATCAACTGCTCAAAATCAACATAATACCTGCCTGAACTCTTTAACTGATCCAGGGCGATACGACGGCATGTATCGGCCACCAACGCTCCGCCAAGCACAACTGAAGAGGCGAGCTGAGGCCAGGTGGTAATGGTTTTGCCAATCTCGCCCAGGGAGTATTTCATCCTGGCCGACGCATTTTCAAGGGCCAGCATAGGACTGAAGACCGGGAGTTTCTCCGCATCCGTCAGCCCTTTTAAGGTGTCGATATTCACCTCCGGTATCAGGCCATGCATCAGCGGCCTGTCCGGCTCAAGATCAAAACGTTCAATATCTATCATGCCCCTGTCGTTCATCTCCATAACAACAGGAATCTTCAGGGACTTTGCCTTTATCCTGCTCAGGATTTTAATATCCACACCATCACATTCTTCCACAAAAATATCCAGCACGCCGCCGCTCGTAAAGAAATCATCCATATTGGCTTCAGTCATGCCGTCTTCGTAGATCTTTACTTTGATAAACGGATCCAGCTCTGCAATTTCGCGGGCTGCGATCACCACTTTTGGCACCTGCAGGTTATGTATCCCGCAACGGATCCTGTTCATATTGGTCAGCTCCAGCCTGTCAAAATCTGCCAGTCTCAGCTCTCCGCAAATGCGCTCCATTACCAGGGTAAGTGCGATCGACTGCCCAACAGACAAGCCAACAATGCCAATCTTCTTTTTTGATAATACGGCAATTTCTTCAGCGGTGATCTTATGCTGGTTCCGGCTGGTACGTAATTCAATAAACTCAGGTTCATTCACAATATGCACTACCTGGCCGTTCCATGGATAATATACCCATACTCCAAATTCTTCCGGGGAAACCCCATCAAGATACGCCTGCACCTTCTCCTCGTATTCGACTGCAGTCAGACGCTTTGTAGGATTCCTGATTTTCATCAGTTCCCTCAGCTGAGAATCGATATGGTCGTTAATACGTAGGTGCGGACGGGTTTTCAGAAGGCTTTCGAAGGACTGACGGTCTTTTTCGTCTTTTAAATCATAAAAAACAGGCTTGTAGTCATTGCTCTCTTCCTGTTGTTTCCTGAGGTACTCTTGTATCATGTTTCCTGCTTTATCGAGGTTGGACCAGGTTTGCTTGCACTGGATTACGCTATATTATCATTATCGTTGTGTAAAGCAATTCCTGTTGCTCTTAGTATTAGCTTAAAATTTAATTAAAATGTGATCGGTTATTACGTTGGCGTATTGGCGGGTTAATGAACAGGTCTTTGTTTGCCTGCCAGGCCCGGGATAAATATATCTGGCATCACACAATCAATTACAACTCATCACTGTAATCAAGATATGAATGTAAGGTAAAATAGTAATTTAATGTGAAAACAAAGTAAAAGTTTTCCTTTATTTTGATATTAAATTCCTGTTTTTATACTTTTACCTTAGTTTTAATATTACTTTTCATCTCTTCCCACCAGCGAGATTTGGTTTAATATTTGCGGCTTTTCGCCACCTGACTCAATCTTTATTACTCAATAATATATTTAAATAAAAAAACATGGATAAGAGAGAATTTCTCAAGCTTACCAGTCTTGCCGGCGCCGCGGTTCTGAGCGGGCCATTGAGCAGCCTGGCCACTTCTTCTGTGTCCGGACAGCCGGCCTTTGCCGATCCTAAAGCCCCTTTCGTGCTTCCTGCGCTGCCTTATGCATATGATGCCCTCGAGCCTCATATCGACAAGCTTACTATGGAAATCCATCATGATAAGCACCATGCGGCCTACGTGAAAAATCTAAATGATAATCTCGCCGGTACTGCATTTGCCACTTTGTCGCTGGAACAAATCCTGAATAAGGTAACGGATAAAGACAAAGCGGTGCGCAACAATGGTGGCGGGCATTATAACCACTCCCTTTTCTGGACGCTGTTGTCGCCTACCAAAAAAACGCCCTCTGATAAGCTGAAATCGGCTATCAGCAGTGCTTTCGGTAGTTGGGAAACCTTCCAGACGAAGTTTAACGATGCCGCCAAAACTGTGTTCGGATCCGGTTGGGCATGGCTCATTGTAACACCGGAGAAGAAACTGGCCATCATCAACACCCCCAACCAGGATAATCCGCTGATGCATAATATCGTAAAAGATAAAGGCACCCCCATCCTGGCGCTTGATGTTTGGGAGCATGCCTACTACCTGAAGCATCAGAACAAACGCCCGGAATATATTGATGCTTTCTGGAATGCAGTGAACTGGGATGAAGTGGAGAAACGCTACAAGGCAGCAGTATAGCGGATTTTGTCCTGGAACACTGATTACGCTGATTTTGATGATTCATTGATATCTTTTTGAAGCATATAAAAATTAAGGGAGATAAAAAGCGATATCCGCTTATATCTCCCTTCAATTTTTATAAAACAAAAAATAAAATCAAACTAATCAGTATAATCAGCGTAATCAGTGTTCCAGGACAAAATCCGATCTATTTCCGCTTCAGGAATACAAACCCGTTCTTTTCCCCGATCACCTCCAGGTTGGGGTGGTGCCGGTAAGGCTCACTGTCAGTGATACGGCAAATGAAATAGGCCGGCTTGTCTATTGGCCCGTTCAGCAGCCAGTCTTCATTATAATAGTTCTTATTGGCATGTGGCTGTTCCCTTGAATAGTAATGCTGTGCATAACTGTGGTAGGCTAACGCTTTCACATATACGTCTTTTCCCTGCAGGGAAATAAAATAGTCGATCGCGGCACGTTGTGAATATGCCTCTACTTTGGGCACGAAGTGTACCACCGTAACCTGTATCACCAGTATGGTACTGATAAATAAGCACAACAGCCCTTTGGTGAGCTGTTTACGCATCAGCAGCACGCAGCTTACTATCACCAGTATAATATAACCCAAACCATACCCCGCTTCCAATACAGACCAGGGCACATCTGCCTGCAGGTTGGCCACGGCAAATTTGTCGCCGATGTAGGGGATCAGCATGTTTTTGTAAACTCCTATAAGTGGCAATGCGGCAATCGCAATTCCCAGTACTGTTCCAATGAAAAGTATCAGGGCAGTGTTCCAGCCGCGCAACCGCTGCCTGCCTTCGGAAAGCTGGTATACCTGCCAGGCGGCCAGGAACGACAAGGGGAAATAACAAAGCGAGGAATAGTGTACAATCTTGGTTTTTACAATGGAAAAAAGGATCAGTACTACCCAGAATAACACCCACATCCAAACCTTGAAATCCTTCAGCTCGATGGCAGCAGGGGTGGAGTAGATGGTTTTTTTCCTGCTCTGCAGATAAGTGAAAAGGAAGGTGCTCGCCGGGAAACAACCGATCAGTAACACAATCCAGTGATAAAAGAACGGACCGCCATGACCCGCATCTTCAGTAGTGAGCAGGCGGATCTGGTAGGCCACAAACTCATTCACAAACCACCAGCCATGCGCAATAATTTCATACCCGAACCACAGCAGGGTGGTAATGCAGGCAAACAAGGCAATTAATCCTATATGGGAAAACCGGATACTGATCTTTCCTTTATTCCAGATCCAGTACACCAGCAGGCATAGCAAAGCTACCAATATGGCCACCGGCCCTTTGGTTAATACCGCCAGCCCCAGGAATAAACCGCTGAGAATGGCCATGCGGAGAGGTTTGCTGTTATATCCTATACGGTATGCAAAGTAGATGGCCAGGAAAATGAAAAAGTTGAATGTGGGATCTATGATACCGGATTTAAAATAGAAATGCGGCAGCCAGGAACCGGCATACACCAGGGCCCACCAGAAACCGAATCTTTCATCCACTGTCTTTTTACCGATAGCAAATAAACTGATCAGTGTGGCTATGCCTATGATGGCATTAGGGAAGCGGGCGGCAAAATCATTGATCCCGAAAAGGTGCATGCTGGCAGCCTGCATCCATATAAACAAAGGGGGCTTTTCCCAGAAAGGACGGAAATCGATCTGCACCTGGCTGTAGTTGTGGCTTACTATCATTTCCCGGGCTGCCTCTGCAAAGTTGATTTCATCCCAGTCAAATAAATGTACTGCCCCTAAAAAAGGTATAAATAGTAAAGCGGCCACCAGGGCAATCAATAGGTATTTCATTGAAAGTATTTAAAAAATTGGATGACGAGCGGCCCGCTTACCGGCCGCTCGCCCTATACCTTGCTATGTTGTGGCATTGGCCTGTAACAGCGCCTCTGCACATACTTCCGGCGATGACGTGGTATCTCGGAATTTAAAAAGCCCATATACAATAACAGTACTCAGTGTGCCCACGATGCTACCCACATATACATCCACAAAAAAATGCTGTGCCAGGTAAATACGGGAATAACCCGCGCAAAGCGCCATTACTAATAACAGTAATCCCAGCTTTTTATTGCGCCCGATAACAGCAAGGAAGCTGAACATACCAAAGGCCGCAGCAGAGTGACCGGATGGAAAACTGCAGCTGCTATGCACATTTACCCACTTTACCGTATGCACCAGCGTGGCCGTTTCATCGCCAAAATAGGAAATGGGCCGGGGTGCATTATAATAATGTTTGGCCACCTGCACAATAATAGTTACCAGCAGCAGCACGGCCAGCCCGATAAAGAATAGCCTGAACCGCTGGGTAACCAGCATCAGGAACAGCACTATCCCAAACATAATACCATCACCGAGGTAGGTTAACCCGGTAACAATTACATCTCCCCAGTCGGAATGTTCCCCGTTTATACTGAGAAACAGGTCCCGCTGACTGTAGGTTGTTAGCATTACTCCGCCTACTATTAGCCATAGCAGGAAGGGCAGAAAGAACCAGGAGTTCTTTCTGAACAGTGTAAACAGCGTTTTCAATTTTGTAGGTTTTAAATTGTAGGTTGCTAAGTCTTAAATCTCTTTAAGAACTTCTTTCTTTCTAAATCTATATAAGAACTTTTTTATTTGCTGAATAACGCGAAAATAGTATTCTTTATTAAAAAGCTGCGAATCATTCATAGCCTTAACAATAAGGAAACCTGCAATGGGAAGTAATACCATGTTTGATAGCCACATCCCCGACCAGGTGAACATCACGCCATTTCTGGCCATCTTTTCACCGATCATGAAAAATACATTGAAAATCACGAAAAAGATCACGGCAAACACCAGGGGGGTACCTAATCCCCCTTTTCTGATAATAGAGCCCAGCGGGGCACCTATCAGGAACATGACGATACAGGCTGCGGCAAGGGTAAATTTACGCTGCCATTCCACTTTGTGCATCAGGATCACACTATGTTTATCTTCAAATTCCTGGGTAGGCTGTTCAAGGGCGCTCTGGGTTTCACGCACATTCTGTTCTGCCCTGTCCAGCACATTACGGCGGCTTTTCTCCGGTATGATGTCTTCAAAATCCTTTACTTTCAATGGGGGGGCGCTGGCTGCCCATGCAGAATCTTTCCATTTAAAGAATGGGTAACGTACAGTTACATACGCATTTACCGTTTTGCTGAACTGGTTCTCCACTTTCTGCAGGGAATCTATGGCTACATCCAGCTGCCTTACGTTCAGCATCTGCTGGTTGGATGCAAAAAGATCCATATTAAGGCGGTTGAAAGCAAATGAGCTGAGGTCAAACGCCTTGCTGTATTTTTTAAAGCCAAGCCTTATCATGTCGCCGGGAACGGTGTATCCGCGGTTGTTCCGTTCCTCATATCTCCACCCGTTGTCCAGGATAAAATAAAGGAAGCGTTTATTGGCAGTAAGCACCATCTGTCCTTTTTCGGCAAGGATGATCCGGTCGCCGCCACCACTCTGGTGATCGAAGATCATCACCTGGTGGATGGTCTGGTTGTCTTTGTCTTTCTGCGCTACCTTGATGGTATAACCGGGAATATCTTTATAAAACACACCGGCTTTGATATTAAAGGCGGGTTTGGAATTGGTAATGTCGTAGAGCAGTGATTTGGCCTGCAGGTTGGCCACCGGGATCACATAGTTGGCAAACAGGAAGGCCAGGAAAGCGATAACGGAGCATACCAGCAGCAGCGGGCGTATGAAACGTAACAGGGAAATACCTGAAGATTTTAATGCTACCAGCTCAAAACTCTCTCCCAGGTTACCAAAGGTCATGATAGACGATAGTAATACCGCAAGGGGGAGGGCCAGTGTTACCAGTGTAGCGCTGGTGTAGGCGATGAGCTGGATAATTACACCCGTGTCAAGGCCTTTACCCACCAGGTCGTCCACATATTTCCAGAGGAATTGCATTACCAGTACAAATAAGGTAACAAAAAAAGTGGCTACAAAAGGACCCAGGAAGGTTTTTATAATTAGCTTGTCGAGTTTTTTCACTGATAATGCGGTATTAAAAAAATGGAATCCCGATCTTCGTATTCTACTGGTCAGGATACTCCTAAACGGTAAAGTTAGCACGATTTCACAAAGGAGTGTTAAGGAGAACCTGAAAATACCGTTAAAATTTATATGGAAAGTTTTGAATTAACGCCGGAAGAAGCAGCCGTTATAGAAAGCACTCATTTTATTCTCCTGAAAAACAGTGCAATAGAGAAGGTGATGGGACTGATGGGAAAATTGCAGGAAGCCCTGGCTGCGTACGACCGTAACAGTGATTTTCCCTTTAAGCCGGAGTGGTTGCTTCAGGGAGGAAAAATATCGAAGGGAGAGCAATACAAAGGGCTGCCCTGGGTAATGCTGGATTATCCGCGCTACTTCAGTAAAACAGGCGTTTTTGCTTTCCGCACCATGTTCTGGTGGGGACATTACTTCAGCGCTACCCTGCACCTGGGAGGTAATGTAAAACAACATTACGATACGGTGCTGGAAAGCAGTTTCGCAAAACTGGGCCTGGCCGGATTTCAGGTGTATGTTCAGGAAGATCCCTGGGAGCACGATTTTGAAAATGGAAACTATCGTTTCATAGATACCCTAAGTTTAGATGAGTGGAAAACGCTGATCAGCCGGAACGATTTTGTTAAAATAGCTAAACCTTTCGTGATCGGTCATTGGGGCAAAATCATAACTGAGGTAGTGGAAGCTTATGCTACGCTACTCAATATACTTGATAATAAGGCTTAACTGCCTATGCGGTGGAAGAGGTCTTTCACCTGGTATTCCCAGAGCTGACTTTGGTCCTTCACTTCTTTCTTCTCTGCGAAATCTTTTACTACCAGGATAGTTTCATTCGTTACTTCAGAAATTTGTATGCGGAACTCAAAATATTCGTCTTTGGGAGCATGCGTCCAGTGCAACCGGATATACTCATCTTCCTCCTGTTCCAGTACTTCCGCTTCTTCAGCAGTACCGTTCCATGAAAAGGAGAAAACATTATCCCTGAAATCAACCCTATCGGCAAACCACTCCTGTAAGCCAGCAGGGGTCGATAAGAATTCATACAGGATACCGGGCGAGCACCTTACCGGAAATTCTAACTCATAAAGCACTTTCTTAGACATCTCTCAAATAATTAGTAAATCAATATCATCCAGTTGCAATTATAGAAAATATTTTACTCTGTCAAAATAATTTATGGTTTTTTTTTATAGAATAGATAAAAACTTTCATACGCCTTAATAAAACCATATATATTGCATTTATAATAAATATTAAAATAGTGCATGTGATAGCGCCGGCTGCTTCGCCCCCATAGTGGCGAATTTCCGCGACAATTGCAAGCCCTTAATGATCAATCGATTTTATTTGGAAATGATTTAAAAAGAAGAGATTTTTTTTGGTGGCTTTCTAAAAAAAGTTATTTTTGTCAGGCATTCATCAAATCTTAACTTTTTATTAACCTGTAACTGTTCCGACTCTATGTCAATGCGCCAACTTAAAATCACTAAATCCATTACCAACAGGGAATCACAATCCCTGGAGAAGTATCTGCAGGAGATTGGGAAAGTGGATTTAATTACGCCGGAAGAAGAGGTAAACCTCGCTATCCGGATCAAGCAGGGCGATCAGAGAGCGTTGGAGAAGCTTACCAAAGCAAACCTCCGCTTTGTGGTATCCGTTGCGAAACAGTACCAGAACCAGGGCCTGTCACTCAGTGACCTGATCAACGAGGGGAACCTCGGGTTAATTAAAGCTGCTCAACGTTTTGATGAAACGCGCGGTTTTAAATTCATTTCCTACGCCGTTTGGTGGATCCGTCAGTCTATCCTGCAGGCGCTGGCAGAACAATCCAGGATTGTTCGCCTCCCGCTGAATAAGGTTGGCCTGAGCAACAAGATCAGCAAAGCGTATTCCCAGCTGGAACAGGAATATGAAAGAGAACCATCTCCCGATGAACTGGCTACCATCCTGGAAATCAATACGGAAGAAGTGGAAGCAACCCTTGGTGTTGCCGCCCGTCACGTATCAATGGATGCGCCTTTTATTGATGGGGAAGATAATTCCCTGCTGGATGTACTCGAAAACCCGAACGCGGTGAGTGCCGACGAGGAACTGGATCATCACGATTCCCTCCGCCGCGAGATCGAGCGCTCCCTCTCTACCTTAACAGACCGGCAGAAAGATGTGATTATGCTGTACTTCGGCATTGCCGTTGAACATCCCATGTCACTCGAAGATATCGGCGAAAAATTTGGCCTGACCCGCGAACGCGTGCGCCAGATCAAAGACAAAGCCATTACCAAATTAAGAACTACCTCCAGGAGCAAGTTGCTGCGAAACTACCTCGGGTAAGCGCGAATGTTGTCTGACTCAGGATTATATTGATTACCCTGGGTTTTTAGTTGATTTTGTAAAGATTTTAAAGATTAGCGAAGCATGTTGTGGTATACCCGCAACGTTCTTCGCTGATTTTTTTTAGTAAAGTGCGGATTTTGTCTTGGAACACTGATTACGCTGATTTTGATGACTAGTTTGATTTTATTTTGGATTTTATAAAATTAAGGGAGATAAAAAGCGAAACGCTTCTATCTCCTTAATTTTTATACGCTTAAAAAGATATCAATGAAATCATCAAAATCAGCGTAATCAGTGTTCCAAGACAAATTCCGCGTTAATCCGCAAAAAAATATACTTTTGCAGTCCGTTTAAAATACCAACAATGTTTGAATCATTATCAGAGAGACTAGACTCCGCGTTTAAGCAGCTTAAAGGGGAAGGCCGGATTTCCGAAATAAATATAGCCTCTACCGTTAAAGAGATCCGTCGTGCATTGGTGGATGCGGATGTGAACTATAAAATAGCAAAGGAATTTACAGATAAAGTAAAGGATAAGGCGCTGGGAGAAAAGGTGTTGACATCTATTTCCCCCGGACAGCTCATGGTGAAGATCGTAAAAGATGAGCTGGCTGAGCTGATGGGCGGTACAGAAGCCGAATTCGATGTCAAATCCAATCCAACCATCGTGCTGATCGCAGGTTTGCAGGGTTCCGGTAAAACTACCTTTTCCGGTAAACTCAGCAACTTCCTGAAAACAAAGAAAAATAAGAAACCCCTGCTGGTAGCGGCAGATATCTACCGCCCGGCGGCAATAGACCAGCTGAAAGTACTGGGTGAGCAGATAGGAGTGGAGGTTTACAGCGAACCGGAAAATAAAAATGCTGTTCAGATCGCTGAAAACGCGATCAAACACGCCAAGGCAAATAACTTCAACGTTATTATCATCGATACCGCCGGCCGCCTGGCAGTGGATGAGGCAATGATGACGGAAGTAGCCGCCGTGAAAGCTGCTGTGAAACCACAGGAAATCCTGTTCGTGGTAGACTCCATGACCGGCCAGGATGCGGTAAACACCGCCAAGGCCTTCAACGAACGGCTGGATTTTACCGGGGTAGTACTTACCAAACTCGATGGCGATACCCGCGGTGGTGCCGCACTTACCATCAAATACTCGGTGGAAAAACCCATCAAGTTCGTAAGCATGGGTGAAAAGCTCGATACACTCGATGTTTTCTACCCTGAGCGTATGGCGCAGCGTATCCTCGGAATGGGTGATATCACCACCCTCGTAGAACGCGCCCAGGAGCAGTTCAACGAGGAACAGGCCAAAAAACTCGAAAAGAAGATCCGTCAGAACCAGTTCGATTTCGATGATTTCAAGGAACAACTCCAGCAGATCAAGAAAATGGGTAACCTGAAAGACCTGATGGGCATGATCCCGGGTGTCGGAAAGGCGGTGAAAGACCTGGATATCAGCGACGATGCTTTTAAAGGCATTGAAGCCATGATCAACTCTATGACGAAGGCAGAACGGGCCGACCCTGATATGATCGACGGAAGCCGCCGCAAACGCATTGCAAAGGGCGCCGGGAAAACCATACAGGATGTAAACCAGTTCATGAAGCAGTTTGAACAAATGCGCCAGATGATGAAAATGATGAATAAATTTGGCGGCGGTGGTAAGGGTTTGAAAGGAATGGTGAGATAAACGGATCAGATTGACATAAATATATTTTGCAAATATCAACTTACTGATTACATTTGCATCCCTAATTAAACAATATTTCCTAACTCGCAAAAAATAACTCGACTTATTTATGCCAGTAAAAATCAGACTGCAGAGACATGGCGCGAAAAAAAGGCCTTTCTATTTTATCGTAGTAGCCGACGCCCGCGCACCAAGGGATGGTAAATTCATCCAGAAAATTGGTACTTACAATCCTTTAACAGTTCCGGCTTCCATCAACATCGATACCGAAAAGGCATTGCGTTGGTTGCAGAAAGGTGCACAACCTACCGATACTGTTAGAAGAATCTTGTCATTCAAAGGTGTATTGTATTTGAAACACCTGTTAAGAGGTGTTACTTTGAACCTGTTCGACGAGCCTACTGCTTATCAGAAGTTCGCTCAATGGCAGGCTGAACACGAACAAAAAGTATCTGCCCGCCGCGACGGTCACAAGAAAGCAAGAGTTGCTGCTCCTATCGTAAGAAAGGTAGAAGACACTCCGGCTGCTCCTGCAACTGAAGCACCAGCAGCAGAAGAAGGTAACGAAGCATAAAACGGCAACGTTTTAACAATACCTGAAAAAGGAAATATTTGCAGCCGCAAATATTTCCTTTTTTAATTTTTGTGAACAGCCTCGCCGGTAACCAGTTCCGGCCTCACTAAATTATATGAGTAATTATTTTAGCATAGGTAAGCTCGCTTCTGCCCATGGTTTGCAGGGCGACCTGGTGCTAAGGCACAGCCTGGGCAAAAGGTCCGCTCTGAAAGGAGTAACCGTTATATTCCTGGAAGAACGCAGGAACAGCTTTATTCCCTACTTTGTTCAGCAGGTATCTGTAAAAGACAGCGAGAGTGTATATATCAAACTGGAAGGAATAGATACAAAGGAAGCAGCCCAAAAACTGATGCCGGCGCAGGTATACCTGCAGGAGGAAGACTTTAAACAGCAAACTGCCTCCTCCGCACCCCTGGCTTTACTGGGATTTATGGCGGAAGACCAGCAGTATGGCCCCCTGGGCACCGTGGAAGAAGTGATTGAAATGCCTATGCAGGTGCTCATAAAAGTATTCATAAAGGGCAAGGAAGCACTGCTGCCGGTGAATGAACAGTCGCTGGTAAAAATAGACAGGAAAAAACAGACCGTATTCCTTAACCTGCCGGATGGTCTGATTGAATTATACACCGGTTAAGTTACCTGATAATCATGCGAATAGATATAATAACCGTATTGCCGGAACTGCTCGAAAGCCCGTTGTCCCATTCTATCATGAAAAGGGCACAGGCCAAAGGATTGCTGGAAATACATGTGCATCCGCTCAGGCAGTATTCCAACCTGAAACACAACCAGGTCGACGATTACCAGTTTGGCGGCGGTGCAGGTATGGTAATGATGCTGGAGCCCATTGTAAATGCTATTGAGTCGCTCCAGGCGAAAGTGCAGTACGATGAGGTGATCTATCTCACCCCCGATGGCGAAACACTGAACCAGAAAATGGCCAACCAGTTGTCACTGAAAGGAAACCTGCTCATGCTTTGCGGCCACTATAAGGGCATCGATCAGCGCATCCGTGACCACTTTATCACAAAGGAGATCTCTATCGGCGACTATGTGCTGAGTGGGGGGGAACTGGGCGCTGCCGTACTGGTAGACGCCATCGGCCGCCTGTTGCCTGGCGTGCTGAATAACGAAACCAGCGCCCTTACAGACTCCTTCCAGGATAATTTACTGGCCCCCCCGGTATATACCCGCCCGGAAGAGTTCCGCGGCTGGAAAGTACCGGAGATCCTCCTCAGCGGCGATCATAAAAAAATTGAGGAGTGGAGGCACCAGGAATCGGTAGAAAGAACAAAACAACGCAGGCCCGACCTGTTATAACTGAATGATACATAGGTCATATAGATCGCTTTGCCATTTGAAAGAGATAATTTCTCGGTTTTTAATTTGGTAAATGCTATTTCTTGACTTACTTTTGCACTCCCATAAATATTTGAAAGATGAACGCAATTTCGTTTGTTCACGAACAACTGACAGCTAACAAACAGTACCCGAAGTTTAAAGCAGGCGACAACGTCACTGTCAACTATAAAATCGTGGAAGGTAATAAAGAAAGGATCCAGTCCTTTAAAGGTGATGTGTTGAAAATCCAGGGTACAGGATCAACAATGTCTTTCACTGTTAGAAAAATTTCTGATGGCATTGGTGTGGAAAGACTGTTTCCGCTTTACTCCCCTCATATCGATGGTATCGTGTTGAACAAGGTGGGTAAGGTAAGAAGAGCTAAGCTTTACTACCTGCGCGAACGTGCTGGTAAGAAAGCCCGTATCAAAGAAAAAAGGGTTTAGTATACATACAGGGAAATTTGTTAAAAGCGGGACCATTACCGGTGCCGCTTTTTTCGTGTGCTTAAAATGGTATTAAAACTACGGCAGGATAGCCTGTAAACGGTGAAAAAGCCGATTATATCTGCTATCTTTGTTGACTGAACTTATAAACACTTGAGAAGATGACTGCTGTTTTTTTTAAATCATCATTTTTGATCCTTCAGGATATTGGTATGTCTGAACTGTTGCTGATTGCCGTAGTAGTATTGCTGCTTTTCGGAGGTAAAAAAATCCCCGAATTAATGCGTGGCCTCGGTAAAGGTATCCGCGAGTTCAATGACGCAAAGAACAATGTGCGTCAGGAAATCGAAGAAGGAATGAGGGAAAAACCTGTTCAGGCAGCACCAGCTACTACAGATGCACCTCATACCAGCACTGAAGACGCAACACTGCCAAAAGCATAAACTGTAGCCAACTCCCGCTAAGGAGTTATCCTGATTAATTTAATTTTAACTGGTTTAGTCTTGTCTGAATTCAGCAGTATAATCACTTTCCATAAAGCATTATACGCCGGCAGCACAAGCTGTACGGAGAGGGTACGCTATTACCTCAGCCGTATAGCTCAGTTAAAGCACTTGAATGCCTTCCTGGAAGTGTATGAAGAGGAAGCCCTGGAAAAAGCACGCGAGCTTGATACCCGCCTTAAAAACGGGGAAAAGCTGGGCGCTCTTGCAGGCGTGGTGATAGGTATTAAAGATGTGATCTGCTATAAAGGCCATAATGTAAGCGCCGCTTCCCATATACTGGAAGGGTTTAATTCCCTGTTTTCTGCCACTGCTGTAGAAAGATTGCTGGCGGAAGATGCTATCATCATCGGTGACCTGAACTGCGATGAATTCGCTATGGGATCTACCAATGAAAACTCTGCCTATGGCCCTACCCTGAACGCACTGGATAATACCCGCGTCCCCGGAGGATCTTCAGGAGGCTCAGCCGTAGCAGTACAGGCGGATCTTTGCCAGGTAAGTCTTGGCAGCGATACAGGCGGCTCTGTTCGCCAGCCGGCCGACTTCTGCGGTATTATTGGCCTGAAACCGACCTATGGCCGGATCTCCCGCTACGGCCTCATCGCTTATGCCTCCTCATTTGACCAGATTGGCATTTTTGGCAAGGATATTGCCGATGTGGCGGCAGTTCTACAGGTAATTGCTGGTCCGGATGAATTCGATAGCACCGCATCCCGGAAAGAAGTACCGGATTATAAAGCACTCCTGGAGAACAATAAAACATTCAATTTTGCGTATTTAAGGGATGCACAGTACCACGAAGGACTGGACGCAGAAATGAAGAACGGCTATATTGATTTCTTTGAAAGTTTACAAACTCTGGGTCATACGGTATCAGGAAAAAGTTTTGAATACCTCGACCATGTAGTTCCGGCATATTATGTACTCACTACAGCAGAGGCTTCCTCCAATTTATCCCGCTATGATGGGGTAAAATATGGACACAGAACCCCTGAGAAAAACCTGGATCTGACAGAATTTTACAAAAAAAGTAGATCCGAAGGGTTCGGAAAAGAGGTAAAACGTCGTATATTACTGGGGACTTTTGTGCTGAGTGCAGGCTATTATGATGCTTACTATACTAAGGCACAACAGGTTAGACGTCTTGTAACCGAAAAACTCAACGATATATTAGAAGAATACGACGCCATTTTAATGCCAACTGTGCCAACCACAGCATTTAAATTAGGGGAGAAAACAGACGACCCTATTGCCATGTACCTGGCTGATATTTATACGGTACTGGCAAATCTGGCAGGGGTTCCGGCTATATCCGTTCCCTTGTACCGGCATTCAAACGGAATGCCATATGGTGTACAGATCATCACAAAGAAGTTTAGCGAAGCAAACTTGTTACACATAGCGCATCAATTGATGGCTAAGGAACAGGTTACTGTTGTTTAAAATAAATTGTATGAGAAAAATCTTTTTACTACTGCTGTTGCCAGCAATAAGTTTAGTGAGTGTGAGTGCAATGGGAGGCAATAGCAATCCTAAAGAGATGGCGTATCCGCCGGTATTTTCCCCGGATACCTCTGTAGTAAAGCTGAATCACAAGGTACGTTTACCAAAAGATACAGCTGTACTGCCATCACCAACATCCGTGGCAGTGAAAAAAGCCGCTCAAAGCCTGCCTAATACCATTCGCAGCGCGAAAGTGTATGAACAGATCAACAACAACCTGGTTGCCGGTTACGTGAGTAACTATGCCACCCGGTATAGCCAGCATCTGCAAATCATGATCGATAAAGGACAACCTTATTTCAATATGATTGAAAAGGTGTTCCGCGATAATGGTATCCCGGAGGAAATGAAATACCTCGCTGTAATCGAATCCAGCTTTAATACCAACGCCCGCTCGAGGGTGGGTGCAGTAGGTGCCTGGCAGTTTATGGCCGGAACCGCCCGTATCTTTGGTTTAAGCGTAGGTAAGAAAATAGACGAAAGAAAGGATTTCTATAAATCTACCCTGGCTGCTGCCCAGTTCCTGAACCAGCTGTACGCACAGTTCGACGACTGGTTACTGGTGGTAGCTGCTTACAATTGCGGCGCAGGTGGTGTACAACGCGCTATCAAAGCCAGCGGACGTACCGATTTCTGGGGCATGCAATATTTCCTGCCTGCCGAATCTCGTAATCATGTGTACAAATTCATCGCTACAGGATATATTCTTGACAGGTTCAATAACTTCTTCGGTGTAAGCGACGATAACTCCATCACCGTAAATGTACCCGTAGCAGATAACCTCTCCGCGCCGGTGGCAAGAGGCCCTTTAACAGAAGATGAAATTTTCAGCACTGTTGAAATTAACGTAACTGGTAAATACCGCCTGGAAGCTATCGCAAAGAAACTGGATATGAACCTGGCAGAACTGGACCGCTTTAACCCAGGCTTTGCCAAAGCAATGGCCAGTGCCGAAAATAATTACGACCTGCGCATCCCGAAAGAAAAGATGAAGCAGTTCATGGCGGAAAAAGACGAAATGCTGAAAGAATCAGTACAGATGACACTGGACGATAAAGCTGTGGGTGTGGATAAATCCAAATTCCCGCCGCCGGTGAAAATGGCTGACAAGAACGCTGCCGCAAAGAAAGCAACTACTACCAGCACCAAAAAGCACTACACTTCTAAAAAGCATCATTATACTGCTAAGAAGAAGACCACTGCTAAGAAAAGAACTACCACCAAAAAATAACCACCCGGAAGGGTATACGAAATAAAAAGAGAGACCGCTGATCATCAGCGGTCTCTCTTTTTTAATTAGATTATACTAGGTGGTCAGCAAGCCCCTGCGTCTTTCACTGAAAGCCACCAGGTCAAGCAACGGCCCAGTCATAAAGGTGGTGGCCAATGCCATCAATACCAGCATAGCGAATATTTCAGGGGATAAAATGCCAAGATCGAATCCTATATTCAATACTACCAGCTCCATGAGCCCGCGGGTATTCATCAATGCCCCGATGGAAACAGACTGGCGCCAGCTCTGGCCTATTAACCGCGCTGTAATAGTACTGCCGCCAAATTTCCCTGTAACCGCTACCAGCATGATCATTCCGGCTACTACCCACAAATCCCCCTGGTTCAACAACCCGATATGTGTTCTTAAACCGGTAAATACAAAGAAAATAGGGAGTAACAGCAGCACGCTCACATCTTCCAGCTTATCTGTCAGCAATTGCCTGATAGGAGTACCATGTGGCATGATCACTCCCGCCAGGAATGCGCCAAACAAAGCATGAATACCAATTACCTCCGCTGCCCAGGCAGATATCAGCAGCATGAAAAATACCAGCGATACAGCCGCCTTCGGGTTGCCTTTCGCCATCTGTAACTGTATAACCCGGTTCAACCAGGGCCTGACCAGCAACAGCATCACTGCTACAAATACAATCGCCAGCAAAATGGTGACCAATGCACTGATAAGCCCGCCGGCATTTACAATAGCTACTACTACCGCCAGGATACACCACGCTGTAATATCATCTGCTGCGGCGCAGGTGATGGCTATAATGCCGAGGGGAGTATGGGTAAGTTTCCGTTCCTGTACAATACGCGCCAGTACCGGGAAAGCGGTAATACTCATCGCAATACCCATAAACAATGCGAAAGATAAAAAACTCACATTGGCGGGCGCAAAGCGGGTGAAAAGGAAATAGGCCAGCCAAACACCAAGAAAAAAAGGAATGATAATACTTGCATGACTGATCATTACCGCATCGTGGGCTTTATTCCTGATTTTACTCAGATCCAGCTCCATCCCTACAATAAACATAAAGAAGGCAAGCCCTATCTGGCTGAGGAACTGCAGGCTTTTCAACGATTCCACCGGGAACAAAAAGCCAGAAAAGGAAGGGGCTACCCAACCCAGCAGGGAAGGGCCCAGTAATACGCCGGCAATGATCTCGCCCACTACAGCAGGCTGTCTCAGCTTATTGGCCAGGATCCCGAATGCACGCGCCGCCAGCATGATCAGGATGATTTGCAGCAGCAGCAATCCCAGCGGGTGTTTCAGGTTGTCGAGATAACGCCACCAGCTGTCAGCCACAGTGCCCGCCGTTACCGGTGCGGGTGTAGCAACAGCATGCATGGTCATCGGCAAAGATTGTCCCTTCTGCAGTATCACCCAGATCAGGACCCCGAAAATGCCAATGATCGCCGGGTACCATAAAAAGCGCTTATTCATGACAGGAAATATTAATGGTTAACTGCAAGATATAAAAAAGCAAAAAGCTATTACAGGGATGGCCCGCTGTGGCAGATTAAATCCTGCATGCGGTGGTCGCTGTAATAGCTTTTTAATAAATATCAACTGGTTGCTTAGCCGATAGCTGCAATTCCAGGCAGTTCTTTTCCTTCAAAGAACTCCAGTAATGCGCCACCACCGGTTGAAACATAACTTACTTTATCTGCAATGCCGAACTGGTTTACAGCAGCTACGGAGTCGCCGCCGCCCACCAGGGAGAATGCACCTTTGGCAGTGGCTGTTACAATCGCTTCAGCTACGCCTTTGGTACCAGCCTGGAACGCAGCCATTTCGAATACGCCCATAGGTCCGTTCCATAAAATGGTTTTGGATGCGGCAATGGTTTCGCCGAAAAGCGCTACCGACTTAGGTCCTATGTCGAGGCCCATCCATCCTGCAGGGATATTGTCGTTGGAAACCACCTGGGTATTTGCATCAGCGGCAAATTTATCTGCAGCCACAGAGTCTACAGGCAACAACAGCTGCACGCCTTTTTCTTTAGCTTTGGCCACCAGCTCATTGGCCAGGTCCAGCTTATCATTTTCGCAGAGGGAGCTGCCAATTTCCTTGCCCTGGGCTTTCAGGAAGGTGTAAGCCATACCGCCGCCAATGATCAGGTTATTGGCACGGTCCATCAGGGTTTCGATGATGAGGATCTTGTCGCTCACTTTGGCGCCGCCCAGTATAGCGGTAAACGGAGAGGCTGCATCGTTCAGCACCTTCTGTGCGCTGTTTACCTCGGCTTCCATCAGCAAACCGAACATACGGTTTTCAGGAGCAAAGTATTGTGCAATTACGGCAGTAGAAGCGTGGGCGCGGTGGGCAGTACCAAAGGCGTCATTCACATAAACATCTCCCAGTTTGGACAGCTGTTCAGCAAAGGAGGCATCGCCTTTTTCCTCTGCTTTGTGAAAACGAAGGTTTTCCAGCAACAGTACTTCTCCCATCTGCAGATCTGCCGCAGCTTTTTCAGCCACAGGGCCAACACAGTCTTCCGCAAACTTCACGGTAGCGCCGTTCAGTAAGGAAATAAGGTGGTATACCAGGTGCTTTAAGGAATATTTATCAGTAGGGCCATCTTTCGGGCGCCCCAGGTGCGACATCAGGATAACAGCACCGCCATCTTTCAGGATTTTCTGGATAGTGGGCACGGCTGCACGCATGCGGTTATCATCGGTGATTTCGAACTTGTTGTTCAGAGGAACGTTGAAGTCCACGCGGATCAAGGCTTTGCGGCCATTAAAGTTATAGTCGGAAAATTTACTCATAATGTATCGATTTAAGATAACGGGGAGTGGTAAAATAAAAAACCGCGGTCCAACAGCACAAAGCGGTATATAGCCGGATAATCTGGCCAATCGCTGCTATGGTGTAGTTCCGCGGAATTTAAATACTCCCGGCCTGCATCGGGAGTACTGTATATAATTATTTGCTGATCAAACCGGCAAAGTACTTCACAGTACGAACCAGCTGTGATACATAGCTCATTTCGTTATCGTACCAGGAAACGGTTTTAACCATCTGGTGCTCGCCCACAGTAAGAACCCTGGTTTGAGTAGCATCAAACAGGGAACCGAAATGGATACCGATGATGTCAGAGCTTACAATTTCATCTTCGGTATAACCGAAAGATTCGTTGGAAGCAGCTTTCATGGCAGCGTTTACCTCGTCGGCAGTTACTTTTTTATTGAGAATGGTAGTCAGCTCAGTTAAGGAACCGGTAATTGTAGGAACACGTTGTGCGCTACCATCCAGTTTGCCTTTCAGCTCAGGCAGTACCAGGCCGATAGCTTTTGCAGCACCGGTACTGTTAGGTACGATGTTGGCAGCAGCAGCACGAGCGCGGCGCAGGTCACCTTTTGGATGCGGAGCATCCAGGGTATTCTGGTCGTTGGTGTAAGCATGAACAGTGGTCATTAAACCGGTAGCAATACCGAATTTGTCTTGCAGAACCTTAGCCATCGGAGCCAGGCAGTTGGTGGTGCAGGAAGCGCAGGAGATAACAGTTTCGCTGCCATCCAGGATTTCGTGGTTAACGTTGAAAACGATCGTTTTCAGATCACCGGTAGCCGGAGCGGAAATAACAACACGTTTAGCGCCCGCAGTCAGGTGAGCCGCAGCTTTATCCCTGTCAGCAAAGAAACCTGTACATTCGATCACAACATCGATGTCGTGCTCTTTCCAGGGAATTTGAGACGGATCTCTCTGTGCATATATTTTCACATCTTCACCGTTCACATTGATTGCGTTTTCGGAATGCTTAACGTCTGCATCGAATCTACCCTGTGCTGAATCATATTTCAGCAAATGCGCCAGCACATTGGGGCTGGTGAGGTCATTGATAGCTACCACATCAATGCCGGGCATTTTGTAAATCTGGCGGTATACCAAACGGCCGATACGACCGAAACCATTAATACCAATTTTGAGAGTAGTTCCCATTTTACATCGTGATTTGAGTATGAAAAAATCGAGAGCGAATTTACAATCAATACCCTTATTAATCAATATAATTTTAGGTTATGAAAATATTTTTTGGAAATATCAAATAAGATCATACTTTTGCAATCCCAAAATGATACGCCGCGTTGGTCAAGGGGTTAAGACGCCTCCCTTTCACGGAGGAGTCACGGGTTCGATTCCCGTACGTGGTACAAGAAAAAGCTGCTAACATTATCTGTGTTAGCAGCTTTTTAGTTTATACGTTATCTGCCATTGAATGATTACCATATATGGGATCAAGTTGAAAAGTTGGGGGATGTCCATAAATTTTAAGCATAGAGTTTAGTTAATCTATAGAGAAAGAATTCTACATCCCGCACCCCTCGTAGTGCATTTCTAAAGGACTTTACTTTTGCATTGAATGATTCTGCCGCCGCATTGGTGGCTCTGTTGTTGAAGAAGTTGAGGATACCCAGATAATGAGTTCTGATAGTCCTGGCAACGGTCTTGAAGGATAAAATCCCCGCTTCCTCCACGTCATTATACCACAAAGCCAGCTTCTTAAATGCTTCTTCTTTACACTTACAATGTCTGTAAACCTCACCGAGTCGCAGGGATAGCTGGTAGGATTTATGAATAAGGGGGTAATGACTAAATAAAAGTTCCGCTCTCTGCTGCTGCTCTCTGGTCCATAGTCTGGGATGCTTAAATAGCAAGTATCGGCTTCTGGCCAGCAGCTGTTTAGCTGTATCGCCGTTAGCGAGCCTGACTGGCTCATACTTCATTGCGGCTCGTTTTGCCTGCTCGTATTCCAGATTCTCCTGTTCCAGGGCTTCCCAGCGATGCTTTATTCTGATTTCCTGTACCGCATCAAAAGCCAGGTGTTGCACATGGAAGCGATCTATCACCCGATGGGCGTTAGGGAAACAGGCTTTAACAGCGCTATTAAGGCTACCAGACATATCGATGGTAACTTCCTGTACCATCCTACGCAGGCGCTTAGGGATTTTAAACAGTATTTCTTTCAGAAATTCAGACTGAGTGCCCTTGATCATAGCCACTATTGAGCCTTTGCGCCCTTTGGCCAGCTTATTAGTGACAATTGTATACAGTTCTCCACTGGAAAAGGCTGTCTCGTCTATACTTAAAGCGGCACCAATGTTTTGTTCAAAAAGCATCCATTCAGTAGCATGTTCTTTCTGCTCCCAACTGGAAAAATCACTTAAATGATGTTTGTATTGTTGCCCGAGTTGTTTACCGTCAACATTGTAAAGATGGCCAAGTTGAACGGGGCTGATGGGGTGATTATCTAAGTAGTCCTTTTAAAAAATAACCGAATTCCAATGTCATTCGCGTTCCTTTTTTCACTATTTCCCAATCTCTTGTTACTGTTTCTCCGGTGGCTACAACCTCCCACCGACGCCGCTTTACATATAAAGTAACCTTCTTTCTGCGGATAGGAAAATCCTGAACAGCAACGGGAGGAAGAAAGTCTTTGGCGTGAAGTTTTTTATGCTGATGCTCAGCTGGAACAATATTCTTTTCTTCTAAATAAATACTTATTTCAGTCTCACTTTGACAAGCATCAGCTATCTCGAAATAATATAAAATCCCTTCTGGTAGCAGAGCCTCGATCAGAAGGCTAAAATTCTTATCCATGGCTATTAATCTTAATTGGGCGCAAAAAAACTATTTTTTATCCTATCCCCCAACTTTTCAACTTGATCCCATATATGGTGAATAGCGAAGTTGTACGTGTTAAATTCTTGCCCCGTTGCCGGTAACATTCTTCCCCCCTTTTCCTGTAAAAGCCTTAAATTAATGGTGGACTTTGACCATCATCCTTATGAGCCTCTCCAAAGTGGTATCCCTACTCATTTTATACATATTTTTCTGTTCTTTGGGAAATAATGCCCTGGCGCAATCCGCAACGATCAGGAAAGAACAGGGTGATTTGCTTTCTATTAAAGACAGTGTTGAGTTTGCAGACAAACTTAATCGCATTGGTATTCTTTTTTATCTGAAAGATGTTGACAGTTGTTTTTACTATGGCATGAAAGCAAAAGTGCTTTCGGTCCGGCTGCGATATGCTAAAGGTGAAACCGATGCCGATAACGTAATTGCCGCTGCGCTTTACTTTAAAGGGCTTTATAAGGAAGCGCTGGAACTGTTTAACAATTGCCTGGATGCCTACCGGGAATTGGGTGATTCCGCCAATGTTGCCCAGGTGCTCTCTAACATGTCGACCGTGTATACAGATATGGCAGACAGTGAAAAAGCCATCAGCTTTGCCCGCCAGGGCTTCGAGCTGGGGCAGCAACTGGAGGGAGACAGCATCCAGACCCTGCTCTACCTCAACTATTGCTTGGACCATCCCGAACTGCCGGAAGATACCATCAGGCATTACCTGGCCAAAGCGCAGGCTATTGCAGAAAAGTATAACGACAAGCCCATGCAGTCACTGGCCATGCTAATGGTTCCTACGTATATGGTGCTTAATAACCGCAGACAGGAGGCGCTGCCGCTGATCAGGGCGGCCCTTGAGCATTCCCGTAATACAGGAATGGAATACCTGGAGATCAGTACGCTGATACTATATGGAAATTGCATGGAAAACAAACCAGACAGCGCACTGATATACTATACGCTTGCATACCAGATTGCAGAGAAAAACGGCTATAAAAACTTTAACCTGCAATTACTAAATGAGATTCTAAAAAACACAGAGCTAGTAGGTAATAAGGACCAGATCATCCACATGCAAAAACTGATGGCATCCGCGCTGGAGGCAGACAACAGTAACCTGAAAAAATTCATCGGTGATTACACCGTTTATAGTGCAATCAGGGAGGAAAACGATTTGCTGGAAGCTGGCAACCGGAACAAATCAACCCAAATATGGATGCTGGTTGGCATCTGCTCTGCAGCCATACTGCTGCTCGCTTTTATTTACTACCAGTACAGGCGCTCCCGCCAGATGAATAAAATTATTTCGGACCAGAACCACCAGTTACAGAATACACTGGCCGCACTCGAACAAAGCCAGGCAGACAATACCCAGATGCTTAAAATAGTAGCGCATGACCTCCGCAATCCCATAGGCGCCATGACATCTATAGCCAGCCTGATGTTGGACGACGGGCCACGCAGCGACAACGACCGTGTGCTACTGGAACTGCTCAAAACCTCCGGGGAAAACTCGCTTGATCTTGTAAGTAACCTGTTGCTTATGCATACCCGTGCAGAAGAGCTTACCAAAGAGCCTGTAGAAATGTACCAGCTTTTGCAATATTGTGTAGAGTTACTGCAATTTAAAGCAAAAGAAAAAATGCAGCGGATATCCCTGACGGCAGTGCACGTGATCATCCGTGTAAACCGGGAGAAGATCTGGCGTGTGGTAAGCAACCTTATTACCAATGCCATCAAGTTCAGCCCCAATGGCGCCCGCATCTCGGTGCTGCTGGAATTGAAGAATGGCAAAGTGCAAATCAGGGTGAAAGACGAGGGAATCGGTATACCTGAAGACATTAAAGATAATATCTTCGATATGTTCACTATATCAAGAAGGGCCGGCACTGCCGGAGAACAGTCATTTGGTCTTGGGTTATCCATCTCCAGGCAGATCGTAGAAGCGCATGGCGGCGCTATCTGGTACGAAAGCACTCCTGGTAACGGTACTGTTTTCTTTGTCGAGCTTCCGCTGGAAACAGCCTGAATACCTTTGTTTGCACGCGTAAACTTGTCGCCATCAGGCAACAGCGCAATAAGTTAAGCTCCTCACAATCCCTCTCTCAGTATCCTATTTTTAATGCCAGTTTTGCTGAATGACATTGAATATATTTCTGTAATAATATGTATTTTATTTCATGTAAAATATTTATCCCGCGTTGTTCATTTTGTGCATTTTTTATCATCCTTCCTCGTTATTCATTTTATTCATTCACTCCCGGAACTCGCTACAACACTGATTATTACAATACTTTAGCCATACCGTACCCGAATCCCGATATATTAAGTGACTTAGTATCCTTATGCGAATCCCTTTGCATGCCTTGTATACAGTTATCAATTCCCTGTTACCTGGATCTCCCGGACGGATATGGTTTGCAGCACTGGTATGCTTTCTTTATGTTCCCCTTCAGATACATGCACAAACCGGATGCCCTGCGCCTAAAATAAGAAAGTATGCTTCGGGCCAGAGAACAGCGGCGTTGCTGGGATGGATAGACAATGAAACGCTGGCCGCAGACGCCACACCCGCCACTTTTTCTACACTCAATGCACCTGTTCCCCTGCTGGGGCTCACCTTCGCCACACAATACCTCCGTTTCGATGCCCTGGTAGCCGCCGGTACACCGCTCAGCATAAAAATTATCTACCCCACCGGTCTCCTGGGAGTGGGATCTTCAGCTTTAGTGCAGCCTTTCATATATGATAAAGGTGTTGAGAAAGCAGCCGGTATATCCTTTCCCGTAGGCGACCTGCTATCACTTCTGAATGGGGCCGGCGATATGGAACTCAACCTCACTCCGAAAGATGCCGCCGGTAAGCCGGTAGCCTACGATGGCGTATGGATAAGGCTTTCCGGCGTAGCCGGATTAACGCTAAGCATGAGTGTGTACGATGCCTGGATCATGCAGGACCCTCCCGGCAATATTAACTGTAACCAGGCTATAGATGTACTGGCTGGCGTTCGCGCAGGTGGTATCAGTCTGCTTAACGCTACCGGGGGAGTAGTGAATAAATGGAATGCCATCGACAATGATCCTTCGCTCACTACTTACGCGCAACTCAATACCGGCGTGCAGGTACTGAGCCAGGTGTTTGAAACAGTGGTATTCAATACACCGGCAAAGGCTGGTGATTCTGTATACCTCGTACTGCAGGATCCAGGCAGCGCCCTGCTGGATCTTAGCTTGCTTACGGGTTTTACCATACAACCCTACATGGGAACAACCCCTGCAGGAAGCCCCATTACCAATACAGGTACATTGCTCAATCTCCGCCTTTTAAACGGACCGGGAAATAAGTATGTGCTCAGCGCTGCTATCCCGGCAGCTTTCGACCGGATAGATATACAGATGGGCGGATTGACAGGCGCACTTTCCTCCCTGCGCATCTATGATGTAAAAGTAGTAACACCGGCTCCTGTGTATTCACTGACCATCGATGGTAACCTCACTGCCAGCCCTATTTGTATTAAAGATGCAGGCAAGCTGAAGTTCAATATCACCAATACGGACCCCTGTGCTGTATATAACTGGTACGATACCAATAATACCCTGCTGTATACCGGTAACGCCTATACGCCTGCAATTACCAGTGCAGGAAATTATACATGGTATGTAGAAGCTGTAAGGAACGGGTGCAGTGGCGTTGTAAGTAATCGTGTGCCCGTTCACGTTATAGTTGAACCACGCCCTGGAAAACCATTACTCACCATTCAATTAAACCCTTGACATATGAAAATTGCTACTTTCGGAATGCGCCGGCCTTTCCATCCTGTTTTAATGATCCCTGTTTTACGCCATCCCGCTATGAAGTACCTGCTGGCGGTGTTCTTACTGCTGTGCACCATAGGCGTTCATGCACAAACTGTCACGCTCATCAAAACACCGGCACAATTGTCTGATAACGACGATCCGTCAAAAGGTACCTCTACCTCCACAGGTACAACCTTGTTCTGTACTGATCAATCTGCATTCACGCTCACTTCCAGTTTAAATGATCCTACTGCAACCGGAACCCCCGTACCTTATACCAGCTGGGAATGGAAGGAGGTCGATGAAAATGGTAACCCTGGCCCTTTACCGGCAACAGCAGTTGCCACAAAGGAAAAACTGAATGTAGCTTCCGCTACACCGGGATGGCATACCTACCAGGTAACTGCCGCCACCGGTGTTTCAGAGTGCCCCGCGGATCCGGTGATCTTTACAGTTTATATATTGCCCGACCTGAGCATCAAGGCAGATGTAGATCCTGCAAATAACCCCAATCTCACTTATTGCGCCGCCAATGGTGCGCCAACCGGCGCTAAGGCCATTAACCTGAAAAGCACTGTGACCTTCGCTACAGCGCCCCGCAAGATCGCAGGTCTGAAAGATTATACAGTGAGCGATTTTGAGCTGAAATATGTGTGGTCTAAAGAAGAAGTAGGCACGCCTGCCTCCAAAACAGATGTAGGCACAGGCGCCGATTACACGATAACAGAACCTGCTGTAGCAACGGCTGGTGGGGAAAAGAAGTATAACTACAGCGTGAAGGTAGTGTACACGGTAAAGGCATGCGGCGACTATACCGCTATCGCGCAATCCGGTGGTCAGAATGCTGTGATCACTGTTACGCCTAAACCAGGTAAACCGGTTATTACTATCCAGTAAATGGTATGGGTAAAAAAATAACTGTTATCCTCTTATTCCTGGGCTGGTGGGCTACTTCCGCATTAGGGCAGTCCCCACCGGTCAGGTATATCATGCCCGGTCAGCAGGTGAAACTTACTGCAGCGGCTACCAATGCGCAGCACTATCAGTGGTACCGCGATGGTATGCCCATCACAGGAGCAACACAGGCGGAGCATATCACCGCAACACTGGGCAGGTATACCGTGGAAGCATATAACGGTTACGACTGTATGTCGGAACTGTCTGATGCAGTTATTATTGCTGAAATAACCGGCAGGGGCCCGGATGCGGATATGCAGATCAGCAAAACCGCCGACAGGGGAACCATTCGCGTGAACACTTCTTTCAACTATTATTTAACAGTAACAAATAATGGTCCGGCAAATGCCACCGGTATCGTGATCATGGATAAGTTGCCCGGGTACCTGGCCATGGACCTGTTGTCGGTACCCACTACGGGTACCGCTACCTATGAAGCAAATGACCACACTGTATGGTGGAAAATGAATAACCTGCAAACGGGGGGCACCGCTTCTTTATCCATCAAGGTGAAAGTGCTGGAACCGGGGCTGATCACCAATACCGCCACCGTTACCGCCAATGAAAATGATAAGGTATTGCAGAATAATACCAGTACGCATCAGCTGAAAGTATTGGCGCTGCACATTCCCAACGCCATTACCCCCAATGGCGATGGTGTAAATGAAGTATTCATTATCGGCGGTCTGGAGCTTTACCCGGAAAATGAGCTTACTATTCTCAACAGGTGGGGTAATCACGTATTTGAACAAAAAGGATATACACAAAACTGGAACGGGAAAGGATTAAATGCAGGCACTTATTTTTATTTACTGCGGGTGAAGGATGAAAACGGTCACTGGCAGGAATTTAAAGGATATATCACTTTACTGAAGCCATAACCATTTACTATGAGTATGAAGAGATATTTTGTTTTCCTGGTAAGTTTTCTTTGCGGTCTACAATCATTGCAGGCCCAACAGGATGCGCAATTCAGCCAGTATATCTTTAATGGAATCTATATAAATCCCGCGTATGCGGGATACCGGCAGGAACTGAATGCGCATGCCTTTTACAGGAACCAGTGGGTAGGCGTTCCCGGTGCGCCGGAAACTATGTCGCTGGCAATTGATGGCAATGTGAATAACGACAGGGTAGGGCTGGCACTACAGGTATCGCACGATAAGATCGGTGCGCAGAGCCAGCTGGCGGCGTATGGGAACTATGCATACCGCCTACCACTGGGTGCTGAAACCGGCAGACTGGCACTGGGTATTGGAGCTGGTATTGTGCAACAGGGCCTCAACCCCAATGAGCTGGAATTCACCAATCCCAACGAGCCTAACCTGGGTGGCGCTGCACAGCATATGCTGTTGTTCGATATCAGGGCCGGTGCTTATTATACTACTGAAAACTGGTTTGTTGGTTTTTCGGCAGATAATCTGACGGCGCAGTACCAGGCAAAAAATAAACCATTGGGTCATTTTATCCCGGTGCCCAAACCACACTTTTATTTCACCGGAGGTGCACTGCTAAGGATGAATGATAATGTATTCCTGAAGCCGTCTTTCCTGTTGAAAGATGACAGGGCAGGACCTACCAGCCTGGATTTGAATATGTTTGTATTGCTGAAGGAACTGATTTGGGTAGGTGGTGGATACCGCACAGCGGTAAACCTGTACAATAAGCCGGCACTACAGCCGGGGCTTACCAGGTCAGGTGCAGTAGTAGCAATGGCGGAAGTATTTGTGTTGCCGGAATTAAGGATAGGATATGCGTTTGATTATGCCTTGAATAAATACCGCAATTATAACAATGGTACGCATGAAATATCTGTAGGATTTTATTTTAAAAGGATGGATGATGCAAGGCGCACCTCCCTCCGCCAGGTAAGGTGTTCCTATTTTTAACTTTAGTAAATTATAGGATGCTTTGAAAATGAGGGTTATCTTTAATCATAAGTCTCCCTTTATGAGAAAAAAGAAAGTTGCTTCCCTGTTCGTGCGCATGCATCCTGTACAGCGGGTATTGGTGAGCCTGGGATTTACCGTTTTGGTATATATAGTACTTTTATTACTGAAGATAGAAGTACATCCGCTGGTGTTATCTGCCATGTTGTGGGATATTTTCGCTCTTTCCTACATCACTACCGGCTGGATCGTATTTTTTAACCGTACTACAGACGAGATCCGCACCTGGGCAAGGGTGGACGACGGCAGCCGCACTTTTGTGACGCTAACGGTGGTTATAGCTTCTGTGGCAAGCCTGGTGCTGGTGCTGCTAATGATGCTGTCGAAGGAGCTGACAGGGCTCTCGAAGGTCCTGTATTTGCCGGTAGCTGTTTCGGGGATGTTGGCCTCATGGGCAATGGTACATACCATCCTCACTTTTCATTATACGCATCTCTATTATGATGATGACGAGAACGATAGCACCAAGCATGCGGGCGGACTGGAATTTCCACAGGAAAAGAAACCCGATTATATTGATTTCGCTTATTTCGCCTTCGTGATCGGTATGACTTTCCAGGTGTCGGATGTGGATATTACCGGCAGGATAATCCGCCGTACAGCATTGGCGCATGGCTTACTTTCCTTTTTGCTGAATACATTTGTGGTGGCATTAACCATCAACCTGATCGCCGGCCTGAAGGAATAGCTCGTTTCAACCAGCAGTTTTTTTTATAATCTTCTTACCTTTAATAAAGATTCGAAAAAAAGTTTTGGTTTGTAAAACATTTTCCTATCTTTGCAATCCCAAACGAAACGCCGCGTTGGTCAAGGGGTTAAGACGCCTCCCTTTCACGGAGGAATCACGGGTTCGAATCCCGTACGTGGTACAGCTCGGGATTTTGCCCGAAGAAGATAAGGGCTCCTCTATTTCGAGGAGCCCTTTTTCTTTGATAGCTAACACGTTATGAGATAATGCAGGATGAATGTGGATCAAGTTGAAAAGTTGGGGGATGTCCATAAATTTTAAGCATAGAGTTTAGTTAATCTATAGAGAAAGAATTCTACATCCCGCACCCCTCGTAGTGCATTTCTAAAGGACTTTACTTTTGCATTGAATGATTCTGCCGCCGCATTGGTGGCTCTGTTGTTGAAGAAGTTGAGGATACCCAGATAATGAGTTCTGATAGTCCTGGCAACGGTCTTGAAGGATAAAATCCCCGCTTCCTCCACGTCATTATACCACAAAGCCAGCTTCTTAAATGCTTCTTCTTTACACTTACAATGTCTGTAAACCTCACCGAGTCGCAGGGATAGCTGGTAGGATTTATGAATAAGGGGGTAATGACTAAATAAAAGTTCCGCTCTCTGCTGCTGCTCTCTGGTCCATAGTCTGGGATGCTTAAATAGCAAGTATCGGCTTCTGGCCAGCAGCTGTTTAGCTGTATCGCCGTTAGCGAGCCTGACTGGCTCATACTTCATTGCGGCTCGTTTTGCCTGCTCGTATTCCAGATTCTCCTGTTCCAGGGCTTCCCAGCGATGCTTTATTCTGATTTCCTGTACCGCATCAAAAGCCAGGTGTTGCACATGGAAGCGATCTATCACCCGATGGGCGTTAGGGAAACAGGCTTTAACAGCGCTATTAAGGCTACCAGACATATCGATGGTAACTTCCTGTACCATCCTACGCAGGCGCTTAGGGATTTTAAACAGTATTTCTTTCAGAAATTCAGACTGAGTGCCCTTGATCATAGCCACTATTGAGCCTTTGCGCCCTTTGGCCAGCTTATTAGTGACAATTGTATACAGTTCTCCACTGGAAAAGGCTGTCTCGTCTATACTTAAAGCGGCACCAATGTTTTGTTCAAAAAGCATCCATTCAGTAGCATGTTCTTTCTGCTCCCAACTGGAAAAATCACTTAAATGATGTTTGTATTGTTGCCCGAGTTGTTTACCGTCAACATTGTAAAGATGGCCAAGTTGAACGGGGCTGATGGGGTGATTATCTAAGTAGTCCTTTTAAAAAATAACCGAATTCCAATGTCATTCGCGTTCCTTTTTTCACTATTTCCCAATCTCTTGTTACTGTTTCTCCGGTGGCTACAACCTCCCACCGACGCCGCTTTACATATAAAGTAACCTTCTTTCTGCGGATAGGAAAATCCTGAACAGCAACGGGAGGAAGAAAGTCTTTGGCGTGAAGTTTTTTATGCTGATGCTCAGCTGGAACAATATTCTTTTCTTCTAAATAAATACTTATTTCAGTCTCACTTTGACAAGCATCAGCTATCTCGAAATAATATAAAATCCCTTCTGGTAGCAGAGCCTCGATCAGAAGGCTAAAATTCTTATCCATGGCTATTAATCTTAATTGGGCGCAAAAAAACTATTTTTTATCCTATCCCCCAACTTTTCAACTTGATCCATGAATGTAAGGTGTTCTAAGTTTACCTTCTTTGATGGTAATACCAAGTTTGAACACCGTATTTAATAGCAATTGTTTGCCCTTTAATTTTGAATTTTTATATACCTCTCCGAGGTTTGAAAGTAATGGCAAATACAGTCTGATTTTATCAATCCTCCCTTTTATCCCTTCGGTACTCATATGGTTTAAGCTATCCTCAAGTACAGATCTTTCTTGTCTCAATCGAGCATTCCATTTCTTATACATTGCACCATCTATTTCATCATTAATCAGACGTTCTTCTAAACGTTCCAATTTATTACAAACCTGTTCCAATTGCTTTTGTCTTTCCGCTACAGCTTGAGTTTTCTCCTCCAACTTGTTTTTAATGTTGGCATTGATTTTATCGGTCATGATTTTAATTTGCCTATCACTAAAGCTTAGCATATTAAGGATTTTGTCAAAAGATTGATGTAAGGACTCCCCCGGATAATTTTTTGAAGTATGAATATGACAACGGTAATATAGATAGTATTTACTTTTTCCTTTGGAGTATCCAGCCGTCATGTTATGTCCGCAATAACACTTTAATACTCCTCTTAACGGAAAGTCTTCCCTCGGTCGAGTTTTTTTATTCTTTTTAATTCCTAAACGCTCCTGGGCTAGAAGAAATGTCAACTCGGTAATTATAGGTTGATGAATACCATTTACTAACTTTTCGGGATTCTTTCTATCAGCATTAACTTTCACCTGACCGTAATAAAGTGGATTAGATACAATATTGTATATTACACTATGGCCGCTGCGATCAAATCCCATTTTTTTTGCAGCATCTTGAATAATGTATACTGGTGTTCCCTTTACAAATTCTTTAAATATAAAACGGACGATTGCTGCTTTCTCCTCGTCGATCTCAAGTATACCTTTTCCTGTTGCATCTCGGCTATTCTTATAACCATAAGGGGCTATATTTACATATCTGCCCAATCCTTGTGCTTGCCTTATACCATCCTTTGTTCTCTTTCTAATCCTAAGAAGTTCTTGATTGGCGATCAAATATTTGAATGCCCGCTGTATAAAAATATCAGGATCGGCGGTATCAAGATCTAAATCTTCGTTGGTTGCAAGCACCTTTATATTGAATTTCTCTTCTAGCTCATCTATCTTCATCAGGGCTTCGGTAAGGTTCCTGCTGAACCTATCATGGTCCATTATAATAAGATATCTTGCTTTTCCTTTATGTTTCTTGATAAATGATTCTAGGGCCTGATAGTCTGGACGATCAAAGGTGTAACTGCTTTCGCCGTTATCTGTATAAAAGTTTAATAAATTTAAGCCGTTCCTATCGCAATAATCTTTTATTGATCTTTCCTGATAACTTAAAGAGTATTTTGATTGGTCCCTGGCGCTTAACCTTCTATATGCAAGTGCATTATTATTTTTCTCCCTCATCTCCTATTATTAATTCGATTAAAATTTCGACAACCAAGTCTAAGAGTTCTTTCTCAGAATTCCCAGTCCATTCATCAGATTTAGCAGGATTTTGGCTCTCTGCCTGACTTAAATAATTCTTGCTTTTCCCCATCACTTAAAACCTTAAATAAATAGAGCCCTGTAGGGCTCTATAATTATTAAAATTGGCTAATTTGATATAGCCTCTTTGTTGAAAACCTTTGGATTATTAGCGCCATATTTTCGGATTGCATCTTTTAAGTCCATCCACAATCTTATATTGTAATCGGCAAGCTCCTGCAATTCTTCGGGAGTAAGCTTATGAGGATTAAACACCGTTCCAATTTTTTCATCTCCGTGTGGGGCACTAAACCCCAATATATTTGGTGTATATGCCTCTGCTATTTCCATGCTTTTACCTATCGCTACGCTATTACCATAAAGCTTTATTGTTTTACCGTTGCTAAAAGACAAAATGCGTTTTTTAATTTCTGCCATATGCTTCTGTTTTAATATTATCAGATTAAAGTCCTTAATTCCTAGATTAGGAAAGTGACTATTTTAATTTCAATTGAGTATCAAAAAAATATTGCAATACTATTTAGAAACCTGAATGGGATAATTAGCAATAAGCATTTCAATCTTTTTCTTAGGATTTCCGCCTTTGATATTTACAGTAACTAACATCTCCTTTTGAATGAAATTCCACTTATGTTTTTTTACAAAACGATCAAGAATTTCTGATGGATATGATGACAGGAGAAATTTTCCCTGAATAGAGGAAAGCATTTTTAATAAACCTTCATAGTCCTCTTCTGTATAACCTTTGTAATGACCCATATTAGAGCCAATATATGGCGGATCACAATAAAAGAAGGCATCCTTGTGGTCTCGGCTCTGTATTACATAAAGCGCGTCAGCACATTCAATCTGTGTTTTGCGAAGTCGTGCCAGATAATGTCGGTCAAAACTCTCCCGCTTGACATCAATTCTTTTCGATGTAGAGTTCTGTGTCTTATCAAAGCCGAATGGCCCTTCAAGTTTACCGGAAAATCCAAGGGCTGAAAGTGTCCATACCGCCCAGGCACGCTTTACTTCATCAAAGAGTTCCGGATTGTGGTAAATTAATGTTGCGGAGTGATGTGCATCCCTACTGTGCAAGGTCAATTCGATAAGCTGTGCAAGCTCGTCAAATCTTTTGCTGGCAACACGATAAAAATTCATCAATTCCTTATTGGTATCATTGATGACCTCTACCTCCGAAGGAGGTTTCATAAAGTAAACTGCACCGCCACCGAAGAAGGGTTCACAATAAAGGATATGCTCAGGTATGAGCGATATGATCCAGGGTGCCAATGTTTGTTTGCCACCATAATAAGTTAACGGTGGTCTTAATCTTGTTTTTTTCTCCATACCCACTATTCTTGCTCACAATTTTAATTTAGTATTATAAGCCCGGCCCTTTTTTGCCTTTGCCGGGCTTTTTGTTCTGTTTCAATTTTGTCCACAATTTCCAATTGACCGTTTTTCCGTTGTTGTCCCGAAATTCAAGACTTTGGTTACCGGGATCTACATGAATTTTTCCGCCTACGATTCTGCTATTGATCAATAAAGATGTTGCATAAGGCTTTCCATTGCCAAGACCAGTAAGTATCTCAGATAATTCAATAATATCTGGCTGTTTTAGTAAAGGCATCTGTTTTACAACCTCCGCTACATTGAAATCGGAATAAATTTTCAAATATCCCTTGTCTTCTTTGAGCCAACATAGTTCCCCCGATTCATTGTTGTTATCCAGATACTTCAACAGGATTCCACCTTGTAGCAATTGTACAGCCTGACCGATATCTACATCATTTCCTTTATTATGGATAGGTATTATGATTGTTTTCTCATAAGGTCTTTTATCCGGTAACGGAAGCATTTCTTCCAATGGTGTGTTTGAGAAATACTTAATGGCGAGTTTATCGCCGATTTTTTTTGCATTCAGATCCCCGCTATGCCTGAGCTGATCCAGCTTCTCAAATAAACCTAGTAAAGCATCCCTTTTATATATTGGGAACAATGCCCATTTGATTTCCTTCATCTGGTTTTCCAGTTCGAGCGTATCAATACCGGCGTGGTTTCCATGTTCAATTGGTACGATAAGCATCTTGGCCTCGTAGTCTTCAATGACATAATCACCATTATTTTCTTTTTTAAAACAAAACCGGTAGATCGCATTATTACTCAAACTCGCATCCAGAATATTAAAGTTGAACTCTTTAGCACTATAGTCAATCTCCTGCCGGGTGATGAATTCATTAAAAGGTAAACCAAGATGGTTCAGGCTTTCAGCCATCGATTCTAAATCTTTTGCTCTTATCATAACATAATAAATTATTTTCTGTTATAGATCTTAGTTTTCCTTTATCGCGAGATGCCCTTACTCTGTTTCGGTTTCCATGCCCTTTTCTGTGGTCCCTGGTTTACCCAAGGCTTTTTTTTTACTTCACCACTATCGGCTACCGTATTACGCTGCTCCTGCTTTACCTGTGGAGGATCAATACTGATACCTTTTGCATCCATAAAATTGAGTTTCCCCCTTCTGGCATTTACATTCAGAAAACCATCTTCTTCTTTACCATTCCGGTTCATCACGATTTCGACAGGAATGGCTTGATGGATATCTTTCACAAGAGCCTCCACACTGGCATAATCTTGTTTAGTCCGGAAGGGAATTTCCGGATTTTCCAATTGTTCTATAATATCAAAAGATCGCTTAGCATAATAATTGTCGTGATAGCTGTTGAGTAAAAGGTTTCCCTGGTCATCAGTTTTTCCCTCGGGGTCTATTGTTATATAAGCATTAAACTTGAATTGTTGCGCTTCCTGTCCCTCTTCATTCTGCCGGTATCCAATGATATTCTGCTTAAATACGGCTACATTCTGACCATACTCCATGATTCTAGCTGCTTCCTGAACGGTAATTTTCCAGGAAGACTTAACCGATATTTGTGCCATGACCTCATCTTCGTTCATTAGCGTTGCCTGATACCGGTTAAAGAAATAACGGTCGTCTTCCTTATGTTTATTGAAGGAGAGCTGGCATAATACAGTCCGGTCTTCATCCAGACGTTCCGAATAATGGAGAACAAAATCCGTTTTACCCTCTTTCATGTTTTTTTCCAGTTCAGGGAAAATACTGGGATCGAATCCTCTAATACCCACTGTTGTCTTCAGGTTTTCAAAATTTTCTTCTTGCATAATATATAGTATTTAAACTGTTCAATTAAATAGATGGCCCTTTAAATTTTTGCTGGTCATTGTTTACACTGCGTTGCCCCAGATCCGGTCCATAAACCTTCTGATGCTGTCCAGCAGCATTATCCGGGGCAGCTTCTTTTGATATATTGAAAGATTCGGATTGCTCCAAAGGTTGCTCCGGCAATTTGATCCTCGTGTTGATGATCCGCTCGTCGTTTGCTAATTTGACTCTTTCCAGTTCTTTATTATGGAAAAATAGGTTGTCCAGTCCTTTTGAAACGAGGTAAACCATGCGGGTCAATAGTCCAGGATACAAGGAACGGACTAGCGAGCCGCGTTGAAACTTCATTACGATCATCAAAGCCTGTTCATCTCGTGTTAACGGCGCTCCGCTATAAACCCTTATCAGCCTGTTATACTCTTTGAGCTTCATATTTCTGAATCGTCTGCTTTCAAGATCTTTTTGGCTCAGCTGCTGCTTAAACATGTCCTCCAGCATGTTCCATTGTCCAAAATCATTACGGAGGGAATTTTTCATTCCCTGTTTCTCAAGTGTATACTCCATGCTCAATTTTTTATCAGTAAGAAAAGGCTTTTGCTTTTAGCAGTTTCTTTTGGGAGAGGCCGCACTCGAGGTTTCGGTCACCATCAGCTTCATGTAGCGAAATGATCAGGTTCTTGTTCTCAGCTATCGTAAATTTTGAAAATGCTACAATGATCGATTGGCCTGCTGTCTCCTCCGGCTTTCCTTTATACTGGATATAAATCGGATCGATTTCCGTATTCTGGATTGCTGTACGTTTTGCTCTTGCCTTATCCCGGATATAAAACTTGGGCTGATAAGCATTGTACCCGATACGGGTATCATTAGTCAAGTTATAGCGAAAGAAGAGAACGTCGTCTTTGATGAAGATGGCCTCCAGTTTCAATTTTAAACCGTTTGCCTTTACCTTGACACCGGTCATAAATGCAGGCGAACCAAGTACTGTTGCAGCATAGTCCTCTATTTCCCGCTCATTGAGGGAAACCCCTTTAAAGCTGGCTTTTGTCTTATACGGTAGTTTGGAAACGTCTATGGTATGTTGGGCGGGTTGAGGACTATATGAAACACTAAAAGAATAGATCTTACCGTCCGTAGTGACGACATGCAGCGTACTTGCCTGCATTGCGCTATCCAGTGCTTTTACCTTTAGTAGATTGCTTACCTTGGCCACTCTTTCCGCTGAAACAGAACGGTCTCCCCGGTCGCCATCTTCAATTGGAGCTGGAAAAATAAGCAGAGTGGTTTTATGCGTTGTAATTTCCAGTGGATAAGCTCCTGCAATATCAAAGGCTTTTACTTTATTCTGCCCGAAAGCAACCATGCTGCATACAGCAAATAATAATGAGAATACTAATTTCATCGTATTGTTTTTAAATGAGGAATTGATTTATTATTCGTTTGCATCGCCGCCTACCAACAGAATTTGTAAGCCTGCATTTACAGTGGCGCGTATAAGTTTCATTTTTCTGTTGAACAGACCTTTTGCAGCTTCTATGCCTGCTCCCGCGGCCTGAGCACCAATGGAAGGATCAAGGCTCAGGAGCTGCATACTTTGAACTGCACGGTCAGCACCTTCTTTTGCGGCATCGCGAGTAATAGCTCCGGGGATACGAATGCCAGCCATAGCATCAAGCCCATATACAGTTAATCCAACAGGAAAATGGCGATTACCCAGTCTTATACCGGAAATGTTGACCATCAACCTTTCTCCTTCGAGGGTACAGGCGCCATAGACCGGAGTACCTTTGGGTATGATTGTCCCTGCTACGTATATATCCTCATTGAGTTGCAGCTTTAAGCTGGCGCCAGATACAATAGTCTGTGTTTCCGCAACGATGGCACTGATTGACCTGATCTCCATACTATCCTTTTCCGGTTTATCATCCAAACTGTAAAATGCGCTCTGTTGTGAATTGAAGACACCATTATTTTCGTGAAAATAATTACCCAAAGCCTGTCCGGATATTGGTACTGTATAAGATTCTCTTTTTTTTCCCACCGGAAGTATTCTTCCTCTCTTGGCCAGCGAATAGTCCTTTAGCTTTTCGCGGTACCGCTCAGGATGTTGAATATCGAGTACCCTTTCGAGCATTCCATTAAGCTGGTCAAGTTCAGCATCTGGCTGATCGTCGTTATTAGTTGCGTTATTTACGAGCTGTTCGATACGCTGGAGCTGTTGGTTGGAGCTGCTGGCGCTTCCTGGTTCTTGCGGGTAATAGTCTGACCTCGAATAATTAGCTTCATTCGGTTGTCGCATCAGCCTTTCCAGGTCGTCGAGCCTTTGTTGGAGTCTTTGTTCCTGCATATTCTGCGAAGACATAAGATTACCTGAACCCGATGTATTCCAGTCGCCGTTCCAGCCAAATGGTGCCCCGGTGATGGCGGAATTTGCGGATATAGAATCTTTGTTTACAGATTCTAAAATTGCAGTATCAACGCCATTTTGTTTGTAAAGGCTCAGCTTGTCCGTATTGGACGTTTTTAGCTGTGCCTCGGGCAATGCAGTATTAAGACCTACCTGTTTTTGCTCGACAGCAGGGGTCGCCTTCCCTCCTCCCAGCGCCCAGAACGCAAGGCTTATAAAGGGAAGGGTAATGAGTGGTAATACTAACAGCAGTTTGCGAAACCGCAGCTGTTTTTCTGTCATTTGTTCCATATTTGATTGTTTTAAAAATATTATCCTGTTTTAGAATGTATAGCTTAATCGGCTTACTCTATTATCAGAACTTAATCGATAATGGCTGCAATAAGAATATAAATACAATAGGCAAACCATAATATCGCCAGAGCGATTAATGTAAGATTTCGCTTTTTGATAGAGATTCTGGCCTGCCAATGATGAAGCCATTTTGCAGCCCTAAGTTGTAGGTTTACTAATCGCTGGGCTATTGACCTTGCCACCTTCTCTTTAACCGGAGATGGTCGTTGTGGTCTTGATTTTCTAAATAGTATCATACCTTAACGGTTCTGGAGTTCGATATCCCGATTTTCAATGATGCGCCAGCGTTCTATCAAAAAACCATGCGAATTATTATCTGATCTGCTAACATTCCTTATTGTTCCTTCCGTTACCAAGCTGCGGGATAGCACTGCTGTTGGCCTTACGATCTTCTGCTTTCCATAATACCTAAACCTATAAGGATATTGCTCCAGATCGATCTGTACACTGTCAGCTTCTACCTCCTGGCTCATGTTACCGCTGATTACTGAATTGTAATATCCATTTTCTTTAAGGCCCCGATATTGACTGGCAGCAGAACCGTCGGCCAGGTAAAGGGCTTTAGAAATATTAGCCTCAATGACCTTATCGTCGGGATCAAGAGAAAAGAAATAATGATGAAACATCCGGATATGATCCCTGGCTTCTACTGCTACATTATCCTTACGTTCTCCAGCTATGGCCTCTAATGCTTTGCCATTGGAAAGAACATAAATCCTTTCTTCAGCGGACCTGACCATCCTGTAGCTTTCATATACCGTAAAAGCGCAGAGTAAAATGCAGGCGCTGATGATCACATAAGTAAATAACTTTACGTGGCGAAATGCCGATTCTATATTGCTGAATTGTTTAAACATATCCTTTGTTTCCTCCTCCTCATTTTTAAATTACGAGCAATAACTCCCCCGTTCGGGTCATAGGCCCAAACCACACAATTCTTTATTATGGACTTAAATCAGTGCTTTGGCAGCAGTAGCCGCAGCAGCCTTTGAGTAGCTGTTTACCTTATGCAACAGTGTATCTTTGCTTCCCGCCTGGACAATGTAGCCTGCTATATTTGGTACCGTTGTGTACCCTACAATTGCTATGACCATAAAGATCAAATAGGCAGTAGTGCTCATAAAACTTTGATCGAGGTTGAGCATGTTTTCCAGGATCTTCGAGCATATGGCACCAAAAATATTAGCAACCGGCAACCACATATAAACATGGATAAATCTCGCAAACCAGCTGGCAAGACTATTTTGAAAGCCGTCAAAGACTGATAACCCAAAAACGATGGGACCAATAATAGCAAGAATGATCAGGTAAAACGTTCGGATTGTATTAATACACAAACTTGCAGCAGCAAAGAGTATATGTAGGATTTCGCTGATCATGGTCCCGATCATATGCTTGATCGAGAATTTGCTAAACACGGCTTTCAACCCGGAGAACACACCGTCTTCTGAGGAGCCGTCCCGCTGTTCATATTTTTCGATATCATCTGGTCCGGAATCGGTTATTATCCCCTCATCGCCTTTCATTGCTTCCTGCTCCTGGTGGAAGATATGGGCGGCGATTGCTTTATGGGAGTCTTTGGACATATCCCTTGTCCCCACTTCAAGTGGTTTTAAAACACCCATCATCAGCGCAATTATGGAAGGATAAAGCATTATTGACATACCGATAGCAAACGGTCTGAGCAAGGGAAAAAAATCGATGGCTTCCGCCGCAGCGATATGTTTCCATACACGGAAGCTAATATACCATAGCGCCGCAAAGCCGGCAATTGCCCGACCTATATCCATTAGCTTTTCACATAAAGGCATCATCTCATCAAAGAGCTTATCGAGTATACCATTTAGGTCGTAGACCTTGTCCCCTGCCGTTTGCGCGGATGCAAATACAGGTAGCGTGACCAGAAGAACCAAGAAGATTAATGTTAATTTCTGTTTCATTTTAATATGTATTATGGGCGGGAACCAGATAGTAATTCCAGCTTATGTAAATCATCCAATTTGTTTTTTCTTTCCCTGCTTAACTGATCTGTTTTTAAAGTGAACCTCTTTAGAAAAACCAGTTTTCCCTGCATGTCGTCATAAATTCTGTCAATAGCACTGAGCCGTTCATTATCTGACATCCGCATTTTATTTGCGGTGAGAATCATCGTAAGCTCATCAAGGTTTCCAATGCTTTCATCCAGTAAACGGGTAAACACTTTCGATAAATAGTCCAATTCTTGAACATTGAGATAATTGCCTGAGCTGTATCTTTTATAGGCAGATTTATACTGAGAAAAGATATTCGCCTGAAATCGGATAATATCGGCCACCTTTCTGTATCTGGCAATCTCAGGATTGACCATCCAAAGACCGTCAAGGAAAGCCCTGTGAAGGCTAAAATTTCCTTCTGAGATATCACGTATCGTTCCATACCCTTTGCTTACCAGGTCATAGCCTTTTTTCATGTCCTTGAGAATCTGCTTAAACTGGGCAAGCTTTTCCACGTTCAGCAGTAACTGGGTCACCTCCGCCGTTTGGGCGGAAGCAAGGTGTAGCTGCAGAATGCAGCATAATAGCAGGAGGCCGTATCTGAATTTTGTTTTCATAATCTTAACTATAAATTATTACACGGATCAGAGTCCGTACATTTTTTTGAGTATTTTGCTGTCTTCAATTTTTTGCTGCCTTTGCAAAATGGTCTGTTTGAGATTATTGCTGAACTTGCGCTGCTGGCTGTATTTGCGTTGCATACCTGTAAATAGGACATCTATCCGTTTGATCCTTTCGGCCTCTTCAAGCTGCAGACTGCCATCGGTCAGCAGCATTTTCAATTCTTCCAGATCAGCATCTGCATCAATCGCAATGTTGTGATACCAGGCTTTTAGGCGCTGCTTTTCCTGCACAGATATAAAATCCTTTTCTGAGATAAGCCGTTCCATATCCTTACGATCGAGTTCCATCTGGTTCCTTAATGCAACAATATCGGAAGCTCGACTTTTTTGTTTGAGCTCAGGACTGACGAGCTTTAGGCCGGAAAAGAAATCGGCATGCAGGTTAAACTCCCCGTTTGTGATCGTACCGATAAGTTGTGTTCCGTCCTTTACGATCTCATAGCCTTTTGATAGTACAGATTTATAGGCTTCGAGGGCAGCGATCTGCTGGATCAAATACTTCTTTTGGGTCTTTTTCTGGTTAAACCATTCTCCAAATGTCTGTGCTTGCGCCAGCGAAATAGAGCATACAGACGATAGCACTAAAATTGTCCTTTTCATAAATGCCTTCTTCTTTTTTGTCTTTGTAAATATTGTTGATGGTCTATGTGCAGCAATCCTTTTATTTTAGATTTTTCGGGGATATTTTCAATTCCATTGCAAGGAAATAGCTTACCATATACGGCACACCCTTTCCGATCAAAGCTTTCTACGAAGTATTCTGGTATTGTAATCCTATTTTCTTTATCCAGAGCGATGTCGAATGTTACTGCAAGTGAACCTAAGTTATTGTTGTTCCACCACGTCTCAATCTTGAACGGAAAAACATACGCTACCGTGGGCGTCGATTTTGCATAAAGGAGTGCACCGTTCAAAATAGTATGTAGCGATCCTTCCTGCCGAATTGATGCACCGTTAACAGTTCTCAACCTGCTCAAAAAACAACCATCATATTGCTTTTTCCATAGCGTTCTGCAAATAGTCAGCAGCTCCTCTTGCCATTGTTGTAATAAAATATCTTCCATATAAACCCTAATTTATTTCCGCAATAAAAGCTGTTCCATCGCTACGGCCTGAATTTTCCTTTTCGCAAAAAGTCCCAGGGCCTTGGTTTCGGAAATAAGCCTTCAATAGTCTGGCTGCCCGGAAGCTCCTTATTTAATCGAAGATTAAACACCTTGTTGGTTTTCGATACCCGGTCACTGATTTCCAATTGCTTTATTGTAAATCCACTAATGTTATCAAATGCCATTTTAAAACGGCAAAGGATTCGTTGATTAAAGGGCAGAGCAGTTTCCAGTTCGAAGAAGGAATTGATACCTATTTTCCCGTTGATACTTGCAGCCAGGTACCGGTTAAGGCAGTCGTTGAGGTTACCAGTGAACTTTGAAATACCGCTTCCTTGCATTTCAATGGTAAAACGGTTCCTATATCCGTATTGCCGTATCATATAAGCAGTATCCCTTACCGCTTTTTCTAAATCAATTGGTGACTGTTCCATTTATTAAGGAGTTAACCCATATAACCTTCGAACCTGTTCTGCTTCCTGGGCACTTTTAGCCCTGGTCAGGCTTAAGCGGAAATTATGATCGCTGAAACTTCTGAGGGTAGCCACATTTTTTTCCAGCTTTGCGGATATGGTTGAAATAAATTCAAGACGCTGACCATCACTCATCTGTGTACGAAAAGCATTTACAACCATCGCCAGTTGTTCGATATTTTTCAGGCTTTCGTCCAGGAGTCCACTATACACACGGTACATATAATCAATTTCCTGTGGGGTAAACCTCCTGTCGCTTTTAAGTAGGTTCCAAGCTCTTTTATATTCTTCTACCAGCTGTAATTGTCTTTGAATAACATCCTTTACCCTGGTCCAGGTACTTATCGCATTTTTAATCTTCCAGAGTTCCTGAAAATACTGGTCATATTGCTTGCGTTGCTTTTCCGTCCATTCAGAGATCTCCTTAAGTTTAAGTTTAGACATTACATTCTCCAGTTCCTTCTGCGCATTCTGAAGCCAGATGATCTTGTTCTGCTGTCTCTGGATCTGAAGGTCGACGGCCTTAATCACCTTTTTTATTCCTGCCTTTATTACCTCGATAATTGCAAGCGGAATTACGGCTTCTGCTTTTTGTACCGGTCCTACTGTTGCCATCAGGATAAGAATACCGGTTAATGCTGTTTTTAAAAATGTTCTTTTCATGCCCTTTTTTGATTATGCTGTTCATAGAATTCGGCAGCGAGGACGCGTAAAGCTTTTTCTATGCTGCCATATTTTTTACAATATTGCTGAAGCTTGAGCTTTTCCGGCTGCTCTGTTGTATAAGCAAAATATTCCTGCGGGCTGGGTTCATAACGGTAAACCTTCATCAGCTGGTTCCCCAGTTCAATATAGACCTCCCGGTAGTTACGTCCCTTTTCATTTGCCTTGTTTATGGAAAGCACCAGGTCACGGCCCTTGTCTGACATGCCAAGCACTTGCTGGATCGCCTCAAATTTGTTCTGGAATTTTTTCATGTCCAGGATGATCTTGCAGTCCGCATTATTGATAATGGCCTCTTTGATGATCGGCGAGCTGATAATGTCATCTATCTCTTGCGTCACGGTGATGGCCTCTCCGAAATACTTCCTAATGGTCTTGTAGAGGTACTTCATAAATTCCGCCATGCCCGCCTTCGCTATCGCTTTCCAGGCTTCTTCAATGACGATAACCTTGCGTACACCTTTAAGCTTGCGCATCTTTGAGATGAATAGCTCGCATATGATCAGGGTCACGATACTAAAAAGTATGGGATGATCCTTAATATTGTCCAGTTCTAGGACTACAAAGGGCTGATTGAGCACATCCAGGTTCTCCTGCGCATTCAATAAATAATCAAATTCCCCGCCCAGGTAAAACGGTCTCAGGACGTACAGAAAATTAGCCATATCAAAGTCCCGGTCCTTTACCTTATCTGCTTCCAGCTCTTTTACAAAATGTTCCTGTAGGAATTCATAAAAAGAATTAAAGCATGGAAAGATATCAGGCCGTTTATCCAGCAGCAGGTAATAGGATTGTAGGGCATTGGAAATGGCCACATATTCGCTTCTGCGGAAACTTTCATCACTTTGTTTCCACAGAGCGACAAGCAAGGTTTTTATGCTCTCCTTTTTTTCTGTGTCCAAAACATCACCTGCAGGGATGTAAAAAGGATTGAAGCGTATCGGATCTTCTTCGCTATAGGTATAGTAATATCCTCCCAGTAATTCACAAAGTCCCGAATAACTATGGCCGACATCGATAACGACACAATGGGCATGTTGCTGTACATAGCTGTGCAAAAGATGGCACATGAACATGCTCTTTCCAGCTCCACTACTGCCCACAACGACCTTATTTCTGTTGCTGATGACCTTGCCCATCAATTCATCACTGATATCTACGTGAACCGGAGTACCTGTAAGCCTGTCTCCCAGACGGATACCGAAGGGGCTTTTTGAGGATCGATAAGCAGTCTCCATATTGAGGAAACAGCTACAGGGCTCTGCAAAAGATTCAAAAGTGTCATTCTCCGGTAGATCAGCCGCATTTCCCGGAATACCCGCCCACCATAATTGTGGGGCGCCATCTGTTTCCTGATGCGGCACAATATTCATCTTGGCCAGCGCAGAAGCGGTAAGGTTCTGCATTTCCTTGACTTCGGCGGGGTCGTCCGTCCAGCACATAATATTGAAGTGTGCTTTGATCGGTGTCCTCGCTTCAGAAATTGCCTCATTAAGAAAGTCCTGTGTTGCATCGCGTCCGATGGCATTTTCACGGCTAAAATCTGAAAGGGACTGTAACCTCCTTCGTTTACCTTCCAGCCGTTTAAAGGTTGCTGCCGGATCGCCGATTACCATATACTGATTATAGATATGGTTGGTTGGCAGCAAAAGACTAACAGGTGTTGCAAATCCGATGCTGAAACGCGTCCTGTCTGTGGAGTACGGATCATAATGGGTTCTCGGCTCCACTGTACCGGGCAAGTCTTCTACATCAGCCATGGAATAAAGCCTGCAGATTTTATTGCCGATTTTCCATTCGGGTCTGAAAACCACGTCTTTCAATTCCGGTGCTGTGCCCTGGTCATTCAGATACAGGTAACGTTCCAATAACCCCGGAGCTGAAGCAGTTCCCACAATTTCCTGCTCAGAAAGCTGTTCCAATTCAATGAGACCACCATCGGTCAGGATACGTCTGAACTGTCCAATAAGCTCCATAAGACGTTCCATGCGCTTACCATCTCTTAACTGAACCGGCACCATATTTCTGCGAACGAGCGAGGAGAACGCAGAGCTTGATGGTTTACGGTCCGGCCCTTTGAGGGTAATCATCAGGTAACAATCATGGCTGAGAAAAGGACGTTCATTAAAGAACTGATCGCTTGCCTGCAACAGAAACTGGCTGTCCCCGCTGTACTTTGGTTTATAGCTGCTCTTTAAAAACCAATCTTGTTTATGAACTATGGTACCGTGCGGAAGTACCTTAATTGCCTTAAGCCAGCTATGGTGCAGACTATCATACTCATCACTGGACAGTGTAAATATCTCTGGAAGTGTCACTTTAAAGGCAATAGTCACGTCTCCTTTTTTGGAGAGTATACATCCTTTTTCTACCTTCCATATCGGTAGTATTTCTTCCATTTCTATACCCCCGCTTCTTGGTGGGTTAATCTGCAATAGAACTGCTGCCAGTACAACTGCAGCAAGGATCAACATTACGGTCATCATCGCTTTTCCTTCTTTAGTCGTTCAAAAATCCTTTTTCTGTTCTTTGAGAAAATAACGGAAGGCACCCTTCGCAACGCTCTGGCCTTCATAAGACCGAATTGCCCATACTTTGCATTAAGCCGGTATACCACCATAAACAAACCAGAGCCAAACACAAACACTACCGGCACGCAAACGTATAAGGGTACCCCCGTTATGTACATCATAGAGAATCCTACGAGTAAAGCGACCAGGCCGATTACAAGTATGAATATATATTGGCCTTTCAAGCCTCTGAATTCGAGCGGCCTATTAATTCCTTTATTAATTGTATAGCTGATTTCGCGATCCATTATAAACCCTTTCCTTTTCTCTTCCTTGGCATATTTTTCTTTTGGAAGTCCCGATTTTTCTTAATTACTTCCATAACCCCTGTACGTTCCCAAGGAATAATCCTGGCTTCGAGATTGAAGCGCACTGGGTACCGACTGAAGTACTGCGACATTTCTGTCTTTTCCCAATCTATGGCATTGGCCACCTCAGCTTTCCCAATCGGATACTGCCTGCTAAGACCATTGAGTTCACTATATTTTTTGGCACAGAAAAATGGGTCAAGTGTATCATCATTCGGTATTTCAATAGGAATGATATTTTTAGGAATACTGGTAATCGACATATCTGGTATGGCTATGGTATGCATATTGAAGTCATACAAGCACTGATAAACTGATCCGGAAGCATCCATAAGTAGCTCATCAATAACAATACCCATAGTACGGAAATCATCTACTGGCCTGAGTAAGCCAAGTCGAAGGTCAATGATGAATTCATGGCCGTAGATCATCATCCTTGGCAGTTCGCCCATAACCCTTCTTACCAGATTATCTTTGTTATAAGTAAGCAAGCCATCGCTCACCGGAAGTTTATCTACCGAGGTACCATATTTTTTTGCCATCCTTTCGGGATCGAGCTTTACCATATGTTCGATGGGTTCTTCGACGATTTGTTTAGAAAAATGGTTTGCCTGGCTCATACATTCTGGATTAATGCGGGCTACATAACCCGTCGGACAATATTCCATGTCATCAAACCTGAGCACATTGTCCTCGTTTCCTTTTTGAAACAGGCGGTTATTGTCGACATCGACATAGAAAGGGACATCCCTTATTTCGTATATAGGTAAATTCGTTTCCATAGATCAGGATTTTGAAGTAGGCAGCTTCAGCTGCTTTATGTTTGCAATAATGTTCCGCGGAATAATGGTTCTATCGGGACATAGTATTTCCAATGGAATATCATAACGCATGGCGATTCCTTCGGGATCGAGTTCCATAAGAGCTTGGATAATAACCCAGCAATAACGTTCCGGATCTTCCAGCACTTCAGATTTTTTACGGGGAACGTTCTTTTCCTTTTGGTCGTATAAAAACCTATAACCATTGCCTTCCTGATCGAATACCTGAAAGGGTATTCGATTTTTTGGACAATCCTTTTCAATCAGTGCTTCCCTGAAGGCATCTACTTCGAACAGTGTGCCTTTGATATCTACGGTTGAGAGTTTTCTACCCATAAAGCGTTATTTTATACTTTAAAGAATCCTTTTAAGATGGAAGCAACCACGACCAGGAAAATACAGGCGCCGAACCAGCTTGATGCCACCTTTGAGGTATCCTGTTCACCGTTACTCCATTTATTGTAAACCTTGACTGCTCCCACTAAGCCAACAATGGCACCAATGGCATACATGAGATCCACACCGACAGCGAAATATCCCTTGACTTCGTTAGTTGCATTGGTAATACCTGCTGATCCTGTATTTGATCCAGGCCCCTGTCCATAAGAGGATATTACGTTCAAAGCCATTATTGTAAGGATGGCCAGTCCTCTGAAAAACACTTTTTCCATTCTCTTCATTTCTCTTCACTTGTGTTTAGTTTTTACTAATACTGTTTATTGGCCCAAGGCTGGAATACCTTCTTCTATCTCACGATCACTCAGATCCAATCCGCAGATCTGCATAGCTTGAGTGGAAACAAAGAGGATAAGGGCGTCCTTGTGTAAGGAAAGATGTAGCCCGTCATAACCGGCCAGGGAGTCTTGTAGTGATGCCAGGAGCTGTTGCTTGTTGCACTCTCTTCCGGCACGAAAAAGGATACCCCTTAAATCGTCTATTTTTTGTTGAAGGATTTCAGTGTGCGGTGTGCTGTCAATTGTAGATTGCAGAACTTTATTCGGCTTGGGAGCAATTAGCCTTCTGATGAGTGATCCTGCTTCCTTACGGTAGAAAATCAGGATAACTGCACAGTAATAAATACCGGATACGATGGCGACAATCTGGAAATAAGTTTGCCAGGATATTGATTTGAACATAGTGCTTTTGCTTTTTCAACAGGATTCATTTCCTGCTGATTGACGAAGGCAAAATTGTCCAGAGTCGGATTCAAAAAATGATACTTACGAGGTAGCTACCCTTTTTTTATTTTTTTTTAACCGGGGGCATTTTTTGCCACCGGGCATTTCGATGTTTGCATCACAGTTAAAAGGAAGCCACGCTGCAGCATTATATTGTTATTGCCAGCGTAGTAAATGTGGCTGTAAAGGAGAGACGGATGGAAAGTTGCAGCGAAGTTTTGTTGGGGTTATTCCTTAATAAAAAAACACATAAACTTTTTCTTTAACCATAAAACACCATCAAAAAATGAGAGTTAAAACGATTGCCAGTGCAGCTGGTTTCGCTCTTTTACTGAGCGCCTGTCAAAAAACAACAAAGCTTTCACCAAGTCCCCAAGATTCGCCTGAGGGATCAGCGCCATCACAGACAATGACATTAACCGTCAACAATACGAATCCATTTAATTTCGTTGGCGCAAGTCATAATGCCGCCCTTGATCTAATAGGGAACAACCAGAATTTTGCTACACTTACCGATCAGGCTGTTCATAATATTGTTGAAGGCTTTTCCAACAGTAGCTTGTCGATTGATCCAACCAGTTTCGCCACTCTTGCAAATGCCGTAGAGTATGCCAATTACAGTCTCGCGGAGTCATTGAATATTCCTAATGAGCTTAAAACCGTTGGAAGCATTTCCGAGGATGTACGACAAAAGCTCTTAGCCCTGCAATCTGCATTGGGTATTAACATGCCCCTAACTGGCATTACCAGTATTTCTGATGCTAAAACACCGAATCAGGCTACCACCGATGTTCAGGCACTGGAACTGTCTATTATCCAGCAATACGGTGCTCCAACTACTTTAAACCTTAATAGGACAATTAACCTTACTACCAATGACGGTAAGGCCACCTATTTACTTATAGCTTGTGCAATTGGGAAATACAGCTACTATTACTGGCATGAGAAGCTTAATCAGCCCACAAGTAACTGGTATGTCGTTTTTGATCAAAGCGATAATACAGTTCCAGGATTATTGCCTGGTGCCATGAATACGTTAGGAATTGGGAAAGTACTTAAAGCCGTTGGAAATTGGTTCGCTCGGACTGGTGCGGATATTGGCGGGTTTGTATCGGCAGGAAGTGTTGGTGCCGGTGCCAGCCGCAATCCTGAAACGGGAAAAGTTACCCCTAATGCGAGCTACAACGTAAAACTTGGTGATGGCATTAAAGCCGGGAAAGAAGCCTCTGGTAATAAGCGTGCAGAACAACAAGGTTAATTTTAGCACTTAACATATCGGTTGATTTTTTCCGATTCGATAATGCTATTTTTTTTCTCGTATTATGTTATTGAAATCAAAAGTCCAGGGGCATTAAATTCCCATGGACTTTTAGATATTGTGTCTGATTTGTAGACACATAGAGAATTTTATTGGTATCCCCGTTTGTTCATTACCTGTAAGCACTACGAATTACGATCGTTATAAATCCATTTAAAAATGGAACAGCTAAGGCCGAAACAGGGAAAAATAATAGCCACCTTTTCAGGTGGCTATTTCAATTATACTCTGTTTATTAAGAAAACCTGGGGAATTCATCACTCTCATCCATTCTTCGTATTAAACACTCCATCAGGTAAGAAAGAAACTGAGCCCTGTCTTTCTTTTTGATCCTCATTCGCTGGAAATAGGGATAAAAATGGGTAATTTCTATCCCGAAAAAATCAGTCAACATCTGAAAAAGCTGCTTTACTGTGATCTTTCCATTATTTATCATGCCACTGCTGGCGAGGGCATAAATTAACTCGATCAATTGAGCTTTAGTACCTGTCCATTGCAAACGTTGTCCTGGATTTTTATCAGCTATACCATCATTGGCTTTGAGTTTAGTGATCGACATTTGGATTTTTGACGCCAAGCGTTCAAAAGCAATGAATTTTGAAAAGACTGAACTATATGCAGTTGAAACGCGGCTATCCAATTCAGGATTTTCCTCCGTGGTAAGTAGTAACTGGTCAGGGTACCTTACAAATAACAATTGATCATGGATGGTTTGTTGTTGCTTGTAATACTTATGAAGATCTTTGTTCCGGTCAATATAATCGTTTAACCTTTTTAAATTCTTTTTGAGAAAATCTATATGCCATTTTTTTCCTACCTGAAGATTTGACTCAAAAAATACCAATTCATTCCAGTAAATAAATTCTGAGTAGAACAAAGGTCTTTGTTCTTTAAAAAAACGGATCTCATCCTGTTCGGTTTCAAACTCGTAATCCCGCACAAAATCGTTGAGCATTTTCATGGTGGAGTTGAGGTAAGCCCGGTTCCGTTTTGCCATATCCAGATCGTGCTCAGATTCTGCAGCGATAGCTTGCATAGCAACCTCCATATTATTCTGTAAGTCTATGAGAAATTGATTCATAATTCGATTTATTTAGTTTTTGACAGTGTGCACCCTGTCGCATTGGTTCAAAATTAATAGCTGGTATAGCGTATTTCGAAATCATAAATAATTAGAAATGTCCGGATTCGGTAAATTGACGTCCGAATTCAGATTATGAGCAATTACTACGTGAGAAAGAAGAGTGTTTATGTCTGCTGCGAATAAATTGCAGGAGGAATATGACCCTAATAAAAGGTCAGAACCGGAATTTTGTGCAACGAATTCCGGTTTTTGCTGTTTGAATTCAGAATCAGCGTTCGATCCAGCCCTTGAAGGCCGCTACTTTGGTTTCACTTACCAGCACCTGATCATTATAAACAGGTAGCAGTTGTAAGTCCAGGCGGGGACCTGTGGTTGGCCTGATTTCCTTACAGGATGAAAAACAGATGATCATCTGTCTATTGATCCGAAAGAAGTCATAAGGGTCGAGTGTCGCTTCCAATTCATCAAGGGAAAGTTGTATTTCATAAATCTCGCCATCTTTTTTGCGGAGATAGTTTTGTTTGTTCTCCCTGAAAAAATATCCGATATCCTCTACAGATACAGGAATACTTTTAAGCGGAGTTTGAACAAGAATTACCTTTCTATATTTTTCTTGTTCAAGGGAAGTTGTGTTAGGTGTAGTTTGTTGCTCTGGCGTTGTTTTTTGAACTGAAGGAAGTTCGTCCCTTGGCCAGAAGGTGGCTACAAGATAATAAAGGAAGTAATAGATATTGGCCAGGAAAATGAATAGGACTATTACAGGAAAATCGCTGTCAAAGTAAGGTGTTTCAGTGATCTTGTGCCCATACATGCTAAAATATACCCAAGCGAGCAATACCGCAATTGCTGCTGCTGGAACAACACCAAGAAGTACCTGCGCTGCAATTCTTTTATTAGTTTCCTGGAACCAATCCAGTTTTTGGTCCAGGTACCGGGTGATCATCCAGATGTAATACAGCAAAAGAAAAGCAATGACAAAACTTACGATGAGCGCATTATAATAATCAAATTGCCTTATAATCTTTCCTATGTCTTCTGTATCACCATATACTACGATAAAATGTGCACCTAAGAGCGATAAAATAACTCGCTTAAAAACATCATTATACGCAGGTGTATCTCCGTTTGTATAAACCCTGTTCTCCATACAATAAATTTAGATTTATTACCCCTTAACCATCTGGTATATGTAAAGTTACAAAATTTTTGTTATATTAGAATATATTCAAATTAATAGCAGAATTAATATGCAGAAAGTACTTTTTACTCCTGTAGGTATTGCGATGAAGCAGCATGAACTTTATGGTCTCGATGACGCTCAGTTAAACATCGAAGCGAACCACCTTTACACTAATATTGTAGACTGGTCCATCAATCATTTTATTTTAGATGATGAGCAAATAAACTGGCTTTACCAGCAGGACGATAGTTTTAAGGTAGAATTTGCGATGATTGTTGGTGAAGGTTTGATTAACAGATATGATTTCAACATAAATTTTGTTGGCCCTGACATACCTAAAAGTAAAAGGATAAGCGCTAAGAACGATCCCCAAAGGAAAGCCATTAATATTCTTGTGTTAAAAAGTAGCGTAGAATAAAGGAGCAGGATTAAAGCTCTTAAGTAAAAAAGATTTTTTTCCTTGGATTCAGGAATAATTATGCTGACATTAGACCAGTCCAATTACCAAAATGATGAGCAGCAGAGGTCATGAACCAGATGATGAGAGAGCCCTATTGACAAGGCTTAAAGAGGGAGATTATGAAGCCTTTGAGGAGATCTACGCGCGCTACTACCGACAGCTTACCGGCAATCTGATGAAACTCCTTAAAAACAGGGACCTAGTTGGCGAAGCCCTGCAAGAAATTTTTATACGTCTCTGGAATAACCGAAAAAATGTAGATCCAGAAAAACCGATAAAAGCCTATCTCTTCCGAATTGGCGAGAACCTCGTTTATGATACTTTCCGTAAAGCCGCCCGTGATGAAAAAATGCGTGCCTATTTTATGGCCTTTACCACGGAAGCTTACGAGCACATTGAAAAGACCCTTTTTGAAAAAGAAAACAGGCAAATGCTTTACAATGCAATAGAAAAATTACCCCCACAGCGCAAAAAAGTTTATAGCCTCTGTAAACTTGAAGAAAAAAGCTATAAAGAAATAAGTGAAATGCTCGGAATTTCTACTGCCGCGGTAAATGATCATGTTACTAAGGCTAATGCCTTTCTCAAAGAATATTTCTCCAGCCATCCAAGTCTTCCTGCTCTTATAACAGCTACAGTGTTATTGGGGAACTTGTCTTAAGGTTACTGCCACAAACAAAGAATTTTAGGATTTTTAAAAAAATAGCAGATCACAGCTATTGATAATTATATTCCGGTCGTATTGGCTTATAAAAGGAGATAAACCGTGAAAGCCAATACAGATATCTTTACGCTATTTAATAAATACCTTAACGGTCCTATTAGCAAATCGGAACTACAAGTTCTTTTGGATTACTTTGGAAAAGAGGAGGCTGATGAAACGCTTATGGCAGAAATCCGCAGTGTCCTGGAATCTGATTACGAAGCTAAACAAGATGATATTGCTCAAATAGGCAAAGAGGTAAAAATGAGGTTGGATGAACGTTTGCGGCCTAATGAAACTGGAAAGCAAATCTGGATCTATCTTGCAGCAGCAGCTGCTATACTACTGGCAATAAGTATTGCAGCGATTTACGTTTTTGAACTCGGTAAAATTCCGCAAAACGATACCATCCAAACTGCACGGCAAGACATACATCCCGGAACGGACAAGGCAGTGCTTGTCCTTTCTGATGGTCGCAGAGTTTCACTTACAGATAGTAGCAATTCAATAATTACAAATAGCTCAGGAGAAAATATCGCTCAGGTCATTGATGGTACACTCAGTTACATTTCCAGCAACAGGAACATAAATACTGGTGAATCGGCCTACAACACCATATTGGTACCTAGAGGTGGGCAGTATAAAGTAATCTTACCCGATGGCAGTAAAGCCTGGCTTAATTCAGGATCATCCCTTCGATACCCGGTTAGTTTCGGCACACAATCCCGTATCATGGAATTAACTGGAGAGGGATATTTTGATGTAGTAAAAAATAAAAAGTTACCATTTACAGTAAAGTCCTCAACGCTGGAAGTTACGGCACTGGGTACCCAGTTTAACGTCAATACCTATTCCAATGAACCGTATGGGGCTGCCACTTTGGTAGAAGGCTCCTTGCGCGTATCAGATACAAAATCACAAAAAACAGTTTTAATTACTCCGGGAGAACAAGCGTTTTCAGCAGCCGGTAATTTAAAAGTTCGTAAGGTCAATATATATGAATTAACGGCGTGGAAAGATGGTCTGTTTGTGATCAGTAAAGCGGGGCTGGATGAAGTTATGAGACAGGTAGAGCGGTGGTATAATGTGACTGTAGAGGTAAAGTTGCCGAAGTCTGCAAATACTTTCTCCGGCGAGTTTCCCCGAAATATTGCACTTGCAGATTTTCTTCAATCATTGGAGAGGGCAACAGGTATAAAATTTAAAATCGAAGGAAGGAGGATCGTGGGCAGATAAGAAAAGAGATGTGTTTAAATATGTTATGTCCTTGGCATAAGAAAGCCGGAAGTTAGCGCTTCCGGCTAATGCCAGGGTTAAAAAAAGAGTACCGTTCAAAGCAAACTAATTTTATATCCTAACTAAGAAACAAAAGTATGAATTATAAAATTCATCGAAGAACTATGCACAAAAATAAGTGCATAACGCTCAGGAGCCTGGGGGTACCTGAGAAATATGGTCTGAACAGCTGGTTCAGATTCATCTTCCTGTTAATATTTTTTACATTTCTTTACCTGGCAGCATCTGCACAAAAAGTCAGTGTAAATGTAACAGACAGACCATTAAAAGAGGTACTACAATCACTCCGGCAGCAAAGCGGTTATGCCTTTATCTTCAATGACCAGCTGATGGCCAAGGCCAAACCTGTGACATTAAATGTAAAGGATAAGGAAATTCTGCAAGTTTTGCCACTCACCTTTAAAGGACAGCCTTTAGGTTATGAGATCAACGGAAAAGTAATAACCGTTACTCCTACCGTACCAACCAAAACAATAATTAATAAAGAACAGAGACCGTTCAAAGGTTCAGTAGCCGATAGTTTGGGGCGTCCACTTGCCAATGTAACTGTCAGGATTAAAAATTCAGATCAGGTTACTAGGTCTGATAACTCAGGAAATTTTTATTTACGCGACTTACCTGATAATGCCGTTATCACGATGAGCCTTTTAGGGTATCGTGGACAAGAAATTAATGATCCCGAAAATGGCATGACAATTATCATGCAAGCCTTTGAAGGTATGCTGTCCGAAGCTGTAGTTACAGTAAATACCGGTTATCAGTCCATATCGAGAGAAAGAGCAACAGGATCTTTTGTAGTAATTGATAGTGCAATTATTAACAGACGAGTATCTACAAATATAATTGACCGATTGGATGGAGTAACAAGTGGACTATATTTCAATGGAATGGATAGAATGGATATACCGGAAGCATCTCCGGGTGATCGTTTAGGTATCTCGATACGAGGGGAAAGCTCTTTATTAAGTGCGAAAGACCCACTCGTTGTCCTTGACAACTTCCCTTACGCTGGTGAAATTAAAAATATCAATCCAAACGATATTGAATCCATAACTATCTTAAAGGATGCCGCAGCTGCCAGTATCTGGGGCGCGAGGGCGGGAAACGGTGTAATTGTCATAACTACAAAAAAAGGAAAAATTGGTAGCAAAATGAGCTTTACCGTAAACAGTAATTTGACGATAACAAGCAAACCCGATCTCTATAATGTCAAAAATTATCTTCAGTCCAGTGATTATATCGAAGTTGAGAAATTTCTATTCACAAAAGGTATTTTTAATCAGGATTTAGTCAATACCACTACTTTTACACCTGTCTCACCTGTTGTTGAAATTCTCGATAAAGAAAAAAGAGGTTTGATCAGCAGTGCGGAGGCAGAGGAACAGATTAATTACATTAAAAGCCGTGATGTCCGGGAGGATTTTAATAAATACGTTTATCAGCCTGGTGTCCGGCAGCAGTATTCAATTGGGATACGGGGTGGTACTAATAATTTAGCTTATTCTCTTTCTGCCGGATTTGATAAAAGTAATGATGTTGTTAAAAGAAATGGTTTTAATAGGGCAACCATAAATTCCTATAACACTTATACTCCTATAAAGAACCTGGAAATCTCTTTTGGGATTAACTATACAAACAGTAACACTGCTTTAAATAACCTCAGTAATACTTTTGGAAATGCTTCTTATGCGTTAGGTGGATGGTATACTGAGATGTTACCCTATGCTCAATTAATGGGCGAAAATGGCAATCCATCATCAATTCTCAAAGGTTATACCTCCCAATACATAGAAAGACTAAAAGCCTTAGGCTATAAGGATTGGTATTATCGGCCCATCGACGAAATAAATAATGCCAACTACAACACCAACGTAAACGATATTCTTTTCCGCCTAGGTATAAAATACAAGTTTGGAGATAATCTCAATTTAGACCTTCAATATTCTAATGAACGGCAACGATTCAATACAGAAAATATTCAAGGTAAAGACAGCTACTATGCTCGCAACTTAGTCAATAGATTTACACAGACAGATCAGGCTTCCGGCAGATTAATAAATATTTTTCCTGATGGAGCTATATTCAATAAAAATTCTGCCGACTGGCTGAATAATAACTTTAGGGCGCAACTGAATTATGAAAACAAGATCGGCAAACATTTGATATCCGGACTGGCGGGATTTGAAATCCGGGAATTAAAGTCGGACACCTGGAGTCAGACATTGTATGGTTATGATGAGCAGTTCGGAACTTCGGTAGGCAATTTCAATTATCAACAGTCCTACCCAATCTTACCGACAGGTAGTTCTACTATTCCAGTTCCGAGTAATTCGATGGATGGAAATCTTGAAAGATATGTATCCTACTTCGCCAACGCCAGTTATATTTATGATGACAAGTATCAGGTGACTTTAAGCGCGCGAAAGGACGGATCAAATATTTTTGGTGTCAATACCAATAAAAAGGTCACGCCACTGTGGTCAGCAGGGTTGGGATGGACTATCAATAAAGAACAATTCTATGGTCTTAGTGATGTTATCCCTTATTTAAAACTTCGCGCCAGTTATGGTTATAATGGCAATTTGAGAAATACTTCCGCTTTTCTGAACGGATATTATTTCAACGACGCAATAACCGGGTACAATTCCATTAGGATATCGAGTCCACCAAATCCTGAATTAAGATGGGAAAAAGTACGCAATATTAATTGGGGGCTTGATTTTGCGGCTTTAGATAACAGGATCAATGGAACAATTGAGTACTACCACAAAGAGGGAAGCGACTTGCTCCAAAATACCCCGTTGGCTTCACAGACCGGGTTTATTAATTACATCAGTAATGCTGCCAAAACCAGGACTAAGGGACTAGATGTGATACTAAATTCAACTAATATCAAGGGCGCTTTCAATTGGAGCAGTAACCTACTCTTAAGTACTATAAGTGATAAGCTGATTACTTATGATCCAAAACCAACTTCATTTTATTTGCAGGCAAACGGTGCCCCTACGCCAATTGTAGGTTATCCGCTATATGGTATTTTCAGTTACAAATGGGAAGGATTGGACCCTGAAAATGGTGATCCTATCGGATGGTTAAACGGAGGACCAAGTAAAAACTATAGTGCTATCATGAATAATATTTCTCCTGATAGTGTGAATTTTCATGGCAGTAGCAGACCTAAAATATTTGGAGGGTTCAGAAATGATTTTAGTTACAAAAGGATTAACTTGTCCATCAATCTTGTTTATAAACTTGACTATTATTTCCGTAGGACAAGCACCAGTTTGAATTATACGGATATCCTGGGCATGTATCAGCATGTAGATTATAATGCGCGTTGGCAGAAACCGGGGGATGAAAATTTCACTTCCGTTCCATCTTTGGTATATCCATCAAACTCCAGAAGAAATTCTTTTTATCGCTACTCCGGTGAATTGGTGGAAAGTGGCGATCATATCAGGTTTCAAGATATCCGTCTGGGATATAGCCTGCCAAAGTCATTAATAGATAAAATTGGCTTTAGAAAATTCGAGGTATATGGATATGTTCAGAACCTCGGTATCATCTGGAGAAAAAACAAATTGGGAATAGATCCTGATGCTCCCGGTTCCGGGGGCTCAACAGTTGTTGATATAAAAGACCCAACTAGCTATTCCTTTGGTATTACGGCAGAATTTTAATTTGATTATTATGAAACTGAAAAAATACATTAATTACCTCACAATTGCTTGCCTTCTGATTGTAATATCCGGTTGCGCGAAGCAGGATGAATGGCTAGAAGCCAAAAATCAAAAGTCACTTGTTGTACCGGAAACTTTAGCAGATTACCAAGCCATTCTAGACGATTACAATACTATAATCGAACATAACACCATAGCCGGATTGTTAGGCACAGATAATTACTTCCTCACGCAAAACGTGTTTAATACGCTTTCTCAGGTGCAGAGAAACTTATACACCTGGGATAAAATCGTTTGGGATACGGACAGGTCTGTTGATTGGGAAAATAGCTACAAGATTGTAGAGTATACCAATATTGTTATTGATGGCCTGAGCAAGATGGAAAACAAAAGTTCTTCTGAATATAAGTTTATATTAGGACAAGCATATTTTCTCAGAGCAATGGCTTTCTATAACCTTGCCCAGATCTTCTGCAAACCATATGCTGCTTCGTCTGCATCAACTGACCTGGGCATACCACTGCGCACAACTTCGGATGTGAATATACTATTTGAACGAGCAACGGTTTCTGAAACCTATACAAGAATTATAGGTGATGCAGAAACTGCAGCCGATTTATTACCCGAATATATTGTGTCGATAAACAGGGCCTCCAAAATTGCGGCTCATGCACTGCTCAGTAAAGCCTATTTACTAAAGGCAGAATATGCTCAGGCGGCTTTATATGCAGATCAGGTTTTGAAAGCAAAGAGTAGTCTTATGGACTTTAACAGCCGATTGGCAGACCTCAATACAACATATCGCTTTCCAGCTTCAGGAAGGGATAACCCAGAGATCATTTTTTTTGGTAATGGGTATGGATATAGTGCAATCGTTCCAGGTCCAGCAGCTCCTGCCTTTGTTGATACCCTGCTCATGAATTCTTATGCAGAGCATGATTTGCGAAAAAACTTCTTTTATATAACGGATCAAGCCAGTGGTTATAAAAGGTTTTGTGGCACTTATTCCGGTACCGGTGCTTTGTTTTCGGGACTAGCTACCAATGAAATACTATTGATCCGGGCCGAATGCAGAAGCAGAGCAGGAAATATTAGCGGAGCAATAGCAGATTTGAACCTTCTTTTGAAGAACAGAATTTCCAGAGATGTATTTACACCTATTACATCAATTGAAAATGTTCTGAAAACAATATTGTCGGAGCGAAGAAAGGAGTTACCCTTTACTGCAAATATCAGATGGGAGGATTTGCGCAGGTTAAATCTGGATAACTCCACTGCTATTAGCACTTCTAGAAGACTGGAAAATGTGCAATATGATCTATTGCCAAATGATCCAAAGTATGTATTACCGATACCGAACAATGAAATTCAGTTGAGCGGTTTAATTCAAAACCCAAGATAAGAAAAGATGAAAAATTTAATATTAATGGTATGCCTTTCACTTTTATTTATTTGGGGAGTTAATGGGCAAACCCAATTGCAAAATTCTATCGGTTACATTAACCTACAGGTCAATTATAAGGGACCTGTCACAGATACGATAATTGTAGTAATGCAAAATGTACTTTATCCTGGTTTGGATAATCTTCATCACCGCAGTATTAAAGCCGATCGTATCTCAGGTCAACAATTCTTTTTTAGGATACCTGTTGAAGATAGCTCCGGTTATTTATCCATAGCAAAAATACTTCCTGAAAAAATCAGAAAATCATACGATTTAAAGGGAATATTTACGGATTGTCTTTGGGAGATCGGTGACGATGTAAAAATAGGTATTTACTTCCCTTTCCATGAAAGAAGGCCGGAATGGGCAGAATTTTCTTTTGAAGGGAAAGGAAGTGCCAAATATCAGGTAAAAAATGAACTGAAAAATTTATACTTAAGAGATGTTCCATATGCAGATATGAAGGATTCCATTTTCCGAAACGGCGATTCTTTAGCACTTGAAAAGGTGTCGCATATTTTTCAGAAATTTTCACCTAAAATATCGTACAAAAGCTTGCAGATAATGAAAGCTGACAATTTATACAAAAGAGATCATGGTGGATCTGTAAGTGTTTTTAGTGGCGCAGTTAAGGATTCTGTTCAACGAAAAATGTTGGTTCAAAATTTTGATTCAATTGTCTTTAACATCAATATTCCTAGGCAGGATAAAAAGTACTATAAATATTCAATCAAATATCCGAGATATTACCTAAACGCACTATTCGCCCAAACCGTCGCCTATTATGGAAAAAAACGTCCAAGTCTGGTTTTTAGGAAAATCTTAAAAGAAAGCGATCAGGAATTGAAGGAAAAATTGCTGGTTATGTTTTTTCTCAGAAATGATGGTGATGATTCTACGACTGTTCATTATAAAAATGCCCTTCAAATAATTAAATCAAAAAAGTATAGGATCGCTCTGGAAGAAATAAGAGCTAAATACGAATACGCCGCTTTAGGTAACTATATTTTTGAAGATATAAAAGGAAACAGCGTAAACCTAGCCTCCTATAAAGGAAAGGTCGTGTTGATCGATCTGTGGTTTACTGGATGTGGTGGTTGTGCTTACTTTTACGAGCATACAGTTTCCAAAGTAGAAGAGTATTTTAAAGACAATAGGGACTTTAAGGTTGTTTCGATTTGTGTTGACAAGCGCACAATGCTGTGGAAAGAAGGGATTGCTAGTGGTTTATACACTTCGGAAAAGGGTGCGGATAACTTACATATAGGTAAATTGGGAGTTCGGCATCCTTTTATTAGTGATTTTAATATTCCTGGCATGCCTTGCGCAATTTTAATAAACAAGCAAGGTTATATTGAACAATTCAATACAACCTTGCTCTATTCAGAATCATCATTGAAAAATGAAGTAACTCAGTTACTAAAGAAACAATTAGGTTTATAGTTCGCGAGTTTCCTCAATTGTTGCTAAGCTCGGATTACTGAGTTCTGATGGGGTAATCTGCATGTCACCCTGCGGATCTTTGGTAGTGATCTCACAAGGATCACTACCTACTGAACAACCTTCCGCAGGTGGATTGGTTGATAGGTGATAGTTAGTTCCATCAAAGGAGGTAACATAGTAGACATTTGAGTACGCCTGAGTTTTTCCTTCTGTTTTTGAAGGGATTTCATTTTTTGCAAATGCAGCGGTGGTCAGGGCCAGAAGGGACAGGCCGAAGATTACTTTTTTCATAAGAAATGTTTTTGTGGTAAAAAAATGATGGTTTAGAAACTTTGAGGAAAAGGCGTGCCACTGTAGCCTCGAGGAGGCAACTTTTACAAGCACTGTGAGAAAATGTGAATGGTTATATTATGAGGTGATTCAGGTTTTTATCTTAAAAATTTGAGTTTTTAATCTGGTATTTAAGTATTTAAAAATGATGTTTAGTATACAGACATATCGTAATTTCATGTTTTACCGATCTATGGGTTCGCGACCCGCTCCTTTTATTTTGGATCATTACAATCATCCTTCATGAAAATGAGCTGAAAATTTGTACTACTTTAATTTCGGAACGTCAGGTTCCTGGATTCAAGGAAGCTGCAGTGCAGCTTCCCAGTTTACTTATGGCATACAAATACATAAGATGTATTTGTACCGGTTGTAGCGGTGGGATGCAATGTACTTTTTGCATTGCTATTCTCTACCTGTTTCTTAAAAGCGAAAACCTTGGTCCGCTTAAAAATTGTGTTTTCATTGTTTTTATTCATAGCGTTTTATGTTGGTTATTACTTCCTAATGAAGTACAACATAAAAGTACAACATGAATTTACAGTGGGGATCTACAACTATTTCAAATGCTACAATAACTATCTGAAACCTGCAAATGACTATTTGAAATGAAAATATTAGCTAACTCTAACAGATTATTTCCATGGTTTACAGTCGCTATATTGGCTTATATGACCTGGGATATCTTGTGGTTGATCATCGCGCGAGGCAAAATGATGGACACAGGCATTTATATCATTTTTTACGTGGTAGATGTTTCAATTTTCATCATGACTGCATACCGGTTCCTGCCGGGCATATATACCCATTATACGCAACAGATTAAACGGTTCATAGCTGTTTCAGCTACAGTTTTGTTCAATTCGTGCATATTAATACTGGGTAATTTGCTTACCAAGGCATATCTCACAGGTACATTTACATTTTTCATTTCAAAGGAAGATTATCTGGTAGCATTGACAAGAAGCTTTTTTTTAATGGCCATATCATTCGGTGTCTGGGAAAACAAATATAGAGTTAGCAAAGAGCGTCAACTCGCTGATGAGCAAAAAGCTATGCTTTTCAATGAAAATGAAATACTCCGCCTTGAAAATGAGTTGTATCGTTCCCAGATCAATCCTCACCTTTTAAATAATTCTATCAATGGTATTCTTGCGAGATTGAGTGCTGAGGATACAAATACATTGGAAATCCTCAGACTGTGGTCTGGTGTTACCCATTATTGTCTTCAACCAGGAGATAAGCTTGGTAAGGTTCCACTAAGCGAAGACATGGAGAATCTTAGGAGGTACATACAGTTGCATACCATTTTGAAGCAGGGTAAATTTTATGTCAAACTAAATATTAGTAATGAAGATCCACAGATTATGATTCCGCCACTTTTATTTATAGACTTGGTAGACAATATTATAAAGTACGGGGTTTATGATTCCTCTGCAGAGCCTGCCGTAATTGTCATCAGTCAACAAGGCAAAGTGTTTTCATTATATACCAGTAATCATAAACCGAAGATTGGAATAGAAACACAAAGCACGGGGATCGGCTTAAACAATCTCAAAGACAGGCTCGAACGCTATTATAGCGGTAAATATGACTTGCGGGTCACCGATGATGAAATGCTTTTTGAACTCACGTTAAATATGGAGCTATGAAATTAGGGGCGTTAATAATTGATGATGACCAATCGAGTGCGGATTTATTGAGCTCCTATATAGAAAGACATCCTGAACTCTACCTGATCGGAATAGAGACAGACGCACGTCAGGCCAGGGAATCACTACTAAGCGGTAAGCTGAAGGCCGATATTGTATTTATGGATATTGAAATGCCCCATTTTAAAGGAACAGAACTTACTTCGATCATCAGTAAAGAAATGGCCGTTGTGCTTGTTTCCGGCCATAGACATTATGGTCCTGAGGCGTTTTTACTTAATGTAGCCGATTACAGACTGAAACCGCTTTTCTATGAAGATTTTGTGCAGGCCGTCGAAAAGGCAAAACTGAAATGGTCGGAACTGAATAGGTTTAAATTTTCTAAACTGAACCCCGTGATCGCTGTGCCGGAGAACAGCAAAACCATGAAGCGGAGAATTGCCATTGAAGACATAAACTATATAATGGCCGCAAGCAATTACAGTAATATCTATTTGGAAAAGGAGAAAATAATGACTTATATCACCCTTGCCAAGTTCGAAGAAATGCTGCCCATGCCACATTTTGTCAGGACACAGAAATCCTATCTGGTAAATGTCAGCAAGATTGACCGTTATAATTCCACAACAGTATTCTTAATTAATGGTGACGAAATCCCGGTCAGCAAATCTTATCGAGATAATTTTGAGAAGACAATGCGGTTTATTGATTTTAGGAATTAGCACTGATCTGAATTTTTCTATCCGCCTTTGTTTTTCTATCCACCGCTTCTTTAATATTATATATCACCGTTTCATGTAACCGCTGATGATCACTAAATAAACGGTTTATATGCATATGAAAGAAATCGGTAAGAAGTGGCATAACCCTTATACCTTCCAGCTCTTTCAGTACGCTAAAATATTGGTCGGAAATCCTTTGGAGTTCCCGTTTTTGTGTTTCATCCAGCAAACTGTCATCCAGTAGATGCTGGTCACGCGTATATTGGTTAATCTGTTTAAAACCCTCTCCTTTTAAGCCATGTTCATGATTGTAGCCGTCCCTGATTTTCTGAAGCCAGTTTTGAACTGTTTCAGAATCCAGAGATAATCTGCTTATAATGCCGGTCAACAGTATTATTGCAAGTCGATATTTCAACGGATCGGGTAATTGAAGAATCTGAAGAGTATATCGCGTGTCAAAACAAAACAGCGCTTCAACTCTATCAATACCTGCAAATCCATAACGCTCCATCTCTCGTTTATAAACCTTGACCTGGAAATCTGAAACTATTCTTTTTTGCATTACTTCTTCAAGCAAGGCTTTAAGGTTAGTTAGCAAAGCCTGGGCATCTTCAGCTTTTCGGAGCAAAAAACGTACACGTAAGTGATCCTGGGGTTCATTATAACGGATAAAAAACCACTTGTCGATAGTTGACCGCTGCTCATCTGCAAAAGCATTTAACTTAAATAATATACTGTTAGCATGATTGGTATGACTGTAGATCTCGCAATATAACCATTCAGATCCCGGAGGGAAGAATCCCTGTTCTTTTTTTGAATCAATCCATATCGGCCTTGCCTTATAATATACATTTTCATGATGGTTTAATGCAGCAACAAACTGTGCCATATATGGTTTGCCATGCTCATCTGTGACCAAAGATCTTTCCGGCAATATTGCCTCTTCAACCGTGATTTCTTTTTTGCTTCTAAGAAGCGAAAATAAAAATTCGTAATCTTGGCCGTTATCCAAATCAAGAACAAGTGTTTGATCAGCCTGTCCAATACGTATAAAGCGCGGTGCTTGACGCTGTTTTAAATGCTCTTTAAGCCGTTCTGCAGTCAGATCTTTGATATGATCAATGGAGACAGTCCATTGGGCTCTTCCCAAAACGATATTTCTGAATTGAATCCTTGGATACTGTCTTAATCCCGGCAATAGTCCGGAGATCTGGGGTAGAAATTCCGTCTTAAGGCCGTAATGCATATAATCACATAGAAATTTGAGCAGTGGCAGACTGGAGCGTTCAAAATTATAGGCAGTGGCCATTCTAGGAACAACACGTTTGCCGAGGCGCCTGCTGAAAAGTACGATCTCGTTTCCAGACATTCGGATATATAGCTCCCCGAGTGTAATAAATTCGGGCAAAGTACTATAAGACAAAATGGGTAGCTCATAATCATAAATAGAACTTCGTCGGTTTACATTATCCACATGAATTTCGCAGAGGTATCCGATGTCAAAGAAAACCACTTCAGCATTTGCTTCAGTTTCAAGTGATGCCTGCTGTCTGCAGAAATCTAATATCCCTTTATCGGCTATCGTAAATCTTCCTGCAATTTGATTAAAACTATAGCCGCCGATATGGTCCAATATCAAAAGGTCATCAGAGATTGAAAATATACAACTTATGCTATTGGCCATTTTCTTTGGTGAAGATCTTTTTTCTGATAAAGGAAGAACAGCTTCAAGATTGATACAGGATGGGACTTCAAATTCGAAAGCAGAAGCGAAAAGTTCTTTATAGGTATCTTTACGTTTATTGTTGTTCTTTGTGCTTTGTAACAGAGAGTCTATCAAAGTGCTTGCTGAAGCCGCAGATTCCATCTTTCCATATCCTACGCCAATTTCAGGATCGATAGCAACCATTAATGAAACTTCTTCCAGATCAAATTTCTCTTTAAAAAGGTCTCTGAATCGCTCTAGATCAGTCGTAAGCTGTTCTTGCTGCTCAATCATGCTAAGCCTTTCTATCAATTCCGGAATTTGTTTTAGCAATTCCTTTGGAGAACCTCCTGAAATGGACCTTTGGGCTATAATATAATCCAGATAATTTTCTTCCAATTTATGACCAATGCGTGTGAAATAGTCCTCACCAATTATATTAGCATCGAGGCTCGTCACAACTAAACCAGAATGGATAAACGCTTCGACGAAATTTAGTGCCTCAGCATTCCCACCTAACTTGATTTGAAGCTTGTATATCAAATCCTGTATAGCAATACCCTGACTGGCAATTTCCAGTGCAAAAAGGATGTTCGTATCTGATGGAATATCGTTCATCTCAAATTTATTTCCCTGCCCAGCCGTTATAAAACGGATATTTCCAGCTGCCTTATACCAGGTGGTATTGGCTTGAATAAGTGCATTTGCTTTCAAGAGATCTTGGAAAGTAAATTTTATATTTTTTTTCGTTTGCCAGTCCAGTAGTTTGTATAATGTTTGCTTACGACTGATCTGGACTGCGTCTTTATTTATATCGTTATTAAGGAGTGAAACAGAACAAAACGCGCCAAATGGCACTGGCCTGTATTTAGCACGGTTGAAGTACTTATATATGGTAAGCTTATGCCTCTGGGATAGCCGATCTATATCGTCAAATTCGATATCCTTAATTTCCTTATAAAAATCCGGAGATGCTGATCTAATTGCTTCCTTTAATTCAGACCAGCTTTGCTCAAGTGTCGCGCAGATTGAAAATGCGGGTGTGCGCACCAGCATCTTGTTTGCAATTTTCATTTTCATGGAGTAGCAGAACTATACTACCAATTTGAACATTTACAATGGCCATTTTTATAGAATGCTATTTAAAATGCGCAGATAACTATGTGAAATGCCTAAACAGCTATCTGAAATTAATGATGATTTTTTGTCGTTAACAATTTCTGTAATTCAGAATTTGTCGGATAGGTTTCCAAGGAATGTTGAATCAATTAAAAGGACCAATCATATATTTATATTTAATACTTTTGATGATTAACTCCAAAACCTTTCTAAATCATTCCCATTGAAAATCAGACCAATTTTAATTAAACGTGCAGAGAATTTGAAAGAATATCCAACATTATTGGTTCGGTCGACAATTGCTGTTCTTTCCGGTTTCTTTATTATGGACTTCAATTATATTAGCACCGGGAAAAGTATTTCTGACGGAAATTACTGGATAACAAAAAGCATAATTTGCCTTTGTACTCTATTATTATTGGAGTATAACTATCGGACGCACTTATTTTGGTCTCTTAAGTTCCAGTTCTCAGACTCCCATAAATTAACGAAAGTTGTGCTCGCGCAGATTATTTTTGGTTTGACCTTACCCCTATTATTAATTCTTCAATTGCCCCAAAACTATTCGGTATTACATTTTTACCTACTGCAGCTGTTAATATTTCACCGGAATTAATTAGCCATCGGTCAATTGCCATGGTATTTGAATTGGAGGTACTCTTTAATTTTACTTTGCTCCTTTTCTATCTCGACCTACCTGTATATCTGAAAGAATTCAGCAGCTCTAATTTAAAGGACATTGCTATTTACCAATATGGCCAACCAGTGAGGATCGATACCGACGAGGTTCTTGCAATTGTTCCCTATAAAGAAGGAATCAATATGCTGTTTACATCTTCCTCGGCGGCTTACCCTCTAATAAGCGAGGTGCTGTAAGCTTCCCTTCAAATCGTAGCATTTAAAAGTAGATAAAAATGCTAATTTTAAAGTTGAAGCAATGAAAAAATCAAAATTCACAGAGAGCCAGATTCTTGGCATTTTGAAAGAGCAGGAAACGGGAAAACCCGTTGCTGAGATTTGCCGGGAGCATGGTATCAGCCAGGCGGCCTTTTATCAATGGAAAAGCAAGTACTCAGGTCTTGAGCTTAATCAGCTCAAGCGGATGAAGGAGCTGGAAGCAGAGCTGGCCCAGTACAAGCGTATCGTAGCAGAGCAGACTTTTCAGATCACGGTAATGAAAGATGTGATTGAAAAAAAGCTTTAGGGCCTGCCGAAAAGCGAGAACTGGTTTCTTACTGCCATACGCATTACAGAACCAGTATTCGGCAGGCTTGTAATTGGTTCCACATTCAACCATCAGTGTATTACTACCGGCCACAACCTAAAGATGATGATCAGATAAGGATGTTGCTGTCAGAGTTGTCGATCCTTCATAATCGTTGGGGGTTCTGGATGATGCATTATCACTTACGTCATCTGAACTATCATTGGAATCATAAGAAGGTGTACCGCATTTATACAGCCATGAAATTAAACCTGAAACGGAAGTGTAAGAAGCGTTTGCCTGCAAGAGTTATGGAGCCTTTATTACAGCCGATCCATCCCAACATTACCTGGTCTATGGACTTCATGCATGATGTGCTGAGCACAGGCGTTAATTTCCGCTCTTTGAATATTATTGATGACTATAATCGTGAATGTCTTGGCATTACTATTGACACAACATTGAACAGCAAACGTGTAATCAGACAACTGGATCAGTTAGTCGGCTGGCGTGGCGTTCCCCGGAAAATAAGGGTTGATAACGGACCTGAATTTGTGGCACAGGCTATGGCCTCATGGGCAAGTGAACGTGGCATAGAGCTTAAATTTATAGAGAAAGGCAAACCATTTCAGAATGGATTTATGGAGCGGTTTAACCGAAGCTTCAGGGAAGAAGTTCTGGATGCTTATTGTTTTACCAGGATAAAAGAGGCTCAGGCTATGGCCCATGCATGGATGTGGATATACAACAATCAAAGACCTCATCAATCCCTGAATTACAAGCCTCCGGTTGCATTTTTAGAGCAACATCAAAAGCAAACTAACTTCCCGACCTTCATAGCAGACGAACAATGCAACTGGGAAAAATTAGTAAATGCTGCAACAGTATGACAGATCTTATTTTCCCTGGCTCCAGGGTTTATAGGGCAAAAACAGTATGATCAAAAATCGAAAACTCTACTTTTAATCGTTAGCAGTCAGGGTGAGCTTACAGTGCCACTAATAGAGCTAATTGACAGACTACCGGAAGACAAATTTGAATTGAGAAATAATGGCATTTTTAGAAAAACACTGGAGCCTGCGAAAGATTCAATTATTATCAATTATATTAAAGACTGTGGCGACTATATGCTATTATGTCATTTTAGAAAGCCGTAACTCTCTCATTCTATGGCATAATTTTCGCTGCATAATGAGTTAGTGACGTCCCCAGCCTAAAAAGGCTCAATTCCTTTTAATTATTTGTGGAATTGTCTTTGTCGTACGAATCGTAATATAGGTTACCCTATTAAAAAAAATTATCCTCTAAAAAGGATCATGAATAAATTAAGAAGCATAATTGAACCTGATGTAGCATTAGCCGAAGAGCGGTATCCAATAGTACTGCAGGCTATACGGGATTATACAAAATTAATCGATGAATCCGGGGACGAGTCTTTAGATGCCTACACAAAACTTACTACTATCCTCCATGAGCTTACAGGGAAAGATATGGCAGCCTATAACCTCGATGAATGGTGGGAGGAGGAAGGTGATGAGGTTCTGGCCTTCAGGATCAGCCTGCCATATCCCTTAAAGGTCCCGGATTTTACGAAGGAAGAGCTTACAGAGATCGTTACCAGAATAAAAAATCCTGAGCTACCCCGTGGAAATGAAGAAAATATCACGGAAACTTTTGCCATTTATCTTGACCAATACTATCATAAACTTTTATCCCTGAATTTCGAAAATTATGATATCAAGCAATTTCAAAGGAACAAGGACAAAAGTGGTAAATATTACGAGTACAGTGTTAATGAAATTGTTGAAATGTTATGGAACAAATGAATAAAGATGCATTGGTTGAGCTGGTTAATAAGATCAGGAATGCAGAAGGTCAGACTGAAGAAGAAAATGATGCTCTTCTTGATTTATTTTTAGAAAACGTTCCAGATCCGGAAGCAGCCAATTATATTTATGAAAAAGAGTACGAAGACCTTACTTCCGAAGAAATTGTAAATAAAGCGCTGGCTTATAAATCTATTCAACTGTAAAATATGGAAACCACGTTTACCCAATTGCTCATGAGTTCAAGTGAACGCGAGACATTTGCGCAATTTTCCTTTACCGACAGAGAAGAACTGCTCGAATACCTTTTTAAGCATCGGCTTCTGCTGCTAGTAGATTGGAAGGGAGAAGAGGAAGACTGGCAGATAGGCAACTTCTTGCAGAAAAGAACCCGAGCCTTATTCGGAGAACCACTAAGCGTGCATGAACCCTATTCTAAATTGATAGCTGAGGTAAAAAATGGCAGAATGGTTGTGGGAGACAGTGTAACATTTCTTCTAAAACAGTTCAAGGCACAGTTAAAAAAAATTGGATTAACCATAGTGCTACTGGAACTTGGAAATGACAGTTACTACCTTGGCTTGATGAAGCAAACGGACATTGATAAATTAAAGAAGCAAACCGATATCGCATGGAAGTTTGTTGTATTTGGTAATTCAAGAGGTGAGGTACTTTATACCGTAAACTGTGAATGTGGCAGCACGAATGTCTGGCAGGTCAAACGTGGAGAAATCATAACTGATGATACCTGCCAGGACTGTGAAAGGCAACTCTTTGATGCAAATGGAAACTGTCCATTTAAGGTTATCAAGGATTATATTTAGTTAAGAGCATATGAAGTTTAAATACATTTTTGTTCTGTTGGGCATCCTACTGGCGAATGTCGTCGGCGCACAAAATGCAATAAAACCGGCGACCCCGGACTTTAGTAAATTATCGATTCCCGAAAACCGTGCAGTTTATAAAGTAACGGTTGAAGCAGAAAAGACCCCATATAGGGTCTTTATAAATGACATTCCATTAATGAGCACAAGCATTTCGGGAAGCTTAAGTTTCTTTGCCAATTCAGCAATTCTCAATAGCGGTGTGCAACGGATCAGGATAGATTATAAGTCCGAGGCTAAAGCAGGTAGTAGCCTCAAGGCGATTGTAGCGGAAACTGCCTGGCAAAAAGGCGGTGGCCTGAAAGAACCGAAAGAACTATGGAGATTTGAAGGCAAGGGCGCTAATTCGGGCACCTTCTACGCCGATGTCCCCCATAAAATAACCGGCTGGCAACAAAGCACAGTGGTAAATAAGGATGACAGAGTAAGAATGACAAAAGCCCAATCCTGGTTCATGCAGATGGCTGAATACCTGAAAGCGGGAAATGGCAATGCATTTATGGGAATGCTATCTGGTGCGGAAATGCTTGTATTTAAGACTAACTATTTGTCAGAAGCCGAAGCAATACAACAGTATAACGGCTGGAAAAATTACATTAATAAAGGTGGCATTAAGCTTGGTGGATTAAAAAGCTCATATGTAGAAATCGTCGGTGATGGAAAACTATTACATCTGGTAAAGCCATCCGGAGAGGGGGCACTTGCCATAATTCAAGGAACACGTAAAACTGTTGTTGATATTTTCGTCCATTTTCCCAATGGCCAAAATGAACCTGAAGCAGTAATGGTTAATATGGTAGAATACTAACGTCATCTTTCATTAAAGCATCGTGTAAAACATAATTACCCTCAATACAAATGATTTAATGCAAATAAAAGGAGTATTTCAGCAAAGAAATACTCCTCAGTTTCAGGATTTGTCGAATTGGTATCAATAACCAAATGCCAAAAGCATCATCGCACTATCCAAGGCAGCATCTTCCAACACATACCTAAAACTCATGTAGCTGAATAGGCTGACCAAAGCTCCATGTGCATCAGCAAGTCCTCCAAGCAATCCCCTAAAAAAACCACGAAGAAAGTTAGTTTCATTAAGGTTTTCATTTTTCGGAACGGCCTCCATCCAAAACCACATTGAATGTCGAATTATGGAGGTAAAATGTAATAATTGATCTGCTTCTGTCCTACTAATCTTTATTTTACCTTTGAGTACCTGCTGTTCAAGAGTTATGATTTTCTGTTTAAATGTGTTATAGTCATCAGGAACTTTCATTTCATAAGCAGCATAGATGATGCTATTGACCACCTGTGCAAGAACATCAGAGCATGGCAGTTCTTTTGTTAAGGCGAGAATTGGGACATTATCATACCTACGGTAAATTTCGTCTCTTTCATCGATCGACTTCATAAGGTTCCCACCATAACGATTCTCAAAATATTCCACGACGTATTTCTTTTTAAGGTCTTTACTGAAATCCTTTTTCACCGTGAGCTTTTGATACACATAGGCTAGAGCCTGGTTGTGAATGATCCCAATGGAATCGGCTGGATTTTCGGGGTTCTCAGGACGATCCAATTTTATTGCTTTTTTTGCGACCTTGGTTATTGTATTTGTATTTTCCGGTTTTGTAACATCCTTGCTGCATCCTACAGTCAGAGCTACAACCATAAGGCATATCATTTTAATTTTCATTCTTGTGTAATTTAAGTGATTGGGCATTGGGGATTGATTTGTGTAAATTCAACAATTGTAAAATAAGCATAGAGAAGCCGGCTAGCATAAAGAATAACGGATATCTACTAATATGAAAATCCCCCGGTATAAAATCCGCACATTTCCGACATTTCAATACTATTCTCAAGCATTTTAAAAAGGGTTGCACTTACGAAAGCATAGTATAAGGCTGACGTACCGTCGGCAGCAATTCCTGTTATAATACCAGCAATTTTTCGCAACAAGCCCATTGTAACAGCTTTATCGTTATTATTTGCGAAATTGAACCAATAGTATGCAGAATACCTCATTATTGCAGCTGTTTTTAGAAGGCACTCTCGTTCAAAACGGGAAAGCGACGATCTAGAAATCTTAAGTTCGATATCAACAAATTTCCTTTTGAATTCTTTAAACTCATTTAGGGTCTTAATATCATCAATACATTTATTCAAGTTTTCAACGAAGCTATGGGCCAGAGGAGACATTTTTAAAGATCCATGAACTAACCTATAATCCTTCAGTATGACTTTTTCGAGTTCTGGGTTTGTTTTTCCCTTGGGTGTTACTTCAAATCGTTCCTTGAAAAATCTTCTTAACACTTGCCTTTTTCCGCGGCGAGTAGTATCTCCTGTAGCAACGGTATAATTAAAGAGCTCCTGCAGACCCATATTGTGTATTTCCCCTAAGAAATCGAATGGATTTGCTGAATTAGCTACTGCCTTATTAATTGGGATAGCTGATTTCAATTCTGATGACGGCTCATCATGGTTTAATTCTTGAGTTTCAGGATTATCCTTGCACCCAAAAAAAAATACTGTAATCAAAACAGTAAATAATAAGAATTTAGTTTTCATATTTAATCTTTTAAATCTGGAAATATTTCCGTTTCAAATATGAAAATCAATAGATCAAATTATTGATACTATTGGGGTAGCTATTCAATTTTGGAACCATTCGGTAACTTTAAATTTTATTCTGCTATGCAGACTTCCTAAGTTTTGGTCTATTGAAAAAATACCTCAAATGCGTATGTAAACATTGGCTCCTCTGCCGCGCATTAGTGAGATCTTTTTTTTGACAATTACTTTGATTTGGTGTTCTATTTTCCTGTTTTAATCTCTTACAATCAGCAGGTGTGCAAGCTCCGGAGTTTCGTAAATTCTTTCCATTTCTGATTCAATGATCATTAATACATCTTCTTTGATGCGTAGATAGTTCTCCTCAATTTCTTTAGCAGTAACTTCCCTTGGTTTTGGGATCGGCACATAGGCATCGGCTTCAGCTTTTAAGGCAGCATGGTCATTGATGATTTCGCAATGGAAATTTTTCAACTCGATTTTTTGCTCGGGATTGTCAGCAACAGAGCCAACAAACTCTCCGGATGAAAGCGAGGAAATAGTGGATGCGGGTATTGCTGATTCCAACTGAGTTGATTTGCTTACTGAAGTGTCACTGGCATTAATGGATAGACTTTCCCGCTCCTGCATGATCTTCCCGAACCTTTCCGAGAGGGTCTTAGCCGTATCTCCCAAAACCTGTCCTGAAATGACATTCCCGACAATATTGAAGATCACATCTGCACTTTCTTTGCCGTAATCTTTGCGTAACTGAGATATATCCTGGACCGCAAGCACTGTAGCCACCTTATTGCCGCGTGCAGTCGCTATAGTACCTTCAATACCGGAAACACCGCCTATATAAATTGTAGGAAATTCATCGAATATTAAAGAGCTTTTAAGTTTGTCTTTCTGGTTGACAAGCTTAAGCATTCGGGCAACATACAAAGAAAGTACTGCGCCATAAACCTGGGTCTTCTGTGGGTTATTACCAACACAAACGATCTTAGGGTCTCCGGGATTATTGACATCCAGGGTAAAATCGTTGCCGGTAAGAACATAGTATAGCTTCGGCGATGCCAGCCTCGCCATAGTTATCTTGGCTGAGGCGATCTGGCCTTCCAGCTGTTCCATGGCGCCGTTGATATAAGCGGTAACAAAAGGGTTGATCAACACCTCAATCTCAGGCTCTGTTCGAAGGACCGGAAAAAGCTGGTCGTAAGGCATCTGCATCAGCTCGATGCAATGAGGTAGGGTGCAGTATTTACCATTCTTATACTTGCGCAAGTACCAGATAATACCGGTAAGGAAATTGATTGGGGACTCGACAAAGAAATCCCCAGCCTTCTTGATCCATTCTCGATTGAGCCCCAGCATGATCGTTCGGCTGCTTTCCGTTGCATCCGTGATATCGGTCATGCTTTCCGGGTAAAGTGGATTACATCTATGGTAAATGTTATCGAAGTCGATAACATAAAATTTCGGTTCTACTTTATACCGGTGCTTATTTTTAAGGAAGGCATTATAGGCTATGATCGACAGGTCATCGAACTTGAAATCGTAGATGAACATCGAAAAGCCCTTGGCAATATGCTGTGTAATCACATGCCGGACAACAAAATAACTCTTGCCGGCACCTGGCGTTCCAACGACAAGCAATGCCCGGAAAGGATTGATAAAATTTATCCAGGACTGTCTAACTCTTCCTTTAAGGTTATACTTGGCTGGCAGATTAATGGAGAATTCATTTTCCAGAAGGCGCTCTTCCTGGGGAAAAGTTTCCTGAAGCTTATTAAAGACATCAGTATTTAGGCGGTTACGAATGATCCTGGATAACAGGCTTCCCCCATGCAGGATCAGGAGATAACCAATGCCGGTCACAGTCATATAAATTCCGGCAAGAACCTGCACCGACGCCTCCATGCTAAGGAGCAGGTAGCTGACTGTATATATAATAAGACCGACAATAAAATAACGAAGTGCTGTAAGGAGTTTAAGCTTTTCGTCCTTTTTACCTTTCGAACCGACCAGGGATACGATAAGCAGCAGCAGCGCTCCAAGCTTCGAGAACTGGAAATCGGAAAATAATCCTGTATTGCCGATCCGCTCCAATATACCCCGGACGATCTTATGGGTCAGCCCCCACTCATCAAAGGCCCTGTAACAGTAAACATAAAAATGAAGGAATAAAATCAGTAAACTAACTTTCCTTATAAAATCAATGATCTTTCTTAATGCCTCAGCATTCTCCCCCGTATTCATTCTTCACATATTTAATTCAACACTTCACGACTGCGATTGCAGCCGTTTCTTCTTTCTCTTCTTTCTTTGGAATGGGTCAAAAGAAACCTGGTCATGCTCATCGTAAAAAGCGACATCGAGCAACCGTTCAATGGTAGCTTCCTGAGAGGCGGGATGGAATGGTATATCAGATTTTTCTGACCCTGCTGCCCGGCCTGTTGGACTGGAAACTTCCGCCTGGATGCGGGCAACATGTCCGCTATCTTCAACAGGAAAATTCTGTGGCTCGGACGCCCCTCGCTGTAAAGCATTCAGCTTTTCCGCAAATGCTCTGGCGCTATATTCTTTGCCGAGTGTGCTGCCATTGACAACAATTCGGGTTGCATTATCAATAAAGGTTATCCCATAGACCTGCCCCTGTATATTCTCCCGCATAAGTATCCGCAAACCCTGAGCATGGAGTAGCTCCTGGAAATGATGCTCATTTTTTGCGGTTCGAAGAGCCTTATCCAATAGGTGCTTTATCCGCTGGAGATAAGGTTTCCTTTCCTCCTTATTAATGGAGAACTTAATCTCTAGATTCTTCAACGTTGGTGAAGAGTAAATTGAGCTGGCTTTTATAGGGATACCCAAACGTTCACCCTTCTCATTAAGTAAACTGTAGATCAGCCCACCCCTGCTTCGCATGAGGGTACCCTCCTCTCCTGGGTCTGCTACCACTCCAAATTGTCCGAGCGCAACATTGAGCTCCGCCAGGGAAGCAATTTTATAAGTGCCGACAACCTCCCGGACAATGGATGAGATAGCTGCCTTGGTTTCCCTCTTGCCATAGATAGCTCGTTCCAGGTCAATCTTTCTAAGCTGAAAATTGATCTCCTTTTTTTGGTCTTCGGCTTTGATCAGGCCGTAACGCTGCTCAATTTCCTTGCGAGCTTTTTCAGATTGGATCTTACCGATGTTATGGGTTTCGATCCTGTTTCCATCGGAATCAATATTAACCGTAGCCAAATGGATATGAGGATGGGCGGCATCAAAATGCCTATAGACCAAAAAAGGTTGTGCGCCAAAGCCAATAGCTTGCATATAATCCTTTGCCAGCTGACAAAGTAGCTCATCGTCTACCTGATCCTGCCTGGAAAAGTTGAGCGTTATATGTAGCGCATTAGTCTTTGTACGTTCATTGAGCATCGTCAATTTCTCGAAGCGCTCCAGCTTACTTTTGAAAGATAGCTCGCTGGCATCACGTGGGAACCCTGAAGCCAGAAGCAGTTTCGCTTCCGACTCGCTAACTTTATGCTCATTATAATTTAGGATTCCCCTGATGCTTTTGCCGCTAACTATTCGGGCAACCATCGGCGGGAAAGATTGGAAACTATAGCAAATAAAGCCGTCACCTTCTGCTCTGTCTGTTGGTACAGTCGGGTGATTTCCATAACAGAGTATAGCCTGCCTTCCGCGCTTGAAGATTGGTGAAGCTTCCTTGTCGCCTGATTAATATTGACCCCAATACACCGGATCTCCTCCCGGATGGCCGATAACTCCTCCATGACTTTATCCAGGGACTGGTCATAGGTTATCAGCTTGATCTTACCATCGAAAAGTGATTTTCTTATCAGGCTACTTACAGTTCTACAATTACTTTTGCGGCGAAGTGTATCCAAATTTTGCCATTCGGTGAAGGAAAGTCTGAACGTAATCCTGCGCCCAGTCTCTGGTTTTTGTTTCTCTTTCTTCATGATCATGCTTCACATTAAAAAACCGACTCCGGAGGTTTTTTCGGCCCCTCAGCGACTCCGGAAGCTGAGGGCAAGATGGGTTTGTCCGACAAACCTACATCTTGCTAAAAACCAGAAACAAAAAGGTTTTTTCATCAATTTTGATATTCATCATATTCTGAAAAGTTATAAGCCTCTTCCTTTGCTATTTTTGCTCCTTTTTTCTGCACTAATGCTAATTGAGTTTTTTTGGGACATTTTCCGACTGTCCCGCTGAAAAAAGACCTGTTTCTGTTCCGGTTTCCAGAGTGGGTCAAGGTGAAAATTGAAAGGAATTTCCTGGCCATTGCTGTCAACAATCCTGACTCCATCGACTTTTTCAGTAAGCTCCAGACACAACATTTGACCGTTATTTGCCTGCACGATAACCTCCTTGCCATTCAATAATTCGTGAAGGATTGTTTCTTTTTTGTTTTCAGGAACAGGGATCATGTCATAAATGGCGCCGAGCTGCCTTTTTGAAATTGCCTCAAAGGTTTCCAATCCAACAGGCCGTCCGTCCATGGGCGTAACAATACGTTGCCAGATTCCTTTCAGGTGATCTGCGGACAATTCCTTGAAGACTGGCCGTCCGGACAGCAAGCCTATGGCTTTATCAACCTGAATATCTGATGAAAATTTCGCTGCTTTTATAGGAAGACTTAACAGAGTTTCTTTTGCTTGTTCACTTATAAAATCCTCAAATACGGGAGCGTAAAGCCAGTGTTTGAGCATCAGCAGGTCGGCTGCTTCCTTCCCTTCAGGATGGAGTGCCATCCGGAACAGTTCCTCCTGCAATAACTCGATATCCTTTGGGAACCAAACCTCAGAATCTTTTTCGACAAAGACAATGTCTTTGTCCTCTCTCCAGTTCACGGTGCTTAATTTTTTATCCAGCCGCTCGGAGTCCACACCATTAAAGGTGCCATGATTTATTTCCGGAAGCTGGACCAAGCCAAGTGTATAGCCCTCCAGATTGTACCAGCCCTTATCCAGGAATATAGGTACTTCCAGGGTAGCAAAATACTCCTGGCTGGAAAAAGAGAACTTTAAACTCGTATTCTCTGGATGTCCTTTCAGCATTGAATGAGCTTCCCTTTCGATTACTGATTCTTTTATTTGGCTGGCTCCAAGATCCTTTATATGCATATTAATAGCATCTATCCTTTCGGATATGATCAGGTAGGCCAGCTCTGCTGTCATATGGGGATGGTCTTCTAGATCGAAACTAAATACGTGCTCGTATAGGCGCCGCATCCTACCCGGTTCCTCAGTAAAATTCTTAAAAACATCGAAGGGCCAGTGTTTATACATTAACGATTCCCCTGTAAATTTTGCCTGTAAGGATTCTGATAAAAGAAGCTGTGCAAGGCCATCTATGCAGTGCGGAACCATTTCAAATTCTCTATTAATGGGCTCTGCCTTTAATCTACTTTCCCAATACTTGGGCCAGTTTAACTTCGCCATCTCCTTGTCAAGCTGGATGGAATTTATCCCATTAACTATTTTTTGATCGATATCCACTGGCATGCGGTGGTTGGCGTGGATGGCGGTAAAATCATAGCCAAGGCTGCTTTCCATCCATTGAAAAGTTAACTTGTAATACATACGTTCTTCTCCAAATTCTTTTACCCTGGAAATAGAGAAGCGAGGCAACCCATATGCTTCATTTTTTTCGATATCCTGTCTTAGTTGGTCATCATTAAAGCCTCTTTTGGAAAGATCATCCAGCAGATCCTGCATTTCCTGTTCGCTCATATTATTTTGATTTAATTGTTATCAGATCCCTCGCCCTTTACGTTTTTTATTTTTTTTTGATGATCTCTGCTCCCATTTTCCCGGATGAATATTATGTGGTGGCTGCTGCTTTTGCGGCTCCAGCCTGAAGTTATAAGGGATCGACTGACCATCCGGAGTAGTTATTTTTAAAGCTTTCGCAGTCAGGTCGACCGAAATATTGACCTGCATTGGCTCCAATCCATAGAGTGTGGTTGTACAGATATCACCTCGAAGCAACCTAGTAAGTATACCATTCTTATCCATGTCATCAACAGGTAACATGGATAGAAAGGTTTCAATTTCGCTGCGTGCAGGCCCTTCTACTTTGGTAAGTTCAAAGAGCGAAAATTAACGCCTGTGCTCAGCACATCATGCATGAAGTCCATAGACCAGGTAATGTTGGGATGGATCGGCTGTAATAAAGGCTCCATAACTCTTGCAGGCAAACGCTTCTTACACTTCCGTTTCAGGTTTAATTTCATGGCTGTATAAATGCGGTACACCTTCTTATGATTCCAATGATAGTTCAGATGACGTAAGTGATAATGCATCATCCAGAACCCCCAACGATTATGAAGGATCGACAACTCTGACAGCAACATCCTTATCTGATCATCATCTTTAGGTTGTGGCCGGTAGTAATACACTGATGGTTGAATGTGGAACCAATTACAAGCCTGCCGAATACTGGTTCTGTAATGCGTATGGCAGTAAGAAACCAGTTCTCGCTTTTCGGCAGGCCCTAAAGCTTTTTTTCAATCACATCTTTCATTACCGTGATCTGAAAAGTCTGCTCTGCTACGATACGCTTGTACTGGGCCAGCTCTGCTTCCAACTCCTTCATCCGCTTGAGCTGATTAAGCTCAAGACCTGAGTACTTGCTTTTCCACGAATAGAATGTTCCCTGACTGATTCCATGCTCACGGCAGATGTCTGATACCGATTGCCCTGACTCCTGGAATGATAAGATCTTGATGATCTGTGGCTCGCTGAATTTGCTTTTTTTCATTGTCCCTAATTTATAAAACTACATTAATAATCGTAGCTAATTTTAGGGGAGATTACACAATCTCCATTAGGGTGCAAGTGCGAATTTTGCTTTCCGTGCGGTGTGTAAAGTTCATTGAATGCACTCCAGTTAATGGGTAATTTTTCTTCAACAAGAGCATCATATTTTTTCTTGTCCATACCCACTAGGCCAATAGAAAAACTTCCTTGTCCTGGTGAGATTTTGAAACTATGACTATTGGTGCCTGTCAATGAAATATTTATTGGTTCTTCTCTATCCATTTCGCTTTATTAAGTTCACTTTAAAAATATTGTTAGCTACAGTTAAATTTCTCAAAATCATTAATATTTAATTCAATTGGTGTCTTATACCTTCCGTTATATAGGTCTGCTCTAAAAGATTTTCTGGGTTTTAAAACAACTTTGTTGTCTTTTAATATCACCGTGTCTACCAATAGATAAATGTCCTCGTAAAAATGTAATTTGAAATGAGCCCGATAACAGGTCCCGTTTTTTTTTCCTGATATTCAATTATTGCTTTTGTAAAACTGTCCCTGGGCGCTATTTGATAGTAAATATCAATTTTATAAACGCTTGTTTCTTTTGTTTTATAGTGAATATTTAACCCTGTATCAAACTGCAAAACCTGCTTTTCCATTTCTTTTATTAATTCCAAATTCTCTTTGTCACTAATTGACTTTAGGATGTTGATGGTCGAAGATTTTAGAAAAGTTTCTTTTTGTTCGTCAGTAAGTGAGTTGTATCTTGATTGGCTGACACCAAAGTCAATGTACTTAATTGTTTTGTCGATATTTCTATTACAAACCTGAATCTGGTTTTCGCCGATAACAGTCGTTAAATTGATATAGAGATGGTCGCACTCCCCGAATGAATACTTTAGTTCATTCAGCTTCCGGGCAATTCTTTGTCCGATATAGTTTGTGTCTTTTGTAGGCAGGAAAATGCCGCCTAAGTTTCCGGGCAGACTTTGCCCTTCGATATTTGGTTTGTCACTCTCGTAGTAACGAATGTCTTTAAGTATTCTGTTGTTCATTTTAAAGTGCCGGATTAATTGTCGCTTACATTATGATCTGTTGATTTTCTGATTACAGGAACTTAAACCAATGACGTATGACGAAGTATATGCTCCTGCAGCTGAACCAACATCATTTCCTAATCCAAATGTTATGTCGATACCATTTGCACTTGCCGATCCTTCTTCAGATGCTACTATATTCAAATCTTTTACTACACTTCCTTCCAAGGAAAATCCTTTTTCAGCATGCTCTAATAAGTACTGCTTACCTAATTTTGTTGAGGCAAAATATTCGAATCCCGCGACTGCGCCAGGATTCACAAATTCTCCCTTGTCATTTTTTTCATAGATACCGGCAACATTTACACTATCACCGAATGGATTATTATAGCCCGCATAAAGTGTTAGAGCACAGGATGGCTCCTCTATTTATTATCACGGTTATGATTATATGCGACTACTTTGACCGGTCTTCTAAAACCTTAAATGGTATTATCGTCATCACACCTTCATTGTTAACCGGCCACGACTGAACAATGACCTCGATATCAAGCCCCAGATTTTTAATCGCACTATAAAGTCCCCGCTGCCGGGGGCTAGCCTTCCTTTGCGCACCGTCTGTCGGAATCCATACAAGGTCGTCTTGAAATAGCATTTTTTCAGAGGGGAAATAATATATCAGGTAATCATCAGTATGCATGGATTGTTTACCGATATGATAAATATTCAAAGCAAAGCTGCTGTCGGCTATTCGGAGGCTGTCTTTAATCAATAGCGTCTTTAATGGCTTAGCCTCCAGCTGCAGTTTGTCGGGATTTAAGGAGTGTTGTGCAGTAATCAGGGATTGGACATAAGACAGGTTCTCCGGTACTGTTAGTATACTTGCACCCGCGTGGACAAAAGAACGGATACCACCAATGTAATGGGGATGGTGATGGCCAAATACGAAGTATCTTATAGGTAAACCTGGCGCAATTTTTCGGGCTTCATTGATAATCAGGTCCCCGTTTTCGCTATTGAGCGGCGCTTCGGCCACTAGTACAAAATCTTTGAATACAACAATCATTGACCGGTCGTCCGTGTGTTTAAGCTCGGCAAAATAGATATGATCTGAATACCTGGTAACATTGACTTCCGTCTTTACGGCCTGCTCTTCCGTTAGTTTATATCCTTCGGGACTATACAGCTCCTGTGGTGCCACGGGAATCTTTTCTTTCCGGGTTAGGAAGACCGTATCCTGCAATCGTTTATTGTTTTTACTAATCGTTACCCTTGCAGGATATGATAATGTACCGAATTGACGATAATCACTATAATGATACACATCGGTAAGATCACCATAAAGGCCGTCATAGTACCGTACTTGTATGCTATCCAACGTGTGCTTTACTTTGCCGATAAAAAGGCTCACCCTGTAGCGGCCGATCTCCCCTGTATATACGGCATAGAACTTGTTACCAGCCGCTTCATTTATTTTTGCCGCTTTGGCAAGATGCTGTAGCAACAGAACTGGTGCATATCTTGCTGCGGTAACCGGGAATTCCTCTTTCATGCGGTAAGTGACAACAGAGTTTTGTTTATCTCCATAGTCTCTAAACTGATAGCCGAGTGCGTTAAAGTTGGTGAGCGAATAGAAAACTTTATCCCTGATACGAAGTGTGTCCTGCTTATAAAAAAAATCATTTCCGTACCCTAAGCTTCCACGGCCGGTGTACTCCGTCGCCTGCCAAGGCACAGCATTGTGTTCAAGCTGGCTGAGCTTTTCTTCGTATGCCAGCGAGATCGGCGACGACAATAGGGGCTTCACCTGTCTGTCAAAGCATAAGACAAGCTCATTTTTTGACTGCTGCGCCCTGGCCCCAGCTAAGCAAAATGCGTAGATTCCAAATGTCAACATCAATTTAGTTTTCATACAGTTGTGGCTTTACAATTACTGTTCCAGTTTGATAATGTTATAATAAAAGCGCTCGAGGAGTCTCATATCTTTCGTTATCACTTCGGCCCTGGCAGTCAGCCCCTGGCGAAAGAAAAGTTTTTTATGATGATTGGTGAGCAAGCCATTCGGCAAAACAATCCGGGCTATATAGGTACTGTCTATCGGTACCGGCGAGATGTAATCTATCTCTCCTTCAACGCTGCCAAACTCCTGCCAGGGGTAGGCCTGAAATTTCAGAATTGCTTTTTGCCCCTTACTGATTTTCCCAAAGTTACCCTGGGGTATCGTTGCTTGCATATAGTATTTGTTGCCTTCCGGGACAACATAGGCTATTGTTTCACCGTTCGCCAGCTGTTCGTTCTCCTGGAAGAAACCTGTGAAAGAAAGAATGCCGGACACCGGAGCTTCCAGAAGATATTGACGCTTCCATTCGTCGATCGCGCTTTTAAGATTGTACAGGGCTTCTCGAAATAGGGTCACTTGCGTAGCTACCTGATTATCCAGATCCAGTATTTCTTTCTCCTTCTCGATCTTCAGGGACTGATTGGCCAGGATACTGGATTGTACCTGCGGAAGCGGAAGTTTCTTGCTGATGGCCGCGCTGTTCATTTGCCGGTATTCCTGTTGCGAGATAACGCCATCCTGCAACAACTGTTTATGGATATCCAGTGTTTTTTGACTCAATACCATATCCTGACTATATAGTTCCTGTTGCTGCTGTAATGCGGCCTTCGATTGATTTAAGGTTGTGATGTCACTATGTAATAATGCTTTTTTCTTCCCCGCATAATTTCCCAGTACATAGTCCCGGAAGGGCACATAAGCCTGTGCGAAGGCCTGGAAGGCCATTTGCAGTTCTCCCAGGTCGGCAAAATCTTCCCCTGCCAGTAGTTTCACGCCGGTGTAATCATTTTTATTGACTGAATGACATACCGAATCTACGAGGGTGGACAACCGGGTTACCTTATTCCAGTCGGCGGTAGTTTCCATAAAACCAATGATTTCCTTAGCCTGCACATGGTTGCTGTTTTGCCGGAACAGCTTTAGTAATTTCCCGTTTTGTCGTACCACGATGGCCTTGGGCGCATCTGTCCCGGTGAGAACCGCTGAGGTGGTTACGATTTCCGGATATCTGATAAACCAGGCAATAAAAAGCAAGAGCACGACGGCAAAAACGATCATGACGCTTCCGTTTCGGATAATGAAATCCGGTCTATTGGATACGATGTCATTAATCGCAGTGGAAAAATCAGGACTTTGACTTTCGGGTGCTTCAATAGGTTCCAGTTCTGGCATAGTATATTAGTTGCCCAATTCCAGTTGGTTTTTAACGAGATTAAAATAATACCCTTTCTGCCTTATGAGGTCACTGTGCTGACCCTGCTCAACAATTACGCCGTTTTCCAGCACAATAATGTTGTCTGCATTTTTTACGGTACTGAGCCTGTGGGCAACGACAACAACGGTCTTGCCCTGGAAGAACTGCTGCAAATTGTCGATGATTACTTTTTCATTATTGGCATCCAAAGCGCTGGTCGCTTCATCAAAGAAAATGTAATCGGGATCCTTATATACAGCCCTTGCGATCAGGATACGCTGTACCTGGCCACCGCTCAACGACATACCGCTTCGCCCGATCTTTGTATTGAATCCAAGGGGCAGGCCATCAATCAATTCAAGAATATTGGCGATTCTGGCGGCATTTTTCATACGTCCATAATCTATGTCGGCTTCAGAGTCTGATTCGGAAATATTTTTAGCGATAGTATCGGCAAAAAGAAATCCGTCCTGCATGACCACGCCGCAATAACTGCGGAGCAGTTTATTCCCGTATTTGCGCAGATCGTTTTCTCCAAGCTGTATATTGCCGGTTGTTGGATCAAAGAATTTGAGAAGCATTTTCAACAGTGTGGTCTTACCACTTCCGCTGGCGCCTACGATCGCCGTTACTTTTTGATTAGGCACCGTCATATTGATATCGCGCAATACCCAAGGTGAACTTGAACTCCCATACTGGAAGCCGACAGCATGAAAGGATATCGTTTTGTTTTCAGGCAGACGGTCCTTTATTACAATTTCTGAATTATGCTCTTCATCGGGCATGGTGAAAATTTCGTCGAGTCGTTCAAAGCTAAGCTTAGAATCCTGCCAGGATTGGATAAAGCCAATCAAACCGGAGATTGGGGCATTCAGCTGTCCTACCATGAACTGTACTGACAATAAGGCGCCAAGGGAAATATCGCCGTTCAGTACAGCTTTTGCTGCAATAAACGTGATAATAATATTCATAAGCTGGATAATGAAACTACTTCCGACATCCTGTGCCTGGGAAAGGGACAGGCTTTTTTCCGATAGTCTGAAAAGCCGGGCCTGGATAGCCTCCCATTCCCACCTTCTTCTTTTCTCCGATCCATTTAGCTTTATCTCCTGCATACCGTTCAGCATCTGAATAATTGTCGTGGAGTTATAGGAAGACTGGTCGAAGCGCTTGTAATCCAATATCGCCCTTTTCTTCATGAATAGCCGGATCCAAAGCACATTCAATATTGAAGCCAGCAGAAATACAAGAAAGATATAAACATTGTATATGCAAAGAACAATACCATAGATGACGATATTGATTAACGAGAAAAGAATAGATATTGTCGTAGAAGACAGGAAATTCTGGATTCTATTATTATCCTGTATCCGCTGTAACAGGTCGCCGATATTCTTAGATTCAAAGAAACTGATCTTTAGCCGCATTACTTTCATCAGGAAGTTGGAAAGTAACTTCAGGTTCATTCTTCCTGTAATGAAAAGTAGTATCCTGGCTCGGATCACCTCTACGGAATATCTTGCTATAAACAATACAAGCTGCGCTACCAGGATGAGGTTGATAACGTTGATGTCGTTATAGTTGATCCCCTTATCCACGATAAGTTGCGTAAGGAATGGAAATACAAGCTGGATCGCCGTACCTAAAAGTAATCCTGCAAACAACTGAAACAACAATCTGCGATGCGGCTTAACATAAGCAAGCAATGTGCCCGTAAATTCTCTTTTTTTATCACTCCGTTCTGCTAAACTATGATCGTCTTCATAACCTGGCAAAGGCTCCAGTACCAATACAGCGCCTTCCCGATCCTTATTGGGCAGCCATCCGTTCAGGAACTCCTGGTGCGTATAGGTAATAAGACCGAAGCCAGGATCCGCAACCTCGATCTTATCCTTCCGGATCTCGACTATAACAATAAAATGACGTTGCCTCCAGAAAGCAATGCAGGGTAAAGGAATATCATTAGATAACATCTCGAAGTCTGCAGACAAGGCCAGGCTTTGCATGCCGATTGCCTCTGCGGCATCTGCAAGTCCGCCAAAAGTAGCCCCATCCCTGCCAATATGTGTCTTTTCCCGGAGTGCTTCCCGGGTAATCGCTTTCCCATAATGTTTTGCAATCATCCTCAGACAGGTCGGTCCACAGTCATGCGTATCCAGTTGTTTGTAAAATTGAAATTTTTTAGGCACAATACGTTTTACTTAAGGGTTGGTTTGTTTTTTTGATTTCATGTTATTGGGTACTTGTCGTTCACTTTTGTATCGTTCGCTGTCTGTTTCCATAAAGGAAAGATCAGCAGGTTTTGGAAGCCCCAGCAGCAGTATATCGTTGCAGGCTTATTATCGGCTTTTTATACTGGCTGAAGATTTGTGTTTAGCGCAGAAAATCTGTCGAACTTGAATATATACGGTTGGTTGCTATAATCCAGTTCGTGAAGAAGGTGCCTGTATTTCCAGTACAGCCGGTCGTATCCCTCCTTAAACTGATCAAAATACGCAAAGCCAGCAGCGGAAAGTATTCTCCGGTCATTTATATAACCAAGGTCGCACCGGAACTTATTCATATAGAACCCTAGTCTCCCCAGTGCTTCCCGGTATTGTTTTCCGCTAAAAAGAGCATGTTCCAGACACCGGTCCAGGCAGGACAATATGCAGGTGTATGTAAAGAGGCCATGAAAAATGCCATATACTTTTCTGCCTTCCCATTCCACACCACTGAAGTCCTTCAGTGGCGTATCCCGGGAGACCCTTAAAAAGTTCTCGGGATGTAGGGTCAATGCATAAAAGACAAGATGGCCGCATTGATGAGCAAGGTCATCTACAAAAAAAACTTCGTCGTGATCCTGGTTTTCGATATTCAGGAATGCGGTTCCGTAGTAGTCCAGCGCAGCCATCGATACCTGGTGTTCACTGTTGAATAGAGTAACCTCCCGACAAGTCATAGACATGGCGTGATACAGATCAGGCACCATTTGCTTTATGATATCTAACCCTTCCTCACAGCTCTTTTGAAAGGTTGCCGTGGTTTCTGCAACTGCTTCCAAGAAAGGCGTACCAAAACTCTTAGTCAGTAATTCAGGAACATGGTTGCATAATTTTATTGACGTACCGGACAGGTAGCGATCTTCCATTTTTTCAAGACTTACAATTTCTGCATCGCTTTTGAAATAAGGTACTTTTGCCTGATTGTCCCAGTGAAGCGTGAGGTGCTGATGTGGATGGTATTTATAACAACCATAATTGGGCAGGTTGATTGTTCCGAACTGGTCGGCAAATACTTTAACACCCGAATCTTTATACTCGTCTGGCCGATACCCCCAGAGGATTTGCTCGAGCGGTGACGCGTTACCCGCTTGCTGTCCGACCAGAAAATGAAAAATGAGTGCGGGCTCCAGGAACGTTGACTCATTATCGAAATCCAGGCGGTCAAAAATATCCGGATTTACCTGAAGCAGGTGTAGCTTCATCCATTCTGAAAGCTCGTTAAGACCGTTTTCGATAATTTGCGGTTCAATGGTAAAAGCTAACATGTTAAAAGTTATAGGTTTTCTGGTCTATGATGATGTCAATAAACAAGGCTTATTTATAGGGTGCTAAGGAAAGAAGCTGACAGCAACTGTCAGCTTCCCACCTTGAAAATGTATGATTTCCAGAAAACACAAACGTGTTTCTGTTCATCGGTTAAAGATTAACCATTGTTGCCAACGTGGCAATCTGCGGCTACGCCGCCTTTAATGGCTTCAACATTCTGAAGGATGTTTGTGGTTGCGGCTTTTGCTTTCAGCTCTTCCAGAGAAAGCTTCTTGTTTTGTTGCATATATATTAAGATTTAAGATTTTCCTTCCCTGTCTATCGCCATGGGACGGTTGTTCAGCGTTTGTACAAAAAAGGTAGAGAGATATTGTTTAAGAATATGAATATTTAAAAATTAGTAAATTTTCAATTAAAGATATATCGGCACGCATTTTAAATGCACTACAAAAACATTATTTATGATAATATTAACTCTCGGGGGCATGTTTGTTTCAGCTGACAGGGCGTATACACTTCATACTCCGGAAACCTAGATCATGTCATTCCGACAGTCATTGATCAGGAAATGCATTGAATATCAACTGCAGTCATGGTCAACTAATTGCGGAATCACCTGGTCAGGCGTGTCGGAATTTCCAAGATGGCACCATTTTTGGCTGCCAAACAACAAAGGTCATATGTAATTAGCTCATCGGGCAAATAACGCAAAGCCCAACTTTTCGGTCAACTCTGCTATTAGCACATTTCTAAATTGCTTGTATTGCTGTTGTCTTTGCTCTAATAAATCCTTTTTTTAGTTTCTGACCGTTGCTGAAAAAATAAATGACATTTCCACATTGTGCAAACAAAAAAGTGTTCAAAGAAAATCCGAGCAGTCTTGTCATTTTTGAGTATTCAGGCATACTTGTTTCAGAGGTTTTGCCAAACTGCAGAAGTGGTTTTTCGAAATTTAGCCCTTAGGAGATTTTCAAAAATCCAATTCATAATTTTATACTCTTGTTTTTCAACACTTTATTATCTTTCAAAATTGGCTCTAAATGATCGAATAAATTGCCCAAGTGTTCAAACCATGTCCCGAGCACGGTACAAAAAGCCTGCAGTTTGCAGGCTTTTTTTATTGTGTCATTTCCGGGAATAGCAATGGATCAAGTTGAAAAGTTGGGGGATAGGATAAAAAATAGTTTTTTTGCGCCCAATTAAGATTAATAGCCGTGGATAAGAATTTTAGCCTTCTGATCGAGGCCCTGCTACCAGAAGGGATTTTATATTATTTCGAGATAACTGATGCTTGTCAAAGTGAGACTGAAATAAGTATTTATTTAGAAGAAAAGAATATTGTTCCAGCTGAGCATCAGCATAAAAAACTTCACGCCAAAGACTTTCTTCCTCCCGTTGCTGTTCAGGATTTTCCTATCCGCAGAAAGAAGGTTACTTTATATGTAAAGCGGCGTCGGTGGGAGGTTGTAGCCACCGGAGAAACAGTAACAAGAGATTGGGAAATAGTGAAAAAAGGAACGCGAATGACATTGGAATTCGGTTATTTTTTAAAAGGACTACTTAGATAATCACCCCATCAGCCCCGTTCAACTTGGCCATCTTTACAATGTTGACGGTAAACAACTCGGGCAACAATACAAACATCATTTAAGTGATTTTTCCAGTTGGGAGCAGAAAGAACATGCTACTGAATGGATGCTTTTTGAACAAAACATTGGTGCCGCTTTAAGTATAGACGAGACAGCCTTTTCCAGTGGAGAACTGTATACAATTGTCACTAATAAGCTGGCCAAAGGGCGCAAAGGCTCAATAGTGGCTATGATCAAGGGCACTCAGTCTGAATTTCTGAAAGAAATACTGTTTAAAATCCCTAAGCGCCTGCGTAGGATGGTACAGGAAGTTACCATCGATATGTCTGGTAGCCTTAATAGCGCTGTTAAAGCCTGTTTCCCTAACGCCCATCGGGTGATAGATCGCTTCCATGTGCAACACCTGGCTTTTGATGCGGTACAGGAAATCAGAATAAAGCATCGCTGGGAAGCCCTGGAACAGGAGAATCTGGAATACGAGCAGGCAAAACGAGCCGCAATGAAGTATGAGCCAGTCAGGCTCGCTAACGGCGATACAGCTAAACAGCTGCTGGCCAGAAGCCGATACTTGCTATTTAAGCATCCCAGACTATGGACCAGAGAGCAGCAGCAGAGAGCGGAACTTTTATTTAGTCATTACCCCCTTATTCATAAATCCTACCAGCTATCCCTGCGACTCGGTGAGGTTTACAGACATTGTAAGTGTAAAGAAGAAGCATTTAAGAAGCTGGCTTTGTGGTATAATGACGTGGAGGAAGCGGGGATTTTATCCTTCAAGACCGTTGCCAGGACTATCAGAACTCATTATCTGGGTATCCTCAACTTCTTCAACAACAGAGCCACCAATGCGGCGGCAGAATCATTCAATGCAAAAGTAAAGTCCTTTAGAAATGCACTACGAGGGGTGCGGGATGTAGAATTCTTTCTCTATAGATTAACTAAACTCTATGCTTAAAATTTATGGACATCCCCCAACTTTTCAACTTGATCCATAGCAATGTCTTAGATTCCCTGTTCCTTTACAAAGTTTTTTATCAGCGTCAGTACCTCATCGAAATGAGTATCCAGTATATCGTGCCCACCCTCTAAAACATGGATTTGCGCCCCGGGCAGGTCGCGCTTATAACAAGGAACTTCCTTCACTGAAAAAAATATATCATATTTTCCCCACATAACAAGCGCCGGTGGCTGGTGCTTACGGAAAAACTCCTGGTAAGCAGGAAACATTTCCAGGTGAGTTTTGAAATCACAGTTAAGCTCAAACTGCTTTTCAATATTACCTGGTCTCCTCAGAAACTCCCAGTCAAGCATCCAGAATTCCGGGCTCACCCTGGATAATACCTCTTCGGGAAGCCCACCGAAGTATTGATTTTTTATACCTTCGGCGCTTAAAAATTTAATAAGCTTCTTCTTTTTTTCGGCTGTAGGGTTATACCAGTATTCAATATACTCGTCCCATTCCGGCCCCATCCCTTCACGATGTGCATTGCCGCTCTGAACAATTATCCCTGCAATCTTTTCAGGATGATTTATGCATAATTGAAGCCCGATCGGTGCACCGTAATCATGGAGATAAATAAAGAACTTGTTTAAATTTATTGCTTCGGTTAATTTGTTTATCAACACCGATATGTTCCCAAATGTATACTCAAAATCATCTGGTACGGGAAATTGACTAAAGCCAAAACCCGGGTAATCCGGAGCAACAAGATGATACTGATCGGACATCGCAATCATCAGGTTTTTGAAAACTACCGATGAAGTCGGAAAACCATGTAAAAGCAGCAGGGCGGGGTTCTTTTTATCTCCCGCCTCCCGGTAGAATAGATCAATTCCATCCACCTTAATGGTCCTGTTATAGATTTGTCTTGACATACCAATTGCAGATTTAGTTTGACAAAGCTGCTGCCATCATAAAAAGAATCCTGATGACAATTGTTTATGTGACAATTATGGGCTCTTTAACGTATTGATCCGTTACTGCATCTTCATAAGCCTGTTCCGTTTCAATACAATCCTGATGCCATATAGTTATACAATAACAGGATGTGTCAAAAAAAATGAAGGCCCGCTGAGCTTCACTTAAATGGCCGCCGCCCTTCATCTTATTCTCTTCGCCTCCCTCCCCGAAGTCTTTTCCCCATTTTCCTCCATTTATCATCCCTCCTGCAACAAATTCACAACAACATTTAGTACATTTATCCGACAGCACTACTTTCCCTGAATCTGAAATGATTAATGGTCATATAAAGGCGCACGCCCAACGATGGCAAACTGTAGCCAGGTATAGTTTTTACCTGCTGTGGATATTATTATCCCTTATCACGGCCACCGCCCAGAAAAGGGAAACACCTACCTATAATTTCTCGCATCTCGATATCAACAACGGCCTGGCCAGTAACCACGTATCGGCCATTTTGCAAGACAGGAAAGGATTTATATGGATCGCCAGTACCGCCCTGCAACGCTATGATGGCGCCAACCTCGTAACGGTGGCCAGTTTCGACAGGGTACCCGGTTCCATTTATTACGATGATATCTGCCTGTGTGAAGATAAAAAAGGCCGTATCTGGATGGGCACCCCGGATAATATCCGCGTCTACGACCCCGTAACAGATAGGGTAAAATCCCTCCTGGTGGCCGGCCGCGATGTACGCCCGGAAGGGCTCCAATGCAGCCAGATCCTGGAAGACCACAACGGCGTTATCTGGGCAACTACCCACGACGGGCTCCTGCAATTCAGCGAAAAAGACTTTAACTTCCGGAAAGCAGACGTTATCCCGGAAAAAGACCGCATCCAGATGATGGATGCCATCATGGAAGATGAAAGCGGAAACCTGTGGATCAGCGGTAAACACGGTGTATATATACTGGACCGCCAACGGGAAAACTTGTACAGCTCCGCCAATAACCCGCAACAACTACCGGTGCTCAACATCGATAACACCTTCAGGAAAATATTTACAGACACTTATCACCAGGTATGGATGGCTGGCCGCCACGGTATCCTGTACAATTATGATCCGGCATCCCGGCAACTCACTCACTATACCTTTGAACCGCCCGGTGGAAAGGACAAAGATGAAGATTATGATGCCATCTTCGACCTGGTTACCGACAGCGATAAAAACCTCTGGATAGCCACCGAAAAAGGTGGAATACTACGTTTTAACCGCGCTCTGAAAACCTTTGATCTGAACATCATCGCTAACAATACCGACGAAAAAGGATTTCACTACAACTACGAAGCCAATTGCTTCCTGAGCGACCGGGAAGGCCACCTCTGGATAGGTACGGACCGGGGCGTGAATATCATCAGCCTCCATAACAAAACATTCCGCCTCCTCGATAACAGAACCGTTTTTCCCAATACTTCCCAGCACCTGCTCGCAATGGAAGTAACAGGCATCTTCCAGTCATCCCGTGGCGATGTGTATGTGGGCTACTGGGGAAAAGGCTTCAGCCGCTTAAACAAAAACCTGGAACTGGTCCGGAATTATGTGCACGATAATGGAGACCCGGCATATACTCTCCCCGAAGAACGTGGACTGGTATGGACTTTCGCGGAACTGGAAAATGGAGATGTCCTCGTCGGACAGGAAAACGCCTATATCTCCGTATTTAATCCTACAACCGGGAAATTTATCAAACATCTTACATCTCCGGTTCTCTATGAACAAACAATACTTAACCTGCATCCGCAAAACAATACTACTGTTTGGATAGGTTTATATAAAAGAGGGCTTGCCAGCTGGAATCCACAGGAAAATACTTTTCAACATTATCATGAAATAGTGGATTCCTTAAAACGTCCCGTTTCGGTAATGGATATTGTGCCAGATGGAGATTCCCTGCTGTGGCTCGGTTCCAGCAGTGCAGGCCTTATTCAGTTTAACATCCGTTCCCGGCGTATAGTGCACCGGCAAACCTTTGAATGGAACACAAAGATATACAGCAATATCACCAGTCTGCACCGCTTTAATGACACCACTTTGCTGGCAGGCACCGATCATGGGTTGTGGATCTACAACACCCGGCGGCATACCTATAAGCCGCTCCTCACCAATACCGAATTGTTTGATCAATGGGTACTGAGTATGGAGGAAGACGGGCCCGGCAGGATATGGTTCACCACACAATACGGATTTTATCGCTATCACGTGGCCGATAACCGGCTGGAAACCTTTATCCAGGGCGACGATATTATTGATAATACCCGCAAGGTGAGACGCCGTATTGTGAAGCTGGCAGATGGGAATCTGCTGGTAGGCGCCTCCGATCATATTGTTGCTTTCGATCCGGCCAGCCTGAATGCTGCACCGCCACCGCCGGATGTAACCATCCTGAACCTGAAAGCGCTCGATAGTATTATCCTGATCCAATCGGCCCTGCGCGACAGTACGCCGGTTACCCTCAGCCACAAACAGAATTTTATAGGCATCGAATTCAAAAGCCTCCAATACCACGATGAAAGAATCCGCTACTATTACCAGCTGGAAGGAGTAGACGAGAACTGGGTGCTTACAGATAATATCCTGATGGCAAAATATACCAACCTGCCTCCGGGAAATTATACATTCCGCGTACGGGCTGTAAACACTGCCGGTACCTTTTCACAACATATCAGCACACTGAAGATCTTTATTAAACCGGCCTTCTGGCAAACTACCTGGTTCCGGCTGTTGTGCCTGCTGCTGGCGGGCTCGCTGGTATACCTCTATTACCGCCTCCGTATTGCCGGTATTAAAAAAGAAGCAAAACAACGCGAGGCAATACAACAACAAATTGCCCAGCTGGAAATGAAAGCACTGCGCGCTCAAATGAACCCGCATTTTATTTTCAATGCGCTGAACTCTATACAAACCTTCATGATGAAAAGCGAAACGGAACAGGCCCTGGCCTACCTGAGCCGCTTTGCAAAACTGATCCGTAATGTGCTCGATAATTCGCAGCTTAATAACATTACAGTAGCACAGGAAATCGGTGTGTTGGAAAACTATATGGAACTGGAAAAGCTCCGCTTTACTGATGAATTTGAATACGAGATAATCGTTGATCCTTCCCTCGATGCGCATATGGTAGATGTGCCCACCATGGTGATTCAACCCTTCGTGGAAAACGCTATCTGGCACGGGTTGCTGCATGATAAAGGAAAAGGGAAAGTAACCATTACCTTTAAAAAAGTAGATGACCGCATCCTGTGCACGATTGAAGATAACGGTATCGGCAGGGAAAAATCAGCGGCTATGAAAAGGGTGAATAAACCCCGTCACCAGTCCCGCGGACTGCAAATTACCCGCGACCGTCTTTCGTTGTACAATAGCCGTTTTAATGTAGATGCCAGCTTCGATATTGAAGACCTGGTAGATGAGGAAGGAAAAGCACTGGGAACAAGGGTGAACTTATGGTTCCCGTTTGTAGAAGAATAGCAAAAGGAAAAACCGCTGCCGGTCTTTCCTTTTGCAGGAGTATTTTTTATGCAAGGCCTACTTCATAATGACGGTCCGGGATCTCAATATCCAGGAAACCCTTTTTAAACAGCCATGCTTTAAAGATCTGCTGCACATCGTATTCGCCATGTACCAGGAAAAGTTTTTTCACCCCTTTCGGATTCTGGCAGGCCAGCCACTGGCTCAGATCTTCATAGTCGCCATGCGCACTCATAGAACGGATCACGCCCACCTCCGCATTTACATGAAAGCGGGTGCCGTAAATAGATACCTCTTTCGCGCCGCGCATCAGTTTACCACCCAGCGACTGCGGCTCGCAATAACCAACAATAAGGATGGTATTACGTGCATTGTCGATGTTATTCGCAATATGATGTTTCACACGTCCTGCTTCGGCCATGCCTGATGCAGAAATGATCACACAGGGCTCCTGGCGGAAGTTCAGTGCTTTGGATTCATCTACTGTTTTGATATAGCGTAAACCCGGAAAATCGAATGGATCATCATCCTTTTTCAGGATATTGGCTACTTCCCTGTTAAACACTTCGGGATGTGCTTTGGTAACCGCCGTTGCTTCCGTGGAAAGAGGGCTGTCTACAAATATATCTACCTTTGGCAGCTTGCCCGCCAGCTGCGCATTGTTCAGCGCATACAACAGTTCCTGGGTACGCCCCACGCTAAAGGCCGGAATGATCAGTTTCCCTTTTTTGCCCACGCAGGTTTCCCGGATATGCCGCAGCAGCTCATCATCAGCAGGAGCGGCATCGGCATGCAGGGTACTGCCGTAGGTGGATTCTATCAGGATATAATCTGCCTGAGGGAATACCTGTGGCGATTTCAGGATCGCATCGTTATAACGGCCAATATCGCCGCTGAAAGATACCTGCTCCGTTTTGCCGTTCTCGGTGATACGCAGGTGTACGGAAGCTGCGCCTACAATATGTCCTGCATCAGTAAACATCAGTTGTATATCCGGATCAATATTCGTCCAGGTATTATAACCCATCGGCTTCAAACTGTCAATAGCCAGTTTGGCATCGTCTATAGTATACAATGGCTCTATGAATGGCAGTCCTTCTTTGGCCATTTTTTTATTGGTGAATTTCGCATCATCGCGCTGTATTTCAGCGGAATCGAGCAGCAGTATTTCCGCCAGGTCGCGGGTAGCAGGCGTGCAGAAAATGCTGCCCCTGAAGCCCAGTTTCACCAATCGCGGTATAAGACCGGAATGGTCAATATGCGCGTGGGATAACACCATGTACGTTACCTCCTGCGGGTCAAACCCGAACTCCCTGTTAAGGGAATCTGTTTCATGGCCCATGCCCTGGAACATACCGCAATCCAATAAAACCTTTTTGCCATTCTTAAGTGTGATCAGGTGTTTTGATCCTGTAACAGTGCGCGCAGCGCCATGAAATGCAATTTTCATATCTGAAATTTAGGGCGAACATAGTTCACCATTTTACGATTTACATTTAAACGACCAGGTGATGGCAAAGGAGGCAATTAATATGCCGTCTTTATCCCTGCCTTCACTGTGAAGGGTAACAGTTTCTGCGGAATTATCGTTCAGTGCGCGTTCTATGGCGGCTCTCAGCAGCGGCAGCTCTGCGCAGGTAAAGATAGTGATACCGGTAGCCTTCTTCACAAAGGAAGATTCCATCCCGGTAACGAGCATGGATACACGACGCGGCGCGCTTCGCACATACATCATGGCGGGCAAACCGGTACTTAGCTCTGCGGCCATGGCCAGGCAGGCAAAGTACGTGGAACGGAAAGGATTTTGCGACAACCAGCGGAAAGGAACAGTGGTTACACAGGTATTGGTTTCCAGCGATTTTAAACGCACGCCCGCAAGCCACGCTGCGGGCAGTTTCCAGAACAGGTAGGCCGAAAACTTAAACGGATGCTGTGCAAACTTTTGAAAAGATTGCACAGCATCCGTGTTGAAAGTGGTAATGCCGTTATCCATAACGAGTTTATTCGTTGATGTAGTGGGAGGGCTGCAACGCAGCGGGTGACCATTGTTTCAGGAACTCCAGCACTTTTTCCCTGTCGTAGGAATCGGCGGATTCCAGCAAACCGGAATTCTGCGTATGCAGCCGGTTGCCTTTGGCATCCAGTATCACCAGCACCGGGAACCCGAAACGCTGCGGATAACCCAGCTCCTTCAGGATAGGAAGGTTCTTGTTTTCTTTACTGTAGTTAAGATGATATACTACATAATTGTCGTTCAGTGCTGCTTTCAGCGCTGCATCATCTTCCACAAATTGATACAGTCTTTTACACCAGATACACCAGTTGCCGCCTATTTGCAGCAATACATGCTTGTTTTCTTTAGCTGCCTTTTGTTCTGCAGCAGCTATGTCCGCCTTCGCATCGGCGGAAGGGTTGTAAATATGTTCCAGGTCATGTGTTTGCGCCTGTGTGGCAGGAATCGCAAAGGCCATACTTAATAACAATGTCCAAACAAACTTCTTCATAAAAAACAATTGATCAGGATATCTAATTTACACTATATTTTGCACATACCCCTGGATGGCCAGCTGGGCATTGCCGGGATCTTTCAACTGTAATTGCACAATATCTTTCAGCTGCTGCTGAAGCGCGGGATCATATACCGGCACACATACTTCTATCCTGCGGTGCAGGTTACGGTTCATCCAGTCGGCCGAGCCCATGTATACTTCTTCCTGGTTATTATTATGGAAGATGAATACCCGCGCATGTTCCAGGTACCGGTCTACGATACGGGTTATGCGGATATGCTTACTTTCAGGGATATCTGCCACCAGGCAGTTGATGCTGCGAACAATCAGGTCTATCTGTACCCCCGCCTGGCTGGCTTCATACAGCTTGCTGATCATTCCTCTTTCCTGCAGGTTATTTATTTTGATGATGATCCTGCCTGGTTTTCCCTCTTTTACGTTCACAATTTCGCGGTTTATCAGCCCGGCAAAACGCTCTGTCATATTAAACTGCGCTACCAGCAAATGCCGGAACTGCAAAAACTGGTAACCAACCGGTTGTTCCCTGCTTTGCAGGTAAAGGAACAGCAGTTCCATCTCCCGGGTAATATCTTTATGACCGGTAAACAGTACATGATCAGTATAAAAACGCGCGGTGCTTTCGTTGAAATTACCTGTGGCAATCAGGCCGCAATAATCCCATTGGTAGCCGCGGTTACGCTTTACCAGCGCTGTTTTGGCATGTACTTTCATGCCAGGGATACTGTAAATGAGCTTTACACCGGCGTCTTTCATTTTCTTTGCCCAACGGATATTATTGGCTTCATCAAAACGGGCTTTCAGTTCTACGAACACCGTCACTTTTTTCCCGTTCTTCGCTGCACTGATCAGGGCCTGCGCTATCTGCGAGCCGGAAGCGATACGGTACAGCGTTACATATATCTCAGCTACATCAGGATCGGCAGCTGCTTCGTTAAAAAAACGGAGGATATAATCGTAGCGCTGGTAGGGTAAATGCACCAGCAGATCCTGTTGCAGCACCAGGTCCAGTAACCGGTCGGTAGCCGCAATGGCTTTGTTTTCCGCCGGAATAACTTTGGGATAATCCACCTGCTGCAATCCCGCCGGCGCCGGCAGGTTAGCCAGGTCTTTCAGGTTGTGGTAACGTCCACCCATCACCTGTTCATCTTCCTGCACATCAAACTGGATAGCCAGGAAATGCAGCAGCGACCTGGGAATAGTGGCATCGTAAAGGAAACGGGTAGGCACGCCGAGTTCCCGCTTGCGGATCAGTGTTTCCACCTCTTCCAGGATATCGCCTTTCATTTCGTCCATATCCATTTCCGCGTTGCGGGTAAGCTTCACGCTATGGCAGCTTTCCACGGTATAGCCGGGGAACAGGTAGGGGAGATGGGCGCGTATAATATCGTCGAGAAAAGCAATGTAATGAACGCCATCCAGGGACGGCAGCTGTTGGAAACGGGGCAGGGCGGCAGGTATATTTACAATTACATATTCCTGTATGCCGGTATTGTGTTCCGGTACCAGTGTTACTGCAAGATATAACTGGTTGTTTTCAAGAAACAGCTTTTCATGTTTTCCGTTGAGCCATACCGGTTGCAGGTAGGCCAGTATGGTAGTAAGGAAATAATTTTTGGTAAAGGGAAGATGAGCGGCTTGAAGGGGCTGGTTATAATACAATTGTACGCCCCGTGCCTGCAGATCCGGTAACACGCTACCGGTAAAGATCTGCCCGTATTCCTGCTGCTGCCGGTTTATTTCCTGCAATACCTGCTGCAGCGTATCACTGCTGATGGACTCATTTTCGCCGGCGGCCGGATCATTCTCCAGCACTTTGTTGATAGTAAGAATGGCTGGCATTCTTACCCGGAAAAATTCGTCCAGGTTGGAAGAAAAGATGGAAAGGAATTTAATCCTTTCGTATAGCGGTACCTGTTTGTTAGCCGCCATCAACAACACCCGGTAATTAAAGGATAACCAGCTCAGATCGCGGTTATATAAAGGAATACCCATGGATCGTTAAGCTTTTACCGGGAAGAAAATGGCTGCAATCAGGAATGCGCCTACAGAAATGATCAGGCCAAACATGAAAATATTATATGAGATACGCAGCAGTTTATATTTATGACCCAACACTACGCCGAGATAGTAGATGTCTCTTGTCATGCTGCTGTACAGGAAGTCTGAATCATCCATCATCTGCCTGATCCCCCACTGGTATTCTTCCAGGTGCATCTTGTAAAAGTTGCCAAAGAACAAAAGGTTGGCATCTTTCTTTTCAATATCTGCTTTGGTAAAAGTACCGCTGGTTACATTAGGACGGGTAGCCAGCACGGAGAAGATTACAGTGAGTACCGCGGTGAACAGGAAAATAATGGAAGGGATCACCATATTGGGATAATCTTCCAGCCGTCTTACCAGTACGCTCAATATCACTGATATGATAATGGAATTCACCGAGATCATAATATGCGCTTTGCTGTCGGCCATGGAACTGAGCCTGATATGATTGGTGGAGGTGGTCCTGAACATGGTTTCCACACCGCGTTCCGATTTACTGCTCTTATCTTTGTTTTTATCTTTTTTCTTTTTCTCCGTAGCGGTAACAGGAGCTTCTTCGGTACCTGGCGTAACTGCCGCTGCGGCAACAGAGGCCAGATGCTCTTCACCGGCTTCTTTTGTTTTCTTCTCCAGTTTCTTTTTCAGCTTTTCCAGGTTATCTTCTTTCTGTTGTTTGAACAGGGTCTGGGCATAATCGGTCCAGTAATGATGATCCGTCAGGAACTTAATATTGTTGGTCAGCCATTTGATACCAGGGATATCTATATGATAGGTAAGCTCCATTTCCTGCCGCAGCAGTTTGTTACGGTCGGCAAACTCTTTGGAGCCCAGGTGGGAAAGATCGGCGTCGCAAACAATCTGTTCCACCAGGTTCTGGGGCGACTGTGGCATTTTGGTGGCCAGGATAGCGCCCTTTACCATCAACTGAACATTTTCAGGCACCTGTTGTTGCTGTAAGAACTGCAGGGCCTCTTTGGCGCCGTTTTCTTCGTGTGCGCTGCCTTCGCCAAGCAGGTAGCCGGCGTCATGGAACCAGGCAGCTACATACACTGCCGCTAATTCGTCGTCCTGCAAACGGTAATGGGCCGCAATCTGCCCGGCAGCCTGCACTACCTGTTGTGTATGTACAAGATTATGATAAACCAGGTTAGGGCGCGGATGTTGCTGATACTGGGCCATAACATAGTCCCGGGCCGCATCTATAATAGCATTGTTTTGCATAAGGAAGACGAAAATTAAGATAAGGAACTGCGAAATACGTTTTATTACTTTGTACTTTATGGTACTAATAACGGTATGTTCGCTATTTCGCGTATTACAAATCGCAAATTGAACCTAAGTTACTGCATTTTTGAGTTAAATTTATGCTATAAAGTTACACTATGGATGTCCGGATCGGGTTAATCTTTCTCCTTTTCTTACTGTCATGTAATCTGAGCGACAGAGAACAAAAAGTATATGCCTCCCCCCGGGGATACGACCTGAAAGAGCCGGTACGCTACCGGGTAAGGGAATCCATGCAGGAAATTTCCGGCATCGAATTATTCCCCGATGAGCACAGGATCATAGCTATCAACGATGAGGAAGGCCGTATTTACCAGTTGGATGTACTGGCAAAAGAACCTTATCCCCATTTTAAATTTGCAAAGGATGGGGACTATGAAGATATATGCCATACCGATAGAGGTTGGTTTGTGCTTAAAAGTAATGGTTCCCTGTTCCAGGTACATGGCCTGTTCACCGACAGCGTATACAGCGATCATTATAAAATGGAAAAACCTGGGAAAAAGGAATTTGAAGCAACTTATTACGATCGCGCCGGCAACAGTATTGTAATGATCTGTAAAAACTGTGAAGATGATAAAAAGCTGGGCGTTACCAGCGCCTATCGCTTTAACCTGGCTAGCAAAACATTTGATACCACTGCCACTTACCGGTTCAATAACCAGGAAATTGCCCGCCTGGCAGGATCAGATATGCGCTTCTTTAAACCATCGGCAGCAGCCATTCATCCTATCGAAAAACGGTTATATATTGTTGCCTCTGTAAACGGGCTGCTTGTGATCACGGATCTGCAGGGCCACGTACAGGAAGCCTATAACCTGAAACACCGCTTGTTCCTCCAGCCCGAAGGCCTGGCCTTTGCTCCGAATGGCGATATGTATATTTCCAATGAAGGGGGTTACGACGGTACCGCCAATATTCTTAAATTTAGTTACAAGTCCAGATGATCAGATCAACCATAATCTTTATCGCCTTACTCATTTTTGCCTGCACTACCGGCTACTCCCAATCGCCACAGGTGGTAAAACGGGTGATCCTTATCGGCGACGCCGGGGAACTGCACGAGAACGGTAAAAATTCTGTAGTGGACGCCGTCCGCAATACCTTCGACCTGCAGGACAACCGCAATACCATCCTTTTCCTGGGCGACAACGTATACCCGAGAGGGTTACCCGACTCCGCCAGCAACAAATTTCCCCAGGCAAAGGAAATCATCGATTACCAGATCGGCCTGGTACGCGGTACCAATGCACAGGGATATATCATTCCCGGCAACCACGACTGGGACAAAAGCAAACCCGATGGATGGGATATTATCCGCAACCAGCAGCATTACGTGGATTCCCAGCACCTGGACAATGTACACTTTGAGCCTAAAGAAGGTTGCCCTGGCCCCACGGAAGTAAAGATCTCCGATAACATTACCCTCATTATCATGGACAGTGAGTGGTGGGTGTTCCCCTACCAGAAACCTGGCCTTGAATCTTCCTGCGATTGTAAAGACAACGACGAAGTGCTCAGCAGGCTGTCGGAAATAGTGGCTATGAACCGCAACAAGCTGATCATATTTGCTACGCATCACCCCTTCCGCAGTTATGGTATCCACGGAGGCTACTATACCATCAAGCAACATATTTTCCCGCTCACAGACCTGCGCCCGGCGCTGTTTGTACCACTGCCCGTGATAGGCTCTATCTATCCGATTGCCCGCGGTGTTTTTGGTACGCCGGAAGATATTCCGAATCCAAAGTACCAGCAGATGATCAAGGGAGTGGAAACTGCCCTGAAACCGCATGGCCCCGTGGTATTTGTTTCCGGTCATGATCATACGCTCCAGCTCATAAAAGATAACCAGAACGCCTATGTGGTAAGCGGCAGCGGTGCGAAAAATAACCGGGTAAAGAAAGGGCCCAAATCATTGTTCGCCAGCACCGCCAACGGCTTCAGCGCTATTGAACTGATGTCTGACAGTACCGTGAGGGTACAATATTATATTGCAGACAACGGCACACAACCGGTGTTTACCAATACGCTGTTCCGCCTGCAGGATATTCCGCAGCAGGCGCTTGCCTATCATCCGCCTGCATCATTGCCGCCAGTTATCAGGGTGGCTGCTGATACACAATATATCCATGTCTCCAATTTTCATAAAAAATTACTGGGCGAAAACTATCGCCAGGTATGGGCTACCCCGCTGAATTTCCCGGTGCTGGACCTGAAAACCGCCAAAGGAGGCCTGAAGATCCTGCAACGCGGCGGCGGGAAACAAACGCATTCACTCCGGCTGGAAGACAGTACCGGCACGGAATGGTCCATGCGCTCCCTGAAAAAGTTCCCGCTGGCGGCTATTCCTGAAATGCTGCGTGAAACCATTGCCCGCGATGTGGTACAGGACCAGATCTCCGCCGCCAATCCTTATGCCCCGCTGGCAGTAAGCGTATTGGCTGAAGCAGCCGGTGTGCCGCATACCAATCCAACCTTTGTATACCTGCCCGCCGATAGCTCGCTCGGCATCTATGCAAACGACTATGGCAACGAAGTGTTCCTCTTCGAAGAAAGGGAGCCCGTTACCGGCAGCAACGATAAAACCTACAACACACCAAAAGTACTGGCTAAGATCTGGGGCGATAATGATGTGCACATCGACCAGAAATCAGTGCTCCGCGCACGTATCTTCGATATGTATATCATGGATTTCGATCGTCACGACGACCAGTGGCGCTGGTATAAAGAGAAGCATAAAGGAGAGGAATATTATTACCCCGTGCCACGCGACCGCGACCAGGCATTTTTCCTCAACGGAGGTCTAATCCCCTGGATGGCTGCCCGTCCCTGGTTCATGCCGGCTATACAGGGCTTCCGGAAAGATATTCCGGATATCAACGGCTTTAACTTCAGCACCCGCTATTTCGACCGGTCTTTCCTTAACGAAATGGATGAAAGCGACTGGAAGAAACAAACAGATAAGTTATTAAGGAAGATGACCGACAGCGTGATCGAAGCTGCAGTAAAAGCTTTTCCCGATACTATCCGGTCGCAGGTAGGCCCAATGATGATAGAGAGGTTATCTGCCCGCCGCAATATCCTGGAAAAGAATACCCTCAGGTATTACCGTTTTCTCGCCAAAGGCGTTGATGTGCCGGCCACAGAAAAGAATGAGCTCATCACCGTTGAAAAGCAGGCTGGTGGCAAAGTAGCGCTGGATATCTTCAAGATCAGCAAGAAAGGAGCCGTTCAGCAAAACATCTACTCCCGTACTTTCGATCCTTCTGTTACCAAAGAAGTAAATGTTTACGGTATGGGTGGAAACGACCGCTTCGTGGTAAAGGGGGATCATGCAACGCCCATCCGTATCCGCCTGGTAGGTGGTAAGGAAGCAGATGCTTATATCGATAGCACTACTGTAAAAGCAGGCAAACGGGTACGCATATACGATCAGCGTACCGGTAAAGATACCTTTGCGCTCACCGGTAATGAGCAACGCCGCCTGTCGAACGATCCTGCCAATATCAAATATAACCGCAACGCCTTCCAGTATGAAAAAGCAATGCCGCTACTGGCCGGTGGATATAACCGCGACGATGGTGTTTTACTCGGTTTGGGCTTGTCCCTTACCCGCCATTCCTGGCGCCGGGAGCCATTCTCCACAAAACATCTGTTCACTGCTACACACTCGCTGGCCACCCGCGCCTGGAACTTCCGCTACGAAGGAGAGTATACAGATGTGATCGGGAAAACGGACCTGTTGTTGTTCGCCAGGGCAAAGGCGCCAAACAATACCATCAACTTCTTTGGTTATGGAAATGAAACAGTGTTTGATAAGTCGGATAATAAAACCATTTCCTGGTACAGGGCACGGTATAATTTTTATACAGCAGAAGCATTGCTGAGAACAAGCGTGGGTAATCACATGACCATTGCGTACGGGCCTGCATTTAATAACTATGCTTTTAATAAAGATGAGAACCATGACCGTTTCATCACTGATTTTAAAAACAACGGGTTGGATTCTGCAGGCATCTATGCCAATAAAGCATATGCCGGTGGCAAAATAGTAGCTACTATCGACACCCGCAACAACAAGATCATTCCTACCCGCGGTATCCTGTGGACCACCACTTATGCCGGCAACTTCGGTGTGAACAGTAACAGTTATAGCACCACATCGCTGCAGTCGGATCTGAGCCTCTATATGAGCTTCCGTATCCCGGCCAACTTTGTGATCGTAAGCCGTTTTGGTGGCGGCAAATTATGGGGTAACTATGAATACTTCCAGGCGCTTACCCTGGGAGGTGTGCAAAACCTCCGCGGTTACCGCAATTACCGCTTTGCCGGCGATGCCAGTGTATATAACAATACGGAGATACGCGTGAAGTTATTTGATCTGAAAACATATATCCTGCCTGCAGGCGTTGGGCTTATCGCCTTTAATGATGTGGGCCGTGTATGGAGGGAAAATGAAACTTCCCATGTGTGGCACGACGGATATGGGGGAGGCGTTTATATAGCGCCTATAAATGCGTTGATCATCACGGCGGTGGTAGGACATTCAAAAGAAGAAACGGTACCTTATATCACCTTCGGGTTTAAATTTTAAAAGAAAGGCCGCCTCATACAACGAGGCGGCCTTTCTTTTGTAGAGAACATATTTCAACGATTCACTCTCTTATATTGTAGCTTCCATATTTACTTTTACACGAAGCGCTTTCAGGCCGCTTACTCCCTGTAATTCTTCCAGGTCCAGCATCTCGATTTCCGGTAGCAGTATTTTCTTGCTTTGCAGGAAAGTGATATACTTTTTCAGCTCTTCCATTTCCCTTATGTAAGAGTATACCATGGCAATAGTACCGGGTTGTGTTAAGCGTTCGCCGGTATCTTTTACGTGTACTTTATCGATACGTTTTTTGATGATCTCATAACGCACATTGTAGGCGCCTTCCACGTCAAACCGGCGCTCATCGCTGCGGAAACTGATGGTGATAGGAGCGCTGTGCATAAGGATCATCTGCGTGGTTTGCAGCGGTACTTTTAATTTAGGTCCCAGTTTATGCGTGAGCCTTGCAATATGCGCCATAGAGGAAAGCTGCCACAGGCGGAGGTTCCGCAGGTACAGCTGATCAAACTTTTTCTCCTGGGCTATAGATTGGCCAATATAAATAGTGTATTCTACGCCATCGGTACGGTACTTTTCAAAGTAGCAGGGGAACGATTGCTGTATGTACTGGCGCTCTTTCTCCAGGTACTGGCTGATAGCCATGTTAATGTTGGCCAGGCTTTCTTCATACTCTCTCCGGTGATGGTAAACACGTCCTTCTGATTTGTCCATCTGGGTAAAGTAGCTGTTCAGCAACGGCTTCAGGTCTGCATTGTCTTCACACAAATGCTCCAGTACCGGTTTAATTTCCTGGTCCATGAATTCGTTCACCTTCAGGTCTTCGCCTGCCTGCAGGCTATTGCTGAGGTTCTCCAGCAGGTCGTTTGTTTTGAACTGCAGCTCTTCCAGCAACGGCAGGTGAATAGTTTTGCCGATGGTTTCCAGGGTATCCCGGATCAGTTCCAGCTGTTCCTGTAAATCTTCCCGGATGGCAGCGCCCTGTTGTACAGAGGAGTTGCGGATATCCACAGCGCCGTACAGCGGGTATACTTCGTCAAAGCTGATGCTTTCAATATCTTTTCTTTCCTCTTCCGGTGTGAGCAGGTAGTTCCATGCGGCATCCACAAACTTCCATTCCACGGAGGGTTGCAATGCCGTGAACTGGTCTTTGATCACTTCATTCAGCCGGCTTTCCAGGATGTTCATGCTGCGGTTCAGCATCAGCACCAGCAGGGGATAAGTGTTTTGCAGTTTCCACAACGGCTCAGCCGATAACCCGTTGGGAGTAGATGAAGCCAGTTCCAGTACACCCAGTATTTCTTTCTTATGGGTGATGGGAAATATCACGAAGCTCCGGATATTCTTGATGGGCAGATATTTCAGGAACGCATGCGGCGCGATGGAATTATCATTCACATCGGGCACGATCAGCGGTACCGGGTTTTGCTGCAGGTGATCCAGCAGGAGCTGGAAGAAATGTTGCTGTTGTTTTTTGTTGCCTACGCCAAGGATAGGGTCTGTAATGGAGAACTGTTCCTCCAGTACATTTTTACCGTTCACTTTGGGGAAGGGCACCAGGTGGGCAGTTACATCAGGCAGGCCCAGGATCACCGGAACCATTTTTTCCACGGTCCGGTAGCTTTCCACTTCGTTGCTGGTGCGCATGTTCATCACCAGGCTCTTAATGTTATTAAGCGATTCCGATTGGGTCACATCCTTCACTGTCCATATAACAAAGCCTTCCAGGGAAAACATACTGGTAGGCAGCAGCTGTTGCAGTGCTTCCGGGGTCATCTGTTTGGAACAGAACATGTCGTAGTTCAGGTTCGGCAGTTCACCGTTCACTTTTACATCCACAAACCTGGGATCTATATTCACTTTCACGTAACGCTTGCTTCCATTGGGTGTTTCCACTGTATGGATAATCTCGTTCTTATAGCTCATCGGGAAGTGGAACACCTTTTCCAGGATCAGTTTATACAGCCAGGTGATCTTGTCTTTTTTTACCTGTGCTATAGAAATGCCATCCGGAACAGCCGATAGTTCAGAGCCGTTATCTGTGAACAGTTGTTTAAACAGATCAGAATAATGGAAGATGGCGAACTTAAAAGGAACGCCTATACCATAGATGTCTTTGCTGGAGTCTGTGGTAACCGGGAAAATAGCAGCTATCAGCAGATCCAGGTATTCTTTATAAGGCGTAAGATCTCCATCGCTGGGAATGGGCTTGAGTACCGCCGGGTTGCTTTCAAACTTGTCAATGATCAGTTTATAGAAAGATGAACGGGCCTCTCCTTCATGGGTTACCTTTTCCTTCAGATAATTCAGGAATGGTACGAATGATATATTGGACTCAATTACTTTATCATCGTTAAATACGCCGGGGTGTGCAGTTAAAACTTTCATATTGTCGTACAATTATAACCAAAGGCTGTCCTTTTAGTGCCAGTAATAAACTTATTATTACAATTTACAGTAAAACATTGCAGGAATAACAGAGGGGAGTACTATTGTAGACGCAAAGGTAGGGGAAATATTGTATCAATTTTGAATTCCGGGATTCAGGTATTTGTCAAAAGTACTATAAGCCTGATAATCAAATACCTGAATCCGTCGAAATCCAGAAGATCTATTGCAATTCGATCTGGTTTTTAAGCAGATCTTCTAAAGTATCACGTTTGCGGATCAGGTGTGGCTTACCGTCTTTTACCAGTACTTCCGCCGGTTTCAGGCGGGAGTTAAAGTTAGACGACATTTCAAAGCCATAGGCGCCGGCGTTGTAAAACACCAGGTAATCGCCTTCCCGGACCTCGTTGATCTTACGATCCCAGCCAAAAGTGTCTGTTTCACAAATATTACCCACTACAGTATAGATCCGTTCCGTACCCTTAGGGTTGGAGATGTTGCGGATCAGGTGGAATGCGTCGTAGAACATCGGCCTGATCAAATGATTGAAGCCGGAGTTCACCCCTACAAATACGTTGGCGGTGGTTTGCTTGATCACATTAGCTTTCACCACAAAGTAACCGCTCTGGCTTACCAGGAACTTTCCTGGTTCAAACCACAGTTGCAGCGGGCGTACATACGATTTAGCAAAGTTGTTGAAGGCTTCGCTCAGTTTTTTGCCCAGCAGGTCGATATCCGTTTCGGGATCTCCCTGTTGATAGGCTACCTTGAAGCCACTGCCCAGGTCAATAGATTCCAGGTCCGGGAAGTGCTGCACCATTTCAAACATTACTTCCACACCGCGCAGGAACACATCCACGTCTTTGATTTCGGACCCGGTGTGCATATGCAGACCCGTTACCTTCAGTTTAGTGGAATTGATAATGCGTTCGATATGACGCATCTGGTGAATGGAAATACCAAACTTGCTGTCGATATGCCCCGTAGAGATCTTAAAGTTGCCCCCTGCCATAATATGCGGGTTCAAACGGATACAGATCGGGTAGCTGCCGCCGAACTTATTGCCAAACTGCTCCAGGATAGAGAGGTTGTCTATATTAATGATCACGCCCAGGTCTTTCGCTGCAATAATTTCCTGCAGGTCTACACAGTTGGGGGTAAAAATGATATTTTTCGGATCAAAACCTGCCCGGAGGCCCAGCTGTACCTCCTGAATAGACACAGTATCCAGGCCGCAGCCAATGGAATTGATGTACTTAAGGATATTGATGTTGGTCAATGCCTTACAGGCGTAGAAAAAGCGGGTGTCTGCCTTATGAAACGCTTTCTGCAGCTTTTCATACTGGGTCTTAATCTTTTCTGCATGGTAAATGTACACCGGGGTACCAAATTCTTCTGCTACTTTCACGAGGAAATCGGCAGTAAGTACGTCGCTTTGTTTAGGCATTGAAAATCCTTAGTTTAAGAATGAGGATGCAAAATTACTACGCAAAAGTGAGAAATTGTAGAAAAAAGGGAGAATCTCATCACCCCTCACTCTTCTTCATCCCCTTCCATAAACCCTTCAATGCTCCGGCGATCCTTTTTCGTAGGCCTTCCGATCTTACTCTGGCGTTTACCGGTCTGGAATACGGATGGAATATAGGCAGGAGCCAGTTTGTCTTCATCCGGGGTATTGTCGATGTAATATTTAATGGCTTCAGAATAGGCCACTCTGTTGGAGATCAACCCTGTTACCTCTATCACCCACTTACGGGCTTCGCTCCTCACTTCAAACTTATCGCCTATGTTTACTGGTTTGGCGGCTTTTACAGATGCGCCGTTCATCTTCACTTTACCGCTGTCGCAGGCATCTGCAGCCTGGCTGCGGGTTTTAAACACCCTGATAGACCAGAGGTATTTATCAACGCGTACTTTTTCGGTATTGCTCATATTCAAAACTTTAAGCTGGCGACAGCCGCAGCTGCCGCCAGTAATACTATTTGCTCAGTTCCGCAAAAAATTTGTGGAAATAAGGAATGGTTTCAATGCCTTTGTAATAATTGGCTAAACCATACTTCTCGTTGGGAGAATGCAGGTTGTCGCTATCCAGTCCAAAGCCCATCAGCACTGTTTTCAGTCCCAGCTCTTTTTCAAATAACGCTACAATGGGAATACTTCCTCCACCCCGCACGGGGATAGGATCTTTGCCAAAAGTAGTATGGATGGCCTGGTGGGCCGCCTTGAATGCCACTGAATCAATAGGGGTAACATATGGACTGCCGCCATGATGCTTCGTTACTTTCACTTTTACGCTCTTGGGCGCAATGGCTTCAATATGTTTGGTGAACAGGTCAGAGATCTCGTGCCAGTCCTGGTTAGGAACAAGCCGCATGGAAATTTTGGCAAAAGCCTTGGAGGGCAATACGGTTTTGGAGCCTTCGCCGGTGTAGCCACCCCATATACCGTTTACCTCCAGCGTTGGACGGATACCTGTCCTTTCAATGGTAGAATATCCTTTCTCACCCCAAACATCAGCTACACCAAGGTCTTTTTTATACTCTTCTTCATCAAAAGGAGCGGCGTTCAGTGCTGCTCTTTCTTCTGTGCTCAGTTCCTGTACTTTATCATAGAAGCCGGGAATAGTGATGTGGTTATTTTCATCATGCAGGGAGGCAATCATTTTTGCCAGGATGGTAGCCGGGTTAGCCACTGCGCCACCGTATACGCCGCTGTGCAGATCGCGGTTAGGACCGGTTACTTCTACTTCCATATAGGCGAGCCCGCGCAAACCGGTATCTATCGACGGGTTATCAAGACTGATCATGGAAGTATCTGAAATCAATACTACGTCAGCTTTCAGGCGTTCTTTGTTTTCCTTCAGGAAGATGCCCAGGTTAGCAGAGCCTACTTCTTCTTCCCCTTCAATCATGAATTTGATGTTGCAGGGAATAGTGTTGGTTTTGTGCATGGTTTCAAAAGCCTTCACATGCATGAAAAACTGGCCTTTGTCGTCCGCGCTGCCGCGGGCATATATATTACCGTCTTTGATCACGGGCTCAAACGGACCGCTGTGCCACAACTCCAGCGGATCTGCAGGCTGTACGTCGTAATGGCCGTACACCAGTACTGTGGGTAAGGAAGGATCTATGATCTTTTCGCCATAAACGATCGGGTGGCCGGCCGTTTGGCATACTTCTACTTTATCAGCGCCGGCTTCTTCCAAACGTACTTTTACCGCTTCTGCGCACTGTTGGGTATCCTGATTGTGACGGGAATCCGCGCTCACAGAAGGAATGCGTAACAGCTCCAGTAATTCTTCCAGGAAACGATCTTTATTCTCTGCCTGGTAATCTTTCCAAACTTGCATGATGCTATGAAATTAAGTTCACAATGTGGTGCAAGTTAAAGGAAAATCAACATTTGCAGATTTAGATAGTTTCAAAGGGGAGAGCATTGCACTTTAGAGAAAAGACAACACCGGGCCATCTCTGTTTGGATAACCTCCAATGCCCAATGCTCTCCCGTTTGTGGTTCGCTAAATTCCAGGCAGATAAGCATTCGCTGCTTTACCGTATTTTTAATAAAAACGTTAACCCAAATGGCAAAACAAACAGGAATAAACACTTTTACAGGCAAACTGGGTAACCTGATCGGTTACCGGAGGAACGGTCAGTACTTTCTCCGTACCATGCCTGAAACTGTGCGGCAAACCGCCGCTACCGGGCACGCAGCCAGGGACTTTGGCCTCGCCAGCAGGAAAGGAAAGCTGATCCGGCAGGCTATCGTTCCCCTCCTCAACATCCCCTGTGATGGATCACTTGTGAACCGCCTCAACAAAGCGCTGATCTCCGCAGGAAAAGATCAGCTGCAAACTATAAACGGCTTCCGGTTCAACAGGCATACGGGTGTGGAGCAATTCTTCAGCCTCCAGCCACTGATCTCACCAGGAGGAACGGTAACAATACCCGCGCAAACATTACCATCGCAGGGAACCGCTACCTATATGGAAGTAAAGCTGGTTGCGGTACGCATCAGTTTTGCAGAGCACCTGGTAACCGGCCAGGCTACAGCTGTTGTAATGATCAATTTAAATACGCATTTTCCTGGTATGGAACTGGACGCAGCAATACCGGGAAAAGGCACGTTGCTGGTAGTCCTGCAGGCGAGAAGCTTCCATGAACAACAGGCTTCTGCAAACCGTTGTTTTGTGGCCGCAAACATACTCGGGGTGGTTGTTCCGGCAAAAACAAAACAGCGGGTAAAGGCAATGCCTGATCTCAAAAGGGTATTGTCTTATAAAAAGAAAGCCGTTAAAAAGTGCCCCGTTACTTCGGGTATACCTTATACAGTAGCAACCCAACAACGGGAATGAGCATATCCTCTCCTGATCAAGTCCACCTTATGTACATGGCAAAAGTATCGCATAAGCAATCCGGAAGCCACTTCACAGGCATCCCTCTTTATCTTCACTACTACTGTAAATGATCAGGAAATTAATTTTTGTCTTACCAGGAACTCCAGTTTCTGGTTTACATCAAGCAATTTGGCGGTTAATTCCTTGTTCTCTTTCCGGAGGGCGTATACTTCATATGCTTTCTCAATATTGTGCTTCAGCTCCTCTTCATTCCAGGGTTTGGAGAAATACTTATAAACCTGTCCTTTATTGATGGCATCTACTACGGCATTAATGTCGGCATAGCCGGTAAGCAGCATACGTATTGGCTCGGGGTACTTTTCAAGTATCGATTCAAAAAACTCTATCCCGGTAGTTTTGGGCATTCGCTGGTCGGAAATAATGATATGAAATTCGTTTTCTGCCAGCAGTTTTTCCGCGTCTTCCGCGGAACTGGCTGTAACTATGTTGTACAGCCTCCTGAATGAAGCCTTAAAGGCATTCAGATTGTGTATTTCATCATCAATATAGAGTATATGGATGTGTTGTGCACTCATTTAAGCAGACTTAGTTCCAAGTTATTGATAATAAATGAGTTAGAAACAATGAAACTTTCGATATCGATTTTGTATCCATTCTGCCCCATTCAACTTAAAGTATATAGTAAAACGTTCAACGTTTTACACCTGGCAAAGGTACATATAAACATACTGTTTTATGACGAATATTTCAAGGATGAATGAACTTTTTTAAAAAATAGCCGTTTCCTTATCCAATAGCTATTTAGTGGGGGAGTTTCCATATTTTCGTGTAGCCATGAAAAGCATGCGTTAACCGCTTTTTTTATAGCGTTCACCGGAGAAAAAACTACTTACACCGGCAAGTGTAAATTAGGGAATACCTTTTGCACGTTTGCCGGCACTTAAAACTTAAACTTAAATTCAGATGAAAACAGGAATTATTGTTATCGTAGTACTCGCATTGTTGGTCATGTTAGGTTGTGGAAAATACAATGGCCTCGTGACCAAAGATGAAGCCGTGAAAAATAAATGGGGAGTGGTACAGAGTAGCTATCAACGCCGTGCTGATCTGATCCCTAACCTGGTGGCCACTGTAAAGGGCGCTGCCAACTTCGAAACGGAAACCCTTGAAAAAGTAGTACAGGCCCGTGCCAGCGCTACCCAGATCAAAGTCGATGTGAATGATCTCAGCCCTGAAAAAATTCAGCAATACCAGGCCGCACAAGGACAGTTAAGCCAGGCTCTCGGCCGCCTGCTCGCCGTATCTGAGTCTTACCCCGACCTGAAGGCGAACGCCAATTTCCAGAACCTCCAGGCACAACTGGAAGGAACGGAAAACAGGATCAACGTAGCCCGTAACGACTTTAACGATGCAGTAAACGTGTACAACAGCTCCGTGCGCACCTTCCCGAATAATATCGTGGCTGGTATCACCGGCTTTAAACAGAAAGGCTATTTCGAAGCCGCTGCCGGTTCCGAGAATGCTCCGCAGGTAAAATTCTAAAAAGCAACCCATAAAAGATTGGCCGCCTCCGGGATGCAGGTATTACACCTGCATCCCGGACCGGAATTAAAAAATATACAGCATGCGCATTTTCCCTTTTAAACGGAAAGAGATTTTTTCAGAATCAGAAAAAGAAAGACTGGTGCACGCTATCCGGGTAGCAGAACGGCTTACCTCAGGGGAAATCAGGTTGTTTGTAGAAAGCCATTGCAGCTATGTAGATCCTATGGACAGAGCGAAGGAAGCCTTCGTATCACTGGATATGGGAAAAACAAGACTGCGCAACGGCGTATTGGTATATGTGGCCATCAAAGACCGGCAGTTTGCCATCCTGGGCGACCAGGGCATACACGAGAAAGTAGGTAATGACTTCTGGATAAAAGAAGCCGGGTTATTGATCAGCCACTTTCAGGAGAATCGTATTATCGATGGCATCGAAGCATGTATAGCGGAAATAGGGGAATCACTCCGTACCTTTTTCCCGCATGAAGCCGGTAATGATGCTAATGAACTGCCCGACGATATCGTCTTCGGCAAATAAAAGCCACTCTTTTTAACGATTTTAGCTTTGATACAATGAGGATACTACGCTGGTTTTTACCGGGATTATTAATGATGGCGGGTTTGCTGGCCAATGCACAGAATATACCGCCCCGGCCTAATCCTCCCACTTTAGTGAACGACTTTGCAGGGATACTGCTGAAAAGCGAAGATGAGGCCCTCGAACAAAAAGTAGTGGCTTACTTCGACAGCACCTCCACTCAAATAGCCATTGTTACACTCAAGTCCATCGGTGACTACGATATCAGCCAGGTATCATTAAAAATATTGCGTGATTGGGGAATAGGTACCAAAGGCAAGAACAATGGTATCCTTATTCTTGTTTCACTGGAAGACAGGAAGATCAGGATAGAGACAGGTTATGGTATGGAAGGCGTAGTGCCCGACGCTACCGCTAACCAGATCATTTCCCAGATCATAAAACCGGCCTTCCGTGAAGGCCACTACTACCAGGGGCTGGATGGAGCCGTGGAAGCCATTCAGAAGGCAGCCGCCGGCGAATACCGTGCAGACCCCAGGCAAAGTGAACCAGGTATCAGCCCGGGAGCTATATTCCTGATCATTATGGTGATCGTGATTATCATTTCCATCATTAGTCGCGGTGGCGGCGGCCGGGGTGGTGGTACTACCTACAACCGGCGTGGCGGATGGATATGGCCGGTGATAGGCGGCATGAGCGGCTTCGGTGGAGGCGGCAGCAGCGGTGGAGGATGGTCCGGCGGTGGAGGCGGAGGTGGCTTCGGCGGTTTCGGAGGAGGCTCCGGAGGCGGCGGTGGCGCCAGTGGCAGCTGGTAATAGCAGGAAAACTATTTTATGTCATATTTGCATGTGTTAAACGGAGATGCTACCCTTGCCTTGTTCCGGCAAAGCAAGGTGCCGGGAGAAATTGTGGTGTGCCGGGAAATGATGTGCGAGGGCAAAGTGAAATACACAAAAGATCTTACAGAATTCTTTGAAAGCCGCGCCAAACACCTCGAATATCATTACGGAATTGACAGGCAAACTTATTTTACCAATGTAGTACAGGAGCTGGAGAAGTTAGACCTCTCCGGCTCCGCTGCAGACGAAATAGTGCTCTGGTTTGAGTACGACCTGTTTTGCCAGGTCAATATGCTGTTCATCCTCCATTATCTCAGCAGCCGGCTCACCACTCTTCCCACTATCAGCCTGGTAGATCTTCATCATCACCCCACAGCGGATGAGTTCCCGCAAATTTTTGAACAACGCATACCACTTCAGCCCAGCGACCTTACCTGGGCCGCCGATGTTTGGGATGCCTGGTGCCTGAGCACACCACAGGTACTGGAAACCGTTAGCAAGCTGCCTCCCGGAAACCTGAAATACCTCCCGGAGGCTATTACTGCGCACCTGAAAAGATTCCCTGATATCAACACCGGCCTGAGCATCATCGAAAACTACTTCCTGCTCCGCCTCGTACTCGGCAGCTACCGCTGGTACGACCTTTACATGCTTTTCTGGAGCGAGCTTGAAATCTACGGCTTCACCAACTTCCAGCTGGATATCCTCGTACACCGCATGGCTAACGCCGGCGTAATCGAAGAGCATGACCAGATGCTGAAAATTACCAGTCTTGGAAGAGAAATACTGGAAGAAGAAGAAAACTACCTCGACTACGCATCATTGGAGCATCGCTGGCTCGGAGGAGTCCGACTCGCTAACACTCCCTGGCGCTGGGATCCCGAACTCAATGCCCTTGTGAAGATTGAAACGGATTTTGTCTGACTCAGGATTATGATGATTTTGCTGATTTATTTTTTAGTAAGATAAAAAAGGGAGATAAAAGCGGTATTGCTTTCATCTCCCTTCTTATATAAAATTCAAAAATAAAAATCAGGATATTCAGCGAAATCATCATAATCCTGAGTCAGACAAAATCCGCTGCATTATTTAATACTCTTCCGGATCTCCTCAGACGCCTTACGGAAATAGTCCGACTGCTTCAGCAGCTCCTCGCGGTTGGCACCGGAAACGGCGGTTGCCTCCTGCGATTTGCTTTTGCTGATCTCCTGCATCCAGTTAGTGATGTAAGTGCTTACCTGTGAATTGTTGAATTGAACAGTCATAGCCTTTACCTGGTCCACGCCTTTTATAACCGCGGGGGTATTGTTGATCTTAGAGAGGAAGCCCAGGTAGTCGAAAGCCGCATTCAGCTTATCCTGGCCGGAGGTTTCGTCAAATTTGGTGGCCACGAAAGCTATGTCTGCGGCATTTCCTTTTCTGGCGTATACACCGGCAATAGCATTTACCAGTTTGCCTTTGGTATCGCTTTCCAGTTGTTTGGCAATGTTATAGGCTTTGTCAAGATCCAGTGTGGCTAAGCCTTCCAGGCCAGCAGCCTCTACACCGTACGATTTATCTTTTGTAGCTGCTTCAAATAAGGATGCGTACTGTGGATCTTTCAGTTCACCCAGTTGCTGCAGGGCAGCAGCGCGTACCAGTGAACTGGGGTCTTGTTTGGCAAGATCTATCAGGATGGGCAGGGCAGCCGCTTTTACTGCTGCATTGCCCAGGTTCAGCTTACCTATTGTATAGGTTCTTAAACCATGGTATTTATCTTTCAGGGCCAGCCTCAGGAGCTTCACTGCTTCAGGATTGGTGGCTTGTGCATCCGCTGCTTCATCAATAGCGATGTGGCGGTCCATATAGTTGGGAGCGTGTGCGTATTGATAAGCATAGGTGCTGAATGCACGGTGATCATCTATCTTGGCCAAAACTACCTTATCTGCATCTACATTCACCAGGTCTGGTTTGGTGGTGTAAGAGAAGGTGAAGGAATCGATCCTGTTTTCCATGAAGATGTTATGTCTTTCTGTTTTACCACCTGCGTAGATATCTATGGCCATTGGAATATGCCATACTTTGCTGTCTTTCTGGATCTGCTGTAAGATAACGGTTACCGTATTGGCGGCGTCATTATACTTATAGCTGATATCCAGCTGGGGGAAGCCTTTACCAAAGTACCATTCATTAAAGAACCAGTTCATATCCCTGCCGGTTACTTCTTCTACTGCCAGGCGCAGCTGGTGCGCTTCCGTGGCCTTAAAGGCATTTGTTTTCAGGTAAAGGTTCAGGGACTTGAAGAAGGCAGAATCTCCAACTGCATTGCGAAGCATATGTAAAATACGGCCGCCTTTCTGGTAGGTGATCTGGTCAAACATATCTTCTTTGTCGTGGTAATGGAAGCGTACCAGGTCTTTATCGCCGGAGTACTGTATCGCCGACATATACGTTTGCGTTGCTTCCAGGCTATGTTCGTCTGCTGCGTCTTTACCGTATTTATGTTCCAGCCACAGGTATTCGCTGTAATCGGCAAAGGATTCGTTTACGGTAAGATTGCTCCAGGACTCGGCAGTGGCCAGGTCGCCGAACCAGTGATGGAACAGCTCGTGGGCAATTACGCTTTCGTTATAGTTGTTGTTATCGAGCAGTTCACGGTCAGTTTTCTGCATAAATTCTCCGTGAAGCGTGGCAGTAGTGTTTTCCATGGCGCCGGAAACATAGTCGCGGCCGGTGATCTGGGAGTATTTCACCCAGGGATAGTCGTATCCAAGTATTTTGGAATAGAAGCTGAGCATTTCAGGTGTGTTACCAAAAATGGCTTTGGCATATTTCTCAAAAGGCTTTTCTACGTAATAGCTTACTTCCTTTCCGCGCCAGCTGTCTTTTACAACGGCATATTCGCCCACGGCCATCATAAACAGGTAAGGGGAGTGAGGAAGATCCATTTTCCACGTGTCGGTACGGGTACCATCGGCATTGTTTTGCTGTTTTACCAGTTTACCGTTGGAAAGGGTCACATATTTCTTTTCCACCGTCATACTGATCTCCTCGGTGCACTTCTGGTTGGTTTTATCGATAGTGGGAAACCAGGCAGAAGAGCTTTCTGTTTCTCCCTGGGTCCATATTTGGGTGGGCTTATTTGGATCTTTGCCATCGGGGTTGATGAAATAGAGCCCTTTGGCATCGGAGATAGCAGCGCTGCCTTTTACTTTGAGCTCATCGGGTTTTGCTGTATAACTTATATAGATGATATATGATTCGGTGGCTTTGTAACGTTTATCCAGTGCGATATGCAGCTGGAGGCTGTCGTAGCTGTATTTTAGCGGACTGTTTTTACCTGCCTTTACTATCGCTACATCCTTAATGTCCATGCCTTTTGCATCCAGCGTGAGGGAGTCGGTGGCATAAAAATGTGGCTTGAGGGTTATCCAGGCCTTACCATAGAGGTACCGTTTGGCGTAGTCGAAACGTACGTCCAGCTTCGTATGTACGAGGTCGTTCACTTTGGTGGCAGATGCGCGGTAAATCTTTAATGCGGGGTCGTCCTGGGCTGTGTTGTCGGATTGGGCCATCAGGTTAGTGCTCATCGCCAGACCGGCTATTCCTCCGATCAGCATCCCCATCAGGGATTGCTTCAGATGTAGATTCATGTAAAAGACTGTTTTAAACAAATGTATTGGCTTGGGCCAATTTAAAAGGGTCAAATTTAAACAAATGGGCCAAATATGAGGTAAGTGGTTAAAAATGCTATTTTTGTTACGCCCGGGGGCCGGTAAAAACAACATTATGATCAAAGCAATAGTGAATGGCAGATCTGCATTTGCCATTAATAACGATACAAGGATTACCTGCGATAACCAGGAAGTGGATTGGTCGGCGGTGAAACTGCCTTCCGGCGATTACAGCGTTATTATGGACGGCCGCAGCTACCAGGCGCAGGTGTTGAGGATAGAGAAAGACACTAAAACTGTAGTGTTACAGGTAAACCAGCAGCAGTTTGAGGTGGTGATAGAAGAGCCGATCGATCAGCTGCTGGCGTCTATGGGGATTAAAGATGCTATGGCCAGGAAGGTGAATGATATTAAGGCGCCTATGCCGGGCCTGGTGCTCAAGGTACTGGTAACCCCGGGGCAGGCCATCAAGAAAGGCGACCCGGTACTGATCCTGGAAGCCATGAAAATGGAAAATGTGTTCAAGGCCGGTTCAGACGCCATTGTAAAAGAAATCAAGGTGTCAGAGCGCACTGCGGTGGAAAAGGGCGAAGTGCTGATCGTGCTGGAATAATATTTGCACTGAGACAGTTTTATACCAATCTATAGTATGCATCTTAAATACAGGACAGTAATATTCGTATGGGCATGTCTGTTACTATGCGGCCGGTTGCGGGCGCAGGAACAGCTTCACTACGTATATATTCAGAGCGAGAAGGGACAGCCGTTTTATGTAAAGCATAACGGCAAAGTGTTGAGCTCCACCGACAGGGGCTATATTATCATCCCCCGGCTGGAAACCGGTACAGCGCCTATTACGGTAGGTTTCCCCAACAAAGAATCCAAAGAAGCACAGTTTAACCTGAGAATAACCAAAAGTGATCAGGGCTTCCTGCTGAAGCAGTCTGGCGAAGCCGGTTATTCTTTATATAACCTGCAAACCTTCCGGGAGCTCAGGTCCGATGCAGGAGAAACCGCTTTGGCAGCAGCTCCGTCGGCTCCGGATGCTGTTGTGCCTGAATTGGACACCGCCAAAAAAGAAATGATGTCCAACCTGCAAAAAGACCTTGAAACCACTTTTGCTGATAAAGCCATTGTAACCGGTCCATCTAAATCTGCCCCGGCAAAATCAGGCAATTCCTTTGCCTCTGCGCTGGATAAAGTAGTGGTGGGTGGCGATGACAGGGACGAGCCCGAGCCGGTGCCCGAAGTGAAAAAGGAAGTAGCTCCTGCGGAAGCCGTGCCTGTAGCTACCGGAGGAGAAGTGAAGAAATCCCGGAAGAAACGTAACAGGGGAGAAAGAGCACCTTTAACGGAAGAAGAACAGGCAATTTTGAGCGGGGTACTGGCAGAAGAAAATAAAACAGCTGCCAGCGAAGCTGCTGCAGAAGAAGCTGTCAAGGTCGCCACGGGTACAGAAGAGCCGGTAAAAAAGAAATCGAAGAAACGCAAGGCAAAGGAAGGGGATCCTGACTTTATAGAATTCCAGGATGATGGCGCACCTGCACCTGTTGCAGCAGCAACTGAAGCCGCTGCCACCGCGCCTTCAGTAGTGGAAGTGC